>NZ_CP038515.1:2317500-2442500 GCF_013085525.1 Aeromonas sp. 1805 | reverse complement strand
GGAGTGGCATTCTACTCAACCGCCTTCTCGAGTCAAGCCTTATTTTCAAAGGCTTTTCGAGGCGACCGACCCGGCTGTTTGCGTTGCCGCTTGCCGTGTCGATGGAGGCGCATTATAGGGATCTGGATCACGCTTGCAAGAGGGTTTTCGAATTAAATTCGAGAAATCAGTTCAACCGTTCAACAATCACCCAAATAGATGACTTGTTCAGCAAGTCTGCCTTTATATAGCAACACCCCTCTATCTTTAGCCATAGGTGAGCACGTCGGTTCGCCCCACCCGATGAATGACGCCTGCCACCTCTATATCCATGGTGATCGCGCTCACGCCTTCGGGTAACATAGCGCCCCTTTGCGATTCACACACTCTTGGGCTTTGGAGAGTTTAATGCCTTTTGCACTTGGCCAGCGTTGGATTAGTGATACAGAGACGGATCTGGGGTTGGGGACTGTCGTTGCTGTTGAAGGACGCATGGTTACCCTGTTGTTTCCGGCTACCGGTGAAAACCGCATGTATGCCAAAGAAGAGGCGCCGGTAACCCGGGTCAGCTTCAATGTGGGCGATCAGATAGCCAGTCACGAAGACTGGACCATGACGGTCGAAGAAGTGCAGGAGAAAGACGGCCTGCTTATATATGTGGGTGTGCGCACCGACAATGATGAGCCCGTTGCCCTCAAGGAAGTGTTTCTCAACAACTTCATCAAGTTCAACAAGCCGCAGGATCGCCTGTTCGCCGGCCAGATTGACCGGATGTCCCGCTTTACCCTGCGCTACGAGGCGTTGATCAACCAGCACCAGCGTCGCCGCAACCCGACTCGCGGTCTGGCCGGTGGCCGGGTCAGCTTGATCCCGCACCAGCTCTATATCGCCCATGAAGTGGGTCACCGCTACGCCCCGCGCGTATTGCTGGCCGATGAGGTGGGTCTGGGCAAGACCATCGAAGCGGGCATGATCATTCACCAGCAGCTGCTCTCCGGCCGCGCCCATCGGGTGCTGATCCTGCTGCCCGAGACTCTCCAGCACCAGTGGCTGGTTGAAATGCTGCGCCGCTTCAACCTGCACTTCTCCCTGTTTGACGAGGAGCGCTGCATCGAGGCGTTCGCCGATGCGGAGAATCCCTTCGAGACCGAACAGCTGGTGATCTGCAGCCTCGACTTCCTGCGCAAGAAGCGTCGTCGCTTCGAACAGGTGCTGGAAGCCGAGTGGGATCTGCTGGTTGTCGACGAAGCCCATCATCTGGAGTGGAGTGAGGAAGCGCCGAGCCGCGCCTACGAAATGGTGGAAGCGCTGGCCGAACAAGTGCCGGGCGTACTGCTGCTGACCGCCACCCCGGATCAGCTGGGCCACCAGAGCCACTTTGCCCGTCTGCGCCTGCTCGACCCGGAGCGTTTCTACGACTACGACGCCTTCCTCGCCGAGGAGCAAGCCTACGGTCAGGTCGCCAGCGCCGCGCAAGAACTGCTGGAAGGCGAGACTCTGAGCGATGAAGCCAGACAGATCCTCGTCAGCCAGCTTGAAGGGCTGGATCTGAGCGATGCCGCCGCCCGTCAGCAGGCGGTCACCAAACTGCTGGATCAGCACGGCACCGGCCGGGTGCTGTTCCGTAACAGCCGCGCCAATATTCAGGGCTTTCCGGAGCGTCACCTCAACGTCTACCCCATGCCGCTGCCAGAGCAGTACAAGACCGCCATCAAGGTGATGGGCATGATGGGTGGCAACGGTGGCGATCTGCAGACCCGCGCCCTGCGCTACCTCTATCCCGAGAAGATCTTCCAGCAATTCGAAGGCGACAACGCTACCTGGACTCAGTTCGACCCGCGTGTCGAATGGTTGCTGGAACTGCTGCTCTCTGCCCGCCAGCAGAAGGTGCTGGTGATCTGCTCCGAAGCGGCCACCGCCATCGCGCTGGAAGAGGCGCTGCGTACCCGTGAAGGGATCCGTGGAGCCGTGTTCCACGAAGGGATGTCCATCCTCGAGCGGGACAAGGCCTCCGCCTATTTCGCCCAACAAGAGGGGGGCGCTCAGGTGTTGCTCTGCTCCGAGATCGGCTCAGAGGGTCGCAACTTCCAGTTTGCCAGTCATCTGGTGCTGTTCGATCTGCCCCTCAATCCGGATCTGCTGGAACAGCGCATCGGTCGCCTGGATCGTATCGGTCAGCAGAATACCGTCGAGATCCACGTTCCCTATCTGGAGGGCACCTCCCAGCGCGCCCTGCAGCTCTGGTATCACGATGGTCTGGATGCATTCGAGCAGACCTGCCCGACTGCCCGCCCGGTATTCGAAGCGGTACGTGAAGAGCTGTTCGAGCTGCTGGCCGCCAATACCGGCGATCAGGAACCCCTCGATGCCCTGCTGGTCAAGACCCGCGAACTGCACGAGCCGCTCAAGGCCCGGCTGGAACAGGGTCGCGATCGCCTGCTCGAGATCCACTCCAGCGGTGGCGCCGCTGCCCAGCAGCTGGTCGACAAGCTGGCCGCCGAAGATGACGACACCGGCATGATCTCCTTCGCCCTCAAGATGTTCGACGAGATCGGCGTCAATCAAGATGACCGTGGCGAGAACGCGCTGGTGCTGACTCCGGGGGATCACATGCTGGTCTCCAGCTTCCCGGGCCTGCCGCAAGATGGCATGACCATCACCTTCGATCGCAACACCGCCCTGTCGCGAGATGACATGGCGCTGCTCTCCTGGGATCACCCCATGATGCGCGGCGGTATCGACCTGATCCTGGGCTCCGAAATTGGTGCTACCTCGGTCGCACTGCTCAAAAACAAGGCGCTGCCCATCGGCTCCATCCTGCTTGAGCTGATCTTTGTTGCCGAGTCTGCAGCCCATCCCCAGCTCTATCGCTTCATGCCGCCGACGCCGATCCGTCTGCTGATGGACAAGAACGGCCAGAATCTGGGTGAAAAAGTGGCGTTCGATGCCTTCAACCGCCAGCTGACCCCGGTCAATCGCCACCTCGGCAGCAAGCTGGTCACCGCCTCCCAACCGGTGATCCACGGTCTGATTGGCAAGGGCCAGGCCATTGCCGAAGAGCTGAAAGGCGGGATTGTCGACAAGGCCCGCGCCCAGATGGCGCAGACCCTGCAGCAGGATCTGGACAGGCTGGAAGCGCTCAAGGCGGTCAACCCGAACGTGCGCGACAGCGAACTGGATTATCTGCGCAATCTGCAGGCAGAATTGCACCACCTGATCGATCAGACCCAACTCAAGCTGGATGCCATCCGCTTTATCGTGGTCACCCATAACTGACGCGATACTGAAGAGACATGACCGGCTCATGCTGGATGACATGCCCTTTATGATTGTGGTTACTCATAACTGATGGGGGCTTGCCCCCACCTTCTGATGCGAGACATTTATGTTTGAATACTCACCGCCTCTGGAGCCTTGGCTCGATATCCTGTTCAAGGACAAGGACATCATGGTGGTCAACAAGCCCACTGGCCTGCTGAGCGTGCCCGGGCGCGGCCCCGAGAATGAAGACAGCGTCCTGCATCGGGTAAAGCAGCAGCATCCCAAGGCGGCGGCGGCTCATCGGCTCGACATGTCCACCACTGGCGTCATTGTCATTCCCCTCAATCCCAATTCCCATCGGGAGCTGAGTCGGCAATTTCGCGAGCGGGAAACCGAGAAACACTACCTCGCCTGGGTGTGGGGCGAACCGGAGGCAGCGTCGGGTCAGGTCGACCTGCCGCTCTGCGTCGACTGGCCCAACCGGCCGAAACAGAAGGTTGACCACGAGGAGGGGCGTCACGCTCTGACCCTGTGGGAAAAATTGAAGGTAGAGAACGGCAACAGCCTGATCAAGCTGACCCCCATCACGGGTCGCTCGCACCAGCTGCGCGTCCACATGCTGGAGCTGGGGCACCCCATTCTGGGTGACAACCTCTACGCCCATCCGGATGCACTGGCGGCGGCCCCCCATCTTTACCTGCATGCGGCCAGTCTGACCATCAGCCACCCCCGCAGCGGCGAGCGGATGACCTTCGAGGCGCCAGCCCCTTTTCCGGTCTGAACCAAGATAGACATCACCATATCGCAGACATAAAAAAGCCCCCATCGACTGGATGGGGGCTTTTTCGTTAGGGTCAGACGCGAATATCGATGTTACTTCCCAAAGAAGCGTTGGCCGATGTCGGTGCAACCGGTGCTGATTGAGCTGCTGTTTGCAGCAGTTTCAATGCAGATTCACCTTCTTGGGTCTGTTGTTTCTTGGCCAGGCTGGCCGTCATCAATGCAGAACCAAATGACGCAGATGCAGAACTAGATATATCCATGGTGTACCTCCTGCTTTAAGACTATCGGCCATCTTGGACCAAGCATGAGCCATTTTGGCTAAATTAAATACGCCTTGTCGGGTTGGCGTCGCTCCAGCCACTCCTCTTCCATCTCCAGCAAGGTTTGATAAACCTTCTCTGCCTGTTCTGGACGGCTGAACAGATAGCCCTGACCATAGAGATGAATATCAGTGAGGGTGCGCAACACGTCGAGTTGCGCCTGAGTTTCTATCCCTTCACACACCAGACTCTTGCCCAGCATGGAACCCATCCGGCAGATGTTGGCGACCAGCTCGGATGCCTCAATGGACGTATCGATCCCCTGGATGAAGGAGCGATCGATCTTAACCTTGCTGACCGGCAGCTTCTGCAGATAGCTGAGCGAGGAGTAGCCGGTACCAAAATCATCCAGTGCCAGCTGTACCCCCTGCTGATTGAGGTCCTGCATCAGTTGCAGGGAGTTTTTCACCTCGCGCATAGTGGTGTCTTCCGTCACCTCCAGCACCAGACTGGCGGCCGGAATATGGTGGTCCATCAAGGCCTTGGCAACCAGCTTCAACAGATTGCGCTGATACATGCCGGGCGAGATATTCACGCACATCTGCAGATCAACCAAACCCAGTTGCTGCCACTGATAGAGCTGCTCACAGGCCGTGTTCAATACCCAGCTGCCCAGCTTCTCGGCCAGCTGGAACTCTTCGGCGACCTGGATCACCTCGTTGGGTGGAATGAAGCCCAATTCAGGGTGACGCCAGCGCAGCAAGGCTTCCACCGCTTCGCAGCGGCCACTCTCGAGGTTGACGATGGGCTGGTAATAGAGCTCGAGTGCATTGTGCTCGAGCGCCATGATCATGTCGCTTGCCAAATGCTTGCGACGCGCCGTTTCATTAAGCAACGAGTTGTCGTAGATGACGTATGGCACATGGGTCTTGCGGCTGTGAAACAAGGCCTGCTCGGCCCGACTGAGCAGCTCTTGAGTCTGCTTGCTGTCCATCGGGAAGAAGGCGATGCCGATACCCACCTCCAGGCGGAACGGGTAGTTGTCGATGATGATGTCCTGCTTAAGCGCATGCAGCAGGCGGGCCACCAGCTCCCTTACCTGGCGCAGGTCACTGCTTTCACGCTGGATCATGGCAAACTGATCGCCGCCCAGCCGGGCCACCCACTCACCGTTTTCACACAAACTGCGCATTCGCTTTGCCAGCTCCTGCAACAGGAAATCACCGGTGTTGTAGCCGAACTTGCTGTTGATGTCGCGAAAATCGTTGATGTCCACCAGCACCAGGCCAAACGGCGTCTCCTTGGTGGCGTAGGACTCCATTTTCTCCAGCAAGGCCAACCGGTTAGAGAGCCCGGTCAGGGGGTCGATCCGTGCCGCCCTGAAATGGCGGCGGGCCTCGCGGATCAACAGACCACTCAGCAGCATCACCGACAACACCAGCCCTGAGACCATGAACAGCAGCGCATTGCGCAGCTGGCCAAAGCGTTTGTCATTGCCTGAATAGACGTTGATGTTCTTCTGCATCACGGAGGCGAGAGAATAGGAGAGTGGCTCCTGCAGAGGAACCAGGCGCATCAATATCTGCTGATAATCGGGTGTCCCCGCCTTCAGATTGGTGATATTGGGCTCCATCTCGCGAATGTTGCTTTCGATCAGCTGCACCAGCCGCAAGGTCTTCTGCTTGTCCTTCATGCTCTGACGCAACTGGCCACTGAGCAGGATGGGGGTACGGCTCCACAGGATGTCGTAGCGCAGCATCAGGGTATCGTGATCGATGCCGCCATAATGGTAGATCTCGACGGAGTTGAGGAAGCGCCCCAACTCCAGTTGCAACTGCATCAGGGCCCAGGAGACGTCATAGGTATACCTCTCCATCACTCGGGTCGCATTCTGTATCTGCGCGAGGCAATAGAGAGTGCTTCCCGTAAACAACAGGATGGATAGGTAAAGAACGATGAGTAAAGGCCACGCCTTGGTCTTTGCTTTCACTCGTACTCCTGCAAGCCACTACATCAATGCTGAATATCAATGGCATTCAGTTGCCAAATCATCATGTCGGTAAACTCCGAGCGTTTCAGCTCAGGATACTGATCCAGCGGTAGGATAAACCAAAGCGGTCCCTTATTCCGTACCCGCATGGTGACCCCGTCATCTTGCCAGGCCAGAATCGGGTCGTATTGCCTGACCTTATCCCAGTTGATCCTGATCTGAAAACTGTTCAAGGCCGTCAAGGTGATCGCCTTGCCATCCGCACCGACGGCAGCCAAGACATCCGCCAGCTTGGGTCCCACATATTTGTGCGGTTTGTCGACCCAGGGATTGCTGGTCACTATCTCATGCTGCGGCAGGGCCTTGAGCATGGCGAGATCGAAGGAGACCACCCCCTCCGTCGCTTCGGCCGGCAGCACATTGCCGGTCACCTTCAAAATGACGGGCCCCTGTGGCGCCTCAAGTGCCATCACCGGCATGGCCAGAGAAAACAGTAATGGAATCAAACCCAGTACACGCATACTCACCTCTGATTAAGTCACTGACAATAGACTCAGTTTAGTCGCCATAAAAAAAACGGCCCGCAATAGCGAGCCGTTTGGTAACCAGGGCTGAATTACATCATGCCCATGCCGCCCATGCCGCCCATGTCAGGCATGGCAGGGGCATCTTTCTTCGGCAGCTCGGAGATCATGCACTCGGTGGTGATCATCAGGCCGGCGATGGAAGAGGCGAACTGCAGGGCTGAACGGGTCACCTTGGTCGGATCCAGGATACCCATGGCCAGCATGTCACCGTACTGTTCGGTGTAGGCGTTGTAACCGAAGTTACCTTCACCGTTCTTCACCGCGTTGGCGATGACGGAGGCCTCTTCACCGGCGTTGATGACGATCTGGCGCAGCGGGGCTTCCATGGCGCGCAGAGCGACCTTGATACCCACGTTCTGATCTTCGTTGTCGCCACGCAGGCCGGCCAGTTTGGCGGCCACGCGTACCAGCGCAACACCACCACCGGCAACCACACCCTCTTCTACTGCGGCGCGAGTCGCGTGCAGGGCGTCGTCAACCCGGGCTTTCTTCTCTTTCATCTCAACTTCGGTGGCAGCGCCAACCTTGATCACCGCAACACCGCCAGCCAGTTTGGCTACGCGCTCTTGCAGCTTCTCACGGTCGTAATCGGAAGAGGTCTCTTCGATCTGCTGACGGATCTGGGCCACACGGCTCTCGATCAGGGATGCATCACCCACGCCATCGATGATGGTGGTGTTCTCTTTGGTGATGACGATGCGCTTGGCACGGCCCAGGTCTTCCAGGGTCGCTTTTTCCAGCTCCATGCCCACTTCTTCGGAGATCACGGTACCACCGGTCAGGATGGCGATATCCTGCAGCATGGCTTTGCGACGGTCACCGAAGCCAGGTGCCTTGACGGCAGCGACTTTCACGATGCCACGCATGGTGTTGACCACCAGGGTCGCCAGCGCTTCGCCTTCTACGTCTTCGGCCACGATGATCAGCGGCTTGCCCGCTTTGGCTACGCCTTCCAGCACCGGCAGCATTTCACGGATGTTGGAGACTTTCTTGTCGACCAGCAGGATGAAGGGATCGTCCAGCTCAACGGCACCGGTTTCCGGCTTGTTGACGAAGTACGGGGAGAGGTAGCCACGGTCGAACTGCATGCCTTCTACCACGGCCAGCTCGTCGTCCAGACCCTGACCGTCTTCAACGGTGATCACGCCGTCACGACCTACCTTGTCCATGGCTTCGGCAATCAGCTTGCCGACTTTCTCGTCGGAGTTGGCGGAGATGGTGCCGACCTGAGCGATGGCATTGTTGTCGGCACACGGCTGGGACAGCGCTTGCAGCTCGGCAACGGCGGCCACTACGGCCTTGTCGATACCGCGCTTCAGATCCATCGGGTTCATGCCGGCGGCAACGGCCTTCAGGCCTTCGTTGACGATGGCTTGAGCCAGTACGGTAGCGGTAGTGGTACCGTCACCGGCGGCGTCGTTGGCCTTGGAAGCAACTTCCTTGACCATCTGGGCGCCCATGTTCATGAACTTGTCTTCCAGCTCGATTTCACGGGCAACGGAGACGCCGTCCTTGGTGATGGTCGGTGCGCCGAAGGACTTGTCCAGTACCACGTTGCGGCCTTTCGGGCCCAGGGTCACCTTGACGGCATCGGCCAGGATGTTTACGCCTTCCAGCATCTTGCTGCGTGCTTCGTTGCCAAACTTGACTTCTTTAGCTGCCATTTCTTCAATCCTTCAATCAATTCGCAGGGGGAAAGGGTGGATTACTCTTCGACAATCGCCAGGATGTCGGTTTCAGACAGGATCAGAACGTCCTGACCATCCAGCTTCTCGGTCTTCACACCGTAGCCTTCGTTGAAGATCACCTTGTCACCAACCTTGACGGCGAGGGCTTTGACATCGCCATTATCCAGAATTCGGCCAGTCCCCACGGCAAGAACTTCACCACGGGTGGACTTCTGGGCCGCAGTACCAGTCAAGACAATGCCGCCAGCGGATTTGGCTTCAGCTTCGATGCGCTTGATGATGACGCGGTCGTGCAGTGGACGAATTTTCATCGATAACTCTCCCAAAATGAGTCTCTGTGTTGCTTTGAGGAATGGCCATTCCTGGCCAAATTAGATATGTCTCCGATGTGGGGCACGTTTGTTAACCCTTCAAGGGCAAATACAAAAAAAATATTTTCACGTACTATGAACGTCTTCGATGGATCTCCCGAAGTCCCGGTCAGGAAACCGGTTTGTGCTGCCCGCAGCCAGAACTCCGCCAGACGTACAGAGACAAGCCCGTGACCCGACCCAATCCCCTGCTGACTGCCCCCATGACGTCCGTATTGCTGCGCATGACGGGCCCGATGATCCTCGGCATCGTCGCCATTCTCGCCTTCAACCTGGTCGACACCTTCTTCATCGGCATGCTGGGCACCCAAGCACTGGCCGCCATCAGCTTCACCTTTCCGGTCACCTTCGTGGTCACCTCGCTGGCGATGGGGCTGGGGGCCGGCCTCTCTGCGGTGATGGGTCATGCGCTCGGCCAGGGCAAGCATGATGAAGCCGCCCGCATCACCACCGACAACCTGTTTCTGGCCGTGCTGCTGGTCGCCCTCATCGCCCTGGCGGGGGCGCTGACCATACACCCGCTGTTCCGGTTGCTCGGCGCCAGCGATGAGCTGATCGCCCTCATCTACGACTACATGCTGATCTGGTATCTGACCGTCCCCATGCTGGTGCTGCCCATGGTGGGCAATGCCGCCATCCGGGCCACCGGCGATACCAAGACCCCCAGCCTGGTGATGACGGTGGCCGGGCTGGTCAACGGCGTGCTGGATCCCCTGCTCATCTTCGGCATAGGCCCCTTCCCCGCTTGGGGGATCCGCGGCGCCGCCATCGCCACCTCCCTCTCCTGGCTGATGGCCATGCTGGTCAGCCTCTATATATTGCGCCACCGTGAAGGACTGCTGCGCTGGCGCCTCTCCCCGCGTCCGCAGTTGCTGGCCCACTGGCGCGCCCTGCTGCACGTGGCGGTGCCCGCCTCCTTTACCAACATGCTCAATCCGCTGGCCAACGCCGTGCTGATGACCATCTTCGCCGGGCTGGGAACGGAAGTGGTGGCTGCCTACGGCGCCGCATCGAGAGTGGAAGCCCTGCTGCTTATCGTGATGATGGCGCTCTCCTCCGTGCTGGCCCCCTTCATCTCGCAAAACTGCGGGGCGGGCAACCCGGCCCGTGCCAAGGCGGCGCTGCAGTTTTGCATGCGCTTTGCCCTGCTGTTCCAGCTGGCGGTATACGCACTGACCTGGCTGCTGGCCCCTTTCATCGCCGAGCTGTTCAGCAGTCATCCGCAGGTGGTGCGCCTCATCGTGCTCTATCTGCACCTAGTGCCCATCGGTTACGGCTTTCAGGGGATGGTGATGCTGCTTGCGTCCGCCTTGAATGGCGTGAGAGCTTCCAGCGTCTCTTTCCTGTTCAACGGGTTGCGGCTGTTTGTCTTCTTGCTGCCAGGGGCTTGGCTGGGGGCGAAACTGGGAGGGGAGCAGGGGATCTATCTGGGAATTCTCGTGGCCAATCTGGCGGCGGGCATCCTGGCCTGGTGGTATGCCCGCCACCGCTTCGAGCAGTTGTGCCATCAGGGCAGGCCCTGATGGCAGGAAAGTAAGCGCAGCAGTTACTCCTTGCGCTCGAACTCCCCTTCGATGGTAGTGCCGCTGCGCGGAGCCTGACCCGGCTGGTCATTGCCCGGCACCTCGTCGAACGGCTGCTGACGGGCCTGAAAACCGCCCATCTGCATCTTGAACTGGTTGCTGCCGATCAGCTTGTCGGCCAGCTTGTTGCGCAGCCAGGGCTGCAGCAGCAGGATGCCGAAGAAGTCGGTCACGAAACCCGGGATGATCAGCAGCAGACCGGCCAGCGCCAGCATCATGCCCCCCATCACCTCACGTCCCGGCATCTCCCCCTGCTGCATCTTCTGCTGCGCGTTGAACAGGGTCTTGATCCCTTCGCTGCGCACCAGCGAGGAGCCCAGCACCGCCGTCAGAATGAGCAAGCCGACGGTCGGCAAGGCACCGATCACGGAGCCGACTTCGATCATTACGGTGAGCTCAAGCACCACCAGACCGACCAACAATAGAAACAACTTGCCCATAACAACCTCAGTGCGGATGAATGTGAATGAACCGCTGGCAAAGTGCGACAACCGCTGATGCCGTTGCCAACCCGCCATGGTATCGGTTCCTGTTGATTAAAATGGGGGGTGACGCGCATTTTTCAAGTCCACAGGGTGACGAGGCGCCGGATCCACAGAAAAACCGGCTTGCCAGACTGTGATTGAAGTCATTGTTCTGTCAAAGTAAATCGGTTGATTGCAATATCTGTTTAATGACCACAAGTTATTTGAGGTTGTCTCAAATTTAGTGATCCAGGTCTAATATCAGATACCTCAATTGGGGTAATATCGACGCCAGTAATTAAGGGAGCAAAAAAGCCCCCAACCGCCCCACTCGATGTGTGGTGCTTCAGGATGAACCGTGCGTAAGGAACTCGCGACCACTCGGTGAGGATCGTTTCCATTTATCTGATTTCTGAGGCATTACAATGAGCGACATCAAGAACGTCCGCATTGAAGAAGACCTGCTGGGCACCAAAGAAGTTTCCAACGATCTCTACTACGGTGTGCATACCCTGCGCGCCGTTGAGAACTTCAAGATCAGCACTCAGAAGATTTCTGACGTTCCGGAATTCGTCCGCGGCATGGTACTGACCAAGAAGGCCGCCGCCCTGGCGAACGGCGAACTGGGTACCATCCGTCCTGAAATTGCTGACAAGATCGTAGAAGCCTGCGACCTGATGCTGAACACCGGCAAATGCTTCGACCAGTTCCCGGTCGACGTTTACCAGGGTGGTGCCGGCACCTCCGTCAACATGAACACCAACGAAGTACTGGCCAACATCGCCCTCGAAATCATGGGTCTGGCCAAGGGCCGTTACGACGTCATCAACCCCAATGACCACGTCAACAAGTGCCAGTCCACCAACGATGCCTACCCCACCGGTTTCCGCGTGGCCGTGGTCAACAGCACCGACACCACCCTGCACGCACTGGAAGCACTGATCGCCGCCTTCGATGCCAAGGCCGCCGAGTTCAAGGGCATCCTGAAGATGGGTCGTACCCAGCTGCAAGATGCGGTGCCGATGACCCTGGGTCAGGAGTTCCACGCCTTCGCCGTGACCCTGCGCGAAGAGATCAAATCCATCAAGCGTTGCCAGGAGCTGCTGCTGGAAGTGAACCTGGGCGCCACCGCCATCGGTACCGGCCTGAACACCCCGCCCGAGTACTCAGCCCTGGCCATCAAGCGCCTGGCCGAGATCACCGGTCGTGCCTATGTTCCGGCGGAAGATCTGATCGAAGCGACCTCCGACTGCGGCGCCTACGTGATGCTGCACGGCGCCATCAAGCGCCTGGCCATGAAGATGTCCAAGATCTGTAACGACCTGCGTCTGCTCTCCTCCGGCCCGCGCACTGCCCTGAAGGAAATCAACCTGCCGGAAATGCAGGCTGGCTCCTCCATCATGCCGGCCAAGGTCAACCCGGTCATTCCGGAAGTGGTCAACCAGTCCTGCTTCAAGGTATTCGGCAACGACGTCACCATCACCTTCGCCGCCGAAGCCGGTCAGCTGCAGCTGAACGTCATGGAGCCGGTGATCGGTCAGGCGATGTTCGAATCCCTGAGCCTGATGGAAAAAGCCTGCATCTCCCTGCGCGAGAAGTGCGTGGAAGGCATCACCGCCAACCCGGAAATCTGCATGAACCACGTGCTGAACTCCATCGGCATCGTGACCTACCTGAACCCCTTCATCGGCCACCACGAAGGCGACATCGTCGGCAAGATCTGTGCCCAGACCGGCAAGAACGTCCGTGAAGTCGTGCTGGAGCGCGGCCTGCTGACCGCCGAGCAGCTGGATGAAATTCTCTCCATCGAGAACCTGATGAACCCGCAATACAAAGCCAAGCGTTATACCCGCGAAGCCACCGTATAAGCGAGCAAATGGGCCGGGTTTATCCCGGCCCATAAAGTCAGTTCCCGATAGGTCTTGCCCAGCCCCATCGGGAATTGGCTTTTCTGCCAAATAAAACCTAAAAAAACTGGAAAATGGAGTGTTCGCTATGATTGGAATCGAGTTACTTGTCGTGCTCGCCGCTATCTATCTGGGGGCCCGGATAGGCAGCATCGGCATCGGCTTTGCCGGTGGTTTGGGGGTACTGGTACTGACCTGGGGTCTGGGGATGCCAATTCCCAGCGACCAGCTGGTCACCTACATCCCCTGGGACGTGATCATGATCATCGCGTCCGTCATCTGTGCCATTGCCTGTATGCAACTGGCCGGTGGCATGGACTATCTGGTCTCCCTGGCCGAGAAAGCCCTGCGCAAGAACCCCAAATACATCACCTTCGCCGCGCCGGTCGTCACCTATCTGATGACCATGCTGGCCGGTACCGGTCACACCGCCTTCTCCACCCTGCCGGTGATCGCCGAAGTGGCCAAGGAACAGGGCATTCGTCCGTCCCGTCCGCTCTCCATCGCCGTCATCGCCTCCCAGATCGCCATCACCGCCTCGCCCATCTCCGCGGCCGTGGTTGCCTTCTCCGGCATGCTTGAGCCGTTTGGCGTGGATTACCTGACCCTGCTGGCCATCTGCATCCCCTCCACCTTCATCGCCTGCATCCTCGGAGCCTTCGTCGCCAACATGCTGGGCAAGCCGCTCGACCAGGACGAAGTCTACCTGGAGCGCAAGGCCAAGGGGCTGATCAAGCTGCGCGGCACCACCAAGCTGGAGCTCAAGCCTTACGCCAAGGTGTCGGTCTGGATCTTCATCGCCGCCATCGTGGCCGTGATGGCCTACGCCACCGCCATCTCCGGTAAAGTGGGCCTGATCGCCAACCCGCCGATCCCCCGTGATGGCGCCATCATGGGCATCATGCTGGCCGCGGCCACCATCATGACCCTGGTCTGCAAGCTGGACGCCACCCAGGTCACCAACATGCCGACCTTCAAGTCCGGCATGTCCGCCTGTATCTGCGTGCTGGGCGTGGCCTGGCTGGGCAACGTCTTCGTGAAAGGCAACATGGACACCATCCAGCTGATCGCTGGCGACCTGCTCAACCAGTACTCCTGGCTGCTGGCCGTGGTGCTGTTCTTCGCCGCCATGCTGCTCTACTCACAAGGCGCCACCACCAAGGCCCTGATGCCGGCCGCTCTGGCACTGGGTGTCAGCCCGCTGACCGCCATCGCCTCCTTCGCCGCCGTGAGCGCCCTGTTCGTGCTGCCGACCTACCCGACCCTGCTGGCCGCGGTCGAAATGGATGACACCGGCTCTACCCGTATCGGCAAGGCGGTATTCAATCACCCCTTCTTCGTACCGGGCGTTGCCACCATCGCCATCGCCGTGGCGCTGGGCTTCTTCTTCGGTGGCATGATGCTCTAACCAGCATTTAATTCCACAAATACGCAAACGGCCCTGTCAGGGCCGTTTTTTATGCCTGCTTTTCAGGTCAAATCATTAATTAATCCTTGTGCGCTTCAGTTTCTATCAAGGTTCGCAGATCTACTCTGGGGCATCGGAACAGAAACCGATCAACAGGGCCGAGCACAGGTCCGACAGTGTTTACACCAGAGGAACGAACAATGAAAAAGACAGCATTGACCATGGCCATCTCCAGCGTGCTGCTGGCCGGTGGTGCGCAAGCCGCTACCGTCTACAACCAGAACGACACCAAACTCGACATCGGTGGTCGCGCTCAAGGCATGTACTACGGCACTGATGACAACGGTTCTGAAGGTGACCAGAGCTACCTGCGTCTGCATGTTGCCGGCGAAACCAAGATCGACAACGAGCTGACCGCGTTCGGCTTCGCTGAATACAACCTGCCGGTCTCCGGCTCCGACAACGACGAGCTGCGTTATGCCTACGCCGGCATCAAGCACGATCGTTTCGGTGCCTTCAGCTACGGCCGTCAGGATGGTCTGTTCACCAAAGCCGTGAACAACTACACCGACGTGCTGCCAGAGTGGGGTGGTGACGGTCTGGGCAAAGACACCGAAATATTCGGTACCGGTCGTACCAACGGCCTGGCCCAGTACATCTACACCTATCAGGGCCTGACCCTGGGTGCCCAGTTCACCGGCAACAACGATCCGCAGAACGCCGATCGCTCCAATCTGACTGGCACCAACAGCACCTGGAATCCGAAGGGTTCCGCTGAAGGCTTCGCCGTGTCCGCCAACTATGACTTCGACATGGGCCTGAGCCTGGGTACCGCCTACAACCAGGCTGGCAAGACCGACGAGCAGGCCGCCAACGCCGCCTTCGGTGGTGACCGCGACGCCAAGCTGTACGGTGTCGGTGCCAAGTACGCCGTCGGCGACCTCTACCTGGCTGCCACCTACTCCCACGGTGAAGACCACATGTACGTCAGCACCTTCAACGGCTACGCCGAGAAGATGGATGGCTACGAAGCCGTCGCCCAGTACGCCTTCGGCAAGTTCAAGCCGTCCCTGGCCTACCTGCGTACCGACGTGAAGGACAACGCTCGCGGCATCGATGACACCGCCACCGAGTACGTTTCCATCGGTGCCTGGTACAACTTCACCGACAACTTCAACGCCTACGTTGATTACAAGATCAACCTGCTGGACAACGTCAACGGTACCCACACCAACTCGCTGGGCAAGAACACCGACGACGTGGTCGCCGTGGCCCTGCAGTACAACTTCTAAGTCTTCCCTGAATTGCCTACTGTATTTTTTACCGGCCGCCCAGCGGCCGGTTTTTTATTGCCCGTCAGATGTTGACCCGCGCCAGACTCGGCTCGCGGTGAAAGCAGTTCACCAGCAGCAACAGCGTCGTCACCCCGACCGTGCCCAGCACCAGCCAGGGTAACCAGGGCTGGCCTTGCAGCATGGCGTAGTCATGCAGCGCACCGCCCCCCACGTAACCCGTCATGCCCCCCAGCGCCAGCCCCAGCCGGCTGAAGCCCATGTAGCTGCCACGTGCCCCCGGCTGCGCGAGCTTGGTCATCAGCGTCTCCCGCGCCGGTTCGGCGATGACGATCCCCAGATAGAAGCAGGCCAGCAGCATGAACACCGCAGGCAGAGTGTTGGCAAACGCCACCAGCCCGATGCCCGTGGTCATCAGCAGCACCCCGGCCATCAAGCGGCTCTCCAGCTTGAAGTGGCGCTCGCCATAGCGCGCCAGCGGATAGAGCAGCGCCAGCGAGATGGCTGTCTCCAGGGTATACATCCAGCCCACCGCTGTGGTGGTGCCTGCCATCTGCTTGACCAGGATGGGGAAGATCAGCATCACCTGGACCCAGAGAGCGTAGTAGCCGCTCAGGATCAGCACCAGCCGGCAGAACGCCTTGTCCGCCAGCACCTGGCCGAGACCGGCGCGGATCGGGGTCGGCCGCACCGAGAGCTTGTAGGCAGGCAGGATCAGCAGGTTGCACAGGGCGGCGCAGACAAACAGGCCGGCCCCCAGCAGGCAGACATATTCGAAGTCGAAGTTGAGCAGCCAGCTGCCGAGCAGGGCCCCCACCACGGCGCCGGCGCTCTCCAGCATCATCAGCAACGAGATGTAGCGCCCCCGCTGACGGGGCCGGGTGAATTTGATCACCAGTGCGGCGCGGGGTGGATCGAACAGACAGCCTCCCAGTCCCGAGATGACGCAGGAGAGGATCAGCTCCAGCCCGCTCTGGGCATAGGCCAGGCTGGCAAATCCCGCCGCCCGCAGCAGCATGCCGCCCACGATGAGCGGCCGCGCGCCGAACTTGTCCGCCAGCGAGCCACCCAAAATGCCCAGCCCCTGCTGGGTCAGCTGGCGCAATCCCAGCGCCAGCCCCACCACCCCGGCCGCCCAGCCGAGTTGATCCACGAAGCGCAGGCTGATCATGGGCATCACCACGAAGAACCCCAGGATCACCAACAGGGAATCCAACGCCAAAAACCACCGCCCCAACCGCCTCGCCCGCTCCACCATGACTACCCGTCCCCTGCTTTTCTGATGACATGCCGATTAATTCGTCTCATCGCCCGAATGACGCCGTCACCAAACGGGCTCAAGGTGCAACAAGCCCCTGAACCGATATGGCAATATGCCAAAGCACAACGATTGATACTGCTATTCTGGAAGGACGCCAGATATAGTGGTAGCCGACAACTGGCTATATTTTATATTGGATTATGTTATGGCTATGACCCTCGACGATCTGCAATTGCTGCTGGATGTGGTCAATCGCGGCAGCTTCAGCAAGGCGGCCGCCGTGCGCGGCTGGTCACAACCCATGGTGAGCCAGCGGATCGCCGTGCTGGAACAGGATCTGGGCCAGCCCCTGTTTCGCCGACATCGGCGCGGCGCCACCCCCACCCCGGCCTGCGAGCAGTTTCTGCCGGCCGCGAGTGCGGCACTGAGCGCGCTGGAAGGGGGTCGCCTGGCGATGCAGGGAGCGCCGGCGCTACCGCGCATCCGGCTGGCCTGCCTGCCCTCCCTGACGACCGTGGTATTCGGCCCCCTGCTGCTGGCACTGGTCGACGAGACCTTCGAGATCCGCTGCAACACGGATCACTCCGGCATCATCATGCAGGAGCTGCTGACCGGCGAGACCGACGTCGGCTTCATCCTCAAGTGTCCGGCCATCGCCGGCATCCAGCTCGAGCTGCTCTATCGCTCCCCCATCATAGCGGTGGCCTGCGCCACCCATCCGCTGGCCGGGCGGCAGGGCCTGACCCTGCAGGACATCGCCAACGAACGGCTGGCCCCCCAGCAGTGGGGCACCGGCTGCGACGAGCTGATCCTGCAGTTGCGCCTGCTGCGCCAGGTGGCAAGCCCGCTGCACGCCATCCAGCCCGCCAGCGCGGCGCGGGAGCTGGCGCTGGAGCACGGCTTCATCACCCTGATGCCGGCGCTCGCCATCGCTAGGGATCTGGAGTTCGGCCGGCTGGTGCAGCTGGACGTGGTGGATCTGCCGCCGGATCACTGGGATGTGATGATGGCCTGGCGCAGCGGCAAACGGCCCAATCCCGCCAAGGAGCGGGTACTGGAGGCCGCCCGTACCCTGGCCCGGCGCTGGGCGGGTAAATCCGCATAAAAAAAGCGCCGGACAAGTCCGGCGCTCCCTATCTATTTGCAGTGGCTCAGGCTCAGTAACTGGCCTTGAGGATCACCCCCGAGAAGGCGCTGTAGGCGCTCAGCTGCACGTTCCAGGTCCCCGCCTTGGGCGAGTTCAGGGTGCAGGTCTCGGCGTTGCCACTCTTGTACGGGCGGCAATCATAGCTGCTGCTGGTCGGCACGCTGCCGAACTTCACATAGAGGTCTGCATCGCCGGTACCGCCGCTGCTGGCGATCACCAGCTGGCTCTTGCCGGCCGGCACGTCGATGGTGAAGTTCAGCTTGCCACCCTTGGCAGCGGAGAGACCGCTCACCGGCACCCCGTTTTGCAGCACGCTACCCGGCTGCGGCGTGGTACCGCCACAGGAGGCATTGACCCCCACAGTGGTAAAGGCTGCCGCCACGTCGGTCACGCTGTAGCCCAGATCGGTGGCGGCCTTGGTCACCCCGCAAGCGCCCTGATCGAAGGTGGTGTTGGCGCCCCAGTAGAGGCGGTTGGCCAGCACGAACACTTCGAAGGCCTTGCGGGTGTTCCAGCCGCTGGTGTTGGCCAGCAGGTAGAAGGCGCGGTTGTAGACACCTGAGCTGTGGTGTACGTCGATGCCATCGTAGTAGTCGCTGGCATGGCCGATGGAGCTGCCGTCCCGGGTCGGATCCTCGAAGTAGCGCAGCGAGCCGTTGCCCTTGAAGATCTGGGCGCCCACCAGCCAGTCGTTGCTGCCCTTCATGAAGTTCTCGGCCGCTTCCCCCGCCATGTCGGAGAAGGCCTCGTTGATGCCGCCCGACTGACCGGAGTAGACCAGCCCGGAGTTCTGCTCGGTAAAGCCGTGGCTCACCTCGTGGGCCGCCACGTCCAGGCTCACCAGCGGATAGAAGGTGGTGGCGCCGTCACCGAAGGTCATCTGGCTGCCGTCCCAGAAGGCATTCTCGTAGTTGCGGCTGTAGTGCACCCGCATCTTCAGCTTGAAGGTCAACGGCGCCGTGTTGTACCAGTTGCGGTACATGTCGAACACCACGTTGCCGAAGTAGTGGGCGTCGTTGAGCGGCGAGTAGGCGCCGTTGATCTCCTTGACCGTGTTCTCCGGGCAGGTGAACTGATGAATGGCGCCGCCCGTGGTGGCGTGATTCATGTTGAGGGTGTCCACGTTCGGGCTGGTCATCCGGCAGTTGTCGTCCACCAGCAGCGGTCCGAAGTCGGCGCCGTAGAAATACTTGCCGGTCTTGACGTTGCCACCTGGGCCGGTGGCGTCCTTGTGGTTGATCCCTTCCCAGCGCTTGAGCTCGCTGCCGTTCTGGGCATCGATCACCACGAAGGGGCGGCTCGGCTCGTCGCTCGCCGCCAACCAGGAGACCAGATAGACCAGGCGGGCCTGACCGGACTCATCCTGCATCACGAACAGCTTGACCCGCTCGTTGCTGCCCTTGGCCCCGGCCCGCGCCTTGCTGGCGGCATCGGCCGGCGACAGGGCGGCGGTCGGACTGGCCACGTCGGCATCGATCTGGCGCAGGATCTGGCCGGAGACCTGGCTTATCTGCCCGCCGAGGGACTGCTCGGCCACCAGCACCTGGCCCCAGACCGGGATCCCGTGCCAGGTCTGCTCATAACGCACCCGCTGCTGACCGTTGGGCAGCTTGACCGCCCGCACCTGACGAAACTCGCCATCCCCTGCCAGCGCGCTTACCCCGGCAGCGCCGCTCGGCGCTCCCTGAATGCCCGCGACCTGATGCACATCCACCTGTTCTGCAGCCAGCGCTGCGCTTCCCCAGCAGGCCAATACCACGGCCAAATAGACTTTGTTCATCCGTCTTTTCCTTAAGTCGATGAAGATTACACGTCGGGTCCGTTGCCCGGCGCTCCTACACTAGTTGGCACGTTCAAGATTGCTGCCTGTCATATGTGACAGAGCAGCACAAACCCATAGCAGGATCTGCTGTTGCCCCTGTTTGGTAGCGTGAGAAAAGATCAAAATGGCGAATAACACCAAAAAAAGCCGAACAATGGCCAGGCGCTTTCTGGCCGCCACCAATCGCCCCTCCATATGGGGATGGCGGGGCGCAAGAACAGATGGAAAACCCTTGGCGTACAAGGGGTTGATTGGCTACATTGGCGGTTTGGCGGCCCGCTTCGGGCCCTGACTGGAGGGGAGGTACGGATGTTTTCATGGCAACTGGACGACGAGCTGGCGCTGCTGTTCCTGCAGCCCGACATGGCCAGTGAACTCTTTGCCCTGTGTCGGGAGAACCGCGACTACCTGACCCAGTGGCTGCCCTGGCCGCCCTACATTCAGCAGCCCGCCGACAGCGCCACCTTCATCCGCCACGCCATCGAGAAGTTTGCCCGCGGCGAGGGGCTGACCACCGCCATCGAGTATCAGGGAGAAGTGGTCGGCGTCATCGGCTACAACCAGATCGACCGAGCGCTGGCCAAGGTCAGCATCGGCTACTGGCTGGCCGAGCGCTGGCAGGGCAACGGCATCATCACCCGCGCCTGCCAGGCCCTGATCCATCACGCCTTCGAGGAGATGGGGATGGAGAAGGTGGAGATCAGCGCCGCCACCGACAACGAGCCCAGCCGGGCCGTCTGCGAGCGCCTCGGCATGCAGCAGGAGGGGATCACCCGCCGTGCCGAGCGGCTGGCCGACCGTATCGTGGATCACGTTCACTACAGCCTGCTGCGCGATGAGTGGCTCAGGCAGAGGGATCACTGATGGCGCTGCCACACCTGTGCACGGCCCGCTGCCAGCTCACCATACTGCCCCCCGAACGGGCCGATCTGATGCTGGATTTCTATCTGCGCAACCGCGCCCACCTCGCCCCCTGGGAGCCCAGCCGGGACGAGAGCTTCTACACCCTGAGCCACTGGCACGGCCGGCTGCGCGACAGCTATGGCCAGTTTTTCAATGGCAGCGGGGTGCATCTGGTGGCACTCGATCCCCATGGTGAGCAGGTGATCGCCACCTGCAACTTCACCAACATCCTGATGGGCGCCTTCAAGGCCTGCCATCTGGGTTACGCCATCGACCAGGCTCACCAGGGGCAGGGGCTGATGCAGGAGATCGTCGAGGCCGGCATCGACTACCTGTTCCGGGAACATGGCCTGCATCGCATCATGGCCGGCTACATGCCGTCGAATCTGCGCAGCGGCGCCCTGCTCGAGCGGCTCGGCTTCGAGCGGGAGGGGTACGCCAAAGACTACCTGATGATCAACGGCCGCTGGGAGGATCATATCCTCACCGCGCGCCTCAACCCGGCGCTCTAGTCGATTCTCTTGCCGGCGAGGATCCCGTCAAAGGCGGGGAACGGGCATAAAAAACGGGCCCGAAGTTGCCTTCGGGCCCGTTCTTCAGATGAGGTGCAGGCTTAGTTGGCCTTGGCATCGCTCACTGCGGCTTCTGCCTTGGTGGCTACGTCAGCGGCAGCCTTCTCAACGGTTGCAGTCGCTTCGGAAGCGGCCTTCTCTACGGTAGAGGTGGCTTCGCTAGCGGCTTTCTCAACAGTTGCAGCAACGTCGGCGGCCGGAGTAGCGGCCGGAGCGGCGGCTTCTTCTTTCTGACCACAAGCGGTCAACATCAGACCCAGGATACCGGCTACCAGTACTTTGTTCATGTGCATACCCTCAGAAAAATATGGAGAGATGGTTGGTACAACCATCACAGTGCGTCCTTTCACCCGGTGAAAAACCCATATACCGGGAGCCAAGAGGCGCGCGAAATATATCCCCATACGCGCCCAATGAAAACGAGTATCACAATGATATTTTCTCGTTGGCTGGATGAAAAGAACTACTACAACGACAAACATTAATACAAAACACTGTAAACGGCGCAGCTTTGTACAATAAAACGCCACAGGCCCCGTGGTTGCTGGCAATAAACGGCTATTGCATTGTGCCAGCAACCACGCGCGGACTGCGCCTCAATCAGACAGGATCTGACAAGCCAGTCGTTTCCCCTCGCGGGCGCTGTCGCGGGCCAGGTCCAGCAGCGCCATCACCGCCAGCGCCTCGCCGGCCGGCACCGGGTTCGCCCCCTCCCCACGGATGGCGGCGCAGACACCGCGATAGTAGGCGCCGTAGTCCCCCGCCTCGCCGGCCACGCTCTGCTGCTGCAGCTGACCGTCGCGGATCCGGCTGAGCTGGCCGGGTTCGTTGTCCACTCCCCAGTCTGCCGCCGGCGGCCGCTTGCCTAGCTTGAGCTGCTCCTCCTGCACATCCATGCCGAACTTGATGAAGGAGCCCTCGCTGCCGTGGATGACGAAACGCGGCATGGTGGCCGACACCAGGCAGCTGCCGTGCAGCACGACCCGCATCTCGCCATAGCCGAGCACCACGTGGAAGTAGTCATCCGCCAGGGCACCGGGGCGCTGCTGGGCCAGATCCGCCTGCAGCCAGTCCGGCTGACCGAACAGCTGGAGCGACTGATCGAGGATGTGGGGGCCGAGATCGAACCAGAGGCCGGAACCCGGACCGCCCGCCTCGCGCCAGCGCTGGCGCACCTCGGGACGATAGCGATCGAAGTGGGATTCGAACTGGGCAACCTGACCGAGCGCCCCCTCCGCCAGCAGGCGGCGTACGGTGAGAAAGTCACCGTCCCAGCGCCGGTTGTGGAAGATGCTGAGCAGCCGCTGCTGCTTCTCCGCCAGCTCGACCAGCGCCTTCGCCTCGGCCAGATCCAGGGCGAACGGCTTGTCGATCACCACGTGCTTGCCGGCCAGCAGGGCCTCACGGGCGATGGGGGCATGGGTGTCGTTGGGTGTGGCGATCACCACCAGGTCGACCGACGGGTCCGCCAGTACCTCGGCCAGCGAACCGACCCGGCAACCGGGCAGCTCGCTCTGCACCTTGGCGGCATCGCGGCTCACCACCCAGCCGAGGGAGAGCCCGGGCGTGCTGGTCAGAAACGGGGCGTGAAAGGTTTGGCCTGCAAAGCCGTAGCCCACCAGGGCGGCATTGATTGTGTGGCTCATCCGGTTTTCTCCACGGGTAGCTGTGTCACGGGGCGCAGGCAAACCCTTGCCTGCCAAATAGAGAAGGGGGCCCAAGGCCCCCTGAGTGTGCCCATCAGAGCACAGGATTTATTGCAAACACAAGCGCCGGCCCTGGCGGGTCATCAGCATCAGCAGGGGGGGCAGCAGCAGCCACATGTGCAGCGCCAGCTGGCTGAGCGGATCGTGCATCAGCACGCCGATGAAGCCCACCAGCGCACCGGAGCCGCTCATCTGGAACAGACCGAGCAGGGCGGCGGCGGTGCCGGCGCAGTGGCCGAACGGTGCCAGCGCCATGCCGGCGGCCGCGCCCAGGATCATGGCAAAGCCGATGCTGGAGAGGAATACCGGGCCCATCATGGCCAGCGGATGCTCGATGTGCATGGCCAGGGTCAAGGCGATGGCGGAGAGCAGCAGCACCAGCAGGCCGATGCGCAGGGTGCGTCTTGGCCCCACTCTGGCGATGAAACGGGGCGCCAGGAAGCAGGCCAGGATGTTGAGTGCCGCGTTGGCGGTGAACCAGTAGCTGAAGCCGCTCATGTCCAGCCCCAGCTTCACCA
This sequence comes from Aeromonas sp. 1805, assembly GCF_013085525.1. Classification (NCBI taxonomy): domain Bacteria; kingdom Pseudomonadati; phylum Pseudomonadota; class Gammaproteobacteria; order Aeromonadales; family Aeromonadaceae; genus Aeromonas; species Aeromonas sp. 1805. The sequence goes on along the minus strand of NZ_CP038515.1, from coordinate 2,418,998 downwards.
TCAGCTGCACAGGCGCCGCAGTGACATAGGCCAGGATCACCGCCATCGCCAGCATGCACAGCGTCGCGTTGAACAGGAAGCTCGGGGAGCGCAGCACCGGGCTGTAGCGCGACCAGCTGATGAGCGGGCCGCTGCTGCTGGTCTCTTCCGGACGGGTCTCCGGCATCCGCCACAGCAGCCAGCTACCGACGATGACCGCATAACCGGCCATGAACCAGAAGTTGGCCGACCAGCCCGCCTTGGCGGTGAGCCAGCCACCGAGCAAGGGGGCCAGCGCCGGAATAAAGCAGATGGCACCGTTCAGGTAGGAGATCATCTGACCGCTCTTCTTGGGGCCGTAGCTGTCACGCACCACCGAGAAGGCAGCCACCGAGGTGGCACAGGCGCCAAAACCCTGCAGCACCCGCGCCAGCATCAGCTCACCCAGGCTCGCGGCAAAGCCGGCACCCAGGGCGCTCAGACCGTAGAGCAGCACACCGCCAAGGGCGATGGGCTTGCGGCCGTAGCGATCGGCCAGCGGCCCCACCAGCAGTTGTCCCAGTCCCATGCTGAACAGGAACCAGGTGATGGTGCCCTGCATCAGGGTCACCTCGGCCCCCAGCTGCTCGGCCATCTGCGGAATGGCGGGCAGGTAGATGTCGATGGCCAGCGGACTGAACAGCACCAGTAGGACAAGCAAAAGAATCAATGGCATCAGTCACCTCGTGGCATGGGGAAAATAGATTGGGGCGCGAGTCTACTGGCTCACAGTAATGAATTGAAATGGTATTTAATCACTTCTGTTATTCCATTCAGGAAACATTCATTTTATCCACATCTTGGTCTGGCCCCGGCGAGGGTGATCCAGGGCAATTGGCGCTTTTCCTGGGCGCCAGCCCCGCATAGAATGCGCAGATTATTTTTGCGGAGGTGCTCGATGAACAAGCTTGTCCTGGCAACAGGGAACCAGAAAAAGGTGAAGGAATTGGCCGCCATGCTGGCCGATATGAAGATCCAGGTGATCCCACAGAGCGAGTTTGCGGTCTCCGATGCCGAAGAAACCGGCACCACCTTCGTCGAGAATGCCATCATCAAGGCCCGCCACGCCGCCCGCATCACCGGCCTGCCGGCGGTTGCCGACGACTCCGGCCTGGAAGTGGATCTGCTGCACGGCCGTCCCGGCGTCTACTCCGCCCGCTTTGCCGGTGAAGGTGCCAGCGACAAGGACAACATCGACAAGCTGCTGGGCGAGCTGAAAGGCGCCCCCGAGTATCTCAAGAGCGCCCGTTTCTGGTGCGTGCTGGTTTACATGCGCCACGCCGACGATCCCACCCCCATCATCTGCCAGGCCAGCTGGGAAGGGATGATCATCGACGAGCCGCGCGGCCAGCACGGCTTCGGCTATGACCCTGTGTTCTTCGTGCCCGATCACGACTGCACCTCGGCCCAGATGCCGGCCGAGCTCAAGAACCAGCTCAGCCATCGCGGCCAGGCGCTGGCCAAGCTGAAAGCGGCCCTGGCGGCGGTCAACTAAAGCGCTGTCTCCCGCCGCGTTGTCATCTACAATGGGGGCCGTCGGCCCCCGTTTCGTTCGCGGCGCCCCGGCCCGTTGTCATCGACGACAAGGGCAACCCGACCCCTGATGATTTTTTGAATACTGGAAACCCCATGCTGCAACTGCCGCCCCTCTCCCTCTATATCCACGTGCCCTGGTGTGTCCAGAAGTGCCCCTACTGCGACTTCAACTCCCATGCCCAGAAGGGGGAGCTGCCCCACCTCGAGTACGTGGCCGCCCTGCTGGAGGATCTGGAGCAAGACCTGCACTGGGCCCAGGGGCGCCCCCTCTCCTCCATCTTCATCGGTGGCGGCACGCCGAGTCTGCTCTCCGTGGAGGCCATGCAGGCGCTGCTGGACGGGGTGCGTGCGCGCATCGAACTCACCGCGGACTGCGAGATCACCATGGAGGCCAACCCGGGCACGGTGGAGGCGGACAAGTTCGCCGGCTTCCAGCGGGCCGGCATCAACCGCATCTCCATCGGGGTGCAGAGTTTCCAGCAGGAGAAGCTGACCCGGCTCGGCCGCATTCACGGCCCGGAAGAGGCGCGCAAGGCCGCCGCACTGGCTCACGCCATCAAACTGCCCACCTTCAACCTGGATCTGATGCACGGCCTGCCGGATCAGAGCCTGGCGGACGCACTCTCGGATCTGCAGCAGGCCATCGACTGCGCGCCGCCGCACCTCTCCTGGTATCAGCTCACCATAGAGCCGAACACGGCGTTTGCCTCCAAGCCGCCCACCCTGCCGGAGGATGACACCCTGTGGGACATCTACGAGCAGGGCCACGCCATGCTCACCGCCCACGGCTATCAGCAGTACGAGATCTCGGCCTATGCCAAGGCGGGCTACCAGTGTCGCCACAACCTCAACTACTGGCGCTTCGGCGACTATCTGGGGATCGGCTGCGGCGCCCACGGCAAGGTGACGGATCTCGCCAACCAGCAGATCCTGCGCACCGCCAAGGTGAAGCACCCGAAAGGTTATCTGGACCCGAGCCGCCCCTATCTGGACGAACAGTGGCAAGTGAGTGCGGACGATCTGCCGCTCGAGTACTTCATGAACCGGTTCAGATTGTTTGAACCGGCCCCCAAGGCGGAGTTCAAGGCCTACACCGGGCTGCCGCTGGAGCGGGTAGAGACCATGCTGACCATCGCCCAGAGCAAGGAGCTGATCGAAGATCTCGGCGACAGCTGGCAGCTCACGTCCCTCGGCCATCGCTATCTCAACGTGCTGCTCGAGCTCTTTATGGACGAGTGAGGTAACCGCCTTTCACCAGATGAAACACAAGCGGGGCGCCATGAGCGCCCCGCTTGTTTTGGTTCCAAGAACCTGTTCACGGTCTGTCGCGAGAGGCTGTCAGCAAGGTGAAGAGCAGCGCAGGAACCGGAGTGTGTAAGTACACATGAGGATTCCGAGCAGCACATGAGCCTTGATCACGGCCTCGCAGCAAGATCGTGGACAGGTTCCAAAGCAGGAACCCGCTCAGCAGCAGACGCGTACCATCTGCTGTTGACCGGGCTCCCACCGCTTGCCGTGCTTGGCCTTGCGCTGATAGCTGCCCTTGCCTTTCTTGCTCGGTTCGACCCGGGCCTGGAACAGGGGAGAGGTCACCAGTGCCTTGAGGTGGTTGTCCTGAATGATGCCGCGCTGATGTTCGCAGGCGGGCTCGGTGGTGACCCGGGTCACCTTCTTCTTGGCCATATCGGCTCCTTGATGCAGTTGTGTGTTTGCCCATCGCGCCAGCCACCACAGTTCCGGGACTGGCGGCGAAAAAACGTGCCGATTGTGCGCCTCTCCCGGCCCGCCTGCAAGGGGGCTGGCGGGATCCTCAGGCCGATTGGTAGACGACCCGCACCAGCCCGCTCGGCAGCACGCTGCTCGACACCGGTACCAGCGCGCCGGGCAACGGCCCTGCAAACAGCGGCACCCCGTCCCCCAGGGTGACCGGTACCCAGAACAGGATCAGCTCGTCCACCAGCGCGGCCTGCAGCCCCTGCCTGACCACCTCGCCGCCATCCAGATAAAGATGGCGGCTGCCCGCCTGCCACAGCTCGTCCAGCACCTGCGCCAGCGCCCCCTGCCGGAAGGAGACGAGCTCACGGGGAGCGGCGGGTCTGTGGGTCAATACCACCACCGGCTTGTCACCATAAAACCACTCGGGAAAGCCGAGCACAGTATCGTAGCTGTTGCGCCCCATCAGCAGGGTATCAACGCTCGCCATCAGTGCGCTGTAGCCGGTCTCTTCCTGGGAGTCGCCGTTGTAGGGCTCAAGCCAGGCCAGATCGCCCCCCTCCCCGGCAATGAAGCCGTCGAGGGAGAGGGCAAGAAAGGCGGATACCCGGGGCCGGCGCAGCTCAGTGCTCATGGTCGTGGTGCTCATGACGGGAGGGGGCGCCGGACTCCAGCGTCTCGAGGATGGCGCAGTGCTCCGCCGAGCGCGGACCGCCGCAGCAGATGTTGGAGAGCTCGCGCAGGTTGTCGCGAAAACGGGTCAGCTCGACGATCTTCTGCTCCACCTGTTCGAGCTTGGTGTCGGCCACCGCCTTCACCTCCTGACAGGTGACCTTGGCCTTGTTGGTATCGAGATCCAGCAATTCGCCGATGTCGGCCAACGAGAACCCCACCGACTTGGCGCGGATGATGAACTCCAGCCGTCGCTTGTCCTGCTCGCCATAGAGGCGATAGCCGGACTCGTTGCGAATGCCTGGCGAGATGAGACCATTCTTCTCGTAAAAACGCAGGGTATCCGCCTTCACCCCGCACGCCTTGGCCAGCTCCCCGATCCGATACATGCCTTTTCTCCCGTTGAATTTGCCACACAGCCACAACCGGCCCCCACTATCGCCCCTTTGCCCGGCGATTGCCAGCTGGCAGCGGGAAAGAGGACGCGGCCACCCTTTTGCCATCAAGAGACTGAAAAGACAAACGTTTCACAAAAACCAACCAGAAAACGTTTAACACCGCACCGGACAAGGCTTTGTCACTTTAAAAAATCCACCACGGGTCACATTTTTTGTGTAGAATACGCGCCCACAAGAGAGCGTCGCGTCAAGCGGGCATTTCCTAAAACGCTTTTGCCTGTCGGCAGGTTTTTCAGGCGAGAGCGGTTTGCGAAATCCCCCACTTCCATTTATTTGGGGACTCTCTGTGTTGAGCCTCGCCTCCCATGGAACGGTCCCCGTTATGCTGAGGACGATAGTGTGATGGAACAAGCTCGACCCATTCGCCGTGCACTGCTGAGTGTGTCTGACAAGACTGGCATCCTGGAATTTGCCAAGGCACTCAACGAACGTGGCGTGGCCCTGCTCTCCACCGGCGGTACCGCCAAGCTGCTGGCCGACGCCGGTCTGCCGGTGACTGAGGTCTCCGATTACACGGGATTCCCTGAAATGATGGATGGCCGGGTCAAGACCCTGCATCCCAAAGTCCACGGCGGCATTCTCGGCCGGCGCGAGCAAGACGACGCCATCATGGCTCAGCACGCTATCTCCCCCATCGACATGGTCGTGGTCAACCTCTATCCCTTCGCCGCGACCGTCGCCAAGCCCGGTTGTACCCTGGCAGATGCGGTCGAGAACATCGACATCGGCGGCCCGACCATGGTTCGCTCCGCCGCCAAGAACCACAAAGATGTGGCCATCGTGGTCAAGGCTGCCGACTATGACCGCGTCATCCGCGAGATGGATGGCAACGGCAACAGCCTGAAACTGGCGACCCGTTTCGATCTGGCCATTGCTGCCTTCGAACACACCGCCGCCTACGACGGCATGATCGCCAACTACTTCGGCACCATGGTTCCCTCTTACGGTGACAACAAGGAGGGTGACGAAGAGTCCCGCTTCCCGCGCACCTTCAACAGCCAGTTCATCAAGAAGCAGGACATGCGCTACGGCGAGAACAGCCACCAGGCCGCCGCCTTTTATGCCGAGGAGCAGGCCGCACCGGGCTCGGTGGCAAGCGCCATCCAGCTGCAGGGCAAGGCCCTCTCCTACAACAACATCGCCGATACCGACGCGGCGCTGGAGTGCGTCAAAGAGTTCGACCAGCCGGCCTGCGTCATCGTCAAGCACGCCAATCCGTGCGGCGTGGCCATTGGCAGCGACCTGCTGAGTGCCTACGAGCGCGCCTGGCAGACCGACCCCACCTCCGCGTTTGGCGGCATCATCGCCTTCAACCGTGAACTGGATGGCGCCACCGCCAAGGCCATCGTCGAGCGTCAGTTCGTCGAGGTGATCATCGCCCCCACCGTCAGCCAGGCGGCCCGCGACGCGGTCGCCGCCAAGCAGAACGTGCGGCTGCTCGAGTGCGGTCAGTGGACCGCGCCGGCGCAAGGCTTCGACTTCAAGCGCGTCAATGGCGGCCTGCTGGTGCAGGAGCGCGACCTTGGCATGGTGACGCTCGGGGATCTGACCGTGGTCAGCAAGCGTCAGCCCACCGAGGCCGAACTGAATGACCTGCTGTTCTGCTGGAAGGTGGCCAAGTTCGTCAAATCCAACGCCATCGTCTATGCCAAAGACGGCCAGACCATCGGCGTCGGCGCCGGCCAGATGAGCCGCGTCTACTCGGCCAAGATCGCCGGCATCAAGGCCGAGGATGAAGGGCTGACCGTGGCGGGCTCCGTCATGGCTTCCGATGCCTTCTTCCCGTTCCGCGACGGCATCGACGCCGCAGCGGCCGCCGGCATCTCCTGCGTCATCCAGCCCGGTGGCTCGATGCGCGACCAGGAGGTGATCGACGCCGCCGACGAACACGGCATGTGCATGCTGTTCACCAACATGCGCCACTTCCGTCACTGATGGATCAGGGCCGCCGTCGGCGGCCCTTTTGTTGTCTCTTTTCACCTGGCTATTTTCACCGGCGCAGGCTTTTGGCCCGCCAGTGACCCCGAATAGAAGCGAGCGATACGATGAAAGTACTGATCATTGGCAACGGCGGCCGTGAACACGCCCTGGCCTGGAAGGCCAAGCAATCCCCCCTGGTGACCCGGGTCTTCGTCGCCCCCGGCAATGCCGGCACCGCCCATGAAGGGAGCATCGAGAACGTGGCCATCTCCGCCACCGACATCCCGGCCCTGCTGGCGTTTGCCAAGGAGCAGCGCATCGGTCTGACCATCGTCGGGCCGGAAGCGCCGCTGGTGAAAGGGGTGGTCGATGCGTTCCGCGCCGAGGGGCTGGCCATCTTCGGCCCGACCGCCGCCGCCGCCCAGCTGGAAGGCTCCAAGGCGTTTGCCAAGGATTTTCTGGCCCGCCACGCCATCCCGACCGCCGAGTACCAGAACTTCACCGAGGTGGAGCCGGCGCTGGCCTACCTGCGCGAGAAGGGCGCCCCCATCGTCATCAAGGCTGACGGCCTGGCCGCCGGCAAGGGGGTCATCGTTGCCATGACCCTGAGCGAAGCGGAAGAGGCGGTCCGCGACATGCTCTCCGGCAACGCCTTTGGCGACGCCGGGGCCCGGGTGGTGATCGAGGAGTTTCTGGACGGGGAAGAGGCGAGCTTCATCGTCATGGTGGACGGCGAGCACGTGCTGCCGATGGCCACCAGCCAGGATCACAAGCGAGTCGGTGATGGCGATACCGGCCTCAACACCGGCGGCATGGGCGCCTACTCCCCCGCCCCCGTGGTCACGGCCGACGTGCACCGCAAAGTGATGGAGCAGGTGATCATGCCGACCGTGCGCGGCATGGCGGCCGAGGGCAACGTCTACACCGGTTTCCTCTACGCCGGTCTGATGATCGACGGCCAGGGCAATCCTAAGGTGATCGAGTTCAACTGCCGCTTCGGCGATCCCGAAACCCAGCCCATCATGCTGCGCATGCGCTCCGATCTGGTGGAGCTCTGCCTGGCTGCCTGTGCCGGCAAGCTGGATCAGGTCGACGCCATCTATGACCCCCGCGTCGCCATCGGTGTGGTGCTGGCGGCGGGCGGCTACCCCGGCGACTACCAGCAGGGCAAGCCCATCAGCGGCCTGCCGGTGGAAGAGGCGAGCGGCGAGAAGGTATTCCACGCCGGCTCGCAGCTGGAAGGCGATACCGTGGTGACCGCCGGTGGCCGCGTGCTGTGCGCCACTGCCCTCGGCCACAGCGTAGCCGAGGCACAAAAGCGGGCCTATCAGCTGGCAGGTCGCATCAAGTGGGACGGCGTCTTCTACCGTCACGACATCGGCTGGCGCGCCATCGAGCGTGAACAGCAGCAGTAATCAACAGGGCCCGCAAGGGCCCTCTCTTCATCTGACGTTATCTCGCTGTCACGCAGCCGGCACATGGTTCGAATGGCCTGGTTCGCTTGGCTCAGCAACTTCCTTACATCTCCCCCTTCCCTGTTACCCTTTGTGACAAAAAACAGCAATATTCACAAACAGTTCACGCACTGTCATGGCATCATGCCTGTGATGAATCCAAACACGGGTTCATAAGAAGCCACTTAGAATCGATAAGCATGTCGTTTAAATAAGGAAATCCCATGTTGAAAACTGTTCGCCCCCTGTTGCTGCCCCTGATGTTTGGCCTGATGACCCTGCCCGCCATGGCCGGTGAGCTGGAACAGCCGATGAAGAAGATCGGCTTCAACTACAAGCAGGCGGTCAAGGCCGACGATGCCGCCACCATGGAAAAATACATCAACGAGATGAAGGCGCAGTTCGACATCGCCAAGCAGAAGAACATGCCGGCCGCCAAGAAAGAGAAGTTCCTGGAAGGCATGAACGAAGTACAGACCGAACTGGATGCCAGCCTGGCAGCCCTCAAGGCGGGTGACGAAGCCAAGGCGCGCGAGCACCTGGCCAAGGTCAACGACCTGAAGAAGGAGTACCACAAATATGCCAAGCAAAAAGGCTGATCCCTTTCACTGGGATAGTCTGGTCCGCCTCACCCACTGGGGTGTGGCGGCCATCTGTATCGGCAACCTCTGGCTCAACGAGGCGGGCGAGGAGTGGCACGAGCGGCTGGGTTACCTGGCCATCGCCCTGATCAGCCTGCGCCTGGCGTGGGGGCTCTCGTTTGCCAAGGGCCATGCCCGGTTGCGAGCCCTCATCCCAAGCCGGGAAGATTTTCGCCAGCAAGCGGTGGAGCTGCGTGAGCGCACGCCACCGGCCCCCGGTCACCACGGCAGCGGCAAGCTGGCGGTCTGGACACTCTGGCTGCTGATCCTGGCCACCGCCGGCACCGGCTGGTTCCAGAATACCGAGATGGGGTTCGAGCTGGGAGCGGACGACTGGCACGTCTGGTGTACCTGGGCCCTGCAGGGCATGATAGCGCTGCACCTGCTGGCCATCCTGTTCACCTCCTGGCGCCAGCGCAGCAATCTGGTGAAACGCATGTTGCCAAGGCGCCGTGACAAGGCCCGGGCCTTGCCGCAGGAATCCGACGCCTGAATACTCATGGGGCCCTGCTGGGCCCCTGTTCACTGCTCTGCCACTCCCCTGAGCCCACACTACCTGCCTGTCCCCAGCTCTTGCCCTCTCTTTCGCCACTTGCATCGCTAGGGGCCATGAAAGCATTTTCATTCACATTTCTTAATTAATTCAGGCTGTTCGATTTTCAACCACGGCGATTTCATGAATGCTACTGAGCTGAACGAGGTTGTTCGTTGTCCGTTCGACTACACGACAGTGATATGTCAATAACAAGATCGAAGGGAAAATCGTCATGCACAGCACACTGCTTCGAACCGCCCTGCTGACGGCGGCACTCGGCTCTTTCAGCCACACTGCCACCGCCGAAGGGGTCATGGTTCACCTGTTCCAATGGAAGTTCAACGACATCGCCAACGAGTGCGAAACCGTGCTCGGGCCCAAGGGGTTCGGGGGCGTCCAGATCACCCCGCCGGCCGAGCACAAGCTGGGCAGCCAGGTCTGGTGGACCGTCTATCAACCCGTCAGCTTCAAGAATTTCAACAGCTTCGGTGGTAGCGAGGCGGAACTCAGAAGCATGATCGCCCGCTGCAACGCAGCCGGGGTCAAGGTCTATGCCGACGCCGTCTTCAACCAGCTGGCATCGGGCTCAGGCACCGCCACCGGTGGCGGCAGCTACAACGCGGGACAATACCAGTATCCCCAGTTCGGCTACAACGACTTCCACCACAGCGGCGACATCACCAACTACGGCGACAGCAACAACGTCTGGAATGGCGCCCTCTACGGTATGCCGGATCTCAATACCGGCTCTCCCTACGTGCAGGATCAGATCGCCACCTACATGAAGACCCTGCTCGGCTGGGGCGTGGCGGGCTTTCGTATCGATGCGGCCAAACACATGGCCCCGACCGACGTGAAGGCCATCCTCGACAAGGCGGGCGGCCCCAGGGCCTACCTGGAGGTGATCGGCGCAGGCGGGGAGTCCCCCGACATCCAGCCCGGGCGCTACACCTACATCGATACCGTCACCGACTTCAAATACGGCACCGATCTCGCCGCCAACTTCAACGGCCAGATCAAGAACCTCAAGACGCTGGGCGAGAGCTGGGGCCTGCTCCCCTCCGCTAAGGCCTTCGTCTTCGTGGTCAACCACGACCGCGAACGCGGCCACGGTGGAGGTGGCATGCTCACCTTCATGAGCGGTGCTCGCTACGATCTGGCCAACACCTTCATGATGGCCTGGCCCTATGGCTGGAAGCAGGTGATGTCGGGCTATCGCTTCGAAAACATGAGCACCTATGAAACCGACAAGGGGGCACCGGGCAGCACACCTTGCACGGACAGCCAGTGGAACTGCGAACAGCGCCGGCCGACCATCATGAACATGGCCCTGTTCCACAACCGGACAGAAGGCCAACCGGTCAGCAACTGGTGGGACAACGGCAACAACCAGATCGCTTTCGGCCGCGGTGACAAGGGCTTCGTCGCCATCAACAACGAGAGCGGCAGCCTGGTGGCCTCGCTGCAGACCGCGCTGCCGGCCGGCGAGTACTGCAACCTGCTGGGGGGCAACGACTACTGCAGCGGCGGCTATGTCACCGTCGACGGCAGTGGCAAGGCCAGCCTGAATGTGCCCGGCATGAAGGCGGCCGCCATCATCGCCGGTTGCACCAAGGCCAGCCCCTGCGGTGGTTCCGCCCTGCCGGGCGCCAAGTTCAGCAGCATGAACCTGCGCGGTACCCACAACGCCTGGGGCAATACCCCCATGACCGTCGATGCCAACCGTGTCTGGTCAGCCACCCTCACCCTGACCGGCAACGGTGATGCCACCGGCGCCCAGCGCTTCAAGTTCGACGTCTTCGGCAATTGGGCCGAAAACTACGGCGACAACGAAGGGGATGGCATCGCCGACAAGGGCAGCAGCAAGGACATTTTGGTCAGCGGGGCGGGCAGCTACCGCATCACCCTGAACGAAAGCGATCTGCGTTATACGGTCACCCCCCTCACCAGCAACCAGGCGCCGGTGGCCGCCCTCTCTCCCAAGACACTCAGCGTCAAGGCGGGTGAGAGCGTGGTGTTCGATGCCTCCGCCTCCCGCGACGACGGGGGTGTGGTGAGCTACAGCTGGTCCAGCGGTGGCACCGCCGCCACGGAGACGGTCCGGTTCGATACCCCGGGCACCCATACCGTGACGGTCACCGTGACCGATGCAGAAGGGTTGACCGCCAGTGCCAGCGCTACCGTGACCGTCACCGACGACAACGGCACCTACGCTAGCGTGCTGCCCACCCTGAATTTTCGTGGCACTCCCAATGCCTGGGGCTCCCTTGCCATGACGCTGGTCGCCGACAATCAGTGGGAAGCCTTGGTCACCTTCGATGGTCAGGCAAACCAGCGCTTCAAGTTCGACGTCAAGGGGGACTGGAGCAAGAACTATGGTGACATCAACAAGGATGGGGTGGCCGAACTGGCCGGCAGTGACATCCTGACCTCGGTCACCGGCCAGTACCGGGTACGCTTCAACGATCAGACCCTGCAATACAGCCTGACCCCGGTCAGCGTCGGCTACGCGAAGAACTTCGCCAGCCTGAACATTCGCGGCACCACCAACAACTGGGGGGCCACCCCCATGTCGCTGGTAGGCGATCACCTCTGGCAGGCCAGCGTCACCTTCACCGGTAGCGGCGATGGCAACGGCGGTCAGCGCTTCAAGTTCGACGTCAAGGGCGATTGGACCCAGAACTACGGCGACACCAACAGGGACGGTGTGGCCGAGCTGGCCGGCGCCGACATCACCACGGCTGTGGTCGGTGTCTATGTGGTGCGCTTCAACGACCAGACGCTGGCCTATAGTCTGAACGCCCAGTAAGGCTCAATACGCTCGGTCACCAGACCCTGAAGCACTGAACCAGGCTTCCCACCATCGGCGGGAGGCCTTTTTTATGGCGTCATGCCACCGCTCCAGCCGGCAGCTCAGCAGGCTGATGACCTGGCACCATGCCCAGGCTCATCTCAAACCATGCCCCCTCAACGCCGAGAAAAGGCACAATCAAGGTTACAGCGCATCGCACGCAAGCCGAACAGCATGATCACATGACCAGCCTGCCCGGCAGACTTGAGCGAGAGGTTAAGGCTATCCCTTACTCTTGCAGAAGGCCGCCACAGCGAGACTCTGCGATGCCTCACTGTGCGAAACCTTGTCCGGTTCTGGTTGTTTGTATTGCGCTATAGGCCGCACTATGGGCCGTACCATGAAGCGCATGCCCAGGGCCGGCGCCGGTGAACGACAGAAACGACAAAGCCGCTCAAGAGAGCGGCTTTGTCTGAAAATGGTGGCCCCTGGGGGACTTGAACCCACGACCAATCGATTATGAGTCGACTGCTCTGACCAACTGAGCTAAGGGGCCATTGATACTGGTTTGCGGCGTGGATTATAGGGGATGGCGGATACCCCGTCCATAGGCATATCAACCACTTGGCGAGATTTCATCCATATTCAAGCGGTTCCGTGACTCATCTTCACGCCCCCGTCATCACGGATAAAACAAAGCCCCGCATGGCGGGGCTTTTTGACAGCGGTTACGGGTTGACCCCGTCCGGGATTACTCGTCCAGGAAGCTGCGCAGTACTTCGGAGCGGCTCGGATGGCGCAGCTTGCGCAGCGCCTTGGCTTCGATTTGACGAATACGCTCACGGGTAACGTCGAACTGCTTGCCCACTTCCTCGAGGGTGTGGTCAGTGTTCATGTCGATACCGAAGCGCATGCGCAGTACCTTGGCCTCGCGGGCGGTCAAGCCGGCCAGCACTTCGCGGGTGGCGTTGCGCAGGCTCTCGCTGGTAGCAGCATCCGCTGGCAAAGCCAGGGTGGTATCTTCGATGAAGTCGCCCAAGTGGGAATCTTCATCATCACCGATGGGCGTCTCCATGGAGATGGGCTCTTTGGCGATCTTCAATACCTTGCGGATCTTGTCTTCCGGCATGCCCATGCGCATGGCCAGCTCTTCCGGGTTCGGTTCACGACCCATCTCCTGCAGCATCTGACGGGAGATACGGTTGAGCTTGTTGATGGTCTCGATCATGTGTACCGGGATACGGATGGTACGGGCCTGATCCGCGATGGAGCGGGTAATGGCCTGACGGATCCACCAGGTTGCATAGGTCGAGAACTTGTAGCCACGACGGTATTCAAACTTGTCTACCGCCTTCATCAGACCGATGTTGCCCTCCTGGATCAGATCCAGGAACTGCAGACCACGGTTGGTGTACTTCTTGGCGATAGAGATAACCAGACGCAGGTTGGCCTCGACCATCTCTTTCTTGGCGCGGCGGGCCTTGGCCTCACCGATGCTCATGCGACGGTTGATGTCCTTGATCTGGGCGATGGACAGACCGGTCTCTTCCTCGATCTGCTGCAGCTTGCCGATGGCGCGCAGCACATCTTCGTCCATCTCGACCAGCCGCGGTGACCAGGCCTTGCCGGCCTGCTTCTGGTACTCGAACCAGGCAGTTTCGCACTCGTTGTTGGTGAAGGCCGCGACGAAGGTCTTCTTCGGCATCTTGGCCTGCTCAACACAGAGTTTCATGATGATGCGTTCCTGCACGCGGACCCGCTCCATCATCTCGCGCATGTTGTTGACCAGGCGATCGAACTGCTTGGGCATCAGGCGGAATTGACGGAATACATCGGCCAGCTGGGCAATCGCAGCCTGAGTATCTTCGTGTGCACGACCATTCTGCTGAATGGAGAGACGAGTTACTTCGTACTGGGCGCGCAGATCACCGAACTTCTCGCGAGCGACTTCCGGATCCGGACCACCGTCGCCATCATCGTCGGAGTCATCACCATCACCGTCTTCGTCTTCGTCTTCGTCTTCATCTTCGTCAGCCAGATCTTCTTCGCTGAGCTCGGAGCCGATGTGAGTGGCGGTCGGGGCGACGTCATCGGTCTCGTTGGGATCGATGAAGCCGGAAATGATGTCGGACAGACGCAGCTGTTCCGCTTCGTATTTGTCGTATTGCTCAAGCAGATAGGTAATCGCTTCCGGGTACTCGGCGACGGAGCTTTGTACCTGGTTGATACCGTCTTCGATGCGCTTGGCGATGTCGATTTCGCCTTCGCGAGTCAACAGTTCGACGGTACCCATTTCCCGCATGTACATGCGGACGGGATCGGTCGTACGACCAATCTCGGATTCAACAGATGCCAGTGCCTGGGCCGCTGCTTCGGCAGCGTCCTCATCGGCGGTACCACCTTCAGCCATGATAAGGTCATCGGCATCCGGGGCGTTTTCCACCACTTGGATGCCCATGTCGTTGATCATCTGGATGATGTCTTCGATCTGGTCAGAGTCGACAATGTCTTGCGGGAGGTGATCGTTCACCTCGGCATAGGTCAGGTAGCCCTGTTCTTTACCTTTGGCAACGAGGAGTTTAAGCTGAGACTGCGGGGTTTGCTCCATAGAACTCATCCGGTTGGTGTTGCTAGGTTGCGCGTACAGTGCGCTGCTGCGCAAATAGCCAATTCTAATAGAAAACCGCCAGACATGCTATGTCTGGTTGCGGCGTCGGTCATGAGAAACCCCTGCCCGCAGTATTGTCGGGGCCAGGCGGTTATAAAATGTTTGCTTTTAATCCCGTCGATTCGGGCAACGGTATTCATATTGGGGTTAATCACTCAAATATCAAGCCCCACTCTCATTTCTTTTCTCAATTTGCACCTCTCTGATCAGCATCATCAGCTCTTGAGTTTCCTCAGAGCTTAGCCCTTCCTGCGCCACCTTGGCCTGCAATTCCTCGATGCGCTGCTTCAGGAACAGGTTGATGAAACCGACGAAAGTATCCTGCAATTCTCCCAGAATATCCGGCTCCTGGTCGAGTTTTACCTCTTCAAACAGATCGTGCATCGCCAGTTGCGCCAGGATCTCTCCCTCTTTGGTGCCACGCCAGTGCTCCAGCAGGATGCCCGTCGTGACCCCGGGCTGAGTCAGGATCTGTTGATGCAACTGCAGCAAGAATCGGATGCCCTGCAGGCGCAGTCCAGCTAGTTCAGGCATGGCCGGCAGCTCGGCCGTGATCGCCGGATACTGCACCATCAGTGCCAGCGCCCGGCGCAGCGGTGTCAGCTTGGCCGCCTTGGGCTTGTTGACCTCGGCCTTCGGCTGACTGTTGCGGGCAAACAGTTCGGCGATCCGCTGCTTGTTCTCGCCCCAACGCATCATGCTGGAGAGGCGGGTGATCAACCCTTCACGTGTGAAACCTTCCGGGACTCGCCGGATCAGCTCGGCGGCCTTGTTGGCCACTTCAAACTTGCCAGCCTCACCGGAAAGTGCCGCATCGCGCCCGAGGCGCTCAAACATGAAGTCGGCGAACGGCTGGGCCTGGTCGAGCAGAGCTTCAAATCCCTCCTTGCCGATCTGACGCACCAGCGAGTCGGGATCCTCACCATCTGGCAAAAAGACGAACTTGAGTTCACGGCCGTCCTGCAGGTGGGAGAGCGCGTTGTCCAGCGCCCGCCAGGCCGCTTCCCGACCGGCGTTGTCGCCGTCGTAGCAGCAGACGACCTCGGCCGTGGTGCGAAACAGGGTATGGATATGGTCGCTGGTGGTCGCGGTACCCAGTGCCGCCACCGCATAATCGATGTCGTACTGGCCAAGCGCCACCACATCCATATAGCCTTCCACCACCAGGATCCGGCGCGGATCCTTGTGTGCCTGTTTGACCTCGTAAAGGCCGAACAACTCCCGCCCCTTGTGGAAGATGGGTGTTTCCGGCGAGTTCAGGTACTTGGGCGTCCCCTCCCCCAGCACCCGGCCACCAAAACCGATGACCCGGCCACGCTTGTCACGGATCGGGAACATGATGCGATCGCGAAAGCGATCATAACTGCCGGGCCCGCTGTCACGAGTGATCAGCATGCCGCCCGAGATGAGCAACTGCTCGTGCTCCCGGCTGGCACCAAAGCGCCGACGCACCTGATCCCAATCGGCAGGGGCATACCCAATGTTGAAACGCTTGACCACTTCACCGGTCAGACCGCGCCCCTTCAGGTATTCCACCGCCTGCGGTGCGTTCTTGAGATTGCTCTCGTAGAAACGGGCAATCTGGTTCATCAGCTCGAACAGATCCTTGCTGACCGCTGGTTGGCTGCTGCTCGCCCCACCGGCTGTCTGCTCACGAGGGACCTGCATGCCGTGCAGGCTGGCAAGCTCTTCAATGGCATCGGGAAATTCGAGCCCGTCATACTCCATGACAAAGCCGATGGCATTGCCGTGAGCGCCACAGCCGAAGCAGTGATAGAACTGCTTCTCCTGACTGACAGTAAAAGAGGGGCTTTTTTCGTTATGAAAAGGGCAGCAAGCCTGGTAGTTCTTACCGGCTTTCTTCAGCCGCACCCGCGAGTCGATCAACTCGACGATATCGGTGCGTACGAGCAGATCATCGATGAAGGATTGTGGGATCCTGCCTGCCATAACCGTCCTGTTTCATTGCATAGAAAATAAAAAAGCCGCGCATTCCCAGGGAAGCACGGCTTCTTTGACCAAACAAGAGAGTTGCCTGTTACGCCAAGCGGGTTTTCACCTGAGCACTGACGGCGCCGACATCGGCACGCCCCTGAATTTTCGGCTTCAAGACAGCCATGACTTTGCCCATGTCAGCCATGACGGCAGCACCACTTTCAGCGATGGCTTGCTCAATCAGTGCGGCAATTTCGGCTGCAGTCAGCTGTTGCGGCAGGAACTCCTGCAACACAACGATCTCTGCGGACTCTTTGTCGGCAAGATCCTGGCGACCGGCAGCTTCAAATTGACTGATGGAATCACGACGCTGTTTGACCATTTTGGTGACCACAGCGAGGATATCCTGATCATTGAGCTCAACACGGGTATCAACTTCACGTTGCTTGATTTCAGCCATCAACAAACGGATCGCTCCCAAGCGAGCCTTGTCTTTGGCAAGCATGGCGAGTTTTTGTTGATCCTTGAGTTGATCCTTCAGCGACACGGCATGAACCCTTGATTAGTACAGGCGGATACGACGTGCGTTTTCGCGGGACAGCTTCTTGGCGTGACGCTTAACGGCAGACGCTTTGGCACGCTTGCGAATGGTAGTCGGCTTCTCGTAGAACTCACGGCTACGAACTTCGGACAGGATACCGGCTTTTTCGCAAGAACGCTTGAAGCGACGCAGAGCAACGTCAAACGGCTCATTTTCACGGACTTTGATTACTGGCATGTGCCTTTCACCTCAGTGATAAATTGTTAGCTGACCTTCAATCGATCAGCATGTCTTAAAATGGTGCGAAATTATACTCTGGACAGGGAATGAAAGTAAACCCGCAGAGATCGCTCTGGTTTAAAAAACCCGCGAAGGTTACCATAGCCGTCTCATTTTAGCAGTGAAATTTTTTAGCAATGCGTGTATTGGGCATAGAGACATCCTGTGACGAAACCGGGATCGCGATCTTCGACGATCAAAAAGGGATCCTTTCCCACCAGTTGTATAGCCAGGTCAAGCTGCATGCGGACTACGGCGGCGTTGTTCCAGAGCTGGCCAGCCGGGATCACGTCCGCAAGACGATCCCCTTGATCCAGGCCGCGTTGCGAGAGGCGGGACTGGGCAAGGACGACATCGACGGCATAGCCTACACCGCAGGTCCGGGCCTGGTTGGCGCCATTCTGGTGGGGGCCACCATAGGCCGCTCGCTGGCGATGGCCTGGAACAAGCCGGCCATTGCCGTGCACCACATGGAAGGCCACCTGCTGGCACCCATGCTGGAAGAGCGAGCCCCCGAGTTTCCCTTCGTGGCGCTGCTGGTCTCCGGCGGCCACTCCATGCTGGTTCGGGTCGATGGTATCGGCAGCTATCAACTGCTGGGCGAGTCGATCGATGATGCTGCCGGCGAGGCGTTTGACAAGACGGCCAAGCTGATGGGATTGGATTACCCAGGTGGCCCCCTGCTCTCCCGGCTGGCCGAGAAGGGCACCACTGGGCGCTTCACCTTCCCGCGTCCCATGACCGACCGCCCCGGGCTCGACATGAGCTTCTCCGGCCTCAAGACCTTCGCCGCCAACACCATCGCCGCCAACGGTGATGATGAACAGACCCGCGCCGATATCGCCCGAGCGTTTGAAGACGCGGTAGTCGACACCCTGGCCATCAAGTGTCGCCGTGCCTTGAAGGAGACCGGCCTCAATCGCCTGGTGGTGGCCGGCGGCGTCAGCGCCAACCGTCATCTGCGCGCCCAGCTGGCAGAGTTGATGGAGAGCCTCAAGGGGGAAGTGTTCTACCCGCGCACCGAATACTGCACCGACAATGGCGCCATGATCGCCTATGCCGGCATGCAGCGCCTGAAAGCCGGGGTGTTCGAGCCACTGGCAGTCAAGGCTGTACCACGCTGGCCGCTGGACACCCTGGATCCGGTTTGATCCAGCGGATCCAGTCAGCATGAAAAAGGGGCCTTTGGCCCCTTTTGGTTTTGCTTGGTAAGCATCTTCACTCACTAGCAACCCTTAGTTGGTACGGAACAGCGCCTCGATGGAGAGCCCCTGCCCCAGCAGGATCTCCCGCAAGCGGCGCAGCCCTTCTACCTGAATCTGGCGAACCCGCTCGCGGGTCAGCCCAATCTCGGCGCCCACGTCTTCCAGTGTCGCCGGCTCATAGCCGAGTAGACCGAAGCGACGGGCCAGTACCTCGCGTTGTTTGGGGTTCAGCTCCTCCAGCCAGTGCACGATGCTGGCGCGCATGTCGTCATCCTGGGACTCCAGCTCAGGCCCCATGCCGCGCTCGTCGGAGAGCACATCCAGCAGCGCCTTGTCGCGATCGCCACCGATGGGGGTATCGACCGAGGTGATCTTCTCGTTGAGCTTGAGCATGCGATTCACATCGTCTACCGAGCGATCCAGCGCGAAGGCGATATCTTCCGCCGTCGGTTCATGATCGAGCCGATGGGAGAGTTCGCGGGCGGTGCGCAGATAGACGTTCAGCTCCTTGACCACATGAATGGGCAGACGAATGGTACGGGTCTGATTCATGATGGCCCGCTCTATGGTCTGACGGATCCACCAGGTGGCATAGGTAGAGAAACGGAAACCGCGCTCGGGATCGAATTTCTCGACTGCGCGGATGAGGCCGAGGTTGCCCTCTTCGATAAGATCGAGCAGCACTAGGCCGCGATTGTTGTAGCGACGGGCGATCTTGACCACCAGTCGCAAATTGGACTCGATCATGCGCTTGCGGGCGGCTTTGTCACCTCGCAAGGCACGACGGGCGTAATAGACTTCTTCTTCGGCGGTGAGCAGAGGGGAGAAGCCAATCTCCCCGAGATAGAGCTGGGTGGCGTCCATCACCTTGTTCAGTTCAGGCGCCATCAGTTCATCGGAAATCGTCTCTTCGGCCTCGGCCGCGACTTCCTGAACTTCTTCCTCTTCGTGGGTCTCCAGCTCTTCGTCGAACTCTAACTCTGCATCCTGCATAACCAGTTGTTCTTGGCTCATGGCGTGTCTCCCTGACCGGCACCAGAGTAAGACTTAACTCTCTGGGTCTAACGCTTTGGCAAATGGCTCATCGGGTTAATCGACTTGCCTCTGTACCGGATTTCAAAGTGCAACCGCACATCCGGCGCGTCCGTGCTACCCATGTTGGCAATGACTGATCCGCCTTTGACGCTGTCCCCTTCCTTCACTCGCAACTCGTCGTTGTGGGCGTAAGCAGAGAGGTAGTCATCATCATGCTTGAGAATGATCAGCTTGCCATAACCCCTCAGTGCGCTACCGGCATAGACGACTTTGCCGCCGCTCGCCGCGTAGATGGGTTGCCCCTTCTGACCGGCGATATCTATGCCCTTGTTACCCTGTTCTGCAACAGAGAAACCTTCGACGATCCGGCCCTTGGTAGGCCAGTGCCAAGATAGCTTGCTGTAGGAATTGTCTGATTTTTGTTCTTTTACCTGAGCGTATTCTTTTGAAGATGGCTGAGCAATCGTTTTCTGTTTGATAAATGGAGTGGTCGTACCTGAGGTCGCTGGCGCCAGGGGTTTGGGGCCGGAGCTCTGGGTCACCACCGGGCGAGTCGCCGCCACCATCTGACCACTGCCGCTGCTGGCGGACTGTACATTCAGCACCTGCCCGACCTGGAGGGCAAAGGGTGCCTGCAGATTGTTGCTTTGTGCCAGAGTCTGATTCGACATGCCAAACTGGCGGCCAATGCTGCTCAGCGTATCCCCTGGACGGACCTGATAGGTACCTGCACTGCGCGCAACGGCCATAGTGCTGCCGGAGGCATCGAGCCGGATCTGTTGGCCCGGATAGATGTTGTAGGGGGGGCTGATGCCGTTGAGACTGGCCAGCGAGGGCACGTCATTGCCCGAATTGAAGGCGATGGAGTAGAGGGTGTCCCCTTTTTTCACCGTGTAGCTGTTGCCCTGAATGGCGGGCTGGGCAGCCATCTGGCGAGCCGGAATGGTAGAGACGAGACCATCATTGCCCAATCCTTGTACCGGAGCAGCAGTCTTACTGGAAGAGCAAGCGAGCAGCAGCCATGACAACACGACGACACTGCTTCCTTGCCAAACACGCGAACGCATAGTGGATCCTTTAACGACTAAACCAGAAATAGGCCACAACGGCCAAACCAATACAGAGCCAACCCAGCACATCCACATAGTGCATCAGCTTGCGCTCCATCTTCTCGCCACCCCAGCGCATCAGGCCTGCCACCAGGAAAAAGCGCATGCCACGCCCGATCAGCGAGGTCACGATGAAGGGCAGCAGTGCCATTTGCA
This sequence comes from Aeromonas sp. 1805, assembly GCF_013085525.1. Classification (NCBI taxonomy): domain Bacteria; kingdom Pseudomonadati; phylum Pseudomonadota; class Gammaproteobacteria; order Aeromonadales; family Aeromonadaceae; genus Aeromonas; species Aeromonas sp. 1805. The sequence continues at coordinate 2,398,332 of NZ_CP038515.1, read as the reverse complement.
ACAGGCCGGCCGTCACGGTAAACACCTTGTAGGGGATCGGCGTGAAACTGGCAATAAAAATCACCCAGATGCCCCACTGCTCGAACCATTGCCGAGCCAGGGCAATCTTGTCTTCATAACCCACCGAGACTACCAGCGGCTGGACCACCGGCTCCCACAGGGCATAACCGAGCAGATAGCCGAACAGCGCGCCCAGCACGGAGAACAGGGTCGCCAATGCGGCGTAGTGCCAGGCCTTGTGCGGTCTGGCCAGCGCCATGGGGGCCAGCATTACGTCCACCGGAATGGGCCAGAACACCGACTCGATGAAGGCGGTGATCGCCAGATACCAGGGGGCATACTTGTGGCGTGCCCACTGCATCACCAGCACATAGAGGCGGGAAAACAACTTCACTCGACATCTCCGTCAATCAGGGGGACGAAACGGACCGGCTCCAGGATCCGGCTGGTCAGCTGGGAGCCCGACCGTTCGATCAGCTGCAGGGTCTGCTGGCTGTCCCCCACCGGCAACACCAGCCGGCCGCCGTCGGCCAGCTGGTCGGTGAGGGCCGTCGGCACCTCGCTGGCGGCAGCAGTGACCAGAATGGCGTCGAAGGGCCCCTTGTTGGGCCAGCCCAACCAACCATTGCCGTGCTTGGCGGAGACATTGTGCAGATCGAGCTGACGCAGCCGGCGCCGGGCCTGGAACTGCAGCGACTTGATCCGCTCCACCGTATAGACGTGCTCCACCAGATGAGCCAGCACCGCCGTCTGATAACCCGAGCCAGTGCCGATCTCCAGCACATGGGCCGGATCGTTCTGGATCAGCAGCTCGGTCATCCGCGCCACCATGTAGGGTTGCGAGATGGTCTGACCGTGGCCGATGGGTAACGCCGTATTGTCCCAGGCCTTGTGGGCCATGGCTTCATCCACGAACAGCTGGCGCGGCACCTTGGCAATCGCCGCGAGTACGCGGAAATCGCGAATGTCCTGCGCGATCAGCTGGTTTAACAGGCGCTGTACTATCACACCTTCATCCCTGCAGGTCCAACCAAGCCCCCAGCCCCGCCAGACTGCTGTAGGCAGTCATATCGATGGTCAGGGGGGTGATCGAGACGTAGCCCTGCTCGATGGCGGCGAAATCCGTGCCTTCGCCCGCATCTTGCTGGCTGCCGGGGGGGCCAATCCAGTAGATAGGCTGACCACGGGGATCCTCGCTGCATATGACCGACTCCGCCCGGTGGCGGTTGCCAAGGCGCGTAACCCTGATCCCCTTGATCTGGTCGAGGGGCAGGTCCGGCACATTGACGTTGAGGATCTGATCGGCGGGCAGCGGGTGCACCATCATACCCTTCACCAGCTGGGCGGCGTAGTGGGCCGCCGTGGCGAAATGGGTCTTGCCTACCAGCGAGATGGCCAGCGAGGGGAAGCCGAGGTGGCGTCCCTCGGTTGCCGCCGCCACCGTGCCCGAGTAGATCACGTCATCCCCCAGGTTGGCACCGTGGTTGATGCCGGCCACCACCATGTCAGGCTCCGGGCGCACCAGCTCGTTGACCGCCAGGTGCACGCAGTCGGTCGGCGTTCCCTTCACCGCATGATATCCGGTTTCGGCGATGCGGGTGACCCGCAGCGGCACTTCCAGCGTCAGGGAATGACTCGCCCCGCTGCGATTACGATCCGGCGCCACCACGATGACCTCGCCACAGGCAGCCAGCGCCTCACTAAGGGCTCTTATGCCCTCCGCATGCACACCGTCATCATTACTGACCAGAATTCTCATCGGACTGATTCCTGAAACCATGATCGGCCTCTTCGGCCTGCATTAACTCGCGCACCACGCTGGTGGCAAACGCCCCGGCCGGCAGGAAGAACGACAGGGTCAGCACGGCACCCTCCAGCTGCCAGCTCATGGCTTGCGGCTTGAGCAGCAGCGGGCGGCGGTCCTGTTCCAGCCCGGCTTTCTCCAGGCCATCACACCAATCGTGATAGGGGGCCAGCACGCTCTGCTCGAACTCGGCGGCTGCCCCCTGGCTGGCCAACCGGCCACGGCCCCACTGGGGCGCGGTGAGCTGCACGTCGCCTGAGGCGAGACGCACCGCCAGCTCAGGGGTCACGCCCTCTTCGCTGAAGATGGAGTGGCTGCCCTTGAGCATCACACAGTCGCCGGCCAGCAGCTGATGGGCCAATCCCTGCTCGATGCGGGCACTGACGATGGCATTGAACAGCATGCTGCGGGCAGCGGAGAGATAGAGGGAGCGCTTGTTGCGATCCTTGATCCGCTTGCCGGCGAACATCGCCTTGGCCGCCTCCAGATTGTTGCCGCCCCGGCCAAAACGCTGCTCGCCGTAATAGTTGGGCACCCCCTGCTCCGCGATGGCCTGCAGGCGAGATTCCAGACCGTCGGCCTGCTCCAACCCGGTGAGGCGCAGGATGAAGTGGTTGCCCTTGAGATAGCCGACCCGCAGCTTCTTGTTGTGGCGCTTCACCTGCAGGATCTGGATGCTGTCACTCTCGATGACGGAGAGATCAGGTTCTGCCTTGCCCGGCAGATGAATGCCGAACCACTGCTCGGTCACCGCGTGGCGATCTTTCAGCCCGGCCCAGGTCACCGCATTGCGGTTGACCCCGGCCGCATCGGCCAGCAGGCCAGCCACCCAGGCGGTATTCTCCCCGGTTTTACGCACCCGGACGAAGATGTGTTCCCCCTCGCCGCAGGGTTCAAACCCGAGATCTTCATTGACCACGAAATCGGCGGCTTGCGCCTTGAGGATGCCACGGGCAGTCGGCGCCCCGTGCAGATAGGCAAGTTGTTCCAGCATTATTGTTTCACCAGTAAGACGACGGCTTCGGTGGCGATCCCTTCCTTGCGCCCCGTGAATCCCAGCTGTTCGGTGGTGGTCGCCTTGACGTTCACCCGGTTCAAATCACATTGCAGATCGGCGGCCAGCACGGCGCACATGGCTTCGATATGCGGCGCCATCTTGGGCGCCTGGGCAATGATGGTCACATCCAGGTTGCCGATGGCATAGCCCGACTGCCGCACCCGGGCAAACACGTCTCGCAGCAGGATGCGGCTGTCGATCCCCTTGAACTCGGCCGCAGTGTCGGGAAAGTGACGGCCGATATCGCCGGCACCGATGGCGCCGAGCAGCGCATCGCTCACCGCGTGCAGCACCACGTCACCATCGGAGTGAGCCAGCAGGCCCTGCTCATACGGCACCGCCACCCCGCCCAGCATGCAGGGGCCAACCCCACCAAACTTGTGTACATCAAAACCATGTCCAATCCGGATCATGCCAGCTCCTCTGTGGGTGAATCGGGTTGCGCCGGCTGGCGCGCGTTCTGTTGCTGCAAATAGAGCCCCGCCAGAGAGAGATCCTCCGGCCGGGTCACCTTGATATTGTCGGCTCGTCCTTCCACCATCCGCACCGTGAAACCGGCACGCTCCATGGCGGAGGCCTCGTCGGTGATGGTGGCCCCCAGCGCCAGTCCCTCTTCCAGTGCCCGCAGCAGAGGACGGGTGGGAAACATCTGGGGGGTCAGGGCATGCCAGAGCTGCTCGCGATCGACGGTGGCGAGGATGTTGCCCGCCCCGTCGGATCGCTTCATGGTGTCGCGCACCCGGCTGCCGAGGATGGCGCCATCACAGGCCATGGCGGTGGCAATCAGGGCATCGAGATCGCCGTGGGTCAGACAGGGGCGGGCGGCGTCGTGCACCAGCACCCACTCCCCTGCGGCCACGTGCAACGCGTTGAGCACGGAAAAGGCCCGCTCGGCGCCCCCTTCCACTCGCAGGATCCTCGGATCGGCGGCCACGGCCAGGGCGTCGAACCAGCGGTCATGGGGAGCCAGCGCCACGATCACCTGAGCGATGGCCGGGTGGGAGAGCAGCCGGGTCAGGGTATGTTCCAGAATGGTTCGACCCGCCAGCTGCAGATACTGTTTGGGGCACTCGGCCCCCATTCGGCTGCCGATACCCGCGGCCGGGACGATGGCGGTCAGCCCGGGGCGGAGATCAGTCATCGTAGGCTGCGTCCCCGGAGCTGGAACCCTTGTCTTTGTCCTTGGGGATGATCCGATAGAAGGTCTCGCCCTGCTTGATGTAGCCAAGATCGTTGCGCGACAGCTCCTCGATGGCTTCCAGGCCCGAGGTCAGATCGTCGATCTCGCGATAAATCAGGTTGTTGCGATCCTTGAGTACCAGATTGTCCTGCTGCTGCCGGGTGATGGCATCGGACAGCTCATGATAGTCAGACAGGCCGTTCTTCCCCAGCCAGAGGTCATATTGAAGCCCCCCCAACAGGAGAAGCAGGATAAGAGTGAGTAGCCGCATGCACTGAGTCTCCTTCAAGCGGCCTAGTTTCCCATATTCGCAGGCAAGACAAAAGAAAGCCTGTGCCCCGGATGGGTTGGGCCGGAATAAAAAATGCAGAAACCCGCCGTGGCGGCGGCAGAAACGAAAAAGCCCCGCCGATTGGCGGGGCTTTGCAAAGCGTGGAAGCAGGCGAAAATTAAGCCTGGTTCTTCACTTCTTTCAGACCACGGAACGGAGCCTTGGCACCCAGCGCTTCTTCGATACGGATCAGCTGGTTGTACTTGGCAACACGGTCAGAACGGCTCATGGAACCGGTCTTGATCTGGCCAGCAGCGGTACCAACAGCCAGGTCGGCGATGGTCGCGTCTTCGGTCTCACCGGAGCGGTGGGAGATGACAGCAGTGTAGCCAGCGTCTTTGGCCATCTTGATGGCAGCCAGAGTTTCGGTCAGGGAACCGATCTGGTTGAACTTGATCAGGATGGAATTGGCGATGCCGTTGTCGATACCGCGCTTCAGGATCTTGGTGTTGGTTACGAACAGGTCGTCACCCACGATCTGGATTTTCTTGCCCAGTTCAGCAGTCTGGTAAGCGAAACCGTCCCAGTCAGATTCGTCCAGGCCATCTTCGATGGAGACGATCGGGAACTTGGTGGTCAGGTCAGCCAGGAAGTCGGAGAAACCGTTGGAGGTGAAGACACGACCTTCGCCTTTCAGGTTGTACTCTTTCTTCTCTGCGTCGTAGAACTCGGAAGCAGCGCAGTCCATGGCCAGGGTGATGTCGGTGCCCAGTTTGTAACCGGCAGCGGCAACGGCTTCGGCGATCACTTCCAGCGCTTCGGCGTTGGATTTCAGGTTCGGAGCAAAACCACCTTCGTCACCCACGGCAGTGTTGTAGCCCTTGGACTTCAGCACTTTGGCCAGGTTGTGGAACACTTCAGCGCCCATGCGGACAGCTTCTTTCAGGGTCTTGGCGCCAACCGGCTGGATCATGAACTCCTGGATGTCGACGTTGTTGTCGGCGTGCTCACCACCGTTGATGATGTTCATCATCGGCAGCGGCATGGAGTAGACACCCGGGGTGCCGTTCAGCTCGGCGATGTGGGCGTACAGCGGCATGCCTTTGGCAGCAGCGGCAGCTTTGGCGTTGGCCAGGGAAACAGCCAGGATGGCGTTGGCGCCGAACTTGGATTTGTTCTCGGTACCGTCGAGGTCGATCATGATCTGGTCGACAGTGGCCTGGTCCTTGGCATCTTTACCCAGCAGAGCTTGAGCGATCGGGCCGTTTACGGCTTCGAGGGCTTTCAGCACGCCTTTACCCAGGAAACGGCTCTTGTCGCCGTCACGCAGTTCCAGCGCTTCGCGGGAACCGGTGGACGCGCCAGACGGAGCGGCTGCCATACCAACAAAACCACCTTCCAGGTGAACTTCGGCCTCAACGGTCGGGTTACCACGGGAGTCGATGATTTCACGACCGATCACTTTAACGATCTTGGACATGTGTATTTCCTCAGGTTTCGTAAAAAAACAACAAAAATATGCCAAAAAAAGCGGCTGCGGCACAGGGCCCCAACCGCATTTATTTTCAATTACTTCAGATTACGCTTCTGATACTCGCCTGCCGCCTTCACAAAACCGGCGAACAGGGCGTGGCCATCACGGGGAGTCGAGGTGAACTCCGGGTGGAACTGCGCGGCCACGAACCAAGGGTGATCCGGGATCTCGATAATTTCCACCAACTTCTTGTCGGCGGAGAGACCGGTCACTTTCAGGCCTGCTGCTTCAATCTGCGGCAGCAACTTGTTGTTCACTTCATAACGGTGACGGTGGCGCTCGTAAATGGTCGGGCTACCGTACATCTGGCGCACCTTGGAACCTTCGACCAGGTGGCAGAGCTGGGAACCCAGACGCATGGTACCGCCCAGATCGGACTTCTCGGTACGAGTCTCGACGTTGCCTTCGTCATCCACCCACTCGGTGATGAGACCCACCACCGGATAGGCACAATCCTTCTTGAACTCGGAAGAGTGAGCCCCTTCCATGCCCGCCACGTTGCGGGCGAATTCGATCATGGCAACCTGCATGCCGAGGCAGATACCCAGGTAGGGGATCTTGTTCTCGCGAGCATACTGGGCCGCCTGAATTTTACCTTCCACGCCGCGCTCACCAAAGCCACCCGGTACCAGGATCGCGTCCAGGCCTTCCAGCAGCTCGGCGCCACGGGTCTCGATGTCCTGGGAGTCGATGTACTTGATGTTGACGGACAGACGGGTCTTCAGGCCACCGTGCTTGAGCGCCTCGTTGACGGACTTGTAGGCATCCGGCAGAGATACGTACTTGCCGACCATGCCGATGGTCACTTCTGCGGTCGGGTTGGCCTCTTCATAGATGACCTGTTCCCACTCGGCCAGATCGGCCTCCTTGCACTCCAGACCGAAACGCTCGGTGAAGTAGGAGTCCAGATTCTGGGACTTGAGCAGTGCCGGGATCTTGTAGATGGAGTCGACGTCTTTCATGGAGATGACGGCGCGCTCCGGCACGTTGCAGAACAGGGCGATCTTGGCGCGCTCAACGGCCGGAATGGCACGGTCGGAGCGGCAGATCAGCACGTCTGGCTGGATACCGATGGAGAGCAGCTCTTTGACGGAGTGCTGGGTCGGCTTGGTCTTCACTTCACCGGCGGCAGCCAGGTAAGGAACCAGCGTCAGGTGCATGAACATGGCATTGTTGCGGCCCACTTCGGCAGCCAGCTGACGAATGGCCTCGAGGAACGGCAGGGACTCGATATCGCCCACGGTACCGCCCACTTCGACGATGGCAACCTGATGGCCTTCGGCACCGGCAATCACCCGCTCCTTGATGGCGTTGGTGATGTGCGGGATCACCTGAATGGTGGCGCCCAGATAGTCACCACGGCGCTCTTTGCGCAGCACGTCTGCATAGATGCGGCCGGTGGTGAAGTTGTTGCGGCGGGTCATCTTGGTGCGGATGAAACGCTCGTAGTGGCCCAAGTCCAGATCGGTCTCGGCCCCGTCCTCGGTTACGAACACTTCACCGTGCTGGGTCGGGCTCATGGTGCCCGGATCCACGTTGATATAGGGGTCCAGTTTCATGATGGTCACATCCAGACCACGGGCTTCCAGAATGGCTGCCAGAGAAGCTGCGGCAATGCCTTTGCCGAGGGATGAAACAACGCCACCAGTTACAAAAATATATTTTGTCGTCATGCTGAACCTGAAAGAAGTTTAGGGAATTTTAAGGGGTGCTTCGGGGATGAAGCAGGACGGGGAAACAGTATACCAAAACCCCCTCTCCCAAACAATGAACAAAAATCTATCAGGCTCCCGGCGCCCCCATCTTGCGCCAAATCAACTTTGTTCGGTTTCCTTGGCCCTGTCCCAGGCGGCATCGAGCTTTTCCAGCGAACAATCGCTCACTTTCAGCCCTTCTGCGGCGATAAACTGCTCAACCTGACGAAACCGGCGTTCGAACTTGGCGTTGGCGCCCCGCAATACCTGCTCCGGATCCTTGCCCAGATGGCGCACCAGATTGACGGTGGCGAACAAGAGATCGCCGAGCTCATCGCTCACCCGCGCTTCGTCCACGTCGGCCATCAGCGCCTCTTCCATCACCTCGTCGATCTCCTCGTGGATCTTGTCCACCACCGGGCCGAGGGTCTTCCAGTCGAAGCCGACAGTGGCGCAGCGCTTCTGGATCTTGGCTGCGCGGGTCAGGGCCGGCAGCGAGAGGGGGATGTCGTCAAGCACGCTCTCCTTGTCGAGCGCGGCCCGCTCCTTGGCTTTTTCTGCCTCCCAGTTCACCTTTACCGCCTGCTCGTCGCCAAGGTCGGCATCAGAGAAAACGTGGGGATGGCGGCGGATCAGCTTCTCGCTCACCGTATCGACGATATCGGCGAAATCGAACAGCCCCTGTTCCTTGCCGAGCTGCGCATAGAACACCACCTGAAACAGCAGATCGCCCAGTTCACCCTTTAATCCGTCCCAATCCTGGGTTTCGATGGCATCGGCTACCTCGTAGGCCTCCTCCAGGGTGTGCGGCACTATGGTCTGGAAGCTCTGCTTCAGATCCCAGGGGCAACCCCCGTTCGGGTCGCGCAATCTGGCCATGATGTCGAGCAGTTGAGGCAGGTCGTAACGTTGGGACATGGGATATTCGCTTCTTGATTCGTAACGCAGGGGAAAAACAGTGACCGACCTGGCGGTCGGTCACGAGTTGGTTGTTGATGACAATCAGAGGCGCTTGGCGCTGATCACGTCGTTGAGCTGACTGAGCTTGGCCAACGCCCGGTTGAAAGCGTTGATGTTGTAAATCTCCAGCTCCATGTCGATCTCGGCGGTCTGCTCGCGCACGTTGGAGCGCGAACGCACCCCCATCACGTTGATCTTCTCGTTGGCCAGCACGGTGGTGATGTCGCGCAGCAGACCGGAGCGGTCGTTGGAGAGGATGCGGATGGTGAGGCCGTAGCCGCCGGAGTAGTTCTCCCCCCACACCGCGTCGATCAGCCGCTCCGGGTTGCGACGGGAGAGCTCTTTGAGCTGCTCGCAATCCTCGCGGTGGATGGAGACGCCACGACCCATGGTGATGAAGCCCTGGATGCCGTCCCCCGGAATGGGCTGGCAGCAACGGGCGATATGGGTCATCAGGTTGCCGACCCCTTCCACCACTATGTGATCCTTGGGCTTGGGCCGGAACGGCACGTTGGCCTTCTGCTCCAGCTTCTCCAGCAGGCGGCGATCTTCCTCTTCCGCCGTCGGCTTGTTGTAGCGGGTGTCCAGATAGTTCAGCAGCTGGTTGATGCGGATGTCGCCGCTGCCGATGCCGGCCAGCAGATCTTCCAGCTCGTCGGCATGGAAGCGCTCCAGCACCACCTTGTCCACCTTGGAGAGGGTCAGGTTGTGCCTGTCGAGCTCCTTCTCCAGCAGCTCCTTGCCGGCGGCGATGTTCTTGTCCCGATCCAGCTTTCTGAACCAGGTGGCCACCTTGGCCCGCGCCCGGCTGGAGCGCAGGAAGCCGGAGTTGGGGTTCATCCAGTCGCGGCTCGGGTTCGGCTCCTTCTGGGTGATCACCTCCACCTGATCGCCGGTCTGCAGCGCATAGGTGAACGGCACGATGCGGCCGTCGATCTTGGCGCCGATGCAGCGGTGGCCGATCATGCTGTGCACGTGATAGGCAAAGTCAAGCGGGGTGGCGCCCGCCGGCAGATCGATGACATCCCCTTTCGGGGTGAAGACGTAGACCCTGTCCTCGAACACCTGACTGCGCAGATCCTCGAGCAGGGAGCCGCTCTCGGAGAGATCCTCCTGCCAGGCGAGCAGCTTGCGCAGCCACTCGATCTTGTCTTCGAAGGTGTTGGCCTTGCCGCCGGCCTGAGCCCCTTCCTTGTAGCGCCAGTGCGCCGCCACGCCGAGCTCGGCATCCTGGTGCATCTGGTCGGTACGGATCTGGATCTCCACCGTCTTGCCCTCAGGCCCCACCACGACTGTGTGGATAGACTGATAGCCGTTGGGTTTGGGGTTGGCGACGTAGTCGTCAAACTCGCGGGGGATGTGGTGGAAGTGGGTGTGGACGATGCCGAGCGCCGCATAGCAATCCTGCAGCCGCTTGGTCACCACCCGCACCGCCCGCACGTCGAACAGTTCGTTGAATTCGAGGTGCTTCTTCTGCATCTTGCGCCAGATGCTGTAGATGTGTTTCGGCCGGCCGTAGACCTCGGCCTCGACCCCCGCCTCTTTCAGGGCATCGCGCAGGGACTGCACGAATTCGCGGATGTAGCGCTCCCGATCGAGCCGTTTCTCGTCGAGCTGCTTGGCGATCTGCTTGTAGGTATCCGGGTGCAGGTAGCGGAAGGCGAGATCCTCGAGCTCCCACTTGAGCTGACCGATGCCGAGCCGGTTGGCCAGCGGCGCGTAGATGTTGGTGATCTCCTGGGCCATCAACACCCGGGTCTCTTCATCCGCCTTCTTCGCTTCCCGCAGGCAGGCGATCCGCTCCGCCAGCTTGATCACCACGGCGCGCACATCCTCGACCATGGCGAGCAGCATGCGGCGCACGTTGTCGACCTGTTCCGGCGAGGTTTCACTGCGGTGCAGGGTCTGCAGGGAGCGGATGGCCTCCATCTCCAGCACCCCTTCCACCAGCTTGGCGATCTTGGGGCCGAAGTCCTCGTCCATCCGCTCCTGGCTGATGAGACCGGCTTCGACGAAGGGGTAGATGATGGCGGCCTTGAGGGTGCCGAGATCCATGCTGAGCATCAGCAGGATGCCCACCATCTCGACCCCGCGTACCAGCAGGCGGTTGGTGAGCGCTTCGTCACCGAGCGTCAGACAGTACTGGTAGACGGTTCGCAGCTGATCCTTGTCACTGTCACTCAGGGTGAGCGAGCTGACCCACTCCTCCAGGGTGAAGTTGTCTTTCAAATGAATATCGCGAACCGCAACCATGGTATCAATCCTTTAAATTATTGGGCCGAAGGCTGTCGCCCCCTCCCCCTCATGAGAATGCCTCAAATGGGGATATGCGGAAATTTTTTCAAGGCATATTGTCAAGAAAGACAATAGAGTTCTCCGCCAGCCCCTGCCGATTTACGAGGGTCTAGATTACCCCAATCATGGCCGCCCAGACAGCGTTATGGACCGGGCAGATGCCACGCAACCTGGCGAGCCCACGCCCCTTCGGCCATAGCGTTTCATCTGCCCCGCGGCGCCCGTTACTTGCGCTCGAACAGCGCCATGGACTCCAGATGGCCGGTGTGGGGGAACATGTCGAGCATGCCGAGGCGCACCAGCCGGTAACCCCCTTTCACCAGCACCTGGCTGTCGCGCGCCAGGGTGACCGGATTACAGGAAACGTAGACCACCCGTCTGGGTGAAAGTTTCACGACGTGCTCCATCACCTCGAACGCTCCGGGACGGGCCGGATCCAGCAACACCAGATCGAAGCCTTCCCGGGCCCAGGACATGCCGGCGATGTCGCCGCTCAAGTCCGCCTTGTAAAAACGGGCATTGTTGATGCCGTTGCGACGGGCGTTCTCTTCGGCGCGCGCCACCATGGCCAGCTCCCCTTCTACCCCCACCACTTCGCGAGCCTGACGGGCCAGCGGCAGGGTGAAGTTGCCGATGCCGCAGAACAGATCGAGCACCTTGTCATCCTTGCCCGCCTCCAGCCAGGAGAGCGCCTGCTCCACCATGCGCTGGTTGACCGGCGCGTTGACCTGAATGAAGTCACCAGGAGCGAATGCAAGAGACAGGCCATCCAGCGAGTAGGAGGGGGCACACTGCTGGTGCAGCGGCTCAATCTGCTCGTCGGCCGCCTGCAGATAGAGGTCGATCCCCTGTGTCTTGGCAAACTCGATCAGTTGCGCCCGATCCGCCTCGGTCGGCCGACCGGTATGGCGCAGCAGCATCAGGATCCCTTGCTCGGCCTGGATAAGCTCCGCATGGCCCAGCTCGCGCTGGCTCTTGAGACGGTTGAGACACTCGCGCAGCGGGCTGATCAGCACGGAGAGCGGCTCGGCCAGCACCGGGCAACCGCCGATCTCCACCAGATCGTTCGACTGGCGACGACGAAAGCCCACCCGGGTGCAGCGGCCGTTCTTGTCGAACTTGATGGCCAGCCGGCAGACCCGACGATAAGCGCGGGACTCTCCACCCAGCACGGGTTCGAGCGCCGGAGGCTGGATGTTGCCGAGCCGCTCGAACAGGCTGACCAAACCGGCCTCCTTGGCGGCGCGTTGATCCGCTTCAGCCAGGTGCTGGGCACTGCAGCCGCCGCACTCGCGGTAGTGGCTGCAGAAGGGGGCGATGCGATTGGCCGCCGGGGTCACCACCTGTTGTAGGGCGGCGTGGGCATACTGCTTCTTGTCTTCGAGGATGCGGGCCTTGACCTGCTCACCGGGCAGCGCCCCTTCGATGAAGATCGCCTTGCCCTGGTGGCGGCCGATCCCGACGCAGTGGTGATCCAGGCTGTCTACCGTAAATTCAATGCGTTGGGGCTGGGTGGATTTCTTTTGGGGCTTGAAAAACTGGGCCATAAAACTTGGTGCCTATAGGTGGCTATGTCATGATTGTGGAATCTGCAGCAGGCTATTGTCCCACAAGAATAATAGTATGACCAAATACGGCCTGTGGGCCCGCTCCCGCTCGTTTACGCCATTGCCAACCCTGCTCATCGGGGGACCATCCGCATGACCAAATACGGCCTTCGGGCGCGTGTGCTGGCCTTTACCATCTTGCCGACCCTGATCATCGGCGGCCTGATGGCCGGCTATTTCACTTTCCACCGCTATCAGCAGCTGGAAAACAACCTCATCGATCAGGGTATCAACATCATAGAGCCGCTGGCCATCGCCAGCGAATACGGGATGACCCAGCACAGCCGCGAGTCGCTCAAGCGGCTGATCGGCCTCACCCACCGCAAGAACTCGCCGCTCATCAAGTCCATCGCCGTCTTCACCCAGGACAACCAGCTGTTCGTGACGTCCAACTACCACAGGGACTTCACCCGGCTGCGGCTGCCGGACGGCAGCCAGATCCCCGAGCTCACCAGCGTCACCCTCTATGGCGATGACATCATACTGCGCACCCCGATCCAGGCCGAGACCAGCATGGACGGCTTCCCGCTGCCGAGTGACGTGGAGCCGCCGATGATCGGCTACATCTCCATGCAGATGACCACCGACCGGGCCATGATCCTGCAATACCGCGACACCTTCTTCGCGGTGATCATGGTGCTCATCGGCATCGCCTTCAGTACCCTGTTTGGCTTCAGGCTGGTCAAGAGCGTGACCCAGCCCATCACCGACATGGTGCAGGCGGTGCACAAGATCAGGGAGGGGCGGCTCGATACCCGGGTCAGCGGTCAGCTCACCGGCGAGCTGGACATGCTGAAAAACGGCATCAACGCCATGGCCAAGGCGCTCTCGGAATACCACGAGGAGATGCAGCAGAACATTGATCAGGCCACCTCCGACTTGCGCGAGACGCTGGAGCAGATCGAGATCCAGAACGTCGAGCTCGACATGGCCAAGAAGCGGGCGCAGGAGGCGGCGCGGGTCAAGTCGGAGTTCCTCGCCAACATGTCCCACGAGCTGCGCACCCCGCTCAACGGAGTCATCGGCTTTACCCGCCAGCTGCTCAAGACCAGCCTGACCCCGAGCCAGACCGACTACATGCAGACCATCGAGAAGTCGGCCCGCAACCTGCTCGGCATCATCAACGACATCCTCGACTTCTCCAAGCTGGAGGCGGGCAAGCTGCAGCTGGAGCACATCCCGTTCAGCCTGCGCGACACCCTCAACGAGACCATGCACCTGCTCGGCCCCAGCGCCCACGACAAGCAGCTGGAGCTCTCCCTGCAGGTGGATGCCGAGGTGCCGGACTACCTCACCGGCGACCCCATGCGCCTGCAGCAGGTGCTGACCAACCTCACCGGCAACGCCATCAAGTTCACCGAGCACGGCAACGTGGATGTGCGCATCGAACAGATCGGCAGTGCCAGCGGCAGCAAGGTGCGGCTCAACGTGCTGATCCGCGACACCGGCATCGGCATCTCGGAAGAGCAGCAGCGCCAGCTGTTCCAGGCCTTCAACCAGGCCGACTCCTCCATCTCCCGCCGCTATGGCGGCACCGGCCTCGGTCTCGTCATCACCCAGAAGCTGGTGCAGCAGATGGGTGGCCAGATCCGGTTCGAATCGGAGCTCGGCAAGGGATCTGTCTTCTCCTTCAGCCTGGATCTGGAGGTCTCTCCCCTGCCCCAGACCGACAAGCTGCCGCTGGATCGCATCCAGGGCAAGCGGGTCTGGCTGCTAGAGCCGGATCCCTTCAGCCACTCGGCCCTCTGCGCCCTGCTGGCGGAGTGGCAGCTGGAGGTGCAATCCCTCGCCAGCGACGCCCCCTGGCCCGAAATGAGCAGCCAGGACATGGTGATCATCGGCAGCGGCACCCAGCACAGCCCGCAGCAGGTGGTGGCGCGCCTCGACGGGCTGGATCGCCAGCAGAACACCATAGTGCTGCTCAGCAGCCACGAGCCTTCCCTCTACGAGGCCATGCTGGCCCACGGCGCCCAGCACTGCCTCTCCAAACCCATCAACCATCGCAAGCTGCTGCACGCCCTGCTCTCCCCCGAGGCGGTCCGCAGCGCTCCGCTGCCGACCCCTTCCCCGCGCAGCGTGCAGGAGATCAAGGTGCTGGCGGTGGACGACAACGCCGCCAACCTCAAGCTCATCGCCGCCATGCTCAAGGAGATGGTGAGCCAGGTGGTGGTGTGCAAGAACGGCAAGGAGGCGGTCCGACTGGCCCAGAGCCAGCCGTTCGACATCATCTTCATGGATATCCAGATGCCGATCATGGACGGCATCAGCGCCACCCAGGCGATTCGCAGCCAGTCGCTCAACACCGAGACCCCCATCGTCGCGGTCACCGCCCACGCCATTCCCGGCGAGCGGGAGCGGCTGATCCGCCAGGGCATGGACGACTACCTGGCCAAGCCCATCGACGAGGCCATGCTGGCCAAGCTCATCACCGACTTCGCCCATCGTCGCCACCAGAATCACGCCAGCCAACAGATTGACTGGGCGCTGGCAGTGCGCCAGGCGGCGGGCAAGCTGGATCTGGCCAAAGAGATGCTGACCATGCTGATGGCCAGTTTCGACGAGGTGGATCCGGTGCTGGAGGCGGCGCTTGCCGGCCAGGTGGAGGATAGCGAGGTGCTGGCCCAGCTCCATCGCCTCAACGGCGGCTGCGCCTATTCCGGCGTCCCCGGCCTGCAGCGGCTGCTCTCCCAGCTGGAACAGCAGCTGCGCGACGGGGTGCCGGTGGCCGAACTCGAGCCCGAGCTGCTGGAGCTGCAGGATGCGATGGAGCAGGTACGCCAGGAGGCGCCACGCTATCTATCCTGAACCGGGCAACCCGCTTTTTCTGACGCGGGCCCCGCCAGATGGTAAAGTTGCGCCGTTTCCACAGGAGTCGACATGACCAACAACGATATTTTGCGCCGCCTGCGCTACGCCCTCAGCATCAGCAACGACCAGATGGTCGACATGTTTGCCAAGGGCAACCTGACCGTCACCCATGCCCAGCTGCACGGCTGGCTGATCAAAGAGGCGGAGGAAGGGGAAGAGCAGGAAGCGGGCTTTGCCGCCTGTCCGGATTCGGCCCTGAGCCAGTTCCTCGACGGCTTCATCCTGGTGCGCCGCGGCGCACGGGAAGATGCACCGGCCCAGGTGATCCCGAACCGGATCAACAACAACATGATCCTGCGCAAGCTGCGCATCGGCCTCAACTTCAAGGAAGAGGACATGCTGGGCACCCTCAAGCTGGCCCACTTCAACCTCTCCAAGTCCGAGCTGAGCGCCCTGTTCCGTTCACGGGACCACAAGCACTATCAGGACTGCGGGGATCAGATCCTGCGCAACTTCCTCATCGGTCTCACCGCCAAGTATCGCGGCTGAACCATGGGCCGGCGTCTGCACTCACCGTCATCCCGCCAGCAGGCGGCCGGTGGGTGGCGCCGGCCATGGCAACTGGGTATTCACCTCCCGGGCACTCCTCGCCGCTGGTTTGCGCTCTGCCTCGCCCTGCTGCTCTGCGCCTGCCAGCCCGCCCCCTATCGGCTCAACCACGACTATCAGAGCGCCAGCCAGAACGAGCGCATCGCCTTTCTGATCCTGCACTACACGGACGAAGACGATGGCCACTCCCTGCGCCTGCTGACCGAGCCGGCCCATCAGGTGAGCGCCCACTACCTGATCCCGCGCGATACCGATGAGCAGCCGCTGCCGGTCTACCAGCTGGTGCCCGACAGCCAGCGCGCCTGGCATGCCGGCCGCAGTCGCTGGCATCAATATGCGGGGCTCAACGCCAGCTCGCTCGGCATCGAAATCGTCAACCTCGGCTATCCGCCAGAAGATGAGCTGCTACCCGCCCACCAGCGGCGCTGGCAGCCCTACACCCAGGCACAGATAGCCGCCCTCGGTGCCCTCACCCGCAAGCTGGTCGAGCGCTACCAGATCCCCCCCACCCAGGTGCTGGCTCACAGCGATGTCGCCCCCGAGCGCAAGCAGGATCCCGGCCCCCACTTCCCCTGGCGCGAGCTGGCCCTGCACTACGGGGTGGGAGCCTGGCCAGACGAAACCCGGCTGGCCGAATTGCGCCAGCAGCCGGCTCCGGCCTGGGATGCCCTCGGCTGGCAGCAAAGACTGGCCCACTACGGCTACGGCGTCGCCCCGAGCGGCAACTGGGACGAGCAGAGCCGCGCCGCCCTGCGCGCCTTCCAGCTCCACTTTCGGCCCGCCCTGGTCAGCGGTGAACCAGATGCCGAGAGCCAGGCCATCCTCACCGCCCTGCTCGAGCGTTATTTTCCCGAGCAACGCTGAGCTTCGCCCCCGACCACGAAAGAGGGACGCCGCGGCGTCCCTCTTTCTCATTCTCAGTCGAGTGTCGGCTCAGGCCTCCACCAGCAGCACCTCTATCCCGGCCTGGCGCAGACCGGCCAGGGTCTCGGCCGCAATGGCGTCGTCGGTGATCAGGGTGTGGATGCGCCGGGTATCGATGATCTTGTGCAGGCTCAGCCGGCCAAACTTGCTGGAGTCGGTCACGACGATGATCCGCTCGGCCACGTGGCACATGCAGCGATTGAGCCTGGCCTCGTCTTCATGATGGGTGCTGACGCCGCGCTCCAGATCGATGCCATCCACCCCGAGAAACAGCAGATCGAAGTGATAGTTCTGCAGGGAGAGATCCGCCTGGGCGCCGTAGAAGGAGAGCGACTTGCGGCGCAGGTGGCCGCCCGTCATCAGCAGTTCCACCCCTTCCGCCTCCAGCAGGGCATTCGCCACGTTCATGCCGTTGGTCATCACCACTATCTCCTGGTGATCGCGCAGGTGACGCGCCACCTCCAGGGTGGTGGTGCCCGAGTCGAGAATGAGGCGACAACCCGGCTGCACCAGGCTCGCCGCCATGGCGCCGATGCGCTGTTTGACCGGGGTGTTGAGCACGCTCTTGTCGGCGATGGTGCGCTCGGCCACCGGCTGGCCGGATTCACACAACAGGGCGCCGCCGTAGGCGCGCACCGCCACCCCCTGTTTCTCCAGAAATGCCAGATCGTTGCGGATGGTGACGGTGGAGACCTGATAGTGGCCGGCCAGCTCGTTGACCTGAACGCTGCCATTGCTGCGCAGCTGCTGAATGATGCGCTCCCGTCGCTCGCTGGTGCCGAGCACGCTCTTTTCGGTGATTTGCATAGTCTCTCTGCCGGAGTCCTGTGGTGAAAGTAGAGCTTTCACTTCGTTACGTTTCCCTATTAACACTCAGCCTCGATGGCAAATCAAGCTTTCATTGAATTGAAAAGTGCCGTCAGACTCCCTAAAACAGCCACAATGCTTTCGATTCATTTCTTTTTGTGATCTTGCTCAAGATGTGAACACGCTTTTATTTCGTTTCGAACGCCGTACGCCTAGGGTAAAGAAAGAAATCGAAAGCAAAGCATCTTGTTCAGGCCAAGAGGAAGAGGGAAATGAAATCAATGCTGGATCTGGTCGCACAACACAAGCAGGGGGAGCAGGTCGGGATCTACGCCGTCTGCTCCGCCCATCCGCTGGTACTGGAGGCGGCCCTGCGACTGGCGGCACAAGGGGATCAGCTGCTGCTGGTCGAGGCCACCTCCAATCAGGTGGATCAATTTGGCGGCTACACCGGCATGACGCCGGCCGACTTTCGCGACCTGCTGCACCGGCTCGCCGCCGAGTGCGACTTTCCCGTGCAGCGGCTGGTACTGGGTGGGGATCACCTCGGCCCCAACCGCTGGCAGAGCGAGCCCGCCGCACAGGCCATGGCCCACGCCGAGGATCTCATCGCCAGCTATGTCGCGGCCGGCTTCAAGAAGATCCACCTCGACTGCAGCATGTCCTGCCAGGGGGATCCGGTGCCGCTGACCGACGAGCTGGTGGCGGCGCGCGCCGCCCGGCTGGCAAACGTGGCCGAGCAGACCGCCATCCGGCAGTTTGGCCACAGCGACCTGGTCTATGTGATTGGCACCGAAGTGCCGGTACCGGGCGGCGCCCACGAAGAGCTGGCCGAGCTGGCGGTCACCACACCGGAGGCGGCGCGCCACACCCTGGCCGCCCACCAGCAGGCCTTCGAGCAGGTCGGACTGGCCCAGATCTGGCCGCGGGTGATCGGTCTGGTGGTACAGCCCGGCGTGGAGTTCGACCACACCCACGTCATCGACTACCGTCCCGAGCGGGCTGCTCCCTTGAGCCGGATGATCGAGGCCTATCCCCATCTGGTGTTCGAGGCCCACTCCACCGATTACCAGACCCCGGACGCCTACCGCCAGCTGGTGCGCGATCACTTCGCCATCCTCAAGGTCGGCCCCGCCCTCACCTTCGCCCTGCGCGAGGCGCTGTTTGCCCTTGCCGCCATCGAGGAGGAGCTGGTGGTGGCCAAGGCCTGTTCGGGCCTGCGCCAGGTGCTGGAAGAGACCATGCTGGATCGCCCCGACTTCTGGCGCAGCCACTATCAGGGCAGCCCCAACGAGTGCCGGCTGGCCCGCGGCTACAGCTATTCCGATCGCATTCGCTACTACTGGCCCGACAGCCGGGTCGACGACTGTTACGCCCGGCTGCTGGCCAACCTGGCCGCCGAACCCATTCCCCTGCCGCTGCTCAGCCAGCACCTGCCGCTGCAATACCGCAAGGTGCGCCAGGGCACGCTGTCGCCCCGGGTTCACGACCTCATTCTCGATCAGGTGCAGGAGGTGCTGCGCCAATACGCAGCGGCCTGCAGCGCCGTCCCCGCCAGCCACTCCCGGCTGACCCCGGTTGTATAAGGAGTTGTAGAGATGATCCTTGGTTATCCAGAAGAGACGCTGCGGTCGGCCAACGGCCTGGCCACCGCCCGTGAAATTCGCCAGCAACCCGCCACCTGGCGGGAGACCCTCACCATGGTGGAGGAGTGCCGCGCCACCATAGAGCGCTTCCTGCTGCCCCTGCTGTCGCGGGGCAACCTGCGGGTGATCCTGACCGGAGCCGGCACCTCCGCCTTTGCCGGCCGCGCCCTCGCCCCCTATCTCAGTGCCCGCCTCAACGGCCGCTTCGAGGCGATCGCCACCACCGACATCGTCACCGATCCGGGCGAATACCTGGCACAGGACTGCCCGACCCTGCTCATCTCCTTCGCCCGCTCCGGCAACAGCCCGGAGAGCGTGGCGGCGGTCGAGCTGGCCAGCCAGCTGCTGAGTGAGTGCCACCACCTGGTGCTGACCTGCAACGGTGAGGGGGAGCTCTATCGCCGCTGCCAGAAGGATGCTCGCTCCCTGGCGCTGCTGATGCCGCCCCAGACCCACGACCGCAGCTTTGCCATGACCAGCAGCCTGACCAGCATGATGCTGAGCTGCCTGGCGGTGTTCCTGCCGCGCCAGTTCAACCCGATCGCCAGCCAGCAGCTTATCGCGCTGGGGGACGCCATCCTGCCCCAGGCCGAACTGAAGGTGCCCGAGTGGGATCGACCGCTGCCGGAGCGGGTCATCTACCTTGGCAGCGGCAGCCTGCAGGGGGTGGCCCAGGAGGCGGCCCTCAAGCTGCTGGAGCTCACCGCCGGCCAGGTGATGGCCATGCACGACTCCCCCACCGGCTTTCGCCACGGGCCCAAGTCGGCCATCAATCGGCAGACCCTGATCGTGCTGATGGTGTCCAACGATCCCTATACCCGCCTGTACGACCTGGACCTGCTCGGCGAGTTGCGCCAGGACGGCCATGCCGCCCGGGTGGTCGCCCTGGCCGACCGGCCGGATCCGCTCATCAGCGCCGGCGAACACATCTATCTGCCCACCCCCCTCAACGGTGACGACGCCGAGCTGGCGCTCTGCTACCTGCTCTACGCCCAGTACTACGCCTTTCACACCGCGCTGGTGCTGGGCATCACCCCGGACAACCCCTGCCCGAGCGGGCGGGTCAACCGGGTCGTGCAGGGGGTCAACATCTATTCGTTCAACCAGCAAGGAGGCGTCTGATGCCGAACATAGTACTGAGCCGTATCGACGAGCGCCTGATCCACGGTCAGGTCGGCGTGCAATGGGTCGGCTTCGCCGGCGCCAATCTGGTGCTGGTGGCCAACGACGAAGTCGCAGAGGACCCCATCCAGCAGAACCTGATGGAGATGGTGCTGGCGGAGGGCATCGCAGTGCGCTTCTGGCCCCTGCAGAAGGTGATCGACAACATTGGCAAGGCCGCCGATCGCCAGAAAATCCTGCTGGTGTGCAAGAGTCCGGCGGACTTTCGCACCCTGGTGGAGGGCGGGGTGCCCATCCCCCGCATCAACGTCGGCAACATGCACTACGCCGACGGCAAGCGTCAGATCCACAAGACGGTGTCGGTGGACGAGTCGGACATAGCGGCGTTTCGCGCCCTGCAGGACGCCCACGTCGCCTGCTTTGTCCAGGGGGTGCCGACCGAACCGGCACAGGACATTTTCAACCTCATCTGATTAAGGACAATTGTGATGGAAATCAGTTTGTTGCAAGGGCTCTTGCTGGGCATGCTGGCGTTCTTCGCCGGGCTTGACCTGTTCAACGGCCTGACCCACTTCCACCGGCCCGTGGTACTGGGCCCGCTGGTGGGCCTGATCCTCGGCGACCTGCCCACCGGCATTCTGGTGGGCGGCACCCTGGAGCTGGTCTGGATGGGGCTGGCCCCGCTGGCAGGCGCCCAGCCGCCCAACGTCATCATCGGCACCATAGTCGGCGCCACCTTCGCCATCACCACCGGGGTCAAGCCGGATGTGGCGGTCGGGGTCGCGGTGCCGTTCGCGGTGGCGGTGCAGATGGGGATCACCTTCCTCTTCTCGGTGATGTCGGGGGTCATGTCCCGCTGTGACCGGATGGCGGAACAGGGGGATGTGCGCGGCATCGAGCGGGTCAACTACCTGGCGCTGTTGGCGCTCGGCTCCTTCTACTTCCTGTGCGCCTTCCTGCCCACCTACTTCGGGGCCGAACACGCCAAGACCGCCATCGATGTGCTGCCCGCCCGTCTCATCGACGGCCTCGGTGTCGCCGGCGGCATCATGCCCGCCATCGGCTTCGCCGTGCTGCTCAAGATCATGATGAAGAACGTCTACATCCCCTACTTCATCCTCGGTTTTGTTGCCGCCGCCTGGCTCAAGCTGCCGGTGCTGGCCATCGCCGCGGCCGCCCTGGCCATGGCTCTGATCGATTTCATGCGCAAGGACCCAGCGCCACAAGCCCGCTCCATCCAGGAGGAAACTGAAGATGGCATCTAACAACACCGCCACCCGGCTGGCCCAGGCGGCCGAGCCGCAACCGACCCGCACCGTCTCCGACGACGTCTACGAAGATCAGCACCTCGGGGCCGAGCTGACCCGCCAGGACATCAACCGCTTCGCCTGGCGTTCCCTACTGCTGCAGGCCTCCTTCAACTACGAGCGGATGCAGGCCTCCGGCTGGCTTTACGGCCTGCTGCCGGCACTGCAAAAGATCCACACCAACCCCAAGGATCTCTCCCGGGCGATGAAGGGCCACATGGGCTTCTTCAACACCCACCCCTTCCTGGTCACCTTCGTGATGGGGATAGTGCTAGCGATGGAGCGCTCCAAGCAGAACGTCAACAGCATCCAGAGCACCAAGATCGCGGTCGGTGCCCCGCTCGGTGGGATCGGCGATGCCATGTTCTGGCTCACCCTGCTGCCCATCTGCGGCGGCATCGGCGCCGACCTGGCGCTGCAAGGCTCCATCATGGGGGCTGTGGTCTTCTTCCTGCTGTTCAACCTGGTGCACTTCGGCCTGCGCTTCGGGCTGGCGCACTACGCCTACCGCATGGGGGTGGCTGCCATTCCGCTCATCAAGGCCAACACCCGCAAGGTGGGCCATGCCGCCTCCATCGTCGGCATGACGGTGATCGGTGCCCTGGTCGCCACCTATGTGCGGCTCGGCACCACCCTGGAGATCACTGCCGGCGATGCGGTGGTGAAGCTGCAGGCGGACGTGCTCGATAAGCTGATGCCCGCCTTCCTGCCGCTCCTCTACACCCTGGCCATGTATGGGCTGATCCGCCGCGGCTGGAGCCCGCTGCGCCTCATCGTCATCACGGTCGTACTCGGCATCGTCGGCAAGTTTGCAGGCTTCCTCTAATCCGGTGCCGGCACCAGGCCGGCCCTCTGCTGTAAAGGAACAGGTTATGTTGGGCATCATCATTTGCGGACACGGCGGCTTCGCCAGCGGCATGGAACAGGCCATGCTGCAGATCCTCGGCGAGCAGGAGGCGGTGGTCGCCATCGACTTTCCCGAGTCCTCCACCACGGCCCTGCTGCAGGATCTGTGCGAAACCGCCCTGACTCAGGTTGAGCGAGAGGATGGGGTGGTCTTTCTGACCGACCTGCTGGGGGGAACCCCGTTTCGGGTCGCCTCCACCCTGGCGCTGCGCCAGCCCGGGCGAGAGGTGGTCACCGGCACCAATCTGCAGCTGCTGCTGGAGATGGTGATGGAGCGCGGCGAGCTGACCCCGTCCCAGTTTCGTGAACAGGCGCTGTGCTGCGGTCATCGCGGCCTCACCAGCCTGGTGGACGAGCTGGCGCGCGAGCGGGCCGAGACCCTGGCCGAGGAGGGGATCTAGATGGCAGAGCGGATCCGCGCCCGTCGCCTGCTGACCGAGCAGGGCTGGCTGACACACCAGGTACTGACCCATGAGGGCGGCGTCATCACCGCCATCGACCCCATCCCGGCCGACGACCCGGTGCGGGAGGTCGAGCTGCTGGTGCCCGCCCTCATCGATGGCCACGTGCACGGCGGGGCCGGCGTCGACGTGATGGACGAGGAAGCCGGCGTGCTGGCCCGGCTTTCCCTCGCCAAGGCGGCGGAAGGGGTAGGCGCCTTCCTCGCCACCACGGTCACCGCCCCGCTACCCGCCATCACGCGCGCCCTGAGCCGGGTCGCCGATGCCATGGAGAGCGGCATGCCGGGCGCCCAGCTGCTCGGCAGCTATCTGGAGGGCCCCTACTTCACCCCCGACAACAAGGGCGCCCACGATCCTGCCCTGTTCCGGGAACTCGACCTGGCCGAGCTGGCACAGCTGCAGCGCCAGGCGCGCGGCACCCTGAAGGTCGTCGCCCTCGCCCCCGAGAAGGCCAACGCCCTGGCGGCCATCTGCCACCTCAAGGCGGCCGGCATCCGGGTGATGCTGGGTCACTCCGCCGCCGACCATGACACCACCATGGCGGCACTGGCGGCGGGGGCCTCCGGGCTGGTGCACTGTTTCAACGGCATGCGCGGCCTGCACCACAGAGAACCCGGCATGGTCGGCGCGGGGCTGGTGCACCCCGATGCCTGGCTGGAGCTCATCGCCGACGGCCACCACGTCCATCCGAGCGTGCTCAGACTCTGTCACTGCTGCGCCAGGGATCGCCTGCTGCTCATCACGGATGCCATGCGCGCCGCCGGCATGCCGGACGGTCACTACCTGCTCGGCGACTACTGGGTGGAGATGAAGGACGGGGTGGTGCGCACCGACACCGGCGGCCTGGCGGGCAGCACCCTCACCCTGCTCGGCGCCGTGCGCAACATGGTGCAGCTGGCCGGCGTACCGCTGGCGGAGGCCATCCGCATGGCTTCGCTGGCACCGGCCCGGATGCTGGGGATGGCACATCGCCTCGGCTCGCTGGCCGTCGGCAAGCAGGCCAATCTGCTCGCCCTGACCGCGGAACTCAATCAACAACACATCTGGGTGGCGGGCCGGGAGATCCTCCCCGCCCCAACCCCGCTCTCTTTCCCTGAAGCTGGTGCCCGCCAGGGTGCCAAGGAGTCCTCATGTATCTGATCTCGTCCCACGAAATGCTCAAAGATGCCCAGCGCCGCGGCTATGCGGTGCCTGCCTTCAACATCCACAACCTGGAGACCGTCGAGGTGGTGGCCCGCACCGCCGCCAAGCTGAACTCCCCGGTGATCCTGGCGGCCACGCCGGGCACCTACCGCCACGCCGGGGTCGAGTACCTGGTCTCCATCTGCGCCTCGGCAGCCCACCAGTACCGCATTCCACTGGTACTGCATCTGGACCACCACGAGGACGAGCAGGATATCCACTACAAGGTCGAGGCCGGCATCCACTCCGCCATGATCGACGCCTCCCACCTCTCGTTCGAGGAGAACGTCGCCAAGGTGCAGCGGGTCGTTACCTTCTGCCACCGCATGGGGGCGAGCGTGGAGGCTGAGCTGGGCCAGCTCGGCGGCCAGGAGGATGACCTCATCGTGGACGCCGCCAACGCCCATCTGACCGACCCGGACAAGGCGGCCGAGTTCGTGGCGCGCACCGGCATCGACTCCCTGGCCGTCGCCATCGGCACGGCCCACGGCCTCTACAAGGAGGAGCCGCGCCTCGACTTCGAGCGCCTCGCCGCCATCCGGGCCAGGGTCGCGGTGCCGCTGGTGCTGCACGGCGCCTCCGGCATTCCTGACCGGGACGTGCGCCGCTGTATCGAGCTCGGTGTGTGCAAGGTCAACGTGGCCACCGAGCTCAAGATCGCCTTCTCCGACGCCATGAAGGCCTTCCTGGCCTCCCACCCCGACGCCAGCGACCCGCGCCAGTATCTGGTACCCGCCATGGCCGCCATGGAGGAGGTGGTGGCCGCCAAGATCCACATGTGCATGAGCGACGGCAAGCTGTAATCCCAAAGGCGGGCCCGCTGCGGCGGGCCCGCCTCCATCCCGGTATCACAGGCGAGGTTCTGCCGACTCACACCTCACTCACATCAACATGTGGAGACAACCATGCACGCACGTACCGCCATGACGCTGCTGCTCATGCTGACCCCCTTCGCCCAGGCCGAAACCCTGTCGCTGGAGGGTGACCAGTACCGTATCAAGGTCGAGACCGATGCCGGCAAGTTCCGGGAGCTGACCTTCACCAATACCGCCAACGGCGATCTCATTCGCTCAGACAACCTGTTCGACATCAAGGGGACGGATGATCGGCTGACCCCCTCCGCCGATTTCAAGGTCACCGCATTTACCAAGAGCGACGACCGGATCGAGATGGCGTTGGAAAATGCCGACTTCGTGGTCAAGAGCGCCATCCGGCTGGGCCGGGACAAGCGCTACGCCAGCATCGACTTTGCCCTCGACACCCTCAAGAACGGCAAAAAGATCAACGGCTTCTCCATGCTTCCCTTTCACTCCCAGGCACCGTTTGTCTATGGCGCCATCAACAGCTCGCCCATCGTCAGCGACAGCTTCTTCATTACCCCCCAGAATCCGCTGGTCAATACCCGGGCCTACGAGGGTGGCGTCAGCCAGCTGATCCCGCTCAAGCTGCCGCTCGCCCAGGGCAAGCCGCTCAGCTATCGCACCTATGTCGGCACCTTTGGCGAGGGTCAGCTCAGGCGCGACTTCAACCGCTTCCTCAACGAGGCCCGCGATCGCCCCTACGCCCCCTACCTGCATTACAACTCCTGGCTCGACATCGGCTTCTTCAATCCCTACACGGAGGCCGAGGCACTCAAGCGCATCGATCAGTTCGGCGAGGCGCTGATCAGCCGGCGCGGCGTGCCCATGAACGGCTTTCTGTTTGACGATGGCTGGGACGATCGACTAGGCAACTGGGGTTTCAGCAAGGATTTCCCCAACGGCTTCAGCAAGCTCAAGCGCGCGGCCGAACGCTACCATGCCCAGCTCGGGATCTGGCTCTCCCCCTGGGGTGGCTACAACAAGCCAAGGGATGAGCGGGTCTCCCATGCCGCCGAGTTCGGCTATGAGCTGAGCGATGGCAAGTTCGCCCTCTCCGGCCCGGTCTACTACCAGAACTTCCACCAGAAGGTGATATCCCTCATCAAGGATCAGGGGGTCACCCACTTCAAGTTCGACGGGACCGGCAATGCGGACAAGCTGATCGAGGGGAGCCGCTTCACCAGCGACTTCGATGCCGCCATCCACCTGATTGCAGATGCGCGGGCCGCCAATCCGAAGGTGTTCATCAACCTGACCACCGGCACCACCGCCTCCCCTGCCTGGCTGTTCTTTGCCGATTCGATCTGGCGCGGCGGCGATGACATCAACTTCTACGGACCCGGCTCCAGGGTGCAGCAGTGGATCACCTACCGGGATGCCGAGACCTATCGCTCCATCGTCAAGAACGGCCCCCTGTTCCCGCTCAACTCCCTGATGCTGCACGGGCTGGTCTATGCCAAACAGGCCAAGCATCTGGATCGGCAGTCACCGCAGGACTTCGCCGATCAGGCCTGGAGCTACTTCGCCACCGGCACCCAGTTGCAGGAGCTCTATCTCACGCCGGAACTGTTGAGCGGCCAGGACTGGGACCTGCTGGCCAAGGCGGCTCTCTGGTCGCAGCAGAACCAGGCCGTGCTGTTCGACAGCCACTGGATCGGCGGCGACCCCACCCTGCTGGCGGTGTATGGCTGGGCGGCCTGGAGTCCGAGCCGCGCCTTCATCACCCTGCGCAACCCCTCCAGCCAGCCGCAGACATTCCTGCTGGAGCCTCAGCGCCAGCTGGAGATCCCGGCGGGCGAGGCCACCCGCTTCACGGTGCAGCCCCGCTACGGCAGCAATGCCAGCGTGCCGGCCACCCTCGATGCCCCCCGCCTCATCACCCTGGCGCCGCTGGAGCTCATCACCCTAGAGCTGACCCCGGCGGGAGCCAAACCCGCGGCTGCGAAAAAGTCCTGACCCAGACCAAGTTTGAGCTGACAAAAAGGGACGCCGTGGCGTCCCTTTTTCTTCGTGCCGCGGGGCTCAGCCCCTGCCGACAGCTCAGATCCCCTGACGGGCTTCCTGCATCAGCAGGCGCATGTCGCTGACCGCCTTGGCCAGGCCGTCGAAGGCGGCGCGGCCGATGATGGCGTGGCCGATGTTGAGCTCATAGAGCTCGGGGATGGCGGCGATGGCCTTGACGTTGTGGTAGTGCAGGCCGTGGCCGGCATTGACCTTCAAGCCCTTGCCGGCGGCGTAGGAGGCACCGGCGGCGATGCGCTTGAACTCGGCATTGCGCTCGGCATCCGTGGTGGCATCGGCGTAACGGCCGGTATGGATCTCGATGAAGGGGGCACCGCTCTCGGCGGCGGCATCGATCTGCAGCGGATCCGCATCGATGAAGAGGGATACCTGAGCACCCACAGCAGAGAGGCGGGCCACGGCGTCAGTCACCTTGTCCAGCTGGCCGGCCACGTCCAGACCCCCCTCGGTGGTCACCTCGGTGCGCTTCTCCGGCACCAGGCAGACGAAGTGGGGCTGGATGCGGCAGGCGATGCCGATCATCTCTTCGGTCACCGCCATCTCCAGGTTCATTCTGGTCTGGATGGTCTGGCGCAGGATCTCCACGTCACGGTCGGTGATGTGACGGCGATCTTCGCGCAGGTGCACAGTGATGCCATCGGCACCGGCCTGCTCGGCCACGAAGGCGGCCTGTACCGGATCCGGGTACTGGGTACCGCGGGCGTTGCGCAGGGTAGCGATGTGATCGATATTCACACCCAGATAGATTTCACTCATTGAGGACTCCTTGAAACTCTTCATCTGTTGACTGCGCGGCTACCGCGCGGATATCCGTATATCAGCTTGTAGGTTCGATTAGCGCAGCGTAATCGGACCCAGGTAACATGCTTGCCATGTCGGGTAACGTCGAAAAGTGGTTAACCCAGACTGCTTCGTCGCTTCAAAAACAGCTCCCGGCTCTTCAACTGCCGCCGCCCCAGATAGGGCTGCAGTGCCAGCCGGCTGAAACGCTTGGCCGCCTGCAGCAGGGGCGGACTGTCGAAGCGCCCCTCGGCAAAGGCCAGCAGGTGCGCGCCGAGAAACAGGGTACGGGGATCCGGCGCCCGCTCGCAAGCGACAAAGCCCAATTCACGCTCGAAGCCGTAGAGCAGCTCGGGCTGGATCGGCGACTCGTCGTCGGCGGCATATTCGAAGTCCACCGCGTAGCCGAGCGCCTGCAGCAGCAGGAATTCGAAGCGGCGCAGCGGCAGCTCCGGTGTCTCGCCGTCGGCCAGCGCCATGATGGCGCGGGCATAGGCGTCAAACACTTCCGGGAAAGGGGTGTGGGCTTCCAGCAGGTAGTAGACCAGCTCGTTGAGATAGAGGCCGTAGAAGAGGCGATCGCCGCCGAGCCGCAGGGAGTGATCCGGGCACTCCACCTGGGTGAGATTCTTGAGATCGCCCTTGCCGCGCCAGGCGATGGTAAGCAGGGTAAAGGGTTGCAACAGCCCCTTCAGAGGCGAGCGTGGCCCGCGGGAACCGCGAGCCACCAGAGTAAAACGGCCACTATCCTGGGTGAAAACCTCGACCAGCTGGCTGGTCTCCCGATAGGGCCGACTGTGGATGACGAAAGCCGGGGTCAGCAATCAGTCGTCACCGTAGCCGAGACTGCGCAGGGCGCGCTCGTCGTCAGCCCAACCGGATTTGACCTTGACCCACAGCTCCAGGTGCACCTTGTTCTGGAACAGCCGCTCCATGTCGAGGCGCGCCTCGGTGCCGATGGTCTTGATCTTCTCGCCCTTGTTGCCGATGACCATCTTCTTCTGGCCATCGCGCTCCACCAGAATGAGGCCATGGATATGGTAGAGACCGTTCTCTTCCACCTTGAAGCGCTCGATCTCCACCGTCACCGAGTAGGGCAGCTCCTCACCGGTGAAGCGCATCAGCTTCTCGCGAATGATCTCGGAGGCCATGAAGCGGGAGGAGCGGTCGGTCACGTAGTCTTCCGGGAAGAAGTGGACGTTCTCCGGCAGCAGATCCTTGGCCCACTCGCGGATCTTCTCCACGTTGGTGCCCTTCTCGGCACTGATGGGCAGGATGTGGGCGAAGTTCATCTGCTGGCCCAACCACTCGAGGTGCGGCAGCAGATCCTCTTTCTCTTTGACGTTGTCGATCTTGTTGACCGCCAGCACCACCGGGCACTTGAGGTGGCGCAGCTTGCCCAGCACCATCTCGTCGTCCTTGGTCCAGTGAGTCCCGTCGACCATGAACACCACCATGGCCACGTCCCCCAGCGAACTGGTGGCGGCGCGGTTCATCAGGCGGTTGATGGCCCGTTTCTCTTCGATGTGCAGACCCGGCGTGTCGACATAGATGGTCTGGTAGTTCTCCTCGGTGTCGATCCCCAGGATCCGGTGACGGGTGGTCTGGGGCTTCTTCGAGGTGATGCTGACCTTCTGGCCAAGCAGCTTGTTGAGCAGGGTGGACTTGCCCACGTTGGGGCGGCCCACGATGGCGACAAAGCCGCAGTAAGTGGTATCTGTCATGCCAGTGTTTCCAATGCCTGTTGTGTCAAAAGACCGCGCCTTGTTGAATGGGTAGTATCTGTCATGACAGTTTTTCCAATGCTTGCTGCGCAGCGGCCTGTTCGGCCTTGCGACGGCTGGTGCCGACCCCGACCAGCGGACCATCCAGGCCTTCCACGTCACACTGGACGGTGAACTCCTGGTTGTGGGCTTCGCCCTTGACGTTGGTCACTGTGTAGGTCGGCAGGGATTTGCGGCTTCCCTGCAGAATTTCTTGCAGACGGGTCTTGGGATCCTTCTGCTCTATGCCCGGCTTGATCTCGTCCAGGCGGCTGGCGTACCAGCCCAGCAGCAGTGTCCGTACCGTCTCAAGATTGGTATCCAGATAGACGGCACCGATCACCGCCTCGACCGTGTCGGCCAGAATCGATTCACGGCGAAAACCGCCGCTTTTCAGCTCACCCGGTCCCAGGATCAGGTGATCCCCGAGGTCGAACTCCCGGCCCAGTTCGGCCAGGGTCTTCTCGCGCACCAGGGTGGCGCGCATGCGGCTGAGATCCCCTTCCGCCGCCTGCGGGAAGCGGTGGAAGAGATCATCGGCAATCACCAGACTCAAAATGGAGTCACCCAGAAATTCCAGTCGCTCGTTGTGACGGGAACCGGCGCTGCGGTGAGTCAGCGCCCGGGTCAGCAGTTCTTGATCCTGAAAGACATGCCCGAGACGGGACTGCAGTCTGTTCATCTTGATATTCATTTACTTGATTCCGCCAATGCGGTTGAAGCGCACCCCTGTCGGTACCCAGCTTGGCAGCAGGGAGCCTTCTTCGCGCTCGAATTCAAAACTTATCCAGATAGCGACCGCCTTGCCGACCAGGTTCTGCTCGGGCACGAAGCCCCAGAAACGACTGTCGGTACTGTTGTCACGGTTGTCACCCATCACGAAGTACTGGCCTTCCGGCACCACCCATTCGTCTGGGTAGGTACCGGGCTGGCGGTAGTAACGGCCGACCATATCGGGCATCAGCGGGTTGCGCAGGGTCTCGTGAGACACCTCGCCCAGCTGCTCGGTATAGCGGTCAAGCGGGATCCCCATCTGGGTAAATTCACCCCTTTGTTCAAACTTGACGTCGAGCTTCTGGAAGCCCGGGCACGTTTTCCCTTCCTGCTCATCGCACTTGGGCCGGATCATCAGCTCCTTGTTGCGATAGATGACCCGATCCCCCGGCATGCCGACTACGCGCTTGATGTAGTCCACCCGGGTATCCAGCGGATACTTGAACACCACCACGTCGCCGCGTTTGGGCTCACCGGTCTCGAGGAACTTGGTGTTGGTCACCGGATCCTTGAGGCCATAGGCAAACTTCTCCACCAGGATGAAGTCGCCCACCAACAGGGTGGGCATCATAGAGCCCGACGGGATCTGGAACGGTTCAAAGATGAACGAACGCAAGATCAGCACCAGCGTGATGACCGGGAATACCCCGGCGGTCTGTTCGATCCAGACCGGCACCGGCGCCACCTTGGCCAGGGTTTTCTCGTCCAGATGGGCGCCGCCGTGGGCACGGGCCACGGCAATCTTGGCGGCCCGCTGCTTGGACCAGATCATCTTGTCCAGACACCAGATAACACCGGTGATCGCGCAGACCACCACCAGGATCAGGGAAAACGTGCTTGCCATCCTATTAGTCCTTTCCGACGTGGAGAATTGCGAGGAAAGCTTCCTGCGGCACGTCGACACGGCCCAGAGACTTCATCCGCTTCTTACCTTCTTTCTGCTTGTTCAGCAGCTTCTTCTTCCGGCTCACGTCACCACCGTAACACTTGGCGGTCACGTCCTTGCGCAGCGCCTTGACGGTACTGCGAGCGATGATCTGGTTGCCGATGGCAGCCTGGATGGCGATATCGAACATCTGGCGCGGGATCAGCTCGCGCATCTTCTCCACCACCTGGCGACCGCGGTACTGGGCGTTCTCCTTGTGGGTGATGATGGCCAAGGCGTCGACCCGCTCGCCGTTGATCATGATGTCCAGACGGACCATGTCGGAGGTCTCGAAGCGCTTGAAGCCGTAGTCCAGCGAGGCATAGCCACGGCTGGTGGACTTCAGGCGGTCGAAGAAATCGAGCACCACTTCCGCCATCGGGATCTCGTAGGTCAGAGCCACCTGCTTGCCGTGGTAGACCATGTTGGTCTGCACGCCGCGCTTCTCGATACAAAGGGTGATCACGTTGCCCATGTACTCCTGCGGCAGCAGGATGTGACACTCGGCGATCGGCTCGCGCATCTCCTTGATGCTGGTGATGGCGGGCATCTGGGCCGGGCTGTCGATGTGGATGGTAGTACCGTCGGTCAGCTCGATCTCGTAGACCACGGTCGGCGCCGTGGTGATCAGATCCAGATCGTATTCACGCTCCAGCCGCTCCTGGATGATCTCCATGTGCAGCATGCCGAGGAAGCCGCAACGGAAGCCGAAGCCCAGCGCGGTGGAGCTCTCCGGTTCGAAGAACAGGGAAGCATCGTTCAGGGAGAGCTTGTCGAGGGCGTCACGGAACGACTCGTAGTCATCGCTGGAGATGGGGAACAGACCCGCATACACCTGCGGTTTCACTTTCTTGAAGCCAGCCAGCGCCTTCTCGGCACCGTTCTTGGCCTGGGTCAGGGTATCGCCCACCGGCGCGCCGTGGATGTCCTTGATACCGCAGACAACCCAACCTACCTCGCCGCAACCCAGCCCCATGGTGTCCACCTGCTTGGGCGTGAAGATACCGATACGATCGACACCCCACACCTGACCGGTGCTCATCACCTTGATCTTGTCGTTCTTCTTGAGAGAACCGTTCTTGATCCGCACCAGCGACACGACGCCCAGATAGGAGTCGAACCAGGAGTCGATGATCAGCGCCTGCAGCGGCGCATCCGGATCACCTTCCGGCGCCGGGATCCGGGCCACGATCTCTTCCAGCACCAGGTCAACACCCAGGCCGGTCTTGGCGGAGCAGCGCACCGCATCGACCGCGTCGATGCCGACGATGTCTTCGATCTCTTCGGCAACCCGCTCCGGCTCGGCAGCCGGCAGGTCGATCTTGTTCAGCACTGGCACCACTTCCAGATCCATTTCCATGGCGGTATAGCAGTTGGCCAGAGTCTGTGCCTCAACCCCCTGGCCGGCATCCACCACCAGCAGCGCCCCTTCACAGGCCGCCAACGAGCGGGAGACCTCGTAGGAGAAATCCACGTGGCCAGGGGTGTCGATAAAGTTCAGCTGGTAGGTGTTACCGTCTTGTGCCTGGTAGTTCAGGGTCACACTCTGTGCTTTGATGGTAATGCCGCGCTCGCGCTCCAGGTCCATGGAGTCAAGCACCTGAGCCTGCATCTCGCGGTCGGACAGGCCGCCACAAGTCTGGATCAGACGGTCCGACAGGGTCGATTTACCGTGGTCGATGTGCGCAATAATCGAAAAGTTACGAATGTGTTTCATCGAGCAAGAATCACTCAAAATTAGGTTAGGGCCGGATATGGAGGCAGGATTTTACTGGATAACCCGGTCGACGGCCAATCTTTAGTCGACGAAGCACCAGAAATACAGGCCTGGACAGTGTCAGGAGAGGTGGCGGGTAGGCAGAACCACACCCAGCATGCGGGGACCATAAACCCCCTGATCGAGCCGGTTGGAAAAGTAACGAACCAGTGAAAATCCGATAAGGCCGCCCAGCAGGCAACTGAGGATGGTGACCCCCTCCCCGGCCGACAGCAAGGGAGCCAGCCAGAGTTGCCCCAGCAGGGCTCCCGCCAGCAGACAGAACAGCGGCAGCACGTAGACCAGCGCCGCCCCCTGCAGAATGCTCGCCTGGGGGATGCCGAGCCTCACTTGCTGGCCGACGCTCACCTCGATGGTGAGCGCCACCCGCAGCCGCTGCGCCTGCAACGGAAACGCCTTGGCTACCGTGCCGGTGCCGCAGTTGGACTGTTGATGACAACCGCTGCAGGCGGAGCGCCGTTCGCACTCCACCCAGGCATGTTGTCCATCAATGGCCACTACGGTTGCCAGCTCTTCGCTCATTCCACTCACAAGACGGTTCCACATTAACTAGACAGAGATTGACCCAATCTGAACATGACTGCCCGGATTGGGCAAGCAACAGTGCATCGGCAACTACTGGACGGTCTCATTGCGGGCCAGCGGTTGCACCGACTCGGCGATGCGTTTGGCGGTATCGGCCGGCACTTCCCCCACCACGGTGATCTCGACCCCCACGTCATTGACATAACTCACCAGCGAGGTGGCACCCTGGCGGATCAACTGCTGGCGCACCGCCTGCTTGGGATCGACCCGGGCAACGTAGACCGAGAGATCCACCAGCCCGTCGGAGAGCATCATGTAATCCACCGGCAGGCTGGTGGTCACCAGCTGATGCCGATCCCGCGAGAGCACTTTGAACCCCTCCGGCAACCAGGTCAGGTGCCAGTTCAGCTGCTGCTGTGGCGCCGGGTAAGCGTCTTCCAGTGCCAGCGCCTGAGGCAGCTTGCTGCCAGCCAGCTTCACCAGCCAGGGCGCCGGGGCAGGCAGCCTGTCCAGATCCACCCCCAGCACCTGTTCAACCAGATTGCCTTCCCGATCCACCATGTCCACCCGCACCAGCAGGTGGCTCTGCTCGTCGATCCAGAGCACGAAACCGTACTTGTCGGCCTCTTTGGGCACCAGCCGCACTACCTGAGCCACCAACCCGGCCGCCCGGCTGCGACCGGCCAGCACGGGGTCATAGCTCTCCAGCACCCGTGGCAGCGGCATCCTGACCAGGCTCGCCCACACACCTGGGAAGCGGGCGCCCTTGAGAGTGTAGGGTTCGTGGGTATTTTCGAAGAAGGTGTACTCATCCTGGCGCTGCAGATACTCGATGGTCTTGCCATCGAGATAGCTGAGGTGGGCCACCTCCTTGCCATCGATCACGCCATGGCTGAAGCGGATGGGTTCGAGGCGCCCCTGCCGGGCCTTGACCATGGACAATTCAAAATTCTGTTGCGAGACGGCACTCTGCATCTGCTGCAACAAGGCCTCGGCCGACTTGTCGTCGGCCGAGGCCTTGGCACTGATCAGCAGGAGAGAGGCCAGCAAAATACGGCTGGACTGGCGCACGTTCTGATCCCTAAATCCGTTATTCCTGAATCTGCTTGTCTTGCAGCAGACGCTGTTGCAACTGGTGGTCACGCAGGAAAGCATTGATGCGCTCGCGCTGCTCCTGCATCTGCTGCTCGCTCAGCCCTTGCTGACGGGCAGTGGCCCGGTTGCCATCCTGCGGGTAGTGCACGCTCACCGGTGAGGCACTGCCACCAACGGGGATAGTGTTGAGTACCGGGTTGGTCGGCAGACCATCCTGCCCCTGATACTGCTGCACCCCGAAGATGACGGCGGCAGCGACCGAGGCGGCGATGGCGTATTGCCCCATCTGCTGGCCGGCACGGCGCAGAAACGGCACGACCTTGGCGGTACCCGGCTGCGGTGCGGCAGGTTTGCTCTCCACCGGCTTGGGCGCCAGGATGGTGGGTTCATCTTCCAGCGCAGCCATGATGCTGTCGCTCAGATCCAGTTGCAGATTGACCGGCAGGTCCCCCCGCATGGCATCACCGATCAGGTGGTAACGAGACCAGGTGTCTTGCAGAGCCGGATCCGTTCCCAGCTCGTTCAGAACCTCAACATCGCTCAAGTCACCGTCCATCAGGGCCGAGAGTTGCTCTTTAGTTGCCATAAGTTAACCTGTCTTTCCCCAGTTAATTCTCGATCAGAGGTTGCAGCTTTTTATCGATTGCTTCCCTCGCCCGGAAGATGCGGGATCTCACCGTACCCACCGGACAATCCATGATTTCGGCAATCTCTTCGTAGCTCAGCCCTTCCAGTTCGCGAAGGGTGATAGCTGTCCTCAAGTCTTCCGGCAAAGCTTCTATGGCAGAAAACACGGTGCGCTTGATCTCGTCGGTCAGCGTCAGGTTTTCCGGGGTAGCCACCTCTTGCAAGGCTTCGCCACCGCCATAGTATTCTGCCTCTTCCGCCTCTACGTCACTGCTGGGCGGCCTGCGCCCTTGAGAGGTCAGATAATTTTTGGCCGTATTCACGGCGATCCGGTACAACCAGGTGTAAAACGCGCTCTCGCCACGGAATGTCGGCAGCGCACGGTAGGCTTTGATGAATGCCTCCTGCGCCACATCCGGTACATCGCCCGGGTTGTTGACATACCTGGCCACCAGGTTGACCACCTTGTGCTGGTATTTTTTTACCAACAGGTTGAATGCATTTTTATCGCCACGCTGGACCCGTTCAACCAGCTGTTCGTCCAGTAGATTCTGGTCGCTCATCAGAGCCGTAAAACCCCCATCAGGTTATCGTTTTTCTTTTCCGGCCCTTCCTAAGCGCACAAGTTCAGACAGGAGGAATCAGGGAAAGTTCGCTTGCATTGAAAAAAATGTGACGCAGGCTGCATCACCACCCTCGCTTGGGCTACCATGGTGCCAGTTCTTAATCCAGGCCAATGATACTTATGAAAGCAAGTGTTGAATACCTTTGCGACGTACTGATCATTGGCAGCGGTGCCGCCGGTTTGTCTCTCGCGTTGCGATTGGCAGACCAGGCCAAAGTCCTGGTTCTGAGCAAGGGGCCCATCAGTGAAGGGGCCACTTTCTATGCGCAAGGAGGCATCGCTGCCGTGTTCGACGAGACCGACAGCATCGAATCCCACGTGAGCGACACGCTCAACGCCGGGGCCGGGTTGTGTGACCCGGCCGTGGTGGAGTTCACCGCCCGCAACGCCCGCGAGTCCATCCAGTGGCTGATCCAGCAGGGAGTCCCCTTCGATCAGGAGGAGGACGCCGAGGGCGAATCCCACTATCACCTGACCCGCGAAGGGGGCCACAGCCATCGCCGCATCTTCCACGCGGCGGATGCCACTGGCAAGGCGGTACAGCTCACCCTGATCGATCAGGTGCGCGCTCACCCCAATATCCAGCTGATGGAGCGTTTCAACGCGGTCGACCTCATCACCACCCGCAAGCTGGGTCTGCCCGGCAACCGGGTGCTCGGCGCCTATGTCTGGAACCGCAACGCAGAGCAGGTCGAGGTGATCCGCGCCCGCTTCGTGGCACTGGCCACCGGCGGCGCCTCCAAGGTGTATCAGTACACCTCCAACCCGGACGTCAGCTCAGGTGACGGCATCGCCATGGCGTGGCGCGCCGGCTGCCGGGTGGCGAACCTGGAGTTCAACCAGTTCCACCCCACCAGCCTGTTCCACCCCGATGACCCCAACTTCCTGCTGACCGAAGCGTTGCGTGGCGAGGGGGCCTACCTGCGCCGTCCCGACGGCAGCCGCTTCATGCCGGAGTTTGACGAGCGGGCCGAGCTGGCGCCACGGGACATAGTCGCCCGCGCCATCGACCACGAGATGAAGCGGCTCGGCGCCGACTGCATGTATCTGGACATCAGCCACAAGCCGGCCGACTTCATCATCAAGCACTTCCCGACCATCCACGAGCGCTGCCTCGCGGTCGGCATCGACATCACCAGGGAGGCGATGCCCATCGTCCCTGCCGCCCATTACACCTGCGGCGGCGTGATGATCGACAACAACGGCCAGACCGACATCCCCGGCCTCTACGCCATCGGCGAGGTGACCTACACCGGCCTGCACGGCGCCAACCGGATGGCCTCCAACTCCCTGCTCGAATGCGTGGTCTATGCCCATCAGGCGGGGGCCGACATTCTGGCCAAGCTGCCGATGAGCGTGGAGCCGCCCCGTCTGCCGGTGTGGGACGAGAGCAAGGTGGAAGATTCGGACGAACTGGTGGTGATCCAGCACAACTGGCACGAGCTGCGGCTGATGATGTGGGACTACGTGGGGATAGTGCGTACCAACAAACGCCTGGCCCGCGCCAAACGCCGCATCGACCTGCTCAAGCAGGAGGTGCAGGAGTACTACGCCCACTTCCGGGTCTCCAACAACCTGCTGGAGCTGCGCAACCTGCTGCAGGTGGCCGAACTCATCGTCAACTGCGCCCTGCAACGCAAGGAGTCGCGCGGCCTGCACTACAACCTGGACTACCCGGACATGCAGCCGGACTCCAAGCCGACCGTGCTGACGCCAGAGCGGGACTAACTTCTGCAGCAAGCAATAAGAAGCAATATCCAGATGACCTCGCTCCGGCGGGGTCATCTGTTTTATGGGGAAGAGAGCTTAGCGGGTCGGCTGGGAGAAGTGGATGGCGCGGGCCAGCGTACGGTAATGAGCTGGCGACAGCGCATCGCTGAACAGCCAGAGCCGGATGGCGGGACGCTCCGCCGTCACCAGTTGCAGCCAGAGTACCCCGGGCCAGATGCGGCTGCCGGTCCCCAGCAGATAACGACGACCCTGCCAGGTGAGCCACTGCCCATCCCACTCCAGCACACCGCTCATCCGGCTGGCGCCAAGCCAGGCGTGCCACAACCCCAACCCCCAGCAGGGCAGCAACAGAGCCCACTGCCAGCCGTGGATCAGGGCGGCCAGCGGCCACAGGATCAGCAGAAACAGCGACAACAGCAGCAGGCGCTGCTGCCTGGAGACGGTGACGGGCATCGACACCCGTACGGGCAGATCAGCGCTGGCGATCGTGGCGGGCCTGATTGCGCTCCAGGATCAGCGGGATCATGGCGGCAAACGCGGGGTCTTCCGGCACGCCGTGGCCCATGCTCCAGCGGAACAGCTCCGGATCCTCGCACTCCAGCAGGCGGATGAAGGTTTGCTGCTCCGCCTCGCTCAGACCGTCGAACTCGTGTTCGAAGAAAGGCATAAAGATCACATCCAGCTCGAGCATGCCACGGCGGCAGGCCCACTTCAGGCGGGATTTTTCAATTGGGCTCAACATGGAACTCTCCTTACAAAGACCCGGCGATGGTAACAGCTGGATTTTCCGGCTGACAAACATTCCTTACGTCTTTACCATGCAGGTCACATACTTTCTGTCTCTGGAATGCCATCGTGAGCCTGCCAACCCTTCCCGCCGAGCCAACCCTGTTCCCTCTGACCGATCTGGCCATCACCAGCCTGAGCGGCCAGGATCGCGCCAAATACCTGCAGGGTCAGGTCACCTGTGACGTCAACGCCTTGCAGCCGGGCCAGCACACCCTGGGTGGCCACTGCGATCCCAAGGGCAAGCTGTGGAGCGATTTTCGCCTGCTCTGCCTGAGCGATCGCCTGCTGATGCTGACCAAGCCGTCGGTGCTGGCCCGCCAGCTGCCCGAGCTCAAGAAGTTCGCCATCTTTGCCAAGGTCGAGATCAGCGAAAATCACGGCCAGGCGGTCGGCGTGGCCGGTCAGGGGACCGATGGCTGGATCGCAGGGCAATACGGCCTGCAGCAGAGTGGCCTCATCGAGGGTGGCATGGCGGTGCGAGTCGAGGCCGATCGCTGGCTGCTGGTCAGCGAACAGCCGCTGGCGCTGACCCTGCCAAGCGGCCCCGAGTCGCTCTGGTGGGGACTGGAGATCAAGGCCGGCATCCCCCATCTGGAGGCAGTGCATCAGGGTGAGTACATTCCCCAGATGCTCAACCTGCAGGCGCTCGATGGCATCAGCTTCACCAAGGGCTGCTACATGGGGCAGGAGACGGTGGCCCGCGCCAAGTATCGTGGCGCCAACAACCGCGCCCTGTTCGTGCTGAGCGGCACCGCCACTACGCCGGTTGCCAGCGGTGACACCCTGGAGATCCAGCTCGGTGACAACTGGCGCCGCAGCGGCATGGTACTCAACGCCTGGCAGCAGGATGGTGAGCTGTGGCTCACCGCCGTGCTGCCCAAGGACACCGAAGCCGACGCCCGCTTCCGGCTCAAGCAGGAAGAGGGCTCAAGCCTGAGCCTGCAGCCCCTCCCCTATCAGCTGACCGAGTAAGCGAAGAGCCCTGCTAGCGTGCCCGCGCCAGCAGGGCCTCCTTCAGCCAGCGCCCCGCCTGCCCGAGCGGGCGGGCGCGATGCCACTGCAGCTCCAGTGCCAGCTCCGGCTGGGTAATGAAGTCCGGCTTGAGCACCACCACCTCGCCCCGGGCCAACGGCCGGTGCAGCAGAAAATCGGGCACCGCCGCCCAGCCCAGCCCCAGTTTGACCAGCTCGAGTACCCCCAGATCCCCCTCGACCCACCACACCTGCGCCGACAGGCGGAAGCGATGACGCTCAGTCCCTTCCCGCCGCCCTGTCACCATCAACTGGCGCGCCCCCTGCAGATCGCTCTCCCGCAGCGGTGCCTTGTGGGCCAGCGGATGCTCGGGGGAGACCACCAACGGCATGGGCACGCCCCCCAGCGAGCGGGCGACGATCTCCCGCTGCGGGTGCTCCTTCTGATAGCTGATGCCGAGCTGGGCGCGGCCGCTGGTCAGCATCTCGGTGAGATCCTCCATCAACGGAAACAACAGCTCCAGCTCCACCGTCGGGTAGCGGGTGGCGAATCCCTCCAGCACGGAGCCGAGCCAGGGCAGGTGGGAGTCATCGTCGATGGCCAGCGTCAGGCGCGACTCGACGCCGGTGGCCAGCTCGCCGGCGATGGCCTGCAGTCGCTCGCTCTGGGCCAGCAAAATACCGGCCTCCTGGCTGATGCGCACGCCCGCCTCGGTCAGCACCGGATAGCGGCCGCTGCGATCGAACAGCTCGAGCCCCAGATCTATCTCCAGATTGGCGATGGCGGTGCTGACCACCGACTGCGCCTTGCCCAGCTGGCGCGCCGCCGCCGAAAAGGAGCCGGCCTGTGCGGCGGCCAGCAATACCCTGAGTTGTTCCAACGATGGATTCATCGTTCTGCTCCTGCAAATGCGGTCACCTATCTATTTTAGCGATGGATACCAACGTGAAACTATCAACAAATAGGGATAGATTGCCAACCAGTCAGTCAACATACCTGTTTAAAGAGAGGAATTTATGCGTACCCGCAACGACCGTATCCGCCATGCCATCGGCTTTGAAGTGATAGGTCTGCTCATCGCCGCCCCCCTGGCCAGCTGGGTCACAGGTATCGAGCTCAGCCACATGGGGCCGCTGGCCATCCTGTTCTCGGTGCTGGCCACCGTCTGGAACTATGTCTACAACATCGGCTTCGACAAGCTGCTGCTCAAGTACCAGGGTCACCCGCACAAGACCTTGTGGCAACGCGTAGTCCATGCGTTCGGTTTTGAAGGGGGCTTCATGGCGCTGACCCTGCCGGTCATCGCCTGGTGGCTGGATCTTGCCCTGCTGGCGGCACTGGCGCTCAACATCGGCTTCGTGACCTTCTATCTGGTCTACGCCTTCATCTACAACTGGAGCTATGACAAGGTGTACCCGATCCCGGGCCAGTGGCAGCAGAACGCACTGGGTTGAACGACGGCAAAAAACGGCAGGAAAAACGAGGCACCATCATGCAAGGGGCATGATGGTGCTGGGGGAGGACAAGCCCGGCGGGCCTGCCGCGGCGTTCAGGCTTGTGCCTTCAGCTCTTCGGTCGGGGCCTCTGCCTCGGCCGACTCCTGCGTCAGCATGGCCTCGATGTCGCTCTGGTACTGGGTCAGCAGTCGCTGGGCCGCGACCATGTCACCCTTGTGCAGGCGCTCGAACAGATGGTGCTGCACCACGCCGTTGAGATACTCCACCGTGACCGGTTGCTCGAGGGTATCCAGCAACTCCTCTTTTTCCAGCTCGGCATTGATTTCATCGGCACTGGTACGCAGCAGACCGGCCAGTTGCACCAACATACGGCGCTCACCTTCGCGCAACAGGCTCAACATGCGGTTTCTCTGCTGCTCATTCTGTTGGGTCATACATTTCCTTACGTCGAATGGGAACAAGCCCGCTCATTCTGCCTTGTCGCTCTGACAGCGTCTATCTCATGCCCCCCACTTATTTTCATGTCGCAGCCGCAAAGTGCGCCAGATGCTATTTGACCCGTCGCTAGGTATAGTAGCCACTGGTTTACGGGCGCCGAGCCGCCCCGATCGGACGAGATATTTCACCATGACCGACACCATTCTGGTGCTTTGCACCTGCCCGGATGAGGCCAGTGCCGACCTCATCTGCGCACAACTGCTGAACCAGCGGCTGGCGGCCTGCATCAATCAGCTGCCCGGCCTCACCTCCGTCTATCGCTGGCAGGGTCAGATCGAACGGGCCACGGAGATCCAGCTCATCATCAAGTCGCACGCCGCCCTGTTCGAGCCGCTGCGCCAGTGCATTCTTGCTCATCACCCCTATGAGGTGCCGGAGATCCTGGCGCTGCCCACAAGCCAGGGCCACCAGCCCTATCTCGACTGGATAAAACAGGAAACCTCATGACTCCGTCTCGCCTGCTCTTTCCCCTGCTGTTGCTCTGTGCCCTGCTGGCCGGCCTGGGCTCACTGCCGGCCCGCGCCAGCAGCACGGATCTGCTGAGCGCCCTTGGCATCGAAGCCAGCGCCCAGCCAAAATTTCTGAAAGTGGACGAGGCGTTCGTCCTCGAGAGCGAACAGCAGGGCAATCAGCTGCTGCTGCGCCTGCGCATCGCCGACGACTACTACCTCTACCGCCACAGCTTCCGCTTCAAGGGGGAAAACCTCGCCTTCGAGGAACCGGTGCTGCCCGCCGGCACCGAGCATGAAGATGACTTCTTCGGCAAGACCCAGGTCTATTACCGGGAGGTGCAGATCCCCGTCACCCTGACCGAGGCCGGCCAGCAGGCCAGCCTCAAGATCAGCTATCAGGGCTGTACCGACGGCCTCTGCTATCCCCCCACCGACAAGCTGATCAGCATCCAGCCGCTCACCGCCCAACAGAGCGAGCAACCTGACCAGCCCACACCGGCCAGCAGCCAGCAGGATCAGCTGGCGGCCGCCCTCGGCAGCCAGGGCTTCTGGCTCAGCGTCGCCGCCTTTTTCGCGCTGGGGCTCGGCCTCGCCTTCACCCCCTGCGTCTTCCCCATGTATCCCATCCTGACCGGCATCATAGCCGGGGCGGGTCATAGCCTCTCCACCCGCCGCGCCTTCCTGCTCTCCTTCGTCTACGTGCAGGGGATGGCGATGACCTATACCCTGCTCGGGCTGGTGGTGGCGTCGGCAGGCTTGAAATTCCAGGCCGCGTTGCAGCACCCCTACGTCTTGATCGGCCTCTCGGTGATGTTCGTGCTGCTGGCGCTCTCCATGTTCGGGCTCTACACCCTGCAACTGCCGAGTAGCCTGCAGACCCGGCTGTCCGGCCTCTCCAACCGCCAGCAGGGCGGCTCGGTGCTCGGAGTCGGCATCATGGGGATGATCTCCGGTCTGGTCTGCTCCCCCTGCACCACGGCGCCGCTCTCGGGAGCGCTGATCTACGTGGCCCAGAGCGGCGATCTCTGGCTCGGCGGCGCGGCTCTCTACGCCCTCTCGCTCGGCATGGGGTTGCCGCTGCTGCTGCTCGGCACCTCGGGCGGCAAGCTGCTGCCCAAGGCGGGCGCCTGGATGGACGTGATCAAACAGCTGTTCGGATTTGCACTGCTGGCGGTGCCCATCCTGCTGCTCTCGAGGCTCTGGAGCGATCAGGTCACCACCCTGGCCTGGCTCGGCTGGGGGCTGCTGCTGTGCGGCTACCTCTATCATCACAACCAGCATCAGGGCCATTCGGTGGGTCGCAGCCTGCGCGGCTTCGTACTGCTGCTGGCCATGATCAGCGCCGTGGTGGTGGGCAAGGACCTGCTGCTGCCGCCCCAGGGGGCCAGCGCAGCCGCTCAGACCGAGACGCCAGCCTTCATTCGCATCAAGACGCTGGACGATCTCAAGACCCAGCTGGCCGCCGCCCGCGGCAAGCCGGTGCTGCTCGATCTCTATGCCGACTGGTGTGTGGCCTGCAAGGAATTCGAACACAAGACCTTCAGCGACCCCGCCGTGCGCGAGCGGTTCGGCCAGATGGTGCTGCTGCAGGCGGACGTCACCGCCAACGACGATGCCGATGTGGAGCTGCTCAACGGCCTCAACGTACTGGGGCTGCCGACCCTCATCTTCTTCGACCGCGCCGGCAACGAGGTGAGCGGCCAGCGGGTCACCGGCTTTATGGGGCCCGCCGAATTTCTCGGCCAGCTGGACAAGCTGCGCTGAGGCCGGGTGGCCCCTGCAACCGTGCGGGCCTCCGGTTTGACCGCCATTTTTCCGGCAATCCCTTGTATATGATCGACAGCGTGGCAATATTTGCGCTTTCCCGTCTCGTTCGTCCGGAGTTTTGATGAAAAAGTGGTTCATCCCCCTGCTGGCCCTCTGGCTGTATGGCTGTTACGCAGGTCCAGGTGAAGAGGCAATCCGGACCCAGGTCACCGCCAAACTGCAGGCAGACACCGACGCCAATCTGTTCGAGATCAGTGACTTCGCCATCCTGGACAAGGAAGAGCGCATGGAGGGGGTCTATCTGGTCAAGGTGAGCTACCAGCTCCACTTCAAGCAGGGCATGGAACAGCTGCAGGTGCTGCACGACGAGGATCTGGTCTATGACAGGGTCGGTCCCTTCCAGCAGGAGATGGGACTGATGGAGCTGGAACGCAAATACGGCGAGTTCGAGGCGGGCCAGGTGCTGCCGCAGCAGGCCGAAGTGTGGATGATGAAAACCGAGCAGGGCTGGCGTCTGGCCG
Source organism: Aeromonas sp. 1805 (assembly GCF_013085525.1). NCBI lineage: Bacteria > Pseudomonadati > Pseudomonadota > Gammaproteobacteria > Aeromonadales > Aeromonadaceae > Aeromonas > Aeromonas sp. 1805. The sequence goes on along the minus strand of NZ_CP038515.1, from coordinate 2,354,198 downwards.
AGCCTGCGCACTGAGCTTAGCCAGCCAGAATACCCAGGCTGACTCAGGCCTGGGTATCCGCCCTATCCCCTCGCTAGCCGGCGCGCAGCCCCGTTCAACACACGGGGTGGGCGGACGCTGATTGTTTGACTGCTCCAGCCAAATAGCAGTATCAATCCGACCAACCACCACGCCGTGGCGCACCAGATCCAGCGCCCCTCAAAACATATCCTTGAAGCGGTACCAGAGCATGCCGAGCGCCAGTAATGGCGAGCGCAGCGCCGGGCCACCGGGGAAGGTCATGTGGGGCACGCTGCCAAACAGATCGAAACCCCGGCTCTCCCCCTTGATCGCCTCCGCCACCAGCTTGCCCGCCATGTGCGTGGCATTGAGACCGTGGCCGGAATAGGCCTGGGCATAGAAGACGTTGGGCTGCTCCGGCAGACGGCCGATCTGGGGCAGCCGGTTGGCCCCGATGCCTATCATGCCGCCCCACTGGAATTCGATGGCGGTATCCGCCAGCTCGGGAAACACCCGCAGCAGCTTGGGCAGCATGAAGGCCTTGATGTCGCGAGGATCCCGGCCCGAATAGTTGCAGGCACCGCCAAACAGCAGCCGGCCGTCGGCGGAGAGGCGGTAGTAGTCGAGCGCCACGTTCTGATCGCACACCGCCATGTTCTGCGGCAGCAGGCGCTGGCGCAGCCGCTTCTCCAGCACCTCGGTGGCGAGGATGTAGGAGCCCGCCGGCAGCACCTTGCCCCCCAGCTCGGGGTTGAGGTCGTTGAGATAGGCGTTGCAGCCGATCACCAGGTAGTCGGCACTGACCCGGCCGTGGGCGGTGGTGACCTGCAGCCGATCGCCATAGTCGATGTGCACCACTCTGGACTGCTCAAACAGGGCCACACCCAGGCTGGCCGCCGCACGCGCCTCACCGAGCGCCAAGTTGAGAGGGTGCAGATGGCCGGAGCCCATGTCGATCATGCCGCCGATATAGCGATCCGAGCCCACCACACTGTGAATATCCTCCCGTGCCACCAGCTTCACCTCATGCCGGTAGCCGAGACTCGCCAGATGCGCCGCCTCCTCTGCAAACCCGGCCAGATGGCGCTGACGGGTGGCGAGATCGCAGTAGCCCCAGCGCAGGTCGCAGTCGATGTTGAAGCGCTCGATCCGCTCGCGCACCAGCTCGACCGCCTCCAGCCCCATCAGGTCGAGATCGCGCACACCCTCGTCACCAATCCAGCGGGCGAACTGGCTGGTGTCGTGACCGATACCGCGAATGAGCTGACCGCCGTTGCGCCCGGAGGCGCCCCAGCCGATGCGGTTGGCCTCCAGCAACACCACCTTGTAACCGGCTTCGGCCAGATTGATGGCGGTGTTGAGCCCGGTAAAACCGCCGCCGATGATGCAGACCTCGGCATTCAGTTCGCCACTGAGTTCAGGCCACTGCTGATTGTCGTTACGGGTGGCCGCGTAATAGGAGGCCACGTGCTCCTGATGGGGGTAGTGCTTTCCTGCCTGCATGCTCAGCATCCTGCCTTGATAGCGTTGCGTTTACTAAAATAAACGGCCTGTCATCGATAATACTCAGCCACCCGCCACCAATCCAGCCCGCAGGGATCACAGAAATGCAAAAGGTGCCTCGAAAGACACCTTGCTCACGTCCGCTGGCGACCCCGCCATGCTGCAATGCAAAAGGCGCCCCGCAGGGCGCCTTTTCATGCAATCAAACTACCGTAACGAATTACAGTACGTCGATGGCGTTCAGGTCGGAGAAAGCCTTCTCCAGACGAGCGATCATGGTAGTCTGGCCGGCACGCAGCCATACACGCGGATCGTAGAACTTCTTGTTCGGCTTGTCGGCGCCTTCCGGGTTGCCCAGCTGACCTTGCAGGTAGGCTTCGTTCTTCTTGTAGAAGCCCAGAATGCCTTCCCAGGTCGCCCACTGGGTGTCGGTGTCGATGTTCATCTTCACCACGCCGTAGGAGATGGACTCGCGGATCTCTTCCAGAGTGGAACCTGAACCACCGTGGAATACGAAGTCCAGGGACTTGGCCGGCAGACCGAACTTCTCGGAAACGTACTTCTGGGAAGCATCCAGGATGGACGGGGTCAGCTTGACGTTACCCGGCTTGTAAACACCGTGTACGTTGCCGAAGGAGGCAGCGATGGTGAAGCGCGGGCTGATCTTGGACAGACGCTCGTAGGCGTAGGCCACGTCTTCCGGCTGGGTGTACAGGGCGGACTGGTCCATGTGGCTGTTGTCCACACCGTCTTCTTCGCCACCGGTGCAACCCAGTTCCAGCTCCAGAGTCATGTTCATCTTGGCCATGCGGGTCAGGTACTCGCAGCAGATGTCGATGTTCTCTTCCAGAGACTCTTCGGACAGATCCAGCATGTGGGAGGAGAACAGCGGCTTGCCGGTTTCGGCAAAGTGCTTCTCGCCCGCGTCCAGCAGACCGTCGATCCACGGCAGCAGCTTCTTGGCAGCGTGGTCGGTGTGCAGGATGACCGGTACACCGTAGGCTTCGGCAACGGCGTGAACGTGCTTGGCACCGGAGATGGCACCGATGATGGCAGCTTGCTGGCCTTCCAGTTTCAGACCCTTACCGGCGGTGAACACGGCACCACCGTTGGAGAACTGAACGATAACCGGTGCTTTCACCTTGGCGGCAGCTTCCAGTACGGCGTTGACGGAGTCGGTACCGACGCAGTTGACGGCCGGCAGAGCGAAGCCGTTCTCTTTCGCAATGGCGAACACTTTCTGAACGTCATCACCAGTGATCACGCCGGGTTTTACGAAGTCGAAAATTTTCTTAGACATGTTTAATCGTCCTGTTCTCGTATGCCGTTAATAAAAAATGGGGGGTTCATCATGAACCGGCACAGCGGGCACATGATAAACGAAACGGGAGGCTTTTGCCCCCCGTCTCGGGTCAATTAGGCTTTGGCGCGCTGTTCCAGAATCGCAACAGCCGGCAGTACCTTGCCTTCCACGAACTCCAGGAAGGCGCCGCCGCCGGTGGAGATGTAGGAGACCTTGTCGGCAATGCCGAACTTGTCGATGGCAGCCAGGGTGTCACCACCGCCAGCGATGGAGAAGGCCGGAGAAGCAGCGATGGCTTCGGCGATCACCTTGGTGCCTTCAGCGAACTGGTCGAACTCGAACACGCCGACCGGGCCGTTCCACAGGATGGTCTTGGCGTTCATGATGATGTCGGCCAGGGCCTTGGCAGAGTCAGGGCCGATGTCGAAGATCATGTCGCCGTCGGTCACATCAGCGACGGACTTGATGGTGGCCGGGGTGGACTCGGAGAACTCGGCACCCACAACCACGTCGGTGGTCACCGGGATGTTGGTTTCGGCAGCCAGTTTCTTGGCGGTGTCGATCAGGTCGTGCTCGCACAGGGACTTGCCGACGTTGTGACCGGCAGCAGCGATGAAGGTGTTGGCGATGCCACCACCGACCACCAGCTGGTCAGCGATCTTGGAGAGGGATTCCAGTACGGTCAGCTTGGTGGAGACCTTGGAGCCACCCACGATGGCAACCATCGGGCGCTCAGGCTTCAGCATGGCTTTGCCCAGGGCTTCCAGTTCACCCGCCAGCAGCGGGCCGGCACAGGCGACCGGTGCAAACTGGGCCACACCGTAGGTGGAGCCTTCGGCGCGGTGAGCAGTACCGAACGCATCCATTACAAAGACGTCACACAGGGCGGCGTATTTTTTGGCCAGCTCTTCGGTGTTCTTCTTCTCGCCTTTGTTGAAGCGGCAGTTTTCCAGCACAACCAGCTCACCGGCGGCGACTTCTACGCCATCCAGGTAGTCTTTGGCCAGACGAACCGGGCAGGACAGTGCGTCTTTCAGATAGTTGACAACCGGAGCCAGGGAGAATTCTTCGTTGTATTCACCCTCGGTCGGACGACCCAGGTGGGAGGTGATCATCAGCTTGGCGCCCTTTTCCAGAGCCAGCTTGATGGTCGGCAGAGTCGCCACGATACGTGCATCGGAGGTGACCTTGCCGTCTTTTACCGGCACGTTCAGGTCAGCACGGATCAGAACGCGTTTGCCCGCCAGATCCAGGTCAGTCATCTTGATAACAGACATATTCAGTCCTCTATATTTTCAGGTAATGTTAAAAACAGTAACCTTGCGCCCGGTGCAGGCTCTCAGCCTGCGGCCATCATGGCCCGGGTGGTATCCAGCATGCGGTTGGCGAAGCCCCATTCGTTATCACACCACATCAACATCTTGACGAGGTTGGCATCGCTGACCCGGGTCTGGGTACCATCAATGATGCAGGAGTGAGCATCATGATTAAAGTCTACGGAGACCAGTGGCTCTTCCGTGTAATCCAGAATACCGCTTAATGTACCTCTGGATGCCCGTTGCAGGGCTTGATTTACGTCAGTAACCGTCACTTTTTTACGAACAGTAATACTGAGATCCATTGCCGTTACATTGATGGTCGGTACCCGTACCGCGATCGCCTCGAACTTGCCGGCGAAGTGGGGGAGGATCCGCTCCAACCCCTTGGCCAGCTTGGTATCCACCGGGATGATGGACTGGCTGGCAGCGCGGGTTCGACGCAAGTCGCTGTGGTAGGCATCGATGACTTGCTGATCATGCATGGCCGAATGAATTGTCGTAATAGTACCACAATTTATCTCGAATTCTCGATGCAATGTTTCGATGACGGGGACCACGCAGTTGGTGGTGCAGGAGGCGTTGGAGACGATCCGCTCGCGCCCGGTCAGCACCTGATGGTTGACCCCGTAGACGATGGTGGCGTCCACGTCCGCCTCGGCCGGATGGGAGAACAACACCTTGCCCGCCCCCGCCGCCAGATGCAGCTCGGCATCGGCCCGCGAGCCGAACACCCCGGTGCAGTCCAGCACCACGTCCACCCCCAGCGCCCGCCACGGCAAGCGCGACGGATCCCGCTCGGCGAACAGGGAGATGAGATCCTCCCCCACCAGCATGCTGTTGCCGGCCAGCTGCACCGGATGGTGGAAGCGACCGTGACTGGTGTCGAAGCGGGTCAGGTGCACCATGGCCTCGGGGGCGGCCAGCTCGTTGATGGCCACTATCTTGATGTTCTTGTCGCGGCCGCTCTCGTAGAGGGCCCGCAGCACGTTGCGGCCGATCCGCCCGTACCCGTTGATGGCAATCTTGATCATGAAAACTCTGGGTCCTTAGCTGGGACAAAGGGACAAGCGGATGGCTGACTCACGACAGCAGGGCATCCTGAAATTCACCGCGGGCCAGCAGTGCCGCCCCGAATACCCCGGCGCTGTCCCCCAGGGCTGGAGCAATAATGGGGGTGGCGAAGCGGGGATTAAAGAGGAAGGGCAAAATAGTCTCCCGTCCCACACTGTACAGGCTCTGCACGTTGCCGACCCCGCCGCCGATGACGATCACATCCGGATCCAGAATGTTGACCACGTTGGCCAGCGCCTGGCCAAACAGCAGATGCAGCCGGTCGATGGTGAGCTTGGCCACGTGGTCGTGAGCCGTCGCCGCCGCTATCTTGGCCAGCGAGAGGTGACGCTTGGCCTTGGCCTCGTACCAGGCCTCCAGCGCCGGGCCGCTGATGAAGGTCTCGACGCAGCCGCGCTTGCCGCAGTAGCACTCGGGGCCGTCGGGGGAGAGCACGTTGTGGCCCCACTCGCCGGCGATGCCGTGGTGGCCGTTGAGGATGCGGCCGTTGATGACGATGCCGGAGCCCACTCCGGTACCCATGATGATGCCGAACACTACCTTGGCATCAGGGTGATGCTGGCGCACCGCCCCCAGATGGGTTTCCGCCAGCGCGAAGCAGTTGGCGTCGTTGGCGATCAGCACCGGCACGCCGAGCCGGCGCTCCAGATCTTCCTTGAACGGCTTGCCGTTGAGCTCGGTGGTGTTGCAGTTCTTCATCAGGCCGGTTTGCGGATCCCGCGCCCCCGGCGTCCCCATGCCGATGAGGGTCGGCCGCTGACAGATCTTGTCGGCGCACTCTGCCACCAGTTTGGCGATCTGGCTGATCATGTGCTCATAACCGCCGGCACGCTCGGTGGGAATGCGATGGCGCAGCAGCACCTCGTCCCCTTCCAGTACCACGCATTCGCACTTGGTACCGCCAAGGTCGATACCCCAATCCAACAACCTGTTGCTCATCCTGCCTCCAGCCATGACCTTAGGGCGTCAGGCCCGGGGTGCACCTTGCCGTGCCCGCCTGCCGTCGATCGCCCGCTACCGGGTTGCAGTGTAACCCGAGCGGCGGTCAGGATGCAGCCCCCGCCGCAGGCAGCAAAACGGGGCCCGCAGGCCCCGTTGTTCACTGTGCTGTCAACGGCGCTCAGCGGCCGTGGTACTGGGCGGACAGCTCGTGTACCGCGTTGACGAACACGCCGGCATGCTCCGGGTTCACATCCTGATGGATGCCGTGACCCAGGTTGAAAACGTGGCCGTTGCCGTGGCCGAAACCGGCCAGGATGGAGGCGACCTCTTCACGGATGCGGGCCGGGCTGGCGTAGAGCATGGAAGGATCCATGTTGCCCTGCAGCGCCACCTTGTCGCCGACCCGGCGCTTGGCGTCCGCGATGTCGGTGGTCCAGTCCAGACCCAGCGCATCGCAACCGGTGGCGGCGATCTGCTCCAGCCACTGGCCACCGTTCTTGGTGAACAGGGTGACCGGCACGCGGCGACCGTCGTGCTCGCGAATGAGGCCGTCGACGATCTTGTGCATGTACTGCAGAGAGAAATCGCGGTAGTCGCGCGGGGTGAGCACGCCGCCCCAGGTGTCGAACACCATGACCGCCTGGGCACCCGCCTTGATCTGGGCGTTGAGATAGCTAATCACGCTGTCGGCCAGCTTGTCGAGCAGCAGGTGCAGGGTCTGCGGCTCTGCATACATCATCTGCTTGATCTTGGTGAACGCCTTGGAGCTGCCTCCCTCCACCATGTAGGTGGCCAGGGTCCAGGGGCTGCCGGAGAAGCCGATGAGCGGCACTTCGCCCTTGAGCTCGCGGCGGATGGTGCGCACCGCGTTCATCACGTAGCCGAGTTCATCTTCCGGATCCGGCACCGGCAGCGCCTGCACATCGGCCATGGAGGTGATCGGACGCTCGAAGCGCGGGCCTTCACCCTGCTCGAAATAGAGACCGAGACCCATGGCATCGGGCACGGTGAGGATGTCGGAGAAGAGGATGGCGGCATCGAGTGGATAGCGGCGCAGCGGCTGCAGGGTGACTTCACAAGCCAGCTCGGCGTTGCGGCACAGGGACATGAAATCCCCCGCCTGGGCGCGCGTGGCCTTGTATTCCGGCAGATAGCGGCCAGCCTGGCGCATCATCCATACCGGCGTCATGTCCACTTCCTGGCGCAGCAGGGCACGCAGGTAACGATCGTTCTTCAGCTCTTTCATCCCAGTTCCTGAGTCATATCCAGCATAAAATGGCGGATATGATACCACTTTGTGCGCGGTGGGGGGCGGCTCAAACGCCTGCCGCCGCCGTTGGAGTGCAAAGATGTGAAGGGGCGCAAACAAGCGCCCCTCTTTGCATCCCTCAGGCTTGGTCGCCGAGGCTGAGCGCGATCAGCCGCCGCGCTATGGTGCCGTGGGGCGGCAGCCTTGGCAGCCCGTCGGCCTCGAAGAAATCGGCCGCCACCAGCTCTTCGTCCTGCACCCGGATCTCGCCACTCTCATAATCGGCGGTGAAGCCCATCATCAGGCTGTGGGGAAACGGCCAGGGCTGGCTCGCCACGTAACGCACGTTGCGCACCCGGATGCCGCTCTCCTCGAACACCTCCCGCGCCACGCACTGCTCGAGGTTCTCCCCCGCCTCCACGAAGCCGGCCAGCACCGTATACATGGGATCTTCCGCCTGATAATGACGGCGGTGGGCCGCCAGCAAGATGGCGGGCCCCTTGCGCACCGCCACGATAATGCAGGGGGAGATGCGCGGATAGACGACGTGGCCATGGCGGCACCCTTGCGCCCACTCCCCCGCCTTCGGGCTCATGGGGGCGCCGCACTCGCCGCAGAAGCGGTGGGTGCGGCGAAAGGTGGCGAGTTGCCAGGCACGGCCGGCCAGCTGAAAACCCGTTTCATCCCCGACCACCATCAGCTGGCGCAAGGGAGTCAGGGTCGCGGTGTCAACCTCTTCCCCCAGATCCAGCAGCAGGCAGGGCAGTCCGTCCCACTCGTCAAAGCGCTCAAAGGCGGCATGCTGCAAGTGGCTGGGCAGACAGGCACGGAGGCCTTGTGGAATGCGCCCCTGGTCATCCAGCAGGACGAGGTGATCGCCCCCCAGCACGAACCAGCGGGCCTGTTCGGTTAATGGCATAGATGCAGCACTCTTTGTTGTGACGTCGGTCGGAATGCACGCCCGTGGCTGGGCGGCGGTGACGGATGAAAGCGACAACCGGCCACCATATTAAGACGCGGCAAGCCGGGTGGCGACCCCAAGATGGCGGCTTTTCAACGCTCATGAGAACGCCCATGAAAAAGGCCGCCCGCAGGCGGCCTGATGTCGGACACGGTAGATCAGGCGTCGCCCATCGCCAGCAGGGAGGCGTTGCCGCCCACCGCCGTGGTGTTGATGGTGCGGGTCTTCTCGGTAATGAAACGGCTCAGGTAATGAGGGCCGCCCGCCTTCGGACCGGTGCCGGAGAGGCCCTGCCCGCCGAACGGCTGCACCCCGACCATGGCGCCGATCTGGTTGCGGTTGATGTAGACGTTGCCCACGTTGATGCGGCTCGCCAGCTCCTCGGCATGGGATTCGTTGCGGCTGTGGATCCCCAGCGTCAGGCCGTAACCGGTACCGTTGATATCGCTGATCACCTTGTCCAGATCCCGGGCGGCGTAGCGCACCACGTGCAGGATGGGGCCAAACTGCTCGCGGGTCAGCTCGCGGATGGAGCCGATCTCCAGCGCGGTCGGCTGCACGAAGTGGCCCCCCAGGGTCACGGCCGGCATCGGTGCCTGGGCGATCAGGCGGGCACGCGGGATCATGTGCACCAGGTGCGCATCCAGCCCGACCTTGGCCTCGGCGTCGATGACCGGGCCCACGTCGGTGTTGTGCTCGGCCGGGTTGCCCACTTTGAGCTCCTGCAGGGCACCGGTCAAAATCTCCAGCACCCGCGGCGCGATCTCTTCCTGCAGGTAGAGCACCCGCAGGGCGGAGCAGCGCTGGCCGGCACTCTGGAAGGCGGCGCTCACCACGTCGCGCACCACCTGCTCCGGCAGGGCGGTCGAGTCGACGATCATGGCGTTCTGACCGCCGGTCTCGGCGATGAGCGGCAGGATAGCGCCATCGCGCTGGGCCAGGGTCATGTTGATGAGCTTGGCGGTCTCGGTGGAGCCGGTGAAGCAGACGCCGCCGATGCGGGCATCCGCCGTCAGCTTGGCACCGACGGTGGCACCGTCACCCGGCAGCAGTTGCAACACGTCGCCCGGAATGCCGGCCTGATGGGCCAGGGTCACTGCCAGGTGGGCGATGAGACCGGTCTGCTCGGCAGGCTTGGCGATGACGGTGTTGCCGGTAGCCAGCGCCGCGGCGACCTGTCCTAGGAAAATCGCCAGCGGAAAGTTCCACGGACTAATGCAGACGAACACGCCACGCCCCTGCAGGAACAACTCGTTCATCTCGCCGGTGTAACCCGGCAGCAGGGTGGCCTGCCCCATCAGGCTGCGGGCCTGCACCGCGTAGTAGCGGCAGAAGTCCACCGCCTCGCGCACCTCGTCGATGCCATCCTGCAGCAGCTTGCCCGCCTCGCGGGTACAGAGGGAGATGAACTGCTCGCGGTTCGCTTCCAGCAGATCCGCCAGCTTCTCCAGCGCCGCGGCACGCTCGCTCACCGGGGTCTCGCGCCAGCGCGGGAAGGCGGCATGGGCCGAGGCCAGCGCCTGCTCCACCGCCTGTTCGTCGGCCCAGTGGATCTTGCCGACGGTCAGGCTAACATCCTGCGGGCTCAGCACCACGCGGGCCTCGTTGCGCTTGAGGGTCTCGCCATCGACGATGGGGCCCGCCAGCCACTGCTTGCTCTCCAGCTCCTTCAGCTTGGCGAAGAAGGGGCGCTGGATGGAGACGATGTTCATGTTGACGCCGCTGGAGTTCTTGCGGTCGCTGAACAGGTTCACCGGCTGCGGAATGCGATCGTTGGCCAGGCTGGAGTAGCGCTTGAGGGTACGCAGCGGGTGCTCGGCCAGGGAGTCGACCGGGGTGTTGGGGTCCACCAGCTTGTGGACGAAGGAGGTGTTGGCCCCGTTCTCCAGCAGGCGACGCACCAGGTAGGGCAGCAGATCCTTGTGGGCACCCACCGGCGCATAGATGCGGCAGTGCAGGCCGGGATGTTCGTTCAGTACGGCGTTGTGCAGCTCCTCCCCCATGCCGTGCAGACGCTGGAACTCGAACTGGCGATCGCCAGCCATCTCCAGAATGCTGACCACGGTATTGGCGTTGTGGGTGGCGAACTGGGGCGAGATGAAGCCGCGGGTCGGCTCGCTCAGCAGGTAGCGGGCGCAAGCAAGGTAGGAGATGTCGGTACCCGCCTTGCGGGTAAACAGCGGATAGCCTGGCAGGCCGGCCTGCTGGGCATATTTCAGCTCGCTGTCCCAGTAGGCGCCTTTTACCAAGCGAACCGGAATGAGATCTCCCTGCTCGCGGGCCAGTCCGGTCAACCAGCAGAGCACCGGCAGGGCGCGCTTGGAGTAGGCCTGCACCACCATGCCGAGCTTGCCCCAGCCGCGGTTGGCATCGGAGCGATAGAGCTGCTCGAACAAATCGAGAGAGAGCTCGAGGCGGTCCATCTCTTCGGCGTCGATGCTGATGGCCACATCCTTGTCGCGGGCCAGCCGTACCAGTCCCACCAGTCGCTCGCACATCTCGCCGAGCACCCGCTCGCGGTTGGCCACGTCATAGCGCGGATGCAGCGCCGACAGCTTGATGGAGATGGAGGGGGCCGGGCCGCCGTCGCTGATGCGCTCGTTGCCCACCGCCTCGATGGCGCGCTGGTAGTCACCGAAATACTTGTCGGCATCGGCCAGGGTCAGGGCGGACTCCCCCAGCATGTCGTAGGTGTGGGTGTAACCCTTCTCGCGGGACTTGCGGCTCGCCTTGAGGGCTTCCTTCATGTCGCGCCCCAGCACGAACTGCTTGCCCATGATCTTCATGGCGGCGTACATGGCGGAGCGCACCACCGGCTCCCCCAGCTTGTTGACCATGCGGCCCAGCAGGTTGGCCGGGTTGCCGTCCAGCTTCTTGTCCAGCTTGATGATCTTGCCGGTCAGCATCAGCCCCCAGGTGGAGGCGTTCACCAGGGTGGAGTCGCTCTTGCGAAAATGGGACGACCAGTTGGCGCCGGAGAGCTTGTCCTTGATCAGGGCATCGGCGGTCTCGGCATCGGGAATGCGCAGCAGCGCCTCCGCCAGGCACATCAGGATGATCCCCTCCTGGGTATCCAGGCTGTACTCCTGCAAGAAGGCGTCGATGCCGTCGCCGGAGCCGCTCTCCTTGCGCACCTTGGTCACCAGGGTGCGAGCACGCTGGGTCACCCGTTCCAGCGAGGCGCCGTCCCCCGGCAGCATGGCCGACAGCTCGGCCAGATAGGCATTTTCATCCACCACGTAGTTCTGGGTGATGGCTTCGCGCAGGGCGGCCAGATCGGAGGGTACATAGTCAGCGGCAAGCACTTGGGTAGCTTTGAACATATGGGGTCTTCCTGTACGCCCTAGGGCTGATATCGACGAAGGCGGCCGTGCCGCCGAAACGCCGATAATGTATACAATATCGACCCATAGATGAAATGAAATTGTTGCCTGTTATTAACAAAGATCGCTGATTGGCTCATATGGCGCACTATATCGGCGCCATATGCTAACCAGGTAAAATCCATCGCCTCATTTTGTATACAATTTTTCTCAAGGCAAAAAAGAAGGGTCGCCATGGCGACCCTTCACTCTGCTTCCGACAGCCGTTGTCAGTTCATCCAGCGATCGCCGCGGCTGCGACGACGGGGCAGCATGGGCAAAAGGATGCCGAGCAGGATGCCGCCACCCACCATGGCACCACCGCGGATGAACCAGTCCATCTGCATGTCGTGCTCCTGGTTGTCGTAGCTCTGGGTCAGGGCGTCGTTCTGCTCTTTGAGATTGCCCATCTCCTCGCTCTGGCTGGCCAGCTGAGCCTTCAGGCTGGCGATCTCCTTGCTCTGCTCGGCGATCTTGCCATCCTTCTCGGTGAAGCGTTTCTCGTTGTCACCGTTGAGGTTCAGCAAGCGGGCCTTGGCCTCTTCCAGCTCTTTTTGCACCTGGGGCAGCCGTTCGCGCAGGCTGATCTCTCCCTGCAGCTCGCTGCTCTTGATCCAGCCTTCACGGCCACGACCATCCACCACCTGGGTGAAACCGGCTTCGTTGTTCACTGCCTTGACGTCCAGCGGCTCACCCGCCTTGACGCTGCCAAGGATCCGGTACTGGGTACCCGGACCATTGTGAATAAAGGTAAAGATGTTGTCTGAAACATAACGGGTATCGGCCAGTGCCTGTTGGGCACACAAGCAGATCAGGATCCCGAGAAGGGCGCGCATGGTCGATCGGTTCTCTTCGTTTGGTTAGGTGACTGGCGAATGTTAAGCCGCCTGCGGGTCAAAGGACAAGCAAAGAAAAGTGGCGCCCCCCGAGCTGAGAGCTGGCTCGCAACTTGTCTGCGCCGCGACGCGACCATTCCGGACGCCGCTGCCTATTTCTGTTTCAGTGCCTTCACCTCGTCCCGCAGGGCACGCAGCTCCTGCAACAACAGATCCTGCTGCGCACTCTGGTGATGGCGCCACTTCTCCAGCTCACCATCCCCCCGCCCCGGCTGCAGAAACAGGCTGGCCATGAAACCGCTGATGGCGCCGAACAGGCCGACCCCGAACAGGATCAGCAGGCTGGCGACGAAACGCCCTTGCTCCGTCTTGGGCACCAGATCGCCGTACCCCACGGTCGACAGGGTCACCAGCGTCCACCAGAACGCATCGTAGGGGGTCTGGATCTGGCTGCCGGGCTGGCCCGATTCGATCAGATACATGACCCCGGAACCGACCCCCAGCAGCAGGAAGAACAGGAACAGAATGCCGGAGAGGGTGGTCTCGTTGCGCTCGCGACGAAACATGGCCCAGAGATCCGGGTGCTCCTTGAACAGCTGATAGACCCGCCACAGCTGCAGCAGACGGGCCCAGCGCAGCTGTTCCACCATCGGCAGGCTGCCCGGCAGATAGAACCAGTTGGCCTTGAAGAAGGCCATCCGGTCGGAGGCGCGGGCCCAGCCATAGGCGAAGTGGGCGAGGAAGAAGTAGCAGATCAGGCTGTCGACGTCATAGAACAGCTGCAGGGTCTGGGGGGTGAGCTGGGCATGCCCCCACCAGCGGGCCGTGACCAGCAAAACCGAGATCACCGACAGAAACGCCATCAGCAGATCCATAGCGCGCAGATGAGTTAAGTGATGTCGCATACATTTTCCCACTTTAGGCACGGTGCGAATTAATAAAAAGGAAGATAATGCCGATAGTCCTGAGGACAAAGGAAAACCGGTCATTAAAAGGAGAAATATTATGCAGTTAAACCCGCTGGAGAGGCGAATGAGCAATATCCGGCTGGTACCCAAAGTGGTACTGCTCATGGTGTTCAGTACTGTGCTGCTGCTGGTCAAGCTCTGGTTCGACGCCAGCAATCTGGAAACCACCCTGCTCAGCGAAGGCATCGCGCCCGACAAGGCGGACACTATCGCCAACAGCCTGCTCTGGACCGGGTTGATGGAGACCGCCATCATGGGGCTGCTGTTCGTGGTGCTGCTGCTGACCGGCTCGCGCCTGATGGTCAAGCAGGTGCACTATCTGGTGGGCCTGCTGGAGCGCTTCGCCCGCAAGGATCTGAGCCACCGGGTGCTGCTCAAGTCCCGTGACGAGTTCGGTGACATCGCCAAGGCGGTGGCCCACTCCCAGGAGAACCTCAAGGAGGTGTTCGGCACCCAGCGCGTCGCCTGCAAGGAGCTCAACGACATCGCCTCCCAGGTCACCCTTTGCATGGAGGAGGCCAACGAGGCCATCAGCGAGGAGTTCACCCAGATTGAGCAGCTGGCCAGCGCCATGAGCCAGATGGTGGGTGCCATTCGCGAGGTGGCCGCCCATGCGGAGCAGGCCTCCCACGCCACTGCCGAGACCAGCCTGCTGGCCGAGGAGGGCAGCCGCTGCGTGGCCGCCACCGTCAACACCATAGACACCCTCTCCGGCAACATTCAGCGCTCCTCCACCGTGGTCAATCAGGTGGAACAGGGGGTCGAGCAGATCGGCTCCGTCGTGGATACCATTCGCGGCATCTCGGAGCAGACCAACCTGCTGGCGCTCAACGCCGCCATCGAAGCCGCCCGCGCCGGTGAGGCCGGCCGCGGCTTCGCGGTGGTTGCGTCCGAGGTGCGCGAACTGGCCAACCGGGCCCAGGCCGCCACCGTCGAGATCCAGAAGATGATCGAGCAGCTGCAGGGCAACGCCCGCCAGGCCGCCGAACTGATGGCCCAGAGCGTGCAGCAGGCCGACAAGGGGGTGGAGCAGGTGACCCAGGCCGGTGACCAGCTCGCCACCATAGTGCAGCGGGTACAGGGGGTGGCCGACATGAACCGCCAGATCGCCGCCGCCTCCGAGCAGCAGAGCTCGGTGGCCGAGGAGATGAGCGGCAACCTGGAGCAGGTCAAGCAGGTGGTGGAGGGCTCCGTCGTGGTGCTGCGCGAGCTGCAGGAGGCCTCCGAACTGGTGGAGCGCCACAGCCAGACCCTGGATACCCATATCCAGGCCTTCAAGCTGGCCTGACTTTCACGCCGCAATCTGGTTAGACTGGAAGGCCCCACGAGGGGCCTTTCTTTTTTCATCGCGGCAAGGAGCCAGGATGCAGACCACAGAACTTGCGCTTGAAATCAGCGCCGACAAGGGACGGCTCGACGTGCCGCTGATCCACCGCTTCTTGTCTGAAGAGGCCTACTGGTGTCGCGGCATTCCCCTTGCCACCCTGCAGCGGGCCATCAACCATTCGCTCTGCTTTGGCGGCTACCTCGGCGCTCAGCAGGTCGCCTTCGCCCGGGTCATCACAGACAAGGCCACCTTCGGCTATCTGGCCGACGTATTTGTCCTGCCTGAGCATCGCGGCCGCGGCTACAGCAAGGCGCTGGTGGCGGCCATGCTCGACCATCCAGAGTTGCAGGGATTGCGCCGCCTCTCCCTCGCCACCTCCGACGCCCACGGCCTCTACGCCGGTTTCGGCTTCGTGCCGCCCGCCAGCCCCGGCAGCCTGATGGAGATCTACCACCCCGATATCTACCAGCGCACCTGAATCACTGGCTGCCGATAATTCCCGCCGGATCATGCTTCTCGCCCCTGCGCTGTGACGCGGGGGCCCGACAGTGCTAGATTGGCAGCCAGCTTTTTATCCGGCAGTTTCGTTAATCACAAGGACGGCAACCGTGGCCCAGCACTCTCCCTCTTTCTCCGCCTTCTCCCCCCTGCTGCAGGAGCTGGCCCAGCGCCACTGGCAACGGCTGATTGAACTGGCCCCCGACTATGGCAACCAGCCCGAGCCGGTGCGCCAGACCCTGCTGACCCTGCTCGGCCTCTCCGATTTTGTCGCCGATTCCCTCTTCAAACAGCCGGAGTTGCTGACCGAGCTGCTCGCCTCCGGAGATCTGGAGCGCTCCGAACGCTGGCCCGCCTACCAGCACGATCTGACCGCCCTGCTGGCCGAGGTGGACGACGAGGAGGCGCTCAAGCGCATCCTGCGCCAGTTCCGTCGCAGCCGCATGCTGGTGATCGCCTGGCGCGAGCTGCTGGGTCACGCGGCAGTGGAAGAGAGCTTTGTCCATCTCACCAGACTGGCGGATGCGCTGATCTGCGCGACCCGCGACTGGCTCTACGCCAAGCAGTGCGGCGAGCTGGGCACACCCATGGATGGCGACGGCAACCCGCAGCCGCTGCTGATCCTCGGCATGGGCAAGCTGGGAGGCGGCGAGCTCAACTTCAGTTCCGACATCGACCTTATCTTCACCTTCCCCGAGAACGGCTACACGGTCGGTGGGCGGCGCGAGCTCGCCAACCAGCAATTCTTCATCAAGCTGGGCCAGCGCATCATCAACGCCCTGCACCAGAGCACGGTCGACGGCCAGGTGTTTCGGGTCGACATGCGGCTGCGCCCCTTTGGCGACGCGGGGCCGCTCGCCATCTCGTTTGCCGCCATGGAGGATTACTACCAGCACCACGGCCGCAACTGGGAGCGCTACGCCATGGTCAAGGCGCGGGTGCTGGGGCCCCAGTGCGAACACGCGGTGGAGCTGGCCGAGATGCTGCGCCCCTTCGTGTTTCGCCGCTATATCGACTTCGGCGTCATCGACGGCCTGCGCCAGATGAAGGCGATGATCGCCGCCGAGGTACGCCGCAAGGGGCTGGAGGGCAACATCAAGCTGGGGGCCGGCGGCATTCGCGAGGTGGAGTTCATCGCCCAGGCGCTGCAACTTATTCGCGGTGGGCGTGAGCCGGCGCTGCGGGTGCGCCATCTGCCGGAGGCGCTGGCCGCCATCGCCCAGTGCGGCGCCCTCGAATCCGCCCATTGCGACCGCCTGCTGACGGCCTACCGCTTCCTGCGCCGGGTCGAGAACATATTGCAGGAGATCGGCGATCAGCAGACCCAGACCCTGCCCACCGAGGAGCGGGATCGCCAGCGGCTCGTCGCCGCCCTCGGCTTTGCTGACTGGGGCGCCTTCATGGCTCATCTGGATGAAGAGATGGCGGCCGTCCATCAGGAGTTTGCCGCAGTTGTTGGCGAAGAGAAGGAGGCCCCCGCTCATCTGGAACAGCTCTGGCTCGATCTGTGGCGCACCGAGCTCGACGCCGCCGAGCTGGAGCAACTGCTGACTGCGCAGGGTGTGGCCGAGCCCGCCTCGCTCTGCGCCGCCCTGCTGCGTTTCAAGGAGGAGTACAAACGCCGTCAGGTGGGCCCGCAGGGGCGCATCGCGCTGGACTGGCTGATGCCGGAGCTGCTGCGACTGGTGGTCGCCAGCGAGCAACCCGCCCGCCTGTTCGAGCGGGTGTGCGAGCTGCTGACCCGCATCTTCACCCGCAGCGCCTATCTGCAGCTGCTGGCGGAAAACCCGGGCGCCCTGCGCCAGCTGGTGCGGCTGTGTGACGCCAGCCATCTGGTAAGCGAACAGCTGGCCCGCTACCCTATCCTGCTGGACGAGCTGCTCGATCCCCAGCACCTCTACCACCCCACCCCGCTCGATCAGTACAAACCCCAGCTGCGCCAGTTCCTGCTGCGCATCCCCGAAGAGGACGTGGAGCAGCAGATGGAGGCGCTGCGCCAGTTCAAGCAGGTGCAGTTGCTGCGCATCGTGGCGGCCGACATCGCCGGCGCCCTGCCGCTGATGAAGGTGAGCGACCACCTCACCTGGCTGGCGGAGGCGATCACCGAAGAGGTGGTCAATCAGGCCTGGGCCCAGATGAGCGAACGCTACGGGGTGCCACCCGAGGTGGCGGTGAGCGGCCAGCGCGGCTTTGCGGTGGTGGCCTACGGCAAGCTGGGCGGCATCGAGCTGGGCTACGGCTCGGATCTGGATCTGGTGTTCCTGCACGGCGGCGACCCCAACAGCTACACCGACGGGCGCAAGCCCATCGATAGCCGCCAGTTCTACCTGCGTCTCGCCCAGCGGATCCTGCACCTGTTCAGTACCCGCACCCCCTCCGGCATCCTCTACGAGATCGACATGCGGCTGCGCCCCTCCGGCGATTCAGGCCTGCTGGTCTCGTCGCTGTCGGCCTACGAGCTGTATCAGCAAAACGAGGCCTGGACCTGGGAGCATCAGGCGCTGGTGCGGGCCCGTCCCATCTATGGCGATGAGGCGGTGATCGCCGAGTTTGCCCGCATCCGCCGCGCCGTGCTGGCCAAGGAGCGCGAGCTGCCGACCCTGGCCCGCGAGGTGCGCGAGATGCGCCACAAGATGAGGGATCACCTGCTCAAGGCGGGTGCCGGCGAGTTCGATCTCAAGCAGTCCCCCGGCGGCATGGTGGACATCGAGTTCATCGCTCAGTACCTGGTGCTGGCCCACGCCTGCGGCGAACCCGAGGCGCTCACCCGCTGGTCCGATAACGTGCGCATCTTCGATGAGTGCGTGCTGGCGGGGGTGCTCACCCTGGAGCAGGCGGAGGGGCTCAAGCACGCCTATCTGGAGATCCGCAACCTCGGCCATCGCCTCAACCTCTCCGAGGTCTCCCGCAAGGTGGGGGACGACAGGCTGCTGCCGGAGCGCGGCCATGTGCTGGCGGTCTGGCAACAGCTGCTGGGGGAATAAACCGAAGGGGCGCCTAGGCGCCCCTTGTTGTATCTATTATCGGGTCGGGGTCAGCGCCCGCCGGCCACGTCGATGAAGGTGCCGGTGACGTAGGAAGCCCCATCAGACAGCAGCCAGGCGATGGCGGCAGCCACCTCGGCCGGCTGACCGCCCCGTTGCAGCGGGATCTGCCCCTTCACCCGGTCGACCCGAGCGGGTTCGCCGCCGTCGGCATGCATCTCGGTGTAGATAAAACCCGGACGCACCCCGTTGACCCGGATCCCCTGGGCCGCCACCTCCAGCGACAGCCCCCTGGTCAGCACGTCGACGGCACCCTTGGCGGCGGCATAGTCCACGTACTCCCCCGCCGAACCCAGCCGGGCGGCGGCCGAGGAGACATTGACGATAGCGCCCCCCGCCGTCATCCGGCGCACCGCCTCGCGGCAGCAGAGAAAGCAGCTGGTGACATTGGTGGTCAGGGTCTGGTTGATGCGCTCGGCGCTCATCTCCAGCACCCGCATCTGCGGCTGCAACCTGCCGGCATTGTTGACCAGATGGGTGACGGGGCCAAGCCGCGCGTCCATCTCCTCGAACAGACGCACCACCTCGGCCTCCACCCCGACATCGGCCTGCACCGCGATGCAGCGGACCGGATGGTGGGCCAGGATCTCGGCCACCAGCGCCTCGGCACTGGCCTGGTCATGGCGATAGTTGAGGCACAGATGATAGCCCTGCCCCGCCAGATGGCGGGCGGTGGCGGCGCCAATGCCTCTGCCGCCGCCGGTGATCAGCACCCGTTTGTTCATGGACCCTCCTGGTCGTGTGGCGCATGGTGGCATTGCGAGATGGATGGCAACCGCGTCAGGCCGGGCCGTGATCCATCACAGTCTCCACCAGCACCTTGTTGAAGCGCCGATAGCCCTGCTCATCGAGCGGGGCCGGATAGCTCAGCACCCGCAGCGCATGGCCTTGATAATCCGGCTGATAGGGCGGGTGCACGTGATCATGCTCGTTCAGGCAAAAACCCAGCGACTGGTAGAAGCGCAGCCGGCGCTGGGCAATCTCGTCCTCTGGCGGGTCTATCTCCAGGATGACCGGGCGCCCCGCCGTCTCGCAGAAGGCGGCAAGCAGGCGTGAGCCGTGGTTCTGGCCGCGCAGGGCCGGGTTGATGGCCAGGTGTTCAATGTAGATCTGCTCGCCGCAGTCCCACCAGAAGATGAAGCCGAGCAGCTGCTCGCCCTGATAAAAGAGCTGACAGTGAAAGCGGGAGTCTCCCATTTTGAGCTCTTGATGCTGCGGCTGGCGCTGTTCGTAGCGGGGAAAGCTGCTGCCGTAGATCTGCCAGACCAGCGGCCAGTCCGGATGGGATGTCTCTCTTGCGATTTCACTTCGACTCATTCATCTGCTCCTTGGTAAAACCACAGTGATACCATCTTTGTCCGGCCCAAACACCCCTCTCTTTCGCTACCGATGCCGGCTGCATCGAGTTTCCATGTCTTGCCCAAGCGCAGCCAAAAATGCACAGAGCCCGCACGGGGCGGGCTCTGCATGGCGATAACGCGAAAGGCCGGGGCTATTTGAACAAGCCCTTGAGCAGCTGGTCGGCCACCCCCTTCACTCCTTCGTTGTCTGCCTTGTCACCCAGCAGCTTCTTGAGACCGCGCTCGGCCTCCTTGCGAGCCTTCTCCTCCAGCAGCTTGTTGTTGCTGAGCAATTCCTTCACGTCGAGCCGGTAGCTCGGCGCCTGCCAGTGGCCGCCGATGCGCACCGGTATGGTGATGTCCTTGAGCTCGTCCACGCTCTTGCCCCCCTGCCCCTTGCTGCTCTCCACCACGGAGGTGAGGAACAGGAAGTCGAGGGTCTCCGGCACCAGGGCTGTCTGGCCCTGCCCCTTCACCCGCAGGGCGGGGGCAAACAGCTGGATGTCGTCGCTCCTGGCTACCCCGTCGGCAATCCGGAAGCTGGCGGTGAGCGCGCTGAAGTCGGTCTTGCGCACCTCCTTCACCTGATCCGCCCCCTTGCCGGTCAGGGTGGCTCGCGCCTCGCGGATCATCTCCGCCAGGTTGATGCCGTGCAGGGCTCCGTCGCTCAGCCTGAGGCTCACCTTGCCCTGCATCCGACTGCGCAGCGCCTGCTCGGAGAGTCCTGAGCCCTGCGCCTCGACCTCCAGATCCCCCTTGCCTTCCAGCAAGTCGGTCTGGGCCAGGGTCTGCAGCAGTGGCCGCACATCGACCCCTTGCACCCACTTGTGTACCTGATAGCGGGCCGGCTGCTGACGGGCATCGAGCACGCCGCTGGCTGTCACCTGACCACCGGTCACCCCGGCGCTGAACTGCTTGAGGGTGAGCTGTCCACCGGCCAGGGCCAGTTGCAGATCGACGGCGCTCAGATCCAGCCCCTTCAGTCGCAAGCTGCCCAGTTGCAGCCGGCCAGCCAGATCCACCACCTTGAGGGCGGTAAGATCCGGTTCGGCCGTGGAGAGCGCCTTGGCGGCGGGCACGGCGGTCTGCGCCTGTGCTCCGGCCGGCGCTGCGGCGCCCGAGGTGGCGGTCGCAGGCGCCGCCTTGGCCGGCTGACCGAGCCAACTGTCGAGATCCAGCTTCTCCCCCTTGAGGTCGAACCCTACCCTGGGCACGGCACCCAGCTGCACACTGCCGTTGCCGCTCAGCAGGGCCTCATCCACCCCCATCACCAGGTTGCTGAGGGTAACGGCCTGTTTGCCCAGCTCGGCGCGGGCAAAGCCCGCCAGCTTCACCTGCATCTGCGGGCGCGGCAGGGCATCGCCGCTCAGCTTGGCGGCCAGCACGGCATCCGATATCTCCAGCAGTTGCCGATTCTCGTCGAGCCGCGCCTTGAGGGTTCCTTCCAGGGTGCCGGCCAGGGTCTGCTTGTCCGCCGTCCCTTGGGCCCCTTGCAGGCTCAGGGTCAAACTGCTCCACTCCCCCAGTGCCAGCCGGTCGGCCTTGAGGGAGAAGACATCCAGCCGCTGGGTCGGTTCGCTCAGGCTCCCCGCCAGTGCAACGTCTTTCAGCTCGCTGCGGCTGGCATCGGGCGCCAGCTTGAGCTGGGCCGACCCCTTGAGATCAAACGCCAGCTCCCCCTGGGCTCCCTTGGCGGCCAGGGTCACCGGCACCCACTGATCCACCGCCAGCTGGCCCAGGTTCAGGTCCAGCTGTTCGAGGCGCGAGACGGTGCCGTTGCGATCGTCCTGCAGCAGGGCGCTGGCCTGCTGCAGCTCCACCCCTTGCAGGCTGATCTGCCAGGGCTGCTTGTCACTGGCGGGCGGGGGCGTCGTTGCGGCGGGCTCGGAGGTCGTCGCCTCCCCCTTGGGCTCGGCGGAGGCCTTGAGCAGATCGCTCAGGTTGGAGCTGCCGTCAGCCTTGGTCTGGATAAACAGATGGGCGCCGCTCAGGGTCACCTTGCCGATCTCAAGCTTGTGGGAGAGCAGCGGCAACAGGCCCACCGAGGCCTCCCCGCGCGTGAAACGCACCAGGTCAGGCTCGGCAAAACCGGCGGGGTTGCGCAGCGCCACCTGCTCGAGGGAGAGGCCGAGGCTTGGCCAGAAACGCCAGCCGATCGCCCCCTCCATTACCAGCTCGCGACCGGTGCTCTTGCGCACCTGTTCCACCAGCTGGGGCTTGAACTGGTTGGGATCGATGAGGGACACCAGGGCGGCGATGGCCACCACGGCCGCCAGCGCCAACCCCAGCAGGATGTAGATGATCTTCTTCACGATGGACTCCTTGAATGCGGATCTTGTTGCTGACTATACCACCGGGGGGATGACAGATGGGGCCCGTCTGCCAAAACGGGCCAGCGGCGAGACAGGGATGGTCGCAGCGAGTGCTGCCAGCGCAACCCTTCCAACGCGCGGCAATGAAAAGGGCCCCGCAGGGCCCTGATGATAGTGGATGGCTGGCGCCCGTCTCGCCCGGATCAAGGCTGACGCGGCAACTGCTGATAGCCCATCTCGTACAGGGTGAAGGCATAGATGTCCGCACTCTGCTCGATAAGCTTGGTCACCGGCGTGCCAGCCCCGTGCCCGGCATTGGTCTCGATGCGGATGAGCTGGGGATGGGGGCCGGCATTGTCGGCCTGCAGGGTGGCGGCAAACTTGAAGGAGTGGGCCGGCACCACCCGATCGTCGTGATCCGCCGTGGTCACCAGGGTCGAGGGGTAGCTGACCCCGGCCCGGACGTTGTGCAGGGGCGAGTAGCCCTTCAGGTAGTCGAACATCGCCTCGCTGTCGGCGCTGGTGCCGTAGTCATAGGCCCAGCCCGCCCCGGCGGTGAAGGTGTGGTAGCGCAACATGTCGAGCACCCCCACCGCCGGCAGGGCGACCCGCATCAGATCCGGCCGCTGGGTCATCACAGCCCCCACCAGCAGACCGCCGTTGGAACCACCACGGATCGCCAGCCGATCGGTGCGGGTGTAGCCCTCGGCCTTGAGATACTCGGCCGCCGCGATGAAGTCGTCGAACACGTTCTGCTTGTTCATCCTGGTGCCTGCCAGGTGCCAGGCCTGGCCGTACTCGCCGCCCCCGCGCAGGTTGGCCACCGCATAGACGCCCCCCAGATCCAGCCAGTTGGCCACCGACACGCTGAAGCTCGGAGTCAGGCTCACGTCGAAGCCGCCGTAGCCGTAGAGGATGGTCGGGTTGCTGCCATCGAGTTTCAGCCCCTTGCGGTAGCTGATGATCAGCGGCACCCGGGTGCCGTCCTTGCTCTGGTAGAAGCGCTGCTCGGAGACGTAATCCTCCGGCTTGAACGGCGCCGCCGAGGCGCGATAGAGGCTGATGGCGCCGCTCTTTGGCTCGAACCGGTAGAGCGTGGGCGGCTGGGCATAGTTCTCGAAGCCGAAGTAGAGGGCGGGATCATCGTGCTTGCCGTTGAAGCCGCTGACGCTGCCGAGGCCGGGCAGCGCCACCTCGCGCACCCGCTTGCCCTCATAGTCGAACTGCTCGACCCGGGCGGTGGCATCCACCATGTACTCGGCGAACAGATAGCCGCTGCCGCTGTGCACCGTCAGCACCTGCTGGCGCTCGGGGATGAGATCGCGCCAGCGGGCCGGCCCCGGGTTGGCGGCATCCACCGTCACCAGCCGGCGGTTGGGGGCGTCCCGGTTGGTCAGCAGGTAAAGGGTGCTGCCCTGGTTGTCCACCAGGCTCACGTCCGCATCCAGATCTCCCTGCACCGTCAGCAGTGGCGCGTTCTCCTGGCTCAGATCCTTCACATAGAGGCGGTTGCCGGAGGTGGAGTTCGCCGCCGAGATGAGCAGGAAGCGGTCATCTTCGGTGACGGTCGCCCCCACGTAGCGGTGGTGCTGGGCCGGGATGGCACCGAACACCAGCCGGTCATCCTCCTGCGCCGTGCCGAGCCGGTGGAAATAGACCTTATGCTGATCGGTCTTGGCCGACAGCTCGCTGCCATCCGGCTTGTCGTAGCTCGAGTAGAAGAAGCCCTCGTTGCCAAGCCAGCTGATGCCGCTGAACTTCACGTCCTTGAGGGGCGCCTCCAGCGGCTGCTTGCTCTCTACATCCATCAGGTGGATCTCGCGCCAGTCGCTGCCCGCCAGCGACAAGGAGTAGGCCAGGATGCGGCCATCGCGGGAGAAGCTCAGCTGATCCAGCGCCGTGGTGCCGTCGGGGCTGAGGGTATTGGGATCGAGGAACACCTCGGCCGGCTTGCCCTCCTGCTGGCGCCACAGCACGTTCTGGTTCTGCAGGCCGTCATTCTTGAAGAAGTAGTGGTAACGCCCCTCGCGAAACGGCGCCCCCTCCTTGGCGTAGTTCCAGGAGGCGGCCAGCTTCTCCTTGATGGCGGCGCGATACGGGATCTGTGCCAGGTAGTCCCGGGTCACGGCGTTCTGGGCCTTGACCCAGGCCTCGGTCTCGGGGCTGCGATCATCCTCCAGCCAGCGATAGGGGTCGGCCACGGCCTGGCCGAAGTAGTGATCCACCTGCTCACCCTCACGGGTGACGGGGTAGTGAAGGCGCGCTTTCCCTGACATGGCATCCTCTTTGGTTGACTGGCCACTGCATGCACACAGCAGTGACAGGGCCAGCAGGCTGACAATGGCTCGCATCGATGCGGCTCCCTGCGATTTCGGGTGAAGCGGGCAGGTTAGCAAAGAGTGCCGGACGGCCCAACCCCCCAGCGAGTGAACACGCGACATGAGCGGGAAGCCGCCACAACCCTGACCAATCGGAGTCATATGAATTTTTTCGCTTAGGTTTGCCAGTTTATTTTGTTTGTTATCCGGCACTTGGGTCACAGGATGGAATAAGCGACTGACCATCTCGACTCATTCAGGATAAAGCATGCCGTACAGCTACCTATCACATCTGCGTTGCAGCAAGACCGGCGAGATTGTGGATGCCGATCAGCCCCAGCAGCTGAGCCCGGTCGGCGCCCCCTTGCTGGCCAGCTACGACTTCGAGGCTCTGAAGCAGGCCTGGCATCCGGCCGCCCTGCTGGGTCGTCCCGCCAGCCTGTGGCGCTACCACGAGCTGCTGCCGGTACGCGACCCCGCCCAGGTGGTCACCCTGGGGGAAGGCTTCACCCCGCTGTTGCCGCTGCCACGCCTCGGCAAGCAGGTCGGCATTCCGGATCTCTGGATGAAGGATGAGAGCCTCACCCCCACCGGCTCCTTCAAGGCCCGCGGTGCCGCGGTCGGCGTCTCCCGCGCCCGCGAACTCGGCGTCACCCACTTCGCCATGCCCACCAACGGCAACGCCGGCGCGGCTTGGGCACTCTACGGCGCCCGCGCCGGCTTGCGCAGCACCATAGTCCAGCCCCAGGCGGCCCCTGCCATCACCCGGCTGGAGAGCGCCCTGGCCGGTGCCCGCCTCTATCTGGTGGACGGCCTCATCAGCGACGCCGGTCGCCAGGTGGCCGAGGCGGTGGCGCAGCAGGGGCTGTTTGATGCCTCCACTCTCAAGGAGCCCTATCGCATCGAGGGCAAGAAGACCATGGGGTTTGAAATCGCCGAGCAGCTCGGCTGGACCCTGCCGGACGTCATCCTCTACCCCACCGGCGGCGGAGTCGGCCTCATCGGCATCTACAAGGCGCTGCGGGAATTGCAGGAGCTGGGCTGGGTGCAGGGACCGCTGCCGCGCCTGGTGGCGGTGCAGGCGAGCGGCTGCGCGCCCATCGTTCAGGCCTGGCAGCAGGGGGAGCGCGAGTCGCGCTTCTGGCCCGACTCCCAGACCCTGGCGTTCGGCATCAACGTGCCCAAGGCGCTGGGGGATTTTCTGGTGCTGGACGCCCTCTATCGCACCGAGGGCTGCGCCGTCGCGGTGGAAGATGGCACCATCCAGCGCGAGCTGCGTCAGCTCGCCTCTCAGGAGGGCTGCTTCATCTGCCCGGAAGGGGCGGCCGCCTTCGCCGCCGCCCGCCAGCTGCGCGAAGCGGGCTGGATCCAGGGGGGCGAGCGGGTGGTGGTGCTCAACACCGGCGCCGGCATCAAGTACCCGGACGCCATCACGGTCGTGCCCCAGCGGCTGCGCCGCGACGGGAGGATCCCGGCATGAGCTTCGACTGGTCCTTTGTTCTCACCACCCTGCCGGCGTTTGGCCAATCGGTCTGGGTCACCTTGCAGCTCGGCGCCATCGTGATCCTCACCTCGCTCGCCGTGGCGCTGCTCAATGTGACGCTGCAAAGCCTGCACAAGCCCTGGCTGAACGGGGTGATCCGCGCCTATGTGGAGCTGGCCCGCAACACGCCGCTCTTGATCCAGCTGTTCTTTCTCTACTTCGGGCTGCCGGCGCTCGGCCTGTCGCTGTCCGGCTTTGCCACGGCGGTGATCGCCATGACCTTCCTCGGCGGTGGCTACCTGACCGAGGCGCTGCGGGCGGACATTCAGGCGGTCCCCCCCAGCCAGCTGGAGGCGGGGAGAGCCATCGGCCTCTCCCGCTGGCAACTGCTGCGCCACGTGCAGCTGCCCCAGGCCTGGCTCGCCAGCCTGCCGGCGCTGTTTGCCAACTTCATCTTTCTGCTCAAAGAGACCACGGTGGCCTCGGCGGTGGCGGTGCCGGAGCTGCTCTACACCACCAAGAACTACATCGCCCTCTACTACAAGACCTACGAGATGCTGGCGGTGCTGACCTTGATGTGCGTGCTGATCTTTCTGCCGCTGTCCCTTGCCCTGCGCGTTGTTGAAAGGAGGCTGCAACATGGTCAGTTCGGTCATTGAATCGCTGATGCAGGCGAGGATCCCGATGTGGGCACTTACCTTCCTGCTGCCACCGTTCGTCACCCATACACCAGAAAGGAGGGACCATTATGGCCAGTCCGGTCACTGAGCAGCTGACGCAGGCGCTGCCGCTGCTGGCGGTGGGCGCGGGTCAAACCCTCGCCATCTCGCTGCTCGCCATCCTGTTCGCCACCCTGGGCGGAGTCGGTTACGGCGTGCTGGCGCAACAGGGAGGCCGGTTGGTGCGGGGGCTGCTGCGAGTTTATCTGGAGCTGTTTCGGGTGGTGCCCGTGCTGGTGTGGCTCTACCTCTTCTTCTTCGGGCTGCCGATCTTCTTTGGCGTAGACATCTCGGCCTTCTGGTGCGCCGTGCTGGTGCTGGCCCTCTGGGGCGCCAGCGAGGTGGGGGAAGTGGTACGCGGCGGCCTGGGCTCCCTCGCCCGCGGCCAGCAGGAGGCCGGCCTGGCGCTCGGGCTCTCCCGCTGGCAGCTCTATCGCCACGTGTTGCTGCCCCAGGCGCTGCAACGGCTGACGCCACCGACCATCAACATCTACACCCGCATCATCAAGACCAGCTCGCTGGCGGTGCTCATCGGGGTGGTGGAGGTGATCAAGGTGGGCCAGCAGATCATCGAGCGCACCTATGGCTCGTTGCTCATCTACGGTCTGCTGTTCCTGTTCTTTTTTCTGGTCTGCTATCCGCTCTCGCTCGCCTCGCGCCGGCTGGAGCAACAATGGGGTAATGCGGTATGACACCTCTGCTTGAGCTCAATGCTGTCAGCAAACAATTCGGCCAAAACCGGGTACTGGACGAGGTCAGCCTCACGGTGCACGCCGGGGAAGTGATCGTCATCCTGGGGCCGAGCGGCTGCGGCAAGAGCACCTTGCTGCGCACTCTCAACGGGCTCGAACCCATTCAGGGGGGCGACATTCGCTTCGATGGAGAGCGGCTGGATGCCAGCACCGACTGGCAGCGGCTGCGCCAGCGCATCGGCATGGTATTCCAGAGCTATCACCTGTTCCCCAACCTGACGGTGCTGGAGAACGTGCTGCTCGGCCCTCTGCAGGTGCAAAAACGAGAGCGGCAGGAGGCCCTGCTGCAGGCAGAACAACTGCTGACCCGCATCGGCCTGTGGGAGCGGCGCCATGACTATCCACGCCAACTCTCCGGCGGCCAGCAGCAGCGGATCGCCATCGTGCGGGCCCTATGCATGAACCCCCAGGTGATGCTGTTTGACGAGGTAACCGCTGCGCTGGATCCCGAGATGGTGCAGGAGGTGCTGGAGGTGATCCGGGATCTCGCCGGCAGCGGCATGACCCTGCTCATCGTCACCCACGAGCTGGCGTTCGCCCAGGCGGTGGCGGATCGCATCGTCTTCATGGACGGCGGCCACATCCTGGAGCAGGCCGCGCCCCATCAATTTTTCGAGAACCCGCGCAGCCAGCGTGCCCGCCAGTTCCTCGCCAAGTTTTCTTATACAAATGTCATCAAACGAAAGGAGTCAGCATGAAAAAAATCACCTCGGTTCTGTTCAGTGCCTTGTTGGGACTGGGTCTCGCCAGCGGCGCCGCCCATGCGGCGGACGGTTCCCTCGACAAGATCAAGGCCCGCGACAAGCTCATCGTCGGCGTCTTCACCGACAAGCCACCGTTTGGCTACGTGGACGAGAAGGGCAACTACGTCGGCTTTGACACCGACCTGGGTCGCCGTTTCGCCAAGGATCTGCTGGGAGACGAGAACAAGGTCGAGTTCGTGGCGGTGGAGCCCGCCAGTCGCATCCCCTTCCTGCAAAGCGACAAGGTGGATCTCATCCTCGCCAACATGACGGTGACCCCGGAGCGGCGCGAGGTGGTGGATTTCACCAACCCGAACCTGCGAGTGGCGGTACAGGTGCTGGTGCCACAAGGGAGTCCGGCCAAGAAACTGGATGATCTGGCCAGCAAGACCCTGATCGTCACCACCGGCACCACGGCCGACATCTGGCTGACCCGCAACCACCCGGACTGGAAGGTGCTCAAGTTCGAGAAGAACACCGAATCCCTGCAGGCGCTGGCCCAGGGCCGTGGCGACGCCTATGCCCAGGACAACCTGGTGCTGTTCAGCTGGGCCAAGGAGAACCCGGGCTATCGGGTGCTGCCCGAGAAGCTGGGCTCGGAAGACCCCATCGCCCCGGCGGTGAAGAAGGGCAATATCGAGCTGCGTGACTGGGTCAACGACCGCCTCGCCAAGCTGGGGGAAGAGAAGTACCTGCTGAAACTCTACGACCAGTATGTGCGCGACAAACTGAGCGCCGATACCGATCCCAACGACGTGATAGTGGAAGGAGGCAAGTGGCAGGGCTGAGCCTGCCAGAAGTGCTGAGAGTGTGATGTGTGTGAAATCTTGGTTCCGTTGGTCCGCAAACCGCAAGGTTTGACCTTTCAGGCGTCCCCCTCGGGTGGCGCCTTTTTTTCGCATGAGAAAAAGAACCGGGCCAGGGGCCCGGTTGAAAACCCGCGCAGAGCAGGCTGTGTCACGTCGATGACACGGTTCAGGCTGCCGGACTGGCACAGGGTGCCGTCCGGCCAACTCGCCAGGCCACCGAGGCGGGATGAGCCCTCGGCAACGCCGGCGAATGGGGTGGCGCCGCGGGCGCCGAAGAGGGTGCCTACTCCCGCTCCAGTGCGTGGATGGGGTCCATCCGCGCCGCCCGCCGCGCCGGGAAGAAGCCAAACAGCACGCCGATGAGGCTCGAGCAGAAGAAGGCCATCAGCACGGCGTCCAGGGAGTAGCTCAGGCTGAACTGGCTGCTGAAATGCGCGAACAAGACGCCGACCAGCAGGGAGAGCAGCACCCCGGCCGCCCCGCCCAGCAGGCAGACCAGCACCGCCTCGATCAAGAACTGCTGCAGTATGTCGCCGGTTCTGGCACCCACTGCCATCCGCACGCCGATCTCGCGGGTGCGCTCGCTCACCGATACCAGCATGATGTTCATCACTCCGATGCCCCCCACCACCAGGGAGATGAGCGCAATCATGGCGATCAGCAGGGTCAGGGTGGCATTGGTGCTGGTGATCGCCTGGCGGATGCTGTCGGTGTTGAGCACGAAGAAATCCTGAGCGCCGTGCCGTTCACGCAGCAAGCGATTGATGCCATCCTCGGCGGCGGCCAGCGCCACCTCGTCCTGCACCCGCACGCTGATGCTGCGCAGGTGGCTCTGGCCCAGCATCCGCGTCATGGCCGTGGTGTGGGGGATCCAGACATTGAGGTTCTCGTCGCTGCCAAAGCCGCTCTGGTTGCGGGCCACCACCCCGATCACCCGGCACGGCAGGCTCCCCAGCAGGATCACCTGACCGAGCGGCGACTCCCCCACACCGAACAGGCGCGCCAGGCTGTTCTCGTCGATCACCACCTCCTGCGCCAGAGCGGTCACGCTGGCGGCATCGAACAGCATGCCCTGCAGCAATCGATAGCCGCGCACCTGGAAGAACTGCTCCCCCACCCCGTTCACCGAACCCAGCACCGCCTGGCTGCCCCGGCGCAGGGTGACGCTGGTGGCCAGACTGGGAGTCACGCTGTGCACATAGTCGAGCCCGGCGAGGGCCTCGGCATCCTCCACCCTGAGGGTCTGGACCGCCTCGGCCCGCCGATCACCGAAGCCGCTGCCGGGGAAGATCTCCAGGGTGCTGGTGCCCATGGCATTGATGTTGGCCAGCACCTGCTGCTGGGAGCCGCGCCCCAGCGCCACCACCGACACCACGGCGGCGATGCCGATGATGATGCCGAGCATGGTGAGAAAGGTGCGCATGCGCTGGGCCTGCATGGCCAGCAGCGCCATCTTGAAGGCGGCGCCGAGCCGCCCGGCCAGACCGCCGCGTCCCTCGGTGTCTGTACGGGGAGTGGTTGGCGCAGGGGACGGCGGTGTCGGCTTGCGACGCCGGTCGGCCACCACCTCGCCATCTTTGAGTTCGATGATCCGCTCGGCCTGTTCGGCAATCGCCATGTCGTGGGTCACCAGCACCAGCGTGTGGCCCTGCCGATGGAGCGCGCCCAGGATGCCGAGTACCTCGGCCCCGCTCTGGCTGTCGAGGGCGCCGGTCGGCTCGTCCGCCAGGATCACCTGACCACCGTTGATGAGCGCGCGGGCTATGCTGACCCGCTGCTGCTGGCCGCCGGAGAGCTGGCTCGGCTTGTAGTCGAGCCGGCTGCCGAGCCCGAGCCGCTGCAGCAGGATCTCGGCCCTCGCCTTGCGCGCATCGCCAGCCAACCCGGCATAGAGCGCAGGCAGCGCCACGTTGTCGCGGGCACTGAGGTCCCCCAGCAGGTGGTAGCGCTGAAAGATGAAGCCGAAGTACTCGCGGCGCAGGGTCGCCAGCGCATCGGCCGTCAGCCGGCCCGTCTCCCGCCCGGCCACCCGATAGCTACCCTCGCTCGACTGATCGAGGCAGCCCAGAATATTGAGCAGGGTCGATTTGCCGGAGCCGGAGGCGCCGACGATGGCCACCATCTCGCCCCGCGCTATGATCAGATCGATCCCCTTGAGCACCTCGACGCGCCGCTCCCCGTCACCAAAATGGCGGCGGATCCCGCTCAGTTGCAGCAGTGGTTCCCTCATGGTCACATCCCCATCGGCGGGCCCATTCGCCCGCTCTGCTGGCGCTGGGCCGTCAACTGACTCACCACCACGGCCTCCCCGGCGGTCAACCCCGCCAGGATCTGGGCATCCACCTTGTTGTTGAGGCCTACCTTCACCGGCCGCCATTGTGGGCGGCCGGCCTCATCCACCACCTGCACTCTATCACCGCTCAGGGCGATGGCCGGGATCACCAGGGCGTTGCGCTCGGTCGCCAGCACTATGTGCACCTGGGCCGTCATGCCGATACGCAGGGCCCCTTCAGGGTTCTCCACCTCAAACAGACCGTGGTAGTAGACGGCCGTGCTGGTCGAACTGCTGCTGGTCGTGTCGTCGTTGATGGTGTCGGGGGCGGGCTCGATGGCGCGCAGACGGGCCTGGTAACGCTGCTCGGGCGCCCCCAGCACGGTGAAATAGCTGGGCAGGCCGGCCTTCACCTTGATCACGTCCGCCTCCGAGATCTGCGCCTCCACCGTCATGGTGTCGAGCCGCGCCACCTTCACCATGGTCGGGGTACTCTGCACCGCATTGACCGTCTGCCCCTGCTCCACCGGGATCGCCACTATGGTGCCCGCCATGGGGGAGACGATGCGGGTGTAACCCAGATTCACTTTGGCGGTGTCGACCGCGATGCGGGCCTGCACCGCCTGCGCCGTCAGCGCCCGGATGTCGGCGCGGGTCGCCGTCAGGGTCGCCTCCGCACTGTCGTAGTCGGCCTGACTGCCCAATCCCCGATCCAGCACCTTGCGCTGGCGCTCGAAGGCCAGCTGGTTGTTGCGCAGAGTTGCCCGGCGCGAGGCCAGCTGGGCCTGCACGTTGTCGAGGGCTGCGTCGGCATCCTTGAGGGCGTTCTGCTGGGTGAGATCGTCGATCTCGACCAGCAGATCGCCCTGCTTCACCTCATCCCCCAGCGCCACGTGCAGCGCCTTGATCTGCCCCGACACCTGCGCCCCCACGCTCACCAGCTTCTGGGCCTGCAGGGTGCCGTCGGCCAGCACGCTCTGCTCCAGATCCCGCCGCTCGACCGGGGCCGTGATGTAAGAGGCGGTTGGTGCCGCGGCGGAGGGCAGCAGCAGCCAGCCAGCACCGACCAGCACCAGGGCGGGCAGCAGCAGGCGAACAACGAGGAGACGGGCACGGGCCATCGCGGATATCCTTGGCTGAAACAGAGGGTGAAACAGACCCGGGCAATCTACTCCAATGTCCGGTTAAGCCTCTTGCAGGGCAGTGTAAGGATTGCGTAAAAGCAGCTGTCAGGCGGAGACGGACACGGGAAAATGGCGCCAACCCGAGACGGAGAAGAGCAATGAAGATCCTGCTGGTGGACGATGATCTGGAGCTTGGCACCATGCTGAGCGAATACCTGGCTGGCGAAGGCTTTGCCACCACCCACGTGCTGACCGGCAAGAGCGGCGTGCAGCACGCCCTCTCCGGCAACTATGCCGCCGTGGTGCTCGACATCATGCTGCCCGATCTGAATGGCAGCGAGGTGCTGCGCCACATCCGTCGCGACAGCCGGATCCCAGTCATCATGCTCACCGCCAAGGGGGACAACATCGATCGGGTGATCGGGCTGGAGATGGGGGCCGATGATTATGTGCCCAAGCCCTGCTACCCGCGGGAACTGGTGGCCAGGCTGAGGGCAGTGCTGCGCCGGGTCGAGCCTGCCCCCGCCCATCCGGGCAAAGAACTGGGTCTGCGTCTTGGCGAGCTGGTGCTCTCCCCCGCCAGCCGTCAGTGTCACTGGCAGGCGCAGCCGCTGGAGTTGACCGCCACCGAGTTCAACCTGCTGGAACTGCTGTTGCGCTCGCCGGAGCGGGTGGTCAGCAAGGATGAGCTCTCCCTGCACGGGCTTGGCCGCCCGCGCGAGCCCTATGATCGCAGCGTCGACGTGCACATCTGCAATATCCGCCAGAAGCTGCAAGCCCTGGCGGGCGAAGCCGTCGGCATCGAGACGGTGCGCAGCATAGGATACCGGCTGGCATGATCCTCAAGGGGCGCCTGTTCTGGAAGATCCTGTTCGGCTTCTGGTTCACCATCATCATGATGAGCCAGCTGCTGTGGGTGGCGTTCAGCCTCTATCGCCACGAGGGGCCGCCGGAGCAGCGGATGGCCAACCAGCTGGCCGAGCGTCAACTGGCAGCCGCCGCCAGCCTGTTGCAGCGGCAGGGACCGGCTGCGGTTGCGACCCTGCAGGCCAGCTGGCCGGCCCGGGAGCGAAGGCTGCTGCAACTTGAAGCGGTCGCAGCGGAGCCATCCACAACACAGGGCGGCCGCATCTTGCTGGGAGCCGATGGCCGGCACTATCGGCTCGACTACG
Source organism: Aeromonas sp. 1805 (assembly GCF_013085525.1). Lineage (NCBI taxonomy): Bacteria > Pseudomonadati > Pseudomonadota > Gammaproteobacteria > Aeromonadales > Aeromonadaceae > Aeromonas > Aeromonas sp. 1805. The sequence continues at coordinate 2,320,771 of NZ_CP038515.1, read as the reverse complement.
ACAGTGCCGGCCTGCAGCTGTTGCTGGCACCGCCCCAGCCCCGCCGCAACTGGCTCAACATGCCACCGCCCATGTGGTGGATCGGCGGACTCGGCGGTCTCTTCTTCAGCGCCCTGCTCGCCTGGCACCTGACCCGCCCCATGAACCGCTTCCGGCAGGGATTCGAGCGCCTCGCCCAGGGGGATCTGGCAGTGCGCCTCTACCCCGCCATGCGGCGGCGCCACGACGAGATCAGCGATGCAGCCCGCGACTTCGATGCCATGGCCGAGCGGTTGCAACTGTTGGTGGAGAGCCGCGAGCAGCTGCTGCACGACGTCTCCCACGAGCTGCGCTCCCCCCTTGCCAGGCTGCAGCTGGCCATCGGCCTGGCCCAGCAGGATCCGGCCAGGATCGAGGGATCCCTCGCGCGGATCCAGCTCGAGACCCAGCGCATGGACAAGATGATCGGCGAGCTGCTGACCCTCACCCGCGCCGGCCATGGTGAGCACGACGGCGAGGAGTATTACGATCTGCTGGGGCTGGTCGACGCCGTGGTGAGCGACGCCCGCTACGAGGCGCAGCACATGGGCGTCGAGATCAAAACCTGGGTGGATGAGACCCGGGAATACACGGTCTGCGGACAGGCGGAGCTGATCCGCCGGGCCCTCGACAACGTGCTGCGCAATGCCTTGCGCTTCTCGCAAGCGGGCCAGACTATCCGCCTGACCCTGATGCGGCAGGGTGACGAATTCATCGTCGAGGTGGCGGATCAGGGGATGGGGGTGGATGAGAGCAAGCTCTCCAGCATCTTCGATCCCTTCGTGCGGATCGGCTCCCCCGCTGCTGGCAAGGGTTATGGGCTGGGCCTTGCCATTACCCGCAAGGCCATACTGGCCCAGGGCGGACGGGTCGAGGCCAGAAACGGTGAAGAGGGCGGCCTGATCGTCACCCTTCACTTGCCGGGCTAGCTGCTCCGCCCTGTCATTACTGCTATCGGTTAGCCCCGCAGCCGCTGCAATTGACTGATGGCAGCGCCGGTAGAGCGAAAGGCAAACTCGGCAGGGGCAAGGCCGGCCAGCTTGCGCCACTCACAGGCGGCCACATCGTCGGCCGCTACCACAGCAGGCTTGTCTGCCAACTCCAGCAGAAAGACGGTGTCGCAGGTGTGATAGGTCACCTCGTCATAGGGATAGACGTTGGCATAGGAGCCCAGGTAGCGCGGCGTCTCCCCCGTCAGATCCAGTCCCAGTTCCTCCTTGAGCTCCCTTACCAAGGCTTCCTCCAGCGATTCGCCTGGATCGACGAAGCCGCCCGGCAGATCCAGCAAGCCCCGGCCGGGATCACGGGCCCGCACCGCGACCAGCAGCTCGTCCTGCCAGCACAGCGCCACCATCACGGCCGACGCCACATTCTGGAAATAGTGAAAACCACAGCCACAGGCGAACTCTTTCTCGCTGCGCTGTTGCAGCGATCCGGAACCACAACGCGGACAAAACATAGGGGGACTCCTATCTGACACCAAAGGCGCATTGTATGCCGAACCCCACCCCCGATGGAAAGGGTTGGGGCACAACGCCCATAGCGTGATAAATCAGCAAGATATAAAAGAGGGAGAGGAGGCACTTCGGGGAAAGTAAAACGAAAAGAAGCCCAGTCTTTCGACTGGGCTTCTTAAGTAGTGGCGGAGCGGACGGGGAGACGGACAGGGTCCGGCTCAAGCACAAAGGACAACAGACAGGGACCGAGTTGCCAGTGGCAAGTCGCAGCCCTCTCTGTGGTCCTTTGTTTCCTTATTTCATTCGCCAAAACCAGATAGCAAAAAGGCCTTCCCATTCAGGAAGGCCTTTCAAATTAGTGGCGGAGCGGACGGGACTCGAACCCGCGACCCCCGGCGTGACAGGCCGGTATTCTAACCGACTGAACTACCGCTCCGCTGTCTGGTTAGCTTTTTGCTAAATTGTCTGCCGCTTCATTGAGGTGTCATCCTCTCGGCCAACGTCGTGATGTGCACGGCGCTGTTTAATTGGGTGCCTGGCAGTGTCCTACTCTCGCATGGCGAATGCCACACTACCATCGGCGCTACCGCGTTTCACTTCTGAGTTCGGCAAGGGATCAGGTGGTTCCACGGCGCTATGGCCGCCAGGCAAATTCTTCAATCTGAGAAAGCTGACGTGAATAACGACCTGGTCATTATCACTGAATAAGTAGTTCGTTCATTCGCTACAAGGCCCAGAACACTTCTTGGGTGTTGTATGGTTAAGCCTCACGGGTAATTAGTATGGGTTAGCTCAACACGTCGCCGCGCTTACACACCCCACCTATCAACGTTGTGGTCTCCAACGGCCCTTTAGGACCCTCAAGGGGTCAGGGATGACTCATCTCAGGGCTCGCTTCCCGCTTAGATGCTTTCAGCGGTTATCGATTCCGAACTTAGCTACCGGGCAGTGCCACTGGCGTGACAACCCGAACACCAGAGGTTCGTTCACTCCGGTCCTCTCGTACTAGGAGCAACTCCCTTCAATCATCCAACGCCCACGGCAGATAGGGACCGAACTGTCTCACGACGTTCTGAACCCAGCTCGCGTACCACTTTAAATGGCGAACAGCCATACCCTTGGGACCGACTTCAGCCCCAGGATGTGATGAGCCGACATCGAGGTGCCAAACACCGCCGTCGATATGAACTCTTGGGCGGTATCAGCCTGTTATCCCCGGAGTACCTTTTATCCGTTGAGCGATGGCCCTTCCATTCAGAACCACCGGATCACTATGACCTACTTTCGTACCTGCTCGACCTGTCCGTCTCGCAGTTAAGCTGGCTTATGCCATTGCACTAACCTCCTGATGTCCGACCAGGATTAGCCAACCTTCGTGCTCCTCCGTTACTCTTTGGGAGGAGACCGCCCCAGTCAAACTACCCACCAGGCACTGTCCGCGACCCGGATTCACGGGCCTGCGTTAGAACATCAAACATACAAGGGTGGTATTTCAAGGACGGCTCCAGCGCAACTGGCGTCACGCCTTCAAAGCCTCCCACCTATCCTACACATGTAGGTTCAATGTTCAGTGCCAAGCTGTAGTAAAGGTTCACGGGGTCTTTCCGTCTAGCCGCGGGTACACCGCATCTTCACGGCGAATTCGATTTCACTGAGTCTCGGGTGGAGACAGCATGGCCATGGTTACACCATTCGTGCAGGTCGGAACTTACCCGACAAGGAATTTCGCTACCTTAGGACCGTTATAGTTACGGCCGCCGTTTACCGGGGCTTCGATCAAGAGCTTCGCTTGCGCT
>NZ_CP038515.1:1847500-2312500 GCF_013085525.1 Aeromonas sp. 1805 | reverse complement strand
GGTGGCGCTGGCCAATACCTTGGCCCCGCTGGCCTTCACCCTGGCCAGCAACTCGGGCTCGGGCAGTCCGAAATGAAAACTGACCACGGCCGGTTTGAACTCGGCCACCATGGCGGCATGCTCGGCATTGAACGGGGCCCGACTGGGAGCCGCCGCGCCGGCCGTGTCGCGCACGCCGTATTCGTCATAGTAGGGCGCCAGCCGCTGCAACCAGCGGGCCTGGGCGGCGGGATCCGGCGCCTCCTGCCGATGGCAGAAGAAGTTGATGTTGAATGGCCCCTCCCCGCTCGCCGCCAGCCGGGTCAGCTCTTCCCGCAAGGTGGCGAGGCTCAGCATGGCCGCAGGCAATGAGCCCAGCGCGCCGGCCCGAGTCACGGCCAGTGCCAGCGCGCAGTCCTGCACACCGGCCATGGGGGCCTGAATGATGGGGTAGCGCAACCCCAGTTCGGCAAACAGCGTCATGATGCTGCCTCTTGCCGCTCGGGAGTGATGCCACCGACCTGGCTGCGTGCCAGGGCGATGGCCCCATCGATGGCCGCCCGGGCCTGCGGGCTGTTCTGCCAGCAGGTCGAGCCCAGCATGCTGGCCACCAGTTGCACGATATGGCCGGTGTCAGCCTCGGCCAATTGCGCCAGATTGTGGTAGCCAAGCTGTTCAAGCCGCCCGATGACGGTGGGCCCCACCCCTTTCACGCCGAGCAGCTGCGCCCGCTCCTCCCCCGAAAATCCTTGCTTGCTCTTCATTGATCAGACTCCTTTCCCATACCCTCATTGCACATCAGGCCCGCGAGGGGCCTGATGAAGATAAGTGGTCAACGTACGCTGCGCAGCAGGAAGTCCGGCTGACCGCAGGAGCGCAACTCGCGCTTTTGCATCTCGTCGGAACAGGTGACGGCTGCCGTCCCCTCCTTGTTGATGCAGATATAGACCTCCCGCAGGAAACGGCCACCGTCGGCGCAGGCCACCGTGATGTTGTCCGGGGCCAGCCAGTCGTTGGCACTGGCCAGATCCGCCTTGAGCTGGAAACGGCTCTTGCGCAGCGGCTCGGCGGGAGACTGATAGGCGGCCGGGATCTTCACTTTCTGGCGCAGGTCGCTGGCCAGCTGATGAAAGCCGCGCTGGCTCAGACCGGAGCAGGTGCCGTGCTTCTCCCACTCATGGCGATAGAGGAAGCGGCTGGGATAGAGGCCGGCAAACTGCTGCTCCATCGCCGGATCCAGCCGCTCGCGGGTACAGCTGCTCGGATAGCCGCGCTGGTACTGGGGCCAGAGCCCGTGCAGCACGAATCCCAGCTGGCGGGAACATTGGTCCCGGTCGGCCGGCTTGATGGCGCAATGCTCCGGTGACCAGGAGAGCGCCATGGCGTAATAGTCAAATTCGCCGGCCTCCCCTTTGGCCTGAACGGCGGAGGAGAACCAGGGGGCCAGCAGCATGCCGAGCAGCACAACAATCTTCTTCATCTTGGGTATCCAGGGTTATGCACATAATGTCGAGCGGGCCGTTTTGCCCTCGAGAACGGCCATGCTCCCATATTTTGCCCAGAGGGAACACCCTGCCGGGGCGCCGGCCCATGTCGGGGTCAGACCAGTAAAGGGTTTCCCCTCCCGGCACCGAGGCGTAAGCTGACTCTCCGGAGGGCCCGCACGTCCGGCCTGCTTCCCGTCCGCTTTCCTCTTCAACAGGATGTAACATGATCCGCAAGAATCCCTCCGGCCATCTGCCGGTCATCGACGAGTCAGCCTATATCGACAAGACAGCCATCATCTGTGGCAAGGTGATCATCAAGGAGAACGTGTTTGTCGGCCCCTATGCGGTGATCCGCGCCGACGAGGTGGATGCCAGCGGCGACATGGAGCCCATCGTCATCGGCGCCAACTCCAACATTCAGGACGGGGTCGTCATCCACTCCAAGTCCGGCGCCGCCGTCACCATCGGCGAGTACACCTCCATCGCCCACCGCAGCATAGTCCACGGGCCGTGCGAAGTGGGTAACCGGGTGTTCATCGGCTTCAACAGCGTGCTGTTCAACTGCCACATCGGTGACGGCGCCGTGGTGCGCCACAACTCGGTGGTGGACGGCTGCGATTTGCCGCCGGAGTTCTACGTTCCCTCCACCACCCGCATCAACCAGCAGAGCGATCTGGACCATATCCCGCGGGTCTCGGTGGATGCCGCCGAGTTCTCCGAAGACGTGGCCCACACCAACATCGACCTGGTCAAGGGGTACAAGGCGCTCTCCAACGAGTTCTGAGTCCCACGGTTGCCAGGATCCACAACGGGCGCCAAGGCGCCCGTTGTCATGACTGTAAAGAGGGTGAAAAGGGAGCGTAAAAGCCGTTGAGCTAGCGGCCCGCCTGGCGTTTGATGTGCCATCTTCCCTGGATGGAGCCATCCCCATGTCACGTTACCCCCTCGCACTCACCCTGCTGCTTGCCAGCCTGTCGGCCCAGGCCTGTGAGCCGCCAGCCCCGCCAGCCGGTCGCCCCGACGTGCGCCCGCCGGCGTTGCCCGCTCCCCTCTATCACGCCAGCAAGCTGGGCCAGGATCCCCAGGCCACTGCCCAGGCGCTGTTCAAGAACATTCCACCGGCCGAAGCCGACAAACGCTATGAGGTAGTGGTCAGCGTGCGCGAGCTGCCGCCCCAGCCCATCCGGCTACAATCCGCCACCCCGCTCAAGGGGCAGTAAGGCTCACCACTGGACCAACCATGAAAAGGGCGCCGCCGCGCCCTTGTCGAGATCATGACTCGAATTCCTTAACGTGCCCGCACGCAGGCGACGCCGTGAGCCTCTTGTGGCAGATCCGTGATGAGCTCGCCGCTGCCCGGATCGAGCAGGGGAGCCTCCCCGTCATCGTTGGGGGCATCGCTGCTCCAGAGCCGGCTGTAGAGCGGCCAGCCCTGCTCCGTCAGCAGTTTCAGCTCCTCACCGCGCTGATGATAGGCGGCAAACAGCGCCGTCAGCTCCCTGGCCGCCGGCAGGCGCCAATCATCGTGGCCACGCGCCACCAGCTGCTGGCAGTAGTCGCGAGCCCGTTCCTGACTCATCACCACATAGTCGTGGGGGAAGGGGTTGTAATCCCCATCTTCATCCCTGGCGCTGCCGTCGTAGGCCAGCGCCAGCCGGTCCGCTTCCGCGCGAGTCAGGGGGCAGACGAAGATCAGCTCGCCCGCCGCCAGCTCGGGATGACGGCAGCCCAGGCTGAAGTCAGGCTGGGCATCCACCACCTGCACCGCCAGTTCCAGCATCCGCTCGCCCATGCTCACCTGCACCCGGGCAGGCCCCACCGCCAGAGCGTGGAGCACCCCATCGCCGTCGACGCTGACCCGCTCCGGCGTCATGCTGCGCCACTGCAAGGGGCCCTGCACCGGATTGCGCGTGCCATCGCTGAGCCGCAGTCCGGCCTGCAGAGCCAGCGTCTGGCCCACTTCCAGCCGGGGCGCTGCCGGCGTCACCTGCAGATCGATCACGATGGCAGGCACCGGCGCCTCGTCAGCCACCCCGCTCAATCCGAGCTCGATAACCGTGGCCGGTGTGCGCCTCGGCTCGGCAGACACGCTGCGCAGGAACTCGCCGATGGCATCCAGCTCGTCGTTGGAGAGACCGAGCGCATGCAGGTGATCGGAGGCTTGCGGGAAGAAGGGATCGTACTGCGCCACCCCGGTCGGGAAGCCCACCCCGCTGCTCCACTTGGTCACCCCGAAGTTGTACATGGCCACCACCCCCTGCACGGAACTGCCGATGCGCTGTGCCAGGATGGGGAAGACCCCGTTGTGCATATAAGGTGCGGTAAACGCCACGTCCCGCAGGCTGGGGGTCTTGAAGCGCCCCATGTCCGCCTTTTGGCGGGTGTGCAGGAAGCGGCCACGGTCTTCCAGATTGCGGCCATAGTAGGCCAGCCCCACGCTCTCGAACCGGTACTGGCTCAGCAACGGCCCGGAGTGGCAGTTCATGCAGCGGCCATCGGTGCGATAGAGATGCATCCCCCACAGCGCCTTGTCGCTCAGGGCCTGCCCGTCGCCTTGGACGAAGCGCTCGAAGTCGCTGTCGCGGCTGATGATGGTGCGCTCGAAGGTGGCGATCGCCTTGGCAATCCGCTCCAGGCTGATCCCCTCGTCACCGAACGCCGTGGCAAAGGCCGCCGGGTAGTCGTGGCTGGCCTGCAGACGCGCCAGCAGTTCGTCGTGATCCAGTGCCATCTCTACCGGGTTCTGGATGGGGTGCAGGGACTGCTCCTCAAGGGAGCCGACCCGGCCATCCCAGAACTGGCTGCTGCTGAAGGCACTGTTGAGGATGGAGGGGGCATTGCGGGTCCCCTTCTGCCCCTGGTGGCCCACCGAGACGCTCAGCCCGTCGCTCCACCCTTTTTGCGGATCGTGGCAGCTGGCACAGCTGATGTCTTGCGCCCGGGAGAGCCGCTTGTCGAAGAACAGTTGCTGACCCAGCACCACCTTGGCCCGGCTGTAAGGGTTGTCAGCCGGGAAGGGCACCGCCGGCAGCGGCCCCAGTTCCTGCCACTCGACCCCCTCATCAACTCTGGCCGCCGGCCATTGGGCGGCAGGGCCGGCATACTGGGCGCGCAGGGCGGCCATGTCGGGCATGCTGTCGTCACGGATGACCGAAGGGCGTACCGGATAGGGCGCCAGCGCATACCAGAGCACGCTGCCCTCCCCCTCCTCGAGCCAGCTGCCCGTGGCAGGCTGGTAAAGAGCGGGGCGGCCGGCGCCGTCCTGCAGCCAGATCCGGGTCGGCACAGCCAGGGCAAAGGTGTGTGGGTAGCGCCAACTCTGCTTGTCCGCCGCCAGCAGCCGTTCGAATTCGGCCAGGCCAGGCAGTCGCCAGTCACTGCGTCCGCAGCCGGTCGGCACCACCCCCAGCCCGGCACGGCTGGCCTGCGGCAAGGCACTGCTGCCGCTGGCGTGCAGCCAATACTGGCTGCCCTTGACTCCGGCGGTGCTGCGCACATCGTGCAGGCAGCGCCAGTCAGCGCCGCTCGTCAGCCGGCCCTGCTCATCAAGGCGCAGCAGGTCGGCCGTCTCCGGCTCGTCAGGCTGGCTGGGTTGGGCGGGATAGAGCAGCCCCCTCGCCGCCTCGATGGAGGCGCTGTTGCTGCGCCGATACCAGCTGCGCTCCCCCTGATCGGCACGCAGGGCCAGCAGCATCTGCCAGCTGTCCGGATAGTTGAGCTCGGCCCCCGGCTGGCGCTGGGCCAGCAACAGGGTTGCATAGTCCTGAATGAGCGGCTGCTGTTGCAGACGGATCTGTGCCAGTTGCCCCCACTCGCCCTGATCTAGGGTGCCGTCCCCATTGCGGTCGGCCAACAGGAACAGCGCCGTCTCCTCTTCATCCAGTCGCAAGGAAGGTGCGTCAGCGCGCCGGGCCGACAAGACCGTGGCGCCGAGATCGGCCACCCGGGCCGTCGCGGCGCGCAGAATATAGCTGTCGTCGCTCCCCACCAGCTCCAGCGGCTGATCCAGCAGCAAACCGGCCGGCAGCGTCATGACCAGGGGGCGCTCCTCCCCCACCTCTCCGCTCACCGCGATGCCGGTAGCGGCCTGGCGCAGCAGCAGGGTAGCCCCCTGACCCAGGCGGGTCGTCACATCGAGCCGCACGGTCAACTCGCTGCGGGTATGGGTCGGTACCGGTTCAATCGGCGGCTCTGTGGGTGGCGTCACCACCGGAGGCTCCACCGGCGGCTCTACTACGGGCGGTGTCACCACCGGCACAGAGGGAACGGGCGTCTGGCTATGGTTGTCATTGCAGGCGGTCAGGATCAGCAGGCTGACCAGTAAGAGGCTGGCTTTCATCGTGCAAAGGGTGAGTGGTCTGAGGAGTCGGTGATTATCCGGTTAAATGACAATCATTATCAATATCACCTTGCAAATATGTGTTTTGACAACAGCCACTCTGTCGCGGGCACCATGACAAGAGGGCAGGCATCCGTCGATGCCTGCCCTCTTTATCTCCGTGTACCGGTCAGCCGGCAACCTCGGCTCGCTATCAGGAGCACTTCTTCAGGCTGATATGCCAGTTGGCGCCGGATTGCACCTGATGCTTGGCAGCGAAGCTGTCCATGTTCAGCGCCACCGACACCTGCAGCAGGCTGTTGAGGTAAACCAGCGGCTGACCTTCCGGCACATCGCCAAAGCTGCTGACATAGGGGGCCTTGCCCTCGTATTTCAGCGCATCCCCTTCGCTGATCTTGATGCAGGCGTTGTCACCCTTGTTGATCCCCACCTTGGTCAGCAGGCTGTCGTCGATGTTGGTCCAGACGTTGCCGTACTGCACGTCCAGGATCGGAATGGTGCCCTTGAGGGTACCGTCCTGCTCGGCCACTGCCGGCTGATAGGGGATCTTCACCACCTCGGCCGGCAGCTTGGGCCCCACCTGCTCATAGCTGATGGCACCGGAGGCGAGCCGGGCGCCGGTGTAGGCGTAGACGTCGCGGCCGTGGAAGGTGTAGGACTTCTCGGAGCCCTTGAGGCGGTTGGTCTTCTCGTCGATCTGACGCACCGTATCGATGCCGAAGTGCTCCGCCACCAGAGTCAGGGTGCCGTTATCCGGGCTGACGATGTAGTGGCCGCTCTTGGTCTTGAGCACCACCGACTTGCGATCGGTGCCGACCCCCGGATCCACCACGCTGACGAACACAGTGCCCTTGGGCCAGTACTGCAGAGTCTGGTAGAGGCGGTAGGAGGCTTCCCAGATGTTGTAGGCCGGGATCTCGTGGGTCAGGTCATAGAGCGGCAGGGTGCGGTCCACCCCGAAGGCGACCCCCTTCATGGCCGAGACGGCACCATCCTTGAGACCGAAGTCGGTCTGGATCACCAGCGCCTCGTTGGCGGTGGCAAGGCCGCTGGCCAGCAACAGGGCGAGCGCAAGTGCACGGGGGGCGGTACGAATATCCATATCTGAACTCCTGAAGGTAACGACAAAATAACCATCTAGACATCCAGAATGCCATTACTGCCACATATTGCAAGCCGTATTCCCCGGATAGGGGGCGCCAAAAGCCCTCGCCAGCAGGTCGCGGCGGGTGTATGGATAGGGCTGAGTCGCGACCGCTACAAGGAGATCCCATGACCCACAACCAGACAGCCATCCTGCTCAGCCTGGGGGAACACAGCAGCCAGCTACAGCTGACCCGGGCCGACGGTACCCACTTCACCCGCGACCTGGGCTTCGGCCTCGAGGCCATGACGCCGGGCCCTTTTCGCCGGGATCCACCGAGCGCGCTGGAGCTGGAGCAGGCCATCATGGTGGTGGAGGACGTGCTGATGCCGCTGGCCGCCGAGGTGCCGCCCCATGAGGTGGTGACCCTGCAGGCGCCGCTGCCGTTGGCCGAAGTGCTCGGCAGTCGTGAACTGAGCCGGGAGATCCTGGAGCAGCTGTTCGGCCAGTTTGCCGCCATGGTGGAGGGTGACCCGCTGGCTGCCGCCAACCTGCCCAAGACCCGGCGCTTTGCCGCCGCCCTCTTGATCCTGCGCGAATGGATGCATCATCTGTCGGCCGAGCGGGTGGTGCTGGCCGACTGAGTCACACTAGCCTGCCCAAGACCCGGCGCTTTGCCGCCGCCCTCTTGATCCTGCGCGAATGGATGCATCATCTGTCGGCCGAGCGGGTGGTGCTGGCCGACTGAGTCACACCAGCCTGCCCAAGACCCGGCGCTTTGCCGCTGCCCTCTTGATCCTGCGCGAACGGATGCACCATCTGTCGGCCGAGCGGGTGCTGCTGGCCGACTGAGTCACGCTAGCCGGCAGCCACGCCAGGCCGCCCAGGCCAGCCCCAGGCTGATCAGCACGCTGCCGACGGTGAGCAGATCCACCGCCGCCTGCACGCCGGCCCCGTCGCTGACCCAGCCCAGCAGCACCGGCACCCAGTTCGCCACATAGGCGATCACGTAGAAGAGCGACACCAGCCGGGCGTGGCTGGCAGCCGGCGCGATGCGGTTGACCAGGGTCGCACTGCCGACAAACACCGCGCCCTGGGCGTAACCGGCCACCAGCAAACCGAGCACCGCCAGCCACCACGACTGGACATGCACGGCGCCGGCAAACAGCAACATGCAGAGCGCCAGCGCCAGGGCGCCGCTTTGCAGGGTGTGGCGGGCATCGAGCCGACGGGCCCAGAGCTGGCACAGGCCGGAGAGCACCATGTAGGCCGCGATGAGATAGCCGAACAGACCGAGATCCCGCAGCCCCAGCAGCTGGCTCGCCACCTTGGGGCCGATGGCCAAGAGGCTGGCCGCCACCGCCCAGGCGGTAAACAGCGCCAGTGCACAAATAAAGAAAGCCGCCCCGGTGGCCTTGAGCCCCTCCCCCAGCGATCCCCTGCCCTGCTGTGTTGCCGCAGCCGGCGCCCCTTGCGCGCGGGCGGGCCAGCTCAACGCCACCCCCACCATGGCGCAGGCCGCCAGCCCCATGATGAGCAGGAAGGGCAGCTGGGTCGGATAGAACTCCAGCTGCAACGCCAACCCGCTGAACACCGGGCCGAGCGCCAGCCCGGCGGTGAAGGAGAGGGTCGCGCTGAGGGCGGCCCGCTTGCCGCCATCGCGCGGGCCGAAGCGCAGCAGGGCCACGTTGGCGGCACCGGTCAGGGCGCCGGTGCCAATCCCGGCCAGCACCCGCGCCAGCAACAGCGACCAGAAGGAGTCCGCGAGAGAGAACAGCAGGGCGCCCCCCAGTACCGCCAGCAGGGCCGGCAGGATCATGGCGCGCAGATCGCTCACCCTGCCCGCCAGATTGCCGACCCCGAACAGGGAGAGCAGCACCCCGCCCGCATAGCCGCCGTAGATGAGGGTGAGGCTGATATCGCTCAGGGCCAGCGCCTGCTGATAATGGGGATAGAGGGGGGTGGGCACGCTGCTGTTGAGCAGCGCCGACATCAGCGCCAGCGGCAGAAACAGCAGGATGGCGCGATGGGAGGTAGCCGCCGCAGAGGGGGCGGCGGCGCAAAGAGATGATGACATGCAAGGCTCCGATGAGGGCGGGCAAGGCCGCTGACGAGAGGAGCCATGATAGCGCCCGTCGCCGCCCCTCGACAGCGACACAAATGCATCAGCCTGCTTCAATAATGCATGTCAGTGGCATCTATCTGCATGTCGACAAGGGCACTCTCGCCTTGTTATCCCGCCGGCACTGGCTTCTAATGGGCACGCCCCGCCGGGGCACTTTGAGTGGGAGGCTCGATGATCAACTGGGACGACGCGCGGTTTTTTCTGGCATTGGCACGGCAGGGCACCCTGCGCGGCGCCGCCGGCGTACTGGGGGTCGATCAGGCCACCGTGGGGCGACGCATCACAGCGCTGGAGCAGAACCTCGGCTCCAAGCTCTTTATCCGCACCCCCAAGCTCTATGATCTCAGCCCCCTCGGCGAGGCCATGCTGGCGGATGCCAGCGCCATGGAGCAGGCCATCAAGGCCATCGAACGCAAGGCGAGCGCCGGCGATCAGAGCCTGTGTGGCGAGGTGCGCATCGCCACCACCGATACCCTGGCCCAGGCCTTTGTGTTGCCCGCCCTCACCCTGCTGCGCGAGCGCCACCCCGGCATCCGGCTCAGCCTGCAGACCGCGGTCAGCGTCAGCGACATCGCCTATCGGGAGGCCGATCTCGCCATCCGCGGGCTGCGCCCGGACAACGACGAGCTGGTGATCAAGCGCCTCACCACCATAGAGATGGGGCTCTACGCCTCCCGCGACTATCTGGCCCGCCATGGCACACCCAAGAGCGGCCACGCTCTCAGCCAGCACGCCCTGCTGCTGTTTGCCAGGGAGCTGGTCTCCCGCCACTGGCACAGCCTGTGTGGGGAGCCGCTGCACGAGCCCAACGTGGTGCTGCAGTGCAACGCCCAGCTGCTGTTGCTGGCGGCGGCTCGCCAGGGGCTCGGCATCGCCCTGCTCTCCACCTTTCTGGCAGACAAGGAGCCGGAGCTGGTGCGCGTGCTGCCCACCCTGTGCGATCCGGTCGACATCTGGCTGGTGCTCCACCCCGACTTGCAAAAAGCCAGCCGGGTGCGCGCCGTGGTGGACGCGCTGGAGGAGGTGTTTCACTGCCGCTGACGGGTCACACCATATCTTTGCCAATACAAACTAACTGAATGCTCAGTTATTGAACTGGCCAGCCCCCCATTCGGGGCACTTTCTTCGCAGCGAACCATGCTAGAGTCCCACGCTGTTTTTTCCTTATTAAACGGGACCTTATATGAAGAAGTTCGTTGTTTCATATGGTTTCATCCTGATGGCGAGTTTGTTGGCTGGCTGTGCCAGCGAATCTTCCCGTTCCCTGGATGTCCCCAAAGTTGCCTCCTACCAAACTCACTATCAGGGCACTCGCAGCCCGATCTCCGTCGGTAAATTTGATAACCGTTCCAGCTACATGCGCGGCATTTTCTCCGATGGCGTGGATCGACTGGGCAGCCAGGCAAAAACCGTCTTGATCACCCACCTGCAGCAAACCGGCCGTTTCAGCGTGCTCGATCGTGACAACATGGATGAGATCAAGGCTGAAGCGGGGATCAAGAAACAGGCTCAAGCCCTCAAAGGGGCTGACTATGTGGTCACCGGTGACGTCACTGAATTTGGTCGCAAGGAAGTCGGGGATCATCAGTTGTTCGGCATACTGGGTCGCGGCAAATCCCAGATTGCCTATGCCAAGGTCAATCTCAACATTGTCAATGTCACCACCTCCGAAGTCGTCTTCTCTGCCCAGGGGGCTGGTGAATACGAACTGTCCAATCGAGAGATCATCGGTTTCGGTGGTACCGCAAGCTATGACTCAACTCTGAATGGCAAAGTGCTGGACTTGGCCATCCGCGAAGCAGTCAACAATCTGGTGAACGGTATTGAGACCGGCGCCTGGCATCCGGCGCAGTAGGAATAATAAAAATGAAACAGTTCAAGCTATTCACCTTGCTGGCAGCGGCCATGCTGTTGACTGCGTGTGCTCAGGCACCACGTTCTCTCTACAACTGGGATCAGTACCAACAGGTTGTCTATCAAAACATGGAAGGCAACGAAACCAGCGTAGAGGAGCAAATCTCTGCCCTTGAAAAGAACCAGCAAGAGGCAAGTGCCAAAGGCCAGGCCGTTCCCCCCGGTTTCCATGCCCATTTAGGAATGCTGTATGCACAACTGGGCAAAGATACAGAAACACGGCAGCATTTTGAGACAGAAAAACGTCTGTTCCCGGAATCGGCTCCCTTCATGAACTTCCTGATGTCCAACAAAAAAGGGGCTACCCAATGAAGATGCCCGCCCTCTTCTCACTGATGTTCGCCACTCTTCTGCTGGCTGGTTGTGCACAGCGCCCCTCTTACGATTACACGGCGTTCAAAGAGAGCAAACCGACCTCCATTCTGGTATTGCCCCCGTTGAACCACTCACCCGATGTCAAAGCCGGGGCAAGCCTGCAATCTCAAATCACGCTCCCGCTGGCTGAGTCTGGTTACTATGTGCTGCCTGTCGCCGTCACCAATGAGACTTTCCGTCAAAACGGCGTGACGGAAGCGGCTGACATTCATGCGTTGCCAATCAAGAAGCTGCACGAGATTTATGGTGCAGATACAGCCCTGTATCTGGACATCCAGAACTACGGCACCAGCTATCTGGTTGTGTCCAGTGAAACCGTAGTTACAGCCAGTGCGCGTCTGGTCGATCTTCGAACCGGCAAACTGTTGTGGGAAGGTAAAGCCAGTGCCAGCAGCGCAGAACAGCAGAGCAATTCTGGTGGTGGCTTGATCGGTATGCTGGTCGTTGCTGTCGTCAACCAAATTGCCAACACCATTACCGACAAGGGACATGAGATTGCCGGGATCACCAGCTTCCGGCTGCTGAGCGCCGATATGCCCAATGGCATCCTCTACGGCCCTCATTCTCCCAAGTATCAGAAATAACCTTGCTTGGTATTCAGAGATCAAAGAGGGCTTAAGCCCTCTTTTTTGTTGCCACCATCATTGATGGCTGTCACTGCTTGCTGATGAACTCTACCCTTCATAGCCCCACTCCCCCAACCCAGCTTCTGCCGACCTTCCTCTATCTGTTACCATGCCGGCCATCAAGACTGTTTCCAGCGCGGCGTGGCCGCGCCCATCCCGACGGGTACCCTTATGTCCATTGCCTCCTTCGCCAATCTGGCGCTCTCCCCCCGCTTGCAGCAGACCCTGACCGAGCTTGGCTACGCCGCGCCGACCCCGGTGCAGGCCAGCGCCATCCCGGTCATTCTGGCGGGGCGCGATCTGATGGCGGGCGCCCAGACCGGCACCGGCAAGACCGCCGCCTTCGTGCTGCCGCTGCTGGAGCTGTTGCTGCAAAACCCGACGAACGATGCCCGCCCCATCCGCGCCTTGGTGCTGGTGCCGACCCGCGAACTGGCGGTGCAGGTGCATGAGAGCGTCACGCGCTACGCCAAAGGCACCGACCTCACCAGCACGCTGGTCTACGGCGGGGTGAGTATCGCGGCGCAGGTGGAGGCGTTGAAAACCGGCGTGGATATCCTGATTGCCACCCCGGGCCGGCTGCTCGACCATCTGCGGCAGGGGGCGCTGAGTCTGGCCGCGCTGCGCCATCTGGTGTTTGACGAGGCGGACCGGATGCTCGACATGGGCTTTATGGACGAGATCAAGGCGCTGCTGAAACAGATCCCGGCGGATCGCCAGACCCTGCTGTTTTCGGCCACCTGCGATGACAACCTGTTTGCCTTGAGCAAGGTGCTGTTGCGTGACCCGGCACTTATCGAAGTGGCACCGCGCAACACCACGGCGGCCGAGGTGGAGCAGCGGGTCTATACGGTGGATGGCGATCGCAAGCTGGCGCTGGTCGAACACATGCTCAACGTGAAAGGCTGGGCACCGGCCCTGATCTTCAGCCGCACCCGGCAGGGGGCCGATAAACTGGCCCAGCAGCTTGGCAAGGCGGGCATCAATGCGCTGGCCTTCCACGGTGACCTGTCACAAGGCGCGCGGGAGAAGGTGCTGCTAGAGTTTCGCGCCGGCACCCTGCAGGCGCTGGTGGCTACCGACGTGGCGGCCCGCGGCCTCGACATCACGGATCTCAACTACGTGATCAATATGGAATTCCCGTTTGTGGCAGAGGATTACGTACACCGCATCGGTCGCACCGGTCGCGCCGGCAACAAGGGGCTCGCCATCACCTTGTTCAGCCCGGAAGATGCGCCGCTGTTGGAGAAGGTGGAGGCGGTGCTCGACACCCGTTTGCCCCAGCAGTGGTTCCCGGACTTTGAACCGGATCTGACCCGCTTCGAGCCCGAGCCACGTCGCAGCAGCAAGGCAGCCCAGAAGCAGCGTGCCAGAAAGCAGGCGCTCGCTGGCAACAAGGGTGGCAAGGGCTGAGCCACACCCGCTTTCTTGCCAAAAGGCCCCAACACCTTGAGGCAGCTTGCTAGCCTCAAGGTGAAGCGTATCGATTCAAAGCATCATCAGAAAGGCTGCTCCAGTGATGCCAATACCTATTCGGAGACTCTCACTCAAGGCTGACAGTCAGGGTCACAAACCCACGATTGTTCTCGTAAAATCCCCATGCATCGTTGGCAAAACAGTAGAGATAGCCACTCTTGGTCGGCGTGATGCTGGCCTCTTTGCCAATCACAAAGGTGCTGGGCCGCGCCGGGGTGCCATCATTGTCCGGGTTACCCGCATCCGCTACCACCCCAACCAAGGCAAACCATTCCGCATCTTCCAGCCGCTTGGTTGCAGAAACATTGGCCTGACTGTTGCCTATCACTTTGCTGTAAAAGCGCTCAATCTTGCCCAGCGCATCCCCCAGCAGGTGTGCAAGCGCCTTGTCACGCACGCCCTCCGGACCAGCTGGCACGTGAGAGTCCTGCCACTCCCCATGGGCCTTGAAGCGATAGTGGCGACCGGCCTCCAGATAGATGCCAGTCCAATACCATGGGTGACGGGCATAGATATCCAGAGTGATCGAACCCGCCGCCGACCACTCCTTGGTTGGTAGATAGGGAAGTTGATTGATGGGAGAGACCTCACGCCGCTCATTCACTGACTTGTGGATCTCGGCGGAATAAAGATTCGGCAAGCTGCGCGGTGAGGTGAGCAAGAGCTTCATAAGACCGATATGGGATTCGTGCAGCAGACCGGCAGGATCAGGATGTAGCTGTGAAATTGCGGACTCCCTGAATACCAATCCACACTGGCCAGCCTCCCTAATCATCCAGTCCAGAGTGATGTCGGAAAGCCCCTGCTCCTTGTAACCGCCCCCCACGTCACTATGCACGCCGGCAAACCAGATCTGCTTCATGTCTCGCCCCGGGGCCGACTCCCAGAGGGTCGGCGTGAAGCTGCCTCGTTTCTCATCGATCGAAACGGCATGGCGAGCAGTCACGATATGCTGGCCCAACTTGACGTCGTGAAAACGGTAGTTGTCGGGACGGTCGAGCAAGTTCAGCAATCCCTTGTCATCGGGAATTCCGAGAGCGCCAACGGTATCCCATACCCCAATGAAGCGGATAGCCTGAGAGGCTGGATAAAAGGCGAGATCCGCCAAGGGCTGCTTCTTGCGATACCCCTGATCGTAAATCCGCTCCACCACCTCGCCCATCCCTTCATCAGAGGCGAATCGGACTATGCCGCATTGGCCTATCATCCCCCCGAGGCTACGGGCCGTGAACGCACCACGACTAAAGCCAAACAAGAAAAGCTCATCCCCTTCTTGGTAGTGAGTCGCCAACCACTGATAACAGTCACGAATATCTTCACTGAGCCCAAGCCCGATCGTGCCCCCCATCACCTTGTCGACCAGACCACCACTGCCAACCCCACTCTGGTAACGAGTGAGCTGGATCTGGTCACTGCGTAGGGCATTGAAGATCTTGAATACATTGGTGGGCGCCAGCACACCATTATCTTTATTGTCTTCGCTGTTCCAGGTGCCATCACAGCACACGATCAATTTTCTAGCCATTACGCACTCCTTACGTGGGGATATCACGGTCACCACCTCGGCACCGTATGACGCTTTATGCTAGTCCATCAATGGGAGCCCCCACAGTTGTTACATCACGTTTGTTCCTCTAAGAGCACAAAGCAGTAAGAGATACCCTCTGTAAAGAGACAAAGGCCGGGTACTGTGCACTTGCCTTTTCGGGTCATTTTCGCAATGGGCTGGCTATCCTCTACAGGGTCTTGTGCCCAAAATGGAGCTACCCATGGATCGCTACTACAAACACCTGGCCATCTGCGGCCTCATCTCATTCGGAAGCCTTGCCCTGATACTGCTGCTGCAAACCATCCCGCTCATTTCCAACATCATGACCGCCATCTTCTTTGCCGGATCGGTGGGGGCCGTCATCAACAACTATTACCGCCTCGCCAGGCTGTACGACAGCGGTGCCATCGCCCACATCAGCCAACCCCGGGTGATCGTGACGCAGTTTTATGTCTCCCTACTCTTTTCCGGCATTCTCGGTTTTATCGCCTATGGACTCTTTGCCAGCAGCCTGCTGCAAGGAGGCCTGTTCCCCAAGTTCAAACACATGGAGCACCCCTATGTCTCCTTGCAGTTACTGCTGGCCATGGCTTCTCCTGCGACCAATCTGGATGCCGCCAAGGCCATCATCTGGGCCTTTATAGCCGGTTTTTCCGAGCGATTCGTTCCCAATGCCATCGACGCCCTCACCAAGGCTACGCCCTCTTCCGGGCAAGCCCCCCCGAAATAAGGGACAGGGCGAGCGGGATATTGCCACCCAACGTACAGGCAGAGGTATTCCAGCCCCGGATGAAACATGCTGACGCCCATCGTGGTCCACCTTTTTGCTCGCGTATTGGCATCACTGACAAGCGTTGAATGAATCAATATCATCTTGCCGGCCGAGATCGTGGATAAGAAAGTTGTATCTCCTTTGAGAAAAAATACGGTGGGTTCATCTTCTTCAATGTGTAGAAACACCTGGTCAGCTGCAGGAGACCGAGGGGTGTATGGTTGCCCGGAATATGGTCTCCGCTATTCGGCCAAGTAGCGCCATCACATCGCCCTCTCCTGCCAGTGCTGATAGGCAATATGCGGCGCAGACACCTCCATGATCCGGATGAAGGGGCCACTATCCATACCCTGCAGCAGCCGATGACCGTCCCCCAAAGACAGGAAATATGCGTCCATCAGGCTCACCGTCTTGGTGGTGGTCAGCCCCGCCACGGCGTCATCCGGCCCAAGGGGCATCCCCGCCGCCCGCACGCTGCCACCCCAGAAACTCGCCATCAGCACCACGGCGCCGGCCAACCCGCACTTTATCCAACCTTTCATCATCTGTTCCCTCGCGCCAATCGGCCCCTCGTCACCCCTGTGACAAGCCGGGCCCATTTATCAGTGGGCAGAAAATACGGGGGATTTGTGAAGGGAAAATGGGCTTGTGTGAAGAGAAGGTGAAGTCAGGTGGAATTCAGAAAAAATCAGAGGGGATCGGCGGCGAACCACGACAAATATGGCGATCGACGTTGCTGGGAGTGGAGCAATGTAGATGATGGTCAAAACATGCAATCCCCGCCTTGCTGTAGGGACGATCGCAGCGTAATCGTCCGAATACGCAGTGCATTTCGAATGCTGTAACCATAGGAGGTAGCGACAAAAAATTGCGGAGATTTTCAAAAAATAAAGCAAGAGCCGACACAATGTACGTGGAATAACCCTCCTCTTGCAGCTAACCCATGAAATATGTGATCTATCTCAGAGTTAAGAGCGAGACAACTCAACAATTATAACTATTTCATGTAAGGTGAAATAATCGATTTGCAATACCAACTTCCATCCTTAATCAAGGCTCTTACATTTCAGAAGATCTCTTAGGAAGGCTGTAATTAGTAATTCATTTGAATTTCAGAGCATTTTAACTTCATATAAAAACAACAGAAAAGCATCTTTACAGTACTCTTATGTAAGAGCATAATAATTACGGTTTCAGCCCTAAATGTCTGAAGTTGTTACTGCTTTGGACTTGGAATTCCGGGTAACACATGCCCACGGTTCATCTTTATCGGATTGCCTCGATTCATTCGATTCGCCGCGTGGTGGCGTAAGGTGATTGGGCTGAAACCACTTAAACCGAGATGCTGCAATGAAAGTTTCTTCAATACTCCTTTCTACAAACCTATTTGAGCCATCTAGACTTCCATCTAAAGATGGTGTCAGATGGCAAAACCCTAAGCTATCTCCATTTTTGACAAGAGATATAGAAGAAGCCAAAGACCTCTTGGTGGGCTTGAGTGCTGATAATGATGTAGCAAATTTATTGGAGATTCCTGTTGGTCAGCTTCTTTATATTCTTTACTCACAAGATAAAAATTACAAAACATTTTTGATAAAAAAGAAATCAGGAAAGAATAGAAGTATTGATAGCCCAAATAAATCAGTAAAGATACTGCAGGAAAAGATCAAGCCACTAATTGAAGCACACTATCGAGTAAAAAAACCTGTCCACGGCTTCGTAGGTGGAGGAAAAGGGATAGTCTCAAATGCGGAGCAACATAAAAAGAAGGACTATGTTCTAAATATAGATCTACAAGATTTTTTCCACTCCATTAATTTTGGTAGAGTACAGGGGATATTTAGAAACACCCCATTTAATATGGCAACACCAGCTGCCTCAGTATTAGCTCAGTTATGTACACACAATGGTAGATTACCTCAAGGTGCGTGTACCTCCCCTGTGATCTCAAATTTAGCAGCGACATCATTAGATAAAAAACTAGTCCAAATTGCAAAAAAATTTCATCTAACATATACCAGATATGCCGATGACTTAACATTTTCAAGTAATAAGCCACTGCCTAGTATTTTGGTTGAAAAAATTGCTGAAGATAATGGACAGTATAAATATAAAGTTGGCCGTATAATTGAACAAGCAATTATCGACTCAGGTTTTAATATAAATCATAATAAAACTCGCTTGCAGCACAAGTCACAGAGACAAGAGGTAACCGGTTTAGTTGTAAATGAAGGCGTTAATGTTGATCGACGGTTTATCAGAAAAACTAGAGCGATGATCAACGAATGGAGAAAAGATTTACTTGAAGCAGAAATACGTTTTATAAAGAAAAGATATAATCTAAGTGACTCTGAAATTAAAAAAAGGAAGCTCAATGGAAGTATTTACAAAAGGGCAATTTATGGAAATTTGAGCTTTATAAAAATGATTAAGGGTGAAGAGCACTCCCCTTATCTAACACTATGTAAACAAGTACTAGAGCTAGATAACAACCCACCTTATTTCGTTAGAAAACTAAAGGGGATATTTGATATGTATGATATTTTCATCTGTCATGCTAGTGAAGACAAAGATAAGGTTGCAATACCACTATATGACGAATTGATAAAACGCGACATAAACACTTTCATTGACTGCTTTGCTATTAAATGGGGTGATTCTCTTGTTTCAAAAATAAACACCGCTTTAAAAAAATCAAAATTTGTTATAGCAGTAATATCTGATAGTTCTGTGAAAAAATCTTGGCCAATGAAGGAGCTACATGCCGTTCTTTCCTCTGAAATCGGGAGCGAAGAAACTAAATTGTTACCACTCATGGTTGGTGATGGAGAAGCCTTACTTAAAGAGTTACCACTATTAGCTGATAAGTTATTCGTAGCTTTCGACAATAACATTGAAGAAATTGCAGACAAGGTAGAGACACTACTAAAAAAAGTATAATTTAATGATGTCTCACAGAGATAATATTATATCTGTCTCCATGGCCTCCCACTTATAGCAATCAGATTACATTCCTCCGGTACGAAAAAAAACCACCCATTACACGGGTGGTTTTTCCTTATACGCAAAAGTTTAGTGATATTTAATCTCCAACCGCAATCACCCCAACGGCGGCGTCCGTGGCGGCACCATCCGCTTGCTGCCGGTAGACTCGAAGGCCGAGGCAAAGCGCAGCAGGTTGTTGTCACCATAGGCGCGACTGGCGCATGTCAGCACCAAACTAAAATAGTGCAACCATGGCTAATAAACGCCGTTTTCACTGACGGGTATGATGCAGGCCAGATGTATCGCTTGTTAGTGAGATAAGGAACCAAGGTCATGGCTATTCATGGAGCTACCCCGGGGATGTTGAAGGCTATCGACAGCCTGCAGCTCGCCAACGTCAACCCCGACAGCAATCAGAAGCTTGCCCTTCATCTGGGTGAAGGCAAGGAGTACACCATTCACATAGGCAAGAGTGGGGATGTCTCCGTACAGCGGGACCTGGCCCATTTAAGCACGCTGGGTCGCATCAAAAATGCGGTGGTCGATTTCTTTAGCCGAGCCGCCACCAAGGGGGAGAGTGCGCTCACCACCCGGGCCACTCAAATTCAGTCCGAGGTGCAGCGGCAGCTGACTGAACTTGGCCAAATCAAGAAGATTGTGCAGCAAGCCTTTAACCAGCCCATCAGCGAGTTCAAAAACGATGCCCAATATCTGAGGCCGGGCAGCGATCCCAAGACCGCGACCCTGGCGGATGTGACCGACTCCAACAAGAATCGACTGGGTCTTGAAGCCATGAGCGATTCCTCCCGGGCATTTGCCATGGAGCACTTCTCCAGCTTTATCAACGGGAGAGACGCCATCTTCGGCCTGCTGAGTTCCCGTGCCATCGAGCAGACCAATACGCTGTTCACCTCGCTGAGTAACGATCCCAAGGCATTGCAAGAAGCATTGAAGGTGCAGAGCCAGGAGTCGGAGGTGTTCAACACCAAGGTCAATATCGAGTTCAATCGCAGCTTCGGCCAGCTGTTTGAGCAAAGAGCCAGTGCCGAGCTGGATGCCCTGACCGCGGCAAACACCCGCGCCAACGAAACATCACCGCTGGTCGAAGAGCGCACTGGCTCATCGGACGGGGAGAACGTCGCCGCCAAGATGAAGAAAAGCGTGCGCTTTAACGACAATCCGGTGAGCGATGTCCGGGTGTTCGAGCTAGAAGAGGGCCGAGCACTCAATATCAAGGTGTAACCCTTGCCATGAATATGGATGACGGCCCGGCCCGCTCGGTGGCGGGCCGTCTCTTTGTGATCTTGCCCTGCCCCTTCGAAGACGACCGGGCAACCGGACTGGAGTGTTGTGTTGGATATCTATCAGAAAATCCTGGCCGAGCTGTCGGTCGAGCCGCTGGCCTTCGATGAAAACGGCGTCTGCACGTTCGAGATCCAGCGAGCAGCAGAGGAGGCGAGCGCCCCCTTTGTGGTCAATATTGTGGCTCAACCCGACGAAATGGCGCTGGTGCTCTCGGTGACCACGGCGAGCGATCTCCCCGAGCGCCTGTCTCGCGAATTGTTCCTGCGTTTTGGCGAGCATGCCCTCGCCCCCTTGCGCCATGGCTACGGAGTCGGCATCTATCCCGGCACCGAGCGGGTATCGTTTTTCTCCCGGATAGCGCTGGGGAGCTATCGTCCGCAGCAGATCAGGGAGAGCCTCGCCGATCTGCTGGAGAAGGCCCATGAGTGGGAGGCCAGCTTGTCCCAAGATGAGCAGACCCCGCCTGTTACAAAAAGTGAAATGGGTGCGGGCCAGAACATCCGGGTGTGATGGCCGGGGCCATAAAACTGGACGAAAAAAGAGGGAGGCATGATGCCTCCCTCTCTCTTTGTGCCTGACCTAACAACAAGTAGGCCAGCTGTGGCGATCAAGCCAACGGCGGTGTCCGTGGCGGCACCATACGCTTGCTGCCGGTGGACTCGAAGGCCGAGGCAAAGCGCAGCAGGTTGTTGTCGTCATAGGCGCGACCGGCGAAGGTCAGCCCCACCGGCATACCGATATCGGCCATCACCCCCATGGGGACGGTGACGGTCGGCACGCCGAGGTGGCGAATGGCGAGGTTGCCGTTGGCGACCCAGATGCCGTTGCTCCAGGCGATATCGGCGGAGGCCGGATTCACATCCGCATCAGCCGGGGCGACGTCGGCGACGGTGGGGAAGAGCACGGCGTCGAGCTTGAGCCCGTCCATCCAGTCTTCCAGATCCAGCTTGCGGGTCTGCTCCAGGCCACGCAGGCCGTCCGGCACAGAGGCGATTTCGTCGAAGCGCTTGAGGCCGCGCTTGGCCATCTTGACGTATTCGTCCATGCCGGCGGCAAGATCGCCCTCGCGGTTCGGCAAGGTGCCCGGATCGTGGGGGAAGATCTGCGGGCCATCCACGTCAGCCAGCTTGTTGAGTTTCGGATCGCCGTTGGCGCGCAGGAAGTCGTCGAACGCCCAGCCGGACAGCTCCCACAGCTCGTCGTTGAGGAACTCCGGGCTCACGATGCCGCGATTGAACACGGTCGGTGCGCCGGGTCGGTCCCCTTCGCAGTTGGAGACCAGCGGGAAGTCCACTTCGATGACTTCGGCGCCAGCGGCTTCCAGCGCCTTGCGCGCATCTTCCCAGAGGGCAATCACGGTCGGACGAGTATGGATGCGCTGACCAGTCGGGCCGCCGATACCGGGGTGCTCGCTGGTGCCGGCCAGTTCATCCTTGTTGATAAACATGCGCGGCACGCCGAGGCGCTTGCCCTTGAGGGCATCGGGCTTGGCAGACAGATCCAGATAGGAAGCCGGACGCACCTCGGACGCCTTGGGGATCTTGACCCAGGGCTGCAGGCGCCACAGATCGCCACGGGGATCGCTATCGTCGGCGACCACTACGTCGAGCACTTCCAGCAGATCATTCATGGTGCGGGCATAAGGCACCACCACATCCATGGTCGGGGTCAGCGGCCAGTTGCCGCGCACCGAGATGACGCCACGGGACGGGGTGTAGGCACACAGACCGTTGTTGGAGGCCGGACCACGGCCACTCGACCAGGTCTCTTCGGCCAGACCAAAGGCGGAGAAGCTGGCGGCGGTGGCAGTACCGGCCCCGTTGGAGGAGCCGGAGGCAAACGGCGCGGTCAGGTAGTCGGCGTTGTAGGGGCTCTCGGCACGACCATAGACGCCGCGCTGCATGCCGCCATTGGCCATCGGCGGCATATTGGTTTTGCCAAGGCAGATGGCACCGGCGGCGCGCAGGCGCTCGACGGTAAAGGCATCGCGCTGGGCCACCAGATCCTTGAAAGCCGGGCTGCCGGAGGCGGCGGTCAGCCCCTTGACCAGATAGCTGTCTTTGGCGGTGTAGGGGATGCCGTCGAGCGGCCCCAGAGTTTCGCCACGGGCGCGGCGCGCATCGGACGCTTGCGCCTCTTTCAGCGCATCGGGATTGGGCACCACAAGGGCGTTGAGCTTGGTGTCAGTCTCGGGGCCGTTGTAAGCCTCGATCCGGGCCAGATAGGCCTTGACCAGTTCGACCGCTGTGGTGCGGCCAGCTTCGAGCGCACCGCGCAGCTCGGCAATGGAAACCTCGGTCACTTCGATCATGGGGATCTCCTGTAAAAGGGTGACGGTTTGTCATGATGATCGCCGCATCAGCACCTGCGACCATCATGTCATCAAGAGAGAAAACCCCACGGCGTGGGGTTTTGAATGTCTACACTCTTCGACCAGCTTACTGACCTGAAGGGATCTGCTGGGTAATGCAGTGGATATTGCCACCGCCCAGCAGGATCTCGCGGGCCGGCACGCCGACGACCTTATGCTCCGGGAAGATCTCTTCCAGAATGCGCTGGGCTTCGCCGTCGGTGGCGGCATCCAGCAGCGGGTAAACGATGCGATCGTTGGTGATGAGGAAGTTCACGTAGGAGCCGGCCAGACGACCTTCTGCCTCGCGCGGCACACCGGTACCGCTCTCGACGCCGGCAGACTCTTCCTGGGTGCAGTAGAGCGGGCCCGGCTGGGGCAGCTTCCACACTTTCAGCTTGCGACCCTTGGCGTCGACCGCCGCTTCCAGCACCTTGAGGGCGGCCACGGAGCGGGCGTACTGGGGATCGTTCTGATCGTCAGTCCAGTGCAAGGCCACCTCACCCGGACGCACGAAGCAGCACATGTTGTCGATGTGGCCGTCGGTCTCGTCCATGTAGACGCCTTCGTCCAGCCAGATAAAGCTCTTCACACCCAGATAGTCGCGCAAGTGAGCTTCGATCTGCTCCTTGCTCAGGTGCGGGTTGCGGTTTTCGTTGAGCAGGCACTCGGCGGTGGTCAGGCAGGTACCTTCGCCGTCGACGTGGATGGAGCCCCCTTCCAGAATGAGCGGCGCATCGTAACGATCCATGCCGTGCTGCTCCAGCATCTGGGCCGCCACTTGCTCGTCTTGATCCCAGGGATAGTAGAGACCGCCCTTGTGGCCGCCCCAGGCGTTGAATCCCCAATCCACCCCACGGCACTCGCCGGCTGCGTTGGTGACAATGGTGGGGCCGCTGTCGCGGGCCCAGCAGTCATCGCTGTTCATCTCGACCAGGGTGACGTGGGCAGGCATGATGGCGCGAGCCTGCGCCATAAACTGGGCCGGCACCCCCATAAAGACCGGGGTGGCTTGCCCAATGGCATCCGCCACCTTGGCGAAGGTGGCTTGCGCGAAGCGACCGGCCTCACGCCAGTTGTCCGGGCGAAACGGCCAGATCATCCAGACGGCCTGCTGGTGTGCCCACTCGGCGGGCATGGTGAAGCCGTCAGCGGCCGGCGTGGTGTTCATGGTCTTGATGCTCATCGCAAGGCTCCTTGCATGGATTGAGACCCCGCAGGCGTGAAAACGCGGCGCGGAGATCCTGGAAAAATAACAGTGGTCGCAGTGTAAGAAGTTGCGCTCACATCCATCAAATGAATAGGATGGATTGTCCCATAAGCCTGGCAAATAATCTTGATGAAACTGCACCAGCTCGATCTCAACCTGCTGCTCGCCTTTGACGCCCTGATGGCGCAGGGCAGCGTCACCCGCGCCGCCGAAACCCTCTTTATCAGCCAGCCCGCCATGAGCCATGCGCTCAATCGTCTGCGCACCTTCTTTGGCGATCCCCTGCTGGTGCGCACCCCGCAAGGAATGCTGCCAACCCCGCGCGCGCAGCGACTGCATCTTGGCGTGCAGCAGGCGCTGCGGCTGCTGGAGCAGCAACTCAGCGACGAGGAGGTGTTCGAGCCGAGCCAGTCGAAGCGCCGCTTCGTGCTCTGCACCACGGATTACGTGGAGTGCGTACTGATCCCGCCGCTCATCCAGCGCCTCAAACGGCTGGCGCCCGCAGTCACCATCGAGATCCGCATCTTGCGCGACACCCTGCCCGAAGCCGAGCTGGCGAGCGGCGAAATCGATCTGGTGCTCGGCTTTGACGAATACATGCAGGTGCCTGGGTATCTCGGCAAGGAGACCTGGCTCACCGAGCCGCTGGCCGGGCTGGTGCGCGCCGATCTGCCGATGACCACCCCGGCGCTTGCAGAGAGTGGGGATGACCCGGCGCTGCCGGCCGAGCGCATCAGCTTGGCGCAGCTGATCGAGATGCCCCACGTGTTCCACTCGCCACTTGGTACCTCGGAGGCGAGCCTGGATCGCTATCTTAAGACGCTGGGGTTCAGTCGCACCATCTCCGTCAACAGCCAGAGCTATATGTCTGCCGCCGCCATCGTCAGCCAGAGCGATCATCTGCTGGTGCTGCCCAGCATGGTGGCCGAGCTGCTCGCCAGCCACTGGCCGCTCAAGAGCCTGCCGCTACCAGAAGACGTGCCGGATTATCACCTCAACTGCGTCTGGCACCCGGTGCATGCGCAGCAACCGGCGTTGATCTGGTTAAAGACGCTGATGAGGGAATTGGTGAGCCCGGCGTAAACCTGCTGCGTCTGGCATACCAAAGGCATGCGCAGCAGCCAGCCCTGGTGTGGCTGAAGGATTTGATGAAGGAGCTGGTGAATCCAGAGTAACTCGGCTGGATGTGACCGTCCCCTCATCCCCAACCCTTCTCCCGCAAGGGAAGAAGGGAGCAAGCAACTTGGCGGCGTGTGACCTCCCCAGAAACAACCATGGCTCCCGCGGGAGCCATGGTTGTTTCTGGGGTGGCGCATTACGCCCGCAGGGCCGTCATCAGCTGGGTGACCACGCCGCCCAGCAGGGCGGGCTCGGGGCGGCACTGGGCGAAGGTGACCAGGCCCTGGATGTTGATGAGCAAGAAGGCGGTCAGGGTCGGGATATCGCGCCCGGCCGCCAGCTCGCCGCGCTCGAGGGCCAGGCTCAACACCGCCGCCAGATCTGCATCCAGCTCGCCATAGATGGCCTTGAGCTTCAGGTGCAGCTCTTCGTCCTGCTCCGCCAGCTCCATCAGGGTGCGGGTCACCAGACAGGTGCCGCAGAGGGCGTCGTTCACCACCTGTTCGAGGTAGGCCTCCACCCCCGCCAGCGGGCTCGCGGCGGCGAAGAAGCTGCGCCGCAGGGCGCTCTTCTCCTGCACATAGTGGTCGACCGCCGCCAGCAGCAGGCCGCGCTTGTTGCCAAACGCCGCGTAGAGGCTGCCCGGATGCAACCCGGTCGCCGCCACCAGCTCCTGCATGGTGGTCTTGGCGTAACCCTTGGCCCGAAATACCTCCATGGCATTTCGCAAGACGTCGTCCCGGTTGAACTCGGCGCTGCGCATGGTTTCTCCGTTGAAAAAGCGGATTCACCGGCCAGGGGCCGGCGAGGGGAAATAAGAGGGCGGCAAGTTTACCCCAGCGGGCCGGCAACACCAACCCATGTTGAATGCTCGTTCAAAAAAGACTTGCACACAAAACAAAAAACGTCTTGAATGCCCGTTCAAGAATCACTCCCTCAGGACAGACGATCATGAATACCCTGTTTCAGCCCTATCGCCTCAACGATACCCTCACCCTCGCCAACCGTTTCATGATGGCTCCCCTCACCCGCTGCATGGCAGGCCCGGGCCTGGTGCCCACCGAGCAGATGGCCGCCTATTACGCGCGCCGCGCCGACATCGGCCTCATCATCTCCGAAGCCACCATCATCCGGCCGGACGGGCAGGGCTACCCCAACACCCCGGGGATCTACAGCGCCGAGCAGATCGCCGGCTGGAAGAAAGTGACCAGCGCCGTGCATGCCAACGGCGGCAAGATCTTCGCCCAGCTGTGGCACGTGGGTCGTCTCTCCCACCCCTTCTTCCACCACGCCGAAGTGCTGGCCCCCTCTGCCGTCGCCCATGAAGGCACGGTGCCGCGCATGCGCGAGCTGGTCTATCAGGTGCCGCGCGCCCTGACCGAGAGCGAAATCGCCCAGCTGGTCGAGGATTACGCCCAGGCTGCCGCCAACGCCATCGAAGCGGGCTTTGACGGGGTGGAGATCCACGGTGCCAACGGCTACCTCATCGATCAGTTCCTGCACCACGCCAGCAACCTGCGCACCGACAACTACGGTGGCAGCCCGGAAAATATGAGCCGCTTCGCGCTGGAGGTGGTGGATGCCATCAATGCCCGCATCGGCGCGGATCGGGTGGGCCTGCGCCTCTCCCCCGGCGCCTATGTGCACCTCGAAGGGGATGCGCGGGATCGCGCCGTGTTCGACCACCTGCTGGCCGAGCTGAACCAGCGCAACCTGGCCTATGTGCATCTGGGCATCTTCGATGACAGCCTCACCTTCGACTACCTGGACGGCCGCGCCTCCGACTACCTGCGCGCCCGCTACGATGGCCATCTGGTGGGGGTGGGCAACTACAGCGCCGAGACCGCAGCCGAGGCCATCAAGGCCGACCGCTTCGACCTCGTCGCCATCGGTCGCCCGCTCATCGCCAACCCGGACTACCTCGCCAAGGTGAAACAGGGCGACGCCCTGGTTCCCTATGCCGACACCATGCTGGCCGAGCTGGTCTAACGCTCGCCGGCACCTTGCCTGACCAAGGATGGGATCCGCGCCCTCGCGCGGGTTTCCAATGTTTGGGCCCCCTCCCGGGCCCTTTTTTGTATCCGCTCGTTATGCCCGCCGGTTCCGTGGCCCCTCACCAGCGCAATAAAAAGTTGCTAGTAACAACTAGTTGGCTATATTGGTTGTTGATGACAACCAAATAGGAAGCCCTGATATGGATCCCCGCCCCCTGCGCGCCCTGTCGCGCGATCTGGTACGCGAACTCGGCATGCTCTCCCAGCAGTGCGGCGAACTGGCGCTCAGCCCGCTCGAAGCCCATCTGCTGATCGAGCTGGAGAGCGGCCCCGCCACCAACCAGCAACTGGCCGAGCGGCTGCGCATCGACAAGTCCAACGCCAGCCGCCCGCTGGCCCGCCTGGCCGAGCGCGAGCTCATCAGCTGGCACCCCCATCCGTCCGATGGCCGCAGCAAGGAGGCGCGCCTCACCATCGCCGGCCAGGCCCAGCTGCTGGATCTGCATCAGGAGATGGATAGCGCCATGGAGGAGACCCTGGCCCAGCTCACCCTCGCCGAGCGCGAACGGCTGTGGACCGGCCTGCGCCTCTATCGCAGCGCCCTCTCCCGCGCCCGTCGCCAGCAGGGCTACCGCATCCGTCCCATCACAGCTGCCGACAACAGCCAGATTGCCGCCGTGATCCGTGCCGTCTCCGCCGAATACGGGCTCACCGCCGACAAGGGCTACGGGGTGGCCGACCCCAATCTGGATCGGCTGCATGAGACCTATCAGGGCGCGCAGAGCCGCTACTGGGTGATCGAGGGGCCGGACGGCACCATTCTCGGCGGGGGCGGCATAGCGCCGCTCGCGGGGGAAGAGGGGCAAGTCTGCGAGCTGCAGAAGATGTACTTCATGCCCTCCCTGCGCGGGCTGGGGCTGGGACGCCGGCTGGTGCTGCAGGCGCTGGACGAGGCGCGCGCGCTCGGTTATCAGCGCTGCTACCTGGAGACCACCGCCGTGCTGCGCGAGGCCACCGCGCTCTACGAATCCCTGGGCTTCGAGCACCTGCCGGGCCCGCTTGGCTGCACCGGCCACGATGCCTGCGAGATCTGCATGGTGCTGGCGCTTGGCGCCGACGATGGCCAGCGACCGGCCTGAGTGATCAGCTCAGGATAAAAGGGCGACAGCGATGCCGCCCTTTTGTTTGGCTGCTGCTCATAGCTGGGCGGCGGGCGGCACGAAACGCAGCGCCACCCCGAGCCGGTTCCAGCTGTTGATGGTGGCCACCGTCACCGACAGCTGCACTATCTGGGCCTCGCTGAAGTGCTCGCGCAGCTCGCCATAGAGTGCGTCGGGCACACCGTCCGACGGCAGCCGGGTCAGGCTCTCGGTCCAGGCCAGGGCCGCTCGCTCCGGGGCGCTGAACACGGTGGCATCGCGCCAGGCCGCCAGTTGATCCAGCTTGGCCTGCCCCACCCCGCTGCGACGGGCGATGTTCAGGTGATACTGCAGGCAGAAGCTGCAGCCGTTGAGCTGGGAGGCGCGCAGCTTCACCAGCTCGCTCAGGCTTTTGTCGAGGCCAGCCTCGTCCACCGCCTTGCCGGCGGCGATCAGGGCGTCGTGAGCGGCCGGCAGCAGCTGGCGAAAGTCGGGGTAATCGATGCGGGTGCTCATTCTGGTGTTCTCCTTGGGCATGATTTAATATCAGGGCACGAACAACATATCAGCACCCTGACATGATAAACAAGCCCCCCTTGAGTACAGAGCTGCCCCTCCCCCTGCCCGCCCCCGGCGAGGGCAAGCGCGGCGAAGCGGGTCACCTCGGCTATCTGCTGCGCCAGGCCGCGGCCGCCCAGCGCCTGCGCATGGAGCGGGCACTGGCGGACCTGCCCATCACGGCGCCCCAGTTTGCCCTGCTCACCATGCTGGATGCCTACCCCGGCAGCTCCAACGCCGAGCTCGCCCGCCTCACCCTGCTCACCCCCCAGACGGTGAGCCCCATGGTGACCAGCCTGGAGCGCAGCGGCCTGCTGGCCCGCACACCTCACCTCCAGCATGGCCGCATCCAGCAGCTCAGCCTGAGCCCGGCGGGCGCCGCGCTGCTGGCCGAGGCCAAGGCCAGGGTCGCCCGGCTGGAGCAGGAGCTGGCCGCCCCGCTGGCCGAGGAGGAGTTGCTACTCGTCAAACGCTGGTTGGCGAACCTCGCCAGCGGCATGGAAGGCGAGGCCTGACGCCAGCCGGTGTTAGCGGACGGGGCTTGCAGTCAGGCCAAGGCAGACAAGGGCGCTGGGCGCCTTTCAGGTGGGGAAGTAGAACCAGGCCGTCTTGATCAGGCCCGCCTCCACTTCGAAGACCGCCATGCTATCCAGCGGCTCGGGGGAGAGGCCATAGATCAACTCGTGATCAAACACCTTGTTGCCGATGACGGTTCTCGACAGCAGCTCGGCCCTGAGCTGCGGGTTATTGAATCTGTGCTCGGCATAGAAGGTCCGGAGCGCCCCCTTGCCCACAGTGCTCGGGCTCTCCGTCGGCATCCGGTATCCCTTGAACGCCTCGCAGAAGCAGGCCAGGAAGGCCTCGAGATCGTGGGCGTTGTAAGCGTTAAATTGTGCCTCGACGGGCAGTTCGACCGACATGCATCACTCCCTGAATCATGTAACAGCTTCCTTTATAGGGGGCATCGCCCCCCTTGTCGACGGGTGATGGCAGCTCAGCCCCCATCTGCGCCTTGATCGCCATGCAAAAAAAGACCCCGCCTGGGCGGGGTCTTTTTTTATCTTGTCTGCCTATCGGGCAAGCCCTTGTCAGTGCTCGCGGGTCTGGCGGAACTGGACGTCCGGGTGACGCTCCTGGGCCAGGCGCAGGTTGACCATGGTCGGCGCGATGTAGGTGAGGTTGTCACCGCCATCGAGGGCCAGGTTGACCTCGTTCTTGCGCTTGAACTCTTCGAACTTCTTGACGTCTGTCCCTTCCACCCAGCGGGCGGTGGAGACGTTGACTGCCTCGTACAGCGCCTCGACGTTGTATTCGCTCTTGAGGCGCGAAACCACCACGTCGAACTGCAGCACACCGACCGCCCCCACGATCAGATCGTTGCTGATCAGAGGACGGAACACCTGCACCGCACCCTCTTCGGAGAGCTGCACCAGCCCCTTGAGCAGCTGCTTCTGCTTGAGCGGGTCGCGCAGGCGGATGCGGCGGAACAGTTCCGGCGCGAAGTTCGGAATGCCGGTGAACTTGAGATCCTCACCCTGGGTGAAGGTGTCGCCGATCTGGATGGTGCCGTGGTTGTGCAGACCGATGATGTCGCCGGCGAAGGCGTCTTCCGCCTGCTCGCGGTCACCGGCCATGAAGGTCACGGCGTCGGAGATGTTCACGTCCTTGCCGATGCGCACGTGGCGCATCTTCATGCCCTTGGAATAGGTGCCTGACACGATGCGCATAAAGGCGATACGGTCGCGGTGTTTCGGATCCATGTTCGCCTGGATCTTGAACACGAAGCCGGAGAACTTCTCCTCGGTGGCGGCCACTTCACGGCTCTCGGCCTTGCGCGGCATGGGCGACGGAGCCCAGTCGGTCAGGCCGTCCAGCATGTGATCGACACCGAAGTTGCCGAGCGCAGTACCGAAGAAGACCGGGGTCATCTCGCCGGCGATGAAGGCATCGTGATCGAACTCGGGAGAGGCACCCTGCACCAGCTCCAGCTCGCCGCGCAGCTGGGCAGCCAGATCTTCGCCGATGGCTGCATCCAGCTCGGGGTTGTTCAACCCCTTGACCACCCGCTTCTCCTGGATGGTATGCCCCTGACCGCTCTGATAGAGATAGGTCTCGTCCTTGTAGAGGTGATAGACCCCCTTGAAGGACTTGCCGCAGCCGATGGGCCAGGTGATGGGGGCGCACATGATGTTGAGCTCGCGCTCCACCTCGTCCATCACCTCCATCGGATCGCGTACTTCGCGGTCCAGCTTGTTCATGAAGGTGAGGATGGGGGTGTCGCGCAGCCGGGTCACTTCCATCAGCTTGCGGGTCCGGTCTTCAACACCCTTGGCGGCATCGATGACCATCAGGCAGCAGTCGACCGCCGTCAGGGTACGGTAGGTATCTTCGGAGAAGTCCTCGTGACCCGGGGTGTCGAGCAGGTTGACCAGACAATCGGCATAGGGGAACTGCATCACCGAGGTAGTGATGGAGATACCACGCTGCTTCTCCATCTCCATCCAGTCGGATTTGGCGTGCTGGCCCGAGCCACGGCCCTTGACGGTACCGGCGCGCTGAATGGCCTGTCCGAACAGCAGGACTTTTTCGGTGATGGTGGTTTTACCCGCATCCGGGTGCGAGATGATCGCAAAAGTGCGTCTCTTGGAGACTTCACTCAGAAATTCAGCTGACATAATTCAACGTTCTTCTATTGGGCGGCGGCCTTAAGCCACCGTGGGATAATTCCGGAGTGCCGCATTGACTCACGGTCCGGCATGGATACGCAACGAGCCACACCAAGCTGGCATCAGACCAACCGGTGGAGAGAGGAAGAGGGTTGCGTTACATGGGTCTTCTCACCTGAGCCAAAGCAAAATTGCGCGACATTATACCCGCGCGAGTGAAAAATACCCAGCCCGGCTTTGCAGACGAGCAGGGGAGCCTGCGCCTCCTACTCGGCCCGCATCACCTGGTTGCGGCCCGCCTGCTTGGCCCGGTACATGGCCTCGTCGGCCCGCTGCACCAGATCGCCGAAGCTCTCGTCGAGGGGACTGTACTGGGCACAGCCAATGCTGACGTGCACCGGCTGCCCCTCCGGCATCCCGTCGATGCGCAGCTGGGCGACCCGATGACGGATCCGCTCCGCCACCTCGACCGCTTCGTCGAGGCTGGTGTCGGGCAACAGCACCAGAAACTCCTCGCCACCGTTGCGCCCCACCCGATCGAGGGAGCGCAACTGGGCGGCGACGCAGCTGGCCACCTCGGCCAGCACCTTGTCCCCCATGTGGTGGCCCAGGGTGTCGTTGACCTGCTTGAAGTGATCGATGTCGAGCTGCAGCACCGACAAGGTCCGGCCATGCTCTCGCGCCTGCTTGAACCAGGCCTGCCCCTTGGCCTGGATCTGGCGGCGGTTGTGCAGCCCGGTCAGGTCGTCGGTCATGGCGAGCCGGCGCATCTTGCGGGAGCGGTTGAACTGATGCAGCGCCAGCATGCCCATCACCAGCAGCAACAGAATGACCACTGCATATTGCCAGTGGCGCCGCTCCTGCAGCTGCTTGAGCTTGGCCTCCTGCAGCAGCTGCTTGGTCTTGAGGGCCTGGTTCTCCAGCTCCTTGCGGGCCAGGTCGAACTCAAAGCGCATCTGCAACGAGCGCTGCTCCCTGAGCACCCGCTCCAGAGAGTGCTTGGTCTCGACGTACTTTTTGAGGCTGGCCAGCGCCCCGTTGATCTGCCCCTGCTGCTCCAGGATCCTGGCCCGTACCTCGTAGACCCGCGCCAGGAAGCGCTGGTTCTTCTCCTTGACGAAGATGGGCTCGGCCTGGGCCAGGTAGTAGAGCGCCTTGGTCGGGTTGCTCTGCGCCGCCTCCGCCATCCCCATCACCAGTTGCCAGTGGCCCAGGGTCACGCTGTCGGAGCTCTCGCCACTGCGCAGGATGGTATCCGCCTGCTGCAGCTTGCTCACCGCTTCGGTCACCTTGTTCTGGTTGAGCAGGATGGTGGCGATCTCGATCTGGATCCAGGCCAGCAGCCCCTCCTTCTGCTGGGAGCGATAGAGCTGCTCGGCCTGGATCATCAACGGCAGGGCCCGTTCATACTCCCCCATCTCGGCATAAAGCAGCCCCTGCTGGGAGCGGATGTCCACCAGCCGCTCCTGATCCCCCAGGGTGCCGTAGTCGTGCTCCAGCTCCTTGAAGTAGCCCTCAGCCCGCTCGTAGAGCCCCATCCGCCGGTAGGCGTTGGCGATCTGGGCCAGCACCTCCCGCGCCTTGCCATCCTGCCCGAGCGACTCGAAGCGCTTGTGCGCCTCGATAAGCTCCATCAGCCCCTCCGCCAGCTCCCCCTGATAGGCGTACATGTCGCCGCGAAAGCTGAGGATGTCGGCCTCCTGCAGCCGATCGCCGAGCCGGCGGGCCAGCACCAGCGCCTGCTGGTAGTCGGCCTTGGCCTGGTCCATGTTGCCGAGCAGTTGCTGGTGAAAGCCGCGACAGGTGAGCAGGCCGGTCTCGGTGATCCTGTCCTTGCGGGCCCGGGCGATAGCCAGCTGCTGATCGGCAAAGGCCACCACGGCGCGATACTCGCTGTCCCACTCGGCGGGCATGGCCCAGCACTGCAGGCGCACGATGCGCCCCTGCACGTCGAGGGGATACTCATCCTTGCTCGCCACCAGCGCGGCGATGCGCAGCCGGAATATGCGGTCGGGCTGGAAGCCCTCTTCCAGCAGCTGCAGCTCGCGGGAGAGCTGGGGTTCGGTCAGCGGCGCCCGGGCCGCCCAGGCGAGGGGCGTGCACAATCCCGTCAGCAGGATCAGGGTCATGATGCGTTTCATGCCGGTTCGGTTTCCCCTCTGGTGGTGCAGCTAGGCAGGTGTGTTCACTATGACCATCATATCCTGCCTTGTTCAAGCACACAGCCACCAGGGAGAAAGAGAGAAAATCAGCCAGATCTGGCGGGCTCTCACACTGACCCCTCGTGCCTCTTTACAGATGGAAAATCAGCATCGACTATAAGCGCCATCCACTACAGGGAAGCGCGGGTTGATGACATACCAGGAGCTGCAGGCGGCCTACGACAAGCTGCTGCAGGAGAACGAACGGCTCAAGCGGGTCGCCGAGGATGCGCGGGAGAAACTGGAAGCCGCCATGGACGGCACCGGCCTGTGCATCTGGCAGAACCATGTGCCCACCGGCAAGCTCATCATCTTCAACCGCCGCTGGGGCGCCATGCTCGGCTACCAGCCCAAGGAGCTGTCGGCCCACTTCGACGTCTGGCGCGAGCACCTGCACCCGGAGGACAGGGAGCGGGTACTGCAGGCCTTCTTCGATCACCTGAGCGGCAAGAGCCCGTTTTATCAGGTGATGCACCGGATGATCGCCAAGGATGGCAAGACCACCTGGGTGCTGGACCGGGGCCGGGTGGTGGAGCGGGACGCACAGGGCAACCCCATCCGGGTGATGGGCACCCACATCGACATCACCCATGAGAAAGAGTACGAGCAGCAGCTGGCCCAGCTCGCCCACCGGGATCCCCTCACCGGCCTGCTCAACCGCACCGCGCTGCAGCGCCAGTTCCCGCAGGAGTACCAGGCGATCTGCTTCATCGATCTCGACGACTTCAAGCAGGTCAACGACAACCTGGGCCATCGCGCCGGCGACGAGCTGCTGATCGCCCTCACCCGCCGGCTGCGCGACTGCTGCGAGGAGGGGGTGAAGATAGGCCGGCTCGGCGGCGACGAATTCGTGCTGCTGCTGCCCTGGACCAGCGAGGATCCCCGCACCAGCCACCTGGCCCGCCAATGCATCAACGCCATCTCCACCCCGTTCGAGCTGCCCAACGGCGACGCCTCGGTGGGATTGAGCATGGGGATTGCGGCGATCCGGCCACAGGATGATTTCAGCACGGCGCTGGCCCGCGCCGACCAGGCCATGTATCGGGTCAAGCGCAGCGGCAAGCGGGGTTTTTACGTCTCCCAGCCGAGCGGTCAGCCGCTGCTGGATCAGGAGCAGGTCAACGAACGGGGGCTCGGCCACCAGCCTCGCTGCTGACGGCCAGGCTCAGCTGCGCTGCCAGCGCCGCAGCAGGCGCCCGCGCAGGCCGCAATCGAGCAGCCAGCTGTTGTCGAACACCCGCAATAGCGCCGGTTTGGCGTGGCGAGACATGGCCACCGCGTGAAAGCGGGTCTGCTGTTTGCGCTGGCGGTTCATCCGCTCCAGCAGGCTGTGGGGCAGGCTCTGGGCGATGAAGTCGGAGACCACCAGCACGTCCGCCTTGGCAAAGGCGGGGTCATCCAGCTTGATCAGGGCCTTCTCGAGGCAGGGCACCAGATCGGTGCCACCGTGAAAACTCATGGAGAGGAAGCGCTCCGCCTTGTCGAGCCCGGTGTCGGCGGTGATCTCCAGGGTCGCCACCTCGGTGGAGAAGAGCATCAGGTAGCAGCCCCGCTTCTCGTCCATCGCCACCTTGAGCAGCGCCAGAAACAGCGCCTTGGCGCACTCCTCCGGGTATCCCCCATGGAGCCCGAAGTGTCGATGCAGACGATGAAGGGCCCCCGCTGCTGCAGCTGCCGCCCGCCGAGTTCCGGGGTGCGCAGCATGATGCGCTGACGCGGCAGGGTGCCGCGCGACTGGTAACTGAGCAGACGCCGCTCCAGATAGCGGCGGTAGAACTCCAGTTCCAGCTCAGGCAGCGCCAGCATCACCGCCTCGCTCGGCAACAGTCGCATCAGATCGCTGGCCGGGTGAATGCCCACCAGATCGTCCGGCACATCGTCGGTCTGCACCTCCTCCAGCTCGTGCACCTGCACCGGCGGCACCGGCGAATCGTTGGCCCGGTTGTCCTGCTGGCTGCGCCCCAGCAGGTTGGCGATCTCCGCCAACAATGGCTCGCGCTGCAGCATGCGGGCATACTGCTTGACCAGCACCAGGCTGCGCTTGTGCCAGCTGCCCTGTGCCAGATCCCACAGCCCGCCGGCGGAGATCTGGTTGGGATCGAGCGCATCGGCCAGGGTACGGCTCGCCAGCAGCTGATCTTCTATCTCCTGGCGCTGCTTCTCCCGCTCCGCCTCGGCGATCTGCTGCTGCAGCTGCAGCAGGCTGCCCACCAGGCTGGTGCGCCACTTCTCGATCAGCAGCTGGCGCTGGCTGTCGGTGGGGTGGGCCATCAGCTGGCGCACCAGGCTGCGCGCCTCGCCGGCGAAGGGACTGTACTGCTCCAGCCCGTCCAGCAGCGCCGGCAGGCACCCCATCAGCTCGGCCAGCGGCAACCCCTTGTGGGCCTGATAGAGGCGATACTCCTGCTCCAGCGCCACCGGCACCGGCTTGTGGCGCATCTCCTCCCCCAGCTGTTCGCTCCAGCGGCGGATCCGCTTTTGCAACAATCTGCCCTGCAGCGGGGAGCGCTTGATGAACTCGGAGATCTTGGGGGTGGAGGCCAGCAGCAGCGCCATCTCGCCCGCCAGCTCCCCCTCGCCGATGAGCAGCCCCAGATCCATCATGCCGATCTCAAGCATGGCGACCTCCGCCGACCAGGCTCACCACAGCCCCTTTCGCGCTCGCCATGGTTCAGGCGTCCAGCTGCGGAAGCCGGTCGTGCCAGTGGCTGAGGTCGGTGCGCAGCTGGTCCAGATCCCGGTTCAGCACGAAGAAGCTGTCCTCCACCTGCTGCAGCCAGTGGCGACCGATGAAGAGGTGCTGCTGATGGCGCTCGAACAGGTTGCGCTGACGCTTGAGCTCCTGCGCCAGCACGCCGGCTTCTGCCAGCAGCCCGGTCAGGGCGGCCTGCCAGGGGGCGATCACCACCTCGGGGATGGGGTTGCGCTCCACCAGCACCAGGGGGATCCGCTGGCGCTGCAAGTCCAGCACGTGCAGGCGCAGTTCGTCGTCCAGCACCAGCTCGTAGTGACCCTCCTTGGGGTTGCCGAGCGGCCAGCCCACCAGCGCCTCGCCGGTGGGATGCCAGTGGGAGAGCAGGGTGCGGTCGAACACCAGCGTCTCCACCAGCCGCTCCGGATCGTCGCCATCCAGCGCTGCCGGGGTGAGCAGGTGAAAGTGCGCCAGCTTGCCAAACGGGCGGGCGTTGGCCAGCGGGATCTGGATGCCGCGGGCGCGGCGCCCGAACCACTGCTGGCGCTTTCTGGCCTTGCAGCACAGGCGCTGGGCCACGCTCTGCCTGAGCTGCTTGAACTGCTCCCGCAGCCCCATCAGCTGACGGGTCATCGCCAGCTGCTGATAGCCGTAGAGGCGGGAGAACTCGGTCATCATCTCCAGCAGGGCGGTGCGCGAGGCCTCGTCATGCCAGAGGCAATCCTTGAACAGCAGCAGATCGAGCGGGGCCACCTCGTCGCGGCCATTGAAAAAGGCGCTCGCCTTGATGAGCCTCACCGCCTTCTTCCAGCGCCGATCCGACACGTAGCAGCTGTGGGCCAGCTGGCTGTCGAGCTGCTGGCGCAGCTGATAGATGAGCTCGAAGCAATCGTCCGGCAACCGGATCCGATCGATCTGCTCCTGCCACTCCAGGTACTCCTCGCCGTGGATCTGCACCGAGGGCGGCAGATTCTGGTGGGATTGGCCGTCGCTGGCCAGCATGGCCTGGAAGTTGGCCTTCTCCTGCACCCGGTCCATCCAGATCCGCACCAGCATCCGGTCGTAGAGCGCTTCCAGCCCGCTGTCGGGGGCCGGCAGCTCGTTGGAGGCGGTCACCAGCAGCCGCATGGGGATGGGGTGCTGGCTGTCGCCGTTGCGAAACTGCCGCTCGTTGATGGCGGTGAGCAGGGTGTTGAGGATGGCGGGGCCTGCCTTCCAGATCTCGTCGAGGAACACCACCTCGGCCTCCGGCAGGTAGCCGGCGGTGAGTCGCAGATACTTGCCATCCTCCTTCAGCGCCTGAATGGAGAGGGGGCCGAACACCTCCTCCGGCGTGCTGAAACGGGTCATCAGGTATTCGAAGTGGCGGGCATCGAAGAAGGCCAGCTTGAGACGCCGCGCGATCAGGCTCTTGGCGATGCCGGGCGGGCCCAGCAGAAACACGCTCTCGCCGCACAGGGCCGCCAGCAGACCGAGCCGCAAGGCATCCTGGCGCTCGTAGAGCCCCTCGCCGAGGGCCGACAGCAGGCGTG
The DNA here is from genome assembly GCF_013085525.1 of Aeromonas sp. 1805. Taxonomy (NCBI): domain Bacteria; kingdom Pseudomonadati; phylum Pseudomonadota; class Gammaproteobacteria; order Aeromonadales; family Aeromonadaceae; genus Aeromonas; species Aeromonas sp. 1805. Next base: position 2,275,023 of record NZ_CP038515.1, on the reverse strand, counting down.
GCAGGCGCTCGTGAATGGGGGCGAGACGAAGATTCTGTGATGCTAAAGGTGGCATAGGCACACTTCCGATACTGGAGTTTTCTGGAACCGGCACACCCGCGACGCAATCGAAGGTTCCCTGTCCTGCTTGTTGGATTGTCGGGAGGCCGCCTCTGGCTCGCTCCAGCCGGTTGCCGAGCGCCGGGCCGCCTCACCTGGCTAAAACATACCGCAAAAGATGCAGCAAAACGCGTTCGAGTGTACCCTGCGCAGAGCTTTTTTCATCAATGCAGATCAAGACTGAGTCATCGTCCATGCAAGATCCAGTGCAGCTGAGCACGGCGCGGGAGCCCACCCCCGCGCAACCTGACCAGGCATCCGGTCGCCTGCGGCAACACCTGCTGGCCCGGATGGGCATCCCGAGCTGGCAACTGCGCCGGCCAGCCCTGCTGGCGGGCCATCAGGTTGCGCCCGCGCCGGCCAATGAGATCCAGGCAAGCGAGCAGGCGGCAGCCCCCGCCTCGGCCGTGCCGAGCGAGCCGCCAAGCGGAAAGCTCTGGATCCTGGCGAGCCGGCTGCCCGCCCCCGGCCTGCTGGCGGATCTCTGCCAGCTGCTCGGCATCGGCAGCGACGAGGTCAGCCTGCTGAGCAGCCTGCCCGTCGGCCACACCCCGCCCCTGCTCTGGCTGGAGGCGGCCGATCCCGCCTGGCCAGAGGCCCTGATCTGCCCGCTCGCGCCCAGCCCGGCCCAAAAACGGGCGCTGTGGCAGCAGCTCAAGGGGCGCCTCGGCTGAGTGCCGAGCCCCACCCTCTCTTCGTTCAGCCGCCCCGACCCGGAGCCACCATGGTGCAATTTCGTCCCCTGCTCGAAACCGACTTCGAGCTCATCTACCCCATCGAACAGGCTGCCCACAAGGAGCCCTGGAGCCAGGCCAACCTGCTCTCTTGCTTCGGGCCGCGCTACCTCAACGGCTTGCTGCTGGTCGACGGCCAGCCGGCCGGTTTCTACATCTCGGATCTGGTGGCGGGCGACAGCTCGCTGATGAACATCTGCGTGCACCCCGACTTTCAGGGCAAGGGGCTGGGGCGGGCGCTGCTCAGGGAGTACCTCACCCGCAGCAAGGCCAACAAGGCCGAGGCCTGGTTCCTCGAGGTGCGGGCCGGCAACAGCACCGCCATCAGCCTCTACGAAAGCGAAGGGTTTGCCGAGTACTGCCGGCGCGCCGACTACTACGGCACCGGCCAGGATCGGGAAGATGCCGTGCTGATGTCCCGCCTGTTCGACTTCGGCTAAGCCGCCGCGCTACATCTGCGGCACTACATCTGCAGCACTACAGCAACGGCGCGTTGTCGAGGGCCGGATCCTGCAGGCTCTGAGTGGTGTGCAGCACCGCCTCGAACCCGGCGGCGGAGAGCGGCATGAAGAAGCCGCGCTGCCAGGTCACCCCGGGCATCCAGATCTGCTGGATATCCACCACTATCTTGATGGGCTTGAGCGGCTCGCCCGGCTGCTGCACATAGATGCCGGGCGGGGTCGCCACTTGCGGGAAGCGGCGCAGAATGTGCTCGCTGCCATCCCCTGCATCCGGGTTGAGGCGCACCTTCACCAGCCGGGCCAGCACCGGCGCCATCTCCGCTGACTGCCACAGGGTGGTCTCCAGCAGCTTGCAGCGCCGGCATTTGGCGCGCTCGATCACGTAGAGCAGCGGATAGCCCTTATGCAGGGCCAGCTGCTGCGCCTGCGCGTAGCCCTCGGCGCCGCTCAGCCAGGGGTTGTCCTCCTCGCTCCCCGTGCCTCCCAGCGTAAACCAGAGCCCGCCGGCCCCCGCCAATAACAGCAATACCCCGGTCACCACCCCCTTGATGCCGACACTCATTGTTCACCCTCCCTGAATGGCTCCGCATGTCTGCCCCCATCATGCCTCAAGCTCACCCTAATTGACGACTTTGTGATCCAAGACAAATGGCGAACACTTGTAAGCTGTAATCTTAGAGTTTAAACTCCAGCGCGATTTTTCAGTGCCCCTTAGGGCGTACAACTGTTACTTGAGGATGTCTGACTGATGCCGAAACACCACCTGGTTCGACTGATGCGGGAGCGTATCGCCCGGCTTGGCAACAAGGCCGCCCTGCGCGTACAACAGGATGGCCAGTGGCGTGCCATCGGCTGGCGTACTCTGGGACAGGCCATGGACTACTGTGCCCAGGCGCTGATCCGCGCCGGCCACCAGCCCACCGAGATGGTCGGCATCTATGCCCGCAACATGCCGGAGTGGACCCAGGCCGATCTCGGCATCCTGGCCGCCCGCGGCGTCAGTGTCCCCATCTACCCCACCAGCACGCTCGATCAGCTGCGCTACATCGTCAAAGATGCCGGCATCAAGGTGCTGTTCGTCGGCGAACAGCCTCAGTACGACCAGGCGCTGCAACTGATTGAAAGCGGCGAGATCCGCCAGCTGGTCGCCCTCGACGGCAGCGTCAACCTGCGCGGCTGCCCGCAGGCGAGCCACTTCCAGACGTTTCTGGTCTCCGGCAATCACCAGCCCAGCGAGCAGGTATTGCGCGAGCGCGAGAGCCAGTACCGGATGGATGACCTGCTGACCCTGATCTACACCTCGGGCACCACGGGTGAGCCCAAGGGGGTCATGCTCGATTTCGCCAACATCGCCGCCTGCTTCGAGATGCACAACAGCCGTCTCGATCTGAACGAGCAGGATGTGTCGCTCTGCATGCTGCCGCTCAGCCACGTGTTCGAGCGGGCCTGGAGCTACTACGTGCTCTATTGCGGCGCCGAGAACGTCTACATCCGCGATCCGCAGAAGGTGATGGATGTCATCGGCGAGGTGCAGCCCACCGTGATGTGCGCCGTACCGCGCCTCTACGAGAAGGCCTACGCCATGATCCAGGCCAGGGTGGCCCAGGCCCCGCGTCTGCGCCAGGCCCTGTTCGGCTGGGCCACCAAAGTGGGCAAGCAGATGGTCGCCACCCGCCAGGCGGGCAAGACCGCCTCGCCGCTGCTCTACGGCCAGCTCTGGCTCGCCGAGCGACTGGTATTTCGCAAGCTGCGCGCTCGTTTTGGCGGCCGCACCCGTTTCCTGCCGGTGGCTGGTGCCCGCCTCGCCGACGAGGTGAACTTCTTCTTCCAGGCCATGGGGCTCAACCTCAAGTACGGCTACGGCATGACCGAGACCACCGCCACCGTCTGCTGCTACGAAGACAGCCAGTTCAAGCTGGGCTCCATCGGCACGGCGCTCTGCGGCATCGAGGTGAAACTGGGTGAGAACAACGAACTGTTGGTGCGCTCCCCCACCGTGATGCGCGGCTACTACAACAAGCCGGAAGCGACCGCCGAGGTGATGACCGAGGATGGTTTCCTGCGTACCGGCGATGCCGGCGAACTCGACAGCGAAGGCAACATCTACTTCACCGAGCGCCTCAAGGAGCTGATGAAGACCTCCAACGGCAAGTACGTGGCCCCGCAACTGGTGGAAGGCACCATCGGCAAGGATCGCTTCATCGAGCAGATCGCCATCGTCGCCGATGCCCGCCACTTCGTGTCGGCGCTGATCGTGCCCTGCTTCGAGTCGCTGGAGGAGTACGCCCGCTCCATCAACCTGCAGTACCAGTGCAAGACCGAGCTGCTGCGCCACTCCAAGGTGGTGGAGTTCTTCGAGGCACGCATCCAGGATCTGCAAAAAGAGCTGGCCAAGTTCGAGCAGGTAAAGAAGTTCACCCTGCTGCCGAGCGCCTTCTCCATGGAGCTGGGGGAGCTGACCCCGACCATGAAGCTGCGCCGCAAGATCATCGAGTCCAAGTACCAGAGCGAGATCGAGGCCATGTATAACCATGTCTGAGTACAACCACGTCTGAGACCGCTCGGGTTCAGGGAAATAAAAAAGCCGCTTCAAGAGCGGCTTTTTGCTGTTTGTCCGTTGCTTACGGCAACTTGACCAGCGGCTGGTCACGCAGTTCGGTAGGGCGACCGGCCTGGATCTGCTCCACTCTGGCCAGAGCCTGCTTCACCTCGTCGGCGTTCTGCAGCAGGTGGTAGGTCAGATCGAAGGTCTTGGTCTCCCCCGGCTGAATTTTGGGGACCAGCCCCAGCGGGCGCTGGTACTTGGTGCTGTAGGCATAGCTGGTGCCGGGTTCGATGCCGGTCACATAACCCTGGGCCCGGGTGTCGGTGTTCTTCCACAGGGTCAGCACCGGCAACTGCCTGGTGTTGTAACCCACCGCCACCCCGGCGCTGCCTGCCCGGTTGTTCAGCACCGCCAGGGTGTTGCCCTCGGCGTCGCTGTAGGGCACCAGGTTGAACACCATCTCGTCGAAGCCCTTGGTCGGCCCCAGATAGGTTTGCCAGCTCTTCAGCCCCCCCTTGGCGTAGTCGTTGAACGGGGAGATCTGCTTCACCGGGGTGCTAACGCGCGCGCCCTCCTCCAGGATGGGAGCCCCGAAGTTGCCGTGGTAGATGATCTGGTACTCGTTCTCGTAATCGGCGTGGTTGGTCAGCTTGTCCTGCAGGGCAAACTCCGCCTGACCGGGCACGACGCTGAGCTGGGTCCAGGTGACCAGCTCGCTCATCTTGAAGGTGCGCTCGTCCACCCGGCCCCGCACGTGAATGGCGTAAGGCGGCTCTTCGTCTATGGTCACGCTGACCACGGAGGCCGGGATGTTCTGCACCCGGCCGTGCAGACTCTTAAGGCGGCCGTCGTCATCCACTCCCGGGTGACCGGTCCACTCGTAGCCACAGCGCACCAGCATCTCGTTGAAGCCATCGAGCCAGCCGAGCCCGGCGCGGCTCTCCAGATCGATGAAGGCCGGATTGACCACCTCCTTGACCGGCGAATCCCAGCCGAGACGCAGCTCGGCGGCTCTGACCTCCTTGATCCCCATGCCACGGGTCGGGATCAGGGTTATCTTCATCACCCCGTTGTCGACAATCAGCAGGTCCACCCCCTCCTGACGCCCGCCATGCAGCCGTTTCTTCTCGATGCTGAACGGTGCCGGACTCTTGATCCCCAGCTTGTCGCTGGTGATCTTCCAGTCCCCCACATCCAGCCCCTGCTGGGAGTCGGTCAGCAGGAATTCGGCAGCCTGGCCCGAGCTGGCGCCCAGCGCGAACAGTACGGCAATGGAAAGTCTCTTCAACATGGATTTATCCTCGTGTCTCTTGTTTTCGTGAAGGCTGAATCGTTTCAGTGATCGAGAAATTAGGCGGCAAGCCCATCAGACTCAAGCGGAAAAAGAGGAAAATGTGAGCCGATTGACAATAAAAACGCCCATCGCGCTGCTGAAGTGAAGGCTGACTCACAGTTATTTTCGGGCCCGTGACGGGCCGACCGCCCACTGGAGACCGCCCATAAAAAAGCCGCTCCGAAGAGCGGCTTGCAGCAGAAGTGGAGCCCGTCAGGCCGGGGTCTTGCTGGTCCCGAAGTAGTCGGCCAGGAAGTCGTCGAACGACAGGCTGTCGCTGCGCTCGCGTTCCCGCTGCTTGGCCAGCGAGTCGCGGGCCTCGCCGGCAAAGTAGGCCTCGTCCCAGTACTGCAGCTCACCGGCCAGCATCTCTTCCCGGTAGCGGTTGGCCAGCTCGTCGCCGAAGCAGCCGTTGTCCTGGCCGCTCTCCAGCAACTGCTTGAGCAGGCGGGCGGAGTAGGTGAGCTCGGGGTTGAGCAGCTTCTCGCGGTGCATCGCCAGGGTCTCGCGGTAGCGGTTGCGACCGCAGCAGCGATCCAGCAGCGCGGCGACCTCGGCCAGCTCGTCGAACAGCTTGAGGCCGTACTCTTTAAGGCCGATGGCATGACCCTGCTCGTCTTCCAGCTCGAGGCCGGGACGACGCCCCTCCAGCACCACCTTGGTCTGGTTACGGCGATTGCGGGCAATCTCCTCGTCGCCCAGCACCGGGGACGGGCGCAGCAGGCACCAGACCAGGAACAGGTCGAAGAAGCGGATCTGATCCACCTCGATGCCGTACGGGGTGAAGGGGTTCACGTCCACGGTACGCAGTTCGATGTATTCGATGCCGCGCTGCTCCAGCGCATCCGACGGCTTCTCGCCGCTGCGCGGGGTGCGCTTGGGCCGGATCGGGGCGTACAGCTCGTTCTCCAGCTGCAGCACGTTGTCGTTGAGCTGGCGGTATTCGCCGTTCACCTTGACGCCGATCTTGGCGAAGTCGGGATCATGGGTGTTGATGGCGCGACGCAGGCTGCTGACATAGGCCGGCAGGCTGTCGTGGCTGATCTTGAGCCCCGCCTGGGCGCTGTTGGTGTAGCCCAGATCCGACAACCGCAGCGCGGTGGCGTAGGGCAGATAGAGGGTGCCCTTGCCGGTCTTCTGGAATGGCAGATTGCTCTTGCGTCCTTTGAGGAAGGAGTCGCAGATGGCCGGCGAGGCGCCGAACAGATAGGGCACCAGCCAGCCGAAGCGGTAGACGTTGCGGATCAGCCCCATGTACTTGTCGGAGATGAAGCGCTGGCTGCAGCACCCCTCGCACACCAGCTCCTGCCACTCGCACCAGAAGCTGTCCGGCATGGAGAAGTTGAAGTGCACCCCGGCGATCACCTGCATCAGGCTACCGTAGCGGTTCTTCAACCCCTGCCGGTAGAGGGTCTTCATCCGGCCGATGTTGGAGCTGCCGTACTGGGCCAGCCGGATGTTCTCCTCGTCGCCGACGAAGCAGGGCATGGAGAGCGGCCAGATCCGCTCATCACCGAGATGGTGGATGGTGTGACGGTGGATGTCGCCAAGCTGTTCCATCAGGCTGTCGATGGAGTCGGTGGCCGGCGTGATGAACTCCAGCAGGCTCTCCGAGTAGTCGGTGGTGATGTTGGCATGGGTCAGCGCCGAGCCCAGACTGCGGGGGTGATCGGTCTGGGCCAGGGTTCCTTCCGGGGTGATGCGCAGACATTCACGTTCGATCCCGCGCCGGATCCCCTTGAGGGCGGTCAGCCGTTCCGGCGAACCCAGGGCGGTCAACAACTCGGTGAGTGACAAGCTTGTCGTAGTCATATTCACGGCTCATGTGTGGCCGCCCCACAGGGGGGCGGCGCTCTTTATTATGTAGCGCCCTCAGGGCAGCTGCAGCGGATAGATGGGAAGATGAAGCTCCTTCAAGGGTTTTTCAAGCTTTTGCTTGTCCCCCACCACCACAATCACCATCTCGGCCGGGTCAAGCCAGCGTGCCGCACTGGCCTTGAGCGTCTCGGCCGACACCGTCTTGATCAAGTTGTTCTGGGCCTGCACATAGTCCGGCTTCAGGTCGTACATGATCATCTGCAGCAGGAAGCCCGCCTTCTGGCCCAGGGTCTCGTAGGAGAGGGCATCCTGCTGGGAGACGGCACTGCGCATGTAGGCGAGCTCCACCGGGGTCGGCCCGTTCTTGCGGTAGTTGTCCATCTCCTTGAGGAACTGGCGGATGGCATCCACGGTCGCATCGGCCCGCACGTTGGCACCGGTGGCGAAGGTACCCGCCTCCCGGTTGGCGGAGAAGCCCGAGCTGGCACCATAGGTGTAGCCCTTCTCTTCGCGCAGGTTGAGGTTGATGCGGCTGTTGAAGTTGCCGCCCAGGTTGAAGTTCATCAGCCCGGCAGTGAAGTAGTCACCCGTGGTATCGAACGGCATGGCGCGGCGACCGATGCGGATCACCGACTGGGGCGCCCCGGGCTTGTCCACCAGATAGATGCCCGGCTTGGCCTGCTCGCCCGCCGGCTTGAGGCTGCCCAGAGAGGGCTCGGCCCCCTTCCACTGGGTCAGGAAGGCGAGCTGATCCTCCACCTGGGCCTGGGTCACGTCACCCACCACCACCACCTTGGCGTTGGTCGGGTTGTAGTAGTTCTGGTAGAAGCGCTTCACGTCCGCCAGGGTCAGCTTCTCGACATCGGCCAGCACGCCGTCACCCGGTTGACCGAGGCGGTTCTGCTTGCCGTAGACCAGCTCGCGGAATGCCTGACCGGCCAACCACTCCGGCTGCTGCTCGCTCTGCTTCATGCCCTGCAGCATCTGCGCCTTGACCCGCTCGAAGTCGGCTTCGCGCATGCCGGGCCGCTCGAACACCTCGCGCACCAGCGCCAGGGTCTGCGGCAGCTTGTCGGTCAAACTGCTGATGGTGACCAGGTTGTTATACTGGGCGCTGGAGACGCTGACGCTGGAGCCGAGCTTTTGCAGCTCGTCGCTGAGCTGGGCCTCGGTCAGGCGCACCGAGCCCTGTCCCATCATACTGGCGGTGAGGCTGGCCAGCCCCAACTCGCCCTTGCCCTCGGCCCGCATGCCGCCCGGCAGCGCGACCATGATGGAGACGGCGGGAATTTCGTCGCTCTGGGTGCCGATGATCTCGATCCCCTTGTCGAGCTTGCCGTGCCAGATGGCCGGCACCTTGACGCTCACCGCATCGGTCGCCTTGGGTTGCACGCTGCGATCGAAATCGTCTTTCACCGGTCGCTCGGCCAGCACCTTGTCATGCTTGCTGTAATCCGGCAGCTCGCGCTTGGCCGGGGTGAAGTTGGGCTTGGCGGCCTGCCAGTCGCTCTTGCCCTTGGGCACCACGCTCAGTACCACCGCCGGCTTGTTCAGGATGAACTTGTCGTAGGCGGTCTTGACCTGCTCCGGAGTCACCTTGCCGATGGCATCCAGACTCTTGAACACATAGTTGGGATCCTGGGCGAACACCTGACCCATGGCGAGCTGGCTCACCTTGCCGGAGACGCTGTCCAGACCCCAGATGGCCGAGGCGCGATAGCTGTTGATCGCCTTCTCCAGATCCTCAGGCTTGAGGCCGCGACCGGCGAACTCGCCGATCACCTTGTCCACCTCGCTCTTGAGGGTCTTCAGGCTGCCGTCCACCGCCGGGTTGGGATAGGCGTAGACGGTCAGGGTACAGGCCAGCTCCTCGCAGTAGTGGGAGGCGCCCGCATCAATCGCCTTGCCGCTCTTGACCAGCGACTGGTAGAGCATAGAGCTGGCGCTGCCGCCCAGCACGTCGGCAAACATGTCGAGCGCCGGCTCCTGCGGATCGCCGAGCGACACGGTCGGGTAGCTGATGTAGAGCAGCGGCAGGTGCACCTTGTCCTCAAGCGTCACGTAACGGGTCTCGGGCAGGGTGACGGGCGCAGGGGTCGGCTCGGCCACGTCCGGGCCGCGCGGGATGGAGCCGAAATACTGCTCAATCCAGGCCAGCGCTTGCTTGGTGTCGAAGTCACCGCCCAGGGTCAGGGTGGCATTGTTGGGGCCGTACCAGCGCAGGAAGAACTGCTTGAGGTCGTTGACGTCGACCCGGTCGAGATCCTCCACATAGCCGATGGGCTGCCAGGAGTAGGGGTGGGTGCGCGGGTAGAGCGCCTCCCCCACCTTCTCGCTCACTAGGCCGTAAGGCTGGTTGTCGATGCGCTGGGCCCGCTCGTTCTTGACAGTGGCGCGCTGGATCTCGAACTTCTTCTGGCTCACCGCATCGAGCAAGAAGCCCATGCGGTCGGCCTCCAGCCAGAGCACCTTCTCCAGCTGGTTGGCCGGCACGGTCTCGTAGTAGTTGGTGCGGTCCTTGTTGGTGGTACCGTTCATGTCACCGCCAGCTTCGTTGATGATCCGCATGTGCTCCTGATCCCCCACATGCTTGGAGCCCTGGAACATCATGTGCTCGAAGAAGTGGGCGAAACCGGACTTGCCCACCTGCTCGCGGGCCGAGCCCACGTGGTAGGTGACGTCCAGGTGCACCAGGGGATCGGATTTGTCGGGCGCCAGAATGACGGTCAGGCCGTTGTCCAGCTTGTACATCTGGTAGGGAATGCCGAGCTTGCCCTCTTCCTTGACCTGTTCCGACACCAGGGTGGGTGCCGCCAGCACGGGCAGGGAGAAGCCCAGAAGCATGCTTAATGGAATGAGTTTGTTCACGGTTACCTCGTGAGTGAAGCTAGAAGATCTGCCTGGCCAGCAGAAAGACCAGGGCATAACGCAACAATTTGCCGAGCCCGATGAGAATGAGAGAGCGCCAGAAGGAGAGACGCAGCCAGCCGGCCAGCAGACAGAGTCCATCGCCGATCACCGGCGTCCAGGCCAGCAGCAGACACCAGTGGCCATGTTGTTTGAGCCAGCCGAGGGCTTTTTGTTCCCCACGGCCTTGAAAATCTTCCGGTTTTTTCTTGAAGGTGGCGAGCCAGCCGAGCCACCAGGTGGTCATGGAGCCGAGGGTATTGCCCAGCGTCGCCCACAGCAGCAGGCTGGCCATGCTCCACTCCCCCTTGGCCGCCATGGCCCCCAGCAGCACTTCCGAGCTGCCGGGCAGCAGGGTGGCGGAGGTGAAGGCGCTCAGAAACAGCCAGCCGAGCCCCAGCTCGGTGATACCGTTCATCCGGCCAGAGCGTCCGCGGCGGGCATGCGCAGCAACAGCTTGCCACGCACGTGGCCCTGCTCGATGGCCTGATGGGCCAGCGCCCCCTCGGCCAGGGTATACTCCCCGGCGACCGTGACCTGAACCTCACCCTGACGCAGCAGGATCAGCATCTGACTCAGCTGCTGGCGGTCGGGGTGTACCAGCATGCCGAGCACCTCGATGGCGCTGCCGGCCGCGGCATCCTTGATCTGCTGCGCGCTGATGGTGGGTACCGTCACCAGCCGGCCACCGGGCTTGACGCAGGCAAGCGCCGCTTTGCCGCTCTCGCCACCCACCAGATCCAGCACCAGATCGACCTGACCGCCGGCCACCACCTGGGCGACCCAGTCTGCGTCATGGTAATCCACCATCCCACTGGCCCCCAGCCCGTGCAGGAAGCTGTGGTTGTCGCGACTCGCCGTCGCCACTACCTCAGCGCCATAGGCGCTGGCAAGCTGCACCGCCAGGTGGCCGACACCGCCGGCACCGGCCAGGATCAGCACCCGTTGCCCCGCCTTGAGGGCGCCGTGTTCAAACAGCCCCTGCCAGGCGGTGAGGCCCGCCAGCGGCAGCGCCGCCCCTTGCCTGAGGCCAATATCCTCCAGCCTGACCAGCTCCTCCTCGCGCGCCACCACGGACTCGCCGTAGCCGCCGGCCGCGAGGGGAAAGCCCACCATGCCGCACACTCGATCCCCCTCGGCCAGCGCGGTGACGCCGGGGCCTATCTTCTCCACCACCCCGGCCACGTCATAGCCCGGCGTCCAGGGCAGTTTGTCCTTGTTCTGGGCCGCCGCCCAGCCGAGGCCTGCCCGGGTCTTGGCATCGATGGGGTTGACCCCCGCAAAGCAGATGCGCACCCGCACTTCGCCGTCGGCTGGCACCTTGTCCAGGGAAGGGTTGAGCCGAAGTACCGAGGGGTCACCGAATGCGGTAATCTGTAGCTGCGTCATTGCACAATCCATCCTGTTGATTGATCAAGGGTCAACAGAATAACAGCGAGGACACCATGGCTCGAATGTTTCTTATTCCTCTGTTGCTGGCCCTCGGGTGGTGGGCGTTTCTGCTCTACTTCCGCATCCCGCTCAAACAGGGGGCCAAGGGCTTTTACTGGATCATCGGCATCGGCGGCGGGCTGGCCGCCTTCCTCAGCCTGATGATGGTGCTGACCCACTAGCACAACCCCCGCACGGCAATAAAAAGGCCACCCTGCGGTGGCCTGATGATCAACTCCCCTGCGAGCTGAGATGGTAGTGGCGGTTGCTGCCCTGCCCCAGCACTCCCTGGACCAGCAGATGCTGGAACACCCGGTCCACCTCCTCCAGCGACAGCGACAGCGCCTCTGCGACCCGCCGCTTGCTGCACTTGAGCTCACCGCTCTCCAGCGCGCTGCGCACCTGAGCCACTACCTCCGGCTCGGGCTCCGGTCTGGCCATCACGGCGGGCACCATGGCCGCCGCCTCAGCCTGGCGGGCCAGGGTCTGCTCCCTGGCCTGCTGCCACAGCCAGCTGCGACGAAAGCGGTTCTCCTCGCCGATCAGGCTGACGAAGAAGGCGCCGAACACGTCGAGCAGCACGGAGAGGAAGCAGACCAGCAGAAACTGCACCTGGCTGATGCTCATTCCCACCCCGTCCGCCAGGCTGCTCATCAGCCCCAGCATGGAGGATTGCTCGTTGATGGGCTTGGCATCGCGCTCCTGGCGCAGCTCATCTTGGCGCAGCCTGAGCTTGGTGTTGGCCTGCTGCAACCCGCTGACGCCGCTGGAGATGCGCGCCATCTCGATGTACTTGCGGGCCGCCTCCTCGTTGAGCTGGATCTGCCGCTCTATGCTGGCGATCTGTTCGTCGAAGCGGGCGATCTCCCGCTCATGGCGCGCCTGTTGGTTGAGGATGGTGTTGGTGGCGCTGTTGATGCCGCCTATGCTGCCACCGATGGAGATGGCGGCCAGCACGCTGTAAAACAGCAGCGACCAGAAGGCCCCGCTCAGCTCACGCCGCGCCTTGCACTCGCCGTACTCGTACCAGACGTAGAACTTGCCCAGCTCGAAGATGATGGCCAGGCCGCCGAACAGCCACTTCATCAGGGGATTCTCGTCGATGGAGAGAAACAGCAGCAGGGAGAAGACGATGGAGGCCAGAATGGCCAGCCCGGTAAAACTGTACACCGTGGTCAAGGCGAACCACCCCTTGGGGTAGCGCAGCACGGTAGAAGCCTGTGTAGTCATGATGAAGGGGGTGCGATATGCAGGAAAAGTTGGCTGCCGATTATAGTCAGCCGAGCCACAGAATGAAGGCTAATCATTTGAATTGACTCAGATACCTTCACAAACGGACAGGCTGCGACCAGATTGGGCAAATTGTCGACGCTTCCCCGTTGTCTGCCGCTGCAAACCCCGCTAGCCTGATCTCCTGCCCGCCCGCGGCAAGCCGGCATGACATGCCCGCCAACTGGTGTCGTGCCTGGTTCCGGCCCGGTTAAGGCGCCAGCTTCTACACTGAGACCAATCCTTCCGCACTCGAGGTCATCATGCACAAATCCATACTGCTGCTCTCCCTGCTGTTCGTCCAAGGCGTGGCCGTGGCGGCGCCCCCCTCCAAGAACAACGATGGCGTCAAACTCTCCACCGACGACATCAAGCTGGACATCAACTGGGATCAGAAAGAGTACGACTGGTGGCAAAATAACTGCCTCGATCTCGGCATCGGCGACAGCCGCATCCAGCTCAACTGCGACAAGATGGACGGCAAATACCGGGACCACTACAACCGCAGCATCCACAGCGGCAACAACCCGGGCCAGGGCCACAACAAGCAGAAAGGCAACGGCAACGGCAACGGCAACGGCAACGGCAAGAAGAATTGATCGTCATCCCCGTTACCCTGACACAGGGGCCGAGGCTCCTGTGTCCATTTCTCTACCAGTAGTTCTCCGCACTGATGTTGCCGGGCGCCCGCCGCAGGTTCTTGGCCAGTCCCAATGACAGCAGGGTCTGCTGGGTCTCCTTCACCATGGCCGGGTTGCCGCAGATCAGCACCTGACTCAGCTCGGGGGCAAATTCCAGCCCGACCCGCGCCTGCAGCCGACCGTCGGCCATGGCTGCCGGGATCCGCCCTGCCATCGCCTCGGGCCATTCCTCCCGGCTGACGAAAGGCACATAGCGAAAACGCTCGCCGTGGCGGGCGGCAAAACCTGCGATAAGCTCCCGATAGCTCAGCTCTTCCCCCTTGCGCACCCCGTGCACCAGCACCAGATTCTCGAAACGGGCGAAGGCTTCCCCGTCGGCCAGCATGGAGAGGAAGGGGCCGATGGCGGTACCGGTGGAGAGCAGCCAGAGATCGCGCCCGGCCGGTACCTCGTCCAGGGTCAGAAAACCGGTCGCCAGGGATTGCACCAGCAGGCTGTCGCCCGCTTGCAGGGAGCCGAGGGACGGAGTCAGTTCCCCATCGGGGATCTCGACGAAATAGAACTCGTGATAGGGGGCTGACGGGGGGTTGACGAAGGAGTAGGCCCGCTGGATGCGGCGATCGCCCTGCTCGAGGGCCAGTTTGGTGAATTGCCCCGCCTTGTAGGGGGCCAGCTCGGCCGCCACACGCAGGGAGAACAGGGTGGGCGTCCACTCGATACGCTCAAGGACGCGACCTTCGACCCAGGCCATAGGGATCTCCTCCAGAAGAACGGATCCTTACTCTAACCCTGGGCCTGAAAATAAAAAACCCGCGCAAGTGCGCGGGTTTTTCTGCAAAAGCGAATCGCTATTACAGGGCAACAACCTGGATCTGTACGGTTGCTTTGACGTCAGCGTGCAGCTGAACAACAACTTCGTAGTCACCGGTGTTACGCAGAACGTTGCCCATGCGGACTTCGCTCTTGGCAACGGCTACGCCGGCAGCAGTGATGGCTTCAGCCACGTCACGGGTACCGATGGAACCGAACAGCTTGCCTTCGTCGCCAGACTTGGAGGCGATAACAACGGCAGCCAGTTCACCCAGCTTGGCAGCGCGCTCTTCAGCGGCAGCTTTACCGGCAGCCAGTTTGGCTTCCAGTTCAGCACGGCGAGCATCGAAGGTCTCGATGTTGGCCTTGGTAGCCATAACAGCTTTGCCTTGCGGGATCAGGTAGTTACGGGCATAACCAGCTTTCACGGAAACTTGGTCACCCAGACCGCCCAGTTTGGCGATTTTGTCGAGCAGGATAACTTGCATTACCTTTCCTCTATAAATTTCGTTGAGTTAGGCTTAAGCGCCGGACCGATTCTTACTTGTTGTGCAGATCGGTGTACGGCAGCAGAGCCAGGTAACGAGCACGCTTGATGGCGCGTGCCAGCTGACGCTGATACTTGGCGCGGGTACCGGTGATACGGCTCGGTACGATCTTGCCAGATTCAGTGATGTAGTTTTTCAGAGTAACGATATCTTTGTAGTCGATCTCGGTAACGTTCTCGGCGGTGAAGCGGCAGAACTTACGACGACGGAAATAACGTGCCATGGCCTTTATCCTCTAGTCAGTGATCCAGAATTACTCTTCGGAAGCAGCTTCAGTAGCTTCTTCGCGGCGCTCGTCGTCACGACGGGTGAAGCGCTCTTCCTTGGCCTTGGCCATCGGAGAAACTTCAGTCACGGCGTGCTTGGTGCGCATGATCATGTTGCGGATAACGGCATCGTTGAAGCGGAAGTTGGTTTCCAGCTCATCGATAACGGCTTGCTCTGCTTCTACGTTCATCAGAACGTAGTGGGCTTTGTGCAGTTTGTCGATCGGGTAAGCCAGCTGACGACGGCCCCAATCTTCCAGGCGATGAATAGTACCACCGGAGGTGGTGATGGCGCCGGTGTAACGCTCGATCATGCCAGGTACTTGCTCGCTCTGGTCCGGATGAACCATGAAGACGATTTCGTAATGACGCATTTTAGCTCCTTACGGATTAATTCAGCCTCCGCCCAGGTGCAGCCAGACCTCGGAGGCAAGGAACATAATGGTGTTTAGACGCTGCTTTTCTAGGGCGGCGTATTGTACAAAATCCCATCCCCCACTGCAACCAGCCGCCACCGATGTTTTTATCTATGGGAACAATACAAAACTTCAATTGATAATAATTATCATTTAGATCTATTCTATCTCCATGCACTTATGGAGGCTGATACCATGCAACCCGCACTGACCACGGCCATCCCGGCCCGCAAATTCAAACTGACCCTGCTCGGGCCGGCCTTTATCGCCGCCATCGGCTACATAGATCCGGGCAACTTCGCCACCAACATTCAGGCCGGTTCCACCTTCGGCTACCAGCTGCTGTGGGTGGTGGTGTGGGCCAACCTGATGGCCATGCTGGTGCAGACCCTCTCGGCCAAGCTCGGCATCGTCACCGGCAAGAACCTGGCGGAGCACATTCGCGACCGGCTGCCCAAGCCGGCAGTCTGGGCCTACTGGGTACAGGCGGAGATCATCGCCATGGCCACCGATCTGGCCGAATTCATCGGTGCGGCCGTGGGCTTCAAGCTGCTGCTCGGGGTCACCCTGCTGGAAGGGGCCGGCATCACCGCCGTGGTCACCTGGGGCATTCTGATGCTGCAATCTCGCGGCCAAAAACCGCTGGAGTTCGTGGTGGGCGGCCTGCTGCTGTTCGTGGCGGCGGCCTACATCGTCGAACTGGTGTTCTCCCGCCCCCATCTGCCCAGCCTGCTGGAGGGCGCCCTCTTCCCCGGCCTGCCCAACAGCGACGCCGTCTATCTGGCGGCCGGCGTGCTAGGTGCCACCGTGATGCCCCACGTAATCTACCTGCACTCGGCACTGACCCAGCACACCCAGGATCAGGGCTCGGTTCCCCAGCGGCTGCACACCACCCGGGTCGACGTGGCCATCGCCATGACCATCGCCGGCTTCGTCAACCTGGCCATGATGGCCATGGCGGCGGCCGCCTTCCACAGCTCCGGCAACCAGCAGGTAGCGGAGCTGGAGTCGGCCTACCAGACCCTGACCCCGCTGCTGGGGCAGGCGGCCGCCACCCTGTTCGGCCTCTCGCTGGTCGCCTCCGGCATCAGCTCTACCGTGGTGGGCACGCTGGCCGGCCAAGTGGTGATGCAGGGCTTCGTGCGCTTCACCATCCCGCTCTGGCTGCGCCGCGCCATCACCATGGCTCCCGCCTTCGTGGTGATCGCCATGGGCCTCAACACCACCGAAATCCTGGTGCTGAGCCAGGTGGTGCTGAGCTTCGGCATCGCGCTGGCGCTTATCCCACTGCTGATATTGACCGGCGATCGCGCCCTGATGGGGGAGTATCGCAACCACCCGGTGACCCAGGCGGTCGGCCGCCTCATCGTCGCCCTGGTGATCGGGCTCAACGCCTACCTGCTGGTCGCCATGATCTAGCCCGCCATCCCCTCCCAAGGCCGGCTCATTAACCGAGGTTAATGAGCCGGCCTGCGCTTTGGCGTATGCTGGCGGCTCTCTTCCTCTTCGATTTGCGGGAGTCATCCATGCCACATACCCGAGCCAGCTTCGTGCTGGGCCACCATCAGGAGCAGGCCAGCGTGCTCTTCTGCCAAAGCGGCGACACCAGCCTGCTGGTCACCGACCTCACCCCCTTTCATCCACAGAGCCACCTCTGGCCCGATCAGCCGGGTGACGTGGGTACAGTGCATTGGGAGGGCGGCGACGCGGTCGTCGGCCCCTGCTGCATGGGGGTCATCAGCCCGGATGGGGAGCTGTTCGTCGACCAGGCGATCCCGGTCAAGCGGGGTGCAGAAGGGTGGCGCTTCGTGGTGGTGCACCCGCTGGCCGGTCACTGTGCGCTACCAGTGGGCAGCCAGGTGACACTGCGGGTGGATGCCGAAGCCCGCCGCGCCCTGAGCCTGGGCCACAGCGGCTGTCATCTGGCGGCACTGGCCCTCAACCGGGCGCTGATGCCTTACTGGCGCAAGGAGGTCAACGAGAGGGACGCGCTGGACCAACCGGACTTCGATCGCCTCGCCATCCAGACCTCGCAGGTCGAGCCCATGGGTTCGCGCGAGCAGTACCGGATCGGCAAGAGCCTGCGCAAGAAGGGAGTCAACAGCGAAGCACTGCTGGCAGAGCTGGCGCAGATTGAAGTGCAGGTCAACCGCCAGTTGGCCGACTGGGTAGCAAGCGGGGCTGAGATCCGCCGCAGCCGGGCCGGCGAGGCGATCATCGACTCCCGTTACTGGCACTGCTCGCTGGAAGGCCGGGAGGTCACCATCCCCTGTGGCGGCACCCATGTCAGCAACCTGGCCGAGCTGGGGCAGGTACAGGTGCAACTGGCCTCCTGTGAGGAGGGGTTCACCCTCACTACCCGGGTCACCCCCTGACCGGCCGGCCCGGATGCCTTGAGCCGCCTCCCCCTAGCCGAGGCGGATCAGCAGGATGCCGCCCAGGATCACCAGGGCGGCCAGCAACCGGACCCGCCCCAGCGTCTCCCCCAACCAACCCCAGGAGAGCAGCACCGCAAACAGCACGCTGCTCTCGCGCAAGGCCGCCACCAGGCCGATGGGCGCCTTGGTCATGGCCCAGATGACGATACCGTAGGCCAACAGCGACAGGGCGCCACCGATGGCGCCGCTGCGCCACGCCGCAGGCCCCAGCTCGCGCCAGGCGGTGCGACTCTGCCAGCACATCAGCAGCGGCATCATCAGCGCGGTGAGGGCGAACAGCCAGAGGGTGTAACGTATCGGCTCACCGGCCGAGCGGGCTCCCGCCCCATCGGACAGGGTGTAGGAGGCGGTAAACAGTGCCGTGATGAGCACCGCCTGCAGCGCGGCCGGCGCCAGCCGCAGACCACCTCGCCACGCCATCAGCAGCACGCCGCTCACCAGCACCATGGCCCCCGTCACCGCCACCATTCCCGGCACTTCGCCCAGCAGCAGGGCCCCGAACAGCAGGGTCACCAGAGGGGCACTGCCCCGGGCCAGCGGATAGATCTGGCCGAACTCCCCCAGCCGGTAGGCTCGACCGAGAAAAAGACAGTAGCCGCAGTGCAGCAGGATGGAGAGCGCCAGCCAGGGATATTCGGCCGCCACCGGCCAACCCACCAAGGGCAGCAAGGGGGCGGCAAACAGGCCGGAGCAGAGAGAGACCAGCAAGACACTGACGCGCCCCTCGGCCTGGCGCTTGGCCAGCGCATTCCAGAGCGCGTGCAGCAGGGCGGCCAACAGGATGGCTGCAAAGATGGTAGGGGTCACGACAGGGTTCCGATAACAACAGGCCGCCCAGCATAGCCGGTTTGCCCGGCCATGACAGAGAGCGGCCTCATAAGATGCCTGTATTTCTCACCCATCGGCCTGCTGCCGATGGGCATGTCATCAGCGCAATCGGCGCTGCCAGTGAATGGCCAGCAGGATGAAGCTCACCCCGACCCAGAGGTTCCACGCCGGGATCTCGCCAAACAGCCAGACTCCCAGCAGCACCACGAACATCAGGCCGGAATACTCGGTCGCCGCGATGCGGTTGGCCTCCACCTGGCGATAGGCGTAGAAGCAGCTGGCGTGATAGAGCAGCTGCATGACGCCGCTGCCGCCGATCAGCACCAGCAGTCGCCAGTCCACCGGCTGCCATTGATGTACCGCCAGCCCGGCGGTCAACGGCAGAGCCAGCAGATTGGCCCAGAACAGGGTCGCCACCACCGAGATCCCGGCTGGCAGTTTGCGCCCCGTGATGTTGAACAGCGCCAGGGTGAAGGCGGTCACCAAGGCGCCCAGCCCGGCCAGATGGAAATCCCCCGGCCGCAGCACGAACACCACCCCGAGCAGCCCCATGCCCCCAGCAGCCAGACACGGGAATTGATCTTCTCCTTGAGCAGCCAGGCCGCCAGCGGCAGCGTCAGCAACGGGGAGACGTAGAAGATGGCGTTGGCCGTGGCCAGCGGCAGCTGGGTCAGGGCCAGCATCATGCCGCCACCGCCGAGCAGGCAGAGGTGGCCGCGCAGCAGGTGCCACTTCCAGGCACCCAGCCCCCAGGTCGAGCGCGGCACCCGCAGCATGAAAGGCAGCAACACCAGCAGGGTCAGCAGCTGGCGCAAGAACATGTATTGGAAGGGGCTGAAGCCGGGGCCGATCAGCTTGACCAGCACGTCGGAGAAGGCCTGGGCCAGATTGCCCAGCACCAGGGTGATGATGGCGAAGGTTTGCAGATCCAGTGCGAACCGCTTGCGCAACAACTCCATCAGCGACAGCCGCTCGAGTGGCGAACGCTAATAAAATGGCTCAACGGCTCAATCGCTGAATCTTGTTCTGAATTAATGGGGTAAAAGACCATTTTTAAAACCTATCCATCAACTGTTGCCGATTAATCACTCAAAGGGTACCCACTAACATGGCGCCGAGCACCCGTTTTCTTTACTACCTCAAGACATAATAATTTCATTGTTATGCTTAAAAGGTATTAAGAGGAGCTCATGCCGATGTGGGGAATGTCATCTTCCAGATAGGGTTCACCCACGGCGGTGAAGCCGTGACGGCAGTAGAAACCTTGCAGGTGTGCCTGGGCCCCGAGATAGATGCTGACCCCGGGCCAGAGCCGGGCACACTCCTGCAGCGCCTGCTGCATCAGCCGATGACCGAGCCCATCGCCTCTCGCCTCGGGCGCGGTCACCACCCGACCGATCACCACCTGCTGCGCCTTGGCCACGCCGGGCGCCATCAGCCTGGCATAGGCTACCAGTGCCCCATCCTGCCAGCCGAGCAGGTGCAGCACGTCGGGGCGCTTGTCGACGCCGTCCAGATCGAGGAAGACGCAGGTCTGCTCCACTACGAAGACCCGGGATCTCAGGGTGAGCAGTTCATAGAGTTCGTTGACGTCGAGTTGTTCAAAAGACTTGAGAGACCAGTTCATGGGGGTTCCTTGCTCATGATGAGAAGGGCAGCATAGCCAGCCGCACGCCAGCCGGCATTAACCTTTGTTAAGATCCTTCAGCCGCTTGCGAATGCGGCTCAGGCTGATGGGGGTGATGCCGAGGTAGGCGGCGATCTGGTGATCGGGCACCCTGGCTTCCAGCGCGGGAAAACTGCGCAGGAAGTGCTGATAGCGAGCCTGCGGACTCTCGGTCAAAAGCAGCAGCTCCTTCTCCTCCTTGATGCGCAGCTGCACCGCCAGCAGATGCTGATACCAGGCGGGCCAGCAGGAGAGAGCGCGCAGGTCAGCCAGATTGAACAGCAAGAGCCGACAGGGCTCCAGCGCCTCCACACTGTAGCGGGCCGGCTCGCCACTGAGCAGGTGGTGGAAGTCGAGGAACTCGTCACCCTCCCAGTAGAACTCCTTGATGTACTCGCGGCCATCTGCGAGCACCACCTTGGCCCGCAGCAGCCCCTGCTCCACCATCACCAGCAGATCGGGTCGATCGCCGGCATGCCAGAGGCAGGCACGGGGGGTCAGGGTCAGCGGCCGGGCAAAAGAGAGGAGGCGCGCGGCCTCCTGCTCATCTGTGACCCGATCCCGGCAAAACGGGGGTCTATCCATTCAGCTTGCCTCAGGCACGACGCTGGCGCACGGCTTCAAACAGGCAGACGCCAGTGGCTACCGAGACGTTGAGGCTGGATACCGCCCCTGCCATCGGGATGCTCACCAGCTCATCGCAATGCTCGCGGGTGAGACGGCGCATACCCTTGCCCTCTGCGCCCATCACCAGCGCCATCGGGCCGGTCAGCTTGGCCTGGAACACGTCGTGATCCGCCTCGCCGGCGGTACCGACGATCCAGACACCACGCTCCTGCAGCTCGCGCAGGCTGCGGGCCAGGTTGGTGACCTGAATGAGCGGCACCACTTCGGCGGCGCCACAGGCAACCTTGCGCACGATCGGAGTCAGGCCGGTGGCCTTGTCGCGCGGCACGATCACCGCATGCACTCCGGCCGCATCGGCGCTGCGCAGGCAGGCGCCCAGATTGTGCGGATCGGTCACCCCGTCCAGCACCAGCAGGAAGGGTTGAGTCTGTTGCTCGGCCAACTTGTCCAGCAGGCTGGCCAGGTCGTGCTCGGCCAGCTTGGGCGCCTCTTTCACCCGGGCCATGATGCCCTGGTGATTGTTGCCCTCAGCCTTGTCGTCGAGCGTCTTGCGGTTCACGCTCTGCACCTTGAGGCCGAGCGCATCCAGCTCCGCCAGCAGGGGTTGCAGCCGGTCGTCATCGCGCCCCTTTAGGGCCCACACCTCGATGAAACGCTCCGGGGTGCGCTCCAGCAGCGCGGATACAGCGTGAATGCCGTAGATCAGTTCAGTACTCATGTTCAAGATCCGTGGTGTCAGGCCGCATAAATGCGCCCCGAAGAAAAATGGCCGTACCGGCAGCCTGACCACCATGATACTGGCGTCGTCACCGGCCGCTAAATGATGGTGCATCATACCAGAGACGCCGGCATCTAGGGAGGAGGAAGCTGCTCGGCCAAACGCCTGCAGCTATATCGAGCCCTTCGGCGGCACATGGCGACAAGCCAATCATGGCCTGTTAGCCGCTACGCGGTGCTCAAAACGATGAATGTCCCAATTTCAGTTCATTGAAGATCAGCCCTTTCCATGTTGATGTTCGACTTCAACACTGCTCAGGATGACTAATTTATTGATCTTGCCCAGGAAACTATCATCTCCCACTTCCCTCTCCTACATCGCTCGCTAACATAGCCGTTTGGCAACAGCCTCGTCGGAATCACCCATGGGTCATGCAAGTGCAACATCGTCGGTAAGCGGGTCAAAAGCTGCTGACTGGAAGCTGACATTCAAGCGCGGTAGCCTTGCCTGATGGAATGGATAAGCGAGTGGAGCGACACTGGACATGGTGACGGCCTCATTTTCATTTCTGACCGGTTCACGCATGCGTGATGAGGCGACGTTTTCCAAGACTGATCTGTACACTGTTTTTTCACACAGCACTAATGGTGGCGCCACTCAAAAGTGGTGACTATCCCAACTTCTCTTGTGTAAAAATTTTCAAGATTATCGAAAAATTGTCACGGAACTCACGATGGAATCAAACGATTCAGGCGGTGTAGCCGCCAAGCACGGTTTCCTATTTCAGGATTGCGTAGCCGCTTACCATGTCACCCGAATGCTCCGAGACAAGACTATCCACAGTGTCCGCTGTGAGGTCACAGACGATATCGACATCTTATCTAATGGGCGCGTCGACTTCGTGCAGGTGAAAAGCACAGAAAAAACACGCTGGAACATCTCTGACATCGTCAAAAACTCCAAGGGCGCCGATAAGAAAATAATTCCCTGTAGCTCGATATTGCACAAGTCGATGCAATGCGAGCCAGATGCCGGTTTGTCCTGTAGGTATTTGATTGTCACTGAAGACAAGGTTAACAAAACCCTAGAATACCTGACGATCCACCCAACAGCTCGGGCAGATAAGCCAGGACGGCAGGAGTTGATCGACGACCTCAACAAACGCACGACGAATTATCAGACTCCGTCGGGTGTGAGCATTGCCGGCTGGGTCGATGCGGCCACTTGGGAGGTTTATCACACCTTGCGCGAGTTGGAGCTCATGGGGATCAGAAATATACGAATGGCTTCTCAAGATTTGCATGGGGTCATTCTCAGCTCTGAGACCGTTGCCGAAGAGATATGGTCTCACATCCTCGACACTGTGACGCGTAAGGGCGAGCATTCTCGGCGTATCCACAGTGCTGATGAGAAATCCTATTCCCGGCAAGACCTCCTTGAATGGTTCAAGTTGTGTGTCGAGGATGACCAGTCTCGATCAGGCCGCAAAATTTACGTCAAACGGGACTTACCCCACGTCCTGACGCCATTCAGAGCGCCCATGGCCTCGGTCTGCGCCAAGCGAAAAGGGTTGGTTCTTCATCAGCAATACTCGCTTAGAAAATACCGCTACAGTCACATCGCGGACAATGTTTGCCAATGGTTGGATGAAGTTTTTCTCCGGCCAAAAGAAATGTCTGATATTCACAAACTGTCATTGGTAGAAAAGCGAGAACGATTAAAGACATCCGTCTTCAAATCACTCCATGATGTGAATGAATTTTTAGGTCGAGTACTATTGCACGCCACGATCCGGCAGCACCACGAAAGCCAGCCGATACCCTGCATGTTGTATGTGGAAAAACCTGGGTCAGAAAAAATTCTTGAAAACGTGCACATCGTTCGCCGCGATCCTGATGGTGATCAGCTCTGGATTGGCTTCAGCGAGTTGGTGACAAATATCGACATTGCCGTCAGATTGCCAGAGATACGAAATCAGCTGTATGAGGATATTTCGGAGTGCTTCGATACAGCGCGCAGAAAGATCCTCGATATCAAAGATGACGACTACTTACTTAGCCACGACATCGACGAAATCCTCGATGGTGGCCAACCTTTCGATGCTCACCTCGACCGCTTCACTTTCGTCCTGTTCGTGGGTTATGACTCGAGCCTGCTTACCGACCCTGAAACGCTAGGATATGAGGATGACTTGGAGAAGGAAACTACTGCGCTGTTCGAAAAATTTGCTGCTGATCTCATTGAGGATTCGCCGTTCGCGGATCTTTGTGTCCACGTGTTCATCTATCCCGCTCCGAGTATTGAGCGGTTAATCCAATTAGTTGAGGACAAAGTGAGGGAAGTCGTATGACAGGGGGCTATGAACAGGCGAAAAACAGTCTGCATACGGAGAGCTTCTCACCTTTCAAATACCTTTCTGTGATTAACAGGCTGTTGTCTAACCCTGTCTCGTATGACCTAGGCCGAGACTTGATCGTGCGCGCTCTCGATGCGCGCGAGCTGTTTGTCGATCACACTACGATTCTGAAAAACATGGTGAGGAAATCAGGCCTATTTCCGTATTTAAAAAAGGAATTCACCGACCTGACGCCGGAAGAAGTCAGGGTACTTGATCTATACAGGACACCATTCTCGGACAGCTTTGTTTTCCATTCCATGCAGTTCCACATATTTGATTTGCTTAAGGCAGGTAAAAATGTGGTACTCAGCGCGCCAACAAGTATGGGAAAAAGCGCTATCGTCGATTCTTTGCTCGGTCTTGGTACCTTGCAGAGGCTCGTCTTGGTTGTTCCGACCGTTGCCCTTGCTGACGAAACTCGTCGTCGGTTGCAAGGGCGGTTCGGTGATCGATACCAGATAATCCACCATAGTTCCCAAATATGTCATTCAAACCAAGCTGTCTACGTGTTAACGCAGGAGCGGGTGAACGAGCGAGACGATATCGTTGACATCGACCTCTTCGTCATTGACGAGTTTTACAAGCTAGCTTTCAGACAACTCAAAAACGGCGAGGTGAATTATCAGGATGAGCGAGTAATCGAGCTCAACATTGCGTTGAGCAAGCTGCTGAAGGTATCCAAACAGTTCTACCTGACCGGGCCTTTCATCAACAGTATTCGTGGTCTTGAAAAACTCGGGTACCCGCATACCTTCGTATCCACCGACTTCAACACGGTCGCTCTCGATGTTCAAACCTTCGGCATCAAAGCGAATGACGACAAAGCTAAACTCAACGCGCTGGCTGAGATCGCTCGCGCATGTGACGGCGCAACAATCATCTACTGTAAGTCGCCAACTGTTGCCGGTTTGGTGGCACGCGAGCTGATCAGGCTCGGATATGGCACTCCGACTGAGAGTCCTCATATCGAGTGGGTCAGTAAAGAGTTCGATGCCGATTGGGATTACACTGTTGCTCTCAAGAACGGAATAGGATTGCATTTTGGTGCATTGCCGAGGGCACTACAGCAATACACCATCGATCAGTTTAATGCTGGAAAACTGCACTTCCTGCTCTGTACCTCAACGATCATTGAAGGCGTCAACACTGTTGCCAAGAACGTCGTGATATATGACAACCGCGATGGTACCCGGAGTATCGATAAATTCACCCATGGGAACATCAAGGGGCGCGCAGGGCGAATGGGCGTTCATTTCGTAGGAAAAATATTTTGCCTAGAGGAAATCCCTGAAGATAACCTCAATCAAGAGGTAGAGATTCCTCTCGGTATTCAGGACATTGATACTCCGCTCAATCTCTTGGCTAGTGTTCAACCTGACCACTTGTCCAAGTTTTCACAAGATCGCTTTGATGAAGTTTTCACAAACGACAGCATTTCAATTGACCTTGTGAAGAAGCACTCGTACTTCCGTGTCGATCAGTTCGAGGAACTGCAAAGTATGGTGGAGATGATGGACGACTCTGAATTCGCATCGCTGGTGTTTCATTGGACCCCCGCGACGAACTTCCTTAAAACCTTCGCGAAAGTCATTGCCAGACTGGTTCCCCATACTTTTAGTCGCAATGGGGTCCCTGTTAAGCCAACAGATGTCATGGTAGCCAAACTTGCTGGATATTATAATGCTGTAAGCTATTCGGACTATCTGAAAAGCCAGATCGATCATGCACAGCAATGGATATCTGAAGGGGAAAAGCGCACGCTTTCCTACTCCATCAACAATGATTTAAAGATCATCACAAATGCCTTCGGTTACACCCTGCCTAAAGTTCTCAGTTTGATGGAGGATGTCGTCAAACACCATGCGTTGAAGCGGGGTATCCGCAGCAAGATCGATTACACCTACGTCAAATTGGCATTCGAAAGCCACCACCTACCACCAGGTGTCAATGCCCTAGAGGAGATTGGTATTCCCATTCAGACGTTACACCGACTGTCAGACTTATTGGCATTTCCAGACCAAGCTGATGTAGATGAGCTGTGTCAGTATCTTCGCAATACTCAGGACGTTTGGAATAGAACACTTGGTTTTGTGGATCAGTCGTTCATCAGGCGAGCACTCAATATTGGATGATATCAGTCATGGGAAATGGGAGGAAAAATTGGTGCGGAAAACCAAATTTGTAGCGGAAAAAGGTGAAATTGGGTCACCCACCTTTCTGAGCGCCGCGTAGCAGTCAATAGAGTGGCAATCGCGCAGGGATTGTGCTCCTAGCCATAGACACGGAGCTTGGCTGAGATCCACCGAAGGGCTGAACCCATAACCCTTTTCGCTGACCATAAAAAATCCGAACCCCGGTAACAGGGTTCGGATTTTTTTCGTCTTTGTGACTATCGGGCTCTGTCGGAGATAACCCGAGGTCATCAGCGTCTTATGGCCGCGACTCGGGGGCGCCGGCCCCAGGCCATGGCCCAAGGGCTTAACCCTTGGCCTTCACCTTATCGCGAGCTTTTTTGCCCGGTCGTCTGTTGCTGGGTTTGGCACGGCCACCCTTGGCGGGTTTGCCGCTCTCCTTGCCATCTTTCTCTTTGCGCTTTTCGTGGCGCTCGGCGCTCTTGGCCTTCTCTTTCTTGATCTCGGCCATCTTGCGAACCGCCTGCTTGGCGTTCTTGCCGGTGATCTTGAGGGGCTCTTCCACCATCACGAAGTCGATCTTGCGATCGTCCAGATTGACGCCCATCACCTTGACCCGCACCTTGTCGCCCAGACGGTAGCGGCGGCGGAAGTTCTCGCCGATCAGCTGCTGATGCAGCGGGTCGAACTGGTAGTAGTCGTTGGTGAGGGTGCTGACGTGCACCAGACCGTCGATGTGGATCTCGGCCAGACGCACGAAGAAGCCAAAGCCGGTGACGCTGGCGATGACGCCGTCGAACTCGTCACCCACGTGATCCAGCATGTACTCGCACTTGAGCCAGTCGGCCACATCGCGAGTGGCATCGTCGGCACGGCGCTCGGTCATGGAGCAGTGCTCGCCCATCGGATCCACTTCTTCCAGCTGGTAGTGGTAACCACCGCTCGGGGTCCACTTGTGGCGCAGGTTGGCCTGCTGCTCCTTGGCGGTCTGATACTTGATCGCACGGTGCAGGATGAGGTCGGGGTAACGACGGATCGGCGAGGTGAAGTGGGCGTAGGACTTCAGAGCCAGACCGAAGTGACCTATGTTGTCGGCCTGATAGATGGCCTGACGCATGGAGCGCAGCAGCATGGTGGAGAGCAGCTCCGCATCCGGGCGCCCTTCAAACTTGGCAGCCAGCTCGGCGAAATCCTTCGGCTCGGGCTCGAGACCGCCCTTGAGCTCCAGACCCAGTTCGGCCAGGAAGTCGCGGAAACCGGTCAGACGCTCTTCGCCCGGACGGTCGTGCACCCGGAACAGGGCGGCAGCCTCGTTCTTCTCGATGTAACGGGCGGCAGCCACGTTCGCCTGGATCATGCACTCTTCGATGATCTTGTGGGCGTCGTTGCGCACCAGCGGCACGATGCGGTCGATCTTGCGCTGGGCGTTGAAGATGAAGCGGGTCTCCTCGCTCTCGAACTCCACCGCGCCGCGTTGATGGCGGGCATGCTTGAGCGCCTTGTAGAGGTTGTTGAGCTCCTCGATATGGCCCACCAGCGGATCGTACTGCTGACGCAGCTTGGGATCCCCGTCGAGGATTGCCGCCACCTTGGTGTAGGTCATACGGGCATGGGAGTTCATCACTGCTTCGTAGAACTTGTAGCCGGACATGCGGCCGGCGGCGGAGATGGTCATCTCGCACACCATGCAAAGGCGGTCAACCTGCGGGTTAAGCGAGCAGAGGCCGTTGGAGAGCACCTCCGGCAGCATGGGCACCACGAATTCGGGGAAGTAGACCGAGTTGCCGCGCTGATAGGCTTCGGTATCGAGGGCGGTGCCCGGCTTCACGTAGGCTGAAACGTCGGCAATGGCAACCCACAGGCGCCAGCCGCCACCGCGCTTGGCTTCACAGAAGACGGCATCGTCGAAGTCACGGGCATCTTCCCCGTCGATGGTGACCAACGGCAGGGCGCGCAGGTCGATACGACCCTCTTTGGCCTTCTCCGGCACCTGCTCGCCCAGACCGGCAACCTCTTTGGTCACCTCTTCCGGCCAGGTGTGCGGAATGCCGTGGGTACGCAGGGCGATCTCGATCTCCATGCCGGGCGCCATATTTTCACCCAGCACCTCCAAGACGGTGCCGACCGCGTTGAAGCGAGCGGTGGCGCGCTGATTGATGCGCACGACTACGACCTGGCTCTGGCGAGCCCCCTTGTTCTCCCCTTCCGGGATGATGATGTCCTGGCCGATGCGGCTGTCATCCGGTACCACGAAACCGACGCCGTTCTCGACGAAGTAGCGGCCGACGATGTCCGCTTCACGGGATTTGAGCAGGCGTACCAGACGCGCCTCCTGGCGCCCCTTGCGGTCGATCTCGGTAGGCTGCACCAGGGCGTAGTCGCCGTGCATCAGGCGCTGCATCTCGCGGTTGTTCAGGAACAGATCCGGGCCACCACCCTCGGGGCGCAGAAAACCGAAGCCATCTTTGTGGCCGAGCACGTAGCCTTTCACCAGATTCAGGCGATCCGGCAGGGCGTAACACTGGTTGCGAGTGAATACCAGCTGACCATCACGCTCCATGGCGCGCAGACGACGGCGCAGGGCTTCCAGCGGCTCTTCTTCGGTCAGCTTGAGGACCTTTGCCAGCTCTTCACGGGACATGGGCTTTTCATGGCCCTTGATGAGGTCGAGGATCATCTCGCGACTGGCGATGGGGTTCTCGTATTTTTCGGCCTCGCGTTCGAGGAAAGGATCTTTTTGAGACATAAGCAGGCCTTAGGGTAGGTGGTAACGGTGCCATTATATCGGAGGGGGGGGCGAATGGCATCCATCGACTGCCTTTTGGCCAATCTCTCTGTCATACTATGCACAGTTTGCAGGCATGATGAGACATGGAACTCATGAGCAAGGACTCGTTCGCCCAATCCGCCGCCTATCTCAAGCAGGCGGTTCCCCTGATGATCAAGTATCAAATCCCCACCACGCCGGATAATTACACCCTTTGGTATAACTACGTGGCGGCCAGCATGCCCGAGCTCAATCAGGCCATCGATCAGGCCATCAAGCTGCAGGGAACCTGCTCTCTCACCACCTGTGAACGCCTCTATCACCAGCACCTCGCCGCGCAAGATGAGCAGCAGATGGAAACCATGAAGCTCAACCTGGCCGCCATGGCCAACGAGCTTGGCCACACCATGCAGGATGCCCTCTCCGACACCGGCATGTTTCAGGACATGCTCGACAAGAGCTTCGATCGGCTGAGCCTCATCGACGACGAGGGGCTCAGCCTGGAAGACACCATGGGGATCCTGCGAGATCTGGTGCGCGAGTCGCGGGACGTGCGCATGTCCACCATGCACTTTCGCAACCAGCTCAGCAGCGCCGAGAAGGAGATCAAGGAGCTACGCGAGGCGCTCAACGAGACTCGCAAGCTGGCCAACGAGGATGCCCTCACCAGCCTGCTCAACCGGCGCGCCTTCGATCTGGAGATAGAAAGCCTGATCCGCAGCAAGCAGCCCTTCTCCCTGATCCTGTCGGACATAGACCGCTTCAAGAGCTTCAACGACGAATATGGCCACCTGCTGGGAGACCAGGTGCTACGCGCCTTCAGCAAGCGGCTGCGGGAAACCTGCAAGGAGGGCGTCACCGCCTACCGCCTCGGCGGCGAAGAGTTTGCCCTGCTGGTCCCCATGCGCAGTCTGGCGCTGAGCCGTCAGATGGCGGAAAGCCTGCGCCGGGCCATCGAAAAGATGTCGATCCTGGATCGCAAGTCGGGCCGGCGTATCGACCACATCACCGCCTCGTTCGGGGTGGGTGAATACAGCGGTCAGGAGACGGGCGACAGCCTGGTCGAACGCACCGACAAGCTGCTCTACAAGGCCAAGGAGCTTGGTCGCAACCGGGTAATGCCGCTGCCATCCTGATTTCGTCAGCACACAAAAAGGCCGGTCAATGACCGGCCTTTTTCATGTTTGCCATTCAGGGATCAGAGGCTTTTCAGCTTCTCTTCCGGCAGGGCCAGCTCGTCATTGCGGTTGACGCCGATGCCGCGCTCCAGCACGTGGCGGGCGATGGCATGGGCCTCTTCCAGTGAGTGCATGCTGTAGGTACCGCACTGGTATTCGTTCAGCTCGGGGATCTTGCCCTGCTCCTGCACGGTCAGCACGTCGCTCATGGCGGCCTGCCAGGCGGCACCGACCCGGGCTTCGTCCGGCGCACCGATCAGGCTCATGTAGAAGCCGGTCCGGCAACCCATGGGGGAGATATCGATGATCTCCACCCCGTTGCCGTTCAGGTGATCACGCATGAAGCCGGCAAACAGGTGCTCGAGGGTGTGGATGCCGCGCTCGGAGAGGATCTCCTGGTTCGGCACACAGAAACGCAGATCGAACACTGTGATGGTGTCCTTGTTCGGGGTCTGCATGGTCTTGGCCACACGCACCGCTGGCGCAGCCATGCGGGTGTGGTCAACGGTAAAACTGTCCAATAACGGCATTTCTGACTCCTGATTTGGTTACCAGAACCAGCCCCCGCTGGAGAGCTGATCCTTGCATTGTCGATACTGGGCGCCGTAGCGCTGGGCGCGGGCCTCTACCTTGCGGGATGTCTTCATCAGCCATCCCTTGCTGCGGTAGCTGCCACGCCGATAGCCACCCCACCCTTCGTGATAGTTGAGATACTGGCCATACGCATCCCACTTGGAGGTGCCGTTCAGCCGCTGGGCCTTGTGAGTGTACCAGCCCATGAAGTCGATGGCGTCGGCAAAGTCGTCGCGATCGCTCCAGCCGTTGCCGGTTTCCCGCTGGTAGTCGGCCCAGGTTTCATCCTTGACTTGGGCATAGCCGTAGGCGGAGCTGGCCCGCCCGGTCGGGATGAAGAGGAAATACTGCATCGGCGGCTGGGCATCGTGAACGAAGGAGGACTCCTGATACATCATGGCCATCACCACCTGGATCGGGGTTCCCCACTTCTCGTTCATCTTGAGCGCCGCCTTGTGCCACTCCGGCTTCTCGCGAAAGATCTGGCACAGGTTTTCCGGCTGGGCCGGCGGCCGGGTACTACAGGCGGTCAGACCGGCCAGCAGGCCGGCCACCGCAACGAGGCGCATCCAGGACATCAGCGGGATCGAGTCTCCATTCGTTGGCTCATCACGAGGCTCTGCCATCTCATCAGATGGCGTCTTCGTTCTCTTCGCCGGTACGGATACGAATGACGCGCTCCACCTCGCAGACGAAGATCTTGCCGTCACCAATCTTGCCAGTGCGGGCGGTGTTCTGGATCGCTTCCAGGCAGGCATCCAGATCCTCGTCCTGCACCACCAGCTCCACCTTCACCTTGGGCAGGAAGTCGACCATGTACTCGGCGCCGCGATAGAGCTCGGTGTGGCCCTTCTGACGGCCGAAACCCTTGACCTCGGACACTGTCATGCCGTTGATGCCGATCTCGGCCAGGGCCTCGCGCACATCGTCCAGCTTGAACGGTTTGATGATGGCTTCAATCTTCTTCATGGTGACTCCTTACCAGTTCTGTTTGCCAAACCCGGACGTGATGGGGTAACGGCGATCCTTACCAAAGTTGCGGGCCGTGATGCGGGGCCCGACCGCCGCCTGACGGCGCTTGTATTCGTTGAGATCCACCAGCCGGATCACCTTGCGCACCACCGTCTCTTCGAAGCCCTCCGCCACCATGTCAGCCACGGAGGCATCTTCTTCCACATAGCGCTTGAGGATGGCATCCAGGATGTCATAGGGCGGCAGGCTGTCCTGATCCACCTGGTCCGGCGCCAATTCTGCCGAAGGCGGGCGGTCGATGACCCGCAGCGGGATCACATAATCGACGGAATTGCGGTATTCGCACAGCTTGAAGACCAGCGTCTTGGGCACATCTTTCAGCACGTCGAAGCCGCCGGCCATGTCGCCGTACAGGGTGGCATAGCCGACCGCCATCTCACTCTTGTTGCCGGTGGTCAGCACGATGCGGCGACGCTTGTTGGAGAGCGCCATCAACAACACGCCACGGCAGCGGGCCTGCAGGTTCTCTTCGGTAGTGTCGCGAGCAGTGCCCTCAAACAGCGGTGCCAGCTGGGCCATAAAGCCCTCGAACATCGGCTCGATGGAGATGATGTTGAACTCCACCCCCATCCGCTCGGCCTGCTCCTTGGCATCTTCCACACTCATCTGGGCGGTGTAGCGGAACGGCATCATCACCGCCTGCACCTTGTCCGCGCCGATGGCATCAGCCGCGATGGCCAGGGTCAGTGCCGAGTCGATGCCGCCGGAGAGGCCCAGCACGGCGCCGTGGAAGCCGTTCTTGGTGACGTAGTCGTGCACCGCCAGCACCAGCGCCTGATAGGTCTCGGCCAATGGTTCCAGCGGCGCTGCGGGTTCCCGCTCTTTCACCGGCTGCCCATCAGCAAAGCGCACCAGCGCCAGCTCTTCGGCAAACGGAGCCAGCTTGTGGGTCAGCTCACCCTGGCTGTTGAACACCTTGGAGCAGCCGTCGAAAATCAGCTCGTCCTGACCACATACCTGATTGAGGTAGACCAACGGCAGACCGGTCTGATCGCAGCGCTCGGCCATCAGCTCGCGGCGGATCCAGGGTTTCTCCTGATCATAGGGTGAGGCATTGATGGTGAGCAGCAGCTCGGCTCCCGCCGCCTTGGCGGCCAGCGCAGGGCCCGGCTGCCAGAGGTCTTCACAGATGAGCAACCCCAGCTGATGACCACGGAAGGGGACCACGCAGGTCTCGGTTGCCGCAGTGAAGTAGCGCTTCTCGTCGAATACCCCGTAGTTGGGCAGATCCTGCTTGAAGTAGCGTGCGACCAGCTTGCCTTGCTCGTAGAGGGAGGCGGCGTTGTAGAGTGCCTCCCCATCGCGCCAGGGGTGACCCACCAGAATGGCGCAAGCCCCCTGCCATGCCGCGATGTGGGCCAGGGCAGCCTCCACCCGGATCATCAGATCGGCGCGCAGCAGCAGATCTTCCGGTGGATAGCCGGTCAGAGCCAGTTCGGAGCAGACCAGCAGATCGGCGCCTTGCCGATCGGCATCGGCGGCTGCCGCCAGTACCTTGTCACAGTTATCTTCGATGGCGCCTACCGTCAGATTCAACTGGGCAAGCATCAGAGAGAGGGCTTTTGCCATGGCGATGCATCTTGAATTCGAAAATGATGGGGAATGATAAAGAAAAGGCGCTGGCTGTGCCAGCGCCCAAGGCTCAAGGGGTGCAAGTCAGGCTGGTCGCGTTGGTCACTCCGTTGTCCACCAGCAGTGAACAGGGGCCGCTCAACACCTGATTGTTGGACTGTTGCGTCATCTGCACGCTGAAGGAGGGTGGCTGCAACATATAGGTGGTGCTGCCCTGGTTGGAATAGGCAAGGTTGATGGCCAGCGTCGAGTTCGCCGGGGCTGTACACAGATAAGCTGCAGGCTGATTGTTGGCCTGTGGATAGTCGATGCGGCAGGTCGCCCCGGAGTTGGGAGTCGTGATGCTCAACCTGTTGAACGTATTCTTGCTGCACGCTACCGGTGGGGGATTCTTACCACCCGTCCCTCGGGTCAGACACTGGATCCAGCCACTGACACTGACGGTCGGTACCGTCTGCGATCCTGTATCCACCTTGACCAGCATGTCCGCCGTCTGCGCCAGCGACTGGTCCCGTGGCGAGATGAGCGAAGCCGTGATGCCGGAATTCCCCTGATAGGCAGTGACACGCACGGTGACGCTCTGCAGCACCTGGTTGCTGTCCTTGGTCGATTTCTTCGCCGTCATGTAGCCGCGGCTGTAACTGCCGAAATAGTAGTTGTTGAGATCCACCACCGTCTTGACCGTCTCGTTGGTGACGGCGGCATAGTCGGTGGCATTGCCCGTCAACAAGCTCTGCGGAGCCATGGCCCACTCCGCCAGCATGGTCAGGTTGATGTCCTGAAACGGCACCTTGGTCAGATAGTCCACCGCGCTGGTATCAATCCCCACCAGATAGACAGGGTCCAGCACATCCACATAGATGCCGCGGGCGATGAGCTGCGCCGTACCCGTATTGACGGTGATCCCGGTCGTGGTATCGCCCCCGGCTTCCGCGTTGGTAGCCAGCCAGACTGAAAAATCGGTGATGGTAGGCAAGGTGGCGGAGGCACCCTGGGTCCAGTTCAGGGTCGACTTCTGCCAGTCGATGTAGGTCTTGACCACATACTTGATGTATTTCTGATAACTGGCCTGGTTCGCTGGTTTGGCCAGGAAATCGGCCGTGGTCACCACTACCTTGACCAGGTTCCAGTCAGGCAGGGGGCGATAATAGCCATCCAACCGGACGAAACGGCAGGCATCCACGTACTTGCCGCTGTTCGCCGTGCTGAGGCTGCTGCTGTA
This sequence comes from Aeromonas sp. 1805, assembly GCF_013085525.1. Taxonomy (NCBI): domain Bacteria; kingdom Pseudomonadati; phylum Pseudomonadota; class Gammaproteobacteria; order Aeromonadales; family Aeromonadaceae; genus Aeromonas; species Aeromonas sp. 1805. Next base: position 2,240,594 of record NZ_CP038515.1, on the reverse strand, counting down.
GCGTACCCGGCTGGTGTTGAGCGGAGCATAAAAGTTGGTGAAGCTGGAGCCACTGCCATCGAAGTGATCCTTGCAGCAGCTGGTGCAGAGCGCGGGCTGGCCATTGACGCTGCTGTCGAGCATCCCCGTGGTCTTGGTCTGCAGCGAGCCTGATTTCCAATAGAGCTGGTTGCTGGCTGAACTGTAGGCCTGACCCGGCAGGTAGGCGCTCAGGCTGGAGCCATAACTACAAGAACAGGAGACGGATGCCATGTCCTGCAGCACCTGCTGGGTATTGCCGTCCGCTGCGGGTTTGTAAGTCACCGTCTCGAACTGGACCAGCTTGCCCACCAGACCATCTTTGGATGTCACGGTCGGCAGTGGCTTGCTGGTCTCCTGCTTGTTGCCATCCCCCAGCTCCACCGAGATGACGTCAGGCGCCACCCCGGGGGTGTAGTTGACCTTGGGGCCCTGCCTCGCTGTATTCAGACCACCATCCAGCTGATCGGAGCTCAAGGATTCGATGGGCGAAACATTGCCGGCCAGTTGCAGCGCCTGAGCCTGCCCTTCACTGTCCGTCCACCCGACGTTGACCGTGATCGCCTTGCGGCCCGGGTAACTCAGGCGATAGCCCGCCGGGGCCACGTTCTGCCAGGTTGAGCCATTCAGGTACTGATTGGTCACCGTCCATCCCACCGAGTAGGCCTCACCCGACAGAGTCACGGCTGCACTGGCCGAGGCTATCTGGTTGTAGGCCGTCAGCGGCGCGGTTGCACTCACCACGCCATTGAAATTGCGAAACTCATCCAGCTTGGACTCCGCCAGTCTCATCGCCGTCTCATAACGCCGGCCATCCTGCGAAACCGTCAGAGCCGACTTGGACATGGCGACCAGGCCGACAATGCCTACTCCCAGCACCACCATCGTGATCAGGATCTCCAGCAGGCCAAATCCTTTTTGCCCTTTCATCTCCATATCCCCTTACCAGTCTCGCCAGCTGCCGGGCACCTGATTGACGATCTGGAATGCGGCGCCATTCGAGATGTTGCTCAGGACACTGGCATCATACTTGGCATCGTAGGTACCGTTGGCGTTGCCCAGTTGATAGTTGGAAACCATGGCGCCATACACGATGGCCCCACCGGTCAGCTTCACGTCAGTCCCGGCGGCTGCGGGGTTGGATGAGTAGGCAAATACCAAGCCATACAGCACCGTATTGCCGTTGACCGCCAGATTGCCATTGCGCACGATGAGAATCACAGGCGCCGTTGCGGAGCCGACGTTGGAGGAGGGCTTGCAATCCCCATCCACAATGATGAGGCCGGTTGAGGCAGGACCAAGCGAGCTGCAGTCCGTCAGCTTCTGGGTCGCCCTGGCCTCCAGATTGGCCCAGCCGTTGGCATCATCCTTTTCATTGAACAGATACCAGACCAGATCGGTCGGGAAGGCAGTATCGTTATCCTTGATATCCGGCTGCTTGTCGCCCTTCTGGCTGATGTTGGCCGAACAGCCGCCGTCGTAGTCCCCCTGATGACAGGTCTGTCCGGTCCCCGTTATCAGATCGACGTTGCCGCTGGTCCAGACCGACAGTGGTACCCCCAGCCCGCCACCATTGGGATTGGCTACTATGGTGAAGTTGCCGCCGACCGCCATGCCGCCAGCCACGGTCAGAGGTGCAGCAGGAGAGCCGGCCAGTACGCTGAAACGTACAACCTTGGTTTCGACTGCCGCCTGGGCCTGGCTGTTGCTGAGAGTCGCCTGGGAACGAACCCTTATCGGCGTCACGACCACCGACCCCACCGTGATGGCGGTATCGTCAGAAGATGACAGGGTATAGCTGCCCGTGGTCAAGGTAGTCGTGGCCCCGCTGGTCCTCCAGCTCGGGTCCAGCGTCAACCGTCCCAGTCCATCGGCCAGACCCACTTCCGCCATTGCCATGGCCTGACGATAAAGCACCTCGTTGAGGGTCACTCGCCGATCGGCCACCAGCATCTTGCCAACCAGCAGTGAAATGCCCAGCAGGATCAGCACCAGCAACAAAGTGATGGTGAAGGTGGTAAAACCGGCTTGTCGGCTCATGTCAGTACCCATCATTGCGCAGTTTAATATCCCGCTGCAGATTCAGCGTCAGTGCCGGCGTGGCCTTGAACCGCCCGCTCACCATCAATTGCAGCGCCCTAGCCCCGCTGACCTGACTGCTTGGCAGGAGCCTGAACGTCATGGCGGTGATTTCTACGGTATCGTCGCTGGAGATCAGACTACCATTACCGCAGGTCGTGGTACCGGTCCCCTGCTTGATCCCCTTGTCAGCAGTGCTGTAGCTGTAAACCAGGGTGTCATCGCTGCTCAGCACTCCATTTTCATCGTTGTCATAGCGCACCCTGATACAGGTATACAGGCCGGATCCCGTCGCGGTTTCATTCATCAGGTCCGTGGCCGTATCAAAGTAGAAGCTGGATCGGCTGCCAGAAGGGGCGGCAAGAAACTGGGTGGCGTTGGCATCATACCCGGCTCGCTGGATGTCTCGAGCCATCATGTCCGTCAGCAACTGAACTTCCTGATTCAGGCGGCTGGTCTGCATGGCGGTGTAATTGGCCTTGAGAATGGTGGCAAACAGCGAAATGACTGCGGCCACCAGCAGCAAGCCCGCCACCATGGCCACCATCAACTCGACCAGGTTGAAACCCCGCACTTTCAGTTGCATGCCACCTCCCCCGCCAGGTTGCTGACGGCACAGGTACGTACCCGCCCAAGGTTGTTGGTGACAACCTTCATACTGGCGGCCGAGGAGCTCACCGTGATGCTGCCGCTTGGCAAGGTACCGCGCCGGGGGGAGAAGCTGATGGGACGTATCTGGCTTGAGGACTCCGTGTAGGTGCCCGTCAGAATGATCCCGGGAAATTCACTGGCATCAGCGCCTTTGCGCCCCTCGATGCTGGAACAGGTGTCGCTGCAACTGGCGCAACTGCCATCGATGCTGATGCGATAGCACCAGCTGTCGGTACCGCTGTTGAACAGGATCATTTGCAAATTACTGTTGCGTTTGAGCGCTTCGGACTTGAGCAGCATCATGTCCGTGTAGACCGCCTGGGTCGCTGCCTTGACCATCTGATCCTGACGCAGGGATTGATAACTGGGGATGGCCACGGTCAGCAACAGGGCGACCAAGGACAGGGCAACCATCAGCTCTATCAGGGTAAAACCGGCGGATCTGCCCTTTCTGCCTTCCATCAGCTCAAGACTCCTTTCTTTTTGCACGTGCCAGTAGGGTCTACTGTCAGTACTATCCTATAGTATCAACCTGTTTCACGAAGCATGCCGCCCCATGAGAATCAAACAGTCCGGAATCACCTTGCTTGAACTGATCGTCGTGGTCGCCATCGTCGCCATCATAGCGTCTGTTGCCTATCCCAGCTTCACCGATGGCTTGCGCAAATCCCGCCGGGCCGAAGCGCTCAAGGGCTTGCTCAGCATGCAGCTGAAACAGGAAGAGTTCCGGGTTTCCAATACCAGTTACAGCGCCACCCCCTCCCAAGTGGGCAACCCCACCAGCAGCTACTATGACTTCTCCATTTCAGGTGCCACCGCCACCAGCTACACCCTGATCGCCACCAGCAAGGGGGCACAAGCAGGCGACAAGAGCGGCAGCACCGCCTGCGATACACTGACCCTCAACAAGGCCGATACCAAGACTCCTGCCGCCTGCTGGTGACAGACTACCAGCACTCGGCTGCCGTCATGCTGGCCATCGATACCCCCTGCTGTCCGCCCTGATCAAGGGTCAGCAGGCCGCAAGGATCGCCGTTCATCACCCCGGTCGGGATCGCCGTCAGGGTATAGCTGGCGCCGCTGGCATTGAGCGCCAGATTGTAATAGGCAGTCCCGCCATCCCTGGGCAAGGTAGCCAGCCCGGCGGAGACCAGGTTGCCACCATCATAATTGCCGTCAGCGGTAAACTGTCGCTCCATGTATTGCGCCGCCTCCAGCAGGGCGGCCTTGGCCTCTGCCCGCTTGGCAGAGGCCATGTAGCTGTTGTAACTGGGATAGGCAATCACGGTCAGAATGGCCATCACGGCTACCGCAATCATCAGTTCCATCAGGGAAAATCCACGCACCATCTCCACCTCTACTCCAGTTGCAACCAGGACTGGCGACCACCCAGATCACCCGCCCCCTCTTCCAGCGTGACCGAAATGTTGCCGCTGGAGCCACTGATGTACTTGCGCTCCATGTCGGCATCTTCCACCACGCTCGGCGTCGTGGTGAGCTCATCAAACTGCTTGCCGCTGACCGGCACCTTGATGTCGTTGCCGCCACTGTCCTTGATCCCCACATAGTCGTCATCGTTGACCGCGCCATCGCCATTGACGTCAAACACCGAGTAGGTCAAACGCGCTCCCGAAACGGGATCCAGCTCCATCAACCAGGAGCGCCCACCGAAGTCACAAGCGTCCGCCGAGGGGATCAGGGTGTTGAAGATCAGCCGCTTGTTGCGATAAAGCATCTCTGACACGGCTCGCTCCCCCACCCCCTTGCTCAACGCAGGGGATTTGAGCACCAGATACCACCCTTTCTGGCTGGTGTAGTTGACCGCCGTGTTGGACACCACCCTGACGTTGAACTTGATGGTGGTGCCATTGGCGGAATACTCGTGGGTAATGCTCTGCTGCAACAGCTGGCTGCTGAGCACGCTAGCCCCCGTATCCCAGATGCCGTAGACGGCCTCCAGCCTGGGGGTCGCCGGCAGCAACTTGTCGTCATTGGTGAAATAGCTGCCCGTCCCCATCAATACCATGATGCCCCCCTTGGGATGACGGATGGCCAGCGGGCGCATGGTGACGGGTTGACGCGTGCTGGCGGAGCAGGTTCCGTTGCACGCCTGAAACAGCGGTTTTGGCTTGTTGCCGGTCTTGAAGGCACTCCCCCACTGGGCGCTGTTGTTGTCGGTCAGATCGAATTTCCACAGATTGCCTTGCAGGTCACCGGCGTAGACATAGTCCGCCACCCGATCGCCATCCTCGTCTACCGGCAAGGGGATGAGAGACCATTGGGCTCGCTGGCCGAGCCCACCTGGGTGTCTATCTCCTTGATCACCGCGCCGGTCGCCAGATCCAGCACGAACAGGCGCGCCGTTTGGCTGGTGCTGTTGTAGCCGTTGGCCACCAGCGCCACCCATTTGTTGCCGGATTTGACCCGAACCAGGGTCGGTGCCGCCAGCGCCACCCCCATCTCGGTATTGGTAAACTCCCACAGCATCTTGTCGGCGGTGAAGTTGTCCGGCGCCGTCACGTCGATGGCAAACACGGCCTTGCCACCGGCACCGGTCGATCCCAGCAGCACGGTTTTCCAGCTGCTGCCAAGATAGGCATCGCCTACCTTGGCCGTGCCATCGACATAGTAACGATGGCTGTAGTCCGGTTTGGTGAGCAGATTCAAATCCCCCAACAGGCTGGCAGGAATGTAGGCCAGGGTCTCCACCCCGTTGGCGACCCTGAAACCATGCAGCATGCCGTCATTGGCCCCCACGTAGAGCATGGGGGTGCGGCTGCGAATAGCCGTCGAACCGAGGAAACTCAGATAACCGTCGCGCTCCGTCTGGGTCAGGCCGGTAGCGCTGCCGTAGCCGTAATCCCGGCTGCCGACATAAACGGGATCCGAGTTGATGATGTCCCCCAGCAGATCGCTGCGGCTGCGAAACAGACCGCCATTGCTCTGCTCGCGACTGCGATCGCCGCGCAAGTAGGCAACCCGGTTTTCCCCCTGGCTGTCGCCGGCAAGGTTGAACAAGGCACGGTTGGTGGCATTGAGATCGGTCCAGGTGAAGGGAATGCCGACACCGTTTTGTCGAGTAAAGATGCTGCGGGAGGTGTGTGACGGGATCAGGGTTGCGGCATCCCAGGCCATGTTGCCCAGCGACCCATCGCTGTTGAGGGGAATGGAGATGAGTTGCCCCGACCAGTCGCCGCTGTTGTAGCGGGCCTGGTAGATGTGGGTGTTGCTGTCCAGCCGGGTGGCGTTGGCGGTCACCGAGCTGGCGGAGCTGTTGCGGGCCGCGATCTGGGCCAGGGTGCTGCTCAGGGCTGCGGCAAAGATGTCGGGGTCGCCCGCGCTGAAAAAGCTGCCCTTGCTGTTGAGTGCCGCGTGCCAGAGATCATCAATCTTGTACTCCGGAATGTAGGTCGCGTTCTTGTACTCCTTGTCATCCGGATCATGGGGATTGGGCCAGCTGTTTGGGATACCGTTGGCCGGATTGAGCGACCCGTTGACCCCGAGTCCAACGGTAAAGTTGACCAGATGCTGCCAGTTGGCAGGATCCGCCGTGCTGGTCGGCACCTTGTCGGCCAGATCGGCACGCAGGTCGGTTTTCCAGTATTTGTAGGCCACGTCGGCCAGTGTATTGCTGTAGCCATCCTTGTCCAGATCCCCTACCGAGGGGGTATCCCCGTTCCAGTAGCCATCAGTCATCAGGATGTTGTAGCTCTGCCGGCAGGTGAGGTGGGGCAAGGTGCTGCCAGCACTGGCCGCCCAGGGGCCGTTGTTGTCGGTGCGGGAGAAGTACTCCCCCACATCTTTCAGGCTGGTGCGCAGCGGCGTGCCGGCGGCCGGAATATCGCGGCTATAGAGGTCGCTGAAAAAAGCGCTGCGATCGGTGCCGGAAAAAGGCGCGACCCCACGGATCACGCTGCCGCTGGCATTGATGGTGGCAAACCCCACCCGCAGGGCCTGCCCCTGGCTAGCAAAAGCACGGCCGACCCCGGCACGAGCCGCCAGGATCCGGGAGCGGTAGTAGGTGTACCAGTTGGCGAAGTTCTGGATCTCCTCGTCATAGGTACAAACGGGGGCGCTCTTGCAATCGCTGCGATTGGGGCGCCCGCCATAGGTACTGCCGGACTTTATCTCGACCCGGGTATAGCTGCCCACCTTCTTCACGTCGCCACTGCCCTTGTAGGCAAAGTAGACGGCAGGCCAGAAGGTTTCATCGTCGTTGTAATCGGTGGAGGAGAACCCGGTGTAGTAACGCAGGGACTTGGAGCGGTTGTTCTTGGTCAGATCACGACAGCCGGCCGTGGTATTGAAGGGGTTGTGCGGTGCGCAGCTGATGCTGACATTCGCCATCAGGGTGCCGTCCGCCTTGGCCCAGGGCCGATAGCTCTGCTGCGGGTTGTAGTAGAGTTTGTTGTTGTTGCTTGAGCGGGTATAAGCGTTGCGGTCGTTGTTGCTGGTGAAGGTTACGGTCCGGTTGTCATAATCCTCGCTGCCATAGACGTTGTCGGCTCTGGGATAGACGTAGCGGGCACTGTTCTCGATCAACCCCTCCGGCATCAACTCGAAGTGCATCGAACCTGAGTCATCGAGGCTGAACATGATGTTGGGTTCGGCCCGGGTACCCAGATAGAGGGGAACCTGGGCGATGTCGAGGGCTGCCTGCACCTGGGAGCAGAGCAGCAGGGCCGAGAGTCCGTAGCCAGATGCACGCATGGGTTGTTCTCCTAGCGGCTGTAGGTCGATTGCAACAGCACCCGGCTCTCGTCCGAGAGTCCGAATCCCCTTGCCGTGATGCGATAGAGGCGGCGCTCGCTGATGGGCTCGTCAACCGCCAGACTCTCGTTGCTGCCCTGGGTATAGGGCAACCGCTCGATGAAATATTCGGGGGCCCGTCCGGTTAGGCCGCTATTGGCATAGGTGCGCCAGGCCGTGGAAGGAGAGGCGGGATCCACCGCCACGCTGACGAACTCATAGAGGCCGGCACTGTTGTCGTAGGGACCTGAACTGCCCGCCTCCAGATAGCGCTCGGCAGCACGCAGCGCCGCCTCCGCCGCCTGCAGCGCCTGCTGTGACTCCTTCTGGTTGCCCGCCATCTTCTCCTGCAGCAGGGCGCTCTGCATGCTGGCCATCGCCAACAGGCTCACCACCGCAAGAAAAATCAGGCTGATCACCAACGCCATTCCCCCTTGTCGAGCCATCATGCCTCCCTCCTCATGGCAGCCGGTTGCGCAGGGCGACCGTGGTTTCGGCCACCCAGTACCAGTGACTGTCGACAGTCTGGAAGGTGGCGCCGGCAAAGCTGATGGCCTGCGGGTCCGATACCACATTGCCCTGACCGCTGCGCATCAGCAGTTGAACGCCGATCCCCAGCACGTTGTCCCAGTTCGGGTTGCTGGCGGCGCTCACATAGCGATCCGCCGCCCGATCCCGGTTCTGATCCTCGCCGAAGGTCAGCTGAATATCGGTGACCCCGTCCACCAGCAGCATGCCCGCAGCCAGACCGCTCTTGCGATACAGGGCATAGGGTGCGTTGGCAGAGGGGCGGGCGACGTAATAGATCCGGGTCTCCATCCGGCTCAATACCGAGCCGGCACCGAAGCGCTCCTCGACCGGGCTGCTGGCGCCGCCCCAGGAGCTGACGGCATTGCCCGGGGTGTATTTATTGTCGTTGGAGTGGCCGATATTGACCTCGCTGCCACCACCCACCACCTGGGTCTGGGTGATCTGGAAGATCCGCGCCTTCTGACAGTCGGACACCATGACGATGTCCCCCTCGCACAAGTCGCTGTAGCCCTGCTTGCCGGTACCGCAGTAGTTGGCCTTGCTGGAGAGCTGCTGCACGAACAGCTGGGCGGCGCTGTTGTTGCGAGTGACCGGCACCCCGGCGCCGGTCGGCCCCTGTACCAGCAACACGTCGGTTCCCGGTTTGGGTTTGGGTTCGGCAGCGGTAAACAGGGCCGACAACGCCGTGGGCAGCGTCGCAGTGACATTGTCATAGCCGCGCAGATAGACGGTGAAGTTGTAGGGCAGCGCCGTACCACCGTTAAGGGTGTTGGTGATGTTGACCCCCTGCTTGCTGAGGCAGCCCTGGTAGCCCACCATCCGCAGCTCCTGCTGCAGCAGGTTGACGGCAAACCGGCTGTCCTCCTGAACCCGGGCGATGGCCTCGCCGGTCAGATAGGTTTTGTGGTTGCCAAGCAGCACCTGAATGATGACCCCGACCGTCAGCAATGACAGCAGCAGGGCGATCATCACCTCCACCAGACCGACACCGGCCTGACGCAACAAGGTTCGCCGGCCGCTCACAGATCCGTCCTCAGGGTCATGTTGCGCAGCGCAGGCTCGGTGGCCAGCCGGCTGGCATCCCACTGGATGGTGATGGTCGCCTGCCCGGCGCTGACGGCAATGGCCCCGTCACCGCCCGGCAGGCCGGTCAGCGCCTGCTTCCAGTACTGCACATCCTGTATCGCCATCGAGCTGCCGGAGACAGCCTCTCCCAGCCCGACGTTGTATTGGCCGAGCAGGGCCGCGCTGCGATTGGCTCGCATCATGTCGGTGATCATGTAGCCGAACTGGGTCGCTTCAGTGCGGGTGAGCGCCGATTGATTGCTCTTGAGCGCCTGCAACTGCAGGGTTGCCATGCCGAGAATGCCGATCGACAACACCAGCACGGCAATCATGATCTCAAGCAGAGATACCCCCTGATGTCGTTTCATATGCAGCTGGTCTCCACGATGGATGGGCGCCCGGCCGGGGTGATCGTGATGTCGCGCGATGCCTCTTGGGCACACTCCGGCGGCTGTAGAGAAAACACCAGCGCCACCTGCTGACGCCCGTCGAGAAAGCCATTGCCACTGAAGCGGACCAGCGACGTATTGCTGACCAGGGTGCCGGCGCCCATGTCGGGAAAGAGCCGCAGCAGTTCGCCGTTGTCGAGGGTGCCGTTGCCGTTGCGGTCGACCCAGATCTGCCAGCCAGATTCCCAGTGGTTCTGGGTCAGGTTGCTGGCGGTAGCGGAGAGCGTAACCGCGGTATTGCGGCGAATGGCTTCGGAGCGGGCGAGGTTGATGGCGGCCACGAAGTTGTTGGCCTGGCTGGTCAGCGTCATGTTGCGCAATATCGCGCTAAAGGAGGGAACTCCCAACGTCAGCAGGATAGAGATGAGCGCAACGGTGACCATCAGCTCGATGAGGCTAAAACCTGAACGCAAAAACATCCTGTTTCGCTCTGATTTTGTCGGGGAGGCTCGTTCGCATATCCATGTGCCATCAAGCCAGATGAGAAGATCATCAGCAGTCTAGACCGCAGACCTTCGCTTGCAATTCAATCTACTCAGATCTTGGACATACATCATCAAATTTCGCTGCAATCTCGCCACAAACCGGGCAACAAGAGTCATAAGAATCGCCCATGAAAAAGCCACCTCACAGGAGGTGGCTCAGGTACTCATGGCACTATCCCGCACGGGATGGCTGACTCAAAGGATGCGCAGCTCCGGCGGCACCTCAAACACCACGTTTTCTTCACGACCGGGATGCTCGGCCACCACCTTGCCGCCCAGCTCGCGCAGGCGCGTGATGACCGACTGCACCAGCACCTCGGGGGCGGAAGCGCCGGCGGTGACACCGATCGCCTCAACTCCCGCCAGCCAGTCGGCCTCGATCATGGAGGCGTCGTCGATGAGGTAGGCTTTGGCACCCACCTTCTCGGCCAGCTCCCGCAAGCGGTTGGAGTTGGAGGAGTTGCGTGACCCCACCACCAGCATGGCGTCCACCAGCCCCGCCATCTCCCGCACCGCGTCCTGGCGGTTCTGGGTGGCGTAGCAGATGTCGTCCTTGCGCGGCCCCTGGATCTTGGGGAAGTGGGCACGTAAGGCATCGATGACGTCCGAGGTTTCGTCCACGCTGAGGGTGGTCTGGGTGACGAAGCAAAGGTCATCCGGGTTCTTCACCTTGAGCTCGGCCACGTCCTCCGGCGTCTCCACCAGATACATGCCCCCCTCGCGATTCTCGTACTGACCCATGGTGCCGATCACCTCGGGGTGACCGGCATGACCGATGAGCACGGCCTCGGAGCCCTTGCGACTGGCGCGATGGACCTCCATGTGCACCTTGGTCACCAGCGGGCAAGTCGCATCGAACACCTTGAGGGCACGGGACTTGGCCATCTCGCGCACCGCTTTGGAGACGCCGTGGGCGGAGAAGATGACGATGCTGTCATCCGGCACCTCATCCAGCTCTTCGACGAAGACGGCGCCCGCCTCCTTGAGCTTGTTCACCACGTAGCGGTTATGCACCACCTCGTGACGGACATAGATGGGGGCGCCGAACTTCTCCAGCGCGCTCTCGACGATGCTGATCGCCCGGTCGACACCGGCACAGAAACCACGGGGATTGGCCAGAAGAATATTCATCAGTGAACCGCTTCCTCGTCATCAACCCCCAGGATCTCCACCTCGAACGTGACGGTGTGACCGGCCAGGGGATGGTTGAAATCGACCGTCACCGACATACCTGCCACCGCCCGGATGATACCCGGCAGCTCGCTGCCGTTGGGCTGGTCGAACAGGATGATGGTGCCGACCTTGGGTTCTACATCGGCACCGAATTTGGCGCGGTCCAGATGATAGATGTTGTCGGGATTGGAGAGGCCGAAGGCCTCTCCCGGCGCCAGCGTGAAGCTCTTGCTCTCCCCTTCGCGTAGCCCCAGCAGGCACTGCTCGAAACTGGAGGTCAGGCTGCCATCGCCCATCCGCAAGCGGGCAGGCTTGCCTTGCAGCGCAGTACTGTCGGCCACCGAGCCATCTTCCAGCTTGATGGCGAAGTGAAACAGCACGCTGCTGTCTGCCGCAATCGGCTGGCTCATGGCGTCACGTCCTTCTTCTTCTCACTGCGAAAACCGTCCAGCACTATCATGGCTGCGCCGATGAAGATGAAGCTGTCGGCCAAGTTGAACGCCGGCCAGTGGGCGCGCTGCCAGTAGAAATCGAGGAAGTCGACCACGTGGCCCAGCACCAGCCGGTCAAACACGTTGCCGAGCGCCCCGCCGATGATCAGCGAGTAGGCGATGCCGCTCCAGCGCTGAGCGACGGACTGCTTGCGCAGCCAGTGGATCAGCAAGCCGCAGATGGCAAACGCCAGCACCGCGAAGAACCAGCGCTGCCAGCCGCCCTGATCGGCCAGGAAGCTGAAAGCCGCCCCCTTGTTGTAGACATGGACCAGGTTGAAGAAGGGGGTGATCTCCACCCCCGGGTAGCCAAATGGCAGCAGCTTGACCACGGCGAGCTTGCTCGCCTGGTCCAGTACAAAGGCCAGCACTGCCAGCCACAGCCAACGCAGGCCGCTTTTATGGTGAGTCATGTTCATCAGGCAAATTGACGAGTTTCGCCGTCACCCTCGACGTTGGTGACGCAGCGGCCACAGATTTCTTCGTGACCAGCGATGGTGCCCACGTCTTCCACATGGTGCCAGCAGCGGTCGCACTTGGCGGCGGCAGACTGGGCCACACTCAGCCACAGATCATCGCGCTCGGTCGCCACGGCGTCTGCCGGGGCGGCATCGACGCTGACCACCTTGGCCTTGGAGGTGAGCAGCACGAAGCGCAGCTCATCGGCCAGGGCGTTCAGACGCGCAGCCAGTGCCGGCTTGGCGAACAGGGTCAGCTCGGCCTGCAGGGAGCCACCGATGCGCTTCTCGCCACGAGCCACTTCCAGCGCCTTGTTCACTTCACCGCGCACGGTGAGGATCTCGGCCCAGAAATCGTCGTTGAGGGTTTCACCCGCTTCCAGCCCGAACAGGCCGTCGTACCACTCCTCGGTGAACACGAACTCACCGCGCTCACCCGGCAGCAGCGCCCAGATCTCGTCGGCGGTGAAGCTCATGATCGGCGCCATCCAGCGCACCATGGCCTCGGCGATGTGATACAGGGCAGTCTGGCAGGAGCGACGGGCCAGGCTGTCAGCCTTGGCGGTGTACTGACGGTCCTTGATGACGTCCAGGTAGAAGGAGCCCATCTCGATGGAGCAGAACTGCATCAGCTTCTGGGTCACACCGTGGAAGTTGTACTCGTCAAACGCCGCCATGATCTCGGCCTGTACCGCTTTGGCACGGCCCACGGCCCAGCGATCCACCACCACCATGTCGGCAGGCGCCACCATGTCGGTCGCCGGATTGAAGCCGTTCAGGTTGGCCAGCAGGAAGCGGGCGGTGTTGCGGATGCGGCGATAGGCGTCGGCAGAGCGCTTGAGGATCTCGTCGGAGACGGTCATCTCGCCGGTGTAGTCGGTGCTGGCGACCCACAGACGCAGGATGTCGGCACCCAGCTTGTTCATCACGTCCTGCGGGCTGACCACGTTGCCGATCGACTTGGACATCTTGCGGCCCTGGCCATCCACGGTGAAGCCGTGAGTCAGCACCTGGTTGTAGGGAGCCTTGTCTTTCATCGCCACGCCGATCATCAGGGAGGACATGAACCAGCCGCGGTGCTGGTCAGAGCCTTCCAGATACATGTCGGCCGGGTTGCCGTTGAACTCGGGACGGGCGTCGACCACGGAGGAGTGGGTCGAACCAGAGTCAAACCAGACGTCCAGGGTATCAGGCACCTTGTCGTACAGGTCGGCGTCGCTGCCCAGCAGCTCGGCCTTGTCCAGATCCCACCAGGCCTGGATGCCGGACTGTTCGACTCGCTTGGCCACTTCGTGCATCAGGCGCACGGATTCCGGATGCAGTTCCTGGGTCTCCTTGTGGACGAACAGGGAGATGGGCACGCCCCAGGTACGCTGACGGGAGATACACCAGTCAGGACGGTTCTCGACCATCGCCTGGATACGGTTTTTACCCCAGGCCGGCACCCAGCCGCTCTGGCCGTGCTGTTTGATGCCGTCTTGCTCGATGCGCTCGATCTCTTCCAGCGCACGCTTGCGCAGACCCTTCTGCTCCATGCTGATGAACCACTGCGGGGTGGCACGGAAGATGATCGGGGTCTTGTGACGCCAGCAGTGCGGGTAAGAATGGTTGAACACCTTGTGGTGCAGCAGGGCGCCACGCTCGGTCAGCACCTCGACCACGGAGGCGTTGGCCTTGAACACGTGCTGGCCGGCAAACAGTTCGGTATCCGGCAGGTACACGCCGTTGCTGCCAACCGGGTTGGCCACTTCCAGACCGTACTTCTGACCGACCACGAAGTCTTCCTGACCGTGGCCAGGTGCGGTATGTACGGCACCGGTACCGGCATCCAGGGTGACGTGGTCACCCAGCACCACCGGCACGTCGAAGCTGTAGAAGGGGTGGTTGAAGCGCAGCAGCTCGAGTGCGGCACCCTTGGCGTAACCCAGGTTGTGGAACTGCTCGATACCGGCGCGGTCCATCACGTCCTTGACCAGCTCGGCGGCCAGGATCAGGCGCTCGGGATGCTCCCCTTCCACCTGCACCAGCGCATAGTCCAGATCGGCGTGCATGGCGATGCCGCGGTTGGCGGGCAGGGTCCAGGGGGTGGTGGTCCAGATCACGGCAGAGATCGGGCCTTTGCCGGTATGGCCTTCGGCGCAGTCAAACTTGGCGGCAACGCCCGCCTCGTCGACGGCCTTGAAGCGCACATCGATGGAGGGGGAGTTCTTGTCGTAGTACTCCACTTCAGCTTCGGCCAAGGCGGAGCCACAATCGGTACACCAGTGCACCGGCTTGGAACCTTTGTGCAGGTGACCGTTTTCAACGATCTTGGCCATGGAGCGGATGATGTTGGCTTCGGTGCCAAAATCCATGGTCAGGTAGGGGTGTTCCCAGTCACCCAGCACGCCCAGCCGGATGAAGTCGGTCTTCTGCGCTTCGATCTGGGTCTTGGCGTATTTGCGGCACTCGGCGCGGAACTCGGCAGCGGAGACCTTCTCGCCCGGCTTGCCGACCATGCCTTCCACTTTCAGTTCGATGGGCAGACCGTGGCAATCCCAGCCCGGCACATAGGGGGAGTCGAAGCCGGAGAGGCCCTTGGACTTGATGATGATGTCTTTGAGGATCTTGTTGACCGAGTGACCGATGTGAATGCTGCCGTTCGCATAGGGGGGGCCATCGTGCAGAATGAACGAAGGCTTGCCCGCTTTGGCGCGGCGAATGGCGCCGTAAAGATCCTGATCGTACCAACGTTTCAGCATGTTGGGTTCGCGCTTGGCCAGATCGCCACGCATCGGAAACTCGGTTTCCGGAAGATTCAGGGTGTGTTTATAGTCGCTCATCAGTCCTGGGTTCCCTTCTTTTCTAAAAGAGTGCTGGGTAAATGGAGTAGTGGCAGCCCGAACCAGGCTCGGGCCGCCAGGGCATCTCGTTCGATCTGCTCTTTCAAGGCGGTGAAAGAGGCAAACTTCTGCTCTTCGCGCAGCTTGTGGCGAAGCAGCACCTTGACCTGTTGACCATATAGGTCGCCAGAAAAATCAAATAGATGTACTTCCAATCTGGCTTGTGTACCGCTCAAGGTCGGCCGTACACCCACATTGGCGACACCGGGGAAGGTCTTGCCGGAACATAACACTTCCACCGCGAACACGCCACCGACCGGGATCACCTGGCGCTTGAGGGCCAGATTGGCGGTGGGAAAACCTATGGTGCGGCCCAGCTTGTCGCCGTGGGCCACCCGGCCGCTGATGGTATAGGGGCGGCCGAGCATCAGCTCCACCTCCGCCATGCGGCCGGCCGCGAGGGCCTCGCGCACTAGCGTGCTGCTGACCCGCTGACGGGACAACTGGAAGCTCTGGGTGCTGATCACCTCGAAACCGAAGCGCCGACCGGCCTCTTCCAGCAGGTGGAAGTCCCCTTCCCGTCCCTTGCCGAAACGAAAATCGTCGCCCACCACCAGATAGTGCACGCCGAGTTTCTCCACCAGCAGTTGCTCGATGAAGGTGGTGGCGGACTGCTCGGCGAAGCGATGGTTGAAGCGCACGCAGAGCATGCGATCGATCTGCATCCCCTTGAGCGCTTCATACTTCTCCCGCAGGCGGCTGAGGCGGGCCGGCGCCGCAGCCCCGGCAAACAGCTCCAGCGGCTGCGGTTCAAACAGCATGACGCAGGCCGGCAGGCCCAGCTGGGCTGCTTTTTCCTGCAGGCGAGACAGCACGGCATGATGACCCTGATGAACCCCATCAAAGTTGCCAATGGTCAATACACACCCCCGGTGACGGGGCTTGATATTGTGAATACCGCGGATAAGCTCCATCAATGCCTTGTGCGTCGCTGCTATGAAAATCGCCGGATTATATATCAGGCGGCACTCTGGGTCAGCCCTGTTGCTGACCCGATTTCAGCCATCCCGCCCTGATTGCTGGCTCAGGCGGGACTTCAATCGCCATGGTGCGCCGACTCAGTCATCCCGCCCCGCTCTCAGATCTTTTGGCCGAATGCCCAGCGCCAGCAGGACACCGGCATAGATGGCGCCCCCCAGCACCAGCAGCATGGTCAGCTGCATGCTCGCCTTGCTCATGTGCCAGGCTCCCCATTGGGCCAGATCCGGCGAGAGGTAGAGGAGCACGCCCCCCATCAGCAGACTTGCGGTCAGCAGCTTGAGGCAGAATACCCCGGTGTGGCGGGAGGGCCGGTAGACGTTCTGCTGATGGAGCCCCTTGAACAGCAGGGCCGCGTTCAGCGTGCCCGAGCAGGCAGTCGACAGCGCCAGCCCCACGTAACCGAGCGGATAGATGAAGATGAGGTTGCAGGCCATGTTGGCCGCCATCGACATCATCCCGATCCGTACCGGAGTACGGGTATCCTGGCGGGCGTAGTAGCCGGGTGCCAGCACCTTGATCAGCATCAGCGACAGCAGGCCCGTGGTGGATGCCAGCAGGCTGGCGCTGGACATGCTCACCTCGTGCAAGCCGAACTCACCGCGCATGAACAGCACCCGCAGAATGGGTTCGCGCAGCACGGCGATGCCCACCATGGCCGGCAGGCCGAGCAGCATCACCATCCGAACCCCCCAGTCCATGGTGCGGGAGAAGTCGGCCGGATCGGCATCCACGTGCTTCTTGGCCAGCGCCGGCAGGATGACGGTACTGATGGCGACACCGAACATGCCGAGCGGGAACTCCAGCAGTCGGTCCGAGTAATAGAGATAGCTGATGGCGCCGGTCGCGAGGAACGAGGCCAGCATGGTGTTGACCAGCAGGTTGATCTGGCTGACCGACACCCCGAACAGCGCCGGGATCATCAGGGTGCGTATCTTCACCACCCCCGGATGGTGCCAACCCCACTTGGGCCACACCAGCATGTTGATCTGGCGCAGGAACGGGAACTGGAACAGGAACTGCACCAGACCGCCGAGGAAGACACCGATGGCCAACGCCAGTTCGGGGTCGTCCAACCAGGGCGAGATCCACCAGGCGGCGGCGATCATGGTGATGTTGAGAAAGATCGGCGTGAAGGAGGAGACCCCGAAGCGGCCGAAGGTATTCAGGATGGCCCCCGCCATGGCGGTAAAGGTGATGAACCAGAGATAGGGGAAGGTGATCTTGAGCATCAGGCTCGCCATCTCGAACTTCTCGGCCGCCGGCCCGCCGTGCAACCAGTCCCAGAACCAGCCCCAGCCGAACAGGGCGGTCAGCACCCCGGAGCCCAGCACCCCGAGCAGGGTGACCACGGTGACGATCCCACCGAGGGTACCCGCCACCGCGGCCAGCAACTCGCGCACCTCGCTCTCGTCGCCCTTTTTCTTGTACTCCGTCATCACGGGAACAAAGGCCTGGTTGAAGGCACCTTCGGCGAACAGGCGACGCAGAAAGTTGGGAATGCGGTTGGCAAAGAAGAAGACGTCTGCGGCCACCCCGGCACCGAGCAGATTTGCGATGACCACATCGCGCACCAAGCCCATCACGCGGGACGCCAACGTCATTCCAGACACTATCATGCCGGATTTGATCAATTTCTTACTCAAGACGAGGCCTCTGGAACTGTCGGAAAGAAAAGAATGCTGTTAGAATCGGCCGACAGTTTAACCGTCTCCCATCTGACACACCACCGGGGGCGGTGTTTATTTGCACAAATCATTTGACAATATGTGGTTGAGAAGGCATATTTCCGGGCCTTTTCAATACACTCGCTAAGACAGTTTTAGGAGTTTTACCTTGGCTAACATCAAATCTGCTAAGAAGCGCGCTCTTCAGTCAGAGAAACGTCGTCAGCACAACGCCAGCCGTCGTTCCATGACCCGTACCTACCTGAAGAAAGTCATCGCTGCCATCGCCTCTGGCGACAAGGCTGCCGCGACTGCCGCTTTCGCTGTTGCTCAGCCGATCATGGATCGTATGGCGACCAAAGGCCTGATCCACAAGAACAAAGCTGCTCGTCACAAGAGCCGCCTGTCTGCCCAGATCAAAGCTATGGCTTAATTCAGCATCTGCTGAACAAAGCTAAAAAACCGGCCTTCGTGCCGGTTTTTTATTTCTGTTCGCTGCAATACAACTTGTGCAGCAATCCTATCATCTCGCGCACCTCATGGCTGCGCAGCGAATAGTAGACCGTCTGGGCCTCCTTGCGCGTCTCCACCAGTTCATCCCGCCGCAACACAGCCAGATGCTGTGACAACGCCGACTGGCTCAAACCCAGCCGCTCGTTTAGCTCGCCCACCGACAGCTCCCGCTCCAGCAGCTGACACAGGATAAACAAGCGCCGCTCGTTGGCCAGCGCCTTGAGCAGAGCGACCGCCCGGCTTGCATTTGCCTCCATCTCTTCCAGTTGCATCTCATTCCCTCTCGTTCGAGGCAAGAATCATACTCTGTGGCCCGTCGATTTAAAATGACAGGGTTGCCGGTTGAATCGTGGTGAAATCCTCCTGACCGGCAAACAGAAAGGAGAAATCGCTCTCGCATACCCGTTTTACCGCCGGATGCTGGATCATCCGTTCGGCGAAGATGACGTAGTACTCCTCCATCAGATCCTGGGTCTCCCCCAGCAGCATCACCTCCTCCCCTTCCAGGATCTCTTCCCGATAGATGGTGGGAGCCATGAAGATACCCTGGTTGAAGAAGCCGAACGCCTTCATCAGGGCCGCATCGTCAAACTCGCCGAGGATGCTGGGCGATACCCCCTGCTGTTCGAACCACTGGGTCAGCTGGCGACCCATGGCGGTGCGCCGGCCCGGGATCAGCAGCTTGCGCTCCTCCAGACAGGCGGGAAAAGGGAGCGATGGCAGTGGCGCCTTGCAGAAGAAGCTGACCCCGCAGCCACCGAGCCGCTTGGAGAGCAGGCCGGCGTGCTGGCTGGAGTCCACCGGGCAGTCCGACAGGATCATGTCGAGCTTGTGCTCGCTCAGCTGTTCCAGCAGCAGCTCGTGGGTCGATTCGAAGCAACGCAGGTGGATGGAACCGTCGTTGGGGATGACGGAGAGCAGTACCCGGCTGGCAAGGCGCTTGGAGAGCGCATCGGCGATGCCGACGTCGAACAGGATCTGGCTCTCCTTGCGGTAGTTGACGATATCCAGCATCTCGTAGGAGAGGCTGAACATCTTGTCGGCATAGCGAAACACCAGCTGACCCAGCTCGGTCGCCTCGAGGGAACGCCCTTTTCGCATCAACAGTTTGCCGCCCAGACGCTGCTCCAGCAGCTTGATCTGGCCGGTCACGGTCTGCGGGGTCAAGAAGAGGGCTTCCGCCGCTTGCGTGACGGAGCCCTTCTTCTGAGTCATCCAAAAATAGTAAAGATGATTGTAATTAAGGTGTGACATCCGATGGGGTTCCCGCGCTGCGCGGACTCCGGTAGCAACTGAGTTCAGCCGCCAGAATGTCATACATGTCGCTGATCGAGTCAACCTTGTTCGCGTCGAACTGCGCCTGCAGATGGGCCTTGAGGCGGGCCGGATCCGGCATCCGCTCCCCGCAGTAACGCTTGTTGGACTGTTTGACCCGCTCGCCGGCCCGGCTGCTCAGCGCCCGCTCGGCGAAGGTCTCACCAAACTGGGCCTTGGCCTGCTTGTCCCCCAGCATCAGGGCACTGTCGACCACCCCGTTGAGGTAGGCCGAACAGCCGGCCGAGGCTGCGTCCTGCTGGCAATCCTGCAGACTGCCGGCCCAGGCCGTCTGGATCAGCGCCAGCAAGGCCAGCCATCCTAGTCTTTTCATAACCCCTCCGTGCTTTGGTCGGCCTCCCGGTTCGGGAGCGCCATGCGCAGGGCGAGATAACCGACGATCGCCGCCAGGGTCGATCCCACCAGGATCCCGAGGCGCGAATAGCTGCCGTAATCCAACCCGCCGTGCTCGAAGGCCAGCGAGGCGATGAACATCGACATGGTAAAGCCGATGCCACACAGGATGCTGACCGCGAAGATCTGTTTGAAATTGACCCCGTTGGGCAATTGGGCAATGCCGAGCTTCACCGCCAGCCAGCTGATGGTAAACACCCCGAGCGGCTTGCCGATGAACAGTCCCAGCATGATGCCGAGCGGCACCGGGCTCAGCAGGGCGGAAAGACCAATCCCCTCCAGCGACACCCCGGCATTGGCAAAGGCGAACAGCGGCAGGATCAGGTAGGCACTCCAGGGGTGCAGGGCATGCTCCAGCTGCTTGAGCGGCGAGGCATAACGCTTGCCGTTGAGCGGGATCATGAAGCCAACGATGACCCCGGCCAGGGTCGCATGGACGCCAGATTTCAGCACCGCTACCCAGAGCACCAGCCCCACCAGCATGTAGAGGCTGATCCGATCCTCACCGCGGCGGTTCATCCACAGCAGGGTCAGGGTCGCCAGGATGCCGATCGCCAGCGCCGTCAGCGACAGCTGCTGGGTGTAGAACAGCGCGATGATGATGATGACGCCCAGGTCATCCATGATGGCCAGCGCCAGCAGGAACACCTTGAGGCTGACCGGCACCCGCTTGCCCAGCAGCGCCATCACCCCGAGGGCGAAGGCAATGTCGGTGGCGGCGGGAATGGCCCAGCCGGCGCGCGCCACTTCATCCGAGTAGTTGAAGAAGGCATAGATGAGCGCGGGCGCCAGCATGCCACCCACCGCGGCGATGGCCGGGAAGGTAGCCTGCACCCGGGAAGAGAGGGCCCCTTCCAGCATCTCGCGCTTCACCTCGAGGCCGACCAGCAGGAAGAAGACGGCCATGAAGCCATCGTTGATCCAGAGCAGCAGCGGCTTGTTGATGTCGAGGGTGGCGATGCGCACCTGCACCTGGGTATCGAGGAAGGCCTGATAGCTGCCGGCCAGGCCGCTGTTGGCCAGGATCATCGCCAGCATGGCCGCCATGATCAGAATTATTCCGGAGGCGGCCTCCAGCTTGAGGAACTTTTTGATTACGTCGCTCATGGTTAAATTATCCACAGTATTACTTTGTTTTGAGTCTATATCCCATAACAATTAATGGAAAATCGTTTCTTACTGCGAAATACAACGAGAAAACCGAAGGCAAAATCAAACATGCCTGCTATAAGCAGGTTTTCTCCCACACGGATTTCACTCGAAGCCCAGTCATCAGAGTGAATATTCCGTGGCCTTTATGCATAAAAAAGGCGCCTCATGGGCGCCTTTCACATCAGATGGCGACGGGCGCCTTGATACCGGGATGGGGGTCGTAACCCTCTATCTCGAAATCCTCGAACTTGTAATCGAAGATGGAGTCCGGCTTGCGCTTGATCACCAGGGTCGGCAGCGGGCGCGGCTCGCGGGTGAGCTGCAGTGCGGTCTGCTCCATGTGGTTGGAGTAGAGGTGCACGTCACCACCGGTCCAGACGAAGTCGCCCACTTCCAGGTCACACTGCTGGGCCATCATGTGGGTCAGCAGGGCGTAGCTGGCGATGTTGAACGGCAGGCCGAGGAACACGTCACAGCTGCGCTGGTAGAGCTGGCAGGAGAGCTTGCCGTCGGCCACGTAGAACTGGAAGAAGGCGTGGCAGGGAGCCAGCGCCATCTTGTCCAGTTCGCCCACGTTCCAGGCGGAGACGATGATGCGGCGCGAATCCGGATTGTGCTTGATGTCGTCCACCGCCTTCTGGATCTGATCGATGACAGACCCGTCAGCCGCCGGCCAGGAGCGCCACTGGGCGCCATACACCGGCCCCAGATCGCCGTTCTCGTCGGCCCACTCATCCCAGATGCTGACGCCGTGCTCTTTCAGATAGGCGGTGTTGGTATCGCCATTGAGGAACCACAGCAGCTCGTGAATGATGGAGCGCAGGTGGCACTTCTTGGTGGTGACCAACGGAAAGCCTTCCGCCAGATTGAAGCGCATCTGATGGCCGAACAGGGAGACGGTGCCGGTACCGGTACGGTCGGATTTGACGGTGCCTTCATCGAGGATCTTCTGCATCAGGTCGAGATAGGTTCTCATCGCTTTGCCTCCTTCAAGGTCCCACCAAACGGGTTCACAGCCACACAGGCAGGCTGCGACAGGATCTTCTGTACCAGACCGAGATAGGCTCGCATTACTTTGCCTCCTTGACGCGGTTACCGAACAGCTGCGGCCGCTTGTAGGCAACCCAGATCATCAGGGCACCGATGACGATCATCGGGGTGGAGAGGATCTGGCCCATGCTGATCTCCTGGAAATAGAGACCGAGCTGGCTGTCCGGCTGGCGCACGAACTCCACCAGGAAGCGGAACAGGCCGTAGAACAGCAGGAACATGCCGGAGATGGCGCCACGGGGCGGGTTCTTGCGCCAGAACAGGTTGAGGATGATGAACAGTACCACCCCTTCCAGCGCGAACTGATAGAGCTGGGACGGATGGCGCGGCTCCGGGCCTGCCTCCGGGAAGATGATGGCCCAGGGCACATCGGTGACCCGGCCCCACAGCTCGCCGTTGAGGAAGTTGCCGATGCGGCCGACGCCGAGGCCGAACGGAATGAGCGGTGCCACGAAGTCAGCCACGGTGAAGAAGTGGCGATTGGTCTTGTGGGCAAACCAGACCATGGCGGTAATGACCCCGATCAGGCCGCCGTGGAACGACATGCCACCGGTCCAGATTTTGAACAGGTAGAAAGGATCGGCCAGGAACATGTCGAAGTTGTAGAACAGCACGTAACCAACCCGGCCACCCAGGATCACCCCGAGGAAGCCGTAAAACAGCAGGTCCGAGACCTCGTTGCGGGTCCAGCCACTGTTCGGCGCATCCGCGCGGCGCCCCGCCAGCCACATGGCAAAGGCGAAACCAAACAGGTACATGAGACCATACCAGCGTACCGATAGTGGTCCCAAACTGAATGCTACGGGATCAATCTGCGAGAAAACCCAATATCCATCGTGCTGCATATGCGGCCCCAGTCATAAGAAAAGCCGCATTTTCCGATCATTCGTCAGCAGGGACAAGGCATGATTATCAATCAGTCTGTTTCGTTTTGTGACCGGCGCGCAGCAAACCGCCCAAGCCGTGCTCTTCCAGATAGCGGGCAAACAGGCCGCGCAGCACGTGCGGGTTGTCGTGCTTGAGGCCATCCGTCAGCAGCACCGTCAGTTCGCTCAGGGTCGACTGACGCAGCACGTACTTGATGCGGGCGATGTTGTGCGTGTTCATGCTGAAGCGGCGATAGCCCATGGCCAGCAACAGCAGCACCCCGACCGGATCACCGGCCAGCTCGCCACACACCGACACCGGCTTCTGGTAACGATGGGAGGCATCGACCAGCAGTTGCAGGGCGCGGATCACCGCCGGATGGAAGGCATCGTAGATGTTGGCGACCCTGGCGTTGTTGCGATCCACCGCCAGCAGGTACTGGGTCAGATCGTTGCTGCCCACCGACCAGAAATCGATGAGCGGTGCCATTTCGGGCAGGATGTAGAGGGCGGAAGGCACCTCGATCATCACCCCCAGGCTGGGATAGCGGATCACCGCCTCACGGCTGGCCGCCTCTTCCGACACTTCTCGCCAGGCCTGATCCAGCAGGCGGCGGGAAGCCTTGATTTCGCTGACGCTGCTGATCATCGGCAGCATGATGGCCAGATTGTCCAGCCCTTCGCTGGCCCGCAGCATCGCCTTGAGCTGCACCAGGAACAGTTCGGGGTGATCCAGGGTGAGCCGGATCCCCCGCCAGCCAAGGAAGGGATTTTCCTCGACGATGGGGAAATAGGGCAGCTGCTTGTCGCCGCCCACGTCCAGGGTCCGCATGCAGACCGGCCGGTTGCGGTAGGTCTCCAGAATGCCGCGATAACGGGCGGTTTGCTCCCACTCGGAGGGGAAGCTGTCCTGCAGCATGAAGGGGATTTCGGTGCGATAGAGGCCGACCCCGTCCGCCAGCTGATTGAGGGATATTTCGGTGTCGGCACTGAGCCCGGCGTTGAGCAGCAGGGAGACAGGCACGCCGTCGGCTGTCTCGGAGGGCTGGTTGTCGACGCTGCGCACCAGGGTATCGAGCGCCCGCTCCTCGCTCAGCAGCTGGCGGTACTCGGTCAGGATCACCTGATTGGGCTCGATGAAGAGATCGCCGCTGTAGCCATCGACCACCAGCATGCGACCGCCGATGTCGCCGAGCGGCAGATCCACCCCCATGATGGCCGCCACCCCCATGGCGCGAGCCAGAATGGCGGCGTGGGAGTTGGTGCCCCCCTTGAGGGACACCACCCCGGTCAGAAACTCGCGGGGGACTTCGGCCAGGATGGTGGCCGTCACCTCGTCGGCGACCAGCACCACCGGCTCGCCGATGGCGATATGCTCGGGTTCGTTTTGCACCAGCCGGCTGATGAGCCGCTGGGCGATGTCCTTCACATCGGTGGAGCGTTCCTGCAGGTAGGGGTCCTTCATCCCCTTGAACTGATCGATCAGCCGGTCACTGATGAGCTTGACCGCCGATACCGCCGTCCAGTGCTCCTTGCTCACCTTGTTGCGAATGGGCTTGATGTAGCCCGGATCGTTCAGCAGATGCAGGTAGATGTCGAAGATGGCGACCGAGTCCTGGCTGTAGCTCTCGCGAAACCGCAGTGCCAGGCTCTCCAGATCATGGCGCACCTCCTCCACCGCCACATTCAGCCGCTCCAGCTGTCTGGCGTGATCCTCATCCTTGCGCGGGGTGATGGAGTTGAGCTCCTTGCGCGGCCGCCACACCCAGGCCTTGGCCATGGCGATGCCGCTGGCACCGGCGATGCCGCGCAGCGGCTTGCTCCAGTCGGTCTTCTGCAGCCAGCCCTTGGCCTGGGCCTGGGCGATCCGGGCCGCCAGCTGGGCCGCCAGGGTCACCATGAAGGACTCTTCCCCCTCATCGAAGAGGCGGCTCTCCTTCTGTTGCACCACCAGAATGCCCACCACCTGACGCTGATGCATGATGGGGGCGCCGAGGAAGGAGCGAAACGCCTCTTCGGCCACATCGGGCAGGAACTTGAAGCTGGGATGGGAGGGGGCATCGGCCAGGTTGATCAGCTCTTCCCGCTGACCCACCAGACCGACGATGCCCTGCTCGAACGGCAGGGTGGCCTTGCCCACCGCCGACTCGGCCAGACCATCGGTCGCGGCCAGCCGGTAGCGGCGCATCTCGGGTTCTGAGACATAAACGGAACAGCAGTCCACCATCATGGCCAGCCGGGTCTGGCTGACCAGTGCCTGCAAGGCCAGCTCGAGGGTATTGGCCTCGGCCATGCTTTCGACGATGCGTCTGAGTTCCGTTAACAACTAATCTGTGCTCCTTAACGGGGGCGATTGCGCCGCCCATCCTTCTTGTTGACCTGAACTGCCGGCACCGGCATCGCCAGCGGGGCAAACTCCTTCATTACCCGTCGATAGACTTCCCGCTTGAAGGAGACGACCTGACGGACCGGATACCAGAAGCTGACCCAACGCCAGTCATCAAACTCGGGATGACCATGACAGCCGAACTGGATCCTGGACTCCCTGCCCGGATCCAGCTGCAGCAAGAACCATTTTTGTTTTTGGCCAATACAGACCGGTGAACTGTCCCAACGAACGAGGCGTTTGGGCAAGCGGTACTTCAGCCAGTTGCGACTGGTGGCCATGATGGTCACATCTTCGGGCTTGAGGCCTATCTCCTCATACAGCTCACGATACATGGCCTGCTCCGGCGTCTCACCATCATCAACCCCTCCCTGCGGAAACTGCCAGGAGTGCTGCCCATAGCGCTTAGCCCACAATACTTGTCCGTCACGGTTACAGATCACGATTCCGACATTGGGACGAAACCCGTCGCCATCTATCACGTGATCACCTTATAAAGGCTGAATCTATAAGGGGATTGTTCCACATTCACCTCGTGGCAGCAAACAGGGACTGTGATCCCCCACTCATGAATAACTTTCAATTTCAAGCCGACTTATAAACAAATCCAAGGATCAACTGGACCAAGTTGCCCACCCAGACTGTGCATAAGCCTGTGAGCAAGCAGGTATATACAGTAGTTTCATTTATCTGATCCAAACCAGGCGACAGCATACCCCATGTTGATAAAAACAGAATATGTATTTAAATACATGGTGTTAAACAATCAATGCTGGATCAAGATCCATGTCTTTCACGGCCGGCGATCCGGGATCTCGATTGTGAACAAGTTCGACTGTTCAAAGATCCACCACGGCTATTTTATCCACAGGAGTGGCACACTATCTGCTCTGGAATTGCCGTTGAAATCGGTGCTGTTTCACATTTTTTTGTAACAATGGGCCAACTATTAGCACTTGCCAGCAGTTATCCAAGATTTCTGTGGATAACTGTGTGCAACAGCGCGAGCAAACCCTTGGACAACTATTTTGAGCCTGGATCCTGCTGGTCAGCGACCGACGGCATAGAGACAAATTTGTTTAAAATCATTATGATAAGTACTTACTCACAAAACAGCCCCCCCTGTGCATACCCCTGCCGGGATCGGTTATAAAAACAGCGATCCTCAGCGAGGATCAGAGTTGCTAGAATAATTCCCCTTTGCAGGAGTGACCCATGCCCACCAACCCCCAGTCAGAGCAGGAATTGCTGGCCCGCGCCTATGCCATGGCGGGCTTCACGCTGGCCCAGCTGGCCGCCACGGCCGGCATCGCCGTACCGGCGGATCTGCGTCGTGACAAGGGTTGGGTTGGTCAGCTGATCGAGTGGCAGCTGGGGGCCAGCGCCGGCAGCAAGCCCGAGCAGGACTTCCCGGATCTTGGCATCGAACTCAAGACGATCCCCATCGATCCTCAGGGCAAACCGCTGGAGACGACCTTCGTCTGCGTGGCACCGCTGATCGGTGTCAGCGGCCAGCAGTGGGAACAGTCCAATGTGCGCAACAAGCTCTCTCGCGTGCTCTGGATCCCGGTGGAGGGCAGCCGCGAGATCCCCATCGGTGAGCGCCGCATCGGCATGCCGCTGTTGTGGAGTCCGAATGAAGAGGAAGAGCGGCTGCTGCGCCAGGACTGGGAAGAGCTGATGGACATGATAGTGCTGGGAGAAGTGGAGCAGATCAGCGCCCGCCACGGCCAGGTGCTGCAACTGCGTCCCAAGGCGGCCAACAACAAGGCTCTGACCCGGGCCATCGGCCGCAATGGCCAGCCGATCATGACCCTGCCGCGCGGCTTTTACCTCAAGATAGGCTTTACCCACGGGCTGCTGCAGCGCCACTTTGCCCTGCCCGCTTGATCTCGGTTATCAACATCCTTGTCATAAAGTGATATAAAAATAGCCAGCAGCTATTTCTTCGCAATCAGGACAAGGAGGCGTCATGCCGATCAACAAGCAATTTCTCAAGTCCCGCCCCGAGGTCAAGGTGACCTTTGCCGTGGAAAAAGAGGCAGCAGGAGAGGCCGAGCAGGTGCTGTTGCTGGGGGAGTTCAGCCAGTGGCAACCCATCGAGCTCAAGCGGATGAAGAGCGGTGAGTTCAAGACCACCCTCAATCTGCCGACCGACGGTCCCGCTCATTTCGAGTATTGCTACCAGCTGGTGCAACCCAACGGGGAGACCCACTACGACAATGACTGGGCGGCGGATGACTACGTGCCCGGTCCCTTCGGACGCGACAACTCGGTGGTGCGGGTCAGCCAGCCAGGTTGAGCCGGCACCAGAAAGCGGATACAAAAAAGGCTCGCCATTGGCGAGCCTTTTCACTACCTGTCGAGCTTTTCGCCGACATACCGACACCAATTCGAATCGAATTAGTTGAGCTTCTCTTTGATACGAGCAGCTTTGCCGGACAGGTTGCGCAGGTAGTACAGTTTGGCGCGGCGAACATCACCACGACGCTTCAGTTCTACACTGTGGATCAGCGGAGAGTGAGTCTGGAATACACGCTCAACACCTTCGCCGTTGGAGATCTTGCGAACGGTGAAAGCAGAGTGCAGACCGCGGTTACGCTTGGCAATAACGATGCCTTCGAAAGCCTGCAGACGCTCTTTACCACCTTCTTTAACACGAACTTGAACACGTACGGTGTCGCCCTGGGCAAAAGCCGGGATGTCGGTACGCAGTTGCTCTTGTTCAAGCTGCTGAATAATCTTGCTCATTGTCTTTCCTTACCTAGGATAAACTGAAAACTCTACTTAACGCTGTCACGCACTTCGCGGACATACTCGGCAAGAAGTGATTCTTGCTCGTCAGTCAGAGCTAGGTTGTTAATAAGTTCCGGCCTTCTCTGCCAGGTTCGTCCGAGCGATTGCTTGAGCCGCCAGCGCCGAATCACTTCGTGATTGCCGCTTGTCAGCGCCTCTGGCACCGCCAATCCATCCAACAACTCCGGCCGAGTGTAGTGGGGATGATCCAGCAGGCCATCCGTGAAGGAGTCCTGCTCGGCACTGGCCTGATCGCCCAAAACCCCAGGGACCAGACGCGAAACCGCATCGATCAGGGTCATGGCAGGCAACTCGCCACCACTTAACACGTAATCCCCGATAGACCACTCTTCGTCGACTTCGGTTTGTATCACGCGTTCATCGATACCTTCGTATCGACCGGCGACCAGAATCAGTTTCTGACTCGTCGCCAACTCGGTTACGCCCGCTTGAGTCAGCTTGCGTCCCTGAGGAGAGAGATAGATGACTTTCGCCCCGTCTCCCGCCGCTTGCTTGGCTGCATGAATCGCGTCACGCAGCGGCTGAACCATCATTAACATGCCGGGCCCACCACCATAAGGACGATCATCGACCGTACGGTGTTTGTCGTGGGTAAAGTCCCGGGGGTTCCAGCACTCAATCTGCAGCAGGCCACTCTTGACGGCCCGACCCGTTACCCCGTGCTCGGTAATGGCTCGGAACATTTCAGGGAAGAGGCTAATCACCCCAATCCACATAAGAAACCTCCGGCACCCGTGTTAGCGCGGGAAACTAGAAACCAGGATCCCAATCAACTTCGATTGTTCGAGCAGTCAGATCAATGTTCTTGATCACCTGCTCTTCCAGGAACGGAATCAACCGCTCCTTCGCACCAAAGGCATCTTTTACATTGGCCTCAACCACCAACACATCGTTGGAGCCGGTTTCCATCAATTCGGTCACCTTGCCCAGGTCGTATCCCTTGGTGGTCACTACCGAGCAACCAATCAGGTCACGCCAGTAGAACTCGCCCTCAGGCAACGCAGGCAACAGATCGGCGGCTACGCCAATCTCGACATTGGTCAATGCTAGGGCATCCTCGCGCACGTCGATACCATCGAGTTTGCAAATCAGACCCTTGTTGTGACGCTTCCAGGATGAAACCTGAATTTCACGCCACACCCCGTTCTGATTGATCAGCCAGGGGTTGTAATCGAAAATCGCTTCGGCAACATCGGTGAAGGAGTTCACTTTAAGCCAGCCCTTGATGCCGTAAACGGTACCCAGGGTGCCCAGAACTACAGGTTTTTCCACCTTAACTCCTTACCGTTTGGCTGATTAAGCAGCTTTGGCAGCGTCTTTGATCAGCTTGGCAACGCGGTCAGAAACAGCGGCACCAGTACCAACCCAATGCTCGATGCGAGCCAGGTCCAGGTTCAGCTTTTCAGCGTTACCAGAAGCAACCGGGTTGAAGAAACCAACGCGCTCGATGAAACGACCGTCACGGGCGTTACGGCTGTCAGCAACTACTACCTGGTAGAACGGACGCTTTTTCGCGCCACCACGTTGTAAACGAATGGTTACCATATCGTCCTCATTAACATCTAATGAACAAGGCCCGCAAACACGCGGACCCTAGCTTAAAATAAGCCGCGTAATTCTACTTGGATTCGTAATAATTGCAACCAAGCCAGCCATTTTTTGCACAAGCGGCCCCATGAAAAGGGCTCACCCGTGGTGAGCCCCTGACGTGTGCATGACGACCCGGCAATCAGAAGGGGCCGCGGCCACCACCGAATCCGGGCGGCAGCATGTTCTTCATCTGCCCCATCATCTTGCGCATGCCGCCCTTGCCGGACATCTTCTTCATCATCCGCTGCATCTCGGTGAACTGCTTGAGCAGCTTGTTCACGTCCTGCACCTGCATGCCGGAACCCGCGGCGATACGACGCTTGCGAGAGCCCTTGATGAGGTCGGGATGGGCACGCTCCTTGGGCGTCATGGAGCTGATGATGGCCTCCATCCGCACGGTGAGCTTGTCATCCATCTGATCCTTGATGTTGTCCGGCAGGCCGGACATGCCCGGCAGCTTGTCGAGCATGCCCATCATGCCGCCCATGTTGCGCATCTGGGCCAGCTGCTCGCGGAAATCTTCCAGATCGAAGCCCTTGCCGCTCTTGACCTTGCTGGCCAGCTT
Source organism: Aeromonas sp. 1805 (assembly GCF_013085525.1). NCBI lineage: Bacteria > Pseudomonadati > Pseudomonadota > Gammaproteobacteria > Aeromonadales > Aeromonadaceae > Aeromonas > Aeromonas sp. 1805. The sequence continues at coordinate 2,210,251 of NZ_CP038515.1, read as the reverse complement.
GGCCGCCTTCTCTTTATCGACGTTGCGCTCCACCTCTTCGATGAGGGAGAGCACGTCGCCCATGCCGAGGATGCGGGAGGCCAGACGATCCGGGTGGAACGGCTCCAGCGCATCGGTCTTCTCGCCCATACCGATGAACTTGACCGGTTTGCCGGTGATGTGGCGCACCGACAGGGCGGCACCACCGCGAGCATCGCCGTCCGCCTTGGTCAGGATCACGCCGGTGAGCGGCAGCGCCTCGTTGAAGGCCTTGGCGGTGTTGGCGGCATCCTGACCGGTCATGGCATCCACCACGAACAGGGTCTCGACCGGCTTGATGGTGGCGTGAAGATGCTTGATCTCGTCCATCATGTCGCTGTCGACGTGCAGGCGGCCGGCGGTATCGACGATCACCACGTCATAGAACTTCTTGCGCGCCTGATCGATGGCCGCATTGGCGATGTCGACCGGCTTCTGGCTGGCATCGCTCGGGAAGAAGTCGACACCGATGTCATTGGCCAGGGTTTCCAGCTGTTTGATCGCTGCCGGGCGATAGACGTCGGCACTGACCACCAGCACCTTCTTCTTGCTGCGCTCTTTGAGCAGCTTGGCCAGCTTGCCGACCGTGGTGGTTTTACCGGCCCCCTGCAGACCCGCCATCAGGATGATGGCCGGTGGCTGGGCCGCCAGATTGAGCTGCTCGTTGGCCTCCCCCATCACGGAGACCAGTTCGCCATGCACAATCTTGATGAAGGCCTGGCCCGGGCTCAGGGACTTGGCCACTTCCTGGCCAACCGCCCGCTCCTTGACGCGAGCCACGAAGTCACGCACCACCGGCAGGGCGACGTCCGCCTCGAGCAGCGCCATGCGAACTTCGCGCAAGGTCTCTTTGATGTTCTCTTCGGTCAGACGACCACGGCCGCTGACATTGCGCAGGGTGCGCGAGAGTCGTTCAGTCAAATTCTCAAACATGACGCATTCCGGTTCTTGGCGTAACAAATGGGGGCATTATACCTCAGCCGGCGCAATGAGGACGATTATTCGCCGCACACGACGGTGGCCTGCCCTCAAAAAGGGCTGGCGGCTGGTATTTCGGCCGGTGCCGGCGCACCTTCTGGTGCGCGCCGCTGCGGCAGACTGCTGCCTATATATGGGCGGATCGGCGGCTGCACAACTGGCGAGCACATCTTGTGCAAGGTATACTGCCCTTCCTATTCCCAATCGCTTGCTCGACAACGACCCGGTTATGATCGTGATCTCTGTTCTGGCCCTGGCGTTCTATCTGCTGGCCATCATCGCCTCTCTGCACCTGCTGCTCAGTGCCAAACCAGTGGGACAAGCCCCCCTGTTTGCCTGCATCGGACTGGCCCTGATCGCCCATGGCACCGCCGTGGCCGGCGAAGTGCTGGTGACTCACTCCGGCCAGAATCTGAGCATGCTCAACGTAGCCTCGCTGGTCAGTCTCATCATCAGCAGCTTCATGACCTGCGTCACCCGCCGCTTCAACGGCTGGATCCTGCTGCCAGTGGTCTACAGCTTCTCGGCCCTGCTGCTGGCCGCCAGCGCCCTCATTCCCGGTCGCTACATCACCCATCTGGAGGCCCATCCCCAGCTGCTGTTGCACATTGGTCTGGCGCTAATGGCTTACTCGGTATTGATGATCGCCTGCCTGTTTGCGCTGCAGCTCGCCTGTCTGGACCGGCAGCTCAAATCGCGCAAGATCAGCCAGCTGCCCGCCATGCCGCCCCTGATGACGGTGGAGAAGCGGCTGTTCCAGCTCATCTCGGCGGGTCTGTTCCTGCTGACTCTCTCCATTGCCTCCGGCCTGTTCTTCCTCGAAGACATGTTCGCCCAGGGCAAATCCCACAAGGCCATCCTCTCGATCCTGGCTTGGTGCGTCTACGTGCTGCTGCTGTGGGGCCACCATACCCGTGGCTGGCGCGGTCGCAAGGTCATCACCTTGAGCCTGATCGGCAGCTTCATTCTGACCCTGGCCTATTTTGGCAGCCGCTTCGTCAAAGAAGTCTTGTTGAGCTGACCGCTACCCTTTTTATCACCCACTCCCACAGGAGCCCTTCTTGGACAGTATCTCAACGAGTACATTGCTGATTGTTCTCGTTATCTTGATCCTCTTGTCTGCTTTTTTCTCCAGTTCCGAAACCGGCATGATGTCCCTCAACCGCTACAAGTTGCGGCATCTGGCCCAGACCAAACACAAGGCTGCCCGCCGGGTAGAAAAGCTGCTCTCTCGCCCGGATCGCCTGCTGGGGCTGATCCTGATCGGCAACAACCTGGTCAACATCCTCGCCTCGGCCATCGCCACCATCGTCTGTATTCGCGTCTTCGGCGATTTGGGGGTGGCCATCGCCACCTTCGGCCTGACCCTGATCGTGCTGGTGTTTGGTGAAGTGACCCCCAAGACCCTGGCGGCCATGTTCCCGGAGAAGATTGCCTACCCGGCCTCCTGGGTGCTCAAGGGGCTGATGGTGCCGCTCTCTCCGCTGGTCTGGCTGATCAACGGCATCACCAGCGGCCTGCTCAAGCTGCTGCGGCTCAACCCCAGCAAGGATGACGCCCTCAATACCGAGGAGCTGCGCACCATAGTCAACGAGGCCGGCAGCCTCATCCCCCAGCGTCATCAGGAGATGCTGCTCAGCATTCTGGATCTGGACAAGATGACGGTGGAGCACATCATGGTGCCGCGCAGCGAGATCTACGCCATCGACATCAACGACGACTGGAAAACCATACTGCGCCAGCTGGCCCACTGCGCCCACACCAAGATCCTGCTCTATCGCGACAACATCGACGACGTGGTGGGCTTTCTGCACGCCCGCGACGCACTGCGGCTGATGGCCAGAGATCAGTTCAACAAGTCGAGCCTGCTGCGGGAGGTGGACGAGATCTACTTCATCCCGGAGGGAACGCCGCTCAACGTCCAGCTGGCCAAGTTCCAGCGCAACAAGGAGCGGATCGGCCTGATCGTTGACGAGTACGGCGACATTCAGGGGTTGATCACCCTGGACGACATTCTGGAAGAGATAGTAGGCGACTTCACCACCTCCATGACCCCCGCTCCCAGCGACGAGATCCACCCCCAGCCGGACGGCTCCTTCCTGGTGGAGGGCTCCGCCAGCATCCGTGAGCTGAACAAGGAGATGAGCTGGCAACTGCCCATCGACGGACCGAGAACGCTCAATGGCGCCATCCTGGAATACCTGGAGGAGATCCCCCAGCCCAACATCAGCTTGCGGCTGGCCGGTTACCCCATCGAGATCCTGGAAGTGGAGAACAACATGGTGAAGATGGCGCGGATAATGCCTGATTTATACCGTAACGAGTCTGGTTTTGAAGATTGAAAAAAGGCTGCCACTGGCAGCCTTTTTTCTTGCTCACTCGCTCTCTTCATCCGGCTCCAGCACCAGAGTCGGGATCAATTCGCCAAATACCTTCTGCAGCTCGTCGCGATTGGCCAGCAGGTCATGCAGGGTATAGCTGTCCATCACCGCCAGAAAGGCGTTCATCGCCTCCTTCAGGGCATTCTTCAGCAGACAGACCGAGACGATGTGGCAGGCCGGCGAGCCGCAATCTATCCCGTCCAGATTCCCTTCCAGCGCCCGGATCACCTGACCGATGTTGACGGTCTCCGGCGCACAAGCCATGCGGATCCCGCCATTCTTGCCGCGCTGGGACTGCAGATAGCCCAGTTTCACCAGCTGGTTCACCACCTTCACCATGTGATTGCGGGAGACGTCATACAAGGCGGAGACCTTGGCCACGCTCGACAATTCGCCCTCCGGCAGGGTCGCCAGATAGAGCAGGGCTCTCAATCCAAAATCGGTATAGCTAGTTAGTCTCATAGTGCCTGTGGCGCATCGCGCGGAAATTGATTATTGATTCAGATCAAATAAACATCTAGGATGCAGCTTATTAAGTGACATTTTAGATGTTCAATTAGCAAGGACCCCCTATGTTAGACCAAGCCACCATCGCCGTCATCAAAAGCACCATCCCTTTGCTCGAATCGGCGGGCCCCGCACTCACCCAGCACTTCTACCAGCGCATGTTCAGCCATAACCCGGAACTGAAGGACATTTTCAACCTGGCGCACCAGCGCAGCGGCGGTCAGCCGCTGGCGTTGTTCAATGCGGTGGCGGCCTATGCCAAGAACATCGACAACCTGGGGGCACTGGCCGGGGCCGTGGAGCGTATCGCCCACAAGCACACGGGTTTCCTGATCCAGCCAGAACAATATCACATTGTAGGTAGTCATCTCTTGGCCACGCTCAAAGAATTGGGTGGAAGTGCGGTCACCGACGAGGTGCTGGATGCCTGGGGCAAGGCGTATGGCGTGCTCGCCAGCATCTTCATCGGCCGCGAGAGCGAGATTTATCAGGAGAAGGCGAGCCAGGCAGGTGGCTGGCAGGGTTCCCGCCCCTTCCTGGTCAAGGAGAAGCGGGTCGAGAGCGAACTCATCACCTCCTTCCTGCTGGCGCCGGTGGATGGCAAGCCGGTACTGGACTTCAAGCCGGGCCAGTACCTCAGCATCAAGCTGGTCCACCCCGAGCTGGAATATCAGGAGATCCGCCAGTACTCCCTCTCCGATGCGCCCAATGGCCAGCACTACCGCATCAGCGTCAAGCGCGAGCCGCAGGGCCAGGTTTCCAACCTGCTGCACGATCATCTGCAAGCAGGTGACAAGATTGAGGTGATGCCCCCCACCGGCGACTTCTACCTGAAAGCCGATGGCCATACCCCGGTGGTGCTGCTCTCCGCCGGTGTGGGTGTCACGCCGATGATGAGCATGCTCAACCAGCTGCTGGCGAACGGCCATCAGGCCGACATCACCTGGCTGCACGCCTGTGAACAGGGTGCCGTACATGCCTTCAGGGAGGATATTCAGCAAAAGTCCCGCCAAAACGCCAACCTGCTGAGCCGGGTCTGGTATCGGGAACCCCAGGCCAGTGATGTGCAGGGCGAAGAGTACGACTTTGCCGGTACCATGGATCTGACTGCAGTGAAGGAGCGCATCACGCCGCAGGCCCACTACTACTTCTGTGGTCCCGTCGGCTTCATGCAGGCAGTCAAGCAGCAGCTGATCGCGGCGGGCATTCCCGCCGGCCAGCTCCATTACGAAGTTTTTGGTCCCCACCAAGATCTGTAAGGCGATCTGATCACTATAACCAGCTGAGGGGCCAGCCTGTCACGGCACGGCGGCCGGCGCCTCCCGGCCCACGGATGCAGATCCGTGGGTCATTTTTTTGGCTCAGTGCATCGCCTTGGCACGGGCGATGGCATTGGCCGGCATCCGGTTGCCGAGCCGGCTCAGCAGACTGGTCGCCTTCTGGTGCAGCGCCTTGTCGCCGATCACCGTGCTGTGCAACCAGTGGTAGGCCTCTTCATAGTCGAGCGGGCTGCCCATCCCCTGCAGCAGCATCTCCACCCACTCTATCTGTGCCCGCTGGAAGCCCAGGCTGGCGGCCTCCCGCATCAGGGTCTCGGCCTTGAGCAGATCCTTTTGCACCAGCGTGCCTTTCCAGTAGTAACGGCCCAGTTGTTCCAGCGCCGGCGCCAATCCCTGATTGGCCGCCTCCCACATGAATTTGACCCCCAGCTCCGCGTTGGGCTTGATGCAGACCCCCCAGGCCAGCATGTCTCCCCACAAAAACTGATAGGCAGGCACCTTCATCACCTCGGCCCGCACCTCGATATCCTGGGTAAGCTGGCACCTGTCCTGCTTTACCTGCTGCAGGTGACGCCCCTGCTCAATCCAGTTGAGCAGCTCGTCCTGGCGATAGAGCGGCACCGCCTGCAGCGTGCCGCTGTCCACATTCAGCCCACTGCTGCTGTTCGGGGTGCTGGTCATGGGGCGGCTATTGGGTGAGCGCCCGCTATCCGTGGCGACAGGAGCGGGAATGGGGGCCGCTGCCGGTGCATCGGCCGTCGCCGGGCTGGCCGATGGCGCAGCCGTGGTATCCGCAGCCGCCGGTACAGCTGTCGCAGCGGATGGGACCGCTGCCTCCGGCTGCGCCGGCGTGCTGGCCGGTGCGGAAGCGGCCACGGCCCCGCTCGTCGCCGCGGCGGCAGAGGCGGAAGGCTCGGCCCCCAGCGCCTGGCTCGTCAGCAATGGGGGCGTCAGCAAACAGAGAAGGCCGACAAGGGTAATGGGTTTCATCATAAGGATCTCCTGCAGCACCCTGTTATCGGCAGCCGGTGACATCCCCTTAGGCCGGCACCGCCTGCATCCGTCACCATAACGACAAAGGGGAGCCGAAGCTCCCCTTGCTGTCCATCCGGACGCCTTACTTGACGAACTCGACACCCAGCTGGATATCGGCTTTCAGAGTGGCCAGCATGCCATCCATCGCCTCTTGTTCGAAGGCGCTCAGCTTGCCGTACTCCAGCACGGTTTCGACACCGTTCTTGCCAAGCAGGATGGGCTGCGCGAAGAAGGTGGCGTGTTTGCCGTCGCCTTCCACGTAGGCGCACTCGATGACGTTGGCTTCACCCTGCAGGCCCTTGATGAGCGACAGGCCGAAACGGCAGGCAGCCTGGCCCATGGAGAGGGTAGCGGAACCGCCACCGGCCTTGGCTTCCACCACTTCGGTACCGGCGTTCTGGATACGCTTGGTCATGGCGGCCACTTCGTCAGCGGTGAAGCTGGCACCTTCGATCTGGGAGAGCAGCGGCAGAATGGTCACGCCACTGTGGCCACCGATCACGTTGACGCGCACCTTGTCGACGTTCAGACCCTTGGCCTCAGCCACGAAGGTCTCGGCACGGATCACGTCCAGAGTGGTGACGCCGAACAGGCGACGCTTGTCATAGACACCGGCTTTCTTCAGCACTTCGGCGGCGATGGCGACCGTGGTGTTGACCGGGTTGGTGATGATGCCGATCAGCGCTTTCGGGCAGGAGGCGGCGCACTTTTCCACCAGATTTTTGACGATGCCAGCGTTGATGTTGAACAGGTCGGAACGATCCATGCCGGGCTTGCGAGCCACGCCGGCGGAGATCAGCACGACATCGGCGCCGACCAGAGCCGGGCTCGGATCTTCACCGCAGAAACCTTTTACTTTCACGTCAGTCGGGATATGGCTCAGATCGACCGCCACGCCCGGGGTCACCGGAGCGATGTCATACAGGCTCAATTCGGAACCAGCAGGCAGACGGTTTTTCAACAGCAGAGCGAGGGCTTGGCCGATGCCACCGGCGGCACCCAGAACGGCAACTTTCATGATCAACTCCATGTTTAAGCGTAGGTTTAAGGTTGTTTCTTGTTGTGCGCCCAACCTTAAAGGATCCCCCCCTAAAAAACAATCTGATAACAGTTGTAATCACAGGTTCTGTGAGCCAATAAACAGGCGGCGAATAAAAATGGGGGGAAATGCAAAAAATTGGAGGGGAAGCACAGATTTCCTGCACTTCCCATCACCATTAATAGGTGGATCTACCGACTTCAGCCCTGGAAGGCCAGCGCCCGGCGTTCACACCAACGAAAACCAATTGTTAACAATCCGTTCATGGTCAGGTAGAGGGCACCGGCCACGGTGAACACCGCCAGGGTGTCATAGGTCTGGGCATTGAGGCGCTGGGCCAGCCCCATCACATCCATGATGGTGATGGTACTGGCGAGCGAACTCCCCTTGAGCACCAGGATCACCTCGTTGGAGTAGGCGGGCACCAGCCGCCGGGCGGCGTGGCGCACCTTCATCCACAGGGTCTGGCCGGCGGAGAAACCGAGCGCGCGGCAGGCCTCTACCTCACCGGCCGGGATGGCATCGAGCGCCCCCTTGAACAACCGGGTGGAGTAGGCGGCGGTATTGAAGCCGAGTGCCAGCACGGCGCAGAACCAGGGCTGCTTGAGCAGCGGCCAGAGCGGCCCCTCTTTGAGCCAGGCAAACTGGCCCGGCCCGTAGTAGATGAGGAAGATCTGGATCAGCAGCGGCGTGCCGGTGAAGATCAGCACCCACAGCTGCACCAGCTGGGTCGCCACCGGAATGCGGCGCTCCAGCACCCAGGTCATGGCCGCCGCCATCAGCACGCCGAGCAGCAGGCTGAATGCCGTGAGTTGCAGGGTAATCGCCAGGCCACCCAGCAGGGTCATCAGGTAATCCTGCATGATCAGCCTCCGTAACGACGGGTGTAACGGGACGCCTGCTTCAAGCCAAACTCACTCACCAGGCTGATGGCCAGGTAGATGAGGGCCGCGGCGGCATACCAGGTGAAGGGTTCATAGGTGCTGGCCGAGGCCATCTGGGCCTGACGCATCATCTCGTTCACCCCGATGAGGGAGACCAGCGCCGTATCCTTGAGCAGCACCAGCCACTGGTTGCCGAGCCCCGGCAGGGCATGACGCCAGGCCTGGGGCAGCACGATGCGAAAGAAGATGTGCCCCTTGCCAAGGCCGAGCGCCAGCGCCGCCAGCCGCTGCCCGGCGGGTACCGCATTGAGGGCGGCCCGCAGGGTCTGGGTGGCGTAACTGGCGAACAGCAGGGAGAGCGCCAGTACGCCGCAGGCAAACGGACTGAACTCCACGTACTCGCCGGTGATGAGGAACAGCACCTGGGTCGAGCCGAAGTAGATGAACAGCACCACCAGCAGCTCGGGCAACCCGCGAATAAGCGTGGTGAGAGTGGCCACCGGCCACACCAGAGCGCGCTGCTTGCTCAGCTCGGCGGCGCTGAACGCCAGCGCCAGCACCATGCCCCCGACCAGGGATGCCAGGGCCAGCCCGAGGGTCATCCAGGCTGCATCCAACAACAGGCTCAACATGGCTTAGTGCGCGAAATATTTGTCGTAGATCTTCTGATAGGTGCCGTTGGCCTTGATGTCGGCCAGCCCCTTGTTCAGCTGAGTCAGCAGCTCCTGATTGCCCTTGGCCACCGCGATGCCAAAACCGGTACCGAAGTACTTGGCGTCAGTCACCGGCGTGCCGATCACGGCATACTCCTTGTGCTGCTTGAGCCAGTCGGCGGCGACCGCGGTATCGGCAAACACGCCGTCGGTGCGGCCGTTCATCATGTCGAGGAAGGCGCTCTGGTAGCTGGCGTAAGGCACGGTCAGCAGACCCTTGCTCACCCAGTTGTCCACCAGATAGGACTGGTGGGAAGTGCCGTTCTGCACGCCGACGGTCTTGTCCACCAGCTCTTCCGGCCCCTTGAAGGCGCCCTTCTTGGTCACGAACACGGCGGAGTTCTGGTAATAGATGTCGGAGAAATCGACCAGGGCGGCACGCTCCGGGGTCACGTCCATGGCGGCGATGGCGGCGTCATAGCGACGGAATTTCAGGCTGGGGATCAGGCTGTCAAAGGCCTGGTTGTGGAAGCTGCACTCCAGCTTGGCCTGTTCACAGATGGCGCGGGCCAGATCGATGTCAAAACCCTGGAACTCGTTCTTGTCGTCCAGGTATTCGAACGGCGCATAGGTGGCCTCGGTGGCGAACTTGATCTCCTTGGCCAGCACCGAGGTGCTCAGCAGGCCCATGGCGGCGACCAGCAACAGACTCTTTTTCATGACAGCTTCCTTATCGATTTGAATATCAATGCATCAAGAATTCGGCAAACCGGCTGGTTTGCGGGGCTTGGAAAATGGCGGCGGAGCCGGCTTCGATGATCCGCCCCTTCTCCAGATAGATCACCTGGCTGGCCACCTTGCGGGCGAACTCCACCTCGTGGGTCACCACCACCTGGGTGATACCGGTCTGGCCCAGGTTGCGGATGATCTCCGCCACTTCCTTGGTGATCTCGGGGTCGAGGGCTGCGGTCGGTTCGTCAAACAGCAGCACCTGGGGATCCATCATCAGGGTACGGGCGATGGCCACCCGCTGCTGCTGACCACCGGACAGCCGCGCCGGCCAGGCGTCGCGCTTGTCCGCCAGTTGCAACTGGGCCAGCAGATAACCCCCTTCTCCATGGCCGCCGCCTTGCTCATGCCGAGCAGCTTGACCGGCGCCTCGATGAGGTTCTCCATCACGGTGAGATGGGGCCACAGATTGTACTGCTGGAACACCATGCCCACCTTGCGCCGCAACGCCTGGGTCTGGCGGTTGAACTCGGCGGTGGAGAGGCTGGACGGGAAAGAAAATTCACTTTCGCCGATGCGCAGAACACCGGCATCCGGGGTGTCCAGCAGGTTCATCATGCGCAGCAGAGAACTCTTGCCGGCACCGCTCGGGCCCAGCAGCACCAAGGTTTCACCGGGAGCGGTCCGAAAGCTGACCTGTTGCAGTACCGGCACCTTGTGCCAGGATTTTTCGATACCGATTAATTCAATACCCATACAGCCCAATTGAATAAGTTTTCAAAATTTCGTCCTGATTCTAACGTTGGCATGGGTGGATGCAAGCTATATTTGAATCAATATGCAGAACAAGCGCCGCTTCCTTGCAAAAATAGGCATATGAATGCAAAATGGGCACGCTGTTCATATCTGCCGCCTGAGCGTGACAGGCAGCCAAACCTCCTCATTCGTGAGTCCAAGATGAAGCATAACGACAAGCAAGAAAAACTGGCCAAGGCCTTTAAAGCCTTGCTGAAAGAAGAACGATTTGGCTCCCAGGCAGAGATAGTGACTGCCCTGCAAGAGATGGGCTTCGAAAACATCAACCAGTCCAAGGTATCGCGCATGCTGAGCCGCTTCGGCGCCGTTCGCACCCGCAATGCCAAGATGGAAATGGTCTACTGCCTGCCGGTGGAACTGGGCGTGCCCACCACCTCCAGCCCGCTCAAGAATCTGGTGCTGGATGTCGACCACAACGGTGCCCTGGTGGTGATCCACACCAGCCCGGGTGCGGCCCAGCTGATCGCCCGCCTGCTCGACTCCCTCGGCAAGGCCGAAGGGATCCTCGGCACCATCGCCGGTGACGACACCATCTTCATCACCCCGACCAGCGACACCGACATCGAAGAGCTCTACCTCTCCGCCCTCGAGCTGTTCGAACAGACGCCGTAATGGTTGCCGCCGCGTCATCGCGGTCCCGCCAAAACGCAAAATCCCGGCCAAGGCCGGGATTTTTGTTATCTGCGGGTGGGCGAGCCTTATTTGCCCTGCGCCACCAGAAAATCTTCTGAAGGGGCGAAGAAGGCTGCGCCGGTCACCGCTTTGGTGAAGCGCAGCAGGTGATCGAAGTGACTGCCCTCCCCTTGTACATGCTGGCCAGCATGGCGTTGAAGTGCTGCGGGGTGCGGCAGCAGGAGATGAAATAGAGCCCCTGCTCACGCATGGTGCCCCAGGGCATGCTCTGGCGCAGGATCTCCATGGACTCCCCTTTTGGCGTCTTGAGGTTGACCCGCTTGATGTGGGCGGTCAGCGGCTTGTCGGCCGACTCGTACTCGATGTTGTCGACCTTGGTGCGACCGATGATGTCTTCCTGCTCCTTCAGCGCCAGCTTCTCCCAGTCGCTCATGGCGTGGACCCAGCGCTGCACGTGGATGTAGGAGCCGCCGGCAAACTCGCCGCCGTCCAGCAGCGCCACTTCGGCGCGGTGCTCCTCCTGCGGGTTCTCGGTGCCGTCGACGAAACCGGTCAGATCGCGGCAGTCGAGGTTGCGAAAACCGCGCACCTCTTCCGCCAGCTCCACCAGCCCGGCCAGCAGAGCCATCACGCGCTGACCGGCGTGATGCAGCACATCGACCCGATCGGCGCGCAGTTGCACGAACAGATCGAACGGAGTGTTGGGGGCCTCCTGGCCGTTGGCGGATTGCGCCATGAAGCCGCGGAACTGGGGCGGACGGGCGGCAGGATAGAGGCCATCCCAGGCATCGGCACCGACGGCGACCAGACCGCTGAAGCCGGCAGCGGGGAAATCGGCGGCCACCGCCTCCCACAGGGCCGGCAATCTGGCCAGACGGGCCACCAGCTCGGCGGCGTCACCGGTGCGGTTGAACATCAGATAGAGGGCGTGCAGATTGGGCTCGGCACAGATCCCGGCTTGGGCTTTCATATATCTCTCCCCTGAACAGACATTGGCGATATGGGCGGTTAGCGTTGCGCGATTATAAACCAGCGCGGTTCCAGTTCATTGATTTCACGACGATATCACGCGTTCAGGGTAAAGGGTCAAACAACACCAGCGCGTGGGGCGTCACTCTGACCCGCGCCCGCGCGCCCTCCAGCGGCTCGCCGATGCTCGCCTCCAACCGCAGCTCGCCACTCTCGAACAACACCCGGCAGTGATGGCCGAGGAACTGCTGCTCCACCACCTTGAGCTCGCCATCCGCGGCGCTCTCCAGCAGCAGCTGCTGGGGCCTGAGCATCAGTTGCAGCAGCTCACCCACTGCCCGGCCATGGGGCTCGCTGCCGCAGATGACCCCGAGCACCGTGCGCACGCAGTGGCTGTCCACCACCTCGGCGGCCAGGTAGTTGACCCCGCCGAGAAACTCCGCCACGAAGCGGTTCTGCGGGCGGCGATAGAGCTGCTCCGGCTGACCCACCTGTTCGATGTGACCCGCGCGAAACAGCGCCAGCCGATCGGCGAAGGCAAACGCCTCTTCCTTGCTGTGGCTGACGAAGATGGCGCCGATCCCCTGCTGCTTGAGCAGGGCGCGGATCTCGAGGATCAACTTCATCCGCACCTGGGTGTCGATGTTGGAGAAGGGTTCGTCCAGCAGCATCAATCTCGGCTTGCATACCAGCGCCCGGGCGATGGCTACCCGCTGCTGCTGGCCGCCGGAGAGCTGGTGCGGATAGCGATCCCCCAGCCCCTGCAGATTGACCAGCGCCAGCGCCTCGTCCACCTGCTGCTGGCGGGCACGGCGATCGAGTTTGGTCAGGCCAAAGCCGACGTTGTCGGCCACCGTCAGGTGCGGAAACAGGGCGTAATCCTGAAAGATCATGCCGATGTTGCGCGCCTCGGGCGGCACGCTGGCACCCGGCCCGTCGAGCAGGGTATCGCCGAGGCGGATCGTTCCCTCTGCCAGCGGCAACAGGCCGGCGATGGCCTTGAGCAGCGTGGTCTTGCCGCAGCCGCTCGCCCCCAGCAGGCAGACGATCTCGTTGTCTGCCACCGTCAGGGAGAGCTGCTCCAGCACATTGCGGCCGTTGTAACGGCAGCTGACATTTTCAACCTGCAAACAGGACAAGGCTGACTTCCTCATATTCTTTTGAACCAGACCGACCGGAGGCCGGACAACATTCCAGGGTCGGCAAACTCAGTGCCCCGCCCCATCCAGGTTGCGGTTGACCCAGATCAGCGGCAACAGCCCCACCAGCACGATGACGATGGCACCGAGCGCGCCGCGCTCCAGCATCTCGTCCGACACGAACTGGTAGACGTGGGTCGCCAGGGTATCGAAGTTGAACGGCCGCAGCAGCAGGGCGGCGGGCAGCTCCTTCATGGATTCGATGAACACCAGCATGGCACCGGCAAACAGGCCGCGCCGTACCAGCGGCAGGTGGACCCGCCGCAACATGGCGCCATCCCCCTGCCCCAGGGAGCGGGCCGCCATGTCGAGGCTGGGGGAGATCTTGCCCATGCTGCTCTCCACCGAGCCGATGGCGATGGCCACGAAGCGCACCAGATAGCCGAACACGATGGCGGTGATGGTACCGGTCAGCAGCAGCCCCGGCCCCTGACGCCCCAGCCACTCGGCCAGATCGTTGATGGCAAAATCGAGGGCGGTGAGCGGCACCAGCACCCCGATGGCCAGCACGGTACCCGGCATGGCGTAACCCATGGCGGCGATGCGCAGCGGCAGCAGGCTCTTGATCCCGCCATCGAGGCGACGACAGAAGCCGAGCAGCAGGGCTATGCCCATGGCCAGCAGGGCGGTCAGCGCCGAGATAGCCAAGCTGTTGCCGGCAAAGCGGACAAACTCCGGCGTCCACGACAATTCGAAGTAGCGCACGCCGTAATCCAGCAGGATGACGAACGGCAGACCGAAGCCGGCCAGCACCAGTCCCCAACACCAGAGACCGGCCAGACAACGACTCATCCCCTTGAGCGGGTAGCGCAGCGGCTGCTCATGACCCATCGACTTCTGGAACACCTGCTGCCGGCTGCGCGAGCGGCGCTCCAGCGCGATCAACAACACCACTGCCAGCAACATCAGGCAGGAGAGTTTGGCGGCGGTAGCCAGGCTGCCGTAACCGAGCCAGGTGTCGTAGACCGCCGTGGTCAGAGTGTTGATGGCAAAGAAGTGGACGGTGGCAAAATCGGCCAACGTCTCCATCGCCACCAGCGATACCGCCACCATGATGGCGGGGCGCGCCAGCGGCAGGCTGAGGCGGCGAAAGCTCTGCCAGGGGGAGCAACCGAGCAGGCGGCTGGAGTGAATGAGGCTGACCGACTGCTCCAGAAAGGAGGCGCGGGTCAGCAGATAGACGTAGGGGAAGAGCACCAGCGCCAGCACCCAGGCGGCGCCGCCGAGGGAGCGGATGGCCGGGAACCAGTAATCGGCCGGCCCGCCCCAGCCAAACAGCTGACGCAGCCCCGCCTGCAGCGGGCCCGAGTAGTCGAGCAGGTCGGTGTAGACATAGGCGACGATATAGGAGGGCATGGCCATCGGCAGCATCAGCGCCCACTGCAGGGCACGGCGCCCCGGCACCTGGCACATGGCCACCAGCCAGGCGGTAGGCACCCCGAACAGCAGGCTGAGCAGCACCACACCGACCACCAGCCCCAGGGTATTGGCCAGATAGTCGAACAGCACGGTATCGGCGAGGTGGCCAAACAGATCTCCGTCGGCCGATAAGGCGGAGAAGACCAGAGCAAGTACCGGCAAAGCCAGCAGCAGGGCTGTTGCCCAGCTGCCGGTAATCCATCCAAAATTTTTCATGAGACCACAGAGGTTGATGGGGCCCTTGGCCCCATCTGAATTACAAATCGAATTTCACTTCATCCAGCAGCTGCAAGGCGTCCTTGCGGTGCTTGGCGTAATCGCTGACCGGTAGCGCATCAGACTTGAAGCTGCCCCAGGACTTGACCATGGCAGAAGGCTCGACCCCGGCCTTGACCGGATACTCGGCGTTCACGTCCGCATACATGTGCTGAGCGGTGTCGCCGGCCAGGAACTCCATCAGCTGCTGGGCCTCAACCTTGTTCTTGGCGTACTTGGTCATGGCCACGCCGCTCACGTTGACGTGGGCGCCGCGGTCAGCCTGGTTCGGGAAGTTGATGTAGACGGCATCGGCCCAGGCTTTCTGCGCCGGATCCTTCAACATGGCGCCCAGGTAGTAGCTGTTGCCGAGCGACAGGTCACAGATACCATCCTTGATCGCCTTGACCTGATCCCGGTCGTTACCCTGCGGCTTGCGCGCCAGGTTGGCCTTGACCCCTTCCAGCCAGCTCTTGGTCTCGGCCATGCCGTGATGAGCGATCATGGAGGAGACCAGCGCCACATTGTACTCATGCTTGCCGCTGCGGGTGCAGATTTTTCCTTTGAATTCAGGCTTGGCCAGATCTTCGTAGCTGATGGTATCGAGCTTGCCGAGACGATCCTTGCTGGAATAGATGGCGCGCACCCGGGTGGTCAGCGCGAACCAGCGGTTGTCCGGATCGCGATAGATGGCGGGGATGTTCTCCTGCAGGATCTTGCTGTCCACCGGCTGCACCAGCCCCTTGTCCACCAGATCGGTCAGCCGGCTGATGTCGACGGTCAGCATCAAATCGGCCGGGGAGAGCTTGCCTTCCCGCTCCAGACGCTCGTTCAGCCCCTCTTTGGCGAACACCACGTTGACCTTGATGCCCGATTCCTTCTCGAACTGCTGGATGATGGGCTTGATCAGCTCATCCTGCCGGTTGGAGTAGACATTCACCTCCCCTGCCGCCAATGCCGACTGAGCCGCCAACGCAGAGAAAGCCAGTGCCAACATCTTCATTTTCATCATCCATTCCTTGAGTTGCTATATCGAGTGAGAACCATTGCTGTTTGCATTTTGCATTGAGCTCGACAGCCGGATCAAGAAATCCTGATGTGGCGGGATCACATATTTAAACCCTGTTCAAACAAAGGGGCCGGATAGAATCCCATCCGGCCCCACCATGGAGTCAATCAGCGACAAAGTACCGATCATTCGCCCCCATCCAGCGCGATCAGAGCGCCTCGTCGTCGCTCTCACCGGTCCGAATGCGCACGGCCTGCAGCAGGTCGTAGACGAAGATCTTGCCGTCACCGATCTTGCCGGTATAGGCGGCCTTGCAGATCGCCTCGATCACCCCTTCGACGTTGTCGTCGGCCGTCGCTATCTCCAGCTTTACCTTGGGCAGGAAGTCGACCTGATACTCGGCTCCCCGGTATAATTCGGTGTGCCCCTTCTGGCGGCCAAACCCTTTGACCTCGGACACGGTCAGACCCTCGACCCCCAGGTTGGCGATGGCTTCGCGCACGTCGTCCAACTTGAAGGGTTTGATAATCGCAGTAATCAGCTTCATCTGGTTGCTCCCAATCCATGGTATGTCATGAATGGGGAATCAATTCTTGTGCCAAGTCTTTTTATTGTTTAATTTCAAAAAGATAGCATTTACGTCTGGAGCAGGACTCTCCCGGCATCACCAAGGGAGCGCATCTCGCCCCATTATGAGGCACCAAGCTGAGCCAGCCACAGCCGATGCACCAAACAAGAGCACCGCAGTATGTTAGTCATCTCCAACAGCGTTACCCTGCCCTGGCATGAACTGCAATTCCAGACCATGCGGGCACAGGGCAACGGTGGCCAGCACGTCAACAAGACCGACTCCGCCGTCTGGCTACGCTTCGATTACCGCAACTCCCCCAACCTCACCCCGCTCTACAAGGAGGGGCTCGACAAGCTGAGCGACAGCCGGGTTCACGACGGCTTCATCATGATCCGGGTCGAGACCCACCGCAGCCAGGACATGAACCGCAAGGAGGCGATGAACCGTCTGGTGGAGCTGCTGAAGAAAGCGGCCTGGCGCCCCAAGGCCCGCCATGCCACCAAGCCGACCCGCAGCTCCCAGCGCAAGCGGGTCGATGCCAAGAAGCGCAAGGGGGAGATAAAATCGACCCGCGGCAAGCCGGTAGTGGACTAGCCGGGCCCTTGCCCAACGCCCGAGGATGACAGAATGAAATTCAGTTTTTGCGACAGCGCCCACGGCCCCCTGCTCATCGCCATCGACCGGGACGGGCTGCGCTATGTGGAGTTCGTGCTAGGCGAGCAGCCGGTCACCCCGACCGACGAATGGCAACGCGACGATCAGGCACTGGCCCCCTTCATCGAACAGTTCGCGGCCTACTTCGCCGGTCGCCTGCGCCGCTTCGATCTGCCGCTGGCCGCCCGGGGCACCCCTTTTCAGCAATCGGTGTGGCGCGCCCTAGGCGATATTCCCTACGGCGAGACCGTCAGCTACCTCGAGATAGCCCAGGCCATCGGCAATCCCAAGGCAGTTCGCGCAGTGGGTGCCGCCAACGGGCGCAATCCGCTCAGCATCATAGTGCCCTGCCACCGGGTGATCGGCCGCAGCGGCGAGCTGACCGGTTATGCCGGCGGCATTCCCATCAAACGCTGGTTGCTGGCGCTGGAGCAACAGACCGCAGACGACTTCGTGCTGACCCCCTGACCAGCCAGTGGAATCCCGCTCACAGCGCTGGCTGCCGGCGCTGGAACAGCAGACCGCAGACAACTTCGCGCTGACCCCCTGAGCCTCTGACCAGCCAGCCCGCATTGCGTTTAGCAAAATGAACATAGTATGAAGAATCGCCTCAGAAGGGCTTCAGACAGCATCAGGCATCATGGCTTCACACTTGGATGGCATGGCTCATCCCTCATTCAAGTGGCACCCATGTGACGCTTCCAATCTGTCTTTTTCCCCGCGCCTCCCTGAGGCGCTTTTTTTTGCCGGCAAACGGCCACAAAAAAGCCCGCCGAAGCGGGCTCTGACCGGAAGGTGCTAGCTTCAGGGTCAATCAGAGGGCGAGGAACAAGCCTGCCAGCGAGGCACTCATCAGGTTCGCCAGCACACCCGCCAGGATAGCGCGCATGCCGTAACGGGCGATGAAGGATTTGCGCTCCGGCACCATGGCGCCCAGGCCGCCGATCAGGATCGCCATGGAGGATATGTTGGCGAAACCACACAGGGCGAAGGTGACGATGGCCTTGCTCGACTCGCTCAGGGTCTGGTCCTGCACCAGGGCGATGAAGGCGACGAACTCGTTCACCACTATCTTGGTCCCGATCAGGGCGCCGGCGGCCTGAGCCTGCTCCCAGGGGATGCCGATCAGCCAGGAGACGGGCGCAAACAGCCAGCCCAGAATGATCTGGAAGCTCAGCTCCAGCCCCACCAGGTCGCCGGCCCAGCCCAGCAGGCCGTTGAGCATGGCAATCACCCCGACGAACGCCAGCAGGGTAGCCCCCACGGCAACCGCGATATTGAGGCCGGACATGGCGCCATCGGCGGCTGCTTCAATCACGTTGGTGGCACGCGGGATCACCACGTCCTGATGGTGATCCTGCTCCTCGGCGGCAGGCGGCACCAGGATCTTGGCCATGGCCAGACCGGCCGGTGCCGACATGAAGGCCGCCGCGATCAGGTATTTCAGCTCGACCCCGATGCTGGCGTAACCCACCAGGGTACCGCCGGCCACGGAGGCGAGGCCGCAGCTCATCACCGCGAAGAACTGGGAATCCGACATCTTGGAGAGATAGGGTTTGACCACCAGCGGCGCCTCCACCATGCCGACGAAGATGTTGGCGGTGGCGGAGAGGCTCTCGGCGCGACCGGTGCCCAGCAGCTTCTGCAGGCCGCCGCCAAGCAGAGCGATCACTTTCGGCATCAGGCCTATGTGGTAGAGGATGGCGATCACCGCAGAGAAGAAGATGATGACCGGCAGCACGTTGAAGGCAAAGATGAAGCCCAGCTTGAACTTGGCCAGATCGCCGAACAGGAAGGCGATCCCCTCCTGACCGTAACCGATCACGCTGCTGACGCTTTCGCTCACCCCGTTCAGCACGTGCTGACCGGCGGGCAGCCAGAGCACCAGGCCGGCGAAGAGGATCTGCAGGCAGAGGGCCAGGCCAACTGTTCGCAACGGGATACGACGACGATTATCAGAGCAGAGCGTGGCCACGGCCAGAATGCTCAGGATGCCGAGCAGGGCAATCATAGGGACTCCATCAGGTGGGGCGAAAGATGGGCGCGGATTCTGCGCTCCCAGCCTCGCCACTGCAAGTCCACTTGGTTACAGCCCTGTTAGCAAAAACGTTTGCACGATATCGGTTGCGGCAACTGGCTGATTTGACTCGATTTTGGTTTCAAGCGAAAGCCAGTGTTCTTATATGGAAACGATCATTCCTCTGTGCCGGACAATTTGCCGCCGAGCCAGGGGGCCAGCCGCTGCTCCCAGTAGGGATTCGGACCGAAGCTCTCCTTGAGGAAGTCGATGAACAGCCGGATCTTGGGATCCAGGTGCTCGCGTCTGGCATAGACGGCGTGCACCGCCATCTTCTGGTTCGGCCGCCACTGGGGCAGCAGCGGGATCAGCTGGCCGGACTGCAACTCCTTATCCAGCAGGTAGTTGGCCACGTAGGCGATGCCGAGCCCGGCCAGGGCGGCGTCGCGCACCGCCTCCGCCAGATCCACTCGGTAGTTGCCGGCCACCTGCACCGTCTGGCGCTCCTTGCCCTGGCGAAACGACCACTCGTGGTAGCGCCGCTCCCGGCTCTGATAGGTGATGCAGTTGTGCTGGGCCAGGTCTCTGGGGTGCAGCGGGGTGCCGTGGCTCAGCAGATAGTCCGGCGAGGCCACCAGCACGAAGTGAATATCCGCCAGCCGCTGTCCCACCAGGGCCTCGGGCTTGTCCTCGTAGGTGGTGATCCAGAGATCCAGCCCCTCATCCACCAGGTTGGTGCGGTGATCGAATAGCGAGACCTCCAGCTCCAGCTCGGGGTAGCGATCCTGAAACGCCTTGAGACGCGGGATCACGTGCAGCCGGCCGAAAGACTGGCCAACCCCCAGATGCAGGATGCCGCTCACCTTGCCGCGCCGCTCCGCCACCATGGAGTCCGCCTCCAGTGCCACCGCCACCAGGGCGCGGCAGTGGCGGGCATACTCCTGACCGAGCTCGGTGAGGGAGAAGCGGCGGGTGGTGCGCTGCACCAGCTGGGCACCGAGTTCGGTCTCCAGCTGAGCCAGCTGTTTGCTGATGTGGGATTTGGAGACCCCGAGCCGCCGGGCGGCCGCCGAGATGCCCTGTTCACGGACCAGGGCATCGAAGATCACCATTTGGGGCAGACGTTGCAGCACGGGATTACCAGAGAGAAGAGCGGGCCCCCATTATTCCAGAGCCGCCCGCCGCGGGGTAGCGCTAAAGGCCGAGCGCCCGTTTGACCTCTTTATGCAGGGGATCGTCCGCCGGATTCTGGTTCGCCCCATAACTCGCGACCAGCTTGCCGTCACGGCCGATCAGGTATTTGTGGAAGTTCCAGCCCGGCGCCTCGCCCGCCGCCGCGGCCAACCCCAGGTAAAGCGGGCTGGCATCGGCCCCGCGCACGGCGATCCGGTTGAACATCGGGAAGGTCACCCCGTAATCGCGTCGGCAGACCGAGGCGGTCTTGCCCTCGTCCCCCGCCTCCTGCCAGAAGTCGTTGGAGGGGAAGCCGAGCACCACCAACCCCTTCTCCTTGTAGGTCTGATAGAGCGTCTCCAGATCCCGGAACTGGCCGCGATAGCCGCAGTAGGAGGCGGTATTGACCACCAGTACCACCTTGCCCTCGGTCAGCTGGCAGAGGTTGTGGCGCTGGGTGCTGTTGAGCTCCCGCATCTCCACGTTGAAGTAGTCCGGGCAGGCGGCGACGGCCGCCCCGGCCACGATTGTCAGCAACAACATGATCCATTTCATCGAGCGACTCCTGTCAGACAGATGAGTGACATACGCGCGGGCACGCCGGCCGGTTCACCCGTTCAATAGAGGGGGATGCCGGTGAGCATGCCGTGCCCCCAGAAGATCAGCAGGGCGGTGAGCGCCAGCCCGGCCCCCACGCTGAGCCCGGTGCCGTACCAGTTGGCCGCCGGACGGGGATGACGCTGCCAGTCCCGCACCGAAATCCAGACGATGCTCACCAGCGCCCACAGGCCGATGCCGCCAAACAGCACCAGGGAACGGGCCTCGCTGTTGACTGCCAGGTGGGCACCGGCCCAGAGCAGGGTGCCGAGCAGCTGGGGATGCACCAGCCAGCGCCGCAGGTGGTTGGGCCCCTGGCCGGAGCAGAACAGGATCAGGGCGATGGGCATGACCGCCATCATCAGGGTCGGTCCCCAGGCGGGCAGAAAATAGAGCGGCAGGGGGCTGGCGGTGCGCCAGCCGGCGATGATGCAGGCGATGGCGATGAACACCAGCAACGAGAAGAGTCCCTTGTAGCGATTCTCCCCCAGCCGCTCGCGCAAGCGGGCCCGATGGGCGACTGCGAAGCAGGGATAGAGGTGGATCAGGGTAAACAGCAGTACCCCCAGGGTCAGCAAGATCATGGGTTGCTCCTTGTACTATGGGGGATCACTATGCCGCAAAGTCGGCGGCCAGAATACAGAAACCGCAGAAAAGCACTGGCTATACAGCAGGATAATGAAAAACGCCGATCATCTGATCGGCAAGGTGTTTCGGGCAGACCTGCAGCGGGCAGGTCGTCACCGCGACACGGGGCGGGGTTGGCCGGCGCCAGGCACCGGCCAGAAGAGAGTCAGGGTCGCAGCAGATAGAGCGCCGCCACGTTGCGGGCCGTGAGCTGCAGGTTGGTGGTGGCGGTGGCCAGCGCCTCCGGCAGCGACATGGCGCGGTTGACCACGGCGAACACCGCATCCAGCCCGTGCTCGTGCACCACGACGCAGTCGTCGGTCAGGCAGCCCGCAATGCCGATCACCGGCTTGCCAAACTGCTTGGCACAGCGTGCGACACCGATTGGCGTCTTGCCGTGGATGGTCTGGTTGTCGATGCGCCCCTCGCCGGTGATGACCAGATCCGCATCGGCCACCGCCTCGGCCAGTTTCAACGCCTCGATGACGATCTGGATGCCGGGTTTGAGCTCGGCGCCGAGCAGGCCCACCAGGGCCGCCCCCATGCCACCGGCGGCGCCCGCCCCCGCAATCTCCTTCACCTGCTTGCCAAGCGCCTGCTCGATGCAGTCGGCGTAGTGTGCCAGGTTGGCGTCCAGCTGCGCCACCATCGCGGGGGTCGCCCCCTTCTGCGGACCAAACACGGCGGAGGCCCCTTTCGGCCCGCACAGCGGGTTGTCCACGTCGCAGGCCACCTCGATGGTGATCTTGGCGAGGCGCGAATCGAGCCCGCTCAGATCGATGCTGGCCAGCTCGGCCAGACCGGCGCCGCCCGGTGCGATGGGAGTACCGTCGCGCTTGAGCAGCTTGCCGCCAAGTGCCTGGATCATGCCGGCACCGCCGTCATTGGTGGCGCTGCCGCCGATACCGAGGATCAGATGCTTCACCCCCATGTCGAGGGCCGCCAGGATCAGCTCGCCGGTGCCGCTGCTCGAGGTGTGCAACGGATTGCGCAGCTCAGGCGCCACCAGATGCAGGCCGGAAGCCGCCGCCATCTCGATGACGGCGCGCTCGCCATCCCCCAGCAGACCGACGAAGCCCTGTACCTTGTTGCCAAGGGGAGCGGTCACGTAGAAGGGCAGAATGCGGCCGCCGGTGGCGTCCACCAGGGACTGCACCGTCCCCTCGCCGCCATCGGCCATCGGCAATTTGACGTAGGTGGCATCCGGCAACACCTGCTTGAATCCGGCCTCGATGGCATCGGCCACCGCCATGGCGCTGAGGCTCTCCTTGAATGAATCGGGGGCGATAACAATTTTCATATCAATTCCTTAGGCGAGGCCAAACACGCCGAACATCAGGGTGGAGACGGCGGCAATGGTCAGACCGACCGCGGTTTCGTAGGGGATGAGCTTGAGCCGCTCACCCACGCCCATGTGGACGCTGCCGCCGGTGGCATGGAAGAAGGAGCCGTGGGGCATGTGGTCGAACACGGTGGCACCGGCGTGGATCATGGCGGCCCCCGCCAGGCTGCTGATGCCGAGCTCGAGCAGGGTGGAGCTGAACACGTTGGAGGCCACCACGGTACCGGCGGTGGTCGAGGCGGTCGCCAGCGACATCAAGGCACCCGAGATGGGAGCCAGCAGGTAGGAGGGCAGGCCGGAGGCGGTCAGGCCGCTGATCAACACATCCTTGAGACCGGAGTTGGCGATGATCCCCGCCAGGGTACCGGTACCCAGCAGCATGATGGCCACCGGCGCCATGCGGGCCAAGCCCGAGACGGCAAACTGGTTCACCTTGCTGAACTTGCCCATCATCAGGGCGCCGACCAGGCCACCGAGGGGCAGTGCAATGAGCGGGTCAACCACGATGCCGGCGATGGGGCGCAGGGCCAGCAGCAGGATGGCCACCAGCGGCGCACTGATGGCGGCGGCAAAGCCCGGCAGCTTGCTGCCATTGAAGCTCACCACCTCGTCGGCGGCGACCTTGCTGCCCTTGTTGTTGAGGCGCTTGGCCAGCCAGTAGGCCATCACCAGCCCGAACAGGCCCGGGATGATGCCGGCCGCCATCACCGAGGTGAGCGGCAGGTGGAAGGCATCGGCTGCCGCGATGGCGTTGGGGTTGGGAGACATGACGTTGCCCGCCTTGCCGCCACCGATCATCGCCAGCAGGATGGCCGCCTTGGAGAGGTCGGCACGGCGGGCGATGGCCAGCGCGATGGGGGCGACCGTAATGACGGCCACGTCCACGAACACGCCGACCGCAGTCAGGATCAGGGTGGCCAGTGCCAGTGCCAGCAGGGCGCGGGTCTCGCCCAGCTTCTTGACGATGGTCTCGGCGATGGTGGTGGCGGCGCCCGATTCGATCAGCACGCCGGCCAGCACGCCCGCCGCCAGGATCCGCATCACCGCCGTGGTGATCCCCTGGGCACCGCCGATCATCAGGGCGACGGTCTGGGTCAGATCGGCGCCGCCGATCAGGCCGCCGGCCAGGGCGCCGACGATCATGCCGTAAGCAGGCGGTACCTTCTTCAGGATCAGGAAGATGGCGATGGAGAGCGCGGCGAGAGCGCCAAGCGCGGATACAGGGATCATGACGGGCACCTTTCAAATGAGTGAGTGGTGGCCATTATGGTGATCCGAGATCGGAATGCTTTGGTCAAAAAACCAAATATTAGCTTTGTAAAACGCAACTTTCTGTATGAATGAACAAATCAACTATCGAGGTTGAGCCCGAGATAGAGCAGAAACTTGTCATCTAACTTGTTGAAATTCAACCCGGTTATCTGCTCAATCCGGGTCAACCGGTAGCGCAGGGTATTGGGGTGGATGAACAGGGCTTCGGCGCAGGGATGCAGATCACAATCCTGCAAGAAATATTGGCGCAGCGTCTTCTGCAGCGTTCCCTTTGTGTCCTCCTGCGCCAGCTTGTGCAGCGGGGCCCGCAGCTGATCCGCCTGCCAGGAGTCCGCCAGACTGCCGAGCAGCACCGGCAGCCGGTAATCCTCGAAGAAATAGACCTGCTTGCGCGGCGCCTGCCGCATGCCACGGCGCAAGGTGTCCCGCGCCGTCTGGTAGGAACGCGCCAGCCCGCCGGTGCCGGCGAAGTAATCACCCACCCCGATGCGCACCCGAAAGTGGGGAATGCGGGCCAGCAGCTGCTTGATGCGGCTGCGCTCCTGCGCCGACTGCCAGATGCCGTCGCTGAGCTGGGCCGGCTTGAGCACCACTATCTCGTCCAGACCGTTGATGGCTACCAGGTTGTCCCGCTCCGGGTTTTCCAGCAGGTGCACCAGTTCCCGCAGCCGGGCCGGGTCGGCCTCCTCCAGCGCCAGCACCGCCACCACCCGCGGCTGGGCCAGATCCAGCCCGAGGAAACGGGCCGCCTGCTGCAGCTGATCTTCCCGCCCTTCACCACGGATCAGCTGCAGCACCAGCTCCTCCTTGTGGCGCTTGTCCCACTGCAGCTGCTCGGTGAGCGCCGCCTGCTCCAGAATGAGCTCGGCCGTCATGCGCACCAGCTCGGCGTAAGCACGAACTTCGTCCGGATCGCCCGAGATGCCGATGACCCCGAGCAGCTCCCCCTGATAGGCGATGGGCAGGTTGATGCCGGGGCGCACTCCCTTGAGCTCGCGGGCGGTCGCGTCGCTGATCTCAACCACCCGGTTCTCGGTCAGCGCCAGCACGGCCCCTTCGTGACGCTGATGGAGCCGCTCCGGGTTGCCGGACGCGATGATCAGGCCGTGCTCGTCCATCACGTTGACCGAAAAAGAGAGGATCTTCATCGCCCGGCTGACAATCTGCCGTGCGAGGGTGTCATTGAGCTGCATAGGTACTCCGCTGAACGAAACGGGAATAGCCTGCGATGATGAGTCGCAGTGGCTCGTCCATCACGTTGGCCCAAGAAGAGAGGATCTTCATCGCCCGACTGACTATCTGGCGTGCGAGGGTATCGTTTAGCTGCATCACATCTCCAAAGCGGGGGCCGGACCGGCCACAAAGCGCCGGTATCGGGGCAAAGATGCCACATCTTCAAGACAAGCGAGGGGGGGCTCGCTAGAATAGGCCACTTTACGCTATATGCGCCCCGCCATGGAGCAGGATTTGCCCTGCCCATGACGACTCACCCTTTCGCTATGGACTGAACTATGGATTATGAATTTCGCCGCGATCCGTTCGGCGGTTATCGCGCCCGGTTCTCCATGGGCCATGAGGCCATCGGCCAGTGGCTGATCGACGAAGTGGGCAAGGACGAGGAGAAACTCGACGAGCTGTTCGTCATCATCGATCAGCTCTCCAGCCGGACTCGCGTCGAATACAGGCTGCTTGGCGGAGACTACTCGCTGCTGCTGACCCACGAGGAAGCCGAGGTGAAAGCCAACGTCCTCAATATCGAGCAGGATGAGGATCTCGACGATCTCGCCTACTACGATGATGAACAGCTGGCCATGTGCGGGCTGGAAGATTTTGCCCAGGTGCTCGGCTCCTGGCGCGCCTTTATCCGCAACGAGGATATGGGCTGATCGACCCCTCTGAAAAACGACATCGGGCAACCATGCCCCATTGCCTAACCAACAGGATTGACTATGTCTATTTACGATTTTGATGACGAGCTGCCGGAAGACGAGCAGGAACAACCGAAAAAAGCCGCCCCTGCCAAGAAGAAAGGCAAGCAGGTGCTGAACACCCAGGTCAACCTGAGCCCGCGCGATGCCAGCCGTCTGAACGGTATGCACGTCGAAGCCATCGCCACCCTGGACGACGTCAGCCTGCCGAAGAACGTCATCTTCAAGGCCGGCCTCATCGCCCTGGGCGAGCTGGAAGCCAGCAAGCGTGCCGACATCATTGCCCGGGTGATCGCCGAATCCGGCCGCTGAGACGCCTTGTCACCCTTGCCAAAACCGGAGCCCAGCTCCGGTTTTTTTATGGCCGCGTGCCCTGGCAGCTACTCGAACACGGGATCCGACCAGCTTATTAAGCCTTGTCTCATGGGATGTCCCATTGTTAAGGTGCGGGACTTTCATCGGCCTTGGAGACTCAATGTTACCTCTACCTGATTCACTCATCTGGGGAGCACTGGCGCTGGCCGTCTTGCTCTGTCTGGCCCGGCAACGGCTGCCCGGCTTCATCATGCTGGCCGTCGCCCTGCTGGCGGCTCTCGGCCTCGGCCACCTGAGCCCAGTCGCCCTGCTGGCCAGCGCGGCGGGCCTGTTGCTGGCCTGGCGCACCCCCTCCCTGCCCCAGCCCTGGCGCGCCGTCGCCCTGAGCGCCGTGCTGCTGTGGGCGGTGGCGCTGATGCTGCACCTCATCCCCGGTTTCACCAACCTGAAGGTGCTGGATCAGGTGCAGGCCGGCCCCGCCAGCGTGCCGTTCAACATGTACCTCAACCTGGACAAGCCGCTGGTCTTCTTCGGCCTGCTGCTGGCCTGGCCCGCCCTGCTGGGCCCGGGCGGCGCCATTCAGTGGCGCAGACTGGCACTGCTGCCGTTGCCGCTGGCGGCCCTGCTGATCGCTGCCTGGCAGCTGGGGGTCCTCAAGCCCGAGGTGGGCCTGCCCGGCTGGTGGTGGCTGTTTGCCCTCAACAACCTGCTGTTCACCTGCGTGGCGGAAGAGGCGCTGTTTCGCGGCTTCCTGCAGCAGGGGATCGCCGCACACAGCCGGCGCTGGCTTGGGGTGCTGGTGGCCAGCCTGCTGTTCGGCGCCGCCCACCTGGCCGGCGGCCCGCTGCTGGTGCTGTTCGCCGCACTGGCAGGCGCCTGCTATGGCCTGGCGTTCCTGCTGAGCGGGCGCCTTAGCGTCGCCATCGCGATCCACTTCCTGTTCAACTTCGCCCACCTGGCCCTCTTTACCTACCCGCTGGCCAGCCGCTGATCCCGGGCGCCCCCTGCGGGGCGCCTGCAACCTCCGCTCCCCCCCTTGGTGTACGCCAATCCTCCCTTTCCCATCCGCCTGCACAGATGCACCTTTCATTTGCACTATTTAGCTAAGCGAGAGTGGCGATTAATTGACCCAAGCCAAGATAGCGCGCTTGCTGCCCCCTAGAATGGGCCGGTAACAATCACAAAAAATAAAAATAAATCTATCAGTTACTTGGCTCAATCAGGATGCACTCATGACCACAACCCAACGGGAGGGGGAGATACGTTTCCCCGACCACCTGTCACTGATCTCGACGACCGACCCCGCCAGCCACATCACCTACGCCAACCAGCACTTCTGTGACGTGGCCGGTTATCACCCTGCCGAAATGGAGGGGGTACCCCACAATCTGGTACGCCACCCCGACATGCCCAAGGCCGCTTTTGCCGACATGTGGCAGCGACTGCGCCAGGGCAAAAGCTGGATGGGGCTGGTGAAGAACCGCGCCAAGAGCGGCAAGTTCTACTGGGTCAACGCCTATGTCACCCCCATCCTCAACGAACAGCGACAGATCATCGAGTACCAGTCGGTGCGCACCCGCCCGAGCGAACACGACATCGCCTGGGCGGAGCAGCTCTACGCCCGTATCCGGGCCGGCAAGGCGCTGCCCTGGCTGAGCCGGCTCGCCCTCGAACCCGGTCTGCTCACCCTGCTGCTGTCGGGCGGCGCCCTGCTCACCCTGCTGATGGCCATCATCAGCGGCAATCCGCTGTGGGGGGCGCCAGGCGCACTGGCCCTGCTGGCCCAGATGCTGCACAGCTGGCGCCTGCAGCAGCGGCTCAACCGGCTGGCTCATACGGCTGGCGAAGAGATGGGCACCCCGCTTTGCCAGGTGCTCTACACCAGGCGGCGGGACACCCTGGCGGCCCTGGAGCTGGCACTGCGCATGAAGCGGGCCGAGCTCAAGGCGGTGGTGGGGCGCAGCGCCGACACCAACCAGCAGATCCTGCAGGCTGCCGAAGATGACAGGGGCAATATCCAGACCATCGATATCCACCTGCAGCAGCAGCGGGCCCAGAGCGAGCAGCTGGCCGCCGCCATCACCGAGCTCAGCCACTCCATTCGCGATGTGGCGAGCAACGCCCATCAGGCCAGCGAACTGGTGGGCGAGGTGCAGCAGGTATCCGCCGAAGGATTGCGGGCGCTCGCCACCACCCAGTCCTCGGTCGATCAGCTACATCACGAGCTCGATGCCAACCACGCCGTGCTGGCCAGGCTGACCGGCGACAGCCAGAAGATCAGCGGGATCCTGGAGGTGATCAGCCAGATCGCCGATCAGACCAACCTGCTCTCCCTCAATGCCGCCATCGAGGCGGCGCGGGCCGGCGAGCAGGGACGCGGTTTTGCGGTGGTGGCCGACGAGATCCGGGCGCTGGCCCAGAAGACCCGCAGCTCCACCGGCGAGATCAACGAGATGATCCAGGCGCTGCAGCAGACGACCCGTCAGCTGGCCGACGGCATGAGTCAGGGCGCCCAGACCTCGGACCGCTGCCAGCAGCACGTGGGGACCACCGCCGAGGTGCTCAACCAGATCAACCGCATGCTGGCCCGGGTCACCCATACCAGCGACGAGATTGCCCAGGCCGTCAGCCAGCAGGCGGATGTCACCAGCACCCTGGACAAGGGCATCCACCAGATCCACCAGCTGGCCAGCCACACCGCCGACAACAGCCGCCAGGCCCTCGACGGCATCACCCTGCTGGTGGAGCGGCTGCATGCCCTCTCCCGCCTGATCAACCAGTTCCAGCACTGACCGCCTTGCAGGGGCGTGCCGCCCGGCACGCCCGCTTCACCCAGTTTGTCCTGACTTCCCCCGTCCCTTTGGCCGTTGCCAACTCCATGGGTTAACACCTCCCCATATGGGGCCTTTCATTTATTTGTAACAAAAATGTAAATGAAATGACCTCTGTGCCCGCCATAACAGTCACTTTCCAGCGTGCCTCCACCAAAAGGACTTCATGATGCACAAACCCCTCAGTTATGCCGCCCTGCTGCTGGCCAGCCAGTTTCCGCTGCAGGCGCTGGCCGACACCGATGTCTACCTCACCAACAACAGCCCGGATCCAGTCCAGCTGGAGATCCGCCAGAGCGGCTCCGGCCAGCTGCAGGCCGGCAGCCAGTGGCTTCAGCACAGAACCGAGCTGGGCCCCTGGGAGAGCGCCATGGTGCTCAGCTTCAACCGCTACGAGGGGGTGAAGGCGGGCAAGAGCTATCTGTTCGAAACCCGGGTCACCACCCCCGGCGGAGACATCTATCGCCTCAACCAGAAAATGGAGGGCACCTGGTGGAACAGTACCCTGCAACACGGTGGCGAGACGCCGGCAGACAACTCCGGCTGGCAGAGCGATCGCGCCATCCACCGCCTGAGCGGGCCGCAGGAGCTGGCCTTTGCCGCCAAGTTCACCGGCCGCTATGACGATCTGCACTACATGCTGACCCCGCCCAGGCAGGTGGAGCAGCCCGAAGCTGACGAAGCCAGGTTGAAAGTCGCCAGCTACAACGTCTGGGCGCTGCCGGTGATCGCCTCCAGCATCGGCGAGCGGCTGGCGCTGCTGCCCGAATACCTCAAGGGCTATGACGCCCTGCTGTTGCAGGAGGTGTTCGACGGGCGCCGCGAGGGCTTCCTGCAGGCACTGGCCAAGGAGTACCCGTACCAGACCAGGGTGCTCGACAAGCCGGGGGTCAACATCCACGACGGCGGCGTGGTGATCGTCAGCCGCTACCCAATCGTGCGCGAGGCCCAGCTGGTCTATCCCCAGTGCACCGGCACCGACTGCTTCGCCGACAAGGGGGTGATGTATGCGGAGGTGATCAAGGGGGGCAAGGCCTGGCACCTGTTTGCCACCCACACCGCCAGCTTCGACACCGACGAGGCGCGCCGGCTGCGCCAGATCCAGTTTGGCCAGATCCGCACCCTGGCCGCCAGCCTGAAGATCCCCGCCAGCGACACCGTCATCTACGGCGGCGACTTCAACGTCAACAAGCGCAAGTTTGCCGACGACTACGCCGGCATGCTGGCCAACCTCAACGCCGATGAGCCCCGTTATGGCGGCTACACCGAGGCCACCTTCGATCCCAGGATCAACCCCTATGCCGGCGGTCCGCTCTCCGGCGGTGCCAACGTGGAGTACCTCGACTATCTGGTGGTGAGCCGGGAATACGGCGCCGTGCGCCACAACCTCAACAGCGTCTGGATCCCGCGCAGCAGCGATGGCAGCCTCTGGCCCGCCAGCAACCTCTCCGATCACTTCCCGGTCAAGGGAGAGATCAGCCGATGAAGCGCCGCTACGGCTTGCTGGCACTGGCGATGCTGGCCTTGTTGCTGCTCAACCTAAGCTGGCAGGAGGCGCCAACGCGGCCAGCACACACCGGCCAGAGCGCTCAGCCAGCCGCCGCAGAGGCGCCACAGACACAGCCGCCACTGGCCCCAGCTACCGGCCCGGTTGCCGCCACCACCGTGCCAGCCGGCCCAGCACCTGCGCCTGCCAGCTGGCGCGACTTGCCGGACGAGATGAACCGGCAGCTCGCCAGCGAGGTAAGCGACAGCGAGCAGCCGCTGGCCGAGCGGCTGGCCAATCTGGAGGCGATAGAGGCCCAATGGCTGAGCGAGGGGGAGAGCCTGTTTCGACTGCAGGGGCGCTACGCCCTGGCACTCGAGCAGCTGGCGCAGGAGCACGAGCAGCTGCCGCTGGCCGAGCGACTGGCCGCCCTCACCCGCTTGCAGGATGAGTGGGCGGCGGATCATCCGGATCTGGCGGCGGAGCTGTTCAACCCGGCTGCCCGCTTGCAGCAGGCGCGACAGCTGTGGGGGGACGAGGAGCTGGCGACCCTGGCTCGCCACTTCCTGCCAACCGGGCAGGCCGAAGCGACCGTGCAGTTTGCCGCCAGCCGACAACAGCAGCTGGCGCAGCGCAGCCACTACCAGCAGCAACTGACCGAGCTGGAACAGCAGCTGGCGGCCAGCCGGGGCAACATGGACGAGGCAAGCTGGCAGCAGCACAGGGAAGCGGCACTCGGCCAGTTTCGGCGCGATTTCTTTGCCCAGACGCCGGAGCAGCCCTGAACAGACTACGGCTCGGGGGATCTGACCCCGACAAGAAAAAGGGCCCGTCAGGGCCCTTCGCATTTTCCCGCCATCAGGCAAGCGGGTAACTGGCCGCCAGTCCGTTCTCGCAGTGCCAGTTGGCCCACAGCTTGTTGTCGGTGCCCATCAGCAGGGTGGCGAAGTTGCGGGTACGCAGGTAGACGGGAGCGCCGAACGGCTTGATAAGCTCGGCGCGGATCAGCCGGTTCTCGTCGAGGTATTCGGCATCGTCGTTGGTCATGGCGAGGATCCCCATCCACTGGAACTGGGTGGGACAGGGGTGGACGATACCGGAGGAGACCAGCTGGTGCACGTTGAGCACCCCGTCCCGCTTGTCCTGGATCACCCCGAGGCAGCCCACGTGCACGTCGCCGGAGAGGATCAGGGTCTTGCCGCCGGCATCCTGCTGGCGCCGGATCCTGGCGTTGTCCAGCAGCCGCATGATGAGCCGGGCCCGCTCCCCCTGATGATCCTTGGCCCGCCAATGATCCTTGAGATCGTCGGTCAGCTCCTCCTCCCAGGGGGTGGCATCCAGCGCCGCCTCGGTGAAGGAGAAGTCGCGATAGACCACGGGCACCCCCGCCAGCACCAGCAGGTGGCCCGCGTCGCAGGCGGCCAGCGCATCGTTGATCTGATCCCACTGGGACGGGCTCATCACCTGGGCGCGGGTCCGATTGGCCCGGTTGTCCAGCGCCAGGATCTGGTAGCCCCGAAAACTCAGCCGCCAGGAGTGGTGGCCCAGCTTGACCGGGTCCAGCAGGGAGACGTTGGCAACGGATCGCAGCTGGAACAGCCGGAAATAGCGGGACGCGGCGGCATAGATGACCCGGTAGACGTCACAGCCCTGCAGATTGGCTGGCGACTCGGGATAGCTGCCCCAGCCATCGAAGATGTCGTGGTCATCCCACATCATGGCGCTCGGGATCCGGGCCAGCAGGCGCGCCACCTCGGGCCGCCCCCACTGTTTGCAGTAGAGATCGCAGTAGAAGCGATCGAGCTGCTCCTCCATGGTGCGAGTGGCCTTGCGTTTGACCTTCTCCGCCATGTCCAGCTCGTTCCAGGCCTTGAGGCTGGGCACCGTGGTCCAGAGGGAGTCGGCATAGACCTGATCGCCCCCCATCAGCAGCAGCGAGAAGGGGTGCGTGGCGTGCTCGGCGGCCAGCTTGTCCCACATCACATAGGGCTGCGGGGTGGAGGTGAGCAGCTTGAAGTCGGAAAAACCGTTGCAGGAGGCGTACCCGATGCGCACCCGCTCCGCCGACCCAGGCAGATGAAACTGCCAGCGATCCCCACCGGCCAAGTCCCGGGCGGGCTCCCCATCCAGCAGGATCTGGTACTCCACGCTCGAACCCGCCTCGGCCGGTGTCGCCGTCCAGCTGACCCGCCAGAAGCCGCCCCTGGGGGTATCCGCCTGCTTGCCGGCAACCAGCAGGCTGCCGTTGATCCTGACCCCGGCGCCCTTGCAGTCAGGCCCCGCCAAAAAACAGATGCTGTATTGTGTCTCCGCTTCGAGCCCCAGCAGGGGCCCCATCACCAGACTCGCCATTGCCTATCCCTCCGTGGTTGAACCCATGGAGCATAGTGAAACGGGCGTCCTTTGGTACTGCCCAAGCGGGCAGTCCATCTTGGGTCAGGCTTGCCCTAGCCCTTGCTCTTGAACTGTTTCGCGCTGCGCTTGGCCTAGGTGCGGCGTTGTGATCACCTTGTTTGTCGCGAAACGGAGCAAGGCGGCAGCAATGACCTCAGCCCTTGCTCTTGAACTGTTTAGCGCTGCGTTTGGCCTGGGTGCGGCGATTGGCCTGCTTGTCACGGGGTGCGCGCTTGCCCTCTCCGCTGGCTGGCTGATCGGTGACCGGGAAGCCGGCGAGCTCCGCCAGCGGCAGCTCTCGGCCGGTGAGGGTGCGGATCGTCGCCAGGGTGTCGGCCTCGCCATGGCAGGTGAGCGAGATGGCAAGCCCGCTGCGTCCGGCCCGGGCGGTGCGGCCGATGCGGTGCACGTAGACGGGGGCGCTGGCGGGCAGATCCAGGTTGATCACCAGCGGCAGCGCCTCCACGTGAATGCCGCGCGCCATCAGATCGGTGGCCACCAGCACTCGCACCTTGCCCGCCTTGAAGTCGCCGAGCGCCTGTTCACGCACCGCTTGCTCCTTCTCGCCGTGCAGGGCCGCCACCGCAATGCCCGCCTTGGCCAGCTTGCGGGCCACCCCGTCGGCGTCGTCCCGCGCGCTGATGAAGACCAGCACCTGCGGCCACTCGTGGGCCTTGAGCAGGCTGATGAGCGCCGGCACCTTGCTGCTCTTGTTGACCAGATAGAGGCGCTCCTCGATGTCGTCGGCCACGCTGTTGCGGGGATCCGCCTCCACCCGCACCGGCTCGGTCAGCAGACCGGTCGCCAGCGCATCCAGCTCGGCCGGCAGGGTGGCCGAGAACAGCAGGGTCTGACGCTCGACCGGCATGGCATTCAGCAGCCACTGGATGTCGGGCCAGAAGCCCATCTCCAGCAGCCGATCCGCCTCGTCCAGCACCAGATGGCGCAGCTGGCTCAGACCCAGCAGTTGCTGGGCCAGCAGATCCCGCAATCGCCCCGGGGTCGCCACCAACAGTTGCGGCCCCAGCGCCAGTTCGGCCTGTTGCAGCTCCTGCGCCACCCCGCCGCACAAGGTCACCAGCCGCAGACCCAGCCCGGCGGCCGACCCCTGCAACGCCTCGCTCACCTGCACCGCCAGCTCGCGGGTCGGCACCAGCACCAGCCCCTGCACCCGATCGCAGGCCGGATCGAGCCGTTGCAGCAGCGGCAGGCCGAACGCCAGGGTCTTGCCGCTGCCGGTGCGGGCCAGCGCCAGCAGATCCCGACCCACCAGCGCGGCGGGAATGGCCAGTTGCTGTACCCGGGTCGGGCACTTGAGGTCGGCGGGCAGGGTCGCCAGCAGGGCGGGGGCGAGGGCAAGTTCATCAAAAGTCATGGGGCTACGCAGCTATCGACAGAATAGGGAGGTGGGGGCGAAGTCTAGTGAGCGGCAGACCATAAGTAAAATCCCATCCATCGCGGTCACGGGCCCACTCACGGCCCGCCATGCGCAAAGCGGGCCTGACTACACTACAGGGAACCTCCCCCGGGGACGTGACCAGACCATGACCAGACATCCCTCTCTGCTGCTGTTGTTGCTGCTTTGCCTGACGGGGCTGACCAGCCTAAGCCTCTCTCGCGCCGACACGGCTGCCGCTCCCGCCGCCAAACCGGTACGCATCCTCAACGCCCACCTCGGCGAGCTGCCGGGGCTCATCAACGCCGACAAGACCGGCCCCTTCGTCGATCTGGTGCGCGCCATCGATGATCTCTACCCCGAGGTGAGCATCCGGATCACCATCTACCCCCTCGCCCGGGCCATGGCCGGGGTGATCGCCGGCACCGCCGACTTCAGTCTGCCCGCCATCCGCAATCTGCAGGATGCCGACCTGCTGCCCTATCGCTTCAGCACCCGCAGCTTCGGCCAGGTCACCCACGTGCTCTACAGCAATACCGACCACCTCATCACCCCCGACATGGTCTACGGCATAGTGCCCACCAAGCGGGACCTGCTGATCGAGGCGACCCCCGGCTTTCTGCCCATTCCGCTGCAACGGTCGATGAGCATAGAGCAGTCCCTGCGCAAGCTGTCCCGCGGGCGCATCGACGCCTTCATCTGGGCTCAGGAAGAGGCCGACCTGATGCTGCGCCAGCTCAAGCTGACCAACATTCACCGGGAACACCTGGGGGATTTCGAGGATGTCTTCATCATCGCCAAGGGGCCTGCCGGGGATGAAACGGATCGTTTCCTCGGCGAGGCGATCGACCGGCTCGCCGCCTCCGGCAAGCTGGCAGAGATCTACTCAAGGCTGCACCGCCCCTATGTCGAGTGGCAACCCCACCCCGACCCCCTGCCGGCCGCTGATGGCAACAAGACGCCCTGACGGCGACCACCCATAAAAAAATCCCGCCGGGGCCATGCCCCGGCGGGATTGTTGTCAGTCTGCCTGCTTACAGTACGGCCAGGGCGGCAGCGTAGTTCGGCTCATCGGCGACTTCGGCCACCAGCTCGCTGTGCAGCACCTTGTTCTCTTCATCCAGCACCACGATGGCGCGGGCAGCCAGACCCACCAGCGGGCCGGAGGAGAAGGCCACGCCGTAGTCCTGCAGGAAGGCGGCACCACGCAGGGTGGAGAGGGTCACGACCTTGTCCAGCCCTTCGGCGCCGCAGAAGCGGGACTGGGCGAACGGCAGGTCGGCGGAGATGCACAGCACCACGGCGTTGTTCAGCGCGCTGGCCTGCTCGTTGAACTTGCGCACGGAAGTGGCGCAGGTCGGGGTATCGACGCTCGGGAAGATGTTCAGGATCTTGCGCTGACCGGCGAAGCTCGCCAGGGTCAGATCGGAGAGATCCTTGGCCACCAGGGAGAACGGCTTGGCCTGCTCGCCGGCAACCGGGAAGTGACCGGCGACGGAGACGGGGTTGCCTTGCAGGGTAACGGAATTGCTCATGTTATGTCCTTGATTATCGAGGGAGGATCAGGCCCTCCAGTATAGGCCCGCCGGGCGGGGACAAACACCCGCCAACCACAGGGATATCGCCTCTGCCGGCAGCCTGTTGCGAGGAGCGGGAGAAAGGGGCTTGACCTTGGACTTAACACCAAGGTTTACACTCGGCTCAGTTATCGAAGATCTCGCACCGGCGGGATCCATCCAAGAGGGACTCATCATGAGCAAATCCTGCTGCAGCCATCAACACGCCGCCGCCCCCATCAAGGCCGTCAGCAAGAGCGCGGCGCCCCAGGCCGAGCACCAGCACGACAGCCACTGCTGCGACCAGGCCGCACCGGTCAGCTGCTGCGCGAGTCAGGCCCCCCATGATCATCAGGATCATGCCGCCAGCGACGCTCCCGAAGGGGAAGAGCCCCCCAGAGGGGGTTGTTGCGCCACTCCGCCGCCCGCCCATAATCATGCCCATGACGGGGAGCACGACCACCATGAGCATGCCGTCGCGGCAGAACCTCCGCTGGACGCCCCCGAGCAGAACAGCCGCCGCCACAGCTGGCAGGTGCTGGGGATGGACTGCCCCAGCTGCGCCCGCAAGATAGAGACCGCCGTCAGCCGGGTGAGCGGCGTGCAACAGGCCCGCGTGCTGTTTGCCACCGAGAAGCTGGTGGTGGATCTGGCCCCCGGCCTCTCCCCCGATCCCGTTACCGCCGCCGTGCTGGCCGCCGGCTTCCAGCTCAAGGGCGAGCGCAGCGGCAAGCAGGAGCCTGGCCGCGAACGCGGCCCGCTGCAGACCCTGCTCGCCAAGTATTGGCAGCCGCTGTCGCTGGCCGGCCTGATGCTGGTGGCGGCCCTGCTGCCGAGCCAGGTCGGTCAGCCGCTGTTTACCCTGGCCACCCTGTGGGGGCTGTGGCCCATCTCCCGCAAGGCGTGGGCGCTGACCAAGAGCGGCTCCCCCTTCGCCATCGAGACCCTGATGACGGTCGCCGCCGTGGGGGCCCTGTTCCTCGGCGAAACCGCCGAAGCGGCCATGGTGCTGCTGCTGTTCATGCTGGGCGAACATCTGGAGGCCTACGCCGCCGGCCGCGCCCGCGCCGGGGTCACCGCCCTGATGGCACTGGTGCCCGACAAGGCGCTGCGCATCCGTACCACTGCCGAGGGCGAGGTGCGGGAAGAGGTGGCGGCAGACCAGCTGCGCCCCGGTGACATCATCGAAATCGCCCCGGGTGCCCGCCTGGCCGCCGATGCCCGCCTGCTCGACGCCCTCGGCGCCTTTGACGAGAGCGCCCTGACCGGCGAATCGATCCCGGTGGAGCGCCGCCAGGGTGACAAGGTCCCCGCCGGCAGCCTGGCGGCGGATCGGGTGCTGCGCCTCGAGGTAGTGTCCGAGCCCGGCAACAACGCCATCGACCGCATCCTGCATCTCATCGAGGAAGCCGAGACCCAGCGCGCCCCCATCGAGCGCTTCATCGACCGCTTCAGCCGCTGGTATACCCCGGCCATGATGCTGGTTGCCCTGCTGGTGGTGCTGGTACCGCCGCTCGCCTTCGGCCAGAGCTGGGACGAGTGGGTCTATCGCGGGCTGGCGCTGCTGCTGATCGGTTGCCCCTGCGCCCTGGTCATCTCCACCCCGGCGGCGGTCACCTCGGCGCTGGCGGCAGCCACCCGGCAGGGAGCCCTCATCAAGGGGGGCGCCGCGCTGGAGCGCCTCGCCCACATCGATACCGTGGCGTTTGACAAGACCGGCACCCTGACCCTGGGCAAGCCGCAGCTGACCGAACTGGTGAGCCTCAATGGCCAGCCGGAGGCCGAACTGCTGGCACTGGCGGCAGCCATCGAGCAGGGCTCCCACCACCCGCTTGCTCGCGCCGTGGTGACGGCGGCCAGCGAACGGGGCCTCAGCCTCGCCGCGGCCCAGGAGCTGCGTGCCCTGCCCGGCATGGGCGTGGAAGGTCGCATCGACGGTACCCTCTGGCAGCTGCTGGCGCCGAGCCGGGTCGCCACCCTGGATGCCGCGATGCAGGCCCGGGTCGCCACCCTGGAGCAGCAAGGCAAGACAGTGGTGGTGCTCGGTCAGCCTGACGCCGCCCCGGCCGCCCTGCTGGCCCTGCGCGACCAGATCCGGCCAGAAGCGGCGGCGGCGCTGCAAGAGCTCAACCAGCTCGGCCTGCAGAGCATCATGCTGACCGGCGACAACCCCCGCGCCGCCGAGGCAATCGCCGGTGAGCTCGGCATGGGCTGGCGCGCCGGCCTGCTGCCGGAAGGCAAGGTCGATGAAATCGCCAAGCTCGGCCTCAGCCAGAAAGTCGCGATGATTGGCGATGGCATCAACGACGCGCCGGCCATGAAGCGGGCCAGCATCGGCATCGCCATGGGAGGCGGCACCGACGTGGCGCTGGAGACCGCCGATGCGGCGCTGACCCACAACCAGCTCGGCGGGGTCGCCGCCATGATCCGGCTCTCCCGCGCGGCACTGGCCAACATCCACCAGAACATAGCGCTGGCGCTGGGGCTCAAGGCCATCTTCCTGGTCACCAGCCTGCTCGGCATCACCGGCCTGTGGATTGCGGTGCTGGCCGACACCGGCGCCACCGCCCTGGTCACCGCCAACGCCCTGCGCCTGCTGCGCAAGCGCTAAGCCGGCCATTGACGGCACAACCAACAGCCGCCCCCAGTGGGCGGCTTTTTATTGCCTCGCCCACAGCAAAGAAAAAGCGCGGCTGCCGGTCGGCAGTCGCGCTTTGCTTACTCTCTCGGAGTTATCCCACCCTTGGCGAGGTGGAATTCAACCCTGGGGTGCCGAGCCAGCCCCGGGCTCGATGGGAATGACTACCTGGCGCTGCACTCCTGGATCACAGCGGTACCGGCCTTGGTGCCGGCCGGGTCAACCTTCACCAGCACGCTCCACAGGCCCTGCGGCAAGGTGATGCTGTTGTTGGCGCTGCCCGGCTGGGAGAAGCCGATGGCATAACCCGTCTCCGCCGTCACCGCGCCGCCACCGTTGAGCAGGTACTCCTTGCTCCAGTCCTCGTTGGCCACCTTGAACTCGGTGCTGCCGGTGTAGTTGAAGGCCGCCTGATAGATGGCCAGATCGCCGTCCATCCCCTTGTAGCTCAACTGGTACTGGGGCTGAGCGGCCCAGCCGGAGAGCTCGCCCTTGACGAACAGGTTGTAGCCGAGCGGATTGCCCGCCACCGTGTCCAGCACCTTGCAGCTCTGCACCGGCTCGGTGAAGCTGACGCTCAGGGTGGGCTTGTCCTTGTTCATGGCGGTAAACACGAACTTGTAGCTACCCGCCTTGGCCAGATCGAGCCCGATGTTGCCGGTATCGCCGCCCTTGCAAAGGGTCAACGGAGTGCCGACCACCAGCTTGTCGCCCGCATTGCAGCTGCCGTAGTTGAGGGGACCCCAGCTGGCATCCGCGATCTTGACGTTGGTGGTGCCCAGCTTGTCGCTGCTCACCTCGGTGGTGAACTCGTACATGAAGTTGCTGCTGAAGGTCATCTGGTTGGTGTTGCCCCACTCATTGAGGAACCCCTTCAGATAGACGGCGGTGTCACCAAACGGCGGTACCGTGCTCAGATCAGTCTTCTTGCCGACCGGCAGGCCACTGCCCTGGGCACCGCTCTGCGGTTTGACGAACACCGCCGCCGACCAGGCACCCAGGGTCAGGGTACCGCCATTGACGGCCGCATCGCGGGCGATGCTCTCGCCGCCGTGGTGGGCCGGGCTCAGCTGCAGGCTGGTCAGGTCGATGGGCTGATCGTTGCCGTCACGGAAGTCGCTGATGCTCTGGGAAGCATTGGTGGCGTTGATCATCACCACCAGACCGTCGATGGCCGGATCCAGATCCGCCCCCGCATTGACGCCGTCATCCACCGTCATCACGATGAGGCCTGCCTCCTGATCCGGGCCGGTATTGCGGAAGTCGACCCGCTTGATCACCTCGGCACCGCTGCCCAGACGCAGCAGACGGGAGGATTGACGCAGCTCGGCCAGCTCCTGATAGAAGCCCATCATGGTCGCCATGTCGGCACCGCTCGGCTTGACGTGCTTGCCGAGTACTTTCTCGATCAGCGGATAGT
Organism: Aeromonas sp. 1805; assembly: GCF_013085525.1. Taxonomy (NCBI): domain Bacteria; kingdom Pseudomonadati; phylum Pseudomonadota; class Gammaproteobacteria; order Aeromonadales; family Aeromonadaceae; genus Aeromonas; species Aeromonas sp. 1805. Next base: position 2,170,230 of record NZ_CP038515.1, on the reverse strand, counting down.
TGTCGCCATCCTTGTCCTTGCGCGGCAGCCCCTTGTCGAAGTTGTTGTCGGCCAGGGTGTAGTCGACCCGGTTGTACCAGTCACCCGAGTCGTAGCTGTCCCGCTCCATGGACTTGGAGCGCAGCAGCTCGACACCGGCGTGGGTGAAGGGAATGCCCTGCCCCAGCATGGCGGTGGCGAGCGATACACCCTGCATCCGCACCAGATCGGCCCCTTGCGGCGCCTTGTAGATCAGGTTGTCGAACAGGGTCTGGTTGTCGTGCTTGTCGACGTAGTTCTGGATTTCGGTCGGATCCTGGGCATAGCCAGCCGGTTGACCGTTGTAGTCGATGTCGGAGCCCTTCTTCGGCATGCCGTCCTTGTCGGTCAGGATGAAGTCCTTGAGGTTGCCGGCCATGCCGAGGCGCACCAGGTCGGCCTGATGCAGGGCGGTAGCGCGATCGACGCCGTCCATCTCGTTGGCATCCACCAGAGCGCCGTTGCCAAAGCCCTGGGTCTTGCGAATGGTGTCGCCGCCGTCGAACGGACTGCCGCCGCGCACCGCATCCCGCAGCCGGTCGGAGAAGGAGCCGATGCCGGTGCCGGCCAGGTGTTTCTGGGTCGCCTGCACGAAGCGCTTGTCATCCTGCACCTCGCCGAAGTTCCAGCCCTCACCGTAGAAGTACATCTCGGGGTTGACCTGCTTCACCGCGGCCAGCGCCTGCACCATCTGATCTTTCGGATGGTGGCCCATCAGGTCGAAGCGGAAGGCGTCGATCTTGTAGTCGCGCGCCCAGGTGACCAGGGAGTCATCCATCAGCTTGGCGAACATGGCGTGTTCCGGCGCCGTGTTGGAGCAGCAGGTGGAGTTCTCCACCGAGCCGGTCTCCGGATTGAGGCGCTGATAGTACCAGGGCACTATCTTGTCGAGCACCGACTTGGGCCCCAGGCCCGCCTCGTTGGTGTGGTTGTAGACCACATCCATCACCACGTTCATGCCGATGTTCTGCTTGATGGCCTTGACCATTTCGCGGAACTCCAGGATGCGCTGGCTGCCCTCGGCGTTGGTGGCGTAGGAGCCTTCCGGGGTGGTGTAGTGGTAGGGGTCATAACCCCAGTTGAAGGAGTCGACACCGCGCAGATAGCCGTAGAGCTCCTGCACCTGCGGATTCTCCTTGCTGTCGCTCCCTTGCAGATCGCCGAGCACGGCCTCGATGGTCTGGCCGCTGCTGCAGTAGCCGGCGAACTTGGAGTTCTGCACCTCGGGGTTGACCTGGCACAACTTGCCAAAGTCGTCGCTGATGTTGGCGACCTTGGTCGGATCCTCGTTGACGGTGGCGATGTCGAACACCGGCAGCAGGTGCAGGTGGCTGACGCCGCTCTTGGCCAGCGCCTGCAGGTGCTTGACCGGCGCCGTGTCGGTATCGGTCAGGCCAAGGAACTTGCCGCGGTGCTCGGCCGGGGTGGAGTCGTCGTTGCCGGTCAGATCGCGGACATGGGCCTCATAGATGGTGATGTCGGCCGGGTTCTGCTGGCTGTGGGGCGCCTTGAGGCTGTCCCACCCTTCTGGCTTGAGGGCCGGATCGTTGAGATCCACCACCTGGCTGAACTCGGAGTTCATCGCCAGGCTCAGGGAGTAGGGGTCGGTCACCTGATAGGATTCCAGCTTGCGGCTGACCGGGTGATAGACCTGGATGTCGTAGCGGTAGAACTTGCCCACCAGCTCGCTGCCACCCTGCACGCTCCAGCTGCCGCTGGCCTCGTCCAGGGTCATGGTGCGCTCGCCGAGCGGCTTGTGCTGGCCGTCGAACAGCGCCAGCTTGACCGACTTGGCGGTCGGCGCCCACAGCCGGAAGGTGACATTGCCCCCCTCGACCACGGCGCCATAGGCCAGCTTGGCGGCGGCGTCGGCATAGAGGGCATCGAGGGCACCGGCGCTCTGCACCAGGGTCGCCCCCTGCAGAATGCCGTCGGCATCGGTGCCGATGGCCACCAGCTCACCCTTGAGCAGCGGCTTGAGGTCCTTGCCAGCCGGCAGGGCGAAGGCGGCGGCATCCTTCAGATGCGGATACTTGGCCTGCTGCTCGGCGGTCAGGCTGGTCGGAGCAAGGGTGATGTAGGGGAAGTCGAACACCCCTTCGGCATTGGCCTTGATGGTGCCGGACTCGGTGTAATAGAGGCGCACATGGGGCTTGTCCTTGCCCCCTTGCCAGATCAGGGTGTTGCCGTCGATCAGGTGGGCACTGGCGCCCGCCACGCCGAAGGCGGCGGTGAAGGCCTCGGCGCGGCTGCCGAAGATCTCGTTCTTGCCGGCGACAATGGCCACGGTCCGGTCCGGGTGATCGCTGAAGACCACCTTCATGTCGCTGCCGGTCAGGTTGGCCAGATCGCCGTTGCGGGCGATGAAGTTGATGCAGCCTTCCAGCTTGCTGAGGGGCACCACCCAGCTCGGACCGAAGCCGTCGGCCGCGGCCGGGGTGTTGACCTTGTCGTCCCAGCCTGCGTTGAGGCCGCTCTCGGCGGTGGCGCTGCAGGCGTCGTTGTTCCACAGGTGCAGGCTGTAGTTGGCGAAGGGGCCAGTGACCCCGCGGGCCGCACTGGTCTGAGTATCCACCAGGGCGATCACCGCCTGATCGGGCCCGGCCACCAGTTGCTCGGCAGGGGGTTGCACATTGGGCAGACGGGCGACGGGGCCGTCCGTGGGTTCAGGGGTGGAGGGGGAGGAGCTGTTGTCATTGCAGCCGGACAAAAGCGCGAGCAGTGAGGCTGTTACCAGCGCCACTTTGGTCTTTTTCATATCCATTTTTTTATAATTCCCGCTGTAGTTAGTCTCGATATCCGAGTACCCGGTCATTGCCGAGCGGTGCCATATTAATCAGCAGAAATCGTTTCAAATGTGAGCAGGGGGGCAAAAAAGTTAACCGCTTTCAACAAGATAACGTTTTCATAACGAAAATCGGATCGGGCTCACAGACCTGCCGCCCGATTCGGCACATACCTGCGGGCAGAGCCATGATGTCTGGAAAAATTGATTTCCGATCAAATGGATAAGTGGATACGGCAAGAGAGAGGGAGCCACGACAGATGAAGCGGATTGAGGAGCAGGCCAGGCGGCTGGACCAGGAGTATCAAGAGATTGCCCAGCTGTTTGACCAATTTTGTCAGCAGGCGGGGACGCTCGCCGAGCAGTACCACTTCTTCAACTGGCCGGATTATGAGGATACCCCGCCCCTCGCCCGAGCCTTCACCCTGCTGGGGGAGCCACGGGAGCTGCGGCTGCGCTGCCAGCCGGGGGAGCGCGGCAGTTTGAGCGGGCTGATCCAGGTGTGCGGCGAGGAGGGCACAATCCACGCCAGCCTCGGCGTTCGGGCCGACGGCCACCTGCTGCTGGAATCTGGCCGGCTGCTGGACAACCCGCCCGAGCTGCTGCTCAAGCTGCTGCTCGGCGCCATCTGGCAGCACAAACCGGAGGATGTGCAGGGCCAGCCGCACTGAGCCAGAAAAACAGGAAGGGGCCTTGGCCCCTTCCTGCTGTTGCGAGCGGTCAACCGGCCAGGATCAGGCGGCGCTCACCTCGATGGTGACGTGCACCAGCTCCTCGTGGATGGCGAGCCGGGCGCGGATCTCGCTGGCGGAGACCGGCGCCGCCATCAGCAGGGAGAGCACGCAGGCATACTGCTGCTGGCCCACCCGCCAGACGTGCAGATCGCGCACTTCGGCGTCCGGCAGCTCGGCGATCACCTCGCGGATCTCCGCCACCAGCGGTGCATCCATCTCGGCATCCAGCAGCACCCGGCCAGAGTCGCGCAGCAGACCCCAGGCCCACACCGCCACCAGCCCGGCCCCCACTATGCCCATCAGCGGATCCAGCCAGTCGGCCCCCCACAGCATGCCCCCCACCAGCGCCAGAATGGCCAGCACCGAGGTGGCCGCATCCGCCAGCACGTGGATGTAGGCGGCGCGCAGGTTGAGATCCTGATGACCGTGATGATCGTGTGAGTGATCGTGATGATCATGATGATGGTCGTGCCCATGGTGATGGCCGTGATCATCCTTGAGCAACCAGGCGCAGGCCAGGTTCACCAGCAGGCCGACGATGGCGATGGCGATGGCCTGCTGGTAGTGGATCGGGCTGGGATCCAGCAGCCGGAACACCGACTCGAACAGCATCATGCCGGCCACCCCCACCAGCAAGAGGGCGCTGGTAAAGCCCCCCAATACCTCGATCTTCCAGGTGCCGAAGCTGAATCTGTGGTCGCGGGCGAAGTGGCGGGCGGCGCGGTAGGCCAGCACCGACAGGCCGAGCGCCAGCGCGTGGGAGCTCATGTGCCAGCCGTCGGCCAGCAGCGCCATGGAGTTGTAGAACCAGCCGCCGCCGATCTCCGCCACCATCATGATGACGGTCAGCAGCACGGCCCAGCGGGTCTTCTGTTCGGCCAGCGGATTCCCTTCGTGGACGACGGGTTGGTGGCAGTGGGATGAGGCAAGGGATGACATGGATTTCTCCTGAGGACGACAATGCGATATACTATACCCCAGTATAGTTTTATTGATCGAGAGGATCCTGCATGTCACACACCATTCACGGCAAGAAGAAGCTGCTGGCGCGGGTGCGCCGCATCAAGGGGCAGGCAGGGGCACTGGAGAGCGCGCTGGAGCAGGAGAGCGACTGCGCCGCCATCTTGCAGCAGATCGCCGCCATTCGCGGCGCCGTCAACGGCCTGATGCTGGAGGTGCTGGAGGGCCACATGCGCGAGCATCTCGGCGCCGAAGAGGCGACCCCGGCCGAGCGGCTGGAGGATCTGGATCAGGTGGTGCGGGTATTGCGATCCTATCTGAAGTAAGACTGACCGATGGGGCCATGCGTAGACCCGCCTCATCCCGTTTACGGCGAGGCGGCGTCGGCCCGCCAACCCGCGCCCCTTTCAGACTTGAGCCCTCGCCGGCTTTACGCCATGATGACCGCCGATCATTGATCGCCATACCCTGGATTCCATTTCGCAAGGACCCCCCATGTTTGAACACGTCGATGCCTATGCTGGCGACCCCATCCTGACCCTGGTCGAGACCTTCCACAAAGACACCCGCGAGCAGAAGGTGAACCTGGGGATCGGCCTCTATTACGACGAGCAGGGCCGCATTCCGCTGCTGACCTCGGTACAGCAGGCCGAAGCCCAGCGCGCCGCCGCCCCGGCCCCGCGCCCCTACCAGCCGATGGAAGGCGCCGCCAACTACCGCACCGCGGTGCAGCACCTGCTGTTTGGTGCCGACCACGAAGCGGTCAAGGCGGGTCGCATCGCCACCATTCAGACCATCGGCGGCTCGGGCGCACTGAAGATCGGCGCCGATCTGCTCAAGCGCTACTTCCCGACCTCCGAGGTGTGGGTCAGCAATCCCACCTGGGACAACCACAAGGCGATGTTCGAGGGCGCCGGCATCAAGGTGCACGACTACCCCTACTACGATGCAGCCACCGGCGGCGTGCAGTTTGACGCCATGATCGACTGCCTGAGCAGCCTGCCGGCAAAGAGCATCGTGCTGCTGCACCCCTGCTGCCACAACCCGACCGGGGTGGATCTCTCTCGCGCCCAGTGGGACCAGGTGATCGCGCTGGTAGTCGAGAAGAATCTCATTCCTTTCATGGACATCGCCTATCAGGGCTTCGGCGACGGGCTGGAAGAGGATGCCTACGCCATTCGCGCCATGGTGGCCGCCGGCGTCAGCTTCTTCGTCAGCAACTCCTTCTCCAAGAACCTCTCCTTCTACGGCGAGCGCTGTGGCGGCCTGTCGGTCATCTGCCAGGATGCCGAAGAGGCGAGCCGGGTGCTGGGCCAGATGAAGGCCACCGTGCGCCGCAACTACTCCAGCCCCCCCACCCACGGTGGCCAGATCACTGCGGCCGTGATGAACGATGCCAGCCTGCATGCCATGTGGGTCGGTGAGGTGACCGAGATGCGCACCCGCATCAAGGCGATGCGCGAGAAGCTGTTCGAGGTGCTGAGCGCCAAGGTGCCGGGCCGTGACTTCAGCTACTTCATCAACCAGCGCGGCATGTTCAGCTACACCGGCTTCACCCCGGAGCAGGTGGACCGTCTGCGCGAGGAGTTCGCCGTCTACCTGGTGCGCTCCGGTCGCATGTGCGTGGCGGGCCTCAACAGCCGCAACGTCGACTACGTGGCCGACGCCATGGCCGCCGTGCTCAAGGGCTGATCCCCGCAAGCCCCGCTCAGGCGGGGCTTTTTGTTTGTCCCGTTTGCTCGTGGAACCGTTATGGATCTCATTGCCCTCTCCCGCCTCGGCGGTCGCCATCTGGTTACCCTGCACCTGCTGCTCGACAGCCAGAGCGTCACCCGCACCGCCGAGCGGCTCTGCACCACCCCCTCCACCGTCAGCAAGACCCTCAACCAGTTGCGGGACCTGCTCGGCGATCAGCTGCTCTACCGCCAGGGCAACCAGCTGTTGCTGACCCCGTTTGCCGAGCGGCTCGGCCCTACCCTGCACCGGCTGCTGAGCGAGCTGAACGGCCTCACCGGCCAGGGCGGGTTCGATCCCGCCAGCTGGCAGGGGCAGCTGAAATTCGCCCTGCGCGAGAGCGGCATGGTCTGGCCCATGGGGCCCATTCTGGCGCAGCTGATGCGCGAGGTGCCGGGCCTGGAGCCTGACATTCGCAACAAGGATGAGCAGGGGCTGGCGGCCCTGGCGGCGGGCAAGCTGGACTTCGTGATCCTGCCCCACGATCAGAGCCAGCCCCTGCCCCGCCAGCAAGGGCTGGTGTGGGAAACTCTGCGCGAGGACAAGCTGGTCTGCCTGCTGCGCGCGGATCACCCGGCGCTGGCGCGATCCTGGGATCTCGATGCCTACCTGAGCTGGCGCCATATCGCCATTCGCGATCAGGAGCTGGCCAATCCCTTCTTCGAACAGAGCCTGGCCCAGTTGCAGGTGCGCCGGCAGATTGCCGCCATCCTGCCGGATTTTGGCAGTGCGGCAGCCCTGCTGCGCCAGAGCGATCTGATCCTCACCGCCATCGGTGGCTGGGCGGAGCAGGCGGCCCCCCACGCTCTGGTGAGCAGGCCGGTCCCTTTCGACTACGGCGCCGTCACCCACAGCCTGGTGTGGTACGGCCCGGCCGGGGAAGAGCCGGCCCGGCGCTGGTTTCGCCAGCGCATCCTGCAACTGGCCCGCGAGCTGGGATAAGGACGACCATGCCCGGCACCATGCCCGGCACACGCCGGCCGGACATGGCGGGTATCAGGGTTTCTTGGTGTAGATGGGGCTGGGGAAGGGAGAGACGTTGTTGCCCAGTTCGGTGATGCGGGCAGCCCCCTGCTTGCGCACCTGATCAACCCGCAGCACGTGGTGCATGGGGATCATGGTGCGATTGACGTCGGCAAATTCACTCTTCAACTTCTCGTGGCTGGGGTCGACGATGAGCGCCGTGTGGTTGTCCCACACGAAGTTGGCGATCTCGATGAAGCCGAACAGCTGACCCTGGCTCACTTCCCTGACATAGACTTCGTAACGCTCGTTGTGACAAATGAACTGCACTCGATATAAGGCGTTGGATTCACTCATGTTCGTCTGTTGATGGTGGGCGATTGACCCATTCTAGCCGCCACCTCGCAGAGCTCAAATAGACAGCAATCACAGTTACGTCATCTCAAGACTCAGGCAGCAAAAAAGCCACGCCGAACCGCTCGGTTCGCCGTCCAATCTTGCCTTGTAGTATCAAATCCCTTTGCGATCAGCTGATTAGCATCCGGCTACTCAGAGCAGTGGCGGCAGGCTGACCGGGCCAAACCCGGCCACCGCCAGCGCAGCGGCCAGCTGCTCCAGCTCCTCTCGCGTCGCCTCTGGCCAGCCCTGCGCCGCCCCGCGCACGCCGTGATGGCGAAAGCCGTTGAGGCGGATGGGCACGGGCCCGAGGGCGCGCAAGAAGGCGGCGAGTCCGCCCTCCAGCGTGCCGTCGGCGGCGAGATAATCGCTCTGCCCCGGCACCTGCAGCAGGCGCACCTCCGCCAGTTTGCCCGCCTGCGCCAGCAATTGCAGCGACGCCAGCACCCGCTCGCGGCCATAGCCGGTCAACGTGTGATGCACAGAGTCGCCCCACCCCTTGAGATCGATCATGGCGCCGTCCAGCACCGGCAGCAGCCGCTGCCAGCCAACCTCGGCAAGCGAACCGTTGCTGTCGAGCAGGCAGCCGAGATGGGCCAGATCCGGCGCCTCCTTGATGGCGGTGAACAGCGCGATCACGAACGGCAGCTGGGTGGTGGCCTCACCGCCGGAGACGGTAATCCCGGTCAGCAGCGGGCCGTAGCGGCGCAACAGAGCCAGCACCTCGGCCACCGTCATGGTGGCGGTCTTGGGGCTGGCGCTGCGGGGGCAGGCATCGAGACAGGCATCGCAATCGGTACAGCGTGCCGCCTGCCAGCTCACCCGCCCCCCGTGCAGGGTCAGCGCCCCGCTCGGACAACCGGGCACGCAGTCACCGCAGTCATCGCAGAGGCCGATGGTGTGCGGGTTATGACAGCCGGGACAGGCGAAGTTGCAGCCCTGCAGAAACAGCACCAGCCGGTTGCCGGGGCCGTCCACGCAGGAGAAGGGCAGCCAGCGGCTCACCGTCGCGGTGCGCGCCGCCCCTGCCCGCCTGCCGCACTCAGTAGTCACACAGGGTTGCCTCGCGCCCCACCACCCGCGGCGCCCGCTGGCGGATCCCGGTCAGCTCGCTCGCCTCGGCGCCGAGGCAGGTGGTCTGCAGCCGCGAGCCCTCGGTCGCGAAGCGGGCCACGTCGCTCTTGCGGATCATGTAGCCGGTCACCCGCACCAGATCGCTGTCCGCCACGTTGGCGGTGAACTCGCGCATGCCGATGGCAAGCGCCCCCTTGCAGAGCTGCAGCAACGCCTGCGGGTTCTGGCGGATGGTGGGATCCAGGGTCAGGATCTCGCTGATCCCGGAGTGATAGAAGCCGTGGTGGGGCGCCAGCGCCAGCACGTGGCTGGCGGGATCCGGCTCCTCGCCATAGGGGATGCGCACCCCGGGGGTGACCCCGCGATCCACGCTGAGCCCACCCTGGGAGTGGAGCAGGGCGCGGCCGCCCCAGGCGTGCACTTGCGGCGTTTCGCTCACGTGGCGGGCGAGCTGGGCCGAGATGCGGTAGCCCAGCTGGTTCGCCTCTTCGTCACGGCCGTAGCGCTCCGGCAGATTCTCCTTGTCCATCAGGAGGTTGACCGCCTCGGCCATGCCGTAGATGCCGAACATGGGCACGAAGCGACCCTCTTCCAGCAGCCCCTCCTGCACCAGGAAGCTGTCGAAGAAGCCGGACTCCTGGTGCAGGAAGGCGGCACGCGCCTCGATCAGGCGGGAGGCGAGGCGGCAGTAGTGGGGCAGCAAGCAGCCCAGGAAGTCGTCGATGCCGTGGGCCTGCTCGGCCACCCGCTTGAGGGAGACCCGCACCAGGGTGTTGGCGCCGCCCGCCTGGGGCAGGGCGTTGTAACAGCTGACGATGCCGAAGCCGCGCTCATCGAAGGTGTTGCGATGGAGCGGGTAGTTGGCGATGTGGGGCTTGCTGCAGGCCGCGATGTTCTTCACCCCCTGCAGCAGCAGGCTGTCCGGGGTCTGCGCCGGATCGTGGAACAGAGTAAGGTTGGGGGCCACCTGCTTGAGTTCACCGTCGATGCGCAGGATCAGGCGGCAGAGCCGATTGTCATCCGGGCCTATGTTGACGTGCATGAAGGCATCCGGCAGCACCCGGTCCAGGTAGATCCAGAACCCCTTCAGCTTGCGATAGAGGGCCTCGTCATCCAGCTCACCGACGAAGGGCAGCAGCAGGTGGTCGAGCCGGCCCAGCCAGACCGGCATGCCGGTGACGGAGGGCACATGGTGGTAGAGGATGCGCAAGGCATCGAGCGCCTCGTCGAAATCCTGCGGCGGTGCCAGCTCCAGCCAGGCCGAGCCCTGGCGCAGAAACTTCTCGTAATCCGGCAGCACATAGCGCGGCTTGTAGGGGGCGTGCCCCTCGAACATGTCGCAGACAAAGCCCTTGGCCATCGCCTCGCTCACCTCGGCGGGCAGCTCGGGATAGGGCAGCGCATTCTCGGCGGCCAGCGCCAGGGCATGGCTCTTCTGGGCCGGTGACAGCAGGGGATCGCGCACGATGCGCTGGCAGGTTTCGGTGAAGGACATGGCTCGCTCCTCGACGGATGGGAGCTAAATCCTCACACTTGAGAGGTGTTTTTTGAAGTGACATTCATAACATGGCGGATATCCAATGAAGACATCCGCCATGCAAGATCACGGGCCTAGCCCAGCCAGGGCAGCAACTGGGCCACGCCCCCCTGCCAGCGCAGCAGGAAGAAGCCCCCCATGCCGACCACCACCACCAGCAGGGTCGGCAGCCGCAGCAGGGTCAGCGCCGTCACCAGCAGGGTGGCGACCAGGTAGTCCGGATCCCAACTCAGCCCAGTGCCAGGCTGATAGCTGAAGACGATGGGCAGCCAGATGGCGGTCAGCACCGACTGGGCCGAGAAGCTGAGGAAAGCCCCCATTTCGGCACCCGGCTGATAGCGGGTCAGCCGCGAGAAGAAGGCGAAACGGTTGAAGAAGGTGATCAGGGCCAGCAGGCCTATCATCAGCCAGCTCATGATTACCTCCTCATCCGGTGCAGCACATAACCCACCAGCATGCCGGAGAGCGCCGAGATGATGATGTAGACCTCCGCCAGCAGCGGCTTGGTGAGCAGCGCCATGGCACCGCTCACCAGGGTGGCCGCCACCATGGGCAGGTTCTTCATGGCGGGAATGGTCATGGCGATGAAGGTGGCGGCGATGGCGAAGTCCAGCCCCATCTGATCCAGTCCGTCGATGTACTGGCCGGCGGCGATGCCGAGCAGGGTCGCCGCATTCCAGAACAGATAGAAGACGAAGCCGGCGATCAGCGCGTAGGCCGGATCGAAACGGCCGCTGCGCTCCCGGTCTTTGAGCGCCACCGCGAACATCTCGTCGGTCAGGAAGAAGGCCAGACTGGCGCGCCAGCGCAGGGAGAGCGGCAGCACGTCGCGGCGAAAGGTGAAGCCGTAGAGCAGGTGCTGGGAGGTGATGACGAAGGTGGAGCCCATGATGGGCAGCAACGGCGTCCCCGCCCCGAACAGGGTGGTGGCCGAGAGCTGGGCGGCACCGGCATAGACCAGCAGCGACATCAGCTGGGCCTGCAGCGGGCTCAGCCCCACCTGCAGCGCCAAGGCGCCGCACAGGATCCCCCAGGGGATCACCGAGACGGAGAGCGGCAGAATATCGATGGAGGCGCGCCACCAGAGCGCGCGGGTACTCTCGGCCCCGACGGGCCGGGAGCAGGTTGCTGATGGCATGGGATCATCCTTGTTGCGTCCACGGCGAGCCGGAAAAACTAGCACAGCACGGGGACGGATACCAAGAGGCTGCGGGTTAAAGAGAGGGGCGACAGAACAGATAGAGCCAAAAAGAGAACGCCACCCGAAGGTGGCGCGCTGCAGAGAGTCAGGGCTGAATGACGATGGGAGTGCCGGGTTCGATGGCGTTCCACACTTCGTCCAGATCCTTGTTGAGCATGGCGATGCAGCCATTGGTCCAGTTGGACGGCTGCAGGCGGGTGTTGCCTATGCTGTTGCGCTGACCGTGGATCATGATCATGCCGCCCGGTCGCACACCCATCTCGTTGGCCGCCTTGATGTCGTCCAGATTCGGGTAGTTGATGTGGATGGCCTTGTAATAGTTGGAGTTGGTCTTCTTGTAGTCGAGGATGTAACGGCCTTCCGGCGTGCGCTGATCCCCTTCCCGCTGCTTGTGCCCCTTGGGAGCCGGACCCAGAGCGATCCAGTAGCGTTTGACCTCCTTGCCATCCTTCATCAGGGTCAGGCTATAACTCGATTTCTTCACCACCACCATATCGGCGGACAGGGTGGCAAAACTCAATGCGGGCCACAGCCCCAGCAAACACAGTAATACGGCTCTCATTCCATCCCTCGGCAAGCCTCTGGTAAGGGCTTTTCTGTTACCAAATCATCTGAACTGCACCGCCTCGAGTGGCGGGCGAGCGCCATCATATTGGATCGCCATCAATACTCAATATATCCAGAGAAACATATCCCGCGCCATCTTTTATAGATTGTTACAATTAACTGCCAAAACAACGGGATAACCCCCCTATCTCGGGATAGTCCCCAGCGGGACATTGGGGGAAGATAAGGCGCTTTTCACCTCTCAGGAACCTCACGATGCGATACCGACTCTCCCTGCTGCTCCTGCTGCTCTGCTCCTCCCTGCAGGCGGCCGAGCCGCTCTGGCTGCGCGAGCCCGCCCTCTCCCCCGACGGCAAGCAGCTTGCCTTCACCTGGCAGGGCCGCGTCTACCTGAGCGCGGGGGATGGCGGCCCCGCCGTGCCCCTCACCGACGGCAACTACCTGAGCCAGCGCCCGCTCTGGTCGCCGGATGGCAAGCTCATAGCCTTTGCCGCCAATATCTACGGCAACGAGGACGTGTTCGTGGTGCCGAGCCACGGCGGCGAGATGGTGCGGCTGACCCGCGATTCGCGCCCCGATCTCCCCCAGGCCTTCAGCGCCGACGGCAAGCAGCTGTTGCTGAGCAGCCAGCGCCTGACCGACCCCGGCGCCGATCACTTCGTGGCGGAAGGCTATCAGGCCAGCAACCTTTACTGGACGCCGGTTGCCGGCGGCCCGCTGACCCCGGCCCAGTCCCTGCCCGCCACCCTGGCCCGCCCCCACGGCAACCAGCTGGCCTACCAGATGCCGGGCATGGATCAGCCGTTTCGCAAGCACCAGCACTCGTTCGCAGTCTCCCGTCTGTGGTTGTTCGACGGCAAGCAGCATCGCCAGCTGACCGAAGACAGGGTGGCCGCCAGCGACCCGGTCTGGGACCAGCAGGGCAATCAGCTCTACTACCTGAGCGAGCGCAGCGGCGATTTCAACGTCTGGCAACGGGATCTGGCCAGCGGCCAGGATCGCCAGCTCACCCACTTCAAGGGCCACCCGGTGCGCGGCCTATCAGCCTCCCGCCAGGGGGATCTGGTCTGGTCCTGGCAGGGGGAGCTCTACCGCCTCGATGCCGGCAGCGACACCCCGCGCAAGCTCATCATCCAGCCGCTGTTCGCCAAGGTACCGGCCGAGCAGAGCTGGCAACCCGGCCCCGTCGACGAGGCCATCGCCCGCCAGGACGGGGAAGAGGTGATCCTGGTCAGCCAGGGGGATCTCTACGCGGTCGACACCCGGCGCGAGCGGGTACGCCAGCTCACCCGCCACCCCAGCGAGCAGTCGGCGCCGCGCTATCTGGATAAAGAGCAGGAGCTCATCTACCTCTCCGAGCAGGAGGGGCCGGCGGCGCTGTATCGCCTCAAGAAGGGGCAGCCGGACAAGCTGTTCAGCGACCCCGGCACCCTGACCGAGGAGAAACTGCTGGCCATCCCGGGCGCCGCCATCAGCGTGCCGACCCTCTCCCCCGACGGCAAACAGCTCGCCTTCGTGGTGGATGGCCAGGCCGTCCATCTGCTGGATCTGGCCAGCGGCAAGCAGCGCCAGCTGGTGGCCGCCGAGTTCAACCCCTCCCGCCACGCGGTGGAGCTGGCCTTTGCCCCCGATTCGCGCCACCTGGCGCTGACCATCCAGCCCGACTCCGCCCAGCAGGAGATCGCCGTCATCGATACCCAGGATGCCAAGGCCAAACCGGTCAACGTCAGCCTCAACGGCTATCGGGATGGCGAGCCTGCCTGGAGTCAGGACGGCGGCATCCTCTACTGGCAGTCCACCAAGTACGGGGTGCTGGGTGCCGATGGCGAGCCCCTCGGCGGCAGCCTGCTCGGCCTCTACAGCAGCCGCGCCGCCAAGAGCGACTTCATCGCCGAACAGGCGCCGCCCAAGGCCGGTTACAGCTTCGAGGCCGACCGGCTGGCACACCGGGAGGCGCTCCAGCTGCAGCCAGAGGGCCCCATCCTCGCCAGTCGCATCGTCGACGATCATCTGATCTATCTGGTGGAGGTGATGGACGCCAACGGCGAGAGCGAGATCAAGGGCTACGCCCAGGACCTGCGCAAGGGGGAAACCAAGCTGCTGTTTGCCGAGCAGCCGGGGCCGGCGCTGGCCAGCCTCAACCAGGATGCCAGCCTCGCCACCCTGGTGCGGGAGGGGGAAATCGCCCTCATCGATACCCGCTCCGGCGAGGCCAGCAGCCACCCCTTCAATCTGCTGATCACCGCCAGCTGGCAGGATCGGATGAGCGCCGCCTTCGACCAGATCACCCGCCTCACCCGGGACGAGTTCTACCGGGCCGACATGAACGGAGTGGACTGGGACGGCTATGTGGCCGCCTATCGCCGCCTGCTGCCCGGCATCAGCAACGATCGTGACTTCGGCAACCTGCTGGCGGAGCTGGCCGGCGAGCTCAATGTCTCCCACACCTGGGGCAGCGGTCCGGCCCCCTCCCTGCGCATGCCGGACGAGACCGCCAGCCTCGGCGGTTACTGGCGCGAGCGACAGGGGGCGGTCGAGCTCGACGCCCTGCTGGCCGGCGGCCCGCTGGAGCAAGAGACGGATCTCGCGCCGGGAGCCCGCCTGCTGGCCGTCAACGGCACCGAGCTGCACAGCCTCAACGAGCTGGATGCCCTGCTCAACCACCAGGCCGGCCAGCGGCTGGCGCTCACTGTGCTGCCCAAGGGAGCCAAGGAGCCCAGCCAGCTGGAAGTCACCGCCATCGACCTGCAGCAGGAGTATCAGTTGCAGCTCGACGGCTGGATCGCCAAGCGCCGCAGCCAGGTGGAGCAGTTGAGTCAGGGGCGGGTCGGCTATGTCTATCTGCCAGAGATGAGCAGCGCCGTCTATGAGGAGGTGGTAGCCGATGCCCTCGGCCGTCAGCGCAACCGCGAGGCGCTGATCGTCGACGTGCGCTTCAACAAGGGGGGCTACCTGGCCAACACCCTGGTGGAGTTCCTGACCGGCAGCGGCAGCGCCCAGGGCATGGCCCGCAGCTGGCCACGCCTGGGCAAGGGGGAGACGGACGCCGCCACCCGCCAATGGACCAAGCCCTCGGTGGTGCTGGTCAATGCGGGCAGCTACTCGGAAGGCTCGGCCTTTCCCCAGTACTACCGCACCCTCAAGGTGGGCCCCATCGTCGGTGAGCCGGTGCCGGGCACCGGCACCATGGTGTACGCCCACACCTCCAGGCTGATCCCGGGCCTTGCCTACGGCATCCCGACCCTGGGACTGCGCAACCCCGACGGCACCCTGTACGAGAACCAGGAGCTGATCCCCGACGTGCAGGTGGCGCTGACCCCGGCCGACATGCTGGCGGGACGCGATCCCCAGCTGGCAGCCGCGGTGCAGGCCGCCCTCGCCCAGTTGACCACGAATGCGAAACCCGCAGCCAAATAGGCTGACTGACGCCAGCCAGCAAAAAAAGAGCCGGCCGGGCTTGCCCGGTCGGCTCCTCTGACAGACATCAAGGGCGCGCCGCCTGTTGCGGGGCGCCCTTGTTGCATCAGGCCGGCTGCGTCTCGACCGGCTGGCGGGCCAGCGCCAGCTGATACCTGTGCTCGGCCAGCTCCAGCTCGCGGCGCGCCTCGTCCACCTTGCCGTCGGCGCTCTTCACCGCCGCCACCAGCTGGTTGTAGCGATCCCAGCTGCCGTTGTACTCGTTCACCTCGGCTTGGTAGCGCTGGCTGATCTCGTTGGACTGGCGAATGATGGCGTTGTTCTCATCGTGCAGCTGATCGATGCGGGCGCTCAGGTTCGCCTGGATGGCGCGGATCCGGCGATACTCTTCCGGGCCGTAGCTGCCGTTGTAGCTGTTGTGCTCGCGCACCAGCCGGTTGATCTCCTGCACCGTCTGCCGGTTGCGCTGGTTCAGCTGGCTCAGCTCGCGCTGGTAGCGATCAAAGTTGCCCTTGAGCGTCTGCTGGCGATCCTGCAGGGCAGTTCTGGCTGCCACCTGCTGGCTGTAGTGCTCCTGAGCCGCCGCCAAGTCCTGGCGCCGGGTCTCGAGGGAGCGCTCCAGCTCGCCCAGATCCGGCAACTCTTCCGTCACCATGGTGGGGTAGAAGGCGGCGATCTGTGGCGTCGTCACCTTCAGCGCCCGCACCGCATCGGCTCCGTTGGCCTGATCCCGGTAATCCACGCCGCACGGCTGCCCCTTGCAGATCAGGTCCGGGCTGGAGAACTTGTACTCGTGGCTGTAGACCCCGAAGCTGGAGGGATAAGCCATCACGGTGGCGAAGGAACCCCGCACCCCGTGCCCCAGCGCATAGTGATAAGTGCCCCCCGTGCCATCCTGCAGGCGGGAGTGGTTGAGCCCCATGTTGTGACCCAGCTCGTGCGCCAGCACCACGTCGCCACAGCCGGTGGCCGTGACATGGCTGAACATGCTGCCGGCATCCTGGGAGACATCCCCGTCGGCATACGCCTTGCGGCCATCGGTATAGGTCGCGGAACCGCCAACCCAGGCCAGCCCGCAGCTGCCATGGTCACCGGTCTGGGGGCGCATCAGCACCACCATGTCGGCGCCATAGCGGGTGCGCAGGGTCGGTACCTGCTTGAAGGCCGGATCCTGCTGGTAGGTCACCGCATTGAGCGCGGATTTGTCGGTGCCGCCATCCGGGTAATTGACCTGCTGGTCGTGCACGGCCCGCACCGTCAGATCCAGGCCGCTGGCAGCATAGATCTGGTTGGTGACGTTGATCATGTGCTGGATCCGGGTCTGGGCGTCCCCCTGATAGCGGGCCGCCAGCCCCGGACTGTGCAGCACCATCAGGTCGATGGTTTCCGCCAGCACCGGGGTCGCCCCGAGCAATCCCGCAATCATGATCCCCAAGGTGGTTTTCTGCATGTGATCTTCCTTTCCTGTTGTTATTGGTGAGTCGGGATCAGGGCGTCATCGCCGCCATGACCCAGATCCAGCGGCGGGTTCTTGTAAACCCAGCCCTTGCCTCCCAGGGTCTCGACGGAGTAACTGCCTTGCGGCGTGCCGATGAACCCGAAAGTCGCTTGCTTGCCGACGGTGAAATTGACCGGATAGCTGTCACCGTCGACCCGAATTTCCCCCTGCCAGTTGCGCTCCCCGCCCCGCTGCAGTTCAACCTTGGTCACCCTGGCCTGCAGGGTGCTGCCGTCCGGCAGCGGCAGGGCCACGCTGTCGCCCACCTGGGCCCGCTCCAGGTCGCTGCCCTGCAGGGCGATCGGCTGGGGTTGCTCGACCGCATCGCCGGGCTCCGCCAGCGGAAAGTCGGCATCCACCTCGGCCGCCTGCCAGGGGGTCTCCAGCTGCTGGCTGCCATCTTCCCGCAGCCGATCCGGCTTGGCGGGGGCCGCGACCGGCGCCGGCTTGAGCACGGGGGCAGGCATGGCGGCGAGCGGCGTGAGCTCCGCCAGCGGGCCGCTATCCGCCACGCCCTCCTCACCCCCTGCCGCCTGACCGGGCGCCACCGCTTGCGGCCACAGGTACCAGCCGATCACCCCGACCAAGAGGGCGCACAACCCCAGCCAAGGCTTCCATTTCGCTCTCTTCATACTGATACTCCAGTCAAAAACAATCCTTATAAAACAATGAATTGCGTTCAAAGTGAGCAGGCATGCTAGAAACCGTCGAGCAGGCTGGCACCCCCCTATATGGGGCGTCGAAAAAATGGGCGCGGGAGGTTCACACCCGCAGGATGAGTCGCGCAAGTCAGTGCTGGCGGGGCTGAGAGAGGGTTCGAATGATGCTTTTTTGCCGCATGAAAATGACTCCAAAAAGGGCTGGAATGAGGCCATTCACCCCATATGGGTTAAGCAGATTTGGCTGTACCGGGGGGCGGGCGTCGGCGTACCCTGATGGCATCAATCAGGTCAAGGATGTTGCATGAACGGTTTGCCGATACGGGCGCCAGCACTGGGCTGGCTGTTGATTTCACTGCTGGCGGCGCCGCTGGCCGCCGCCCCCCTGACGCTGCAGGGCGAGACCCAGCGTTACCGCATCGATCCCGATACCCTGGCCATCTCGGTCAACCAGATCCCGGTCAGCGCGGGCCAGCCCGCTCGCCAGGTCGATCAGTTGCAACAAGGGGAGCAGCAGGCCAGCTGGCACTGGCCCGCCCAGGACGCCAGGGTGGAGGTCAAGCTGGATGGCGACGACCTCTTGCTGACGCTGGTCAGCGACAGTCCCCGTCAGCTGGCCTGGTTCAGCCTGCCGAAAAACCAGACCCACCTCTCCCTGGCCTTCGGCGAGGGCAGCCGCTTCTCGGTGCGCGACAGCGACTGGCTCGGCTATGTCGGCGACGAGCTGGCCGAGCTCAACACCCACTACGACCTCAAGCTGCCGCTCTGGAGCCAGGATGCCGGCAAGCAGACCTACAGCTGGATCCTACAGACCCCCTACGACAACCGGCTTCGCTTCAGCCGCCAGGGAGGCCGGCTGCAACTGAGCGCCAGCCATGAATTCAGCAGCTTCAACCAGCAGGCGCCTATGGTGGTGCGGCTGAGCGTGGGGGATGACTGGCTGGCCGGCGCCCGCCGCTACCGGGCGTGGCTGCAGAGCGAGGGGGCCTGGCAGTCTCTGGCCGACAAGGTCGCCCGCATTCCCGCCGGGCGGCGGCTGATCGGCGCCAGCCATGTCTACCTGTGGGGCGATGATCTGCTCGATCGGCAAGATGTGACCGATTGGCCCGCGCTGCAGGCCAAGCTCCGGCAAAAGCCGGAGTGGCTGCAAGGCTTCAACAGTGAAGAGCAGGAGGCGCTGGCCGCCAAGGCGCCAGAGCCTTGGCAGCAGGCGCTGATCATGGCGGGTCTCAACCGGCTGATTGCCGACCAGCTGCCGCTGCCTGCCCAGCAGGGCCCGCAGGCCCAGAGCAAGGTGCTGGCCCTGCGCCAGCAGTGGGTCAGGAGCCAGTTCGGCGAGCAACTGGTGGCGCAGGAGCGCTGGGGCCAGGGGCTGTCGCTGCCGGTGATCGAGGCGCTGCAGCAGGCGGGACTGCGCAAGCTGTGGCTCGGCACCCCGCAGTGGACGGCAGCCCTGCAGCAGGGCTATGCCCTCACCGCCACCCAGCGCCAGGGCTATCTGGTGGGCAGCTATGACTCCTACGATACCGCCATCGCGCCCGGCACCAACGACAGCTGGCTCACCGCCCAGCTGCCGCCGGAGATCGGCAAGCGCTGCGCCATCGTCGAGGCCAGCGGCAAGCCCAAGCCCGGCTTTGGTGGCGAGGGGGTCTATCTCAACCCCGGCTGCACCCTGCCGTTTGCCAAGAGCCGCATGAGCGAGCTGGCCAAGGCCAGCGGCATCAACAGCCTGTTCCTCGACGTGGACGGCACCGCCATGGCCTCCAACGATTACAACCCGGCCCACCAGCAGGGCAGCCAGGCGATGATCGCCGACCGCAACGCCCGTATGAGCTGGGTGGGAGAGCGGCTCGGGCTGGTGCTCGGCTCGGAGGATGGCAACGCCCTCACCAGCAAGCCGCTGCTGTTTGCCCACGGCATCCAGAGCTGGGGGTTTGGCTGGACCGATGCCGCCATGCGCAAGCAGGCCAAGTCCCCCTACTACCTCGGCAAGTGGTGGCCGGACGAGGCGCCGCAGGTCTTCTTTCAGCCCGCCCGGCTCAAGCCGCGCTACCTGAAGACGGTGTTCAACCCGGCGGATCGGCTGCCCCTCTATCAGGCGGTGTTCCACGACTCCGTGCTCAACAGCCACCACTGGCTGCTGGACAACCTGAAATTCCCGGGCATCAAGGAGGAGCGCGCCCTGCTCGGCCTGCTCTACAACACGCCGCCGCTGGTCAACCTGAGTCGCAGCACGCTGGCGAGCCGCCTGCCGGAGCTGGTGAGGCTCGACAGCCAGTTCGGCCCGCTGCACGAGGCGCTGTGGGACAAGGCGCTGGTGGGCTTTCGCTGGCGTGACGGGGTAGGCCGGGTGCAGGAGACCCGCTTCTCGGACGGCAGCCGGCTGGTGGCCAACTTCGGCCACAGCTCCATCATGATCGACGGCCACAAGCTGCCGGGCAGGCAACTGCTGGTGGCGCTCAAGGACAAACCGGTCAGCGTGCTGAAGATCCAGGGCTGAGCCGGGGCCGCCATCAGGAGGGGGTCGCCCCGCTGGCCGGGACGGGTGGCACTGCATGGAGGTTGAGCCAGCGCCGGCGCAGCACCTCCAGCGAGCCATCCTGGCGCATCTGGTCGAGGGCCCGCTGCAGGGCCTGCACCTTAGCCGGCTCCGTCGCCAGGTTGAGGGCGAAGTAGTACTGCTCGCCGTCGTCATAGACGAACAGCGGGGTAAGCGCCGCCAAGCCGTGGCCCAGCTGGTGCATGTGAAAGGCGGCCCCCAGATCCAGCGCCGTCACCAGATCCACCCGGCCGCGCAGCAGCATGCGAAACTTGTCCTCCTCGCTGTTGACGCTGACCGGCGCCAGCCCCTGGCGGATCAGCTGCTGGGCCGAGGCCGAATTGCGCACCACGGCGATCCGGTAGTGGCTCGCCTCCTGCAGGCTGCGGGGCTGGATGTCGGTGCGCGAGCTCAGTCGCCACACCCTGATGGTGCGCGGCCCGACCGGCCCCACCCACTGGAACTGCTGCTCCCGCTCCGGGGTGCGCGCCACCGAGAAGAGGATGCTGCCCGCCTGATAGCGGGCATTCTGATAGGCCCGCGCCCAGGGCTGCAGCTGGATGTCACCGCGCAGCGCCAGGCCGCTGCGCGTCAGCAGGGCATGCAGCAGATCCACCGAGAAACCGCTCACCGGCTGACCGGCCAGCTGATAGTTGTAAGGGGGCATCTGCTCGGTCAGCGCCTGCAGTGCCCGGGCCGGCTGCGCCAGCCCTCCCGTCAGCAGCAGCGTGGCCAGAAGCCACCGCCACCGCGCTGTTGTTCCCACCCTCGACTCCTTCCCATGAAAACAGACCCCTGCCGCGGCAGGGGTCTGACATAACGCATGTTCACCGGCTTGCGCCTCAGTGGCTGGTCACCGGCTCCTGGTAGTGGTCGCGGATCCAGCGCTCGAAGTCGGCCAGCATGGCCGCTTCGGAGCCGCTATTGTCGGCGATAAGCTGGTCGCCGTGAACCACCCGGATGCGGGCATTGAGCGGCTCACCCTCGCCGACCGGCGGACGCTGGCGGGCTGCCGCCATGCAGGCCTCTGCCTGCTGCCACGCCTCGGCCACGCTCTGGTTGCAGGCCCGGGCCAGCGGCCCTGCGCTGAAGCCCTTGCCGGTCAGGCTTTGCAGCGTCTCGTCATGGGTCATGCCGTTGCCCGGTCCCCAGTAGTGGGCGGCCAGATCCGGCCCGATACGCGGGTTGTCGGTGAGGTAGCCGTCGCGTTTCAAGAAGTAGGCGCGGGTCTGCTCCACCGCCATCAGCGCCAGCAGATAGCCGTGATAGGCGCAGGCCGACTCCTGGTTGAGCAGGTGCGGGATCGCCAGCAGCGGGCGCGGGCTCTCCACCCCCAGGATCTGGCGTTCCCAGCGGCGGGCCAGCGCCAGCACGGCGGCCGGGGTGCGCTCGGCCTCGTCCATGGCGTAGAGATCCCGCTCGAAGTAGGCCACCAGCGCGATCTGGCGCTCATTGAAGGCGCGAAACGGCTGGCGCGCCTCGATCATCGCCTTGATCAGCGCATCGGGGATCGGCTCCCCCGCTGCGTTTCTGGCGTAGCGCTTGAGCCAGTCCGCGTCGTCCAGCAGGCTGTCACAGAACATCGACTGGGTCTCGGCGTAGGCCATGGAGGTGGGCGGGAACTCCTGGGAGAAGCAGGGGGCGTTGCCGGTGACATTGGCAAAGTGCGCCGCGTGGCCCCCCTCGTGGAACAGGGTGTTGAGCCCGCTCCAGCCGCTGCCCACCTGGGCCGGGTTGGCCAGGCTGGTGAAGTTGACCACCGCCGGCACCCACTCCCCCTCCTGCCAGAAGCTCGGCACCGGGCCGTGGCAGAAGCCGTTCTCGTATTTCCCCTCCCGGGTCAGCAGATCCAGGGTGAGGGTGGCGCCGCGGTACTGGATGCCGAGCCGGCGAAAGCTCTCGACCCAGTCCTGCAGCGCCCGCGAGAAGGGCACGTAAGGGTCGAGCTGGCGGGTCACGTCGCCACTCACGCTGTAGCGCAGGTTGTGGGGCAGCAGGGCCGCCTCCCCCTTGGCCGCTTTCAGCTCTGCCAGGCTCTGGTGCAGCCGCTGCTCGGTGCCGGCGATGAAGTCGTCGAGAATGGCGAACAGTTGCGCCGGGCTCATCTGCTCGTTCTTGTGCACCTTGTAGTCGAAGTAGTCGCGATAACCCATGGCGCGGGCGAAGCGGTTGCGCAGCGCGACGATGGCCAGATAGCCATTGTCGACCACCCACTGCTCCAGGGTGTGGAACATGGCGAGCGCGCTTTGGCGCACCGCCTCGTCGCTGCTGGCGGCCAGCGCCGTGCTGGCGGCGGGCAGGCTGCCGGCCACCTGCCGGCCCTGCTCATCCAGCAAGGTCAGCTTCAGCTCCCGGCGGTGGGCAAACAGCGCCGCCTCGGCAGCCACCAGCTCGTCCATCAGGGCGGCGGCCTGAGGATCCTCGATGACGTTGCACTCGAAGAAGGCGATCCAGCCCCCCAGACCGCGCTTGAGCTCGGTCTCCTCGGCCTGGGCCTGCATCTGCCGCAGTATCGGCAGGCGCGCCGGATCGGCGCAGAACGCCTTGTAGGCCTGCTCGGCGGCGGTGAAGCCGGCCTGATCGTCGCTGGTGCCCATGTAGGTGGACCAGAACAGATCCTCCTTGCGCTTGTGTACCTGCAGGTAGTCGGCGTTGAGCTGGTTGAGATAATTCCTGGCAATGGAACTCATAACTTCCCTCTTGTTATGGGGCGGCCGCGAGGGCGCCCACTCCTTTTTGGTGAAATGCCAACTCATTCACATTTTCTGCAAATTGAGCAGACAAATAGTGCGCCGGGATGCGCGCCATCACGCTATCAAAAGCGAGGGTTTCTGTCTGCTGGCTATACTGATTGTCAAATTGCTCAATTGGCGTTTTATGGCCCCAAGCCATTGAAAGTTAATTAAATGTTAATAACAAAATAATCAGGGCCAGCCAACGGACTGGCCACCACCAGACCCGCACGGGAAAGTTAAGGAAGAGACTATGTTCAAGCTCGGTGATATTGCCGTGAGCCGCAAACTGATGCTGTTGCTCTCACTGGCGCTGATCGGTTTCATCGCACTGCTGCTCATCTCGGTCAGTGCCCTGCATCGCAACCTGATGAGTGAACGGGAAGCCAGGCTGCAGGCCGTACTGGATCTCGCCATGAGCCGGATCCAGACGCTGGCGACCACCCTGCCTGTCCCCCAGGCCCAGGCCGAAGCCAAGGCCATGCTCAACAGCATGCGCTTTGACGGCGACAACTACCTGTTCGTGCTGGACGAGAACCGCCGGATGGTGGTGCACCCCGTCAGGCCCGAGCTGGTCGGCCAGCAGATGGGCGAGAGCGGCACCGCTACCGCCGGCGTCCACTGGCAGCAGATGGTGGATCTCGGCAAGGGGGGCCACAGCGGCCGGCTGGAATACAAGTGGATCTCCCCCTCCGGCGAGGCTGCCCAGAAGATGTCGCTGGTGGCCGGTTATCAGCCCTGGGGCTGGATCCTCGGCTCCGGCGTACTGCTGCAGGACATCCAGGCCACCATCTGGTCCCAGTATCAGCTGATGGGGGGCGCTACCTTGCTGGTGACCCTGCTGATGGGGCTGCTGGGCTTTGCCATCAGCCGCTCCATCGTCAATCCGCTGGCCGAGATTAACCGGGCCATGCAACAGGTGGCCGCCGGCGATCTGGTGGTGAGCATCCCGGTACACGGCAAGGATGAGCTGGGGGCCGTCGCCAGCTGCACCAACCAGGGACTCGATGCCATTCGCCGCGCCCTGCTGGAGGCGAGCCAGGGGGCCCGCAACGTGGCGGATGCCGCCCTGCGCATCGCCGCCTCCGCCGAGCAGACCAACCAGGCGGTCAACAGCCAGCGGGATCAGCTGGCCCAGCTCGCCACCGCCATGAACGAGATGAGCGCCACCATCTCCGACGTGGCGGGCCACGCCGAGAACACCGCCCGCGATACTCAGGACGCCACCAGCGAAGCCGGTCTCGGCAACCGTGACGTGCACGCCAGCGTGCACGGCATCCAGGCGCTGGCCACCGAGGTGGAGCAGGCCACCCTGCAGGTCAACCAGCTTAAAGAGGGGGTGATGCAGATAAGCGAGGTGACGGCGGTCATCAGCGCCATCTCGGAGCAGACCAACCTGCTGGCCCTCAACGCCGCCATCGAGGCGGCCCGCGCCGGCGAGCAGGGCCGCGGGTTTGCCGTGGTGGCCGACGAGGTACGCCAGCTGGCCAGCCGTACCCGCCAGTCCACCGAGGAGATCCAGAGCACCATAGCCCAGTTGCAACAGCGGGCGGTGACCGCCGCCAGCGCCATGGACGCCAGCCGCAAGCTGGCGGAGAGCAGTGTCAGCCAGTCGGAGAAGGCGGGCCAGGATCTCTCCCTCATCGTCAACCATATCCAGCACGTCAGCGACATGGCGACCCAGATAGCGACCGCCGCGGAGCAGCAGAGCATGGTGGCGGAGGACATGAACCGCAACGTCAGCGGCATCAACGACTCGGCGCTGGAGATGTCACAGTCCGCTTCCCAGCTGGCCCAGGAGAGCGAACTGCTGGCCGGACTTTCGCGCAGCCTGGACGAGCGGCTGGCGGTATTCAAGCTCGGCAGCGCCATCGACCAGCAGCTGGAGCAGCGGCTCGCCCCTCTGCACCGGCAGGTGAGCCCGGCTGAACGCCCCCGCGTTCGCCACTGATCCGTCCTGCCCTGTCGCAGCGCACGCCCCCGTCAGCCCGGCTGACGGGGGCGTGCTTCATTGATGAAAAATGTGGATTTTTTGCATCTTGTCGACCTGTTCGACGACATTGATACGGCGACGTTCAGTTAACCACCATTTAAAAACAAACAGTTAAGTGTTTGCTCTACTCCGATGAGGTCAAGCTGTAAAGATTTACACTTAATTATTTAATCAAAAATAGCCATGATGGGTTGTCGCCAAACGCGACACCATGACCCTTTATGTAGTCATTTGGCAAACTGGTTGAAAGGCCAGGACGCAAAGCCTCCGGTCTAAAGACATGTCGTCCAGGATAGCGGGGTTGCCACATCGTGCTTCGGGGAACTCCCCCTGCCAACTTGACTGCCCACATCTGTCGAACAGAGGAATGTATGGCAGCAAAAATCCAACTCAATCACGTCGCTGCGACGCTCGCCCTGCTGGTCAGTGGCAGCGTGCTCGCCCACGGCTACATCAGCCAGCCGGAATCACGCAACTACCTGTGCAAGACCGGCGGCAACAGCCAGTGTGGCGCGGTGCAATGGGAGCCCCAGAGCGTGGAAGGCCCCTCCGGCTTCCCGCAGGCCGGCCCGCCCGATGGCCAGATCGCCTCGGCCGGCAGTGCCAGCTGGCGCGAGCTGAACGCCCAGACCAGCGACCGCTGGACCCGCCGCGAGGTGCAGGCCGGCCCCTTCGCCATCAGCTGGACCTTCACCGCCAACCACGTCACCCGCAACTGGCGCTACTACCTTACCAAGCAGGACTGGAACCCGAACCAGCCGCTGACCCGCGCCGCCTTCGAGCTCACACCCTTCTGCGTGGTGGACGGCAACATGACCCAGCCGCCCAAGCAGGTCACCCACCAGTGCAACCTGCCCCAGCGCACCGGCTATCAGGTGATCCTGGGGGTGTGGGAAGTGGGGGACACCAGCAACAGCTTCTATAACGTGATCGACGCCAACTTCAAGGGCGGCACCCAGCCGCCGCTGGCCTGGAGCCAGGGCGGCACCATCTATCCTTCCACCGAGCTGGCGGTCGGCGACAAGGCCAGAACCCTGGTGTTCGACGCCAACGGCGTGCGCCCCGATCTGCAGACCGAGCTGACCATCGCCAGCCCGGAGCAGGGCCAGAAGAACAACTGGACCCATGCCTTGGCGAGCAAGATCAATGCAGAGCAGAGCCAGATCCGCGCCGGCCAGCAGAGCGGCGAAGGCCAGTTCAACCCCGTCTACGGCCAGAACCCGGTCTACTTCAAGGCGGGCAGCGCCCTGGAGCGGGTCGAGATCCAGCTCGAGCAACAGCAGCCGCCGGTGAGCAATGGTGTCAGCGTGAGCGGCCTGGAGAGCAACTACCTGCTCGACGAGGGCAAGCTTACCCTCAACTTTACCGTGGCCGCCGAGGGCGATCTGACCGTCACCAACACCCTGTATGATCACGGTGGGGCCGCCAAGGGGCAGACCAGCGCCGACATCAAGGACAGCACTCACAGCTTCACCATGCCGCTGACCGGGCTCAGCGCCGGTCACCACCAGCTGGTGATCGAGGGCAAACCCAAGGCCGGTGGCGATGCGGTGCAGCAGACTCTGGATCTGATGCTCAAGGATCCGGCCGCCGGCGGTGACTACCAGTTCACCTTCCCGGACGGGCTCAAGTCCTACACCGACGGCACCAAGGTGCTGCAGCCCAAGAACGGCAAGGTCTACCAGTGCAAGCCCTTCCCCTATCGCGGCTGGTGCAGCCAGTGGTCGGCCAGTGCCACCCAGTATGAGCCCGGGGTCGGCACCAATTGGCAGGATGCCTGGATCCCGGTGAACTGAGCCGCAGGCACAGCATGACACCATCAACAAAACGGGGAGCCACTGGCTCCCCGTTTTTTCTGGTGCACCACCTCAGATCTGGAAATCGATGGCCGCCTCGCTGCCCATGGCGCGGGCCTGAATGTCCGCCAGCGCCAGCTCCGGGTTGCAGAGCTGGATAAACTGCCAGGCGAAGTTGTGCTGGAACTGCCCCTGCTTGAGACCGATCCAGGCGGTGTGGGGCGCGAACAGCCGGCTGCCGTCCAGCTGCACCAGTCCCTTGTCGCGCTGGGTGTCAAACGCCATGTCCGCCAGTATGCCCACCCCCATCTCCAGCTCGACATAGGTCTTGATGACGTCGGAGTCCTGCGCGGTCAACAGGATCTGCGGAGCGATGCCCGCCTCGGCAAACGCCTCGTCCACCCGCGCCCGCCCGGTCAGGCCGGCCTGGTAGGTGATGATGGGCCAGTGTGCAAGCGCCGCCAGGGTCAGCTCCCGCTCGGCGGTGAGCGGATGCTGCTCCGGCACGACGATATTGTGGTGCCAGCGGTAGTAGGGAAAGGCCACCACCCCTTCGCTCTTGTCGAGCTGCTCGCTGCTGATGCCGATGTCCACCTCGCCGGTCTGCACCAGCCGCACTATCTCCTCCGGGCTGCCCTGGCGCAGCTCCAGCTGTACCAGCGGGAACTGCTCGCGAAACGCCTTCACCACTCGTGGCAGGGCATAGCGGGCCTGGGTATGGGTGGTCGCCACCAGCAGCCGGCCCGACTCGCGGTTGGCGAAGGTGCTGGCCAGCTTGCGGATGTTGTTGGCGTCGTTGAGGATGCGCTCGGCGATCACCAGCAGCTCCTTGCCCGGCTCGGTCATGCCGAGCAGCCGCTTGCCGTAGCGGATGAACAGCTCGATCCCCAGCTCCTCTTCCAGCTCGCGGATATGACGGCTGACCCCGGATTGGGAGGTAAACAGGGCATTGGCCACCTCGGTCAGGTTGTAATCCCGCCGTGCCGCCTCCCGGATAATTCGCAACTGCTGAAAATTCACGTCATCGCCTCCTGCGCTGACCGGCAGGTCGGGGTTCTCCCCGCCGCCTTGTTGTTATCTTGTCTGGCCGCCCGAGCCTGAACTCTGACCGCCATACTGACCCTGTTGTATCCCAGGCGGGCAGATCCCGCCATGGTCACGCTGCCTGCGCGGCCCGCCAGGGGCCTGCCACTTAAATCTGGTAATCCGGGTAGAGCTGAGCCTGTTTGGCCACCAGCCGCACCCCCTGGCCCGGACTGAAGGCGCGGGCCGCCTCCTTGCTCAGCTCGGCTTCGAAGTGTGCACCGTTTGTATCCCCATTGCCACGCAGTTCCACCCGGATGCGTGGCCCCATGGGCAGCAGGCGGGTGATGGTGGCGCTGATGCCGCCCGGCGCATCCGCCGGCAGTATCTCCAGCTCGTGGGGCCGCACATAGGCGACGGCCGCGCTGCCCTCCGCCAGCTGGGAGCTGATGGGCCCGCCCAGCAGCTGCTCGCCGATACCGAGCCCCTGCCCGGCCACCCGGCCGCGAAACAGGTTCACGCTGCCGAGGAAGCTGTGCACGAAGGAGCTGGCGGGCTGGTCGTAGACCTCGGCCGGGGTGCCGATCTGCTCGACCTTGCCGGCATTCATCAGCACCACCCGGTCCGCCACCTCCAGCGCCTCCTCCTGATCGTGGGTGACGAACAGGCTGGTGACGTGCAGCTCGTCGTGCAACTCCCGCAACCAGCGGCGCAGCTCCTTGCGCACCTGGGCGTCGAGGGCGCCGAAGGGCTCGTCCAACAGCAGCACCTTGGGCTGCACCGCCAGCGCGCGGGCCAGCGCGACCCGCTGGCGCTGACCGCCGGAGAGCTGGGTGGGGTAGCGCGCGGCCACGTGGCTGAGCTGCACCAGATCCAGCAGCTCCTTGACCCTGGCGCGGATCGCCCCCTCGGCCGGTCGCTCGCTGCGCGGCTTGACCCTAAGGCCAAACGCCACGTTCTCGAACACCGTCATGTGACGAAACAGGGCGTAGTGCTGGAACACGAAGCCGACGTTGCGCTCGCGCACGTGCAGATCCGAGGCATCCTCGCCGCGGATGATCACGCTGCCGCTGTCGGCCTGCTCCAGCCCGGCAATGATCCGCAGCAACGTGGTCTTGCCGCAGCCGGAGGGGCCGAGCAGCGCCACCAGCTCACCGTCGTGAAAGTCGAGGTTGATGTCGGCCAGCGCCGCGTACTGGTTGAAATGCTTGTTGAGTCCTTGTACCTGAATGCTCATGGCAGCCTCTTGAATTCGGTGATCAGTGAGAGTGAGTGGGCTGGGCACGCAGCCGGGCCAGCAGGGTTTCCCCCAGCAGGGTGAAGATCCCGAACAGGGCCAACAGGCTGGCCACCGCGAAGGCGGCGCCGGTCTGGTACTCGTTGTAGAGGATCTCGATGTGCAGCGGCAGGGTATTGGTCTGGCCACGAATGTGGCCGGAGACCACCGACACGGCACCGAACTCCCCGACCGCCCGGGCGGTACAGAGCAGCAGGCCGTACATCAGACTCCAGCGAATGCCG
Source organism: Aeromonas sp. 1805 (assembly GCF_013085525.1). Lineage (NCBI taxonomy): Bacteria > Pseudomonadati > Pseudomonadota > Gammaproteobacteria > Aeromonadales > Aeromonadaceae > Aeromonas > Aeromonas sp. 1805. The sequence goes on along the minus strand of NZ_CP038515.1, from coordinate 2,141,083 downwards.
GGCAGGGTGACCCGCCAGAACATCTGCAGGCCGCTCGCCCCCAGCATGATGGCCGCCTCTTCCTCTTCCGGGCCGCGCGCCTCCATCTGGGGCAGCAGCTCGCGCACCACGAAGGGCACGGTGATGAAGGTGGTGGCCAGGATGATGCCGGGGGTGGCGAAGATCACCTTGATGTCGTGCTCGCTCAACCATTCGCCGAACCAGCCACGGCTGCCGAACATCAGCACGAACATCAGGCCCGCGATCACCGGCGACACGGAGAACGGCAGATCGATGATGGTGATGAGCAGCTGCCGGCCCGGGAAGCGGAAGCGGGCGATGGCCCAGGCCGCCGCTATCCCGAACAGCAGGTTGAGGGGCACCGAGCAGAGGGTCACCAGGGCGGTGAGGCCGAGGGCGCTGAGGGCGTCCGGCTCGCTGATGGCGTGCCAGAAGAAGGCCAAGCCAGGGCTCAGCGCCTGGATGAAGACGGTGGCCAGCGGCAGCAGCAGCAGGGCGGCAAACCAGCCGAGGCCGACCGTGATCAGCAGCCACTTGACCCAGACCGGCTCGCGGATGACGGGTGGCTGGCGCACCGAGGTGGTCGGCGCCGCCTCGCCCGTGGCCAGCGCCAGGCTTGCGTTGGATGCGTTCATATCCGGCTCCCTCCGATACGGGCCCAGCTCCAGGCCTGCAACTTGTTGATAAGCAGTAACAAAATGAAAGAGATCAGCAGCATGACCACGGCGATGGCGGAGGCGCCGGCATAGTCGTACTCCTCCAGGTGGCTCATGATCATCAGCGGCGCAATCTCCGACACCATCGGCAGGTTGCCGGCGATGAAGATGACGGAGCCGTACTCCCCCACCGCCCGTGCAAAGGCCAGGGCAAAGCCGGTCAGCAGGGCCGGCACCAGGGTCGGCCACAGCACCCGGATGAAGGTCTGCCAGCGATCGGCACCCAGGCTGGCGGCGGCCTCCTCCTGCTCGGTCTCGGCTTCCCGCAGCACCGGCTGCAGGGTGCGCACCACGAACGGCAGCCCGATGAAGGTGAGCGCGATCACCACCCCGATGGGGTTGTAGGCGAGCTCGATGCCAAACGGGGCGACCCACTGCCCGATCCAGCCGTTGGGGGCGAAGATGGCGCACAGGGCGATGCCGGAGACGGCGGTGGGCATGGCGAACGGCAGGTCGATCAGGGCATCCACCAGTCGACGGCCGGGGAAGGTGTAGCGCACCAGCACCCAGGCCAGGATCAGGCCGAACAGGGCGTTGAGCAACGCCGCCACCAGGGCGGCCCCGAAGCTCAGACGAAAGGAGGCGAGCACCCGCGGCGAACCTATCACCTGCCAGAACTCGGCCAGGGTCAGATTGTTCACCGCGAACAGCACCAGCGCCGAGAGCGGCAGCAGCACCAGCACGCCCAGATAGAGCAGGCTGAAGCCGAGGGTCGGGCCGAAGCCCGGCAGCACGGAGTAAGAACCAAATCGCATAACGCATCCGTTTGTTATGAAAAACATTAGATACAGCGATTCTGCGCATTCCTGTTTGGGGCAACAAACACCAATAACGCCTTTGCTAAGCACTTTTTTGTCTAACAGCGGCGGACAAGGCTTTTAGAGCCATAAAATGAAAAAAAGGTCTTTTATATAAATAAAAGACCTAAAAATGGAGCGTCGTGCAATGTACCAAGCTATCCAAATCAGACTGTCGTGGTGTCGGGTGCCTGCCCTCCTTCTCTGTTCCAAACCTCTGTGATCAACGCTCGTCACTCAGCGAAAACTCAAGGCCGCCCGCCGCTCCCACACCGCCGGCGTCGGCTCCACCACCATCTCAGCCCGCCGATAGAGGGTGCCGAGCAGGTTGAGCCCCTGGTTCCACTCGCCGTGGCCGGACTGGGCATTGATGTGGCCCACCTCGCCGGCATCGAACAGCGGCACCTGCCACTGACGACTCCAGTACTCGGCCCGCTCAAAACTCATCCAGGGGTCATTGCGGCTGGCCACCAGCTGGGCCGACACCTTGAGCGAACCAGCCAGCAGCTCGTCTGGCAAGCCGAAGCGGGCCGGATCCGCCGGGGCCACGATGAACAGCGAGGCCACCTTGTCGGGCTGCTGGCGCGCCGCCGTGATGGCCGCCAGCGCGCCGAAGGAGTGAGCCACCAGATGGGCCCGGCCACGCCGGCTGCGCAGCTTGCTCGCCAGCTTGGCGCTCCAGACCGTGAGGTCAGGGCGATCCCACGGCAACCCCACCATCCGCTGCCAGTGGGGGAAGTATTGGTGCCAGCGGCTCTGCCAGTGATCCGGCCCACTGTTGTGCAGACCGGGAACCAGGAGGATCTTGTTCATCTTGGTGCTCCTATCAGCTGGCACAGGGGCCAGTTAAGTTGGCGATGGCCGGCCGCTTAGCGACCCGGCTGGTAGATCTGGTCAAACAGGGCGCCCTGGGCGAAGTGCTTCTTCTGCGCCTTGTCCCAATCCCCTTCCAGATCCTTGACGGTGAACAGCGCCAGTTGCGGGAACTGGGCTGCAGTCTCCTTCAGGATCGCCGGGTTGCTGGGGCGGTAGTGATATTTGGCGATGATGCGCTGCCCCTCGTCGGAGTAGAGGTAGTCGAGGTAAGCCTTGGCCACCGCCTCGGTGCCGTGCTTCTTGGCCACCTTGTCCACCACCGCCACCGGCGGCTCGGCCAGGATGGAGACCGACGGCACCACCAGCTCGAACTTGTCGCTATTGCCGGGCTGACCCAGCACCAACAGGGCTTCGTTCTCCCAGGCCAGCAGCACGTCGCCGAGGCCGCGCTCGATGAAGCTGGTGGTGGCACCGCGGGCGCCGGAGTCCAGCACCTTCACGTTCTTGTAGAGATCACCGACGAACTGCTTGGCCCCCTCCTCGCTGCCGCTCTTCTTCAGGGCATAGCCCCAGGCAGCCAGGTAGTTCCAGCGCGCCCCGCCGGAGGTCTTGGGGTTGGGGGTGACGATGGCCACGTCCTTGCGCACCAGATCATCCCAGTCCTTGATCTGCTTGGGATTGTCCTTGCGCACCAGGAACACGATGGTGGAGGTGTAGGGCGCCGCATTGTTGGCCAGCCGGCTCTGCCAGTCAGCGGCAATCAGCCCCTGCTTGGCCACGGCATCGACGTCGTAGGCCAGCGCCAGCGACACCACGTCCGCCTCCAGCCCATCCACCACGGCGCGCGCCTGCTTGCCGGAGCCGCCATGGGACTGGCTGACCACCACGTCGTCACCGGTCTTCGCCTTCCACTCCTTGGCGAAGGCGCCGTTGTACTCCTGGAACAGTTCGCGGGTCGGATCGTAGGAGACGTTGAGCAAACGGATCTCGGCGGCATTGGCCTGACCGAGGGCCAGCAGGGAGAGCAGGGTCAGGGCGGTCATTCGCAGTTTCATGGGGATACTCCATATCTCGTTGGGTTGAATGCAGCATGCCGTGGGCTTGTTATGCCGAGAACCAAGAAATAACGCTTTGCTTATCTCATTTGCTCATATCAGGAGGCCACAGGCGCCATTCGCGCACTCTGTGAGCCAGGCCGCGCTGGCCCGGTGCCGGCTGTGCCATCATGGAAACAAGGCAGGCAGATGACGAAAAGGAAGTCGTTATGTGGATCAATGCAGAACCCGTCAATGGCGCCCTGGTCTCGCTGGCCATCGGCCTCATCATCGGACTGGAGCGGGGCTGGCAGGTGCGCCAGCTGGGCGACAACCAGCGCATCGCCGGGATGCGGACCTACGGCCTCATCGGCCTGCTCGGCGGGGTCTGCGCCCTGCTGCTGCCCACCCTGGGCCCCTGGCTGCCGCTGCTCGGTCTGCTGGCGGTGGTGACGGGTTGCGGCCTCTCGGTCTGGCTGGCCCAGCGCTGGCAGGGGGAGTTCGGCCTCACCAGCTCGGTGGCCATGCTGCTCACCTATCTGCTGGGGCTGATGTCGGTGCTGCTGAGCCCGAGCGAGGCGGTGGCCTGCGCCGTGCTGGCAGCCTTGCTGATGGGGCTCAAGGGCAAGATCCAGCAGGGGATGCTGTTTCTGAGCGAGACCGAATTTCACGCCACCCTGCGCTTTTTGCTCATCTCGCTGGTGCTGTTGCCGGTGCTGCCCAACGAGGAGATGGGACCCCTCGATGCCTTCAACCCCTTCAAGATCTGGCTGATGGTGGTGGTGATCGCCGGCATCTCGTTTTGCGGCCACTTCGCGGTGCGCCTGCTCGGCACCCGCGCCGGACTGGTGCTCACCAGCATACTGGCAGGGCTCGCCTCCTCCACCGCCCTCACCTTGCAGTTCGCCCGCCTCAACAAGGAGCAGGGCGGGCTGGAGCGGCTGCTGGCCACCGGCATCCTGCTGGCGGGGGCCACCATGTGGCTGCGGCTGCTGGTGCTGGTACTGCTCATTCACAGCGAGCTGGCGATGCGTCTGGCGGCGCCCCTGCTGCTGCTGGCGGCCACCGTCTACGGCTTTGCCTTCTGGTTCTGGCGCCAGCGCGAAGAGCTGACCGACGGCCCGGTGCAGCCCCAGACCAGCAACCCGCTCGATCTGGCCACCGCCATCAAGTTCGGCCTGCTGCTGGCGCTGATCGGCTTCATGGCCACCCTGCTGCAGAGCAAGGTGGGCAACTCCGGGGTCTACCTGCTGTCGCTGGTCTCCGGCATCACCGACGTGGACGCCATCACCTTGTCGCTCTCCCAGCTCTCCCACAAGGAGCTGGCGCTGGAGGTGGCGGCCCGCGGCATCCTGCTGGCGGGGCTGGTCAACTCGCTGGTGAAGGGGCTGCTGGCCCTGGGGATCGGCGGCCGCCGGCTGGGGCTGCGGGTACTGCTGCCCTACTTCGTCTCGGCCCTGCTGATCCTGCCGCTGATCTGGCCCGGCGCCTGAGCTTGCAGCAAGTGACAGCCTGACGCCGCCAAAGTGCTCGCGTATACTGGCTCCTCTTGGCACATGAGAGGAGCTGTAGCATGGCAAGCGATTGGGACAAGGTACTGGCGGGCGGCGCCCTGGACAGCCAGAGCGAGGAGATAGCGAACGACCGGATCCGCGGTCAGGCGCTGCTGGCACAACTCAACGCCTCCCCGGCCGGTGACGAAGCCCTGCGCCAGCGCCTGTGCGGCGAGCTGTTCGGCCACTGCCCCGACTCCTGCTGGATCAGCACGCCCTTCACCTGCGAATTCGGCCGCAACATCCACATCGGCGAGAAGACCTTCTTCAACTTCAACATCACCATTCTCGACGTGGGCGAGGTGCACATCGGCAGCCATGTGCTGCTGGCCCCCAACGTGCAGATCTACACCGCCACCCACACCATGGACTATCTGGAGCGACGCAACTGGACCGCCTACAACAAGCCGGTGCGGATCGGCGATGACTGCTGGATTGGCGGCGGCGCCATCATCTGCCCCGGCGTCACCATAGGGCCGCGCTCCATCATAGGTGCCGGCGCCGTGGTCACCCGCGACATTCCGGCCGACTCGGTGGCGGTGGGCAACCCGGCGCGCGTGATCCGCAGCCTGAGCCCGGATGCCCCCCGTGGCTGGGAGCTGGCCCTGTGATCTGGCTCGCCCTGCTTCCCCTGCTGTGGACGGCCTGGCTCGGCCTGGTTGACGCCAACTGGTGGCCGTTTGCCATCGTCACCACCATGAGCCTGCTGACGGTGCTGGCCTACGCCCACGACAAGCGCCAGGCCATTCGCGGCGGCTGGCGCATCCCCGAATCCCGGCTCCACCTGCTGGAGCTGTTCGGTGGCTGGCCAGGCGCCCTGGTGGCCCGCCACTGGTTGCGCCACAAGACCCAGAAGGGCAGCTACCGCCGGGTGTTCTGGTTCATCGTGCTGCTGCACCTGACCCTGTGGGGGCTCTGGCTCGGCCGTCCGCTCTGGCAGACGATCTGACGCGGGTCGCAGTGCTCGATTGTCGGCCATTGCAGCCGGCAATCGGGTATGAGACAACAGAAGGCAAGCAGGCTGTTTTCTCGTTTGTTCATCGGCAAGGAGTCACTCATGACCATGTGGACCGGTATCGTGCTGATCGTCTTCATCAGCGCACTGTTCGGCTTTCTCAGCAAGCGGGCCCGCTACCAGCTGGGAGATATTCGCATCACCGACCGCCTCGGCAAACAGGACGTGCTCATCAACCAGCTGCAGGAGCGCATCGCCAATCTGGAGGCCATCGTCATCGAGGAGGAGAAGCGCCGCCCGTTCAAGGAACTCTGATCCGGCAAGCCGGGCGGCAAACCGGCCAGCCCCCGGGCTGCAAGGGTTTGCCGCCGCCCCCTCCCACGCTCCCCCGCCTCCTGCCAGGCAAAAACTAAATTCACAGCAGGATCAGTCCCCTGCCATTTTCAGGCTGAATTTTCGCCAAACTGGCCCATTCCCTGCTGCGTCATGACATCAGTCGTACGGAGAGTGACATCATGATCGCCATCAGCACCCTGCTTCCCCTCGCCTCCCTTGCCCTCAAGCTCGGCAGCAAGCTGCTCGGCGATGGCACGCCACAGGCCAAGGCCGAGACTCCCGTCCAGGAAGAGCGGCTCGCCCCCACGGTGCAGAGCCTGTTCCAGCGGCTGGGGGTCAAGGATGCCAACAGCGAGCAGAACCGCCCCGCCATCAACCACTTCATGGGGGCGCTGATGCAGACCCTGGGTCAGGAGTTCTCGGGCCAGTCGCTGCCCCAGGCCATCGACGCCGCCCGCACCCAGCTGGCCGACGGCACCCAGAGCACCCGCCTCGACGCGCTGCAGAGCGAGCTCGACACCCTCAAGGGCTCCCTTGGCAACAGCGACCTCAACCTCGATCAACTGCTCTATGCCTTCAAGCAAACCCTGCCCAACGGCAAGGGGGAAGGCATCGGCAAGCTGCTCAATGCCAGCGCGTGAAATGGTACGTAATGCTTCAGAAATGTGGGTTGCCGTGGGTGACGAGCCAGTCAATCAATTATCTGGTAGCGTATTCGTATGGATGTGATGTTCAGTGTGATTGCGGCTATTTCCCATGAAATAGCCCACCCGTTTCATATCCATAGCAGAGAGGAATGCAGATCTTTCTATTCGCGGAGAATCAAATATATATTCAATAAAATCAATGAATTGCCATAAGTGTGGCAATCCATTCTATGGATATTCTGTGAAGCCATTCAGAGTCACAATAGCGTACCAAAGCAATTGTCCATTCTGTGGAACAGCAGTATCGGTATGCGGATATAACAATGGTGCCTCTATTGATTCGGTGTTACCCACTAATTCGGTAGAGCTAAAAGCGGTGTAAATCAATAAAGAAAGGGAGCAACGATAGCTCCCTTCTCCTAATTGTTTCCTTTCTTACCTTAATCAACCGATCCGCTTGGCCAGCCACTGTTCTGCGGCGGTAAGGGCCGCTTCTACCTGCTCGCGGGCAACGCCGCCTTTGGCAACCCGCTTGGCCAGGGTCGCTTCCAGTTCCAGATTGGGGTAGACGTCGAACTCGATCACCGGGCTGAAGCGCTGGAACTCGCCGATGGTCAGCTCCTCCAGCGGCTTCTTCACCTGGATCGCGTAGACCACGGTCTCGCCGACGATATGGTGCGCCTCGCGGAACGGAATCCCCTTGGCCACCAGATAGTCCGCCAGCTCGGTGGCGTTGGCGTAGCCGCCCTGGGCCGCCGCCATGGTGCGCTCGCCATTGACCTTCAGATCGATCAGCACCAGCGCCGCCATGTCGAGGCAGTCGTGCCAGGTGTCGAGGGCATCGAACAGCCCCTCTTTGTCTTCCTGCATGTCCTTGTTGTAGGCCAGCGGCAGCGCCTTCAGGCTCATCAGCATGCCCATCTGGGCGCCGACCACCCGGCCGGTCTTGCCGCGAATAAGCTCCAGCGCATCCGGGTTCTTCTTCTGCGGCATCAGCGACGAGCCTGAGGTGACCGCATCGGACAGCTCGACAAAGCCCGCCTCACCGGTGTTGTAGAAGATGAGATCTTCGGCAAAGCGCGACAGGTGGGTCATGGAGAGGGACGCTACGTGCATCAGCTCCACCACGTGATCCCGATCCGAGACCGAATCCAGGCTGTTGCGGGTGGCGCCGGCAAAGCCCATCTCGAGCGCCAAGGCTTCGCGGTCGATGGCATAGGCAGTGCCCGCCAGCGCGCCGCAGCCGAGCGGGCTGGTGTCGAGGCGCTTGAGGGCATCCTGCAGCCGGGAATAATCCCGCTCCAGCATCTCCACATAGGCCAGCGCCCAGTGGGCGTAGGTGACCGGCTGGGCCCGCTGCAGGTGGGTGTAACCCGGCAGCACGGCAGCCTGATTGGCACGGGCAGAGGCCACCAGCCCCTGTTGCAGGGCGGTGATGGAGCCGAGCAGCAGCTCGCCCTGCGCCTTGCACCAGAGTTTCAGGTCGGTGGCGACCTGATCGTTGCGCGAGCGGCCGGTGTGCAGCTTCTTGCCGAGATCGCCGACGGCGGCGATAAGCGCACTCTCAACCCAGGAGTGAATGTCTTCCGCATCCGAGATCAGGATCTGCTGAGGATCCTGCTGCACCGAGGCGAGCAGCACTTCCATCGCCTGCTGCAACTTGCCCTGCTCATCGGCGGTCAATACACCCACTTTCACCAGCGCGCGGGCCCAAGCCATGGAGCCCTGAATATCCTGCTCCGCCAGCCGGTAATCGAACCGCAGCGAATCGTTGAACTGCTTGAACCGGCTATCTGCTCCCTGACTGAAGCGTCCACCCCAAAGTGCCATACTGCTCTCCTTGAATGCGTTGTCGGCGGCGCCCTTGCGCCTGCCGTACTGGCGCAGCCCCTTGGTCTGCGCGCAAAAATCTTGCCCTGTATTTTTCTGCATAACAGTGCGGTGGTGAGCGACGCTGTTGCCGTTGAACATGTCACATCCAGCAACTACGAACCGCTCCCCTCTCCCTCCGGGAGAGGGCTAGGGTGAGGGTAATTCCCCCTCATCCCCGACCCTTCTCCCCTTGTTTTTCCAGCAGGCGGGAGAAGGGAGAAAATCCGTCAGCATCATATTCACACAGCCCCTGTTATCGCACAGAAGCGGCCGGGGCGCTGCCGCTCTTGTCACACCGCCGATGATGGCTCAGGGGCCATGCCCTCTGCCTATAGAAGAGGGGGCCATGCCCTCTGCCTATAGAAGAGGGGGCCATGCCCCCTCAACGGAATCAACGGGTTATCGCGCTTGCTTAGCCGTGGGTGTGGTCACCGCCGATGGCCTGATGCTGCTCCTTCATGGCGCGGATCCGGCTGGCCAGGGTGTAGAGACGGATAAAGCCTTCGGCATGGCTCTGGTCGTACACTTCGTCGGCGCCGAAGGTGGCGAAGTCTTCGGAGTAGAGGCTGTTCGGCGACTTCTTCTGCACCGCGGTGACCTGACCCTTGTACATCTTCAGCACCACTTCACCGTCGAGATCCTCGGCAATGGCGTTGGCAGAGGCGACGATGGCCTTGCACAGCGGGGTGAACCAGCGACCGTCATAGACCAAGTGGGAGAACTCGGCACCCAGCTTTTCCCGCCAGGCGCGGGTCGGGCGATCCAAGACCAGCTCTTCCACGGCGCGCAGTGCGGCGACCATCACGGTACCACCCGGGGTCTCGTAGCAGCCACGGGACTTCATGCCCACCATCCGGTTTTCGGTGATGTCGATGCGGCCCACGCCGTGCTTGCCGGCACGCTCGTTCAGGGTCATCAGGATCTGGTGCGGGCTGAGCGGCTGGTCGTCAACGGCCACCACTTCACCCTGGGCCACGGTCAGCTTGACGTACTCCGGCTGATCCGGTGCCTGCTCGGCGGGCACGGTCCACTGCCAGACCGCTTCGGACGGCTCGTTCCAGGTGCTCTCCAGCTCGCCACCCTCGGTGGAGATATGCCAGGCGTTGGCATCACGGCTGTAGATCTTCTTCAGGGTCGCCTTGCAGGGGATGTTGCGGGTCTCCAGGTAGGCCAGCAGATCTTCCCGGGAGCGCATGTCCCACAGACGCCAGGGGGCAATCACTTTCAGCTGGGGCGCCAGCGCGGCGACCGCACCTTCGAAACGCACCTGATCGTTGCCCTTGCCGGTGCAACCGTGGGAGATGGCATCGGCCCCTTCCGCCAGCGCGGCCTCGACCATCGCCTTGGCGATCACCGGACGGGCCATGGAGGTACCCAGCAGGTAGGTGCCCTCATAGACGGCGCCGGTCTTCAGGGTCGGGTAGACGTACTCTTTGACGAACTCTTCCCGCAGATCCTTGACGATGCACTTGGTGGCGCCGGAGGCGATGGCTTTTTGCTCGATCCCTTCCAGATCGTCACGCTCCTGACCGACGTCGGCGACGAAGGCGATGATCTCCGCATCATAGTTTTCCTTCAGCCAGGGAATGATGGCCGAGGTATCCAGTCCGCCCGAGTAAGCCAGTACGATCTTGTTGATTCCGCTCATTTACTTCTCTCCATGATGATTCGATAAAAGGGTGTTATTTGGGGTCGGTTGCCGTTATTTGTGCCCAAGCAGGGTCAGCAGCACGGCGTTCTGGATATGCATCCGGTTTTCTGCCTCGTCCATGATGAGGGAGCCAGGCCCGTCCATGACCTGAGAGGTGATCTCCAGCTCCCGGTGCGCCGGCTGGCAGTGCAGCACGTGCTGGATGCCGGTACGGTCGAGCAGGGCCTGGTTGATCTGATAAGGCATAAAGATATCTTTTACCTGCTCCATTGGCGTGTTGTCACCCATGGAGACCCAGGTATCCGTGTAGGCCACGTCAAACCCTTCGATGGCCGCCACGTCATCGCTGATGTGGATGGTCGCACCGGACTGGGCCGCCAGCGCCTGGGCCTGCAGGAAGATCTGGGTATCCGGGCCGTGGCCTTTCGGGCAGACCAGAGTCACGTCGGTGCCCAGCGTCGCCCCCAGCAGCAGCAGGGAGTGGCTGACGTTGTTGCCATCGCCCAAATAGGCCAGCTTCACCTTCGACAGATCGCCGTAGTGTTCGCTGATGGTCATGAAGTCGGCCAGCCCCTGGCAGGGGTGGTAGAGGTTGCACAGGCTGTTCACCACCGGCACTGTGCCGTGCTCGGCCAGCTCGACCAGGGTCTGGTGATCGAACACCCGGGCGACGATGGCATCACACCAGCGCGACAGGTTGGCGGCGAAATCCTTCACCGATTCCCGCTTGCCGAGCGCGCCGTTCTGCTGATCCAGATAGACGCTGTGGCCGCCCAGTTTGGCGATGCCGATGTCGAAGGTGACCCGGGTACGCAGGGAGGGTTTCTCGAACAGGGTGACCACGCTCTTGCCCGCCAGTGCCTGGCCGTACTTTTTCGGATCGGCCTTGACCGCTTTGCCCAGGGCGATCAGCGCCTCAATCTGGGCTTTGTTCAGATCACTGTCTTTCAGAAGATGTTGCATCGGATGTTCCTTGTTCCGGTGGAGATCAGAGGGTGACCTGGGTGCCGACGGCGCCGCCAGCCAGTAGCTTGAGCAACTGATCCGGGTAGCGCCAGCTGGCAACACAGACCGGTTTGCCCAGGGTCTCGGCGGCATGCAGGGCGGCTTTCACCTTGACCGCCATGCCGTCACTGATCACCCCCTTCTCCATCAGATCCAGCGCGGTCACCTTGTCGAGCTGGGGCACCAGCTTGCCCTTGCCATCCAGGATGCCGCTCACATCCGACAGCATCACCAGGTCGGCGCCCAGCGCCTCGGCAATGGCGGTGGCCGCCTGATCCGCGTTGACGTTCATCAGCTGCCCGTCGGCCGTGATGCCGATGGAGCTCACCACCGGCAGGAAGCCCTGAGCGAGGATGCCCGCCACCAGCGCCGGGTTGCCCGGCTGGCAGTCACCCACGGCACCGAGTGCCGGGTCGAGCTGGGTCACCTGGCACAGACCGCCGTCCGCCAGGCAGAGTCCCACCGCCGGAATGTCGGTGGCGATGGCCTTGGCCATCATCATCTTGTTGGCGGTACCGGCCAGCGCGCCGGCGATGAAGGGGATCTGCTCGAACGGGGTCACCCGCAGACCGTTCTTCTTGGTGGAGGTGAGACCCAGCCCCTTGAGCAGGTCATCCACCAGGCAGCCGCCGCCGTGTACCAGCACCAGGGGTCTGTGCTGCTCGTCCAGAAAGGTCTTGAGGGTGGCGAACAGGGCGGTCAGCGCCTCGTCGTTTTCGATCAGTGCGCCACCCAACTTGATTACCAGAGTCTGCTTGTCCATCGTTGCGATCCTTCCTTGAGTCCTTAAATCAGGCCGGTGGCCGGTTCAAATCCAAACTTGATATTTATGCACTGCATGGCCTGGGAGGCGGCGCCCTTGAGCAGGTTGTCGATGGCGGAGACCACCACCAGCATGTTGCCCTGCTGTTGCCAGGCCAGATCGCAGTACGGGGTGCCCGCGACACCACGGATGGAGGGCAGCTGGCCGGTCAGACGCACCAGCGGCTTGCCCTCGTAGGCCTTGAGGTAGGCCTGATCCACCTGGGTCGGCGTCACGCCATCCGCCAGCTGCACATAGATGGTGGCCAGGATGCCGCGCACATAGTTGCCAAGGTGGGGCTGGAACAGCACCTCCTTGCCGAGGTGGTGGCTGATCTCCGGCTGATGCCTGTGATTGAAGGTGCCGTAGGGATTGAGGCTCACCTCGCAGAAGCTGGTGTTGATGGCCGCCTTGCGACCGGCACCGGAGACCCCGGAGACGGCGTTGATGATGGGCTGCCACCCCTTGGCAATCAGTCCTGCCTGCTGCAGCGGCTTGAGGGCGCACAGGGAGGCGGTCGGGTAGCAACCGGGCACGGCAATCAGCTGGGCCGCCTTGACCGCTTCGGCATTCCACTCGGCAAGGCCGTAGGCGGCCTGATCCAGCCACAGCTGGCTCTCGTGGGTGAAGCCGTAGTAGGAGGCGTAGAACTGCTGATCCCTGACCCGGAAGGCGCCGGAGAGATCGAACACCGGCAGCCCCTTGGCCAGAAACTTGGGTGCAAGCTCGACGCTCACCTCGTGGGCGGTGGCCAGCAGCACCAGATCGGCCTGGGTCAGGATCCGGGTCATGCCATCCTCGTCCAGCGGCAACAGCGGCTGATCCAGCGCGCCGACCCACTGGGGATGCAGAGAAGAGAAACGCTTGTGGGCGTCCTGGCTGCCGGCGGAAACATAGAGGCCGAACAGCTTGAGTTGTGGATGGTTCTGGACCAGGGCGGCCAGCTCGGCTCCCGCGTAGCCACTGGCACCGACGATAACGGTGTTAAGCATGTTGAGTATTCCAAGTCAGAGTTCGAGATTCACAGCATGGTGCTGCGGTGCACAAGGGGGTTCGATGCCCCATGCACAAGTGCGGAGGGGCAATTCAGGCGGGTGTGTGTCGTCGGTTATAGATCAGGTGACAGAACATTAACTTTCCCTTACAACTAGAAGCCTTGTCGATGAGCCACGTATTCAGGCAAACTTACAGAATATTCATGCACTCACTTTGCATTTGTATTTTCTAACAGAAACATTCCGGGGAAGCAAGGAGGAGCAGGTGGCCAATCTGGATTTTTTTTCACTCTACAAGAATATTATTGCGATTCCGTCCATCAGCAGCACGGATCCCCGCTGGGATCAGAGCAATGAGGCGGTGATCCGGCTGCTGGCCGACTGGTTCGGTCAGCTCGGTTTTCAGTGCGAGGTGACCGCCCTGCCCGATCTGCCGGGCAAGTTCAATCTGGTGGCGACGATAGGTCAGGGTGAAGGGGGGCTGCTGCTGGCAGGTCACACCGATACGGTGCCGTTCGACGAAGGCGCCTGGCGCAAGGATCCCTTCAAGGTGACCGAGGAGGGCAACCGCCTCTATGGCCTCGGTACCATCGACATGAAGGGCTTCTTCGCCTTTATCGTCGAGGCACTCAAGGAGATCGATCTCAAGATGCTCAGCAAGCCGCTGCGCATCCTCGCCACCGCCGATGAAGAGACCACCATGGCGGGGGCCCGCGCCATCGCCGCTGCGGCTGAGCTGAAACCCGACTATGCGGTGATCGGCGAGCCGACCGGACTGGTGCCGGTGGTGGCCCACAAGGGGCACATGTCGGAAGCCATCCGCATTACCGGCAAGAGCGGTCACAGCTCGGATCCCGCCAACGGCGTCAACGCGCTGGAGATCATGCACCAGGCCATGGGCCAGGTGCTCAAGCTGCAGCACAGCCTGAAGGAGAAGTACGCCGACCACAGATTCGCCGTGCCGCAGCCCACGCTGAATCTCGGCTACATCCAGGGGGGCGACAGCCCGAACCGCATCTGCGGCTGCTGCGAACTGCACATCGACATGCGCCCCACCCCGCAGGTGGGCCCAGACGAGCTGATGGGGATGCTGAAAGAGGCGCTCTCCCCCATCGAGATCCACCAGCCGGGCTGCCTGCACCTGCAGCACCTGCACGAGCCGATCCCCGCCTACGCCTGCGTCGATGACTCCGAGCTGGTGCGCGAGGCCGAGCGGGCAAGCGGGCGGGCCGCCGAATCCGTGAACTATTGCACCGAGGCCCCCTTCATCCAGCAGCTCGGTTGTGAAACCATAGTGCTGGGCCCCGGCCACATCGCCCAGGCCCACCAGCCGGACGAATATCTGGATCTGTCGTTCGTCAAACCGACCACCAGCGTATTGCAGCACCTGATCCGCCGTTTCTGTCTCTGAATTGACGGGAATGTAAGTAAGTTACATGACATCGCACCTCGGGACAGGTGATGGAAATACATGTTCTGAATCGGCCTGTTATTTGACCTTGCGCAGACAATCTGGGTAGATTGTCACCCTAAGATGACGGAGCATATGTTGTAATCGCACAACAATAAGTGAGGTCGTCTCTCACCCCGGATGGGTGTCAGGCACCAACAAGATAAGGATGTGGAATGAACGAAAAGTACGCCGCACTACGCGCCAACGTAGGCATGCTGGGTCAACTGCTGGGCAAGTCCATCAAGGATCATCAGGGACAGGCCTTCCTCGACAAGATCGAAACCATTCGCCAGCTGGCCAAATCCTCCCGCAAAGGCAATGAGACAGACCGGGAACGTCTGCTCGATACCCTGCGCAACCTGAGCGATGACGAGCTGCTGCCGGTGGCCCGCGCCTTCAGCCAGTTTCTCAACCTGGCCAACGTGGCCGAACAGTTCCACACCATCTCCCGTCGCTGCGAAGAGCAGGTCTGCACCCCGGATCCGCTCGAGCAGATGTTCGACAAGCTGAAAGCCTCCAATCTGTCGCAGGAAGCCATCATCCAGGCCGTGCGCGAGCTGGACATCGATCTAGTGCTGACCGCCCACCCCACCGAGGTGACCCGTCGCACCCTGATCCACAAGCACGTGCAGCTCAACGACTGCCTCGAGGCGCTGGAACTCTCCGATCTGCTGCCCCGCGAGCGGGACAAGATCCTCAATCGCATCGAACAGCTGGTCAACCAGGCCTGGCACACCAACGAGATCCGCGAACAGCGCCCGACCCCGGTAGACGAGGCCAAGTGGGGCTTTGCCGTGGTGGAAAACAGCCTGTGGCCGGCCATCCCCGAATTCATGCGCAATCTGGACGAGCGGCTGCAACACCACCTGGGTGTGCGGCTGCCGCTGGATGCCGCGCCGGTCAAGTTCACCTCCTGGATGGGTGGTGACCGCGACGGCAACCCCTTCGTCACCGCCAAGGTGACCGCCGAAGTGCTGGAGCTGGGCCGCTGGATGGCGGTGAGCCTGTTCTACAAGGACATCAAGGAGCTCACCTCCGAGCTCTCCATGTCCGACTGCACCGACGCCGTGCGCGAGCGGGTCGGTGATCACCCCGAGCCTTACCGCGCCCTGGTACGCGAGCTGCGCGAACAGCTGCGCGAGACCCAGGAGTTCCTCACCGCCAAGGTGCAGGGCCAGGCGAGCGAGAGCCGGGATCTGGTCAAGACCACCGCCCAGCTGCGCGAGCCGCTGGAGCTCTGCTACCACTCCCTGCACGCCTGCGGCATGGGCAACATCGCCGATGGCATGCTGCTGGACGTGCTGCGCAAGCTGGCCTGCTTCGGCATCCATCTGGTCAAGCTGGACATCCGCCAGGATGGCGAACGCCACGGCCAGGTCTTCTCCGAGCTGACCCGCTACCTCGGCATGGGTGACTACGCCGAGTGGAGCGAGGACGACAAGCAAGCCTTCCTGCTCAACGAACTCAACTCCCGCCGCCCGCTCATCCCGACCGACTGGGAGCCGAGCGACGAGACCCGCGAGACCCTGGATACCTGCAAGGTCATCGCCCAGCACGATCCCGATGCGTTCGGCATCTACATCATATCCATGGCTGGCGCACCGTCCGACGTGCTGGCGGTGCAGCTGTTGCTGAAAGAGGCCGGCTGCAAGTTCCGCATGCCGGTCGCCCCGCTGTTCGAGACCCAGGAAGACCTGATGGCGGGCACCGCCGTGATGGAGCGCCTGCTGTCGGTGGACTGGTATCGCGGCTACATCCAGGGCCGTCAGTACGTGATGATCGGCTACTCCGACTCCGCCAAGGACGCAGGCATGATGGCCGCCGGCTGGGCCCAGTACGCCGCCATGGAATCCCTGGTGGCACTGGCCGAGGCCAACAATCTGCGCCTCACCCTGTTCCACGGCCGTGGCGGTACCGTCGGCCGTGGTGGCGCCCCCGCCCATCAGGCCATCCTGTCGCAACCGCCAGGATCCCTGCGCGGTGGCCTGCGGGTGACCGAACAGGGCGAGATGATCCGCTTCAAGTTCGGCCTGCCGAAGGTCGCCATCCAGAGCCTCAACCTCTACACCAGCGCCGTGCTGGAGGGGAACCTACTGCCGCCGCCCAAGCCCAAGGAGTGCTGGCGCGCCGTGATGGAGCAGCTGGCCTCTGTCTCCTGCGATCACTACCGCAGCATAGTGCGTGGTCATCCGGACTTCGTGCCCTACTTCCGCGCCGCCACCCCCGAGATGGAGCTCGGCAAGCTGCCGCTCGGTTCGCGCCCCTCCAAGCGCAAACCCAACGGCGGCGTCGAGAGCCTGCGCGCCATCCCCTGGATCTTCGCCTGGACCCAGAACCGGCTGATGCTGCCGGCCTGGCTCGGCGCCCACAAGGGGCTGCAGCAAGCCATCGCCGACGGTCAGAAGGGCGTGCTGGAAGAGATGAGCCGTCAGTGGCCCTTCTTCCGTACCCGCCTCGAGATGCTGGAGATGGTGTTCCTCAAGGCTGACGTCTGGCTGGCCGAGTACTACGACACCCGGCTGGTGCCCAAGGAGCTGTGGGGCCTCGGCAAACAGCTGCGACAGGAGCTTGCCGACTCCATCCAGGTGGTGCTGGAGCTGCGCCCGCAGGGCGACTTGCTCGACGACCAGCCCTGGATCAAGGAATCCATCAAGCTGCGCAACCCCTACACAGACCCGCTCAACGTGCTGCAGGTCGAGCTGCTGGGCCGCTCGCGCAACCATGCCGAAACTCTGCATCCCGAGTTGGATCAGGCGCTGATGGTCACCATCGCTGGTATTGCCGCAGGTATGCGCAACACAGGTTGATGGCTGACAGGCTGCAACGCATATAGAAAAAGGGCGCCATATTGGCGCCCTTTTCGCAGGTATTTGATTGCCGCATAATCGCCTCATCTTCAACGGAGGACACCTGTCCATGCGCCTGCTCTGTCTGCTGGCTCTCTTCGCCTCTTTCACGGCGAGTGCTAATAGCGCCGATACCATCGCGGTCTGTGATGGGCTGATAACCAAAGCCAAAACCTATTCTTCCATACCGCCGGCCACCCTCAAAAAGCTCAGGGACTTGACCATGGAGGCAACACTGGAAGATTTCCGTCAGGAGTATGGTTCCGCCGTCGATGATGCTATGACTCAGCTGCTGGCGACCAACCTCTCTCGGGAGCAGGCGCAATTCCAGCTGCTCCGTCAGCTGCGCATCTTTCAGGGCATGTTGATCAACATGGGGTTGAACCTGAATGGGGTTGAGGATCCCGCCCCATGGGAGAAGTTTCGTCAGGACTGCATCGCCTCAAACGGCCAGTGGCCTGCCATGTGATTGCCTGCACTGCACTTATTGCTCCCCCTTGCCCCTCGTGTCTACTTCAGGTCGTCACTTAAGGGATATCCTCTCGCAAAATGACTGACCCGCAATGAGAAGAGGCGCCACTGGCGCCTCTTTGACTGAATGGCTTGTCCGCTGTTACAGGCTGGCACATATCTGCCAGAGATCGTACTGGATGGCCGCTGCCGTCACTTCCCGACCGGCGCCCGGCCCCTGGATGACCAGTGGGTTGGTGCGATAGCTGTCGCTCTCGATGGCGAAGATGTTGTCGCACGGCAGCAGGTTGGCGAACGGGTGGTGGGGCTCCAGCGCCTCCAGCCCGACCCGCGCCTTGCCGTCGTGCTCGAAGCGGGCGACATAACGCAGCACCTTGCCGACCCGGCGCGCCCCCTCGAAGGCGGTCTGGATCGGGTCATCCAGCTCTTTCAGGCTGTCCATGAACTGATCCGTGCTCACCTTGCGCAGGGAGACAGGTACCAGATTCTCCAGCTCGATGTCGGCGGAGTCGAGCTCGAAACCCGCCTCCCGCGCCAGGATCAGCAGCTTGCGGCGCACATCCTGGCCGGAGAGATCCTCGCGGGGATCCGGCTCGGTCAGGCCGTGCTGCCACGCCTCGTCCACCAGTTCGGAGAAGGGGCGAGTGCCGTCATACTGCTGGAACAGCCAGGAGAGGGTGCCGGAGAAGATGCCGGAGACCCCCTGAATGCGGTCGCCGCTCTGGCGTAGCATCTGGATGCTGGACTGGATCGGCAGCCCGGCGCCCACGGTGGCGTTGTAGCGCCACTGCACCTGATGGTCGCGGCAGGTCTGCTTGATGCGCTGGTAGAACTCGCTGTCGGCGGCGCCGGCAAACTTGTTGGCGGCGATGATGTGAATGCCGAGCTGGGCGAAGTCCGGGTAGTAGCGGCTCACCGTCTCGCTTGCGGTCATGTCGAGGGCAATCAGGGTATCGAAGCCGTGCTGCTCCAGCTGGGCCAGCAGTTCGGGCCAGATCAGCGCTTTGGGATTGAAGTTGTCCTGCACCTTGAGGGGGTTGAGCCCCTCTTCATCCAGCAAGCCCCCTTCCGAGCTGAACACCCCGTAGAGGGTGAGCGCCAGGTTCAGTTCATGCTCGAGCCGCGCCTTCTCGCGGGCATAGAGGTTGAGCCAGTGACCACCGATGTTGCCCTTGCCGAACACCACCAGCCCGACCCGGTTCGGGCGGCTGAACAGGGCGCTGTGCAGGGCGATCAGCAGTGGCTCCAGCACCACCTGGCGCAGCACGGCCACCAGGCTCAGGCCATCTTTGGCCACCTGCACGAACTCCAGCGGCTGATCCGCCAGCAGCTGGTAGAAGCGGTGGCACTGCTCGGCGTTGTCGGTGACGCCGGCCCCCACCAGCGCCACCAGGCTGTAGCCTTCGCGCTGGATAAGACCGGTGAAGCTGCCCTGCAGCTGGAAATCGCGCAGCAGCTCGAACGCCCCCTGTGCCACCTCGAGGGTGTAGGCGAGGCGCAGGATCCGGCGATCCGGCTGGCGCTGCAGGGTGAGCGGGTTGAGGCGATGGCGGGCCAGATGGGCCTCGATGGTGGCCACCGTCTGCTCATAGTTTGTCTGCGGCAGTACCTTCAGCTCGATGAGAGCGATCTGATCCACCGAGGAGACGATGCGGGCGCCGCCGGAGCGCGGGGCACGGCGCAGGATGTGGGTGCAACCCTCGTCCGGGTTGTAGCTGCAGCGCAGGGTGAGGCGCTGGCGGCTGTCGGCCACCGGCTGCAGGGTGCGCGAGTGCAATACCGAGGAGCCGAGGCGGGCCAGCTCGTTCGCCTCGGCGAGGCTCAGGCGCTCCAGCAGGCGCGCCTCCTTCACCCGGCGCGGGTCGGCGCTGTAGACCCCGGCCACGTCGCTCCAGATGGTGGTGGATTCGCCGTCCGCCAGCAGGGCCAACAGGCTGGCGCTGTAGTCGGAACCGTTGCGACCGAGCAGCAGGGAGCGGCCTTCCATGTCGGCGGCGATAAAGCCGGTCACCACGATGCGGCCGGCGTGTTCCGCCAGCCGCGCCTTGAGCAGTTCGCTGGACAGCGCGGTATCCACCTTGACCAGGGCGCCATCCTCGGCGCGCAGGAAGCTGCGGGCATCGAGCCAGATGGCCTTGTCGCCGCGACTGGTGAGCAGGGCCGCCAACAGGCGCGCCGACCACACCTCGCCAAAGGCGAGCAGGCCGTTGCGCTCGAAGCGGTCAAACTGTCCCTCCAGGGTCTTGGCGATCAGCTGCATGTCGTCGGCCAGCTGCTGGCTCAGCTCGAGGTGAAGCTCCCCTTCCAGCAGGCCGTCGATCAGGCTCTGCTGATAGGCCTGCAGGGCCGAGATGGCCTCGCCGGCGGCTTCATCGCCTGCTTCGGCCAGCTCCACCAGCTGGATCAGCCGGTTGGTGGTCTTGCCGGCGGCGGAAACCACCACCAGCTCTCGTCCGCCCCCCTGCTGCTCGGCTTGTTGTTCGAGAATGCTGGCGACCCGGCGATAACAGACCGGATCCGCCAGACTGCTGCCACCGAATTTGTGGACGTGACGTCGCTTCAAGCCTGCTTCTGTTGCCACCGCGATCTCTCCTTGTTGCTGCTGTTCCATTACTTCGCCACCTGCTGTGCCTGTGCAAACGCCGCGGCCAGATCGGCCACCAGATCCTCACCGTGTTCGATACCGACCGACATCCGCAGCAGTTGGCTGCTGATGCCTGCCGCCTGCTGGGCGGCCGGGGTCATGGCCCTGTGGGTCATGCTGGCCGGATGGGCCACCAGACTCTCCACCCCGCCGAGGGATTCGGCCACCGAGAAGAGAGTGAGGGCCGCCAGGAAGGTGCGAATGCCCGCCTCATTGCAATCGAGCTCAAAACTTAGCATGGCGCCGAAGCCGGACTGTTGACGGCGCGCAATATCATGGCCCGGATGGCTCGGCAGGCTGGGGTGATAGATGCGCTTGACCAGCGGTTGCTGCTGCAGGAAGGCGAGGATGCGGTCGGTGTTCTCCTGATGGGCGCGCAATCTGGGAGCCAGGGTGCGCAGACCGCGCAGGGTGAGGTAGGAGTCGAACGCCCCGGAGGTGAGTCCCAGACAGTTGGCCCACCACACCAGGGAGTCGGCCAGCTCGGGATCCTTGGCGATCGCCACCCCGCCCACCACGTCGGAGTGGCCGTTGATGTACTTGGTGGTGGAGTGCACCACCAGGTCCGCCCCCAGCGCCAGCGGCTGTTGCAGCAGTGGCGAGAGGAAGGTGTTGTCCACCGCTACCTTGGCGCCCGCCGCGTGGGACGCCTCGGCGATGGCGGCGATATCCACCACCCGCAGCAGCGGGTTGGAGGGGGTCTCCACCCACACCAGCGCGGGCTGCTGGGCCAGCGCTTCGGCCAGTGCCGCCGCGTCCCCCTGATCGACGAACTGTACCCGGTAGTGGCCCTTGGCCGCCAGGTACTCGAACAGGCGCCAGGTGCCACCGTAACAGTCGTGGGGGGCGATCAGCAGATCCCCTGCCTTGAGCAGGGCGGTGGTGACCAGATGAATGGCCCCCATGCCGGTGCCGGTCACCACGGCGCCGGCGCCCCCTTCCAGCGCCGCCAGCGCGTCCGCCAGATTGGTGCGGGTCGGGTTGCCGGAGCGGGCATAATCGTATTGACGGGGCTCGCCAAAGTCGGCAAAGGTGTAGTTGCTGGAGAGGTAGATGGGCGGCACCACGGCACCGTGCTGTGTGTCTGTCTCAATCCCGGTGCGTACTGCCTGGGTGGCCTTGTGGGTCATGTCACTCTCCTTGATGTCTCTTCACACGCTGGCATGCTATTTCTGCCACGCGCCATCCCGCCATTGCAGGCTCATGGTGAACCACACTACGCCAGCTTAAAAAGGCCGTCAACACTTCTAGACGTCTAAATGGCTTTGCTGTTGGATTGCCATTAAATTCCTTAAGGGTTAAAATCCGCGCTCACGGCTAAATGAGAACAGGTGGATCATGGGTACAGAGTGGAACGGCGACTACGTCAGCCCCTACGCGGAACACGGTAAGAAGAGCGAACAGGTCAAGAAGATTACCGTCTCGATCCCGCTCAAGGTGCTGAAGGTGTTGACCGATGAACGCACCCGTCGCCAGGTGAACAACCTGCGTCATGCGACCAACAGCGAGCTGCTCTGCGAAGCCTTCCTGCACGCCTTCACCGGTCAGCCGCTGCCCTGCGACGAAGATCTGCGCAAGGATCATCCGGACAGCGTCCCTGCCGAGGCGCGTGCCATCATGGAAGCGCTGGGCAAAGAGATCGAAGATTTCGACGCCGAGTAATCCTGCAGCAGATGCCAAACAGCAAACCCCCTTCGATGACGCGGCCCCAGGCCGCGTCATCGCTATCCGCCCCTTTCAGCCTGCGTCGCTACCAGAGCGACGTCTGCAGCCACAGCCACGACCATGCCCAACTGGTGATCCCCCTCGACGGTCCCATCGAGATCGAGGTGCAGGGCCAGGGGCGGCGGCTTGCGCCCGGCTTTGCCTGCATCATCGCCCCCGGTGAGCGGCACGACTACGCCGCCGATCCGGCGCTCTCGTTTCTGGTGCAGGAGAGTCACTGGCTGCCCGGCGAGCTGGGCGAGCGCCCCTTCATCGAGCTGGACCAGGCCCAGCGCCACTACCTCGCCTTCCTGCACCGCATGGTGGCCGATGGGCGCCACGTGGCCGGCATGGAGCAGGTGTGGCTGGGTCTGCTGGCAGAGGCGCAGCAGGCAGGCTCGCGCGGCCGTGCCCGCCTCGCCCCGCGCATCGGCAAGGTGCAGCGTCATATCGAGGCGCATCTCGCCGAGCCCCTCAACAACGAGCAGCTGGCCGCCATCGCCTGCCTCGGCCAGAGCCAGTTCAAGCACGCCTTCCAGCAGCAGGTGGGGATGAGCGTCTCCCACTACATCCGGGCGCGGCGCATGGCGCTGGCGCGTACCCTGCTCGCCCACACCGCCCTGCCCGTCGGCGACGTGGCCAGCCGCTGCGGTTACCAGAATCAGGGGGCCTTCGGCGAGCGCTTCCTGGCCGAAACCGGACTGACCCCTTCCCGCTGGCGCCAGCAAAACGGCCGCTTGCCGTAACCGGGCGGCCGTTTGCCGAAGACGGCGCAGGTGGTTTCGAGGCATGCTGAGGCTCATGCAAGGTATGGGCAACGAGGAGCCAAGATGCAGACCATAAGCTGGCAGGATTTCGAGATGGTGGAGCTCAGGGTGGGCACCCTGGTGCGGGTCGAGCCCTTCCCCGAGGCGCGCCGTCCGGCCTACAAGGTGTGGGCGGATTTCGGCCCCGAGCTCGGGGTACGCAAGAGCAGCGCCCAGATCACCGACCTCTACCAACCTCAGGAGCTGGTGGGCCGCCAGATCGTCGCCGTGGTGAACTTCCCCCCCAAACAGATAGGCCCGATCCAGTCGGAGTTTCTGCTGACCGGCTTCTACCGGCCGGACGGCGCCGTGGTGATCGCCATCCCCGAGCAGGCGGTACAAAACGGCGCCAAGCTCGGCTGAGGCCACCACCGGACCGATACAAGAGAGGCGACCCCAGGGTCGCCTCTCTTTATTTGCGGCTGGTTGCTCGCCGTTACTTCAGCAGGCTGAAGATCAGCGCCGACACCGCCAGCGCGCCGGTCAGCAGGATAAAGCCGTTGGCCCAGCGGTGGCGGAAGCGAGCCAGCGCCTCCACCTTGTAGATGGCCACCACCGGCATAATGAACAGGATCATGGCGATCACCGGGCCGGAGAGGGTCTCCATCAGCCCCAGGATCCCCGGGTTGATGATGGCTGCGCCCCAGATGGAGAAGAACATCAGGGCGATGCCGAGCCGGTCCGCCTTGGCCAGCGACAGGCCGGTGGGCTTGGCGATCAGGCTTTTCAGGCTCTCACGGGCCCCGAGGAAGTGGCCGAGGAAGGAGGAGCTGATGGCGATGAAGGCGATGAGCGGCCCCAGGGTCACGATCACCGGGTTGTCGGTGATGTTGGCGAGGTAGGAGAGCACAGAGACGTTCTGGGCCTTGGCCTCGGCCAGCTGGGCCGGCGAGAGGCTCAGCACGCAGGAGAAGACGAAGAACAGCACGAAGCCCACCAGCATCACGGTGGTGTTGCGCAGGATCAGGCTGCTCTTGGCTTCCGCCTGCTCGCCGTACTCCCGGCGCTGCACGTTGGCAAAGCCGGAGATGGCGGCGGCGTGGCTGAAGGCGAACACGGTGACCGGCAGCGCCAGCCAGACGGTGTTGAGGAAGCTGCCGCCCTCCAGGCTGCCCAGCTGCGGCCATTGCCACTGGGGGATCAGGTAGCAGGAGAGCGCCGCCAGGATGGCCGCCAGCGGATAGACCATGACGGCAAAGGCACGCAGCATCGCCTTCTCGCCGGCCAGCATCACGGCGATCATGGCGAACACCAGCAGACCGGAGAGCATCACCCGGTTCGGGGCATCCATACCGAGCTGATTGATCATGAAGCTCTCCACCGTGTTGGTCAGCCCGACCCCGTAGATGAGCAGGATCGGGAAGATGGAGAGGAAGTAAAGCGCCGAGATGAGGCGGCCGGCCATCTTGCCGAAGTGCTCCTGGGCCACCTCGGTGAAGTCGGCGTGGGGGCGCGAAGAGGAAAGCACGAAGCGCGCCAGCCCGCGGTGGGCCAGGAAGGTCATGGGACCGGCCAGCACGGAGACGATGATGAGGGGCCAGATCCCGCCCAGACCCAGATTGATGGGCAGAAACAGGATGCCGGCGCCGACGGCGGTACCAAACAGGCTGATGACCCAGTGGGTGTCGTGGCGACGCCAGGGGGTGGCGCTGACGGTGGTGGAGCAGGAACCGGACAGCTCCTTGGTGACGTCTACAGATAAACTCATTACTAATTCACTTTTTGTCAGTGTTTTAATCTGAGTTCATTGTGGTTTATCGGGATTTAATTCTCAAAAGTCCACCCTGAAACATATCACTACCATTACGGGCTTCAGCCAGTGAGATTGGGAATGGAATCGGGATCACATAAATGAGTAAAACTGAATATTGTTGAAAACGTGAAATTTAAAACCAAATTTTCACTCTTGTTCAATTTTTTATTTTGGCCAAATGATCGTTTGCAGAATTACCTGAAAAATCGTGCCATTCCTCCGCCTTCTCTTGTGATGATTCACTGTCATTCCCGCGCTTTGCCAGCGGATATTTCTGTTCATTCACGATGAAACCAGCGGATCACACCAAGCAATCAGGCGGCCATGGGCCGCCTGATTGCCGTCAATGATGACCTGTTGACCCGCTCAGTGCGCCAGAATGCTGCCCCAGGCGAGATCCGGATCCCCCATCACGATGAAGTCCGGGTTCTCCAGCGACTCTGTCTCGTTGTAGCGCAGCGGCTGCAGCGCCAGGCTGAGGATGCGGCCACCGGCCGCCTCGACGATGCACTGGGCGGCGGCGGTGTCCCACTCGCCGGTGGGGCCGAGCCGCACGTAGCAGTCGGCCGCCCCTTCCGCCACCAGACAGGACTTGAGCGAGCTGGAGCCGAGCGGGATCAGCTCGTAGTTGATGGCCGGGTTGAGGCGACGGGTCAGGTTCTCCAGCTTCTGGCGGCGGCTGATGGCCACCACCAGCGAATCGGGCTGATCGTGCTCGTGGTGCATGGCGCTGATGGGGTGCACCTCGCCGTTCGCCTCCTTGAAGGCGCCATGACCACGCACCGCCCAGTAGAGCACGTTCGACTCGGGAGCATAGATGACGCCGAGCACCGGCACATTGTCCTGCACCAGGGCGATCAGGGTGGCGAAGTCGCCGCTGCCAGCGATGAACTCGCCGGTGCCGTCGAGGGGATCCACCAGCCAGTACTGACGCCAGTTGGCGCGCTGGCTGAAGGGGATGTCGGCCGCCTCTTCGGTCAGCACGGGAACATGGGGAGTGAGCGCCGACAGCGCCTGTTTGAGGTAGGCATCGGCAGCAAGATCGGCACTGGTGACCGGGGTCGCATCCTCCTTCAGCTGACGCTCGAACTGACCGCCGTGATAGATTTCGTGAAGGATCCTGCCCGCTTCGCGCGCGATCTCCTTGACCCCCGGCACCCAGGCCAACAACTCCTGCATCTTGTTATCCTCTGTATTCAAACTGCCCGTCTGCGGGCTACTCTGCCTGCTCCGCCAGCCAGCGTTGGGCCAGCAGCAGCGCACTGATGCTGCGCGACTCGGTAAAATCGGGTCGCGCCAGCAATTCGTCGATCCGGTTCAGCGGCCAGGGGATCACCTCGAGGGGCTCGGGCTCGTCGCCCACCCGCTGCTCGGGGAAGAGATCCCGCGCCAGCAAGATGTCCATCCGGCTGGAGAAGTAACCCGGCGCCAGCGACACCTGCTTGAGCAGGGTCAGGCTGTTGGCGCCGAAGCCCGCCTCCTCCATCAACTCCCGGTTGCCCGCCTCGAAGGCATCTTCACCCGGGTCGATCAGCCCCTTGGGAAAGCCCAGCTCGTAGGAGTGAGTGCCCGCTGCGTACTCGCGCACCAGCAGCAGGGTGTGGGCATCGAACAGCGGCACCACCATGACGGCGCCCCGGTTGCCACCGCGCATCCGCTCGTAGACCCGCTCCTCGCCGTTGGAAAACTTGAGGTGGAGGGACTCCACCTTGAACAGCCGGCTCTCGGCCACGATCTCGGCCTTGAGGATCTCCGGCTTGCTCTTGTCATGCGCCATGGTGTCGGCGCTGAGGTGGACGGGTTTGCGTTGGTGGAGGTCACTCATCGGGGCTGGCTGCTCGTTAAAAAATCGTGTTTCAAGAGTAAACGACTCCCCTCCCGAACACCACGGGGCAAGGGTGGGAAAGCGGCGGGAAAAATCCGTTATAATGCCCGCCCGTTTCGACCCAACCACCGAGGCCCCATGCCGACCCCACTGCCCTGGCACCAGATAGACACTGTCCTGCTCGATATGGATGGCACCCTGATCGATCTGCATTTTGACAACCACCTCTGGCAGCAGCTGGTACCCGAGCGCTATGCCGAGCGACTCGGCCTGCCGCTGGCCGAGGCCAGAGTGCAGATCGAGGCGCACTACCAGGCCGTCAGCGGCACCCTCAACTGGTACTGCGTGGATTACTGGAGCGAGACGCTGGGGCTCGACATCCGTGCCCTCAAACAGGAGATCCTGGCCAAGATCCAGTGGCGGCCCCACGTCATCCCCTTCCTGGCCGCGCTGCGGGCCGCGGGCAAGCAGCTGGTGCTCTTCACCAATGCCCACCCCGCCAGCCTGTCGGTGAAAGATGCGCAGCTGGGGCTGGCCGGCCACCTCGATCTGATGGTGAGCACCCACGAGCTGGGCTGGTCGAAGGAGAGTCAGCACTGCTGGCAGGCACTGGCCGAGCGGCTGGCATTCGACCCGGCTCGCACCCTGTTCGTGGATGACAGCGAGCGGATCCTGCGCGCCGCCGCCGACTACGGCATCGGCTATCAGCTCGCCATCCAGAACCCGGACAGTTGCCAGCCCGAGCAGCACATCACCGCCTTCCCAGCGATCCGTGACTACGCCGAGTTATTGCCGCTGGCCGTGTGATGTCAACAGGGATACAGAACTCACCGAACTGATGGATAAACAAAAGGGCTGCCCAGGCAGCCCTTGTCGATCCCGGGTCGCTCACCCCTGCCACATCACCAGCCGGTACTGTTTCTTGCCCCGGCGCAGCAGCAGGTAGCGGCCGAACAGCCGGTCAGCCGTCGTCAGTGGCTCATCCCGGCGGATCTCGCCGTTGAGGCTGATAGCGCCTGCCGCCAGCAGCTCGCGGGCGATGCGCCTGGAGTTGGCTAGACCGCTCTCCACCAGCAGGGTCACCAGGCTGGTTTCCCCCTCGATTCGGCAGCTTGGCATGCCATCCTGCGCCAGCTGGGCCAGATCGCTCTCACCAAGACGGGCCACCTCGCCGCTGAACAGCAGTTCGCTGATGCGCTGCACCGCCGCCAGCGCCCCCTTGCCGTGCACCAGTTCGGTCAGCTCGTCCGCCAGCACCTGCTGCGCCAGCTTGCGCCCTTGCCGCTTCGCATCCTCCGCTTCCAGCGCCTCAATCTCGGCCAGCGCCATAAAGCTGTAGTAGCGCAGGAAGCGGTAGGCATCCTCGTCTGCGGTGCCGAGCCAGAACTGGTAGAAGGCGTAGGGCGAGGTGAGCGCCGGATCGAGCCAGACTGCGCCGCCTTCGGTCTTGCCGAACTTGGTGCCATCGGCCTTGGTGATGAGGGGCAGGGTCATGCCGTGCACCTGCGCCTGATGGAGGCGGCGGGTGAGATCCATGCCGCTGGTGATGTTGCCCCACTGGTCGTTGCCGCCAATTTGCAGGGTACAGCCGAGGCGCTGGTTGAGCACTGCAAAGTCCTGGGATTGCAGCAGGGCGTAGGAGAACTCGGTGAACGAGATGCCCTGATCCGGGCGGGCCAGCCGCTGGCGCACCGATTCGCGAGCCAGCATGGCGTTGACCGAGAAATGCTTGCCGATGTCGCGCAGAAAATCGAGGGCGGACATCTGCCCCATCCAGTCGGCGTTGTTGACCAGCAGCGGCGCCGCCAGCCCTTCGCTGGCCGGCAGCAGCGCTTTTATCTGGGCCGACAGGCTGGCCACCCAGCCCTGCACCGTCTGGGCGCTGTTGAGGTTGCGCTCGGTCGCCTTGAAGCTAGGATCACCGATAAGGCCGGTGGCACCGCCCACCAGCGCCACCGGGGTGTGACCCGCCAACTGGAAGCGGCGCAGCATCAGCAGCGGCACCAGATGGCCGATGTGCAGGCTGCCGGCAGTGGGATCGAACCCGCAGTAGACGGTGCGCGGGGTGGCGAGGTGGGAGGCCAGCGCCACCGGGTCGGAATTCTGGGCCACCAGGCCGCGTCGGGTCAGCTCATCGAGCAGGTGGGGGTTGATCATGGGGTCTCCAACAGCAGGGGGAAAAGCCCACATCCTCGCCGCTCTGGCTCGTACCGAATATGTCCCCCAGGGGACAGTTTTGCCACTCTCGTGCTAACATTCGGCTATCGTGTGACCATCGCACGGCCATCGCGGGGAGCCTGCCCGCCACCCGGAAGCCATCGCCATGACCCAGCGCCCATGATCCAGACACTTGCCACAGAAGCCCTTACCCGTAGCATGACCGAGGTGGTCGATGCCCTGCACGGCAGCGCCTTTCCGGCGGCGCTGGTGCGCCTGATCCAGCAGCAGGTGGCGTTCGACTGTGCCCTGCTGCTCGGGGTGGGGCAGCGCCCCGTCTATCTCTATGACAACCTGCATCACCAGCGGGCCCTGCTGTTCGATCGCTACCTCACCCGCCACTTCAGTCAGGATCCCTTTATGCAGGCGCTGGAACAGAGTCTGGGGGCCGGTGTCTGGACCCTGGCGCAGGTGTCGCGGGGGCGGCTCGACCCCGAGTATCGCCACCACTTCTATCAGGCCACCGGCTGGCAGGAGGAGGTGGGGCTGATCCTGCCGGTGCGCGGCGGCCTCACCCTGATGCTGTTTCTGGGCCGCCTCGACAAGCGCAGCAGCCTCAGCCGTGGCGAGCTGGCCCGACTGGATGCGCTGTTTCCGCTGGTGCATTCGCTGTGCCGCCAGCACTGGCGGGAGGAAGCCGCCCTGCTGGCCCAGAGCCCGATGCTACCGGGTGGCGCCGATCTCAAGGCGACGGTGGAGCAGGCCATCGCCAGCGTGGGGGGCGCAAGCCTCACCCGTCGCGAGCGCCAGGTGGCGGGATTGCTGTTGCAGGGGCTCGACACCGAGGCCATTGCCGGTGCGCTCGGCATCGGCAGCGGCACGGTGAAGAATCACCGCAAGCACCTCTACGCCAAGCTGCACCTGCGCTCGCGGGCCGAGCTGTTCCGCTTCTTCCTCAATCACCTCATCACGGCGCCAGCCGCCGCGGCCCCATAACGACACCACCCCGCCGAGGCGGGGTGGTGTCGATGTTTGCCAGATCAGACAACAAGGCCGTCAGATGCGGCCCTGGTAGCGCAGCGGGAAGCGCCCCTGGCCGTCGGGCTGGCCGAGGAAGGGCAGCCCCTGCTTCATCTGCTCCGGCAGCTCGGGCCCGGGTTTGAGGGTGCCCTGGAACAGGTACTGGCGATTGGCCTGCAGCTCCAGCTTGCCTTGCACCTGCACCGCCTCCGAGCCCTGCTTGAGCTCGGCCACCAGCCGGGAGTCGATGCAGGTCAGCTTGATCTCGGGATCCCCCAGCACCAGCTTGCCGGCCGGGGTATCGGCATCGGCCCCGTACCAGTAGAGGTTGCCGTAGAGGTTGTCGCACCAGGGGTTGCCCTGGGCAACCTGATCGAGCTTGAGCTGCAGCTGGCCAGCCACCGTCACCGGCACGGGCACGGGCAGCTGCATCGGCACCCGCGCCAGCAGCCAGGGGGCCGGCACGTTGAGGGTGATGTCGCGGCCAAAGGCGGCGCCGCTCCAGCCAACCACCCCCTGCCCGTTGAGGCCGCTGCGCTCGCCAAAGCGCAGGGACACCTCAGGGGCAAAGCGCAGCAGCGACCAGCCGTTGAGCTCCCAGCGCAGCTGGGTCAGCGACTCGCTGGCGTATTGCAGGCGGGCAACCTGGCCGCTCCAGAGGGTGCCACTCACCCCTTCCAGCTGTACCAGGGGCGGCAGCGGCAGGTAGCGCACCACCAGAGACGCCGGCAGCTTGGCCAGCAGGAAAACCAGATAGGCCGCCAGAAACAGCACGGCAATCAGCACTCTTTGCTTCATAGAAAACGACTCGACTGCAAACGCCCGATCAGGCGCGGGGCCCTGCTCGGGACGCGTGGTTTCATTGGGGACGGCTCAGCTGCAAGCGGCGTACCTTGACCAGGCCGGGCGCCAGATTCTCGCGGGCCACCTCGATCACCTGCACCTGCACGCCATGGCGATCCGCCAGGGTCGCCAGCCAGATCAGCAGATCATCGAACGCCACCGTGTCGATCCACACCTGCAGCTCCTGGCCCTGGGGCTGCAAGCGGGCAATCTTGATCTTCTGGTTGAAGGCGGTACGGTTGACCACCCCTTCCAGGGTGCCGCTGGTATCGAGCTGGCGGCCCTGGCCACCCTGCAGCGCCAGCACCTCTTCACCCTTCTCTTTCAGCCAGGCGAGGGTCTGCTGCTGGCTCAATACCTGCCGCTCGCGCTCGTCGATGCGATTGCCGATGGGCTGCCAGATGACCCAGTAGCAGAAGCCGATCAACAGCACGCTGCCGCCCACCGCCACCAGCCGCTGCTCGCGGGCGCTTATGCCGCGCCACCAGCCTTGTAGTTTGTCCATCATGATGATTTACCCTTCAGCACCAGTGCCCCTTCAACCTTGCCTTCGGTGCTGCGCACCTCCCCCTGCTGCACGTCGAAGCGCTTGCCGGCCAGCTCGCGAAAACGCTCGATCTCGGCAAAACCGGGGGCCGTCACCTGCAGCCTGAGCTCGCCGCGAGCCGCGTCGAAACGCAGCACCTCGGGCTTGAGGCCGGGTACTTCGGCAAAGGTGGGGGCCAGCTCGGTCAGCACCATCAACACCCCGTCCTGCGGCGTCTGCCCCAGTTGCTGGAGGTGCTGGGTCATCTGGCTGCGCACGTTGACGATGCGGCTCTCCCCCGGGAAGATCCGGGTGTAGACCTGCCGGATCTCCGCCTTGAGCGCCTTGTCCTGCTCCGCCAGCTGATAGAGCTGCACGCCGCGCTGGGCGAACGCCACCACCAGCAGCGCCCCGGCCACCACCGCCACCTTGCGCCACTGCTGCCAGTAGCGGGAGTATTCGGTCTGCGGCCGGTAAGGCCCCTGCAGCAGATTGGCCTGACTGGCAAGCGCGCCCCGGGCCAGCAGCAGCATGGGCAGTTCGGGATCGGCCGCCTGCCAGCTGGCCGCCGCAATGGCCGGCGGCGGGGTATGGCTGTGAATGGTCACCGGCGCCGGCTCCGCCGCCAGCAGCATGGCCAGCAGCGGCTCGTCGGCGACGATGCCCTGACAAGGGCCCTGGCGCAGCAGCCACTCCTTGCCCAGCTGCAGCGCCGACCAGCCGTCGGTCGCCTGCGGCAACGCCAGCACGTCCGGCAGCAGTTGCCGGCTCTTGAGACCGGCCTGCTCCAGCCAGCCGAGCCAGGTCTGCATCTTCTCCTTGTCGACCGCCATCAGATCCACCTCGTGACCCTGATGACCCAGCACCACCAGGTGCAGCTCATCCACGTCGGAGGCGATTTGCTCCTCCAGCAGATAGGGCAAGGCGGCCGCGGACTGGCGGCTGTATTTGCCCGGCAGGCTCACCCGCCGGAAGATAAGATCGCTGCCGGGCACCAGCACCACCGCCGGACGGCCACCGGCCCGCTCCTGCAGCTCGCCAAGGGCATGGGCCGAGGCCAGGGTACCGGAGGCGATCACCTCCTCTTCCCCGCCCGACCACACCAGCCACTCGACCGGCTGCTGCGCATTGGTCCCCAGACGGATGACCAGACTCTCGCTCACTAATGTCTCTCCTGCCATGCTCGCTCGCACCCCTCGGGATGGGCGGGCGCGCAGCCATGGGCTGCAGTCCAATCGGGGGATGGCGCGGGCCGGCCAACGGCCGTCGCCCGCCTCCCTTGTTATTCGGCGCCGCCGTTCAGACGGCGCAGCATCACCAGCTTGTTGTCCTTGCCGCGCACGAAGACGCTCTCCAGCCGGGCCCGGGTGTCACCCACCTCGGCAATCAGCCTGGCCTCGAAATAGCTGCTCTTGACGTCCAGCGCCGCATCCAGCCCCTGGATGTTGCCTACCTGCACCGGCATCTGGTCCGTCATCTCCTTCTTGTTCTTCCACCCCTTCTGGGGGCGGCTGGTCAGCACCCGCTTGGCATCGTCCAGCCCCACCTTGTCCAGATAGAGCGCCACCAGCAGGGCCGACTGCTCCGGCCGGATGGTGTTGACGTTCACCACCAGCTTGTCGTTGGGCAGGGCGCACACATAGGGCGCCAGCCGGGCGTACAGCTTGGCGCTCACCCCGCGCACTGCCCGCAGCTCGTCGGTGCCGAGCATCCACTGGTTGGCGGTCAGATAAGGGGGGGTGAGCCCTTCGTAATAGGCATCCTCGGCACCGTAGCTCGACACCAGCACGGTATCCTTGTCGGTCCAGTCGCGGATGGCATCGGTCAGCTGCACCGCCTCGTAATCTTCCACCTCGAGCTGCTTGAGCAGCACCTTGAACACCTTGACCGGATAGGGCTGCTTCTCCAGATCGTCGCCGCTGATCCCGTCCTTCAACGGCACGCTCAGGCTGTTGAGGTTGAAGCAGGATTGCAGATCCCGCACCCGGCCGGTGAGCTTGCCGTCATCCACCGGGAAGACCGCATCCTGGCGCGCCCAGTTCTGCCCCAGGCTGACCACGTTGGGGTCGTCCTTGAAATCCTGAGCCAGCACCTTGCTCACCAGCGCCTCCGCCGACATGGCATACCACCAGGCCTGCTTGCCGGCGGTGAGGTTGGCGGTGCGGCGCAGCTCCAGCTGCAGGCGGCCGCTCATGTTGCTGGCGATGATCACCATCACCGACAGGATGAGCAGCACCACCAGCAGGGCCATGCCCCCCTGGCGGCCTGGGCGGGAAAAACGACGATCAGCTGCCATTTTCAGCCCTCTGGCCACCAGCGCCGCTCAGGAACTGGCGACGTCGAATAGTGCCGTCATCCTCCGTGACGGACAGGGGAAAAGGACGATCAGTTACCATTCTCTGCCCTCTGACCACCGGCGCCGATCAGGAACTGGCGGCGTCGAATAGTGCCGTTATCCTCCGTGACGGACAGGGGAAAATGACGATCAGTTACCATTTTCTGCCCTCTGGCCACCAGCACCGATCAGGAACTGGCGACGGATGGTACCGTAATCTTCCAGATCCAGCTCCACCGCCAGCCCGTAGGGCAGTACGTTGCGCTGGGTCCACTCCTCTTTCCAGGTGCCCTTGTCGTAGAAATAGAGCCGCAGCGCCGTCACCCGCTCCAGCATCGGCTGGATGCGCGGCTCGGTGCCGATCACCGGATCCGGGTAGAGGTAGCTCAGCCGCTCCAGCTTGTGATCCTTGAGGCGCCAGCCAACCCGCTGCAGGCCGGAGCGCGGCAGCATGCCGTCCGGGTTGAGCCAGCCGCCGCGCATGAAGGCCATGCCCCAGTCGTCGCTCTGCTGGCCGAAGCGGGAGGCCGCCAGCAGCACCTTGTTGTTCTCGCCGTCGATGCGGCCGCTGCGCGGCACCATCTGGGTGATGTCCCGCTCCAGCACGGAGAAGGCCAGTTGCAGCTCGGAAAGACGAGCCTCCTTGCGCTTGGCCACCTCGTCGCTGGTGAGCACCCCTTGCAGCACCTGATAGGCGCCCAGGCTCAGGCCGGCGAAGATGGCGATGGCCACCAGCATCTCCAGCAGGGTAAACCCCGCCTGACGCCGGCTTCGGATCATGGAGACTCGTTGGTGAATGTTCATCGGCTGATGCCGGCTCCGGATCATGGAGACACCTTGATGCAGGTTCATCGGCTGATATAGGTCCGGATCATGGCCACCGGGCTGTCGGCCTTGGGCGCGGTACGCACTTCCATGTCCAGCGCCTTGAAGTTGCTGTCGGCGGTAGCGACACCGCGATAGCGCCAGTACCAGGTCTGACCCGCCATCTGCTCGTCCCCTTCCACCCAGCTGTCACCGGGCCACTTGGCTTCGAGCTTCTGCTGCACCAGCTGGTTCTCCACCACCCAGGTCGCCAGGGTCTTCTGTTCCAGATAGTTGAGGCCGGAGAGGTGCTCGCTGGCGGTCTTCATCACCGCCAGCCCGGCGATGGCAAACACCGCCAGCGCCACCATGACTTCCAGCAGGGTCATGCCGCGGGCGTTCATTCCTCTTCCTCCTCGTCCTGCAGCAGACGCAGACGGCCGAACTCGTCCGCCTTGACCGTGCGCACATAGCGCAGATCGTCGTCCTGCTGGGTCAGGGTCAGCACGAAGGGGGTCAGCTCGCCACCGGGAAAGATGAACACCTGCGGGGTGCGATCCTTCTCGTCGCGCCCCTTCTCGTACTTCTCGTCGGATTCGGTCCGCCAGCTGAAGCCCTCGAGCTCGATGGCCAGCCGCATGTTGTCGGGCAACTCGACCCGATCCAGCAGCTTGTCGCCGCTCATCACCTGCCACTTGCGATCCTTGGCCGCGCGCTGCATGAACTGCCAGCTGTTGTCCTCGACACGCAGGCCCACCAGCCGGCCATCCATCACCGAGTACTCCTGCGCCTGCTGCAGCACGGCCATGAAGCGGCGCGCCTGCTTGTCGAGCTCTCTATCCCCCCTGGCGCCACCCATGCTGAGGGTGACGGCAGTGGCAACCAGCCCCATCAACATGGCGACCAGCAACACTTCCAGCAGGGTAAAACCGGCCTGGCGACTATGTTTCATGGCACCAGCCTCAACTGCATGGCAGTGGCCTCGAGCCGACCCAT
The DNA here is from genome assembly GCF_013085525.1 of Aeromonas sp. 1805. NCBI lineage: Bacteria > Pseudomonadati > Pseudomonadota > Gammaproteobacteria > Aeromonadales > Aeromonadaceae > Aeromonas > Aeromonas sp. 1805. Next base: position 2,105,721 of record NZ_CP038515.1, on the reverse strand, counting down.
CAACATGGCGACCAGCAGCACTTCCAGCAGGGTAAAACCGGCCTGGCGACGGGCAGAAGAGGCCACCTTCATTCAGGCAGCCCCGAGATGACTCGGTGAGCGCGACGCGGCGGGATCACTTATTGGAAGTCCTTCAGGTTCCAGTTGCCGATGTCGTCATCGGTACCGGCTTCGCCATCCAGCCCCATGGAGAAGATGTCGATCTTGCCGAACTGACCCGGGCTCAGCATCTGGTACGGGTTGCCCCAAGGATCCTGCGGCAGGCGCTTGATGTAGCCCCCTTCGCGGTAACTGCGCGGCTCAGGTGCGGCGGTCGGCTTGTTGACCAGCGCGTCCAGCCCCTGCTCGGTGGTCGGGTAGCGGTTGTTGTCCAGCTTGTACATGTCGAGGGCGTTTTCCAGCGCCACTATGTCGGAGACCGCTTTCTGCTGGTCCGCCTTCTCCTTGTTGCCCATCAGGTTGGGCACCACCAGGCTGGCCAGGATCCCCAGGATCACGATGACCACCATCACTTCCAGCAGGGTAAAACCCGATTGACGACGCTTTTGCATGACTTACTCCCTCACGAAATGAGATGGCATGAACCATCAACGATAAATTGTTAAACCTCGATCGTTCGATGACGCCTGTCGGCTAATCGAACCTACGGAGTTGATTGGATTGGTAGGTTCGAATAGCGAAGCGTATTCGAACGTCCGATCCTTACAGATTCACCATATTGTTGAGCTCCAGGATCGGCTGCAGGATCGACATCACGATAAACAGCACCACCCCGGCCATGGAGACCACCAGCATGGGTTCGAACACCCCGAGGGCGATGTTCACCTGGGTTTCGAACTCCCGATCCTGGTTGTCTGCCGCCCGCTCCAGCATGTTGTCGAGCTCGCCGCTCTGCTCGCCGGAGGCGATCATGTGCAGCATCATGGGCGGAAAAATTTTGGTTTCATCCAGCGACTTGCGCAGGCTGGTCCCCTCCCGCACCCGCTCGGTGGCCTCACCGATGCGCATGCGGGCAAAGTCGTTGGAGAGCACTTCGCCGGAAATCTTCATCCCCTCCAGCAGCGGCACGGCGCTGGCGTTGAGGATGCTCAGGGTGCGGGCAAAACGGGCAGTGTTGAGACCACGGCTGACCCGACCGATCACCGGCAGGCGCAGGATCAGCTGGTGCCAGTGACGGCGACGCTTGTCGTCGGTCAGCCACCAGCGCCAGACAAAACCACCCACCAGCAGCAGCAACAGGAACCAGAGGCCATAGTGCTGCATCAGCTCGCTGGTGCCGATGAGGAAGCGGGTGGTGGCCGGCAGTTGCTGACCCATGTGTTCGAACTGGGCAACCACCTTGGGCACCACGGCGGTGAGCAGGATGGAGATGACGCCGATGGCGACGCAGGTCAGTACGATGGGGTAGATCATCGCCTGCAGCAGCTTGGTGCGCATGTGCTGACGCTGCTCGGTGTAGTCGGCGAGGCGGTTGAGCACCTTCTCCAGGTGACCGGACTTCTCGCCGGCCGCCACCATGGAGCGGAACAGCTGATCGAACACATGGGGGAAGGCCGCCAGCGAATCGGCCAGCGAATAGCCCTCCACCACCTTGCTGCGCACCGTGGCCACCATGCTGCGCAGGTGGGCCTTCTCGCACTGCTCGGCGACGGCCTTGAGCGCCTCTTCGATGGTGAGGCCGGCCCCCACCAGAGTGGCCAGCTGGCGGGTGATCATCGCCAGCTCAGCGGTGCTGGCACCACGGCGGAACAACACGAAGCGGTTAGCCTCGCGCTTGGCCTTCTCGGTGGTCTCGTTCACCTCGAGCGGGGTCAGCCCCTGCTCGCGCAACAGCTGGCGTACCTGGCGGGCGGAATCCCCCTCCAGCACGCCGCTCTTGTTGCGTCCCTTGCCGTCGAGGGCCTTGTATTCGAATGCTGCCATCTCAGTCTTCCCGGGTCACGCGCAGCACCTCTTCGAGGCTGGTCTGCCCCTTGAGTACCTTGTCGATGCCGTCGCGGCGGATGCTGGGGGTGTGACCCCGGATCAGCCGCTCGATGGCCAGCTCGCCGCTGGCGCTGTGGATCGCCTCGCGCACCGCTTCGTCGATCACCACCAGCTCGTGGATGCCGGTCCGGCCGCGATAGCCGGTGTGGTTGCACTGCTCGCAGCCCACTGGTCGCCACACCTGCTGATCCGGCGCCAGCTCGATGCCCATGGCAATGCGCTCCTGCTCGGTGATGGGGCGCGGCGCGCGACAATCGGGGCAGAGGGTGCGCACCAGCCGCTGGGCCAGTACCGCCAGCAGCGAGGAGGAGAGCAGGAAGGGCTCGATGCCCATGTCCCGCATCCGGGTGATGGCACCGATGGCGGTGTTGGTGTGCAGGGTCGACATCACCAGGTGACCGGTCAGCGACGCCTGCACCGCGATCTGGGCGGTCTCGAGGTCACGAATTTCCCCCACCATCACCACGTCCGGGTCTTGGCGCAGAATGGCGCGCAGGCCGCGGGCGAAGGTCATGTCCACCTTGCTGTTGACCTGGGTCTGGCCCACCCCTTCGAGGTCATATTCGATGGGGTCTTCGACGGTCAGGATGTTGCGATCCCGCGAGTTGATCTCGGAGAGGGCCGCGTAGAGGGTGGTCGACTTGCCCGAACCGGTCGGGCCCGTCACCAGAATGATGCCGTGGGGCTTGCGAATGAGTTCGCTGATGATGTTGCGGTTGGCCAGCGTCATGCCGAGCTGCTTGAGCTCGAGCCGCACATTGTTCTTGTCGAGCAGACGCAGCACCACCCGCTCGCCGTAGCTGGACGGCATGGTGGATACCCGCACGTCCACCGCCCGGCCGCCGATGCGCAGTGAGATGCGGCCATCCTGCGGCACTCGCTTCTCGGCGATGTCCATCCGCGACATGACCTTGATGCGCGACACCAGCAAGGAGGCGAGCTTGCGGTGGGGACGCAGGATCTCCCGCAGCACCCCGTCGATACGGAAGCGGATCACCAGGGCCCGCTCGAAGGTCTCGATGTGGATGTCGGACGCCTCTTCTTTTATCGCCTCGCTCAACATGGCGTTGATGAGGCGGATGATGGGGGCATCGTCATCGGCGTCCAGCAGGTCTTCACTCTGGGGCAGCTCTTCGGCCAGCGCGAAGAAGTCCATCTCGTTGCCGAGATCCTCCATCAGCTGGCGCGCCTCGGAGGAGTCGCGCTGGTAGTGGGCCATCAGCAGCTCTTCGAAGGCTTCGCCATCCATCTGCTCCACCGTGAAGGCGCAGCCCGCCACCCGCCGTACTTCCAGCAGGGTTTGCGGCGTCACGCCCTGGCGGCAGAGCAGCACCGGGGCCCCCTGCCGCTCGGTCAGGATCACCCCGAAGTTGCGGGCGAAGGCAAACGGCAGCTCGGGCAGGGCTGCCGGCATGTCGACACCATCCAGCTGGTATGCCGCCATTACTTGTTACCCACGAATGGCTGGGATCCGCCGCTCGTCTGCGGGGCCGACTGCATCTGCTGGATCTGTTTCTGCGCCTCGGGCGACATGGTCACGTCCTGGCCGTACTGGGGCAGCACCTGGCGCTTGGGCGAGGTGAGGTACCCCTCCTGCGCCGCAGCCTCCTGCTGCTCGGAGCGGAACTGGGAGTACTTGTTGCTGGAGATACCGCTGTAGACATCGGCATCACGCAAAATGGTCGGTCGGATAAAGACCATCAGATTGCGCTTGGAGGTCGAGTTGGAGGTAGAGCGGAACAGATAGCCCAGCACCGGGATGTCGCCGAGCAGCGGCACCTTGGAGACCTTCTCCTGGGTCTTCTCGTCCATCAAGCCGCCCAGCACCACTGTCTCGCCACTCTTCACCAGCACCGCATTCTTGATGGTGCGGGTATCGAAGGTCGGGCCCAGCGTGCTGGTGCCGGGTGCCTGGGTCTGCGCCACGCTGGAGACCTCCTGCTCGATGTTGAGCAGCACGGAATCCCCCTCGTTGATCTGCGGCGTCACCACCAGCTTGGTACCCACCGTCTTGCGTTCGATGGTGTTGAACACCTGATCGCTGGTGGTGGAGCTCTGGGAGCCACTCTGCACCGGCACTTCCTGACCGACGTTGAAGGAGGCTTCCTTGTTGTCCATGGTGACGATACTCGGGGTGGAGAGAATATCGTTCTTGGTATCGGTCGACAGGGCCGTCACCAGCGCGGCCCAGTTGCCCTTGTAGAAGCCGGCCGCCATACCGTTGAAATCCTTGGCCAGCGAGGCCAGGCCGGTGGTGGTGCCGTTCTTCTGGTAATCCTTGGCCGCGATGGCCACCGAACCGATGGGCAGACCGGTGTCGGTGAACTGGGTGCCGCCGCCATTGGTGTTGGCCCACTGCACCCCGAGGTTGAGGCCGTCGCCATCGGCGATCTCGACGATGATCGCCTCCACCAGTACCTGGGCACGGCGAATGTCGAGCTTGGCGACTACCTGCTCCAGCTCGGCCATCACGTCCGGCTGGGCGGTGATCACCAGGGCATTGGTGGTCTCGTCGGCGGAGATGGCCAGCTTGCCACCGCCGATGCTGGCACCGCCACCGCCTGTGGTGGTAGCCGCGCCGCCCTTCTTGTCCGCCTCTATGCTGGAGCTGACGCCCTTGAGCACCTCCACCAGATCCTTGGCCTTGCCGTATTTCAGATAGAAGACCCGGGTGTTGCCCTGGCTCTGCAGGTCACGGTCAAGCTGGTGCACCATCTGGATGATGCGGGCGCGCGCCTTGGGCTCGCCGCTCACCACCACCGAGTTGGTGCGCTCGTCGGCCACCACCTTGGGTGCCAGCAGCAGGGAGGTATTGCCGCCCTGGTTGTTGCCATCCTTGTTGAGGTTGGTCACCAGCCGCACCATCTCGCCGGCGGAGGCGTACTTGAGCTTGACGATGTCCACTTCCTGATCGCCCGCCTTGTCGACCCGGCGTACCACTTCCACCAGCCGGTTGACCACGGCGGCGCGGCCGGTGATCAGCAGCACGTTGGAGGGGTCGTAATGGACCACGTTGCCGCCACCGGCGTTGTCGTTAAGCTGGCGCAGCAGCGGCGCCAGTTCACGTACCGAGACGTTGCGCACCGGCACGACCCGGGTCACCATCTCGTCGCCGCTGCCGGGGTTGCTCTCGTCCACCACCGGGATGGCGGAGGTCTTGGCATCCTTGGAGCGCACCACCTTGAGCACGCCGTTGTCCATCGGGACCACGGCGAAGCCATAGACATCGAGCACGCTCAGGAAGAACTGGTAGTACTGGTCCTCGTTGAGCAGGTCATAGCTGCGGACGTTGATCTTGCCGCGCACCGAAGGCTCGATGATGATGGTCTTGTTCAGGTTCTTGCCGACCGTGTTGATGAACTCTTCGATGTCGGCATTCTTGAAGCTGGCGGAATATTCGGTGGCCCAGGCAGAACCTGCCATCATCAGCGCCGCAGCCACGGTGGCCAGACGCCAGCCCTTCCCTTTATTTATCATTCTTGGTGCTACTCCAAATCATTATTCTGACAAGCCGACATAAACGTCGTAGAGCTGTCCTTGCCGCTCGACGGTGACGGTCATTTCCGTTGCGCCAGCCACCTGCTGCATCGCCTGCATGGCCTGAGCGTTATCCCGCAGATCCAGCCCATTGATGCTGACCGCCATGTCGTTGGCGACCAGCCCCAGTTGATTGAACAGTTCCGGATTGCTGCCCGGATTGAGGCGATAGCCGACCATGCGGCCATCGACCCGGACCGGGGAAATATTGAGGTAATCGGTGATCTTGCCGGGGTTGCCCATCAGCTCGTTGCGTACCGAGGAGAGCTTGCCGTCCTGGTTGCCCGGCTTGGGCAGCGGCTTGCCGTACTCCTCCCCGTCCAGCATCAGGGTCTCGTCACGGCCGTCCCGCTCGATGATGACCCGATCCGGGAACACCTGGCGGATCTTGGCCTGGGTACCATCGATGAGATCACCGATGCCGTAGGAGTTCTGCAGCCCGTTGTGGGCGATGATGGCGATGGATTTGGCGGGATCCGAGCTCGCCAGCACGCCGTTGAGCTGGGCATTGAGCTGGGTCTTGGGAGCATCGGCTGCGACAACATCGGCCGCCTGGGCCTGCTGTTTGGCCTTGCCAAACAGTGCCAGCCGGCTGACGCCGCTCAGGTCGAGCCGGTTTGTACCCTGGCTCTGATTGGCGACCACCGACGGTTGCCAGGACTGGCTGACGGGCCGGCTGCCGAGATCCAGCAGACGCCAGGTGAGACCGGCACACTGGTGGGCCAGCAACAGCAGCAGAAGCCAGAACAGAGGCTGGCTAAATCGGGAGAGTGGCACGGTTTTACAACGGGCCAGAAGGGAGCTCAACAAGTCATCCCTGAACGGTAGCGTCATGTTTATCAATATTTTCTGGCATCCAAATCGGTTGGCTATTGTGTACGGCAATGGACCCAGAGACAACCGACCGGATGGGATGAAGCTGCGAAAATTGACATTCCGTCACACCATCAGCCCCCCTGTTTCTATCCCGGGGCCCGCCTCTGGTATAATCAGGCACCCCTTTCAGCCATTCCGGAGTCGATTCATGCCGAACCCCGCAGAAACCCCAGCCCTGGTCCGTCTCGACAAGTGGTTGTGGGCGGCGCGTTTTTACAAGACCCGCAGCCTGGCCCGCGACCAGATTGAAGGGGGCAAGGTGCATTACAACGGCCAGCGCAGCAAACCGGGCAAGCATGTCGAGGTCGGCGCCCTCATTCGCTGCTGGCAGGGCCAGGACGAACGGGAAGTGCGGGTGCTCGAGGTGAGCGAGCAGCGCAAGTCAGCCCCGCTGGCCCAGCAGCTCTATGAAGAGACCGAGGCCAGCCTGAAAAAGCGGGCCGAAAACAGCGAGGCACGCCGCTTCAACAGCCAGTTTGCGCCAAGCCCCGAGCGTCGCCCCCACAAACAGGAGCGGCGCCAGCTGATCAAGGTCAAGCAATATTGACCCGCCAAGATGGCCCTTTTATGACGACAGTTGCCGGAATAAGTTCCTAACCAGCTGTTTATTAATGTTTTTATCTATTTACCCCACCGAAGAACCCAGGAATGCATGATGAGTAACCAAGATCTCCTGTATCGCTATCTGTTCGAAGAGTACGAAGTCCGGGGCGAGCTGGTCCAGCTGGACCACACCTACCGCCACGTGGTTGAGGCCCAGAACTACCCGGTACAGGTGCAAAAACTGCTGGGTGAACTGCTGGTCGCCACCAGCCTGCTGACCGCCACCCTCAAATTCGAAGGCTCCATCACGGTGCAGCTGCAGGGCAACGGCCCGGTACGGCTGGCCGTCATCAACGGCGACAACAACCAGCAGTTGCGTGGTGTGGCCCGCTATGAAGGGGAACTGCCGAGCGACGACAAGCTGCAGAGCCTGATCGGAGAAGGCCAGCTGGTCATCACCATCACCCCGGAGCAGGGTGAACGCTATCAGGGCATCATAGCGCTGGACGCCGACACCCTGGCTGGCTGCCTGGAGCACTACTTCGCCCAGTCCGAACAGCTGGCGACCAAGCTGTGGATCCGCACCGGCTACCACCAGGGTGAGCCGCGCGCCGCCGGCATCCTGCTGCAGGAGCTGCCCGCCCAGAGCGAGGATCACAGCGACGACTTCGAGCACCTGACCCAGCTCACCAGCACCATCAAGGATGAAGAGCTGTTCGGGCTGGAAGCGGAAGAGATCCTCTACCGCCTCTACCACCAGGACAAGGTGCGGGTGTTCGATCCGCAGGCGGTCGAGTTCCGCTGCACCTGCTCCCGCGCCCGTTGCGAAGGGGCTCTGCTGCAGATAGAGAAGGAAGAGGTGATGGAGATGGTGCAGGAGCTCGGCAAGATCGACATGCACTGTGATTATTGCGGCGCCCAGTACCAATTTGATGGGATCGACGTCGAAACCCTGTTCAGCAGGGCTCCCGGTAATGATGCAAACAAGTTACACTAATTGAAGGCGGGCAAAACCCGCCTTTAACTTAAATAACAAAAAAATACCCTATTTTATAAAGTTTGATGGCGATCGCTAAACTCTACCACCTAAGTGATAGGATGAACGCCAGATAGAACCCTACCAACCTCTGAACCCAGGAGAATACAATGACAATCGTGGCAGAACCCACCCTGGCCAAGCAATTAGGACTGGACCAGTACGGTATCAAGAACTCCACTGAAATCCTGCGCAACCCTTCCTACGACCAGCTGTTCGCGGAAGAGACACGTGCCGACCTGGAAGGGTTCGAGCGCGGCGTGGTGACCGAACTGGGCGCCGTCAATGTCAATACCGGCATCTTCACCGGCCGCTCCCCTAAAGATAAATATATCGTCAAAGACGCCACTACCCAGAATACTGTGTGGTGGTCTGACCAGGGTAAAAACGATAACAAAGCCATCACCCCGGAAGTGTGGTCACATCTGAAATCCCTGGTGACCAAACAGCTCTCCGGCAAGCGCCTGTTCGTGGTCGACGGCTTCTGCGGTGCCAACCCGGACACCCGCTTGGCCGTGCGCATCATCACCGAGGTGGCCTGGCAGGCGCACTTCGTGAAAAACATGTTCATTCGCCCGAGCGATGAAGAGCTGAAAACCTTCAAACCGGACTTCGTGGTGATGAACGGTGCCAAGTGCACCAACCCGAACTGGAAGGAGCAGGGTCTCAACTCCGAGAACTTCGTCGCCTTCAACCTGACCGAGAAGATCCAGCTCATCGGCGGCACCTGGTACGGTGGCGAGATGAAGAAGGGGATGTTCTCCATGATGAACTACTTCCTGCCCCTGCGCGGCATCGCCTCCATGCACTGCTCCGCCAACGTGGGTCAGGACGGTGACGTGGCCATCTTCTTCGGCCTCTCCGGTACCGGCAAGACCACCCTCTCCACCGATCCCAAGCGTCAGCTGATCGGCGATGACGAGCACGGCTGGGACGACGATGGCGTGTTCAACTTCGAAGGCGGCTGCTACGCCAAGACCATCAAGCTCTCCAAGGAAGCCGAGCCGGACATCTACAACGCCATCCGTCGCGATGCGCTGCTGGAGAACGTGACCGTGGCGGCCGACGGCACCATCGACTTCGACGATGGCTCCAAGACCGAGAACACCCGGGTCTCCTACCCCATCTATCACATCGAGAACATCGTCAAGCCGGTCTCCAAGGCGGGTCACGCCAACAAGGTGATCTTCCTGACTGCCGACGCCTTCGGCGTGCTGCCCCCGGTCTCCAAGCTGACCAAGGAGCAGACCAAGTACCACTTCCTGTCTGGCTTCACCGCCAAGCTGGCCGGTACCGAGCGCGGCATCACAGAGCCGACCCCGACCTTCTCCTCCTGCTTCGGCGCAGCCTTCCTCTCCCTGCACCCGACCAAGTACGGTCAGGAGCTGGTGAAACGGATGGAAGCCGCCGGCGCGGAAGCCTACCTGGTCAACACCGGCTGGAACGGCACCGGCAAGCGCATCTCCATCAAGGACACCCGCGCCATCATCGACGCCATCCTGGATGGTTCCATCGAGAAGGCCGAGACCAAGGTGCTGCCGATCTTCAATCTGGAAGTGCCGACCGCCCTGCACGACGTGAACCCGGCGATCCTCGACCCGCGCGACACTTACGCCAACAAGGCCGAGTGGGACGCCAAGGCGGTTGACCTGGCAGGACGCTTTATCAAGAACTTCGAGCGCTTCACCGACAATGAAGAGGGCAAGCGTCTGGTCGCGGCAGGCCCGCAGCTGTAACAGCCAGACCCGTTTACTGCCAATCTCATACCGGTCAGCCCAGCTGGCCGGTATTTTTTTGAGCAGAGCGCGGCGTTTGACTCCTGCCAAACCTTGCCTTGTGGGCCCTTGCGCGTTAGATTCAGCCCAACTTTATACAATATACAATTTTGTAACGATTCCCCTGTGACCCGATCATGACCCCCCCTACAAGACCCGTACCCAAATGGTGATGGAAAACCTCCGTGGCCGGATCCTGCGCGGTGAGTTTCCCGCCGGCGCCCCCCTGCGTCAGGACGCCATCGCCAAGGAGCTGGCGGTGAGCCGTATTCCGGTGCGCGAAGCCCTGATGCAGCTGGAAGCGCAGGGGCTGGTGAAGTTCGAGGCACACCGCGGCGCCGTGGTCACCATGCTGGACGCCGCGGCCATCGAGGAGCTCTTTTATTTGCGAGCCCTGCTGGAAGCCGATACCCTGTTCCACGCCGTCGACCTGATGACGGAGGAGACCTTCGCCCGGGCGCAGGCGATCCTCGCCCAGTTCGACCAGGCCCTCGAGTCGGGCACCCAGATCGAACGCTGGGCCGAACTGAACCACAGTTTTCACGCCACCCTCTACCAGGCCGCCGGCCGCCCCCAGGCACTGGAGCTGATCGCCCAGATCAATCTGAGCTGTGACCGCTATGTGCGCTTCGAGCTGCTGTTTGCCAGCGATGGCGTCGACAAGGCCGAGCGCGAGCACGCCCAGCTGCTGGAGCTGTGCCGCGCCCGCCGCAAGCACGAGGCGGTGGTACTGCTCAAGCAACATATCGAGGCAGCTGGCCAGTCCATCAAGCGGATCCTGGACAGCGGCCACAACCACTGAACACTCACATCACAACAATCTGGCATTAACGACATGAATCATTTCGAGATTATTGAAACCCGCGTCGCCCAGGTCAGGGCCGAACTGGCCATGATGGAGCTGGACGCCTTCATCGTCCCCCACGACGACGAGCACCTGGGGGAGTACATTCCCGCCTACGCCGAGCGACTGGACTGGATCACGGGTTTCAACGGCTCCGCCGGCCTCGCCATCATCCTGGCGCAGCGGGCGGCCCTGTTCATCGACGGTCGTTACACGGTGCAGGCACGCATGCAGGCACCGGCCGAGCTCTTCGAGTTTCTCCATCTGGTGGAAGATCCCCATGTGCAGTGGCTGGCGGATCAGCTGCCGTCCGGCGCCCGGGTCGGCTTCGACGCCCGCCTGCACAGCCTGGCCTGGTATCACAATGCCAAGGCGGTGCTGACCGAACGCGGCATCGAGCTGGTACGCGTGGAGCAGAACCCCATCGATCTGCACTGGAGCGATCGCCCCGCCCCCACCAAGAACCCGGCCATCCTCTACAGCGAAGCGCTGGCGGGCCAGTCCAGCCAGGCCAAGCGCGAGATGCTGGCCAGCGATCTGCGCAAGCGCGGTCTGGATGCGGTGCTGCTGACCCAGGCCGAGCCCATCAACTGGCTGCTCAACCTGCGTGGTCGCGACGTGGAGCGGCTGCCGGTGGTGCTGGGCTTTGCGGTGCTCTACGCCAACGCCACCATGGATTTCTTCGTCGACACCGACAAGATCGACTGCTTCGCCTTCAGCCAGCACGTAGGGCAGGATGTCTCCGTCTACCCCATCGACAAGCTGGGTGACGTGCTGCAGCGCATCGGCGAGGATCAGCAGAAGGTACTGGCCGATCCCAACACTGCCAACGCCTGGACCCAGCTGGTCATGGAAGAGGCGGGCGCCATCCTGGTAGCCGGTCAGGACCCGACCATGCTGCCCAAGGCATGCAAGAACGAGGTGGAGCTGGCCGGCATGCGCGCCGCCCATCTGCGCGACGGCGTCGCCGTCACCCGCTTCCTGGCCTGGCTGGATCGGCTGATCGCCAGTGGCGAGTTCGACGGGGTGGATGAAGGCACCCTGGCCGACCAGCTGGAAGCCTTCCGCCGCGAGCAGGAGCACTACGTCGAGCCGAGCTTCGACACCATCTCGGCGCTCGGCCCCAACGCCGCCATGTGCCACTACCGCCACACCAACGGCACCTCGCGCCCCTTTGGCCAGGACAGCATCTATCTGGTGGACTCCGGCGCCCAGTATCTGGACGGCACCACCGACATCACCCGCACCATCAAGGTGGGTGAGCTGACCGACGAGCACAAGGCGATGTTCACCCGGGTACTGCAGGGTCACATCGCGCTGGATCAGGCCCGCTTCCCGCGCGGCACCGCCGGCATCCAGCTCGACGTGCTGGCCCGCCAGCCGCTGTGGCAGGCCGGCTACAACTACGACCACGGCACCGGCCACGGCGTCGGCCACTTCCTCAGCGTGCACGAAGGCCCGCAGCGCATTGCCCCCAAGGGCAGTCTGGTGGCCCTGCAGCCGGGCATGGTGCTCTCCAACGAACCGGGTTACTACCGGGAAGATGCCTTCGGCATCCGTTGCGAGAACCTGGTGGTGGTCACCGAGCAGGAGCAGAACGGCGAGCTGCCGATGCTCGGCTTCGAGCGGCTGACCTATGTACCGTTCGATACCCGCCTCATCGATCGCAGCCTGTTGAGCCCGGCCGAGTTCCGCTGGATCAACGAGTACCACGCCGAGGTCTACCGCCGCCTGAGCCCGCTGCTGGAGGGCGAGGATCTCGCCTGGCTGGAGCAGGCAACCAGCCTCATCTAAGAGCAGACAACTCTGCTTGTCTGATGAAACAGGGCCCACGGGCCCTGTTTTTTTGCCCGCCGGTTTGACCTGTATCAAGACCCCGTCGCCCCAGGTCCGGACAATGCCCTGCATGACGACCCATCACTCCCACCCCGCGCGCCCGGCCCGTGCCGACAAGGCGCCCGTGCATCCCAGGCTCAAGCGGGAGCAGCAGACGGTCAGCGCCATGATCCGCCTCTACTGCGACCATCATCATCAGGATCCCGCCTGCCGGCACTGCCAGCAGTTGCAGGAGTTCGCCCACCAGCGGCTGCGCCGCTGCCGCTATGGTCACGGCCACAAGCCCACCTGTGCCAACTGCCACATCCACTGCTATGCCCCGGCCATGCGCAAGCAGATCCAGCTGGTGATGAAGTGGAGCGGCCCGCGCATGCTGTGGCATCACCCCTGGCTGGCCCTGCGCCACCTGCTGGACAGCCGCCGCAAGGCCCCCAAACGACCGGGCAGCCGTCCCCTGCCGCCCTGAGTCGGGGCCGCCCTGCTGCTCACTGCCCCAGACCCGCTTGCATCAGCCCGGCGGGCCCACTACCCTGTGGCTCCTTTTTGACTGCCGCCCGGCAGCACGTACGACACCACAGGAGCCCGGATGCACCAGCCCCCCGTTTTAAGAGTGGCGCGCCACACCGACATGCACGCCATCTGGCAGATCGACGTCAATGTATTCGGGGAGGATGTCTATCCCGGCTTCTTCTTCCGCCAGGCCATGGATCTGTGGCCCGAGCTGCTGCTGGTGGCCGAGCTGGACGACAAGCTGCTGGGCTATGCCCTGGGCGGACTGGGACAGGATCGGTCGCAGGGCTGGCTGCTCTCCTTGGCGGTGCTGCCGGAGGCGCGCGGTTTCGGCCTGGCCGAACGCATGATGCTGCAGGTGGAGCAGTCACTGCTGACACTGGGGATCGAGCGGGTCAGACTGACGGTGGATCCGGCCAATCCGGCCCAGCGCCTCTACTTTCGACTCGGTTATCAGCAACTGGCCGAGGAGCGCGACTATTTCGGCCCGGGCGAGGATCGCCTGCTGCTGGAAAAACGGCTCGGCTGAGCCGGCAGTGACGGGGTTTGCGGGGCCCGGGCCTTATAATTGGTTACACTTTGCTGGTTTCATGCTCAATCCGGTTGGCGTAGAGTTGAATCACTGACCGAACAAACCAGATTAGATGCCAGCCCAGGAGGCCCATCATGTTGAAACGCATTACCCTCATCGCCCTGTTGGCCACCACCACCGCCACCACCCTCAGCGGCTGTGCCAACAGCGACGTCTACTCCGGTGACGTCTACACCAAGGATCGCGCCAAGCAGGTACAGACCGTCAGCTACGGCACCATCCTCTCCACCCGCCCGGTCAAGATCCAGGCCGATGAGAACTCACTGATCGGCACCATCGGCGGCGCCGTGGTCGGCGGCCTGCTCGGCAGCACCATTGGCGGCGGGCGCGGCAGCGACATCGCCGCAGCCGGTGGCGCCATCGCGGGTGCGGCAGCGGGCAAGGCGGCCGGTGACAAGCTCAACCAGGTGGACGGCGTCGAACTCGAGATCAAGAAAGAGAACGGCGAATCCATCGTGGTGGTGCAAAAGGCCAGCCCCACCTTCGTACCGGGCGCCCGGGTCCGCATGACCCAGGGCAACGGCACCATCAACGTGGCCGTGGTCAACTAAGCCCTCCGCCCATGAAAAAGCCCTCGCACTGCGAGGGCTTTTTTTATTGCCATGTCGGCCGGGAATTACTGACGGATCAGCCGGAAGATGGCGTAGCCAGGGTGCTGGGCGTCATCCATCGGCAGGGTGGACTTGTACTCCAGATCCGCACCGGCCAGCTGTTTGGCCTCCTCGCGGGGCGAGGAGTAGAGCCGCACGTCCACGTTGGCAGGCAGGGCCTTCATGTGCCAGTTGTTGTTGGCCGCCGGGCTGAAGCCGGCCGGGTTGTCGGCAGACTGGGCCTTCAGGTACTGGGCGATGATCTCGCGCGTCTCGAAGGGGTCTTCATGCACTATGTTGCTGCCGTCGATGCCCGGGAAGTGGCCGCCGCCGCTGGCGCGGTAGTTGTTGGTCACCACGTAGAACTTCTGGGCCGGATCGATGGGCTGGCCGTTGAAGGTGAGGCTGCTGATGCGCTGGCCGTCGCTGACCTTGGCCCCTTCCTTGTTGTAACGGGCCGGCTGGGTGATATCCACCTCGTAGTTGACCCCGTCGATCACGTCGAAGTTGTAGGTGGGGAACTTCTCGTTCACCAGCCACTGCACCTCGGTCTTGCCGGTGTCGATCTGGTTGAACTGGCCGGCACTCATCTCCAGCCACTCCTTGACGGTGGCCCCGTTCACCTCGACCACCTGCAGGGTGTTCGGATAGATGTAGAGGTCGGAGACGTTGCGCAGGGAGATGTCGCCCTGAGCCACGTAGGTGAAGTCATTGATGCCGTTGCGGCCGCCACGGAACGGCGCCGCCACCGACAGGATGGGGTAGGACTCCTTGAGCAGGCCGTCTTTTTGCAGCTGTTCGGCATGCTTGCGCTGGGCATCGCTCACCAGCTGCACCGAAGGATCATCCTGCACCAGGGCGAAGAAGCTGTGGATGGAGGAGGTGATCTTGCCGAGCGGCTCATCCAGCCACTGGTTGGTGGCGTCATGGTCGGCCTGTACCAGGTCCACCACCCGTTGATCCACCGCGCTGCCCTCGCTGGAGTCGATCTTGCGCAGGCTGGCCTGGCTCTGTTTCACCTGCCACTTGCCGTCCACCTGCTCCAGCTTGAGGTCGATGATGCCGAGGTGGTTGCCCCAGTAACCCGGCATCACGGTCGGAATGCCACTCAGGGTACCGGCCTTGTTGTCCACCTCCGGCAGATCCGGGAAGTCACCCGGGAAGTTCTTGTGGGCGTGGCCCAGCATCAGGGCATCCACCCCCTTCACCTTGGCCAGGTGCCAGGCGGAGTTCTCCATCATGGCCTCGTAGCTGCTGGCGTTGATGCCGGTGTGGGCCACCACCACCACGATATCGGCGCCCTTGGCACGTAGCTCGGGCACATAGTGGTTGGCAGTCTCGACCATGTCGGCCACCACCACCTTGCCTTCCAGATGACGTTTGTCCCACTGCAGTACCTGCGGCGGGGTCAGCCCCAGGATACCGACCTTGACGGTCTGCAGCTGGCCCTTGTCATCCTTCACCTTGCGTTCCAGCAGCAGGTAGGGGGTGAACTTGTTGCCGCTCCAGTCTATTTGCCCCTTGGCATCGCGCTTGAAGGCGCCCGCCTCGAACACGTTGGCGTTCACATAGGGGAACTTGGCCCCCTGCAGGGTCTTGGTGAGGTAATCCAGCCCGTAGTTGAATTCGTGGTTGCCCAGGTTGCCGGCATCGTAGCCGAGCTCGTTCATCGCCTTGAACACCGGGTGGGCCTGCTTGTCGAGGTAACCGGCACCGGACTGCTCGAAGATGTAGTCCGCCAGCGGCGTGCCCTGGATCAGGTCGCCGTTGTCGAGCAGCAGGTTGTTGGGGTTTTCGGCGCGGGCCGCGCGGATCAGCAGCGCGGTGCGGGAGAGGCCAAACTTGCGATCTTCCTTGTTCTGGTAGTAGTCGTAGCCCAGCACGTTGGAGTGGATATCGGAGGTCTGGATCAGACGCAGGGCAACCTCACCCGGTTGCGCCTTGCTGTCGTTTTCATTGCTACAGGCAGATAACAGCACGATGGCTGCAATAGCACCCAGCTTCATGGTTTTATTCACTGTCTTGTCCCTTTTATTATGAGTGTCGCTTTACCAGCGACGGGAATTTAACAGACGAATATGTCAGCGCATGAAGCCGGGATTAATTTTTATGAGGTGCGGCACAAAAATAGCCTTATGACGCCAGCAGAGCCCCGCTCGCCAGCTGCAACGCCAGCCCCAACATGATGAAACCAACAATAGTATCAATAGCTTGCTGAACCCTGCCGCGAGCGAGCCAGGGCGAGAGGGCGGCCGCCCCGAACGCCAGGCTGTAGAACCAGACCAGCGAGGCCAGCATGGCCCCCGCCGCAAAGGCCGGCCGCAACTCTTCGGCAAACTGGCTGCCGAAGGAGCCGAGCAACATCAGGGTATCCAGATAGACGTGGGGATTGAGCAGGGTCACCCCGAGCGTCATGGCCAGCACGCTCTTGACCCCCATCAACTGGGGCGAGTCCGCCAGCTTGGCCCCCTGCCCGCGCCAGGCACTGCGCAGGGAACGGATACCGAACCAGCCGAGAAACAGCACGCCGCCCCAGGTCAGCAGGGCCAGGCCGATCGGGCTGGCCGCCAGCAGGTTGGCCCCGCCAAACACCCCGATGCCGATCAGCACGAGATCGCACAGGCAGCAGAGGGTCGCCGTCAGCAGATGGTGGTTGCGGTGGATGCCCCGACTCAGCACGAAGGCATTCTGGGCACCGATGGGAATGATCATGGCAAGGCCGAGGGTGAAGCCTTGCAGGGTGGTAGCAAACATGGATGAACCGTCCAGCAGAGTGATTGGACGGCACTATAAGGGGGGCAGTTCTATTTAGAGAAATTCATTGATCTGCTGAGCCATTGGTTTTGCTAATGACTGCAGGGCAGGCATAACCCCTTCGGGGCAGAAGGGCCGCCATTCGGCCATGACTGTCAATTGCAGGATCTGACAATTGTTAGCCAATCACTCTGCCCCGAGAATCATCGGGTTTTATTGCATCAGCTTGGGGAAGTTGGTGACCACGACCTGCTCGAGATTGGGCAGCAAAATGCCACTGCTCACCCCCTTGGCGATGGCCTGGTAGCGATTCATCGACCCCGTTTTACGGGTGACCTGATTGAGGTGGTAGTTCACGGTTCGCTCCGTGATCCCCAGGATGCAGGCGATTTCACCCGACGTTTTCCCTTCACTGGCCCAGAACAGGCATTCGGTCTCCCGGTCAGTCAGGGCCTCCTGAGGGTCATCTTCCCGCAGACTGACCCGCACAATCCGGATCGCCGCCTCGAAGATGTAGTTGGACATCCAGGAGAGGATGGGCGAGGACTCCAGCAGCAGATCGCTCGATGCCCGCTCGGCGGTGATGAACGACAGTATGCCGTTCTCCCCTGCCGCACCGTGCAACGGGAACGAAATTCCGTTGCGCAGCCCGAACTCCGCCGCCAACCCCATCACGTCAAGACTGCCCTCTTGCAGAAAACGCGCCCGCTCATCCAGCCGGTTCCAGTAAATGGGCAAGGTCTGCTTGCGGGCCAATTGAATGATGGGATCACAGGCCAGCATATGGTTGGCCGTGTAGGCCTGCACCCAGGAGTCTGGGCACTGGTTGAACAGCACCACCTTGGGTCTTTGCATCGACATGGGAATGATCAGCGCAAACCGGTAGTAGTCGTAACCCATACCGAGCGTGAACCGACCGATCAACTCGGCCAAACGATCCCCGTCCGTTACCGAAGTGAAATGTTCGAGGTACTCAAGCAGTTGGTCTTGTTTCATATGCTAGCCCCCCTGGCCAGGGCCTCGATTATAGCGCCGAACACTGAAATGGAGACATCTGAATGCTTGTTTTCAAAGGAAAATTAAAAGAACACCCCAGATGGGAGGTAGAAAACGAGCTTTATCGCTTTCGCAATCGCGTCTTCTCCGATCGCCTTGGCTGGGATGTGGAATCCCACCGTGGTCTGGAGCAGGACAGTTTCGATACCCCTGATACCCACTGGGTGCTGATCGAAGACGAGGAAGGCCTGTGCGGCTGCATCCGTCTGCTCAGCTGTGCGCAGGATTACATGCTGCCCAGCATCTTCCCCACCGCCCTCGCCGGCGAAGCCCCGCCACGCAGCAACGACGTGTGGGAGCTGACCCGCCTCGCCATCGATGCCGAACGGGCTCCCCGGCTCGGCAACGGCATCAGCGAACTGACCTGCATCATCTTCCGCGAGGTCTATGCCTTCGCCAAGGCGCAGGGGATCCGCGAGCTGGTTGCCGTGGTCAGCCTGCCGGTGGAGCGGATCTTCCGCCGTCTCGGCCTGCCCATCGAACGGCTCGGTCACCGCCAGGCGGTGGATCTGGGCGCCGTGCGCGGGGTCGGGATCCGCTTCCATCTGGATGAGCGTTTCGCTCGTGCCGTCGGCCAGCCCCTGCAGGGTGCCTATGACGAGGCGCGCGAACTGGTCACCGAATAAAGGCGACACAAAAAAATCCCGGGGTAAGACCCGGGATTAAAAGTTCTCGCTATGGCCCGTTTCCACCCCATGCAAAAACGGACGCAAAAGAGTATCTCTTGAATACCTTTTGACCACCACTGTCACATCTCACAGTGACAAAGCCGCTTTGACCCCACAGCCCTTGTCACGCCTGGTCTGCCGACATTTTCAGCGATCCCCGGTTGTTCTCCCGCCACCACTTGAGTAGCATCCCTTCTCAATTCCCTCTGTTGATAAGGCATGCTGATGAAGGCGTTGGATTACAAGCTGCTGCTGGCGCTGGATGCGGTGATGCAGGAGCAGAACTTCGAGCGAGCCGCCCAGCGCCTGCACATCACCCAGTCCGCCATCTCCCAACGCATCAAGCAGCTGGAGCAGCAGTTTGCCGAGCCGCTGCTGATCCGCGGCCAACCGCTGCAGGCCACCGCGCTCGGGCAGAAGCTGCTGGCCCACTACCGTCAGGTGCGCCAGCTGGAGCTGGAACTGGCCAGCGAACTCTCCCCCGCCGAGCCGCAGGCGCCAATCCGGGTCAGCATCGCCGTCAACGCCGACAGCCTGGCTACCTGGTTTCTGCCAGCCCTGGCCCCGCTGCTGGAGCAGCACCCCATCGAGCTGAATTTGCTGGTGGATGACGAGAGCCGCACTCTGGATCGGGTACGCGAGGGGCAGGCGTTCGGCGCCGTCAGCCTGCACGGCCAGCCGCTGGCCGGCTGCTGCGTCGATGAGCTCGGCGAGATGCGCTACCTGCTCACCGCCAGCCCCGCCTTCGTCGCCCGTCACTTCCCGCAGGGGCTGACCCTGGCCGCGCTGGCCAAGGCGCCGGCGGTGGCCTTCGATCAGCGCGACGACATGCATGTCAGCTACATGGCCCGCCACTTCGGGCTGGAGCCCGGCGGCTACCCCTGCCACACGGTGCGCTCGTCCGAGGCCTTCGTCGCCATGGCCGAACAGGGGCTGGCCTGCTGCCTGATCCCGGAATTGCAGATCCGCCGCCAGCTGGCGGAGGGCAGCCTGCTCGATCTCAGCCCGGACCAGCATCTGGTCGAACGGCTCTACTGGCACCGCTGGGTGCTGGAACGGGGGCTGCACAAGCAGATATCCCAGCGCCTGATCGAGCAGGGTCGCCGGGCACTGCAACCCGGCTGAACCGGCCATTCACCTTGGCTTTGGAGGGGTAAAAACGTATAGTGCTGGGCGATCCGTCATCAGGTCTCCACCCAGGTTTTCCACTTCAGGTTCCTCACTTATGTTCCAAGACAATCCGCTGCTGGCCCAGCTCAAGCAACAAATCCGCGAAAACATCCCCAAGAAAGAGGGTGTGATCCGCGCCTCTGATCGGGGCTTCGGCTTCCTGGAGGTCGATGAGAAGACCAGCTATTTCGTGCCGCCTCCCTACATGAAGAAGGTGATGCACGGTGACCGGGTGAGCGCCCTGATCCGTACCGAAAAAGAGAAGGAAGTGGCCGAGCCGGATGCCCTGCTGGAGCAGTCCGTCACCCGTTTCGTGGCCCGCGTCAAGATGTTCCGCGACCGCCTCAACGTGGTCGCCGATCACCCGCTGATCAAGGATGCCATCAAGGCCCGCGTCAAGAAGGGGCTGGACGAGAAAGAGTTCAAGGAAGGGGACTGGGTGGTTGCCACCCTCAAGCGTCACGCCCTGGTGGACGGCAACTTCTCTGCCGAGATCACCCAGAAGATCGCCTCGCAGGACGATCACAACGTGCCCTGGTGGGTGGTGCTGGCTCGCCACAACCTGGCCCAGGTCGAGCCGGCGGATCTGCCGGAGTGGAAGGTGATCGAAGAGGAAGAGCTGCCGCGCACCGATCTGACCGCGACCCCCTTCTTCACCATCGACGGCGCCAAGACCAAGGACATGGACGATGCCCTGGCCATCCGCAAGCTGGACAACGGCTGGGAGCTGCTGGTGGCCATCGCCGACCCGACCGCCTACGTGGCCGAGGGCAGCGAGCTGGACAAGGAAGCCGCCCAGCGCGCTTTCACCGTCTACATGCCGGGCCGCAACGTGCCGATGATCCCGCGCACCCTCTCCGACGAGCTCTGCTCCCTGAAAGAGGGCGAGGAGCGCAACACCCTGTGCGCCCGTCTGCGCATCGCCGAGGACGGCCTGCTGCTGGAGGAGACCGAGTTCTTCGCTGCCCGCATCAGCTCCCACGCCCGTCTCACCTATGACGACGTCTCCGACTGGGCCGAACACGGCAAACAGCTGGATATCGACGCCGGCGTGCTGGCCCAGCTGCCGCTGATGAAGGCGATGACCGAGGCGCGCATTGCCTGGCGCACCGAACATGCCCTGGTGTTCCCGGATCGCCCCGACTACGACTTCGAGCTGGGCGAGAACGGCGAAGTGCTGGCCATCCACGTCGAGCCGCGCCGCATCGCCAACCGCATGGTAGAAGAGTCGATGATCGCCGCCAACATCTGCGCAGGCCGCGTGCTCGGCAAGCAGGTCGGCTACGGCATCTTCAACGTCCACACCGGCTTTGACGAAGAGTCTCTCGACGGCGCCATCGATCTGCTGAAGAGCGCCGAGGCCCCATTCGAGAAAGAAGAGATCGCCAGCCTCACCGGTTTCTGCGCCCTGCGCCGCTGGATCGACAACCTCGACACCCGCTGGCTGGACGGCAAGATCCGCCGCTTCCAGAGCTATGCGCTGATGTCCGCCGAGCCGGGTGCCCACTATGGCCTGGGGCTGGATGCCTACGCCACCTGGACCTCCCCGATCCGCAAGTACGGCGACATGGTCAACCATCGCCTGCTGAAAGCCGTCATCGCCGGCAAGACCCCGGGCGAGCGCCCGAGCCTGGAGCTCACCGAGCACCTGACCGCCTGCCGCCGTCTGCACCGCATGGTGGAGCGCGACATCGGCGACTGGCTCTATGTCCGCTACCTCAAGGCCGATGCCGGCACCGACAAGGTGTTCAACGCCGAGATCATCGACGTGATGCGCGCCGGCCTCAAGCTGCGTCTGCGCGAGAACGGCGCCGTGGTGTTCATGCCCGCCCGCCATATCCTCGACAACAAGGATCGGCTGGAGTGCAACTGGGACAACGGCCGCGTCTATCTGGACAAGACCGAGGTGGTCTACGAGCTCGGCCAGATCATCGAGGTCAAGCTGACCGAAGCGGTGGAAGAGACCCGTTCCCTCATCGCCAAGCCGGCGGTGGAGCTGGTGCCGGGCCCGGCGCCGGTCGCCCCCACCAGCGAGGCCGATGCCGCGCCTACCGACGAGGCCCCCAAGGCCGAATAAGCCAGGCCTCCCCAGCTTGCAAAAGCCCGCACCCTGCGGGCTTTTTTATTGGGCCATGCCACCCGCCGAGTCCGCCGTTCACTTTTTGTACGCCCCGAGCTTGCCAGTTGCTCGTTACGGGCATAGAGTGAACCTATAAATGAACGAACGTTCGCTCATGATAAATTTTCAGGCAAGAGGCATCCCCATGACCACCAACAACCTGCGGCTGGAGCAGCGGCGCGAACAGATCATCCAGGCGGCGCTCGGCTGCTTCATCGAGCGGGGCTTCCACCAGACCGGCATGCGCGACATCGCCGCCGCCGCCGGGGTGAGCCTCGGCAACCTCTACAACCACTTCGCCCGCAAGGAGGAGCTGATCGCCCTGATCGCCTCGCTGGAGGCGGCCGAGCTGCAACCCCTGCTGGATGAGCTGGTCCAGGGGCCGGCCAGGGCAGCGCTGGCCCGCTTCGCAGCCGGCTACCTCGCCTGGTCGCTGACCCCGGAGAACCTGCTGCTCGGCACCGAGATCCTGGCCGAGCTGACCCGCCATCCGGAGATGGCCACCACCTTCGCCAGCAACCAGCGCCAGCTGTGCGATGCCCTGACGGCGACGGTGCGCCGTGGCCAGCAGGCGGGGGAGCTGGCTGCACACCTGCAACCGGATCTCACCGCCCAGCTGTTGCTGGACGCACTGGAGGGACAGGCGGTGCGCCACGCCCTGGCCCTGCATCCAGAGCAGGCACCGGTCGAGCAAAGGTTGCCGTCCCTGCTGGACCAGCTGCTCGGCCCGGCCTGCTGATCACCCCAAGGAGTCACCACCATGACGACCCCGCACAATCGACTGGAAGGATTGGATCTGGCCCGTGCCATGGCGCTTATCGGCATGGTGCTGGTGAACTTTCGCATCGCCATGGGGGTATTGGCGGGGGGGCCGACCTGGCTCAAACCCCTGCTGGATGCACTGGAGGGACGCTCCGCCGCCAGCTTCGTGGTGCTGGCCGGCATCGGGCTGGGGCTGTCGACCCGCAAGCTGGCGTGGTCGGCGGCCATGACCCACACCGCCAGGCGGGCCCTGTTCCTGCTGATCGTGGGGCTGCTCAACTACCTGGTGTTTCCGGCCGACATCATCCACTACTACGCCGTCTACTTTCTGCTGGGGGCCTGCTGTCTCCGGCTTCCCTCCCCCTGGCTGCTGGCCCTGATCCCGCTGCTGGCGGCAAGCTTCGTCGGCCTGCTGTTCCTGCTCGATTACGATCGGGGCTGGCAGTGGCACAGCTTCAGCTATCCCGAGTTCTGGACCCTGGCCGGCTTCATCCGCAATCTACTGTTCAACGGCTGGCACCCGGTGGTGCCCTGGCTGGGCTTTCTGCTCTACGGCCTCTGGCTGAGCCGCCAATCTCTGGCCAATCCGGTCACCCAGCGCTGGCTGCTGGCCGGCGGGGTGAGTGCCATGGCGCTGGCCAAGGGGCTGTCACTCTGGTTGCCGACCCTCTTGCCGGCCCCCGAGCTGGCGCCACTGCTGGCGACCCAGCCCATTCCCCCGGCGCCGCTCTACCTGCTGTTCGGCATGGGTGCGGCCAGCACTCTGATCGCGCTCTGTCTCTGGCTGGGACGCGCCCTGCCCGAGGCTCGCTGGTGGCGAGTGTGGCTGCCGGTCGGCCGGCAGACCCTGACCCTCTATCTGGCCCACATCATGCTCGGCATGGGCGTGCTGGAAGCGCTGGGCTGGCTGCAGGGGCAGGATCTGCCCGAGGTGGTGCTGGCCGCCGCCCTCTTCGCCCTGGCGGCGCTGCTGTTTGCCAATCTCTGGAATATGCGCTTCGAGCGAGGCCCGCTGGAGTGGCTGATGCGTCGCCTCTGCGGCTGAAGGAGATCATGAAAAACTGAAAGTGGGTTACAAAATAATTGATTCATTGGTTACTTGAATATGGATTCAACCAATCCATCGTCATCACCCTCAGTTTTCAGGTCAGGTGAGTTGCTCCATTTGAATACAAATAATGGAAATGAGAAACAGATCACATTGACATCGGGTTTGCGCAAACAACAAAAGGTGACATCTATCACATAAAAGTGATACTGGCGGCAACAAAGATCGAAATGTAGCCGAAATACAGAGAGTGAATGTGATCGACATCACTATGAAGGGAGGGGGGTGGTCGGGGTATTTGAGAGCTGCGTCACAAGACACCCCGTTTTCAGCCTAATTTGATCACAAGCTGGTAGATTGAAGTTGCTTAGACGACAGGGATGGCGGTTCGGCAAAACCGGCCAGCCCGACTACCACTTTTAATCAAACAGGCTTAAAACGGGGTCCCGACATGTTATCACCGGATACCAAAGTCAAGATACAGAATTTTGGACGCTTCCTGTCCAATATGGTCATGCCCAACATAGGCGCCTTCATCGCCTGGGGCTTTATTACCGCCCTCTTCATCCCCACCGGCTGGCTGCCAAGCGAAACCTTGGCCAAACTGGTCGGTCCCATGATCACCTACCTGCTGCCGCTGCTGATTGGCTATACCGGCGGCAAGCTGATGGGGGGTGAGCGCGGCGGCGTGGTCGGTGCCATCACCACCATGGGCGTCATCGTGGGGACCGACATTCCCATGTTCATGGGCGCCATGATGGTCGGCCCGCTCGGTGGCTGGGCCATCAAGCGTTTCGACAAGGCGATGGAAGGTCGCGTCAAGAGCGGCTTCGAGATGCTGGTCAACAACTTCTCCGCCGGCCTCATCGGCATGCTGCTGGCGATCCTCGCCTTCTTCGTGATCGGCCCCTTCGTCAAGGTGCTCTCCGGCGTACTGGCCGGTGGCGTCGGCTTCCTGGTGGACAACAACCTGCTGCCGCTCACCTCCATCTTCGTTGAGCCGGCCAAGATCCTGTTCCTCAACAACGCCATCAACCACGGCATCTTCTCGCCGCTGGGGATCCAGCAGGCCACCGAGCACGGCCGCTCCATCTTCTTCCTGATTGAAGCGAACCCGGGCCCGGGCATGGGCGTGCTGCTGGCCTACATGGTGTTCGGTCGCGGCGCCGCCAAGCAATCTGCAGCCGGTGCCTCCATCATTCACTTCTTCGGCGGCATCCACGAGATCTACTTCCCGTACGTGCTGATGAATCCGCGCCTCATCCTGGCGGTGATCGCCGGCGGCATGACCGGAGTGTTCACCCTGACCCTGTTCAACGCAGGTCTGGTCTCCCCCGCCTCACCGGGTTCCATCTTCGCCGTGCTGTTGATGACACCGAAAGCCTCCCTCATCGGGGTGCTGCTCTCCATCGTCGCCTCCACCACCGTCTCCTTCCTGGTCGCCGCCGTGTTCGTGCGTGCCCAGCAGCCGGAAGCCGACGAGGCCGATGCCCTCGGTGAAGCCACCCGCAAGATGAAAGCCATGAAGGGTGCCAAGCCCGAGACCGCAGCGGCCAAGAAGCCGGGCGGTGAACTGATGGCGGTGCGCAACATCGTCGTCGCCTGCGATGCGGGCATGGGCTCCAGCGCCATGGGCGCCGGCCTGCTGCGCAAGCGGGTGCAGGCCGCCGGTCTCGACATCAGTGTCACCAACCGCGCCATCGATCAGCTCGACGATCAGGTGGACTGGGTCATCACCCACAAGGATCTGACCGAGCGGGCCCGTCGCCACGCGCCGCACGCCCACCACATCTCGCTCACCAACTTCCTCGACAACGGTCTCTATCAGGAGCTGGTACAGAGCCTGACCCAGGCCGCCAACGATGACGTCGCCAACCCGCAGCTGCTGGTGGCCGCCAACGACGACAGCTACGAGCCGCAGGCCGCCGAAGTGTTCACTCTGAGCCGTCATGACGTGCACCTGGGGCTCAAGGCCGACAACAAGGAGGCCGCCATCCGGGCTGCCGGCAAGCTGCTGGCGGAGCGGGGCTACGTGGCGCCCGACTACGTCAACGCCATGCTGGAGCGCGAACAGCTGGTCTCCACCTACCTAGGCGAATCCATCGCCGTGCCACACGGCACCATCGCCGCCAAGGAGTTTGTGAAGCGCACCGGCATCGTCATCTGCCAATACCCGGCCGGGGTCGCCTTCGGCGAGGCGGCCGATGAAGTGGCGCGGCTGGTGATCGGCATCGCCGCCCGCAACGACGAACACATGCAGGTGATAACCCGCCTGACCAATGCACTGGACGAACCCGGCCTCATCGACCGGCTGGCCAGCACTCAGGATCCCCAGGAATTCCTGGATCTGCTGGGTGCCGAACAGGCTGCCTGATCGTCCTTCATCGTCTTTGGTTCAAGAGGTTAATATCATGAAAACATTGCATTTTGGTGCCGGCAACATCGGTCGCGGCTTCATCGGCAAACTGCTGGCTGACGCCAGCCACCAGGTCACTTTCGCCGACGTCAACGAGACCCTGATCGACCAGCTCAACCACCGCCAGGAGTACAAGGTGCACGTGGTGGGAGCGGATCAGAAGCTGGACGTGGTGCGCAACGTGGCGGCGGTCAGCTCCGCCGGCCACGAGGTGATCGCCCGCATCATCACCGCCGATCTGGTCACCACCGCGGTCGGCCCCAACATTCTGGACAAGATTGCCAGCACCCTGGCCAAGGGGCTGCAGGCCCGCTTCGATGCCGGCAACCTGACGCCGCTCAACGTCATCGCCTGCGAGAACATGGTGCGCGGCACCAGCCATCTCAAGCAGGAGGTACTCA
Source organism: Aeromonas sp. 1805 (assembly GCF_013085525.1). Classification (NCBI taxonomy): domain Bacteria; kingdom Pseudomonadati; phylum Pseudomonadota; class Gammaproteobacteria; order Aeromonadales; family Aeromonadaceae; genus Aeromonas; species Aeromonas sp. 1805. The sequence continues at coordinate 2,079,202 of NZ_CP038515.1, read as the reverse complement.
AGTACCTGCCGGTCGCGTATCATGCCACCCTCGACGCCTGCATCGGCTTCGTCGACTCGGCGGTGGACCGCATCGTTCCACCGGCGGCGGCCAACGATGATCCGCTGGAAGTGACGGTGGAGAGCTTCAGCGAGTGGATCGTCGACCAGACCCAGTTCAAGGGCGAGCTGCCGCAGGTGGCGGGCATGGAGCCCACCGACAACCTGATGGCCTTCGTCGAGCGCAAGCTGTTCACCCTCAACACCGGCCACATCGTCACCGCCTACCTCGGCAAGCTGAGGGGCTATCGCACCATCCGCGAGGCGATCGAGGATCCGCTGATCCGCAGCAAGGTGCGCCGCGCCATGGAGGAGAGCGGCGCCGTGCTGGTACAACGCTACGGTTTCGACCCGCGCCTGCACGCTGCCTACATCGAGAAGATCCTGGCCCGCTTCGCCAACCCCTATCTGGTGGACGAGATTGACCGGGTCGGCCGTCAGCCGCTGCGCAAGCTGGCGGCGGGAGATCGGCTGGTGAAGCCATTGCTCGGTACCCTGGAGTACGGCCTGCCCAGCGATCACCTGCAGGAGGGGATCGCCGCGGCGCTGCACTATCGCAACGCCGATGACCCGCAGGCGGTTGAGCTGCAACAGCTGCTGGCGGAGCTGGGCCCGGCCCAGGCTCTGGCTCGCATCACCGGCCTGGCTGCCGACAGCGACATCGTCAGCGCCATCGTCACCCGTTATGGCAATTTGAAGTGACCTAATGAGGCGCCGCCGGCCCACCAAGGCCAGTCACCAAAGCGCCTCATACGATAAAAACCGGGAGAGAGGCCCACTCTCTCCCTGTCAGCTGGACCCAATGCACTTATGACCACACACCAGGAAGATGAAGTACTGGAGCGACTGAACGAGCAAGATGGCCCTCGCGGCTTCTTTCTCGAGGTCGTGACCATCCTGGAAGAGGCGGTCGACTCTCTGATGCGACGCGCGTTCCGTCAGGAGGAGTATGCCGTCAAATACGCCATCGAACCCTTGCTCAACCAGAGCGGCCCTCTCGGCCAGCTGGAGGTGCGCCTCAAGCTCATCTTCGCCCTCGGCCTCATCTCCCTCGAACGCTATCAGGATCTCGAGGCTTACCTGAAGATCCGCGATTTCCTGGTGCGCGACCCCAAGGATTACCGCTTCAGCGACAAGCCGATCCGCGATCTGCTGGCTCGCCTGCACGGCGTCAGCCAGGGCGGCATGATGCCGCAGGAGGCCCCCGCCAACGAGGAGGACTGGCCCTTCTACCAGATGCAGCTGAACCGGCTCGATCAGGTGGTGCGCTCGGCGCTGGTGCTGGCGGTGGCCGACTGTGTCACCGAACTCCACAAAGAGAGCCCCATCTAATCCGGCTGGTGGCCGCAGTCAGCGGCCACACCCCGCCCCTCTCCCGCGGCCATGCCCCCGTGACGCCCGCTGTCGTGCGATCCGCTTCCCCTCTTGTTCCCGCCGCCGGCTGGTGTCAATCTGACCATCTTCCCCACTACACTTCCTCCAGGTTCATCGCCTTAATCGAGGTCTGCATGATTGCTCTCTCCCTGGCCGGGATCGCCCTGGTCTCAGTGCTGGCCCAGTGGCTGGCCTGGTCGCTGCGGGTGCCCGCCATCCTGTTTCTGCTGCTCACCGGCCTGCTGCTGGGCCCGGTCAGCGGCCTGCTCGACCCCGACGCCCTGCTCGGCGACCTGCTGTTTCCGCTGGTCTCCCTGTCGGTCGCCATCATCCTGTTCGAGGGGGCGCTCACTCTGCACCTGGCCGAGCTGAAAGGGATCGGCAAGGTAGTGCGCAACCTCTGCTCGGTGGGCATGCTGGCCAGCTTCGCCGTCATCGGCAGCGCCGGTTACTTCCTGCTGGGGCTGGACTGGCGGGTCGCCATGGTGCTCGGTGCCGTGCTGGTGGTGACCGGTCCCACCGTGGTCGCCCCCATGCTCAACGTGATCCGCCCGACCCGGGAGGTAGACCGCATCCTGCGCTGGGAAGGGATCGTCATCGATCCCATCGGCGCCCTGTTTGCGGTGCTGGTGTTCGAGGCGGTGCGCCTTGGCAGTCAGGGGGATCTCATCGGCCACACCCTGCTGGCGCTGGCCAAGACGGTGGGAGTGGGCTCGCTCATCGGGGTCGGTGCCGGCTGGCTCACCACCCTGCTGATCCGCAAGGACTGGCTGCCGGTCAGCCTGCACAAGTTCGGGGTGCTGGCGCTGGTGCTGGTCACCTTCAGCCTCTCCAACTGGCTCAGCCACGAATCCGGCCTGCTGGCGGTCACCGTGTTCGGCATCTGGCTCGCCAATCAGGAGGGGCTGGATCTGGAGGAGGTGCTGGCCTTCAAGGAGGATCTCGCCGTCATCCTCATCTCCTCCCTGTTCATCCTGCTGGCGGCCCGCCTCGATCTGGCCCAGCTCTGGCAGCTCGGCCCCATGGTGCTGGCGCTGCTGTGCGTGGTGCAGTTCGTGGCGCGCCCGCTCTGTATCCTGGTCTCCACCTGGGGATCGGATCTCTCCTGGCGAGCCCGCGCCCTGCTCGGCTGGATTGCGCCGCGCGGCATAGTCGCGGCGGCGGTCAGCGCCTCGTTCGCCATCAGCCTGCACCAGGCCGGCATTCCCGATGCCGACAAGCTGGTGCCTCTGGTGTTTGCGGTGATCATCTCCACCGTGGTGCTGCAGAGCCTCACCTCGGCGCCGCTGGCCGGCCTGCTCAAGATGCGCCAGAGCGCCCCCAACACCTGGCTCATCATCGGGGCCAACTCGGTGGCGCGGGCCATCGGCCGGGCCCTGGCGGATCAGGGGGTGCCGGTCCAGCTCTGCGATCCGGCCTGGGAGTTCTGCCGTCAGGCACGGATGAGCAACCTGCCCTGCTACTTCGGCAACCCGCAATCCGAACACGCCGAACTGCACCTGCCGCTCACCAGCATCAGCACCGTGCTGGCGCTCTCCCCCAACCGCCACAACAACGCCCTCGGCGTGCTGCACTTCGCCCACCTTTACGGCGAGGAGAAAGTCTACTCCCTGCGCTCCAGCGAGCAGCACGGCAAGGCCAATCGGGAGAGCGCCACCTTTCGCGCCCGCCAGAACCTGTTCGGTCCCGACATCAACTACGCCCGGTTGAGCGGCCTGCTGAGCCGGGGCGGCCAGATCAAGGCGACCCGGCTGAGCGAGGCGTTCGACTGGACCCAGTACCAGGAGGCCAACCCGGGCGCCATCCCGCTGTTCGTGCTGGACGGCAAGGGGCGGACCCGCATCGTCACCGGCCCCGTCGAGCCACTGGCCGGGGAGCTGCTGATCGCCCTGCAGCCGCCGAAGGAGACGGCCGTCCCATGAGCGAGACCCGGCCCAACCCGCTGTTGGCTCCACTGCTGACACTGCTGCGACAGGCAAGCGGCAGCTACAAGGTGCACGAGCTGCTGGCCGAGCTGCGCCGCCAGGAGGTCATCCCGCCCCTGCCGGGGGATGAGCAGCTGCAGCTGTTTCGGCTCAACTTCCTCATCATGAACGCCCTCTACCAGCTGCAGGCCGAGCTTCATGGCGAAGGGTGGTGGTTGGTGATCAGCACCCTGGATATCCGGCTCGAACCGCTCGCCACTCGCGAGGGGGGAAGCGCCCTCGCCCGGGGCGAGGCGCTGCGCAGTTACTACCTCGACTGGCAGGTGTTCTGGCAGACCGATCGGGAGGAGGTGGAGGCGCTGCTTGGCAGCTTCTGGCGGGCCTGTGAGCGGGATGAACACAGGGCCGAGGCGCTGACCCTGTTCGCCCTGCCGACCGGAGCGGGGCCCGATGTCATCCGCCGCCGCTGGCGGGAGCTGGCGCTGCAACACCACCCGGATCGCGGGGGCGATGCCGACACCTTCATCCGCCTGCGCTGGGCCTGGGAGTACCTCAAATCGGCCAAATGAGCCGGCCGACCCCGACCGCAGCCACTAGACTTGAAGTGGCATCAAGCGTCACGGGAGGATGTCATGACAGTCAGCGAACTTCGCCAGCTCTATCAGCAACAAGCCTTCAAGGAAGCCGAGATCCTGCAGGACGCCATCCTGCCCGGCTGGATCGTGGAGTTCAGGGGTCAGGACGGCAAGCTGTACGAGATGACCGACACCCTGGGCTGCCCCCGCTACTTCGGCTCGGTCGAGGAGGCCCGCCAGCACGTGCACCTGGTGGCGGATTGCCCGATCCAGGTCGAGCACCTCTACCGCTTCTTCGAACGCTGAGAGATCGGCAGGCTCAAAAAAGGCTCCCACGGGAGCCTTTTCTCATTCCGGTTGCAGGGGTTCCGCCCCCTTGCCCTCCAGCCGCCTGACCGGCTTTTGCAGGATCAGGTTGGCCGGATAGGTGACCAGATCGCCGTTGTCATCGCGCACCCGCACGTAGAAGAGGCCGATCTCGGTGATGACCCCGGTGACCGAATCATCCTTGTCGAGGATCCGGATCCGGTCGCCAATCTTGTAGGGGAAGGCGAAGAAGATGGTGATGCTGGCGGTGATGTTGGAGAGGATAGACCACTGCGCCACCATGGCGACGCCCAGCACCGCGAAGAAGGAGGAGGCCAGCACCACCAGCCGCGAGAAGTCGAGTCCCCACACCCCGGCCAGGATCAGCAGGGTGGCGCAGCCGAGCAGGAAGTGGAACACGTGCTCCACGTAGAGCACCCGGTTCTCGCTCACCTGCCGGGTCTGCGCCAGCGCCAGCAGGCTCTTGTGAATGAGCCCGCGAATGAGGGTGTGGCCCAGCAGCAACAGCAGGGTCACGCCAAAAGATTCCCATGTTGTCATGTCTGCTCCTTACCACCAGCGCCGATGTTTGAGCCAGACCGCCAGCCCGGTCGCCAGCGCCACCAGGGAGCCGCAGAAGATCCAGAAGGCGGTCGGGCTCTCGGCCCCGGGAATGCCCCCCAGGTTGATGCCGAACAGGCCGGTCAGGAAACTGGCGGGCAGGAACAGCAGCGCCATCACCGACATCTGGTAGGCGCGGCGATTGGTCGCCTCCGCCATCAGGTTGTTGATCTCGTCCGCCAGCACGGCGGTGCGCGCCACCCCGGCATCCAGATCGTCCAGCCAGCGCCGCAGCCGATCGGCGATGTCCAGCAGACGCCGGCGGTCATCTTCATCCAGCCAGCTGATCTTCTCGTTGGCGAGGCGCGCCACCAGATCCCGCTGGGGCGAGAGGTAGCGGCGGATCATGATGAGCTGTTTGCGGATCAGCGCCAGCCTGCCGTTGGCGGGCAGGTCGCGCATCAGCACCATCTCCTCCAGATCCAGGATCTGGTCGTGCAGCTCCTCGACGAACTCCCCGGCCCGGTCGGTCAGGGCGTCACAGATCTCCACCAGCCAGTCGGCCGGGGTATCGGCGCCGCCCCCCAGCTTGAGCTGGTTGAACACATCCTGCTCCGACAGCAGCGGCCGGCGCCGGCTGCTGATGATGAGATCCGGGGTGATGTAGATGCGCAGCGCCACCATCTCTTCCGGTCTGTGGTCCTTGTTGTGGTTGATGCCGCGCAGGATCAGCAGCACCGTCTCCCCCATCCGGACCAGCTTGGGGCGATTGCTCTGGCCGAGCAGCGACTCGCGCGCCGCATCATTAAGCAGCGGGGTCTGCAGCAGCCAGCGCGCCGCCTCCGGATTGCCGTAGTCCAAATGCAGCCAGCCCGGCTGATCAGCCGGTATCTCGCTGCCCGCCACCAGTGGCTGCATGCCACCCCTGCCATCCAGGGTCAGGCCATAAATTACGTCACTGGGCACCCGATCCATCTGCTCGTCCTTTTCGCTCATGTTCATCGGCCCAGCTTACACCAAAGCCGGGCCCGACTCAGCCCCGGGGCAGTCGCCCCGCGCCGGCCGTGTTAAGATGCACCACTCGTTTCAGACACAGGAAGCCCTGCCATGCCCATCTGGGTTGATGCCGATGCCTGCCCCATTCCGGTCAAGGAGATCCTTTACCGCGCCGCCCACCGTGCCCAGGTGGTGACCACGCTAGTGGCCAATCAGGGGCTGCGGGTGCCCCCTTCCCCCTTCATCAAGACCCAGCAGGTGGAGAAGGGCTTCGATGTGGCAGATCATGTCATCGCCCAGCAGGTCAAACCCGGCGATCTGGTGATCACCGGCGACATCCCGCTCGCCTCCTGGGTGATCGATGCCGGCGGCGAGGCGCTCAATCCCCGCGGCGAGATCTACACCCGCGAGACCATCAAGGCGCGGCTCGGCATGCGCAACTTCATGGAGGAGCTGCGCTCGGCCGGGGTGCAGACCGGCGGCCCGGCCCCCCTCAACGCGGCCGACAAGCAGCGCTTCGCCAACGCCCTCGACAAGTGGCTCATCCGGGGCAAGCTGAGTTGATTACCCCCTCCCCGGTATCCAGCCGGGGATATTCATTCCTACCTCCTTGTGCTTAATTTTTCCTTAAGTTTGGTGCCCTAACCTTGTGGCTGTTGACCCCACCACCCGCAAGGAGCAAGCAATGAAACTGACCCCCCTGTTGTTACTGATCCCCCTGTTGAGCGGCGCAGCCCTGGCCGATCCCCAATGTACCCAGGCCGACAAGAGCAAGTGGATGAGCGAAGCCGACGCCCAGCAGCAGATCAAGGCGATGGGCTACGACATCAAGAAGTTCAAGGTCACCAAGACCAACTGCTACGAGATTTACGGTTGGGACAAGGAGAAGCGCAAGGTCGAGATCTACTTCGACCCGACCGACCTGAAGAAAGTGAAAGAAGAGATCGACGAATAATCCGGCCATGGGCCGGTCTCCTGCCGGCCCTTTCTATGGAGCCACACCATGACAACCTCTGAAGTGAAAGTCTGGGATCCCCTCATCCGGGTGTTTCACTGGGCCACCGTCACCCTCTGCCTGCTCAACTTCTTCGTGCTGGAAGAGGGCAGCAAGCCCCACAAATATGCCGGCTACACAGTGGGCATCCTGCTGATCATCCGCCTGCTGTGGGGGCTGGTCGGTCCCCATTACGCCCGCTTCGGCCAGTGGTGGCCGACCCCGGCCCGGGTGCGCTACTACCTGCGCCAGCTGGCCCAGGGCCGTCACCCCTACTACCTCGGCCACAACCCGGTCGGCGCCCTGATGATCTGGCTGCTGCTGCTGTCGCTGGTCGGCACCGTCGTCACCGGCTGGCTCACCACCTGGGATGCCTTCTGGGGCGAAGACTGGCTGGAGGAGCTGCACGGCATCATTGCCAACACCCTGATGGCTGCCGTCGGCGTCCATGCGGCCGTGGTGATCCTGACCGATCGCCTCACCCGCAGCGACCTGGTGCGCGCCATGGTGCTGGGCAAAAAACGGGTGCCCGCCGACGCCAAGGTGGAAGATCCGCGCAGTTAATGACCGGGCTGCCCATCGGGCCCCGGTTTTTTGCTGCAATGGCCCGCGACACTGGTAAGATGCGCCGCCATTTTCCCCATGTCGTAGCCATCATGACCGCCCAAGGGCACCTGCTCTTCTCCGTTACCTGCACCCTGCTCGCCCACAAACTCCAGCTGACGCCGGCCCTGGCCGACGCCAGCCTGTGGCACACCATTCCTGCCGCGCTGGCCAGCGCCCTGCTGCCGGACCTCGACCACCCCAAGTCAGTGCTGGGGCAGCGCCTGCCCTGGATCTCCAAACCCTTGTCGCGGCTGTTCGGCCATCGCGGCTTCACCCACAGCCTGCTGGCGGTGGCCGCCGCCATCTGGGGGCTGGATCAAAGCCTGGCTCCCGCCCTGCTGCCCACCGGCGTCAAGGATGCCCTTATCATCGGTTACCTCAGCCACCTGCTGGGAGACTGGCTCACCCCGGCCGGCATTCCGCTGCTGTGGCCCAGCAAGCGCCGCTACCGGCTGCCGGGCTGGCCGCTCAAAAGCGGCGGCGCCGTCGAGACCGGCTTTTGCACCCTCACTCTGCTGGCCGCCGGTTACTGGGCCCACTGGCCAGGCTAGCGGTCCGTCAGGCCAGCTGCCGCCTGCTGTTGCCCAAAAAAACAAACCCCTGCCGAGGCAGGGGTTTGTCATGGTGAGAGCGGGTGGCGGTATTACAGCATCACACCGGCAATCACGGCGGAGAGCAGGCTCACCAGGGTGGAGCCGTACACCAGCTTCAGACCGAAGCGGGAGACCATGTTGCCCTTCTCTTCGTTCAGCGCCTTCACCGCACCGGCGATGATGCCGATGGAGCTGAAGTTGGCGAACGACACCATGAAGATGGAGAGGATGCCGATGGTGCGCGGAGAGAGCTGGGCCGCGATCTTGCCCAGATCCATCATGGCCACGAACTCGTTGGTCACCAGCTTGGTCGCCATGATGGAGCCAGCTTGCAGCGCCTCACCACTCGGGATGCCCAGGATCCAGGCGATCGGGTAGAAGAGGTAGCCCATGACGAACTGGAAGTTGACGCCGAATGCCATCTCGAACAGGTAGTTGATCAGGGCAATCAGGGCGATGAAGCCGACCAGCATGGCACCCACGATGACCGCTACGGTGAAACCGGCCATGATGTACTCGCCCAGCATCTCGAAGAAGTTCTCTTTCTTCGGGCTGTGGTGCTCGTCACCTTCGGCCAGCGCCTTGGCGTCGGTCACGGTGTTGTCCGGCTCGTAGGGGTTGATCAGCGACAGTACGATGAAGGTGCTGAACATGTTGAGCACCAGCGCGGCCACCACGTAGCGCGGCTCGATCAGCTGCATGTAGGCACCGACGATGGACATGGAGACGGTGGACATGGCAGTGGCGGCCAGGGTGTACATCTGCTTCTCGTTCAGGTGCGGCAGGATGTTCTTGAGCGCGATGAAGTTCTCGGACTGGCCGACGATCATGGAGCTGATGGCGTTGAAGGACTCCAGCTTGCCCATGCCGTTGATCTTGGCCAGCACGGTACCGATGCCGCGGATCACCAGCGGCAGCAGACGGATGTACTGCAGGATACCGATCAGCACGGAGATGAAGACGATGGGCATCAGCACCATCAGGAAGAAGGAGAAAGCCCCTTCATTGACCAGGCCGCCGAACACGAAGTCGGTACCCTGTTTGGCAAACTCCATCAACTTGGTGAAGCCGGCCGCGAAGCCTCCCACCACCGCCAGACCCACTTCGGAGTTCAGCATGAACCAGGCCAGCGCCAGTTCGACCACCAGCAGTTGGCCGATATAACGCAGTTTGATCTGTTTCCAGTTGTGGCGGTTGGCCAGCAAAGCAAGAGCGAGGACCATCACGAGTCCGAGCACAAAGTGAACGTATTCCATACCAGTAGCACCTGAGTAATTTATAATTTTTTGACCGGCGCCATCATAGACATTTGCATATTTAAAAATCAGATAGCCATCACAATCTGCGGTAAAAATATGCATGTTGGATAATACAAACGTTTTTAAATTAATTAAACGCTCACACAAGCATCTAATCAATGTTCAACAAACATAAAAATTATTAATAAACAGTAAGTTGAAAATAAACCACTCAGTCTGAAAGGGCTATTTTCACAGCTTTCTCACATTTATTTAAAACCTGGCGAATGGCGTCATAGCGGTGAGGTTAAATTTACGGCGAATTTATTTAATCAAATCAAAATGACAAACGTTTATCTTATTTGCGATGAATGGCCCGGCTTCTTTCAGCTAATTCCCGAAAGGCAGTGGGGTATTTTCAGACGAGCCGGACAACATGCCGCCACCGTTTTCCCCCGGCCGCAGCCCCGCCACCGTCGCCGTCCAGTCGTTCAAAAATCCGCCACACCCGGCAGCGCTTTCTGATACAATGCGCGCCCTTGCGCACGGCGCAGCCCGTTTTCTCCGATATAGAGTCTTTTTGTGAACAACGAATTTAGCAGCCTGAACCTCTCCCCCGCCCTGCAGGACAACCTCGCCAGCCTGGGTTATCTGCAGATGACCCCGATCCAGGCCCAGAGTCTGCCCCTGGTACTCGATGGCAAAGACCTGATCGCCAAGGCAAAAACCGGCAGCGGCAAGACCGCGGCCTTCGGCCTCGGCTTGCTTGCCAACCTCGATGTCAATCGGCTCGAGGTGCAGGCGCTGGTGCTCTGTCCGACTCGCGAGCTGGCCGATCAGGTTGCCACCGAGATCCGCCGTCTTGCCCGCACCCTGCCCAACGTCAAGCTGGTCACCCTGTGCGGCGGCACCCCGACCGCACCGCAATCCGCCACCCTGAGCTTTGGCGCCCACATCGCCGTCGGCACCCCGGGCCGGATCCTCAAGCACCTGGAGCAGGGCACCCTCGAGCTGGACGGCCTCAAGACGCTGGTGCTGGACGAAGCGGATCGCATGCTGGACATGGGCTTTGGCGAAGACATCAACCGGGTCATCAGCCACGCCCCGCGCGACCGGCAGACCTTGCTGTTCTCCGCCACCTATCCGGAGGGAATCGCCCAGATGAGCCGCGGCGTGCAGCGCAACCCAGTCGAGGTGAGCGTGGAGTCCCTGCACGAAGACAGCGCCATCGAACAGAAGCTGTATGAAGTGCCGGCCGGCCAGCGCCTCGACGCCCTCGGCTGGTTGCTCAGCCACTACCAGCCGAGCTCCTGCGTGGTGTTCTGCAACACCAAACGGGCCTGCAACGACGTAGCCGATCACCTGGCCGCCAAGGGCTTCTCGGCGCTGGCGCTGAACGGCGACCTGGAACAGCGCGAGCGGGATCAGGTGCTGGTGCGCTTCGCCAACGGCAGCGCCACCATCCTGGTGGCCACCGACGTGGCGGCCCGCGGTCTCGACATCAAGGAGCTGGGCGCCGTCATCAACTATGAGCTGACCTACGACCCCGAGGTGCACGTGCACCGCATCGGCCGTACCGGCCGCGCCGGTCAGCAGGGCCTGGCCCTGAGCCTCTACCAGCCGAACGAGGCCCAGCGCGTCAACTTCATCGAGGAGTACCAGCAGGCCCCCATTCCCCAGGGCGACCTGGCCGGGATCGGCCGCGACATCAAGCCAATTGCACCGCAGATGGTGACCCTCTCCATCGATGCGGGCCGCAAGAGCAAGGTGCGCGCCGGTGACATCCTCGGCGCCCTGACTGGCGAAGGCGGCATTGCCGGGGCCGATGTGGGCAAGATCCAGATTTCCGAGCAGTACTCCTACGTGGCGGTGAAGCGCCAGGTGGCCAGCGCCGCCCTCAAGCGGCTGCAGGAAGGCAAGATCAAGGGGCGCAGCTACCGCGCTCGCAAGCTGGGCTAAGGTTCACGACACAGGCGCCGGTTCGGCGCCTGTTTCATATTTATCCGTGCCCATGAGAACAAGGCAGATGCCATGACCCAGACAACCCGACCCGAAGTGAGCTGCCAGAACTGCGAAGCCTGCTGCTGCCGCCTCGAGGTGATGCTGTTTACCGATACCGGCGTACCGGATCGCTATGTGGAAGAGCGGGAAGGTGAAGTGCCGGTGATGCACCGACTGGAAGATGGCTGGTGCGCGGCGCTCGACCGCAACACCATGATGTGCCGCATCTACGAAGTTCGTCCCTTAATATGCCGTGAATTTGAAATGGGCGAGCCCGACTGCGTCGACGAGCGGGACAAGTGGTTTATCAAGCTCAACTGAGCTGCGGGTAATGATCAGCCTGCCGTGCCGTCAGACCAGCCCGGCCAGTTGCCGTTCCAGCCACTGCAGCGCCTCGTCGGTCTGCTCGAAGTAGCGGACGCCCTGAAACGGCAAACCGCTGAACACCTGATCCGCCAGATACTGCTTGAAGCTGCCCGCCAGCACCACCGCCAGAAAGGCGCAGCCGTTGCTGGCGCACCAGCCGAACTGGCGGCGAAAGCGGGCCAGCACCTCGGGGCCCGCCGCCTCGAACTCGGTCGCCACTTCGACAATGCCCCAGGGCGCGTCGCGCAGGCTGGCGATCTGCTGGCTGAACTGGGCCTCATAGGCCATGGCCCCCGCCAGATTGAAGGGGCCGCTCGGTCGGCAGATCAGCACCTGACCGCGTCGCTGCATCTCGAAATGGCCGTGTGGTTGCAACTTCACCTCTGCCTCCTTCCCTGGATTCTTCGTCGCGCAAGCACCCTTTGATGTTGCAACAAGGTAAGGATTTCTCTGCAAAAAGTCCATTCTGCCAGGCGCGAACCTGGAGGGACTGCGTCACCGGTTGACCCACTGGCGGCCTGCTCAGCACGCCCTTGCCCACCGCATCGACCAGCCCTCATGTTCTGTTGCAGTTAACAAAACGTTGCTGCTATCATCCGCGCCGCCACCAACATTCCACCAACTGAAACGTTAACTCACGGCGCAAGGAACAGAGATGAAAAATCGGGACGCGAACCACTATCAGCGCATCTGGCGCTGGCACTTCTATGCGGGCCTCTTCGTCGCCCCCTTCCTGATCCTGCTCTCGCTGACCGGGATCGTCTATCTGTTCAAGCCTCAGCTCGACAACCTGATGTATCCCGAGCTGATGAAGGTCGCCCCCGTCAGCCAGCCGCTCAGCGCCGATCAGCTGCTGGTCAAGGCGATGGTGACGATGCCGGATGCCAGCCTGAGCAAGTACCTGCCACCGGTCAGCCCGGAGGCCAGCGCCCAGTTCATCGTCCGCCAGGGCGGCAACGAGCTGACCCTGTTCCTCGATCCCGCCAGCGGCGCCCTGCTCGGCACCCTGGACAACAAATGGAATCTGCAGGCGGTGGCCCGCGCCCTGCACGCCGATCTGCTGCTCGGCACCATGGGGGATCGGTTGATCGAGCTGGCCGCCGGCTGGGGAATCGTGCTGCTCATCAGCGGACTCTATCTCTGGTGGCCACGCAAGGGGCCAGGAGTCGGCGGCATCCTGTGGCCACGCTGGAGCCAGCGCGGCCGGCTCTGGTGGCGCGACCTGCACGCCGTGGTCGGTTTCTGGGGCGCCGGTTTCCTGTTGCTGCTGCTCTTGAGCGGCATGACCTGGACCGGTTTCTGGGGCGATCAGTTTGCCGCCGTCTGGAACCGCTTCCCGGCCGCCATGTGGAACGAGGTGCCCAAGTCGGCGCCCCTGGCGCGCAGCCTCAACCATGCCCATCAACAGACAGTCCCCTGGGCGGTCGAGAACACCCCCATCCCCAGCTCGGCCGAGCCCAAGGCCCACGACCACAGCGCCATGGGTCACGGCGGCGAGCACGACGGCATGGTGATGGCGGAGCACCGCATCCCGCTGCAACAGGTGGTGGAGATCGCCGCTGCGCGCCAGGTCACGCCGGGCTACAGCATCACGCCATCGGCCGATGCGAGCGGCGTCTACACCATCGCCATCTCGGCCGATGATCCGCGCAACGATGCCACCCTGCACATCGATCAATACAGTGGCAAGGTATTGGCCGACGTGCGCTGGCAAGACTACGGCCCGGTCGCCAAGACGGTGGAAACCGGCGTCATGCTGCACATGGGCAAGCTCTACGGCTGGCCGCACCAGCTGGCCATGCTGCTCATCTGCCTGCTGGTGTTGCTGAGCTCGGTGAGCGGGCTCTGGATCTGGTGGAGCCGCCGCCCCAGTGGTCGCCTCGCCGCCCCGCCCTTGCCGGCCAGCCTGCCCCCCATGCGCGGCGCCATTGCCCTGCTGATCCTGCTCGGTATCTGCTTCCCGCTGGTGGGCGGCTCCATGCTGGTGATCTGGCTGCTGGACAGCCTGCTCTTCGCCCGCCGTCGGGCACCCCGGCTGGCACGGGTCAGCTAGTCGCCGGCGCCGTGCGCCGCACCAAGCCGCGACTCAAGGAGGGCTCCCACACGGGAGCCCTCCTTGTTTCAGCGCGCCTTTACGCTTGCTCCACCAGCTGGAGGATCTTCCTCGCCTTCTCGAAGTGATCGAGGCGCTGGGTCTGGATCCACCAAGTCGCCGCCTCCATCAGCAACTCGGGATCATCGTTGCGGTTGGTAAAGAACGCATAGAAGGAGACGCCGACCGCCTCCCCCTTCTGCGCGATTTTCTGATGGCACACCTGAATGATTTTCTGTTTGAGCGAGTCGCGCATGGCGGCGTTCCGACCTGATGAGTGATTGGCCGGCCAGCATACCCCAACCAACAAAAAGGGCCCCCGTCCGGGAGCCCTTTTGCCTTGCCGATCACATGGCACCCAGTCAGGAGAGCGCCAGCCCGATGGAGAGCAGCAGGCTGAACAGGAAGGCGCTGATGGCGGTCTTCTTGAGCGCGCCGGTCAGCACCTCGCCATCGAAACTCTGGCGCAGGGTCTTGGCGGCATCGGTGAGCGGCTTCATGGCCGGCAGGAAGATCCAGGGCCAGAAACTGGCGGGCTGGGTCAGCAGGAAGGCGATGGTGGTCAGCAACGCCGCCCCCAGCAGTACCCAGTGGTAGGCGATGGCACGGTTGCGACCGAGCCGCACCGCCAGGGTGATCTTGCCGCTGACCGCGTCGGTCTCGATGTCGCGCACGTTGTTGATGTTGAGCACCGCGGTGGCCAGCAGGCCGCAGGCGGTGGCCGGCAGCAGCAGATCCCACTGCAGGGTCTTGGTGAACAGGTAGTAGGAGCCGAGCACCCCCAGCAGGCCGAAGAACAGGAATACCGAGATGTCGCCGAAGCCGCGATAGCCGTAAGGAGTCTTGCCCACCGTGTAGGTGATGGCGGCGACGATGGCGGCGCCACCGAGCAGCACGAAGGTGAGGATCTGCAGCCACTGATCGCCAAAAGCGCAGCCCAGCAGGGCGAGGCCGCTGACTACTGCGGCCAGCGCGGTCAGCGCCATGGCCACGCACATCTGCCGGCGGGTGATGAGGCCGGAGACCACGGCGCGCTGGGGGCCGATCCGTTCGCCATTGTCCGCCCCGGATACCGCATCCCCATAATCGTTGGCCAGATTGGAGAGGATCTGCAGCAGAATGGCGGTCAGCAGGGAGAGCGCCATGATGGTGCCGTCGAAGGCGCCGCGGCTGGCCGCAAGCCCGGAACCCAGCAAAATGGAGGAGCACGCCAGCGGCAACGTTCGCAAACGCGCCGCCAGCAACCAAATAGATAAGGTATTTGTCATATTGTGATGGCCAAACAATCAGATATTGATCGTGTTAAGGGTTATCGAACCGGATTTCGGTATACTTGGCCCCTCGGGAGGTAGCTCCCCGGGCGATTTACATGGACGAATGGGCAGATAATATATAGGAATAATCGCTCCTTTGGCATAAACCAACGGCATCCTTCTGCAGGATGGACCGTCACTATCGGCTCATAGACGAAATCCATGTTGGCTCAGACCCATATCAAGCAACAACTGGACGCCCTGCGTCACGGCAATGCCAGCGGCTTCGTGCGGCTGCGCGTGGCAATCGAGGTCGGCTCCTTTCTGGGCTGGCTCGCGGCGCAGACCCTCTATCCCCGTATCTATTGGCATGCCAGAGGACACGACCGCCCCGAATACGTGGCGCTGGGCTGCCTGCGCGAGCTGACCGAGCCCCAGGCGATCCGCCAGGTCTGCGAACACACCAGCCAGCCCCATGATGACAGCCCCCGCTACTATGGCGGACTGGCGTTCGACCCCACCCAGCCCGGCTGGCAGGGCTTCGGCCCCTGCCGCTTCGTGCTGCCCCGCATCGAACTGGTGCGCCGTGGCGAGTGCGTCACCCTCTGCCTCAACCTCTGGTTGCCGGAGCAGACCGGCAGCGACGCCTTCGAGGCCGAACTGCAGGCCGCCGCCGCCGCCCTCGACGCCCTTCGGCCGGAGGCCCCTCTGCCGCCGCTGACTCGTCATTCATGGCAGCGGGAAGATTGCCCGAGCCAGCCACAATGGCAGACCCTGGTCGAGCAGGTCACCGCCCCCGACTTCCAGGCCCACACCCCCAAGGTGGTGCTGTCGCGCCAGAGCCGGCTCACCCATGACGATGCGACGCTCACGGCCGACCCGCAGGCCGTCGCCCCCTGGTCGCTGTTGGCCAGCTGGGCACAGCACGGCCAGGACTGCTTTCACTTCGGCTTCCAGTTTTCGCCCGAGCAGAGCTTCATCGCCTGCTCCCCCGAGCGGCTCTATCGGCGTGAACAGCAGCACCTCTTCACCGAGGCGCTGGCGGGCACCATCCGCCGCTCCGGCGACGAGGCAACCGACGCGGCGCTGGCCGCCGAGCTGCTGGCCGACAGCAAGAACCGGCTGGAAAACCGGCTGGTACACGCCGACATCCTCAGCCGGCTGGCGCCGCTCACCACAGATGCCACCCTGACCGAGCCGCGCATTCTCAAACTGCGGCTGCTGCAGCACCTCAAGTGCGACATCGAAGCCGAGCTCAAGCCCGGCGTCTGCGACTGGCAATTGCTGGAGGCGCTGCACCCCACCCCCGCGGTGGGCGGCGCCCCGCGCGAGGCGGCGCTGGCCTTCATCCGCGAGCGCGAGCCCTATGATCGCGGCTGGTATGCCGGCGCCTGCGGCATGCTGAGCCGGGAGACCTCGGAGTTCTCGGTCGCCATCCGCAGCGCCCGCATCACGGCGCAGGCCATCACCCTGTTTGCCGGCGCCGGTATCGTCGCGGGTTCCGAGCCTGTCGCCGAGTGGGCCGAACTCGACAACAAGATCGCCAACGTGCTCTCCCTGCTGGGATAGCGTTTTCTCACCGTTTCCTCACTGCGAGAGCCTCATGTCCGCGCGCCAAGAGTTTGCCAGCCACCATGCCACCTTCAACCACGTCTGGTCTTCCCTCTTGTTGGAGGAGCTCTTTCGCCTCGGCGTGCGCGACATCGCGCTGGCCTCCGGTTCGCGCTCGGCGCCGCTCACCATGGCAGCCGCCGCCCACCCCGGCTTTCGCCGCCATCTGCACTTTGACGAGCGCGGCCTCGGCTTCATGGCGCTGGGGCTGGCCAAGGGCAGCGGCCGTCCGGTCGCGGTGATCATGACCTCGGGCACCGCGGTGGCCAACCTCTGGCCGGCGGTGGCCGAGGCGCAACTCACCGGCGTGCCACTCATCATTCTCTCTGCCGACAGGCCGCCCGAACTCATCGACAACGGCGCCAACCAGGCCATCGTTCAGCAGGGGATCTTCGGCCGCTACCCCGTCTATCAGCAGAACCTGCCGAGCCCCACCGCCACCATTCCGGCCGCCTTCGTGCTGAGCTCGGTGGATCAGGCGCTGGCCCAGCAGGCGCGCACACCGGGGCCGGTGCACTTCAACTGCATGTACCCCGAACCCCTCTATCCGGGCGACGCCTATCTGGACTTCTCCGCCTACCTGGCCCCCTCGGCGACTGGCTCAGCTCGTCAGAGCCCTGGAGCCCCTGGCAACTGGCGCAGGCACCCTGCCCGTGTCAGCCAGACTGGGACGAGCTGCAGGGCAAGCGCGGTCTCATCGTCGCCGGCCGCATTCAGGATCCCGCCCAGGCCAAGGCGGTCGCCGCCCTGGCCGAGCGGCTCGGCTGGCCCCTGCTGGCAGACCTGCAGAGTCAGCTGCGCTTCGATGGCCGCAACCTGGTGCACGCCGATCTCGCCCTGCAACACAGCGGCTTCGTGGCCGAACTGGCCCGCGCCGAGGTGCTGCTGCAATTTGGCGCCCGCCTCATTTCCAAGCGGCTCGGCCAGTTCATCAAGCAGCAGCCCTGGCAGGCATACTGGCTCATCGACCCGCAGCCAGCCCGACTCGACCCGGACTACCGGCTGCGCCGCCGCCTGCTGTGCGAACCCGGCACCTTTGCCGCCGCCCATCCGGTGGCGCACCCGCACCTGCCCTGGCACCGGCTGGCGGAGCGCCAGCAGGCCGTGAGCCAGCAGGTGCACAGCGCCTGCGAGCGTTTCTCCGAGCTCGGGGTGTGCCATCGCCTGAACCAGCTGATCAGAGGCCAGCTGTTTGTCGGCAACAGCATGCCGGCCCGGCTGATGGACATGCTCGGCGAGGCAGGCAAGGGCCCCAGCCGGGTGATGACCAATCGTGGCGCCTCCGGCATCGACGGCCTCATCGCCACCGCCTACGGCTTCGCGCAATCGGTCCAGCCAGGCAGCAATGAGCCCACCACCCTGCTGCTCGGCGATCTCAGCGCCCTGCACGACCTCAACAGCCTGGCGCTGCTTGGCAAATCGAGCCGGCCGCTGGTGGTGATCCTGCTCAACAACGACGGCGGCAGCATCTTTCGCATGCTGCCGGTGCCGACCCAGGACGCGCTGCTGGAGACCTACTACTGCCTGCCCCACGGCCTGCACTTCGAACACGCCGCCGCCATGTTCGGCCTCCACTACCGGGCGCCGGCCACCCTCGCCGACTTTGAACGGGATTACGCCGCCGCGCTGGAAAAGGGGGTAACGCTGATTGAAATCAAGGTCCCCAGCAGCGAAGTCGCCGAGGATCTGAAGGCACTGGGAAGCGCAATCCGTGGCAGCTAGTGCCGACCAGCCGACGCTGGTACTGCTGCACGGCCTGCTCGGCGATGCCAACGACTGGCAACCCGTGCAGGCGGCCCTGGCCGGCCTCCCCAGCCTGGCGCTGGATCTGCCGGGCCACGGCAGCAACCAGGCTGTGCGGGTAGCAGGGTTCGAGCAAGCCCATCGCTGGCTGTGCGACGAGCTGGCCGCGCGCGACATCGATCGCTACCAACTGGCGGGCTATTCGCTGGGGGGGCGACTCGCCCTCTATCACGCCAGCCAGACGCCGGCTGGGTTGCAGGCCCTGCTGCTGGAGAACTGCCACCCCGGCCTGCCACCGGCAGAGCGGCCCGCCCGCCTCGCCCACGATGAGGGCTGGGCCCGGCGCTTCGAGCAGGAGCCCCTGGCGGCCGTGCTGGCCGACTGGTATCGGCAGGGGGTGTTCGCCGATCTGGGCGAGGATGCCCGCGCCCGCCAGATAGCCCGCCGCCTTGGCAACGACGGCAAGGCCGTGGCCGCCATGCTGCGCGCCACCTCCCTGGGGCAGCAACCGGATCTCGGCGACTGGCTGGCGCAAGGTGCGCTGCCGGTCACCTACGTGAGCGGCAAGCGGGATCACAAATTCCATCAGCTGGCTTGCCTCATGGCGAGTCAGCATCGCAAAATCAACCACTTGGAGCTGGATGGCGGCCACAATCTGCATGCCCACCAGCCTGAGACTTTTGCCCGGCTCCTCGCGGAGTGGGCCAACCAACAACAAGAAGAGAAGCGTCATGATTGAAGCAATGACTGAAGCGGAACTCTATGCCCCCGTCGAGTGGCGTGATTGCTCCGCCGGTTACGAGGATATCCTCTATCACAAGTCCGACGATGGCATTGCCAAGATCACCATCAACCGCCCCCAGGTACGCAACGCCTTCCGCCCCCGCACCGTCAAAGAGATGCTGCAGGCGCTGGCCGACGCCCGCTACGACGATCAGGTCGGCACCATCATCCTGACCGGCTTTGGCGAGAAGGCCTTCTGCGCCGGCGGTGACCAGAAGATCCGTGGCGACTACGGTGGCTATCGCGATGACGAGGGGACCCATCACCTCAACGTGCTCGACTTCCAGCGCGACATCCGCACCTGCCCGAAACCGGTCGTTGCCATGGTGGCCGGCTACGCGGTCGGTGGCGGCCACGTGCTGCACATGATGTGCGATCTGACCATCGCCGCCGACAACGCCCAGTTCGGCCAGACCGGTCCGAAAGTGGGCTCCTTCGACGGCGGCTGGGGTGCCTCCTACATGGCGCGCATCGTCGGCCAGAAGAAGGCCCGCGAGATCTGGTTCCTCTGCCGCATGTACGATGCCAAGCAAGCCCTCGACATGGGGCTGGTCAATACCGTCGTGCCGCTGGCTGAGCTGGAGCGTGAAACCGTGCGCTGGTGCCGCGAGATGCTGCAAAACAGCCCGATGGCGCTGCGCTGCCTGAAGGCCGCCCTCAACGCCGACTGCGACGGTCAGGCCGGCTTGCAGGAGCTGGCGGGGAATGCCACCATGCTGTTCTACATGACCGAAGAGGGTCAGGAAGGGCGCAACGCGTTCAACGAGAAACGCCGTCCCGACTTCTCCAAATACAAGCGGAATCCCTGATGACACTCGCTCTCTATCGCTACCAACTGCCTTTTACCCAGCCCCTGACCTTTCACGGCAAGGTGGAGGTGGCGCGAGAGGGCCTGTTGGTCCGCGTTGACGACGGCTGGGGGGAAATCGCCCCCCTGCCCGGCTTCTCCCGCGAGAGCCTGGCCGAGGCGCAAGCCGAAGCCATCGCCTGTCTGGAACTGCTGGCGGCGGGGCAGGAGATCGCCCCGCAGCTCCCTTCGGTGCAATTCGGGCTGGACTGCGCCCGCCGCTGCTGGCCTGCCCAGACCACCCCGCTGCCGGAGCCTTATCCGCTTATTCAGGGCTCCCCCAGGAGCTGCTCAAACACTGGAAGAACTGGCTGCACAAGACCCCCAGCAAGGCCAAGCTGAAAGTGGCCCGTTACCCCATGCGCGACGAGCTGGCGCTGATCCGCCTGCTGTGCGACCGCATCCCTACCCTCAAGCTGGTGCTGGACGCCAACCAGGGCTGGACCCGCGAGGAGGCCTGGGCCTTCTGCGGCCATCTGGATCCAAACCGGATCGAGTACCTGGAAGACCCCTGCGCCGACTTTGCCGACATCGCCTTCGTGGCCAATCGCACCGGCATGCCGGTGGCCATCGACGAGCTGCTGGCCCAGGGCAAGCCGTGGGAGCCCATCCCCCAGCTGCGCGCCCTGGTACTCAAGCCCACCCTGCTCGGCTCCCTGGCCCACTGCGAGGCGCTGGTCGCCCGCGCTCGCGAGCTACGCCTCAAGGTGATCGTCTCCTCCTGCTTCGAATCCGGCCTCGGCCTGAACCAGCTGTTCCATCTGGCGGGTGAATGGGCGCCGGATCAGGCCCCCGGCCTGGATACCAAACGCTGGCTGGCCACCGATCTGCTGGACGCGACCGGCAAACCCGACCTGAGCCTGCTGGAGCCCCTGTTTCACCGTGATTGAAGGGGCCTGCATGCCACCGCTATCTGACCATTACCACCCTCTGCAACCTTGCCCGGTGCGTCACTGGGCGAGGTCCTCCCCGGACCGCATCGCCATTCACGCCGCCGACCCGCTCACCTACCAGCAGCTGGATGCCAGACTCAACGGCCTGTGCCAACAGCTGGGGCAGGCGGGCCTGCAGGCCGGTGATCGCCTCGCCGCCGTGGTGCGCGGCGCCCTGCCCGACCTGTTGCTGGCTTGGGCCTGTGTGCGCAGCGGCATCGTCTTCTGCCCGCTCAACCCTGCCTTTCCATTGACGCGGCAAGCGGAGCTGGCAGCCCTGCTCACCGTCAAGGCCTGCTGGTCGGCAGGCGAGATCCCGGCCGGCAGCTGGCAGCCACTGCGGCTCGACTTCACCCATGAGCTGGTGGCGGACGAGGGCGACTGCATGCTGGATCCTGCCCGGCCCAACAACATGATCCTCACCTCGGGCTCCAGCGGCACGCCCAAGGCCGTGGTACACCGGCTGGCCAATCATCTGGCCTCGGCGCGGGGCTCGGCTACCGTGATCCCACTCGACGCCGAGTGCGGCTGGCTGCTCTCCCTGCCGCTGTTTCATGTCGGCGGTTACGCCATCCTGTTCCGGGTCTTTCTGGCAGGTGCAGCCCTGGTGCTGGACGATCGCAGCCGCCCGCTCAGGGAGCGGCTCGAGCAGCAACCCATCACCCATCTCTCCCTGGTGCCGACCCAGCTCTGGCGACTGCTGGCAGAAGGCTTCGATCCCGCCAGAACCCGGCTGCGCGAGCTGCTGCTCGGCGGCGCCGCCATTCCCCAGCCCCTGGTGAACCGGTTGAGCGCCATGGGGCTGGTGCCCAAGGTGAGCTACGGCCTCTCCGAGATGGGCAGCCAGGTCTGCACCGGTCGACCGTCCACTGCCGGCGTGGTGGGCAAGGCGCTGCCCGGGCGGGAGGTCTGCATCCAGCAGGGGGAGATCTGCGTGCGCGGTGACACCCTGTTTGCCGGCTATTTCAAAGCAGGTGGGCTGGAGCGGCCGCTCGATGAGGCAGGCTGGTTCCACACCCGCGACAAGGGGCATTTCACCGTCGATGGCGAACTGGTGGTGGAGGGGCGGCTCGACAATCTCTTCATCTCCGGGGGTGAGAACATCCAGCCCGAGGCCATAGAGCAGCGACTGGTGGATCACCCCGCCGTGGCGCAGGCGCTGGTGGTGCCGGTGCCAAGCGATGAGTGGGGGCAGAGGCCGGCCGCCTTCATCGACTGGCATGGCGAACCGGTGCCCCCTGCCGAGCTGGCGGCCTGGATCCGGCAGACCCTGCCCGGTTTCATGGTGCCGGACCAGTGGCACCCCTGGCCCGATCTGGGCGGTCACCTCAAGCCGCAGCGCAGGCAATATCAGAATATTCTTAAGGCGCAATAATCACTCCTGCGACAGGACTTGGCATGCAGGAGTCATCCAAATACGCACATTATTCGAAAGAAAATGCTGGCGGTGTCAAAATCCCCCTCACAGCCCCAAGTAAGTGAGAACGATTACATAAATGGCTATTTTTTTGCACGTTTTTTGAACTGAATTAATTACCTGTAGTACCATATCCGCCATCATGCATTTCAATGGAAAGGTAACCGTTTGATAGTTAAAGATATTGTCAATTTTGCATTATTTGAACAAAGACTGCATGGTGGTAAAATGCTCTCCTTGGCAGTAAGGCGAGTCACACATGAGTAACAAAAATTATAAAATTGCAGAGGAGATATTTTTCTCCGCGGCAATATTCCGACTCTCTAAGGGAGAAAAGGACATCAAGCTCAGCAACAAAGAAGCCGAGCTGCTCGAAATGCTGTGTGATGAGGCAGGCAGTGTCATTCCAAGAAGCAAACTGCAAGATGCCTTGTGGCCAAACCAGGACAATACCGATACCAACCTAAACCGGCAGATCCTCTCATTGAGAAGAAAGCTGGAATCATTCGGTTTGATGGATGCGATCGATACTATTCCACGCGTGGGATATATCTTTTGTGCCCCTATTGAGGCCGCTGGAGAGACCGAAGAAGCTGCACCAAATGAAGAAGCTCAAGCGGCGAATCCTTCTCATGCACCTCAGGCCAGACGGCAATATACTCGCCGCAAATATGACCGCTATTTCAGCCCAAAGCGTATTCTGCTGTTTGCTCTACTGCTGGTATCACTGACTTCGCTGGCTATCGTCATCTATAACTATGCGACGGCAAATACGCTGCGTACCATCAATCTCAGCCAGATTTCCCTCTATATGACCAGCGAGACGGAAAAAGCGCTGAATGTGAAAATCGATTCGCTGACACCCTTGATACAGCGTATTTCACGCAAGGCGGATGAACAGGTTTCCATTCTGGTCGGTAAAGAAGCCATCAGCTATTTTTCCATCGACAATAACAGCAGGAAATTATCGGAGAATATCTTTCTGCTGCGCAGCGGTCATCCAGTGGCGGAAGAAGTACAATGTGTGATCACCACCATGACCCAGCAGGGAGACAATGTTTCCCACAACTATTACAACAATCCAGATACCACAGTCCGATATCACAGCAATTGCCAGGCGCCGGATAACTGGGTGGAGATGACCAGAAAGAGTAAATTCATTGTCACCATGAACAGGGAAATAGTGGTGGCAACCGTGATCGCCACCGACAATCAGGGCAAAACACTGTTCAATCTGGATTCCGTCGGGGATCTGGAGCGGGATGATGGCGACATTTCGGTCGAGGTGAAAAATACCATCGTCAATTTCATTGATCAGCAAGCGCTGACCAGCAATGGCATGGTAGCAACCCTGGTAGCGGCGTTGACGCCACCCAAACAAACGGCACAATTTGTTCAGTTGCCGGGCGGCATTTACCTCTCCAATTATCTTGGTGGCGTCATCACCTGGCCCAGCCTCGGCAATTCAAAGGTCATCCAGCGCAATGACCTCTGAGTTTATTCATAAGCAACGATGAAGTTGGCAACGGCAGAATAGTCACCGGGCTGGATGTTCTTGGCCGCCAGCGCGTCCGGGTGCCCTTCCACCCGGGCAAAGAATTGCAGCTCATTGTCTGCGCTGCCGCCCAGCAAATAACCGCGGGAAGGGGTGCCCAGATCCAGGGGTGTCTGGGTCACGTCATACAAGCGGATGCCGGCGCCCTTGGCAATGCCCGCGGTAAAGGCCAGCCCGCCGCTGAGCTGGGTATCCTTCGAGCCAGTAAAGGTCACCTTGGCCATGCGGAAAATCCCCGGCTTGCAGTTGGTCAGACGGATAGAGAAAGGCACCTGCTCCCCGGCCCCATTGGCATAGAGTTGCTTCACATCGACCACTCCCATCTCGACCTCCTGCTCAAGGGATTCGGGGGCGACCACACAGGGCTGGTCAATGATCCGACCATGGAGATTGAGCTCTCCACCAAGAAGTTCAAGGTCATCAGCCGCTGCATTGACCCACAGCGGGAAAATCAGCAACCCCAAACAGCCTAAGCGCAACATATCGACTCCTACTGGAATGACGCAACAATGGTACCGGTTGCATAGAAATCACCGGCAGCGACTTCAGCACCGGCGGGACTTATCGGGGCGGCAATAAACCCCCAATCACCGATATTTCCCTGCATGGATACTGGATACCAGTCATTCAGATTCAGTGTCGAGCCATCCAGCTGTTTGAATTTGATGCCAAGATTATTGATAACATCACCACCTTTATATCCATCTCGAGTGGTTCTGAGATAACTCTGGTTAAATGATGTGGGTTTACCAGAAATGGCGAGGTTTATTTTCAATGGCTTATCCTTATCAAATTCCCCACCACTGCACACGAAGTTAAGTGGTACTGTTTTTTCAAAATTGTTGCCATCCAACCCGGTGCCAGGCAAATCACCGAATTCGACCTCAATCGTCTGCCCTCCATTGATAGTGCACTTTTCTGGCACATACAGCACGGAGGATTTGATGACGATCCTGGACATGACTTCATTATTGAAACCGACATCTGTTTTACCCAGACGTCCAAACATTTCGACTATTTCATGGTCAGCAATGTGCACACCATTGATAATGGGCTTGCGAACGCGGAATGTTACCTTTCCCTTGCTACCACTGCGAAAGCCGAAGGTTGCAGAACCATTTCGTTTACGGCACGTGAACTGCCCTCTGTTGGACTCCTCATTGAAAGGGGCATTCACATATTCCTTGCGATTCCCTTCAATCCAGATATCAACCTTGAGATCGAGAAACTCATTTAATTTAACGTACCCACCACCAACACTGGGCAGTCCGGCACTCATGACCGCCTTGTAATAAAATGGCTGGTTAATAATATCTTGATCAGGACATATGGCCGTACCATTATATGTTCCGGCCAGATCCCAACCAAACTCCTTCAGAGCCCCCGTCTGGTTGGCAATATCTTCCTTGGTCAGCTCAATGTCATAGGTCTTGGTATCGGCCCTGACTTCACCGTTAATAGCCAGCGCCGGCATGGACAAGAACATGATACCAAGTACACCCGTACGCAATATCATCTTCATTTCTCCTTCACTGCTTTACAGGCATTGTCTGTGCACTGGTATTTGATATCCATATATCCGCCGTAGTCATTGACGTAGCTGATCACAAATTCATTGCCCAGTGCTTCCGGGATGGTGACCGTCTGCTCTGACTTGGGGGCAACCATAAAGGCCGAAAAGCCCTTCATCGCGGTTCTCCCTTTGCCCTGCGGATGGCCGAGGCCCACGTAGGTGATGTAGTAAGGAGTCGGGTTGTTGACCTTGAGGGCCTTGCCCTGCTTGGTGATCAGCACCTGATCCTGCCAGATGGCACCGCGCTCGGGCAGGATGGCCTCGGGGCGGTAGAACAGCTTGATCTTGGACTGCACGGCAATCTGCATCACGTTGCTCTTCTCGCTCTTGGGCGGGATCTCGCGCAGATTGAAGTAGTAGATGGACTCGCGATCCTTGGGCAGGCTATCGATGGCCGGCACGCTGGCGATCCGCACGATGGACTTCTGGTTGGCGTCCACTCGCTGTACCGGTGGCAGTACCGCGAAGGGAGATGCGATCTTCTGGCCCTGGGCATCTTCAATCCAGGACTGCGCCAGGTAGGGCAGCTTCTGGTTCTCGTTCTTGATGTTGAGGCTGATGGACTTGGCACCGCCCGGATAGACGACACGAGTACGGTCCAGCACGATGGCAGCGCTGACGTTGAGCGAGGTCATGCCCAGCACGGCCAGACAGGTATAAGAGAGCAGCTTTTTCATCGGTATCCCATTACTTGCAAGTGAGAGTCTTCATCGACAGATCGGTTACTTGTTGCGGTGCCACTATCTTGCACTGGCGGGCGCCGCCCCAGGAGAGTTCAAACGCTTCATTCGGTTTCACCCCGGTCAGATAGACCAGGCCATCTTCATCCACCACCGAGAGCACCCGGCCAGAATCCTTGACGACGGTGGCGCCAAACGGCGGCACTGAGCCATCGGGCAGTTTGACGTTGGCCAGCAGCTTGAATCCTTCGGCCATTTCGAAGGCATTATACCCAATTGCGCCCTCGGTCAGGGTCCCCTGCTTGATGGCGTTCATCGCATCGATGTCATCGCTCAGCTGATCCACATCCACCCGGGTGTCGCTCTTGCGATAGTCGGTCATGTCGCTGATCACCGCGACGCCAAAGCGGTTGGTCACGGCGCGGCCGTTGTTGAAGGAGACGCCGGAGGTCTTGTCGGTATCCACCATCATGCGGGTACCGCCACGGCGGGTCGCCTGGTGCAGGGCCGCACCGTGCTGGGTCGCCGTCAGACCGCCACGCAGGCTGGCGCCGACCGAGGTGTATTCGCTCTGCACGCTGTAGGCATTGAGGCTGACCGCCCCGATGTCGCTGTTGTGGTTGTAGTAACCCCGCGCCACGGCGTGACCGTTGCTCTGCACGCCCGCCCCCAGCTGATAGGTATCGTCTGGCCGGCTGTAATCCTGATAGGTGGCCAGATGGGTGATCTTGCCATTGGAGGACTGCACGCTGTATCCCGCGCTCTTTCTGTCCCCGATCGGCATGCTCAGGGTCAGCATGACGCTCTTGTCATCCTCGTAGTTCTCGGTCTTGGTCTTGTAGGCCGACACATAGACGGAGACATCCTTGAAGCTGCCGATATTCACGTTCTTGTTGATGGTGAGGCCGTAGCGATCCTCGGCATCGTGCTCCCAATAAGTTCTGTGGGTGTAGTCCAGATAGACTGTCAGCGCCTTGGCCGCATCCTCCGCCCAGAAGGTCTTGTTGGCGGTGATGGTGTAGAGCTCCTTGTCACCCCAGGTGTTGTAGTCATCGCTCGAGGTCGTCTCGTTCTTCTCCAGCCGCTCCTTGTTGCTCAGGAACTGCGACATGGTCATGAAGTTGTGCTGGGAGAAGCGATAACCGGCGAAGGTGATCGAGCTGTTGTATTCATCAAACTGCTTGGCGTAGTTCACCCGCACCGACTGGCCAATCTTGGTCGACAGGCCCGGCAGCTTGGCAATGGACTGGGTCAGGTCGGCCGAGATGGCGCCGAAGGCATAGAGATCGCGACCGATACCCAGCCCCATGGAGTTGTATTCACCCGCAACCAGGCTACCACCGTACAGCGACCAGGAGTTGGCCACCCCCCAGGAGAAATCTCCGGTCACAAAGGCCGGACCGTGCACATCATGAACCGAATCAGTCTGTTCGGAAGGGGCACCGACCGCCAGGTTGTATCGGACGTAGCCGGGGCGAGTCAGATAGGGGACGGTCGCGGTGTCGACCTGGAACGAGTTGACGCTGCCATCCTGCTCCTCCACCCGTACGTCGAGGCGGCCGCGTACCGAGCTGTCCAGCCCCTGGATGCGAAACGGACCGGCCGGCACGTTGGTCTCATAGAGGATGCGGCCGGACTGGGAGATGGTGACCTTGGCGTTGGTCTTGGCGATCCCGCTCACTTCCGGCGCATAGCCCTGCAGGCTCGGCGGCAGCATGCGCTCGTCATTGGCCAGGTTGACGCCGGTATAGCGGAAGCCGTCGATCAGTTGGGAGTTGAGCTGCTGCTCGCCCACCGTCAGCTTGGCGGCCATGTGTGGCAGCGGACGATAGGCATAGATGCGGTTCAGCTCGGAAGTGGTGCGCTCGTTGTCACCCCAGTAGGCATTGGCCTGGTAGTCGCCCCGCAGGCGCCAGGCGCCATAGTTGAACCCCAGGGTACCGTAGCTGCTGATGTTGCGGTTGGAGTAACCATCCCCTTCGTTGACCTGGGCGTTGATGTTGTAATCCAGCATCATCCCCGGGATCCCTTCATCCCACTGTTCGGGCGGAATCCAGTTGGGATCGCTGTACTTCATCCACGCCTGCGGCACGGCGATGCGCAGCAAGCCGTTACCTATGTCGTTCGCGATCACCACGCCGTCCAGCGCCAGCAGGTTGGCACACTGGCCATCGTGCCAGGTATCGATCTTGGCGATGGCCTCGTCGGTCAGCGCCAGCTTGGGGATCACCTCTTGCGGCAGGCAGGCCACCCCACCCTTTCCCTTGCCGGTATCGGTCTCGTAGAAAGGGATCTTCTGCAGGGGCAGCTTGTTCTTGTTGACCTCGATCTCGAGGTAGTAGTCGCCGGGCAGGATGTAACCTTCGTCGGCAAACTGGGAGAGGTCGATCTTGGTCCGTTCGTCCAGATCGAGCGCATCAATATTAAACTCCGTTTCTGCCCATGCGTGATTTGCCACCGCCATCAGGCCGGGCACGCATAGCATGAAAACCATTTTTGAATAATGTTTTTTTCTCACAGAGTCTGATGTTGAAACGCTCATATTTTCACTCTAGGAATTGCATAACGGTCTCACGTAATGAGGTATCTACACTAAGCAATTGGCTTGCTTACATATAATTGAGTTCAAACAGCGTCGTACTATCCGGAAAAAACAGCTGACTGCTGGTGAGCCCCAAATTGAATTCCAGATCACTGTTGACGATATCCGAAACAATAAAGCGTTCGCCGGATACCTTGTGATATTGGCCGTTGTTGAGAATGCCCAGCTCATCGCTCATGGCACCGCGCACGGACATGGAAATAAAAGGCAGTGATGCCTCCGTCGCCCCTTCAACCTGACAGCCGCTGATTTTCAGCGTGCCCGGTTGCCGAGCCTGCAGCGGAATGCTGCGCAGCACCTCCAGCGTACAGCCCGACTCGGCCAGTCCATCCGTGAGTTCATTGGCGTGGACTGATCCCGCCATCATCACCAGCTGCAGCACCATGGCTGCCATCATTGAAGTTTTCATGATCAAGGTTCGATGTGAGGAGACAGAATGTGTGAGGTTGTGGTGGCTCGCACCACCACAACCCTGATCACACGTTAAGGCACTCTATTACTCGTAGGAGAGAGTAAAGTTGGTCACTGCAGTGAAAGCGCCGGCTTTCAGCGGGTTGGCGGTCTGATCGGCATAACCTTTCAGCACGGCGCTGAAGGGCAGCTCGTTGTCACCGTTGACCAGGCCGAAGGCGGCAGTCGGAGTACCCAGTACGATCGGGGCACCACCCGGAGCGGTCATCTTGATACCGGCACCCGCGGCGTCACCACCACCGATAACCAGCAGGCTGGAATCTACCGGGTCTTTGGCACCGCTGAAGGTTACCTTGACGGCATCTTCCTTGTCGGAGATTTCACAGTTCAGCAGCTTGATGCTGAACGGCTTGGAGTTGGACTCGCCACCGCTGGCCAGCTCTTTGGTGCTGATCTGACCCATTTCAACTACCTGGTCAACAGACTCAGGAGCAACGGAGCAAGGAGCGTTGATGATTTCACCATTGAAGGTGACTTTGCCTGAACCAGCGCCACCGGCAGCAACAGCGGAGCCGCACAGCAACATGGAACCAACACCCATAGCAACCAGAATCTTGTTAGCTTTCATTCGTTTATACCTACATTAACGTGTGTTGTACTGCATCACTCCAATCATGCTGGAGTCACGATCTTCAGTGATGCCGCGATATACTGCACAGCAACTGCTGGTGCTCAACCTCTCATTAAGCCGGTGAGGGGTCATGCCAATAATCAGCTGTGCCTTTTAAGGTCTATTTAAATAAGCAAAAGCAGCACACCGCATCAGGGGCAGTTCCCGCTACACCTCAACTGCACAACTACATACATCCTTGTCGTCTGTGCAGAAAGCCGTGTTCCGCTTTTGCTTGATGGACAAATTAACGACTCATATAATGCACATCAAATACATTTTGATTTTTATAAATTCAGTTATAAACACATATAAAACAATAAGTTAAAATCAAACAGGAACATTGACGAACGCCATGAAATAAATAACACTCATATAGCAAACACCCATTGCATAATTTTAAATCGGATATTTTTAATCACTTAACAACCATTAACAAAAACACAACAAAATAATATTTGAGAAGTATTTTAGGTGATTCTAAAAATACCCATAAAGCAATAGTCGAAACGGCTCACTCATATAGCCAGGTAATCAGGTAATCAGGTAATCAGGTAATCAGGTAATCAGGTAATCAGGTAATCAGGTAATCAGGTAATCAGGTAATCAGGTAATCAGGTAATCAGGTAATCAGGTAATCAGGTAATCAGGTAATCAGGTAATCAGGTAATCAGGTAATCAGGTAATCAGGTAATCAGGTAATCAGGTAATCAGGTAATCAGGTAATCAGGTAATCAGGTAATCATTTTAACCAATTAGACTTGGGGGAAAGCTGATATATCTGCTCTTGCCACCATCCAGTGTGGCCTTGATTTTAATTCACCGGATGCCAGTCATGTATGTTCACCACAGAATAAGGCTTCGTCGAAAACCAGTAACCAATAGTGATGAACAAGATTGGATATATACCGTCTAATATGGGCCAGACAATATATTTCCTGTCACGGTCATATATAAAATTTTATTTGTGACTGATATCCCACACTTTTTTATGGCGATTGATTTCTCAAAGTGGGGTGTTATCATCTAAACATAGAGTAAAGGGCAAACCGGTCGAAAGGTCGGGACGCAAAGCCACCGGTCTAAGGGTTCATAACCTAAGACAGCGGAGCTGCCATCTGAGAAGAGCGATGTCATCAGTTGTATCTGTGTCATTCTCTTTGATTGCGTTGCCCTTTTCGTACAACGACATGTGACGAAAAGGACATAAAAATGAACACTTCCACCGCTTCCGTTCGCAACAGCGCCATCCGTTTCGCTTCTTCTGCCGCCGCAGCCATGCTGCTGGGTGCTGCCTTGCTGCCTACCACTGCCTCCGCCGCCGACGGCACCATCACCTTCACCGGTACCATCTACGAAGCTCCCTGCGATTTTGCCGACAACAGCGTGACCTGCTATTCCGGCACTCAGCGCCAGACCATGGATCTGGCCAGCCTGCAGCAAGCCGGCAGCCTCAATACCATCAGCAGCACCATGCAGTACAAGCTGTCTGCTGGCAGCAGCAACATGGCCATCGTCACCGTCAGCTACCTCTGATCGGGTCGTTCCTGCCATCTGCCCGAGGTTGTTCATTACCTCGGGCGGATCTGCTCGCCTTTTAAAGAATGAGCCTCCACAGCCTCCCCTAGGCTGGCATCGCTAATCACTGCTCTCTATCCACCAATCCCCCTCCCGTTTTCCTCGGTTGCCATGCCGACTGCCGCCCGGCGGCTTTTCACTACGATACTCACTGCGACACTCGGCTTTCTACGCAGGCAGATCAGCACTTTTCCTGCTTGATCCCCAGCTTGCTACTGTCGCATTCCCGCTTGGCAAAAGAACCTCAAACGAGACATTGATCACAGTTGCCGGCCTCAGACTGAGATCCCCCCCAGATGGCAGATGAGTCCTTGCTATCAACCAGGCCCCCTATGGGACTCACTTTGTTTTGATTTAATCTAAATAAATGATTTATATGGCCTGATTGGTGGGTTGATATCCCTTTGGGGCTGACTAGATTGCACGCGTCAATCACGCAGACAATCAAGCAAAGGGATAAAAATGAACAATCTGGGTACCAGGTTGCTGCTGCTGGCAGCACCGGGCCTGTTTGCCACTTCGGCGCTGGCCAACTACTCCCCCTCCGACTGGCAACAGTATCAACTCAAAGGTGAATCCAGCCGTCAGCTGGGGGATCGTCTCACCGAAGTGACCTACGAGCTGAGCGCCCGCAGCGGCGACGCCCCCTATCAGCAGCTGAGGGTGTATCGCCGCTTCGACTGGAGCGATGCCAACCTGGCCGCGCTGGCAGAACAGCACTGCGGCGAACCGCAGCTCAAGATCGAGCAGGGCTGGCAGATCCGCTACCTCAGCTGTGAAGAGGTGGTGCCGGCCGGCAAGGCCGTTCCGGCCAGCAGCTATGACTTTGGCTACGGCATGAAGCAGGGCCGCTGGGAGCCGCTGGCAGGTACCCCGACCGCGCCGCGTCAGGATCGTCTGCCGCTGGCGGAGCGGGTCATCCTGGGTCACAGCGAACAGGAACTGGATCGCTGCGAGCTCAACGCAGAAGGTCGCTGCGCCGAGCAGGCATGGCAGTACCAGCCGCAAAACTGGCAGCAGTTGAAGGTGCTGGAAGAGACCCCCAATGAACGGGATGGCCGCCTCGAGCAGATCTTCTTCCGCCTGCAGCCCATCGCGGGCAGCCAGGCCGCCCGTCAGGTGAGCGAGTTGCACGTCTGGCGCCAGTACACCTGGTTGCTGGAACAGGCCAAGACCCAGCAGGAGTGCGATGAACCCCAGACCCGTCAGGAAGGGGACAAGACCATCAGCTACCGGGTGTGCCGTCAGACCCTGCCCGCCGGCAGCGAAGTGCAGGTGGTTTTGAAGGACACCGGCTATCAATACCCGGTGGGAGGCAGTGAATGGCAGACCCTGCCGGAAACAGCCGAGTGGCAGGAGAGCCGGGTGCTCAACCGCCCCATCGTGCTGGCCAGCAAGGAAGAGCAGCTCGACTGTCGCCGTGCCGACGGCCGCGCCTGTTCCGAGCCGGATCTGCCGGGCACCGAACTGCTGGACGCCGAAGCGGCCAAGATAGTGCAGGATGCCAGTGGCCAGCCCGCACCGGTCTGGCAGGAGAACTATGGTCACGATGACACCAAGCTGCTGGCCGTGTCGCGCGGCATCCAGAGCCTGCTGGCGGCCAATCAGCCGGCCCATCCGGCCATGAAGCTGCTGCTGGAATACGTGCGTGCCCACAACTACCACAACTACGGCAAGCACAAGGAAGACGGCCCGGCCGCCGCCGAGGCGCTGGCCGAGGCATTGACCGCGCTGGGCGCCCATCCGCTGCTCTTCCCGGAGCAGGCCAGCGACGAGGTAGGTGCCGTCATGGGTGCCTGGAGCATCGCCCTGCACGGTCAGTTCAAGAGCCCGGCAGTGCAGAGCCGCTTTGGCACCCTGCTCGGCGAGTTCAACCAGATGCTGGCCTACAGCACCCGCCATGCCAGCGAGATCAACGGCCAGCACGCCTGGGCGACCGGTCTGTTCGATCTGCTCAACTTCCTCGACTTCGCCAGCGACTACAGCGATCCCTTCGCCAACGACTTCCGCCAGCAGGATGGCGAGCTGCGCAAGCAGCTGCACGCCCTCGGCATGAGCGAACTCGCGTTGTGGAAGGGACGGGATGGCGCCGATCTGTTCCTGCTCAACAACGTGCTGGATGCCTACACCCGCCTCTATCGGGTCGCCCGCTATACCCGCCCGGACGAGCTCGACGGCTACCGCAAGCTACTGGATGACTCCGTTATCGCACTGGTTCGCCACCACGACCTGATCCCCGGTGGCCAGCAGAGCCAGGATCTGCTGGAAGACATGTCGCTGACCCTCTCCACCTACTACCTGACCTACACGGATCGCACCAGCGAAGCCTGCATCAGCGGTGACTTCGCCGGCCTCTGCACCCCTGTCCGGGCGGAGGACGTGCTGCCGTTCGAGCACACCTGCTCGCCGACCCTGCGCCTGCGGGCCCAGGATCTGACCATGGATCAGGCCGAGGGGATCTGCCGTGAACTGGGTGCCGAAGAGCAGCAGTTCCACCAGCAGATGGAGACCGGCTGGCAGCCGGTGGCGGATGATCACAACGAGGCGCTGGAACTGGTGGTCTTCAACTCCTCCGCCGACTGGAAACGCTACGGCAGTGCCCTGTTCGGCGGCGTCTCCACCGACAACGGCGGCATCTACCTCGAAGGGGATCCGGCTCGCCCCGGCAACCAGGCCCGCTTCTTCGCCTACGAGGCGGAGTGGAAGCGCCCAGCGTTCCAGGTATGGAACCTGCGCCACGAGTACGTCCACTACCTGGACGGCCGCTTCAACCAGTACGGCAGCTTCGGCCACTACCCGCTCAACCGCACCACCTGGTGGTCGGAAGGGCTGGCAGAGTTCATCGCCCACGGCCAGTGCTTCGCCCGCGGTCTGGACAACGTCGCCGGCCGCCCTGCCAGTGATCGTCCGGCCCTGGCCGACATCCTGCACCTGGATTACGACAAGGGCGGCGAGATGGTCTACTCCTGGTCCTACACGGTGCACCGCTTCCTGAACGAAACCGGTCGCGGCGCCAGCTGGCTCGCCATGGCCCAGGCCCTGCGTAACCCGGATCAGCAGCAGGCCATGAGTGCCTTCGAAGCCGAGTTGGACCAGCTGATTGCCAATGACAGCGAGGCCTACCAGCAGTGGCTCGGCCGCGAGCTGCTGCCCTGGTGGGAAGCCAACAAGGACTCCGACGAGTGCAAGGCCAACGACTCCTCCCACTGAGGACGAGACGGCTATGACAAGGGGCGGCCATGGCCGCCCCTGCTTATGAATGATTTTAATCGGCTCAGGATCAAGCAGTTAGCCGCCCCCTCCCTGCGACAACCTCTGCCCGAGTGACGTCTTCGGCGGTCATCAAGCCTGACGTACGGCGGCAACTTGTAATAGAATGACCCTCTGTCACCTCTTACTTCAGACCCGAACCGCACCGCGCATGAAGAAGTTTGCCAAGATCCTGCTCGCCTGCCTCTGCCTGTTGCTGGCCTCCGTCGCCACACTGCTGGGCTACAGCGAGTGGACCGTCTCGGACGCCCGTCACTACACCTACGACGACGTCAATGCGGTGCCCTACAACCGGGTCGCCCTGGTGCTCGGCACCTCCAAGTACCTGATTGGCGGCAGCCCGAACCACTACTTCAAGTACCGGATCAAGGCCGCCGCCGAGCTCTACAACAACGGCAAGGTGGACTACATCCTGGTCTCCGGCGACAACGCCACCGTGCAGTACAACGAGCCGCGCCAGATGCGGCGGGCTCTGATCCAGGCCGGCATCCCGGCCAACGCCATCTACAGCGACTACGCCGGCTTTCGGACTCTGGACTCCATCGTGCGAGCCAAGGAGGTGTTCGGTCAGGCCCACTTCACCGTGGTCTCGCAGGCCTTTCACAACGAGCGCGCCATCTTCATCGCCCGCCATTTCGGCATCGAGGCGGTCGGCTTCAACGCCGTGGACCCCAGTGCCTATCAGGGCATCAAGACCCGGGTACGCGAGGTGTTTGCCCGCCTGATGGGGCTGCTCGACCTCTACGTGCTGGACAAGGGTCCCAAGTTCCTCGGCGAGCCCATCGTCATCGGCGGCCCGGTCCCCTGCCAGGCGTTGAGCACCATAGGGGCGAGCCAGCCCTGCCTGCCCATTGCACCGCCCCCTCATAAGCCGAAGGCCAAGCCGGCAGCGGCAGTGAGCGCTGCAACCGCCACCAGTGCGGCGGCGGCAACCAGCGGTGCCCCGGCCACCAGCGCAGCTGCACCGAGCGAGTCAACGCCCGTGGATAACCCGGCTGCCGCCAGTGCGGCAACACCAACCAGCAGTGCCCAGACCACCAGCGCAGCCATGCCGAGCGAAGCTACGCCCGTGGATAATCCGGCTGCCGCCAGTGCGGCGCTGCCAACCAGCAGCGCGCTGACCCCTCAATAGCAGAGACCCGCCAACAGGCGGGTCTCTTTCATTGGGCTCGGTATTTCCGGCGATCAGGCCAGCGCCGCCACGTAACGCCGTGCCGCCTCGTTCCAGTCGATCACCTTGTAAAACGCGGCTATGTAGTCGGGACGCTTGTTCTGGTACTTGAGGTAGTAGGCGTGTTCCCACACATCCAGCCCCAAGATGGGCACCAGCCCATCCTGCAGGGGGCTGTCCTGGTTGGCGCTGCTCACTACCTGCAGCTTGCCGCTCCGATCGACCACCAGCCAGGCCCAGCCGCTGCCAAAACGGCTCAGCGCCGCCTGGGTAAAGGCCTGCTTGAAGGCCTCCAGCCCGCCCAGATCCCGTTCGATCGCAGCGGCCAGCTCGCCGCCCGGTTCGCCACCGCCTTGCGGACTCATCACCTGCCAGAACAGGCTGTGGTTGGCGTGACCGCCGCCGTGATTGCGCACCGCCCCCTGCACCTTGCCAGGCAGGCTGTCGAAGCGGGCAAGCAGCGCCTCCACCGGCAGCGCCGCCAGCTCGGGGAGATCGGCCAGGGCGGCATTGAGGTTGTTGATGTAGGTCTGATGGTGACGGCTGTGATGGATCTCCATGGTCAGCGCATCGATGTGGGGTTCCAGCGCGTCATAGGCATAGGGCAGGGCTGGCAGGGTATGGCTCATGGTCACCTCTGTTTATTGTGATTAATGCAGTTGGCGGGCGGACCCGGTCTGGCACAGGCACTGGCCGAGGCAGCGGCGGATGCCGTCGTGGTTGCCGTGTTTGCGCAGGAAGGCGAGCAGCTCGGCATGGGTGCTGCGGGTGTGGCGCAGGGCCGCATCCCGCAGAGGATCGGGGCTGGCCGGCGACTGGCTGGTGGCGAGCAGGCACTCGTGGATGTGGCACAGCAGGTCGGCAGCCCGCTCCGGCCGCGCCATGGCGATCAGCAGATCCGCCAGATTGTGGTGGGCTACCACCAGCGCGGCGACCGCCTCGTCCACGTCGGGCCAGCCGGCAAACTGCTGGCGGGCCAGCCACAGCGCCTGCTGATAGCAGGAGAGCGCCTTGCCGTGTTCACCGGCATCGAAGTGGCGATTGCCGCTCATGGTCTGCACCTTCCAGTGCACCATGCTGCTGTCGCTCCCCTCCGTCCCCACCCATCCTCTTACCCAGCTCGCCGCCATGATCCTCAACACCGCAAATGATAATAATTATTATTTAACTTATGTGGGCGGCGAATACAAGGGATAGTTGTGCCGGCACCGCCAACAGCCCTGCCCATATGGGTAGGGCTTTTTTGAATCTGTCTGTTTGGTGATCATTTGCACAGATGCAAACGTCCCGCTCCGTCATGCTGGTCGGTACTGGCATGAGGCCGGTGGTTGCCGCTGCGGCAACCTTATTCACAAGGATGGACAAGATGAAAAAATGGCTATTGGTGCTGCTGTGCGCCCTGCCCATGCTGGGCCAGGCGGCAGGTTATACCCAGACCCGCTACCCCATAGTGCTGGTGCACGGCCTGTTCGGCTTCGACAAGCTGCTCGGGGTCGACTACTTCTACGGCATCCCCCAGGCGCTGACCCGGGATGGCGCCAGGGTCTATGTGGCCCAGGTCTCCGCCACCCAGAGCTCGGAACTGCGCGGCGAGCAGCTGCTCAAGCAGGTGCAGCAGGTGCTGGCCATCACGGGGGCGGAGAAGGTGAACCTCATCGGCCACTCCCACGGCGGCCCCACCATTCGCTACGTCGCCTCGGTCGCCCCCGAGCTGGTCGCCTCCGCCACCAGCGTGGGCGGGGTCAACTACGGCTCGGAGATCGCCGATCTGGTGCGCGCCAACGTGGCACCGGGCTCGGTGGCCGAGAAGCTGGCGGTGGCTGCCGCCTCCGCCCTGTCCGGGGTCATCTCGCTGCTCTCCGGGGGCAGCCAGCTGCCGCAGGATCCCCTCGCCGCCCTCGACGCGCTCACCAGCGCCGGCGCCCAGCGCTTCAACCAGCGCTACCCGGAAGGGCTGCCCAGCCAGTACTGCGGCGAAGGGCCCATGCAGGCCGCCAACGGGGTCTACTACTTCTCCTGGAGCGGGCGCGGCACCATGACCAACATCCTGGATCCGGTGGATCCGGCGCTGGCGCTGACCGGCAGCTTCTTCAAGGAACCCAACGACGGCCTGGTCGGGGTATGCAGCAGCCACCTCGGCAAGGTGATCGGCACCGACTACCGGATGAACCACCTGGACGAGGTAAACCAGTCGTTCGGCATTCGCCACCTGTTTGAGACCGACCCGGTCAGCCTCTATCGCCAGCACGCCAACCGCCTGCAGAGACTGGGGTTATGAACAAGGCATGGCTGATGGCCGCTCCGCTGGGAGCGGCCCTGCTGCTGGGGGGCTGGCAGCTGTGGCCCGCCCCGAGCCCCATCTCGGCCGCTCCCCCGGCGCAAGAGGCCGGGCCGAGCTCCCCCCTGGCCCGGCAGGCGGCCTCCTCGCCCGATGAGAACTCGCTGCAGGCCCGCTATGAAGCCTTTCTAGCCGCCGAAGGCAGCCTGACGGTGCCGACCGATCCGGGCCTGGCCAGCCTGCAGGTACTGTTCGACGAGCGCGAGCAGTTGCGCCAGCAGAGCTTCACCCCGGCCGAGCAGGAGCAGCTGTTTGCCGAAGATCGGCTGATGGAGCAGTGGACCCTGCGCCGCAAGGCGCTGGCGGAGGCTGGCGATGCCGACAAGCCGCTGCTGGCGAGCGAGCTCGAGCTCTGGCTGGCGGAACAGCCCCAGTGGTTTCGGGAGGCGGAGGCCAACAGCCGCCTGCTCGGTGACCTGCAGAGTCTGGAGCGGCTGCCCGCGGCCGAGCGTGGCGCCGTACTGCGCGAGCAGCTGGGGCCGGAGGCGGCGGACCGGCTGCACCAGCTGGCGGAGAGTCAGCAGGGGTTCGAGCAGCAGCTGGCCGGCTATCTGGCCGAACTCAAGCCCCTGCCCGCCGAGCGCAGGGCCGAACAGCAACCGGAGATCCTGGCGCGCTGGTTCGAGCCCGACCAGTGGCGGCGGGTGGAAGCCCTCACCCGGCTCAGGCTGGGCGAGTCGTCACCGCAATGAAAAGGGGGCCCATATCTGGGCCCCCTCGCTTCATGCTGCAACCGCGCTTACAGCGGCTTGTTGGCCCCCGGCAGCGGCTGCCAGGTGAGGCGGGTCACCTGGGATCCCTGCACCTCGCACTTGAGGCTCAGATCCTGCCACCCCTTATCCTGGCGCAGGGAGACTTCCCCCTCGATGCCCTCGGCGCGGGTCTTGAGCTTGGCCTGCTCGAAGGTCACCTTGTCACCCCCGGCCAGCGCCATCAGCTTGCCGCTGCAGAGCCAGTGGGCCAGCTCCGCCCCCTTGAGCTTGACACCCCCCTTGGCCGCCTTCTGCTCGGCGGCACTCGGCGCGAACAGCTGGCCCAGCTCGGCCGCCCGTTTGGTAAGCCAGACTTCCCGCTGCTGCATGCTCATCTTGCTGACGAACTCGGCGGGCTGGCCCTTCTCGTCCAGCCACTGGGTCAGCTTGCCACTGTCGTCAAAGGCGAACTGGGCGGCGGGCTCCTTCACCCCGAACAGCTTGCCGCCCTTGAAGTAGTAGCGGCTCTCCCCTTCCAGCTTGCCCTGCTCGTTCATGATGGGCACGGCGATGATGACGGGAGCACCATCCACCCAGGCCTTGATGTCGACGCCGTCGTGGCTGAACAGACGAGTATCGAGGGCGCTCTCGGCCCCCTTTTCCATCAGGGAGAACTGCTCGGCGAGGGAGGCCGCCACGGAAGGCAGGGAGCAGAGCCCCAGTCCCAAGCCGAGGCTCAGGGTGATCACGGTATTGCGCATAGGTGTCCTGTGATTGGCCGGTGGGCCAAGGTTAGCTTTCTATCAGCCAGGCCCGCAGCCCCTCCCGGTGGCGATCGCTCAGGGGGATGGACTGGCGGGACTGGTAGTCAAAATGGATCAGGGTGGTTTCGGCGGTCACCGCCAGCTCGTCCCCCTGCCAGGCTTCCTGCCAGAGCGTGAAGGAGCTGGAGCCGATGCGGCGGACCCCGGTTTTGATCAATACCTGCTGGCCGTAGAACAGCTCCCGTTTGAACTGCACCGTGTAGCCCGCGATGATCAGATGCCAGTTGTGCACATCCAGCTCGGGGGAGAAGATGCGAAACAGCGGGTCGCGAGCCGATTCAAACCAGACCGCCGGCACCGTGTTGTTGATGTGACCGAGGGCATCTGTCTCTTGAAAACGGGGTTGGATCTGCATTTCCAGCATGGATATCGACTCCTTGTCGTTGGACCGCGCTCAGGCTAACGCGGCCCGCCTTTGGACTCAAGCTCCCCCGTCGTATCGCCGGTGCCGACGGCCAGCTCCGGGCGCAGCCAGGCGCTGCGAAAATCGAACCAGCCGAGCGCCGTCATCCGCACCCCGTGCACGCCGACCCGGCTCTCCAGCTCCAGCCAGTGGTGAAACAGCGGCACGAACCAGCCCTGGCGCTGCACCTCCGCCAGCAGCGCGCGCGGCCCCGGCTCCTCGCCGCTGGCGCGCCACTGCGTCAGCCCCTGCCACAGACGCTGCTGGCTGCCCCACACCTTGCGCAGCAGCGGGGTGCCCTGCAACCAGGCGTAGGGGGCGAAGGCATGTTCGTGCTCCAGGTTGAGGGTACCGAGCCAGAGATCCACGTCCTCGTCCGCCCCGCTTACCCAGCGGCCGTAATCCAGGGTGCGCACCTCGAGCCGGATCCCCTGCTCTGCCAGCAGGCTGCTCATGGCGTTGGCGCACTCGTTGAATTCCAGGTGCTGGTTGAAGCAGGCCAGCACCAGCTGGCGCGGCAGCTGTTTCGGCGTCGGCAGCGGGGCCGGCTGCGCCTCGCGCCAGTGGGGCAAGAGCCCGAGCGCGCTGGTCCAGCCCCGCTGCAGCTCGGGGGCGACCCGCGCCATCAGGGCGATCGGGTTGAGCAGGCCGGCCAGCCACTGGCGCAGGGCGGGATCCTGCAAGGGAGCGGATCTGTCGTCCTGCAGCAGGAAGTAGCAGCCGGATTCCAGCTCGGACTCGCCGCGCATGGTGCCGAGCTCGGGGCTGTCGCGCCCCAGCTGCAGGTGGCTCTCCAGCCGCTCCGCCAGCTCCGGCAGCATCCAGATGTCGATCTCGTCGAGCAGGGCGCGCAGGCCGAAGTAGTCGTCGAATGCCTCAAGGCACAGCTGCAGCGGGTCGTTGGCGGTCACCCGGTAAGGGCCTGTGCCCACCGGCTGCAGGGCAAAGCCAGCCTCCCCCTTGAGCTCGCGCGGCAGGATGGCGGCCACCGGCTCGGCCAGCAGCTGGGGCAGCAGAGGATCCGGGCTATCGAGATGAAGATCCAGGGTGCGCGGCCAGGGGCTCTCCAGCCGCGCCAGATGGGCAAACAGCGGGCGATCCCGCAGGGCCAGCAGGCTCTCCACCACGTCCTCCACCACCAGCTCGCGGCCGTGGTGAAAACGCACCGCCGGCCTCAGGTAGAAGCGCCAGTGGCAGGGGCCCAGACACTCCCAGTGGTGGGCCAGATCCCCCTCGATTTCCCCATTTTCCTCATTTCGCCGAGTCAGGCCGTTGAAGATCTGGCGGCTCAGGTGGATTTCGGAGCGACGCAGCGGGCCGGTGGGCAGCAGGCGCGGCAGCGGCCGGTAGTAGGGCACCCGCAGGATCTGGCGCCCTTCCCGGGTAGCCTGGCCGAGCTGCTCGATCAGCAGCGGGGTGAGCAGATCGAGACGATCTTCGGCCAGCCGCACCGCCTGCGCCAGCTGGCCCTGGCTGAGCAGATCCCGCAGCCGGCGCCGGGTCAGGCTCTCCTGGTTATCGAGCAGGGTGAGCCGGGAGCGCCGCCCCCGCCCGGCCTCCGCCGCCCAGCTGAGCCAACCCTGATCCTGCATGCGGCGCAGCAGCAGGCGGGCGTTGCGCGGGGTGCAGCAGAGCAGATCCGCCACCTCGGCGAGGCTGATCTCCCGCTCGTCGCAGCCAAGCTGCTGGGCGAGCCGTTGGAATTGCTGGTAAAGGCGACTGGTGGGCATAAAAGAGGAAATCCTGTTGCTGAAAGTCATCAGTTTTTACTTCCGCATTTTAGCTCAATACTGCTGGCGAACGTGAGAACCACAGCACAGGAGCACCATCATGAGCCACGCCAACCCCATCAAACCGAACCGGATCCAGCAGATCCTGCGCCGTTACTTCAAGCGGATCCTGCCCAGGCCGCTGACCCTGATCGAGGATCCCATGAGCCAGCTCAACCGCCTGATGCAGTGGGACATGCAGCAGATCGACGATCGGGAGTATCGCCGCCGCCTCTGAGCCCCCCTCGCCCGGATCGCACAAGGGAGGGTGCAGTTCACCAGCAGGCGCAATTGCTTTGCCGGATTGGGTGGTTTACATCGGCGCTGGGCCTGATAGATTGGACGTCTATCCATCTATAACTGCTACCCAGCAACATCCAACAAGGAGTGTGTGATGAAAGATGCGACCCTGGCCCTGCACCACGGCTTTACCAGCGACCCCACCACCAAGGCCGTTGCCGTACCCATCTACCAGACGGTGGCCTACGAGTTCGAGAGCGCCCAGCACGGGGCGGATCTGTTCAATCTGGCGGTGCCAGGCAACATCTACACCCGCATCATGAACCCCACCAACGATGTGCTGGAGCAGCGGATGGCCGCGCTGGAAGGGGGCATCGCCGGCCTGGTGGTCTCGGCGGGTTCCGCCGCCATCACCTACGCCATCCAGGCGCTGACCGCCGCTGGCGACAATATCGTCTCCACCCCCCAGCTCTATGGCGGCACCTACACCCTGTTCGCCCACATGCTGCCGAGCTTCGGGGTCGAGGTGCGCTTCGCCAAGGATGACAGCGCCGAGGCCATCGCCGCCCTCATCGATGACAAAACCAAGGCGGTCTACTGCGAGAGCATCGGCAACCCGGCCGGCAACATCGTCGACCTGGCGGCCTTCGCCAAGGTGGCCCACGCCCGTGGCGTGCCGCTCATCGTCGACAACACGGTCGCCACCCCGGTGCTGTGCAAACCCATCGAACACGGCGCCGACATCGTGGTGCACAGCCTGACCAAATATGTCGGCGGCCACGGCAACTCGCTGGGGGGCGTCATCGTCGACTCGGGCAAGTTCCCCTGGGCGGATCACGCCGAGCGCTTCCCCCAGCTGACCAAACCCGAGCCTTCTTATCACGGGGTGGTCTACACCGAGGCCTTTGGCCCGGCCGCCTTTATCGGGCGGGTGCGCACCGTACCGCTGCGCAATACCGGCGCCGCACTGGCGCCGATGAACGCCTTCCTGCTGCTGCAGGGGCTGGAGACCCTGAGCCTGCGCATGGAGCGCCACGTGGACAACGCCCTGCGGGTGGCCCATCACCTCAAGCACCACCCCAAGGTGGCCTGGGTCAGCTACGCCGGTCTGCCGGGTCACCCCCACTACCTGCTGGCGGAGAAATACATGGCCGGCCGCCCCTCGGCCATCCTCTCGTTCGGCCTGAAGGACGGCTACGAGGCCGGGGTGCGTTTCTACGATGCGCTCAAGATCTTCAAGCGGCTGGTCAACATTGGCGACGCCAAGTCGCTAGCCTGCCACCCCGCCTCCACCACCCATCGCCAGTTGAGCGAGGCGGAGCAGGCCAAGGCCGGGGTGAAACCTGAGATGATCCGGCTGTCGGTGGGGATAGAAGCCATCGAGGACATACTGGCGGATCTGGATCAGGCGCTGGAGGCCTGAGTCAGTCAACGCAGGAGCGGGCATCCAGCCCGCTCTTTTTTGGCCAGCGGTGAACCCGCCACCGCGCAGCTGCGTATCACCGCCTTCCGTCACTGCGTCGAGGTTTCCATGATAGTCCTGCACCACCTGAACAAATCCCGCTCCCAACGCATCATCTGGCTGCTCGAAGAGCTGGGCCTGCCCTATGAGATCAAGGCGTATCAGCGCGACGCCACCACCTTTCTGGCGCCGCCCGAGCTCAAGGCCATCCACCCCCTCGGCAAGTCGCCGGTCATCGAGTTCGACGGCCGGGTGCTGGCAGAATCCGGTGCCATCACCGAATACCTGATCGCCCACCACGCCCCGGAACGGCTGGCACCGGCCCCCGACAGCCC
This sequence comes from Aeromonas sp. 1805, assembly GCF_013085525.1. Classification (NCBI taxonomy): domain Bacteria; kingdom Pseudomonadati; phylum Pseudomonadota; class Gammaproteobacteria; order Aeromonadales; family Aeromonadaceae; genus Aeromonas; species Aeromonas sp. 1805. The sequence continues at coordinate 2,035,378 of NZ_CP038515.1, read as the reverse complement.
GGACTATGCCGAATATCTGCAGTGGCTCCACTTCGCCGAGAGCTCCGGCATTCTGCCGCTGCTGCTCGACATGTTCGTGCGCAAGGACGGCAGCCCGATGCGCTTCCTGCCGGACTACGCCAAGGCCGAGTGCGCCAAGGTGCTGGGCTACCTCGATGAGGTGCTGGCAAGTCGCCGCTACCTGGTGGCCGATCGCCTCACCGGCGCCGACATCCTGAACTCCTTCCTGGTGGATCTGCTGGCGCAAAGCGGCCAGCTGGCCCAGTTCCCGCACCTTAAGAGCTACTGGGAACGCCTCAATACTCATCCGGCCCGCCAGAAGGCGGCGGCGCTTGAGCGCGAGCTGGACCGCAGCGCCGGATAAACGGCACAGCCCCGGTGACACCATGCAAAACGCCCCGAGATCGGGGCGTTTTTTTCTGCTCGACAGCCAGATGATCAGAGGCCGTGAGAAAGGATCCGCGCCATTCTGATTGCCAGACGCGAGTCCCCTGACTTAAAGCGCGTGGGAAAGGATCCTGGCTACCTTGTCCGGGTCTATGTCCTGCTGCTCCCCGAGGGCGGTCAGGCCGAAGCGCTTGAGGTTGGAGCAGATGCCGGGGATGCAGCTCTCGCTCAGGCCGTAGTCGGCGAGGCGGGTGCCCACCCCCATCTGCTGGAAGAACTGCTCGGTGCGGATGATCGCCTCTTCGATGCGCAGCGCCTTGTCCTCGCGGCTGGAGTGCCATACCCGCTCGGCGAACTGGGCCAGCTTCTCCTGCTTCTGGGCCGATTGCTCACGCAGCAGGGAGGGCAGCACCACCGCCAGACTCTGGGCATGATCCAGCCCGTGCAGGGCGGTGAGCTGATGACCGATGGCGTGGGTGGACCAGTCCTGCGGCACACCGCGACCGATGAGGCCGTTGAGCGCCAGGCTGGCCGCCCACATCAGATTGGCGCGCACCTGGTAGTTGGTGGGCTCCGCCAGCGCGCGCGGGCCGTTGTCCACCAGCACCTGCAGCAGTCCTTCCGCCAGCCGGTCCTGTACCTCGCCCCCACCGGGAAGGTGAGGTACTGCTCGATGATGTGGACGAAGGCATCCACCACCCCGTTGCCCACCTGGCGCGGCGGCAGGCTGTAGGTGGTCGTGGGATCCAGCACCGCAAACACCGGCTGCACCAGCGGGTTCATGAAGGAGAGCTTGGCCTCCCCGCGGCTCACCACGGCGGCGGGATTGCTCTCCGAGCCGGTGGCCGGCAGGGTCAGCACGCAGCCCAGCCGCAACGCCCCTTTGATGGGGGCCTTGTGCAGCAGGATCTCCCAGGGATCCGCCCCCTCGAAGCAGGCCGCGGCGGCCACGAACTTGCTGCCATCCACCACGGAACCACCACCGACCGCCAGCAGGAAGTCGATGCGCTCGCGCTTGACCAGGGCCACCGCCTCCATCAGCTGGCTGTACTGGGGGTTGGCACCGATGCCGGGAAACTCCAGCCATTCCCGTCCCGCCAGCGCCTGGGTCAACTGCTCATAGACCCCGTTCTGTTTGATGCTGCCGCCGCCGTAGAGCACCAGCAGGCGGCTGCCGGCCGGGATCAGTTCGGGCAGCCTGGCGATCTGGCCTTCACCGAAACAGACGCGGGTAGGATTGGCATATTGGAAGTTGTACACGGCAGAGCCCTCGGTTGAATGCATGCAGGGGAATTGTGCGCCTGTGGCTCCGGCAGGTCAAAAAATGGGAGCCGGCTATCAGATTGCACAGCGAGGGGCAAGTCGCCGTAAGGAAGTCGTGCGGCGCCGCCCCTGTTTCTTTGCCGCTCTGCTATGGTCTCTCTGGGAACCGGGTGCGCAACCCTCAACGCCCGCTCCCGCCCTCTTCACTCTTTTGCTCATAAGGTCTGACACATGAAACTCAAGCATGCATGGATTGCCGGTTTGCTTTCCCTCTCGACCTGTCTGGCGCAGGCTGCCGAGGTGGCAACCGAAGTCGCCACGGCCCCTGGCAAGGCCAACCTGGTGGAGGCCGTCTCGGCCCAGGCCACGGTCACCGCCATCGACATGGCCAGCCGCAAGGTCAGCCTGAAAAATGCCGCCGGCGAGGCGTTCGACATCGTCGCCGGTGAGCAGGTCACCAACCTGGCCAACCTCAAGGTGGGCGACGTGGTGGCGCTTCGCTACCTGCAGATGCTGGATCTGGAGCTGCTCAAGGGCACCGCCGGGGTGAGAAAACGCATCGTGGAAGTGGCGGCCGGCAAGGCCGAGGCAGGCGAGAAGCCGGGCGCCGGGATCGGCAAAAAGGTCACTCTCTATGGCGACGTCATCGCGGTCGACAAGGGGCAGCAGACCATCACGGTGAAGGGGGTGGATCACACCCTGGTGCTCAAGGTACACAACCCGGCCCAGTTTGCGCTGATCGCCAAGGGCGACCAGATCAAGGCCGTTCAGACCCAGGCGGTGGGGATCGGCATTCTGCCCGAGAAGAAGTAGCGACGGCCTGAGTCGATACAACGGCCGGACGCCGTCCGGTCACCAAGGGAGTGGCAGCCGCCCTCCCTTTTTTGTTGCCATGGTGGCGGCGCAGAGCGGCCCGTGCTGCGCCACCTAGGCAACCCATTGGAATCCGGACAGGGGCAAGTGATTGCCCCCACCGACCATGGATTGCCGTTCGAGTCATCCCACCGTTCAGGCGTTCTTGGTCTCTTCCTTGGCGCTGCTCTTCTTGCCGGTGAGGCGGTCCATCGCATCCTGCAACATGGCATCCCGCTGCTCGTTGAGCGGCTTGCTCTGCTCCGCCCGCTCTTCGGCAGTCAGCTGCTTGTTGTCGGCAATCGTCTTGAGCTTCTCTTCTATCTCGTTGAACTTCTTGCGATCAAAACCGAGCGCCTTGTCCACCAGCTGCTGCATCACGCCGCCCTTGTCGGAGCCGATATCGAGCGCCGGCGGCAGCTTGCTATTCTTGGCCAGGTGTTCATAGGTCAGCGCCTGCTGGGCCTGGCCAGTGATCCGCTGGGAGGAGAGGTTGACCAGATCTTCCCAGCCGCCACCCTGACCGCTGTCGGCACTGCTGAGGGTGGCGAGGGCGCGGTTGTTGGAGGCGCTCTGGGCAAGCTGCTGGCTGTAGGGTTTGATATCCATGGGGGCTCCAGTCTGCATGCCGATCCGGCATGACGAGGTCGCTGATTCGATGGCATGAGGCGCCAGGCCCCATCATTGGCAATAAAACCAGCAAGTTGCAGGCCAACTTGCCAGATTGGCGCAGATCCCGGCTCGCACGGGCTCACGAGCCAACCGGCGGTCATCTCGACGTCAGAATCATGACGCTGCGCTGCCCAATCGGCAGCTTCTGGTGCATATCGCTGCCTTTTTCACGCTTTACCAGACAAAGCAAAGGAACTACTCATAGATCACAAAACAAACAACCATCGAGGCATACAATTTCGGCGCACAAAACGACCAGCAAGCAGTGTTATGGATGAAATGTTTGCGTCATCGACCATGAGCAGCACGATCCCCCGGCAGCGTATCGGCGGCCGATCGCACTGCGGCAGACCTGCATCCCACCGCCTGGCTTTCACTCACAGTTACGCTTCGGGCAATCCCATGAAAAAACACACCTTGAGTCTTCTCTCCGCCACCCTGCTCACCCTGCTTGGCACCAGTGCCGACGCCTGTACCGGCCTCATCGTCGGCAAGGGCGCCACTGCCGATGGCAGCGTGATGATCGCCAGAAACGAGGATTTTGGCGTCAACAACTGGAACAAGTACCTGGCCTTCCGGCCCGCCCAGCAGAACGAGGGCACAATCTGGAAACTGGGCAACGGGCTGGAAGTGCCGATGCCAAAGGCCTTCTTCGCCTACTCCGCCATTCGCGACTGGGATGCGACGTCCAGCGACCCGGCCGGCAAATATTATGAAGAGCGCGGCATCAACGAGTTCAACGTCGCCATCTCGGCCACCACCAGTGCCGAGGTCAACGACAAGGCCCAGAAAGCCGATCCGCTGATCGAGAAGGGGGTCATCGAGGCCATCATCCCAACCCTGATCCTGCCGCAGGCCAGGACGGCCAAAGAGGGGGTCGCACTGCTCGGCCGTTATGTGGAGCAATATGGCGCCGGGGAAGGCAACAGCCTCTATCTGGCGGATGTGAACGAGGCCTGGCTGATGGAGATCGGCTCCGGCCACCACTGGATCGCGGTGCGGGTGCCGGACGACAGCTACGCCATGGTGGCCAACGGCCTGCGCATCCACGGCGTCAATCTCGACGGGGCCGATGTGCTGCACTCGCCCAAGCTGCTGGAGTTCGTGCGTGAACACAAACTGCTGGATAACGCCGACCCGAAAGATTTCAACTTCGCCAAGGCGTTTGGGGTCATCGCCGACCCCTACAACGTGGATCGGGAGTGGCTCGGCCAGAAGATGCTGACCGCCAGCCACCCGCAGCCGACCCGGCAGGCGCAATATCCGCTCTTTATGAAGCCGGATGCTCCCATCGCCGTGCCGGACGTGGCCAGGCTGCTGAGCGCCACCTATGAGGGCACGCCGCTGGCCGGCAAGGCGGAGCGGCCGATCCGCATCGACAGGCAGCTGGAATCCCACGTCATCCAACTGCGCAAGGAAATGCCCAAAGAGCTGCAGGGGCTTATCTGGCAGAGCTACGGCGTGCTGGCCGAATCGGTGATGGTGCCGCTCTACAATACCCTGGAGTCCTACCCCCTGCCCTATCGCAGCGGCAGCGACAGCTACTCCGATGACTCCGCCTACTGGCAGTTCCGCAGCCTGACCGCGCTGGCCAGCGCCGATCCGGACAAGTACCTGCCACTGCTGCGCGGCGTCTGGAGCAAGGAGAGCAGCAAGCTCTACCAGGAGGTGGCCCTGCTCGACCACAGCCTGAAGCAGGCCTATGCCAGCGACAAAGCTACCGCCATCGGGCTGGCCACCGACTACTCCTATGGCCAGCTGGAGAAGACCTACCAGATGGCCAAAGAGCTGCGCTACAAGCTGATGACGGATCTCACCAAGCGCACCGAGCAGAAGTACTCGCCCGAGGAGTTCAAGAAGATCATGAGCCTGTAATCGGCTCGCCAACGCAAAGAGGCTCCCTTGGGAGCCTCTTTTATTTCGTCAGCTGCCGCCATCAGCGACGGCTGATATTGAGCGGGCCGAAGGTCTGCGCCACCGGCATGATCTCGATGCTGTTGATGTTGACGTGGGCCGGCTGCTGGCTCACCCAGAGCACGGTATTGGCGATGTCTTGTGGCTGGATCGCCTGCACCCCCTGATAGACGCTGGCCGCCTTGGCATCGTCACCGTGGAAGCGCACGTTGGAAAACTCGGTACCACCGCACAGGCCCGGCTCCACATTGGTGACGCGAATGGCTGTGCCCGCCAGATCGGCGCGCAGGTTGAGGCTGAACTGCTTCACGAACGCCTTGGTGGCGCCGTAGACGTTGCCGCCCGGATAGGGGTAGGTGCCGGCGATGGAGCCGATGTTGATGACATGGCCGCGATTGCGCGCCACCATGCCCGGCAGCAGCAGGCGGGTGAGCAGGGTCAGACCGCTGATGTTGGTGGCGATCATCTGCTCCCAGTCTTCCAGATCCGCCTTGTGGGCCGGCTCCAGCCCCAGCGCCAGCCCGGCGTTGTTGACCAGCAGATCCACCTCGCGCCACTCGGCCGGCAGCCCGTCGATGGCGGCGCGGGTGGCCGCCTTGTCCTGCACGTCGAACACCAGCGGCAGGAACTGCGCGCCCAGCTCGTCGGCCAGCGCCGCCAGCCGTTCGCCGCGACGGCCGGTACCGATCACCCGGTAGCCCGCCTGCACCAGCTGACGGCTGATGGACTCACCAAACCCGGACGAGGCGCCCGTTACCATTGCTATCATCTGAACCTCCATATCTACAGCGCTATTGTTATTTATCTGTTTGAAATCAATCTGATTCATTCATCGCTCAATTCACGTCCGGTCGCCCTGCGCCAGACAAACACCAGCAGGTGGAGCAGCAACAGGCCCGATCCCCCCAGCGCGAACAGCAGGCCGGTGAGGGCGTTGACCGAGGTGTCGGCGCCACACCACCACCAGACCAGCCAGCCGACCAGGCCGATGACGAAGGTCTGGCCGGCGCAGACCGGGCAGCGCCCCAGCTTGGCCTTGATGGCGGTGGCGAGGCAGTTGTCGCAGCTCATCCCCTCTTCCTCTCTCAGGCCTGCTTCAGCGCCAGCACCAGCCGGTGGGCGTGCTGACCGTGACCATAATAATCCGGCAGCTTCTGTCTGGGCCGAAAACCCAGCTCGCGATAGAGGGCCTGCGCCTCTTCATTGGCATCACCGACCTCCAGCCGGATCGCCCCCCAGCCGGCCTCTTTGCCTTCCTGGATCACCTGCTCCAGCAGGCGGCGGGCCCAGCCTTGCCGGCGGATGGTCCAGCGGATGGCGAGGGTCTGGATGATCAGCCGATCCCAGCCCCTGTGCTCCAGCAGGCAGAGGTAGCCCATCAGCTGCTCCTGCTGGTCCAGCACCAGCAGGGTACGCCCCTTGGCGTGGGTCAGCAGATAGTGCCAGCGGCTGCGGCCAAAGGCGACTTCGGGGGGAAAACAGTAGCGTTCCAGCTTAACGATGGCGCCCAGATCATCGGTCCGGGCCGCGCGCACGGTCAACACGGGGAGTCCTTGTTCGGTTATTTATCTTCATCACCAAAAATGCGACTTGTATCACAAGTTACCAAGGCGGCATATTAGGCACTGTAACCTCTTGTTTCCCCTCGCGCCATTGTCGTGCTTGTCGGTGCATCGAAGCCCACTGGGGATCCTGCCATTCAAGGCAGTTTCATCTGTGGAGCCGAAAAAATGAGTACCTACGTCATCGTCGAAGAGCCGGGCGACTGGCCTTGCCATGCCGATTATCTGCTGACCGCCCGCACCTACCTGCAACACGGGGTGCCCACCACCGGCGGCCGCCCCCGCATCATCAACCTCTGCCGCAATCTGGAGCACCTCAGTGCCGGCTACTACTGCTCGCTGCTGGCCCAGGCCCGCGGCCACCACTGCCTGCCGGGTTTGCAGGCCATCAGCCAGCTGCAGCCCCAGCAGCCGCCTGCCAAGCTGTGGCGAAAATTGCAGGGCTGGCTGGCCCTGCAGAGCGAAGACAGGATCCGGGTGCGCGCCATCTTCGGCCAGTGCGAGCAGAGCGAGCTGGCGGGGCTGGCCCGCTACTACTACGGCCTCAGCCAGCTGCCGCTGCAGGAGCTGACCCTCAAGCGCGGCCGCCACGGCTGGTCGGTGCGCCAGCAGCAGAGCCTGTCACCGCTGGAACTGAGCCCAAGCGAAAAGGCGCTGATGCTGCACCACGCCCAGGCGCTGGTGGGGACAGGCGACGAGGAGCAGGCGGCGCCGCTCTATCAGCTCGCCATCCTGGTCGACCCCAACGACGGCCGCGCCAGCAGCGATGCCCTGGCGCTGGATCGCTTCATCCGGGCGGCCGCGGCGCAGGGGATCCGGGCCGAGATCCTGGCACCGTCCGCCATCGAGCGGCTGCCGGAGTTCGATACCCTCTGGCTGCGCTCCGAGACGGCGGTCGGCCACTACACCTTCGAATTTGCCCGCCGCGCCGAGCAGCTCAAGATGCCGGTGATCGACAGCTCCCGCGCCATTCTCGCCTGCAGCAACAAGCTCTACCTCTACGAGCTGATGGTGCGCAGCGGCGTGCCCATGCCACCCACCATGGTGGTGACCCGCCGCGGCCGCCACCACGTGGACGAGCTGGTGCAGCGGCTCGGCCTGCCGCTGATGGTGAAGGTGCCCGACGGGGCGCAGGGGCGCGATCTGGCCATGGCCAGCGACGAGCAGCAACTGGCCCGCCTGCTGGATGAGGGGCTGGCCCGCTCCGCCCTGCTGCTGGTGCAAAGCCGGATCCCCGCCGAGTTCGACTGGCGCATCGGCTTTCTCGACGGCTCGCCGCTGTTTGCCTGCCGCCGTTTCCGCCCCGAGCCTGGCAACCGCATCCGCCGCCGCAAGCACCCTCTCGACATGAGCCGCATCGAGGCGCTGCCGCTCAACGAGGTGCCGGAGCGGGTGCTGCAGACCGCCCGCCGTGCGGTGCATCAGCTCGGCAACGGCCTGTTCGGGGTCGATCTGCGTCAGCAGGGGCGTGACTGTGTGCTGCTGGAAATCATCGACAATCCCTGGATACGTGGCGATATTGAGGACAGAGAGGCAAAGGACCTCTACGAGCGCCTCGCCCGGGCCTTCCGCCAGCGGCTGGAAAACCGGGGGCAGAGCGCGGCCGGATAACAAGCATCGAGAGCAGAGGTGGATATGATGACGACTGATTGGTGGGACATAGCGCCCCTTGGCTGGGAGAACATCCTGGTCTGTCTGGTGTGCGGCACTCTGGTAGGGCTGGAGCGGCAACTGCGCGGCAAGCCGGTCGGCATCCGTACCTCCTCACTCATCATCCTCGGCACCTACTGCTTTCTTGCCATCGGTGCCGCCGTCAGCCCCCAGAGCGCCGATCAGGCGCGGGTGCTGGGCCAGCTCATCACCGGCATCGGCTTTCTCGGCGCCGGGGTGATGATGACCCGGGATGGCCAGGTACTGGGGGTCACCTCCGCCGCCACCGTCTGGATGCTGGCCGCCCTCGGCGCCCTCATCGGCATGCAGATGCTGCACCAGGCGCTGCTGCTCACCGGCGTCACCCTCTCCATCCTAGTGGGGGTGGACTACCTGGAGACCAGCTTCAAGAGCCTGCGCCGCGGGGTCCACAACCGGCTGGAGAGCTGGCGGCACGGCAATGGCAACGTGCAGGCTGCCCCCCATCAGGACGAACTCGGCAGCGGCATCGAGAAGTAACGTCCCCCATGAAAAAGGGCTCCATCACGGAGCCCTTTTTGTTGCCAGCCTCGCTTAGCGCACCAGCAGGAAGCGGCCGCTCAGCGGCGGCAAGTCCACCGTCACGCTGCTGCCACCGATGGCCAGGCTCTCGCCGCTCTGCAGATCCACCAGGGCGCTGGCACTGCGCAGCTTGCCGACCGGCACCGCGTAGCTCTGGGGCGTGTCGGAGACGTTGAGCAGGTAGACTACTTGCTCCGCCGCCGTCTGCTTGATGTCGCCATAGACGCTCCCCTCGGCCACCAGCTTGACCCGCTCCCCCTGATAGAGGGCGGGGTGGGCGGCGCGCAGGGCCAGCAGCTGGCTGAGCCACTGTTTCAGCTCGCTCTGCTCGCTGCTCGGCACGAAGCCGGTGGCACCCGGCACCTTGCCATCGCTGCGGGCCACGTGATCGTCACAGAGCCCCTGCGCGGCGCAGTCGCCACCCACCTGCTTGGCAAAGCCCGGCACCTCGTCGCCAAACTCCTCGCCGTAGTAGAGGGTGATCGGGCCGGAGCGGGCCGCCAGGAAGCTGAAGGCCGCCTTGTGGCGCTGCCAGTAGTCCGCCGGATTGAAGTTGCCGCGCTCCAGCAGATCGCCGAAGCGCACCAGATCGTGGTTGCCCAGCATCAGGTTGGGCATGGCGTGATTCGGGTAGTTCTCCACCTTGTTCCAGCTGGCGTCGAGCACGCTGGCCCCCTGCCCGCCCTTGCCGGACTCCTCCACCGCCAGCGCCTGCACCAGGCCGTAGCGCAGCGGGAAGTCGAACGCCGAGGAGAGTGCCGGGTTGTCGCTCGGCCCATACGCCTGGGCGCGGATCTCGTCGGCGCCCTTCCACACCTCGCCCACCATGTAGCCGAGGGTACCCCACTGCTGGCCGGCGGCCTTGCGCGCCGCGCTAGCCCGCTCCACTTCGCTGCGAATGGCGCGCCAGTCGTCGAGGCCGAGCTGATAGGCCTGATCGAGGCGCCAGCCGTCGATGCCGTACTGCTCGACCCAGTAGCGGGCCACCTCCTTGAAGTAGGCGAGGCTCTGGGGCTGGCTGTAATCCACCAGCTGGCCGGGATAACCGGCCCCGCCGCTCTTGAGGGCGGGCAGCCGTCCTTCGGGAGAAGGCTTGCTCACCCCCACCTTGTTGACGTGGCCGAATACCCCGTCGAGGAAGACGTAGAGGCCGCGCTGATGCGCTCCGTCCACCAGTTTCTTGAGCTGGACGTTGCTGCCGAAGTTGGGGTCCACGTTGAAGAAGTCGCAGGCGAAGTAGCCGGTGGCATCGAGCTTGTCGTCACCGCCTTGCCCCGCGCAGGAGTCAAACACCGGGGTCAGCCAGATGGCATTGACGTTGAGGCTCTTGATGTGGTCCAGGCTGTCGATGATCCCCTGCAGATCGCCGTTGTGCTGGGAGGGGCCATAGCCGACGCCGTAGTTGGCGCTGCCGTCGCCGTCGACGAACGACTCCACCATCACCTGATAGGTGCGCAGATTGCAGGCCGGCTGATCATTGCCGTAGCAGGCGCGGCTGGCGGTGGCCGGCGGCGGGTTGGTGACCGGGGGCTGCTGGGGCTCGCTGGCGCCGCTCCCGCCGCCGCTGCCGCAAGCCGTCAATAACAGGGCGGCCCCGATGAGGCCGCCATGGCGCAACGTTCCTTGTTTCATTGTTATGTTCCCGCTGTGGTGGTATCGGCGCCCAAAGCGCCACACTGGGGCCATGATAGCGGCCCCGCCCGCACGGGTCTGTGACTGAAAACGTTACCTGGCTCAGTCGGTTGGCGCGCCGACCTAGAGCACGCCGGCCGAAGAGAAACGGTAACTGACCGAGAGCCAGTAGGCGCGGCCCGGCTCCGGAATCCGCCCCACCTGCTCGTAGCCCAGCCCGGCCTGACTGGCGTGTACCGACTTGGAGAGGTGCTCGTAGTAGAAGGTGTCGAACAGGTTGTCGACCCCGGCCGACAGCTGCCAGCCCGGGTGGAACTGCCAGGCGGCGCTCAGGTTCATGGCGAAGAAGCCTGGCGTCTCCCCCTGATCTTGGCCGGCTACGGTGCCGGAGCCCACATCGACCCGATCCTGCGCGGCCACGGCGCGGCCCAGCAGGGTCAGGTTCCACTCCTCGGCTGGCTGCCAGCCCAGCGCCAGCTTGCCATCGAGCGGTGGCATCTGGGCCAGCGGCTGGTGATCGCTCTGGTTTTCGCCGTAGACCACCGCCAGACCACCATCGAGGCGCCACTGCTCGGCAAACTGCCAGCGCCCTTCCAGCTCGCCGCCGCGGGTCTGGGCGTCGATGTTGCGTACCTTGTTCGACTTGTTGTTATAGAGCAGGTAGTCCTGAATGTCGGCGCTAAAGAGGGAGAGGGTCAGATCCAGTTCGCGGCTGCGCAGGGCCAGCCCCGCATCCCACTGGCGGCTGCGCTCCGGGTTGAGGGTGAAGGGCACGCTGTCCTTGCTGCGCTCCCAGTAGTCCGGCGCCCGTTTCGCCTGGCCCCAGGCCAGGTAGCTCGACCAGGCCGGCGACCACTGATATTCGTAGCGGCCAAAGCCGCTGTCCAGGGTCAGGGTATCGCTGTAGAGGGTCTGATCTCCCGCGCCGTAACGGGTGGTCTCGACCCTGTCCTGCCGGTAACCCCCCTTGTAGCTGTGAGCGCCCTGCTGGCGGCCCAGCTCGGCAAAGCCGCCCTGCTGCTCGAAGCGCAGGGTGCGCTGACGCGGCTGGTTGGCGTAATCCACCCCGCTGCGGGCCCTGTGCTGATCCCGGTTGGCATCGAGCCCGGCGGTCAGCAGCCAGTCGGCCGGCAGGGCGATGTCGTTGGCCCAGCGCCCGCCGGTGTTGCGCCGGTCCGGGTTGGAGAGCATCTTCATGCCGCTATTTGGACGCAGGCTGAAGTTGTCCATGATGTGGTCGATGTCGTTGTCCCACAGGGTCAGCTCGCTGCGCTGCCAGTGGCGGCTGATCTGCTCCTGCCTGAGCTTGAGGCCGAAGGATTCGCGGTCAAACATGGGGCCGTCCATGGTGCGATCCGCATAGGCGGCGCGGGCATTGCTGCGCTCGGCGGTGAGTTCCAGCCAGGTGTGCTCACTGGGCGTCCAGCCGAGCTGGGCGGTGCCGTTTTCGCGTCGATAGAAAGAGCGCACCTTGTCGCCGTGGCCGTCCCGATAGTCATCGCTGTCGGAGTGGGTGAACTGGCCGCGCAGATAGCCCTGTGGCGCCCCTACTGTGGCATCCAGCATCTGGTCGTCGCGCCCGAAGCTGCCATAGAGCGCCGACGCCTCGGCCTTGACGCCGGGGGCGGTGAACTCGGGCCTGTCCCGCTCGAACAGCACGGTACCCGCCAGGGTCGCCCCCTGTTCGAGGGATTGCGGCCCCTTCAGCACCCGGATCCGGTCGAAAGATTGAGGAAATACGTAGGCGGTGGGCGGGTCCATCCGGCCGCCGCAACCACCGGCCAGCATGCCGCCATCCATCTGCACATTGAGGCGGGACATGCCCATCCCCCGCAACACGGGATCGCCGCCCAGCCCCCCCTTGCGCACCATGCTCATGCCGGTGACGTTTTTGAGGTAACCGGCGCCGTCGGCCGCCGGCATGGGGGAGCCCGGCTTCTTGGGATCCAGGGTCACCTCCAGGGTGCTGGCGGGGCGGCTGGCGACCACCACCATGGGCTCCAGTTGCTGGACCAGTTCCTGGCCGGCGGCACCGTGACAGGCGAAACCGCCCACCAGCAGGGCCAGCGGGGTGCGCATATGACAAGCCATACTCTTTCCTTATCTCTTTGTTTATTTTGTTTTTTTAATTTCAACCAACAAACCATTCCGCTGCTGGAAGGTTTGCCGTCAGGCTGCAAAAAAGGCCTGCGGCGCGGCGGCGGCAAGCCCTCTGAGGCGAAGCCAAGCTAGGGTTGGCAAAATGTTGCGCAGGTTTTACCCAAATTGGGTGAGGAAGGCAAACGCTCAAACATTCCCGTCACAGGAATCTTGGGGTGGTTCACAAAAACAGGGGGTTAGCTGAACGCTTCCCGCTCGTCGATGGGCTTGATCAGGTGATAGACCTCGTGGGCCGACAGGGTACAGCCAGCGGGCCACTCCAACTGGTGGTGGCGATTGATGAAGACCCGGGCACAGCGCCGCTCCGAATCCAGCGCCGCAAACAGCGGCTGGGTGCGCCAAGGGGTCAGGTCCAGTGCCCCCGTGGTACCGTCCGAGAGCACCACGAACAGGCTCCACCCTTGCAAATATTCCACATCGATAAAGACCGGCATCCCTTCGGCTCCGATTGAGAAAATTCGGCGCCATTATAGATAAGCCCCCCGCACCGCTTTGCCGGCAGGATCACAGTTTTTCCAGCCGTTTATGCTGTCTTCGATCCCTGCGCGCCCTCACATAAAAATCATAAATCGTGCCAAAACATCCTTTTAAACAGCACCTACACGCAACCTTTCCCCGGGCCCGCTGTCATAACCCAGCAATATAAAAACAATGCGCCCGTGGACGGGTGCAAACAGGCTTGTAGGAACAACAATGACCACTATCAGACGATGGCTGGGACCGTTTTGGCCCATCGCCGTTTTTTCATTGATCGCGCTAGTCTCTCTCTCCATCAGCCGGCTCGCGCTCGGCCTCTGGCAGCTGGAACGGGTCGACGCCGTCGCCGGCTGGCAGGAGATGCTGCTGCAGGGGCTGCGGGTCGACTTCGCCACCCTCTGCTGGCTGTGGGGCGTGCCCGCCGTGTTCACCCTGCTGCTGGCCGGCCCCCATGCCGTGGGCCGTGCCTGGCTGCAGCTCATCCGGGTCTGGCTGACCCTGGGGCTCTGGCTGCTGCTCTTCCTGGAGATCTCCACCCCCTCCTTCGTGACCGAGTACGGGGTGCGGCCCAACCGCCTCTACATCGAATACCTCATCTATCCCAAAGAGGTGTTCGCCATGCTGTGGGCCGGCCGCAAGGGCGAGCTGCTGCTGGCACTGCTGTTCAGCGGCGCCGTGCTGGCGGGCGGCTGGTGGCTGAGCGGCCGCTTGCTGCGCGGCATCAGCTTCCCGCGCTGGTACTGGCGGCCCGCCTTCGCCCTGCTGATCCTGGCCATCGGTTTTCTCGGTGCCCGCTCCAGCCTGGGTCACCGCGCCCTCAACCCGGCCATGGTGGCGTTTGCCAGCGATCCGCTGGTCAATGCGCTCACCGTCAACTCCTCCTACTCCCTGTTCTTCGCCATCAAGCAGATGCGGGCCGAGGAGGATGCCAGCCAGTTCTACGGCGAGCTGCCCCGTCAGCGCATTCTGGATCTGGTTCGCCAGGAGAGCGGGCGTGAATCCCATGAATTCAGCTCCGACACCCTGCCCAGCCAGACCTTCAACGAGGCCAGCTACGGCGGCAAGCCGAAGAACCTGGTGATCCTGCTGCAGGAGAGCCTGGGCGCCCAGTTCGTCGGCTCCCTCGGCGGCCTGCCGCTCACCCCCAACATCGATGCCTTGTCGAAAGAGGGTTGGGCGTTCGAGCAGCTCTACGCCACCGGCACCCGCTCGGTGCGCGGCATCGAGGCGGTGCTGACCGGCTTCACGCCGACCCCGGCCCAGGCCGTGGTCAAGCTCGGCCGCAGCCAGACCAACTTCTTCACCATCGCCGAGCTGCTCAAGCAGCGGGGCTACGACACCAACTTCATCTACGGCGGCGAGAGCCACTTCGACAACATGCGCAGCTTCTTCCTCGGCAACGGCTTCACCACCATCGTCGAGCAGAAGGACTTCAAGAATCCGGTGTTCGAGGGCTCCTGGGGCGCCTCTGACGAAGATTTGATGGCCAAGGCCGACGAGACTTTCCAGGCGCTCAGCAAGCAGGGAAAACCCTTCTTCAGCCTGGTGTTCAGCTCGAGCAACCACGATCCGTTCGAGTTTCCCGACGATCGCATCGCCCTCTATGAGCAGCCCAAGCAGACCCGCAATAACGCCGCCAAGTACGCGGACTACGCCATCGGCGAGTTCTTCAAGAAGGCGAAGCAGTCGGACTACTGGAAGGACACCCTGTTCCTGGTCATCGCCGATCACGACAGCCGGGTCAGCGGCGCCAGCCTGGTGCCCATCCCCCGCTTCCACATTCCGGGAGTCATCGTGGGTGACGGCATAGCGCCGAGACAGGATCCGCGCATCGTCAGCCAGATCGACATGGCGCCGACCCTGCTCTCCCTGATGGGGATCAGCGCCGACTACCCCATGCTCGGCAAGGATCTGACCCGCATGCCCGCCGACTGGCCGGGGCGCGCCATCATGCAGTACGACAAGAACTTTGCCCTGATGCGCGGCAAGGACGTGGTGATCCTGCAGCCGGAGCGGGCGCCGGAAGGCTTCATCTATGAGGATGCGACAGAGACGCTCACCCCGGCGCCGCAACCGGCCACCATGAAGGATGCGGCCCTCGGCCTGGCGCTGTGGGGCAGCCTCGCCTACCAGCAGGGGCTCTACCGGACGGCGCCGGATACCCGCACCGTGCTGAACTGAGCGCCATAAAACAAAACCCGCCGATTGGCGGGTTTTTTGTAGGAGGCAGACGGGGCGTCAGGTGTTGAGGAAGCAGGGCAGCGAGCGGCTGAACTTGTGCTCGAACACCAGCGAGGTCTCCAGGTGCACCACCTCTTCGCGGGAGGTGAAGTGATCGAACACGAAGTTGCGCAGGTGCTCGGTGTCGGCGACGCACAGATGCACCAGGAAGTCATCCTTGCCGCCCATGTGGAACAGGCTGATCACCTCGGGCAGGGCCAGGATGGCGTCGCGAAACGCATCGATGATCTGGCGGCTGTGGCGGGCCAGCTGCAGCGACACCATGGCCTGGATGTGACCGCCGAGGGCCTGGTAATCCACCTCGCAGTGGGCGCCCTTGAGCACCCCGTCCTGCTGCAGCTTGCGTACCCGTTCCAGACAGGTGGACGGTGCCACCCCGACCAGCGCGGCCAGATCCTTGTTGGTCATGCCCGCATCGCGAAACAGATGGGCCAGGATATCCAAATCCAGTTGATCCAGGTTTCTCATCTTTACTCCTTGAACCGCTCAATTTTTTAGACTCTGCCCGTAAACCGGGCCGAACACAACGCAGATTGACATCGGGGCCGCGCCCCCTATGCTTTGGCGCACTCAAAAACCGGGTCAGGCCCGGCTTGCCTCGCCGTTGCTGGCGTCATAAGGATCTTTATGCACCCGTCTCACCCCTTCTGGAGCCAGGAAGTCCCCCGCGTCGATGGCCAGCTGCTGCTGACCCCCTGCCCCGGCACCCAGCAGGTGGCGCTGCCGCTGGCACTGGGCCAGCTCAAGCTGGCCGGGGCGCACGGCGTGCTGACCCTGATGACCGACGCCGAACTGGCCCGGCTTGAACTGGGCACGCTTGGCCAGCAGATCGAGGCCGCCGGCATGCGCTGGTTCCAGCTGCCCATCGAGGACGATCAGGCTCCCGATGCCGCCTTCGAGGCCACTTGGCATCAGACTCTGCCAGAACTTATCGGACTGCTGCGGGACGGCAAGCACCTGGTCATCCACTGCAAGGGCGGCAGCGGCCGCACCGGGCTGGTGGCGGCGGCCCTGCTGATGAGTCTGGGCCAGCCCCAGCAGGAGGCGATGACCGCCATCCGGGCCCACCGGCCCAAGGCCTTCACCCTGGCCTGCCACCGCCAATGGCTCGCCGGGCTGGCGGCGCGGCTGGCAGAGGACGACTGAGCAACTCCCTACCTCGACGGCAAGTTCTGCTGATAGGTAAACACCTTGCCGATATCCTCGACGCGATAGCTGGTGAGCTGATAGACGTAGTAGTTGAGCCAGTTGGAAAACAGCAGGTGGCCGTGGCTGCGCCAGCTGGCGCGCGGGGTCCGGGTCGGGTCGTTGTCCGGGTAGTAGTTGACCGGAATGACCGGCGCAAGCCCGGCCGCCAGATCCCGCTGGTATTCGCCATCCAGGGTCAGCGCATCGTATTCCGGGTGACCGGTGACAAACACCTGACGACAATCCTTGGTGGCCGCCAGATAGACCCCGGCCTCTGCCGATTCGGCAAAGATCTGCAGATCGGTATGGGCGCGGATGAGATCCCCGTCGAACGCCGCATAGCGGGAGTGAGGCGCCACGAACTCGTCGTCGAAGCCGCGCAACAGCGGTTCGTGCTCGTCGAGCCGGTGGTGGCGATAGACCCCGGACAGCTTCTCGCCGTGGGTCTGCTTCTCCATGCCGTACAGGGCTTTCAGCGCCGCCTGCACCGCCCAGCAGAGGAACAGGGTGGAGGTCACGTGCTGATGTGACCACTCGATGATCTCGACGATGCGCGGCCAGTAGACCACCTCCTCGAACTCCACCAGCCCGAGCGGCGCCCCCGTGATGATCATGCCGTCGTAGTTGTTGCCACGCACCTGTTCGAAGTCGTGATAGAAGTTCTCCAGGTGCGCCTGGGGCGTGTTTTTCGACTCCCGATCGTCGATGCGCAGCAGATCCACGTCCACCTGCAACGGCGAGTTGGAGAGCATCCGCATCAGCTGGATCTCGGTTTCAATCTTCTTGGGCATCAGGTTGAGGATCAACACCCGCAGCGGGCGGATGTTCTGGGTGACGGCCCTGGATTCCGTCATCACGAAGATGTTCTCCTGCCCCAGCACTTCGGCGGCGGGTAACTGATCCGGGATCTTGATCGGCATGCTTACTCCCTGTACTGCATCGGTAAATATGTCTGGACATCCAGAAGCCTATAATAAAGCACCCACCCTGTCATCAGATACCTTTTGTATTCACCCCCACCTTTGACTAGCATACGGCTCAGTGTGTCTCTCGCATCCAAGACAATGACAGGTATCAAGATTTCAGTAGACCGGCTGCAAGTCGGCAATTACGTTTCTCTGCCACTTGGCTGGCGCGAACACCCCTTCCTGTTTTCCAGCTTCAAACTCAAGAATGAAGAGGAGATCGAGCTCATTCGCCGGCTCGGTCTCAAGCTAGTGACCATCATCCCCGACAAGAGCGATGCGCCGCCCAAGCCGCTGAACCAGATCCAGGCCCAGCCGGTGGAGGCGCCGGATACCTCCCAGCGTCAGGCCGAAATGCAGCTGGAGAAGGAGCGCCGCATCGAGCAGCTGCAGCAGTATCGCCGCGATCTGCAGCAGTGCGAGAAGCAGTTCCAGCAGTCACTGGCCCAGGTGCGCAACGTGATGAGCAAGATCCAGTCCCGCCCCCTCAATGCCATCGGCGAGGCGCAGGAGCTGATCAACGCCATGACCGAACAGCTGCTGTCGGTGGACGAGATGGTGCTGCACCTGGTCTCCGACAGCGAGGACGGCAACAACCTCTACTTCCACTCCCTCAACGTCAGCGTGCTCAGCATGCTGCTGGCCAAGGAGTGCAACATGTCGGCCGACGAGATCCGCCAGGTCGGCATGGGGGCCCTGTTCCACGACATCGGCAAGCTGAAGATCCCGAGCCAGATCCTGCGCAAGACCGAGCCGCTCACCAAGCCGGAGCAGAACCTGATGGCCCAGCACCCGCGCTACGGGCTGGATCTGCTCAATCTGGCCAAGGACTTCCCGGCCGAGGCGAAGGGCATAGTGCTGCACCACCACGAATACCTGGACGGCAGCGGGCCGGAGGGGCTCAAGAAGGGGCAGCTCGACCCGCTCACCCAGATTGTGTCGCTGATCAACGAGTACGATAACCTCTGCCACATGCAGGCCAAGGTGCCCTACTCGGCCCTGAGCGGCCTCTACAAGCAGCGCAAGGCCCAGTTCAATCCCGAGTATCTCAGCATGCTGATCCGGCTGATGGGGATCTACCCGCCCGGCAGCGTGGTGCAGCTCTCCAACGGCCAGGTGGGGCTGGTGATGTCGGTCAACGCCTCCCGCCTGCTCTACCCCTCGGTGCTGGTGTACGATCCGCGCATCCCGCGCCAGGAGGCGGCCATCATCGACCTGCAGCAGGCCGAATTGTCGATCGCCAAGGTGATCCATCCCAAACGGCTGCCGCCGGCGGTGTTTGAATACCTCAACCCGCGCACCCGCATCAGCTACTACTTCGAACACACCAAGCCCTGATCGACCCGGCCACCCAGGTGGCCGCCCCCCAGTCCAGCCGTCAGCCCCGAGGAGCCCGCCATGCGCATCGAGATCATCAGCACCGGAGACGAGATAGTGACGGGCCTGGTGGTAGACACCAACGCTGCCTGGCTCAGCGCCCTGCTGCTGGAGCAGGGCTGGCAGGTGCGCCGCCGCGTCACCGTGGGGGACAACCTCAAGGACTTGAAGGCCGTGCTGGCAGAGAGCGCCAGCCGCGCCGAGGTGGTACTGGTGTGCGGTGGGCTCGGCCCCACCGCCGATGATCTCACCGCCCAGGCGGCAGCCGAAGCCTTCGACCAGCCGCTCACCCTGTTCCCGGACTGGCTCGCCACCATCGAAGCGCGTTACGCCAGCCGCGGCAGGCCCATGCCCGCCAGCAACGCCAAGCAGGCCTGGCTGCCGCAGGGGTGCGAGATCCTCGACAACCCGGTCGGCACCGCCTGCGGCTTTGTGGTCACCCACACAGGCCATCAGGGCCCAAGCCGGCTCTTCTTCACCCCGGGCGTGCCGTTCGAATTCAAGCAGATGGTGCGCGAGCAGATCATGCCGTGCCTCAAGGTACTGGCTGGCGCGCAGACCGACACCGAACTGCGCCGTTTTTATACCTTCGGCATCTCCGAGTCGGCCCTCAGCGACATGCTGGATGCCGCGCCCTGGCCCGCCGGCATCGAGCTCGGCTACCGCTCCTCCATGCCGCTCATCGAGCTGAAGCTTATTGGCCACGGCGCCAGCACGGCGGACATGGACGCCGCCAAGGCGCGGCTGCTCGCCGCCATCGAGCCCTGGCTGGTAGGGCGGGGCGATGAGGAGCCGGCGCAGCAGATTCTGGATCTGTTGGGGGATAAACCGCTGACGCTGCTGGAGGGGGAGAGCCGGGGCGCCCTGCTGGCCATGTGCCACCCGCATCCGGCCCTGACGGCCGGCTTCAGCCACGCCCTGGCCCACGAGCTGGCGCAACTGGCGGCGCCCGCGGCCCCCCTCAGCCTGACCATAGGCAACTCGGGCCCGGACGGCGTGCCGCTGCTGCTCTGCGTCGACGGGCAGCTGCACGGCCAGACCCTCAAGGTCAGCCACCCGGATCCCGACAGCGGCCGCCGGATCCTCGCCTTCGCCGCCCTCGACATGCTGCGCCGCCAGCTGCAGGGGCTGCCGGTACTCGGCGACTACCGCACCCTGGCCCGCACCGCCAGCCGCTAACGGCCAGCCGCAGCCAGGTTCTCACCCCTCGCGGGGCATCAATCCAGACTCTTCTTGAAGCGATGGGCGGCCAGGGTCAGCACCAGCAGGGTGAACCCCGCCAGCCAGAGCACGTCAGGCAGCAGCTCGGAGAGCTCGCCACCGCGCAGCACTATGCCCCGGATCAGCCGCATGAAGTGGGTGGCCGGCAGCACCTCGGCAATCCACTGGGCCGGCAGCGGCATCCCCTCGTAGGGGAACATGAAGCCCGACAGCAGGATGGAGGGCAGCAGGATGAATACCGTCATCTGCATCGCCTGCAGCTGGGTCTGCGCCAGGGTGGAGATGAGCAGCCCCAGGGTCAGGCTGGCGGCGATAAACAACAGGGTCGCCAGCAGCACCTGGCTCAGGGCGCCGTTGATGGGCACGTCGAAGATGAAGTGGCCGAGCCCGAGGATGATGGCCACCTGGATCAGCCCCACCCCGATATAGGGCAGGATCTTGCCCAGCATCAGCTCCATCGAGCCGACCGGGGTAGTGATGAGCAGCTCCAGATTGCCGCGTTCCCGTTCGCGTACGATGGCCGCCGAGGTGAACATGATCATGGTCATGGTGAGGATCACCCCGAGCAGGCCGGGCACTATGTTGACCGCCGAACGGCGCGCCGGGTTGAAGTAGAGCACGGTCTCGAAGGTGGGGGGGGCCGTCTTGAGGTCGGGTTTCAGATCGGAGAGCGGCATGTTGCGAAGGCCGAGCAGGGCCCCGGCGATCATGGTGTCCGAGCCATCCACCAGCCACTGACCTGCCGTCTCGCCGGCGCTGAGCCGGCGGCTCAGATCGGCGGGCAGCACCAGCACGGCGCGCACCTCGCCCCGGGTCAGCGCCGCCTCGGCCTGCTGCACCCCGACATATTGCTGTTTGATGTGCACCACCTGGCTCGCCTTCACCGCCTCCACCAGCAGCCGGCCCGGCACGCTCTGGCTCATCTCCACCAACCCCACCGGGATCTGGCGCACATCGGTGTTGATGGCGTAACCGAACAGCAGCAGCTGGATCAACGGGATCATCACCACCATGCCAAACGTGAGCCGGTCCCGTGCCAGTTGCCTGAGTTCTTTCTGGGTAATAGCCCAGAGCCGTCGCAGACTGTTCATCGACTCACTCCCGTCGGGATCATCACCGCCACCGCACCGAAGGTCAGCCGGTCTCGTGCCAGTTGACTGAGTTCTTTCTGGGTAATGGCCCAGAGCCGTCGCAGACTGTTCATGCCCTCGGCTCCTGACCAGTACAGCTGACGAACACATCCTCCAGACTGGGCCTGACCAGCGCCAGACTAGCCCCGGCCAGCGCCGGGCAGGCCTGCTGCAGCCAGGCCACCGGCTCCGCCAGCTCCTTGTCCACCAGTACCCGCAAGCGCTGGCCGAGCTGGGCGGCGGAGCGCACCGGCGCCAGCTGCACCAGCTGCTGTTTGAGCAGCCGCAGATCGGCGGCCAGCACCTCCACCACCCGGGTGCTCATGGCATCCATCAGCGCCTGCGGCGCCCCCTGGGCGCGCACCCGGCCCGCCTCCATGATGGCGAGCTGATGGCAGCGCTCCGCCTCGTCCATGTAGTGGGTGGTCACCAGTATGGTGGTACCCCCTTCGCTCAGATCGAACAGCTTCTCCCAGAAATCGCGCCGGTTCTGCGGATCCACCGCCGAGGTGGGTTCGTCCAGCAGCAGCAGCGCCGGCCGGTGGATCACCGCCGCCGCCAGCGCCAGCCGCTGCTTCTGGCCGCCGCTCATGGCGCCAGCCCGCTGCCGGGCCAGCGGCGCCAGCTCATAGGTGGCCAGCAGCTCGTGCAGGCGGGCAGCCAGCACGGCGCCGCCCATGCCGTGGATCCGGCCCATGAATTCCAGGTTCTCCCAGGCGGTCAGCTCGTCATAGAGGGAGAACTTCTGGGTCATGTAACCGATCCGCCGGCGCAAGGTCTCGGCCTCGCGAGGGATGTGCAGCCCCAGCACCTCCACCTCCCCTGCCGAGGGGGTGAGCAGGCCGGTCAGCATGCGCAGAGTGGTGGATTTGCCGCAACCGTTGGGGCCGAGAAAACCGTGGATCTGCCCCTTGGGCACGCAGAGATCCAGCCCGTCCACCGCCAGAAAATCGCCGAAACGGCGGCTCACCCCCAGCGCCCGGATCGCCAGCTCACTCATGGCCCTCTCCCTGCGCGGCGGGTTCGGCCTGCAGCGGCAGGCCGCTCGGCAGCTCCTGCGCCCCCGCCGGCAGATCGATCTCGGCCAGATAGACCAGCCGGGCCCTGTCCTGCTCGTTGAGGGCGTAGTAGGGGGTAAAGGCGGGTTCTTTCGAGATCCAGCGCAGCCGGCCGGTGAAGGGCTCCGCCACCCCGTCCACCTGCACCCGCACCGGCTGACCGACCCGGTAACCGGCAAGGGAGGGCTCGGGCACATAGACCCGGGCATAAGGCGCCTCGTCCGCCTGAATGGCGGCCAGCACGGCGCCGACCGCAACGCGCTCACCGAGGTGATAGGGCAGGCTGTCGAGCCGGCCGCTGCGGGTGGCGACGATGGAGAGATCCGCCAGCTCCCGCTCGGCCAGCGCCACCTCGGCGGTGGCGGCCAGCAAGGCGGCCTGCGCTTCGTCGATATCTTCGCGCCGCACCCCGCGCGCCAGCTTGTCGAGCTGCTGGCGGGCGCCGTCCTGCTCGGCCAGGGCACTGTCGCGCTGGGCGCGGGCCTTGTCGAGATCCGCCGGGCTCACCAGCTTGCGGCGCACCAGCCGGTCGATCCGCTCAAAGTTGCGCTCGCTCTCCCTGACGCTGGCTTGCGCCTTGTCGAGGCTGGCGCGGGCGGCGGCGATGTCTTCCGGCCGCTCGCCATTGGTCAGCCGGGCGAGGGCGGCCCGCGCCTGTGCCTGTTGGGCCCTGGCGCGGGCCAGCACCGCCTGCTGACGCCGGTCATCGAGCCGGGCCAGCAGGGTGCCCTCTTCCACCCGGCTGCCCTCCGCCACCGGCAGGGCGCGGATGATCTCGCCGGCGGTGGCGGTCAGCAGCACCCGGTCTCGTTCCAGGGTGCCGAGGGCCGTGGTGGATGCCTGTGGCTGGCAGGCGCTAAGCAGGCCCGTCAGGGCCAGGGGCAGCAGACAATGACGCAAGGTCGACACTCCTCTCACGGTGGCGGATCCGCCCGGGGGCACTCCCTTCACCCGCCGGACGGCAGCCGATAGCGGCTGGCAGACGGGCTCATGGTGCCGTCAGCATACTCCCTGTTACTTTTCATTTCCTCGTCCCAGTTCACCCATTTGTGCTTAGCTCATTGACCAAAAAGGAGAAATGTCTGGATACTGCAGACCAGCACCATGTTGATGATTCGCATTTTTAACAAAATGCCGATTAACTGAAAACAAGCAGCCGTTCCAATTGGGATGCGGACGAAGGAAGGGATCCGGGTGTTAAGCAAAGAGTGGTTACTGTTGTCAGCCGATATGGAATACGCCTGCCTGCGCATCGCGCCCGGGCTGACCAACCCCATCTCGGAGAGCGATATCCAGACGCTGCTGCTGGCCTCCAACTGCCGCCGCTATCAACCGTTGACGGAGGGGATCAAGCAGGCCATCAGCCTGCTCAACACCCTGCTCAGCAACCCGACCGCCCCCCTGCCCGGTAATCCGGTGCCCATCGCCCAGCGCCACGATGCCAGCGTCCTGCTGGTGGTGGAGAAGGACCGGATGAGCGCCACCGCCCAGATCACCGCCGACTGGGGCGGCAAATACCTCACCAGTGAACAGCTGGAGCAGGCGATCCAGAGCAGCGAGATCAGTCAGGGGGTGCAGGCGCCGCTCATCGCCGCCGCCGTGCTGGCCGCCAAGGAGGCGACGCCGGGCACCCTGCTCAGGCTGCCGGTGGCGCAGGGCAAGGCCGCCGTCAACGGTCAGGACACCCGTTTCGAGCGACTGGTGGAGACCCCGGCCGAACGCATTCTCAAGCCTCAGGAGCTGGATCACGGCCGGGTCGACATGCGCGACCTCGGCACCATCCTCACCGTCAAGGCCGGCGCCCAGCTGATGCGCCGCCACCCCGCCACCCAGGGAGTGCCCGGTTTCACCGTCACCGGCCAGGAGCTGCCCGCCAAACATGGCAAGGACAGCCCCATGGTGGCCGGCGAGGGTACCTTCCTCTCGCCGGATGACCCCGATCTGCTGCTGGCCAGCCGCCCCGGCCTGCCGCGCCAGGAGAAAAACGGCATGAAGGTGGACGACGTGCTGAGCGTCAAGCAGGTGGATATCCGCCACGGCCACGTCATCTTCGAAGGGGCGCTGATCGTGGCGGGCGACGTCACCCCGGGCATGAAGATAAAGACCAGCGGCGACGTGGTGATCGGCGGCTTCGTCGAGGGGGGCTACATCGAATCGAGCGGCACCATCACGGTGCGCAACGGCATCATAGGGCGCAAGAGCGAACAGAGTGACGAGTTCCTCTGCCACCTCAACGCCCAGGGGGAGATCCACGCCAGCTACGCCCAGTACGCCAAGCTGGAGGCTGGCGGCGACATCCACATCCTGACCCAGCTCAGCCACTGCTACAGCCGCAGCGGCCAGGATCTCAAGGTGGGTGACAGCAGCATGCGCAAAGGCCACCTGCTGGGGGGCATCAGCATCGCCAACCGCCTCATCATGGCGCCGATCCTGGGGGCCTCGGCCCACAACCAGACCCGGCTGCAGATCCTCGGCGGCTACTTCACCCACAAGGAGCAGGAGCAGGCGCTGCGCCAGCGCAAGCAGGAGTGCCGGGAGCAGCTGGACAAGCTGCAGGACCTGCTGCTCAAGCTGCTGCAACTGCCGAGCGACAAGCGCAATCCCCAGACCCTGCAGAAGATCAAGCTGATCCGGACCCAGCGCCTCGAGGAGAGCAAGCTGCTGGATGAACAGCTGGAAGCGGCCCAGGAGGAGCTGCAGAAGCTGATGGCGGAGATGGACATCATCGCCACCCAGCACGCCTTCCCCGGGGTCGAGGTGGAGATGGCCCACCACCACTACCGGGTCGACATCGAACACGGCCCCATCCACTTTGCCATCCGTGAAGATCAGCTGCAGCTGACCCCCTACGAACCCCACAAGTGACGCAAGAGTGACCCGTCAGTCGTGATCCGGACGGCGAATTTCGCTACACTCGGCCTCCCATTGGCCCCATCGGGCGGGCCAGCCAGACCGCAGGATAGTGAGAGATGTACAAGCTGATCGCATTGGATATGGATGGCACCCTGTTGAACTCCCAGGGCCAGATTTCCCCCCGCACCCACGCGGCCATTGCCGCCGCCCGCGCCAGGGGCGTCACCGTCGTGCTGGCCTCGGGCCGGCCGCTGGAGGGGATGAGCCGCTATCTGGTGGAACTCGGCCTCACCGGTCAGGATGACTACGTCATCTGCTACAACGGTGCCCTGGTGCAGCAGGTGGCCGATCAGCGCATCATCCGCAGCCAGCTGCTCACCGGCAGCGATGCCAGCGCCATCGCCGCCCTGGCCGACGAGCTGGGCGTCAACGTGCACGGCTTCTCGGTGAGCCGGGGGCTCATCAGCCCCAGGGTCAGTCCCTACACCGAGCACGAATCCCGCCTCATCGACATGCCCATCAAGCTGCTGGACTTCGCCACCCTGCCCGCCGACGAGCAGATCCTCAAGGTGATGATGATCGATCCCGAGCCGCTGCTCTCCCCCGCCATCGCCAAGCTGCCGGCCGAGCTCTACCAGCGCTATACCGTGGTGCGCAGCGCCCCCTACTTCCTCGAGTTCATGAACAAGCAGAGCAACAAGGGGACCGGCGTCGCCGCCCTGGCCGAGCACCTGGGGCTGGATGCCTCCCAGGTCATCGCAGTGGGGGATGCGGGCAACGATCACCACATGATCGAGTACGCCGGGCTGGGGGTGGCCATGGGCAACGCCACCGACGACATCAAGGCGCTGGCCCAGCACACCACGGGGCGCAACGATGAAGACGGGGTCGCCCAGGTGATCGAGCGTTTCATTCTGAACGCCTGACGCGACCAGGGGCCTGCGGGCCCCTTTTGCTATCCGGCCGCCAGCGCCGCATGTTTAATATATCCACCACGACAACGCCCTTCTCTCTCCCCTTTCTCGCTGCAGGCCCCTTTAAATGGGACTCAAGCCAGTCGAGCGCAGAATATATTTAACATGTTGGCATCATTTCGTTTGACATATTGAACGGCCTTGGCAGACTGGGATCAGGATCCAGGCTGTCGTTGCCCAGGCTGACCGACGATTCTGGCTGTGCAACGCACCTCCGATCCCACGACCATGCCTTGAGGCATGCCCTTGCCCCGCTGACGACGGCAAGGGCCTGCCCAAGGCGCAGGACCGCTAAGGACAGCCAAGGTGAATCATGACTCGCAGCCCCCACACCCCGCGTAAACCCGTCGTACTGATGACCACGGGCGCCCAGCCCCGCAATGGCCACGCCTATCAGGTGATGACCCACAAATACATCAAGCCGCTGGTGGAGATCAGCGGTTGCGTGCCGCTGCTGGTGCCCACCTGCTGCGGCACCGAGGATCTGGCGCAATATCTGGATCTGGCGGATGGCGTCTATCTGAGCGGCGCCGGCTCCAACATAGATCCCGCCCTCTACGGCCAGGAGAACCTCACCCCGGAGAAGCAGCAAGACAGGGACCGGGATCTGTTCGATATCCCGCTGGTGCGCGCCGCCCTCGATCGCGGCCTGCCGATCCTCGGGATCTGCCGCGGCATGCAGGAGATCAACGTGGCGCTGGGGGGAGACATCCACCAGAAGGTCTACAGCGAGCCGGGTTATGACGATCATCGGGAGGATGCTGACGATCCGGTCGACGATCAGTATGGCGAGAGCCATCAGGTCGAACTGGTGCCGGGCAGCTGGCTGGCGGAGCTGATGGGACAACAGTCCATTCCGGTCAACTCGCTGCACGGCCAGGGGATCAAGACGCTGGCCAAGGGGCTGGAGCCGCTGGCCCATGCCGAAGACGGGCTGATCGAGGCGATCCACGCCCCCGCCCTCTCCCCCTTCCTGCTGGCGGTGCAGTGGCACCCGGAGTGGAAGGCGAGCGAGAACCCTCACTCCATCAAGATTTTCGAGGCCTTTGGCGACGCCTGCCGGGCCCGTCTGGCCGGCGTCTGACAGCCGGCTAGTCGCCGAACCCGCGCGCCTTGAGCTTGGGCAGCGCACCGCGATCCGGGCGCAGGGTTCGGCACACCTCCAGCCCCTTCAGCCCGCGCTGGATGTGATCCGGCGTGTGGCCAAACACCATGCCGTTGCTGCGATAGAGGGCGCTGTCGTCCAACTCGAACAGCTCGCCGCCGATCAACAGCTGCTCGCGGCCGTTGACCGTCTTGCCGCGCTTGAGCGGCAGCATCATGTCGCTCAGCACCTCGCC
Source organism: Aeromonas sp. 1805 (assembly GCF_013085525.1). Lineage (NCBI taxonomy): Bacteria > Pseudomonadati > Pseudomonadota > Gammaproteobacteria > Aeromonadales > Aeromonadaceae > Aeromonas > Aeromonas sp. 1805. The sequence goes on along the minus strand of NZ_CP038515.1, from coordinate 2,007,901 downwards.
GTTGGCGCAGCCCTCACGCCAGCGCGCCTCGTCGGCGAAGGGGGTGATGGCGATCTCGCGCCAGGAGCCATCGCGAAACTCGACCCGATACTTGTCGGCCAGCTGATCACAGCCCGTCAGCAGCCAGGCCCCGGCAATCCAGACCATCTTGTTCAGCGTGCGCACTCGTACCACTCCCTCGTCAGACCGGCGCCCAGCATAAATAAATTGCCCCCGCCCCGCACCCATTTAGCGGGTTGAAACCAACTATGCTGGAAATAACCAATGATAAGGGGCTGCTATGTTTAGCGATAACCTCGTTGCGCTACCTACCCTGCTGTGGATTGGCGAACACCCGTTCTGGACCCTGTTGACCCTGTTCTTGCTCTTCACCCATTTCCTGCGCAGCCCCGGCCGTCGGCGGGAGCTGGTGAGCGAGCTCGGCTTCGTAATGATAAGCCTGGTGGTGATCCTGCTGATCCAGTTCGAGGGGGGCTGGTTTCGCCTACCGCTGCCCCACCACTGGCTGGTGGAGATCTCCAGCCTGCTGGCCGGGCTGGTGCTGGTGAAGATCTGGGGGATCCTGCTGTTCCAGTTTCTGCTGCCCCTGTGCCAGATCCGCATCCCGCGCATCATCGCCGACATCGTCATCACGGTCGGCTACATCGGCTGGTGCCTGTTCCGCCTCTACGCCTCCGGCATGGCCCTCGGCGAGATCGTCACCACCTCCGCCGTCATCACCGCCGTCATCGCCTTCTCCATGCAGGACACCCTGGGCAACCTGCTGGCCGGTGTCTCGATCCAGCTCGACAACTCCATCGCCATCGGTGACTGGCTGCAGGTGGAGACCACCCAGGGCCGGGTGGTGGAGATCAACTGGCGCGCCACCACCATCGAGACCCGCAACTGGGAGACGGTGGTGATCCCCAACAGCCACCTGCTCAAGCAGCGCTTCACCGTGCTCGGACGGCGGCAGAACGCCCCCCTGCAGTGGCGTCGCTGGGTCTGGTTCGACATCACCCTGGATACCCTGCCGACCCAGATCATCGCCCTGGTGGAACAATCCCTGCGGGAGACCCGCATCCGCCACGTCTCCGCCAGCCCGCAGCCTGACTGCCTGCTGATGAACGTGGAAAACGGCATCGCCCGCTACGCGGTGCGCTACTGGCTCACCGATCTGGCGGTGGACGATCCCACCGACTCGGCAGTGCGCACCCTGATCGATGCCGCCCTGCGCCGCAACGATCGGCGCCTGACGCCCCCCATCTTCAACGTCTTCATGACCACGGATCAGGATCACAAGGATCAGCGCCATAAGCGGCATACTGCCGAGCGCACCGACACCCTGCGCCGCCTGCCGCTGTTCGCCATGCTGCAGGAGGAGGAGCTGCTGCGGCTGGCGGATCAGGTCAAGTTCGCCCCCTTCGTCAACGGCGATCGGATGCTGAGCCAGGGGGAGGTCTCCGGCTGGCTGTTCGTGCTGGTAAAGGGAGATGCCCAGATGCTGGTGGAGGTGGAAGGGCGCGAGCTGCCGCTCGGCACCCTCAATGCCGGCGATTTCTTCGGCGAGCTGAGCCTGCTCACCGGCGAGCCCAGCCCGTTCACGGTGCGGGCCCTGGGGACCGTCGAAACCTATCGCATCAATCAGGCCATGTTCCAGGAGCTGGTGGCCCAGCGCGGCTCCCTGCTCGAGCCGCTCTACAAGGTGCTGAGCGCCCGTCAGCAGGAGCAGCAGGAGCTGCTGGCGCGGGAGGCGGAGGCCATGAAGCAGATCACCCCGCCACGGGATCTGCTGGACAAACTGATGGCGCTGTTTGGCGGTCGATGACGTAGCATGGCGGCTCAGGCTTTCTACCAGAGATGCATTTCATGCTGTTGACCGCACTGGCCCTGAGCGCCACCCTGCAATTTGACTGCCCCGCAACCATTGAAACCCGCCAGCAGCAGCTGGGGACCAGCCCGGGGTGGCAGGCCGTCACCCGCAACGATCTGGGGGAACAACACCAGCCCCTCAGCCACCGGCTGGACAACCTGGCCCTGTTCGACGGCGACCCCGATGAGCGAGCCCAGCTCAAGCCGGACAACGGCGACAGCGACGCGCTGCACTACTGGAGTCTGGATCGCCGCAACCCTCGCCCCTTCTATCTGGTCTGCCACTATCGGGAGACCGCCATCACCCTGCAGCACGCGCTGCCCGCCGGCATCAGCTACTGCCGGGTCAACCAGCCCGAGCCTTACGATCTACGCGGATTGATCTGCCGCAACGAGTGACAACTCCGGCACGACCCAACGATGGCTGCTGCCTACGGAGCATGATCGGCCGACAGGGAATGCATGTCGGCCGGAGCTGGTGGGAGTGGAGGCCTGATCAGAGCAGCAGTTCCGCCAGCTCGCCCAGCGCCGTCAGCTCCACGTCCGGCAGCAGTTGCAGTTGTCGCCAGGGCTGACCGCGCTCGTTGAGCCAGGCGGCCTTGAAGCCGTGCAGCCGAGCCCCCAGCACGTCGGTCTGTGGATGATCCCCCACGTGCAGGATCTGGCCGGGGGCCAGCTTGAGTGCCCTCTGCGCCTCTACGAACATGTCCGGCGCCGGCTTCATCCTGCTGCCGAGGCCAGCCTTGTAGACCAGGGTGAAGTATTCCGCGAGCCCAGCCCTGCTCAGATCCAGATTGCCGTTGGTGATGACCACCAGCGGGTAGCGCTCGGCCAGCCGGGCCAGCAGGGCGTGGGTTTCGCCGCTCACCTCGATCTTCGAGCGCTCGGCCAGAAAGCCGGCGAACACAGACTCTGCCTCACGCTCCGCCAACCCTTGCGCCATGCCCCCCGCCATCAGAGCGGCCTGAATGCCGTGCTGGCGCGCCAGACTGACGTCGTGGCGCAGTGCCGGCTGTTCCAGCAGCAGGTTGTGCTTGAGCGCCTGCCAGCGCGGCTTGTCCAGCATGGCGGTGGCCAGGTATTCGCTGCGCAGGTGGCTCAGCATCCACTGCTCGGCCCGCTCGATGGCCGGGCCGTTGTCATAGAGGGTATCGTCGAGGTCAAACGAGATGGCGGCCACCGGCTGCCAGCGGCGATAGAACTGCATGGTATCTCCTCTTGTCGAGGCCGGGCGTGCCCGGCCCTCCTCATTCGTCGTCCGGAGCCGCGGGATCCCGCTTCGCCCGCGGGTGGGCGCTGTCATACACCTTGGCCAGATGCTGGAAGTCGAGGTGGGTATAGATCTGGGTGGTGGAGAGATCGGCGTGACCCAGCAGCTCCTGCACCGCCCGCAGATCGCCGGAGGACTCCAGCATATGGGTGGCAAAGCTGTGGCGCAGCTTGTGGGGATGGACGTGGGCGTTGAGCGCCTGCTTGTTGCCCCAGCCGTCGAGCCGCTCCTGCACCGAGCGGGCCGACAGCCGCTGCTTGCGCTTGGAGACGAACAGCGCCTCTAGCTCATCGCCGGCCAGCAGGGGGCGCAGCTTGAGCCATTTGTGCAGCCACTCCACCGCCATCCGCCCCACCGGCAGCACCCGCTCCCGCGAGCCCTTGCCGGTCACCCTGAGCTGGCGCTCGTCGAGCTTCACGTCCGCCAGATTGAGCCCCACCAGCTCGGCCAGCCGCAGGCCGGAGGAGTACATCAGCTCCATGATGGCGCGATCCCGCACCGCCAGCGGATCCTGCTCGTCGGTGATGTTGAGCAACTGGTACATCTCGTCCACATCCAGGTTCTTGGGCAGCGGCCGCCCCTGTTTGGGGGTGACGATACCACGCGCCGGATTGGCGGTGAGCCGCCCCTGCCGCACCTGCCAGTCGCAGAAACTGCGCAGGGCGGAGACCTTGGTGGCCAGTGAACGGGGCGCCAGCCCCGCCTTGTGCATCCGGGCCACCAGACTGCGCACCTGACTCGCCTCGAGCCGGGCCCAGTCGTCGACCCCGAGCTTCACCAGCTCGGCGGTCATGGCTTCCAGATGGGCCTGGTAGTTGCTGCGGGTGTGCGGGCTGAGCTGGCGCTCGACCCGCAGGTATTCGATGAAGGCCGCCAATTCGTCGGCCAGCGCGGCCGGCAGGGGCTCGGCGGCTGGTGGCGCCTTGGCGGGGGATCTGGCCGGCGTCTTAGCCACGCGCCAGCTCGGGCAGACGCAGCTGCAGCAGGCGGCCAAGCTGGCCCAGCAGCAGGGTGTCGTTGTGGGGGGTGAAGTGGCTCGGATCCGAGCTGGCGAAGGCCAGCACGCCGAGATCGCCGAGCCGCATCAGCGCCACCGAGTTGACCAGCACGTCGTGGCCAAACAGCGCCTGCTTCTCGCTCTGATTGAGCCGGCCGAAGTAGTAATCCTGACCCGGCAGGCGCTGACCCAGCAGCTGCTCGAGCTGTCGGCCCTCCGCCATGAACTTCTGCTCGGGGCCGCTCAACTGGAATTTTTTCGGGCTGAGCCAGAGCCGCAGGCCGGTCAGCCGCAGCCGCTGCACGAACGCCTTGCCCATCACGGCGCTCACCTCGAACAGGCTCTGACAGCCGTACAGCTCGCCGTAGAGATCGGCATAGACCCGGAAGATCCGCTCGTTCTCGCTGGCGATCCCCATCAGCTCGGTGATCTCCTGCTCCAGCTGTTCGATGCGCTCGCGCTGTCTGTCCAGCTGGCGCTCCACCAGCGAGACGGTGCCCTTGCGTTCGTGAGGAATGCGGATCCGGTCCAGCATGGCCGCGTGGCGCTGGAAAAACTCGGGATAACGGGCCAGGTACTCCAGCACTGTGGCTTCATCCACCAGTGGTTCCTGCCGTTTGAGTTCGCTCATAACTTGGTTGGTCCATCCGAAAAAGGGGCACAAGGCCCCGACATTAGTGCTTGGCAGAGCGGGGGCCTCCCCGCCCGTGCCTATAACTCTATCTGACCGTCAAATACGTGCTCGGCCGGCCCGGTCATGTAGACCGGCTGACCCGGCCCCTTCCAGGCGATGGTCAGCTTGCCTCCCGGCAGGGTAACGGTGACCCGCTCCTTGAGCTTGCCCTGGCTGATGCCCACCACCACGGCTGCGCAGGCGCCGGTCCCGCAGGCCAGGGTCTCGCCCACCCCGCGTTCGAACACCCGCAGCTTGATCTCGCTGGCGTTGACCATCTCCATGAAGCCGACGTTGACCCGCTCGGGAAAGCGCTCGTGTCGCTCCATGATGGGACCCAGGGTCGCCACCGGCGCATCGGCCACCGAGGGCACCTCGATGACGCAGTGAGGATTGCCCATGGAGACGGCCCCGCACATCACAGTATGCTCCTGGGCCCGCAGCAGGTAGGTTTTTTCCGCCTTCTGGGCCCGGAACGGGATCTTGCCCGGCTCGAACTGGGGCACCCCCATGTTGACCGTGACCTGGTTCTCCCCTTCCAGTTGCAGCACGATGCGGCCGCGCGCCGTGCTCACCGCGATGCGATCCCGGTTGATCAGCCCCTTGAGGCGCACGAAGCGGGCGAAACAGCGGGCACCGTTGCCGCACTGCTCCACCTCGCTGCCATCGGCATTGAAGATGCGGTAGTGAAAGTCGAGCTCGGGATCATAAGGCGGCTCCACCAGCAGCAGCTGGTCGAAGCCGATGCCGAAGTGGCGATCCGCCAGCTTCTTGATGACCTCATTGCTGAAAAACACCTTCTGGGTGACGCCATCCACCACCATGAAGTCGTTCCCCAGCCCGTGCATCTTGGAAAAATCTATCAACATCGTGCGTTCCTGTACCCTTGTTCACGCTCTCACCTGGAGGAACGCTTAGAGAAATCCATTAACAATCAGGGCAGTAAATGCTCACCGCGCCAGAGATCGGCCAACTGCTCGCGCTCTCTGATGAGGAACGACTGCGCTCCGTCCACCAGCACTTCGGCGGCACGGGGACGGGTGTTGTAGTTGGAGGACATGGTAAAGCCATAGGCACCGGCGGAACGCACCGCCAGCAAGGAGCCCTCGGCGATCGCCAGGGTGCGCTCCTTGCCGAGGAAGTCACCGGTCTCGCAGACCGGGCCGACCACGTCGTACAGCGCCGGCTCGTGGGTCGTGCGGCTGTCCACCTCGATGATGTTCATCCAGGCGCCGTAGAGCGAAGGACGCAGCAGATCGTTCATGCCGGCGTCGATCAGCGCGAAGTTGCGGGTCTCGCCCGGCTTGAGGTACTCCACCCGGGTCAGCAGTACGCCGGCGTTGGCGACGATGGCGCGGCCCGGTTCGAACAACAGGGTCAGATCCCGGCCCGCCAGCTTCTGCTTGAGCGCCTCGGCATATTCGCTGGGATGGGGCGGCTGCTCGGCGCCGTAGTTGACCCCCAGGCCGCCACCCACGTCCAGGTGGTGAATGTGGATGCCTTCCGCCGCCAGGCCGTCGATCAGCCGCAGCAGCTTGTCGGCCGCCTCCATGAAGGGATTCAATTCAGTGAGTTGCGAGCCGATATGGCAATCCACCCCGACGATCTCGATGTTGGCCATGGCCGCCGCCTTGCGGTAGATGGCGGGCGCCTGCTCGATGGGAATGCCGAACTTGTTCTGCTTGAGGCCGGTGGAGATATAGGGATGGGTACCGGCGTCGATGTCCGGGTTGACCCGCACCGACACCCGGGCCTTCTTGCCCATGCCGCCCGCGACCCGGTTCAGACGCTCCAGCTCGGCTTCCGACTCCAGGTTGAAACAGAGGATCTCTTTATCCAGCGCGAGGCGCATCTCGGCTTCGCTCTTGGCCACCCCGGAGAAGACCACCTTGGCCGGATCGCCGCCCGCCGCCAGCACCCGCGACAGCTCGCCACCGGAGACGATGTCAAAGCCAGAGCCAAGGCGTGCCAGCAGGTTGAGCAGCGCCAGGTTGGAGTTGGCCTTGACCGCATAGCAGATGAGATGGGGGATGTCGCCCGCCGCCTTGTCGAAGGCGTGCCAGTGGCGTTCAAGGGTGGCGCGGGAGTAGACGTACAGCGGGGTGCCGTACTGCTCGGCAAGTTGTTGCAGCGAGGTGTGTTCGGCCTGAAGCTGGCCGTCGGCGTCGTAGTTAAAGTGATCCAAGGGGGCGGTTCCTTCCTAAATTATTGCGGCGCGGCCTCTGGGGCAGCCTCGGCGGTCGCAGGCGTCTGTGCTTGCGGTGTACTCTGGGTCTGGGGCTGCTCGGGGGCGGCATGTAGAGCGGTCCCGTCAGGCCACACGCGGCCAAACCAAGAGACAGAAGAGTGGCAAGCAGACACTTGGTAAGCTGGGTAATCATAATGGTTCGCTGCGAAAAAATTTTTGGCCCTCTATAATCGCACTCACATTGTTAAAAGCAACAGGATAAACCGATGAAGGATCACGAGTATCACGCCCTGACCGACGCCTTTTTCCAATATGTGGAGGACACCGTCGACGCAGGATATCCGGATATTGACTGTGAGCGTGCCGGCGGGGTCTTGACCCTGTCGTTCGAGAACAAGACCAAGGTCATCATCAACAAGCAGGAACCCCTGCACCAGATCTGGGTCGCCACCCGCGAGAACGGCTTCCACTTCGAGCTGCAAGGGGAAAGCTGGATCGACAACCGCTTCGGTCACGAGCTCAAGACGCTGCTGAGCAAGGCCTGCACCACCCAGGCGGGCGAACCCGTCCAGTTCCCATGATGGTGCAGCCCGCCATGATCGATCTGCATCCTGAAGGCGCCCGTCACGCGGTGATCTGGCTGCACGGGCTGGGGGATTCCGGCGCCGGCCTCGCCCCGCTGGTGGATGCGCTGGCGCTGCCCGCCGACCTGCCGGTGCGTCATCTGCTGCCCGATGCGCCGGAGCGCGCCATCACCATCAACATGGGCTACAAGATGCGCGGCTGGTACGACATCAAGAGCTTCGACAACCCGGCGGATCGCGCCGTGGAGTCCCACGTCAGGGAGTCCGCGGCCCGCATCGCCGCGCTGATCGAGCAGCTGGTGGCCGAGGGCTTCGCCCCCGAGCACATCGTGCTGGCCGGCTTCTCCCAGGGGGGCGTGATTGCCTCCTTCACCGCCCTGCGCCTGTCGCAGCAACTGGCGGGCCTGCTCTGCATGTCCACCTACCTGGCGGCGCCCGACGCCCTGCTCGGCGAGATGAGCGAGGCTGCCCGCAGCCTGCCCATCTGCTACATGCACGGCATCTATGACGACGTGGTGAGCCTCTCCATGGGCTGGGATGCCAAGAACCGGCTGGAGGCGGCCGGGCTCTCCCCCGAGTGGCACGAGTACCCGATGCGCCACGAGATCTGCCGCACGCAGCTCGACGACATCCGTCAGTGGCTGCTGGCCCGCCTCGCGGGCTGAGCCAATCGCGGATAGCCAAACGGCCTGCAGATGCAGGCCGTTTTCATTCGATATGAGCGATGATCCTGTGCAGCAGGGGGCCCAGACCAGGGCGCTTGCGCGCACGCCGGACCGGCCCCTGCCCTACCCCGCGCCTGCGGCGGAGCCGAGCTCGCGCCCCTGACCAGCGTCGCGCAGCTGGCCCTGGCTGCGGTAGGGGATCACTTCCAGCTCGCCGTTGATCTGCACTATCTCGTAGTACTGGGGCAGGTTGAAGTTGCTGAACTGGCCCGCGTCGCTGAAGCGCTCGTGGCTGGAGGTGTAGAAGCGGTTCACCCCCTGCACCAGCTCATCCTTGTTGCCGGCGAAGTGCTGGTAGATCTCCACCCGGTTCGCCTCATCCAGGATATATATGTTGGTGCCCGCATCCCGGGTATCGAAGAAGAACTGCACCAGCCCCTCGCTGGCGTAGGCGTCGACGATACCGGGCAGATGCTGGCTGTGAGTCTTGTCGAGCCGCAGCGGCAGGTGATCCAGCTTGTTGTGGGAGATGTGGCGATAGAAGTCGACCGCGTTCTCCAGCTTCTTGACCGACACCCCGCGCCGCTCGAAGAAGATGCCGTACTTCTCGCGGCCGAGCGCCAGCGTCTTGACCAGCTGCTGCTTGTCGCGGGCCAGACGCAGCTCGATGCACTCGGCCACCAGCTGCTGGAAGCGGGTTCGCACCAGAGAGCGGAAGTGCTGGCTGTAGCAGAACACCTCGATCATCTCGGGGGCGGCGGCATCCTGATGCATCTTGCCGAGGATGGTGGTGAGAGCATCCACCACCGCCTCGTCTCCCTGGAAGTGCAGGGTACGGATCTCGCTCCAGGAGTTGCGATAGACCAGGTCTACCGAACCCACCAGGCACTCCTGGTTGCGGCCGAACGAGAAGACGTCGGCGGCGTTGGCGTCGAATTCGATCACCTGGCCCACCCAGTGACTCGTCGGGTCCGTCTCCAGGTTGAGGAAGATGGAGAGCTGGCGAATTTCGCACGGCCGGCTGAGGGCCAGGTTGGTGGCGCGGGGATACTTGACCGGGAAGGTGCCGGACAGATCGCGACAGAACTGGTGCAGGTTGTCGATGTGCAGATCCGAGCCCTGGTTGAACAGGTGCACCCGGGACTGGGGCGTCAGCAGGCCGTTGAAGTAGGCCCACGACACCAGCTTGCTGATGTAGCCGTTATATTCGAGCGGCGCCCGACCGATGATGTCTGCCGGCTCCAGCGAATGTTTGTAGAGATACCAGCCGGCACGGTTCAAGCGGCCGTGCGGCACCTGCACGAAGCTGAGATCCGGCTCGCTCAAGTCCGGCGCAATCTTGAGGTTGATGCGCTGCACCTTGCCCGGCAGGCTCTCGAATGCGGCATAGAGCTTGCGCGACAGGATGCCGATGTCTTCCGGGTTGATCGACTCGCTGATGTTGTTGCGCCGGGCGAACTGGATCAGGTTGCGGTAGCTCTGCATCAGAGCTTCCAGCAGCTCGGCGTGAGCCACCTTGACGTCCTCGACCTTCCACTCCTGGCGGTGATCCAGATGATGCAACCGCTCCTGACTCCAGCCCCAGTAGGCCACCAGCTGGGTCATCTGCTCGCGGCGCCAGGCCGGGGAGTGCTCCTCCTTCGGGTGGCTGAGACCGTCACACACCTTCAGATAGAAGCAGCGGCGCACCAGATCGAGCCGCTGCATGTCGCCGATGGACTTGAGGTAGTTGGTCACCTTGTCCAGCATCAAGCAGTAGTTGTCGAGCCGGTAGTGCATCCCCTCGTTGTGCTGGAACCAGTCGCGGCTGGTCACCGACAACAGACGGGTGTTGGGATACTCGTGGGAGTAGGCCTCCATCAGCACCGACTTGAGCACCGCCTTGTAGGGGGAGTCGATGCCCTTGTAGAGCTGCCAGAGGGCGGAGCCGAAGTACTCCTCGGCCGGAATGCGGTTGAAGCCACCGAGATCGAGCCAGTCATCCTGGCTCAGCTTGCCGTGGGCAAACAGGCCGTTGACGTAGTCGTCGTAGTGGTCGTCATACTCGCTGGGCACCAGATACCAGAGCAGCCGCTTGCCCGCGATCAGCATGGCGCTGCGATAGAACTCGTCGAGCAGCAGCAGGTGCTGGGCGCTGCCGCAGCTCTCACCCTGCATCTGGGCATCGTTGCGCTGGCGGAACTTGTCCTCGGGGATCAGGAAGAAGTTGAGATCGACCCCCCGCTGCTCGGCCCACTTGGAGAGTTGCTGGCACTTGAGATCCAGCAGCTCGAGCCGCTCCTGCGACAAACCGGCCACGTGGCAGACCCAGATGTCGAGATCCGAGTGGCAGCACTGACCGATGGACGAGGTGCTGCCCATGGAGTAGAGCCCCTGGATCGACTTGTCATGGGTGGTGAGGCCGTTCAGGCAGTTGGCGTTCTGGCACAGATCCTCGATGAAGGCCTGCTGGGCGTCATTGGCGGTAAAACTCCAGATGCCGTGCGGCACATCCCCCGCCACATAACCGGGCAGCAGGGGGTGATTGAAGTGCAGCATGACGGGTAGCAGCTGAAAAACCTGCTGCCCGTAGCGACTCATGAGACCTAGCGCCCGTTGCGTCTTGAGACGATTGAGTTCGTCGTAGCGCGCCACCAGCGTGTCGAGTTTTACCAGCAATGCCCTGCCTATACCGAGGTAAGAAATGACGCACCAAAACGGGGAGACGTCAAAAAAGTGTGATCATGTTAACAATGCAAACAGCGGTGGTAAACAAGCCCGCACACAATCGCCGGATTATTTATGACAAGTCACTAAACAGTATCATTGGAAAGCAATAAAGATTTGTAATTTCAACAGATTAACCAGCAAGCCAGACTTAATAAAAATCATTTTCAGCGGCCGTTTTTGAGCTTGAGCCCGCTTTTGCGGGCTGCGCCATGAAAGCCCCTGCAAAGGGTGGTAAGATCGTTTTCCTTCTAAAGATGAAACAACTGATTGATATGGCAGCCCGAACCCTGAAAATTGCCACTCGCAAGAGCCCCTTGGCCCTGTGGCAGGCCAACTTCGTCAAAGACCGGCTGGAAGCCCTGTACCCCGAGTTGCAGGTCGAGCTGGTGCCCATGAGCACTCAGGGTGACAAGATCCTGGATACCCCTCTCGCCAAGGTGGGCGGCAAGGGGTTGTTCGTCAAGGAGCTGGAAACCGCCATGCTGGAGGGACGGGCCGACATCGCCGTGCACTCCATGAAAGACGTGCCGGTGGAGTTCCCCGAGGGGCTCAGTCTGCACACCATCTGCGAGCGCGAAGATCCGCGCGATGCCTTTGTTTCCAACCGCTTCGGCCAGATTGATGAGCTGCCGCAGGGGGCCGTGGTCGGCACCTCCAGCCTGCGTCGTCAGTGCCAGCTGCGCGCGGCACGCCCGGATCTGGTGATCCGCGACCTGCGCGGCAACGTCAACACCCGTCTCGCCAAGCTGGACGCCGGTGAATACGACGCCATCATCCTCGCCGCCGCCGGCCTGAAACGGCTGGAGATGGCACACCGCATCACCGCCTTCATCGAGCCGGAGCAGAGCCTGCCCGCCAACGGTCAAGGCGCGGTCGGCATCGAATGCCGCCTCGACGATCACGAGCTGCACGCCCTGCTGGCCCCGCTCGAACACCCCGAGACCCGGATCCGGGTGCTGACCGAGCGTGCCATGAACCGCGCCCTGCAAGGGGGCTGTCAGGTCCCCATCGGGGCCTACGCTCTGGTGCAGGGGGAAGAAGTGTGGCTGCGCGGCCTGGTGGGCAGCCCGGATGGCAGCCGTGTCATTCGCGACGAGATCCGCGGTCCGCTGGCCGACGGCGAGGCCCTCGGTCACACCCTGGCCCAGCGTCTGCTGGCCGATGGTGCCGATGTCATCCTGGCCGAGGTCTACCGGGCATGATCCCGCTGGTGGTGCGTCCGGCCGCCCAGGCCGCCGAGCTGGCCGCACTGCTGCGCCAGCACGGCCACGCACCGCTCTGCTGCCCGCTGCTGGAAACCGTGGCGGGCAGCGAACTGCACCGCCTGCCCGAACTGCTGCCCCAGGCTGACATCGTCATCGCCGTCAGCGTGCATGCAGTTCATTTCACTCATCATTTTCTGTTGCAAACTGGTCAGACCTGGCCAAATATTGACTACTTTGCGGTCGGCCAGGCCAGCGCGGATGCCTTCGCCGAGGTGGGCATCCAGGCCTTCAGCCCGGACGATCCGCGCAGCGAAGGGCTGCTGGCCCTGCCCGGCCTGCAACAGGTGAACGGCAAGCAGGTGCTGATCCTGCGCGGCAATGGCGGCCGGGATCTCATCGCCCGGACGCTGGCCTCACGCGGCGCACTGGTGCACTATTGTGCGGCCTATGAGCGCCACTACCCCGCACTGGACGGGGACGCATTGACTTGCCACTGGCAGGCGGCCGGGCTCGACAGCCTGCTCGTCACCAGCGGTGAACTGCTGCAACGGCTGCTGGAACTGGTCCCGGACCAACAGCTGCCCTGGCTGCGCGACTGCCTGCTGGTGGTGCCCAGCCCGCGGGTGGCCGAGATGGCCGCGGCGGCGGGCTTTACCCATATCACGATTGCCCAGGGTGCATCCAACCAGGCCCTGACGGCCGCTCTGGAACTGAGGAAGATGGAATGACTGAACAGCAAGAAGTCCAGCCGAGTGCCGCGGCCTCCGTGGCCGACAACAAGCAACCCGGCCAGAAGGTCAACAACAAGAAGGGCAGCTCGGGTGCTGTGGTCGGCGGCATCGCCATCCTGCTGGCCCTCGGCCTGACCGGCGGCCTCTATCTGCACGGCCACAAGAGTACGGTGGCCCAGCAGGGCGAGCTGAACCAGCTCAAGCTGCAACTGGCCGAGGCCATGAACAAGCTTGACCAGAGCAACAGCAAGGATGGCGAGCAGCTGGCCGCCCTCGGCAAGCAGCAGCAACTGCTGCAGGACGAGCTCAAGGGGTTGCAGACCCGGGTGCTGGATCTCAACGACAAGCGCCCCAACGACTGGATGCTGGCCGAATCCGAATACCTGGTGCGGATGGCCGGTCGCAAGCTGTGGCTGGAACACGACCTCGTCTCCGCCATCACACTGCTCGGCAATGCCGACGAGCGCATCAAGGCGCTCAACGATCCCAGCCTGATGCCCATCCGCAAAGCGCTGGCCGAAGACATCGCCCAGCTCAAGGGGATGCCGCGCATCGACCGCGAAGGGCTGACCCTGAAGCTGGCCGCCCTCTCCGATCAGATCGAGCTGCTGCCGCTCTCCACCGTCAGCATGCCGGAAGCCAAGAGCGAGCCTGATCAGGCCGTCAGCACCAACCCGGACGAGTGGGAGAGCAATCTCAAGAAGAACTGGGTCAAGTTCACCGAGAACTTCATCACCATCCGCCGTCGTGACGGCGCGGTGGAGGCCCTGCTCTCCCCGCAGCAGGAGATCTTCCTGCGCGAGAACCTCAAGACCAAGCTGCTGCAGGCCCAGCTCGCCGTCTACCGCGAGCAGCAAGCCCTCTATGACGACAGCCTGGACAAGGCCCAGCGCTGGCTGACCCAGTATTTCGACACCGACAACAGCGCCACCCACTACATGCAGTCCGAGCTGGACAAGCTCAAGGGGGAGCAGATCCAGTTCAACTATCCGGATCGCTTCAAGACCCAGGCCATGCTGGAAGAGGTGCTGACCGAGCGCCTGCAGCGCATTCTGGCCAGCAACTGAGGAGGGCACCATGATTCGTCTGATTGTACTGGTGGCCGCCATGGTGGCCGGCCTCATCTTCGGCCCGCAGGCCTCCGGCAACAAGGGCTATGTGCTGATCTCGCTGGGCAACTACACGGTTGAATCTTCGGTCACCAGTGCGGTGATCCTGGCGGTGCTGTTCTACGGTGCCCTGCTCATCGTCGAGTGGCTGCTGGGCCGGGTATTCGGCCTGCGCCGCAAGACCCTGGGCTGGTACGGCTCGCGCCGGCGCCGCAAGGCCAACCAGCAGACCGTGGCCGCCACCCTGGCCATGGCCGAGGGGCACTACAGCCAGGCCGAGAAGCTGATGCTCAAGGGCGCCAGCAACAGCGATACCCCGCTGCTCAACTACCTGAGCGCCGCCAAGGCGGCCCAGGCCCGTGGTGATGACGTGCGCCGGGACCAATACCTGCAAAAGGCGCAGGAGGAGAATCCCAAGGCCGAGCTGGCGCTGACCCTGACCCAGACCCAGCTGCAGATCGAGCAGGGCCAGTACGACACCGCGCTGGCCATGCTGGAGTCCGTCTATGCCCTCAACCCGCGCCACCCCATGGTGCTGGACCAGCTGCGCCAGGTGCACCTGGCCCGCGAGGACTGGGCTGCCCTCATCGACCTCATTCCGGTGCTGCACAAGGTGGGCAAGCTGACCCCCAAACAGGAAGAGGATCTGCTGCAGCAGGCCTGGCGTGGTCGCCTCGACGCCGCCAGCGGCGCCCTCGAGACCCTGCGCCCGATCTGGCAGGAGCTGCCGCGCAAGCTGCGCCAGGATCCGGATCTGCTGGCCGCCTATGGCGATCGCCTGCGCCAGCTGGGGGCCGACAATGAAGCCGCCGAGCTGTGGCTGGATGCACTGCGCAAGCAGGTCTCGCCCCAGCTGCTGGCCCGTCTGCCCAAGCTCAGGCTCGACAGCTACCAGCCGATGCTGACCTTGCTACAGAAGATCCAGGATCAGCCTGGCGTCGACGCGGCGCTGGCCCAGGTCTACCTGCTGGCCGGTCAGCTGGACGACGCCCAGCGCCTGCTGGAGCAGGAGGTAGCGAAGGCGCCGAACGCCGCCGTCTACCACGCCCTCGGTCAGGTGATGGACAAGCGCCGCCTCACCAACAAGGCAAACGAGTACTACCGCCAGGCATTGCAGCTGGCCGACGTCTGACGCCCGTTCGTCACGAAATAAAAAGAGGCCGCAGTTGCGGCCTCTTTTTATTGGGATTGTTCCGAATGGCTGCTCTCCCTTCTCCCCTCGTGGGAGAAGGGTCGGGGATGAGGGGGAAACCAGCAACCACTCTCTCCCTGTGGGAGAGGGTCAGCCTCAGGCCGTCAGCCGCTCCAGTTCACCGATGAGCCAGATAGCCTCCTCCCGGTGATAGCCGCACACCTCCTGCATGGGACGAAAACCGCCACACACCGCTGGCCGCTCGGGTTGGCCGAAGATCTTGCAGCCCAGCCGCGCATCGAGCTGCACGCAGGGCACGCCGGCCGGTTTGCCGTCGGGCATGCCGGGAATGGCACTGCTGATACTGGGGGCGATGCAGCAGGCACCGCAACCTTGACGACATTCCATGTGATGCTTTCCTCGGCAGGGCGAACCAGTTTAGCAAAGGGCGGGGATTTTCCTCACTGTTATCCCGGCCCCGCCATGAAATAGTCCCCTTGCAAGCAGACAACAAAAAGCCCGACAGTGTCGGGCTTTTCAGGCGGTACCATGGGGGTTGCCCCGCGCGCATCCTGATTAGAGGATGATGTCGCGCACCACGCTGTCTTTGCGATCCAGGAAGTGAATCGACTTGATGCGACGGATAGTCCGCGATTTGCCACGGATCAGCAGGGTCTCGGTGGTCGCCATGACGCCGTCGCTGGTGATGCCGTCCAGCAGATCACCCTTGGTGATACCGGTGGCCGAGAAGATGACGTTGTCATTCTTGGCCAGGTCTTCCAGCTTGAGCACCTTGCTCACGTCGATGCCGAGCGCCTCGCAGCGGGCAATTTCCTGCTCGCCAAACGCACGCACTTCCGGGCTGTCACCCTTGACCTGATGACGGGGCACCAGGCGGGCCTGCATGTCACCGTCCAGCGCACGGATCACCGCCGCCGAGATCACCCCTTCCGGTGCGCCACCGATGCCATACAGCATGTCCACTTCGCTGTCCGGCAGACAGGTGAGGATGGAGGCAGCCACGTCGCCGTCAGGAATGGCGAACACTCGCACACCCAGCCCCTGCATCTCCTTGATCGCCTTGTCGTGGCGCGGCTTGGCCAGGGTGATCACGGTCAGGCGGGAGAGCGGCTTGCCAAGCGCCTTGGCCACGGCCTTGAGGTTCAGCTCGAGGGCCTGATCGAGGTCGATGGCACCCTTGGCCTTGGGACCCACGATCAGCTTCTCCATGTACATGTCGGGGGCCTTGAGGAAGGAACCCTTGTCGCCGACGGCCAGCACGGCCAGGGCATTGGCCTGACCCATGGCGGTCATGCGGGTACCCTCGATGGGATCGACCGCGATGTCCACCGCGTCGCCCAGACCCGTACCCACCTTCTCGCCGATGTAGAGCATGGGGGCTTCGTCAATTTCACCCTCGCCGATCACAATCTCACCATCGATCTGGATCTGATTGAGGATATGGCGCATGGCCGCAACGGCCGCCCCATCGGCGATATTCTTGTCACCACGTCCGAGCCACTTGTAGCCAGCCAGTGCAGCCGCTTCCGTCACTCGGGAAAACTCGATTGCCAGTTCACGTCTCATCGCATATCCAACCTTTGGAGCTCGAAAACGGGCGGCATTCTACCACAAGGGCAAACCTTTGCGCGCAAAAGTGGCGGTTCGTCACACAAAACACGGCCCTTTCACCAATTTGACATCAAACCGCCACCGACACTTCACGAGAGTGTCACCCCGCTGTCATCCCCCCTGCCTAGCATGGCCCCCGTCTTTTACAACAAAGCTTGCAACACAAGGGATTAAGATGAAAAAGCTGACTGTAGTGGCACTGGCTCTCACCGCGGCCTTCCAGGCTCACGCCGTTGAAGTTTACAAGAATGACACCACCACCCTGGATCTGTACGGCCGCATCTACGCCGGCCAGTTCTTCGGTGACAAGAAGGAAGGGGTCGACAGCACCCATCCGAACGGCACCCAGGAGTACAGCGACAAGCAGGGCGCCAACCAGTTCGTCCGCTTCGGCGCCAAGGTCGACAGCCAGATCAACAGCCAACTGAAGGCGCTGGCCCAGTACGAAGTGCAGATGTACATCAACGACAGCGAGAAGACCATCAGCGAGAACTCCGACAACCTGCGCACCCGTCTGGCGTTCGCCGGTGTTGGCGCCGACTGGGGCAACATCACCTTCGGTCGCCAGAAAGGGGCCCCGGGTTTCCTGGCTGACTGGACCGACGTGTCTCTCTCCGACGGTTACGGCAACGACGCGCTGGGCGCCAAGACCGACACCTTCGCCACCAACCGTGCCGGTTCCGTGCTGAAGTACTCCGGTCTGTTCAACGGCTTCCAGGTAGACACCAGCTACAAGTTCGACGGCGGTGACACCGAAGAGACCACCAGCAAGGACAGCGATGCCGCCTACGGCGCCGCCGTGGCCTACACCTTCCCGTTCAACTTGGCGCTGGGCACCGCCTACAACGTGGGGATCCGCGACAAGAACGGGGAAGAGGATGCCAAGCTGTGGCTGCTCTCCACCAAGTACGACAACAAGGCCGTCTACGCCGCCCTGAGCTATGCGGACGGCACCGACTTCCTGGCCACCGGCAAGGATCACACCGGCTGGGAAGGGGCGCTGGGCTACAACTTCGAGAACGGCTTCGGCCTGATGGCGCTGTGGAACAAGCAGAAGGTCGAGCAGGACGGCAAGGCCGACTATGACTCCATCGACTACTACACCCTGGGCGCCCAGTACAAGTTCAACAAGAACCTGCGCGTCATCGGCGAGTACCGCATCAACAACCTCGACAGCAAAGAGAGCGGCAAGCTCAACGTCAAGGATGACTTCCAGCTGGCGGCCCGCTACGACTTCTAAGTCGGGCCCCTCTGCACTGCGCGCGCCGGCTGATGCCGGCGCGCTCTTTTGCATCCGCGTCGGCGTGCCCTGCTCCCCATGATCTAGGCTCAACAGAACCACGACGAGGAGATCATCATGCCGCTACGCCTGCTCATCTGCTGCTGTCTGCTCTGCGCCCTGCCCGTCCAGGCGCTGACCATTGCCATGGTGCTGTGGCGCGGCGAGACCGATGCCGAGCGCGGCTTTCGCGACGAGCTGAACCGGCTCGGTCATCACCCCACCTTCGTCACCTTCAACGCCAATCAGGACAGAACCGCGCTGGCCACCCTGCTGCGCCAGCAACTGCTGCCCTCCCTCGCCGACTACAACTACATCTACTGCTTCGGCACCACCGCCACGGCCATGGTCAAGAGCCTGGTGGGCAACCGCAAACCATTGATTTTCAGCATAGTGTCCGACCCCGTCGGGGCCGGCTTCCTGTCCGACGACAAGACGGAAAACCAGATGGTGGCCGGCACCAGCAACATGGTGCCGATGGCACTGCAGCTCGCCAACGCCCGCCGCTATCTGCCCGCCGGCAAGGGGCTGCTGCTGCCGTTCAACCCGCGCGAGCAGAACACCCTGCTGACCGGCGAGCTGCTGCTGCGCGAAGCCCGTCGCTACCAGTGGGAGCTCACCACCTGGCGCATCGCGCCGGACAAGCGGCGGCTGGCCAGCGAACTCAAGCGGCTGCAGCACGACGCCAAAGAGAGCATCGTGTTTCTCGCCGCCGACAGCTACCTGCTCTCCATCGCCCCCGAACTGCTGGCCGCCCTCAACGAGGCGGGCATCCCCACCATCTGCAGCGCCGAGCTCTATGTCGAGCACGGCTGCACCGTTGGCACCATCAGCAGCTATCGGGCCCTCGGCCAGATGGCGGCCAACATCATCCATCGCAACCTGCAGGGCACCCCGCTGCAGGATATCCCGCTGCAGACCGACCCGATGCCGCGGCTAGTACTGGGCAAGCAGCTGGCCGGGATCGCCCCCTCCGCCGCCGACCACTGAGCCCTCATCCCCTTTCTTCCCTCCTCCCGTCACCTTGCCGACAGGGCGCCCTGTCGGCGCTGGCGAGCCATCCGATACCCAGTCCCATCGCCAAAACATGTTTCTATTGCACAGCTAATGAAAATCAATATCATTAGCATCCTCCCGGATGGGAGAAAACAAAATAATTACAAATAAATCAACAAGTTCAGACCATCAGGTCGCTTCTTCAAGAGTCAACACGCAACATGCACACACCTCACCACCCGCGCACTCTGCTGAGTGTCGCCCTGCTGGCCCTGAGCGCCGGCGCACACGCCGAAGACGAGACCATGACAGTGGTCGGCAAACGCAGCCAACATGAAGAGGTCGCCACCGCGACCCGTACCAACACCCCGGCCAAGCTGGTGCCGCAGGCCATCGACAGCGTCAAGGCCAGCGAGCTGACCGCCTTCGGCCAGCCCACCCTGAGCGAGGCCCTGACCGGCATCCCCGGCGTCAACGCCAGCGGTGACACCCGCTTCGACGGCGTCAACATCCGCGGCTTCAGCGCCAGCAATGACTTCTATCTGGACGGTTTTCGCGACGACATGCAGTACACCCGCGACCTTGGCAACACCGAGCGGGTCGAAGTGCTCAAGGGACCGGCGGCGGTGCTCTACGGCCGTGGTAGCACCGGCGGCATCGTCAACCGGGTCAGCAAGAAGCCGCATAAGGGGCTGGAGTCCAGCGTCAGCGCCCAAGTCGGCAGCTTCGACAGCCGTCGACTGGCCGCCGACCTGAGCGGCGAAGCGGGTGAACAGGTGCAGGTGCGCCTCAACCTGGCCCAAGAGGACAAAGAGAGCTTTCGCAACGGCGTGACCAGCAAGCGCACCCTGCTGGCCCCCTCCGTCAACTGGGAGATCAGCGACAAGCTGAACTGGCTGCTGCAGTACGAGCGCAACGAGCACGACCGCACCCCGGATCGCGGCATCCCCGGCGTCAATGGCCGCCCCGCCGACGTGCCAAAGGAGTATGTCTACAGCGATACCCGCCGCGACTTCATCGACGACGTGGCCCAGTCCACCCGCTCCCGCCTCACCTGGGACATCAACGATCAGTGGCAACTGCGCCAGCAGCTGGGCTACACCAGCCTCGACAGCCAGTTCGACAACACCTATGTCACCAGCGTGAAGGGGGATCAGGTGACCCGCTCCCGCTGGCAGCAGGATCTCAAGGCCAACAGCCTGATCAGCAACACCGAGGCCGAAGGCCAGCTGCAGACCGGCCCCGTCGAGCACCGTCTGCTGGTGGGCTTCGAGCAGAACTGGCAGGAGCGCACCCCCAAGCTCTACCAGAACGCCACCGCGATCCCGGCCGGCAACCTCTATGATCCGGGCTCCCTGCCCACCTACGACGGCGCCATGAAGCTCTCCAGCGACGCCAACCACAAGGTGCGTGGCTACGGCCTCTATGTGCAGGATCAGCTCAGTCTGGGCGACTGGCACCTGCTGGCGGGTCTGCGCCGCGACGACTTCACCGTCACCAGCCGTCGCAACGACCTCAACAAGGAGGAGACCGTCTCGGTCACCAGCCTGAGTCCGCGCCTGGGCCTGGTGTGGAACCCGATCGAGGAGCACGCCTTCTACACCTCCTACAGCAAGACCTTCACCCCGGTGGGCGGCGAGCTTATCGGCATCACCCCGGGCGACAAGAACAACAACCTGGATCCCCAGCACACCCGGCTGTACGAGGGCGGCGTGAAGAGCGACTGGCTGGATGGCCGCCTGGCGACCACCCTCTCCCTCTACCGGCTGGAGATGTACAACAAGCGCAGCAAGGATCCGCTGGATCCCACCAAGGTGATCCTCACCGGTCTGCAGCGCACCGAGGGGATCGAGCTGAGCGCCCGCGCCCAGCTGACTGACGAGTTCTACCTGCGCGGCGGCATCGCCATCCAGGATGCCGAGCAGGTCAAGGCGGACGCCGATCTGCAAGGCAAGCGGCCGATGAACGTCTCCCGCCAGAACGGCGAGCTGTTCGCCGGCTATCAGAGCGGCAAGCAGGGCTGGTTCGGCGAGACCGGGGTGACCGCGGTGGGCGATCGCTTCGCCGACAACGCCAACACCACTACCCTGCCCGGTTACGCCCGCTTCGATGCCCGTGCCGGCTACCGCTGGCAGCAGTGGGAAACCCAGCTGAGCGTGGAGAACCTGACCGATCACGACTACTTCGTCAGCGCCACCAGCGCCTCCCAGATCATGCCGGGCACACCCCGTCAGCTGCATCTGAGCGCCGCCTACCGCTTCTGATCCCCGCCTTTTCCCGATCCCTCTGGCCAGCTTCCGCTGGCCAGATTTTTATGAAGCACCGAGCGATGAAACGCAGAAAACTCCCCCTGCACAACAACAAGTGGGTGCGCCGCATCCACGCCTGGGCCGGCTTTGCCACCCTCACCCTGATGCTGCTCTACGGCCTCACCGGCCTCTGGCTGCAACACAGGGCCGTGCTGCCGCTGCCCGGCCCCCACACCGATAAGTCCAGCGAAGAGATAGTGTTGAGCGCACCGCTGAGCAGCCCGGATGAGCTGAAAAGCCTGCTGCAACAACGCTATCCAGCAGGGTTCGAGGAGAGGCGCGTCCAGCTCACCCCGCCCCAGACCCTGCCCACCCCCGACGGCCCGCTCACCCTGCCGGCCCGCTGGGAGATGCGCGGCGTCACCCTGAGCGAAAGCGTGGCCGCCAGCTATGTGGCCGGCACCCTGCTGGTGCGCACCGAACTGCAGCAGGCCAACTTCGCCGCCAGCCTCAACCGGCTGCACCGTGGCATGGGCACCGGCCTGCCGTGGCAGCTGGTGGGGGATCTGGCAGCGCTGGCCATGCTGCTGCTGGCCCTCACCAGCCTGCTGATGTGGAACAAGCTGCACGGCCCGGCCGCGCGCGGCATCGCCCTGCTGCTGCTGGGCGCCCTGGTCACCGTGCTGGTGGCCCTGCTCTAGCGCGTTTACCGACGGCAAAACGGGATCTGCCTCTCGGCGGCGGTAACCTTGCCCGCACCTCGGGTAACAAAGGGTAACCGGCCGCCGATGGGGGTCACAGTTGCCGGCCTGGCGGCTGGATGAGGATCGCCTGCGGCTGCTAGGGTGCGCCCTCAACCCAAGCGGCAAGAGGCAGCATGCGCATCTCCAGCATCGAATGCGGACGGGTGGTGGCCATCATGGCGGTGATGGCCATTCACCTCTCCCCCTTCAGCAACCCCTTCGATCCCACCCTGTGGGACGGCACCCTCTACTTCTGGCTCGGGGGCATCATCAACCAGCTCTGCCGCTTCGCAGTGCCGCTGTTCTTCCTCTGCGCCGGCTACTTTCTGCAACCCGCTCTCGCCGCAGGCCGCCCCCTGACGGTGGCGCTGCGCTACTGCCGCCCGCTGCTGGGACTCTGGCTGGCGTGGAGCCTGCTCTACGTGCTGATCCCCTTCAACCCGCTCGCGGCGGTGAGCGAGGGCTACCTGCCGGCCATGGCGAGCCAGTGGCAGATGCAGCTGGGGGATCCGCTCAACGCCTGGTGGGTAGGCGGCATGATCCACCTCTGGTTCCTGCCCGCCCTGATGCTGGCGGTGCTGATCCTGGCGCTCTGCCAACAGGCCCGCCTGCCCCGGCTGGCCCTGCTGCTGGGCGTCCTGCTCTACGGGCTGGCCCTGCTCGGCGGCTCCTATGGCCCGCCGCTGCTGGGGGGCGAGTGGGCCCTGCTGACCCGCAACGGCCCCTTCTTCTCGCTGCTGTTCGTGGCCCTTGGCGCCGAGCTGCGCCTGCGCGCCTGGCAGCCGGATGCCAGGCACTGCGCCCTGCTGATGGTGGCAGGGATGGGGCTCTACGCCCTGGAGGCCGCAGGGCTGCTGCACTTTGCCGCCGTGCCCCTCAACCGCCACGACTTCCTGCTCGGCTCCCTGCCCTGGGCGCTGGGGCTGTTCGGCCTGCTGCTGGCCAACCCGGGCTGGGGCCGAGGCAGCTGGCTCGAACACCAGGCCCCCAAGGTGCTGGGCCTCTACTGTCTGCACATGATGCTGGTGGTGTGGCTGATGATCTTCGGCCCGCAGGGCAAGCAGGCGTGGTGGGAGCTGCTGAAGGTGCCGGCGCTGTTGGCGCTCTCCCTGCTCGGCTACCGGTTGCTGGCGCTGGGGGCGGCCAGTCGCTGGCTGCTGCGGGCCCGCTGAAGGGAACAGGGGATGGGAGGGAGGCCGATCCCTCCCCACTCAAGCCTGAATGGAGGGTTCAATTTTTATTCATCGCAGATAGATAAACTCCGGGACTCCTTAAACGCGACACCCAGGAGTCACGACCGTATGAAGTTGCTCACCAAGATGCTGTTCACCAAGCAATCCGGCCTTGTCCTCGTTCTGCTCGCCGCCAGCGGCTCCCTCAGCGCCGCCCAGATCGCCAACAACAACATCACCGAAGCCGAGATCAAGGCCGCGCAGGATGCCTGGGGCAAGGCCCTGATCCAGATCAGCGACGACTACCGCAGCGGCGGCATCGACAAGGCCAGCGCCACCGCTACCGCCGTGCTCGACGGCGCCTACGGCTACCACCATGGCCCCGTGCTGTTCAAACCGACCCTGGCCGGCGGCGAACAGACCTTCCGCATCAATCAGGAAGGGGCGCTGGCCTACTTCGTCGGCAACAATCAGGCCTATCCCGCCGACACCGGCTTCGCCCTCAAGAACTGGCAGAGTTACAACTACGACAACGCCGCCGTCTACATCAACGGCGACATGGCCCTCACCATGGGCAAGGTGCACCTGACCGACCGGGACAACAAGCAGACCACGGTCGACAAGACCTGGGGCTTCAAGAAGGGGGACGACGGCAAGGTGCGCATCGTGCTGCACCACTCATCCCTCCCCTACGCCGGCTAACGGCAACAGGCGACCTGCGGGTCGCCTGTTTTGTTATGGGGGTAGCAGTTTGGCCACTCACCGGGTGACGACCGGGCCTGTGCTGTTACCATGCCTCCCTTGTGATGATTCCAGACGAGACACCCATGCAGATCCGCCCCTTCACCCCGGCCGACACCGAGGCCGTCCTCGCCATCTGGCTGGAGGCCTCCCTGCAGGCCCACTACTTCATCGAGCCCGCCTACTGGCACGCCAACCTGGCGCCGATGCGGGAGATCTATCTGCCCGCCGCCGACAGCCAGCTGCTCTGCTTGGGTGAACAGGTGCTGGGCTTCTACTCCCTGCACCAGGGCTCCCTGGCCGCCCTCTTCGTGGCCCCCGCGCGGCAGGGGCAAGGGCTGGGCAAGGCCCTGCTCGAGCACGCCAAACAGCAGTTGCCAACCCTGCGGCTGCAGGTCTATCAGCAGAACCGGGCCGCGTGCGACTTCTATCGCGCGCAAGGGTTTCAGGTGGCGGCAGAGGGCGTGGATCCTCACACCGGCTGCGCCGAGTGGGTGATGGTCTGGCCGGCGCGGGATTAACTGGGCTCGCCTAGATGGGGCTCGTCGCGGGCCGCCCCCGCTTCACTCTGCGCCAGCAGATCGCCGTGGCTCAGCGCGAAGTCGTGCATCTGCTGAAGCAGGGGGAGCAGGGCGATACCGAGCGGGCTCAGGCTGTACTCCACCCGGGGCGGCACGTCGGGGTAGAGGGTGCGGATGATGACGCCGTCGCTCTCCAGCTCCTTGAGCTGGGCGGTGAGCACCTTCTGGCTCACCTCGGGCAGGCTGCGGCGCAGGTCGCCAAAGCGCAGGGTCTGCACGCGCAGATGAAACAGGATGGCCGGTTTCCATTTGCCGGCCAGCAGGCGCAGCACCCGGTAGGCGGGACAGGGCAGTGAGGACAAGGGAAGGCTCGCAAGTGGTTACTTTGCGGTAACTATGCCACGAAAATGTGCCTTCTTGCAGCCAAGATGCCGGCTTCCTATGATGCGGGCTTAGTCATTCAACGCCCACGAGAGGTTCACCATGCCCAGCCTGCTGCAGATCCATTTCAACTTCCCCGCCGAGCTGATGGGGCCGGCCCTCACCGCCGCGGCCATGCCGCTGGCCGAGTCCATCACCAAGGAGCCCGGCTTCATCTCCAAGATCTGGACCGAGAACCCACGCACCGGCGAGGCGGGCGGCATCTATCTGTTCGAGGATGAGGCGAGCGCCCTCGCCTACGCCACCATGCACGAGCAACGGGTGCTCGCCATGGGCGCCAGCGCGGTGCAGTTCAAGCTGTTCGACGTCAACGAACCGCTCAGCCGCCTCACCCGTGGTCTGGTGTGATCCCCTCAAGCGACAAGCGGTAGCAACTATCCTGCTGCCAGACAAAGCCCAGCCGCCGAAACAACCGCTGGCTGGGCAGATTGTCCGGCTCGATATCCGCCACTAGGGTGGCGATGCCGAGCTGGCGGGCATAGGCGATCAGGGCCGTCAGCGCCTCTGCCATCCATCCCTCTCCCCAGTGGCTGCGAGCCAGCATGCAGCCCACCTCTGCCTGGCGCAGACCGGCATCCCCCGCAAAGCTGTGCAGGCCGCAGGTGCCGATCAGGCGGCCGCTGTCGCGCGCCACCAGCCCCCACTCCAGCGATTCGCCGGCGGCCAGCAACCGCGCGACGCTCGCCAGCATCTGCGCCACGGTGGCGAGGGAGGGAAACGGCGGCTCGCCGACGAAACGCATGACCTCGGAGTCCCCGTAGATGGCGAACAGATCGGCACTGTCCCCGGCAT
Source organism: Aeromonas sp. 1805 (assembly GCF_013085525.1). NCBI lineage: Bacteria > Pseudomonadati > Pseudomonadota > Gammaproteobacteria > Aeromonadales > Aeromonadaceae > Aeromonas > Aeromonas sp. 1805. The sequence goes on along the minus strand of NZ_CP038515.1, from coordinate 1,982,221 downwards.
CCAATGCCCGCAGCAGCAGCCGCGGGGTCGACAGCGAGGGCAGTGTACGAGGCAGGGGTGGCAAGGCGCCGCAGTGCAAGGGGCTCAAAACCGCAGGGTCAGGCCGATATTGGCCTGCCACTGGGTCACCAGCTCGCCGCGCACCTTGAACACGCACTGGTCCGGGTTGCACAGAAACTGGCTGTTGTCGTTGACCAGCGAGCCATAACCGCGCACCTCGGCCCGCAGTGCCAGATGCTCGGTCAGGCGCGGCTGCACCCCGAGCGCCAGCGACATGGAGGGGGCGACGTCGCTGTCGTAGGCGGCAAAGCGGGTCGCCCCGATACCGGCGCCGATATAGGGGGCCATCAGGTTGTCCGACAGGGTGAGCGCCCCGGCAAAGTGGAGGGTGTCCACCGTCAACCGATCCGGCTGATCGGGGGAGAGGCGGGTGGACTGGTGGCTGTAGAGCAGCTCTATCATGCCGGGGTCATCCACCTCCTTGCTGATGAACAGGCCCCAACTGCCGGAGCGCTCCCCCTGCAAGGACTCCAGCCGGGTGGCGACGGGCGTCGGTTTGGGGTCGTCATTGGCCTCGAAGTCGATGGCCGAGCTGTAGCCGAAGAACGGCGTCACCTGCCAGCCGAGGGCGGCCTCCCCCTCGGCGCTCCAGGCCTGCCCCAGCGGCAACAACAGTCCCATCATCATGATCCCTGCTCGTTTCATCACGGCTCCTCCGTGCGCTGCATCAGTGCCCGTCAAGCATATCAGAGCCCACTGGCCCCCATCCTAAACCCGACCTGTATCAAGCGATTTTCAGCGGGGCGATCACACTCTGTCGCCACCACCGGCAGCCTGCCGGCAAACGGCACATCCGCGCCTGCGGTTATTCATCCCGGATTAACCTGTGCCACGTATGCTGGCGCGCAATCGGCTCATGGTGAGCCGGTTCAACTCACCAGAAGGACATCAGGGAATGGTTGCCGCGCAACTCAACGACCCCCAGAACAAGCTCTCCGATACCCTGCGGGCCACCGCCCACGCCATCGAGGAGAGCCATATCAGCCTGCGCCAGATGCTGGCCCTGGTCGGCGAACAGGGCATGCTGCTGTTTTGCGTGCTGCTCACCGTGCCCTTCCTGCTGCCGGTCTCCATCCCAGGCGTCAGCACCCCGTTTGGCCTGTTGATCCTGTTCATCGGCATCGGCATCACCCTCAACCGGGTGCCCTGGCTGCCCGCCATCCTGATGGAGCGCCGCTTCGCCGCCGAGCAGCTCAAGCCGACCCTGCACAAGGGGGCGGATCTGCTGGCCCGCATCGATCGCTTCATCCGCCCGCGCCTGCTGCTGTTGACCGGCAGCAGTACCATCAACCGCTGCAACGGCCTGCTGATCATGCTGGCGGCCCTGCTGCTGATGCTGCCGCTCGGGGCCATCCCCTTCACCAACGCCATGCCGGCCTGGGCCATTCTGCTGCTGGCCATCGGCATGCTGCAGCGCGACGGCCTGTTCGTTGCCAGCGGCTACCTGCTGGTGAGCGCAACCCTGGTCTGGTTCAGCGCCCTGGCCATCGGCCTGCTGATGGCCGGCCAGAGCGTCTCCACCCTGCTCGGCTAACGGCAACACCAAGAAAAAGGGCGACCCATGGGTCGCCCTTTTTGACTTGTGCGGGATCCGCCGTCACAGCAGATCGTAGATAAGGGCCGAGATGGCCAGCAGCCCGATCACCAGCACGAAGAGGGTACTCGCCCCGCGATAACGCTTGAGGGCGGGCAGACGATAGATGGAACAGGCCGGCAGCAGGAACAGGATCACCGCGATGAGCGGCCCGCTCACCTTCTCGATGATCTCCAGCACGTTCGGGTTCAAGTAGGTAATCACCCCGGTCACCACGAACAGGATGACCGACGAGACCCGTGCGATGGTCGCTTCACGCAGCGACAGCCCCAGCCCCTGACAGGCACCGTTCACCATGCTCACCGTCCCCTCGCTCACCCCCATGGAGGTGCCGAGGAAGGATTTGGACATGGCCAGAATGGCGATGAGCGGCCCCACGTAGGCGATCAGCGGATTGGAGAACTTGTTCGCCAGCGCCGACAGCACCGAAATATTGTCGATGCGGGCCTGCGCCATCTCGGCCTGACTCAGGCTCATCACGCAGCTCACCACGAAGAACAGCACGCTGCCGCAAATCAGCAGGCTGCTGCACTTGATAATGCGCTTGGCGCGCTGGTCGGCGCTCGCCTGACAGCGCTTCTTCTGCGCCGCACTGAAGGAGGAGATGATGGGCGCGTGGCTGAACGAGAACACCATCACCGGCACGATCAGCCAGAGGGATTTCCAGAATGCCGGATCGCGCCAGTCCACCCCCTGACTCTCGCTGAAGTAGGAGAGGCTCCACTGGGGCAGCAGATAGATGGAGAGGCCGATGAGGAAGGCAACCATGGGCAGGGCCAGCACGCTGATGGCCGACACCACGATCTGCTTGCCTGCCAGCAGCACCAGGTGCAGCCCCAGCATCACCCCCAGCACCAGCAAGCCGCGCGGGATCTCGGCATTGCCCAGCTGATGCACCACAAAGCTCTGGATCGCGTTGGTGATGGAGATGCTGTAGACCAGAATGATGGGGTAGAAGGCCATCAGGTAGACCAGCATCAGCAGCTTGCCCGCCCGCGCACCGAAGTGCTCTTCCACCACGTGGGTAATATCCCCTTCCCGATGGGAGCTGGATAATACGAAACGACTCAACGCCCGATGGGAATAATAAGAAAGCGGAAATGCCATCAATAATATAAATAGCAAAATAACCGGCGAATTACTGCCAACGGTAATTGGGAGAAACAGTGTACCGGCACCGACCGCAGTGGCATATAAGCCCATGGTCCATACCGAATCACTTTTCTCCCATTTCAACTTTGATGCGGGATTACTCTTTTCAGCAATAGCAACACTCATTGCGATATACACCTTATTAATCTGTCATCTTTTATTTTATTGGCCCGTGTAATTAGGCTGGTGATATGCAGCGGCATATCGACCGGATCGTAGAAAAAACAAGCCCGCCTGCGATCAACATGATCACCAAGAGGAAACGGGGATGCCACGCTACCATCGTTGAAATCGCCATAAAGGTCAAGGTTAATAATTCATGACTGTTTGAATCGGATTGTTTCAAAAGGAAATAAGATGTGTCATTTCGGCCTCAAGATAATCAATTCAGCTCCGTCTGATAACATAACGACAAAACCTCGGTGAGTTGTTCAACAGCTTGAATAAGACCAGAGAGTGCCCTGTTAATATTAACAGCATCAGTTCGTCAATATCAGCAAAATATATGCTTGCTCGCATGACTCATTGATAGCCGGTTCATTCTGGATATGCCAAAGACAATCAAGCGATGGCCTGCCATTACTCAGCCATTTCGACGGCGGGCCACCGGGCAGTGAGCGACCCGGTTGCGGCCGGCCCGTTTGGCCCGATAGAGCCACTCGTCGGCGCGGGCCAGCGCCTGGTTGATCTCCTCCCCCGGCTGCACCAGGGTGGTGCCCAGGCTGACAGTAAAGGCGACCGGATCCGCCGGCAGGGCCGCCACGGCCGCCCGGATCCGCTCCGCCAACACCAGCAGATCCGGCTCGCTCAGGCCGGGCAGCAGGATCAGGAACTCCTCGCCGCCGCTGCGCACAAACAGATCGTCCGCCCTCAACTGGTCTGCCACGCAGTTGCAGAAGCGCTGCAGCGCCCGGTCACCCTGCTGATGGCCGAAGCGATCGTTGATCTGCTTGAAATGGTCGATGTCCAGCATCACCAGGCCGCAGCACGCGCTGCCGAGCCGTTGTTGCTGGCAATGCTCGAAAAAGAAGCGCCGGTTGTAGAGGCCGGTCAACTGATCGGTCTCGCTCTGCTGCTTGAGCCGCTGCTGCAGCTCGTATTGGCGGGTAATGCTGCGGGTCACCCAGGCCACCGCCCGCTTGCCGTCGTAGCGGGAGGGCAGCGGCGCAATCTTGCCCTCGAAGCGCTGCGGGCCCTGCGGTCCAACCCCGGCATTGATGCCATCGACTTCAACCGCAGCCAGTTCATACTCCACCACCTGCACCTGGCCCGAATCCAGCGCCAGAGCAATTTGCTCCATCACCCATTGCGCCATGATCTCGGGCAGCACATCGGCCAGCCGCTTGCCCGCCAGCGGGTTGCCATCCTGGTAGGATTGCTGCTCCATCCCGCCGATGTATTCGATGTAGTAGCCATCCTCGCTCAGGATGAAGACGGGATCGGGCAGCTGGGCCATCACTTCATATAGTTGTTTGACCGAGAGAGCCATGCCATTTCCTTTAAATCTGATTACCAACAGCCAAGATCAGACTGCCGCCTGCTCTGGTTATCGTACCGCGACAGGCTCCGTGCGGGTATTTAATTCAATCATCAGTAAGCATTTATCAAATAACTCAGTCACCTAAGCTGTCTTTACACGCCAAACCATGCCTTGTACCGGCGAAATTCTCTACGGCTCACACCCCGATGCAGGTGCTGCTCACCGATATTCATCCTACCTCACAGACAGTCGCTGCGCCCGTTGTCTGCGACGCTCGCATCCATTAGGCTGACCTTCCTGAGTCTGCCACTGACGGCCGGCTCACCGACCATCAGCCCCCGGCCAGACAGGCGCCGGCCCCCGGAAAAGGATCGTCCAGATGAAGAGAGCCATAGTGAAAGCCCGCTTCGATGCCATCAGCATCGAGGGAGAACAGCTGACCGTGAAGATTGCCATCCGCGCCCCCGAGCCGGACCCCAAGTCCGCCGGCGGTGACTGGCGCTGCAAGGTGAAGCTGGACGGCCTTGGCAACAAGACCTTCATCTATGGCGTCGATGCCCTGCAGGCCCTCAGCCTCGCCCTCAAGTTCGTGGAGAGCGAGCTGCGTGCCTTCACCGATGCGGGCTGGCACTTCTACCTGCCCGGCAGTCCCGATCACCCGGTCGACATGGCCGCCTGCTACTTCCCGCAGTTGTGATGCCGGGTTGCCCGCCCGGCAGGCTGATAACCATTGAGGTCGGGCAACCACTTGACCGCATTGAGTCTTAACGGTTATGGATAGAGGCCCTTTACCCGGCTCTGGAGAGACCATGCACCTGACCCCACCACAACCCCCTGCCGAGCAGGATGTCGACGCACTGCGCATCGGCCTGTCGGGCTACAACATCGGCAAGGCCGGCACCCACCTGCGCGAGCACATCGCCAGTTTTATCAAGGATGAAGCGGGCAAGGTGCATGGCGGCATCACCGCCGACCTCAAGTGGGGTTGGCTGCACGTGGACTGGCTCTGGATTGACGAGCGCATCCGCCAGGATGGCTGGGGCGGCCGCCTGCTCGCCACCATGGAGCAGTACGCCCGAAGCAAGGGCATCAACAACTTTCATCTGGAAACCACCAGCTTCCAGGCGCTGCCCTTCTATCAGAAGCAGGGTTACCAGGTCTTTGGCGAGCTGCCGGACATGCCGCCTGGGCATACCACCTATTTTCTGAAGAAGATGGAATAGGCCAGAGCACCTCGGCATAGGTCTGCGCACAATATATTTTAAAATAACTGAATACGCCGCATAAAAATTGCGGCGTTACTATATGCCAATTTATTAATGGCAGTCGTGATTAAAACGAATATTGACACAACACCCTACAATGAATTTCATTGTATGCAACCACCTAATGGCCTCCCCTTATCAAGCCCCATATGGGCACATGACATCTGTATTGCCCGTTTTAAAATAACATTTTTAAAACAAAGAGGATTTATCTATGAAAAATTACCTGTTAATACTTGCCATAACTTTTAGCAATATTATTTATGCCAACGAATGTGACCAATTGCTAGTCAACGGCAGTTTTGAAAACTCACCAGCCAGACCTTCCATTTGGGAAACCTTGCCCGGGAATGACGAGATCAGTCTCCCTGGGTGGAAAACCTTGGGTGAGGGCGTTGAGTGGTCTTCTCATGTATCCGCGTCGGGTGGCAGCAAGATCTACACCCCAGATGGCGATTATGTGATTGATCTAAATAACTATTATTCAAAAACCGGGGGCGGCATCGAACAGTCATTTCCAACCAAGATTGGCGCCAAGTATCTAGTTACATTTTATGCTGGCACCCAAAAAAACTATAACCGGGATGGGACAGCCAAACTGAACGTCATGATCGGTGATGAGCACTATATTTATAACTTGAAGACAGAACGCAGCGATGCCATTGACTGGACTTATTTCTCATTCTCTTTTGTCGCAAGCCAAGCAAGTACAACCATAAAATTCACCACAGATACCAACTCACTGGAACACTTTACCGTCCTTGATGATGTCAATGTTGTTCCACTCAACAAACCTCGCGCCATTCTCGTCAACTAATATGCCTTGGCATTCACATAGCCGAGTAATCAAGTTTCCTTAAGACAGGGAAGCCAGGAGCAATCATGCAAGTTTGCTCCTGCAACCCTTTCTAGCTATCAGTGGCTGGCGGAGCGACTGCCGCTCCAGAGCAGCTCACCGCTGCGCAGCTCCATCAGGGTCATCGACAGCCGATAGCGGCTGCCCTCGGCCACCAGATCCCCGTACAGCATGTAGCCGGCGCCGGTCTGGCGGCCGAGCCGCACCAGGGAGGCCGGATTCATCCTGCCCTGCTGATACTCAAGCTGACCGGTGATGGCCGCCACCTGACCCGGGTCGACAAAGCGAAAACCGCTCTTGCTCTGGATGCGCTTGCTCATGGCCGCCGCCATGGCGCGGGTGTCCACCGGCTCGCCGGTGCCGTTCTGGGGCGGAGTGAGCAGCAGCACCGGCTGGCCGGTTTGCGCCAGCTCGCGCACCTCGGGGGCCTGCACAAAGGCATCGGCCATGGCCAGCGCCAGCCCGGTCGGCGCCACCGGTTTGGGCAGCGGCGCCCCGGCATCCGGCTTGGTCACCGGCTTGTCCGGCTGACTTACTGGCTGGTCCGGTTCACTGACAGGAGCCTGAGTGCCACCGTAGGGATTGACCGCACAACCGCCCAGCAGCAGGGCACCCACCATCAACAAGGAACGCAGCTTCATCTTTTCTCTCCGCCAGAAGTCCGTAAACGGGCATCAACCACCACCCGCATGGCGGAGCCCCTGCCCCGCATCCTCCTTATGCTAGAGACAAACCCCGGCGGGGTCGATGCGCTCACCACCACCGGGCGACAGAGACTGGCGAAGCGGAGGGCACAAAAGGGTGGCCAGGCTCCACCCGATTCCGTTAGGGTAGCCTGAGACCCGATTCCAGAGGTGTTCCCCATGCACGGACCCGATCCCGCCAATCCCCACCCCATGAACGGCTTCCCCCAGGTGTGCTTTATCAAGAACACCATCAAGGGGGCCAATATCGAGGTGGGTGGCTACACCTATTACGACGACCCGGAGGATTCGGCGGGCTTCGAGCGCAACGTCCTCTACCACTTCCCCTTCGTCGGCGACAAGCTGATCATCGGCAAGTTCTGCGCCATCGCCCGCGGGGTGAAGTTCATCATGAACGGCGCCAATCACCAGACCTCCGGTTTCTCCACCTACCCCTTCTTTATCTTCGGCAACGGCTGGGAGAGCGCAGCCCCCGCCCCGGGCAGCATGCCCTACAAGGGCGATACCGTCATCGGCCACGATGTCTGGATTGGCTATGATGCCCTGCTTATGCCGGGGGTAAAGGTCGGCAACGGCGCCATTATCGCCGCCCGCTCCGTGGTTACCGGTGACGTGCCTGCCTATGCCGTGGTCGGCGGCAACCCCGCCAAGGTGATCCGCTACCGCTTCGACGATGACACCATCGCCCGTCTCAACGCCATCGCCTGGTGGGACTGGCCGGTGGAGCAGATCAGCCGCAACCTGCCGCTTATCAGCGGCGGTGAGATAGCCGCGCTGGAAGCGGCAATCCCCTAGAGACAACCACCATCAAGCAGGAAGCACTATGCAACTAACCCCACCCCAACCGCCTCAGGATGATGAGATCGAAGCGCTGCGCATTGGTCTCTCGGGCTTCAACAAGGATCGCGCCAGCACCCATCTGCGCGAGCGGATCGCCAGCTTTATCAAGGATGAAGAGGGCAAGGTACACGGCGGCATCATTGCCGACATCAAGTGGGGCTGGCTGCACGTCGACTGGCTCTGGATCGACGAAAGCATCCGCCGCGATGGCTGCGGCGGCCGCCTGCTCGGCGCCATGGAGCAGTACGCCCAAAGCAAGGGCATCACCAACTACCATCTGGAAACCACCAGTTTTCAGGCCCTCCCCTTCTACCAGAAACAGGGTTACGAAGTCTTTGGCCAGCAGCCCGATATGCCGCCGGGGCATATCAGTTACTTCCTGAAAAAGCAGGATAAGTGATGCTATTCCAGCGTCTTGCCAACGCTCAACTCGTGATCCGCCCGTTCGAACCGGCCGATACCGATGAGTTTGTCCGCGCGGCCCACGAATCGATCGAGACGGTCGGCCAATGGATGAGCTGGTGCTCCCGTTCATTTACCCGGGTGAGCGCGCTGGAGTGGTTTACCAGCTGCGAGCAGGATTGTGCGGCGGGACGCGCCTTTGACATGGGCATCTTCTGCGCCACCACCGGCCAACTGCTGGGTGGCGCAGGTGTTAACCAGCTGTCGCCCCATCATCGCTACGGCAATATCGGCTATTGGGTACGCCAATCCTCAAACTCCCTACAAAGTAAACATTGCAATAACTCACACTTTCCCACATAAAGGATTCATTACACCAAGAATAAATATTAACATTGTTCAAGAACATTAATAACGCACTATTCAGCCTGACACGTGGAATTATATGAACATCCCAGAGCAATCTTCAGAAATAAATGAACTAATTAAAAAGTCTGAGCAAGGTGATGCAGAGGCACAGTTTAGTCTTGGATGGAGATACAGCATTGGTAAAGGAGTTCAACAGAATTATGAAGAGGCTGCCAAGTGGTATCTAAAGGCCGCAGAGCAGGACCATATGTATGCTCAAAATAATCTCGGCGTAGCTTATAATATTGGTCAGGGGGTTCCCCAAAATTACGATGAGGCGACTAGATGGTATCGGAAGTCGGCTGAACAAGGAAACGCAGTTGCACAGGGTAACCTTGGCCGAGCATATGAAGATGGTAAGGGAGTTCAACAAAACTACGATGAAGCGCTCTACTGGTATCGTAAAGGGGCGGAGCAAGACGATCCTGATTCCCTATTTTATCTTGGCCTGATGTACTCTAATGGCCTTGGCGTTCCCACAAGCAAAGAAGAAGCTGCCATTTGGTATCGTAAGGCAGCTGATAAGGGTCATCATGGTGCACAGAATAACCTTGGTGTGATTTACCAATATGGCCCAACTGGAATTAAAAATTATAAAGAGGCTGCAACTTGGTATCGCAAGGCAGCAAAACAAGGAAATGCTATCGCGCAGTGCAACCTTGCCTTGATGTACCAGAATGGTCGCGGCGTAATAAAAAGCTTCAAGGAAGCCATAAAATGGTTTAACAAAGCTGCAGAAAAAAATAATGCAAGAGCACTATATAACCTCGGCCTAATATATTTAAATGATAGTTATAAGGGCAAAAACAAAGCCAAGGCCATTGAGTTATTCAAAAGAATATGTAACGACCCTGAATATGGTTCAAAGTCTATCGAGCAAATAGATAAAATTGAAAGAGAGACAATATCTTCAGAAATCACAGAAATACGACGACAGCTTTTGTCAAAGTTAATTGCTGATACTAACAAGCAACCGACCATGACCCATTACACTTCTTTATCCGTGGGAAATCGATTGTTAAAGGAGAAAAGTCCATTACGACTAGGACATCTTAATGCAGTTAATGACCCCAATGAAGGGAAATTACTTTGGCGAGCCATAGGTCATGAACCTATAGAAGCAAACCCTGTTTTTGTTGGTTGTTTTCTACCCGATAGCGACAGTCTTAATATGTGGCGCTTTTATAGCAAAAACCATCTAAATGATGATGCTTGCGGTTGTGCCATAACCTTCAATATTAACGATTTCTTTGATTATAGGCTGCTTAATAAAACAACAGAAAAAGCAGATCACAACAAATATACTTCATATAATAATGAAGATAGTGGTTCAGATGAAAGCGCCGCATTCTATCGTGTTATTTACATTGACAAGAATGGCTATCCTGTAAATGATGTAAAATGCGAACTGTATAACATTATTGACAAGTTGACACGTGCTGCAAAGGCATTTATAGGTGATTCACCAACAAATGAAAAATATCAATCCTTGGCGAAGCTTCTAGGCCCAATACCCTATTTAATTAAAGATTCAGATTATAAGGATGAACAAGAACACCGAATTATAATTACACATCTTAGCTATGGTGCAGAGGAGATAAAGGCTATCGATCCTGACCTAGAACATAACATCCCACCAAAACTATACCTTGAACTATACAGGGATAATCATTTAAAACCAATTAATTATGTAACCCTAGGCCCCAAAGCCCCTTATAAAGAGATGATGGCCCCTTATTGGCATCATCAATTAGCAATAAAATATAGCCAAGAGTTAAATGAACGCCCAGATGACCGCGAAAAGTTCCATATAAGGGCATCTAGATGTGCTTATAAGTAATCACCAATGGAATATATCAGTAGCTGTATAGTTCGGGGTTTTTGATGGAGTCCTCTTATATAGACCTAGTGATCACATGACACCGGCCTCAACCGCCCCCCTCTTATTCGCTGAGACGAACCCGCTTGTCCAGGCCGCGAGACAGGATGTCGAGCGAGCGGCGCCGGGCCATGGGCCAAATCGGAAAAGGGTGAGCGCAGCTCGACCCGATTTGGCGCGAGAACAGGGATGTTCGAAGCGGACTTTGGCCGAAGCCATGGATGGCGAAGGCCAAAGGCCCGTCGCCGCGTGCCGTCGGACAAGTGGGTGAGCCTAAGGAACCCGACGAAGTCGGGCGAATAAGCGGGGGTGGCCGCTCGACTGGTGACTTTTCTTTGGCCTCGCATCCTGCTCGGCGAAGCCGTGCCATCGACTATCCCCTCGGACGATTACGCCTGACGGCTAATCGACCCTACGATTGCACGGCGCAGCCGTGCCTGCTCGCCACAGGCACGGAGTCTGGCCGGACGCCCAGATACGACAGGCAAAGGGGGCGTGGCCGCCCCTATCGGCCCAAGAAGGGTTCCCAGTCCTTGAACACCGGCTGCAACCCCGCCTGCCGCACGGCGGCGGCCACTTCCCCCACCGGGCGATCGTCATGGATGGCGAACTGCTCCAGCTCCTCTTTATCCCCCTCGGCATAGCCACCCGGCTGGGTGCGCGATTCGGCCGACATCTGGGTAATGCCAAGGCGCACCGCACCGTTGCGAAACGTAGCGGACTCGCGAGTGGAGAGGGACAAGTCCAGCGTGGGCGAGAAAAGTCGCCAGGCGCAGATAAGCTGGGCCAGTTGGCGATCCGACATGACTACGGCAGGCTCCAGCCCACCGGTGCAGGGACGCAGACGCGGGAAGGAGAGCGAGTAGCGGCTCTGCCAGTGGTGACGCTCAAGCCAGCTCAGATGCTCGGCGACAAAGTAGCTGTCGGCGCGCCAGTCCGAGGAGAGACCGATCAGCGCCCCCAAGCCGATTTTGTCGATACCGGCGCGGCCCAGCCGATCCGGCGTGGCAAGGCGCCATGCGATATCCCGCTTGTTGCCGCGCAGGTGGTGGCGGGCGTAGGTGGGGGCGTGGTAGGTCTCCTGATAGACCATGACGGCGTCGAGGCCGAGGGTCTTCAGCTCGGCATATTCGGCTTGCGAGAGGGGCTGTACCTCCATCCCCACCGTGCTGAAGTGGCGGCGGATGATGGGCATCACCTCACGAAAATAGGCGAGCCCCACCTTGTGCTCGTGCTCGCCGGTCACCAGCAGCACGCTGTCGAAACCGCGTGCCTTGATGGCCAGACACTCGCGCTCAATCTCTTCGCTATTCAAGGTCTTGCGCTTGAGGCGGTTGCTCATGGAGAAGCCGCAGTAGGTGCAGTCGTTGGCGCACAGGTTCGACAGATAGAGCGGCACATAGAAGCCGATGGTGTTGCCAAAGCGCTGGCGGGTGAGCCGCTCGGCCTCGGCTGCCATCTGCGGCAGGCACGCTTCGGCGGCAGGGGAAATCAGCGCCATAAAATCGGCCAGGGTACGGCGGGGTGCACTCAGCGCCCGAGCCACATCGGCGGCGGTCTTGGCGCGGATCTGCATGCCGATATCGTCCCACTCCAGCTCCTGCCAATGGTCGAGAAAGGAAGGCTCCTTAGCCCTCACCCCCAGCCCCTCTCCCAGAGGGAGAGGGGGGCTATCACTCGGGCGTGCGTGGAGTTGTGCAACAGGCTCGGAGCGACCCATAGCACCAGCATCATGGCTCATAACGCCCCCAGAAAATCGGTGAGCGGGCTGGAGGCTTGCGCCTGCAGGGCGCGGGCGCCGAGACCTGCCTCATAGGCACTGCGCCCGGCGGTGCAGGCCAGTGCAAAGGCGCGGCCCATGGCGACCGGATCGCCGCTCACCGCGATGGCAGTGTTGACCAGCACGGCATCGGCGCCCAGTTCAAAGGCGGCGGCGGCGTGGCTTGGCGCACCTATGCCCGCATCCACCACCACAGGCACATTGGCCTGCTCGACGATGATGGAGAGAAACTCCCGGGTCACCAGCCCCTGATTGGAACCGATGGGGGCGCCGAGCGGCATCACGGCGGCGCAGCCCACCTCTTCCAGCCGCTTGCAGAGCACCGGGTCGGCGCCGCAGTAGGGCAGTACCACAAAGCCCTCTTTCACCAGCTGCTCGGCGGCTTTCAGCGTCTCGATGGGGTCGGGCAGCAGATAGCGCGGGTCGGGGTGGATCTCCAGCTTGAGCCAGTTGGTCCCCAGCGCCTCGCGGGCGAGGTGGGCGGCAAATACCGCCTCGGCGGCGGTCTTGGCGCCGGAGGTGTTGGGCAGCAGCTTGACCCCGAGTTGCAGCAAGGGGCTGAGGATATCGTCGTGGGCCTTGCCGGGTTCGAGCCGCTTGATGGCCATGGTGACCAGCTGGGAGCCGCTCGCCGCTATGGCGGCGGCCATCAGATCCGGGCGGGCAAACTTGCCGGTGCCGGTAAAGAGGAGCGAAGAGAAGGTGTGATCGGCAATTTTGAGCATGTCAGCCTCCGGCCACTGCGATAAGAAGAGATGAGGCTCCGCCGCAAGGCAGAGCACGCGAAAATGGGACTGCGAGCATCATGGGTCAGCCTCCCGCTATGGCGGTAAAGAGGTGAAGTTCGTCCCCGTCATTGAGACGGGTATCGGTCCAGCGGACACGGGGCAGCACGGCGCCGTTAAGGGCCACCGCCACGCCCTGGGGGTTGACCCCTTGCGCCGCTAGCAGGTCGGCCACGCTCTGCCCTGTCGCCAACGGCTGGGCTTTATCATTGAGTCGGATGGTCAAGGTCATGGGGTGATCTCCTTGCGCTGCCCGCAAACCGGGCAATCGGGGTCGGGAGCCAGAGTAAGGGTCTGCCACTGATGGGTTAGCGCATCGAAGCGGCGCAATGTGCCGGCCACCGGGCTCGTCATCCCGAGCAGCAGCTTCAGTGCCTCCAGCGCCTGCAAAGAGCCCATCACCCCGACCAGCGGGCCGGTGACGCCGCTGGTCTCGCAGCTCTGGCTCACCTTGGTATCCAGCGGATAGAGGCAGGCGTAGCAGGCGTGATCCGCACTTGTACGCGCCATCAGCTGCCCCTGCCAACCCACCGCGGCGGCACAGATCCAGGGCTTGCCCTGAGCCACGCAGGCGGCGTTGATAGCCTGGCGGGTGGCGAGGTTGTCGCAGCAGTCGATCACCAGATCCACCTCGGCCACAAACTCCGGCAGGCTGGCGGTATCGAGCCGCTGGTTGATGGCAATCAGCTCCACCAGCGGGTTGTGGGCAGCCAAGCGCTCGCGGGCCAGCTCCGCCTTGGAGTGGTTGACTGCCTCGGAGTCAAACAGGATCTGGCGCGGCAGATTGCTGGAATCGACCGTATCGCCATCGGCCAGCCACAAGGTGCCCACCCCGGCGCCAGCCAGATAGAGGGCCAGCGGCGAGCCGAGCCCGCCCAAGCCCACGATCAGCACAGACTTATCTTTCAACCGTGCCTGCCCTTCCTCACCCACTTCCGCCAGCATCAGCTGGCGGCCGTATCTGAGGTATTCCGCATCAGAGAGCATGTTCAGCCTCCCGTATAATGGTGGCCGAACGCGGCTCATCCCCCGTCCCCACGGCCGCGAGCAACCGCTCGGTCGCCCCCTGCCAGTCGTCACTGGCGGTGATGGCCGAGACCAGCGCGATACTGCCGACCCCGCTCGCCTTGACTGCCGCCACCCGCTCCTCGCTGATGCCGCCGATGGCCACCGTCGGCCAGTCGCACATCAGGGCGCGGTAGCGTTGCAGCCGCACCAGCCCCTGCGGGCGCGAAGGCATCGCCTTGGTGTTGGTCGGGAAGATATGGCCGAGCGCGATATAGGAAGGGGCCAGCTCGCGCGCCCGCATCAGCTCGAAGTAGCCGTGGGTGGAGATGCCAAGGCGCAGCCCCGCCGCCTGAATGGCGGCGAGATCGGCGGTCTCCATATCCTCCTGCCCCAGATGCACGCCCCAGGCACCCGCCTCGATGGCCTGCTGCCAGTAGTCGTTGATAAAGAGTCGCGCCCCATGACGGCGACCGAGCGCTACCGCATCGCGAATGGCCGGTGCCACCTGAGCGGCGGGCAGATTCTTGATCCGCAGCTGGATGGTCTTGACCCCCTGCCCCAGCAGGCGGCGCAGCCACTTGACCGAATCGACCACCGGATAGAGCCCGAGGTTGTGTTCGGTCGGCGCGAAGGGGCCATCCGGCAGGCGGGCACTGCTTGTCTCATACAATCCGAAGCGGCGATCGAGTGTTGAGCCCGCCAGCACGGCGCGGGGGAAGTGGGCAAGATCGGCTGGCCAGCCGAGATGGGCAATGGGGCCGGGGCCTGCCCCCACCCCCTGCGCCGCCGCCAACCCCTGTTGCAGGTAGGCACGAGCGAGGGTGATGGCGTCTTCCACCGGATAATCCTGCGCCACCACTGCGGCAATGGCGCTGGCGTAACAGCAGCCGGTGCCATGGCCATGGCGGGTATCGAGGCGCGGCGCCGCCAGCCAGAATTCGCGGGTCTCGTCCTGGTAGTAGTCGAGACAGAGCTCACCGCTCCACTCCAGATGCCCCCCCTTCACCAGCACGGCGCGGGCGCCGAGTTCACGCAGGCGGCGGGTGGCAAGGCGCACCAGCTCGGGACTGCTGACCGGCAAGCCGGTCAGGGCTTCCAGTTCGGGACCGTTGGGGGTGATGAGCGACAGACGTGGCAACAGCTGCTCGCGCACCGCCGCCAGCATATTGGGCTCCGCCATCGGGGTGCCGGTGCTGGCGATGGCCACCGGGTCGTAGACCACGAAGGGAGCCTCGATGGCTGCCAGTCGGCGGGCCAGCACCTCCACATGGAGCCGGGTCGGCAGCAGGCCGATCTTGATGGCAGCGGGCGGCAGATCGACGCCGAGGGCGTCGATCTGGGCGGTGAAGGTCTGCATCAGCACGGGGTCGACCATCTTCACCGCCACCGAGTTCTGGGCTGTGATGGCGGAGATAACCGAACAGCCGTGCACACCGAGATCGTGCATCGTGTGCAGGTCGGCCTGAATGCCGGCACCGCCGCCGGAGTCGGAACCCGCTATCGTCCAGACCACAGGTCGCGAGTCGGTAACGGGCGGCAGGTCGGCGGGGCTGACAGCCCCGCTTGCGCTGCTCACGCCTCCTCCCCTGCGGCCTGTTTCAGCGCCGCCGCCTGATGGTAGAGCTCGCCACCGGTCTCCTTGAAGGTTTCCGCCATCCGGGCCATGCCGCTCTCCACCTGAGCCACCACCTGCTCCTGCTGGCCATCCATGCCGACCAGCTGGATCTCCACGGCCTCCAGCTTTGCGGCATAGTCACGCACATCCTGGGTGATCTTCATGGAGCAGAACTTGGGCCCGCACATGGAGCAGAAGTGGGCCACCTTGCCGGACTCCTGCGGCAGGGTCTCGTCGTGGTAGGCACGGGCGGTGTCGGGATCCAGCGCCAGATTGAACTGATCCTCCCAGCGGAACTCGAAGCGCGCCTTGGACATGGCGTTGTCGCGGATCTGGGCGCCCGGATGCCCCTTGGCCAGATCGGCGGCGTGAGCGGCGATCTTGTAGGTAATCAGCCCCTGCTTCACGTCTTCCTTGTTGGGCAGGCCCAGATGCTCCTTGGGCGTCACGTAGCAGAGCATGGCGCAGCCGTACCAGCCGATCATGGCGGCACCGATGCCGGAGGTGAAGTGATCGTAACCCGGCGCGATGTCGGTGGTGAGCGGGCCCAGGGTGTAGAACGGCGCCTCGTGGCAGTGCTCCAGCTGCTCGGTCATGTTGCGCTCGATCATGTGCATCGGCACGTGACCCGGCCCCTCGATCATCACCTGCACGTCGTACTCCCACGCGATCTTGGTCAGCTCGCCCAGAGTGCGCAGCTCGGCGAACTGGGCCTCGTCGTTGGCGTCGTAGACGGAACCCGGACGCAGACCATCGCCCAGCGACAACGCCACATCATAGGCGGCGCAGATCTCGCAGATTTCGCGAAAGTGCTGGTAAAGGAAGTTCTCCTTGTGATGGGACAGGCACCACTTGGCCATGATGCTGCCGCCGCGCGAGACGATGCCGGTGAGGCGTTTGGCGGTCATCGGCACGAAGCGCAGCAGGACGCCGGCGTGGATGGTGAAGTAGTCCACCCCCTGCTCGGCCTGCTCCAGCAAGGTGTCACGGAACAGCTCCCAGGTGAGGTCTTCGGCGATGCCGTTGGTCTTCTCCAGCGCCTGATAGATGGGCACGGTACCGATGGGCACCGGGCTGTTGCGCAGGATCCACTCGCGGGTCTCGTGGATGTAACGGCCGGTGGAGAGATCCATGACGGTGTCGGCGCCCCAGCGGGTCGACCAGACCAGCTTCTCCACTTCCTCCTCGATGCTGGAGGTGACCGCCGAGTTGCCGATGTTGGCGTTGATCTTCACCAGGAAGTTGCGGCCGATGATCATCGGCTCCGCTTCCGGGTGGTTGATGTTGCTGGGGATGATGGCGCGACCGGCGGCCACCTCATCGCGCACGAATTCGGGAGTGATGCTCTGGGGCAGGCGGGCACCGAAATCGCGGCCCGTATGCTGGGTGCGCAACAGCTCGGAGCGCACCCGCTCGCGCCCCATGTTCTCGCGAATGGCGATGAATTCCATCTCGGGAGTAACGATGCCGGCACGGGCGTAGTGGAGCTGGGTCACCCGGCAACCCGGCTTGGCGCAACGCGGCTTGGGCAGATGCTCGAAGCGCAGGTGATCCAGCCCCTCGTCGGCCAGACGCTCCTGAGTGAAGGTGGAGCTGAGCCCCGGCAGGGCGTCGGTGTCATCCCGCTCCAGCACCCAGTTTTCCCGCAGGCGCGGCAGGCCCCGGCGCACGTCGATGGCGACCCCCTCCTCCCCGTAACGGCCCGAGGTGTCGTAGACCGGCACCGGCTCGTTGGGCTCGAACCGGGGGTCTTCTTTGGTGCCGCCGACGAAGGTATCGGCCAGCTGGATCTCCCGCAGCGGGACACGAATATCGGCGCGGGAGCCTTCGATAAAGATGCGGCGGGAGTTGGGATGAGCCATCCCCTTGAGGCTGTCGATAAAGGCCTGGGCGCTGGAGCGCTGCTCGCGGCGGCTGGATTTGGTGGTATCAGAAACATTGGTAGACATAGCAAAACTCACATTAACTGGTTGAAGTTATGGGTGTTTGCTTGTCTGGAGTTCGAGGAGAAGATGAACTTGCGGCGGGGTGTGCTCGGGGGAGTGAGTCGGGCATGGAGTCTTCCCGGCTCTGCCATCCCGGTGTTTCCCTAGTCTGGAAACCCGGCGCCCTATGGACAACCGGACGGGACAGCCTCCCCCTCTGTGCGCCTGAACCATCGCGGGCAAAACCCTTGATGGGTGGGGCCCTGCTCCTGCTGAGCGAGGGTTTGCCCCGGCGCGGTAACCCGCAAGTTACCCTTGTTTCCCTTCGCAGGTCTTAACCTGATCAGGTTCCACGGATCCCGAATTAACGGTCTCAGCTTAGCGTCGTTCGACGGTCAGCACTCCGACAAGATGTGCGCCAGTATATACGGCCTGTTTATTTACTCAACCATGAATTTTTCACTACAATGGGACAATTCATTAACACAGGGATGGTGTTTATCATGAGCATGAAAAAATCACTTTTGTTCACCTTCGTCTGTTTCGGCCTATATGGTTGCAACGGCAGCAGCGACAATAGCAAGACATTGGCCGAACAGCTCAGCTATGATCCAGCCACGCAAGTAACGGAAAATGACATCCATGATTCCGTTTTTATTTCTGCTCTGGATCTCACTGGATTAGACAGCAACAATATTAAGAATATCTCGTTCACTATAAAACCTAAAATCGGCAGCTACGCCAAACCGGTAACAGCCACTTATGACTGGCAATATATTGCGACCAATGGTTTGTATGATATGCCAAATAGAAGGTTCCAGCTCCCCGTTTTCGGTCTATATAGTGCCTATACCAATGACGTCACAGTCAACATTCAGTTTATTGATGACAGTCACTATGTTTTTCAAAAACATATTACCACCTCAGCCTATATCGACAGCGCCGGGGTCTATGACAACGTTGGCATCAGCATCAAACCAACTGCCACACCAACCTATAGCTATTTTTATATAAAAAGTCGTTTAAAGACTCCTATTATCATGGATATTGATGGCAATGTCCGCTGGGATGCAGGTATAACGCAAGACTCCATGTCCACTATTTTCCAAGGAGATAAATTTCTCACTGGGAATGTAAAAGGCATAAATATAGACTCACTGTCTCTTTATGGTAAAAAATCTTCTATATCCATCAATGGAACCAATATGGGGAACGATGCCTATTTCCATCACAATATCGACTCAGGAAAACAGGGAATATTGATTGAGCTGGATGGTACCACGGATGGTGCATTGAAAATAGAATCCTTCCTCAGTGAAATAGACAGTAACGGCAAAGTCATCAAAGAGTGGGATTTAGGAAAGATATTCTCTGAATACATGTTGCAAGAGGGGGATGATCCCAGCAACTTTGTCAGAGATGGCGTGGACTGGTTCCACATGAACGCGGCCACCTACGACCCGGCCGACGATACTCTGGTGATCTCAAGTCGGGAGAATTTTGTCGTCAAACTGGACTACACCACCGGCAAGCTGATCTGGTTGCTGGGAGACGAGACCAAACACTGGTACTCCTACCCTTCCCTGCAAAAGCTTGCGCTATCACTCTCCTCTGGGCAGACTCCGATAGGGCAGCATGCCGTCTCCATGACCAAAGATGGTAAGCTGATGCTGTTCAACAATGGCCGCAGAAGTTTCAACAACCCTGCCGGGACACCGGCTGGCATAGACCTGGCCACCAGCCAGACGGCTATCTTTGCGATCGACAATCAGAATAAAACGGCTCAGGTAACCTGGAGTTTTGACGATGGCATCTATTCAGATATCTGCTCCAGCATCTACGAAGACAAGCTGGCTGCCGAAGGTGATTTTCTCATCAACTATGCGGCAGCCGACAACCGAACCAGGGTTGTCATTCAGGGGATAAACAAGAACAAACAGAAACTGTTCGAGTTTACCTATCCGAGCCCGACTCCGTGTGCCACCTCCTGGAACGCCATCCAGATCCCTCTCGAAAACATCCACTTTCAATAAACAGCAGAGCAGCGCCCCCGTGGCGCTGCTTTTTATTCATCTTCCGGATTGGCGATCAGGATCTCGGTCAGGCGGCCCTGCTCGTTACGACTGAGCACCAGCTTGCGGCCCGGTTGCAGATCGGCCGGGCTGCCGTTCAACCAGCGGGTGTCGTCATCGAAGGCCAGCACGCCGAGCCCCTGCAGCCGCAGGGCGCGGCCTGTAACCGCCAGCAGCGAGGCTTCGGCCCGGCGCCACTGGCTGGTCGGCAAGAATCCGGCGATGGCGTCGGCCATGCCGATCCGCTCGGCGACTCCGTCACGGCTGAGGATGGCCAGACGCATGCCGGGTCTGAGCTCATCGTTGCCTGCCACCCCGCTCAGCGCGGCGTTGCCGAGTTCGAGTTGGGCGCCCTGAAACTGCAGGCGCAGGCCATCGTTGTGTTCCAGCTCCACCAGCCAGAGCTCACCATCGGCGGCCAGAGCGCAGAGCGGCAGTGTCAGCAGCAGCAGGGAAGTGCGTGTCATAGCAAAAGGCCCATGGTCAAACCGTGCGAGGTTTAACTATGGACCCAGCTGTACCATTTTTCCGCCAGCACCCCGCCGGCCTGGCTCAGTCATCCTCGCGGCAGCGGCTCAGGCGCATGCCGTCAAACTTGCACTCCAGCTCCAGCCAGCGCCCTTCGAACGGGGCCAGGCTGTCGTCCGAGGTGACATAACCCCAGATCCGCCCCTGCTCCACCGGCCCTTCCAGCTCCATCTCGTCATCCTCCTCCAGCTTCTCGACCTCCCGGATCCGCCGCAGCTCGCCCTCGACCACCCCTTCCAGATCGACCCAGGTACCGCCGAGATCGTCCTCTCTCAGCCCGTCCTTGAAGCGGGTCTGCTCATCGAGCACAAAGGGAATGCCGTTGACCATCAGCTGGCCCAGCTGCCAGGTGGTGCGGCCGGTCAATTTGAACTCCGCCGACTGCGCAGCGCCGAATGGCAACAAAATCAGCAGCAGGAGAGTGCTGAGAGACTTCTTCATCGGGGATCCTCGGGGTTACACTGCCACACAGGATGCCTCATCCGGTGTGAGATGACCGTGAAATGCCGGTCAAGACCAGGAGATCAAAGCATGAAAATACTGGTGGTGGAAGACAATCCCCAGGTCGCGGAAACCATCATGGATTATCTGGAGCTGGCGGGCCACCGGCTGGACTGCGCCTACCACGGCCAGGCGGCCCTGCAGCTGCTGGCCGAGCAGCGCTTCGACGTCATCATCATGGATGTCATGATGCCGCGCCTCGACGGCCTCAGCACGGTGGCCCGCCTGCGGGACCAGGGGATCCCGACCCCAGTGCTGTTTCTCACCGCCCGCGACAGCCTGGACGACAAGCTGGCGGGCTTCAAGGCCGGTGGCGACGACTACCTGGTCAAGCCGTTCGCCATGGAGGAGCTGGAAGTGCGGCTGCAGGCGCTGGCCCTGCGCGGCCCGCGCAGCGACATGGGGGCGCTGTGCGTGGGCGAGCTGACCCTGGATCCCGCCAGTGGCCGCGCCACCCGGGCCGGGGTCGAACTCAAGCTAGGCAAGATCCCGTTCCAGATCCTCACCCTGCTGGCCCGCCGGGCCCCCGCCCTGGTCACTCGCCAGGAGGTGCTCGACACCGTCTGGGGCGACGAGGAGCCGGACTCCGACGCCCTGCGCAGCCACATCTATGCCCTGCGCAATGCCCTCGACAAACCCTTCCCTACCCCCATGCTGGAAACCCTGCACGGTCAGGGCTATCGGCTGGTGACCCCATGATGAGCCGCCAGCGCAGCCTGACTCCGCCAACAGGGAGGCCATCATGAGCCTGCCCAGCCTGCGCCGTCGCCTGATCCTCACCCTGAGCGGCGCCGGCCTGCTGCTGCTGGTCATCATCAGCCTGCTGATGGTGGTGGCCGAGGACAAGATGGAGGAGCTCAGCCTGCGCCACTGGCTGGAGGCCGAGGTGATCCGCTACAGCGACGACTGGCTGCGGCTCGGCATGGCGGCCCCCGCCCCCAGCCCGCGTCAGTTTTCCAGCTACTGGACCGAGGCCGGCCGCCTGCCGGTCTGGCTCAAGCCCTACCAGCGCCCGGGCTTCTACGAACACGTGCTGGGGGACGAGGACAAGCACTTCCTGGTGCGGCCCCATCCGTCCGGTGAGGGGCTGCTCTACCTGGTGTTCAACGACGACGCCGACGACTACCTGGATCCTTACGAGGATCAGCTGCACCTGGCGACCCGGCTGATCGGGCTGGCCCTGCTGCTCGGCTGCATCGGCTTTGGCATCTGGCTGGTACGCCACATCACCCGGCCGCTGCAGCGGCTGCAGCAGCGGGTCGCCCACCTCACCCCGGATCAGGCGGACTTCGTGCCCGACGCCCCCTGGCAGGAGCTCAGAGACATCGAGCTGGCGCTGCTGGCCGGCAAGCAGGAGGTGGCCGCCGTGTTTGCCCGCGAGCAGGAGTTCAGCCGCTTTGCCAGCCACGAGCTGCGCACCCCCAACATGGTGATCCAGGGCTCGGCCGCCCTGCTCGGCAAGGTGAGCGATCTGCCCGCGCCCGCCGCCCGCGCCACTACCCGCATTCGCGCCGCCGCCGACGAGATGGCGCTGCTCACCGAGACCTTTCTGCTGCTGGGCCGCAAGGAGCCGGTGGAGCGCCCACCCCAGCAGGTGGCGCCGCTCATTCGCCAGGAGCTGGCCCGCCTCGCCCCGCTGCTGCAGCGGGAGGAGCTGGATATCCGGTTGCAGCTGGACGATGAGAGCGAGGCGCTGGCCCCCCTCTCTCTGCTCGCCATTGCGCTCGGCAACCTGCTGAAGAATGCCCTCAGCTACGCCGAGGGGCACATCGACATCGAGCTGGCCGGCCCCGTGCTCACCATCAGCAACCCCACCGCCGCCGCACCGGATCAGATCCTCGGTTACGGCTGCGGCCTCACCATCATCCAGCGCATCTGCGAGAAGCTGGGCTGGCAGATAGAGACCCGGCTGGAGGGCGGCATCTTCAGCGCCAGACTGGCGATGCGGGAGTAAAAACGACAAGGCGCCCGAGGGCGCCTTGTTCATTGTTTCCGCCACCAAAACCGGCCAGGAGGCCGGTCTTGCATTCAGGCCGCGCTCTTACTGACAGACGCCACCTGTGGACGACCCTGCAGGCGATCCCAGAGGGCCGCCAGCAGCAGGGCACACAGCGAGGGTGGCAGCCAGGCCAGCCCCTGCTCGTTCAGGGGCAGGGCGAGGCTCCAGGCCGGCAGCAGGCCGGCCAGGGCCGAGGCCTTGAGCCCGTCGATCAGGCCGAACAGCAAGCTGATCAGCATGACAGGCCCCACCACCCGGGTGCCGTTGCCCCACCAGCGCAGGGTGAAGCTCAGCACCACCAGCACGATGCAGGGGGGTAGATGGCGGTCAGCACCGGCACCGAGAGCTGGATCAGGTGGCTCAGTCCCAGGTTAGAAACCAGCATGGAGAAGCCGCCCAGCAGCAACACCAGGGTGCGGTAGGAGAGCGGCAGGTACTGGGCGAAGAACTCGGCGCAGGCACAGGTCAGGCCGACGGCCGTCACCAGACAGGCGATGAAGATGAGCAGTGCCAGGAAGCCGCTGCCCATGTTGCCGAAGGTGTGCTGGACATAGGCGTGCAGGATCTCGGCGCCATTCTGGGCGTGGGGCACCAGTTCACCGCTCACCGAGCCCAAGCGGAACAGGCTGAGGTAGACCAGCGTCAAGCCCATCCCGGCGATGAGGCCGGCCAGTACGGTGTAACGGGTCAGCAACTTGGCGCTACTCACCCCGCGCGAGCGGGCCGCATTGACGATGACAATGCCAAACACCATGGCCCCCAGCGTGTCCATGGTGAGGTAGCCATTGACGAAACCGTTGGAGAAAGGCTGATGCTGGTAGCTTTCGACGGCAGGGATGGCAGAACCGGCGGGCCACAGCAGAACGGCGAGACCCAGCGCCGCCAGCGCCAGGATCTTGATCGGTGCCAGCACGTGGCCCACGGTGTCGAGCAGCCGGCCCGGATAGAGGGAGATGCCGATCACCAGGCTGAAGTAGACCAGGCTGTAGATCAGCAAGGCCGAGCCATCGTCACCAAACAGCGGCGCCAGCCCCACCTCGTAGGAGACGGTCGCCGTACGCGGGGTGGCAAACAGCGGTCCCACGGCCAGATAGCAGACGGTGGCCAGCAGCAGCCCGGCCTTGCGGCCGATGGGTGCACTCAGGGCATCCACACCGCCCCCGACCTTGGCCAGCGCCACCACGGTGAGCACCGGCAGGCCGACTGCCGTCAGCAGGAAGCCGGCGGCGGCGCCCCACACCTGCTCGCCGGCCTGCAACCCCACCATGGGCGGGAAGATGATGTTGCCGGCACCGACGAAGAGCGCGAAGGTCATGAAGCCCAACGCGACTATGTCTCTGGATGTTAATTTTTGGTTATTCATGCTGCGTAATCTGCCTATGACAATGTCAAATCATGACGGAAGTCGGCACGAATGGTTTATTCGTGCAAAAAATCCGCAGATAGTTTTATTAAATTTTTATGTTTCGCGACCTGCGAAGGGCGACAAGTAGAGCGTTTGTGCCAACTGGAGGCAAGTGCGGCACGGCAATCCAGTCACTTCATCCAGAAAATAATTAAGCAATGGTGTTTGATATTGGTGTGGTGCAATTTTGCAACAGATGATAACGCCGCAACCAGCGTCATTTGTTACCTGTCTTGTCGTTCGCGGCACCCGCAGGTTCAAGCCACCCGTCCAGCCGAGCGATCAGCCCAAAAACAACAGGGCGCCCGAAGGCGCCCTGTGTGATGGAGTGGCAGCAAGCCCGGCGTCACTCCGCCGGCTTGTGCTTGCGACTCGCCTTGAGCTCGAGAAACTCGATGATCTTGCCGGCCACGTCCTTGCCGGAGGCCGCTTCCACCCCTTGCAGGCCGGGGGAGGAGTTGACCTCCAGCACCAGCGGGCCGCGGGCACTGCGCAGGATATCCACCCCGGCCACGTCCAGCCCCATGATCTTGGCGGCCTGCACCGCGGTGGCCCGCTCTTCCGGGCTTATCTTGATCGCCTCGGCAGTGCCGCCCCGATGCAGGTTGGAGCGAAATTCCCCCGGCTGGGCCTGGCGGCGCATGGCGGCCACCACCTTGCCGTTGACCACCAGACAGCGGATGTCGGCGCCGTTGGCCTCGCGGATGTACTCCTGCACCAGGATGTTGTTGTTGGTCTGGATGAAGGCTTCGATCACGCTCTCGGCAGCCTTCTGGGTCTCGCACAGCACCACGCCGATCCCCTGGGTTCCCTCCAGCAGCTTCACCACCAGCGGCGCGCCGCCCACCATGGTGATGAGGTCAGGCACGTCGTGGGTGCTGTGGGCATAGCCGGTCACCGGCAGGCCGATGCCGTGGCGGGAGAGCAACTGCATGGCCCGCAGCTTGTCGCGGGAGCGGGAGATGGCCACCGAGCTGTTGAGCGCCATGGTGTTCATCATCTCGAACTGGCGCAGCACGGCGGTGCCGTAGAAGGTGATGCTGGCCCCGATGCGCGGGATCACCGCATCATAGCTCTCCAGTTCCCGCCCTTCGTAGTGGATGGAGGGGTTGTGGGAGGCGATGTTCATGTAACAGCGCAGGGTGTCGAGCACCTCGACCTGATGACCGCGCGCCTGCGCCACCTCGACCAGACGGCGGGTGGAGTAGTTGTTGGGCTCACGGGATAAAATGGCGATCTTCATGACAATTCCGCTAGAAGGCAGTGCCTGGGCAGGATGGGGCGGGAGAGTATAAGGTGCCACAGCGCCAAGACAACGCCAATTGTTTCTCCTGACAACAAGACAAACCACACAGAAACCTGCGCTGCCATCCTGCCGTCACCAGATTGTCAAACGGCGGCACCAGACTGGTCTGTCCCCCAGTACAGGATGCCGCCGTTGTTCATCCAGGATCAAGCGGGATTGACCCGGTTGCCACCCCTTTAATGCAGGTTCGGCCCCAGCCAGCGCTCGGCTTCGGCCAGGGTCATCCCCTTGCGCTGGGCATAATCTTCCACCTGATCGGGCTGGATCTGCGCCACCGCGAAGTACTTGCTGTCGGGGTGGGAGAAGTACCAGCCCGACACCGCCGCCCCCGGCCACATGGCGTAGGATTCGGTGAGCTTCATGCCGATGGCCTGCTCCACCCCCAGCAGTTCCCAGATGCAGCCCTTCTCGGTGTGCTCCGGGCAGGCCGGGTAGCCCGGCGCCGGGCGGATGCCGCGATAGTTCTCGCGGATCAGCTCCTCGTTGCTGAGCGCTTCGTTGGGGGCATAACCCCAGTGCACCTTGCGCACCTGTTCGTGCAGGTACTCGGCGAAGGCCTCGGCCAGGCGATCGCACACCGCCTGAATGAGGATGGCGTTGTAGTCGTCGTGCTCTGCCTTGTAGGCCTTGGCGATGGCCTCCTCGCCGATACCGCCGGTCACCGCGAAGGCACCTATCCAGTCGGGCTTGCCGCTCTCTTTCGGGGCCACATAGTCTGCCAGACAGTAGTTGGGGAAGCCCTGCTTCTCGCTCTGCTGACGCAGGTGGTGCAGCACCTTGCGTACCTCGCGGCGCGACTCATCGGTATAAACCTCGATGCTGTCGCCCACGGCGTTGGCGGGGAACAGGCCTATGATGCCGGCGCAGCGCACGCTCCGATCTTGCTCCAGCTGATCCAGCATGGCGTTGGCGTCGGCGTAGAGGCGCGTGGCCTCCTCCCCCACCACCTCATCTTCCAGGATGCGGGGGAACTTGCCCGCCAGCTCCCAGCTCAGGAAGAACGGCGTCCAGTCGATGTAGGGGCGCAGCACCGAGACCGGCACATCCTCGAAGGTCTGCACACCGGGCTCCCGGGGCTTGGGTGGCTCATAGCCGACCCAGTCCAGCTGATGGCGGTTGGCACGGGCGTGGGCCAGACTGACCGGCTTGGAACGCGGCTGCTTGCGGGCGTGCTGCTCGCGGGCAATCTCGTACTCCTTGTCGATGCGGGCCACGAAGGCGGGCTTGAGCTCCGGGCTCAGCAGACTCTGGGCCACCCCCACCGCGCGCGACGCATTGGAGACATAGACCACGGGTTCGGAGTAGTTCTGCTCGATCTTCACCGCGGTGTGGGCCTTGGAGGTGGTGGCGCCGCCGATGAGCAGCGGCAGCTTGAAGCCCTGGCGCTCCATCTCTTTGGCCACGTGCACCATCTCGTCCAGCGACGGGGTGATCAGGCCCGACAAGCCGATGATGTCGGCATTGACCTCCCGCGCCGTCTTGAGGATCGTCTCGCAAGAGACCATGACCCCGAGATCGACAATCTCGTAGTTGTTGCACTGCAGCACCACCCCGACGATGTTCTTGCCGATGTCGTGCACGTCCCCCTTCACGGTGGCCATCACGATTTTGCCGTTGCTGGAACCGCCGGACTTCTCCGCTTCGATATAGGGCTGCAGGTAGGCGACCGCCCGCTTCATCACCCGGGCCGATTTCACCACCTGCGGCAGGAACATTTTGCCGGCGCCGAACAGATCGCCCACCACGTTCATGCCGTCCATCAGCGGCCCCTCGATCACGTGCAGCGGCTTCTCGGCCTGGCTGCGCGCCTCCTCGGTATCCTCCTCGATGAAATCGGTGATCCCCTTGACCAGCGCGTGCTCGAGCCGCTTGCCCACTGGCCAGCTGCGCCACGCCTGATCCCGTGGGTCCTCGGCCTGGGCACCACCACCGCGATAACGCTCGGCGATGGCCAGCAGCGCCTCGGTGGCGTCCGGATTGAGGTTCAGCACCACCGCCTCGACCTTCTCTTTCAGATCGCTCGGGATGTCTTCATAGATGGCCAGCTGACCGGCGTTGACGATGCCCATGTCCATGCCGTTCTGGATGGCGTGATAGAGGAACACCGCGTGGATCGCCTCGCGCACCGGCTCGTTGCCACGAAACGAGAAGGAGACGTTGGAGACGCCGCCGGAGATCATGGCGTGGGGCAGGTTCTGCTTGATGTCCTTCACCGCGTCGATGAAGTCCACCGCGTAGTTGTTGTGCTCGTCGATGCCGGTCGCCACCGCGAAGATGTTGGGGTCGAAGATGATGTCTTCCGGCGGGAAGCCCACCCGGTCCACCAGAATGTGGTAAGCGCGCTGGCAGATCTCGAACTTGCGGGCGCGGGTATCGGCCTGGCCCACCTCGTCGAATGCCATCACAATGACGGCGGCGCCGTAGCGGCGCAGCAGCTTGGCCTGCTGGATGAATTTCTCTTCCCCCTCCTTCATGGAGATGGAGTTGACCACCGGCTTGCCCTGCACGCACTTGAGGCCGGCTTCCAGCACCTCCCACTTGGAGGAGTCGATCATCACCGGCACCCGGGCGATGTCCGGTTCCCCGGCGATGAGGTTCAGGAAGCGCACCATGGCCGCCTCGGCATCCAGCATCCCCTCGTCCATGTTGATATCGATGATCTGGGCGCCGCTCTCCACCTGCTGCTTGGCGACGTCGAGGGCCTCGTCGTAGAGCCCCTCCTTGATCAGCCGCTTGAATTTGGCCGAACCGGTGACATTGGTGCGCTCCCCCACGTTCACGAACATGGATTCGGGGGTGATGATGAGGGGCTCGAGGCCCGACAGGCGGCAGGCTACCGGCAGCTCGGGCAGGGCGCGCGGCTTGATGCCCGCCACGGCGTCGGCCATGGCGCGAATATGGGTCGGGGTGGTGCCACAGCAGCCGCCCACCAGGTTGAGAAAGCCGCTTTGGGCCCACTCGCGGATATGCTCGGCCATCTCAACGGCATCGAGGTCGTACTCGCCAAACGCGTTGGGCAGGCCCGCGTTGGGGTGGGCGCTGACATGGGTCTCGCTGATGCGCGACAGCTCCTCCACGTACTGGCGCAGCTCATCCGGCCCCAGCGCGCAGTTGAGACCGAACGAGACCGGTTTGACGTGGCGCAGCGAATGGTAGAAGGCTTCGGTGGTCTGGCCGGAGAGGGTACGGCCGGAGGCATCCGTGATGGTGCCGGAGATCATCACCGGCAGGCTGTAGCCCAGCGCCTCGAACACCCCTTCCACCGCGAAGGCGGCGGCCTTGGCGTTGAGGGTATCGAAGATGGTCTCGATCAGAATGATGTCGGCGCCGCCCTCGATCAGGGCGTGGGTCGATTCGGTGTAAGCAGCCACCAGCTGGTCATAGGTGACGTTGCGCTTGCCGGGATCGTTCACGTCCGGCGAGATGGAGGCAGTGCGGTTGGTCGGGCCCAGCACCCCGGCCACGAAGCGCGGCTTGGCGGGATCTTTTGCCGTCCATTCGTCGGCCACCGCGCGCGCCAGCCGGGCAGCCTCACGGTTGATCTCGGCCGAGAACTCTTCCATCTCGTAGTCGGCCATGGCGATGCGGGTCGCGTTGAAGGTGTTGGTCTCGAGGATGTCGGCGCCGGCGGCGCAGTACTGCTCGTGGATCTCGCGAATCACGGCGGGACGGGTCAGCACCAGCAGGTCATTGTTGCCCTTGATGTCGGTGTGCCAGTCGGCGAAGCGCGCGCCGCGATAATCGGCCTCACCGAGCTTGTACCCCTGGATCATGGTGCCCATGGCGCCATCGATGATCAGGATCCGCTCCTTGAGACAGGCTTCCAGTTTGTTTGTCACATCCGACTTTTTGTTTGGCACCGCTCGTTCCTCTTACATCCATGCAACTGCGTAAACAGCATCCTAACAGCAAACAAATCAAATGGAAATCTAGCCGTCTATCTGTCTATATCAGCGACCTATATACTCATAAATGGGTAATGAGTAACATGTGACCCAAGAGTACCCTATGCCCGTCCTCAATCCGGACACGTGCTTGCTGTTTACTAAAGAGAAAAATAACTATGAGCGTCTACTACACACTCTGCTTCCTGGCAGCGTTGGCGATCTTTATCGCCTTTGCCAATCAGTATGTTGTGAAGATCCAGACCACCATCGCCATCACCGCGGGCTCCATGCTGATCTCCGCGCTGCTGGTGCTGTTCGGTAAGCTGGGCTGGTTCAATCTGGAACCCCTGGCCGTCAAGACCATGGAGAGCATCGACTTCCAGAATTTCCTGCTGAAGGGGATCCTGGGCTTCCTGCTGTTCGCCGGCGGTCTCGGGATCAATCTGAAAGCCCTGCGCAGCCAGAAGTGGGAGATCACCATTCTCTCCATCGTGGCGACCCTGCTCTCCACCTTCATGGTCGGCTACGGCTTCTGGTTCATCGCCAAGCTGCTGGGCTGGGAGCTGCCGCTGGTCTATTGCATGCTGTTCGGTGCCCTGATCTCCCCCACCGACCCCATCGCCGTACTGGCCATCGTCAAGAAGATGAAGGCGCCGCCCCAGATCGCCATCCAGATAGAAGGGGAGTCGCTGTTCAACGACGGTGTCGGCCTGGTG
The DNA here is from genome assembly GCF_013085525.1 of Aeromonas sp. 1805. Classification (NCBI taxonomy): domain Bacteria; kingdom Pseudomonadati; phylum Pseudomonadota; class Gammaproteobacteria; order Aeromonadales; family Aeromonadaceae; genus Aeromonas; species Aeromonas sp. 1805. The sequence continues at coordinate 1,952,054 of NZ_CP038515.1, read as the reverse complement.
ATCTTCGCCACCGTGTTCGCCGTGGCGTTCGGCGGTGTCGAGCCCACCTTCGGCAGCGTGGCCGGCCTGTTCCTGCATGAGGCCCTCGGCGGCATCCTGTTCGGCGCCGTGCTGGGCCTCATTGCCCACGTGATGATCAGCGCCACCGACGACGGCTCGCTGGAGCTGCTGCTGACCCTCTGCATCCCCACCGCCGGCTTCGCCTTCGCCAACATGATCGGCGTCTCTGGCGCCCTGGCCATGGTGGTGACCGGCATCATGATCGGCAACTGGACCCGTCATTCCGGCTTCTCCGAGCAGAGCAGCCATCACCTGGATCACTTCTGGGAGTTGATGGACCAGTTCCTCAACGCCCTGCTGTTCCTGCTGATCGGTCTGGCGCTGGTGCTGCTGGATCTGGCCTGGCGTGACTGGATCCTGCTGGTCATCGCGGTACCGCTCTGCCTCGCCTCCCGCTTCATCAGCGTGTCGCTGCCCTACATGGCTTTCCGCCGCTATCGCAGCTACAACAAGTTCTCGGTGCGGATCCTCACCTGGGGCGGCCTGCGCGGCGGTCTGGCCATGGCCATGGCGCTGGCGCTCCCCTCCGGCGTCATGATGCTGCCGGAACACGGCGTCGACCTGCGGGAAGTGATCCTGGTGATGACCTACTCGGTGGTGATGTTCTCCATCGTGGTACAAGGCATGACCATCACTCCGATGATCACCGCCGCCAAGAAGGCCAGCGGCCACTATTGAGTCACCGGCTGACGTCACCTAGTGACGAAAAAGGCTCCCTCGGGAGCCCTTTTTGTGGCCGACAGACGACCCTCAAGGAAAAACTGCAAATAATTGTTTGCTTTTTACTCATGTCGAGGAGAGAATACGCGCCGGCTAGTTAATCAGCCCTGATTATGTTTACCCTGAAATGCTTCACCTCACGATGAATCCTGCCAGTACCCGCATAACCTTCTTCTGATTTACTCGCCTTGAGAACCGTTCAGGCTGTCTGCCTGCGTTGCCCGGCTCTCACGGTGCAGACCCGATCTGCCCACTCCCAAGTAGCATCATGCATCCGCGTGGTCCTTGGCGCATTCCTTGAAAGTGCAGACGCCCCTGAACCGGGCTGGGTATTCCTGCGCGCTCGTCCGCAATCGTGCTGACCGCGCCCATTGACCTGACATTTGCCAATACAAGGAGCAAACACCTAATTGATATAGAGAAATACCATGATGAAAGCAGTACAAACACACAAACCCCTGCGTCGCAGCAAACCCATCAACCTGCCCGTGCAAGAGCACGATGACGACGGGTTCCTGATCCAGTTCAGCACCCGCTTCAGCGGCGGTTTTGCCATCTCCTGTGACGGCATCGCTGGCGAGTTCTCCATCGAAGACCTCAACTGATCCTGCCTGCCCAACGGCAGCGCCCGATGCAGACAGGCCGCAACTCACGGCGGCCTCTTTGTCTCACTCCCGCAAATTTTTCCGGCATCGCCTAGTCCGCACTCTTGGCCGGCAACTCTCCATACTCTCAGACCCGGCAGGCCTGCGCACCTTGCTCCTCCAGCAGCAGACACTCATCCGCATCCTCGGCCAGTTTGACCAGCCTGCTCTGCACCAGCCCCAGCTTGGCCAGCAGCGCCACCGAGCGCTCGTTGCCCGGGGTAACGATCGCGACCACCCGCTCGATGCCGAGCCGCTCCCGACCATCCTGCAGCGCCGCCAGCGCCGCTTCGATGCCATAACCCTGGCCGCGATAGGCGGGCAGGAAGGCGTAGCCGATGTCTTCACAAGGCAGGGTATCGCGTTTGATCAACCCGCAGATGCCGAGCTTGGCGCCGTCGCTGCGCCGGGCCACCAGATAGAGGCCGTGACCGTGGCGGGCATAGCTGACCGCCGGCCCCTGCTGGATGTAGTTTTCGGCATCCTGCAGAGTGCGGATGCCCCGATCGCCGATGTAGCGGTGAAAGTCGGGGTCGTTGAGCAGTTCGACAATGAAAGGGGCATCGGCAACGGTCAGTTCGCGCAGTTCCAGGCGCTCGGAGAGGATCATGACAAGGGCTCACATAGAAGAATCAGGCCCCAAGACTGCCCCCGCCACCGGCTATTGGCAAGGCCGTCACCATGAAAAAGGGCCGCAACGCGGCCCCGGTCAATGAAATCAGCCGCGTCAGGCCGCCAACAGCCCGGCGTAGCCATTGCCCTGCTCGCGCAGCGCCACGAACACCGCCGCACAGTCGGACCAGGAGAGACCGAGCCGCTCGGCCACCTGGGCGGGCCACTCGGGCGGTGCCTCGTCCCCCACGTCAGACTGCGCCGCCAGGGCGATGGCTAGATGGATGAGGGCAGCCTCGACAGAGAACTCCTTGGCCAGCAAGGGGTTGTAGTGATACTCCACCGCATGGCAGATGCTCAGGGGGAATTGCCAGCGCCTGGCCATCTCGGCCCCGGTCTGGGCATAGTTGAAGCCGACCACCAGCTCCTCGGCCTTGGCGCGCCCCTTGCTGGGCTCCAGATCCTTGATGTGGTTCACCATGTTCTCCGGCAGCCCTACGTGCATGATAAGCCGCCCCATGTCGTAGAGCAGGGCGCAGGTGAACACCTCCTCCCCCTTCATGCCCTTGAGCTTGGCCAGCCGTCTGGCCAGTTCGGCCACATCGAATACCTTGCCCCAGAAATGTTTGAGATCGATGCCGGGCACCGCATTGATGGAGCCGGTCAGGCCGCAGGCGAGCACCATGTTGCGCACCACATCGACCCCGAGCCGCACCACGGCCTCGTTGACGGTGGCGACCTGGCGACTGCCGCCAAACTTGGCGGAGTTGGCCAGCCGCAGCAGCTTGGCGGAGATCACCGGATCCTTGTTGATCTTCTTGGCAATCAGCAGGATATCCGGCTCTTTCTCGTTGAAGGTCTGCACCAGTTCGCGCATGACTTCCGGCACGTTGGGCAGGTTCTGGGGCTTGGATAACAGCGAGTCTATGGTGGGCATATTGATATCCGTCCATGCGATTTTATGATGGTTGTTGTTTGCCGACAGCAAACCCACATTAATTATGGGTAACAAAAACCGCCCCTACCGAAATGTTTTTATCGAAATATTTCAATATGTTAATAGCTATCTCGCTATACTGGCATCCTTTATGACATGACGAGGCACAGCACATGAGCGAACCCACCGAGTTCTTCGACGAACAAACCCTGCTGGAGATGGTCGACAACCAGCTGAGCGACGGCCACCCGCTGCAGGTCAAGGCGACCCTGATGCGGCTGGTGATGAAGGGCACCCCCCGTGAAGAGGCGCTGCAATACATCGCCTGTGCCCTGGGGGCCGAGCTGATGGCGATGGAAGCGGATCAGGGCCCCTTCAACCTCGAGCGTTACGGCCAGTTTCTGGACTCCCTGCCCGAGATGCCCTGGGCCGAATAAACACCCACTCCCACCGCCGGCGACCCGGTCGCCGGCCTGCCCCCGTTAGGCAAGCCACCCCGCCAGCCATTATCATTACTGCCACCGGACAGCAGGGGAGCAAGCATATGCGCTGGCAAGATCGCCGTGAGAGCAACAATGTGGAAGACAGGCGCCAGCAGGGCGGCGGGGGCGGCATCCCCATCGGCGGCAAGGGGCGTCTGATCCTGCTGGTGGTGGTCATGGTGGCCGGCTACTACGGGGTGGACCTCTCCCCCTTGCTCAGCGAGCCGACCACCCAGAGCCAGCCCCAGCGTCAGGAGATGTCTCAGCCAGCCAAGGATCCCCTCGCCAGGTTCACCTCGGTGATGCTCGCCTCCACCGAGGATGCCTGGGGCGAAATCTTCCAGCAGAGCGGCAGCCGCTATCAGGCCCCCAAACTGGTGCTTTATCGCGGCGCAACCCGTACCGGCTGCGGCCAGGGCCAGTCGGTGATGGGCCCCTTCTACTGCCCGGCGGATCGCACCGTCTACATCGATCTCTCCTTCTATCAGGAGATGCGCGACAAGCTGGGGGCCGACGGCGACTTCGCCCAGGGCTACGTGGTGGCACACGAGGTGGGCCACCACGTGCAGAACCTGCTCGGCATCGAGCGCAAGATGCGTGAACAGCAGCAGGGGTTGAGCCGGGCAGAGCAGAACAAGCTGTCGGTCAAACTCGAGTTGCAGGCTGACTGCTTTGCCGGCGTCTGGGGTCACTACATGCAGCGGGAACAGGTGCTGGAGCATGGCGATCTGGAAGAGGCGCTCAACGCCGCCCAGGCCATCGGCGACGATCGTCTGCAGCAGCAGAGCCAGGGCCGGGTGATCCCGGACAGCTTCACCCACGGTAGCTCGGCCCAGCGCTACGCCTGGTTCAAGCGCGGCTTCGACAGCGGCAAGCCCGCCAGCTGCAATACCTTCGCCGCCCGCTAGACGCCCAAAAGAAGGGCCGGATCCTGACAGGATCCGGCCCTTCTTCCATTCATGGGTGAACGTCAGTACTGGTCAGTACTGGGAGTTGACGATCACCTCCTCCCCCAACGCCCCTGCCAGCGGCAGCGGCCGATAGGTGGAGTTGGCCGAGCGCAGCAACCGGATGCCGCGAATGCCGAGCTCCTGCGCCGCCTTGATGTCGCCATCGGCATCGCCGTAGAAGATCTTCATCTGCTTCTCCTTGAGCCACTGCACCTTGGTGTTCTGGCCCGGCTGATCGCCGGCAAAGATCACCGGGTTGAGCTGGTCGGCCGGAATATTCATGGTCTGCTGCAGGGTCTGGCTGACGGTCTCGGTCTTGGTGGCCGAACGGCCGGTGACGAAATAGATGTGATCGCCGCGCTCAAGGTGCATGGCGATGAGCGCCTTGCCCACCTCTTTCGGCACGCTGAACGCGTCCCAGCCGTTGTTCATCTTCTCCCAGAAGGCCGGGTTCTTCAGGTAGCTCTCGTCGTTGGGGGAGAACTCCTGCTTGCCGCGATAGAACCCCGGGCTGGAGAAGAGCAGGGTGTCGTCTATGTCGAAACCTACCGCCATCGGCGGCAACCCATCCAGGCTCTTGGCAATCTGCGTCACCGACACCCAGTGAATGGGGGCCTGCTGGGCCAGGGTCACCGCAGTGACACCGGCGGGGCTGGCCGGGGCTTCGACCGCCACGGCAGGCAGGGTCAGGCTGGCGGCGACCAGGGAGGCAAGCAGGGCAAAACGGGGGGATAAGGACATGATACGGCTCGTGACATGAAGGAAACAGGGGGCCGATCCTGCCCCATGCCGGCACAGGAAACCGTGAAACCCGCCACAAAACAGGGTCAAGTGGCACGCATCGCCACGGCAAGCCCCCATCTTGGCGCAATCGCCAAACAGCATGGCGTGAGCACCAAGGCCGGAGCCGACGCTGCGCCCCATACTGGCCACTCCCATCCACTCAGGAGCCCATCATGGATTACAAGCAACGGCTGCAAGCCTGCCTCAACCGGGTCATCTGCGACCCCGATTTCACCCCGGCCGAGCTCGATCACTGGTTCTGCCCGGACTATGTCCAGCTGGTGGATGACCAGCGGCTGGATCGCGCCGCCTTCGAGCAACACCTGCTGGTCCTGCGCCAGAGCCTGGCCCGCTGCGAGATCCGCTTTGTCTCGCTGCTGGCCGAGGGAAACCGGGTGCACTCCCTGCATCGGGTGCGGGCCTGGCGTCACGACGGCGCCCAGATCGAGTGCAAGGTGAGCGCCCTGTTCACCTTTCAGGGCGAACGCCTGAGTCACACCGATGAGCTGACCTGCCTGCTGGCGGGGGAGCCAACCGACCGGGATCTCGGCTCCCGCCTCACGGCCCCGCCGGCTCCCGCAAGAAGCGATTGAAGGCGTGAGAAAAGGCGCTGAAATCCCCGTAACCCAGTTCGAGGGCTATCCGCGACAGCGGTTGGCCCTGTTGCTGCAACTGGCGGGCCCGTCCCATCACCACCTGTTGTCGCCATTGCCGAAAGCTGCAGCCCAACTGCTGGCTGAACAGCCGGTTGAGGGTGCGCACCGAGGCACCTGAATCGGCCGCCAGCTCCGCCAACCCGTATTCGATGGAAGGGTGCCGGCAGACCCGCTCCAGCACCCGCAGCAACCGCACGTCCAGCGCGGCGCTCAGCATGAATCCGGCCGCCACCGGCGCCTGTCGCAGCTCGGCCGCCAATACCGTCAGATAGGCATCCCTGAGCCCCGGCTCCGCCATGTCCGCCAGCCGCTCGAACAGGCCGGCCAGCAGCGGGCTCACCTGGCGGGTCGTCAGTTCACGCCCCCCATCCAGGTCATCCAGATAGATCAGACTGAGCCGGGAGTGACGCAGTACCCTGAACTCATGGGCCAGCCCGGCCGGGATCAGGCAGAGCTGGCCCGCCACCAGCAGCACGCCTGCCGCCTCACTGCTGATCACGCCACCACCCCGATGCAGATAGCAAAACTGTGAACCGCCGTGACAGTGGAGGGCGGTGAGGGCGCCTTGCGGGTAGTCGCGATACAAGAGGTTCATGACGAACTCCCCAGGCCCAAGGCCCATCTACCAGCAGGCTCTTTCGACACTTCTTGCCCCCCGCTCTCGCCCCGGTGGGCTATAACTGCTGTACGCCTTCTAATGACATTCAAATCAATTGCACCATTTATTGGAGATGCCATGGACGTGCACACCGCAGCTGCCCATTCGAACACAGTCACTCCCGCTTCACCCCAGGCCAAACTGGAGGCCATCGACCAGCTGATGGCACGGCTCGAGCTCGCGCCAGACGGCTTGATCCTGGATGCCAACCCCCGTTTTCTCGCCATCATGGGATATCAGCTGGCCGAGCTCAAGGGCCAGCACTACAGCATGCTGCTCCCCGCACAGGCGGAAGAATCCGCCGACGAGGCCGCCCGTTGGCAGGCGCTGCGGACGGGGCTGGCACAGGAGGGAGAGTTTCACCGGCTGGATCGGCAGGGGCGGGACATATGGCTGCGAGGCAGCTGCAGCCCCCAGCTGGACGAACAGGGCGCGCTGGTCCAGGTCATCGAATACAGCATGGATCTGACCGAGCAGAAGCAGCTGAACGCCAACTTCGAGGGGCAGCTCAACGCCCTCAGTCGGGTCATGGGAAAGGTGGAGTTTTCACTGGATGGCATCATCCTCGATGCCAATGCCCGCTTCCTGGAGACGGTGGGCTATCAGCTGGAGGAGCTGAAGGGCCAGCACCACCGGCTGCTGGTCGATCCTGACTACGCCCAGTCGGCCGACTATCGCAGCTTCTGGGAAACCCTGCGCCGGGGTGAATTCCTGGCGGGAGAGTTCTGCCGGCTCGGCAAACAGGGGGAAGAGATCTGGATCCAGGGCTCCTACAACCCGGTGCTGGATCTCACCGGCAAGCCCAGCAAGATCGTCAAGTTTGCCACCGACATCACGGCCCAGGTGGCGCAGCATCGCCAGCTCAAGCGCGCCATGGAGGAGGCCGAAGAAGCCGCCAGAGTGCGCGAGGAGCTGCACAAGTCGCTGCAGGAGATGTCGACCCCGGTCACCCCCATCTGGGACGGGATCCTGCTGCTGCCACTGGTGGGGATCATCGATTCCATGCGCACCGCCGACGTGATGAACAAGTCGCTCACCAAGATTGCCGAGACCCGGGCCCGGGTCTTCGTGCTGGACATCGCCGGGGTCGCCACCGTGGATACCGGCGTCGCCAACCAGCTGATCAAGATCACCAAGGCGACCCAGTTCATGGGGTGCGAGGCCATCATCTCCGGCGTCTCGCCGGCCATCGCCCGCACCATGGTGGAGCTGGGGGTCTCTGTTGGCGACATCCGTACCACGGCGACCCTGCGGGATGCCTTCGAGATCGCCCTCAAGCGGGTCGGATCCACCCTCTAGGAGAGATGCATGCTGCTCAACAATGATCTGGGCATCGCCGATGTGGCCGACTGCATCGTGGTCAGCATGCGCCCCGACCTCGGTGACGAGGGCATGCAGCAACTGATGCAGGCCCTCTCCCAGCGGCTGATGATGGGCCGCCAGCACGCGGTATTGCTCGACTTCTCCGGGGTCATGCTGCTCGATCACCACGAATTCAGGCAGGTACGCAAACTGGCCGAGGTGTGCCGCCTGCTCGGTGCCGTCTGCCTGCTGGTGGGACTGAATGCGGGGATCGCCGCCTTTCTGGCGCTGGCCAATGCCGAGCCCGGGCCGCTGCGCTGCTTTCTCGACATGGACGATGCCTTCGCCCATGTTCGCACGACGCTCAAGGATGAGGAGTAGCGCAGCATGCAGTTGGAACAGAGCGTGCAAGAGGCCAGCTACCTGCTGCGCCACGACATCGACCTGCCCCTGACAGTGATGGCGGTACGCCGCCTCCCCTTCATCGCCAACCTGTCCGAGGTGGACCGTGCCATGCTCTCCACCGTGGTCTCCGAGCTTGGCAGCAACATCCTGAAATACGCGCAGCGGGGGGAGATCACCCTCACCCTCCACCATCCCAGAGGGCGCCCCTGCATCGACATCGTCGCCTGCGATCAGGGCCCCGGCATTGGGGACGTGCATCAGGCCATGCAGGATCACTACAGCACCTCGGGCACCCTGGGCCTGGGCCTGCCCGGCGTGCGCCGCATGATGTCCGAACTCACCATCAGCACCCCGCCGGAAGGGGGAACTCTGGTGCAGGCCCGCAAGTGGCTGGGCGCGGCGCCTCTGGTATCCAGGCCAATCGCCCCCCTCGCCTGTGCCGGCCAGCTGCACGCCGGCCTGCAACTGGCATGGGCCAGCGAGAACCGCCCCTGCTATCCGGAACGGGTCTCCGGCGATCTGGCCTTCATTCGGCCGGGGCCGGAGGGGATATCGCTGATCCTGATCGACGTAAGCGGCCACGGCGCCTCGGCCAACAAACTGGTACAGGTGCTGGAGGCGGCGCTGCAGCAGACCCGCGAGCAGGAGCCGGCCCGCCTGTTGCAACTGTTGCACCAGCACTGCATCGGTACCCGGGGCGCCGCCGCCGGCGTGGCCCTGGTCAACGGCGAACGGGGTGAGCTGAGCTATGCCGGCATCGGCAATACCCGCATCTGCCTGCGCGGCCGCGAGCCCTGGCGCGGCATCTCCCGCGATGGTGTGCTGGGAGAGCGCTTCCCCACCCCCTTGCTGCAACGCCAGCCACTCGTCGCGGGGGACGTGGTAATGCTCTATTCGGACGGTATCAGCGAATCCCTCAACCTGCGCGACGGTGCGCTGGATCTGGCCGCCGAGCCCGCCCAGCTGGCACGCCAGGTGATCGCCCACAGTGGCCGCTGCACCGACGATGCCAGCTGCATCGTGCTGCGGGTGCTGGCAGGAGAGGAGGACTAGATGCGGCAACTGATCGGCGAAACCCTGCTGTCAGGCCCGGCGGCGGCACTCACCGCCCGGCGCAAGGTGATCCAGGTACTCACCTGCCTCGACAGAAGTCCCACCTTCGTGGCACCGCTGGCAGGCGCCACCTCCGAGCTGGTACGCCAGCTGGTGGCGAACGCTGAGCCGCTGCAACTGCAGGTGTGGCTGGAGCCGCACGCGCAGGAGTTGTGGCTCTCGCTCTCGGCTGATGCCCCCTTCTCCCCCGAGCCGGATGGCCGCCATTCACGTGGTATCCGGCTGGTAGCGCACGCGGACAACGCCATCGCCCTGGTCTACCGCCTGCCCCGCTGGCCCGATGAACCGCTGCTGCAACAGATGCAGCGGCAGTTCGCCGAACCGACCCGGGACGAGCTGTTTGCGGTGATGCAGGCCAAGAACCAGGAGCTGGAAGTGGCCTATGAACTGGCGGAGAGCGCAACCCGGGCCAAGAGTGATTTTCTCGCCAACATGAGCCACGAGATCCGCACCCCCATGAACGCCATCCTCGGCATGTCCCATCTCGCCCTGCAGACCCGGCTCGATCCGCAGCAGTTCGACTACGTCAGCAAGATCCAGCGTTCGGCCCAGCATCTGCTCGGCATCATCAACGACATCCTCGACTTCTCCAAGATCGAAGCCGGCAAGCTGGATCTGGAGAGGATCGAATTCGATCTCGACCATGTGCTGGAGAATCTGGCCACCCTGGTGGGCGAAAAGGCAGAGGCCAAGGGCATAGAGCTGCTGTTCGAGGTCGACCACCAGCTCGACACCCTGCTCTATGGCGATCCCCTTCGCCTCGGCCAGATCCTGATCAATTACGCCAACAACGCGGTCAAGTTCACCGAGCAGGGGGAGATCCTGGTCAAGGTCAGCTGCCTGGAGAAACAACCCCAGGAAGTGTTGCTGCACTGCTCGGTACAGGACACCGGGATCGGCATGAGTCAGGAGCAGCAGCAGCGGCTGTTCCAGTCATTCCAGCAGGCGGACAGCTCCACCACCCGCAAGTACGGCGGCACCGGCCTCGGCCTCGCCATCTCCCGCAAACTGGCGGAGCTGATGGGCGGCGAGGTGGGGGTACAGAGCGAACCGGGCCAGGGCAGCACCTTCTGGTTTACCGCCCGACTCGGCCGGGGCAGGCGCAGATCCCGCTATCTGCCGAGCCTGGATCTGCGCGGGCGCCGCATGCTGGTGGCCGACGACAGTGCCAGCGCCCGCACCATCATGGCCGCCCTGCTGCGCAGCATGAGCTTTGTGGTGGACACCGCCGAATCGGGCCAGCAGGCACTGCAGATGATCGCCGGCGCCGAGCAGGAGGGGCAGCCCTACGAAGTGGTGTTGCTGGACTGGCACATGCCGGGGCTGGATGGCATCGAGACCGGCCGCCGCCTCATCGCCCGCGGCATGGGCCAGCGTCCCTACCGGGTCATGGTGACCGGCTACGGACGGGAGGAGGTCTTTCGCCAGGCCGACACTGCCGGCTTTGATCGGGTGCTGGTCAAGCCGGTATGCGCCTCCGTGCTGTTCGATACCGTCATCGGCCTGTTCGGCCAGCAAGCAAGCCCCCTCACCTTCAAGCCACCGCAGGCGACCCATCACTACCGCTTCGACGGGCTCAGGATCCTGCTGGCGGAAGACAACGAGCTCAATCAGCAGGTGGCGCTGGAGCTGCTGCGGGCGGTCGGCGCCGATGTCAGCATCGCCGGCAATGGCGCCATCGCGCTGGAGATGGTGGCCCAGACCCACTACGACCTGATCCTGATGGATATGCAGATGCCGGTGATGGATGGCCTGGCCGCCACTCGGCTGTTGCGCGAGCGGGAAGACGTCGGACAACACACCCCGATCCTGGCGATGACGGCCAACGTCATGGCCGGTGACCGCGAACGCTGCCTCGCCGCCGGGATGGACGATCACATCGCCAAGCCCATCGACCCCGACAGGCTGTATGCAGCCCTGCAGCGCTGGGCCACCTCCTTCAGCCGCGAGGTCAGCAGCAGACTCACTGCCTCCCGCGCATCCCCCGCCACCGCCTTGCTGCCACAACTGCGGGCACTCGGCCTCAACGCCGAAACCGCCCTGCAACGCTTGATGCACAACTGGGAGTGGTATCGGGATCTGCTGCAACGTTTCGCCCGCCAGGGGAGTCAGCCGATGGAAAGCCTGCTGGCTGCCCTGCAGGCGAATGACCGGGAAGAAGCGCATCGACAGGCCCATACCCTCAAGGGCATAGCCGCAACACTGGGGGCCGGGTCGTTGCAGGAGGTCTCGGCCCGGCTGGAGAGTGCCCTCGCCCGGGGAGATGACGCCGCCAGCCTGCTGCCGCTGGCCGAACTGGGTCTGCAACAGCAGCTGCAACTGGCCGCCGGTCTGCTGACACTGCTGCCGGCCCCTGCCGCCCCCGGCTTGCCGGAAGCCACCCCCGCCGAGCTGGCGCCCCTGCTGCACCAGCTGACCGGGCTGCTGCTGGAAGACGATGCGGAAGCCTTCATCCTGTTCCAGCGCAATCAGGCCAGGCTCGCCCCCCTGCTGGGCGAGGCGGCACCGGCCATGCACGATGCCATGACCCGTTTTCGCTTCGCCGATGCCCTGGCACATCTGCAACAAGTCCGGGCCCTCAGACCCGATCTGTTCAACCAAGAGTGAGGCCACCATCATGCTCAACTTGCTGGATCCCGATACCAAACCCACCCTGCTGGTGGTCGATGACACACCGGAGAACCTCTCCCTGCTCAGCGCTCTGCTCAGCCCCCACTACCGGGTCAAGGTCGCCATCAGCGGCCAGCGGGCGCTGGAGATCCTCTCGGCCGGCACCCGGGTGGACCTGATCCTGCTCGACGTGGTGATGCCCCAGATGGATGGCTATCAGGTAATGCAGGCGCTGCAGGAGATGCCGCAGGCGCGGGAGATCCCGGTGATCTTCCTGACCGCCAAAGTGGAGGAGAGTGCAGAGGCGCACGGCCTGGCACTGGGGGCCGTCGACTACATCCACAAACCGATCACCCCCGCCATCGTGCTGGCCCGGGTCAGAAACCACCTGGAGCTGAAAGCGGCGCGAGATCTGCTGCACGACCAGAACGCCTTTCTGGAGCAGGAGGTGGAGCGGCGCACCCGGGAGAATGAACTGATCCAGAACATCACCATCCACTCCCTCGCCTCGCTTGCCGAAACCCGCGACAACGAGACCGGCAACCATATCCTGCGCACCCAGCACTATGTGCGGCTGCTGGCGGAAACCCTCTGCGAGCACCCCCGCTTTCGTGCCGAACTGACCCCCAAGACCATCGATCTGCTGTTCAAATCGGCCCCGCTGCACGACATCGGCAAGGTCGGTGTGCCGGACCGGATCCTGCTCAAGCCCGGCAAGCTGGATGCGGACGAGTTTGCCCAGATGAAGCACCACTCCATTCTCGGCAAGGAGGCCATCGTCCATGCCGAGGAGGCGCTGGGGGTGGAGGTGGAGTTTCTGCGGCTGGCCAAGGAGATCGCCTGCTACCACCACGAGAAGTGGGACGGCACCGGCTATCCCTATGGCCTGATCGGTGACGAGATCCCCCTCTCGGCCCGGTTGATGGCGCTGGCCGACGTGTACGACGCCCTCATCAGCAAACGCTGCTACAAGGCCGCCATGTCCCACCAGGAGGTGGTGCCCATCATACTGGCGGGGCGGGGCAATCACTTCGATCCCGACATCACGGACGCCTTTGCCCGCATCCACCAGCAGTTCCACGAGATCGCCCTGCGCTACAACGACGACAAGGGTGAGCGGGAGTCCAACCGCGACTAGGCGGTGGCGGGCAGCAGGTCGGTGAAGACGAAGCCGTCCCGCTCCACCGTCTCCCCCACCCGGATGGCCAGCGGCCGCTGGAACATGGGGCCGTCCCAGGCCAGGGTATGAAACTCGCCGTTTTCGCCGCAGGGGTCCACCCCGGCAGGCAGGGCCGCCAGCAAGGCCGCGTCAAACTCATGCCCGCCGAGGGCGGCGGGCAGTTTGCGCGGATCCAGGGTGCTGATCCTGGCCCTGAGCCCTACCGCCATCATCTCGCCAGCCAGCTCGTCGGTCTTGCTGCCCCACAGCGGAAACAGCGGCGTGATCCCGGTCCCCGCCAGTTGCCGCTCCCGATAGGCACGCACATCCTCGAGGAAGAGATCGCCAAACGCCATGTGGCGGATCCCCTGCGCCACCACGTCCGCGATGAAGTCGGTCATGATGCGGGCGTAATCTTCATTGCTGCAGGGCCAGGGCAGGTCGATGGTGGTCAGCGGCAAGCCCACGCACTCGGCCTGTGCCAGCAGCAACTGCTTGCGCACCCCGTGCATGGCCACCCGTTCGAACGCCTGGTTGAGGGTGGTGAACAGTCCCACCACCTCGATGGCCGGATCCTGCCGCAGTGCGTGCAGCGCCCAGGCGCTGTCCTTGCCGCTGCTCCAGGAGAGCAGCACCTTGGTCTTCATATGATTTCTCCCGCTATCTTGAGGTCGGAGCCGGCAAGGCGCCGGCCATCGTCCCGATTATTCGTCCGGGCGAGGAGCCCGGCGCTTGAGCGTGTCGCTCCGTCTCACTGCACCAAAAAGCTGCAAGACAGTGTTGCGAATTGTGCGATTTACATCACGGGATGCAAAAGCATACCCTCGGTAATGAGCGTGTCCCCTGCAAGGATGGGGGAACAATAACTAAAAAAACGATGGGAAACATAAGGATATGACGACAGTCACACCAGCTTACGACCACAGCCGTCCCCTCAACCGACAGGATTACAAGACCCTGAGCCTGGCCGCCCTCGGCGGAGCCCTCGAGTTTTACGACTTTATCATCTTCGTCTTCTTCGCCGTGGTGATCGGCGAGCTATTCTTCCCGGCCGACATTCCCGAGTGGCTGCGCCAGTTCCAGACCTTCGGCATCTTCGCCGCCGGCTATCTGGCCCGCCCGCTGGGCGGCATCATCATGGCTCACTTCGGCGATCTCATCGGCCGCAAGCGGATGTTCACCCTCAGCATATTGCTGATGGCGCTGCCGACCCTGCTGATCGGCCTGCTGCCCACCTACGCCACCCTCGGCATCGCCGCGCCCCTGCTGTTGCTGCTGTTGCGGATCCTGCAGGGGGCCGCCATCGGCGGTGAAGTACCCGGTGCCTGGGTGTTCGTGGCAGAGCACGTACCCGCCCGCCGGGTCGGTGTCGCCTGCGGCACCCTCACCGCCGGGTTGACCGCCGGCATCCTGCTCGGCTCCCTGGTGGCCACCGCCATCAACCGCGGCATGAGCCCGGGCGAGGTGAGCGACTGGGGTTGGCGACTGGCCTTCGTGCTCGGCGGGGCATTTGGCATCGTCGCCATGTACCTGCGCCGCTGGCTGCACGAGACCCCGGTCTTTGCCGAGATGCAGGCCAACAAGGCGCTGGCGGAAGAGCTGCCGCTCAAGACGGTGCTGCGCAGCCACAAGGGCAGCGTCGTGGTCTCCATGCTGCTCACCTGGCTGCTCTCCGCCGGCATAGTGGTGGTGATCCTGATGACCCCCACCTACCTGCAGAAGGTGCACGGCATCAGCCCGGCCGATGCGCTGACAGCCAACTCGCTGGCCATTCTGGCGCTGACCTTCGGCTGCATCGTCTATGGCCGGCTGATCGACGCCCTCGGCAGCGGCCCTACCTTCATGCTGGGCTCATTGCTGCTGGCCGGCGCCAGCTACGCCTTCTATCACGGGCTGGCGACCGACACCAGCCAGCTGGTGCCGCTCTATGCGCTGGCCGGTTTCTCGGTGGGGATCGTCGGTGCCGTACCCTACGTCATGGTCAATGCCTTCCCGGCGGTAGTGCGCTTCTCCGGACTGTCGTTCTCCTACAACGTGGCCTACGCCATCTTCGGCGGCCTGACGCCCATGCTGGTCACGCTCTGGATGAAGGAGGACGTGCTGGCCCCCTCCCACTACGTGGTCAGCCTGGCTGTGCTCGGCTTCGTACTCGGCCTGCTGCTCTGGCTGCAGCAGCGCAGCCAGCGCCAGAGTGCGCCACAGGCCGCCTGAACCATCCCGAGCCCCGCCCAGTGCGGGGCTTTTTTCATATGGCTGGTGTTCAGCCCGGCCGACATAAGATAGCCTCCCTCTCGGGCCCCTCGACGGCCCGGGACACTCCTCCACCCTAGTCATCCGAGGTTCATGATGTTCTTTCAGGTCGTATTTCTCGCCTTGCTGGCGCTGCTGCCCATGGTCAACCCGCCCACCACGGCCACCCTGTTGCTGGGGCTGAGCAAGGGCATGTCGCGCGAGCACGTGCGCCGCCAGATCAACCTGGCCGCCATCTATCTGTTCTGCACCCTCTGCGTCAGCTTCTTCATCGGCTCCTCCATCCTGGATCTGTTCGGGATCTCCATTCCCGGCCTGCGTCTGGCCGGCGGTCTTATCATCGCCTTCATCGGCTTTCGCATGCTGTTCCCGGCACCGAGCCAAGCGGCCGGGGTCGACATCAACCAGAGCATCGCCTTCGTGCCGCTCACCATGCCCAGCATGTGCGGACCGGGCACCATGGCGCTGGTGATCAGCGGCGCCGCCCAGATCGCCGAGCTGCCGGACGAATACAACCGCTTCACCATCTATGCCGCCATGGTCACCGCCTTCGCCCTGATGAGCCTGCTCAGCTGGGGGGTACTCAAGCTGGCGGATCCGGTCTGCAAGATCCTCGGCGCCACCGGCATCGACGCCATGACCCGGATCATGGGCTTCTTGCTGGTTTGCATGGGTATGCAGTTCTGCATCAATGGCATCAAGGAAGTGGCGCAGGATCCGGTGTTCCACGGTGCGCCGGCGGCACAAACGGCACCCGCGTTGCCACACGTATCCGGCGCCCTTGATCAATTGCCAGACCCGCGCCAGCCCTGACTGAAAACGGTGTCATAAAAGCGCAGGAATCGTCGCTGATCTTGCGCCTGATCATGTTGTTGACACATAAATAAGTTAGTGTGTTTTTCATACAGATTCGATTCAGAGAGTGCTTGGTAGGTTTATGGATGGACACCCACTCACTTCAGGAGATGTGCAAATGGAAAAGATGCTGACCGAGATTGGAAGCTACAGCCTGTTTCATGAATATCTGAACGTGGTCGGTGCCGCCAGCCCCGCTCTGACCCGGATCAAGAGCCGGTGGGAGTACAAGCAGAGCGATCGTCTGGTTGCCCAGATCAGGGTCGATCAACAAGGCAACGCGCGCTTCTTCATCGACGCCCGCGCCATTTCGGTCAACTGACCGAGCCACGTATCTGCAGCCCCGGCCCTTGCCGGGGCTTTTTATTGGCTGACGCTCACCCCCCTCCTCGGCGTAATCAGCACCACCCAGCTCCCCCCATGGATATCACCGTGCAGGAATTTTCATAACTTAAAAACAAAAATAAATGGAATAATTAATTATGCGACATTGATCTCATCATAGAAATCAAAAATCGATAATCATGCCTGTCATCAAGAGGGATGTTTTACGCCGGGAGTGGCGATGACCTTAAGCAGAGGAAACGATGACCATTGACCTATCAAGCATGATTACCGAGACCCGCAACCCGGCCAGCGTCGAGATCGACCAGTTGCCGACCCTGGAGATGCTGCGTGTCATCAATCAGGAGGATCAGCAGGTCGCGCTGGCGGTCAGCCAGTTGCTGCCCGAGATCACCCGGGCGGTCGATGCCATCGCGGCAGCGTTCGGCAAGGGAGGCCGGCTGGTCTACATCGGCGCAGGCACCTCGGGCCGGCTCGGCATTCTGGATGCCAGCGAATGCCCGCCGACCTACGGCGTCTCTGCCGAGCAGGTGGTCGGCCTGATTGCCGGCGGCCACAAGGCCATCTTGCAGGCGGTCGAGAACGCCGAAGATGACGCCGAACTCGGCGCCCAGGATCTGAAAAACATCCAGTTCTGTGCCAACGACGTGCTGGTGGGCATCGCCGCCAGCGGCAGAACCCCCTACGTACTGGGTGCCATGGCCCACGCCAGAGCGGTGGGCGCCACGGTCTGCAGCATCAGCTGCAACCCGGGCAGCCCGCTGGCCCAGGCGGCCGACATCAGCATGGTGGCGGTGGTCGGCCCCGAGATCGTCACCGGATCTTCCCGCATGAAGGCGGGCACCGCGCAGAAGCTGATCCTCAACATGCTGTCCACCGGTGCCATGATCCGCACCGGCAAGGTCTACGGCAACCTGATGGTGGACGTGGAAGCCACCAACGCCAAGCTGGTGGAGCGGCAAAAGCGCATCGTGATGGAGGCCACCGACTGCGAGCGCGCCGTGGCGGAGCGGGCGCTGGCGCAGGCGGACAACCACTGCAAGACCGCCATCGTGATGATCCTGGCCGGACTCACGGCCGACGAAGCCCGCACCCGTCTGCAAAGCAGCAACGGCTTCATCAGCCAGTGCACCCACTGATCGGCCACCCGCACATTGGCCGGGCCAGGGACGGCAATACCACAACAAGAACGGGGTGCCCAGGCACCCTCATGACACAACAGACTGACTGGGTTCTTTATGGCAAAAATAACTGACACCATGGTTGGCCAGCTCATCCAGGCCATCGGTGGCCGCGACAACATCACCCACTGCGGCCACTGCATGACCCGGCTGCGGCTAAGCCTGGCCGACAGCCTGCATGCCGACCGGGATACCATTAAGCGCATCGCCGGCGTGATGGGGGTCATCGAGAGCGACGACCAGTTCCAGATCGTGCTGGGGCCGGGCAAGGCCCAGACCGCCTGCGAGCTGATGAACGGCATGCTGAGCGCGGGGCTCGGCGCACTGGAGACGCCTGCTGCACAATCCGCCGATCTGGGCGAGATCGCCGCCGCCAAGAAACAGGCGCTGAAGCAGAAACAGACCAGTGCGGCCCACCGCTTCCTGGCCAAGTTTGCCACCATCTTCACTCCGCTGATCCCCGGCTTCATCGCCGCCGGCCTGCTGCTCGGCTTCGCCACCCTGATCGAGCAGACCCTGCTGCTGGAAGGCCAGCAGGCGGGCAGCATGCTGGCCGAATTCGTCGGCTACATGAAACTGTTCAGCAAGGGCTTGTTCAGCTTCCTCAGCATCCTCATCGGCTACAACGCCCAGAAGGCGTTCGGCGGCTCCGGGGTCAATGGTGCCATCCTCGCCTCGCTGTTCGTGATGGGCTATGACCCGCAGGCCACCAGCGGCATCTATGCCGGGGTCAGCGACTTCTTCGGCCACCAGATAGATCCGCGCGGCAACATCATCGGGGTGCTGATCGCCTGCATCATCGGCGCCTCGGTGGAGCGTCAGGTACGCCGCTTCATACCCGACAGCCTCGACATGATCCTCACCTCCGGCATCACCTTGCTGATCATGGGGGCCGTCACCTTTGTCCTGATCATGCCCCTCGGCGTGCAGCTCTACAACGGCATGTCCTGGCTCTTCATCCACCTCAACGGCAATCCGTTCGGCACCGCCATTCTGGCCGGCCTGTTCCTCATCTCGGTGATGTTCGGCATCCACCAGGGGTTCGTGCCCGTCTACTTCGCGCTGATGGATGCCCAGGGCTTCAACTCCCTGTTCCCCATCCTAGCGCTGGCAGGGGCCGGCCAGGTCGGCGCCGCCCTGGCAC
Organism: Aeromonas sp. 1805; assembly: GCF_013085525.1. Classification (NCBI taxonomy): domain Bacteria; kingdom Pseudomonadati; phylum Pseudomonadota; class Gammaproteobacteria; order Aeromonadales; family Aeromonadaceae; genus Aeromonas; species Aeromonas sp. 1805. Next base: position 1,933,188 of record NZ_CP038515.1, on the reverse strand, counting down.
TCTACAGCCGCGCCGGCAAGGACTCCCTGCTGCGCACCCAGGTCAAGGGCACCATCATTCCCGGCATCCTGGGGGTGGGTGAGCCGCTCATCTACGGCGTCACCCTGCCGCGGGTCAAACCCTTCATCACCGCCTGCTGCGGCGGCGCCCTCGGCGGCTTCCTGGTCGGCCTCATCTCCTGGCTGGGCCTGCCGGTCGGTCTCAATACCGTGTTCGGCCCCTCCGGCATCGTCGCGCTGCCGCTGATGACCTCGGCCCAGGGGATCTTCCCCGGCATGCTGGTCTACGCCGCCGGCCTCGCCGTCGCCTACCTAGGCGGCTACCTCATCACCCTGATGTTCGGCTGCAAGAACGTCGATCTGAGTTAATCCCCCCTCCGGATTTATCGCCAAGGTCTGGCCCCGAGCAATCGGGGCCACGGCCAAACTCACCCCGGCTCTGGCACAGAGCCCACACAGGAAAGACAACAATGAAACAGTCCATGCTTGCCCTGGCCATTCCTGCCCTGCTTGCCGTCGGTACGGCGCAGGCCGCCGCCATCTATCAGGCCGATGACGGCTCCAACGTCGATCTCTACGGTCGCCTCGGCTTCAACATCTCGGACAAGAAGAGCGGCAACGATCAGGGCGACTTCGACGGCCGTATCGGCTTCACCGCCCGCCAGACCGTCAACGAGCAGGTGGCCGTGATCGGCATGGCCCAGTACCAAGTCAATGCCGCCGAATACGCCAACAACGTGCAGAAGAACAGCAGCGATCTCACCGCCCGTTACGTCTGGGCCGGGCTCGATGGCGGCCAGTGGGGCAAGCTGACCGGTGGCCGGGTCTCCTCCGGACTCATCATGTTCACCGATATCGGCGACGTGTTTGCCGCCTCCGATGTCTCCATGGCGCGCCAGGCCAGCAAGGTGGACTCCACCGCGGTACAGGTGTTCCGTCAGGACGGCACCCTGCAATACCAGAACACCCTCGGCAATCTGGACTTGTCGCTGGCCTACATCCTCGGCAACGGCACCTCGGATCTCGACTACGGCTACAACGGCGCCCTGCGCTACACCTTCGATCTCGGGGCGGCGGGCAAGCTGGCGCCAGTCATCGCCTACCAGCAGAGCAAGGCGGCCCAGACCGGGGCCAGCAAGGTCGACCCCAATGCCGACGAGTACCGCTTCAGCGGCATCGGCACCCGCTACACCCTGGGCCCGCTGATGCTGGGCGCCCTCTATGCCAGGGATCAGGTGAGCTATCGCAACGGTCAGGCGGACAGCGAAGACAAGGTGTGGGAGCTGACCGCCGTCTACGACATCAACCAGAAGTGGGCCGCCCGCGCCGGCTACCGCCACCTCGACAACGACGGGGGGGACGGCATGAGCCTGCGCGACACCACCCTGGAGCTGCAGTACAAGCTCACTCCGCGCTCCTCCCTCTACAGCGCCTACGTGTTCCGGGGCGGTGAAGACGGGCTGGCCGGCAGCACGGTCACCAGTTTTGGCGGCAGCAGCAACAGCGAGGATTTCTACCACCTCGGCCTGCGCTACGAGTTCTGATCTCCTGCCGGCCAGTCGGCCGGCTTTTTGCCTTCTGCTGGAGCACCCCATGATCCGCCTCCCACTGCTCACCACCCTGCTGCTGTTGCTGGCCCTGCCGACCCAGGCCGCCCGGCTGGAGCTGGCAGACAACCTCACCCTGCTCGCCTCATCCCGGGGCAAGGCCTCTCCCTTCGAGCGCGCCCTCACGCTGCCCGCCGGTGAAACCCGGCTGCTGGTACGCTTCGACAGCCCGCTCGATCCCGGCTCTACCAACGAGAGCCTGGGACGCGTCCGCTCCGCCCCGCTGCTGCTGACCCTGACCCTGCCGGCCAGCGGCACCCTGCGGCTGGTCACCCCGCCACTGCCCACTCCGCAGGCCATTCGCCGCTTTGCGGCCAGCCCGGCACTGCAGCTGGCGATCGCTGATGGTTCCCGCCCCTTGCTGGCCACCGCGCTGCCGCGCAGCCAGGACAGCCTGCTGACCGACTATCAGGCGCTGCTGGCCCGTTACGACGGGTCGGCCAGCGCAGCCACCGCCCTGCCAGCCGTCATGCCCGTGCTGCCCGCAACCACCCCGGGCGCCGTATTCGTCGACCCTGAACTGCAGCGGCGCTACCTCGCTGCCGACGAGGCCCAGCGCAAGGCCTTCCTGCGCTGGGCCCTCGCCCTCTGAGCCGGCACTGGCCCATAAAAAAGGCTATGTCCCAATTACGTGTTGCATGGGGCGCCCCAGCGCCTCATGCAAGCAACGTGAGATATTCACTTCCTGCCCATAGCGTTCCAACATCCTTCGCCAACCCAGATAATTCCTCAGATAGTGGGTCGCGACCCCATGGAACCGTTCCATCCACTCCTTCAATCGCCTGTGGTACCCGTTCACATGTTGGATGTGATATGCACCCACCACCCGCTCTCCCGCTCGATTGCGCACCACTTGGTGTGTTATCCCTTGCCTCTCGCTGAAACTGGCATACACCCCGGCACCATCGCTGCACAGGACGGCATCCGGGGCGATAAGTGGCCGAAGCACTGCCTTCACCGCCCTGACATTCAACTGTTCCAACTGGAAGTCAGCCAGGTGGCCTGCTCTGTCTTGCACCACCATCACCGGGATGTAATCCGGTCCTGTGCCTCGGGTACGGCCTTTACCTCCACGATGGCGGGCCGGGCGGGACAATCCGCGCTGTCCTTTGAACGACTCTAGGAAGAAGGTCTCATCGACCTCGACGATACCCTCTTCCCGTACCGCCTGGTGGCTAGCCATGGCCTTCAGGAAGCGGTGACGCCACAAAAAGGCGGTGTTTTTACCGACCCCACAGCGGAGCGCCGCCTGCCGGACGGTCAGACCGTCGATGAGGGCCTGTGCATAGTCTTCCCAGCATTGTGGCTTGCGAAGTCGAGCGAGAGGCGTGTTGGTGAGAACGGAACTGGTGCGCAAACACTGCTTGCAGCGATAACGGCGCAGCCCTCGAGACCAGCCCCAGGGAGCCAGCAGTGTGGCCGCGGCCTGGCAGTGAGGGCAGCATTGGCATGCAGGCAGTTGAGTGGCCAACGAGGTGATGGGGTGAGGGGTGGTGAGTTCCTGTTGCGCGAGACGACGCTGACGCAAAGTGAGCAATGGGAAGAGGGACAGTAGATGTTGAAAGGCTTGGGTATCCATGATGGTGGCCCTCAAGGTGATGACCTACTTCAAGGTTAGCCTTTCAACACATAACTGGGACTGAGCCATAAAAAAACCACCCGCAAGCGGGTGGTTTTTTCTCTCGGCAGGTCTCGGCCTCTGTTGCAACTGGGCCCGCGTCACTCCTTGTTGAGCCGGTCGATGGCACCGCGAGTGCCGTCGATCAGCGCCCAGGCCTCGTCACGGCGCTGCACCAGGCCGAGGAACAGGATGTCGGTGATGGTGTTCTGGGCGGTACGTGACGAAATGGAGGAGATGCGCAACTCGTTCTCGTCGGCCACCGTGTCCAGCACCATGTCGGCCATCTGCCGCAGAGGGGTGTTGCGAAACGAGGTGACGGCGATCAGGGTGGCGCCGTTGCGCTTGGCCAGCTCGGCCGCCGCCAGCACGTCCCGACTGGCGCCGGAATAGGAGACCACCAGCTGGACATCCCCTGGTCCCAAAGTCTGGGCGATGGAGATCTGCACGTGGCTGTCCTGGGCGAACAGGGTGGTGACCCCGATCTTGAGCAGCTTGTACCAGAGATCCTTGGCGGTCAGCGCCGAGCCGCCGATCCCCACCAGCTGGACCCGGCCAGCCTGGTTGATGACGTCAAGCACCCGCGCCAAAGTGGCGTTGTCGAGGGCCTGGGTGGTCTCCACGATGGAGTTGATCTTCTCCTGGGCCAGCTTCTTGGCCATGGTCTCCAGATCGTCGTCACGGCCGATGCCGTTGTAGAGATCCCCTACGTTGTCGGTCTTGATGGCGTGCTTGCGCCCCAGATCCTCGCTGACCGCCAGCTTGAAGGCGGTGAAGCCCTTGAACCCGATCTTCTGGGTGAACTTCACTATGCTCGACTGGCTGACATCAGCCTGCTGGGCCAGCTCCTGGGAGGAGAAGTGGGTCACCTGCTCCGGGCACGCCAGGATGTAATCGGCGATCTTGAGCTCGCTGGGGGAGAGCTGACTGCGGATATTGGAAATTTTCGACAGGGTAAGCATGGGTTCTCTCTGCTGCTTGTTCTGCGGCGCCCTTACTGGGTGCCGCCCACGGTGAGCTGATCCAGCTTGAGGGTGGGCTGACCGACACCGACCGGCACGCTCTGCCCCTCCTTGCCGCAGACCCCGACCCCGCGATCCAGCGCGAGATCCTTGCCCACCATGGAAACCTGGCTCATCGCCTCGGGGCCGTTGCCGATCAGGGTCGCCCCCTTGATGGGCGCGGTGATCTTGCCATCCTCGATGAGGTAGGCCTCGGAGGCGGAGAAGACGAACTTGCCGGAGGTGATGTCCACCTGACCGCCGCCGAAGTTGGGGGCGTAGATCCCCTTCTTCACCGAGGCGATGATCTCAGCCGGATCATACTGACCCGCCAGCATGTAGGTGTTGGTCATGCGCGGCATCGGCAGGGCGGCGTAGGATTCGCGGCGGCCGTTGCCGGTGAGCGGCACGCCCATCAGACGGGCATTCTGCTTGTCCTGCAGGTAACCCTTGAGGATACCGTTCTCGATCAGCACGTTGTAGCCGCCCGGCGTCCCCTCGTCGTCGATGGAGACGGAGCCGCGCCGACCCAACAGGGTGCCGTCATCGACTATGGTGCAGTGTTTGGAGGCCACCTGCTCGCCGATGCGGCCGGCAAAGGCAGAGGAGCCCTTGCGGTTGAAATCCCCCTCCAGACCGTGGCCCACCGCCTCGTGCAGCAGCACGCCGGGCCAGCCGGCACCAAGCACCACCGGCATGGTGCCGGCCGGCGCATCGATGGCATCGAGGTTGACCAGCGCCTGACGCACCGCCTCGCGCACATAGCCAAACGCCCGGCTCTCCAGTCCGTCCAGCTCCAGAAAATAGTCGTAGCCGAAGCGACCACCGCCACCGGCACTGCCGCGTTCGCGACGATCGCCCTTTTCGGCGATGACGGTCACCGAGAGGCGCACCAGCGGACGCACGTCGGCGGCCAGGGTGCCATCGGTGGCGGCCACCAGCACCTCTTCATAGACGCCGCTGATGGAGGCCATCACCTGATTGATGGCGGGATCCAGGCTTCTGGCGAACTTGTCCATCTGCTCCAGCAGGGCGATCTTCTGCTGCTTGTCGAGGGTCTGCAGCGGATCCAGCGCCGGGTAGAGCAGGTTTGCTTCGGTGCGAGCCCACGCCTTCACCTTGCCCTGCGCACCCGCAGCCGCAATGCCACGGGCGGCGGTCACCGACTGTTGCAGCGCCAGCAGGCTCAGCTCGTCAGAGTAGGCGAAGCCGGTCTTCTCGCCGCTGACGGCGCGCACCCCCACCCCCTGATCGATGTTGTAGCTGCCATCCTTGACGATGCCGTCCTCCAGCATCCAGGACTCGTGCCAGCTGCGCTGGAAATAGAGGTCGCCGAACTCCACCTGATGGCTCATCAGGCTGCCGAGCAGCTGCTGCAGTCGCCCTTCGTCGAGGTCGTGGGGGGCCAACAGGGAGGCACTAACCTGGCTCAATAGACTCAATCTTTCTCTCCACTCTCGATGCGAGATGTCGTAACGGTTAAATCCCAGACCGTGGGTTCGCTTGGCGAAACGTCAGCGGACGTCCAACCCACCATCGGGTTTGCAAGTGTCCGACTCCCCCGCCACAGGGCGAATCGAACCTGCACATGTTCATAGCAGACGGGCATGGCCCAGCACCGGCATGGTGCGTTGCAGTTCGTCGACAAGACCGGGGTCCAGCGGCGCCAGCACGGTACCGCGCCCGCTGTCCAGGCTGGCCAGCACCCGACCCCAGGGGTCGATCACCATGCTGTGGCCCCAGGTCTGGCGCCCCGTTTCGTGGGTGCCGCCCTGGTTGGCGGCTACCAGGTAACACTGGTTCTCGATGGCACGGGCCCGCAGCAGCGGCTCCCAGTGCGCCTCGCCGGTCACGGCGGTGAAAGCGGCAGGCACCAGCAGCACGCGGGCGCCAGCGCGGGCCAGCCGGCGGTACAGCTCGGGAAAGCGCAGATCATAACAGATCGAGAGGCCGAGGGGACCAAACGGGGAGTCCACCAGCACAGGCTCCTCGCCGGGGCTGAAGGTTTCCGACTCCCGGTAGCGGCCGTGATTGTCCGCCACGTCCACGTCGAACAGGTGGATCTTGTGGTAGTGGCCCTTGCGCTCGCCGCTGGGGTCGAACACCAGGGTACTGGTGTGGATATGGTCGGAACCGGCGATGGTGGTCGGCATGGCCCCCGCCACCAGCCAGATGCCGTAATCACGGGCCCATTCGGCCAGTTGCTGCTGGATCGGGCCCTCACCTATGGTCTCGGCACCGTCCAGATACCCCTGCCGCTCGCCAAACAGGGCGAAATTCTCCGGCAGCAGCACCAGCAGTGGCCGCTCACTCGGCAACAGGGCCAGCTCGGCGGCGATCTGCTCCCGGTTATCCTGCCAGCGACGGCCCGATACCAGCTGTATTGCGGCTAACCACATGAGGCGCTCCTTGTCGTTGTTGCCACCGTCAGATGCTGACCGCATCGCCGGCCTGCAGGGTGTAATCCAGCACTATGATACGTTCCAGCACCGGGCGGAAGATGGCCTTGAGGGCATCATGATCCGGGTGGGGCAGATAGCGCTGGCGGGCCGCCTCGTCGGCAAAGGTCATCAGCACGCTGTGGGTGAAGCCCTCGGCCCGCCCCTCCGGGCTGTCATCCCGCCCCCACTCCACCGCCAGCACGCCGCTGACCTGATGGGGGATGGCGAGAAAGGCCGCGCGCACCGCGTCTATCTGTGCGGGCAGAGTGCCCGGCTTGAAGGCGATCAGCAGGATATGTCGGATCATGGCTCACTCCTTGTGATGGTGCCGGGCCGCTCGTTCAGCGCTGGGCGGGCCCCGCGTGTTTGGGGGTCAGCAGGAAGGGGGTCACCTCCTGCGTCGGCAGGTTGGGGGCCACCGCGTCGACCGCCTCCTTCTGCTGCTGATTGAGCTTGATGCGGGCCCGATCCCGTCCCGCCTCGATCAGCTTGGGATCGTCGATCGGGCCGGAGACCCGGAAATCGATGCGGGTGACCACGTCCACCACCGGCTCCAGCAGTTTGGAGAGCGCCAGCACATAGAGTCCGGTGATCGGGGTCAGCGAGAAGGCCGCCACCACCGGCAGGGTGCCACCCAGGTTGGGGGAGAAGCTCAGCTCGTAGTCGAGCCGCCAGCGCACCAGATCGGCGATACCCTCACCGCGCAGGTTGCCGGCCGCCCCCTTCATGTAGAAGTCGCGGTTGTCCACCACCCCCTGCTTGATCTTGGCGGAGGCCGACATGGACTCGAAGTAGAAGCCCTTGTCGAACACGTCGCGAAAATCGAGGCGCAGCTTGCGCAGCAATGAATCCAGGCTGAGCAGGGAGAGCAGTCGCGCCCCCTTGTCGTTCACCTCGCGCAGGGTGCCACCTTCCAGCTGATAGTCGGCGGTGCCGCTCAGGGTCGGCACGTTGGGCCGGTAGGGCACATCGCGCCAGCTCAGATCCAGCGCCATCTTGCCGGGCGCATCGCCGATGGGCGAGGTGTAGCCGAGCCGCTTGAGCAGCAGCTCGCTGTTGTTGCTGCTGATGTGGGCGCGGGCGCGGGTCTGCATGCCGTCCGCTCCGGCCAGCCACTCGGCGCTGCCGTTCAGCTGGCTGCCCGCCAGCCGCATCTCCAGCCCCTTGAGGCTCAGCTTGTCGGCTCCCGGGAGCAGTTCTCCCTTCACCTCGCCCAGCGGCAACTCGCCGAAGCGGCAGTCCACGCAGCTGAAGGTAAGCCAGGGAATGGCATCCATGATGGCTCTGTCCTGTCTGGCATCGGGATCCGGGCTCAGATCCGAACTCTTGCCGGACCAGTGGATGCGGGCAAATTTGGCGTCGATAGGCTGACGCTCGGACACCGGCAGGCGCACCACCCCCATCACGTCCGGGCTGTCGATCATCACCTCGGTGGCCTGATTGACCGGCCCCACGGTGAAGTGCACCGCCTTGAGGTTGGCGCTGCCGATGTCGGCGCGGGCCAGGCGGCCATCCACCCACCACTCCTGCGGCAAGAAAGAGGGGCCCACCACCGCATTGCCGCTGGGCGCCGTGCTGGCCGGCAGCCACTGCTTGAGACGGGCCAGCCAGCCGGCCACGTCGGCCTGCTGCTGGTTGATGGCGAGCAGCATGGGCCGGTCGCGCAGCACCCGGGCGCCGGGCTGCCCCACGTCAACCCGCACCCGGCTGAGGTAGGGTACGCCGTCGCCGTACACCAGCCGGCTCTGCATGTCCACGTCAGCCCCGAGCACGGCGCGGATGTCGGCACTGCCATCGCGGCCACGGGCGGTCACCTTGAGCGGCAGCCGGCTGCCGGCCGCCTTGGCGAGCGGGGCGGGCAGATCCAGCCCCATGCCCTGCAGGTTGGAGTCGAGCGCCAGCTGGAAGCTGAACGGCTGATCGCCCGGCAGGGTCAGCCCCAGGCTGCCGGCCCAGTTGCCGCGCCCCTTGAGGATGTCCAGCGCCGGGATGTCCTGACGCTGGCGGCGGCTGTCCCACTGTCCCTTGAACTTGAGATCGACCTGATAGCGATTGGGCTGCTGGCGGCCCTGATAGTCGAGGGTGAGCGGCTGGTTCCACAGGCTCGCCTTGAGGTTGCTGAAGCGGGTCTGCTCGTTGTCATACTCGAGCCGCCCCTGCACCTGCTCCAGCGGCAGATCCAGGCTGGTGACCCGCACCTTGTTGTTGCTGAACAGGGCGTCGCCGCTGGCCTTGACCTCGCTCTCGCCATCCAGCGGAATATCCAGCTTCACCGAGCCCTTCATGGGGCCGCGGATCTCCACCTCCCGCAGCGCCTGGCCGACCGAGCCGCCGAGCGGCGAGTCCTGCAGGTAGTCGCTGATGGCCTTGCCCTCGCCCTCAACCTTGGCGTCCACATAGAGGTGGGCCCCGGGATAGAGGTCCGGGATCCAGGCGTGCACCGAGTCGGAGCTGGCCTTGCCGAGCTGGGTGGCGCGGCTGTTCATATCGAGGCTGGCGTTCTGGAACAACAGATCGATCTGCAGGTCGGTAAGCGGTTGCCAACCGGGGAAGAATTCGTAGGAGGCCTGCTGCAGCGGCACCGCCACCTGGAAGATGCCCTCGCCCTTGCGGTAGGGGAAGTCGCGGAATTCGCCGTACCAGAGCAGGTCAGCCCCCTTGGCCTTGCCCCCCTTGATGGCACCGCTCAGGTAATCCACCAGGCTCTTGTCCATCACCTGCAGCGGATAGTAACGATCGGCGTTGGCCGCGTTCTTGACGTCGATGCGGCCGGTCAGGGCGAGGAAGGGGTGCTCGAACAGATCGAGCCGAAAGCGGCTGGCTAGGCTCAAGTCCGGGTTGTCCAGTACCAGATCCTGGCCATAGAGCACCCAGCCCTGCGCCACCAGCCACCAGTCGAGCCGCGCCGAGAAGCGATCGATGGGGATCGGCTCCTTGAAGTGGCGGGCCGGGTCTATCGCATCGTTTGCCAGTTGCAGCCGGGCGCTGCCGCCGGTCGGGGTGAGCCAGAACTCGCCGTTGAGGTCGCGTACGCCGGGCACGTCGTGCCAGGCGTTGACCCGGATGTGGGACAGCTGGCCGCTGACGGAGAGCCCCTGCCAGCCGGCATCCGCCTGCAGGATCAGATCCTGGATCTTGCCGGTCGGGCGGGTGCGCTTGAGGGTCTCGGTCAGTTCGGGATAGATCCCCGACACCAGCTGGCTCAGGTTGGCGATCTGGTCCAGATCGATGGCCGGCACATAACCCTGGATGCGATCGCCGACCCGCTCGAGCTGCAACCGGCTGTGCAGCCAGGGCTTGCCGTCGAGCTTGAAGGTGACGTCATGGCTGGCAAACTGCCACTCCTTGCCGTCCCGGCGCAGCTGGATCTTGCCCCCCTGCAGCCCGAGCCGGTGCAGGTCACCCTGTTTTTCATCCTGCCAGATCAGATAGTTGTCGCCGAACGCCAGCAGCGAATCCCCCAGCTGTCCGGCCTTGAACTCGCTCCAGAGCTGGAAGTCGAGCTGGCCGCTCACCTTGGGCTCCCCTGAGTGGGTACGGGCCAGCATGGGGCTGATGTCGAGCTGGCGGGCCCCCAGATAGAGCTGGCCCTTGAGCCGATCGAGCCGCACCTGGGGGGCATCCACGTCGACAATGAGGTCGAGGGTGCTCTCGCCCACCCCGTTGATGAGATAGGCCTTGCCGACCCCCTGATGGCGCTTGCCGCGGTTCTGCCAGCGCAGCTGGGCGATGTCGAGGGCGCGCACCTCCCCCAGCGCCGTGGTGAGGCTGAGGCGGGTGTCATGGATGTCGAAGGTGGAGAGCTGGGTCAGCAGAAAGCGCAGCAGGGCCTGCTGCTGGTCGCTGCCGTTGCCGGTTTCCGGCTCCGCAGGCTGGCCCAGATCCAGCGCGATGTCGCCATCGCTCAAGATCAGCTGGCCAAATACCGGCTTGAGTTCGTTGAGGGAGCGCCAGAAGTCGAGGTGGGCCCACACCTTGCCAAGACGCAGGGCGAAGCGGCCGGAATTTGGCGCGATCACCAGTTGCTGCAGTTCGAGGGCCGGGCCACGCTGGGTCCAGTCCAGCCCGATGCGATCGACGCTGGCCTCCAGCTTGCTATCGGCCAGCAGGGTATTGAGCAGCGCCTGTCGATGCTGATTGAGCAAGGGGCCGCCAAAGCGCACCAGGCTGACCAGGATGGCCAGCAGCACGAAGAAGACCCCGAGGGCCAACCAGCCCCGACTCAGCCAGCGATAGACCAATTACATCATCACCACGTCAAACTGCTCCTGCCCGCAGAGGGGCTCGCTCACCACCCTGACCTGCTTGCCGATGAACACTTCCAGTTCGGCCAGACTGTGAGACTCCTCGCCCCGCAGGTAGTCGGCCACCGCCGGGGCGGCATAGACGGTGAACTGATCCGCGTCGTAGGCCCGGTTGACCCGGATGATCTCCCGCAGGATCTCGAAGCAGACCGACTCCACCGTCTTGACCCGACCGCGCCCCTTGCACTCGGGGCACTCGGAGCAGAGCACGTGCTCCAGGCTCTCGCGGGTTCGCTTGCGGGTCATCTCCACCAGGCCGAGCTGGGAGAAGCCGTTGACGTTGGTCTTGGCACGGTCCTTCGACAGCGCCTGCTCCAGGCTGTGCAGCACCCGCCGGCGGTGATCCTCGGACTGCATGTCGATGAAGTCGATGATGATGATGCCGCCGAGGTTGCGCAGGCGCAGGTGGCGGGCGATGGCCGCCGTCGCCTCGACGTTGGTGTTGAAGATGGTCTCTTCCAGGTTGCGATGGCCGACGAAGGCCCCGGTGTTGATGTCCACCGTGGTCATGGCTTCGGTCTGGTCGATGATGAGGTAGCCGCCGGATTTCAGCTCCACCTTGCGCTCCAACGCCCGCTGGATCTCGTTCTCCACGTCGTAGAGATCGAAGATGGGCGACTCGCCGGAGTAGTACTCCAGCTTGTTGGCCAGCTCGGGCACGTACTCCTCGGTGAAGCGCTTGAGCTGATCGAAGCTCTGGCGCGAATCGACCCGGATCTTGTCGAGCTCAGCCCCGACGAAGTCGCGTACCACCCGAAAGGCCAGGCTGGGATCCTCGTAGAGGATCTTGCAGGGGGGTACTTCTGCTTGCGCTCCAGGATCTTGCGCCACAGGCGCTTCAAGAAAGCGGCATCCTGCTCCAGCTCCTGCTCACCCACCCCTTCGGCGGCGGTACGGATGATGTAGCCACCCAGCTCGTCCACATAGCCGGCCACGGTGCGCTTGAGGCGCTCGCGCTCCGCCTCGGACTCGATGCGCTGGGAGACGCCGACGTGGGCACTACCCGGCATGAACACCAGATAGCGGGAAGGCAGGGTGATATCGGTGGTAAGGCGGGCGCCCTTGGTGCCCAGCGGATCTTTCACCACCTGCACCATGATGTCCTGCCCCTGGCGCACCAGCTCGGCGATGTTGCCAGCCTGGAACTGCTCTTTCTCCTTCACCGCCACGCACTCGGTGTGCGGCACTATGTCGGAGGCGTGCAGGAAGGCCGCCTTGTCCATGCCGATATCGACGAAAGCCGCCTGCATGCCGGGCAGCACCCGGCTGATCTTGCCTTTGTAGATGTTGCCCACGATGCCGCGCTTGGCCTGACGCTCCACGTGCACTTCCTGCAGCAGACCGTTCTCGACCAGGGCAACCCGGGTTTCGGAGGGGGTGACGTTTACCAGCAGTTCTACCGACATAAGTTACCTTGCCTTTCTAGTTTTAAATTCTGGCAGCCAAACCGGCACGTGCCCGGTGAGTAACGCAGTAAGAAACAGCCGGTGCATGTCACCGACCTATGCCTTGCCTGTGATGGCTTCAAATTCTGATCGCCTTGCTGCGAGCGGTTCGCGGAACCGGCACAGCGCAACAAGGCAGCGGTTGGATTACCGGGACTGTTCCAGATGATGCTTGATCAGCAGGTCTGTTTCCAGCAGGGGCAGGCCGACCACGGCGCTGTAGCTACCCTCAATACGGCTGACGAACTTGCCGGCAATGCCTTGAATCGCATAGGCACCTGCCTTGTCACAGGGCTCACCGGTACGCCAGTAAGCCTCGATTTCGGCCTCGTCCAGCTTGCGAAACGCCACATTGGTGGTGACCAGCCGCACGTCGCAACGCTCCGGGGTGGCCAGCGCCACCGCCGTCATCACCTGATGCACCTTGCCGGAGAGCGCCTCCAGCATGTCCTTGGCGTCGAGCAGGTCGGACGGCTTTTCCAGCACCCGGTCACCCAGCACCACTATGGTGTCGGCGCCCAGCACCGGCAGCGCCGTGGGCGCGGCGGCCACGCCGGCCGTTGCCTTGTCGCGGGCCAGCCGGCAGACATAGTCCTGGGGCTTCTCGCCCTCTTCCCGCTGTTCCGGCACATCCAGCTTGAGTACCTCGAAGCGGTAGCCCAGCTGAGTCAGCAGTTCGTGACGGCGGGGCGAGCCCGAGGCGAGATAGAGTTGCAGTTCGTTGTGCTTGTTCATAATCACTTCGCGAGCCAGGGTACGGTTACAATGAGTTGTTTTTACTCATATTCACTTGATATTGAAGCGCCGGCGCACCTTGCGCAAGACCAGGAAAACCCAGGGCCATATTAGCATCGTGCTCAGGGTCGACCAAAAGTAGGCAAAATTGAGGCTGGCGCGGCTGAACAGGTGCTCGGCCCAGAAGATGGTCACCTTGCCCACCAACGAGAGGCAGCCGATGATCAGCGCCTGTTGCCAGAGGGAGAAGTTGCGGATCTTCTGGAACTGGAACGCCGCCAGATAGGTGGTGATGGCCATCGCCATGGCCCGCACGCCGAGGGTGCTGCCGAGCAGCACGTCCAGCAGCAGGCCCGCCACCCAGGCGGTGCCGACGTTGGTCCGGTGTGGCAGCGCCAGCGCCCAGTAGATGAGCACCATGGCGAGCCAGTCCGGCCGGAAGGGTTCGAGTTGGAAAGGAAGCGGCAGGATCGACAGACTAAGGGCCAGCAGGATCGAGATCCAGATCCAGATCCTGCCGCTGGCGGGTTGCAACATCAGCGCGTCGCTCCCGCAGCCGAAGGCGCCGCAGCCGGGGCTGCCGCAGGGGTCGGCGCCTCTTCATCGTCATGCACTTCCGGTTTCTTGTCGGTCCACAGCAGCAGCAGATAGCGCAAGCGGTCCAGCGCCACCAGCGGCTTGGCCTCGACCTGGGCGAAGGGCTTGCCCTCCACGTAGTCGGAGCGGGTCACGGTCGCCACCGGATAACCTTCCGGGAAGCGGCCGCCAAGGCCCGAGGTGACCAGCAGATCGCCGACCTGGACGTCGGTGTTGCGCGGCAAGTTGCGCAGCTCCAGCTTGTCGAGCTCGCCGCTGCCGGAGGCAATGGCGCGCAAGTCGTTGCGCAGCACCCGCACCGGGATGCCGTGGCTGGAGTCGGTGATCAGCAGGACGCGGCTGGTGGTGGAACCCACGTGCAGCACCTGACCTATCACCCCCTGATCGTTGATCACCGGCTGGCCGTTGTAGACACCGTCCAGTGCCCCCTTGTTGATCAGCACCTGATGGCTGAAGGGGTCGGAATCCACCGACAGCAGCTCGGCCACCATCTTGCGGGACTCCTTGTGCACCGGCGAACCCAGCAGCTCGCGCAGGCGCTGGTTCTCGTGCTCCAGATGATCCATCTTGAGCAGGCGTGAGCGCAGGGTGAACAGCTGTTGTTCCTGCTGCTTGGTCTGCTCGATGAGGCCGGCCCGGGTCTGCACCTGGGTCGACATGGTGTCGAGCATGATACCCGGCGCATTGGCCATGTATTGCAGCGGGCTGACGAGCGAACTGAGGTAGACGCGGACGTGGCTGAACACACCGAAGCGGGAGTCCGCTACGATGGCAGCAATGGAGATGATGACGGCGAGAAACAACCGTAACTGAAGCGAAGGGCCTCTACCAAAAATGGGTTTCATGGGTCGTCAAAAAAGAGCCGGCACGCTGGCCGGCTTTGGGTCTTATTCGTAGTGGAACAGATCGCCACCGTGCATATCGATCAGCTCCAGTGCCTTGCCGCCACCACGGGCCACGCAAGTCAGCGGATCTTCGGCAACCACCACCGGGATACCGGTCTCTTCCATCAGCAGACGGTCGATATCTTTCAGCAGGGCACCACCACCGGTCAGCACCATGCCGCGCTCGGAGATGTCGGAGGCCAGCTCGGGCGGAGACTGCTCCAGCGCCACCATGACGGCAGAGACGATACCGGACAGCGGCTCTTGCAGCGCTTCCAGGATCTCGTTGGAGTTGAGGGTGAAGCTGCGCGGCACACCTTCGGCCAGGTTGCGACCACGCACTTCGATCTCGCGCACCTCTTCGCCCGGATAGGCGGAGCCGATCTCGTGCTTGATGCGCTCGGCGGTGGCTTCCCCGATCAGGCTGCCGTAGTTGCGACGCACGTAACTGATGATGGCTTCGTCGAACTTGTCGCCGCCGATACGGACGGACTGGGAGTAAACCACACCGTTCAGGGAGATGATGGCCACTTCGGTGGTACCACCACCGATATCGACCACCATGGAACCGGTCGCTTCGGAGACCGGCAGGCCGGCACCGATGGCGGCAGCCATGGGTTCATCGATCAGGTAGACCTCGCGGGCACCGGCACCCAGAGCGGATTCCTTGATGGCGCGACGTTCCACCTGGGTGGAGCCGCACGGCACGCACACCAGCACGCGCGGGCTGGGGCGGAAATAGTTGTTGTCGTGAACCTGCTTGATGAAGTGCTGCAGCATCTTCTCGGTCACGTAGAAATCGGCGATCACGCCGTCTTTCATCGGGCGAATGGCGGAGATGTTACCAGGGGTACGACCCAGCATCTGCTTGGCGGCATGACCGACGGCAGCGACCGATTTGGCGTTCCCGCGCTCTTGGCGAATGGCGACAACTGAGGGTTCGTTAAGGACGATCCCTTGATCTTTTACATAGATCAGGGTGTTGGCAGTTCCCAAGTCGATCGACAGATCGTTGGAAAAGACGCCTCTGAGCTTTTTGAACATGGCTACGGGAAATCCTAAGAATTTGGAGGTGCAGAAAACCGGCTAACTTTACCAATGCCCACCCCAATCGGCAAGCGCTCAAACTGTCGCCAACCCATCAGGCGCGACAAAAATGCGAGTCATCACTCACCCGCACAAGCCGACAAACGCTAATAAACAAGGGGATAGGGGGGCGAAGGTGACAGATCCGCCCCGACTCCCCGCTCAGTGCATCACTTCGCGCCGATAAATAATTCTGTCATTACCCCGGCTGGAGCCGAAAATGGCCTCACCCAGCAGGCTGTTCGGGTTCCCCGGATCGGCCAGCCAGCGCGGCTGTTGCGGTTGTTTTTCCAGCACGATGTGATATGGCACGCGGACAGCGAACTGAGGAGCGCCAAAGTTGAACAGCAACTCTCCCTTGTCGGCCTTCCCTACGACGGCCCCTGGCGAAGGGGCTCCCAGACCCACCGTGATCCTGGTCGCCGTTCCCAACACCAGATCGCCACTGGCCACATCATAGTGCTGGGTATCATCGGTAAAGAGCACACCGTCATTGGCCAGCGAGAGCGTGCTGCACACATCTGCCTTATTGCTGCTCCAGGCGCCGTTCTGGTAGTGCTGCATCAGCAAGGAGAGCGACAGCGGCTCGCTGGCGGCGCCACGATCCGTACCGGCCAGCACCCTGCCGTAGTAGGCAACCATGGTGTCATCAACCACTGCCGGGATGCTCAGCTGCTTCGCATTGCAGGTCACTCCGACTTGGCAGTCACCCGACACGCCTGTGTTCATGTTCATTCCGGTCAGGGTCGTGATCGACGGGTTTTCACCATCGATGACGCGCAACCCGAACCGGAGCTTGAAAAAGGGCTCTTCCGGCGTGGTGAGCGACGGCGTCCGCTCTGCCAGACGGGCAAACCGGCTGCTGCCATCGAAAATGACCTCGCCAGCCTGCCAGTTGGTCGCCAGGCTGCCGATCCGATCGGTTCGATCGATGCCGTCCTTGTTGTCGGCACCGACCAGATAGATCAGTCCTCTGGCAAAGGCGTCGCGGTAATTGAGGGTCACCCCGCCCTGCTTGTTGCGAGCCTGCAGACGCATCTTCACGCCAAACGGCTGACTCATGTAGCTGAAACCGCCACAGGCGGGGGTCACGGTCCCGCTGAACAGATTAAAGTCCCAAGGTACGAAGCGGCCCACCGGCACGCTGCTGGCGGGAGGGATGGTGTAGCCGAAATAACCCGTAGATACAGTGCTTCCCTCTGGCGGCGTTGCCACCGGTGGCGTCGCCGTCATCCGGAATACCCCGACCTCGCTCACCGTCTGGGTAACGCTGTTGAGGCTGTTGCTCGCGGGAACATGGTTATAGGTAGCCGTTCCCACCGCTGCATTGGTGCCGGGGTTTGGCGCCATCAAGGTGCTGCCCAGGGCAATCTTGGGCAGGACAAAGTTGGGCGTGGTCTGGTTCCCGGCACAAATATCCCCATCGTTGGCCGATTCCCAGGCCATCGCCTTGATGTCTACCTGGAAGCTATCTCCCGCCTTCTTGAACACCGGGCAACTGCTGTCCCCTGCCGCGCAGACGCCTTGCGGGGGCGTAATGCACAAGCCGACCGGACGCGCCACAAACTGGTCGGCGCCGGTCATCACCAGCCCCGCTTCATTGCCCGTGCCGTCGTAGCGGGCATCCAACTGCATCTGGCCGGCATCCGGATACTTGACCGTAATGGTCGACTGGCCTTGCGCGTCGAAAGCGAGCGGCACCAGGGTAGCGCTGCCCAGATCGGTACCGATCACACTGCTGTTGACGCTTATCTTGCTGTTGTAGTTATTGCTGGTCGGCAAAACGTAGCTGCTCCAGAACTTGACGCTCTTGCTCTGATTGGCAAAACCCGGCACGCACTGCTTGGTCACGTCGCTCTTCTTGACCGCCTTGATGGCCACTGTCTGCGGCTGGTTCGAGTAGGTGTCGGGCACGTCAAAGACGAAGCCACTGTCGGCAAAGGTGAGAGTACAGGCGGCGCTGCTGAGCGCCCCGCCGCCCGACCGGCAGAGGGTGGTGCTGAGCGGTTTGGTCGAGGGCGTCGAGCCGCTGACCCCCACGGTAACCGATCCGGCCGTGTTGTTTCTGAGCTGCAGCGTAGTGGTGCCGCCACTGAAGCTGACCACATTGCCCCCGATCCAGCCACCACTGGTACTGCTGGCAGGAAGCAGGCTGGCGCTGACCTGATCGGTGATCAACTGGCTGCAGTCCGGATTGGCGCAGGCCCGGATGGTAAGGGTTTCCGGGTTGCAGGTCAGCGCATTGCCACTGTGGTCAAATTCGAAGTGATCGATCTGGGTACCCACCGGGTTGGAGCGCAGGGCACAGATCCGCACGTTGTCTATCTCGTGGAAGTTGGTCACCGAACCGGTGGAGCCGGTCAGAGAGAGCAGGAAATTGGCCGGCACTGCCGCCTGACCGCTCTGGCTCGTCATGTTGATGGGGCCAACCAGGGTGCTGTACCCCGAGCCGGTATCCCGCTCGACGGTGGCCAGCGAGTTGCCTGCGGAGCGGGAGTCGACCGTGATGCGATAGCGATGGGGGCGATTGCTATTGGTTCCGCTGTCGACGGGCGGATTCAGGTTGCTGACCGTCCCCGTCAGATAGCGATAGCCCGAGGTGCCCGACCCCGAACCACGGATGGAGACCGCCTGCGGCCGCGACCCCAGGTTGGTACTTCCCCCTTCGTTGGCATAGTTGCCGTACTCGTCGAGCCCCACCCCGAGCCAGCCGCCGGCAAAGCCGCTGATCCCTGTCTTGTAGCCATAGCCCAGCGGGCCGCCAAACGCCCCCGGCTGCGGCGTCAGGGTGGCATCTGAGAGCACCACCGCCATGCCGTCCGCCCCGCTCGTGCCGGAAGTCTTGTAGGCGTATTGATCGAATTCGACCGTCACCAGGTTGCCAGCCCCCGGGAAGAGGCGCTGGAAAGTGGCCGAAGTGGCCTGATCGGTAATGTTCTGGGTGAGGCGCAGACGGCCGTTCTGTACCGATGGCAGGGTGCTGTTGTTGCGCTGGGCCACCACCCAGCTGTCCGGGTTGATCTGGGCGCTGTCGAAGCCATCGGCAAAACAGGTCAGCATAGGCGGCAACACCGCCGTATTGATGCTGGATTGAGCATCCATCTTCAGGTAGCCGGCCGTCACCTTGCCATAGACGGTGGCATTGTTGTTCATGTTGAGCAGCCCGTCGGTATAGAGGTAACCATAAAACGTGGTGCTGTTGTCGATCACCATGTTGTTGTAGTTCACCCAGATGAGGCTGCCCTGGTTGTTGGCGTTGATACTGACCGTGTTGACCAGCTTCACGTCCTGGTTGACGAAGATCCGGGTGGTCCCGCTGCCGGAGAGACGGATGGTGCCGTTGTCCAGGTTCAGGCGGTCGATGAAATAATCCCCCTCGCCCAGCACCAGGGTCGCGTTGTTGCGCACCGTCAGCGTTTTGAACTGATAGGTGCTGCGACTGGGGAAAGTCATGGTGCAGCTTTCCACCGTCATGGTGTCATAAGCCGCGCTGGAAGCACTCTGCGAGCCGGACGAGCAGGTCTGGGTCGTATTGGCATTGTTGGAGGGGAAGGCATTGTTGCCGTTCAGCGCAAGCCCGCGAATGTCACTGCCGGTGACGGTACAGACCTTGTAGCCGCCAGCACCATCGTCGCAGCGCCGCGTGTTGTTCTGATCCGGCTGGATGGAGCAGAAGTTGAGTGGCAGCCCGCCGCTACCATTGATCTTGGCGTTGTTGAGCTGGATCAGCTGGTATCCGTTGATCTGGTGGCAGGCATCGTTGTTGTTGCCATGATGGCCCTGCACCACGGCCGGGAAGAGCGAGCCGGTATCGATGGGATCGAACGCCCAGACCTGGCTAGTGAAGAGGGCCAGCGCCCACAACCATTTCATCTTCAGCCTCCGTCATACGCTTCGACCATCAGGGTGCGGCTCACCCTGAAGTCTGGACTGGCACTGGTCAGATCATTGCGCAAACCGCAGGTACCGACACTCTGGAGGCGATAACCGGTGCTCGTCATGCCGTTATAGGTCGCCGAGACACTGCGGCACTGTACTACCGCCTGACAGTCGATCAGCCCCGGATTGCCGGTGAAGCTGATCGTTCTGCTGGACTCACACACCGCAGGTGGCTGAGGTTGGGCCGCCGTCCGGTTGGGGAACAGCCGATAGAGCGCCACTTCCAACCCGCTCTGGGCCGCCAGCAAGGCACGCACGCTGCGCACTTCCACCGTATTTTTCTCGCTGCTGTCGAGCAGAAAGCGCCCCATGGCCGCCGCCAGCATGGCCATCACCACGATCACGAACAGGGCGATCATCAGGGCACTGCCCCCATCTTCTTGCTCTGGCGCCGCTCAGGGAACATTGAATACCCCCAGCTTGTGGTTGAAGGTGACAACTTCTCCTTTGCGCTCGAACACCAGCCGCAGACCAAATTCCCCTTCGGCGTTGAAGGCCGAGACCTCCCGATAGAAGTTGCCGGCACGGAGCGACTCGGCCATCAGCACACCCGCTGCAACAGGGGCACCGATCGCGGCGCTGGATCGCGTCATCGTGCTGCCTTCCACGCAGTAGCGTACCTGCTGATTGGCAAAATAGACCCGGCTGCCGGGCGAGATCCCGGCCAGGGTCTCGCCACTGGTATAGCGAACGGTCTGCGCCCCCGATACCGGCGCCAGCACCTCGGTGACCCTGGCGACACAGCGGCCATATTCACAGCCATTGACCAGTGAGCCGGCCGCTGACGTCGGCATCGGGAAGACCACCATCAGGTCCCCCGCCTTGACCGCATTGGCATCCGGACTGATGGGAGCGACGGCCGAGGCAGGGGTCGCCATCACCAGTTCCAGAGTGGATGTGCTGCCGGACTGGGCCCGGTTGAGCGCAAGATAGCGGCTGGAGGTGCTGATGGGCCAGAAACGCAGGCAGGGACCGCTGTCGTCCCAGCTGCCATCCAGGGTTTCAATCCGCTCGGAGCCCGGCAACGCATCGCGCACCTCGCGGTTGAGCCGCTCCATGGCGAAGCGGGCATCGCTCATCAGCTGTTCGCGGCTGCTGGCATCGCCGTAGATCTGGGTGCCGATGCCGATGAACTGGCTGGCGAAGGTGGCCATGATCCCCAGCAACAGGATCACCATCACCAGTTCGATCAGGGTAAAACCGCTCGCCGTCCGCATCAGTAGTTTCCCCGATAGAAGGAGAAGTCGAGCACGCTCTCGTCAGGCAGGCGCACCTGCAGATCAATGCGCTTGCCCACCGAACAGGGGGCAGTACAGGTCTTGAAGTTGCCATCGCTGAAGTCGACCGGGCTCACCGCAATCTTGACTTGATAGTTGCGATACTCGTCGCTGGCGATGATGCCGCCGCTCTGGGTGTAGAAGCTGGCATCTTTCCAGCTGCCAGCAGTATCGAAATCGTCCACGTCGTTGAACATGTAGGGGGCAGGCTCACCGTCCGGGCCATAGTGGGTCGAGCAGACCTGAATGGTGACGCCGGCCACCACCTCACCACAACGATAACGGCCACCGTTGTGATCCGACTGTTCATCGAATGATGTTTGCTGGATCTCGCCCGCCAGGCGCTGGGCCAGCTGGGCGGCCCGCACCTGCTGCATCGGATCCACCGCCTGGGGAGCCTGGTTGATCAACAGGCCGAGGATGCCGGTCAGTGCCACCGCCAGCAGCACTATGCCCACGATCAACTCGATCAGGGTAAAACCGCGCTCAGGGGCTCTCATGGATATAGCCCTCGGACTCTATCTTGAGGCGGCCGGTTTCGCGGCCATCGCTCACCAGCAGGGTACAACCCGTGGCACAGCTGCCGAGCGGCCTGCCCATCTGATCAAAGCGGATCACGAAACTGCTGGCATTATTGAGGGAGACCGCCATACCGGCGGAAGGGGTCACAAGGCGGCCACGGGTGCGCTGATTGTCGCTCCAGCCGGTCATGAGGCCGGGAGCCGGGCATGCCGCACCGGCAACCGCCAGCGTGATATGGGCAAAACGGGAAGCCTCCACTACCAGCTGGGTACAGCGGTCGGCGGGTTCATGCATGTTGATGGTCTGCACCAGCCGCAGCCGGGTCAGCAGCTCATCACGAAGGGTTTGGGTTTCAAAGCCGCCTTTGCCCAGCAATTTGGGCACGGCAAAGGCGGCCAGAATCCCTAGCAACAGGATCACGATAACCAGTTCAATCAGGGTAAAGCCTCGTTGCATTCTCGTTCCCTGTTCATAAACAATGAGGCGAGGCATAAGCCTCGCCTCATTGACACTAACACTGAATCAGCATCCACCCAGAGTGGTGGTGGCGCCAGCTGTGCTGGTAGCGGGAGCATAGGTCACAGTGCACTTGGAACCGCTGGTTGCGAATACGAAAGTACCGCTAGACACGGCACCAGTCCAAGAGCCATCGATGGTAACGGCGCGCTGGATGCCAGCGCTGGTCGCTGCCGGATAACCATACACAACATCAATGCTGGCTCCATCACTGGTGCTTACCGAACCGCTTACATCACGCTCGACACCCACCAGTGCTGACTTGCTGTAAACCAGCTGAGCTGAGCTGCTGACTGCGGCCTGTACGCCCTGAGCGGCGGACTTCTTGGCATCATCCTGCAGATTCAGGAACTTGGGAGCCGCGGTCACTGCCAGGATACCCAGAATGATGATCACGATGACCAGTTCGATCAGGGTAAAACCCGCCTGTTTTTTCATATTGCTTTCCTCTGTCAATTGATATTGGTGGTCACCTGACCGGAGGCCGGACGGTAACTGAAACTCATGAATGCATCAGTACTGCCTTGCGGATCCTGATACTTGCCATCACTACCCTTACTCAAACTATTGACCAGATAGTAGCGGCAGACCGAGTCCAGGCCGTTATTGGTCACACTGACATAGTATTTCAGGTCATTGCCGCTACCACGCACCTCGCTGAAGCTGGCGGTAGCCTTGGGCGGGTTCTGCAGCAGACCCTCCCAAATCTTGAGACAGCGCGGGGCCGTCAGGTTGGCCGGATCCACGTCGATGCCGCCACCGGCCGAGGTATCCATGGGATAGCCCGGCGACAGTTCGCCGTTGCTGACCTGAGTGTCGGTCGGCGTGGTCAGATAAAAGCGTGAACCGTCATAGAGCACGGTGTTGAGGCTGTCCTGCTTCGCGCGCCCTTCGGCCTCCCATTGAGCCCGCACCAGCGACACGCCGGTGGCAAACCCGCCGGAGACCCCCTCCACACTGGCTTTCTTGGCTTCGTCCGTGACATCGAGAAAGCGGGGCAAGGCGGTGACCGCCAGGATCCCCAGGATGACGATGACGATCACCAGCTCGATCAACGAGAAACCCGCTGCCCGATGGGGACTCACCACACCGGAATATCTTGGTACCAGTCGCGTTGTTGTCATGGACCCTCCGTAATAACCCGCATTATTTCATGCAGATATAAAAAAATCATTTAGCTGAATCGCAAAACAAGCCTCATTCAGGGCTTTTGGCGCACTCTGCCGTCAGAAAATTGATAAATCAGCCAATTATTCTCCCAGCCGAACTCGCACCCTTCGCCATCCAGACTCGCCAAGGCCTGCACAGGCGGCTGGGTCGACGCTGCTTTACCGATGAGTTGCTCCCACAGCCAGCGGCAGTTTTCCGACGGCGTCATCACTGTACCGGCACCCAGTGGCCAGCCACGCTCATCAAACTGCCAGGCCATCCCATCGACATGCAGCACGGCGGGACGCCGCTGATCGAGCCAGAGCCCATGCAACCTTTGTGCGCGCTCGGCAAATTGCTCCCCCAGCAGGGTCAGGCTGACGGCCAGCGCCTCCTCCCGGTGGACAAGATAGCTCCGGGCCAGGGTCGCCACCATGATCAGCAACAGGATCCCCACGGCCAGCCGCCGATAGCTTCCCAGCCAGTGCTCATCCTGTTGTGACTGTCGACTCACCCATCTCGCTCCACACTCTGCCGCTTACCCATACCGCCCGCCTCATTGCCCGGTTACTTGCCACGCACGGCACACATCATGCCCCGCCTCAGTGATGGTAAAGATACCGGCTTACTTGCCACTCACAGCCCCCATCATGTCCCGCCTCAGTGACCGTAGAGATACCGGTTACTTGCCGCGTACGGCCCGCATCATGTCCCACATCGGCGTGAAGATGCCCAGCGCCAGGATCAATACCATGACCGCCACGATCCCGATCAGGATCGGCTCGATCCGGGCGGTGAGACTCTTGAGGTCATAGTCCACCTCCCGCTCGTAATACTCGGCTGCCTCGTGCAGCAGATCATCGACCTGGCCGGTCTCTTCCCCCACCGCGATCATCTGCATCACCAGCGGGGTGAACAGGCCGCTGCTGCCGGCGGTGCGCAGCAGACTCTCACCCCGCTCGATACCGACCCGCATGTCGCGGATCCGGCCCGCCATCCAGGCGTTGTCCACCGCATCGGCCACCAGGCTCAGCGCCGTGTTGAGCGGCACCCCGGCCTTGAGCATCATGGAGAAGCTGCGGGCAAAGCGGGCCAGCAGGGAGCGCTCTATGATGGTGCCGACGATCGGCAACTTGAGCTGCCATCTGTGCCAGGTCAGCTTGCCCTTGACCGTGCTCACCCAGCGCCGCCAGCCAAACACCATGGCCAGCAACACGCCGAGCATCACCCACCAGTAGTGCACGAAGAAGTGGGAGGTGGCGAGCAGGATCCGGGTCGCCAGCGGCAGCTCGACGCCAAATTTGGCGAACATGCCGGCAAAAACCGGGATCACCATGATGTTGAGGATCACCATGGCGATACCGATGGCAATCAGCACGAAGCTGGGGTAGCGCATGGCGGTCTTGATCCGCTTGCGGGTTTCCAGCTCCAGCTCGAAATAGTTGGCAAGCTGCAAGAACGCCTCTTCCAGCTGACCTGTGTTCTCCCCCACGTGGATGATGGCCACGAACAGGCTGCTGAACACCCTGGGGTGGGCCTGCATCGAGCTCGACAGCGGCCGGCCGTTGCCCAGATCCTCTCCCAGCGCGTGCAGCGCCCGCTTGAGCGGCTTGCTGTGGGCGCTCTCCTCCAGCCCGGCGATGGCGCGCAGGATGGGGATGCCGGCCCGGGTCAGGGCATACATCTGGCGGCTGAACACCACCAGCTCGTCCAGCCGCACGCCCCGCTCCAGCAAGAGCGACCAGTCGAGGGCGGCCGCCTTCGCCTTGCCGGGTTTCAGCTCTGTCGGCATCACGCCGCGGCGCATCAGCTGCTCGGCCGCAGCCATCTCATTGGCCGCGTCCACCACCCCGCTGACGGCATTGCCCTGGCTGTCGCGCCCCTTGTAGGTGAAGCTGCTCATGGGGTGCCTCGCGCCAGCCGGCCGCGTTCATTGCCGATGAAGTTGGTCATCACTTACCCCAGGTCCTCCGCCAGCCGCAGCACCTCGTCCACCGAGGTGATCCCCTGGCGAGCGTAATCGAGCGCCGTCAGCGCCAGCGGCCGGTAGTGCGGGTGCTGGCGGGCCGCCTTGGCAAACCCTTCAGCGTCGTTGCGGCGCAGGGAGTCCATCATGGGCTGATCCAGCTCCAGCAGCTCGTACACCCCGATCCGGCCGGCATAGCCGGTGAAGTTGCAGCTCTGGCAGCCGCGTCCCTTGTGATAGACGTGCTGGCCCGGCGCTTCGCCGGAGAGCACGGTCAGCCAGGTGGCCTGGCCTTCATCCGGCGCCTTCTCCTCGACGCAGTGCTCGCACACCCGCCGCACCAGCCGCTGGGCCACCACCGCCCGCAGCGCGCTCGCCACCAGATAACCTGGGGCCCCCATGTCGATGAGGCGCAGGGCGCTGGTGACCGCATCGTTGGTGTGCAGCGTGGTCAGCACCAGGTGACCGGTGATGGCGCCGCGCAGGCCGATCTCCACCGTTTCGTTGTCCCGCATCTCGCCCACCAGCAGGATGTCCGGATCCTGACGCAGGGTGGAGCGCAGCACGTGGGAGAAGGTCAGCCCGATCTTGGGATTGACCTGAACCTGATTGACCCTGGGCAGCCGGTATTCCACCGGATCTTCCACCGTGATGATCTTCTGGCTGGCCTGGTTGAGCTCGGAGAGGGCGCCGTAGAGGGTGGTGGTCTTGCCGCTGCCGGTCGGCCCCGTCACCAGGATCATGCCGTGGGGCCGCTTGAGCTGGCGCCGGAAGCGGGTCAGGATCTCCGGCGGCATGCCGATCTCGGTCAGCGACAGGATGCCGGAGGATTGGTCCAGCAGCCGCATCACCACGGATTCGCCGTACTGCACCGGCATGGTCGACATCCGCACATCCACGTCGCGGCCGCGCACCTTCATGTTGAAGCGGCCATCCTGTGGCAGCCGCTTCTCAGAGATGTCGAGGCCGGCCACCAGCTTGAGGCGCAACACCAGAGCCTGGGCGATACGTACCTCGCTCAGGATGTTCTCGTGCAGGATGCCGTCGATGCGCTGGCGAATGCGCAGCACCTTCTCGTCCGGCTCGATGTGAATATCGGAAGCCCCCACCTGCACCGCATCCTCGAACAGGGAGCGCAGCAGCTTGGCCACCGTCGCCTCCCCCTCGTCACCGGCCCCGAGATTGCTGGAGCCCAGCTCGAAGCCGGCGTCCTGATACTCCTCATGCAGCTGTTCGGCAAAGCTCTCGATCTCACGGGTGCGGCGATAGAGGCGGTCGAAATACTCCAGCAGCTGGCCTTCCCGCGCCACCGCCAACCCCATCTCCCGCGGGCGCAGCAGCGCCGCGATGGCGTCGAGGGCGCTCAAATCGGCCGGATCCGACATGGCCACCGTCACCTTGTTGTCGGTGAGGTTGACCGCCAGCGCGCGATAGCGGCGCGCCTGCACTTCCGGCAGCAGCGGCACCGCCGACGCATCTATGGTGAGGTTGTTGAGATCGAAGAAGGGCACATCCAGCTGGCGAGCGAGGAACTGCAGCAGTTGCACCTCGCTGATGAAGCCGAGATCGATCAGGGTGGTGCCCAGCTTGCGGCCGGTCTGACGCTGCTGCTGCAGGGCGAGCTGCAGCTGATCATCCGAGATGATCTGCTCTTGTACCAGCAGGTCGCCGAGGCGCATTTTCAGTCTGGGTTGTGCCATGCAAACTCCAAAAAAGTGATCCCGGCCGCCCGTCAGGGGGCAAGCTGCGCAATCCGTTGTTCGAGCCAGCTGGTCGACGCCTCGCCCAGGTTGCCGTGCAACTGGGCATTGCGATAGGCATCCAGAGCCCGCTGGCTGTGGCCCTGGCCATCTTCGGCCACGCCGAGCCCGAGCCACCAGCGGCCCTGATCCGGCTGCTGGCGCAACAATTTCACGTAAAGATCCGCCGCCTCGGCATGCTGACCCAGCTCCTGGCTGAGCCCGGCCCAGGTGGCGTAATAATCCAGATTGCTGGCCAGATCCGGTCGATGGCCGGTCAACCAGCCGAGCGCCTTAAGCTGATCGCCACCGCTGATGGCGAGCCGCGCCAGCAGCAGCCGGAAATCGGCCTGTTCGGGATCGAATCTGAGCCCCTCTTCCAGCAACTGGCTCGCCTCGCTCAGCCGACCCTCGCCGTAGAGCAGGCCCGCCAGCTGTTCGCGAGCCCCCTGATTGCGCGGGTCGTGGGCCAGCACCTGATAGTAGTTGTCCTGGGCATCGCGCAGTTGCCCCTTGGCCATGGCGGTGGTGGCCTTGCGCTCGGCCAGGGTGGCCAGTTCGGCCTCAGAGAGGTTGACCGTCTCTATCTTGAGCACGCCGGGCTTGCGCGGCGCGGCCGCGGGGGCCTCCTGCTCCGCCGCGAGCTCGGCATAGAGGTCGGGTTGCAGCTCCTCGTCGCTCGGCCCCTCCTCATCGATGGCGGCCACGTCGGCGTCATCGGCAGCGCGCTCCTGCGCCTGCTGCGGCTCGGCGGCAGGCGGGGCGGCAAGGTGGCGCGGAGTTGGCAGCGCCACCACCTGATCCACCGGCTCTTGTTCTGCACTGGCCGGCACCGCTGCGGGAACCGCACGGGCGATGGCGTCCGGTGTGGGCTCCGCCTGCAGCTGGCGGGCCTCGACGACCCGCTGGCTCTGCTGCCAGTAGATCCAGGTACGCCAGCCCAGAATGCCGAGGGCCAGCCCGCAGATCAGGGTCAACAGCAGCATCCACCAGCCCTGCTGGCGCACGGGTGGCACATAGACGGCCCCCTCGCCCCCCTGCTGGCGCTGTTCCAGATCCTTGAGCATCTGATTGATCACGCTCATTGCCAGACTCCATAGGCGAGGGCGCAGCCCAGCAGCAGCACGAGAGGCCACCAGCGCCGCGCCGCGAAGCGGCGGGCATCGTCGGTGTCGCGCACGGCCAGCCGCACCAGCCGGCTATCGATCTGGCGCGCCCCCTGGCCATAGGCCAGCATCAGGCACTTCTGCGCCAGTATGTTGATGAGTCGCGGAATGCCGCGCGAGGCGCGCCACAGCTGGCGCAGCGCCCGGCCGCCAAACAGCGGGGCCCCGCGATAACCGGAAATCTGCAATCTGTGCTCCAGGTAGGCCCGGGTTTCATCGAAACGCAGCGGCCGCAGGCAGTAGGAGAAGCCGATCCGCTGGCGCAGCTGGCGCAGATGGGGCTTGGCCAGCCTGGCGTCCAGCTCGGGCTGGCCGAACAGCACGATCTGCAGCAGCTTGCTCGATTCGGTCTCCAGGTTGCCGAACAGCCGGATTGCCTCCAGCGTCTCGTCTGGCAGCGCCTGCGCCTCGTCGATCAGCACCACCACCCGGCTCCCCTGCTGGTGCAAGGCGATGAGATGGCGATGGATGCGATCGGTCAGATCCAGCTCGCTCTGATCCCGCACCGCCAGTCCCAGCTCCAGCGCCAGGGCGATGCGCAGCTCGGCCGGGTTGAGGTGGGGGTTGGGCAGCCAGGCCAGACGTACCGGCCGCTCCTCGGAGCCCAGTTCACTCAGCAGCTTGCGGCAGAGCAGGGTCTTGCCGGTGCCGACCTCGCCGGTCACCTTGATGAAGCCCTCCCCCTGCGCCAGCGCCCAGTTGAGCACCTGCAGCGCCTCCTCGTGCGGGGGCAGCCCGTAATAGAAACCGGTGTTGGGGGTGAGGCCGAAGGGAGCCTCCTGCAAACCGAAGTGGTTCAGGTACATGGGCAATCCCCTGCCATCTCTGCCAGGGAGCCCGTGATGGCCCCCGGCACGTGATCAAACCGGTCCAGGATCATGACTCAGCCCTTGGGCGGATACCATTTGTCGAGCAGCTCGGAGGAGCGCTGCAGTTCGTTCTGCCAGGTGTCCTTCTCCACCACGGTCGGCTTGAGCAGGATCACCAGCTCCACCTTCTTGGTGCTTTCCCGGCGGTTGGTGAAAGCCTCGCCGACCCAGGGAATGTCCCCCAGCAGCGGCACCTTGCTGACGATCTCCTGCTTGTCGGTCTTCATCAGGCCGCCGATGACGATGATGTCGCCATTGTTGGCCTGCACCACGGTATCGGACTCGCGGATCGAGCTCTTGGCCAGCGGCAGGATCAAGGGGTCCGCCGTGCCGACATCGATGGTTTTCTTCTGCTCTTCGGTGTCGATGACGGAGGGGTGGATATGCAGCAGCACCTTGCCCTCTTCGTCGATCTGCGGCGTCACGTCCAGCGCGATGCCGGAGAAAAAGGGAGTCAGCTCTACATTGGGCGTGACTATCGGTGCCGATGTGCCTGAGGTTGTGGTCGTGGTAGAGGCGTTGGTGACGAAATACTCGTCGGTCCCTACCTTGATCACCGCCTTTTGGTTGTTGGTCGCCGTCACCCGCGGGCTGGAGAGGGTATTCACGTCCCCCTGGGTCTTGAGCAGATTGACCGCCACGTTGAAGTTGCCGTCGGAAATCTTGAAGCCGGCCCCGCCACCCAGGGCGCTGAAGATCTGGTTCGGGGTGTTGGCAATCGTGCTCGGTGTCAGCGAACCACCACCGGTGATGCCCTTGTTGCCATCCCAGCTGGCGGAAAGACCGCTCCAGTCCACCCCCTGCTCGTAACCCTCGTTGAGGGACACTTCCAGGATCCGCGCCTCCAGCACCACCTGACGCTTCAAGTGGCTCTCTGACTGATTGAGGAACTCGCGCACCGCCTTGAGCTCCTTCGGATAGGCCCGGATGGTCACCAGGCCCGCCTGCGGGCTGGTGATGACGGCGCGGCCGTCGCCGCTGCCGATCAAGGTCTGCAGGGTGTCGCGCAGATCGGTCCAGTAGTCGCTGTTGGTGTCGGTCTCGATGCGGGTGCCGTTGCTGTCGCTGTTCGAGCTGCCGTTGGAGGAGCGGTTGCTGGTACTGTTGTTGGTGCTGTTGTTGGCGTTATCGAAGTTGTTGTTATTGCTGCTGTTGTTGTCGTTAGAGGCCACCCCGCCGGTGCTGACCGAGGTGCGGGAGAGACCGCGCCGGGACATCATCAGGTAGTTGACCGGGATGGTCTCGGTGCGCAGCCCGGCCGGGTAGACGTGGAACACATTGCCCTTGCGCTGCACGTCGAAGCCGTACATGTCACCCACCACTGCCAGCACTTCGGTCAGGGTCACGTCCTTGAGCTCGACCGAGATCTGGCCGGCCACCCCGGGGTGCACCGCCACGCTGTAGCGGGAGCCCTTGAACAGAGAGCCGAAAAACTCCACCGCATCCACGTCGTGGGCGGCAATGCGCAGCCGCGCTTCCGGCATGCTGATGGCCTGGGGTGGACGATTGAGCTGCAGCAGTTCGCTCTGTACCGACTTGGGTACGCTGGTCAGCGCCCCGCCCTTGTTCTGCTCGGTCATGGCATGCCTGAGTGCGTCCTTGGCCTGCACGGGTTCGGGGTGCCGGTAGCTGGTACAGCCTGCCGTCAGCACGGCGGCGGAGATCAGGCAGAGATGATGTTTTTTCATGTAATAAGTGCACCCTGACTTGCAATTAAACTCGACAAACTTGGCTCCGCCCATCCCGGGTGGAGCGCGTTCAGATCCGGACCTTGCTGGCAAACAGGGTCAGCGACTGGCGCTTGCCCCCCTTCTCCAGCACCACGGCATCTGCACCTATGGCCACCACGCGATAACCGTCGACCTGCTGGCCGACCCGATAACTGCTGCCGTTGAGCACCGCCAGTGCCGGGCCGTTGCCCAGCATGATGCTCTGCAGCCTGGGCAGACCGGCCTCGCGCTGGCCGGTTGCACTGGCGCCGCTGGTCGCGCCGCTCAAAGGCGCGGTGGGGTCCTGCAACAGCTCGGGCTGCGCCTGGGCCAGCAGACTGAACAGACACGCCCACAGGGGAAACCATCTAGCCACGAATAAACTCCTTGCTGGTGCTGAGGGTGTAGATCTCCATCTCCACCACCGCCTTGGGATACTCCTGCACCTGGTAGTCAAACTGCTTCCAGTAGAAGTGGCGCGACAGCCCCTCCAGCGCCTTGAGATACTGATACACATCGAAATAGCCGCCCTCCAGCTTGAGCCGGATGCCGTGCTTGAACAGGTTGATGCGCTGCTCGCCCGCCATCAGCGGCTCCGGCGTCAGCGAAGTGAGTGCCACCATGTGCAGATTGGCGGAGCGCGACAGCAGGGCCTCCAGCACGGCCGGCATCTCGTGGGCCTGGATCAGATCCACCGTCTGGGCCTTGAGTTCGGCGTCCAGCTTGCCCAGCTCGCCATCCAGCTGCGCCAGCTGGGTACGCACATGCAGATCCGGATCCCGCGCCAGTTTGGCCTGCTTGCCCTGGTTTTCGAGATCCATGATCTCCAGATCCCGCTGGGCAGTGCTCAGCGCCAGCCGCTCCTGCTCCAGCCGCACCGCGGCCCCATCCAGCCAGCCATAAATGGCAACGGCGCCGACCACGACCACCCCGGTCAGCAGGATCAGGACTCGCTCGCGCTGGCTGAGGGCGGCGATCTTGTCGGCCCAGGCCTGCCACTGCTCTTTCAGGCTCATCAGGGCTTCTCCCGCTCGATGCCGCTGAGCTGGAAGGCCAGCCGGCCCTCCTTGTCACGGCTTAACGTCAGCTCACCAAACTGCTTGCCCGCCAGCGACGGGGTCTGCTTGAAACGGTTGACCCAGGCCGGCACATCCTGGCTGCGCCCGGCGAAGCCGGACAGGTTGACGTAGCCGTCGGCGATCTCGATCCGCTGCAAGGAGAGCTGCGGATCGCGGATGCGGGACAGATCGGCCATCAGCCCGGCATAGCCCTGGGATTTTTGCAGCGCCAGGCTGCCCAGCTGCCGCATCAGGCCCTGCTTGGCGGTCAGCTCCTCCTGCTTGGTGACAAGCTGTTGTTGCAGCAGGCCATCGGCCTGGTGACGGGCCAGCTCGGCATCCAGCCGCTGCGCCTCGCCGCGCTTGATCTCCAGCGCCGCCCGCACCTGCACCAGCTCGCGCCCGACAACGTGCTGCTGCCAGGCGATGACGCCGGCGGCACACAGCAGCAACAGCACGCTGCCGCCCCATACCAGCGCCATCTGGTTGAGGCTGGCCCACTGTCGTCTGGGCCGAAACTCGGCGCCGTAGAGGTTGATCTGGCGTTTCATCAGGCATCCTCCCCCAGAGCAGCTGCATAAGCCGAGAGATATTCCACGCCGGACAGGATCGCCTTGTTGGCCATGGCGGAGACGGCAAAGCCGAAGGTCTGCTCCATATGGCGCACCAGGGTACCGATGAAGGGCGAGGCGATAGCGAGCTGCATCTGGCCGAGTTCCGGCAGTTTGAGCTGGCCCACCAAGTAATCGAGGGAGCGCTGGATCTCCAGCGCCAGCGAATCGAGCTGCATGGCGTCAGGCTCATGCTCGCCGGTGAGGGCGCCGAAACCGCGCAGCTGGCGGGAGAAGCAGAGCCCCCCCTGATGGAACACCAGCAGTTGCAGATCCTGCCCCTTCGGCTGCCACAGCAGCATGCGCACCGTCTGATCCGGCTCGTACAGCGCGGTCATCGCCAGCTCGTCGCTGACGATGGCGTCCAGGCTGGCGATGCCGTTGACCGCATCCGCCAGCTGCTGTACCCGCGCCTTGGGCACGCAGATCACGTTGATACGCGGCCGGCCCGCCGGCGGGGTGGGCAGATCCACATAATCCATGGCGAGCTGCAGCACGGATTCACTGACGTAATCCTTGACCGCCCAGGGCAGGGCACCGGCCATTTCAGCATCGGGGACGGCAGGCTTGTCGATCTGGACCTGTTGATAAAGGCTGGCCGCGAGGGCGACTCGCACCTTAGACTTGGCGAGGCCGTGGCGGCTGAACAGCTCGGCCATGGCCTGGGGCCACTCTTGCGGGCCATTGATGGCGCGGGTGGCGAAGGTGGGCGGGTTGCCGAGCGAAGCCAGCATGATCCGATCGCTGGCCAGCAGGAGTCCTACCTGACGGCTGGGGGTCGAACGTCTGAAAAGTTGTTTCATTGAAACCCGCACCTGGCTGCCAAAAACGGATTAAACCTTAGCATAAACAGAGCATTAGCCTCCAGATAAATGACCGATTACTCATTGTCACCCCAATCGCCCCCGATGGCGCTGCCGCCCCTGCAGCCCGCCCTGTTGCCCTCGCCGCTGCAAGCTGTCTCGCACCCGCTGCTGAGCGCCTATGGAGTCCAGCTCTGGTGCAAACGGGACGATCTGATCCACCCCGCCATCTCGGGCAACAAGTGGCGCAAGCTCAAGTACCACCTGTTGCATGCCCGAGATCAGGGCAAACGCCATCTGCTCTCGTTTGGCGGCGCCTACTCCAATCACATCCATGCCCTGGCGGCAGCGGGGCGCCAATCTGGCCTGCGCACTACCGGCATCATACGCGGGGAGCCGGAAGCCGTCAGCAACTGCACTCTGAGCGCTGCAAAAGGCTGGGGCATGGATCTCGTTTTTGTCGACCGCCAAAGCTACCGGCGGCGGCAGGATCCCGCCTGGCTGGCCCAATTCGAGGATGAAGAGACCCTGATAGTGCCGGAAGGGGGTAGCAGCCCGCTGGCCATTCCCGGGGTGGCCGAGCTGGTCGATGAAGTGCCCTTCTCGCCGGATCTCTGGGTGCTGCCCTGCGCCAGCGGCGGCACCCTGGCCGGGCTCATCGCCGGCAAGCGGGCACCACAGCAGATCCTCGCCATCGCGGTGCTCAAGGGGGGAGCTTCATTGCCGACGAGGTGCACCGACTCCATCCCGCTGCCGCCCACACGCCCGGCTGGCGGATCGCGCTGGATCACCACGACGGCGGTTATGCCAAATTCAGTCCGGCGCTCTGGCAGTGGGTGCAGGCCTTTAGCGCCGAGACGGGCCTGCCGCTGGAGCCCATCTACAGCGGCAAGGCAATGCGGGGGCTGTTTCGCGAGCTGGCGGCAGGCCGCATCCCGCGCGGCAGCAAGATCGTCTTCATCCACACCGGTGGCATGCAGGGGCTGGCGGGGCTGAGAGAGCAGGGGCGCCTGTGACGGCGTGCCGGGCGCAATACCGGCGCTGAACCACAAAAAGAGAGGGTCGCCCAGGCGACCCTCTCTTGTGTTCATCTGTCCATCAGGCGCCGGCCGGCTCCAGCACCAGCCGTTCCGGCTCGGCAAACCAGGGGCCCTGCCCGGCGTGCACCCCGAGGTGGCGCAGCATCTTCCACTCGTCGCCGCTCTCCACCCCCACGGCGATGACCCGGGTGCGGGTGTTGGCGCAGCCCCCCACCAGGCTGCGCACCGCCATCTGGTTGACCTGGCGGGTATGGATCTCGCGCACCAGGCTGGGGTGCAGCTTGAGGAAGTTGATCTCGAACTCCTTGATGTACTGGGTGCTCACCACATCCTGGCCGGCGTGATCGATGGCCAGCTGGCAGCCCAGCATGCGCAGTGCCCGCAGCGGCCGCTTGAGCGCCTCGTAGTGGCGGGTGACCTGAGCCTCGGAGAGTTGCAGGATCAAGCGCTCGTTGGTGCTGCGCGGCAGCTGGAACAGATCGAAGAACAGCCAGCGCTGAAACTCCCGGTGCAGCAGGCTCTGGGCGCAGAGGGTCAGGCTGATGGGGCAGCTCTGTTCGGAGCGCTGGCGCAGCAGGCCGAGGGTCTGCTCCGCCACCAGCCGATCCAGCGGCAGCAGCAGCCCTGCCTTCTCCGCCATCGGCATGAAGACGCCGGCCTGCAGCTCTCGCCCCTGCTCGTCGTGGATCCGGATCAGCAGATCCTGCTGCAACACCACCTGATCCCGCTCCTGCTGCACCGGCTGCACATAAAAATCGATGCCATGCTCCTCGATGCGCCGGCCGATCAGGGTACGCCAGCGTACCGTGCCCTTGCTGCTCTGCTCCTCGTCCAACTGCTTTTCGTAGAGGAACCAGCCGGTGTGGCCTTGCAGCCGCGCGCTCTTGAGCGCCAGCTCCGCCTCCTCCTGCACCTTGAGCAGGGAATCCTCGGCCTGATAACAGACCGCGCCGAGATAGACGGCGGTGTCTGGATTGACCGCCTCGGGCCAGTGCAGTCGCTGCAGGCTCTTGTGCAGCTGGCCGGCGCCATCCACCATCTCGCTTTCCGACATGTTGGGCAACAGCACCGCAAACACCTGGCCGGCATAGCGGGCCTGCAGGGCACCGTTGTGCTTGCGCACGAAGGCGGCGATGGAGGCGCTCACCTCCATCAGCAGATCCTGGCTCTGGCGGCCGTTCAGCTCGGGATCCAGCTCCTCCAGGCCGGCCAGCTCGATCAGCAGCACGCCGCCGCTCATCACGCTCGCCTCCATGATGGCGCTCTCCAGCCGGTTGTCGAAGAACAGCCGGTTGCCGATGCCGGTCATCTTGTCGACGAAGGCGTTGCTGCGGATGAAGTTGTCGAAGCGGCTGCGCTCCTTGCGGGCATCCGCCAGCTCGGCCAGCAGATAGTCGAGGGCCTGACTGGCCGGCTGTGGCCACTCGTCGGCCGGATCATGGGCTAGCTTGGTGAGCTTGTTGTCGAGGATCAGCTGGGCGCGCTCGGCCAGCAGCTCGGCTCCCCGCAACTGCAACCGCAGCCAGCGGATGGAGTACCAGAGGCCGAACACCACGATGAAAACGCCGAGGGAGATGCCGGACATCGCCTTGATGGAGTACTCGAACTCCTTGAACGGCCGCTCCAGCTTGAAGTCGGCCTGCATGCCCGGCTGATGGGGCATGGGCTGGTGATAGGGGATCAGCAGGCTCTCGTCGGTCGGCTGCTGCACGTCGCGAAACCAGTAGATCCGCTGCTTGTCCTGGCGGATCTCCAGTTCCACCACGTGGGCAGAGCGCAGCAGGGTCGGCAGCCAGCGGGTGAGATCCTGATGATCATCGGCCACCTCCAGCTGCTTGTCGATGATCTCGACCAGCGAGTTGACCTTCTTCTGTTGCATCTCCATGCCCAGCTCACGAAAGCTGAACACCCCGCCAAGCAGCACCATGGCCATGGCCGCAATGACACACAGGGTAATAAACGAGACAAGCTGAGTGGTCAGTTTCATGTGCCTTTCCGTATGCCCGACAACATCCATGTGGCTTCATCGTATCAGCCAACCTCGAAGCGCGCCTATGGACGAAGATCCCGCTTCTGGAATTAAGCGGGCGAGCATACCCAAACCGGTACGAGAACACCAAGCCCCGGGCGGGGTGACGGCCAAAAAATGACGGATGACGGGAGGAAACTCAGCGCACTGGCTGAACGGCGGGCAGAAAAATGGTCCCACAAAGGGGACCAAAAGAAACACTCATATCAAAACTAACACTCTGTGCTACTGACAAAAAAACAGATACAGGAGTATTGAACACACGGTGAGTCAAACCGCACGGCTACTCTAGCCACTTCAGATAAGCTGGACAATTGTCATTTATGACAGGTCAGCGATTGAATCTTCAGCAGTCGATTTTATAAAACCATTATTTATCAGCAGATTATAAATCTGCTGCACAAGTGTGATCGCCTCCGCTCAAATCGATGCAGCTAATGCACTATGATGATGCCTCTCATATGCATCCCATTCGTTCATCAGGCAGGTATCCCTTGCGACCCATCTCCCCCCTCTGGCTCACCCTGTTGCTGTTCTGCCTGCCCCTGCTGGCCAGCCTGCCCCTCAGCCAGTTGCTCGGCAGCCCGCTGGCCCACCAGCTGCTGCAGGAGAAGAAGACGGAGATCGAAGCCGCCCTGGCGGAACGCCATCGGGCGCTGGATGAGAGCATCCGCAGCCAGCTGACCCAGTTTCGCTTCGACTGCGGCGAGCAGGACATGGCGCTGCTGCGGGATCCCCGCTTCTACAACAGCCACATCCGCATCCAGGGGATCATGCTCACCGCCGGTGGCGGCTGCTCCAGCCTGGGGGTGGACCTGCCCTTCACCCCGGCCGAACTGCCGCCCTACCCCAATCAGGAGCAGTTCGGGATCGCCGCCACCATGGCCCGCTTTCACACCGAGCAGGAGCTGGTCGCCTACTACCGCACCGGCGGCAACATCGTCTACTGGGTGCTGAGCAACAGCTGGAGCCACGCCCTGCTGCAGTACCCCTGCCGCAACTGCTTCTATCTGGAGTTCAGCCAGCAGCAGCCGGGAGTCGCCAGCCCGACCTTCCCTCGCGGCGACAGCGCCATCAAGCAGGAAACCGGCAGCCAGAGCCTCAGCCTCAGTTTTCTCGATCCCAATGAGCAGATCCGGCAAACCCTGTGGGCGGGCGAGGCGCTCGAGCGCTACGCCCAGCAGCAGGCCCGCCACTACGGGCTCTGGGGTGGTGCGGCGGTCGGGGCCCTGCTGGTCGCCGCCTACTGGGGGCTGCGCAACTACCGGCGCTCGCTCAAGGGGTTGCTGCAGGCCGGGCTGGCACGGCGCGAGTTCGTGCCCTTCTATCAACCCGTGGTC
This sequence comes from Aeromonas sp. 1805, assembly GCF_013085525.1. NCBI lineage: Bacteria > Pseudomonadati > Pseudomonadota > Gammaproteobacteria > Aeromonadales > Aeromonadaceae > Aeromonas > Aeromonas sp. 1805. The sequence goes on along the minus strand of NZ_CP038515.1, from coordinate 1,895,738 downwards.
GACAGCCGCAGCCAGCAGGTGGTGGGCTTCGAGGCGCTGCTGCGCTGGCAGCGGGGCGGCGGCCTGATCCCGCCCGGCGCCTTCATCGACTATGCAGAGGAGCAACAGCTGATCCTGCCGATGACCAGCCAGCTGCTGGAAAAGGTGATCGCGGACCTGCCCAGACTCGCCCCCGGCCAGTGGGTCAGCGTCAACATAGTGGCCGCCCACCTCGAGTACCCGCACCTGCGCAACCTGCTGCTGCTGCACGGCTGGCCCTCCCCCGCCCAGCTCACCTTCGAGCTGACCGAGCGCAAGCCCATCACCGACATCGAGACCGCGATCGCCGAGATCGGCGCCCTGCAGCAGCAGGGCTACCACTTCAAGCTGGATGATTTCGGCACCGGTTACGGCGGCTTCGCCTACCTGCAGCGGCTCGGCATCCGCCAGATCAAGATCGACAAGATGTTCGTCGACACCATAGGCACCGACGACCTCAAGCGCAGCGTGCTGGATGCCACCATCGCCTTCGGCCGCGAATCGGGCATGGAGATGATTGCCGAAGGGGTCGAGCGTCAGTCTCAAGTGGATTACCTGGGCCAACGTGGCGTGCACCTGATCCAGGGCTATGTCTATGCACAACCCATGGCGCTGACCAAGCTGAAGATCTGGCTGCTGGCCTGGTATCAGAACCACATGGGCGAGCGGTGAGTCACGCTGCCGAGGCCGGTCGCTCATATCTTGCAACAAAATGAGCAACAAAATGATTTTCCCTTGAGCGGACAACTCCCTTTATCATGAACAGGCGCGCCACCTCGTGTGGCGCCGCCACCCTGTTCCTTACCCGTCGGCTCACGCCGCCCTGATGATGAGAACCATTGCCTATGAAGTCATTTATCCGGCAAGAGATTGCCCTGCCCGTTGGCCTGCTGACCCTGCTCTTTTTCAAGACGCTCGGCAGCGACCTGCTGACAGAGGCCACTCCGCTCGGGATTTATCTTCCTGTCTCGGCGGTGCTGCTTGCCATCGTCACCTGGGCCATCTTCTCGGTGGTGCGCCACTCGGATGCCCTTGCCATCAAGCTTGGCGAGCCTTTTGGCACCCTGATCCTCACCCTGTCGGTCATTTCGCTGGAAGTGGTGATGATCTCCTCGGTCATGCTGACCGGCGAACCCAATCCGGTGATGGCCCGCGACACCATGTTTGCCGTGGTGATGCTGGTGACCAACGGCCTGGTGGGCTTCACCCTGCTGTTCGGCGGCTGGCGCTACCACACCCAGAGCTTCAATCTGGACGGGGTCAAATCCTATCTGGTGGCCATCATTCCGCTGGCGCTGCTCTGCCTGGTGCTGCCCAACTTCACCGAAGGGGGCAACATCGGCAGCATGTCGAGCGCCATGTCCTGGATGCTCATCATCATCTCGGTGCTGCTCTACGGCGTCTTCCTCCTGATCCAGACCCGCAGCCACAGCCACTTCTTCATCGACAGCGATCACGAAGATTACGAAGAGCACCACGGCCCGCTGCAGAGCAACGTCTACCACACCCTGTTGCTGCTCGCCTATCTGGTGGTGGTGATCCTGCTGGCCAAGACCCTCGCCATTCCCATCAACCACGGGGTCAAGGTACTGGCGGCGCCGCCGGCTCTGGGTGGCTTCATCGTCGCCTGTATCGTGCTGGCACCCGAGGCGGTCGGCGCCATCAAGGCGGCCTTCAACAATCAGCTGCAGCGGGCCATGAACCTCTACTTCGGCTCGGTACTGGCCACCATCGCCCTCACCGTGCCTGCGGTGCTGTTCATCGGCGCCATGCTGGGACAAGAAGTTCGCCTGGGCCTCTCCGCCGCCGACATGGTGCTGCTGTTTACCACCCTCATGGTGTGCAAGGTGACCTTCAGCAGCGGCCGCACCAATGTGCTGCACGGGGCCACTCACCTGGTGCTGTTCGTGGTGTACCTGTTCCTGATGTTCGAGCACGAATAACCGCGTTCAAGCAACGTCAGAAACGCAAAGACCGCCCTATTGGGCGGTCTTTTGTTATCTGCTCCGGGATCTCACGGACGCCAGAGAAGCGGCTTCCCCCTCATCCCCTACCCTTCTCCCACCAGGGAAGAAGGGGGAGCAAGGCTTACAGGCTCGGCAGCACGCCGGCCGGGAGCAGGTCGTTGTAGCTGGCGCGGCCCAGCAGGGCGGCGGCCGCCTCGATGTCCGGCGCGAAGTACCTGTCCTTGTCGTAGAAGCTGACCTCTTCCCGCAGCCGGCCCTTGGCCAGCTCGATGAGCTCGGTGCTGCGCAGGGGAGCACGGAAATCCAGCCCTTGCGCCGCCGCCAGCAGTTCCACTGCCAGAATGCCGCGGGTGTTCTCGGCCATGTCTGCCAAACGGCGACCGGCGAAGGTGGCCATGGAGACGTGATCCTCCTGGTTGGCGGAGGTGGGCAGGCTGTCCACCGAGGCCGGATGGGCCAGCGTCTTGTTCTCGGAGGCGAGCGCCGCCGAGGTGACCTGGGCGATCATGAAACCGGAGTTGACGCCGCCGTTGTTGACCAGGAAGGCCGGCAGACCGGACATGCGCGAGTCGATCAGCAGCGCCATGCGCCGCTCGGACAGGGAACCTATCTCGGCGATGGCCAGCGCCAGGTTGTCGGCGGCGAAGGCCACGGGTTCTGCGTGGAAGTTGCCGCCGGAGAGGATGTCTTCATCCTCGGCAAACACCAGCGGGTTGTCGGAGACCGCGTTGGCCTCGCACACCAGCACCTCGGCCGCCTGGCGGATCTGGGTCAGGCAGGCCCCCATCACCTGCGGCTGGCAGCGCAGGGAGTAGGGATCCTGCACCTTCTCGCAGTTGTGATGAGACATGCCGATCTCGCTGCCATCCACCAGCAGGTGGCGGTAGCAGGCGGCCGCGTCAATCTGGCCACGCTGACCGCGCACCGCATGGATGCGGGCATCGAACGGCCGGCGGCTGCCAAGGGCGGCCTCCACACTCATGGCGCCGATGGTGATGGCACCGGCGTAGAGATCCTCGGCGTGGAACAAGCCTTCCAGCGCAAAGGCGGTACTCGCCTGGGTGCCGTTGAGCAGAGCCAGCCCCTCTTTCGGTGCCAGCGCGATGGGCTCCAGCCCGGCAATCTTCAGGGCCGTGGCGGCGTCGATCAGCTCGCCAGCGTGGCGGGCCTTGCCCTCCCCGATCAGCAGGCAACTCATGTGGGCCAGCGGCGCCAGATCGCCAGAGGCACCGACGGAGCCCTTCTTCGGCACCACCGGGTAGACTTCAGCGTTGATCAGCCGCATCAGGGCCTCCAGCACCACCAGCCGGATGCCGGAGAAGCCGCGCGCCAGCGAGTTGAGCTTGAGCACCATCATCAGCCGCACGGTGGCGTCATCCATGTACTCGCCAATCCCTGCTGCGTGGGACAGCACGATGGAGCGCTGCAACTCGTCCAGCTGCTCCACCGGAATGCGGGTGTTGGCCAACAGGCCAAAGCCGGTATTGATGCCGTACACCACCCGGTTTTGCTCGATCACCTTGGTGACCACGGCGGCGGAGGCGTGGATCCCCGCCAGGGCAGCGGGATCCAGTGAAACGTGTACCGGCTCGCGGCTGACGCGGCGCAGGGTGGCAAGATCCAGCTCGCCCGGGGTAATAGTCAATTCAAACATGGTGTTACACCTTTCCTTTGACACCGTTGGCGCCGTCAATCATCGGCAGATCCAGTTTCGCCTCGTGGGCACAGTTGATGGCAATCTCGTAGCCCGCATCCGCATGGCGCATCACCCCGGTAGACGGGTCGTTGCGCAGCACCCGACCGACGCGCTTGGCGGCGTCATCGGAGCCATCACAGACGATCACCACGCCGGAGTGCTGGGAGAAGCCCATGCCGACCCCGCCACCGTGGTGCAGGGAGACCCAGGTCGCGCCGCCGGCCGTGTTGAGCAGGGCGTTGAGCAGCGGCCAGTCGGAGACGGCATCGGAGCCATCCATCATCGACTCGGTCTCGCGGTTCGGGCTCGCCACCGAGCCGGAATCCAGGTGATCGCGGCCGATGACGATGGGGGCTTTCAGCTCGCCATTCTTGACCATCTCGTTGAAGGCCAGGCCGAGACGCACCCGATCCTTGACCCCGACCCAGCAGATCCGCGCCGGCAGGCCCTGGAAGGCGATGCGCTCGCGAGCCATGTCGAGCCAGTTGTGCAGGTGAGGATCATCGGGGATCAGCTCCTTCACCTTCTGGTCGGTCTTGTAGATATCTTCCGGATCGCCGGAGAGCGCCACCCAGCGGAACGGGCCAATGCCCTCGCAGAACAGCGGGCGAATGTAGGCCGGGACGAAGCCGGGGAAGTCGAAGGCGTTTTCCACCCCCTCCTCCAGCGCCATCTGGCGGATGTTGTTGCCGTAATCCAGGGTGGCGGCACCGCGGCTTTGCAGGGTCAGCATGGCTTCTACCTGACGAGCCATGGAGTGGCGAGCGGCGACGTTCACCTCCTGGGGCGCGGATTTTTGCAGCGCGCGCCACTGGGCCACGCTCCAGCCCTGGGGCAGGTAGCCGTGCACCGGGTCGTGGGCAGAGGTCTGGTCCGTCACCACGTCCGGGGTGATGCCACGAGCCACCAGCTCGGCGAACACGTCGGCGGCGTTGCCGAGCAGGCCGACCGAGACGGCGCTGCCGCTCTGCCTGGCCTCTTCGATCATGGCCAGCGCCTCATCCAGGCTGTGGGCCTTCTTGTCGACGTAGCGAGTACGCAGACGAAAATCGATGCGGGTCTCGTCGCACTCAACGGCGATCATCGAGAAGCCGGCCATAGTAGCGGCCAGCGGCTGGGCGCCGCCCATGCCACCCAGACCACCAGTGAGGATCCAGCGCCCCTTGGGCTCGCCGTTGAAGTGCTGGTTGGCCACCGCGAAGAAGGTCTCGTAGGTGCCCTGCACGATCCCCTGGGTACCTATGTAGATCCAGGAGCCGGCGGTCATCTGGCCGTACATCATCAGGCCCTTCTTATCGAGCTCGTTGAAGTGCTCCCAGTTGGCCCAGTGCGGCACCAGGTTGGAGTTGGCGATGAGCACCCGGGGTGCGTCCTTGTGGGTCTGGAACACCCCGACCGGCTTGCCGGATTGCACCAGCAGAGTCTGATCCTCCTCCAGCCGGGTCAGTACCTCGACGATCTTGTCGAAGCAGGCCCAGTTGCGGGCGGCGCGGCCGATGCCGCCATACACCACCAGCGACTGGGGATGCTCGGCCACCTCGGGATCCAGGTTGTTCATCAGCATCCGCAGCGGCGCTTCGGTGAGCCAGCTCTTGGCGGTCAGCTTGGTGCCGCGCGGGGCGCGGATCACGCGATTGGGATCGTGGCGGGGATCCTGGTGTTGCTGGGACATATACACTCCTTGTTTATCGATGCAGCAGGGTGGCGGCCGGCCGGTGGCAGACCGCTACTTGGTTAACTGATGGACCAGCCGCGCAGCCACGCGAGCACTGCGGTTGTCCTGATCCAGACTCGGGTTGTACTCGGCCAGATCGGCGAGCCGCAGCTTGCCGCTGGCCCGGATATGGGCAATCAGGGGTTCGATGACCGCCAGCTCGACGCCGCGGGCGGCGGGGGCGCTCACTCCCGGCATCACGGCCGCCGGCAGCACGTCGAGATCGATGGTCAAATAGAGGTGATCGCAGCGGGCGATGAAGGCATCCAGCCCGCTGAGCAAGGCCGGCTGTTCGGCCGGCGTCATCGCCTCGTCCAGCACGTGCCACACTCCCAGCGCCTCGGCGCGCGCGAACAGCGCCTGGGTATTGGCGGTCTCGGCCACCCCGAGGCAGGCGTAGGTAAAGGGCGTGCCCTGGGCGGCGCACTGCTCGGCAATCTGGAAGAAGGGGGTGCCGGAGCTCGCCTGCTCCAGCTTCATGCGCAGGTCGAAATGGGCGTCGAAGTTGATGATGCCGACCCGGCCACGACCAGCCAAATGACGATTGAGGCCGCTCCAGCTGCCGAAGGCCACCTCGTGGCCACCGCCCAATACCAGCGGGAAGTGCCCCTCGTCCAGCAAGCGGGCCACCCGTTCGGCCAGGCGGCCGTGGGCGGCATCGAGATCGCCATCCTCGCAGTTCACGTCACCGCTGTCATAGACGGGCTGGCCCAGATGCCAGGCAGTGTTGGCCAGCAGCTTGCGCACCGCCAGCGGTGCACCGGCGGCCCCTACCCGCCCCTTGTTGCGGCGCACCCCCTCGTCACAGGCAAAACCCACCAGGGCTACACCCGGGGCGGCGTGGCCTGCTTGTGGCCAGGGTTGTACCTTGTCGTGCCAGCGCAGGGCCAGCTCGCCATCTTCCGGATCCTGACGCCCCTGCCAGACCGACATGTCGACCGGGTTGAACTTATCCATGGAGCGTCTCCTCGCCGTTGACCACCCGGCTCACCAGCTGATCGACGCCGATGAGGTAGCTGAGCTCGGCCGGATGACCGCAGTTCCAGACCAGAAAGTCCGCCAGCATGCCGACCCTGAGCTGCCCCAGCTGCTCCTGCTCGCCAAGTGCCCGGGCGGCGTGGCGGGTCACCCCGGCCATGGCCTCCACTGGGGTGAGGCCGAACAGGGTGCAGGCCATGTTCATGGCCATCCGCAGCGAGACGATGGGGGCCGTGCCGGGGTTGATGTCGGAGGAGACCGCCATCGGCACCCCCGCCTTGCGCAGCGCGGCGACCGGCGGCAGCTTGGTCTCCTTGAGGAAGTAGAAGGCGGTGGGCAGCAGGGTGGCCACCACGCCGCGATGGGCCAGCGCCTGGATCCCCTCCGGATCCAAGTACTCCAGATGATCCACCGAGAGGGCGCCGAAGTTGGCGGCCAGCGTGCTGCCGCCCAGGTTGGAAAGCTGATCCATGTGCCCTTTCACCGCCAGACCATATTGATCTGCCGCCAGATAGACCTGTTCGGTCTGGGCCAGCGAGAAGCCGATGTGTTCACAGAAGACGTCCACCGCATCGGCCAGGCCCGCCTCGGCGGCGGCCGGGATGATCTCCTGACAGATGGTCTCGACCCAGGAGTCGGGATCGTCGCGATACTCCGGCGGCACCGCATGGGCCGCCAGCAGGGTGGTCTTGACCCGGATCGGCAGCGCCTCCCCCAGTCGGCGGGCGACCCGCAGCATCTTGAGCTCATCCGTCAGGGTGAGGCCGTAGCCGGACTTGATCTCCACCGTGGTGACCCCTTCCCGGATCAGGGATTTCACCCTCGGCAGCGCCAGCTCGAACAGCTGCTCCTCGCAGGCCGCGCGGGTGGCGCGCACCGTGCTGATGATGCCGCCGCCCTTGCGGGCGATCTCCGCATAGGGCACCCCTTTCTGGCGCAGTTCGAACTCTTCGGCGCGGCTGCCGGCGAAGATGAGGTGGGTGTGGCAATCGATGAGGCCGGGGGTGACCAGCTTGCCCTTCATATCCTGCCAATGGGCGGGATAGGGGCCCTTGAGATCCTGCATCGGCACCAGGGCGTGGATCCGCCCCTCGTGAACGCCGAGGGCATGGGGTTCCAGCAGACCGTAGTCGGCCAGATCGGAGCGCAGGGTGGCGGGTGTCACGTTGAGCCAGACCCGCTCGCAGTTCAACAGTTCCTTGTTCATACCGACCTCTAAATGTATATACATTAACTTATATCCGATCTCTGACAGGAAAGAAAGGATCAAGTTCACATCTTGATAACAGCGTGTTCATTAGAGTTTAAACACAAAAAAGCCCGCCAGAGGCGGGCTTGGTCAAAAAGAATATGTATATACAATCAACTGAGGCTGGTCTTGGAGCTCAACTTGTAGCGGGAGCCAGGCGACAGCAAACGGGCATAGGAGACCAGATAACCGTCGGACCAGGTACGCCGATGCAACAGCAGGCAGGGGGTGTCGACCCGCACCTGCAACAAGCCCGCCTCGCCGGCGCTCGGCAGCACCGCCTCCACCACGTGCTCCATCTCGGAGAGGGGGCAGACCTCCATCAGATAGCGGTTGGGGGTCTGGCTGGCAAAATCCTGCTCACCGTACTGTGGCAACCGCTCGGCATCGACGAAGCGCTCTTCCAGTTGCAGCGGCTCGCCATCGGCCTGATGGACGATGAGACTGTGGAAGATGGGAGCGCCAACCCGCAGGCCCAGCTGCACCGCCACCTTCTCGTCGGCGGCCTGACGCTGCAGCCGGATCACCCGGCCGCTGTACTCGCTGCCCCGCTCGGCGATCTCGTCGGCGATGTTGCGAATGGCCAGCAGCGGCGATTCAGTGCGCCTGTCCGCCACGAAGCTGCCGGAGCCGGCGGTGCGCACCAGCCAGCCCTCGGCCACCAGCTCGCGCAGTGCCTTGTTGACCGTCATCCGGCTCACGGCGAACTGCTCGCACAGGGCGGCCTCTGTCGGGATCCGATCGCCCGCCTGATAGTGGCGTTCGCGGATCCCGTCCAGGATATGCTGCTTGATCTGCAGATAGAGGGCCGGTGCCAACGAGATGCTCCTCAGCGACGGCGGTGGGGCGGACGCATGTCCGGCCAGGCGCGATAGACGTCCGGGATCTGCTCGGGCCCGCTGATGCAGAGATCGAGATCGTGCAGCAGACCGTCCTTGATGCCGTAGATCCAGCCGTGTACCGCCAGCTCCTGCCCCTTGCGCCAGGCGTTCTGGATGATGGTGGTGTGGCAGACGTTGGCCACCTGCTCGGCCACGTTCAGCTCGCACAGGTAGTCGAAGCGCTCGTGCTCATCCTCGATGGCATCCAGCTGCTCGCGATACTTGAAGTAGACATCCTTGATGTTGCGCAGCCAGTTGTCGATGAGCCCCAGCTCCTGGTTCTGCATCGCCGCCTTGACGCCGCCGCAGCCGTAGTGGCCGCAGACGATGATGTGCTTCACCTTGAGTACCTCGACCGCGTATTGCAGCACCGAGAGGCAGTTGAAGTCGGTGTGTACCACCAGGTTGGCGACGTTGCGGTGGACGAACACGTCTCCCGGCAGCAGCCCCATCAGCTGGTTGGCGGGTACCCGGCTGTCGGAGCAGCCGATCCAGAGATATTCGGGGGCCTGCTGGGCGGAGAGGGTAGCAAAGAATTCGGGATCCTCGGCCTTGATCCGTTCCGCCCACTCGCGGTTGTTGGTAAACAAGTCGTTCAAGAGTTTCACTATCTGCTCTCCCTACTGTGGCAGTGGCGGCAACATACCATACACAAGGGTAACCAAGGCAAGGCCGACCAGATCCCCATCAAACAAAAACAGGGCCATCAGGCCCTGTTTTTATGGGAGGAAGCATCAGGCTTCCATGGCATCTTTCAGCTTCTTGAGGGCGTTTTTCTCAAGCTGACGCACCCGCTCAGCGGAGACGCCGTAGGTATCGGCCAGCTCCTGCAGGGTGGTCTTGCTGTCATCGTCGAGCCAGCGGGCACGGATGATATGCTGGCTGCGCTCGTCCAGCGTAGCCAGAGCCGAGCTCAGGCGACGGGTCGCGTGATCGTCCCAGTTGTCGTTTTCGATGGTAGCGGCCAGATCGGAGGATTTGTCCTCCAGATAGTGAACCGGCGCAAAACCGCCCTCTTCTTCATCATCGCCGACCAGATCGAACGCCTGATCGTAGTTGCTCATGCGCGCTTCCATCTCGGTGACGTCGGCGGCGGAGACGCCGAGGTCGGCGGCCACGGCCTGCACCTCTTCGTGGTTCAGCCAGCCCAGACGTTTCTTGGATTTGCGCAGATTGAAGAACAGCTTGCGCTGGGCCTTGGTGGTTGCCACCTTGACCATGCGCCAGTTGCGCAGAACGTATTCGTGAATTTCGGCCTTGATCCAGTGCACGGCAAAGGAGACCAGGCGCACGCCGACACTCGGGTCGAAGCGCTTGACCGCCTTCATCAGGCCGATGTTGCCTTCCTGCACCAGGTCGGCCTGGGGCAGACCGTAGCCGGCATAACTCTTGGCGACATGAACGACAAAGCGCAGGTGCGACATAACGAGCTGACGGGCAGCCTCGAGATCGCCACCCTGCTGCAAACGCTCAGCCAGTTCACGCTCTTCCTCTGCGCTCAGCACCGGAATCGAGTTTACTGCCTGGATATAGCCTTCCAGACTACCTTGCGGAATCAGAGCCATAGTGCGCTGCAATGAAGTTCCCATGTTCTACCTCTTACTTTTCAATCGAATCAGTCTAACACCCTGAGAGGGCCTGTCTACTGACCGGACGCCATTCTGCGGCCTGCATCAAACATGCTGAACATGTTTGAACCGGGGTTATCTTAGGCCGGCAGGATGAATCATGAATGAACAGTCAAAAAAAGGGGGTCACAATAAAGGACCCCCGAAAAGTAGCATGCTAAGTCCATTGTTGCGGAGCTCGCAACCTTCACATGCTTGCCAAGTCAGACGAGCAAGGCATAGGGGCCACACCCGTATAAATTCTTCAGCATTTGTAGACTGCTTATAAATCAGAAGGTTCACAGGATCCAGAGAAGATCCCGAAGATCGGCAATGTTCAGATTACTCCCAGAACGGCGGCCGTGCCAGAAACGGCCACTCTTTTACTTGATCCAGGTCGCAAAATCCAGCGCTTTAAAACGCTGATAAATTAATCAGGACGGTTCGATGTCGCGAATGTGACGATGGACCGAAAACCAGGAGGCGATCAGCCCCAGCAAGGCGCCCAGCAGGATCAGGTTGATCCCGTCCACCGCCCCCATCCCCACCAGCCGGAAGTTGCTGTTGTAGAGGCCAGCCAGCTCCTTCACCACCCCTTCGCTCCAGATCACCATCACCTCGGTCAACCACCAGGCCAGCATGCCGCCGATGACCCCGAACCAGATGCCGGTATAAAGGAAGGGACGATGAATGAAGGCATCGGTCGCCCCCACCAGCTTCAGCACCTCGATCTCGGAACGCTGGTTGAGAATATTCAACCTGAGCGTGTTGCCGACGATCAGCAGCACGGCAGAGAGCAGCAGCACCGCGATGCCGGTGATGGTGTGGCGCAGCAGGTTCATGATCCCCTGCAGCCGGGTCAGCCACTGCAGATCTAGCTTGCCCTGTTCCACCCCGTCTTCGTTGTTGAGCTTGTTGAGCAGCTCGGCCGCCCCTTCCGGGTTCTGCCAGCGCGGATCCGGGATCACGCTCAGCACCGGTGGCAGCGGATTGCTGTCGAGGTAGTCGAGCGCATCGCCAAACCCGGAGATCTCGCGAAACTCCTTGAGCGCCTCATCCCGGCTCATGTAGGTGACCGACTCCACCTCCGGGTAGAGCAGGATCCGCTGTTTCATGTCGAGGATGTTCTGCTCGGGCAGATCCTTGCGCAGATAGAGGGAGATCTGGGAGCTGGTCTGCCAGCTGCCCTCCACCACCTCGGCGTTTTTCAGCAGTACGTGGAAGCAGGAGGGCAACGCCAGGCTGACCCCCAGCACCGCCAGCGTCATCAGCGAGGCGAGCGGGTTGCGCCACAGCTCCCCCAGGCTGGAAAAAGCCTGCCGGGCGTGGTCGACCCAGTACATCATGAAGCGCCGTAGCGGTGGCTGTTTATGGCGAACGATAGCCATCAGAGCTCCTCCCCTGCCGAATACATGCGACCCGCCTTGAGGGTCAGGGTGCGATAGCGCATGCGGGCGATCAGCCCCAGATCGTGGGTAGCAATCAGCACCGAGACGCCGAAGCGGTTGAACTCCTCGAACAGTCGCATGATGTCCATGGAGAGCTGGGGATCCAGGTTGCCGGTCGGCTCATCCGCCAGCAGCAGCGGCGGCTTGTTGACGATGGCACGGGCGATGCCGACCCGCTGCTGTTCCCCGCCGGAGAGCATGCGCGGCTGGTAGCGTTCCTTGCCGAGCAGCCCCACCTTGTCGAGCGCCGCCGCCACCCGTTTGTTGATGTCCGCATGGCTGTAGCCGTCGATCACCAGCGGCAACGCCACGTTGTCGAACACGGTGCGGTCCATCAGCAGTCGGTGATCCTGGAAGATCATGCCGATCTGGCGGCGCACGTAGGGGATCTCCCCCCGCTTGATATGGCTGACGTCGTCGCCATGAAAGAAAACACGGCCATCAGTCGGCCGTTCCATCACGCTGATGAGCTTGAGGAGGGTACTCTTGCCTGCACCCGAGTGCCCGGTCAGAAAGGCCATCTCCCCCTTGCGCAGGTGAAAACTGACCTTCTGCAGCGCCTGATGGCCGCCGCTGTAGACCTTGCTGACCTTGTCAAAACGGATCATAACGGTTCCCTGACAGTGACCAACCCCGACCGGGGTCGGGGTTGGGGGCGCACGACTCGCGGCGCCCGAGCTTGCTCATCGCGAAGGAGATCACTCCTCGCGACTGAAAAGCGCCTCGATGAAGTCGTTGGCGACGAACGGACGCAGATCGTCGATCCCCTCGCCCACCCCGATGTAGCGGATCGGGATCTGGAACTTGTCGGCCACCGCGAAGATGACGCCGCCCTTGGCCGTGCCGTCCAGCTTGGTGAGGGTGATGCCGGTCAGGCCCACCGCCTCGCTGAACAGCTTGGCCTGGCTCAGGGCGTTCTGGCCGGTGCCTGCATCCAGAGTCAGCATGATCTCGTGGGGCGCCGCATCGTCCAGCTTCTTCATCACCCGCACCACCTTCTTGAGCTCTTCCATCAGGTTGCTCTTGTTCTGCAGGCGGCCGGCGGTGTCGGCGATCAATACGTCGGCGCCGCGGGAGCGGGCAGCCTCGATGGCGTCATAGATGACGGAGGCGGAGTCGGCGCCGGTATGCTGGGCAATCACCGGAATGTTGTTGCGCTGGCCCCACACCTGCAGCTGCTCGACGGCGGCGGCACGGAAGGTATCGCCGGCGGCCAGCATCACGCTCTTGCCCTCGGCCTGGAACTGCTTGGCCAGCTTGCCGATGGTGGTGGTCTTGCCGACGCCGTTCACGCCCACCATCAGGATCACATAAGGCTTCTTGCTGGTGTCGATCACCAGCGGTTGCTCGACCTTGGCCAGCATTTCGCCCATGTCCTGCTTGAGCAGGCCGTAGAGCGCCTCGGCATCCTTGAGCTGCTTGCGATCCGCGTGCTGCACCAACCCTTCGATAATGCGGCTGGTGGTATCGACACCGAGATCGGCGGTCAGCAGCTGGGTCTCCAGCTCCTCGAACAGCTCGTCGTCGATTTTCTTGCCACGGAACAGGCCGAAGAAACCGGAACCGATATTCTCCCGGGTGCGCACCAGACTGCGCTTGAGGCGGGCGAAGAAGCCCTCCCGCTGCGGCTTCTCCTGGGTGTCGTCGTCCACCTTGGCGGCCAGCGGCAGAGCGGCCAGGGCAGCGGCCTCAGCCTCCATCGCGGCGACCAGGCGCAGATCTTCCGCTCGCTGGGCCTCTTTGGCGAGACGGGCTTCCTCGGCAGCCTGCGCTTCGGCGGCAATACGGGCCTCTTCTACGGCACGAACTTCGGCAGCAATACGGGCCTCTTCTGCGGCGCGGACTTCGGCAGCAATACGAGCTTCTTCTGCGGCACGGGCTTCGGCAGCAATACGAGCCTCTTCCACGGCGCGGGCTTCGGCAGCAATGCGAGCCTCTTCCACGGCGCGGGCTTCGGCAGCAATGCGGGCTTCTTCTGCGGCGCGGGCTTCGGCGGCAAGACGAGCCTCTTCCGTGGCACGGGCTTCGGCAGCAATGCGAGCCTCTTCTGCAGCGCGGGCTTCGGCAGCAATGCGGGCTTCTTCTGCGGCGCGGGCCTCAGCGGCAATACGTGCCTCTTCTGCGGCACGGGCCTCAGCGGCAATGCGGGCTTCTTCTGCGGCGCGGGCCTCAGCGGCAATACGTGCCTCTTCTGCGGCGCGGGCCTCAGCGGCAATGCGAGTCTCTTCTGCAGAGCGAGCCTCGGCGGCAATACGAACTTCTTGCGCAGCCTTGAGCTCGGCAGCAACACGGGCAGCCTCTTGCGCCTGCGCTTCGGCAGCGGCACGTTCCTCTTCAGCCAGCAGGGCTTCATTGACGATCACCGGCTCCAGATCGGAGGCACACTCCTCCACCACCAGCGGACCATGGTCGTCCAGCTCGGCAGGCGGGCAGCAATCATCGTGCAAAACGGAATTCTGTGCGCTGGCGGGCACTTCAGCCGCCACGGCTGGCGTAGGATCGGAAACGGGAGCGGGGGCAGCAGCGACCTCGGGCTCAGCGGTAATCGGGGTGGCTTGCGGTGTCTGTGGTTGGACAGCCTCAGCCTCTTCTTTCTTGCGGCCGAAACCCAGCCAGGAAAACAAACCTTTTGCCATCTAAAAATACTCACATCAAAGGCTGACTGCTAAGATAGCCGTCCCTCGGCGGGTCGGCATAAAAATGAACCGCCTTATACTACCACTTTATTTTCTGACGACGAAACGCGATGCCCAGAGTGAAATCCAGCCGTAACGGCCCGAGCAAGAGCCTAGCCCAGCAGGGGAAATCGGGCTTTGTAAGAATCATCAGCGGTCAGTGGCGAGGCCGCAAACTGCCGGTCAGGGATGTGGAAGGACTCAGACCCACCACGGATCGCGTCAAGGAGACCATCTTCAACTGGCTGGCTCCGCATGTCCGTGGCACCCGCTGTCTGGATCTGTTCGCCGGCAGCGGCGGCCTGGGGCTGGAGGCGCTGTCGCGCTATGCCGAGCAGGTCACCCTGATCGAGATGGACAAGGGCGCCGCCGACCAGATCAAGAAGAACCTGACCACCCTCGGCAGCAGCCAGGGTCAGGTGATCCAGTCCGATGCCGTCAGCTGGCTGCAGGGGCCGGCCACGCCGTTCGATCTGGTGTTTCTGGATCCCCCTTTTCGCCGCGAGCTGCTGCCTCAGGTGTGCGAGCTGCTGGAGCAACGCGGCTGGCTGGCGCCGGACGCCCTCATCTATCTGGAGCGGGAGAAGGAGATGGCCGATCTGCCGCTGCCGGCCAGCTGGCAACTACTCAAAGACAAACAGGCAGGCCAAGTCTGCTATCAACTCTATCTGCGGGAGGTAAACGATGAAGCGGGTGTTTAATCTGTTGGCGATGGGCCTCATCCTGTTCTTCTGGTTCGGCGTGCTGGTCAGCCTGATCGCCCCGTTGCCGGGCAAGCTCAACGGCTTTCTGCCGGTGTGCGGCGTGATCGTGGCCCTGATGCACTGGGTGCAGGCCAGCATGGTCAAGGCAGCCTGCAAGCCCTACTTCGCGATGAGCCGGCTCGAGTTCACCCAGGTGCTGGTATTCGGGGTGTTCGGCATGGTGGAGATCCGCGCCAGGCTGCAGGCCATCGTCGATGCCAAACAGCACGGCACAGACAACAAAGCCGGGTGATCCCGGCTCTGTCATGGTGGTTCAGGAAGGAGTGCTGGTCACTCCTTCTCTTTTTTCCCCACGCTGATGCCGAGCTTGATGGAGAGCACGGCCAGCAGCAGCAACATCATGATCAGCGAGAAGAAGTTGCTGCCAAGCTCGGGGTACTGCACCTTGACCAGCGCCGAGTGGCCGAACACGCCGATGAAGAAGCAGAGCAGCATGCAAACGGGTGTGTTGCCATCCAGCGAGACATGACGATAGTGCTGGTAGAGCTGATAGGCAGCCAGCATCAGGGCGATCATCGGGAAGAAGGAGAAGGGCACGGCCGACTCCGACAAGACCGTCAGAGAGGCATCACCACAGATGCCGATGAGCAGGGCCAGCAGCAGGGGTTTCTTCGGGATCGGGTTCTGATCATGCATGGAGCTGTCCATCCTTTGACTTAAGAGAGAGGTGCACGGCGCTTCTGGTTCTGGACCTCGGCGCCCATGGCGATCATGCGCAGCTGACGGATGGTGCGATCGGACAGGGCCCGGCACTCCTCGCTGGTCATGTCGAGGGCATCGGCACCGGCGCTGAAGACGATGGTCACCATGGCTTCGGCCTGGATGTAGGCCTCTTCCCGCGGTGCCCCCATAGTGGCCTCGAGGTAATCGGTCAGCTCGGCGATGAAGTGCTGGATCTCCCGCGCCACCGCCTGCCGAAATGCCGCCGAGGTGCCGGAGCGCTCGCGCAGCAGCAGCCGGAAGATGTTCGGATTGTTCTCGACGAACTCCATGAAGGTCTGCACCGAGGTGCTGATGACGCTGCCGCCCCCGGCGATGCGCTGGCGCGCCTGGCGCATCAGCTGGCGCAAGGTCAGGCCGCCTTCATCCACCAGGGTCAGTCCCAGCTCCTCCATGTCGCGAAAGTGACGATAGAAGGAGGTGGGCGCGATGCCGGCCTCCCGTGCCACTTCCCGCAGGCTGAGGTTGGAAAAACTGCGGTTGGCGCACAGTTGGCTGAACGCCGCCTCGATCAGAGTACGCCGGGTTTTTTCTTTTTGTTGCGCGCGAATACCCACGAAAACAGTCACCTTCAGGTTATCGAGGCCAAATGATAACCCGAAGGCTGCGCCAGGATCAGGTTTGTCTCCTACTTTTTTACCATTGACCCGAATTCTGGCTGCATGGAGAATGGCGCACAGCTGTTCGCTGAAAGGAACCGAGTGAGATGGAACGCCCCCCGATCATCATGACCAACACCCTGCTGTTTGCCCTCTCCGGGCTGACCGCACTGATCGCCGTGCCCTGGTACGGCATGACCCATGGCTATGACCTCTGGCAGTGGGGCAGCTTCCTGCTGCTGTTCTGCTATTGCGGCATCTCCATTACCGCAGGCTACCACCGGCTCTGGTCCCACAAGGCCTACAAGGCCCACCCTATCCTGCAGTGGATCTTCGCCATCGGCGGTGCCCTCGCCCTGCAAAACTCGGCCCTGCATTGGTCTTCCGACCATCGCCGCCACCATCGCCACGTGGATGACAACCAGCAGGATCCCTACAGTGCAGGACGCGGTTTCTGGTACTCCCACATCGGCTGGATGTTGCGCGAATACCAGGGCGACACCTATCACGACTACAGCAATGTGCGGGATCTGCAGAGCAACCCCATCGTCGTTTTCCAGCACAAGCACTATCTGGCGCTGACCCTGGCCACCAACATCGGCATCCCGCTGCTGCTGGGGCTCGTCCACGGCGATCTGCTCGGTATGTTGCTGCTGGCCGGGGTGCTGCGCATGGTGATGACTCATCACACCACCTTCTTCATCAACTCGCTGGCCCACATCTGGGGCAGCCAGCCCTTCACCGACCGCAACAGCGCACGGGACAACGGCATCCTGGCCTTCTTCACCTTCGGCGAGGGTTACCACAACTTTCACCACCTGTTCGAGAACGATTATCGCAACGGCATCCACTGGTGGCAGTTCGATCCCACCAAGTGGCTGATCCGCAGTGCCTCCTGGTGCGGGCTGACCCGGGATCTGCGCGCCTGTCCGGAAGAGCGGATCGAGCAGGCCAGGCTGGAGATGCAGCTGAAACGGGCCCAGGCCAAGCTGCGCAAGCAGGATGACAGGGAGCTGTGGCAGGCCCTGCTGCAGGAGGAGTACGACAAGCTGAACCAGCAGTTGCAGCACTACTACGCCAGCCGCAAACGCCTGCTGGAGCAGCGCAAGCGCAAGGCGCTGGCCCGCTACGACCAACTGAAGCTGCAGCTGGAGTATCGCAACCTGCACGATGCCTTCATCGCCGCCAAACGCAACTGGAGCCGACTGCTGGCAGGCATCGCCTGACCCTGGAACGTTGGACTGAACAAAGAAAAAGACCGCCGATTGGCGGTCTTTTTCTGGGCACGACTCAGCCAGCGAGCCATAAAAAATGGGGTGACACTCGCATGTCACCCCCTCGCAAATAGCATGTTCCATATTGGAATCCGGTCCTGTCGGGTACTGCCCCTGTTTCCTGAGTTTCCGCTACCCATCTGAAGCAGGTGCCTGCTGGAGCAATCCAGTCGGCCAGTTCCCTTCACGACCCTCTTCCGCACGGCGGTAAGCCACCGTGTTGTCCTTGCAGTTGAAATATTACGCAGATAAATAAAATAAAAAACCGTTTTATGCGCCCATGTATGCAAGCCGCAACCCTTCATGGAACTTCAGTCAGAAAACAATTCGATTAAAAACAATACGATAAACCAGTTCATCGCCATAGGATGGCAAACGTTATCCTCGAAGGCGCACAAGGCTTTGCGAGATCTCGCACACGCTCGGCCCGCTCACAACCAGCGCTGCAGCGGCAACCAGTCACTGACCCTGGCCAGCAGGCGGCGCAGGGTGGAGGGCGGGGCCGCCACCGAGTGGGAAGAGCGTTGCTGCCAGGTCGCCAGCCACTGCTGCAACTCGGCGCACAGCGCGGGACAAGCCAGATGCAGCACCAGCTCGGTGTTGAGCAGCAGAGAGCGCGGATCCAGATTGAAGCTGCCGAGCAGCGCCTCCTCCTCCCCCACCAGGATCAGCTTGGCGTGCAGACTGAGCGACTCCCCCTCCAGCTCCGACAGTGCAATGCCCTGCCGTATCAGCCAGGGGCGGTGACGGCGGTAGGCGCCGTACACCAGCGGCACATCCGTGCTGGCCAGGGAGTTGGTCAGGATGTCAATGTTCACCCCCGCCTGCCGCTGCTGTCTGAGCCGGCGGCGCAGCCCCCGGGTCAGGATGAGATAAGGGGTGACCAGACTCAGCGTGCCTTGGTTGTCGGCCAGCTTGCGCCAGAGCAGGCGTGCGGTGGTGGGCCGAGACACCAGCCCCTTGCCGGGTCGATCAAACCATACTTCTGCCTCTCCGGCATGCCAGCGCAGGGGAACAGGTTCGGGATCAAACAGGCGGGCGGGCAGATCATAGACGGCCGCCACCTGCGGCTCGTTCATCGTCAGCAGAAAGTCGTTCACCACCTGCACCTCGGCCCGTTGCAACGGGCGCCGCAGCAGACGGCGGATCGGGTGGCTCCAGCGGCTGCGCCAGAATTGATCGAAACCCTGCTCTGCCTGCTGGCAGAGCGGGCCGCGGCAGGCGAGATCCAGATCGACGAACTGGGGCGCCCCACCGAGCCCGAAGTAACGGTCCCCGATGTTGCGACCGCCGATCACCGCCTGGCGGCCATCCACCAGCAACAGCTTGTTGTGCATGCGGTGATTGATGCGGCGAAAGCTGAGCAGCCCTTCCAGCAGCAGGGTCAGCGGTCGCCAGCCGCGCAGCCAGAAGGGATTGAACAGGCGCACCTCGATACCCGGCTGATGGGCCACCATCTCCAGGAAACGGTTGTCGCCGGCATAGAGGTCATCGATGAGCAACTGCACCCGCACCCCGCGCCGGGCGGCATGCAGCAGCTCCGCCAGCAACAGCTTGCCGCTGCTGTCCTCCTCCCAGCTGTAGTATTGGGCCTGGATCCGGCTTCTGGCGCCGCGGATCAGCTGGCAGCGCAGTTTGAGTGCCAGCTCGGGCTGGTCTATCAGGGCGAATTCAGCGGGGATCATGGCGTCATCCGCCTGTCATGAGGAAATGGCATAACGCTGGCTAAGGGCCTCGTAGCAACAGGATGAAGGAATTTACCATGGAACTCACGGATCGCCCCGCCATCAGTCACAGACCGCAGGCCAGTGAGCCGGATCCCTCGCCGAGTGGCCAGCTGGCCCCTTGGTATCTGCAGCATAAGGATCAGGCCTGGCAGCCCTTCGCCCCGCCCGCCCAACCGCACTAGCAGGACGTCAGGGCTGGGCCACCGCCTCGATGGCGGCCGCCTTGCCCTCCAGCTGGGGCAGGCTGAAGCGGTAGGCCACATAGTACTTGTAGATGGTGCTCACATAGTTGATGGGCCCCTGGCCCACCTCGTTGGCCACCAGCTGCTCCACGTTGCCGAACCAGACATTCGGATCCAGCCCGGCGGCCTCGGCCTTGGCCCTGAGCGCCTGCACCCGGTTCGGGCCGGCATTGTAGGCCGCCAGCGCAAACAGGTGGCGGTTGAGCACATCCAGTTTGGGATCATTGAAATAGGTGTCGAGGATCAACCGCATATAGCGGCAAGCCGCCTCCACATTGCCCTCCAGGCTGGCAAGCCGGGCACCGCGAATGCCCACCTCGCCGCCGGTGCTCGGCAACAGCTGCATGATCCCCACCGCTCCCCGTTCGGAACGGATATTGGCATTGAGGCCAGACTCCTTGTAAGCCAGCGCCGCCAGCATCAGCCAGTCCAGCCGGTACTTGTCGGCCTGCTGCTCCAGCACCTTGCGGATGGTCGACAGCCTGCCCAGCGGATCCGGCGCCAATATGTTGCTCATCTGGTCGTTGCGCGCCAGCAGACGGCGCAGAGCCATGTCGCTGTAAAGGGTGCGCTTGCCGGCATCGGCCAGATAGTCGTTGACCGCCTTGAGCAGTTCGGGAGTGTTGTTGCGCAGGGCCCAGGCGCTGCGGCCGTTGTCCCGCAGCGGGATCAGCTTGTGGGCTCGCAGCCCGCTGATCATGCCGAGCCAGATCCGCCCCTTGAAGCTGTCGGTCACGGTGAGCGGTATGATGCCGGCCGCCACCATCTCCAGCAGATCCCCGTCCTGCAGATATTCAGGCACCGTCTCGATATAGATGGGCGGCAGCCCCAGCTCGCGAAACAGCCAGTTGAGCTGGCGCAGGCTCTCGTAATAACTGGAGCTGGCCCGCACCCAGACCCGCCGGCCGGAGAGCTGGGTGATGCGGTTGAAGGTCGGCAGGCTGTGCTGGCTCACCACCCACTCTTCGATGGGAGCGATCACCGGGTTGGAGAAGGTCACCTGTTCGCGCCGGGTCGGCGTCACCGTCATGTTGGCGGCCACCAGATCCCCCCGTCCTTCGGTGAGGTAGTCCAGCAGCTTGTCCTGGCGTACCGGGATATAGATGATCTTGAGTTTGATCTTCTCTTTGACCAGGTAGGTCTGATTCAGCCAGCGCTCGAACCCCTGCAGCTGGTTGACCAGGATGCCGTGCTGGGCCCCCTTGTCGAAGAAGAAGAAACCCCGCTCATAGACCACCAGAGCCCTGAGTTCTTTCTTTTGCAATATGCTGGCGAGATCCCCGGGCTGGGGTAGCCGTTGCGGCTTGAGATCCGCCGCCTGCAGCGGCAGCGCACACAGAGCGAGCAGACCCCACAACCAGCGCAGCCTCATGATGCAAGCGCCTGCGGTTGCTTCGCTGCGAGCGAGATCCCGTCAAACGGGTGGCAAATAAAGGTGGGGAAAATGGCGAAGAGCCAGCGCTGAACCATGATGAGATCGCCTTCTGTTGGCCGACTCGCGTCGGGCAAAACCGTCTGTGGGATAACTAACTATAGAACGCGGACCCACAGCAGAAGGGTCAACACGGCAGGCAAGCCTGCCGTGTCATCAGCAGGCTCAGATAGAGCGGGCACGCATCTCGAAAATGAGTTTTTCGGCGGTGCAGGTGAATTGCAGGCGGGCTTTCAGGATCACGCCGTTGGCGCCCTGACTGAGTTCGCTGCTGCTTTTGGCTTCGGCAGTGACCTGCTTGGCCAGCGCCTCGTAGGCGGCCAGCTTGGCGCGAGCGTCGGCTTCTGCAGCGGCCTCGATCACCAGCTCCATCACATCGTCACCCTCGCCGATGATGGTACCAATTTCGGCGAAGCAGCCGCAGCTGTCACAGGTCTCGTTCAATTCCACTTTATCTTCTACGGACATCATTCAACTCCCACTTATTTCGGCTGTGATTCATCGTCACGCAAGGCTTTGCGAAAATCCTTGATGGCGGTGCCCAGATCTTCCCCGGCGCCAGCCAGGCGTTTGCTGCCAAACACCACGACCACGACGACGAGCAGGATCAACAAATGCCAGATATGAATTCCACCGAGTCCCATAGGGATACTCCTGACTGATAGATACCGATTGTTTGTATCAAAAGAAGGCGCAAAGATTGTTGGGCAAAATCAAGACAGGTGCAAGTTTGCAAATAAATCACTAAAAAAATACGGCGACCCAGGGTCGCCGTATTGCTTGATGCTACTTGTCCCCTCAACCACTACATCCTGTACCAGCCGCCATCGAAGGCGAGAGACGTTTCGAGCATAAATTCGCCTAGATATGAAAACAAATGGTATAAATTCATCCAAGAATTGAAGAGGATTCATATCATGCTGCTGGAACAGTTGGGGCGCATCGACCTCAATCTATTGATTATCCTGCAAGTATTGCTGGAAGAACGGAACGGCAGCCGGGCGGCCCGTCGGCTGCACCTGAGCCAGTCTGCCGTCAGCAAAGCGCTCGGCCGGCTGCGGGAAACCTTCGACGACCCCCTGTTCGTGCGCTCGGCCTACGGACTGGAACCCACTGCCCGCGCCCTCAGCCTGCAGCAGCAACTGCAACCCATCCTGCTGTCGCTCGACAACCTGATCCAGCCACCGGATTTTGACCCGTCCACCACCGAGCGGGAGTTCGTCATCGCCAGCATGGACAGCGCCTTCACCCTGTTCGCCCCGCTCTACTTGAGCGAGCTGAAACGACAGGCCCCCGGCATCCGGCTGCGCTACGAGGAGTGGACCGAGAACAGCCTGACCGAGATGAGCCAGGGCCAGGTGGACATCGCCTTCACGGTGCGGGAGAACTGCATCAACTCGGACTTTCGGCTCGACACCCTGCCCAACGCCATCTGCCAGCGGCTGCTCGCCATCGACGATCTGACCTGCCTGGTGCAGCACGACCACCCCGCCCTGCACGAACCCGAGTGGGATCTCACCCGCTACCTGGCCTATCCCCACGTGCAGACCTATTGCGAGGGGCGCGATCGCTGGATGCTGGATCACAAGCTGGCGGAGCAGGATCTCTATCGCCGCATCGAGGCGACCGTGCCCTCCTTCGAGGCGGCGCTGCGGATGGGCATGCACTCGGACATGATTGTGACCCTCTCCCGGCTCTACGCCCGCCACGCCACCCAGGTCTATCCGCTGGTGCCGCTGCCGCTGCCCATCGCCCTCGACAGCATCTCCCACCTGCTGATCTGGCATCAGCGCCACGAGGAGGATCCTGGCCACCGCTGGCTGCGGGAAACCCTGCTGACCCTCATCATGGGCAAGCTGGAGCCCACTGCTGCCGAACCGGCCTGATTGTCGGCACAGGGCCGCAAGACCCTGACGGGCACAACGCCGGATCACAGGCAAAAAAACGGGGCTCGTCGAGCCCCGTGTCTTTTCTGTTGGCATGCCAACCGGTCAGTTCTGACCGGTCACCGCCAGGTAGTGGTGCACCCCGTCGAGCAGCATCTGCACCGAGATCATCACCAGCAGCATGCCCATCAGACGCTCCACCGCGGTGAGTCCTCGCTCACCCAGCAGCTTGTTGAATACCTCGTAGAACATCAGGATCACCGCGCTGGCGCCCCAGGCCATCAACAGTGCCAGCGACCAGTCCGCCATCCGGGTCGGCTCCTGGTTGGCCAGCAGCAGCAAGGACGCCAGGATCGAGGGACCGGCAATCATGGGGATGGCCATGGGCACCAGGAAGGGCTCTTCACCCGCAGCCAGTCCGGTTACCCCGCCTTCACTCGGGAAGATCATCTTGATGGCGATGAGGAACAGGATGATGCCGCCGGCGATGCTGACCGCCTCCTGCCGCAGGTTGAGGAAATTGAGGATCTGCTGGCCGACGAACAGGAAGGCCATCATGATCACCAGTGAAAACAGCAGCTCCCGCATCATCACCTTGCGCCGCCGCTTGGGATCGATATGACGCAGGATCGACAGGAAGACCGGCAGGTTGCCCAGCGGATCCATGATCAGAAACAACATGACGGCAGCGGAGAAAGTGTCCATACAACGCCCAGGCTAAGCCTTCAACAAAAGGAGGGGGAAAGAGGGCGAAATATAACAAAGGCGGCGGGATTCGGCGAGCGCGGCGGGCGCTCGCCGGCAGGGATCAACCGTGGTTGCAGATCTTGTCGGCGTGAGTCTGGAAACCCTGCTCCGATTCGATGAATTTGCCGCGCTTGGCCAGGAAGTCGATCAGGACCTCGGCATCCATCTCGCTGGCACTGCAGGTGTGGAAACGGGCCTCGGCACCGAAGCGCTCGTCGATGGCCTGCTTGAGGCTGGCCCGGGTAAACTGGCCGCCTTGCGCCAGCATCATCTCCATCACTTCGTGACCGTGTACCGATTGAGTCATTGCAAACCTCTTGAATAGACATATTTGATACCTATTAAATCCTGCCCCACTGCCGACGACCTTGATATAGGCCAACAAATTGCCGATTTCCCTGCATCCGTACTGGTGATGGCCGCGGCTTTGTCGATAATGTGGCAACCTGAGCAGGGGATGGCTACACTAACGCCCCTTTTTGCCACCGCAGACCGAATATAAGGACATTGGCGTCATGCTGTTCCATGGACTGGCTTTCAAGCCCTGGCGGATCTGGACCCGCCGCCCGCTCTGGTTGAAGACCCTGCTCGGCATGCTGACGGGGATCGGGCTCGGCGCCGGTTTCAGCGAGCAGGCGTTGCTGCTCAAGCCCATCGGCGTGCTGTTCGTCAACACCATCCAGATGCTGATGGTGCCCCTCATCTTCTGTTCGGTCATCGCCGGCCTCACCTCGCTGCTCAAGGGCAAGACCCTCGATCGGATCGCCGGCAAGGCCATCGGCCTCTACCTCTGCTCCACCGCGGTCGCCATCTGCATCGGCCTGATGATGGGCTGGTTGCTGGAGCCCGGCATGGGCGCCAACATGGGGCCCTATGAGCGGGTCGGCATGGCGGAATCCCCCACCCTGGCCAGCGTGCTGAGCCATCTGGTGCCGCGCAACCCGGTGCAGGCCATGGTGGATGGCAAGATCCTGCAGGTGATCGTGTTCGCGGTGGCCCTCGCCCTCGCCCTCAACGCCACCGGTCGGCGCGGCCGCCCCGCCATCCTGTTCTTCACCTCGCTGGCAGAGGGGATGTTCAAGTTGACCCAGATGGTGATGGCGCTGGCCCCTTACGGTGTCTGCGCCCTGATGGCCTGGATGACCGGCAAGTACGGCATGAGCCTGCTGTTGCCGCTGCTCAAGGTGATCGGCGCCGTCTACCTAGGCTGTCTGCTGCACGTACTCGGCGTCTACAGCAGCCTGCTGATCCTGCTGGCTCGCCTCAATCCGCTGCACTACTTCAAGAGCATCGTCGATGCCCAGGCGGTGGCCTTCACCAGCAGCTCCAGCAACAGCACCCTGCCCATCAGCCTGGCCTGCGCCGAGCGCCGGCTCGGGGTCTCTCCCGCCATCACCGCCAAGGTGCTGCCCATCGGCGCCACCATCAACATGGACGGCACCGCGCTCTATCAGGGGGTAACGGCCCTGTTCGTGGCCCAGGCCTTCGGGGTGGATCTGCACATGGTGGATTACCTGACCATCATCAGCATCGCGACCCTGGCCAGCATCGGCACGGCGGGCACGCCGGGTACCGGCCTGATGCTGCTGACGCTGACGCTGACCGCGGTGGGACTGCCGCTGGAAGGGGTGGCGCTGATCGCCGGGATCGACCGGATCCTCGACATGGCGCGCACCACGGTCAACGTCTCCGGCGATATTCTGGTATCCGTGTTGATTGCCCGCAGCGAGCGGGAGCTGGATCTGGCGACCTATCACGACGCCAGCGCGGGCGAGGACATCGACTTCACCCTGCGCTGAGACAGGGCGAGCGATTAATTTTCGTGGGGATCGTGGTGGCAGCGCCAGCAGACATCAAAGTTGGCGCCGTTCTCCTCCCCGCATTGGCCACACAGCCAGCCGTTGCCCTGGCGCTGCTGATAGCGCTCGATGACCCGCCCCGCCTTGCTGCGATCCTGTTCGCGCACCATCAGGGTCACCTGCAGCAGATCCACCGGCAGTTCGCCCAGGGCGCCCGACAGCGCCTCGCCATTGAGCCGCACCGGCACCCCTTCCACTTCCAGCGCCCCTTTCAGGGCATGGGCCTCCAGCGAATGGGAAGCCCGATACAGATTGATCCAGTGATCCATGTCTTCCCCCTCAGATCCACTCACGATGCCGTGACCACGGCACCGCCTCTGACCGGCTACAGCAGGGTATCTATGCCGTAGTCGGCCCCCTTGGCCACGATGAAGTCAATGAACACCCGCAATTTTCGCGGCATCAGCCGCCGCTCCGGAAACAGCAGGTAAATCGGTACCCTGGGCTGCTGCCACTCGGGCAGCACGGACACCAGGCTCCCGCTCGCCAGCTCCTCGTGGCAGAGCATGGCGGGCAGGGAGGCGAGCCCCAGCCCGGCCTTCGCCGCCTCTCTGGCACAGGTTATATTATTAACCCTAAAGCGGGAGGGAGGGTCAACCAGCACCTCCTTGTCATCCCGCTCGAAGCACCAGTGCGACGCCAGAAAGCCGCTGGTCACCGCCACCCGCTCATGATGCACCAGATCCTCGGGATGAGTGATGGCGGGGCTGCGCGACAGGTACGCCGGGCTGGCACAGATCAGGCGGGCGTTGCTCCACAGCCGCCGCGCCGCCAGGTTCGAATCGCTCATGTCACCGATCCGCACGATTGCATCCAGCCCCTCATTGATGGGATCCACGATGCGATTGGTCAGCTCCAGCTCCACCTGCAGGCCGGGATAGGCCTGCAGAAACTCCGCCACCAGCCTGCCCACCACCAGCTGCCCCGCTTCGATGGGCACCGCCAGCTTGAGGGTGCCGGTCACCTCCTGTTGGCTGGCGCTCACCATCAGCTCGGCCTGAGCCAGCTCGTCCACCGCCTTGCTGCAGCGCAGATAGTACTGCTCGCCGGCCTCGGTCAGGGTGAGCTGGCGGGTCGAACGATAGAGCAACCGCACGCCGAGGCGCTGCTCCAGCTCGGCGATGCGCCGGCTCACCGTCGCCTTGGTCATGCCCAGCTCCTGGGCGGCCGCCGTGAAGGAACCCTTGTCGACGATCCGCACTAGAATCAATGCAGCGTTCAGATCCATTGTTGCACCAGTGAAACTGTATATCTCATAAATGGATACTAATCGAAACAGTCGGCCAGTGTTAGCCTGCCTCTCTTAAGTTCAGGAATCCCCCACATGAGTCAACACAAGAAGATCCCCCTGCTGGCAGCCATGATCCTGGCCCTGCTCGGCCTGCTGTTTGCCGGTTACTGGTATCTGCATGGCCGCTATTTCGAGAGCACCGACAACGCCTACCTGCAGAGCGAGGTCACCGGCATCGGTTCCAAACTGTCCGGCTACATCAGCGAAGTGCTGGTGACCGACAACCAGCCGGTGAAGGCCGGCCAGCTCATCGCCCGCCTCGACGATCGGGAGTACAAGACCAAGGTGGCCGAGGCTGAAGCCGACCTGCGCCTCAATCAGGCGACGGCGGAAAATCTCGCCGCCACCCGCACCCAGCAGCTGAGCCTCATTCGCCAGGCCGAAGCCAAGGTCAGCTCGGCCAATGCCGAACAGGTGCGGGCCCAGCAACAGGTACGCCGCGTCAGCCAGCTCAACCAGCGCCACTACAGCTCCCAGGACAGCCTGGACGAGGTACGGGCCGGCCTGCAGGTCAATCAGGCCCAGGAGCTGGAGGCCAAAGCGGCCCTGCAGGCCGCCCGCGAGCGGCTGCTGGTGCTGGATGCCGAGGCCAAGCAGAACCAGGCCAAGCTGGCATTGAGCGCCGCCCAGCTGGAGCAGGCCAAGCTGGAGCTGGCCTATACCGAGCTGCGGGCTCCGGCCGACGGCATCATCGGCAAGCGCAGTCTGCGGGCGGGGCTCTACGTCCAGTCCGGCATGCAGGTGGCCAGCCTGGTGCCGCTGCAGCAGGTGTGGGTAGAAGCCAACTTCAAGGAGACCCAGCTGCTCCACATGCAGCCCGGCCAGAAAGTGGAGGTGATCCTGGATGCCTATCCGGATCAGCCGGTCGAGGGGATCATCGACAGCCTGGCCCCCGCCACCGGCGCCAAGTTCGCCCTGCTGCCGCCGGAGAACGCCACCGGCAACTTCACCAAGATCGTGCAACGGGTGCCGGTCAAGATCCGTATTCCGGAGCCGGGGCCGCTGGCGGGCAAGCTGCTGCCGGGCCTCTCCACCGAGGTGATCGTCGACACCCGCAGCCCTGATCCCGTGGTTGCGGCCCACTGATGGAACCCATACCGCGTCGCAACTGGATCGCGGTCATGGGGGGCCTCATCGGCGCCTTCATGGCCATCCTCGACATCCAGATCACCAACGCCTCCCTGAAGGACATTCAGGGAGCCCTGTCGGCCACCTTGAGCGAAAGCTCCTGGATCTCCACCTCCTATCTGGTGGCGGAGATGATCGCCATCCCGCTGAGCGGCTGGCTGAGCCGGGGGTTGAGCGTGCGGCGCTACCTGCTGTGGACCACCGGCGCCTTCATCGTCGCCTCCGTGCTCTGCTCATTCAGCTGGAACCTCACCAGCATGATCGTCTTTCGGGCGCTGCAGGGCTTCACCGGCGGGGCGCTGATCCCGATGGCCTTCTCCCTCATCGTCAGTCTGCTGCCGCTGCACAAGCGGGCCACTGGCATGGCGTTGTTCGGCCTGTGCGCCACCTTCGCCCCCGCCATCGGGCCGACCCTGGGCGGCTGGCTGACCGAGCAGATGTCCTGGCACTACATCTTCTACATGAACGTGCCGCCGGGACTGCTGGTGATGGCCATGCTGGCCCACGGGCTGGACAAGAAGCCGGTGGACTGGGAGGTGATCAAGCGGGTGGACCTCATCGGCATCGTCACCATGGCGGTGGGACTGGGTCTGTTGGAAGTGGTGCTGGAAGAGGGCAACCGGGAGGACTGGTTCGGTTCCAGCTTCATCGTGCGGCTCACCGTCATCTCGGTGGTGGCGCTGGTCTTCTTCGTCATCAGCCAGCTGCTGCGGCGCCACCCGCTGGTCAACCTGCGGCTGCTGCACAACCCGCGCTTTGCGCTGGCCTGCTTCGCCTATCTGGTACTCGGCATGGCGCTGATGGGGTCCATCTATGTACTGCCGCTCTACATGACCCAGATCCACAACTACAACGCGCTGGAAATCGGTGAGGTGCTGATGTGGATGGGGCTGCCGCAGTTGCTGGTGCTGCCGCTGGTGCCCAGACTGACCCACAAGATAGATCCGCGCTATCTGGTGAGCTTCGGCTTTCTGGTGTTCGCCGTCAGCTGCTTCATGAACATGAACATGAGTGCCGACTACGCCGGGCCCCAGCTGATCCAGTCGCTCATCGTACGGGCGCTGGGCCAGCCCTTCATCATGGTACCGCTCTCCCTGGTGGCGACCGCCAGCCTGACCCACGACGAGATCCCCTCCTCCTCGACCCTGCTCAACGTGCTGCGCAATCTGGGCGGCGCCTTCGGCATCGCCATCATCGCCACCCTGATCGACAACGACACCCGCATCCATGTCAGCCAGATCAGCAGCACCCTGGCCGCCAGCAGCATAGAGGGACAGAGCTACCTGCTGCAGCTGGCCCAGACCATGATGGCGCAGGGCTCCGGCCCCGAGCTGGCCCGCCAGCAGGCCCAGGCCATGCTGTCGAACACCATCAGCCGGGAGGCGGCCATCATGGCCTACAACCAGGTGTTCTTCGTGATGGGCATCTTCCTGCTGCTCGCCAGCGGCCTGATGCTGCTGCTCAAGCAGCCCGCCCCCAGGGCAGCCGATGCCGAACCGCTCGAGGCGTGAAAAACGATGAAAATGGAATAGCAAAACGGGCCTGAGGGCCCGTTTTTTTGTCTGCACACGCCCCTTGGTGAGGGGACAACTCAGCCACAGTCACCCTGCCAACGAGGCGGCAATCAGAAACTGGGCGGCGAAGTAGCTGGTCATCACCCAGGCGGTGGCATGGGGGAAGGGGCGGCGGAAGCGGTCCAGCGCCAGCATGCTGTCGGAGAAGAGGAACATCAGCGCCCCCACCAGGGCGGCGGCACTGCCGGCGGTGAGGGAGGCATGCCAGGCGCCGGCGGCAACCCAGGCCATGCCGATGATCACCAGCATGTAGCAGAACACGGGCACCTTCATCTCCCCGAGCTTGCCCCACAGCAGGCCGAACACCATGCCGGCCACCAGCAGCAACAGCAGGCCATCCACCAGATTCAGCACCAGCGGCCCCTGGGCGAAGCCGACGATGTAGCAGAGGTGCGCGACAAAAAACGCCGCCAGCCCCTGGATGAAGCGGTCGCTCGGCAACATCAGCAGCACGTCGCCGGCCAGCGACAGGCAGAGACCGAGCAGGATCCAGGCGTGGGAACCGTCGTGGTCATAGCTCTGATAGCCGAAGGCCAGCGCTATGATGAGCAGCATGGTCAACGGCTTGCTGATGTAGAACTGACGGGAGTCTGAGCCATAGGCCGCACGAATGTGCCACCAGCCCGATGCGATGATCAAGAAACTCAATAACATGCCCTGCTCCTCACGTGTTGCTCGCAGTCATACGGCAACATCTTCTTGCTGACAAGCAGAGTAACAAATTCCCCCGCCCAGTGGCAGAGGCGCTCAGCAAACGAGCAGTCTACGCCTAAAGTCTAATTGTCCCGCCCACCCTGTTCGGGCATAAGGGACGGGTCCGGAGGATCACCATGGAAGACGCAATGAAAAACTATCTGCCCGCTATCGATATCATGATGTGCCACCTTGGCATCAGCTTCGAGCAAGCCTGTGAACAGCTGGGCCTGAGCCAGGTGGAACAACAGACCCTGAGCCTGCTGCAGGAGCAGGATCCGCAGGAATAATCCCTCCCGGTGATGGATATCATGGTGTGCCGCCTTGGCATCAGCTCCGAGCAAGCCTGCGAGCTGCTTGGCCTGAGCCAGGTGGGACAACAGACCCTGAGCCTGCTGCAGGAGCAGGATCCGCAAGAATAAGCCCCCAGCGGGGAGCATGAAAACGGCGCCATGATGGCGCCGTTTTTATTGACCCTGTTTATGCTCGCACCACCCGGCGCCGTTGCAGCCAGACGATCAACGCAAACAGCAGGAAACCGGGCAGCCACATCAGCTCCTTGCGCCAGCGCTCGGTGGGGGCCTTGACCACCAGGATCTCCTGGTCAAACTCCATGCCGGCTGCCGCCGCCGGACTGCCGAAGGTGACGCTGTCGATCAGGGTCTTGCCATCCTGCTCATAGAGCGCGAGCCCCAGGCTGGCGAGGCGGGCTTCCCCATCCTCCCCTGCCGGCACCGCCAGCAGCACGGTCGACTGACGCAGCTTGCCCACCGCATCCTCACCCTGGATCCGCAGCCGCAGGGTGCTCTCCGCCTCCACCTCGCCCAGGGTCTGGGCCAGTTGGGCCGGCGGCGTCTCGCGATAGGGATCGTGCAGCATGTCCATCCAGAAACCGGGGCGGAACAGGGTGAAGGCCACCAGCAACAGCAGCACGCTTTCGTACCAGCGACTCTTCACCAGGAAATGACCTTGGGTGGCGGCGGCGAAGATCAGCATGGCAACGGTGGCCACCATGAAGATCAGCACCCCGTGGGCAAAGTCCACGTCGATCAGCAGCAGGTCGGTGTTGAAGATGAACAGGAACGGCAGCGCCGCGGTGCGCAGGCTGTAGTAGAAGGCAGTGATGCCGGTCTTGATGGGATCGCCCTTGGAGACGGCCGCCGCCGCGAACGAGGCGAGCCCCACCGGCGGCGTCACGTCGGCCATGATGCCGAAGTAGAACACAAACAGGTGCACCGCGATGAGCGGCACGATCAGCCCGTTCTGCTGCCCGAGCGTCACCACCACCGGCGCCAGCAGGCTGGAGACCACGATGTAGTTGGCGGTGGTGGGCAGCCCCATGCCGAGGATCAGACTCAGCAGGGCGGTCAGCAGCAGCATCAGCAGCAGGTTGCCCATGGAGAGCATCTCCACCAGATCCGCCAGCACCAGACCAACCCCGGTCTGGGAGACGGCACCGACGATGATCCCCGCCGTGGCGGTGGCGATGCCGATGCCGATCATGTTACGGGCACCGGCCACCAGCCCCTCTCGCAGATCGATCAAGCCGTCCTGCAGGGAGCCGTAATCGTGCCGGCCATCGCTGCGCAGCCAGTTGAGCAGCGGGCGCTGGGTCAGCAGTATGATCACCAGCATGACGGTACCCCAGAAGGCCGACAACCCGGGCGAGAGGCGCTCCACCATCAGGCACCACACCAGTACCACCACCGGCAGCAGGAAGTGCAGGCCGGAGAGCAGTACGGTACGGGTGTTGGGCAGCTCGGTCAGCGGCTTGTCCGGATCTTCCGCCGCCAGCGGCTCATTGCTGGCGGCAATTTTCAACAGCCCCAGATAGGTGGCGGCCAGCAGCAAGGCGATGCCAGGCAGCGCATAGTCGCCCAGCGCCGGCTTGAGCCAGCCCAGGCCGTAGTAGACCGCCATCGACAGCCCGCTGATCAGGGCGGCGCCAAAGGCAAAGCCGGTCAGCCGGCGCAGCCAGGGCTTGGGCTGATGGTCGCCGATGGGCTGCATGCCGAGCTTGAGCGCCTCCAGATGGACGATGTAGAGCAGCGCTATGTAGGAGATGGTCGCCGGCAGAAAGGCGTGCTTGATGATCTCGACGTAGGGGATGCCCACGTACTCCACCATCAGAAAGGCCGCAGCCCCCATCACCGGCGGCATGATCTGGCCGTTGACCGAGGAGGCCACTTCCACCGCCCCCGCCTTCTCCGAGCTGAACCCCACCTTCTTCATCATGGGAATGGTAAAGGTGCCGGTGGTCACCACGTTGGCGATGGAGGAGCCGGAGATGAGGCCGGTCAGGCCGGAGGCGACCACCGCCGCCTTGGCCGGGCCACCGCGCAGGTGGCCGAGCAGGCTGAAGGCGAGCTGGATGAAGTAGTGGCCGGCACCGGCCCGCTCCAGCAGGGCACCGAACAGCACGAACAGGAACACGAAGCTGGTGGAGACGCCGAGGGCGATGCCGAACACCCCCTCAGTAGTGATCCACTGGTGGTTGGCCAGCGCGGTGAAGCTCACCCCGCGGTGAGCCAGCAGGCCCGGCATCCAGGGCCCCGCCAGGCTGTAGGCGAGAAACACCAGGGCGATCACCGCCAGGGCTGGCCCCAAGGCGCGGCGGGCGGCTTCCAGCAACAGCGGGATGCCGATGCAGGCGGTCACCAGATCGGCGGTAGTGAGGTTACCCGGCCGCTGGGCCAGCGCCTCGTACATCACGAACAGATAGGAGGCGGCGCCGGCGGCCACCAGCCCGAGCGCCAGATCGCCGAGCGGTACCCGGTCGCGCGGCGAGCGGCGAAAGGCCGGGAACACCAGGTAGGCCAGCAGCAGGGCGAAGGTGAGGTGAATGGCACGGGTCTCGGTGTCATTGAGCACGCCGAAGCCCAGCATGAAGGGCAGCGGCGAAGCGATCCAGAGCTGGAACAGCGACCAGGCGAGCGCCAGGGTGGTGATGCACCCACCCATGATGCCGAGCGGCAGACGCGCCCCCACATCCTGGGCGATCAGTTCCTCGGTAGAGAGTTGTTTATCTTGCATAGGGGTTAACTTGTGCCAACGAGTACAACGACACGACACCCGCTGCCACGGGCTGCGGCAGGCGGGTGTCGAAGAGAGTGACAGCGGCCCTTGGGCCCGCTATCAGAGCCAGCCGCGCTCTTTGTAGTAGCGGGCAGCCCCTTCATGCAGCGGGGCGGAGAGACCCACCTTGATCATGTCGGCCTCTTTCAGGTCGGCGAAGGCCGGGTGCAGGCGCTTGAAACGATCCAAGTTGTCGAACACCGACTTCACCAGTTGATAGACCACTTCCGGATCCGCCTTGGCACTGGTGGAGAGTACCGCCTTGCCGCCGATGGACGGGGTCGGCTGGTCGCTGCCCTTGTAGATGCCGCCCGGGATCTCGGCCTTGCTGTAGTAGCTCTTCTCGGCCAGCAGCTTGTTGATGTCGGCGCCGGTGACCGGGACCAGCACGGCATCGGTGGTGGTGGAGGCTTCCTGGATGGCGCCGTTGGGGTGGCCGACGAAGTAGCTCATGGCATCGATGTTGTTGTCACCCAATGCCGAGGCCTGCTCGGCCGGCTTGAGCTCGGAGACCAGGCCGAAGTCGCCCTTCTTCCAGCCCTTCACCGCCATGATCTCTTCGAAGGTGTCGCGCTGGCCGGAGCCCGGGTTGCCGATGTTGACCCGCTTGCCCTTGAGATCGTCGAAGCCGGCGATCTTGGCGTCCTTGCGGGCCAGGATGGTGAACACCTCGCTCTGCAGGGAGAAGACGGCGCGCATGTCGTCCATGGCACCCTCGGCCTGGAACGGCGGCAGCCCCTTCATCGCTTTGTACTGATGGTCGGACTGCATGATGCCGAAGTTGAATTCACCGCTGCGGATGCCGTTGACGTTGGCCACCCCGCCACCGCTGGCCGGGGCATTGCACTTGATCTGGTGATCGGCGGCGCCGCGATTGAGGAAGCGGCAGATGGACTGGCCCGCCACGTAGTAGACACCGGTCTGACCGCCGGTGCCTATGGTCACGAAGCGCTCCTGCGCCTGCACCGGGCCACCGAACGAGACGCCGGCCAGGACAGCCGACAGGGCACACGCCAGGGATAATCCTTTCATGTTGTTCATCCTTTTTGATTGATTCAGCTCGCCCGTTCCACGGGCGAATGCCGGACAAACCACCGTTCTGCGTCGGCGGTTGCCCATGACCTCGATATGAGGAATCGGGTGAACGGCGAACGTTCCCCAAAAAGCCACCAGCATCCTGTGGTGAGACAGTCGGCTTCATGCCAACCGAAGATAATTGGCCCCGAGGGGGCCAACTAAAGAGTCATAACGGCTTCGATTAAGCACACGGCGCCAACATAAATCAAACAAAAACACAAAATGATGGATATGGATGACGAGAAATTTGAAGCCGATCATTAATTTGCTGATCAGAGATTAATTGGATGTGCTACCGGTCGGCAGACTGCGCGGGAGGAGGGAGATTCTTTTGCAGCCCTTGACTGGCAAGGGCTGCAACTGTGGTGACTTATGCTTGTGGCTTGGCCAGATCCAGAATAAACGCGAACTCCAGCGCGATATCCTCGTAGGCTTTGAAGCGACCCGACTTGCCGCCGTGGCCGGCGTCCATGTCGGTGCTCAGCAACAACTTGTTATCATCGGTCTTCAGCTCGCGCAGCTTGGCGACCCACTTGGCCGGCTCCCAGTACTGCACCTGGGAGTCGTGCAGCCCGGTGGTCACCAGCAGGTTGGGATAGGCCTGCGCCTTGACCTGATCGTAGGGGCTGTAGGCCTTCATGTAGTCGTAGTAGCGCTTCTGGTTCGGGTTGCCCCACTCGTCGTACTCCCCGGTGGTGAGGGGAATGGACTCGTCCAGCATGGTGGTGACCACGTCGACGAACGGCACCTGGGCCACCACCCCGCGATAGAGCTGGGGCGCCTGATTGATGACGGCCCCCATCAGCAGGCCGCCGGCGCTGCCGCCCATGGCGTAGACCTGCTCCTTGGCGCCGTAGCCCTGCGCCACCAGCGCCTCGGTCACGTCGATAAAGTCGTTGAAGGTGTTCTGCTTTTTCAGCAGCTTGCCATCTTCATACCAGTGACGCCCCAGCTCCTCGCCACCACGGATGTGGGCGATGGCGTAGACGAAACCGCGGTCCAGCAGGCTCAGCCGGGCGCTGCTGAAGTCCGGGTCCATGCTGGCACCGTAGGAGCCGTAGCCGTAGACCAGCAGCGGATTGGTGTGCGCCCCCGCCCCCTCTTGCTTGAACTTGTCCTTGCGATAGACCAGCGACACCGGCACGGCCACACCGTCACGGGCGGTGATCCAGAGCCGCTCGCTGGCATACTGGTCGGCCTTGAAGCCTGCCACCGGCTGCTGCTTGAGCAGGGTGCGCTTGCCGCTGTTCAGATCGAGCTCGTAGGTGGACGAGGGGGTGGTCATGGAGGAGTAGCCATAGCGCAGCGCGCTGGTATCCGGCTCCGGGTTGTAGGCGAGCCAGGTGACATAGGCCGGGTCGTCGAAGGCGATCTCCTTCTGCTCGCCACTCTGCCAGTTGACCTGCCGTAGCCGGGTCAGCCCCTGACTGCGCTCCTCCAGTACCAGCCACTCCTTGAACAGGGCATAGCTCTCCAGCAGCACGTCCGGATTGGGAGCGATCACCGCCTTCCAGCGATCTACCGGGCTCTCCTTGGTCTCGTAGAGGCCGAAGTTCTTGCCGTCCTTGTTGGAGCGCACATAGAAGCGGCCGCGGTAGTGATCCAGGCTGTATTCGTGATCCACCTGGCGCGGCAGGAACAGCCGCGGCGCCTGGGTCGGCACGTTGGCATCGATGAGGCGCGCCTCGCCTGAGGTGGTGCTGGAGAGGGCAATGACGATGAAATCTTCCGAGGTGGTGGCGTAGAGGCTCACATAGAAGGAGTCGTCCTTCTCCTCATAGACCAGCTGATCCTTGGCCGGATCCGTGCCCAGCTCGTGGCGATAGACCTGATAGGGCAGCAGTGTCTTGGGGTGCTTGCGCACGTAGAACACCGTCTTGCTGTCGTTGGCCCACACCAGATTGCCGGAGGTGTTCTCCAGCGTGTCAGTGGCCCATTTGCCGCTCTCCAGGTCGAGGAACTGGATCTGGTACTGACGGCGGGAGAGGAAATCTTCCGCCACCGCCAGCCAGCGGTTGTTGCGGCTCACCTCGAGCGCCCCCAGGGCGTAGAACTCGTGGCCTTCGGCACGCTGGTTGCCGTCCAGCAGCAGGCTCGCAGCCTCTTCACCCAGCTTGCTGCGCGAATAGATGGCGTACTCCTTGCCCGGCTCGTAGCGGGTCTGGTAGCGATAGCCGTTCTTCACGTAGGGCACCGACTCGTCCTGCTGCGGAATGCGGGCCACCATCTCCTGATAGAGCTGGTCGCGCAGCGGCTTGATCGGTTTGAGCATGGCGTCGGTGTAGGCGTTTTCGGCCTCGAGGTAGGCCAGCACCTCGGGTTTCTGGCGCTCGTCATCGCGCAGCCAGTAGTAGTTGTCGACTCGGGTATCCCCGTGTTTCTTGATGGCGTGAGGGTGTTTGGCGGCCACGGGAGGCTGGATCAGGGTGTCGCTTGTGGGCATGGCGGACTCATCATTGGCATATGAACAGGGAACGGCGGCCAGACAAGCCAGCAGCAGAAGCCCTCGGGAAAAGGTGAACATGTCGCATCCTTTGCGCTGTAAAAGGGTTGGCGGACCTGAGCCTTGGCTCCTTGGACAGGGGATCAATCTGCCCCTTGTCGCCTTCAGTTGCAAGTTCTCCCGCGCCCTGATGTAAAAGGGCCGCCATCTCGCGATGGCGGCCCCCATACCTGACCGTGAGCGACACGGGCTCGCTCAGGTGTGCCTCACATGATGGAAGTGTGTCTGCTCACGGCCAGTTTTCATCAGCCGGGGTAGCTCGACCAGACCTTGGTCGCGCCCTCGTTGCTGATGCTCAGCACCTGATAGGGCTGACCCGGAATATCCATGCCTGGCGCACTCTGGGGCATGCCCGGAATGGTCAGGCCGCGGATCGCCGGTTTTTCCTTGAGCAGCTTCTGCACGTCGGCGGCGGGTACATGCCCCTCCACCACATAGCCGTTCACCACCCCGGTGTGGCAGGAAGCCAGCTGCGGAGTGATGCCGTACTGCTGCTTGACCGGTTCAAGCTGCTCGGTTTCGACGACCTTGACCTCAAAGCCGTTCTCCTCCATGTGCTTGATCCAGGTCTTGCAGCAGCCGCAATACTGGGACTTGTAGACGGTCATCTGCTCGGTTGCCAGAGCAGAAAAACTGACGGTACCGGCCAGCACGGCCAATAACAGGGACTTGTACATAACTCACCTCGGATAAGAAGAAATGCCCAAAAAAACAGGGGTACTCGACTCAACCGAGATGACGGGGCGGACGCTCCAGCCGGTCGGTCGGAACATCCGGCATGAACTGGGAGGGGGAGATGAAATCCGGGGTATCGGGTTCCAGCATGGCAACCGTCAGGCTGTCGCCGGTGAGCACCGTCATGGCGAGCGCCGAGGTGAAGCTGCCGCAGGGCATGGCCTTCTCCAGGGTGCGTTCGCTCTGGCTGCAATGGGGAGTCAGGGTACAGAGATCGGTCGCTGCCCGGCTGCCAAACGACATCAGCACCATCAGCAGACTCCACAGGGGGAGCCAGCGGCGGGCGCGAGCGAGTTGGCGACGGGTCAGAACCATGGGACGACTCATTGACGAAAGGTGGCCTATGGTAACCCTTGGCCCAGGGGGAGGGTCAAGCCCTCCCCCGCTTCCAGTCAGCCGCCATCAAGGTTGCTGACGGGTCGCCGCCAGCACGATCTCGCGCACGCAGACATTGGCCGGCTGGCTCCATGCATAGAGCACGGCGTCGGCGATCACCTCAGGCGCAATGACGCCCCCCATCTGATCCTTCCAGTCGTGGTAGCCGGCCTTGATGCTATCGTCCGTGGTGTGGCTGAGCAGCTCGGTCTCCACCGCGCCCGGGGCTATGGTCACCATCCGCACGCCGACGTCGGCCACCTCTTCCCGGATGTTCTCGGTCAGGGCGTGCACGGCGAACTTGGTGGCGCAGTAGGCAGCATGGTTCGGGAAAGTCTTGCGACCGGCGATGGAGCTGATGTTGATGATGGTGCCGCTGCGGCGGGCCTTCATGCCGGCCAGCACGGCGTGAACACCGTTCAACACCCCCATCACGTTGATGTTGAGCATCTGCTGCCACTCGGCCGGGTCCTGCACGTCGGCCTGTCCCAGCAGCATGACGCCGGCGTTGTTGACCAAGCAGCCGACCGGGCCGAATTGTGCCTCGGCCTGCTTGATGGCGGCCTTCATGGCGGCGGTGTCGGTCACATCGACCCCGATGCAAAGAGTATCGGGCAGCGCCAGCGCCTGCATGGGCTCGACCCGGCGGGCCAGCAGCAGCAGCGGATGGCCGGCGGCGGAGAAGGCGCGGGCGATGGCGGCACCGATCCCGGCGGAGGCACCGGTGATCACGACGAGAGGCTTGGACATGATGTTTTCCTTCTGATTCAAGAGTCGGTTTGAGCAAACAAGCGGCTGGCCAGCACGGAACGGGATCACTATAGTCACTGCATCCATCAGTGATAAATATTGTTTTCCGCTGGTTATCATCTGAAAAAACTATGGTTGGGCTTATGCTGGACTTGAGACTGCTGCGCTTCTTCATCGCCATCTATGAAGAGAAGAACATCACGGCGGCGGCCGAACGCTGCCACGTCAGCCAGCCTTCCCTCTCGGCGGGGCTGCGCCAGCTGGAAGAGACCCTGGGTGACAGCCTGTTCATCCGGGGCAAGAAGGGGGTGGCGGCCAGGGATCAGGCCCATTACCTCTATCCCCACGCGGTCAAGCTGGTGGAAGAGGCGCGCCGGCTGCCGGCGCTGTTTCGCCAGAAGGCGACGCGTGCGCGGCTCAACATGGCCATCATGCCGGACCTGAGCCGGCGGCGGGTGGCGGGATTGCTGCAGCAGGTGCAGGCTGTGCTGCCCGAGCTGGATCTCACCCTCTCCGATTACGGGACGCCTGCCGACTGTCGGCTGACCCTGGATGCCCTGCGCCGCGAAGACGAGATCTTCCTGCCGCTGTGGGAGGAGGATTATGTCTTGTGCGTGCGAAGTGACCATCCCCTCGCCGGCCGCCAGCAACTCGAGTTGGCCGAGCTGCAACATTATGATTTTATTGAGTGCCCTCCCTGCGAAGCCCATCAGCAGACCATAGGCCTGCTGGCCTGTGACCGTCTGACCCTCAATCTGGTGGCCAAGGCCGAGAGCAAGGGGCTGGTGATAGCGCTGGTGCTGGCCGGGGTCGGCATCAGCTTTCTGCCGGACGGCCTGGTGGAGGACGAAGCGGGTCTGTGCACCGTGCCGGTGCGCGGGCCACGGATGTTCCGGCGCATCGGCCTCTGCTATCCCGCCCACCAGACCCTCAATCCGGCGCTGCGCGAGCTGATCCCGGAACTGGCGAGCCATGGCGCTTCTTGATAACGTCGCTGCTCAATGCATCTTTTTTTTCGCCGGTCGCTGGCACCGGTATTTGGCCCCTCTTCAGATCAGGAACCCATGAAACGCATTCTGGTTATCTTTTCACACCCGGCGCTGCAGAGCTCCCGGGCCAACAAACAGCTGCTGCAGGCCATCGACGGCCTGGAAGGCGTCACCCTGCACGACCTCTACCAGCACTACCCCAACATGTTCATCAACGTGAAGCGGGAGCAGGCCCTGCTGTCTGAACACGACATCATCGTGTTCCAGCACCCCTTCTACTGGTACTCCTGCCCCGCCATCATGAAGGAGTGGATGGATCTGGTGCTGGAGTATGGCTACGCCTACGGCCCGGAAGCCCACGCCCTCAACGGCAAGCAGTGGCTGTCGGCCATCACCACCGGCGGCGCCCCCGAGTCTTATTGCAGTGAAGGCTACAACCAGCGCCCGCTGCTGGACTTTCTGCTGCCGTTCCGGCAGACGGCCCAGCTGTGCGGCATGAGCTGGCTGCCGCCATTCGTGCTGCACTCCTTTCACAAGATCCGGGATCAGGAGGCGCTGCGCCGCTGCGGCCAGGATTATCGCCAGTTGCTGTGTGCCCTGCGCGACGAACAGCTGACCCCGGCCCAGCTTGCCGGCAGCCCCTATCTGCGCGATCTGCTGGAGGTACTCTCATGACCCGCTCTCGATCCGGGCGCCGGCCCGGCCTGCCGACATCGGCCTCCACCACAGTGCGGAGGATCCGCTGATGGGACATGGTTTGCTGTTCGATGCCTTCATCTACCTCTCCGCCGCGGTGATCGCGGTGCCACTTGCCAAGCGCTGGGGGCTGGGCTCCGTGCTCGGTTACCTGCTGGCGGGCATCATCATAGGTCCCTTCCTGCTGGGGCTGGTGGGTGAACAGAAGGATGTGATGCACTTCGCCGAGTTCGGGGTAGTGCTGATGCTGTTTCTGGTCGGGCTGGAGCTCAGGCCGGCGCTGCTGTGGCAGCTGAAGGGGCCCATTCTCGGCACCGGCGGGCTGCAGGTGCTGCTGACCACGGCGGCCCTGACCGGTGTGGCCCACCTCATCGGCCTGCCCTGGCAACAGGGGCTGGCCATCGGCCTCATCCTGGCGCTCTCCTCCACCGCCATCGTGCTGCAGAGTCTGCAGGAGCGCAAACTGATGCAGAGCGAGAGCGGCCGCTCCGCCTTTGCCGTGCTGCTGTTTCAGGACATCGCCGTCATCCCCATCCTGGCGATCCTGCCGCTGCTGGCCATCGCGCCGGTGGCCAGCAGCGGCAGCTCGGAGCTGGCCGGCTGGCA
Organism: Aeromonas sp. 1805; assembly: GCF_013085525.1. Taxonomy (NCBI): domain Bacteria; kingdom Pseudomonadati; phylum Pseudomonadota; class Gammaproteobacteria; order Aeromonadales; family Aeromonadaceae; genus Aeromonas; species Aeromonas sp. 1805. The sequence continues at coordinate 1,854,763 of NZ_CP038515.1, read as the reverse complement.
ACACGGCCTGCTGGTGGTGGCTGCCATCTCCGGCATAGTGCTGGGTGGTCACTACCTGATGCGACCGGTGTTTCGCGCCATCGCCCAGTCCCACATGCGGGAGATCTTCGTCGCCGCCGCCCTGCTGCTGGTGATCGCCATCGCCGTGCTGATGGAATCGGTCGGCCTCTCCCCCGCCCTCGGCTCCTTCCTCGCTGGCGTGGTGCTGGCGGACAGCGAATATCGCCACGAGCTGGAGGCAGACATAGAGCCGTTCAAGGGGCTGCTGCTCGGCCTCTTCTTCATGTCGGTGGGCGCTGGCATCAACTTCGGGCTGTTTGCCGAACACCCGCTGCTGATCCCGGCTCTGGTGGTCGGCCTGATGGTGCTCAAGTGGCTGGTGTTGATGGCGCTCGGCTTCGCCATTCGCATTTCGCCGAGTCAGCGCTGGACCTTCGGGCTGGCACTGGCCCAGGGCGGGGAGTTCGCCTTCGTGCTGTTCTCGTTCGCCGCCCAGAACAAGGTGCTGCCGGGGGATACCATCGCCCTGCTGACGCTGGTGGTGGCGCTCTCCATGGCGCTGACGCCGCTGCTGCTGATCCTCAACGATCGGGTGATCCAGCCCTGGTTCGATTATCGCAACCAGAGTGAATTGCCGCAGCACGAGCAGCCGGAGCTGGTGGAGCACCCGGTCATCATCGCCGGCTTCGGCCGTTTCGGTCAGATTGTGGGCCGTCTGCTGCACGGCCACGGCATCGGCACCACCATCCTCGAGCAGGATGCAAGCCAGATCGAGATGCTGCGCAAGTATGGCTATCAGGTGTTCTATGGCGATGCCAGCCGGCTTGACCTGCTGCACGCCGCTGGCGCCCACAAGGCCAAGCTGCTGGTGCTCTCCATCAACGATCCGGCCACGTCACTCGAAGTGATTGAAATGGTGAAGAAACACTTCCCGCACCTTAAGATACTGGCGCGAGCCCAGGATCGTCCCCACGCTCACGAGATCCTGCGCCAGGGCGTGGGCAGCGTGTACCGGGAAACTCTGGGTTCTGCCGTGGATCTGGGGGTGGAAGCCCTGACCCAGCTCGGCTTTCGGGCCAACCAGGCCTGGCGGGCCGGCCAGACCTTCAAGCAGCACGACAACTGGCTGCTGCGGGAACAGGTCAACTACCTGGACGACGAACACACCTATATCAACAAGAGCCTGCAATACCGGGACATCCTCTCCGATCTGCTGCAAGACGATCAGGAAGGACAGGAGCGCATTCACGCTCACAACTGGAACAGCGGTCTGCCCGACAACGACAAGGAAGCAATATGATTGCCTATTACCCCATGTTCAAACATCTGCACATGACGCTGGCGCTGGTCAGCGTGCTGCTGTTCCTCTATCGCTGGCTGCTGGCCCTGGGGGGCAGTGCCCGCCTGCAGCAGAAGTGGCTGAAGATCCTGCCCCATGTCAACGACACCTTCCTGTTGCTGTTCGGGGTGCTGCTGGCGGTAACCCTGCAGATGAGCCCGGGCCAACAACCTTGGCTGATGGCCAAGCTGATCGCTCTGATGGTTTACATCGGCCTCGGCGTCATGGCGCTCAAGCGCCCTGCGCGCAGCCAGAAGCTGGTGGCCGGCCTCGCTGCCCTGGCGGTATTTGGCTACATGGTGGGTGCCGCCATCACCAAATCCGCCTTGTCCTGGCTGGCCTGATCCAGCCAAAAAATACCTGCCTGACGGAGGGGAGCCATCCCCTCCACATCATATTCTGCGTTTCCCCGTCATTTCTGTTTTTTCCTCTCCCCCAAATCCGTAAGACAGCACTTTCATTTGGTGAATTTTCATCATTTTTAAGCCTCGATTGCTGCCCAAAATGATGGCAATTATGTTTAGGATCATGTGGTTAGCTTGGTTTGTATGAAAATGGCGACAGTTGTCGCAGCAAAACTTGCGACATAGACTGTCGCAAGGCATGGCTAGGATACACTCAACGCTAAACCAGTGAAGGCATGCACCATGAGTAAGAAGCTGTTACGACAACTGACCTTGGCGCGTTGCATCCCGCACCGCCCTTACAAGCTGACCGCCAGCCAACTCCAGGTAAAACTGGAAGAAGAAGGCATCCACGTCAGTCTGCGTACCGTGCAACGGGACCTGGAAGAGATGTCCGGCATGGGGTTGTTCGATCTCACCTCGGATGAACGCAGCAAACCACACGGCTGGTGCTTCGAGCGCCATGGCCTCAACGATTTTGCCAACATAATGCCGCTCTCCTTGGCAGTGGCGCTGAAAACCTGGAGCGATCAGGCCAGCCAGCTGTTGCCGGCCAGCGTCCTGACCGAACTGAACCCCTTGGTCGACAAGGCCAGCCAGGTGATCCGCGACAGCCAGAGTGAACTGGCTGAACGCTGGCTCGAGAGCGTGCACCAGTCACCGCGTCCGTTTGCCGGCAACCCGGAGATCCGCCGCAGTACGCTGATCCGCGATGCATTGTGGCGTGGCCGCAAGTTCAGTGCCGAGATCCAGCGGGTCATCAAGGAGCGCACAGTATGGCTCTGCTACGACCGCATCAATCCGCTCGGCATCCTGAACCAGGCGGAAGGGCCGACCCTGCTCTGCACCCTGTCCGAGCTGGATCCCAAGGTCTATGGCATCCCGTTCGATCACATCAAGAACGTGGAGCTGACCAACTTCAGCGCGACCCAGCCGAAGGATTTCAATATTCAGAAACTGATCCGCGATCAGGGGTATCAGGATGTCAGCGGGCCGATCCGCTTCGTCGGTCGCATCGATGCCAACTGTCCGACCTTAGTCGACGGGCAGATCCCCGGCCACAACCCGCGCATGACCCGCTACGACAAGCGCAGCGTGGTGGTGGAAACCGAGGTACAGGACACCCCCGAGTTCCGTACCTGGCTCAACAACATGAGCGGGAACCTGGAAGTGCTGGCACCTGAATCCTTGCGCAAGGCATATCCGACACCGGGTAGCCGCGTCAGCTGACCACCTCAGAAAAAAGCCGGGCCAAGCCCGGCTTTTTGTATTCTTTTTGAGCATATTTATTCAACTAATTTTTAAGTCTTACCCACCGAATTGAGCCTGTTTGTACCATCGTTTTCGCCCCGTTTCTGCGTGTAAGAGATCCGCCATGGCAGCTGTAAGAGGCCACTGTGTCGAACCGTACGCGAAGCCATCTTTGAATCCACATGCTTTCCCATGAAACAAACTAATGGCATGATTTATATAACTTTATCTCGATAGCATTGGTCATTAATCCGCTATCGTCACGCCAATAACGCCTGGACCTCCCTTGTTCCGTCCCCTGGTTCCCTTAATATGGGTCTCACAAGGATGGAGCTGGTTCGGCAGGATGCGGAAACAGCGCATAAGCAGGGAATAAACCACAGGACGTGGGTAGGGAACACCTCAGGATGAGGCCGGTAACCAGGACGGTTATCAAATGGAATGCAGGACACCACGGGACGTGGTTGTGGACACCTCGGGATGAGGCAGAGCAAACAGGATAATTGCTCTTCAGGAAGAATATGGACCTCGCAGGAAGCGAGCAGGACAGCTTCAGGATGAAGCGAGACAACCCGGATGGTTGTCTGTCAGGATGACGCAAGGAACACCACGGGATGTGATAACGGACACCTCCAGGATGGAGAGAGTGCAGCAATCAGGAGCGATTGCCAGGCTAGGATGGCCACAGGACACCTCAACGGATTGGGAAGGGGATATTCCGAAGGATCAGGATAAAGTCAGGGATTGCAGGGAGCGTTGCAGTTCATGGACTGGACTAGATGACTTGAGGGGATGGCAGCTGCCGTCCCCTTTTCTTTATGTACTTTTTGTACCAGAACGGGTCAATGACATGGGATTCTATTCGCTGCCACAGCACATTGTGTGTGCGATAGAGTACACCCACTCAATCTCAGTACCTATATTCATCTCGGCTAGAATACCCACCTCGCTCACCCCTATACACTTCGTGAACACGGCTTTCAGTTAGTGCTGCAGCGGGCAAGTAACCACCCGCAAAGCTCCCCTGCATTCGCTCAGACCTTCTTAAAAGTGCTTCACTCCCAGCCGCAAAGTTGGCTCTCATTGCCAGCGACATCAACATTCCCGCTCGCCAAAAACACAGGGTGGAATGGACCCACCCCGACATGACCACCGTCTGGCTCTGCGTGTTTTACTGAGTCCCGTGAGGAAAAAAGAGGCAATCCGGGGCAATGAGTGCGGTGTCGGAAACGAAAAAAAGCCCAGTCGTTAGACTGGGCTTCTTAAGTAGTGGCGGAGCGGACGGGACTCGAACCCGCGACCCCCGGCGTGACAGGCCGGTATTCTAACCGACTGAACTACCGCTCCGCTGTCTGGTTAGCTTTTTGCTAAATTGTCTGCCGCTTCATTGAGGTGTCATCCTCGCAGCCGGCTACGTGTTTTCACATCACCGTTTAATTGGGTGCCTGGCAGTGTCCTACTCTCGCATGGCGAATGCCACACTACCATCGGCGCTACCGCGTTTCACTTCTGAGTTCGGCATGGGTTCAGGTGGTTCCACGGCGCTATGGCCGCCAGGCAAATTCTTCAATCTAAGAAAGCTGATTTTGTTGTTCGTTCTCGGTATCTGCTACAAGCCTTAGAACACTTCTTGGGTGTTGTATGGTTAAGCCTCACGGGTAATTAGTATGGGTTAGCTCAACACGTCGCCGCGCTTACACACCCCACCTATCAACGTTGTGGTCTCCAACGGCCCTTTAGGACCCTCAAGGGGTCAGGGATGACTCATCTCAGGGCTCGCTTCCCGCTTAGATGCTTTCAGCGGTTATCGATTCCGAACTTAGCTACCGGGCAGTGCCACTGGCGTGACAACCCGAACACCAGAGGTTCGTTCACTCCGGTCCTCTCGTACTAGGAGCAACTCCCTTCAATCATCCAACGCCCACGGCAGATAGGGACCGAACTGTCTCACGACGTTCTGAACCCAGCTCGCGTACCACTTTAAATGGCGAACAGCCATACCCTTGGGACCGACTTCAGCCCCAGGATGTGATGAGCCGACATCGAGGTGCCAAACACCGCCGTCGATATGAACTCTTGGGCGGTATCAGCCTGTTATCCCCGGAGTACCTTTTATCCGTTGAGCGATGGCCCTTCCATTCAGAACCACCGGATCACTATGACCTACTTTCGTACCTGCTCGACCTGTCCGTCTCGCAGTTAAGCTGGCTTATGCCATTGCACTAACCTCCTGATGTCCGACCAGGATTAGCCAACCTTCGTGCTCCTCCGTTACTCTTTGGGAGGAGACCGCCCCAGTCAAACTACCCACCAGGCACTGTCCGCGACCCGGATTCACGGGCCTGCGTTAGAACATCAAACATACAAGGGTGGTATTTCAAGGACGGCTCCAGCGCAACTGGCGTCACGCCTTCAAAGCCTCCCACCTATCCTACACATGTAGGTTCAATGTTCAGTGCCAAGCTGTAGTAAAGGTTCACGGGGTCTTTCCGTCTAGCCGCGGGTACACCGCATCTTCACGGCGAATTCGATTTCACTGAGTCTCGGGTGGAGACAGCATGGCCATGGTTACACCATTCGTGCAGGTCGGAACTTACCCGACAAGGAATTTCGCTACCTTAGGACCGTTATAGTTACGGCCGCCGTTTACCGGGGCTTCGATCAAGAGCTTCGCTTGCGCTAACCCCATCAATTAACCTTCCGGCACCGGGCAGGTGTCACACCCTATACGTCCACTTTCGTGTTTGCAGAGTGCTGTGTTTTTGATAAACAGTCCCAGCCATCTGGTCACTGCGACTCCCAACTGCTCCATCCGCAAGGGACTTCACTGTCAAGAGCGAACCTTCTCCCGAAGTTACGGTTCTATTTTGCCTAGTTCCTTCACCCGAGTTCTCTCAAGCGCCTTGGTATTCTCTACCCGACCACCTGTGTCGGTTTGGGGTACGATGACTTGTAATCTGAAGCTTAGAGGCTTTTCCTGGAAGCAGGGCATCAATGGCTTCCGCACCGTAGTGCGTTCGTCTCGTGTCTCAGTGTTGTGTCTCCGGATTTGCCTAGAAACACCACCTACGCACTTTCACCAGGACAACCGTCGCCTGGCCCACCTAGCCTTCTCCGTCCCCCCATCGCAATTACAAGTCGTGCAGGAATATTAACCTGCTTCCCATCGACTACGCCTTTCGGCCTCGCCTTAGGGGTCGACTCACCCTGCCCCGATTAACGTTGGACAGGAACCCTTGGTCTTCCGGCGAGGAGGCTTTTCACCCCCTTTATCGTTACTTACGTCAGCATTCGCACTTCTGATATCTCCAGCATACCTCTCGATACACCTTCGCAGACTTACAGAACGCTCCCCTACCACTCACACATAAGTGTGAATCCGCGGCTTCGGTGCCTGGTTTGAGCCCCGTTACATCTTCCGCGCAGGCCGACTCGACTAGTGAGCTATTACGCTTTCTTTAAATGATGGCTGCTTCTAAGCCAACATCCTAGCTGTCTGAGCCTTCCCACATCGTTTCCCACTTAACCAGAACTTTGGGACCTTAGCCGGCGGTCTGGGTTGTTTCCCTCTTCACGACGGACGTTAGCACCCGCCGTGTGTCTCCCGGATATTACTTACTGGTATTCGGAGTTTGCATGGGGTTGGTAAGTCGGGATGACCCCCTAGCCCAAACAGTGCTCTACCCCCAGTAGTATTCGTCCGAGGCGCTACCTAAATAGCTTTCGGGGAGAACCAGCTATCTCCGAGTTTGATTGGCCTTTCACCCCCAGCCACAGGTCATCCCCTAACTTTGCAACGTTAGTGGGTTCGGTCCTCCAGTTGATGTTACTCAACCTTCAACCTGCCCATGGCTAGATCACCCGGTTTCGGGTCTACACCTTGCAACTAGACGCCCAGTTAAGACTCGGTTTCCCTACGGCTCCCCTATACGGTTAACCTCGCTACAAAATGTAAGTCGCTGACCCATTATACAAAAGGTACGCAGTCACCCCGAAGGGCTCCCACTGCTTGTACGTACACGGTTTCAGGTTCTATTTCACTCCCCTCACAGGGGTTCTTTTCGCCTTTCCCTCACGGTACTGGTTCACTATCGGTCAGTCAGGAGTATTTAGCCTTGGAGGATGGTCCCCCCATATTCAGACAGGATGTCACGTGTCCCGCCCTACTCGATTTCACATCAAGGTTGTTTTCGTGTACGGGGCTATCACCCTGTATCGCCGGCCTTTCCAGGACCGTTCCACTAACTTCCAAGATGCTTAAGGGCTAAT
>NZ_CP038515.1:1715000-1845000 GCF_013085525.1 Aeromonas sp. 1805 | reverse complement strand
GCCTTATTTTCAAAGGCTTTTCGAGGCGACCGACCCGGCTGTTTGCGTTGCCGCTTGCCGTGTCGATGGAGGCGCATTATAGGGAACGGATTCTTTCTGGCAACCCCTCATCGGCAATAAAATTGCAAAAAAGTGCACTTTTTTAGTTATTCATATCCAAACACAGCTTTTATACAAACTTATCCACAGAAACCACCAAATCCAGTGCTAAATTAGCCACTCCTCTGCGAGCAGCTTATACCACTGGCTGGTTTTTTCGGTATCAGGTGAATGTAAGACCATCATTCGATAATAAGGAATACCTACCTATATAAGGAACTACACGATCAAGAGTAAGCAGTTGAGGCAGTTGAGGCAGTTGAGGCAGTTGAGGCAGTTGAGGCAGTTGAGGCAGTTGAGGCAGTTGAGGCAGTTGAGGCAGTTGAGGCAGTTGAGGCAGTTGAGGCAGTTGAGGCAGTTGAGGCAGTTGAGGCAGTTGAGGCAGTTGAGGCAGTTGAGGCAGTTGAGGCAGTTGAGGCAGTTGAGGCAGTTGAGGCAGTTGAGGCAGTTGAGGCAGTTGAGGCAGTTGAGGCAGTTGAGGCAGTTGAGGCAGTTGAGGCAGTTGAGGCAGTTGAGGCAGTATCAGAATCCATTAAAAGAAAAGCCGGGACAAGCCCGGCTTTTTCTTTATCACTCAGCAGCTGCTTCAGCAGCGGCCGGGCGGTCTACCAGCTCAATATAAGCCATAGGGGCGTTGTCGCCTGCACGGAAACCGCATTTCAGAATGCGAGTATAACCGCCGGCGCGCTCCAGGTAGCGCGGGCCCAGTTCATTGAACAGCTTAGCCACGATCGCGTTATCGCGAGTACGGGCAAATGCCAGGCGACGATTAGCAACGCTATCAGTCTTGGCAAGGGTGATCAGCGGTTCAACTACACGACGCAGCTCTTTTGCCTTAGGCAGAGTCGTCTTGATGATCTCATGACGAACCAGGGAGCTGGCCATGTTGCGGAACATAGCCTGACGATGGCTGCTGTTCCGGTTCAGTTGACGACCACTCAAACGATGGCGCATGACCTTATCCTTCTAACTAAATCTGTGAAACCCGTAATCTGGATTACTCGTCAGCGATGCTGGCGGGCGGCCAATTCTCGAGGCGCATGCCAAGAGACAGACCACGGGAGGCCAACACGTCCTTGATCTCGGTCAGGGACTTCTTACCGAGGTTAGGAGTCTTAAGCAACTCAACTTCGGTACGCTGTACCAGATCACCAATATAGTGGATAGCTTCTGCCTTCAGACAGTTCGCAGAACGAACTGTCAGCTCCAAATCATCGACAGGACGCAGCAGAATCGGATCAAACTCGGGTTTCTCTTCTTTCTTCTCGGGCACGCTGACATCGCGCAGATCCACGAAGGCTTCCAGTTGCTCAGCCAGAATAGTGGCAGAACGGCGGATGGCTTCTTCAGGATCCAGAGTACCATTGGTCTCCATGTCGATGACCAGCTTGTCCAAGTCGGTACGCTGCTCCACACGTGCTGCCTCAACGTTGTAGGCAATACGAACGATGGGGCTGAACGCGGAGTCCAGCAGCAGGCGACCAATAGGACGCTCTTCATCATCGTTGTGAACACGAGCAGAAGCAGGCACATAACCACGACCGCGCTGAACTTTCAGGCGCATGCTGATTTCAGCATTGGCACCAGTCAGGTGGCAGATTACGTGCTCCGGGTTTACGATCTCGACTTCATCACCGTGAGTGATATCACCAGCGGTAACGGGGCCTGTTCCAGACTTGGTCAGGGACAGAGTTACCTCGTCCTTGCCTTCCAGCTTCACAGCGATACCTTTCAGGTTGAGCAGGATTTCAAGAATGTCTTCCTGTACACCTTCTTTGCTGCTGTACTCATGCAGTACCCCGTCAATTTCGACTTCAGTAACTGCACAACCGGGCATAGAAGACAGCAAAATACGACGCAGGGCATTACCCAGCGTGTGACCAAAGCCACGCTCAAGTGGCTCGAGAGTCACTTTCGCATGAGTCGGGCTAACTTGCTCGATGTCAACTAGCCGCGGTTTAAGAAAATCTGTTACAGAACCCAGCATTGTGTCCTCTCTTTAGAAGCTAGCTTTACTTGGAGTAAAGCTCGACGATCAGCTGTTCGTTAATGTCGGCAGACAGGTCGGAACGCTCTGGCAGACGCTTGAAAGCACCTTCCATTTTAGCGGCATCAACCTCTACCCAAGTCGGCTTCTCGCGCTGACCAGCAACCTCGAGGGATGCTTTGATACGCGCTTGCTTCTTAGCCTTCTCACGAACGCAGATCACGTCCTCAGGGGAAACCTGGAAAGAAGGAATGTTCACAACGCGACCGTTGACCATGATGGCCTTGTGGCTCACCAGCTGGCGAGATTCAGCACGGGTAGCACCGAAGCCCATACGGTAAACAACGTTGTCCAAACGACCTTCCAGCAGCTGCAACAGGTTTTCACCGGTGTTACCCTTTTGACGGGCAGCGTCGCGGTAGTAGTTGCGGAACTGTTTTTCCAATACGCCGTAGATACGACGAACTTTTTGTTTCTCGCGCAGCTGAACACCGTAGTCAGACAGACGCGCTTTACGCGCACCGTGTTGACCAGGAACGGTGTCAATCTTGCACTTAGAATCAATCGCACGAACACCAGACTTCAGGAAGAGGTCGGTGCCCTCACGACGGCTAAGCTTAAGCTTAGGACCGATATATCTTGCCATCTTCTTTCTCCAACAATCCTAGACCAAGTAGCTACAGCGTTACACGCGGCGCTTCTTGGGAGGACGACAACCGTTGTGCGGGATCGGAGTCACATCAGTAATGTTAGTGATGCGGAAACCAGCCGCGTTCAGAGCGCGGATGGAAGACTCACGACCGGGACCCGGACCTTTGACCATGACTTCCAGGTTCTTCACGCCGTATTCTTTGGCGATCTCACCAGCACGCTCAGCAGCTACCTGGGCAGCAAACGGAGTGGACTTACGGGAACCACGGAAACCTGAACCACCAGAGGTAGCCCATGACAGAGCATTGCCCTGACGGTCAGTAATGGTCACGATTGTGTTGTTGAAAGATGCATGAACGTGCGCAATACCGTCGCTCACTTGCTTTTTAACGCGCTTGCGAGCACGAGTCGGAGTTTTAGCCATTTTCTACCTTCCCGTTACTTCTTGATAGCCTTGCGCGGACCCTTACGGGTACGAGCGTTGGTCTTGGTACGTTGACCACGAACAGGCAGGCTACGACGGTGACGCAAACCACGGTAGCAACCCAGATCCATCAATCGCTTGATGTTCATGGAAATCTGACGACGCAGGTCACCTTCAACGGTGAATTTACCTACTTGTTCACGCAGACTCTCGATCTGAGCTTCGTCCAGGTCTTTAATTTTCACATTCTCAGCGATACCGGCTGCGGCACAGATGGCCTTGGAGCGGGTACGACCGACGCCATAAATAGCAGTCAAAGCGATGACTGCATGCTTATGGTCAGGAATGTTAATGCCAGCGATACGGGCCACTATTCACTCCTACATATAGTAGATTACGACCACCACAAAGCCCGTGAGCGGATACGTGGCGGTCAACCAATACACAACAAAAGTTGGCTGGCTATATTAGCCAGCACAACTATTTGTTGCAAGTACTAACCGTAAAAAATTAGCCTTGGCGCTGTTTATGCTTTGGCTCGCTGCAAATCACACGCACCACACCGTGACGCTTGATGATTTTGCAGTTACGGCAGATTGCCTTAACGGAAGCACGAACTTTCATTGCTTAACTCCGTAACTACGCCGACCTTTAGCGGCCGTAGCCCTTCAGGTTGGCCTTCCTCAGGACATCACCATATTGATGAGACATCATATGGGTCTGAACCTGAGCCATGAAGTCCATGATAACTACCACGATAATCAGCAGCGAGGTGCCACCGAAGTAGAACTGTACGTTCCAGGCAGTCATCAAGAACTGGGGTACCAGACAGATAAAGGTTATATAGAGTGCACCTGCCAATGTCAGGCGAGTCATAACCTTATCGATATAACGTGCTGTCTGCTCGCCCGGGCGGATCCCCGGGATAAAGGCTCCACTCTTCTTCAGGTTGTCTGCTGTCTCGCGGGGGTTGAACACCAGCGCGGTATAGAAGAAGCAGAAGAAGATAATGGCTGCTGCATAGAGCATCTCATACAAGGGCTGACCCGGCTGCAGGACCATAGAGACCTGTTGCAGGATGTCAGCGATCTTGCCCTCGCCCTGACCAAACCAAGAGGTAATGGTCCCTGGGAAGAGAATGATGCTGGATGCGAAAATCGCAGGAATCACACCGGCCATATTCACTTTCAACGGCAGGTGTGTGCTTTGCGCGGCAAATACCTGGCGGCCTTGTTGACGCTTGGCATAGTTAACGACGATACGACGCTGACCACGCTCCACGAACACCACAAAGTAAGTCACTGCGAAAACAATCAAGCCCAGCAACAACAACAGCAGGATGTGCAATTCCCCTTGACGTGCCTGTTCGGCCGTAGCGCCAATGGCATGAGGCAGACCAGCAACGATACCTGTGAAGATAATCAACGAGATACCATTACCAATCCCACGCTCGGTAATCTGTTCACCCAACCACATCAAGAACATGGTACCGGTGACCAGACTCACAACGGCCGTGAAATAGAAGCCCAAACCCGGATGAGTCACGAGTCCTTGCATCATATTCGGCAGACCGGTTGCAATACCAATGGCCTGGAACGTTCCCAAAACCAGCGTGCCCCAACGGGTATATTGGCTAATCTTGCGACGGCCGGATTCACCTTCCTTCTTGAGTTCAGCAAGAGCGGGGTGAACCACAGTCAGCAGCTGGATAATGATCGACGCCGAAATGTACGGCATGATCCCCAGCGCAAGAATAGAAGCACGCGAGAGTGCACCACCACTGAACATGTTGAACATCTCAATGATGGTGCCCTTCTGTTGTTGGAACAACTCGGCCAGTACGGCGGCGTCAATACCAGGAATCGGCACATAAGAGCCTGCACGGAAAACGATAATCGCCCCGAGAACGAAGAGCAGACGGCTCTTCAGTTCACTCAGACCACCCTGTGCTTTAACATCCAATCCTGGTTTCTTAGCCATTGTACTGATTATTCCTCGATTTTACCGCCAGCGGCCTCGATGGCTGCACGTGCACCTTTGGTGACGGACAGACCACGAACGGTCACAGCACGGTCAATGTTGCCAGACAGAACAACTTTAGCGAACACGATGTTTTTAGTAATAACACCGGCTTGCTTCAGAGTGCTCACGTCGACCACATCACCTTCTACCAGGGCGATTTCGTTCAGGCGCACTTCGGCAGAAACCAAAGATTTGCGGGAGAAGAAACCGAACTTCGGCAGACGGATTTTCAAAGGCATCTGGCCGCCTTCGAAACCGTTGCGGACTTTGCCGCCACCGGAACGAGAGGTTTGACCTTTAACACCACGACCACCGGTCTTGCCCAGACCAGAACCGATACCACGGCCCGGACGGTGCTTAACGCGCTTGGAGCCAGCGGCCGGAGACAGAGTATTCAGACGCATGCTTAGCCCTCCACCTTAACCATGTAATAAACCTGGTTGATCATGCCGCGTACGCAGGGAGTATCTTCCAGCTCAACGGTGTGACCAATGCGACGCAGACCCAGACCACGCAGAGTCGCCTTGTGCTTTGGCAGACGGCCGATAGAGCTGCGAGTTTGAGTTACTTTTACAGTGTTAGCCATGTCGCATTACCCCAGAATTTCTTCAACGCGCAGACCACGCTTGGCAGCGATCTGGGCCGGGGATTGACCCTGTACCAGAGCGTCGACAGTTGCGCGAACAACGTTGATTGGGTTGGTGGAACCGTAGGTCTTGGCCAGCACGTTGTGGATACCAGCAACTTCCAGAACAGCACGCATGGCGCCGCCTGCAATGATACCAGTACCTTGAGAGGCCGGCTTCATGAACACGGTGGAACCGGAGTGAACACCGCGCACCGGGTGGTGCAGAGTGCCGTTGTTCAGCTCAACCTTGTTCAGGTTACGCTTAGCCTGTTCCATCGCTTTTTGAATAGCGGCCGGAACTTCACGGGCTTTACCGTAACCGTAACCTACACGGCCGTTACCATCACCCACCACGGTCAACGCGGTGAAGGACATGATACGACCACCTTTAACAGTTTTCGAAACACGGTTTACTGCAATCAGCTTTTCTTGCAGTTCGCCGGCTTGAGATTCGACTTTAGCCATCTTCGACTCCTAGCTTAGAACTGAAGACCAGCGTCACGTGCAGCAGCTGCCAGAGCAGCGATGCGACCGTGATACTTGAAACCGGAACGATCGAAAGATACGTTCTGAACGCCTTTGGCAATAGCACGCTCAGCGATTGCTTTACCTACCGCGGTCGCTGCATCAGCGTTACCGGTGTATTTAATAGCTTCACTGATGGCTTTCTCTACTGTGGAAGCAGAGGCCAGAACTTCGGAACCGTTGGCTGCAATAACCTGCGCATAGATATGACGCGGGGTACGGTGAACAACCAGACGGGTAGCTCCCAGTTCCTGCATCTTTTTCCGAGCACGAGTAGCACGACGGAGACGAGCTGCTTTCTTGTCCATAGTGTTACCTTACTTCTTCTTAGCTTCTTTAGTACGCACTTGCTCGTTGGCATAGCGTACACCCTTGCCCTTGTAGGGCTCCGGAGCGCGGTAAGCACGGATATCGGCGGCGACTTGGCCAACCAGCTGCTTGTCGACACCACGCAGAACGATTTCTGTGGCAGTCGGGCACTCAGCGGTCACACCAGCCGGCAGCGCATGCTCTACCGGGTGAGAGAAGCCCAGAGCCAGCGCAACAGCATTGCCCTTGATGGAGGCTTTATAACCTACACCAACCAGCTGCAGCTTGCGCTCGAAGCCTTGGGTAACACCGATTACCATGTTGTTGACCAATGCACGGGCAGTACCGGCCTGAGCGTCAGCACCAGCGATGCCGTCGCGCGGGGCGAACTTCAGTACATTGTCTTCTTTGGTCACTTCTACACCGGCGTGAATAGAGCGAACCAGGGAACCTTTACCACCTTTGATGGACAGTTCCTGGCCGTTCAGAGTCACCTCTACGCCAGCAGGAATAGTGACGGGTGCCTTAGCAACACGAGACATTTCCTACCTCCTATTAAGCGACGTAGCAGATGATCTCACCGCCCATGCTTGCTTTGCGGGCAGCACGGTCAGTCATCACACCTTTAGACGTGGACACGATAGCAACACCGAGACCGCCCATAACTTTCGGCAGATCAGTAGTGCGCTTGTAAATACGCAGGCCGGGACGGCTCACGCGTTGGATCAGTTCTACAACTGGCTTGCCCTGGAAATATTTCAGTTCAATTTCCAGTTCCGGCTTCACGTCACCAGCTACGGAGTAGCCAGTGATGTAACCTTCTTCTTTCAGCACTTTGGCGATAGCCACTTTCAGCTTGGAAGAAGGCATGGAAACCGCAACTTTGCTCGCCGCCTGACCGTTACGGATGCGGGTCAGCATATCCGCGATCGGATCTTGCATGCTCATAAGTCTAACTCCCGAGATTCGTTACCAAGAAGCCTTCTTCAGGCCCGGAATTTCGCCCTTCATGGCATGCTCACGCACCTTGATGCGAGACAGGCCAAACTTGCGCAGGAAACCGTGCGGACGACCAGTAATATTGCAACGGTTACGCTGGCGGGACGGACTGGAATCACGGGGCAGCTGTTGCAGTTGCAGGACAGCATCCCAACGCGCTTCTTCAGAAGCGTTCATATCAACAATGATAGCTTTCAGCTCGGTTCGCTTGGAGGCGAACTTGGCTACCAGCTTCGCACGCTTTGCTTCACGTGCTTTCATGGAAGTTTTAGCCATAACCCTAACCTTACTTGCGGAATGGGAAGTTAAAGGCAGCCAGCAGAGCACGGCCTTCTTCATCGGTATTCGCGGAAGTGGTGATGGTGATATCCAGACCACGGACGCGATCGACCTTGTCATAGTCGATTTCCGGGAAGATGATTTGCTCACGCACGCCCATGGAGTAGTTACCACGACCGTCGAACGCTTTAGCGTTCAGGCCACGGAAGTCACGGATACGCGGTACGGAGATGCAAATCAGCCGTTCCAGGAACTCCCACATACGCTCGCCACGCAGGGTTACTTTACAACCTATCGGGTAGCCTTCACGAATCTTGAAGCCCGCAACAGATTTGCGAGCTTTGGTGATCAGCGGCTTCTGACCGGAAATGGCAGCCATATCGGCAGCAGCATTTTCCAGCAATTTCTTGTCAGAGATCGCTTCACCAACACCCATGTTCAGGGTGATTTTCTCGATCCGAGGGACTTGCATGATAGTCTTGTAACCGAACTGTTTGGACAGTTCATTTACTACATCGGATTTGTAGTAATCATGCAGTTTCGCCATCGTTAAACTCCAATTACTTCACAAGTTCGCCGGTGGATTTGAAGAAACGGACTTTTTTGCCGTCTTCAATCCGGAAACCAACGCGGTCAGCCTTGCCAGTGGCAGAGTTGAACAGCGCTACGTTAGATACATCGATGGGGGCTTCTTTGGTGACGATACCGCCAGCCTGACCCAGTGCGGGTACCGGCTTCTGGTGTTTCTTCACCTGGTTGATGCCTTCCACGATTACCTTACCTTTTGCAATCAGGACTTGAGTGACTTTGCCACGCTTGCCCTTGTCTTTGCCGGTAAGAACAATCACTTCGTCTTCGCGACGGATTTTAGCTGCCATCGTTCGACTCCTTACAGTACTTCGGGTGCCAGGGACACAATCTTCATGAACTTCTCATTACGCAGTTCACGAGTCACCGGGCCAAAAATACGAGTACCGATTGGCTGTTGGTTGTTGTTAAGCAACACAGCCGCATTGTTGTCGAAACGGATGACAGAGCCGTCCGGACGACGAACGCCTTTACGGGTGCGTACGACCACCGCGTTATACACATCACCTTTCTTCACTTTACCGCGAGGAATGGCTTCCTTGATGGAAACCTTGATGATGTCGCCGATGCCGGCGTAACGGCGGTGCGAACCACCCAGAACCTTAATACACATTACACTGCGAGCGCCGGAGTTGTCGGCAACACCCAGCATACTTTGCATCTGGATCATCTTAGTGCTCCGCTTTGTTTACTTCTTATCCCTCTCGGGATCTGGCTGCCTTCAAAAGGCGCGAAACTATAACACAGGATTTTTAGAAAAGGTAGCCTAAAAAACAAACGGCCCCGCTAAGGGGCCGTTTGGACTACAAAGTACCGATTAGGCCTTTTCTACAACGGCAACCAGGGTCCAGGACTTGGTCTTGGACAGCGGGCGGCATTCGCGGATTTCCACGAGGTCGCCAGCTTTGCATTCGTTGTTTTCATCATGTACGTGCAGCTTGGTAGTGCGCTTGATGATCTTACCGTAGATCGGGTGCTTTACCTTGCGCTCGATAGCAACAGTGATGGACTTGTCCATCTTGTCGCTGATTACACGACCTTGCAGAGTACGGATCTTGTCAGTCATTACGCACCTGCCTTCTCAGTCAGTACAGTCTTGATACGTGCGACGTCACGACGCACTTGTTTCAGAGTGTGAGTCTGAGCCAGCTGGCCGGTGGAAGCTTGCATGCGCATGTTGAATTGCTCACGCAGCAGACCCAGCAGTTCCTGGTTCAGTTCTTCGACGCTCTTTTGACGCAGATCTTGGGCTTTCATCACATCACCGTCTTAATTACGAAAGTGGTCTGAACGGACAGCTTAGCTGCGGCCAGGGCAAACGCTTCACGCGCCAGAGCCTCAGGTACACCATCCATCTCGTACAGAACCTTGCCAGGCTGGATCGGGCAAACCCAGTATTCCACGTTACCCTTACCTTTACCCATACGAACTTCGAGGGGTTTTTCGGTGATGGGCTTGTCCGGGAACACACGGATCCAGATCTTGCCTTGACGCTTAACGTGACGGGTCATGGCACGACGGGCTGCTTCGATTTGACGAGCAGTCAGTTGACCACGGGATGTCGCCTTCAGGCCAAAGGTACCGAAGGATACTTCGTTACCAGAGTTGGCCAGACCGCGGTTACGACCCTTGTGGGTCTTGCGGAATTTAGTACGCTTTGGTTGCAACATTTACCGAATCTCCTTACTTAGCAGCGCGGCGCTTGTTGTCACGCTTGGGCTTTGCAGGAGCTTGCTCTTGAGCAGCAGCGGCATTAACAGCAGCCAGACCGCCCAGAACTTCGCCCTTGAAGATCCAAACTTTAACGCCGATCACACCGTAAGTGGTGTGGGCTTCAGAAGTTGCGTAGTCGATGTCGGCACGCAGGGTGTGCAACGGCACACGACCTTCACGGTACCATTCGGTACGCGCGATTTCAGCGCCGCCCAGACGACCGGAAACTTCCACTTTGATGCCCTTGGCACCCAGGCGCATTGCGTTCTGTACGGCGCGCTTCATAGCACGACGGAACATTACACGACGCTCCAGCTGGGAAGTGATGCTGTCGGCAACCAGTTTGCCATCCAGCTCCGGCTTGCGGACTTCGGAAATGTTGATCTGAGCAGGCACGCCAGCAATTGCGGCTACAGCTTTGCGCAGTTTCTCAACGTCTTCGCCTTTCTTACCGATCACAACACCCGGACGAGCGGTGTGAATGGTCACACGGATGCTCTTGGCCGGACGCTCGATGGTGATCTTGGACAAGGACGCGTTTTTCAGTTCCTTGGTCAGGAACTGGCGTACTTGAAAATCGCTGTACAGGTTGTCAGCGAAGTCTTTGGTGTTCGCGAACCAGGTAGAATTCCAAGGCTTGGTAATACCCAGGCGAATGCCATTAGGATGTACTTTCTGACCCATTGCTTATCTCCCAGCCTTAGCGTCGGATACCACTACGGTGATGTGAGCGGTACGCTTGAGGATACGATCCGCACGACCTTTGGCACGCGGACGGATGCGCTTCATGGAGGGACCTTCGTCGACCATGATAGTAGCAACACGCAGCGCGTCGATATCGGCGCCTTCGTTGTGCTCAGCGTTTGCAATGGCAGATTCCAGCACTTTCTTCACCAGAGCTGCAGCCTTTTTCGGGCTGAAGGTCAGGATGTTCAGAGCCTTGTCTACGGACAGACCACGTACTTGATCGGCTACCAGACGAGCTTTCTGGGCAGAAGTACGGGCATAACGGTGTTTAGCGATAGCTTCCATCATTTATCCCTTAGCGCTTCTTAGCCTTCTTATCAGCAGCATGGCCGCGATAAGTACGAGTCGGTGCGAATTCACCCAGTTTGTGACCGATCATTTCTTCGGTAACGAAAACCGGAACGTGCTGACGACCATTATGGACAGCGATGGTCAAACCGATCATGTTCGGGATGATCATTGAACGACGGGACCAGGTCTTAACCGGCTTTTTATCCCCGCTTTCCACCGCTTTCTCTACCTTCTTCAGCAAGTGCAGGTCAATAAATGGACCCTTCTTGAGAGAACGTGGCATGGTGATTCCTCTATGTTAACAATTACTTGTTACGACGACGTACGATGTACTTGTCGGTACGCTTGTTCTTACGGGTCTTGAAGCCTTTAGCCTTCTGGCCCCATGGGGACACAGGCTGCATGCCCTTGTTGCGACCCTCACCACCACCGTGCGGGTGGTCGACCGGGTTCATCGCCATACCGCGAACGGTCGGACGAATACCACGCCAGCGGTTTGCACCGGCTTTACCCAGTTGACGCAGCATGTGCTCGGAGTTACCAACTTCACCGATGGTGGCGCGGCACTCGGCCAGAACTTTACGTACTTCGCCGGAACGCAGACGCAGAGTTACATAGTTACCTTCACGAGCCAGGATCTGGATGAAAGTACCAGCGGAACGAGCCAGCTGGGCACCTTTACCAGGCTTCATCTCAACAGCGTGAACGGTAGAACCGACCGGGATGTTGCGCATCGGCAGGGTGTTACCTACCTTGATTGCGGCATCAGCACCAGAAGCGATTGCATCACCAGCTTTCAGGCCTTTCGGAGCCAGGATGTAACGACGCTCACCGTCTGCATACAGCACCAGGGCGATGTTTGCGGTACGGTTAGGATCGTATTCCAGGCGCTCTACTTTGGCCGGGATACCGTCTTTGTCGCGCTTGAAGTCGACGATACGGTAGTGTTGCTTGTGACCACCGCCGATGTGACGGGTGGTGATGCGGCCGTTGTTGTTACGACCACCGGACTTGTCTTTCTTGTCCAGCAGAGCTGCAAAGGGCTTGCCCTTGTACAGGTCTTGGTTGACGATCTTGACGACGTGGCGGCGGCCCGGAGAAGTAGGCTTGCACTTAACGATTGCCATTTTTCAGAACTCCTCTTACTCGGCTGCGCCCATGAAGTCGATGTCCTGACCAGCTTTCAGGGTCACATAAGCCTTTTTCCAATCGGAACGACGGCCTACGCGTGCACCTGCGCGCTTGGTCTTACCCTTCATGTTCAGGGTACGGACGGTCTCAACTTCGACCTCGAACAGTTTCGCAACTGCAGCTTTGACTTCCGCCTTGGTGGCATCAACAGCAACTTTGAACACGATAGTGTTCTGCTTTTCTGCGACCATGGTGCTCTTTTCAGAGATGTGCGGAGCCTTCAGAACTTTCAGCAGACGCTCTTCACGGATCATGCCAGCATCTCCTCGATTTGCTTAACTGCGTCAGCAGTCATCAGAACCTTGTCGAAAGCGATCAGGCTGACCGGGTCGATACCGGCAACGTCACGCACGTCAACTTTGTACAGGTTACGAGCAGCCAGGAACAGGTTCTCATCGACTTCAGCAGTCACGATCAGAACGTCAGTCAGTTCCATTTCTTTCAGCTTGGCGATCAGTTCTTTGGTCTTCGGAGCTTCGATGCCGAACTTCTCAACAACGATCAGGCGCTCTTGACGTACCAGCTCGGACAGGATGCTACGGATAGCGCCGCGGTACATCTTCTTGTTTACTTTCTGGCTGTGATCTTGCGGCTTAGCTGCAAAAGTCACACCACCGGAACGCCAAATGGGCGAACGGATGGAGCCAGCACGGGCACGACCAGTACCCTTCTGACGCCACGGCTTTTTGCCGCCACCAGACACTTCAGAGCGAGTCAGCTGCGCACGAGTACCCTGACGGGCACCAGCGGCATAAGCAACGACAACCTGGTGAACCAGAGCTTCGTTGAATTCGCGCCCGAAGGTAGTCTCGGAAACTTCAAGAGCGCTCTTGGCGTCTTTCATTACCAATTCCATTACTATCTCCTCAGACGTTACGCTTTGACGGCAGGTTTAACGATCACGTTGCCGTTGGTTGCACCCGGTACTGCGCCTTTGATGAGCAGCAGGTTGCGTTCAGCGTCAACACGAACCAGTTCCAGGTTCTGAGTCGTTACACGCTCAGCACCCATGTGACCAGCCATCTTTTTGCCCTTGAATACACGGCCCGGGGTCTGGTTTTGACCGATGGAGCCAGGTACACGGTGGGACAGAGAGTTACCGTGGGTCATATCCTGGGTGCGGAAGTTCCAGCGCTTAACAGTACCGGCAAAACCTTTACCCTTGGATGTGCCGGTAACGTCTACCAGCTTAACGTCAGCGAGAAGATCTACTTTCAGCTCGCTACCAACAGTGAAAGTTTCACCGTTGTTCAGGCGGAATTCCCACAGACCGCGACCGGCTTCTACACCAGCTTTGGCGAAGTGGCCAGCTTCCGGCTTGGTTACACGGCTGGCTTTCTTGGCGCCAGTGGTAACCTGAATAGCGTTGTAGCCGTCGGTTTCTACAGATTTGACCTGAGTTACACGGTTAGCTTCAACTTCGATAACAGTCACCGGGATAGAAACGCCATCTTCAGTGAAGATGCGAGTCATACCCACTTTGCGACCTACAAGACCGATTGTCATTGTTATCAACCTCTTTCCGTAATTAACCCAGGCTGATCTGGACGTCTACACCAGCTGCCAGATCCAGACGCATCAGAGCGTCAACGGTCTTGTCAGTCGGCTCAACGATGTCTACCAGACGCTTGTGAGTGCGGATCTCGTACTGATCACGCGCATCTTTGTTGACGTGCGGGGAGATCAGGACGGTGAAGCGCTCTTTGCGAGTCGGCAGCGGAATAGGACCGCGAACCTGCGCGCCGGTGCGCTTTGCAGTTTCAACGATTTCCGCAGTGGATTGATCGATCAGGCGATGATCAAAAGCCTTCAGGCGGATACGGATTCTTTGGTTCTGCATTGACAGAGCTCCAATAGATAAAAGAACATAAATCAACACCGCCCGACCGAGATTACTCCCGCCAGAGGTGTGATTTTTCACGTTTCCTCCCATATCGGGAGGACTGTATGGCTGGCCCCCGCAAGCGGGAAACTCAGCAAGCAGACATATCGTCTGGCTTACCTCATGGGTAAGCGGAGGGGATTATACGGATTTTTTCAATTTGCGCAAGAGAAGGCGAACAGATTGTGCGCAATTTTATGTGACAGATGGATCTCGCCAACGGCTGGGCAAGCCCTTGCCTGGCAGGGGTAACGACAATGTTGCAAACAGGCTGGTAGACTGTGCGCCGGCCTTCGTCATCGGAACGACACCCCATGCTCAAAGATCAGAAAAAAGCCTATCAATATGGACTCTGCGCCGTCGCCCTCTGGTCGACGGTCGCCAGCGCCTTCAAGATCTCCCTCACCTACTTTGAACCGGTGCAACTACTGCTGGTCGCGGCCTGCACCTCGACCCTGACGCTGGGAGTGATCGTAGCCTGTCAGGGCAAACTGCCGCTGCTGCTCGGCTACATCAAGAGTCGCCCCCTCTACTATCTGGCACTGGGAGTACTCAACCCCTTCCTCTATTACCTGTTGCTGTTCAAGGCGTATGACCTGCTGCCCGCCCAGCAGGCCCAGACCCTCAACTACACCTGGGCCATCACCCTCAGTCTGCTGGCGGTGCCCTTCCTCGGTCAGAAGCTGCGCCGCCGTGACGGAGTCGCCATCGTGCTCGGCTACTTCGGCGCGCTGGTGATCGCCACCAAGGGGGATGTATTCGGTCTGCAGTTCGACAGCCCTCTCGGCGTCACGCTGGCGCTGGTGTCGACCCTGATCTGGGCCGGCTACTGGATCCTCAACACCCGCAACCAGGGCGACCCCATCGTCAGCCTGCTGCTAGGCTTCATCATTAGCCTGCCCTTTATCGTCGCGGCAACCTGGCTGCTCTCGGACTTTGCCATGACCGCCTGGCAGGGGTGGGCCGGTGCCATCTACGTGGGACTGTTCGAGATGGGCTTCGGCTTCGTGCTCTGGCTGATGGCGCTGCGCCACGCCACCAACACGGCCCCCATCAGCAACCTCATCTTCATCTCGCCGTTTGCCTCACTGGTACTGCTCAACCTGCTGATCGGCGAGACCATCCACCCGGCCACCCCCATCGGGCTGGCGCTCATCGTCGCCGCCCTGCTGATCCAGCAACTGAAATACGGCAGGCGCTACCGCAAGACCAGCGAGCCGCAAGCCTGACATGCAAAGGGCGTATCCACGGATACGCCCTTCGTTCAATCAATCCACTCCAGCGGCTGGTTCTTGGGCAGCCGGATCTCCACCAGCAAGCCCCCCAGCTCGGAGCGCCCCAACCTGATGGTGCCATGATGCTGGGACACTATCTTGGCGACGATGGCCAACCCCAGGCCGCTGCCGCTGCCGGTACGGGCCTCGTTGCCCTGGGTGAAGGGCTTGAGCACCCGGTAGTAATCCTGCTCCGGAATGCCGGGGCCGTCATCCGACAGACGCAACCGCACCCAGTGACCATCATCCTTGAGCTCGGCCTGCAGCCGGCTCGCACCGTAGCGCAGCGAATTGCCCGACAGGTTGTTGAGGATGCGGCGGATGCTGATGGGGTTGCAGGCCACTCGTACCGCCTCGGCCGGCAACTCGAGCTCCACCTCCAGTCCCTGATCGGTCTGCACCAGCAAGCTGTCGTGGATCAGCTGGGTCAGGTCGATCTGCTGGGTATCCAGCCCCTCGTCCGGCCGAATGTAGTCGATGAACTGATCGATGATGCCGTTGGACTCGTCAATGTCCGCGTTGATGCTCTCCTTGAGGTACTCATCGCCAGAGGACATCATCTCGGTCGCCAGCCGGATACGGGTCAGCGGGGTACGCAGATCGTGGGAGACGCCCGCCATCATCAGGTTGCGCTCCTCGATCAGGCCCTTGATGGAGCTCGACATGTGATTGAAGGTGCGAGTCAGCCGACGCACCTCCCGCGAGCCCTGCTCCCCCAACGCATCGGGGAAATTGCCGCGCGCCACCGCCACGGCCCCCGCCTCCAGATCCTCCAGCGGCCGCACCAGCTGGCGGGCAAAGCGCCAGGCGGCGAACAGGGTCACCACCAGCAGCACGCTCATGTAGAGGATCAGCGGCTCGATGTCGTCGTCTTCGATCTCGGTCAGCGGGATGCGCACCCACACCTTGTTGGCCTGGGGCGGCTGGATCCAGATGATGTAGTGATCCTGGATCTCGACCCTGACCTTGGTCTTGCCCCCCAGCTCGCGGCTGATGCTCTCTTCCAGATAGGTGTAGGGCTTGGACTCGTTGAGCCCGTGCTGCTCCGCCTCGGTCTGGGTATAGATGTCGCTGCCGGTCGCCACATAGACCAGCGCCTCGGCGTCTTCACTCAACGCCAGCTGGTTGCTCTCGACCGGGAAGATGAGCTTGACCTGGTTGGCCAGCAGGTGACTGATCTGCTTGACGGTCGGCGCCAGCAGATAGTTGTAGAAGGTGGCATAGGAGACAAACTGATAGACCACCAGCACGGCGGCCAAAAACCAGAGCATGCGGGAGAACATGCTGCTCACTTTCTTCATTCGCCATCACCGTCCGGCACGAACACATAGCCCAGACCCCAGACGGTCTGCAGATAACGGGGCTGCGCCGGGTCCTGCTCCAGCAGGCGACGCAGGCGCGAGACCTGCACGTCGATGCTGCGCTCGGTGGCGGTGTATTCACGACCGCGGGCCAGGTTCATCAGCTTGTCGCGGGAGAGAGGCTCGCGCGGATGGCTCACCAGCACCTTGAGCACGGCGAATTCGCCGCTGGTCAGCGCAACCGGGTCACCATCGCGGCTCAGCTCGCGGGTCGCCAGGTTGAGCTGATAGCTGCCAAAGCTCACTACCTTCTCGGCGGTGGAGGGGGCCCCCGGCAACTCGACGGTGTGCCGGCGCAGCACGGCGCGGATCCGGGCCAGCAGCTCACGGGGGTTGAACGGCTTGGGCAGGTAATCATCAGCACCCATCTCGAGCCCGACGATGCGATCCACCTCATCCCCCTTGGCGGTCAACATCAGCACCGGGATCTGGTTGCCAGCCTCGCGCAGGCGGCGGCAGATGGAGAGGCCATCTTCCCCCGGCAGCATCAAATCCAGCACCATCAGGCTGAAGTTCTCACGGGTCAGCAGGCGGTCGGCCTGTTCACCATTGGCGACGCCCCGAACCACGAACCCCTGTTCGGTCAGGTAGCGCTCCAGCAGGGAACGTAATTTCAAATCATCGTCGACGACCAGAACCTTGTATTGCTGACTCATTGCTTGCCTCTCCTCTCGATATGCTGCCAATACTAGAGCTCGGGCTCGTAACGGCCAAGCCTAAATATGTTACCGGTTATTGCCCATTCAGCCGATTTTGCGCCCCTACATCCCGTACCTCATCACTCAGGCACCCCCTCAGACGCCCCAGTTTTTGCTCGACAGCAAGGCGACAACGGATAAGATCTGCCGAGCCATAAGAGGCTCATCAGCCCCACTGACACAGGTAACGACCGATGAAGACCAAGCTGATCACCCGTGAAGGCTACAACAAGCTCAAACAGGAGCTCGATTTCCTCTGGCGCGAGGAGCGCCCCGAGACCACCCGCAAAGTGGCCTGGGCAGCCAGCCTCGGTGATCGCAGCGAGAATGCCGACTACCAATACAACAAGAAACGGCTGCGGGAGATCGACCGGCGGGTCCGTTACCTGCGCAAGTGCCTCGAGGAGCTGGGGATCGTCGACTACTCCCCCGCCCAGGAGGGCAAGGTCTTTTTCGGTGCCTGGGTCGAGGTGGAAAACGAGGAGGGGGAGACCAAGCGCTTTCGCATCGTCGGCTATGACGAGATCTTCGAGCGCAAGGATTACATCTCCATCGACTCCCCCATGGCCCGCGCCCTGCTCAAGAAAGAGGTGGGGGACGAGGCCATAGTGCGTACGCCAGTCGGTGACGCCTGCTGGTACATCAATGAGATCAGCTATCCCAAATAAGCCAGCGCCGGCTCAGGCTGCCAAATCGGCTGACGAGGCCAGGAGAGACCGAACATGTCCGCCCACCGGGTATGACAAGCGTCGTTTTTGCCGGGGTGGCATCCCGCTGCCCGACCCCATATAGTGCTCACACCCGGCGCCTTGCGGCGCCAACCGGCCCGTGCGGCAGTGGTCCGGCTGGTACCTTGAGTACCGCCAGGACAGACCCCTGCCCGGCGACATCGCCTCGCGCCTGCCCGTTGACCAGGACCCGACCAAGAGACCCTCGATGCAAAGCCACGTAATAGAACATCAGATTGCCGGTGAGCTGAATGCCCGCCCGGAGCAGGTGCAGGCCGCCGTTCGCCTGCTGGACGAAGGTGCCACCGTCCCCTTCATCGCCCGTTACCGCAAAGAGGTGACCGGCGGTCTGGACGATAGCCAGCTGCGTACCCTGGAGAGCCGCCTCGGCTACCTGCGTGAACTGGCAGATCGCCGTCAGGTGATCCTGCGCTCCATCGAAGAGCAGGGCAAACTGACCCCGGAGCTGGCCCGCGAGCTGAACGACGCCGACAGCAAGACCCGGCTGGAAGACCTCTACCTCCCCTACAAACCCAAGCGCCGCACCAAGGGGCAGATGGCCATCGAGGCGGGATTGGAGCCACTGGCCGACCTGCTGCTGAGCGACCCGCTGAAAGATCCCGAGCAGGAGGCGGTTCGCTTCCTCAATGCCGAGCAGGGGATCTCCGACGGCAAGGCCGCCCTCGACGGTGCCCGCTACATCCTGATGGAGCGCTTCGCCGAGCAGGCCGATCTGCTGGAGAAGCTGCGCGACTATCTGTGGCACAACGCCACCCTGCGCGCTCGCGTGGTGACCGGCAAGGAGCAGGAAGGGGCCAAGTTCAAGGACTACTTCGAGCATGACGAACCGCTGCACAAGACCCCCTCCCACCGGGTACTGGCCATGCTGCGCGGTCGCAACGAGGGGATCCTCAACCTGGCACTGGTTGCCGGTGACGATGAGGGCGCCAGCCCCTGCGAAGGGCTCATTGCCCATCACCTCAGACTCAACCTGCAAAACCGCCCGGCCGACAAGTGGCTGCAGGGGGTGGTGAGCTGGACCTGGAAGATCAAGCTCTCCTTGCAGATGGAGACCGAGCTGATCGGCCGCATCCGCGAATCGGCAGAAGACGAGGCGATCAAGGTATTCGCCATGAACCTCAAGGATCTGCTGATGGCGGCGCCGGCTGGCATGCGTTGCACCATGGGGCTGGATCCGGGCATCCGCACCGGGGTCAAGGTGGCGGTGGTCGATGCCACCGGCAAGCTGGTCGATCACACGACCATCTATCCGTTCGAACCCAAGCGCCAGGTTGACCAGAGTCTCAAGACCCTGAGCGAGCTGTGCCAGAAGCACAAGGTCGAACTCATCAGCATCGGCAACGGCACCGCCTCGCGGGAAACCGACCGCCTGGTGAGCGATCTGTTCGAGCGCTACCCGGCCGCCAAGGCGCAGAAAATCGTGGTGAGTGAAGCGGGAGCCTCCGTCTATTCCGCCTCCGAGCTCGCCTCTCAAGAGTTCCCGGATCTCGATGTCTCCATTCGCGGCGCTGTCTCCATCGCCCGCCGGCTGCAGGATCCGCTGGCCGAGCTGGTCAAGATCGATCCCAAGAGCATAGGTGTCGGCCAGTACCAGCACGACGTCGGCCAGAGCCAGCTGGCCCGCCGCCTCGATGCGGTGGTCGAGGATTGCGTGAACGCAGTCGGGGTGGATGTGAATACCGCCTCGGTCGCCCTGCTCAACCGGGTTTCCGGCCTCTCCCAGACCCTGGCCCAGAACATCGTCGCCTACCGGGATGAGAACGGCGCCTTCCAGCACCGCCAGCAGTTGCTGAAAGTGAGTCGGCTCGGGCCCAAGGCATTCGAGCAGTGCGCCGGCTTCCTGCGCATTCGCGGCGGCAGCAATCCGCTGGACGGTTCAGCGGTGCACCCGGAGTCCTATCCCGTGGTGGAGCGGATCCTCGCCAAGCTGGAGCAGACCGTGGACAGCCTGCTCGGCAACAGCAGCCTGCTGCGCACCCTCAAGCCCGCCGACTACACCGATGAGCAGTTCGGGGTGCCCACCGTCACCGACATCATCGGTGAGCTGGACAAGCCGGGCCGCGACCCGCGCCCCGAGTTCAAGACCGCCACCTTCAAGGACGGGGTGGAGAAAATCAGCGATCTGGTGCCCGAGATGGTGCTGGAGGGGGTGGTCACCAACGTCACCAACTTCGGCGCCTTCGTCGACATCGGCGTCCATCAGGACGGGCTGGTGCATATCAGCTCCCTTACAGATCGCTTCGTCAAGGATCCCCGCGAGGTGGTCAAGGCCGGTGACATCGTCCGGGTCAAGGTGCTGGAGGTCGACGTACCGCGCAAACGCATCAGTCTGACCATGCGTCTGGATGAAAAAACCGGCCAGCCGGCACGCAAACCGGCCGAGACGCGCCACACCGGCAATGCCAAGCCGAAGCAGGCACCGCGTCAGAGCCCCCCAGCCGATGGCGCCATGGGCAACGCCTTCGCGGCCGCCCTCTCGAAACTGAAGAAATAAGTCCCCAGAATGCAAAAAGCCCCGCGAGGGGCTTTTTTGTCGCTGTTGTGCCGCCTCATTGGGCCAGCGCAGCCAGAATGGCGTCAGCCTCCCGATGGGCTGCCAGTACCTCCCGCAGCCGGTTGAATGCCTTGCAGGCCTCTTGCGGATACTTGCCATAAGAGACCACTCCGGTATGGCTCCAGCCTGCCGCCAACATCACCTTCTTCTTGAAATGGGTGCCTTCGGTACCGCCCCCGCCGAGCTGCATCAAGAACTGCTCCATCTGGAGGTGCGGCGGCGGTACACGGGAGAAGGTGGCAAAATCTTCCGGTTTGACTTCATCAAAGTGCATGACGACTCCTGTGAGCGTGGATGGGATTACCCCTCAGATTAGTTGCAAATGCCTGCTCGCGAGGGAAAAACCGGGCGGAAATACAGTGGAAACCTCAGACACTCAGGCTCAGGTTCTGCTGGGCCGCAGGCTTGACGGCCTGCTGATAACGCTGGGCGATGACCTGATTGCGCTGCTCCATGTAGCCGTTCAGCACGCCCGTCTTGGCGCTGCCATCGGCAGCCAGGGCGGTATCAGGGTCGGATGAGAGCAGCGCCTTGCGGGCCTGTGCCTCCTTGGCCGCAGCACTTCTGGCTACGCTCAGATCCTGAGAAGAGGGCTCGGCAGGTGCCAGTGCGGCGGCCCGCACCTGTTGCATCTTGGCGATGGTGGCTCTGGGATCGCCGGGGATGGTTCCGATGTCGATGGAGACGCCACCGCCAGTCGCGTAACGCTTGCCATCCGGCCCCATGGCAAACTCATAGGTAGGGCTGCCGGCATACTGACCACCGGTGCTCTGGTGCGCCTGCTCATGAGTACGCACCTCCTGATCCCTGTCGGCCAGCTCCTTGACCTGCAACTCCTGCTTCTGCTGTTGCTCCTGCTGCTTGGGATCCTGCTGTTTGTTGCGCTGGCCGTCCTCACCGGTGGCCTCGACAAAGCGGTTGTCGACCGCCGTCTGCGGGTTGCCGGTCTGGGCACCGTCTCGCGCCTGCTGGGAAGTTTGATTGGGATTGGCCTGGCTGGCTCTGGATTTCTCTTTCTGGGAGCCGACTTCGGACTCGGCGTTGAAAGCCTCGCTCTGACGGCTCTGGGGGATGAGTGCCGCGCGACGATTGTCAGTGCGTGCCGATTCCGTCTGCGGTTGCAGCTGGTTGGGAATGATGGTCGGCAGACTGACATTGATGTTCATGTCACACCCGGATGTCGATCAGGGTTCCCATCATGTCGCTGGCGGTCTGGATCACCTTGGCAGAGGCGCCGGCCTGCACCTCGGCACTCTTGAGGTTCACCAGTTCTTCGGGCAACTGCACCTTGTCACCGCTCGGGGTATTGAGCCTGGCGATCTGGCTGGACGCCTTGTCGGCGATCTGCTCCGCACGCTGAAAGCCTTGCACACCGCTGTTCAATGCTGAATCTATACGCATGACAACTCTCCTCTGACACTGGATTAATTATCCGCCACGCCAGAGGATTAATGAAGCAAATTGGCTATTTTTCAACCTACAAAATATTCAATGATTTCAATGAACTGCTGTGGATGGGAAATAAAGGGCGCGTGTGAGGCCTTTTCCAGCACCACACTCCGGCTGCTTGGGTAACGCTCGTCCAGCAGAGGGATCGATGCCTTGGGCACCAGCGAATCCAGCCGACCGTAGACTCGCAGCCAAGGCAGGCTCAATGGTGTTAGCTCATCGCGCAGATCGACCTCGGCCAGCAAACCGAGTCCGGCCTCCAGCGCGGCCAGCTGTGGAGCGGGCCGCTCCGCCAGCCAGTGGCGCAACTGGCGGATGTCGTCCCTGGCGTGTTCGCTGCCCATGGCCTGGATCGCCAGGAAGCGTTCGATGGTCTGCTTGAAGTCCCCCGCCAACATCTGGTTGAAACCGGTCAGTACCTTGGGGGCAATCCCTGGCCAGTCGCCCTGGGCCATGAAACAGGGGGAGCTGGCCACCGTGATGAGGGAGTGCAGTCGCTCGGGATGGCTCAAGGCCAACTGGCTTGCCACCAGGCCACCGAGGGACCAACCCAGCAAATGGCACTGCTCCGGTAAGATGGCAGCCACCTGTTCAGCCAGCCAAGGCAGACTGTACTCCACCTCACCTACCAATGGAGTGTTGCCAAAGCCGGGCAGATCCACCAGGTGGACGCGATAGCGAGACGCCAGGGCCGGCACAATGCCGTGCCAGACCGCGCCATTCATTCCCCATCCGTGCAACAGCACCAGATCGGGCCCCTGACCAAACCGCTCAACCGACACGCTCATCTAGACTCAGATCCTGTTCACTCTGTTGGGGTCAGCATGTTAAAGCGGTTGCTCGCCAAAGCAAGTCCGATCCTCGGCCGCCACGCCGACTGGCAGGGCAACTGCCTGCTCTGCCAGCAGCCTTGCGATGTAGATCCCTTGCTGTGCAGCTGGTGCCGACAGGCCCTGCAGCAGGCTGAGCACACCTGCCGCTTGTGTGCCGCTCCCTTGCCGACATTGCATGAAGAACGCCTGCCGATCTGCGGCCGCTGCCAGCGCAGGCCGCCGCCATGGGAGCGGCTGCAGGTCATCGGTGACTACCGACCACCCTACCCCATGCTGATCCCCCGGCTGAAGTATTCCGGCCAGATCCTGCTGGCCCCGCTGCTTGCCCGGTTGCTTGCCGATCATCTGGATCTCAGCGAGCCGCCAGAGGCCATCATTCCGGTGCCTCTGCACTGGTGGCGCAAATGGTGGCGCGGCTTCAATCAGGCGGAAGAGATAGCCCTCACTCTCAGCGAGCTGACCGGCATTCCTTGTGACAAGCGCCTGCTGCGCCGGGTCAGGGCAACCCCGCAGCAGACCAGGCTCAGTGCCGGCCAGCGGCGGTGCAATCTGCGCGGCGCCTTCCAGATCAGACCACACGCCTATCAGCACGTGGCGCTGCTCGATGACGTGGTCACCACGGGCGCGACCGCTGGCCATCTCACCCGTTTGCTCCATGAGAGCGGGGTCACAAAGGTGGAAGTGTGGGCCGTCTGTCGCACCCTCAAGCATCTCAAGTAACCATCGGCATGCTACCCAAGCCTTGCCAAGAGAGTTATCATGAATACCCTAGTCGTACACTCAGGTTTATGAGGATAGTGATGATCAGCATTTCCGACACCGCCCAGGCCCATTTCCGTAAACTGCTGGAAAAACAGCCTGATGGCACCAATATCCGGGTGTTTGTGGTCAATCCGGGAACCCAGAATGCCGAGTGCGGCGTATCATATTGCCCACCCGACGCGGTCGATCCGGAAGATCAACACCTGCCCTTCAGCGGCTTCGACTGCCTGGTCGATCCCCTGAGCGCCCCCTTCCTGGTGGATGCCACCATCGATTTCGTCACCGATCAAATGGGCTCCCAGCTCACCCTGAAAGCCCCCAACGCCAAGATGCGCAAAGTGGCCGACGACGCTCCGCTGATCGACCGTATCGAGTACGTGTTGATGTCCGAGGTGAACCCCATGCTGGCCGGTCACGGCGGCAAGGTCACCCTGGTCGAACTGACCGAGGACAAGCTGGCCATCCTGCAGTTCGGCGGCGGTTGCAACGGTTGCTCCATGGTCGACTACACCCTGAAAGAGGGGATCGAGAAGCAGCTGCTGGAGAAATTCCCGGGCGAGCTCAACGGCGTCAAGGATGCCACCGAGCACCAGCGCGGCGATCACTCCTACTACTGATTTTCTGCCCTTGTGGCAAAGACATGCAGCAAAGAAAAGGCCCCGCCAGTTGGCGGGGCCTTTTGCATTCTGCAGCGGGTGGATCACTCGTCCTTCTTGTCTCGCGACAGCAGGGCGATGGCCGCCTCTTTCGGATTCTTGCCTTCGTACAGCACCTTGAAGATCTGCTCGCAGATGGGCATCTCGACGCCACAGCGGGCCGCCAGCAGATGCACCTCCTTGGTGTTGCGATAGCCTTCCACCACCTGACCGATCTCGGTCATGGCGGTGTTCACATCCTTGCCGGCCCCGAGGGCCAGCCCGAAGCGACGGTTGCGCGACTGGTTGTCGGTACAGGTCAGCACCAGATCCCCGAGCCCCGCCATCCCCATGAAGGTCTTGGCGTCGGCACCGAGCGCGGCGCCCAGGCGCTGCATCTCTACCAGGCCCCGGGTGATGAGTGCGGTCCTGGCGTTGGCGCCAAAACCCAACCCGTCGGAGAGACCGGCACCGATGGCGATGACGTTCTTGACCGCCCCACCCAGTTGCAGACCGATGAAGTCCGGATTGGTATAGACCCGGAACGAACGGCCACAGTGCAGCAGCAGGGAGAGATCGTCGGCGAAGTCGTCGTGGGTCGACGCCACCGAGATGGCGGTCGGCAGACCGGCGGCCAGCTCCTTGGCGAAGGTGGGGCCGGAGATGACCGCCAGCGGCATCTCGTCACCCAGCACCTCGCGCGCCACGTCTTGCAGCAGACGGCCGCTGTCCGGCTCCAGCCCCTTGGTGGCCCAGGCGATACGGGTATCCGGGCGCAGGAAGGGTTTGACCTGGGCCAGTACCTGGCCGAACACATGGCTCGGCACCACCAGCAACAGCACGGGGGCAGCTTGTACCGCCTGTTGCAGATCGGCGGTCAGCTGCAGATCGGCAGGAAAAGGGACATCCGGCAGAAAAGCCTTGTTGCAGCGGTCTTGTTCCAGCTCGGCGACATGGGCAGGGTCGTGACCCCACAGCAGGGTCGGATGACCGTTGCGCGCCAGAGAAATGGCAAGGGCGGAGCCATAAGACCCCGCCCCCAAGACCGAGATAGCGATCTGGTCGGCCATTATCAGGCTTCCGCAGTCGCCTGCTGGGCCTGTGCCTGCGCCATGTGCTGGGCAAACAGGGCATCGAAGTTGACCGGTGCCAGGTTCAGCTGCGGGAAGGAACCCTTGCTCACCAGATTGGACACCGCTTCGCGAGCATACGGGAACAGAATGTTCGGGCAGAAGGCAGCCAAGCAGTGAGCCAGTTGCGGCTCCGGCAGGTTGCCGATGGTGAAGATACCGGCTTGCTGAACTTCACACAGGAAGGCCGTTTCGGTTTCCAGCTTGCAGGTCACGGTCAGGGTCAGTACCACTTCATAGACGCTGTCGGCCAGGATGTTGGTCTTGGTGTCCATGTCCAGCTTGACGTCCGGCTGCCACTCTTTCTGGAAGATGTGCGGGGTATTCGGCGCTTCGAAGGAGACGTCCTTGGTGTAGACGCGCTGGATGTGGAATTCCGGTTGTACTTCCTGGTTGTTGATCTCTTCAGCCATTTTGTTTGATTCCTTTTTATGAAAATAGGTGGGCGCAGGCCCTTAAATCAGCGTTTTTTGGTCACCGGCAGATTCTCTGCACGCCACTGGGCCATGCCACCGCTGAGCACATACACCTGCTTGAAGCCGGCTTTGCTCAATTGGCGACCCGCGCCACCAGCGGTCATCCCCGACTCGCACACCACTATGATGGGGGCATCTTTATGCTTTTCAACCGGGCCCAGATTATTGC
The DNA here is from genome assembly GCF_013085525.1 of Aeromonas sp. 1805. Classification (NCBI taxonomy): domain Bacteria; kingdom Pseudomonadati; phylum Pseudomonadota; class Gammaproteobacteria; order Aeromonadales; family Aeromonadaceae; genus Aeromonas; species Aeromonas sp. 1805. Next base: position 1,818,575 of record NZ_CP038515.1, on the reverse strand, counting down.
TCTGGATCTGGCTGAGCGGCAGGTGCTGGGCACCGGCCAGATGGCCCTTGGCAAACTCTTCCTGACTGCGAATATCCACCACGGTGGCGTTTTCACGGTTGATCAGCAGGGTTGCGGTGTGGTTGTTCACCGACTTCACCGGAGAAAAACGAGCACGCACAGTGGTGTAAACCAGGGTGCCTGCCAGGCCGAACCAGGCTGCGGTCAGCAGCGGGTTGCGGGCCGCAAAATCCAAATACTCTTGCATCTTCTACTATCCAGGGACCAAGACAAGTGCCCGAGTATACATGGGGACCCCGCCAAGATCAGCCATCTTGGCGGCAAAGCGGGAGCGGGCTCCCACCAGACGGGGACGGGGGAAAGCGGCGGCATAAAAAGTGGCATTCAGCCCGCTGCGGCGAGGATTCGTCGAGTGGTGCGACAAGCCGGCGACAAAACAGAAACAGCTCGGCAACAGCGTGCGGCCCCGCCGGACGGGGCTTGGCTATCAGGTGACTATTTCGGCAGATGTAGTAATATTACGCTAGTTTCACTTCCCGCAATTCATTCCTATCCGAGAGGACATAGCCTTATGTCAACAGCTAAGAAACCTTTGGTTCTGGTCATCATGGACGGTTGGGGCTACAGCACCAAGCAAGAGCACAATGCCGTCGCTGCTGCCAAGACTCCCAACCTCGACCGTCTCGCCCGTGACTACACCAGCACCCTGATCTCCGGCTCCGGCCTAGACGTGGGTCTGCCGGATGGTCAGATGGGGAACTCCGAAGTGGGCCACGTCAACATCGGCGCCGGTCGCATCGTCTATCAGGAACTGACCCGCATCTCCAAAGACATCCAGGACGGCGACTTCTTCCAGAACGTCGAGCTGGCCAAGGCGGTCGATGCTGCCGTGACCAAGGGCAAGGCCGTACACATCATGGGCCTGATGTCCCCGGGTGGCGTTCACAGCCACGAAGAGCACATCATGGGCATGATCGAAATGGCCGCCAAGCGTGGCGCCGAGCAGATCTACTTCCACGCCTTCTTGGATGGCCGTGACGTGCCGCCGCGCTCCGCCCAGTCCTCCATCGAGCAGTTCGATGCCCTGTTCGCCCGCTTGGGCAAGGGTCGCTTCGCCTCCATGATCGGCCGTTACTACGCCATGGACCGCGACAACCGCTGGGATCGCGTGCAGCAAGCCTATGACCTGATGACCCAGGGCAAGGGCGAGTTCACCGCCGACAGCGCCAGCGAAGCCCTGGCCGCCGCCTACGCCCGCGACGAGAACGACGAATTCGTCAAAGCCACCCGCATCGGTGCCGCCGCCCCCATGCAGGATGGCGATGCGCTGATCTTCATGAACTTCCGTGCCGACCGTGCCCGCGAGATCACCCGCGCCTTCGTCGACAGCGACTTCACCGGCTTCGCCCGCATCGCCACCCCGGCGCTGAACTTCGTGATGCTCACCGAGTACGCGGCCGACATCAAAACCGCCTGTGCCTACCCGCCGACCGCGCTGGTCAACACCCTGGGTGAATGGCTGGCCAAGCAAGGCAAGACCCAGCTGCGCATCTCCGAAACCGAGAAGTACGCCCACGTCACCTTCTTCTTCAACGGCGGCGAAGAGGCCTGCTTCACTGGCGAAGATCGCGAGATCGTCGCCAGCCCGAAAGTGGCCACCTACGACCTGCAGCCGGAGATGAGCTCCGAAGAGCTGACCGACAAGCTGGTCGGCGCCATCAAGAGCGGCAAGTACGACGTCATCATCTGCAACTACCCGAACGGCGACATGGTCGGCCACACCGGTGTGTTCGACGCCGCGGTCAAGGCCTGTGAAGCAGTCGACCACTGCATCGGTCGCGTCACTGACGCGCTGGCCGAAGTGGGTGGCGAGTGCCTGATCACCGCCGACCACGGCAACGCCGAGAAGATGATGGACGAAGAGACCGGTCAGGCCCACACCGCCCACACCAACCTGCCGGTTCCGCTCATCTATTTCGGTCGCAAGGCCGAGGTGGCTGAAGGCGGCAAATTGTCCGATCTGGCCCCCACCATGCTGACCCTGATGGGTCTGCCGGTACCGCCGGAAATGACTGGCAAGCCCCTGATGATTCTGAAATAATCCTTCCCCATGCGGGGATGCGAAGTTATTTCAACCAAAACCAGTCGCGTCGGCCTGTTGGCCGGCGCGCTGTTTTTTTGTCTGTCGTTCGGGCCGGCCACGGCCTGGGCTGCCAACCAGCAGCTCGGAGCCATGCAGTCCCAGATCAAGGAACAGCAGCAGACCATCAAGCTCAGCAAGCAGGAGCTTGCCAAGCTCAACAACCAGCTCAAGGCTGATGAGCAGGCTATCTCGGCCGCCGCCGCCAAGCTCGAACAGACCAAGCAGCAGCTCAGAGAGAACCAGCAGAAACTGGTGGGGCTGCAGCAGGACAAGCTGGATCTGGAACAGCAGGCCAGCCATCAGAAGCAGTTGCTGGCCAAGCAGGCCGAGAGCGCCTTCACCGCCGGCAACCACGATTACCTCAAACTGCTGCTCAATCAGCAGGATCCGGCCAAACTGAGCCGCTCCCTCGACTACTACGACTACCTCAACAAGGCCCGCATCGAAGCCATCGAGGCGCTGCGTGCCACCCGCACCAAGCTGGCCAAAAACCAGCAGGCCACCAAAGAGACCGAAAGCCGGCTGCAAAGCCTGCTGAGCGAACAGCAGCAACATCATCAGAGCCTGCTGGCCAGCCAGCAGAGCCGCGCCAAAGTGCGCAACCAGCTGCAGCAATCGGTACAGGATGACGAGCAGAAGCTGAGCAAACTGGTCAAGGCGGAAAAAACCTTGAAGGCCCGGCTGGAAGAGCTGCGCCGCCAGCGGGAAGAGCAGGAACGCCGCGAACGGGCCGAGCGGGAACGCCTCGCCAAGCTGAAGGCGGAGCAGGAGCGGCAGCGCAAGCTGGCAGAGCAGCGCCGTGCCGAACAACAGCGGCTCGCGGCCCAACAGAACAAGGCAGCCCAGCAACAGCAGCCGACCGAGGAAGTGGCCAGCAACAAACCCGAGCGGGGTTCTGGGATCAGCAGCGCCGGCTATTACAGCGGACTCAAGACCAACGGCAGCCTCCGCTGGCCGGTGCAGGGCCCCATCCTGATTGCCTACGGCTCGCCGCGCACCGCCGAATTGAAGTGGAAAGGCACCCTGATCGGCGCCAGTGAAGGTACCCAGGTCAAAGCGGTGGCACCAGGCCAGGTGGTCTACGCCGACTGGCTCGACGGCTTCGGCATGCTGCTGGTGATCGATCACGGCCGCGGCTACATGAGCCTCTACGGTCACAACCAGTCGCTGCTGCGCCAGGTGGGCCAGAATGTGGAACAGGGTGAACCGGTGGCGCTGGTCGGCGACAGTGGCGGCCAGGACAGACCCGGCCTCTACTTCGAGATCCGCTATCAGGGCGAGGCGATCAACCCCACCAAGTGGCTGGCCAAGCGCTGATCACCACCACACTGCCATCAAAAAAGCCTGCATGATGCAGGCTTTTTTGATGGCAGCAGGCATGACGGCAGATGACGAAAACTTACCTCTTTTCCTGCCGGCTCAGGGGAAGACGATCAGCCCGATCTGCTCCAGCAAGGCCTGCTGCTGATCTTCGTTGATCTGCACCCCGTCCAGATTGACCCGCCGCAGATCCAGCCCCGGCAGATCGCACTGGCGCAGGTCACAACCCTGCAGGTTGAAACTGGCCCAGTCTATTTGGCCAAACTCGGAACCGCTGAGATCGGAGCCCGCCAGCGAGGCGCCGAACAGGTTGGCCCCCTGCCAGCGATTGCCGCTCAATTCGCATTGCTCCAGCAGGCACCCTTCGAAATTGGCGTAACTGAAGTTGTTGCCGGTCAGATGAGCCTCGCAGAAGTAGCTCTTGACGGTGATCTGGTTGGCAAAGCTGGCGCGGGAGAAGTTGATCCCCAGCGCCTGACAGTCGCGCAGCTCCAGCCCCAGACATTGGCTTTGGCTGCAGTCGGCCATGGTGAGATCGCAGCGCAGAAAACTCGCTTCGCGCAGGTCGCAACCCTGCAGCAAACAGCTCTGCTCGCGCTCCCGGTCATAGAAGCTGCAGTCGACGAAGCGGCATTCGGCCAGATCGAGCCAGGAGAAGTTGCAACCGATGAAACGGCAACCCTGGAACTGCTCCCCCTCCAGGTCCTGCTGCTCGAAGCGCACGCCCTCGAAGCACTTGTCCTTGATCATCCCGCGACTCCCCCTGTTGATGGCGTCATATGCTGACTTTGTTAAACAAAAACGGTAATGTTACGTGTAACATTTCTGCCGGATCCCGAGATGAACGACACCCGCAAGCGCCGCCCCACCCTGCAGGACATAGCCGACCTGACCGGGGTCACCAAGATGACCGTCAGCCGCTACCTGCGCGACCCACAGGCCGTGGCCGAAGGCACCCGCGAGCGGATCGCCGCCGCGGTGGAGGAGCTCGGCTACATCCCCAACCGGGCGCCGGACATTCTCTCCAACGCCACCAGCAAGGCGATCGGCATCCTGATCCCCTCCCTCTCCAACCAGGTCTTCTCCGCCGTGGTGCACGGCATCGAGTCGGTGACCCGGCCCGCCGGCTACCAGACCCTGCTGGCCCACTACGGCTACAGCCCGGAGCGGGAAGAGGAGCAGGTCGCCTCCCTGCTCTCCTATCACGTCGATGGCCTGATCCTCTCCGACAGCCAGCACACCGAGCGCACCCGCAAGATGATTGCCACCGCCGGCATCCCGGTGGTGGAGACCATGGATCTGCCGCAGAGCCCCATCGACATGGTGGTCGGCATGGATCACCGGGCAGCCGCCCGGGCCATGGTAACAGAGATGCTGCGCCGGGGCCGACGCAAGCTGGTCTACCTCGGCGCGCGGCTCGACGTGCGCACCCAGCTGCGGATGGAAGGCTACTACCAGGCGATGCAGGATTTCGGCCTGAACGGCCAGCACCTGCTGACCGAGCAATCCTCCAGCTTCACCCTCGGCGGCCAGCTGCTGGAGCAGGCGCTGGTGCGCTATCCCGATCTGGACGGCCTGTTCTGCACCAACGATGACCTGGCGGTGGGCGCCCTGCTGCAGTGTCAGGCCAAGTGGATACCCGTGCCCCAGCAGATCGCCATCGCCGGCAGCAACGCCCTCGACATCGGCCACGCCATGACCCCCAAGCTGGCCAGTATCGTCACGCCCCGCAAGGAGATCGGCCGTGCGGCCGCCACCATGCTGCTGGCCCGCCTCAACGGCCAGCCACTGGCCGACACCCGGCTCGACATGGGCTTCTCCCTCTACGAGGGGGACAGTCTGAGCTGAGGGCCAGATCCCCACCATGCAGCCAAAACAGAGCAGGCCACCCGAGGGTGGCCTGCTTGCTTGGCAAACGGAAGGTCCGGCTCACGCCGGCGTCAAATCAGGATGCGACCAGGGCGACGGCTTCGCGGGAGAGGAGGGTCACCTCTTCCCAGTTACCGTTCTTGACGGCCTCGGCCGGCAGCATCCAGGAGCCGCCGACGGTGGCAACGCACTTGAGCGTCAGATAGTCGGCCACGTTTTTCGGGCCGATACCGCCGGTGGGGCAGAACTTCACCTGGGGGAGCGGCGCGGCGATGGCGGAGAGCGCCTTGGTGCCGCCGTTCGCCTCGGCCGGGAAGAATTTGAGGTGGTCGTAACCCGCTTCCAGCGCCTGCATCACCTCGGACGGGGTGGCTACGCCCGGGATCAGCGGCGCCGTGCTGTTGGCCGCGTGGGCCAGCAGGGCCGGCGTCATCCCTGGGGAGATGACGAAGCGGGCACCGGCGGCCACGGCAGCGTCAAACTGCGCGCAGTTGAGCACGGTACCGGCACCGACCATGGCATCCGGCATCGCCTTGGCGATGAGGGCGATGGCCTCCAGCGCGACCGGGGTGCGCAGGGTAATTTCGAACACCGAGATGCCGCCGTCCAGCAGCGCCTTGGCCATCGGCAGGGCCTGCTCCAGCTCATTGATGACCATCACGGGTACCAGCGGGGAGGCGGCAAACACCTCGGCCGGGGTCACTTTCCAGTTCTGCATAGCTCTTCCTTAGTCAGCTCTTAATCAAAGATGGTGGCGCCACACTCGGCGCTCGATACCGCGCGACGCATCACGCTGAACAGTTCACGGCCCCACCCCTCTTGTTCCGGAGTGAGGTCGATCTCGGCCTGGGTACGGCCACTCAAATCGGTCAGGCAGTCGAGGCTGCCGTTTACCGCGTCAACCCGTAGCAGGTCGCCATCGGCAAGCAGGCCGATGGCCCCGCCGTGCAGCGCTTCCGGAGTGACGTGGATGGCGGCCGGGATCTTGCCGGAGGCACCGGAGAGACGGCCATCGGTGACCAGCGCCACCTTGTAACCCGCTTTTTGCAGGTTGCCGAGCACCGGCATCAGCTTGTGCAGCTCCGGCATGCCGTTGGCAGCCGGGCCATTGTGGCGCACCACGATGACGGCGTCCTGATTGAGATCGCCCGCCTTGTAGGCCGCTTCCACCGCATGCTGGGAGGAGAAGACCCGCGCCGGCGCTTCAATCACCCGATACTCGGGAGCCACGGCGGAGACCTTGACCACGGCGCGGCCCAGATTGCCTGCCAGCAACTTGGTGCCGCCGGTAGCCTGGAACACGCTGCCAGAAGGCGACAGCACGCTCGCATCGCCGCTCTCACCCACCGGCTGCCATACCAGCTGGCCATCCACCAGTGCCGGACGGCTGAGGTAATCCTCCATCTCGCCAAACACCGGAGTGGCGTCCAGGTGGATCAGCCCTTCTTCAGCCAGCCGGCGCATCAGGCCGGGCACGCCACCCGCCTGCTCGAAGGCGTTGACATCGGCCGGGCCGTTCGGGTACATGCGCACCAACAGCGGCACCACGTCGGAGAGATCGCTGATGTCATCCCAGGTCAGGTGCAGGCCGGCGGCGCGGGCTAGCGCCACCATGTGGATGCTGTGGTTGGTGCTGCCGCCGGAGGCGAGCAGGGCCACCAGCCCGTTGACCAGCGAGCGCTCGTCGATCACCGCACTCAGAGGGCGATAGGCCGGGGAACCCGGGATCATGGCGCTGATGCGGCGGGCCGCCTCCTCGGTGAGGGCGCGACGCAGCTCGCTGTGCGGGTGCACGAAGGCGGAGCCAGGCAGCATCAGGCCCATGGCCTCGAATACCAGCTGGTTGGTGTTGGCGGTGCCGTAGAAGGTGCAGGTGCCCGCCGCGTGGTAGGCGCCGCACTCCATCTGCAGCAGGGCGTCACGGCCCACTTCGCCGGCGGCGTACTGCTGGCGCACCTTCACCTTCTCGTCGTTGCTGATACCGCTCGCCATCGGGCCGGCCGGCACGAAGGCGGTGGGCAGGTGGGCGTGGGAGAGCGCCCCCATGATCTGACCCGGGGCTATCTTGTCGCAGATGCCGAGCAGCAGGGTGGCGTCGAAGGTGTTGTGGGAGAGCGACAGCGCGGTCGCCTGGGCGATCAGATCGCGGGAGAACAGGGACATGTCCATCCCCGGCTGCCCCTGGGTCACGCCGTCGCACATGGCGGGCACGCCGCCGGCCACCTGGGCGCTGTGGCCCAGCTCGGCCAGCGCGGCCTTGATGATGTCCGGATAGCCCTGATAGGGCTGATGGGCGCTCAGCATGTCATTGTAGGCGGTGACGATGCCGACGTTGGCGCGGGTCATGTCGAGGATGCGCCCCTTCTCGTCACAGCTGGAGGCGGCCACGGCGTGGGCCAGGTTGCCGCAGGCCAGCGCGGCGCGGGTCTTGCCCTGATCGGCCTGACGCTGGATACGGGCCAGGAAGGCCTGGCGACGGGCGGCACTGCGCTCGCGAATGCGGGCGGTGACGCTGGAAATGACCTGATGGATCATTGGGCTTGCTCCAATGCTGTGACGGCGCGATCAACCACCTGTTCGAAGGTGCCGTCGATATCGATGTGGAATACACCGGCTTCGCCGTCCGGGCGCTCCAGGGTATCGAACTGACTTTGTACCATGCTTTCGCGCATGAAGTGGCCCTTGCGGGCCCGCATCCGCTCGAGGATCAGCGGCTGGCTGCCGTCGAGGAAGAGGAAGCTGACCGACTCGTTGCCTTCACGGATCTGGTCGCGGTACTGCTTCTTGAGGGCCGAGCAGACGATGACGCCCACCTCGTTCTTCTGCTCCAGGCTGTAGGCCGCGTCGCGGATCCGCTCCAGCCAGGGGGCGCGATCCTCGTCGTTGAGCGGGTTGCCGCCAGCCATCTTCTGGATGTTGGCCCTGGGGTGCAGATCATCACCGTCGATGAACTTGGCGCCCAGCACGCTAGCCACCTTGAGGCCCACGCTGGACTTGCCGCTACCACATACACCCATCACGATAATGCTCTTACCCGCCATTGTTTGACCTCTATCTCATTTTTCAAAAAACGTGCTGCCGATGGGTTCTAACTTAGCACGTTACCGGTAACATGTTACCGGTAACAACAAGAATTGTGAAGTCTGCCACAGACTGAGCGCACTCATAGTCACCTGGGCAATCGAGTTTGAGCCCTGGCCATAAATCTAAATAAATCATAAAGATATGGTCTGCCGACGGATCGGCAGGGTGTCGACACTGAACTTGGAACAAGGAATGCACAACAATGTCTGACCTCTCCCTGATCATGACGGCCGCCGGCTCCATCGTGCTGCTGCTCTTTCTGGTGATGAAGGCCCGCCTGCACGCGGTCGTCTCCCTCATCCTGGTCTCCATGGTGGCAGGGCTCGCCGCCGGCATGAACCCGGCCGACATCGCCGCCACCATCCAGAAAGGGATGGGCGGTACCCTAGGTTTCGTCGCCGTGGTGGTGGCACTGGGCGCCATGTTCGGCAAGGTGATGGAAGTCACCGGCGCCCTCGACCGGGTGGCCCACACCCTGCTCGGCAAGTTCGGCGTCAAGCGCGCCAACTGGGCCATGGCGCTGACCGGCTTCGTCTGCGCACTGCCGCTGTTCTTCGACGTGGCCGTGGTACTGCTGATCGGCGTCGCCTTCGCCATCGTCCGTCGTGGCGGCGGCAGCGTGGTTAAGATTGGTATCGCCCTGCTGGCCGGTATCGCCACCTGCCAAGCTTTCCTTATCCCGGCGCCGGGCCCCATCCTGGTGGCATCCCAGCTGGGCGCCGACTTCGGCTACATGATCCTGTTCGGCCTGATCGCCGCCGTTCCGGCCCTGATCCTGGCCGGCCCGCTGTTTGGCGAGCTGATCAGCAAGGTGGTCGACGTGCCGCTGCCGGCCGACGCCCAGAGCAGCGCCCACGACGACGGCCAGAACCTGCCCTCCTTCGGGCTGGCCATGGGCCTCATCGGCCTGCCGCTGCTGCTGATCGGTCTCAAGACCATCGTTGGCCGCTTCGTCGAGGCCGGCACGCCCCTGCACGGCTGGCTGGAGTTCATCGGCCACCCCTTCACCGCCATCATGGTCGCCTGCCTGGCCGCCTTCTACCTGCTGGGGATCCGTCGCGGCATGTCCCGTGACGAGGTGATGAACGTCTGCAACAGTGCCATCCAGCCGGCCGGCGTCATCATCCTGGTGACCGGTGCCGGTGGCGTGTTCAAGCAGATCCTGGTGGATTCCGGCGTGGGTGCCGCCCTTGGCAACATGCTGGCAGACTCCGGCCTGCCCATCGTCGCGCTGGCCTTCATCCTGGCGGCCGCGGTGCGGGTCATTCAGGGTTCCGCCACCGTCGCCATGCTGACTGCCTGCGGTCTGGTGCTGCCGATGCTGGAACCGCTCGGCCTGAACGGCGCCCAGCTGGCGGCGGTCACCATCGCCATCGGCGGCGGGGCCATCGTGCTCTCCCACGTCAATGACTCCGGCTTCTGGCTGGCCAACCGCTACCTCGGTCTCACCGAGAAGCAGACCCTGCAGACCTGGACCGTGATGGAGACCATCATCGGCACCACCGGCGGCGTGATGGCGATGATCATCTACAGCTTCCTCTGATCGCAACCGTGCAGAAAAAGGCCTCCAATGTGAGGCCTTTTTCATCTTTATGACGATTCTTTCTTTGGCTAACAGGGCGAGATTGCTAGAATCGCCTATCCATCGCTCCGAGTGGAACGCTTAACGCAGTGATTTCAGGTTTCTCTATGCATTCATCGGCACATTATCGACAGCTGCTGGCGCGCCTGCCCCAGATCGCCGTCGCCGCAGACCAGTTTGAAGTGCTCAACAGCGCCAAGGACTTCAAGAGCCGGATCCTCTCGCTCATCGCCAGCGCGCGTCAGCGCATCTATCTGGTGGCGCTCTATCTGCAGGATGACGAGGCGGGACGGGAGATCCTCTCCGCCCTCTACGCCGCCAAGCAGCGCAACCCGGCCCTAGACGTCAAGGTGTTCGTCGACTTCCACCGTGCCCAGCGCGGCCTGATCGGCAAGGGCAAGCAAGGCGGCAACCACCTGATGTATCAGGAGATGGCTGCTCGCCACGAGCACCAGATCGCCATCTACGGCGTGCCGGTGAAAGGGCGTGAACTGCTCGGGGTACTGCACCTCAAGGGCTTCATCTTCGATGACACCCTGCTCTACTCCGGTGCCAGCCTCAACGACATCTACCTGCACCAGCAGGATCGCTACCGTTTCGACCGCTATCACCAGATCACCAGCCCGGAGCTGACCCGCAGCATGGTCAACTACGTGGATGACCTGTTCCTGCGCAGCGAGGCGGTGCAACGACTCGATCGCACCGATATCCCCAGCGCCAAGCAGTTGAAGGGGCCGATCCGCCGCTTCAAGCACAATCTGCGCCTCGGCCAGTATCGCTTCGACACCATGCCGGTCAACAGCCAGGAGGTGGCCATCACCCCGATGAGCGGCCTGGGCAAGCGCGGCAATCAGCTCAACAAGATGATCCGTACCCTGGTGCGGGCCACCGAGCGGGAGATCTTCATCTGCACCCCCTACTTCAACCCGCCCAAGGAGTTGAACAAGGATATCGAGGCCCTGCTCAAGCGCGGCTGCAAGGTGACCATCGTGGTGGGCGACAAGACCGCCAACGACTTCTTCATTCCGCCGGAGGAGAAATTCTCCACCATCGGCGGTCTGCCCTATCTGTACGAGACCAACCTGCGCAAGTTCGCCGAGCGCAACCAGCATCACATCGATGCCGGCCGTCTCAACCTGATGCTCTGGTGCTGCGAGCGCAACTCCTACCACCTCAAGGGGATCTTCGTGGATGACGAGTGGGCCCTGCTCACCGGCAACAACCTCAATCCCCGCGCCTGGGCGCTGGATCTGGAGAACGGCCTGCTGGTCTACGATCGCCGTCACCTACTGCGGCCCCAGTTCAACGCCGAGAGCGAGAACATCCTGGCCAACACCAAGCGCATCAGCCACTTCGATCAGATCGAGCAGATCCAGGACTACCCGGATCAGGTGCGCAAGCTGCTGGCCCGGATCCACAGGGTCAAGGCCCACATCCTGCTCAAGCGCATCATCTGACCGGCGCGCATCACACCCTCAGGGATCCTCACAAGGGCCTGCCACACATCGGCAGGCCCTTGTCATTGGGGCCCAGCGCCCCACCAGCCGAGCCCCAACCGTACGACGCGGCTTGCGTCGAGGCAGCAATAAACCCTATCATCTGGACATATTTACAGTGTTTTCGGGCATCTAATTGATGAAATTGGATAAAATCTCCCTCGACAGCCTCAAGGGCGTCGGCAGCAAGATGCAGGAAAAGCTCGAGCGGCTGGGGCTGGCCACGGTGCAGGATCTGCTGTTCCACCTCCCCCTGCGCTACGAGGACCGCACCCAGGTGTGGCCCATCGGCGATCTGCCGCCCGGCCTGCACGGCGCCGTCGAGGGGGAGATCCAGGACACTCAGCTGGTGATGGGGCGTCGCCGCATGCTGGTCTGCCGCATCAGCGACGGCACCGGCACCCTCACCCTGCGCTTCTTCAACTTCACCGCCGCCCAGAAGAACAGCCTGAGCCCGGGCCGGCTGATGCGCTGCTTCGGCGAGGTGCGCCCCGGCAAATACGGGCTGGAGATGGCCCACCCCGAGTACAAGCTGCTCGGCGAGGAGCAGGCCGGCCAGACCGAAGAGGCGCTCACCCCCGTCTACCCGACCACCGAGGGGCTGCGCCAGCTCACCCTGCGCAGCCTCACCGATCAGGCGCTGGCCCAGCTCGACCTCTACGGGGTGGAGGAACTGTTGCCCGCCGGTCTCTACCCCCAGCAGATCGATCTGGCTGCGGCCCTGAAGCTGCTGCACCGTCCGCCCCCCTCGGTGGCGCTGGCCCTGCTCGAAAGCGGCCAGCACCTGGCCCAGCAGCGGCTGGTGCTGGAGGAGCTGCTGGCCCACAACCTCTCGGTCTTGAAGGTGCGGGCCCAGGCACAAACCCAGCTGGCTCGCGCCCTCAAACCGGCACCGGCGCTGGTAGAACAACTGCTCGGCGCCCTGCCGTTCACCCCCACCGGCGCCCAGAACCGGGTGGTGGCGGAGATCGGCCGGGATCTGCAACAGAGCCACCCCATGATGCGACTGGTACAGGGGGACGTGGGCTCCGGCAAGACGCTGGTCGCAGCGCTGGCCGCCCTGCAGGCCATCGGCAACGGTTGTCAGGTGGGCTTGATGGCGCCGACCGAGCTGCTGGCCGAACAGCACGCCATCAACTTCGCCAAGTGGCTGGAACCGCTCGGCATCGGAGTCGGCTGGCTGGCGGGCAAGCAGAAGGGCAAGGCACGAGAAGAAGCGCTGGCCGCCATCGCCGACGGCAGCGTCAAGATGGTGGTGGGTACCCACGCCATCTTCCAGGAGCAGGTGGTGTTCCAACGCCTCGCCCTGGTCATCATCGATGAACAACACAGATTCGGCGTGCATCAGCGGCTCGCCCTGCGGGAAAAAGGGGAGCGGGAAGGGGTGCATCCCCATCAGCTGATCATGACCGCCACCCCCATCCCCCGTACCCTGGCGATGACCGCCTATGCCGACCTCGATACCTCCATCATCGACGAGCTGCCGCCGGGCCGCACCCCCATCACCACGGTGGCGCTGCCGGACAGCCGCCGCCAGGACGTGATCGAACGGGTCAGACTGGCCTGCGAGGAGGGCAAACAGGCCTACTGGGTCTGCACCCTGATCGAGGAGTCGGAGGTACTGGAGTGCCAGGCTGCCGAGGACACCGCCGCCGAGCTGCAGAACCTGCTGCCCGGCCTGCACATCGGGCTGGTGCACGGCCGGATGCGGCCGGTCGAGAAACAGCGGGTGATGGAGGAGTTCAAGGCGGGAATACTGCAACTGCTGGTCGCCACCACCGTCATCGAAGTGGGGGTGGACGTGCCCAACGCCAGCCTGATGATCATCGAAAACCCGGAGCGACTTGGGCTGGCGCAGCTGCACCAGCTGCGCGGCCGGGTCGGGCGTGGCTCGGTGGCCTCCCACTGCGTGCTGCTCTATCATGCCCCCTTGTCCAAGACGGCCCAGAGCCGGCTCGGGGTGCTGCGGGAGACCAACGACGGCTTCCTCATCGCCCAGCGGGATCTGGAGCTGCGCGGCCCGGGCGAGTTGCTCGGCACCCGCCAGACCGGCCTGGCCGATCTCAAGATCGCCGATCTGGTACGCGACCAATCGCTCATCCCGCAGGTGCAGAAGATGGCGCGCTTCCTGATGGACCGCCACCCAAACCATGTCGAACCCTTGATACGGCGCTGGCTCGGCCTGCGGGATCACTACTCCAATGCCTGACCAAGCAACAGAAACAGGAGGAAAGCACTGATGAATTCCTGGCTGCGCGGCCTGCTCTACACCCTTGCCTTCCTGTTGCTCTTTGTCTGGGTCGGGCTCGGCCTGTTCGACGCCGAGCGGGCCAAGGGGCCCATCGCCGGCTGGCTCAGCCAGCAAACCGGCGTGCCTGTCACCATAGGCCGGCTGGTGTTCAACCCGCTCCACCCCTACACCCTGCTGGCAGAGCAGGTGAGTTACGGCAACGCCGTGACCCTCGACAAGATCTATCTCGAGATAGAGAGCATCGACTGGCTGAGCCGGGACGTGCGCATCGCCCATCTCGACCTCATCCGCCCGGCCATCAAGTTGCCGCTGCCCAACCAGCTGCCGAGCCTGCCGGTGCACTCCCTCACCATCGCCGACAGCACCATAGACCGGCTCAGCCTGGAGAGCGACGGGCTGACCCTGCGCGGCCTCAACGCCACCCTGAGCGACTGGCAGCTGCTCAATCCGGTGCGCCCGCCCCAGGCCAACCTGACCCTCAACATCAATGAGCTGGCAACCCCGGCCTGGGCCCTCTCCCGTCTCAACCTGGCCGGCCGGCTGGAGGGGCAGGTGCTGAGCACCGACAAGCTGACCACCAACCTGTTCGACGGTCTGCTCGAAACCGGCATGGTGCTCGACTGGCCTGCCCGCAGCCTGCGGCTGAACAACCTCAAGACCCAGGGCATGCGCATCGAGTGGGGCACCCTTGCCAAAGCCGAATCCCCCCTGCGCCAGGTCAGCCTGGATCTCGGTCAGATCCGGGATCTCAGCTTCAACGACATCGAGCAGGAGCTGGCCCTCAACAACCTCAACGGCCAGCTGACCGCCTTCAACTGGCAGGCCGGCAGCACGCCCAGCGGCTACTTCTCGGGAACCCTCGGCGATCTCGGCCGTGGCCTGTTCCAGCTGGAATCCATCCAGGGCAAGGTCGCCTTCTCGCCCCAGCAGCTGGATGCCGAGTTGCAGGGCAAGGCCTATGAGGGGGAGTTCAATCTGGAACTCTCTCTCGATCCCCTGCAGCAGAAGCTGACCCTCAAAGACATGGCGCTGAGCGGCATGGACATCAGTCTGCCGGAAGGGTGGTGGCAGGATTGGCAGCGCTGGCGCCCGCAGCAGATCGACATCCGCAAGCTGGCCTTCGACAAGCTCAAGGTGCTCTCCTTCGACGATACCCTGCCCCTGTCGCTGACCGGCTGGCAGTTCTATCTGACCGATCTCAGCCTGCGCGGCAACCAGCCGGGACCGCTGCTGGGCCGGGCCCGCCTCGAGAGCGCCTGGTTCGAACTGGTGTGGGACGGCCTCAGTGCCCGCAACGGCGAGCTGGATGGCGAGCTGACGGCCGGCTCCTGGCAGCTCAACAAGCTCACCAGCTCGCTGCCGGATGAGGGCAGCCTCAGCCTGAGCGGCCAGTGGGGACGCGAGCCGGGCCAGACCAGCCGGTTGCAGCTCAAGGGCGAGAAACTGGATCTGGTGCAGTGGGGCAAGATCCTCCACTCCCCCGTCTCCTTCGCCGGCAAGATGGACCTGAGCGCCGATCTGCAGGCGCTGCACGGTGGCACCCCGGGCGCTTGGCGCAGCTCCCTGCAGGGGAACATTGCGCTCGATGCCACCGAGCCGTTCTGGGACAAGGTGAAGATAGATCCGCTGCTGGATCAGTGGTTCAAGCAGGCGGCGGCACCAACCCTCAGCCCGGCCGAGCTCTGGCAGGCGATGCAGGAGGGTGACACCCCCTTCTATCGCATCAAGCTGCAGGGCAAGGTGGCGCAGGGCCAGCTGAAGATCGAACAGGCCGGCGCCTCCACCATCACCCACCTGCTGGGGGTGCAGGGCAGCGTCGATCTGGTCAATGAGCAGTGGCAGCTGGATCTGGGCGTCCTCAACGGCCAGCACTGCGCCGAGCTGCTCGGCCAGTGGCGCGGGCCGCTCGCCGAGCCGACCCTCAGCTGGGGCTTCCAGCAAAAACCGGACGGCTGTGGTTGGGAGACCGGCGTACGCTACCCACCCCAGGGCAACAGCAGCCCGCTCTGGCGACCGGCTCCGAAGGCCCCGGCCGCACAGGCGGCCGACGGCTAGCCGACAGAAAGCAACAAGGCCTCGTGATGAGGCCTTGTTGCTTGATGGGAACCAGCGCGGGACTACTGGCCCGGCCGCTTCACCGGCTGCACCACGTAGTGGCCGAGGAACTCGGCCGCCAGCTTGTCGCCGCTGAACAGCTTGATCTTGAGGCTGAACTTGGCAGATTCGCCGCCCTTGAGCGGCTCGAGCACGGCGGGCATGCCTTCGCGCGCCACCCGCGCCTCCGGCTCCTCCTTGACCGGCCGGTAGTACTTGATGTTGCCCTCCGCCAGCACCGTATCCCCCACCAGCCCCGCCTCCTTGAGCTGCAGCCAGATCAGGCCCCAGCCCGCCAGCACGCACTGGCTGTAGATGCTGCCGGCGAACATGGTGTCATGCACGTTGAGATTGGCCGCCAGATTGGCCTTGAGGTGGAAGGTCTGGCCGTCGTAGTGGGTGATGTGCACCCCCATCTTCTCGCTGATGGGAATGCCGCGTGACCAGCGGGTGGTGAGATCCTGGCACCACTCCGACCGGTACTGGATGGTCTGCAGCGGACTCAGGGACTTGATCATCTGGCGGTGCGGAATGCGGCCGAAGGAGACAGGGCCTTCCCCCACCTCCAGGAAGCCGCACTTGCGGTAGAACTCCACCGCCTCCTGGCGAGCATTCATCACCAGCCGCTTCACCTTCTCGCTGCGGGCCAGCTGTTCGAGATCTTCCACCATGCGGGCACCCAGCCCCTGACCGCGAAATTCGGGGCGCAGCGCCATGAAGCGGATCTGGGCCTCGTCACCGCCGACAAACAGCCGCCCCACCGCGATGGGCGTACCGTCGGGGGCCAGCATCAGCCGGTGAATGGCGACGGTATCGTATTCATCCCGCTCGGAACCGACGGGCAGATTGAAGGGTTTACGCAGTAGTTCCCAGCGTAACTGGTAGTAAGCGTCCAGCTCGGCTGCCGTCTGGGGGGTGACCACCCGGTACATAGTTCCATCCTTGAGTTACACTGGTCGAAAACCATCTTGCCGTGCAAATTCATGGACTTCAATCTGCAAGCGTACCAAGCCGACCACTTATTGCACCTCAGCGCCAAGCCCCAGCGCCGGCTCACCGTGCAGGAAAATGCCCATCATCGCTGGCTGGAGATCGATGGCGTGGTGCAGTCGGCCATGTCCCTGGCCGAACCCGCCACCCTCTGCCTGCCACATCAGCAGGTGATCGCCTGTCTGCTGCCCGAGCAGGCCGGCAGCATCCTCGAGCTGGGGCTGGGGGGCGGCGATCTCACCCGCCATCTGCACCAGCGCTGGCCCAATGCCCGTCACGAGTGCGTCGATCTCGATGAAGAGGTGATCACCCTCTATCAGCAGTTCTTTCAGCCCGACCACCACCCGCAGCGTACGCCAACCCTGCACCAGGCTGATGCCCTCGCCTTTCTGGAGCAGAGCGAGGCGCAGTACGACATCATCCTGCTCGACCTGTTCAGCCAGGACGGCAATCCGCCGCTGCTGTTCCAGGAGCGGATCTATCAGGCGCTGGCCCCCCGCCTGAACGGTGAGCTCATCATCAACCTGCTGCCGCGCACCCGCCTCGAGCTGACTCGGGTGCTGATGCTGCTGGAGCAGTGGGTCGGCCCCACCACCCCCTACCCGGTGCCGGGGCTGCGCAACGTCCTGCTGCACACGGCCCCCCGCTACGAGCTGACGTCAGATCTGTAGCCAGAAGGTGACCGGACCGTCGTTGACCAGCGCCACCTTCATGTCGGCGGCAAAGCGGCCGGTGGCGGTCGGTATGCCGCTGGCGGTTGCCTGCGCCACGAAGTAGTCGTACAGCCGCTCGGCCTCGACCGGATGGGCGCCGCCGGAGAAGCTGGGCCTCATCCCCTTGTTGGTATCCGCCGCCAGGGTGAACTGGGAGACCACCAGCAGGCTGCCGCCGGCCTGGCTTACGTTGAGGTTCATCTTGCCATTCTCATCGGAGAAGATGCGGTAACCGCTCACCTTGTGCAGCAGCTTGTCAGCCTTGGCCTCGTCATCCCCCTGCTCCACCCCGAGCAGCACCAGCAGCCCCTGGCCGATAGCCCCGGTCACCTCGCCCTCTACCGTTACGCTGGCCTCGCTGACCCGCTGAATCAGTGCAATCACATCCCTCTCCTCTCAAAACGAAACGACCGCCCCTATCTGCTGACGGGGGCGGTCGTCGATGCTAACAGCAAGGGGCCGGGTCAGGCCAACTCATCGGCACCCGGTCGCTCATATTCGCCGAGGCAGGCGGTGGTTTCCGCGCCAAGCAAGACCACCAACCAGCTCAGGTAGACCCATACAAACAGGATGGGGATGGTCGCCAGCGCGCCATAGATGGCCTGATAGGAGGGGAAGTTGGTGATGTAGATGGCAAAACCGCGCTTGGCCAGCTCGAACAGGGTGGCCGCCACCAGGGCCCCGATGAAGGCGTGCATCAGCCGCACCTTGCAGTTGGGCACCACGGTATAGACCAGCAGGAAAGTCAGTACCGAGAACAGGAACGGCAGGCCGCGCAGCAACAGATAGCCGATGCCGAACAGGCTCTCGGCCCCGAACAGCCGCAGCGAGAAAATGTAGGAGGAGATGGCGATGCTGGCCCCGATGAGCACCGGGCCCAGGGTCAGGATCATCCAGTACATGGCGAATGCCTGGGCCAGCGGCCGGCTCTGGGTGGAGCGCCAGATGTAGTTGAGGTTCTTGTCGATGGCCGAGATCAACATCAGCGCCACCACGATCAGGGCGCCGATGCCGACTGCCGTGGTGTTGGTGGCGTTGGCCACGAAGCCGTCGATGTACTCCTTGAGCATCTCGCCGGCGGTGGGCACGAAGTTGTGATAGACGAACTGCTCCATCGCCTGCTTCAGGCTCTGGAATACCGGAAAGGCCGACATCATGCCGAATACCACGGCGATCATGGGCACCAGAGAGAGCAGGGTCACATAGGCCAGATAGCCGGCGGTGACCGTCAGCCTGTCCTGCTGGAAACGGCCCCAGACGAACTGGGCAAAGTGGCCGCCATCGTGGCGTAAAAAAGAGAGGGCATGGCCAAGACGGCCGCCGAATTTCTGCTGCATTATCGCTCCCAACGTCTTCATAGTGCAGACATTGTGTCAGATAGCATGGTCATTTGACCACCCATGGGCCAGCCGGGTGCGACTCGCACCGGCACCTGCAGCCGCCTGCCCGCGGCGAGCAGGCATAAAAAAAGAGGCCCGAAGGCCTCTCTCTGTCTGTCGATGAACAGATATCAAGCACGACCGGCGCGCTTGCGATCCATCTCGGTCAGCAGTTTCTTGCGGATACGAATGCTCTTCGGAGTGACTTCAACCAGTTCGTCGTTGTCGATGAACTCCAGAGCCTGTTCCAGCGACATGCGGATCGGCGGAGTCAGCACCTGGGCTTCGTCGGTACCGGAGGCACGCATGTTGGTCAGCTGCTTGCCCTTCAGGCAGTTCACGGTAAGGTCGTTGGAACGGGAGTGAATACCGATCACCTGGCCTTCGTACACTTCGGTCGCGTGACCGATGAACAGACGACCGCGGTCTTGCAGACCGAACAGGGCATAGGTCAGCGCCTTGCCGGTAGCGTTGGAGATCAGCACGCCGTTCTGACGCTCGCCGATGCTGCCACCCTTGTGCGGACCGTAGTGGTCGAAGGTGTGGTACAGCAGACCGGTACCGGAGGTCAGGGTCATGAACTCGGTCTGGAAACCGATCAGGCCACGGCTCGGGATCATGAAGTCCAGGCGAACACGGCCTTTGCCATCCGGGGTCATGTTGGTCATCTCGCCCTTGCGCAGGCCGAGTTGCTCCATCACGGAACCCTGGTGTGCTTCTTCCACGTCCACAGTTACGGTTTCGAACGGTTCTTGCAGAACGCCGTCTACGGTGCGCAGGATAACTTCCGGACGGGATACCGCCAGCTCGTAACCTTCGCGACGCATGTTTTCGATCAGGATGGACAGGTGCAGTTCACCACGGCCGGAGACACGGAACTTGTCCGGATCATCGGTCTCTTCCACGCGCAGGGCCACGTTGTGGACCAGCTCCTGGTTCAGACGCTCCAGGATGTTGCGGGAGGTCACGAACTTGCCCTCTTTGCCGGCGAACGGTGAGGTGTTGACCTGGAAGGTCATGTTCACGGTCGGCTCGTCAACGGAGAGCGGCGGCAGCGCTTCAACGGCGCCGTTGTCACAGATGGTGTCGGAGATCTTCAGCTCGCCCAGACCGGTGATGGCAATGATGTCGCCAGCTTGCGCATCGGCCACTTCGGTACGGGACAGACCCAGATAACCCAGCACCTGACCGACCTTGCCGGTACGGGACTTGCCGTCGGCACCGACGATGGTGACCTGCTGGTTGGTCTTGACGCGACCACGGGTGATGCGGCCGATACCGATGACGCCAACATAGGAGTTGTAGTCCAGCTGGGAGATCTGCATCTGGAAACCACCGTCGGCATCAGCCTTGGGCGCTTCCACGTTGTCGACGATGGCCTGGAACAGGGGTTCCATGTTATCGGACTCAACGTCCTGATCCATGGTGGCCCAACCGTTCAGTGCAGAGGCGTAAACAACTTTGAAGTCCAGTTGTTCGTCGGTGGCACCCAGGTTGTCGAACAGATCGAATACCTGATCCATTACCCAGTCAGGACGAGCACCCGGACGGTCGATCTTGTTGATGACCACGATCGGCTTCAGACCCTGGGCGAATGCCTTCTGGGTCACGAAACGGGTTTGCGGCATCGGGCCGTCAACGGCGTCAACCAGCAGCAGCACGGAGTCAACCATGGACAGTACGCGCTCTACCTCACCACCGAAGTCGGCGTGACCCGGGGTATCAACGATGTTGATGCGGTAGTCGTTCCAGCGGATCGCAGTGTTCTTGGCGAGAATGGTGATGCCACGTTCCCGTTCCAGATCATTGGAGTCCATGATCCGTTCCTGGCCTTCCGTGGAGCGGTCCAGGGTGCCGGACTGCTGCAGCAGCTTATCAACCAGAGTCGTTTTGCCGTGGTCAACGTGCGCAATAATCGCAATATTGCGTAAATTCTCTAACATTCTCGCCTCAATCACCGGGTAAAATTGGGCGCTAATTGTACTCTCGCCTTTGTGATCTGCCTAGCAGAATTGCAGTACATTCGCGCACAACAGGGGATCAGGATCATAGACCTTCCGATCAAAGCCTGCTTAGATGGGGGCTGACCGTATAACGCGCACCATTTTAGTGCACCAAAACGATCCATGGATGCACTACTTTGAGGCGTAACGCGCTGAGATGGCGGATCTCAGGGCTGGCTGATAGCCCCAAATGCCCTGAAATCAAGCTGTCACAAACTTGGCACGATACTGGCTTATGTGAATGTGATGACGCATTCACCCTAAGAGTTTTAACACCGGAGGTTACTTAGCATGTCAGCCCAGAACGTTTTGGCCCTGATCCAGGAACACGAAGTCAAGTTTGTCGACCTGCGCTTTACCGACACCAAGGGTAAAGAGCAGCACGTATCCATCCCTTCCCATCAGGTTGACGAAGATTTCTTCGAAGACGGCAAGATGTTCGATGGTTCCTCCATCGGCGGCTGGAAGGGCATCAACGAGTCAGACATGGTGCTGATGCCGGATGCGGCCTCCGCCAAACTGGATCCGTTCACCGAAGAGACCACCCTGAACATCGTCTGTGACGTGCTGGAACCGGCCACCATGCAGGGCTACGACCGCGATCCGCGCTCCATCGCCAAGCGTGCCGAAGACTTCCTGAAGTCCAGCGGCATCGCCGACACCGTGCTGTTCGGGCCGGAGCCGGAATTCTTCATGTTCGACAACATCACCTTCTCGAACACCATGGGCCACAGCTTCGTGAAGATCGAATCCGAAGAAGCCGCCTGGAACTCCGGTACCGATTACGAGCACGGCAACAAGGGTCACCGTCCTTTCGTCAAGGGTGGCTACTTCCCGGTTGCACCGGTTGACTCCTCCCAGGACATCCGTGCCGCCATGTGTCTGGTGCTGGAAGAGATGGGCCAGGTCGTTGAAGCTCACCACCACGAAGTGGCGACTGCCGGTCAGAACGAGATCGCGACCCGTTTCAACACCCTCACCCTGAAAGCGGATGAAGTGCAGGTGCTGAAGTACGTGATCCACAACGTGGCCCACGCCTACAACAAGACCGTCACCTTCATGCCGAAACCCATGTTCGGTGACAACGGCTCCGGCATGCACTGCCACCAGTCCCTGGCCAAGAACGGCGTCAACCTGTTCGCCGGCGACCTGTACGGCGGTCTGTCCGAGATGGCGCTGCACTACATCGGCGGCATCATCAAGCACGCCAAGGCCATCAACGCCTTCGCCAACCCGACCACCAACTCCTACAAGCGTCTGGTACCGGGTTATGAAGCACCGGTCATGCTGGCCTACTCTGCCCGCAACCGCTCTGCCTCCATCCGTATCCCGGTCGTGCCGAGCCCGAAAGCTCGCCGCATCGAAGTCCGCTTCCCGGATCCGGCTGCCAACCCGTACCTGGCCTTCGCAGCTCAACTGATGGCCGGTCTGGACGGCATCATCAACAAGATCCACCCGGGCGATGCCATGGACAAGAACTTGTATGACCTGCCGCCGGAAGAAGCAGCCGAAGTGCCGACCGTGGCCGGCTCTCTGGACGAAGCCCTGGCCGCGCTGGATGCGGATCGCGAGTTCCTGACCCGCGGCGGCGTATTCAGCGACGACTTCATCAACTCCTACCTGGAGCTGAAGCAGCAGGACGTTGACCGCGTGCGCATGACCCCGCACCCGCTGGAGTTCGAACTGTACTACTCCGTTTAATCCGGAACCCAGCTCAGAACTTGACCAAACCCGCCGACAGGCGGGTTTTTTCTCTGATAGGATTAAGCAAAATCCCGTCAAGGAGAGATGGATGAAAAACACCAACCCAGTATGGATGCTGAGCCTGTTGCTGCTGGCCGCCACCGGCGCCCAGGCTGCCAAGGTATACTCCTGGACCGACAGCCAGGGGGTCGTTCACTACACGGATGCCCCTCCTCCCGGCCAGAAAGCCAAGGAGGTCGATCTGCGCGTCGCCCCCTTCATCGGCAGTTCACCCCGCTCGGTGCAAGTTGACAACTTCAACAGCCTGACCGGCGTCGACGCCAAGAAAGAGAAGGAAGCGGCCAAGCTGGTGATCGAACTGCTCTCCCCGGAACAGGGCAGCACCCTGCGCGACAACACCGGCAACGTGGTGTTTCAGGGTCAGATCAGCCCCCAACCGCCGACCCAGTACGATGTGCGCCTGACCCTGGACGGCAAGGCGGCCCCCATCGTTAAAAACTCGCTCGCCATTCGGGTCGAAAACCTCGATCGCGGTGCCCATGAGGCCCAGCTCGAGCTGCTCGCCAAAGACGGTACGATCCTTGCTAAATCCAAGCCAGTCACCTTCTACCTGCACCGGGCCAGCATCGATCCTGCACCCAAAGTGACCCCCCTCAACAACAAGGGGTGATCCTGTGCCTCGATACGGGTAGACTAAATGCACCACATTGGTGCATTGCTGGTGTATAGCACCGTTTTAGGGAGAAACCTGTGCCAACCCGCCCGGATCAAGCCAAGATACTGCTCGATAACTTGCTGACCGCCGTCATTCTGATGGATGAACGGCTCTGCATCCAGTTCGTCAACCCCGCCGCCGAGCAGCTGCTCTCCCTCAGTCAGCGCCGGCTGATCGGTATCGAACTGCCCCACCTGCTGGAGCATATCTCTCTCGATCTGCAGAGGCTAAAGCAGTGCCTCAGCTCGGGGCAGGGCTTCACCGATAGCGAAGTGACCCTGGTGGTGGAAGGAGAGCCCAGACTGGTGGAGATGAGCGTCAGCCCGCTGGCCGATCATGAGCAACGGCTGATGGTGGTGGAGCTGCGCAAGATCGACCAGCAGAAGAAGATCAGCCAGGAGCTGCAGCAGCATGCCCAACAGCAGGCGGCCAAGGAGCTGGTGCGCGGCCTGGCCCACGAGATCAAGAATCCCCTCGGCGGTCTGCGCGGCGCGGCCCAGCTGCTGCAAAAGGAGCTGCCCGACCCCGCCCTGCGCGAATATACCGGCATCATCATCGAACAGGCCGACCGGCTGCGGGTGCTGGTCGATCGGTTGCTCGGTCCCCAGCGCCCGGGTCGTCACCAGATGCACAACGTCCACTCGGTACTGGAGCAGGTGCGTCGGCTGGTAGAGCTGGAGCTGCCACCGACGGTGCGCATCGAGCGGGATTACGATCCCAGCATCCCGGAGTTCGAGATGGAGCCGGACCAGCTGCAGCAGGCCTTCCTCAATATGGTGCGCAACGCCGCCGAGGCCATCGGCGAGCAGACCGGCCTCATCCGCATCAAGACCCGCACCGCGTTCCAGATCACTATCCACGGCCAGCGCTACCGGCTGGCGGCCGAGATCAAGATCATCGACAACGGCCCCGGCATCCCGGACGCCATCCGCGACACCCTCTTCTATCCGATGATCACCGGCAAGGAGGGGGGCACCGGGCTCGGCCTCTCCATCGCCCAGAACCTGATCGATCAGCACAAGGGGCGGATCGACTGCATCAGCTGGCCCGGCCACACCGAATTCACCATCTTTCTACCGCTTCGCAAATAAGGGAACGTCATGACAGCAAAAGTGTGGATCGTCGATGACGACAGTTCTATCCGCTGGGTGCTGGAGCGCACCCTCGGCAGTGAAGGTTTCGAGTGCGAGAGCTTCGCCGATGGCGAGGCGCTGCTGAGCTCGCTGGAGATGCGCTCACCGGACGTGATCCTCTCCGACATCCGCATGCCCGGCATCGACGGCCTCAGCCTGCTTGAGCAGATCCATCGCCGCCAGGCCGACCTGCCCATCATCATCATGACCGCCCACTCGGATCTCGACAGCGCGGTCAATGCCTACCAGCGCGGTGCCTTCGAATACCTGCCCAAGCCATTCGACATCGACGAGGCGGTCACCCTGGTGCGCCGCGCCGAGAATCACCTCAAGGAGCAACGCACCAAACGCAAGGCACGCCAGCAGGATCCGGCCAGCAGCCCGGAGATCATTGGCGAGGCACCGGCGATGCAGGAGGTGTTCCGGGCCATCGGCCGGCTGTCGCGCTCCAGCATCTCGGTACTGATCAACGGCCAGAGCGGTACCGGCAAGGAGCTGGTCGCCCACGCCCTGCACAAGCACAGCCCGCGCGCCCACAAGAACTTCATCGCCCTCAACATGGCCGCCATCCCGAAAGATCTCATCGAATCGGAACTGTTCGGCCATGAGAAGGGAGCCTTCACCGGCGCCAACAACATTCGCCACGGCCGCTTCGAACAGGCCGACGGCGGCACCCTGTTTCTCGACGAGATCGGCGACATGCCGCTGGATGTGCAGACCCGGCTGCTGCGGGTACTGGCCGACGGCCAGTTCTACCGGGTCGGCGGCCATCAGCCGGTGCAGGTGGATGTGCGGATCATCGCTGCCACCCACCAGAATCTGGAGAAGCGGGTGGCCGACGGCGAATTTCGGGAAGACCTGTTCCACCGCCTCAATGTCATCCGGATCCACATTCCCGCCCTCAAGGAGCGGCGTGAGGACATTCCCCAGCTGGCCCAGCACTTCCTGCTGCGGGCAGCCAAGGAGCTGAACGTGGAGGCCAAGAGCCTGCATCCGGATACCCAAGCCTACATCAGCCGCCTGCCCTGGCCGGGCAACGTGCGCCAGCTGGAGAACGTCTGCCGCTGGCTCACCGTAATGGCCTCGGGCCAGGAGGTGCTGGTGAGCGATCTGCCCACCGAGCTGCTGACCCCCATCACCAGCACCGCCGAACCGGGTCAACCTGCCCTGTCCGGCGGCTGGCAGCAGCAGTTGCAGGATTGGGTCGCCGCCAAGCTGGCGCTGGGGGAGACCGACATCCTGGCCGATGCCCTGCCCCAGTTCGAGCGGATCATGCTGGAAACCGCGCTGGACCATACCCATGGTCACAAACAGGAGGCGGCACGGCTGCTGGGTTGGGGGCGCAACACCCTCACCCGCAAGCTGAAGGAGCTCGACCTCTCCTGAGTCCTTGGGAAAAACGATTCCCATCACGCCTTGGCAAATCACCGACCAATAAGACCCCGTTTGATTTCAAACGGGGTATCTTTTTTGAGATCCCTGCCTAGAATGGCAGGCTTTCACACCCGACTCGAAGAAGGCGCCATCATGATTGACAGATCTCTTCCCCTGACCGACCTGCACCGCCATCTGGACGGCAACATCCGCCCGCAGACCATCCTCGAGCTGGGCCGTCAGCACAACATTCAACTGCCCGCCTTCGAGCTGGAAGCGCTGCGCCCCCATGTGCAGATCGTCGAGAATGAACCGAGCCTGGTCGCCTTCCTCAAGAAGCTGGACTGGGGTGTGGCCGTGCTGGCCGATTACGACGCCTGCCGCCGGGTCGCCTACGAAAACGTGGAAGATCTGCTGCGCGCCGGTATCGACTATGCCGAACTGCGTTTCAGCCCGGCCTACATGGCGATGGCCCACAAGCTGCACCCGCAGGGCGTGGTCGAGGCCATCATCGACGGCGTGGCGGCTGGCAGCCGCGACTTCGGCATCAAGACCAATCTGATCGGCATCATGAGCCGCACCTTCGGCACCGAGCAGTGCCAGCAAGAACTGGATGCCTGCCTGGCCCATCGCGATCGGCTGGTTGCCATCGATCTGGCCGGCGATGAGCTGGGCTTCCCGGGTGAGCTGTTCACCGACCACTTCCGCCGGGTGCGTGATGCGGGCATGCGCGTCACCGTGCACGCCGGTGAAGCCGCCGGCCCCGAGAGCATGTGGCAGGCCATTCGCGAGCTGGGTGCCGAACGTATCGGCCACGGCGTCAAAGCCGTTCAGGATCCGGCCCTGATGGCCTATCTGGCCGAGCACCGCATCGGCATCGAGTCCTGCCTCACCTCCAACGTTCAGACCACCACGGTGGCGAGCCTGACCGAGCACCCGATCCGCCAGTTCCTGGCCGCCGGCGTGCTGGCTTGCCTCAACACTGACGACCCGGCGGTAGAAGGCATCGACCTGCCCCACGAATACGAGGTGGCGGCCCCGGCTGCCGGCATGACGGTGAGTGAGATCCGCGCCGCCCAGCAGAACGGCCTGACCCTGGCCTTCCTGAGCGAGACCGAAAAGGCCGAGCTGAGTACCCGCGCAGCCCAGCGTTGATACAGCCAAGCCCAATAAAAAAACCGCCTCTCGGCGGTTTTTTTATTTTCCAACAGCATCGACCGGCTTAGATCACCCGGGAGAACTGCTGCTGGCGCGCCTTGTTGCGCAGGTAGACATCGAAGCACATGCAGATGTTGCGGATCAGCAGCTGACCGGTGGAGACCACCTCCAGCCCCTCTTCGGTCATCCGCACCAGGCCGTCATCGATGAAGGTCTGCAGCAGTTTGAGATCCTCCGCGAAGTACTCCCTGAACACCAGACCATGGGCCTGCTCGACGGCCGCAAAGTTCAGGCGAAAATCGCAGATGAGGCGCTTGATCACCTCGCGGCGGATCAGGTCGTCCTGATTGAGAGAACACCCCTTCCACTGGGCATGCCCCAGCGTTTCCACCTGACCATAGTAGGCCTTGAGCTCTTTCTGGTTCTGGGAATAGGCATCGCCGATCATGCTTATGGAGGAGACCCCCAGCCCCAGCAGATCGCAATCCCCCTGGGTGGTATAGCCCTGGAAGTTGCGGTGCAGCTTGCCCTCACGCTGGGCCACTGCCAGCTCGTCGTCCGGCTTGGCGAAGTGATCCATGCCGATGAACTGATAACCACGGCCGATCAGGAAGGCGATGGTGTCCTGCAGCATGGCCAGTTTTTCCTGCGGCGCCGGCATATCCGCCTCTTTCAGCTTGTGCTGGGCGGCAAAACGGCTCGGCAGATGGGCATAGTTGAAGATGGAGAGGCGGGCCGGGTCGGTCTTAAGCACCTCTTCCAGGGTGTGATGGAAGCTCTCCCGGTTCTGGTGCGGCAAGCCGTAGATGAGATCCAGGTTGGTGGAACGAAAGCCCAGTTCGCGGGCCCGCTCCAGCATGGCGCGGATGAAGTCGTTGTCCTGCTCGCGGTTGACCGCGACCTGGACCTCCTTGTTGAAGTCCTGCACGCCGAGGCTGATGCGGTTGAAGCCGATCTCCCGCAGTACGTCCAGCATGGAGAGCTCGATCTCGCGCGGATCCACCTCGATGCTGATTTCGCCCTCTTCGGCGAAGTGGAAATGCTCCCGCAACATGGCCATCAGTCGGCGAGTCTGGGGTTCATCCAGATAGGTGGGCGTGCCGCCGCCCCAGTGCAGCTGGGTCACCAGCCGCTGCTTGAACAGCGGGGCCTGCGCCTTGATCTCCTGCTCGAGAAAATCGAGGTACTGATCGGCCTTGTGGCGGTGACGGGTGATCACCTTGTTGCAGCCGCAGTAGTAGCAGAGCTTGTGACAGAAGGGGATATGCACGTAGAGCGACAGGTTGCGCGCCGGATACTGGCTCGCTGCCTGGACGAAGTCCGGATAACCGAAACCCTCGTTGAACTCCAGCGCAGTGGGATAGGAGGTGTAACGCGGACCGCTGTAGTTATACTTCTCGATCAGGGCCTGATCCCACACAATCTGTTCTGCTTGCACGCTTGCTTCCTCTTTTTTGTTATCGGCTCACCGGCTTAACTGAAAATCCTTCAGTCTGGCCACATCCTCAAGGATCTGCGCCTCCAGCTCGGCCTCATAGCCACTGCGTTCGAGATCCATCTTCATGACTTCATTGCGTTTGAGGGCCCGTCTCGCCTCATGAGTCGGCATCTCCTTCACCTTCTCGTAGAGACCGTACAAACCCGGAAATTCGCCGGCAAAGGCGCGACCGCCCTTGATCTGCAACGCATCCAGCAGATTGGTCAGCCGGATGGCGCCCTCGGAGTAGTCACACTGACCATCCCGTACCGCATGGGCAATCATCCTGACACTCTCGAGGATCCGCTCATTGCGGGCCGCGATAGCCTGCTGCTGGCTGTCGTGCTGGCGCTTGAGACGCGCCAGCAGGGTACCGGCATACCAGGCCAGTCCCAACAAAATCAGGCCGCCCAACAAGGCGGCCAGCATCCATCCACTCATCACTTTTTCTTCGGCTCAGGCTTGGGCTCTGGCTGATAGTCGACCTGGGTGAAACGATCCCACAGCTCCTCTTCGGAGGCGGGCTGGCCCGGCTCGTCAAAGTCGGCCTCATCAAAGTCAGCTTCGTCTTCGTCATCATCGGTGTCGATGATGCCAAGCTCGTCCATCAGCTCCTGATAGCGGTCAACCCGCTGATCGACCCAGGCCTGCTCGGTTGCTTCCAGGGTCTCACCGGCATCGAGCCGATCCAGCAGGTCATTCAGGCGATCATCATTCTCGATGGAGGCCAGCTCCTGCTCCGGCGTCATCACCAGCTTCTTCTCTTTGAGCTGCTTGGGCGCGACCGGCTTGCTGCTCTTCTCTTCCACGATCAGGGCAACCGGCTTGCGGGAACCGATGCGCGGATCCTTGGCCTGTTTGCTTCCACTCTTCTTGCCGGCCTGCTCGACCTGCTGGCGGGATCCTGCCTTCAAGCCCTTGCGCTTGGCGGCGCGTTTGCGCTCACGGCCTTCCTGGGCACTGGCATCTGATTCTTTGCGCTTACCGGCAGGTTTGCGATTGGGTTGTTTAGCCGACATGAATGAATGACTCCGACAAATAACTGGATTGAAACCCGTTTCCGGTTCGAAAGGGTCCGGAAGAGGATGCTGACACGGGGGACGATGGATTAGAAACAGAGCGGGATCCCGCACCAATCCGGCCATAAATGGCCTTCGAATACCGCAGGATCGGCATCCTCTGGGCATGTTGCTGGTATTTTGACACAGAATGACCAAGCGGGTTAATGACCCAAAAGAAAAAAGGCAGCCGAAGCTGCCTTGATATGTTTATGCGAGTCCCATCCCTGGCTGCAAATCACCCTGTCCGTGGTGATACTTCTGCGCATCATATCTTGTGTATGGTCATCCTGACCTTAATTGGTCGATCCTGAATGTGCGTGTGCTTGCCTGACCCATGCAGACGACGTCCGGCCATCTTCTGGGGTGGTTGCTTCCCGCAGCCCCGCTCTTCCTGAACGGTCACCATCCTGGTCTTTCAATCCATTGCCTGCCACTCACGTGGCCCTTGGCATCCAGCCTCATCGACATCCTGTCTTCACGACATCCCGGTCGTGAACCGCCGCGTGGGTCATTCCATGCATCCACTGTATCAATTTAATAAAGTCACTCAATCCATCAGGAACGTTTTCAAACGGAGATAAACGACTTATTGTCATTTAACATATTGAAATTAATGAATTACTAAGCATTTTTCTAAAAATGTTTAAGCCCTGGCCAGGCTGATGAATGGGAGATCTCTTACAACAATGCGAGAAAAAATTGGCCAAATGGTGTTAAAGGCCGAAAAGAAACGAGGAGCCGGCGGCTCCTCGTCAATATCAATGAGATAATATCATCCAGCTTGATCAGTGCAGACCTGCCACATATTTGGACAGTACTTCGATATCCTGATCGGTCAGCTTCTTGGCAACGTCCCGCATCATGCTGTTCGGGTCGTTGTCACGGGCAGCGGCCCTAAAAGCCGTGAGCTGGGCCTTGATGTAGGCAGGATGCTGGCCGGACAGGCTCGGATACTTGGCCTGCTCGACGCCCGAGCCGCGCGGACCATGACAGGCAGTACAGGCAGCCAGACCACGGCTCATGTCCCCTCCCATGTACAGCGCCTTGCCTGCAGCGACGGCGTCATCGGGTACCGCGAGCGGCGTCACCTTCTGACTGGAGAAGTAAGCTGCCAGGTCTTCCATATCCTGTTCAGACAGAGGAAGCGCCATCGGCCCCATGATGGGAGCAACCCGGCCAGTTTGACCAGAAGCTGCAGCCTTCAGTTCAACTAACTGCTTTTTGATATATGATGCGTGCTGACCAGCAATCTTGGGGTACATATCGACTAGGCTGTTGCCGTCCGGTCCATGACAAGCCGCGCAAACGGCAGCCTTGGTTTGTCCCGCAGCGGCATCGCCCTTGGCTTGTGCCATCCCCGTTACGCCAACCATCAGAGCAAGAGTAATGACTAGGTTCTTCATGGCGTTCCAACTTCTCGTTATTAGGCTTCCAGATCCCATGCCGCTGAAGGCATGTTAAAATAAACGCGTTTAAGCGACGCCATTTTACACGATTTCACAAAAAAGTAACTCTATAACCCTCTATCTCTATGGGGAATTTACGTTGGATACACAAACTCTGAATTTCAATAAGGTGCATTTTGTGACCAGCGCACCCGACATCCGTCACCTGCCAAATGATGGGGGTGTCGAGATTGCGTTTGCCGGCCGTTCCAACGCCGGTAAGTCATCTGCATTGAATACCTTGACCAAGCACAAGAACCTGGCTCGTACCAGTAAGACGCCGGGACGCACCCAGCTGATCAATCTGTTTGAGCTGGAACCGGGCAAGCGTCTGGTCGACCTGCCGGGCTACGGTTATGCGCAGGTTCCGCTGGAAATGAAGCTCAAGTGGCAAAAGTCGCTGGCGGAATATCTGCAGCGTCGTGAGTCATTGAAAGGTCTGGTGATCCTGATGGACATCCGCCATCCGCTCAAAGATACCGATATGAATATGCTGGAGTGGAGCTCTCACCGTAAACTGCCGGTCATGCTGCTGCTGACCAAGGCCGACAAGCTGAGCCCAGGTCCGCGCAACAATCAGGTCATCAAGGTACGCCAGGCCGTAGCCGAGCTGGGTCCGCAGATCCAGGTGGAAGCCTTCTCCTCCCTGACCCAGATCGGGGTCGAAAAACTGGCACAGACACTGACTGGCTGGTATCTGGCGGGCGCCGATGAAATGGCTGACGGTGAGCAAGCACAGCTCGAGGAGTAAGCTACGTCCTGTATGCACCACAACCAAACCCTGCAATTGGCGGAGCAGCTCCTCCGCTGATTGAAAGGCTTTCAGTCTGCTTGCCATAACCCCCTCTCGCTAGTGACATCGCCCACTCCCTACGATGAGTTCTTGAAACACCATTTTTATCAATGGGATAAATAGTTAATTCTATATAACAATTAACTTTTCATCCCATTGGCAACGTTTTCAAAAATAGATGCTGGCGGGGGCGCTTCCTCACCAAATAAGTACCAAATTGAAATTTTATTACAAAACAGTCAATGGAAAGGATAAAAATGAGGCCGGTTCTGCAAGCGCAGTACCGGCCTTAAACAATCAGTTCAAAAATTGGGAAGAAGCTAAATCTTGAGAACAAAGACGACTGGCTTTCCTCAAGAAGCCCCTTCATTCTAACAAATATTCGCCAACATTAAAGCATTTACTCTAAATGCAACCCATAAAAAAACACCCCGATGATGACTCACCGGGGTCGCTATTCAGCCACATTCAATTACGTGAAATAAAAGGTCTGAAAGATAGAACATCTTACCTCTGTACCCTACGTTGCTAACTGTATAGCAAAGCAGCAGAAAGTGAAAGTAATTTATGTAATTAAGTTTCAAGAAAAATGAATTACATAAATCATGTTACTTTTCATATAGATAAAAAAATCCCCAGTACGAATACCGGGGAGTTATAAAGGTGACTAGCTAGCACTTCCTCAACTATCTAGTTAGTCAGCACAACTTGGAGCAAGTTCCGTCGCTTTGAGAAAAAACTTGAAAAAAATCAGAGATAGATGGCACCATCTTCTGCAAAGTCTTGTTCCTCAATGAGTTTTTCAGCAATTTCCTCGATGTCAAAACGCACGCTTTCGAAGGCTCGCAGGATGTCTTCCTCTCTCGCGAGGGAGAGCCCGGTCATTTTCTCCAGACGCCGGCGACTGATGTAGCAATCCACCAGCGCCCCCATCTGCTGGGCAGGAAAGTGGATCCGCTGTTCATGCGCTTGCCAGTCGGCCAGCTCGGGAAACAAGATGCCTTGGTTCATAAGGTCCCCAGATTTCGTTGCAGTTCTCTCAATACCTGTTTAGTCCCTGGCCGGATTCCGCGCCACACGGTAAAGGCCTCTGCTGCCTGTTCCACCAACATGCCGAGGCCGTCTACAGTCTGGCGAGCCCCTTTCCCCTTGGCCCAGGCGATAAAGGGGGTATCGGTCGCGCCATACATCATGTCGTAGATGGCGATATCGACATGGATCAGCGCCGGAGGGAGCGGCGGCAGCTCCCCCTGCAGGCTGGCGGAGGTGGAGTTGATGATCAGATCGAAATGGCCGCTCAGCTGTTCATAGGTCTGGGCACTGACCGCCCCCAGATCACGAAACTCGGCAGCCAGCTGCTCCGCCCTGGCGTGTGTACGGTTGGCGATAACCAATACCTCGGGTTGCTCGGCCAGCAGCGGTGCCAGCGCACCGCGCGCCGCGCCACCCGCACCCAGCAGCAGGATCCTGCTGCCGGCCAGTGCTACACCATGCGCCTTGAGATCGGCCACCAACCCGGCACCATCGGTGTTGTCACCCAGCAGTACGCCATCATCGGTCAGCTTGATGGTGTTGACTGCCCCCGCCCGCCGGGCCCGAGGGCTCAGTCGATCGACTAGGGCAAATGCCTGCTCCTTGAAGGGGACGGTGACATTGCATCCCTTGCCACCTTGGGCAAAGAAGGCTCTCAGGCTGGTGGCGAACTCTTCGACGGCAGGCTCGGCCAGACCATATTCCAGCTCCTGCTGGGTTTGTCTGGCAAACAGGGTATGAATAAAGGGAGATTTGCTGTGGCGCACCGGGTGGCCAAAAACCAGATAACGATCCATCAAAGAGTTCCTTCAGAGGGCAATCTCCCGATTTAACGGGTTTTCGCACTCAGGAACAAGCCGAATATCGGCCAATAAGAAGGGGCCATCATGGCCCCTCCGGTCACAACCACTCGCGCGGTTTGAGGTAGTCGCTGTAGAGCAATGCCTCCGGGCTGCCCGCTGGCGGCTGCCAGTCATATTCCCAGCGCGCCAGCGGCGGCATCGACATCAGGATCGACTCGGTACGCCCGCCAGTCTGCAAACCGAACAGGGTGCCACGGTCATACACCAGATTGAACTCCACATAGCGGCCACGACGATAGAGCTGGAATTCCCGCTCCCGTTCGCCATAAGCCAGCGCCTTGCGGCGCTCGACAATCGGCAGGTAGGCATCGAGATAGCCCTTGCCAACCGCCTGCATAAAGGCGAAACAGTCGGCAAACGGCCAGCGATTCAGATCGTCGAAGAAGAGGCCGCCGACACCGCGTGTCTCGTCCCGGTGCTTGAGGAAGAAGTAGCGATCACACCAGGATTTGAACTCGGGATAAATGTCGGAACCGAACGGCTGACAAAGATCGCGGGAGATCTGATGCCAATGCCGCACGTCCTCTTCGAACGGATAAAACGGGGTGAGATCGAAGCCGCCACCAAACCACCAGATCGGCTCCTCCCCCTCTTTCTCGGCGATGAAGAAGCGCACATTGGCGTGGCTGGTCGGCACATACGGATTGTGTGGGTGGATCACCAGCGACACCCCCATTGCCTCAAACCGGCGGCCCGCCAGTTCCGGCCGATGGGCCGTTGCCGAGGCAGGCATGGCATCGCCATGAACGTGGGAGAAGTTGACCCCTCCCTGCTCGATCACCGCACCGTGACGCAGCACGCGAGTGCGGCCACCGCCACCTCCTTCACGAAGCCAGGCATCTTCCACAAAGTGTCCGGTGCCGTCGGCCAGTTCCAGACCACGGCAGATCTCGTCCTGCAACTGCAGCAGGAAGGCCTTGATCTGGGCCACATCCGGTTTGCTCATCTTGTCTCCAGTCAGCCAGGATCGTCGCCTGACCCTATTATTGTGATGTCGCCGGATGGGCTAAGCCGATCCGCATTGCCGCTCTCCGAGCGGTTCAAGAGGGGCGGATGATGGCGCCGGTTCTGGCATCCTTGATCTCGGACGGATTGGCCTGCCCCCCCACTTCGCCGGGCAGGATATAGGCCAGCTGACTCGCCAGCAATTCGCCGATGTCCGCCACCCGGCGGGCAGGCTCCTCACCCGTCAGGTTGGCACTGGTAGAGACCAGCGGCTTGCCAAACGCGCGGCACAAGGCCTGTACCTGCGGATGGGCCGTCACACGCACAGCCAAGGTAGTGAACTGACCGGTCAGCCAGGCCGGGGTATTGCTGCGCGCCGGCATGATCCAGGTGAAGGGGCCAGGCCAGCTCGCTTCCACCCGGGCCAGTTGCTCGCTGGTGAGCTGATCCAGATCGATGTAATCCTGCAACTGAGCCAGATCGGCGGCGATCAGGATCAGCCCCTTCTCCACCGGGCGTTGCTTGATCGCCAGCAGACGGTGTACCGCCGACTCGGAGTCAGGATCACAACCCAGGCCAAATACCGCCTCGGTCGCATAGGCAATCACCCCATCGCGCTGGAGGGCGGCAACTGCAAGTTCAAATTCATTGGGCATAAAAAATGCGACAGCCGGGCTGTCGCCTCATCATTGATTAACATTGAGCCTACGAAACGGCGACCCTGGCCCCCCTCCCTCATCGACCAGCGAGGGGCTGATGGCGAACGGGGTGCTGGTTGCCGTCTCGGAGCTTACTTGAGCAGGGCCTGCAAGGCGGCGTCCTTGGCCAGTACCTCGTCGGCATTTTTCTGGCGTTCTGCCTGCACCTTGGCCGCCAGTTCATCATCCGCCACTGCCAGCATCTGAGCTGCCAGATAGCCTGCATTCTTGGCGCCGGCCTTGCCGATCGCCACGGTCGCCACCGGCACCCCGCCCGGCATCTGCACGGTGGAAAGCAGCGCATCCAGCCCCTTGAGCGGGCCGCCATCGATGGGCACACCGATCACGGGACGAGTCGTGATACCCGCCACGGCGCCTGCCAGGTGAGCGGCGAGACCGGCGGCACAGATAAAGACCTTGCAGCCACGGGCTTCGGCGTCGGTCACATACTGATGAGTCGCAGCCGGTGTACGGTGTGCGGAGGTCACTTTCACTTCTACCGCGATATCGAATGACTTGAGCACCTCGAGGGTGGTCTGCATCACCGGAAAATCAGAATCAGAGCCCATCAATACGGCAACAAAGGGTTTATTCATGGTGGGAATTTCCTTACTCCAAGTGGGGGGTTGAAGTTCGCCGAAAACGTTTCAATTCGCTTGTGGCGGCCGGATTATACCTGCTCGCTCTGGTGGCCGCATTTCTTTTGCGGACAGATCCAGCGCAGTGCTCCCCTCACCTTTTTCTCGACCATGATACCCCAGCCACATTGCGGGCAAGGCATGGGGACCGGCTTGTCATTCACCACATATTTGCAATGGGGGTAGCCGTCACAAGAGTAGAACTGCTTGCCATAGCGGGAGGTTCGGCTGATGAGGTGCCCCTTGCCACACTCCGGGCAGAGGATCTGGGTATCGTCGCTCTCCTGCAGGGATTCGATGTGCTGGCAGGCCGGGTACTGGGTGCAGCCGACAAACAGGCCATAACGCCCCTTCTTGATCGCCAGCGGTTGGCCGCAGTCCGGGCAGGCCGAGCCTTCGAGTACCTTCTCGATGTCACGACCAGACGGGGTCAGGGAGCGGATGTAATCACAGGCAGGATAGGCAGAACAACCGAGGAAGGGACCATGCTTGCCCTGGCGGATCACCAGCTCGGCCCCACACTGCGGGCACGGTTCGCGCTCGAAGGCATGTTCGTGGGCTGAAAAGAGGTGATGATCGATTTTTGACATGGGCCGCGCCTTGAAATCCAGATGACCTGAATTCTACCAGCGCGGCACCGGGCTGTCAGTGGATGACGCCGTCTGACTCGTCAAACACCAGCTCTTCCATCTGCTGGTAGGCATTTTCACTGCCCGGTACGTTGAACAGCACCATCATGACGACCCACTTCAGATCGTCCAGCTCGATATCCGGTTTATCAAGCTCGAGCAGGCGCTCGATGCAGATTTCGCGGGTTTCGGCATTGAGTACCTGGGCTTGTTCCAGAAACAGCAGGAAACCGCGGCACTCGGTACTGAGGCGTGCCAGTTCTTGTGGAGCATAGATACGCATGGAGCCTTGAGCGCTGGCGGCCACGTAGACCTCCCGCTCGCTGTCATGCAGGTTGGCCAGCCGCTCCAGCCAGTTGAGCGCCTTCTCGATCTCGTCTTTGTCGAAACCTGCCCGGCTCAGTTCGTCGGTGAGTTCATTCTGCTCGACCATCACATCTGCATCGCTGTGGATGTAGGTCTCGAAAAGGTACATCAATACATCAAACATGATTCGCCCTCCTCGCTCTGACGTATCCACCGGCTACCGCTATCACTGCACCGGCCAGCTCCAGCTCTACCAACCTGCCCAATACCACTTCGACAGGAAGCTGGGACCGTTCGGCAACGGTATCCACGCTCGTGGTCTCATAATCTACGTTATCCAACAAATCGGCATAAGGCAATTCGCTATTATTCGAATGCTCAGACAAGTCAGCCACTTGCTGCAGCAGACCGACAAATCCGGGCAGCTCTTCCACTATATCGGCCGCGCTCAATACAAGTTTGGCCCCCTGCTGGATTAATTTGTTGCAACCCAGTGCCTGCGCGTTTTGCGGGGCACCTGGGACGGCAAAGACCTCTCGCCCCTGTTCCAATGCATAACGGGCCGTGATGAGCGAACCACTCTGCTCGGCCGCCTCTACCACCAGAGTACCCAGCGACAAGCCACTGATGATGCGATTGCGCCGTGGAAAGTGTTCGGCCAGCGGTCCCTTGTCGGGCGCCAGCTCGGAGATAAGCAAGCCGCCCCGCGCCAGGATTTCCATAGCCAACCCCTGATGACGCTTCGGGTAGAGGCAGTCGAGCCCTGAGCCCAGCACGGCCAGCGTAGTCCCCCCTGCCGCCAGCGCCTGCTGATGACACACCCCATCGATGCCAAGCGCCAGTCCGGAGGTGATGGCCAGCCCGCAGGCGACCAGCTCACTGCAGAGGCGGGCAGCATTGTCCTTGCCGGCATAGGTGGGATGGCGTGTGCCGACCATCGCCAGCTGAGGAACAGACAGAGCAGCCAGGTTGCCACGGCAGTAGAGCAGCAGCGGGGCGGCGGGGATCTCTTTGAGCAAAGCGGGGTAGGCGGGGTCATCCGGACACAGGAGATGATTGCCGGGCTCGGCGGCCCAGCTCAGTGCCTGCTCGACAACCGGCTGGGGCCACCTCATCTGCTGGATTTGAGTGCTCTGCAGACCAAGAGCTCGCAAGGTGCCGTCGTCGGCGTCGAACAGGGTGACGATGTCACCGCCAAAATGGGCCAGCAGGCGAGCGGCGGTGACCGGACCAATGCCGGTGACGGCATCCAGCGTCAACCACAGCGCGAGTCGCCCGGATGGAAGAGGCACGTCAGAAGTTGCTGACCTGATAACCGGTGCTGACCATGTCCTGACTCTGCAGGATCAGGCCATAACTCAGCTTGTCGTACACCTTGAACAACATGACCCGGGCCACGGCCTCCGACGGCAGGGGTGGCTTGCCGGTCGAATAGAACGCCTTGTCATAGACCGAGGAGTACTCCCGATAGGCGACCTTGCCATTCTTGCTCACCAGCCGGGCGCCGGGCCGCAGTATCTCCAGCACATCACCGGGGGCAACCTGATCACGCATGCCCTTGTTGATGAGCACGACGTCGAACTTGCCGCCACCGCGGGCCTTGCTCGGCAAATCGACGATATAGCCGGGCGAGATGACGGGGGCAGCCTTGGGAGTGAACACGGCGGAGAGGCTCTCCTGCGGCGGGAACGGCATCAGCTTGTCGCCCTGATACACCTCGCGCTGGTTGTGGCTGAGGGTAACCCGGGTGCGGCCGTCCGGCAGCAGGGCTTCCGCCCTGGCCGTGCCAACGAAGACCGCCTCTTGCCCCAGCTGCTCACCACTCTTCTTGTCTTTGTAGATGGTCCCCGGATGATAGATGCCATAGTCCTGACCCGGGATCAGCGAGCCCTGTACGTAGAGGGTATCCCCCTCCAGCATGCCAATGTGTGCCTCATCATTGCCCAACACATAAGGCAGCTGCTTTGCCTGCTGGCTGTCAGCCAGAATATGGTCGGTTTGCAGGAAAGGGCCGATCTCGCTGAGCGGCAGGGTTGGAATGGGGTTGGCCTTGTTCTCGTAACGACTCTTGGGAGAGAGACGAACAACCTGCTTGCCGCCCTGCATCGCCTTGCCAAGCCGCGGCTCGCCGTTGACCCAACTCAGGTGCAGCACGTCGCCCGGGTAGATCCAGTGTGGATTGGCGATCTGCGGGTTGATGTTCCAGAGCCTTGGCCATAGCCAGGGCTCTGCCAGATACTGGCCGGAAATATCCCAGAGGGTATCGCCTTTTTGCACCACATAGGTCTCGGGATAACCCGCTTTCAGTTTCAGCTGGTCTGCCAGCACGCCCTGGCTCAGGGTGGCCAACAGACAGGCGAGGATGGTTTGCTTCAGATACATAACACTCCCTGTTACTTCTGCGCGCAAAGTGTTGCTGTTTTTTGTCGGCGTAAATGACTAGAATTACGCCAATATTGACTGCATTTATACGAAACTAAAGAAAAAACTATGGCCATTCTAGATGTATTGCGTTTCCCCGATGAACGTCTGCGTACCGTCGCAGCCCCTGTCGAGACCTTTACACCCGAGTTACAACACATTGTAGATGATATGTTCGAAACCATGTACGCGGAGGAAGGCATCGGCCTCGCCGCCACTCAGGTCGACATTCATCAGCGCATCATAGTGATCGATGTCTCTGAAAACCGTGAAGATCCTCTGGTATTGATCAACCCCGAGATCATCGAACAGGCCGGCAGCACCGGCATCGAGGAAGGGTGCCTCTCCGTGCCCGGCAGCCGTGCCCTGGTGCCCCGCGCCGAGTGGGTCAAGGTGCGCGCCCTGGATCGCCACGGCAAGGCATTCGAGCTGGAAGCAGACGATCTGCTCGCCATCTGCATCCAGCATGAGATGGACCATCTGGTCGGCAAGCTGTTTGTGGATTACCTGTCCCCGCTCAAGCGCCAGCGCATTCGCCAGAAGCTGGAAAAGATGGCCCGTGAAGATCGCAAAGTCCTCTGAGGATCTGCCCCATTGAATAAGCTGAAACTGATTTTTGCCGGTACTCCCGACTTCGCCGCCCGTCACCTGGCGGCGTTGTTGTCTTCCGACCACGAGGTCGTCGCCGTTTATACCCAGCCCGACAAGCCTGCCGGCCGCGGCCAGAAGCTCACCGCCAGCCCGGTCAAGGAGCTGGCGCTGGCCCACAATCTGCCGGTCTATCAACCCGCCTCCCTGCGCAAGGAAGAGGCCCAGGCCGAGCTGGCCGCCCTTGGCGCCGACCTGATGGTGGTGGTGGCCTACGGCCTGATCCTGCCCAAGGCCGTGCTCGATACCCCACGGCTGGGTTGCATCAACGTGCACGGCTCACTGCTACCGCGCTGGCGCGGTGCCGCCCCGATCCAGCGCTCCATCTGGGCGGGCGATGCCGAAACCGGCGTCACCATCATGCAGATGGATGTGGGGCTGGATACCGGCGCCATGATCCGCAAGGTGAGCTGCCCCATCGCCGCCGATGAAACCTCTGCCAGCCTCTATGACAAGCTGGCCGGACTGGGCCCGCAGGCGTTGGTCGACACCGTCAATGCCATGGCTGCCGGCAACACCGCCGCCGAAGCGCAGGACGATGCACTCGCCAACTACGCCGAGAAGCTCTCCAAGGAGGAGGCCCGCATCGACTGGTCGATGGAGGCCGTCGCCATCGAGCGCTGCATCCGCGCTTTCAACCCCTGGCCCATCAGCTGGTTTGAAGTCACCGGCCAGACCGTCAAGGTATGGCAGGCCGAGGTCGTCGCACAGGATCACGGCCAGGCGGCCGGTACCCTGCTCAAGGCTGACAAACAGGGGATCGACATCGCCACCGGCAAGGGTGTGCTGCGCCTGCTGACCCTGCAGCCGCCCGGCAAGAAGGCCATGTCTGTGACGGACCTGCTCAACTCTCGCCGCGACTGGTTTGAACCCGGCACGCAATTGAATTGAACTGAATTGACACAAGGCGGGGCCCAGGCCCCGACTTGCGCATCTAAGGTAACACTATGAAAACACGCGCACAGGCTGCTCTCGTCATTCAACAGGTGCTGGATCAGGGCCAGTCCCTCTCCGCCGTCCTGCCTGCTGCCCAGGAGAAGGTTGCGCCCCGCGATCGCGCCCTCCTGCAAGAACTCTGCTATGGCACCCTGCGCTGGCTGCCCCGCCTTGATGCGGCGGTCGGCGAGATGATGGACAAGCCGCTCAAGAACAAGAGCCGCATCTTCCACTACCTGATCCTGGTCGGTCTCTATCAGCTCATCTACACCCGCATTCCGGCTCACGCCGCGGTGGCCGAGACCGTCAACGCCGTCAAACTGCTCAAGGGCACTTCCTTGCGCGGCCTCATCAACGGTGTGCTGCGCAACTTCCAGCGCAGCGCCGAAGTCATTCTGCTGCGCATCGACCGTGTCCCCAGCATTCGTCTCGGCCACCCGGAGTGGCTCACCAAGCGGCTGCGCCAGGCCTATCCGGATGAGTGGGAATTCATCATGGAGGCCAACAACCAGCGCCCCCCCATGTGGATCCGCAACAACAGCCAGCGCCAGAGCCGCGAGCAGATGCTGGCCCGCATGGCCGAGGCCGGCATCAATGCGATGGCCGGTGAAGAGGGTGAGGATTGCATCCTGCTGGAACGTCCCTGCGACGTGACCAAGCTGCCCGGCTTCGAGGTCGGCGACTGCTCGGTACAGGATGGCGCAGCACAACAAGCTGCCGCGCTGCTCGACCCGCAGCCGGGCGAGTGGGTGCTGGATGCCTGCGCCGCCCCCGGAGGCAAGACCGCCCACCTGCTGGAGCGCCAGCCCGCACTGGCCGGCGTGGTGGCGGTCGATGCCGACGACAACCGCCTCAAGCGGGTGCAGGAGAACCTGGATCGCATCGGCCTCACCGCCAAGGTGATCCACGGCGATGCCAGCACACCGGATCTGTGGTGGCCAGAGGGTCAGTTCGACCGCATCCTGCTGGATGCCCCCTGCTCCGCCACCGGCGTCATCCGCCGTCACCCCGACATCAAGTGGCTGCGCCGGGATCAGGACATCCGCGAGCTGGCCGAGCTGCAACACCGCATTCTCGGCGCCCTCTGGTCGAAACTGAAAAGCGGCGGTACTCTGCTGTATGCCACCTGCTCCGTGCTGCCGGAAGAGAACCGCGACCAGATCCGCGCCTTCCTCGCGGCCACCCCGGACGCCACTCTGGTGCCGCTGCATGCGCAGGACACCCCGGAGTGTCCGGGTCGCCAGTTCCTGCCGGGCGAGGCCGAGATGGACGGCTTCTACTATGCCAAGCTGATCAAGCGGTAAGCAGGGCCATCATCACGACGGGTGTCGCTTGCGGCACCCATTACTGCCCAACATCGAGCGCGCTTTCCCTATGAGATTCATCCTGTTGATGACCGTCCCCACGCACCCTGGCCGCCGTTGCAACGGCGACTCTCATGAGGCCGTCCTATGAAGATCATCATTCTGGGCGCCGGTCAGGTCGGCGGCACCCTGGCCGAGAACCTGGCCGGCGAGAACAACGACATCACCATAGTCGACACCGACAGCGACCGGCTGCGCGAGCTGCAGGACAAGTTCGACCTGCGGGTGGTGAACGGCCATGGCGCCCATCCCAAGGTGCTGCGTGAAGCAGGTGCCCAGGATGCCGACATGCTGGTCGCGGTCACCAACAGCGACGAGACCAACATGGTCGCCTGCCAGGTGGCCTACTCCCTGTTCAACACCCCCAACAAGGTGGCGCGGATCCGCTCGCCGGCCTATCTGGTGGAGCGTGATCGACTGTTCCTGCCCGAATCCGTGCCGGTGGATCACCTGATCGCCCCCGAGCAGCTGGTGACCGACTATGTGCGTCGGCTGATCGAGTACCCGGGCGCCCTGCAGGTGGTGGACTTCGCTGGCGGCAAGGTGGGTCTGGTGGCGGTCAAGGCCTACTACGGCGGTCCGCTGGTGGGCAACGCCCTCTCCACCCTGCGGGATCACATGCCCAACATCGAGACCCGGGTGGCGGCAATCTTCCGTCAGGGCCGCTCCATCCGCCCACAGGGCACCACCATCATCGAGGCCGATGACGAGGTGTTCTTCGTGGCGGCGGCGGGCCATATCCGCGCCGTGATGTCGGAGCTGCAACGGCTCGAGAGCCCCTACCGGCGCATCATGATCGTCGGCGGCGGCAACATCGGTGCCGGCCTCGCCCGCCAGCTGGAGAAGCGCTACAGCGTCAAGCTGATCGAGCGCAACCAGAAGCGGGCGGAGCAGCTCTCCGAGGTACTGGAAAACACCATCGTCTTCTGCGGCGACGCGGCGGATCAGGAGTTGCTGGCGGAGGAGCACATCGACCAGATCGACGTCTTCATCGCGGTGACCAACGAGGACGAGGCCAACATCATGTCGGCCCTGCTCGCCAAGAAGATGGGTGCCAAGAAGACCATGGTGCTGATCCAGCGCAGCGCCTACGTGGATCTGGTACAGGGCGGTTCCATCGACATCGCCATCTCGCCCCAGCAGGCCACCATATCGGCCCTGCTGACCCACGTGCGCCGGGCCGACATCGCCAACGTCTACAGCCTGCGCCGCGGCGCGGCCGAAGCCATCGAGGCGATCGCCCACGGGGACGAGAACACCTCCAAGGTGGTCGGCAAGACGGTGGGCGAGCTCAAGCTGCCGCCCGGCACCACCATCGGCGCCATCGTGCGCGGTGACGAGGTGCTGATCGCCCACGACCGGACCCAGATCCAGCAGGATGACCATGTGGTGATGTTCCTGGTGGACAAGAAGTACATCCCGGAAGTGGAACGCCTGTTCCAGCCAAGTCCCTTCTTCCTGTAATCTGCCCATGCACCCAGGCAGCACAACCCAGACCCGGCACAGCCTCTACCAGGGATTGTCCGGGTCTTTTGTCAATCAACGACCAGGTTATCTTGCATGATCAAGCTGCGTCCCATCATCTTCACCCTCGGGCTGGTGCTCTCCAAGCTGGCCCT
Source organism: Aeromonas sp. 1805 (assembly GCF_013085525.1). Lineage (NCBI taxonomy): Bacteria > Pseudomonadati > Pseudomonadota > Gammaproteobacteria > Aeromonadales > Aeromonadaceae > Aeromonas > Aeromonas sp. 1805. The sequence continues at coordinate 1,774,692 of NZ_CP038515.1, read as the reverse complement.
GTTCATGTGGCTGCCCACCCTGCTGGCCCTGCTGACCGGTTCCGAGGGGTTCGTCGAGTTCTTGAAATCCGTGCTGATCACCCACGGTGCCGCCCTGCTCTGCCTGCATTACGGCCGCAAGGCGGTGTTCCACCTCGGCGTGCGGGAGATGTTCCTGCTCACCACCTCGGTCTGGGTGGTGGCCTGCATCTTCGGCGCCCTGCCCTTCTTCTTCATCAACCACATCGACTTCACCGACGCCTACTTCGAGACCATGTCGGGGGTCACCACCACCGGCTCCACCGTGCTGTCGGGGCTCGACGGCATGGCCCACAGCATACTGCTGTGGCGCTCCATCCTGCAGTGGCTGGGCGGGGTGGGCTTCATCGTGATGGCGGTGGCGGTGCTGCCCTACCTCAACGTGGGCGGCATGAAGCTGTTCCAGACCGAGAGCTCGGATTGGTCCGACAAGAGTGCGCCGCGCGCCAAGACGGTGGCCAACAACATAGTGCTGGTCTATCTGGTGCTCTCCATGCTCTGCTTCCTGGCCTACTGGGTGAGCGGCATGACCCTGTTCGAGGCGGTCAACCACTCGATGACCACCCTCAGCACCGGCGGCTACTCCACCTCCGATCAATCCATGTCCCACTTCTCCAACTCGGCACACTGGATCGGTACCGTCTTCATGTTCCTCGGCGGCCTGCCCTTCCTGCTCTACGTGCAGAGCCTGAGCCGGCGCGACAACAGCCTGCTCAAGGATGCCCAGGTCCAGGGTTTCTTCTGGCTGGTGGTCTGGGTCACTGTGGTGGTCACTTTCTATCTGTGGCTAAGGGACATCTACGGCTTCATGGATGCCCTGCGCATCAGCTGCTTCAACATCGTCTCCGTGCTCACCACCACCGGCTTCGGGCTCGGTGACTTCGGCACCTGGGGCCCGCTCACCAGCATCATCTTCATCATCCTGCTGGCCCTCGGCGCCTGCTCCGGCTCCACCGCCGGCGGCCTCAAGATCTTCCGGGTACAGGTGGCGTTCGCCCTGTTCAAGAAGCAGATGCGCCAGCTGATGCACCCCTCCGGCGTCTTCCCGCAGAAGTACAACGGCCGCCCGGTCAACGACGCCATCATCCGCTCGATGATCTCGTTCGTGCTGGCCTACTTCGCCGTCATCCTGCTGATCGCCGCCCTGCTCGCCGCCATCGGGCTGGATCCCCTGACCGCCATCTCGGGCTCCATCACCGCCGTGGCCAACGTGGGTCCGGGCATGGGACCGGTCATCGGCCCCAGCACCAACTTCGCCACCCTGCCCGACTCGGCCAAGTGGATCCTGTCGTTCGGCATGCTGCTGGGACGGCTCGAGATCCTGACCGTGGCGGTGCTCTTCTTCCCCTCCTTCTGGAAGCAGTAACCAGCGAGTTCGCGAGATCGAATGGCGAAGGGTATCAAGACGAAGAAATGCAGAAGGGCAGCCACTGGCTGCCCTTCTTGTTGCATGAAGCATGAGGCCCCGCCTCACTCGGCCGGGTCTTCCCGCTCCAGCGCCCGGTTGACCAGCGGTTCGGGCAGGGTCTTGGTCACCTCCACCCCCAGCTCGCGAAAGCGCTCCACCTGGGCGATCAGGTTGCCGCGCCCGTTGACCAGCCGCCCCATCGCCTTGTCGTAGCTCTCCTGTGCCCGGTGCAGGCTGCCACCCAGCTGCTGCATCTCCTCCACGAACAGCCGCAGCTTCTCGTAGAGGCGGCCGGCCCGCTCGGCGATCTGGCGGGCATTCTGGTTCTGCCGCTCGTAACGCCACAGGTTCTCTATGGTGCGCAGCGCCACCATCAGGTTGGTGGGGCTCACCAGCAGGATGTTGTTGTCGAGCCCGAATCGCACCAGCGAGGGATCGGCCTCCACCGCGGTGAGGAAGGCGGGCTCCACCGCCACGAACATCAGCACGTAATCGAGGGTGCGCACCCCGGGCAGCTGCTGGTAATCCTTGCGGCCCAGCTCGCGGATGTGGTTGCGCACCGAGGCGACGTGCTCTTTCAGCGCCACCGCCTTCTCCAGCTCGTCATCGCTGTTGTACCAGCGCTCGTAGGCGGTCAGCGACACCTTGGCGTCGATGATGATGTCCTTGTCCTGCGGCAGGTGAACGATGACGTCAGGCTGATAGCGCTTGCCCTTGTCCACCTCGATGTTGACCTGGGTGTGGTACTCGTGGCCTTCGCGCAGGCCGCATTCGCTGAGGATCCGCGCCAGCACCACCTCGCCCCAGTTGCCCTGCTGCTTGCTGTCGCCCTTGAGGGCGCGGGTCAGCGCCGCCGCCTCCTCGGTCATGCGGGCGTTGAGCTCGGCCAGGCGCTCCAGCTCGAACTTGAGGCTGTGGCGCTGGGCCGTCTCCTGGGCGTGGGTTTCCCCCACCTGGCGGCGAAAGCCCTCGAGCTGCTCTTTCAGCGGCGTCAGCAGCAGATCCAGGCTGTTCTGGTTCAGTTCGCGGAAGTTGCCCGAGTTTTGCTCGAAGATCCGGTTGGCGAGGTTCTCGAACTGCTGGCTGAGGCGCTGCTCCGCCTCCTGTTGCAGTTGCAGCTTCTCGGCGGCGGCCAGCCGCTCGCTGCGCAGGGTGGCTTCGGCATCCTTGAGACGGGCGGTGAGCTTGATGAGCAGGGTCTGCTGCTGCTCCAGCTTCTGCTGGCCCTGCAGCTTTTCATCCTGCAGCTCGTCACAGCGATCCTGCAGCGCCTGCTGGCGCTCCTCGCTCAGCAGCACCTGTTGGGCCAGCTGGGCCGCACCACGCCGGCCCACCAGCCAGCCGAGACCGACCGCCAGCACGGCGCCAGCCAGCAGCAGGCTCCAGAGCCCGGGCTCGATCATTTGCGGCTCCGTTGACGCAGAAAGAGTTCGAGATAGCGGTTGAGCAGCAGCCAGAGCAGCACGTAGAGCAGATAGGCGGCCAGCACCACCCACTTGTGACTGTTAACTCCGGTGTCGAGCTCGACGAATTCGATCCCCTTGATGCGGCAGTAGCCCCACATCAGCAAGGGGAAGACATAGAGCAGAGAAGCACGCCACAGAAATAACCACATGAGTTCATTCAATCCTGCAAAAAGACCCGCCTAGCTTACACAAGGGCAACCCGGCTTGCGATCCTGGCCGGCGCTATTCTCTGGCTTGCGAAGGGAAACTTGGATAAAATTAACCCCTAATAGGTACTAGGGGTGAGCATGACTCATTTTTTCTGTCGCTGGCTGACGCAAGCATTGGGGGGCTCTCGCAAACCGGAGGTGGTTTGTCACGAAGCGCGTCCCCCCTGGGCCATCGAAGAGTCCCAGTTCCTCTCTCTCTGCTCCCGCTGCGGTGAATGCTTCAAGGCCTGTCCCAACGGCCTGCTCAAACCGGCCAACCAGCCCGAATATGACGACACCCCCATTGCCGGCACGCCCGTGCTGGATCTCGCCTGCGGCCAGTGCAGCTACTGCGGCAGCTGCGCCAGGGCCTGTCCGACCGGCGCCCTCGATCTGCAGCTGGGTCGTCAGGTGCAGACCCGGGTGCGGATCGAGGCCAGCTGCCAGGCCCGGCAGGGCTTCTACTGCCTGCTGTGTGAAGATGCCTGCCCCCAGCAGGCGATCAAGGCCACCGCCGACGGCGTCAGCATCAACATGGCGGCCTGCGACGGCTGCGGCGCCTGCGGTCTCGCCTGCCTGCACGGCGCCATCACCCTGATCCCCCAGCTCTGAGCCCAAACCCCGGACATGACAAAGGGGCCCGTGGGCCCCTTTGTCATGCTTGCCTGGCTTATGCCATGGCCAGAATCGAATCCTGTTCGATGCCGAGCAGGTGGCAGAGCCGAGTCGGATCGCGCACCGCATCGGCCAGGGTGTACTCCCCCAGCACCTCGAGGAAGGCGTTCATGGCGCGGCGCAGAATACCCTGGATGCGGCAGCCACCGGAGAGGCGGCAGTTCTCGCGCTTGCAGTCCACCGGGCAGAGCACGTGCTCCATGTCCATCACCACGTCACGCAGGTTGATGGAGACGGCGGAGCGGCCGAGGCGGATGCCGCCATGCTTGCCACGCACCGTCTCTATGTACCCCTTGATGCCGAGCTGATGCACTATCTTGACCACGTGGTTGCGGGAGATGGCAAAGGTATCGGCCACCTCGGTGATGGTCGACAGGCGATCTCCCGGCTGGACCGCCAGAAAAGTCAGGGTACGCAGGGCATAGTCGGTAAATCGTGTCAGTTGCATGGTCGCACTTGCCTCTTACTACAAGTCAGAAATCAGGACGACAACCTAAAGCTAAGAGGCGGGGAAGCGCTTGCGCCCGCGCAAGGTCCGCATCTTAATCTGAGTCGTGGAATGACAAGGTTAAGAGCAGCTCAGGCGGGTGTCGATGAAGATGCACATAAATCGACACTTTCTTTGATTGATCGCAAACTTGCAGGGTTAGTCCAAGGTTTTGGGGGGTTATGGCGGTTAAATTCGCCGGTTTTCCCCTCCGCCTCGGCCCGTACAAGGCGACCTCATCGGCAACAGTTCATGGCGGCTCAGTGCGGCTGCCTGAGCCAGTTTTTCAGGGCGCTGGAGGGGATGGAACTCTCGGAGGCGACCGCGAAGGCACCCCAGTCCACCGCGCACTGCAGCGCATCCCGGATCGCCATGCCCCGTGCCAGCCCGTGGATCAGGCCGCCGGCGAAGGCATCCCCCGCCCCCGTGGTGTCCACCACCGACACCGGCCGCGCCGCCACCCGGATCTGCTCCTCGCCGTGAATGGCCACCGCCCCCGCCTTGCCTTCGGTCAACACCAGCCAGGCCAGCTGCTCGCCGGCGATCTGGCGGGCATGCTGCCAGGGGTCGTCCACCTCGCCGAGGTCGGAGCGGGAGGCCACCAGCACGTGGCAGGGGCGACGCGCCTGGCCGCCCTTGGGATACTGGGCCACCACGAAGCTCTTGCCGAGCATCTGGCGCATGTAGCCGATGATGGCGGTACCCGGATAATTCACATAGAGGCAGTCCACCCCCTCGCTCGGCAGATCCCCCGGCAGATCCGGGCGCCGTGGCCGCCTGAGGATGGTGCGCTCGCCGGTGGAGTCCACCAGGATCAGCAGCTCGCCGGTCTCGCCGCCAAAGCGCTCAACATGGCTGCAGTCCAGGCCATAACCCGCCGCCTGCTCCAGCAGCCAGTCACCGGTTTCGTCCAGCCCGATGCGCGAGGCGATGGTCACCTCGTGGCCGGCCCACACCAGCCCGATGCCGGTGTTGGCGGCGCCACCGCCAAGCCGGCGGCCCTGATCCAGGTATTGCAGGCGGGCACCGGCCATCAGGGGTTCGGAGAGGGAGAGCACGTGATCACAGTTGAGATTGGCGAGCAGCAGAATGCGGGACATGAAGAGACCTCACTGACAGGGGAGCCCAGTATATGAGAAAGGGCCGTGGCGGCCCTCCCTGAAATCGCGGGGTTTGTGAGCCCGCTCGACGTTTGTCGAGCGGGCGCGCGACGGCTGCGTCAGCCCAGTACCGACTCGGCGCTGACGTACTCGTAGCCGAGCGCCTGCGCCACCGCCGCCTGGGTGATCTTGCCCTTGAACACGTTCAGACCGGCTCGCAGGTGGCGATCGTCCTGCAGCGCCCGGGCATAGCCCTTGTCGGCCAGCGCCAGCACGAACGGCAGGGTGGCGTTGGTCAGCGCGAAGGTGGAGGTGCGCGCCACCCCGCCCGGCATGTTGGCCACGCAGTAGTGGATGATGCCGTCCACCACGTAGGTGGGCTCCTCGTGGGTGGTCGGGTGGGAGGTCTCGAAACAGCCGCCCTGATCGATGGCCACGTCCACCAGCACCGAGCCCTTGCGCATCAGCTTGAGCATGTCGCGGGTCAGCAGCTTGGGCGCCGCCGCTCCCGGGATCAGCACGGCACCGATCACCAGGTCAGCCTGGGCGATGCACGCCTCTATATTGGTGCGGGTGGAGTAGAGGGTCTTGAGGGCCGGGCCGTACAGGCTGTCCAGCTCCCGCAGCCGCGGCAGGGAGCGATCCAGGATGGTGACGTCGGCCCCCAGTCCCAGCGCCATGCGCGCCGAGTTGACGCCGACCACCCCGCCGCCCAGCACCACCACCTTGGCGGGCGCCACCGCAGGCACCCCGCCCAGCAGGGTGCCGTTGCCTCCCTGCGCCTTCTCCAGGCTGTGGGCGCCGGCCTGGATCGCCATCCGCCCCGCCACCTCGGACATGGGCGCCAGCAGCGGCAGGCCGCCGCGCTCGTCGGTCACCGTCTCGTAGGCGATGGCCACCGCCCCCGAGTGCACCAGCAGCTGGGTCTGCACCGGGTCCGGCGCCAGGTGCAGGTAGGTGAACAGCAGCTGACCCGGCCTGAGCAGTTCGCACTCCTCCGGCTGGGGCTCCTTCACCTTCACTATCATCTCGGCCCGGGCGAAGATCTCCGCCGCGCTGGCCACCAGTTCGGCACCGGCTGCCTGGTACTCGGCGTCGGACAACCCGATCGCCTCGCCTCCCTGCTGCTGCACCAGCACCTTGTGTCCCCGGGCCGTCAGCTCCTGCACTCCGGCGGGAGTCATGCCGACCCGATATTCATGGTTTTTGATTTCCTTGGGTACGCCAATAATCATGCTCGCTCTCCTGCTGTGATCCCGCCGGCGGCCGTGTCGGTGCCGGGCAGGATGCCCAAAAATTGCAACAACCACTGCATCATGGTGGCCGAATCCACCTCTCCCTCCAGCGAGGAGAGGCTGCGCTGGTAACGATCGTCCGGCAGCAGATCACGCCGCCGCTCGATCAGCGCCCGGTTGTACGCCACCGAGAATTCCGGATGTCCCTGGATGGCCACTATGTGGTCACCCTGCAAAAACATGAAATTGGGACAAAAATCATTGCCCGCCAGCCGGATCGCGCCCGGCGGCAGCTGCTCGACCTGATCCTGGTGGCTGGCCAGGATCCGGATGGTCTCGAGCCCCGGCTCCATCCAGGGTTGCCGCGCCAGCATGGGATGAACCGACACCCCCAGCCCCCAACCCTTGGTGGACTTCATCACCTCGCCCCCCAGCGCCTGGGCGATCACCTGGTGGCCGAAGCAGACCCCGGCCAGCTTGACGTCGGCATCGTGGGCGCGCCGGATCCAGTCGCGCAGCGCCCGGATCCAGGGGATGTCGCTGTAGGCATCGTGGCGCGAGCCGGTGATGAGCCAGGCATCGCACTCGTGCAGATCGGCCGGCAGCTCGCCATCGAGCGCCGACCAGACCCGAAACTCCAGCCCGGGGGCCAGTGCCCGGAAGCCCTTGATAAACATCTCGGAGTAAACGGGGCCGAAATCCCCCACCAAGTCGGGGTCCAGCCGGTCACAATCGAGAATTCCCAGTCGCATCTGTTACTCCTTCACAGTGATAGCGGCGAACGAAGGTGGATTCCTGCCACCGGGCCATGTCCGGGCTAGCTGCTGCATGGTTGATTACTTCATGGTCGGCATGGAGAACTCCGCGCCCGCCCGCAGGCTCTGGGGCCAGCGGGCAGTCACCGTCTTCATCCGGGTATAGAAGCGCACCCCATCCGGCCCGTGCATGTTGAGCGGCCCGAAGATGGACCGCTTCCAGCCACCAAAGCTGTGAAACGCCATGGGCACCGGGATGGGAACGTTCACCCCTACCATACCGACCTGTACGCGGGCGGTGAAGTCCCGCGCGGTATCGCCGTCACAGGTGAAGATGGCGGTGCCGTTGCCGTACTCGTGTTCGTTGATGAGCTTGAGCGCCGTCTCGTAGTCCGGCGCCCGCACGATGGCCAGCACCGGGCCGAAGATCTCCTCCCGGTAGATGCGCATCTCGGGGCCGACCCGGTCGAACAGGCTGCCGCCGATGAAGTAACCCTCGCCGTGGCTCAGGCCCCGACCGTCCACCACCAGCTCGGCCCCCTCGGCCACCCCCTGATCCACATAGCCGCGCACCTTGGCCAGGTGCTCGCGGCTGATGAGCGGCCCCATCTCGTTCTCCGGGCTCTGGCCCAGCCCCGGGCCCACCCGCAGCGCCGCCACCAGCGGCGACAGCCTGGCCACCAGCGCATCAGCCGTCTCATCCCCCACCACCACGGCCACCGAAATGGCCATGCAGCGCTCGCCGGCCGCACCATAGGCCGCCCCCATCAGGGCGGAGACCGCCAGCTCGAGATCCGCATCCGGCATCACCAGCATGTGGTTCTTGGCACCGCCCAGCGCCTGCACCCGCTTGCCGTGGGCCGAGGCGGTGGCATAGATGTACTGGGCGATGGGAGTGGAGCCGACGAACGACACGGCACCGACCCGCGGGTCGGTCAGCAGCACGTCCACCACCTCCTTGTCGCCGTTGACCACGTTGAGCACCCCGTCCGGCAGACCCGCCTGCTTGAGCAGCTCGGCCATGCGCAGGGAGAGGGAGGGATCCTTCTCGGACGGCTTGAGAATGAAGGTGTTGCCGCAGGCGATGGCCACCGGGAACATCCACAGCGGCACCATGGCCGGGAAGTTGAACGGAGTGATGCCGGCGCAAACCCCCACCGGCTGCATCATGGAGTGGCTGTCGACCCCGCGGCCCACGTTGAGGGAGTGCTCCCCCTTGAGCAGATGGGGAATGCCGCAGGCAAACTCCACCACCTCGAGACCGCGGGTCAGCTCGCCCTGAGCGTCGGAGAACACCTTGCCGTGCTCGCGACTGATCAGCCTCGCCAGATCATCTCTGTGCTGCTCCATCAGCTCCTTGAAGCGAAACAGCACCCGGGCCCGTACCAGCGGCGGGGTCTGCGCCCAGTCGGCCAGGGCGCGCTCGGCGCTGGCGATGGCACCCTGGCACTCGGCGGCGGTGCTGAGCACCACCTGGCCCTGCTGCTGGCCGGTGGCCGGGTTGAAGATGGCCCCGAAGCGCTCGCTGCGGCTCTCGGTCGTCTCGCCGTCGATGAAGTTGCTGACCCTGTATGTCATAAATCCTCCGTGATGGGTTATGCGTGCCTGCCCGCGCCGCCCTGGGGAGCAGGCACGGGCAAGTGGCGCCGCGACGGGCGCCATCAACCGGTTAAAAGTCAGTCCTGGGCCTGCAGGGCGTCCTGCAGCAGGGTGAAGAGATCGTCGATCTGGCTGCGCTCGATGATGAGGGGCGGCGACAGGGCGATGATGTCGCCGGTGACCCGAATAAGCGCCCCCTTCTCGAAGCAGCGCACGAACACCTCGTAGGCGCGTTTGCCCGGCGCATCTGGCATGGATTCGAGCTCGATGCCCGCTACCAGCCCGTAGTTGCGCACATCCTTCACGTGCTTGCAGCCCTTGAGCGAATGGGCAGCCTCCTCCCAGTAGCCCGCCAGATCGGCGGCGCGGCTCAGCAGGTTCTCGTTGCGATAGATCTCGAGGGTCGCGAGGCCCGCAGCGGCGGCCACCGGATGGCCGGAGTAGGTGTAGCCGTGGAACAGCTCGATGGCCCCCTTGCCGGCCGCCATCATGTCGTTATAGATGGCGTTGCTCACCAGCACGGCCCCCATGGGGATGGCGCCGTTGGTCAGTCCCTTGGCGCAGGTGATCATGTCGGGGATGACGTCGAACTCCTGGGCGGCGAAGGGGGCGCCGAGGCGGCCGAAACCGGTGATCACTTCGTCGAAGATCAGCAGGATGCCGTGTTTGGTGCAGATCTCCCGCAGCCGCTTGAGGTAGCCTTTGGGGGGCATCAGCACGCCGGTACTGCCGGCGATGGGCTCGACAATCACCGCCGCTATGTTGCTGGCATCGTGCAGGAAGACGATCTTCTCCAGCTCGTCGGCCAGCGCCACATCCTCCTCGGGCAGCCCCTTGGTGAAGGCATTCTTGGCGATGTTGAGGGTATGGGGCAGGTGATCCACCCCGGTCAGCAGGGAGCCGAACCACTTGCGGTTGCCGGGAATGCCGCCTACCGAGATGCCGCCGAAGCCGACCCCGTGGTAACCGCGCTCACGGCCGATCAGCCGGGTACGGGTGCCCTGGCCGCGCGCCCGCTGCCAGGCCAGCGCAATCTTGAGCGCGGTATCCACCGATTCCGAACCGGAGTTGGTATAGAAGACGTGGCCGAGCCCCTTGGGGGCAATCTCCACCAGCCGGTTGGCCAGCTCGAACGGCAGGGGGTGCCCCATCTGGAACGTAGGGGCAAAATCGAGGTGGGAAATCTGCTGGGAAACCGCCTCGGCAATCTCGCGCCGACCATGACCCGCGTTGCAACACCAGAGCCCGGCAGTGCCATCCAGTATCTTGCGGCCATCCTCTGAGTGATAATACATCCCCTCTGCCGACTTCAGGATGCGCGGCGCCGCCTTGAACTGCTGGTTGGCGGTGAACGGCATCCAGAAAGCCGACATGTCGGAGGGGGTATTGATGTCGCTGATCGGTTTCATGGTCACCTCATCCTTAAGGTGTTTAGTAACTATCGGCCAATGCCTATTAAATTAAACACCTGAAATCTTAAAAAAGGGCTCAAACTTGCCCCACATGGTATCACCCGGCTAGCTGCTCTGAGCGGGGTGGTATAAGATATTTAACACAAATTTAATAATAGTAAACAGTCAAGGAGTGTCTATCGATGGATATCGGTCACCGCCTCAAGGCGGTTCGCACCAAGGCGGCCCTCTCCCAGCGCGAGCTGGCGAAACGCTCCGGTGTGACCAACGGCTTTATCTCCCAGATCGAGAAAAATCAGGTGAGCCCCTCGGTCGCTTCTCTGCGCAAGGTGCTGGAAGGAATTCCCATGTCGCTGGCCACCTTCTTCACCGATGAGACGGAGATGGACTCCGAGGTGATCTTCCGCGCCGCCGACATGCCGGATCTCGGTACCCACCCCATCAGCTACCGCCTGGTGGGCCACAGCCGCGCCAACCGTGCCATCGGCATGATGCAGGAGATACTGCCACCGGGCGCCGACACGGGTGACGACATGCTGAGCCACGAAGGCGAAGAGTGCGGCATCGTCATCCAGGGCCAGGTGGAGGTCACCGTCGGCGAGCAGGTCTACCTGCTGACGCCGGGAGACGGCTACTACTTCGACAGCCGCACCCCGCACCGTTTCCGCAATGTGGATGAGCACGAATGCGTGCTGATCTCGGCCAACACCCCCGCCAGTTTCTAAGCCATGAGAGGGGAGATCCCGCCCCTTGGCGGACCCGGCACAGCGACCAGCCCCTTCGCACCGGCCTCTGCTTCGGCAGGCGCCGACGGCCCGCGCTTGCGGTGCGGTTTGCCCCGCCGGATACCCTCGCCGGAACGGATTCCGGATGAGGCCAAATTGGCAAAGTGTTTAACGAATTGTTACAAGATGGATTTACAAGCGGCAGGATGTTTAGCATATTGATACGCGGAAACTGACTTTTTGCCGGTTCAAGGAGTGAACATGAGTGACCTGACCCTGGCCCAGTGGCAACACAAGGCCTCCCACCTGACCCTGCCCTCGCAAGCCTTCATCGACGGCAGCTACCGGGACGCCATCAACGGCGCCACCTTCGACTGCATCAACCCGGCCAACGGCAAGCTGCTGACCAAGGTCGCCGCCTGCGACGCCGCCGATGCCGAACTGGCGGTGCAGGCTGCCCGCGCCGCCTTCGACGACAAACGCTGGAGCGGTCTGCCGCCCAAGCAGCGCAAGCAGATCCTGCAGCGCTTCGCCGAGCTGATGCGGCTCAACAAGGTGGAGCTGGCGCTGCTGGAGTCGCTCGACATGGGCAAGCCCATCGGCGACGCCATGGGCTATGACGCCCCCGCCGCCGCCAACTGCATCGCCTGGAACGCCGAAGCCATCGACAAGATTTACGATCAGGTCGCGCCGGTCGAGGAGTCCGCCCTGGCGCTGGTGACCCGCGAGCCGCTCGGGGTGGTCGCCGCCATTGTGCCGTGGAACTTCCCGCTGGTGATGGCCTGCTGGAAGCTGGGACCGGCGCTCGCCACCGGCAACTCGGTGATCCTCAAACCCTCCGAGAAATCCCCGCTCACCGCCCTGCGCATCGCAGGTCTGGCCAAGGAGGCCGGCATCCCCGACGGCGTGTTCAACGTGCTGCCCGGCTTTGGCCATACCGTGGGCGAAGCGCTGGCCATGCACATGGACGTGGACTGCATTACCTTCACCGGCTCCACCAAGATCGGCAAGCATCTGGTGCAGTGCTCCGGCAAGTCGAACCTCAAGCGCGCCTTTATGGAGTGCGGCGGCAAGAGCCCCAACATCATACTGGCGGATGCGCCGGATCTGGACGCCGCCGCCAAAAGCGCGGCCGGCGCCATCTTCTACAACCAGGGCGAGGTGTGTACCGCCGCCTCCCGCCTGCTGGTGCAAAACAGCATCAAACCGCAGTTCATGGACCGGCTACTGGCCCATGCCCGCGAATGGATCTCGGCCAACCCGCTCGACCCTGCCACCCGCGTCGGCGCCATGGTGGACCATATCCAGATGGAGCAGGTGCTCAACTACATCGCCATCGGCCAGCAGGAGGGCGCCAAGCTGCTGCTGGGAGGCAAGCGCACCAATACCGAGAGCGGCGGCTTCTACATCGAGCCCACCATCTTCGACGAGGTGACCCCCGAGATGCGCATCTTCCGCGAGGAGATCTTCGGCCCCGTGCTGGCGGTGACCGGCTTCGACACGCTGGAAGAGGCCATCGCGCTCGGCAACGACACCGACTATGGCCTGGCCGCCGCGATCTGGACGGCGGATCTCAACAAGGCGGTGAAAGGCTCCCGCGCCCTGCGCGCCGGCACCGTGTTCGTCAACAACTGGGATGGCGGCGACATGACCATGCCGTTCGGCGGCTTCAAGCAGTCCGGCAACGGTCGCGACAAGTCACTGCATGCGCTGGAGAAGTACACCGAGCTGAAAAGCACCTGGATCCAGCTCGAATAGCATCAGAAATGACGCTTATCTGCGAATTGGGGGGAGAAATCCCCCTTTTTCATTTTTGCCCTTTCATCGCCGGCCTCAATCGATATAATCATCAAATAGACAAGCCCTTAAATATAAAGATAAAAATGTTATTTTTTCTGGGAAGTGTACTGTTTCTGGTGATAGGACTGCCGCTGCTGTTCTACATGCTGGGACACGGCGAGGCCTACGTGACCTGGGGTCCCTGGATCTCCGCCATCGCGCTCATGCTGTGGCTGCTGCTGGATGTGGACAAGATCCGCCGTGGAGGTGGCCGCTGAGCCGGGCACTACGCCGTTAAAATCCGCTGATCATCATTTATTAACTTCTTTCCCCGCAAAAGGATCGCTACACTGATTTTTTGCGATGTTTTCCCGCATCCAACTCTCCAGTGAAGGTTATCCGCATGCAGCAACACGTTCAGCGCCAGGGCGTCATCTACGCCTTGTGCGCCTATACCCTTTGGGGGTTGGCCCCCATCTACTTCAAGACCATTGCCGCCGTGCCGGCCGCCGAGATCCTGACCCACCGGATGATCTGGTCGTGCGCCCTGCTGATGGTGCTGACCCTGCTCGGCCGCCAGTGGCACAAGGTACAGGCGGTGCTGCGCCAGCCGAAAGTGCTGCTCACCCTGGCCTTCACCTCCATCACGGTCGGTGGCAACTGGCTGCTGTTCATCTGGGCCATCAACAACGGCCACATGCTGGATGCCAGCCTCGGCTACTACATCAACCCGCTGTTCAACGTGCTGCTCGGCATGCTGTTCCTGAGCGAGAAGCTGCGCCGGCTGCAGTGGTGGGCGGTCGGGCTGGCGGCGATCGGTGTCGCCATCCAGATCATCGCCTTCGGCTCCCTGCCCTGGATCGCGCTGGTGCTGGCCTCGAGCTTCGCCATCTATGGCCTGATCCGCAAGAAGCTGGCCCTTGATGCGCTGACCGGCCTCTTGATCGAGACCCTGATCATGCTGCCGCCGGCCGCCATCTATCTGTGGGGCTTTGCCGACAGCCCCACCAGCCACCTCACCCAGAATGACTGGCACCTCAACCTGCTGCTGATCGCCGCCGGTGCCGTCACCACGGCTCCCCTGCTCTGCTTCACCGCCGCCGCCACCCGGCTCAAGCTCTCCACCCTGGGCTTCTTCCAGTACATAGGGCCGAGCCTGATGTTCATCCTGGCGGTCACCCTCTATGGCGAGGCGCTGGCGCTGGACAAGATGATCACCTTCGCCTTCATCTGGAGCGCACTGGTGCTGTTCAGTCTGGACGGACTGCGCAGCGGCAAGCGCCGGCAGGCTGCGGAGCAGGCTTGACGGCAAGGGGGCGCCACGCTGCAATAATCTACAAGCCCGCGTTCGGGTTTCAGGTTATCAATAGTCGATGAGCGCACCCCAATCCCGCATCCACTACTGGCAATCCCGGCTGCTGCCGGGGGTTGAACTCTCCCACTCCCACCACAGGGAGTTCAGCTATGGCCGCCATGTGCACCTGGACTACCACATAGGTCTGGTGCAGCAGGGCGGCCAGAAATTCATCCACAAGGGCAGCAGCCACCACCTGGTGCGCGGCGAGCTTTCCACCGTCAACCCGGACGAGATGCACGACGGCCTCAGCCTGCTGCCGGAAGGGTACGAGGTGCGGGTGTTCGCCATCGCCCCCGAGCAGCTGGCCCGCTGGCTGCCAGACAGCCCGGAACCCTTCTTCGACCAGGGGCTGCAGCGCCGCCCCGACCTCTATCAGGGCTTTGCCCGGCTACACATGTACCTGGACAATCCCAGCCCCGACGGCCTGCTGGCGGAGAGCGAGCTGCTGGCCCTGCTCGGCGAGCTGCTGCACCTGGCGCCGGAGCGCCACGCCCTGGCCGATCCCCAGCTCAGGTACCTGCGCGACCATCTGCTGGCCCGGCTGGATGAACGCCACAGTCTGGAGGATCTGGCCGCCCTGTTCGGGCTGGATCGCTTCGCCTTTTTGCGCCAGTTCAAGAAGAAGACCGGCATGACCCCCTACGCCTGGCTCAAGCGACTGCGGCTCGAACAGAGCAAGCGCCTGCTCGGCAGCGGCCTGCCGGTGAGCGAGGTGGCGCTGGCGGTCGGTTTCTTCGATCAGAGCCACTTCCACCACGGCTTTCGCCAGGCGTTCGGCCTCACCCCTGCCGACTTTCGCCAGCAGATGCTGGCCGCCAGCGGGCGCGTCGACTAACCCCGCACTGCAATCTTTTACAATCCGGCGACCCCGCAATCCGCCATGCTGTGAACTCGATACTGTCCCAGAGGTTTCCATGTTCACCAGCCTGTTTCTGACCATAGGTCTCATCCATCTCATCGCCCTGGCGAGCCCGGGCCCGGACTTTGCGCTGATCCTGCGCACCAGCCTGCACAGGCCCACCGCCCTCGGGGCGGCGCTCGGCATCGCGCTCGCCATCCTGGTGCATGCCACCCTCAGCCTCACCGGCATCAGCCTGCTGATTGCCGAACACCCCTGGCTGTTCATGACGGTGAAGGTGGTCGGCGCCCTCTATCTGGGCTGGCTCGGCTGGGGAGCGCTCAAGGCCGCCTGGCACAGCTCGGCCGAGCTAGCCCTGCGCGCCGGCGGCGAGGCGCAGGGCTGGCGCAAGGGGGTGCAGCGCGGCATTGCCACCAACCTGCTCAACCCCAAGGCACTGCTGTTCTTCATGGGGCTACTGGCCGCCATGGTGACGCCCCAGGTGGACGGCCTGACCCGCGGCCTGCTGGTGCTGGAGCTGTTCCTGCTGTCCCTGATCTGGTTCGGCGTGCTGGCCTGGAGCCTCTCCACCGTGCGGGCCCAGCGCCTGCTCGGCCGCGTGCAGCGTCCGCTCAATCTGGTCACCGGCCTGCTGTTTGGCGCCGTCAGCCTCTCCATCCTCACCGGCATGGCCGGCGAGGCCTATGCCCTGGTCTTGCATTGATCCCTGTCTTGCCGCCATGAAAAAAGAGGGATGGCCCAGGCCATCCCTCTTTGCGTTCATTGTTCCTGGCCGGGTAACCGGCCCTCTCACTGGCCCTTCATCAGAACCACTGGCCGTGGTGCTTGATGTAGATGCTCTTGACGGTCTGGGTCAGCCCCATGTAAGCCAGCATGGTGATCACCAGCCACATGAAGTACTTGGGCCCATCCAGGGTGATGAAGCCGAAGTGCTCAGCCAGCGGCGAGAACGGCAGGTAACAGCCGATAGCGATGGCGATCGAGGTGGAGAGCAGCACCGGCAGGGTGGCGGTACTCTGCAGGAACGGGATCTTGCGGGTACGCAGCATGTGCACCACCAGGGTCTGCGACACCAGCCCCTCGATGAACCAGCCTGAGTTCATGATGGCCTGACCGTTGACCAGCGGATCCATGCTGCCGTTGGCGGTGGCATAGAGGGCGCCGGCACCGAACACGAACCACATCAGGCAGTAGGTGCTGATATCGAACACCGACGAGGTTGGGCCGAGCCACAGCATGAAGCGCTTGATGTTGCTCGCCTCCCACTTGCGCGGCCGCTTGAGGAACTCGGGGTCCATCTTGTCCCACGGCAGCAGCATCTGGGAGACGTCGTACACCAGGTTCTGGATCAGCATCTGCATCGCCAGCATGGGCGCCCAAGGCAGCCAGGCGGAGGCCACCAGCACCGAGAAGACGTTGCCGAAGTTGGAGCTGGCGGTCATGTTGAGGTACTTCAGGATGTTGCCAAAGGTCTCGCGCCCCTTGATCACCCCCTCCTCCAGCACCATCAGGCTCTTCTCCAGCAGGATGATGTCGGCGGTCTCCTTGGCGATGTCGGCACCGCTGTCCACCGAGATCCCCACGTCCGCATCCCGCAGCGCCGGCGCATCGTTGATGCCGTCGCCGAGGAAACCCACGGTATTGCCGTTGGCCTGCAGCGCCTTCACCACCCGCGACTTCTGCAGCGGGGTGAGCTTGGCGAAGATGGTGGTGTGCTTGACCACAGTGCACAGCGCCACGTCGTCCATCACCTCGATATCCTTGCCAAGCAGCGGCACGCCGGGCTCCAGCCCCACATCGCGGCACACCTTGCTGGTGATGATGGGGTTGTCGCCGGTCAGCACCTTGACCGCCACCCCGTAGTCGTTAAGGGCGCGAATGGCCGGCGCGGCCGAGTCCTTGGGCGGATCGAAGAAGGTGAGGAAGCCGCGCACCACCAGCTTGACCTCGTCGCTGGTGCGATAGCTCTGCTTGCACTCGCCTATCGGGATCTCGCGGGTCGCCACGATCAGCACCCGATAGCCTTCGGCGTTGAACTCCTCGCTCTGGCGCAACAGGGCGCGGCGATCGGCGTCGGTCAGCTCCCTAACCTCCTGGCCATCGGCGATCTGGCTGGAGACGGCCAGCATCTCTTCCACCGCCCCCTTGGAAACCATCAGCTGCTGGCCCAGATCATCCTGCACGATCACCGACAGGCGCCGGCGCACGAAGTCGAACGGCAGTTCGTCCACCTTGCTGTAATTGGCCGGCTTGCAGCTCTCCCCCAGCGCATCGGCGTGCTCGACCACCGCGATGTCCATCAGGTTCTTCATGCCGCTCTGGTGAAAGCTGTTGAGCCAGGCCAGCTGCAGGATCCGGTCGTCCCGCTGGCCACGCACGTCGTAGTGGTGCTCGAGGATGATCTTGTCCTGGGTCAGGGTGCCGGTCTTGTCGGTGCAGAGCACGTCCATGGCGCCGAAGTTCTGCACCGAGTTGAGCCGCTTCACCACCACCTTGCGTTTGGCCATCGCCACCGCACCGCGCGCCAGGTTGGCGGAGACGATCATCGGCAGCATCTCGGGGGTGAGCCCCACCGCCACCGCCAGCGCGAAGGTGAGCGCCGACATCCAGTCGCCGCTGCTGACCCCGCTCAGCATGAAGACGATGGGCACCATCACCAGCATGAAGCGGATAAGCAGCTTGGTGACGCTGTTCACGCCGCGATCGAAGCTGGTCTCGATGCGCTTGTGGCTCACCACGTTGCGGGCCAGCGAACCGAAATAGGTGTCGCTGCCGGTGGCCACCACCACGGCGCGGGCGGTACCGCTCACCACATTGGTGCCCATGAAGCAGATGTTGGGCAGATCGAGCAACCCAGCCTCCCCTGCACCGGTGCCGTCCGCCGACTTGCCGGCCACGGCACCCAGGGTGTCGTACTTCTCCACCGGCAGCGCTTCGCCGGTCAGCACCGCCTGGCTGATGAAGAGATCGCGGGATTCGATCAGCTTGATGTCAGCCGGGATCATGTCCCCCGCCTGCAGGTGCACTATGTCACCGGCCACCAGCTCGGTCATCGCCACCTCCTTGCGCTGGGGGGCAACCCCGGGCGAAGGGCGGCGCTGCACGGTGGCGGTGTTGCGTACCAGTGACTTGAGCGCCTCGGCCGCCTTGGCGGAGCGGTACTCCTGCCAGAACCGCAGCAGACCGCTCAGGCCCACCATGACGCCGAGGATGATCACCTTGACCCAGTCCTCGTCGCCCGGCTCGGCCATCAGCACGTCCATCACGTAGCTGACCAGCCCGAGCACGATCAGCACCATCACGAAGGGGTTCTTGAACGCCTGCAGCAGCTGGATCAGCGCATGGGGCGGCTTGTCGTGGGTCACCTCGTTGGGACCAAACTGGATCAGGCGGTTGGCGGCCTCGGTCGCGGTGAGGCCATCGATGTTGCCGCGCACGGCGGTGAGGGTGTACTCGAGGGACTTGTCGGCCTCATCGAGCACCCGGGAGGAGAGTTTCTCCCTGGCACTGGCCGGGGCAACGAACCCCTGCTGCTTGTGCCGGCTGGCGGTATGTTGTTGTTTCATGACTCGTTATCCTGATTTCTACGCGCAAGCGGGCCCTGTCGCGGGCCGGGCCTGGCGTCAGTACTGATGTGAAAAGGCAATGGACCTGGCAGCGAACAGGCAGCCGCCGCACACTGGGCGGCCCGCAGACAGCAGTCTGCGCGACCACACCGGCATGTTCGGGTCGGATCAGGGGTCAGGACACCGCATCCCGTCCCCGCAGGGGATCAGGAGTGGGTAGGCGTGGACCCCGAGGGTCTAGGTTTGGGCTCTTCGGTCATGACGGTTCCTCCGAGTTGAGCGGCAGCAAGCCGGCCCCGGCATATCGAGGGCACGGCAGGTCATCGCCGGCGGACAGATCCGCGCGGCGGCGTTATCGACAGGAGGCAAGGGCCGCAACGGGGCGACTGGACCGATAAAGGAGATCAGGATAACCACAGGCAACAATAACGGCATGATGGCCGAATAATAATGAGGAGGGTTCATGGTCCGGTCACATGAGCAATCAACCGCATCCCATGAATATATTGAGAAATAGCCAGCGCATATTTCCAAATATATAAGGAAGAGACCTTCATTATTTAAATTCGCAACACAGCCTATCGAAAACCACATAGTTTTCAATACGAGCTGTCCATCCTGTTATTTCACGCCGGCCTGTTTGTCCCTGTTCGCCAAAGATCCGGTGAACGGGCGCAACGGGCAGCCCCGGGCCCATGACAAAGGGCGTACGTGGCAAGGCGTGCAATTGCTGGGGCGCGAGGCGGCATGGCTCGCAGAGGGAGTGGAACAATCCGGGGAGCAACGCAGGTCCCGGCGGGACTGGGTTGCAAGAGTCGGGATGACTCGCTAGATGCCACACTCTGAGCGATCAGAGTGAGGGAGAAGAAGGAATATCAACCTCAGTTCTGATTAGCCCACATCGCGCTGTGCAATCGGCTACTACTGTCGCTTTCCATAATATCCTTCCATCTGTTGATAACACGCCAAGATTCTACCCAGAAATATTTGGCGGCGCAAAATATAAATTCATATTTTAATAAATCGCCAGCCATGAATTGCCATTCTCCTATTTTCTCGCGAACGCTTCTCAACGCCTATTTGAGAATGGCTCAACCGACCGGCCGGGATGTCGATCGTTCCGTCAGCCCCCACTGACAGCAGCGCCCGCCGCGATATGGCCCGCGCGGCAGGTCTTTATACGAGATGGGACTATGCTATCCATGTGCCGGATTCATATGGGGGTTACATGTTCAAGGCAATCCATGATCGTTCGCTGCTGTTCAGCCAGGCGCTGGGCATATTGATCTTCATCATCCTGATATCCATCAGCTTCTTTGGCCTCTACTCGGTGAAGAGCGCAGCGGACAAGATGGGCGAAGGCAAGGATGTCGTCGCGGACATACTGCCGCCCCCGCTCTACCTCATCGAGGCGCAACTGCAGGTCTATACCCTGCTGCATGCCGCGGCGAGCGAGCGGGAGGGGTTGCTGCAATCGCTCGCCCGCCTGGAGCAGGAGTTCAACGACCGCAATCGCTTCTGGCAGGAGAGCACACTCGACGACCAACTCAAGCAGAGCCTGCTGGGGGAACAGCGCACCCAGGCCGAACGTTTCTGGCAACTGCTCGACAGTCAGTTCATTCCGGCCGTGCAGGCCGGCCGGCTCGAGCAGGCAGCGGCCATCGCCGCCCAGCTGCGCACTCTGTACCTGGCCCACCGGCTTGGAGTCGATGCCACCGTCAGCCGTGGCAGCCAGTATGCCGCCGAGCAGCTGGCGCAGCTCAGCCTCACCGCCCGGATGTGCTACTGGCTTCTGCTCGTCGCCGCGCTGACCGGCTGCGCCCTGGTCTTCTGGCTGGGCCGACCGACTCAGCAACGGTTGCTGGCCGCCGGCAAGGCGACCGCAGCCATTGCGGAGGGAGCCCTCGACAGCCCCATGCCGCCTCCCGGCGACGATGCCATCGGCGATCTGATCCAGCGCATCGGCCGGATGCGGGATCAACTCTCCACCCTGGTCGCCGCCCTGCAGCAGAGTGCGGGAACGCTGCATCAGCAGGCCACCGGCTTGAGCAGCCTCTCTCGCCAGCATGTGGACGACAGCCTGGCCCAAGTGGACGCAGCCCGTCAGGTGGAAGAGGTGATCGAGCAACTGCAGGCCCTGATCCAACAAAGCGATGCCCAACTGCAGCAGGTCACCGGCATGACCTCGGGCTCCGAGGCCCACGCCAATGCCACCCGGCTGGTCATTCAGGAGGTGGAGCAGGTGATCCGCGCCCAGGCTGACGGAGTGAGGCGGGTCTCCGGCACCATCGGCGACCTGGCCGGCTTGTCCCAGCAGATCTCCGGTCTGGCGGGGGCCATTCATGGCATCGCCGAGCAGACCAATCTGCTGGCGCTCAACGCCGCCATCGAGGCCGCCCGGGCCGGTGAACAGGGGCGCGGCTTTGCAGTGGTGGCCGACGAGGTGCGCTCCCTTGCCAGCCGCACTGGCGAGGCCACGACGGAGATCACCAGCATCATCGGCCGGATCCAGGATACCAGCCAGCGGGCCGTCAACGAGATGGACACCGAACTGGCCAGGGTGGGCAAAACGGTGGAGCACGTGGCCGACGCCAAGCAGAGCATCACCCGCATTGAACAGGGCTGCGGCGAGATCTGCCAACGGATCGATCAGGTCGGAGCCCTGCTGGAGCAGGAGAAGAGCCTGATCCACGCCATCAACAGCAACGTCGGCGAGATGTCGCGACTGGCGGCCAAGGTCAACGACAGCGCCCGCCATGCGGCGAGCGAAGCCGATACGGTAGCGACTAACTCCCAGGCACTGACCCGCCAGACCCAGCACTTTCACCTCGCGCCACCACCCCGCCATTGATCCCCAGGGCAGGGTCTGTCCTGCCCCCATTCGCCCTCAGCAGGGTTAAATCGATAGCCTTGGACTCAATGAGGGAATAGGATCCGCACTCCCAATTCTTCATCCAGCTATAAGGATCAACAGGCATGAATCGAAAATGGTCGCTCCCCATCGTGGCAATCGCGGGGGGAGCGTTACTCTGGCTCGGCAACACCTTTGGTATGAAATGGGCTCTGATGGCCCTGATCGGATTCGGCTTCGGCTTCACCCTCTCCTTCAGCCGCTTCGGCATCGTGTTCGGTTGGCGCGAGATGCTGACCAAGCGCAACAGCTACTACGTGCGGGTTCACCTGCTCACCATCGCCATCGAAATTCTGCTGTTCACCTGCTTCCTCTCCTTTAGCCACGCCCTGTTTGGTGATGCCATGGTGGGCAACGTGATGGCCATCGGCATTCCCTTCATCGTCGGCGCCTTCCTGTTCGGCATCGGCATGCAGCTGGCGGGCGTCTGCGCCACCGGCACCCTTTACTGCTGCGGCGAGGGGCAACCCCGCTTCTGGCTGGTGCTGCTCTGCTACGGCATCGGCACCCTGATCAGCAACCAGTTCCGCCCCGAACTGGAGGCCACCTTCTCCAGCCATGTGGTACTGGCAAAAGACCTGACCGGCAATATCTGGAGCGGCATGCTGCTCAACCTGGCGCTGGTCGCCGCGCTGTTCCTGCTGTTTCGCAAGAGCGAACTCAAGCGCACCGGCGAACTCAAGCCCCTCTTCCACGGTGGCAACCTGTTCTGGCGCGACGGCCGCTTCACCGTGCTGACCGGCGGCATCATCATAGCTCTGCTCAACTCGTCCGTGGTCGCCCTGCACGGCTCGGCCTGGACCATCACTGGCGCCGTCTATGACATGGCGCTGCGCGGTGCCTCCCTGTTCGGTCTGTTCGAGGGACACCCCAAGCTGGCCCAACCGCTGTTCATCAACCCCATGGTCGGCATGTTCTGGCTGGGGATCCTGGGGGCCATGCTGGCGCGCTGCATCAGCGGTGGCGGCACCTTCGCCCCGATGCGGCTCGGCAACAGCCTGGCCTCCATCCTCGGCGGCCTGCTGATGGGGATGGGCGCCATGTACAGCGCCTGCAACCTCGGCGGCTTCTTCGACGGTACCGCCTCCGGCAGCCTGCACGGCTGGGTCTGGATGTTGATGGCCCTCGCCGGCAGCCTGATCGGCATCCGCCTGCGCCCACTGTTCAAGCTCTGATAAAACAACGGGATGGCGCGGTTAAACGCCATCCCGTCACGATTCCCCTTCCAAGCCGGTGCGCAGATCCCAAACAGCACCCCCAGCCCCCATTCTTCTCTACCTCAACCCCTTGAACAGCAGCAGCAGGGCGAAGCCGGTGAACATCACCGCCGACAGCCGGTTGATCCCCCTGGCGAAGCGTTCGCCATAGCCTTGCGCTCCTACCCAGTGGAACACCAGGCAGTAACCGCCATGCACCACCAGCACCACGGCGCTGAAGGTGACCGCCAGCAGCATGCACTGGCCCAGCGCCCCATGACGAAAGTCGATGAACTGGGGAAACAGGCTGGTGAAGAAGATGATCGCCTTGGGGTTGAGCAGGCTGATGAGCGCCCCCTTGATGAAGCTGCGACGGCAATCCCGATCCGGCCCGGCCCCCGGCACCGGGCTCACCGCCCGCTGGCGCCAGGAGTTGAGCCCCAGATAGAGCAGATAAAGCGCGCCGCCCAGGGTGAGGATCTGCTGGCCCGCGGCCAGCCAGCGGGTGAACCAGAGCATCGCCAGCGAGGCCAGGCTCGCCACCAGCAGGATGCCCACCGCCACCCCGCAAAAGCCGGCGATGGCGTGGCGGGTGCCCCGGGTCAGGGTGTTGCCTATGGTGTAGATCACGGCGGGCCCCGGGCTCAGCACAGTGCCGATGGCGAGCAGCAGATAGAGGGCGTAATAGTCGAGTGTCATCGGGCAAGATTCCAGCGTGGATTGGCTGCCGCCCAGTATATTGACAGCCGCGACGCCAGCCAGACATAGTGGCGCTCGGCTTTATAAACCAGGAGTTTAGAGTGGATCGCTTGACGGCCATCGAGATCTTCGTCGAGGTTGCCCGCGCGGGCAGTTTCGCTGCCGTGGCGGAGCGTTTCGCGATGACGCCGGCCATGATCGGCAAGTACATCAAGTGGCTGGAGGCCAGGGTCGGCTCCCGCCTGCTCAATCGCAACACCCGTTGCCAGAGCCTGACCGAGGCGGGCCAGGAGTACCTCGCCGGCTGCCAGAGCCTGTTGCAACACTACCGGGAGCTGGAGCAGAACACCCTGGCCAATACCGGCCAGGCAGCGGGCAGGATCCGCATCAATGCTCCCGTCACCTTCGGCAGCTACCGGCTGACGCCGCTGCTGTGCCGCTTCATGGAGCGCTACCCGCAGATCCGCATCGAGCTGGATCTGTCGGATCGCTTGGTGGACGTCATCGGCGACGGCTTCGATCTCATCTTCCGGGTCGGTCAGCCCAAGGATGCCGGCTACATAGCCCGACCGCTGGCCAGCTCCGATTCGGTGTTCTGCGCCTCCCCGCACTACCTGCAACGCTACGGTACTCCCCTCACGCTGGCGGATCTGGCCCGCCACCACTGCCTGGGATTCAGCCCCTGGCTCGGCCAGTCGAGCCTGGCCGAGGCCTTTCCGCTCGAACAGCTGCACCTGTGGGACAGCCCCTTCATCAGCAACCACGGCAGCGCCCTCAAGGTGGCCGCCCTCAACCACGCTGGCGTCCTGCTGCAGCCGCGCGCCCTGCTGAGCGAGGAGCTAGAACGCGGCACCCTGCAGGAGATCCTGGCGGATGCCCTGCCCGCCCCGCGCCCGGTCAACCTGCTCTACCCGGCCAGGGAGCCCCTGCCACTGCGCCTGCGGCTGCTCATCGACTACCTGAGCGAGCAGCGCCACCAGCTATAGGGCGCAGCCTTACTCGCCGCGCTGTTTCACCCGGCGCAGATAGACATAGCCCTCCCCCGGGCTGCCCCAGCGCTGATGGGCCTCGGTGTCGTAGGCCCGATCCAGCAATCTCACGCTGTGGGGACCGATCCAGAGGTACTGCACCAGGGTGCTGGCGCCGCCAAAATTGGTGGAGCAACTGCCCACCTTGCTGTGGCCGGCGTACTCCCCCGACGGCTGGCGGGTCAGCCAGATCTCGCAGCCCTGACGCAAAGAGAGCTGCTGGGGCGTGAGGGAATCGAGCAGCTCGGGCTGGCGCCAAGCACCGGCGAAGTCGATGGCCCGCGGCATGGTCAGCTCGGCCATCAGGATGCGGCCGTCAGGTACCAGCGAGAAGCGGTAGATGCGCTGGCGGAACGGGCGTACCGCCCGCTCGGTCAGGAACTGCTCGGCATAGACCCAGCGAAAACCCTTGTAGCCGGGCCAGATCTCCACCAGCCTCAGCTCGGCGCTGGTGAAGCGGTTGTCGTAGCTGGCCTGCTCGCGGCTGGAGAACTCGCCGGTAAACCAGGAGAGCAGCGGCTCCATGCTGGCAGAGGGTGCCATGATGGTGCTGTCAGGGGGCGTGGTGACGAAGGGGGTGGGTGCCGCCCAGGCCAGGCAGGAGAGCAGCAACCCGCACAGGGTCGCCATCAGGCTGGTCATCGAATCCTTCCGAATCAGTTTCATGGCGGCGATTATATGAGCGAACGGCGCCAATATCCGCAACCTTGATCAAATGATTGCCGATCCGAAGCAAAATCATTGTATTAGCGTCATGTCCCGGCCAGCGGGTGGCGGCCGCCTGCGGGCTGGATCCCGCCTGAACGCCGCTGCACTCTTCGCTTGTGGGCGCTCTTTGAATCGGTTATTTCTCTTGCAATGCCCTGCGCACCGGATGCCAGGGTCGGGCAAGCGCCGCAATCAGGAGCAAAAGATGAAAAGAGCCGTAATCGCGGGCATGGTGGCCATTCTGCTGGGTGGCTGCGCGGTGAAGAACCAGGTCTCCCACAGCCTGCAGGCGATTCCGCTGACCGCCTTCCAGCAGAATGAAAGCAACCCCAACCAGCGCATCTACAAGGAACCCGGCGTGGATCTGCGCCAGTACCATCAGGTGCTGCTCGATCCCTTGCAGTTCATCCGCCAGGAGAACGGCCAGTGGTACCTGCTGACCGCCAACGAACAGAACGAAATCGGCCGCTACTACCACGCCACTTTCCAGCGCGAGCTGATGAACCACGGCGTCAAGATTGCCAGCGCCCCCGGCCCCGGCGTGATGCGGGTGCAGGCCGCTATCACCAACTTCGACCTGACCCGGCCCGACCCCAAGCTGCGGGATCTGCTGCCCGCCAAGATCGCCATCAACGTCACCCGCGAGGTGATCGGCAAGGAGCCCTATCTGCTCAAGGTGGGCAGCATGGCCCAGCTGCTCGACTCCCAGAACGGCAAGCTGCTGGTGCGGGTGATGGATGCGCGCGAGAGCCCGGACACCACCCACAAGGACAGCCCCATCACCGCCAGCGAGATGGAGAAGATGATCGACCAGTGGGCCGCCGGCCGCGCCAAGCAGCTGGCCGACAACCTGGGCCGCTAGTCCGGCTCGTCGCCTCCCGGGTGCAAGACGCCCATTCCCGGCCCCGTGCACCCAGCACGGGGCCGCCTGTTTCCCCTTTCATTCGACAAGGAACCGTCATGAACCGTCACCCCAGCATCAAACACTGGCGCGAGCTGCAGGATCCCGAGCCCGGCCGCTACTCCGGCAGCGAGGAGCCGCTCTCCCTGGGCAGCGCCCTCGGCAGGCACTACGGCTTTGCCCGCCTCGGCATTCACCACGAGCTGCTGCCGCCGGGCCGGCGCACCAGCTGGCCCCATGCCGAGGAGACCGAGGACGAGTTCGTCCATGTGCTGGAGGGCACCCCGGACGTCTGGCTCGATGGCGTGCTGCATCGGCTGCAGCCCGGCGACTCGGTCGGCTTCAAGGCCGGCGACGGGCTGGCCCACACCTTCATCAACAACACAAATCAGCCGGTGCGGCTGCTCTGCGTGGGCGACACCGATCGGGCGGACAACCACATCCACTACGCCGTGCACCCCGAGCGCAACCGCTTCATCGGCGCGCGGCACTGGGATGCAGTGCCCGAGCGCGAGCTGGGGGATCACGACGGCCTGCCCGACCAGCTGCGCGAGCGCAATGGCCCCTTCTAGGGCGCCACTGTCGGCCAGCCGTCGGCAAACGGACGCAACCGACTATCCTTGATGGACCCAAGGCAACGAGGAACAGAGAGATGAGGACAGGAACAGTGCGGCTGCACCGGGTACTCAAGGCACCGCCGATGCGGATCTACCGAGCCTTTATCGAGGCCGATGCGCTGGCCAAGTGGCTGCCGCCCTATGGCTTCACCTGCCGGGTGGAGCAGCTGGAGGCCCAGGTCGGCGGCCACTTCCGGATGGCGTTTACCCATTTTGGCAATGGCAACAGCCACGCCTTTGGCGGCGAATACCTGGAGCTCGAACCGGGCAAGCGCATCCGCTACACCGACCGGTTCGACGATCCCAACCTGCCGGGAGTGATGCACGTGACCGTGATCCTGACCGGGGTGGTGTGCGGCACCGAGCTCGCCATCGTGCAGGAGGGGATCCCCGAGGTGATCCCGGTGGAGATGTGCTACCTCGGCTGGCAGGAGTCGCTGGCCCAGTTGGCCGCCCTGGTGGAGCCCGAAATCCCGGCGCAGTAACCGGCGCGCTGGTGACCCCGAAAACGACAGAGCCTGCCACAGTGGCAGGCTCTTTTTATGCTGGGCAAAGCCCGGACGACTGGATGAGCTTATTGCAGGTTGATGGCGCCCAGGTAATCTCCCTTGCCAAGCTCGACCCCAGCCTTGCGCAGCAGGGCATAGGTCATGGTGAGGTGGAAGTAGAAGTTGGGGATGCCGTACTCATGCACGCAGGTGTAGCCGTCCATCCCCTTGCCACCGGCCCAGTAGGGGTAGTAGTGGCCGCTCGCATACTGGCTGAAATCGGCATCCAGCTTGCTCTGCAGATAGGTGAGGGTCTTGGCCACGTGGGCGTGCAGATCCGCCATGGTCTTGGGGTCATCCCCCAGCACCGGCGGCTCGCTCAGGCTGGCGGTGGCCACCACGGCGCGGGCGCTGTCGCAGCAGATCAGCACCTGCTTGCTGAATGGCAGCATGTCGACGATCAGCCGATCGCCGAAGAAGTTCTCCACATTGAATTTCTTGGCGGCAGCGTGGGCCTCGGCCTTGGCCAGGCACTGGTCGAGGTTGGTCAGCATCTTGATAAACTGGGCGACGATATCACGATTCATAATGCGCTCTCGGTTGGTTGAAGGCAGTTATACGAGCGGCATCCACTATAGCGTATCCCCCCGTTTGTTCGAGCCCACCCCTGCAAAAAGCAGAATCCACCTACCTTCCCAGCGACAGGATTGGACGACCCCGCGCGGCAGGCCCGCTCGCCCTTGCCGACGCACCGAGTCCCTCTTTGGCTCTTTTTTGATCTGTGACATGCATCACGCTTTGGCAGGGGCGTAGGCTGATCCGCGCAGCCCGGGCATAGCGCCGGGCCCCACAAAAGGAGAGTGCCATGAAAATCTATGACCGAAACCGTAATGCGCTCACACCCGGTCAGCGCGTGATGATCGCCGCCACCGGCGCCGTCGACTTTCTAAAAGAGGCCCATACCGACAACCTGACCCCCTATCAGGCCGAGCATGAAAAGTGCGTGCTGCTGGCCAACTCCCGGGAGCAGTACGCCCCCATCGAGTTGATTAGACTAGGCTGATACCCCGCGTTTTCTGTCACCCTACTCTTTACAATTCACCCGGCCGCCGCGCCCCGTCAGTGGCCGGGTTTCTGCTCTCTACTCCTTCTCCGAGCCGCTGCACCTTATGAGGGCGAGGCGATGCAGCTTGCCGGTATCCAGCCTGATTGCCCCGCTTCGTTGTGAACCCAGAGCCAGCCTGCCAGCTCCCGCTCCACCCGTACCCGCTCGCCCACCGCCACGTCCAGCTCCCGGGCGGTATAGTCTTGGCGCGCCTGCGCCTCCCCGGCGCCGATCGGGGTAAGCAGGGACAGGGGCGCCCACCCCTCGTTGCCGTCTGCGGTAAAGGTGCGCACCCAGCCCGGAAACTCGTCGTCTTCGTGGCCGATGCGCACCCGCTCTCCGGCCCGAAAGGCGATGGGATTGGGGTAACAGGTGTGGTGCGCCGTGGTGATCAACGCCAGCATTGTCTCTTCCTCCGACAGGTTCTGTTTGGTGACGCCCCGAGTCATACCACAAGCCGGGCCCCGTTGCGTCAACCGGGCTCACACCCTCTGGCAGAGGGCGATCTCCCCCGGGGCGGGCCGACGACCCTGATCCCCACGATTCATTACTGTCAGTGAATTTTCATATCATTCGAGTGTCATTTCAGTGAACACATCACCGCCCTAGACTGCTTCTCGAACCTTAACGAGGAGTCTTGTATGAAACTCACCCCTATCCCGTTGCTGGCCGGCACCCTCGCCTCGGCCTTCTCTTTCAACACCTTCGCCGGTGACATCGTCTCGGTGCAGTTCAGCGATGGCCGCCCCGCCGTGACCGGCGTCGAAGCGGTCAACAACGCGCTCAACCCCATCGGCGTCAACGTGGTCACCGTCGACATTCCCGACGCCGCCAGGCCGCTGCTTGAAGCCTCCCACCGCCGCGCGTTGACCAAAGCGGAGCACGGCGCCCTGATTGCGGCCTTCAATCTGAGTCAGGGGGAGCTGCTGGAACAGGCCAGGCTCGCAGGCCGCGAGCCCGCAGTGCAAGGAGGCGGCGTCGCCACCGAGGAGACCGGCGTCGGCCCCTACCCCAAGGTCTATGACCTGATGGCGCTGGACGAGCGTACTCGCAGCGCCGTGCTCGGCAAATATGGCCGCATGCACGTCAACTCTGCAGAAGATGGCACCGACATCGACGAGGTGATGACGGTGGTCAGCGGCGGCCCGTTCCGCTGGGGCTTTACCCTCAAAGACGGCAGCATCGCCCGCTTCCAGATCGACAAGGTGGGCCTGGAGGACAAGGCCGTGCGGATCAGCTATCACGGGCTCGGCATGCACGCCGGGTTGATGGACGCAAAACAGGGGCTGCTGGTGGCCTTCGCCCACGGGCCCAGAGCGTTCACCATGCGCTACCAGGCCGACGTGCCTCACGCCCAGTTGCTCGGCACCAACCCCTGGGCCGATGTCGGCATCACCCTGCCCCCCGCCCCCGGCAAGGTGCAGTAAGCCGGTGCGTGCCATCTGGCGGCGGGGCCCGGGCCCGCCACGCCCCGGAGGGCCATGATCCGGGCCGCTCTACCACCGGCAACTCTCTGTCTGGCGGGGGATGGGGGGTGGACACCCCGGGGATCCGCACTATTGTGATAAAAGTGCGCAATGATGGCGCCATCATTTACCAGTAGTGAATTAACGGGGGCAGGATGAACAAGATCACGGCGCTGAACGTCTTTCGCCGGGTGGTGGAAATGGGCTCCTTCAGGGCGGCGGCGGACGACCTGCGCCTCTCCCAGGCGGCGGTCAGCAAGAACATCAACGAGCTGGAAGCCTTTCTCGGCATTGCGCTGATCAACCGCACCACCAGGCGGCTGAGCGTCACCGAAGCCGGCATGGCCTATTACGGCCAGATATGCGCCGTGCTGGACAGCCTGGAGGCCGCCGACCAGTCCATCATGGCCGCCTCCTTCACCCCCAGGGGCAGGCTGAGGATCGGCATGCCCATGTCCTACGGGTTGATCCGGCTCAACCCCTTGTCTGCGAGTTCCAGCGCCGCTATCCGGCGATCGGCATCGAGGTGATCCTGAGCGACACCTACATGGATCTGGTGGATCAGGGGCTGGACGTGGTGATCCGGGGGGCTGGCACCCTGGAGGACTCCACCCTGCGCGCCAAACCCCTGTGCCAGGTGCAGCGGGTGCTCTGCGCGACCCCCGATTACCTGAAGGAGGCGGGCCAGCCCGCCCACCCGGCGGATCTCAAGGCCCACAACTGTCTGCGCTACAGCCTCTCCTCCTCCCCCAACAAGTGGTTCTTCACCCGGGACGCGGAAAGTGTGGTGGTGGAGCTGCCCCCCGCCAACTTCTGCGCCAACAACGGCATCGCCCTGAAACAGGCGGCGGTGCAAGGGCTCGGGGTGATCCTGGTGCCAGAAGAGTTCGTAACGAGCGAACTAGCGGACGGCACCCTGGTGACCCTGCTCCCCGACTGGCAACCCGACCCCCACGCCCTGTTCGCCGTCTACCCCTTCCACAAGGAGCAGTCCCCCAACGTGCGGCTCTTGATCGAATTTATCGTCAAGGCGTTTCAGCCGAGGTAAGTCAGACAGGCGGGGACTTGGAGTTTCTGCCTCTCGGCCACGATACCTGTATGCAGCGTGTAGGTTCGATTAGCGAAGCGTAATCGGACGATCGCGTAATGGAACATCCGTGTCATCATGGCCTGCAAGCAGATCGAAGTGAGGCAAGGCTATGCTTGGCTTTTCGGCCGAGGCGAGAGGAAGGGTATGGCCAACTGGCGGCGGGCATGGTGGCCCGGAGGAACCTGGTTCTTTACCGTCAACCTGCTGGAGCGACGCAACAACCGGTTGCTGGTGGAGCAGATCGACCTGCTGCGCCATAGCGTTGCCAAGGTGCAGCAGGCTCACCCCTTCGCCATTCATGCATGGGTGGTGTTGCCCGACCATCTCCACTGCATTCTCTCTTTGCCGGAGGGGGACACCGATTTCCCCCTGCGTTGGCGGCTGATCAAAAGCCACTTTTCCCGCGCCTTGCCGGTAAACGAGCGGCGCAGCCAGACCCGGTTGCGCCACGGGGAGCGGGGTATCTGGCAACGCCATTATTGGGAACACCTGATCCGGGATGAGCAGGATTACCGCCACCATATGGATTACGTCCATATCAACCCCCTCAAACATGGTCATGTCACGCGGGTAGCTGATTGGCCATATTCCACCTTCCATCGTTATGTGGCGAGTGGCGTCTATCCGCAGGATTGGTGCGGGTCGGTGGATGGGGTGTTGGGGGGATTGGAGTAAACCTCTAAAAGGGTTGTTCAGTTGTAAGCTACCGATTACGCGAACGTCTTACGCGATCGTCCGATTACGCTTCGCTAATCGAACCTACGGCCCTGACCCTCAGCACCGAGGCTGGTAAAAACTACTACGTCTGGCAGGAGGTCAAGATGGGCCTGCTGATGGCCCGCTCCAAGCTGAGTCAGGTCAGTGAAGAGGAAGGCAAGCAAGGGGTGATGGAGAGCAAGCTGGTTAAGTGATCAGATTCCTGCATCCAAAAACACGGCGTAGCTTCATCAGCTACACCGTGTTTTTTAGTTGAGGGGGCCAGATAGTTGACCTCCAGAATTTTCCTCTTGGTGAATTACCGATTGCGCTTCACGAATTGAATCTGCGGTACTGGTTAGGCTTTCCTGTTAGTGGTTATAATGCAACATTCACGATTTGAAGTTGAGGTTTGTATTTAGTATGGCAACAATAAAACAGTCAAGTAATCCACAGCTTTTATCAATAAAGAGATTTCGGCCATCGAAAGCTACTCATGATGATCTGTTATCTGCAACATTGAGTGATCGTGCTAGATACATTTATTCACCAGCATTCAGAAGATTGCAGATGAAGGCTCAGGTATTTTCATTAGAGAATAACGCCGCAGTAAGAAGTCGATTAACTCATTCAATGGAGGTTGCTCATATAGGCATCTTCATCGTGCAAAAAATAACCGAGATCATCAAGGGTAAATTAGATGGTCATAGTAATGTTTCACCTCAAGAAAGCTATATATACGAAAATGCACAAGCAATTCGTAATGTAGTTGAAACTGCGTGTTTAATTCATGATGTGGGCAATCCACCATTTGGCCACTTTGGTGAGAGTGCTATATCATCTTGGTTTTCAGATAATAAGAAAGAATTGTCTAAGGCGCATGGGGTCGCTGAGGAAGAGCTTCATGATTATGAGGATTTTTTAAATTTCGATGGTAATCCACAAGGGCTTAGAATAGTAACGAAGCTACAAGGGCATGATGGTTTTGGGTTGAATTTAACTACGTCGCAGATCGCATCAATAATTAAATATACAGCATCAAATAAAGATATTGATGGAACTATTTTACATAAAAAGAAGATGGGGTATTTTTCTACAGAAGAAGCTCTTGTAAAGGATGTATGGTCTGAACTTGGTATTGATGAACGAGGTAAACGCCATCCACTTGTATATATAATGGAAGCGGCTGATGATATTTCTTACTGTATAAGTGATATTGAGGATGGTATTGAGAAAGGCATTGTCTCATATGAGAAATTCTTTGTCTTCCTAAAGAAGAAATTAGATTTTAATTTCATACAAAGAAACTCAGATCATGATATTCATTTAGATAAAGTTTTGACCGAAATAGAAAAATCTTATAAGTTATCTATGGAAGCATTAACTAGCTCTGAAGATAATAAAAGCCTAGCAGAGAATTTTATCTTACTTAAGACGTATATTACTAACCTTAGTGTTCAAGAAGTAGCAGAAATATTTTTGGAAGATCTAGACTCTATCATGACTGGTGATAGTGACAGTATCGTTGATAAAGCCATGAGCTCAGTTGGTAAAATTCAAAAAACTCTTAAAGATTTTACTTCAAAATATATATTCACTTCGGAAGAAGCAGAAAAAATAGAACTTAGTGGTTATTCCGTCATCTATGGATTAATGGATAACTTTGCTCCTCTGCTTAAGATGCCAAAAGATAAATTTCGACTTCTAATAAATAACAACAACAAGGAAATAAGAAAAAACAAGCTGTTTGTTCATTCTAGACTTTTTAACTTGCTGCCTTCAAAGCATATAAGTGAATATAAAAGAACAACCCCTGATGATGCAGGAAAAATAGTTGAATTTAACCACAGATGTCATTTGATTGTTGATTACATATCAGGTATGACTGATGGATTCTCTGTTGAGTTGTATCAGTTGCTGACTGGAATTAAGGTGAAGTAAATGGGTGTTAACCGTGTGAACTATAGAAGGCATCCTTGCCGAATATATATAGAACACTTACTTGAATTAAGACGAGTTAGGCTTTCTGAAAATACGATTGTTTCCTTTAAGAAATATATCTATACACCGTCGACAATTGTGGACGAAAACATTAAGTTTTCGGAAAGCATTGATGCAATAAATATGACGTGGCTAGATGATTATCTCGATAACCTAGATGTTGATGAAGAATTAGCTATCAACTCAATACTAAAAATTGACGGAAAGAAGTATTTTATCCCAATGATAGATTTGTCTACCAGTGATCTGACTATCGACAATATTAGAGTGCTGGATGAGTTTATGGATTACTGGGATATGGATTTCTTTGTTTTCGACAGTGGGCGTTCCTTTCATTTGTATGGGACAAAGCTTCTTGTAAGTAATATAACATGGACTAAGTTCATGGGGAGTTTATTACTTTTAAATAAAAGAGGTGGTAAAACTCTAATAGATACAAGATGGGTTGGTCATCGAATCCTTGCCGGAGAGTCTTCCCTTCGCTGGTCAAACAATAGCTTTCATTATAAACGTTATCCAATATTCCATTCAATGATGAGCGAGTTGCTAAATGACTATGCCACAAGGAGGTAAATATCACTCGTTGGCTAATATATTTATATCTTGAGCAATATTAAGCTGAATGTGTAATTCATGACTTCGCAACAATTGATACAATCAACCCGGCCTAAGCCGGGTTGGTTTTATCAAAAGGCAGAATAAATCAGAGCGCCTCCAATCTGGCGTAGGCCGTCACCAGCCACTTGGCGCCGACGTCGTCGAACTGGATCTGCACCCGGCTCTGCTGGCCGACCCCTTCGAAGTTGAGCACTATCCCTTCGCCGAATTTCGGATGGAGCACCCGCTGGCCGAGCTTGATGCCGCTGGCGTCGAAGCTCTGCTGCACCTCGTTCTGGCTAAAGCGGCCGTACTGGGTGGGGCGGCTGACCTGAGTGCGCAGCCGGATCTCTTCCAGACACTCGGCGGGCATCTCGCGGATAAAGCGGCTCGGCTTGTGGAACATCTCGCGGCCATAGATGCGGCGGCTCTCGGCATAACAGATGTAGAGCTTCTCCATGGCGCGGGTCATGCCGACGTAACAGAGGCGCCGCTCCTCTTCCAGCCGGCCCGACTCCTCGGTGGATTGCTGGCTGGGGAACATGCCCTCTTCCACGCCGACCAGCAACACCAGCGGGAACTCCAAGCCCTTGGCGCTGTGCAGGGTCATCAGCTGCACCGCGTCGGCATATTCGTCCGCCTGATTCTCGCCGGACTCCAGCGCCGCGTGGGCGAGGAAGGCGGAGAGATCGCTCATGTCTTCCAGCTCGTCCGGGCGCTGGTACTGGCGGCAGGCGGTGACCAGTTCGTCCAGGTTTTCTACCCGCGCCTGGGATTTCTCGCCTTTTTCCGCCAGATACATCGCCTTGAGGCCGGAGTGCTGGATGGCGATATCCGCCTGCTGGTGCAGGGGCAGCAGGGAGACCTGTTCCTCCAGCGCGTCGATGAGATCCACAAAGCCGCGCACCGCGTTGCCGGCGCGGCCGGTCAGCACCTTGTCATTGAGCAGCGCCTTGGCCGATTGCCACAGGTTCTGGCCCTGATCGCGGGCGTTGTTGCGCAGTATCTCGAGGGTGCGATCGCCGATGCCGCGGGTCGGGGTGTTGACCACCCGCTCGAAGCTGGCGTCGTCGCCACGGTTGTTGATAAGCCGCAGGTAGGCCATGGCGTCTTTGATTTCCTGGCGCTCGAAGAAGCGCAGACCGCCGTAGATGCGGTAGGGCATGGCGTCCTGCATCAGCGCCTCTTCCAGCACCCGGGACTGGGCGTTGGAGCGATAGAGGATGGCGCAGTCGGCCAGCAAACCGCCCTTCTCTTTCCAATCCTTGAGGCGGCCAACCACAAAGCGGGCTTCGTCCACCTCGTTGAAGGCGGCGTAGAGGGAAATCGGCTCCCCCTCGGCCCCTTCGGTCCACAGCTCCTTGCCGAGCCGCTCCGCATTGTTGGCGATGACGCAGTTGGCGGCTTTGAGGATATTGGCGGTGGAGCGGTAGTTCTGCTCGAGACGGATGGTCTCGGCGCCCTGATAGTCGGTCAGGAAGCGCTGGATGTTCTCGATCTTGGCACCGCGCCAGCCGTAGATGGACTGGTCATCGTCGCCGACGATCATCACCTTGCCGGTGTCGCCGGCCAGCATCCGCAGCCAGGCGTACTGGATGCCGTTGGTATCCTGGAACTCGTCCACCAGGATGTTCTGGAAGCGATCGCGGTAGTGCTCGAGGATGTGCGGCTTGTTGAGCCACAGCTCGTGGGCGCGCAGCAGCAGCTCGGCAAAATCCACCAGCCCGGAGCGATCGCAGGTCTCCTGATAGGTCTTGTAGATCTGCTGATAGGTGCGGGTGACGGGGTCGCCGTAGAGGTCGATGTCGCCGGGGCGCAGGCCCTCGTCCTTCTTGCCGTTGATGTAGCCCATCACGGCGCGCGGGGCCCAGTGCTTCTCGTCGAGGTTGAGCGCCTTGAGCACCCGGCGAATGAGGCGGTACTGGTCGTCGGAGTCGAGGATCTGGAAATCCTGCGGCAGCCCTGCATCCAGATGGTGGGCCCGCAGCAGGCGGTGGGCGATGCCGTGGAAGGTGCCGATCCACATGCCACGCACGCCGTCACCGATCACCTTCTCGACCCGGCCGCGCATCTCGGCCGCCGCCTTGTTGGTAAAGGTCACCGCGATGATGGAGAAGGGTGAACAGCGTTCCACCTGCATCAGCCAGGCGATACGGTGCACCAGCACCCGGGTCTTGCCCGAACCGGCACCGGCCAGCACCAGCAGGTTGCAACGGGGGGCCGCCACCGCGTCTCTTTGCTTGTCATTGAGCCCGTCGAGCAAGGTTGAAACGTCCATCACCACTCCTGTTTATTTATACAGGCGGGGATTATACGACCTGCGGCGCCACAGACCAAATCGGCTTGTCGGTGATCGCTGCAAGCCGGTTGCTTGCCACCGAGGATGACGCATTCCAACCGAGAAAAATCCATCAGCTGGCACCATTGGAAGCCACTTTTTGTACAATTTGAAGAAAACGCTTGCTTATAACCTTATGAATACAAACAGAAATGTCATTTGGAGCCAATTATTCACAGAATTTAAATCTGAAAACAGGCATCAAAACAACCACTTATAAAGCGATTTGCTTATATTTCAAACCGTTAACGCAAACGTTTTTCCTTTATGATCTCCTTGACCCACACCGTGGCTCACTTACAGTTAGCCAGCGTGCTTTATGGCCTGCCCCGGCAGGTTGTGGACCCTCACATAACAATCAAGGATACGATCGTGACTAAAGTGCTCAAGCTGGCCACCGTTGCCGCCCTCACTCTCGCTGCCCTTTCTGCCCAGGCAGCCTCCCAGCCCGCCGTCATCTACGACACCGCAGGCAAATTCGACAAATCGTTCAACGAAGCCGTGTTCCGCAATGGCGTCGAAGTCTACAACAAAGACAAAGGCGTCAAGGTCAAGGAGTTCGAACCCCAGAACGAAGCCCAGCGTGAGCAAGGTCTGCGTCGTCTGGCCAGCCGTGGCAACGGCCCGATCGTTGCCGTCGGCTTCAACATGGGTTCCGCGGTAGAGAAAGTAGCGACCGAGTTCCCGAAAACCCAGTTCACCATCATCGACATGGTGGTCGACAAGCCGAACGTCCAGTCCGTCATCTTCAAGGAGCATGAAGGTTCCTTCCTGGTGGGCGCGCTGGCTGCCATCGCCTCCAAGACCGGCAAGGTCGGCTTCGTGGGCGGCATGGACATCCCGCTGATCCGCAAGTTCGAGTGCGGCTACGAGCAGGGTGCCAAGTACGTCAATCCGAAGATCGAAGTGTTCCAGAACATGACCGGCTCCACCCCGGCGGCGTTTGCTGACCCGGCCAAGGGTGCCGAACTGGCCAAGTCCCAGTTCGCCAAGGGCGCCGACGTGGTCTATGCCGCCGCCGGCGGTACCGGCATCGGTGTTTACCAGGCCGCCAAGGACGAAGGCAAACTGGCCATCGGCGTGGATTCCAACCAGAACCACCTGCAACCGGGCACCATGCTGACCTCCATGGTCAAGTCGGTTGGCCTGGCCGCCTACCAGACCTGGGATGACGCCGCCAAGGGCACCTGGAAACCGGGTATCAAGAACCTGGGCCTGGCCGAGGGTGGTGTGGATTGGGCGCTCGACAAAGACAACGAGAAGCTGATCACCCCCGAGATGAAAGCCAAGGTGGACGCCATCAAGGCCGAAATCATCTCCGGCAAGGTCAAGGTGCACGACTACATGAGCGACAGCACCTGCAAATACTGAGTAACCGCTACTACTCTCAACCCAACGACCGGCCCGCACGGGCCGGTTTTTAGTCTCTTTTCATGACCCGCAAGGACTGCATCATGGACCAGACAGATCGCTATGCCATCGAATTAAGGGGTATCGATAAGCGGTTTGGCGAAGTGTACGCCAACAAGCAGATCGACCTTAAGGTTCGTAAAGGCAGCATTCACGGTATCGTCGGCGAAAATGGCGCCGGCAAGTCGACCCTGATGAGCATCATCTACGGTTTCTACCACGCCGACAAAGGCGAGATGTTCATCGACGGCAACCCGTTCAAACCCCATGGCTCACAAGATGCGATTGCCGCAGGCGTGGGCATGGTGCACCAGCACTTCATGCTGGTGAACAACTTCACGGTTTTGGAAAACGTCATTCTCGGCGCGGAAAACGGCTGGCACCTGGGCAAGAGCCTGGCGGCGGCCGAAAAGCTGCTGGGCGAGCTGGCACGGGACTATGGTCTCGAAGTGCCGCTGCACGAGAAGGTCGAGGATCTGCCGGTGGGCCTGCAACAACGGGTAGAGATCCTCAAGGCGCTCTATCGCGGCGCCCGCATCCTGATCCTGGACGAGCCGACCGGGGTACTGACCCCACAAGAGGCGGATCACCTGTTCGAGGTGCTCAAGAAGCTGCGCGATCAGGGCGCCACCATCATCCTCATCACCCACAAGCTGCGCGAGATCCTGGCCATCACGGATCAGGTCTCCATCATGCGCCGGGGTGAAATGGTGGCCCACGTCGCCACCAAGGATACCGACAAGGAGCAGCTGGCCGAACTGATGGTGGGCCGCAAGGTGCGCCTCAAGGTCGACAAGGGGCCGACCCAGCCGGGCGACGCCAAGCTCAAGGTCGATGGCCTCAGCTATGTGGACGACGCCAAGGTGGAGCGGGTCAAATCCGTCAGCTTCGAGGTGCGGGCCGGTGAAGTGGTCGGCATCGCCGGCGTCTCCGGCAACGGCCAGTCCGAGCTGCTCAGCCTGCTCGGCGGCATCCTCAAGCCCAGCAAGGGCAGCTTCACCATCACCGGTGGCGGTCAGGCCCACGAAGTGAGCGTGAGCCACCCGGCCGACCCGGAGCGGGTGCGCAACTTCGGTCTCGGCCACGTGCCGGAAGACAGACACAAGATGGGTCTCATCAACCGCTTCGAGGCGAAAGAGGCCTTTATCCTCGGCTATCACCGCCGTCCCCAGTACAACAAGGGCTGGCTGCAGAACAAGGAGGCGATCCTGCAGGATTGCCAGGCCAAGATGGACAAGTGGGACGTGCGCCCGCCCCATCCCGAGCACAAGACCGCCAACTTCTCCGGCGGCAACCAGCAGAAGTTGGTGATCGCCCGGGAAGTGGAGCAGGACCCGGACGTACTGTTGATCGGCCAGCCGACCCGCGGGGTCGACATCGGCGCCATCGAGTATATCCACCAGCAGATCATCGCCATGCGCGACAAGGGCAAGGCGGTGTTGCTGGTGTCGGTGGAGCTGGACGAGATCATGAGCCTCTCTGACCGCATTCTGGTCATCGCCGACGGTCGCATCGTCGGTGAGCTGGATGCCGCCAAGGCGGATGAACGCACCATCGGTCTGATGATGGCGAACATAGTTCCTGACGAGGTGGCGGCAAGCCAATCACAAGGAGCCACATCATGAAGCTCACAGCCACTTGTAACGGATTCGGCCTGCTGATGGTCAACCCCCCCGTCTCCGACCAGATTGCCAAGGAGGCTCGCCCATGAGCCAAGCACGTATCCCTGCCTGGATCTCCGTGGGCGTACTGCCCGCGGTCAACATCCTGCTGGCCTTCCTGGTGTCGGCCATCCTGTTCTACTACCTCGACATCAACCCGGTCGATGCCGCCGAGATCATGTGGTACGGCGCCTTCGGCACCGGTGAAGGGGTCGGTTTCACCCTCTACTACGCGACCGGCTTCATCTTTACCGGTCTCTCGGTGGCGGTGGCCTTCCACGCCGGCCTGTTCAACATCGGTGGCGAGGGGCAGGCCTATATCGGCGGCCTCGGCGTCGGTCTGGTCTGTCTGCTGCTGGGTGATTCCCTGCCGTTCGCCCTGCTGCTGCCGCTGGCCATCATCGCCGGCGGCCTGTTCGGCGCGGCCTGGGCCTTCATCCCCGCCTGGCTGCAAGCCAAGCGCGGCAGCCACATCGTCATCACCACCATCATGTTCAACTTCATCGCCGCCTCCCTGATGGCCTACCTGCTGGTCGAGGTGTTCAAGCCGGCGGGCTCCATGGCCACCGAGAGCAAGGTGTTTGCCGAGGCGAGCTGGCTGCCGAAGATGAGCGAACTGGCGGGAGCATTCGGCATGGAGATGTCGAACAGCCCGCTC
This sequence comes from Aeromonas sp. 1805, assembly GCF_013085525.1. NCBI lineage: Bacteria > Pseudomonadati > Pseudomonadota > Gammaproteobacteria > Aeromonadales > Aeromonadaceae > Aeromonas > Aeromonas sp. 1805. The sequence continues at coordinate 1,734,493 of NZ_CP038515.1, read as the reverse complement.
AACATCAGCTTCTTCTGGGCACTGCTCTGCGCGGCCCTGGTGTGGATCTTCATCTGGCATACCCGCTGGGGCTACGAGATCCGCTCGGTCGGCGCCAGCCAGAGTGCGTCCGCCTATGCCGGCATCTCCTATCCCAAGGTGGTGATCCTGGCCATGGTGATCTCCGGCATGCTGTCGGGCTTCTTCGCCCTCAACGTGCTGCAGGGTGAACTGCACCAGATCAAGCTCAACTTCGTGGAAGGGTTCGGCTTCACCGGTATCGCGGTGGCGCTGATGGGGCGCAACCACCCGGTCGGCGTCATCATCGCCAGCCTGCTGTTTGGCTTCCTCTATCAGGGCGGCGCCGAGCTGAGCTTCGAGTTCGGGGTGGACCGCAACATAGTGGTGGTGTTGCAGGGTCTGGTGATCCTGTTCTGTGGCGCCCTTGAGCACATGATGCGTCCGCGCATCGAGCAGCTCTATCTGGCGTTTGCCAACCGCTCTGCGCAAGTCAAGGGGGCCTGATCATGTTCGAAATTCTGATCCTGATGCTGGATGCCACCATCCGCACCGCGCCACCGCTGATCCTGGCCGCCATGGCCGGCATGTTCTGCGAGCGCTCCGGGGTGGTCAACATCGCCCTGGAGGGCAAGCTGCTGGCGGCGGCGTTCGCCAGCGCGGCGGCGGCGGCCGTCTCCGGCTCTGCCTGGATTGGGCTGGGTGCCGGGGTGGGTGTCTCCATCCTGTTCGCCCTGATGCACGGCTTTGCCACCATCACCCACCGCGGTGATCAGGTGGTGAGCGGCATGGCCATCAACATCCTGGCGGCCGGCCTGACCGTCACCCTGGGCCGTTACTGGTTCGATCAGGGCGGCCAGACCCCGGCACTGTCCGGCGCGGCCCGCTTCGCCCCCATCGACCTGCCCTATGCCAAGGAGCTGTATGACGTGCCTGTCATCGGCCAGCTCTACAGCGAGCTGCTGAGCGGCCACTCCCTGCTGGAGTACGTAGCGTTCGCCGCCGTACCGCTGGCCTGGTGGGTGCTGTTCCGTACCCGCTTCGGCCTGCGCCTGCGGGCGGTGGGCGAGGCACCGGCTGCGGTCGACACCGCCGGTATCTCGGTGGTGCGCATGCGCTACACCGCGCTCATCATCGGCGGCCTGCTGGCCGGCATCGGCGGCACCTACCTGGCGGTGGCCCAGACTGCCCAGTTCATCCCCAACATGAGCGCGGGCAAGGGCTTCATGGCGCTGGCGGCGCTGGTGTTCGGCAAGTGGCGCCCCTGGAACGCCATGGCGGCCTGCCTACTGTTCGGCTTCCTCGATGCGGTCGCCATCCGGCTGCAAGGGGTCAGCATCGGCGGTTTCCCGATCCCGGTACAGGCCATCGAGGCGCTGCCCTACATCCTGACCGTGTTCCTGCTGGCCGGCTTCATCGGCAAGGCGGTGGCACCCAAGGCGCTCGGCACCCCCTACGTCAAGGAGCGGGAATAGTCCCGCCCTTCATGCCATGCAAAAGGCCCGCACATGCGGGCCTTTTTTTATTGAGCTGAGCTCAGCCGACGGGGCGCACCAGCGCGGGCTGATGGGGATCGCTCAGCCGCTCCGCCAGATAGTCCACCAGCAGTCGCACCTTGGGAGAGAGGTGGCGGTTGTGAGGATAGAGGGCCCAGATCCCCTCCGCTGGCGCCCGCAGCTCGGGCAGCAGCTCGATAAGCTCGCCCCGGGCCAGGTGGTCGCTCACGTAGTAGTCCGGCAGCTGGATGATGCCGATCCCCTTGAGCGCCGCATCCAGCAGGGCGTGGCCGCTGTTGCAGTGCAGCAGACCGTGCACCCGCACGCTGTGGGGACGGCCATCCAGGGTGAAGTGCCACTCGTCGCTGTTGCCCACCAGGCAGGTGTGGCGGGTGAGCTCGGAGAGGCTGTTGGGCATGCCGTGGCGGGCGGTGTAGGCGGGCGAGGCGCACACATAGGGCACCCGCTGCGCCAGCTTGCGCGCCACCAGGCTGGAGTCCTTGAGGTGGCCGAGCCGCAGCGCCAGATCGTAGCCCTCGTGCACCAGATCCAGCAGCTGGTTGGTGAGGTTGAGGGTCACCTCCAGCTGGGGAAAGCGCACCATGAAGTCGTTCACCAGCGGGGCGATGCGGCTCTCGCCGTAGGAGACCGGGGCCGTGATGCGCAGGGTACCCTGCGGCACCGCCTGATGACGCCCCACCGCCAGCTCCGCCTCGTAGAGGTTGTCCAGCAGCTGGCGACAGTGGCGATAGTAGATCTCGCCGAGCTCGGTGAGCCGCACCTGGCGGGTGGTGCGCAGCAGCAGCTTGGCCTGCAGCCGATCCTCCAGCTGTGCCACCTGCCGGCTGACTTGCGCCACCGACACCCCCAGCTTGCGCGCCGCCGGGGTAAAGCCCCCCTGCTCCGCCACGCTGACAAATTCACAGATCCCTTCCCAGCCGAACATTATTACCTGTCTGTAAAAGTGATTTCAGATTTCGCCTTATTATCACCAAATAAGCGGGAAACTACACTGGATGTCCGAACCCATTCACCTCACCCTGCTCAACAATAAGGACATCCGTCATGGCACAGGTTCAAAGCATCAAGTGTAAGGCCGCCATCGCCTGGGGCCCGGGCCAGCCCCTCTCCATCGAAGAAGTCGAGGTCATGCCGCCCCAGGCGGGCGAAGTGCGGGTGCGCATCGTCGCCACTGGCGTCTGTCACACCGATGCCTTCACCCTCTCCGGTGAAGATCCGGAAGGGGTCTTCCCCTGCATCCTCGGTCACGAGGGGGGCGGCATCGTCGAATCCGTCGGCGAGGGCGTCACCAGCGTCAAGGTGGGCGATCACGTGATCCCGCTCTACACCCCCGAGTGCGGCGAGTGCAAGTTCTGCAAATCCGGCAAGACCAACCTGTGCCAGAAGATCCGCGCCACCCAGGGCAAGGGGCTGATGCCGGATGGTACCACCCGCTTCTCCAAGGATGGCCAGCCCATCTATCACTACATGGGCACCTCCACCTTCAGCGAATACACGGTACTGCCCGAGATCTCCATCGCCAAGGTGGACCCGGCCGCCCCGCTGGAAGAGGTCTGCCTGCTCGGCTGCGGCGTCACCACCGGCATCGGCGCCGTGATGAACACCGCCAAGGTGAAAGAGGGTGAGAGCGTCGCCATCTTCGGGCTGGGTGGCATCGGCCTCTCCGCGGTGATCGGCGCTCGTCTGGCCAAGGCCGGCCGCATCATCGCCATCGACATCAACGAGAGCAAGTTCGAACTGGCCCGCAAGCTGGGCGCCACCGACTGCATCAACCCGAACGACTACGACAAGCCCATCCAGGAGGTGATCGTCGAGCTCACCGACGGCGGCGTCGACTTCTCGTTCGAGTGCATCGGCAACGTCAAGGTGATGCGCGCGGCGCTGGAGTGCTGCCACAAGGGCTGGGGCGAGTCGGTCATCATCGGTGTGGCCGGCGCTGGCCAGGAGATCAGCACCCGTCCGTTCCAGCTGGTCACCGGCCGGGTCTGGCGCGGCAGCGCCTTCGGCGGCGTGCGCGGTCGCAGCGAGCTGCCGAGCTACGTGCAGCGCTACATGCAGGGTGAATTCAAGCTGGACGACTTCATCACCCACACCATGGGGCTTGAGCAGATCAATGAGGCGTTCGATCTGATGCACGAAGGCAAGAGCATCCGCAGCGTCATCCACTACTGAGCATGATCACCCCGCCCACCACCGTGGGCGGGGTGCAGGAGTTCCCCCGATGAATCTGGACATAATCAGCAGCAACAAGAGCTTCGGCGGCTGGCACAAGCGCTACAGCCACGCCTCCGAGGTGCTGGGTTGCGAGATGCGCTTCGCCATCTATCTACCGCCCCAGGCCCTCACCGGCCAGAAGGTACCCGTGCTCTACTGGCTCTCCGGCCTCACCTGCACCGATGAAAACTTCATGCAGAAGGCGGGCGCCCAGCGCATCGCCGCCGAACTCGGCATCGCCCTGGTGGCGCCGGACACCAGCCCGCGCGGTGAAGAGGTCGCGGACGACCCCGGTTACGATCTTGGCATGGGCGCCGGCTTCTACGTCAACGCCACCCAGCATCCCTGGCGCGATCACTACCAGATGTACGACTACGTCACCCGCGAGCTGCCCGAGCTCATCGAGACCCACTTCCCGGTCTCGACGAAGCGCGCCATCAGCGGCCACTCCATGGGCGGCCACGGGGCGCTCATCGCCGCCCTGCGCGAACCCGGTCGCTACCGCTCGGTGTCGGCCTTCAGCCCCATCAGCCACCCGAGCCGCTGCCCCTGGGGCCAGAAGGCACTCGGCGCCTACCTCGGCAACAACCCCTTGCTGTGGCAGGAGTGGGACGCCTGCCAGCTGCTGCGCCACCACCCGGTGACGCCGCTGCCGACCCTGGTGGACGTGGGGCTGGACGATCCCTTCCTGGCCGAACAGCTGCACATCGACGCCCTGGCCGATGCGGCCGCCGGCAAGGAGTGGCCGCTGGAGCTCAACCGCCACGCCGGGTACGACCACAGCTACTACTTCGTGGCGAGCTTCATCGAGGCGCACCTGCGCTTTCACGCCCGCCACCTCTGATCAAAACAGGCCCGTGACGGGCCTGTTTTTTTCTGGTCGGTGGACAACACCATTCAACTGCCCTGCCGGCTTACCTCGCCGGAGCCGGCGATCTCGCTCTGCAGCACAGGGTCACCCCAGTAGCTGACCGAGCCCGAGCCGGCGATGCCCACCTTGAGTCGCTCCTGCGCCCGAACCTCCACGTCGCCGCTGCCGGCGATATTGACCTCCACCTCGCGCCCCTTCAGCTCGGCCCCCAGCACATCCCCCGAGCCGGCGATGTTGAGCTCGACCGCCCTGGCCGTGCTGTTCCCCAGATCCAGGCTGCCGGCTCCCGCGATGTTGCCCTCCAGCCGATCCAGCTCGAGCCCGTCAGCGACGATGTCACCGACCCCGGCCACCGACAGCACCAGCGCCTCCCCCTTGAAGCCGCGCAGCTCGCCGTTGGCAACCCCTGCCAGCGCCAGCTCATGGAGCGCGGGCAGGGTGATGGTGATCTCCAGCGGCTCGGTAGGATCGAGTCGGTAACCGTCCTTCACCTCGATCTCCAGCTTGTCGCCCCGCTCGCTCAGCACCAGGTAGGGCAGCAGGTTCTCCTGCCCACGGATGCGCAATCCGCGCGGCTCGCCGGCCACCAGATGGACGCTGGCAGGCACCCCGGCCAGCACCCGGGTCACCTGCCGGCCCACCCCGTGCTGCTGCTCGATCACGGCCCCTGCCCCGCTCACCCGGGTATCATCCAGCCAGCTGCACCCGCTGAGCCCGACCGCCAGCACCACGCCCATCATCCATTTCATCGCCACTCTCCTCATTGTGTATTGGCCAGTCGTGGCCCCTTGGTCAGCATCCATCGCAAAGCCTGTGCCAGTTAGTCAACTGCATGATTTGTAGGAAAATATCCATTTTTACGCTACATGAACACAGCAAACAGAGAGTCATTCAGACCATAATCTGGCGAATCTGACCATCCCCGAACGGGCAGGTGGACGACCGATTGGCGAGCCGTTCACGGGGTCGCTATGCTGACAAGCCGTGGAAGTTTTTGGTTGCCGAGCCGGTCTGTTGAGCCAATAGTGGTACCTTGTGCGTACAAAGCTCTCCATTGCGGTAATGCCATTACCACTATCTTGTCAGTCTTCACTGCCAACAAGGAGTCAGAGCGTGACCCAAGCCACTCTTCTCTATTCCACCGCCACCGGCCTGCCGGAACCGACCCGTACCCCGCTGCTGACTGGCAGCGATCCCGAACACAAGCGCCGCGAGCTGCTCGCCTACTTCTGCCAGACCTTCGATCTCTACGATTCGCTGTTCGACTGCCTGGCCGACGAGCGCGCCTGGTTTGACAAGGCGATCCCCCTGCGCCACCCGCTCATCTTCTACTACGGCCACACCGCCGCCTTCTTCATCAACAAGCTGCTGGCGGCCCGCCTTATCGAGGGCCGCCTCGACGCCCGCATCGAGGCCATGGTTGCCATCGGGGTGGACGAGATGAGCTGGGACGATCTGGACGAGACCCACTACGACTGGCCCTCCGTCAGCGAGCTGCGCGACTATCGCGGCCGGGTGCGCGCCCTGGTGTGTGATTTTATCGAGCGGATGCCGATCGAGCTGCCCATCGATTGGCAGAGCCCGGCCTGGGTCATCTTGATGGGGATAGAGCACGAGCGCATCCACCTCGAGACCTCCAGTGTGCTGATCCGCCAGCTGCCGCTGGCCTGGGTGCGCAGCCAGCCCCAGTGGCCGGTCTGCCCCGAGGCGCGCCATCGCCGTGACGAGGTGCCCGCCAACAGTCTGCTGCCGGTCGCCGGTGGCCGGGTGCGGCTCGGCAAACAGGACGCCACCTACGGCTGGGACAACGAATATGGCGAGCGCCACATCGAACTGGCCCCCTTCCAGGCCAGCCGCATGCTGGTGAGCAACGCAGAATTTTTCGACTTCGTGCAGGCAGGCGGCTACGAGGCCCGCGCCTGGTGGGATGACGAAGGCTGGGGCTGGCGCCAGTATGCCAGGGCCCGCATGCCCACCTTCTGGGTCGGCGACCCCCTCGAACCCGAGCAACTGCAACTACGGCTGATGACCGAGCAGGTCCCTATGCCCTGGGACTGGCCGGCGGAGGTGAACCAGCTGGAGGCCGCCGCCTTCTGTCGCTGGCAGGCGGCCCAGACCGGGCTGCCCATCCAATTGCCGAGCGAGGCGGAGTGGATGCTGCTGCGCGAACAGCTGGCCGGCGATCAGCCGGACTGGATCGAGGCGCCCGGCAACATCAACCTGGCCCGCTTCGCGTCGTCCTGTCCGGTGGATGCCTGCCCACAGGGCAGCTTCTTCGATCTGGTGGGCAACGTCTGGCAGTGGACCAGCACCGCCATCGACGGCTTCGAGGGGTTCAAGGTGCATCCCCTCTACGACGACTTCTCCACCCCCACCTTCGACGGCAAGCACACCCTGATCAAGGGCGGCAGCTGGATCAGTACCGGCAACGAGGCGCTCAAGTCCTCCCGCTACGCCTTCCGCCGTCACTTCTTCCAGCATGCAGGCTTTCGCTATCTGGTCTCCCGCTATCAGGAGCCGGTCGTCGTCAATCCCTATGAAACCGACACGCTCGTCGCTCAGTATCTCGACTTCCAGTACGGGCCGACCCACTTCGGGGTCGCCAACTACGCCCAGACCCTGGCCGGCCTGGCCAGCGAGCTGTGCAGTCGCCATGAGCGGGCGCTCGACATCGGCTGCGCCACCGGCCGCGCCAGCTTCGAACTGGCGCGCCACTTCGCCCACGTGGACGGAGTCGACTACTCGGCCCGCTTCATCGACGTGGCGCTGGCGCTCGCCAGCCAGGACAGCTTCCGCTATGCGGTGCCGGTGGAAGGGGATCTGGTGGAATATTGCGAGGCGCGGCTCTCCCGCCATGAGCTTGGCCGCCAGCAGAGCGAGCGGGTCCACTTCAGCCAGGGGGATGCCTGCAACCTCAAGCCCAAGTACGGCGACTACGACCTGGTGCTCGCTTCCAACCTGATCGACCGGCTGCGGGAACCTGCCCGCTTCCTGCGGGACATTGCTCCGCGCCTTCGCAGCGGCGGCCTGCTGGTGCTCACCAGCCCCTACACCTGGCTGACCGACTACACCCCCAAGGCCAACTGGCTCGGCGGTGTGCGCGAGAACGGCGAGGCCCTCGGCACCTATCAGGCGCTGCAGCGGCTGCTGGCGGCGGAATTCGAGGAGCAGATGCCCCCGAGGGACGTCCCCTTCGTCATCCGCGAGACCGCCCGCAAGTACCAGCACACGGTGGCCCAGCTCACCGTCTGGCGTAAACGCTGACGAGGCGACAAACGAAAGAGGGAGGCCCATGGCCTCCCTCTTTTTTATCCGGACCGCTTACCCCTGCTGAACCTGGGGCACGGCCTCCTGCTCGTGGTAGCGGCGAGCCAGCACGGCGCACACCATCAGCTGGATCTGGTGGAAGATCATCAGCGGCAGCACCATGACCCCGACGCTGGCGGCCGGGAACATGACGTTGGCCATCGGCACCCCGTTGGCCAGGCTCTTCTTGGAGCCGCAGAAGACGATGGTGATCTCGTCCGCCCTGTCGAAGCCGAGGCGACGGCTGATCCAGACGTTCCAGCCCAGCACCAGTGCCAGCAGCACGCAGCTCAGCAGCACGATACTGGCCAGATCGTACCAGCCTACTTGATGCCAGATCCCCTGCACCACCGCCTCGCTGAAGGCCACATAGACCACCAGCAGGATGGAGCTCTGGTCCAGCTTGCCGATGAGTGGCCGGTGGCTGTCGACCCAGCGGCCGATAAGCGGGCGCGACAGGTGGCCCACCACGAACGGCAGCATCAGCTGCACCATGATGGCCTGAATGGAGTGCCAGGTATCGACCCCCTCCCCCTGCACATTGATCATCAGCCCCACCAGCACCGGCGAGAGGAAGATACCGAGAATGCTGGAGGCCGAGGCGCTGCACACCGCCGCCGACACATTGCCCCCCGCCATCGAGGTAAAGGCGATGGCCGACTGCACCGTGGCCGGCAGGGCACAGAGGTAGAGGAAACCGAGGTAGATGGCCGGGCTCAGCCAGTGGGGCACCAGCGGCGTGAGCAGCAGCCCCAGCAGCGGGAACAGCACGAAGGTGCTGGCCATCACCACCAGGTGTAGCCGCCAGTGGCTGAGGCCCGCCAGCAGGTTCTGGCGCGACAGCTTGGCGCCATGCATGAAGAACAAGAGCGCCACCGCCAGCTTGGTCAGCAGACCGAACCAGACGGCCACCTGCCCCTCGCAGGGGAAGAAGGAGGCCAGCGCGACCACCACAATCAGTACAGAGGTAAAGGGATCCAGACGCACGAGCGGTCTCCGGTGAAAGCAGATCCCGTCCCCGCGCGGGGCCGGTGATCGGGGACGACAGGAAACACAACAGGAGCTGTGGCACAGCTCCTGTTGAAACGAATCCCCAGCTTACCCCGATAAGCGGGAGGCGCAAAGTTGAGCGACCCCCCTTTATCTGCCGGAAATTAAGCAAGCCCGGCTGGCCACCAGATCCGGCCAGCCTTGTGCTTCAACTCTGCTTGGCCAGCTTGCCGCCGGCTGTACCGGTGGCCTGCTTGCGGGCTTGGCGCTTCTCGAAGCGGGAGATCCACCAGTAGGCCAGCGCCGAGAAGACCGCGGTCATAAAGACGTTGATGAAGAAGGCGCGCACCAGATCCACCCCGGCCGGGAAGGCAGAGGCGCTCATGCTCACCACGAAGATGGCGATCAGCACAGACACCACGCCCATCCCGAACTTGCGCGATCCCATGCGGAACTCGCGCGGGGTGTCGTCATGTTTCCAGCGGAACACGAAGTAGGCCACCATGATGAAGATCGGCGGCAGCATGGCAGTCCCTGCGGTGAGGTTGATGGCGGTGTTCATCATCTGCTGCACCGATTCCGAGCCGAACCCGTTGACCACCAGCATCGCGAACACGAAGACAAACTGCCACCAGGCGGCGCGCACCGGCACGCCGTGCTCGTTGAGCTGGGTGGTCTTCTCGCCGTAAACCCCCTGCGGGATCTCGGAGAAGTGGATCTTCACCGGCGCCGAGGTCCACATCATCATGGAACCGAACATGGCGATGAACAGCACCACGCCGACGAAGCGGCCCACCAGCGCCTCGGAGAGCCCGAAGTACTGGGCCATGCCGGTGAAGATCTCCACCATGCCACCGGCATAGGTGAGGCTCTCGCGCGGCACGAACACGTTCACCAGCAGGGAACCGACCGCATACATGGCACCGATGACGATGCCGGCACTGATGATCACCTTGATGAAGGATTTCTGGCCGCCCTTCACATCATTGAGGTAGGCCGCCGCCGTCTCGGCACCGCCCGCCGCCTGGAAGATCCAGCACATGATGCCGAGCGTCGCCCAGTTGACGGTGGGGGTCATGGCTTCCAGGGTGATGGGCTGGGCCGGCACATGATCGCCACTTAGGGCCATCAGGGCGCCCAGCACATAGATGGCGAACAGGGCAAACACCCCGTAGGCCACGATCTCGGCAATCTTGCCCAGCCAGCTCGCCCCCTTGGTGGAGATATGGGTCGCCGCCGCAAACAGCACGATGGAGATGACTGAGGTGACCATGGGCGAGAAGCTGTACTCATAGCCCAGCATGGCGTAGGAGGCGTAGGCGATGACGTTGGGCAGCAGGGAGACGAACCAGAACAGGTTCACGAACCAGTAGAGAAACGAGCCCAGATAGGCCATCCGGGTGCCGAGCGGTTTTTTCAGCCAGTCGTACATCCCCGACTCGGAGTTTTTATTGGCCGAGACGAACTCGGCGATGATGAAGACGAACGGGATGAAGTAGACGATGGTCGCCAGCAGGAAGATGGGGGCGGAGCTGAGCCCCAGCTCGATGTTGTTGTTGACGATGTTGCGCACGTTGAACACGGCGGCAAAGGTCATCGACAACAGGGCAAACTTGCCTATGGTGCCGCGTACGGATTCAGACATGGTGTCCTCCAGTGGACTCGCGCTCCCTGCGGGGAGCGCTGTGACTCTGTGATGTGTTTGGCAAGGGTCTGTCGGCCCCGCGCTTTACTCTCTTGTTATGATCGGGCCGTTTGGACAGCCTCGTTGCTGAACCGGTGCAATCTCACCGCACCAGCTCGCAATACCAGTCAGACGATCGGGGTGCCCGGCGCCATCGGCACCCGCGGTTGCAACAGCACGCTCTGGCTCTCGTCCGGGGTCTCGGCGCAGAGCAACATGCACTCGGATCGCTCGCCGCGCATTTTGGTGGGCTTGAGGTTGGTCAGCACCACCACCTCGCTGCCCATCAGCTCCTCTTCGCTGTAGTAAGGCACCAGACTGGTGACGGTCTGCAGCGGCCGCTCGCCACCCACGTCGATCTGGACGATGTAGAGTTTGTCGGCCCTGGGGTGGCGCACCACCTCCAGTACCTTGCCCACCTTCATCTCGGCCCGCTTGAATTCGGCAAACTCGATCGTCTCGCTCATGCTCTTTTCCTTTTCTGGTTCAACGGTTTGCGGGTGGCCAACGGCCACCCGGTTTGATTGGAATTCAATGCAGTGGCTATGGCGTCTGCATGGCAACCTGCGCTGTCGGCTGGGCCTCTTTGGCACGCGCTTCGGCACTGAGGGAGGCCTCGTATCTGTTGTATTTCCACCAGGCGAAGCCGAGGAAAATCACGATCCCGCCAACGTTGTAGAAGATGATGGTCATGATGTCGGCGCCGGTCGGGAAGGTGGAGGCGAGGAAGCCCACCGAGAAGATGGCGATCAGCACCGACACCACGGCGATGCCGGTGGTGCGTGAGCCCATCTTGAACTCCCGCGGCAGATGGTCGAGCTTCAGGCGCAGATTGAGGTAGGCCAGCATGATGAACAGCGGCGGCAGCATGGAAGCGGCAGCGGTCATGTTGATGACGGTGTTCATCAGATCCTGCGCTGTGTTGGAGCCCAGGGTCGGGATCACCATCAGCGGCAGCACGATGAGGTACTGGATCCAGGCTGCCCGGGCGGGCACGCCGTTCTCGTTCAGCTCGACCGTCTTCTTGCCGAAGATGCCGGCCGGGATTTCGGAGAAGAAGATCTTCACCGGGGTCGCGGTCCACATCAGCAGGGAGCCGAACATGGCGGTGAAGGAGACCAGCCCCACGAAGCGGTTCATCAGGATCTCCGGCAGGCCGAAGTAGGCCGCCAGCCCTTCAAACACCTGCACCGAGCCGCCGGTGTATTTCAGGGTGTCGCTGTGAACGAAGACGTTGATCAGCAGAGACGCGATGGAGTAGAGCACCCCGATAAAGATCCCGGCGACGATGATCACCTTCACGAAGGACTTGGAGCCCCCTTTCACGTCATTGACGTAGACCGCCACCGACTCGGCGCCACCGGCCGCCATAAAGATCCAGGTGGTGATGCCCAAGAACGCCCAGCTGAAATCGGGGACCATGGCCTCGACCGTGATGGGGTCGGCCGGTTGAACGCCACCCACCAGAGCCGTGCCCGCCAGCAGGATGTAGGAGAGGGTCAGCAGAAGCATCAGGGACGAAGTCACCGAGGTGATGGGGCCCAGCATCTTGGCGCCGTTGGTGGAAACGTAGGTGGCAAAGGCAAACAGCACCATGCTCAAGGCCGTGGTCGCCACCGGAGTGAGAATGTACTCGTAGCCGAGGAAGGCATAGGAGGCGTAGGCGATGACCCGCGGCAGCAAGGAGGTGAAGAAGAAGAGGTTCACGAACCAGTAGGTGTAGGCGGAGATAAAGGCCCAGCGACCGCCGAGGGAGCTCTTCACCCAGGCATAGACGCCCGCTTCGGAGTTTTTGTTCAGTGACACAAATTCCGCAATGATCAGGCAAAACGGAATGAAGTAAAAAATGGTGGCCAGAAAGAACATCGGGGCCGAGGCCAGACCGATCTCGATGTTGTTGTTGATGACGTTGTTGAAGCTGAATACCGCCGCGAAGGTGAGCGACAGCAGACCAAACTTGCCTATCGTATTGCGTTTGGAATCAGACATGGTGCATCTCCAGACCTGTAGTTATTGCAGCGAAAAGGCGGGGCATGATTTGTAGGGTGAGCCCCGCCCTTCCGGCTTTGTCAGTGCAGAACCAGCGGCTTGTTATTTGTTTTTGAAGTAGCCGCCTTCGACGGTGACCTTGATGATCACCTTGCGCACCGGGCTGTCGCCTGTGAACCGGTACGCCTCGTCGTTCTCGAAGATCACCACCTGACCGTTGCCCACCTGCTGGCGCTCACGCACCTCACCTGCCAGCCACTCGCGGTCTGTGGTGTCGTCATAGGCCTGCTCGACCGCCAGCTCGCTCTTGGCTGCCCACTCCACCGTCTCTTCCCCTTCCAGGTAGTAATGAACGTCGAAGTAGCGGCGCTGCCCCTCGAACAGGGAGGTGGCCGGGCTGGCCCCCTCCTGCAAGCGGTAGGTGAGGGAGTCACCGATGGAGTGGCAAATGCCGGGTTTGAGGTTTGCCAGGTTGTCGATGGCCTCCACGCAGCGGCCCCACTTCTTGCCCTCCCGGTAGATGTTTTTGAACAGGGTCAGGTTGTCCAGGGTGATCATGCGAGGTTCCTCCCGCCGTTGATGGTGAGATCGAGCCCGGCCAGCGCAGCCGGATTGAGGTTGCCGCGAGCAATGGGCAGCAGGGTCAGGCCGAAGCTGAACGGCTCGAAGCGCACCCGCCAGGAGTCCAGCACCTCGGAGCCCCAGGAGTTGGAACCCAGCCCCAGCACCTTGTGATCCAGATTGAGGGTGAGATAACCGCTCGGTTCCAGCTCGTTGATGTGCTGCGCCGCGTGGATATGCTCCCAGCTGTAGGGCCAGACGCTCAGGTTGATGGGGGCATCGGGCCGCACGTAGAGACCGGCGCCGTGGCGGTTGGTCAGGGTCGCCCAGCGCACCTGCTGCCGGTTGCCGTTGTCCTGCGGGAAGGGGTAGTGCTCCCACATCTCGCTGACTGTGCTCTGGAAGCTGTCGATCCAGTTGCTCTGGCGGCTGTCCTGATAGTTCTCACCCGGCCCCATGCCGTAGTAGTGCACCCGGTCGAGATCCTGACGAATGCCCAGTTCGAAGCCGATCTTGGGGATGATGTCGTCATAGCCGCCGTAGGGCTGGCCGGAGAGCGCCACATGCAGCTGACCGTTCGGGCTCAGGGTGTAGACGTAGCGGCAGCGCATGCCGAAATCGAACACCGGCGGCGCAATCAGGCTCTCTACCGTCACCTCAACCGCCTCACCCAGCTGGCGCCAGCTCAGGGTGCGGAAGTGCTCCTGCATGATCTGCAGGTGGTTCGGGTGCCACAGGCTCTCGTACTCCTGCTTGTGGTTGTCGATCATCGGCTTGAAGAAGGTGAGGCGCGGCGAGCGCTCAATCAGCTCGATACCATCCTGCTGCCAGCTCACCAGCTTGCCGTCGAGGCGTGAGAAACGCAGGGCAAAGCCGCTGCCGCTCAAGGTCAGCGCGAGGCGCTCGTCGGCAATCTGCAGCGCAGTGGCATTGGGGTTGGCGAAGGGCTGCAGCTGACGAGTCGACTCTTTCAGCTGGAACTGATACTGGCCCAGCTCGTGCTCCGCCGCGCTGTAGCGGGTGGCACTGGCCTTGATGACCCGCAGCTGGACGAAGGTTTCCCGCCCATCAAGCGTGGGCAGCTCAAGCTGCAACTCTGTGGTGGCACCGGGAGCCACCCCTTCCAGCCGGATTTGCTGGCTGGCCAGCAGTTCGCCCTCGGCCTTCACCTCGACCAGCAGGCGGATGTCGTCGAGATTGGAGAACCAGTAGCGGTTTTCCACTTCCAGCTTGCCGCTCGCCAGATCCAGCGCGCGCACCTTGACCGGGCAGATCACCTGCTTGTATTCGCGCAGGCCTGGCCCCGGGGTCTGATCCGGATAGATGAGGCCATCCATGCAGAAGTTGTAGTTGTTGGGGTAGTCGCCGTAGTCGCCGCCGTACTTGTAGACCGGGCGGCCCTGCTCGTCCTGATCCAGAATGCCGTGATCGCACCACTCCCAGATGTAGTGGCCCTGAATGTGGGGATGACGGTCGAACACCTGCTGATATTCACTGAGGCCACCCGGGCCATTACCCATGGCGTGGGCGTATTCACAGAGGATGCGTGGCTTCTCCATCGGGAACTCGCCGAAGCAGTTCATCTGGGAGACGCGGGAATACATGGTGCTCACCACATCCACCACCTCGGCATCGCGATCCTCTTCGTAGTGCACCAGCCGGGTCGGGTCGATCGCCTTGCAGCGCTGGTACATGGCTCTGATGTTGCAGCCGTAGCCGGACTCGTTGCCGAGCGACCAGATGATGATGGAGGGGTGGTTCTTCTGGGCGTGCACGTGGCGCTCGATGCGATCCACGAACACCGACTCCCAGAAGGGGTCATCGGTGATGCGGCTGAGATCGCCGACGTTGGCAAAACCGTGGGTCTCCACATCGGTCTCCGCCATCACGAACAGACCATACTGGTCGCACAGCTCGTAGAAGCGCGGATCGTTCGGGTAGTGGGCGGTGCGCACCGAGTTGAGGTTGTACTGCTTCATCAGCACGATATCGCGTTCAACACGGTCCATACCGACCGCGCGGCTCTTGAGGTGGTCGTTGTCGTGGCGGTTCACCCCGTGCAGCTTGAGGTAGTGGCCGTTGACGTAGAAGAGGCCATCTTTGACCTTGATTTCACGCACCCCAACCCGCTGCGGGATCACTTCCAGCAGCTCGCCCTGACCGTTGTAGAGGGAGAGTTGCAACTGATAGAGGTAAGGATCTTCGGCGCTCCACAGATGGGGGTTGGCCAGATCCAGCGTGAAGCGGCAATCACACTTGCCGTCGATGGCGAGATGGTCGAGCGAGCCACTGGCGATCTCGCAGCCCTGATCCAGCAGCGACCAGACCAGACGGTGATCACGGGCAGCCGCACCCAGATTTTCCAGCTGAATGTCGCAGCTCAGGGTCGCGCTTTGATTGTCATCGGCCAGCACGGTGCGGATGAAGAAGTCCTGCACATGGGCGGCCGGTTTGCCCACCAGATAGACGTCGCGGAAGATCCCCGCCATCCACCACATATCCTGATCTTCGATATAGGTGGAGTCAGCCCACTGCATCACCCGCACCGACAGCAGGTTCTCGCCGATGTTGGCGTAGGCGCTGATATCAAACTCGGCGGTGAGGCGGCTGCCTTTGCTGAAACCGACGTAGTGGCCGTTCACATAGACCTCGAAGTAGGTCTCCACTCCGTCAAATTTGATGATCACCTGCTCGCCATCCCAGGCCGGGCTCAGCGTGAAGCTGCGCTGATAAGCGCCGGTGGGGTTGCTGGTCGGCACGAAGGGCACGTCGATGGGGAAGGGAAAACCTTCGTCGGTGTACTGCAGCTGACCATGTCCTTCCATCTGCCACATGTTAGGCACGGTGATCTGGCCCCATTCGTTCATGGGGCTGTGATAGAAGGCCTCCGGCACCTGCAGGGGGTGGTCGAAGTAGTGGAACTGCCACTGGCCGCTAAGGCCCAGAAAACGGCGGCTCAGCTCGCGCTGCATGGTGGTCGCCAGCGCGTGGTCGGCATAAGAGAAGAAGTAGGCGCGCGGAGCCAGCCTGTTTTCACCAACGAATTGGACGTTTTCCCAGTTATTCACATGTCCTCCCGGAACAAGGCAACGTTAACTGGGTAAACTCTAGATAAACATTTACTAAATATCAGCTTTGAATTGGTAAAGTTTTAACCTGATCACAATGAACAGATGGTTTTGTGAGCGAGATCAGAAGCGGGAGATAAAGGAAGGCAAGATATGGATGAATGGCATGGATGTTGATAGTAGCTGGCTGAGCTGCAATAAAATCAACTATAAAACAATATGATATGAAGTTGTTGGATGATATGGGAAAGAGGTTTACTTGGGAGGGGTGTCGCACCACCGCAAGATGGTGCGACTAAAAAGCGGATTGTTTTACTAAAATCAGCGCGTAGTACCACGCAGGGTCAACTTGCTCGGTACTAGCACCCGCAGCGGGATATCCCGCTCGTCCCGCAGCCGCTCAACCAGCAGATTGACCCCCTGGGAGCCCATCAACTCGGAGTGGATCCGCACCGTGGAGAGCGGCGGGAAGGTGAACTTGGCGGTCGGGATATCGTTGACGCTGATAAGCTCGATCTGCTGGGGAATCGCCAGTCCCTTCTCATGGATGGCACGCAGCACACCGATGGCGATGGAGTCGGAGGCAACGAACAGCGCCTTGGGCCAATCTCCCGCCAGCATCTCTTTGGCCAACTTGTAGCCGGAGGCGCTGGAGAAATCCCCGCGATAGAGGTCGCTCTCCTGCACCACACCGAGGCGCTGACCGTAGTCGAGGAAGGCCAGCTCGCGCAGATCCGGGCCATCATCCTGGCCGCCGATATAGCCGATGCGCTGATGTCCCTGGGCGATGAAGAAGTCCACTACCTGCTGGCTGATCAGCACCAGATCCACGTCAATCGAGTCAAAGTCCCCCTGAGAACGGCAATCCACGAACACCAGCTGGGCAGAGAGGGAGTGGAGCGCGGCGAGACGCTCTGCAGGCAGATGGCCGATGACCAGGATACCGTCGACGGCGGAGAGATCGCGCCCCTCGGCACCGTTGTAGAAGTGGGTCAGCTCGATGTTGAGACGGGCACACTGGGTCTCGATGCCGTAGCGGATGGCCAGATAATAGGGGTCGTTGACCTCGGTGCTCTGCGGGTAGGCATAGACAGCCAGGAAGTGCAGCTTGCTCTTGTGAACCCCCTTGCGGGCACCGCTGGTCTTGTACTCCAACCGCTCGGCGATCTCGAAGATCTTCTGCTTGGTCTCTTCCTTGACGCTCAGCGTCGGATCTTCATTGAGCACCCGCGACACGGTAGCCTGGGAAACCCCCGCCTCCAGTGCAATTTCCTTCAACGTGGCCATGCATACTCCTCTGGCGATGACTCCCGACAATACCAGACCAAGAGTAACGGGCAACGTGCTGACATCCCAGCATTTTTACTAAAAGAAACCCATCAGGACGGCAAAATTCCAATGCAAAAAGGCCTCCCGAATGGGAGGCCTCTTCTAAATAGGTGCCTGACAGTGTCCTACTCTCGCATGGCGAATGCCACACTACCATCGGCGCTACCGCGTTTCACTTCTGAGTTCGGCATGGGATCAGGTGGTTCCACGGCGCTATTGCCGTCAGGCAAAAGCTTTACTACTTCAATAATGGTGCTGATACCCAGAGTCGAACTGGGGACCTCATCCTTACCAAGGATGCGCTCTACCAACTGAGCCATATCAGCACACTAACCGGTAAAGACCGCACTGTGTGCGCTATCTAAATCATCTGTCCAATACGACCTGACGTCGTATCGCGACCAACCACATCGCTGTGATTGCTTAATTGATGCCTGGCAGTGTCCTACTCTCGCATGGCGAATGCCACACTACCATCGGCGCTACCGCGTTTCACTTCTGAGTTCGGCATGGGTTCAGGTGGTTCCACGGCGCTATGGCCGCCAGGCAAATTCTTCAATCTGAGAAAGCTGACGTGAATAACGACCTGGTCATTATCACTGAATAAGTAGTTCGTTCATTCGCTACAAGGCCCAGAACACTTCTTGGGTGTTGTATGGTTAAGCCTCACGGGTAATTAGTATGGGTTAGCTCAACACGTCGCCGCGCTTACACACCCCACCTATCAACGTTGTGGTCTCCAACGGCCCTTTAGGACCCTCAAGGGGTCAGGGATGACTCATCTCAGGGCTCGCTTCCCGCTTAGATGCTTTCAGCGGTTATCGATTCCGAACTTAGCTACCGGGCAGTGCCACTGGCGTGACAACCCGAACACCAGAGGTTCGTTCACTCCGGTCCTCTCGTACTAGGAGCAACTCCCTTCAATCATCCAACGCCCACGGCAGATAGGGACCGAACTGTCTCACGACGTTCTGAACCCAGCTCGCGTACCACTTTAAATGGCGAACAGCCATACCCTTGGGACCGACTTCAGCCCCAGGATGTGATGAGCCGACATCGAGGTGCCAAACACCGCCGTCGATATGAACTCTTGGGCGGTATCAGCCTGTTATCCCCGGAGTACCTTTTATCCGTTGAGCGATGGCCCTTCCATTCAGAACCACCGGATCACTATGACCTACTTTCGTACCTGCTCGACCTGTCCGTCTCGCAGTTAAGCTGGCTTATGCCATTGCACTAACCTCCTGATGTCCGACCAGGATTAGCCAACCTTCGTGCTCCTCCGTTACTCTTTGGGAGGAGACCGCCCCAGTCAAACTACCCACCAGGCACTGTCCGCGACCCGGATTCACGGGCCTGCGTTAGAACATCAAACATACAAGGGTGGTATTTCAAGGACGGCTCCAGCGCAACTGGCGTCACGCCTTCAAAGCCTCCCACCTATCCTACACATGTAGGTTCAATGTTCAGTGCCAAGCTGTAGTAAAGGTTCACGGGGTCTTTCCGTCTAGCCGCGGGTACACCGCATCTTCACGGCGAATTCGATTTCACTGAGTCTCGGGTGGAGACAGCATGGCCATGGTTACACCATTCGTGCAGGTCGGAACTTACCCGACAAGGAATTTCGCTACCTTAGGACCGTTATAGTTACGGCCGCCGTTTACCGGGGCTTCGATCAAGAGCTTCGCTTGCGCTAACCCCATCAATTAACCTTCCGGCACCGGGCAGGTGTCACACCCTATACGTCCACTTTCGTGTTTGCAGAGTGCTGTGTTTTTGATAAACAGTCCCAGCCATCTGGTCACTGCGACTCCCAACTGCTCCATCCGCAAGGGACTTCACTGTCAAGAGCGAACCTTCTCCCGAAGTTACGGTTCTATTTTGCCTAGTTCCTTCACCCGAGTTCTCTCAAGCGCCTTGGTATTCTCTACCCGACCACCTGTGTCGGTTTGGGGTACGATGACTTG
>NZ_CP038515.1:1662500-1710000 GCF_013085525.1 Aeromonas sp. 1805 | reverse complement strand
GGCGTTGCGGGACTTGATATCCGGCAGATAGAGGCGACGGCCAAACAGGGTTTCGACATAGCCCTGGGCATCCGCCTGCTGGCGGGTACGCTCCATGTACTCCAGCACACCCGGGTAGCGCTCGAAGTAGAGATCCATGTACTTCTGCGCTTCGGCGCGACCGATCCCCAGTTGCTTGGCCAGACCGAAGGCACTCATGCCATAGATGAGGCCGAAGTTGATCGCCTTGGCACTGCGGCGCATGTCGCTGGTTACCGCCTCGAGCGCGACCCCGAATACCTCGGCGGCGGTCGCCTTGTGGATGTCCTTGCCCTCGGCGAAGGCGGTCAGCAACCCCTTGTCGCCGGAGAGGTGCGCCATGATGCGCAGCTCGATCTGGGAGTAGTCCGCCGCCACCAGCTTGTAACCGGCGCACGGGATGAAGGCCTGCCGGATGCGGCGCCCCTGTTCGTTGCGTACCGGGATGTTCTGCAGGTTGGGATCGGTGGACGAGAGCCGACCGGTCGCCGCCACCGCCTGATGATAGGAGGTGTGCACCCGCCCGGTCTGCGGCTTGATCATCAGCGGCAGCTTGTCGGTGTAGGTGGACTTGAGCTTGGCCAGCCCACGGTGCTCCATCAGCAGTTGCGGCAGCTCATAGGTCTCCGCCAGCTCGGCCAGTACCTCTTCCGCAGTGGATGGGGCGCCCTTGGGGGTCTTTTTGATGATCGGCAGCCCCAGCTTGGTAAAGAGGATCTCCCCCAGCTGCTTGGGCGAGGAGAGATTGAACTCCTGCCCGGCCAGCTCGTGAGCCTGTTTCTCCAGCTCTGCCAGACGCACTTCGATCTCCTGGCTCTGCTGGTGCAGTAGCTTGGGCTCGATGGTGGTACCGAGTCGCTCCATCCGTGCCAGCACCGGCAGCAGCGGCAGTTCGATCTCGCTGAACACCTTGGCGAGACCCGGCTCGGCAGAGAGCTTGCCCCACAGCGTCTGATGCAGACGCAGGGTGATGTCGGCATCTTCCGCCGCGTAAGGAGCCGCCTGCTCCAGTTCGATCTGGTTGAAGGTAAGCTGCTTGACGCCCTTGCCGGCGATATCTTCGAACGAGATGGTTTCGGCATTCAGATATCTGCGGGCCAGCGAATCCATGTCGTGACGACTGGCGGTAGAGTTGAGTACATAGGACTCGAGCATGGTGTCATAGGCGATGCCCTGCAGCTCGATACCGTGATTGAGCAGCACGTTGCGATCGTACTTGAGGTTCTGCCCCACCTTGAGGCGGGCCGGATCTTCCAGCAGCGGCTTGAGCTTGCCGAGCACCACGGCCTCGGTCAGCTGTACCGGCGCCCCGAGATAGTCGTGGCCGAAAGGCACGTAGGCCGCCTTACCCGGCTCGATGGCAAAGGAGACACCCACGACGCGCGCTTCCATATAGTCGAGACTGGTGGTCTCGGTATCGAAGGCAAACAGCGGCGCCGCTTTCAGCTGTTCCAGCCAGCCGTCAAACTCGGCTTCGTCCAGGATGCAGAGGTAGTCGGTTTCGATGGCGGCAACCGGGGCGGCACCTTCATCATCACCTTCGGCTTCGCTCTCCTCCGCGCCGCCGGACTCCAGCTCTTTGATCAGGTTGCGCAGCTCGTACTCACGGTAGACCGCCAGCAGAGCCTCTTTGTCGATGGGGCCGAGCTGCAACTCTTCCAGACTCTGTTCAAGCGCCACGTCGGTCTTGATGGTGGCCAGCACGTAGGAGAGGCGCACCTGCTCTTCCTGCTCGCGGAACTTGTCGGCAAACGCCTTGGAGCCGCGGAAACCGAGCGCAGCCACCTTGTCGAGGTTGGCGGCGATCTCGTCGATACTGCCAATCCCCTGCAACAGGGCCAGCGCAGTCTTCTCGCCGACACCAGTCATGCCGGGGATGTTGTCCACCTTGTCCCCCATCAGGGCCAGGTAGTCGATGATGAGCTCGGGCGGTACGCCGAACTTCTCGATCACCCCTTCCCGATCGGTCTTCACGTCCTTCATGGTGTCGATCAGGGTGACATGGTCGGAGACCAGCTGCGCCATGTCCTTGTCGCCGGTGCTGATCAGCACCGGCAGCTGCTTCTCGGTCGCCTGACGGGCCAGAGTGCCGATCACATCGTCGGCTTCAACGCCTTCCACCATCAGGAAGGGGAAACCCATCGCCTTGATCATCTGGTGGATGGGGGCAACCTGGCTGCGCAGATCGTCCGGCATGCTGGCCCGGTTGGCCTTGTATTCGGGATAGATGTCGTCGCGGAAGGTCTTGCCCTTGGCATCGAACACCACGGCCACGTGGCAGTCGGGGTACTGCTTGCGCAGGCTGCGCATCATGTTGGCCATGACACGGACGGCGCCGCTCGGCAAACCGGTCGAGGTGCGCAGATCGGCCTGCTGGGAGGCAAAGAAGGCGCGGTAAAGATATGAAGAGCCGTCGACCAGAATAAGGGGATTGCTAGGGGCCATGAAATCGTCCTGCCAGAGATAAACAGCCGCTAGGATGCCACAGGGCCCCCCTCACACCAAGAGGGGCAAAGACCCTGCCGGCGGATCCTCACAGGCCATCAATCTGTGGATAACTCTGTGCTCAAAAATGGGGGGCAGTATGAACCACAGTGATAAAACTGTGCACAAAAATATAAAAACCAATAAATAACAATTGGTTGCGCACTTAAAAACCGATCGCGAGACGACTTGAATGATCTCGATCAATGTGGAAAAAAATTTAAGGGAGTAAGTACGGCAGGATCCAAAACGAAACAATCCTAGCACAGCAAGATGACTTGACCAGCTGAGGACGAACGATAACCATACAAAAGTACAACAATCCATTCTGGCTCACATTTTCAACAACGAGGAGTCTGTCATGAAAAAAGTGGCCGTGATCTTGAGTGGCTGTGGCGTCTTTGACGGGGCCGAAATCCACGAGGCCGTCATCAGTCTGCTGGCGCTGGCCAGGCAGGGCGCAGCAGTCCAGTGCTTCGCTCCCAATGTTCCACAGCTCCATGTGATCAACCACCTGACCGGGGAAGTGAGTGAAGGCGAGCACCGCAACGTGCTAGTCGAAGCGGCCCGCCTCTGCCGCGGCCAGATAAGGGACGTGGCCGAGCTGGATGCGGCCGACTACGATGCCCTGCTGGTGCCGGGTGGCTTTGGCGCCGCCAAGAACCTGTGCGACTTCGCCATCAAGGGGGCCGAGTGCCAAATCCAGCCGGATGTACTGAAGGCGTGCCAGAGCTTCGCCAGGGCCGGTAAGCCGGCCGCCTACATCTGCATCGCACCGGCCATGATCCCGCTCATCTATGGCGCCGGCACCCTGGCCACCATAGGCCACGACGAGGGTACCGCCAACGCCATCGAGGCGATGGGAGGCAGCCATCTCAACTGCCCGGTCAACGAGTTCGTGGTGGATCAGGAGCGCAAGGTGATCTCCACCCCCGCCTACATGCTGGCCAACAACATAGTGGAAGCGGCAGACGGCATCGAGAAGACCGTCAAACAGCTGCTGGCACTCTGATTGCCAGACTGACCCAAACAAACGGGCCGCTCATGGAGCGGCCCGTTTTCAATTCTCGCGGATGGCGACGACTCAGATGCTTTCGCCCATCTGGTCCATCTTGCCCAGCAGGGCACGCAGACGCTCTTGCCAGGCGACGTGCTCGTTGCGCAGCTGATGGTTCTCGTCTTGCAGCTTGTTGTTCTGCTCTTTCAGCTCGTCCAGCTCCATCTTCAGCAGGGAGATGTTGTCGACGGCGGATTGTACTTTGGATTCGAGTTGCTCAAGGACTTCTAGTGACATATGCATACCTGTATGTTCAATTGCGATGCCCCACAGAGGGCGATTCAAGCGCGTGAAGCCAGCATACCCCGAGCCTATCGGCACAAACAAGCCGGTGCGCTGTAAAATGCGCCTTCCATGGATGTATTGCCTAAATATGCGTCTATTTTTCTCGCATCCTGCGCCCGGGCCACGGCCGGCCCCGCACAAGTCGCCACCCCGCCCCTGCGCAACCGCCCTGCACGCCCTTGCCGCAAGCCCGCATCATCAGGCGTGCAGGGCGATATAGGCCCCCAGCAGCAGACAGGCGACCCCGTACATCAGCAGGCCGTAGAGCAGGTTGCCGCGCAGAATCGCCCCGGCACTCAGGTTGTAGCGGGAGGCCAGCGCCAGGTTGGAGCCGGAAAGCGGACTGGTGCCGGTAGCCAACCCCCAGCCCAGCAGGAAGCACATGCCAAGCAGGCTGGGATCCGGCGAGAGCGGCCACAGCAGCGGCGCCAATCCTGAGATGCTGATGAGCGGGTGCACCCCGACGATGGCCACCAGCAGGATCAGCAACAGAGTGAGCGAAGACTCCAGCCAGCCGAAGTGATGGAAGAAGGGCAAGCCGTGGCCGCCACTCAGCTCAAGCACCGACAGCGCACTGTTGATGCCGGCGGCCAGCAGACCCGCCCCCAGAAACAGCACCAGTTGGCCGCCGATGGCGGGGAAGCGTTCCACCACCTGCCGCTTGAGGGCCGGGCCGCGCCCCGCGCTCGGCATGAAGGCAAAGGCCAGCAGCGGTGCCACCAGGGCGATCACCGCCAGGATGCCGAGATCCGGCCAGATCTGCTTGATCAACAGCACCAGCAGGGCCAGTGCCACCGGCAGGCCCAGAGTCTGCAGCCGCAGCGGATAGCCGGCAAAGTCCGCCACCCCCAGCCGCTCCACCTGCCAGGCGGTCAGCCCCATCGCCAGCAGGGTCGCCACCACCCCGAACGGCAGGATGCGCGACAGCTGCAAGCCGGGCGCATAGGTGAGCGCCACCGCCATGGCGACGAAGAAGGGGGACCAGAAGGCCGCCGCGCAGAAGATCCGGCTCAGCACCAGCACCTGACGCCGCTCAAGGGTGCCGTTGCGCTCCAGCCGATCGCCGATGATGAACAGCACCGAGAGGTTGATGACGGCCCCCAGCAGGTTGAGGCTGGCCATGGTGCTCCACAGCCCCTTGCGCCCTTGCCATGAGGTGGTGCCGGTCAAGAGGCCCGAGGTGGCGAGATTGAGGGTGCTCACCGCCGCAAACATGGTGAGCATGTTGATGTTGGGCAGCAGCCAGTCACCGGCGGTGAGGCTTGCCCCCCGCCAGCAGGAGAAGATCAGCAGTGCCAGCGCCGCGCCGTACAGGGCCAGCGCCTGGCGCCGCGCCGCCCCCACCAGCCAGGGCCAGGTGAGCAGTGAGGCCCCCCAGGCCGCGATGGCCGCCGGCCAGGGGGAGAATCCCAGATAGAGGTGCAGCAGATTGAGCAGCCACATCCCCAGGATCAGATAACCCGACCAGCGCTTGGCCATCGATGCACCTCGGTCAGGGGATCAGAGACACTGATCCATGTCCAGCGAAGGCTTGTCGCACTCCGGACGACCCACGATCTTGGCGGGTACGCCCGCCACCGTGGTGTGCGGCGGCACCGGGTTGATCACCACGCTGCCGGCACCGATCTTGGCCCCCATGCCCACCTCGATGTTGCCGAGCACCTTGGCACCCGCCCCTATCATCACCCCTTCCCGGATCTTCGGGTGGCGATCGCCGCTCTCCTTGCCGGTACCGCCCAGGGTGACGCTCTGCAGGATGGAGACATCGTCCTCGATCACCGCCGTCTCACCCACCACTATACCGGTGGCATGGTCAAACATGATGCCCTTGCCGATGCGGGCGGCCGGGTGCACGTCGACCCCGAACACCACGGAAATCTGGTTCTGCAGGTAGAGCGCCAGCGAACGACGCCCCTGGCGCCACAGCCAGTTGGCGACCCGGTAGCCCTGCAGGGCGTGGAATCCCTTGAGGTAGAGCAGCGGGGTGGAGAAGAGATCGACCGCCGGGTCGCGCTCCTGCACCGCACAGATGTCGGCCGCCACGACCGCCAGCAGCTCGGGCTCGCTGCGCAGGGCCAGCTCGATCACCTCGCGCAGGGCGATGGCGGGCATGGTGGCACTGTCGAGCTTGTTGGCCAGCTGGAAGCTGAGGGCCGAACGCAGGTTCTTGTGATTGAGAATGGTGGAGTGGAAGAAGCTGGCCAGCATGGGCTCTTCGGTTGCCATGCTCGCCGCTTCTTGCTGAATTTTTTGCCAGGTTCTGGCAACCAGATCATCCATGTTGCAGCCTACTGTTGTTCTGAGGGAGTGCCTTGCTGTTCCTTGTGCACCACGGAGATGGGGTCCATATGAATGATGACATCCATGCGCTCGAACGCCTGACGAACCGCCAGTTCGGCTTCATCGGCAATCTGATGGGCCTTGACCAGAGGGAGCTGATCGTCCAGTTCCAGATGCAACTGCACGAAACGGGTCGGACCGGATTGGCGGGTGCGCAGATCATGCACCCCGTGTACACCTTCGACGTCACAGCAGAGGGCCATTATTCTCGCTTGTTCCTCGGCTGGCAACTGACGATCGAGCAGCGCCTGCACCGATTCATAGCCGATGTGCAGCGCCCCCCACAGCAGGAACAGCCCGATCAGGATGGCAAACAGGCCGTCGGCCCAGTACCAGCCCTGTCCCGCCAGCACCAGTGCCAGCAACACGCCGCCGTTGAGCAGCAGGTCGGAGCGGTAGTGCAGCATGTCGGCCTTGATGGCCACGCTGTTGGTCTTGCGGATCACCAGGCTCTGGAAACTGACCAGCAGCAGGGTCAGCACGATGGAGCCACCACTGACCCACAGACCCGCCTCTAGCCGCTCCAGCGGCGCCTGTTTGAGCAGGGAGGAGATGCCGTGCATCACCAGCAGCAGGGCGGAACCGGAGATAAAGGCCGCCTGGATCAACCCGGCCAGCGACTCCGCCTTGCCGTGGCCGAAGCGGTGTTCGTCGTCGGCCGGTGACAGGGCATAACGGATCGCCAGCAGGTTGATGATGGAGGCGCTCACGTCCATGAAGGAGTCGGTGAGGGAGGCCAGCAGGCTCGAGGAGTCGGTCATCAGCCAGGCGATCAGCTTGCCGGTGATCAGCAGGGTGGCGGTCGTGACGGCGGCCATGCTGGCCAGCGTCACCCAGCGGGAATATTGTTGATGGCTCAAAACCGGCTTTCCTCTTGCGGTTAAAAATCTATTATACCCTGACCCCGACGCCGGATTGGCGCGAAAAATCAGCGGAATGACTTCAGATGCACAAAATACTCCTGGTCGACGACGATCTCGAGCTGACCCAGTTGCTCACCGAAATTCTGACCCTGGAAGGCTTCCAGGTGACCGTCGCCGAGGATGGCGAAGAGGGCTTGCAACGGCTGGCTGAACAGCACTTCAACCTGGTGCTGCTGGACGTGATGATGCCCAAGCTCAACGGCTTCGCCATGCTGGCCCGGCTGCGCAAGACCCACGACACCCCGGTGCTGATGCTGACCGCCCGCGGCGACAGCCAGGATCGGGTCAACGGGCTGGAAGCGGGGGCTGACGACTACCTCGCCAAGCCGTTCGACGATCGGGAGCTGCTGGCCCGGGTGCGCGCCATCCTGCGCCGTACCCAGAGCACCCAGCCCCAGCGCGGTGGCAGTTCGGAAGAGGTGCGCTTCATGGATCTGGTGCTGCAACCCGGCCTGCAGCAGGCCAGCTGCCACGGCGAACTGCTGGAGCTGACCGCCACCGAATTCGGCCTGCTGGAGTGCCTGCTGCGCAACCCGGGTCAGATCGTCAGCAAGAGCCAGCTCTCCGAGCTGGTGCTCGGCAAGAAACTCGAGCCCTTCGATCGCGCCATCGACATGCACCTGAGCAACCTGCGCAAGAAGCTGCCTGAGCGTACTGATGGCCAGCCCCGCTTCAAGACGGTGCGCGGCAGAGGCTATCTGTGGCTGGAACAGGCATGAGAACCGCCCGCACCTTCAACGGTCTCTCCACCCAGATCTTCCTCTGGTTCTGGTTCATGCTGTTGCTGGTGGTGGCCGCCGTGGTGATCCTGCCGACCCTGGATCCCCGCAACATCATTCCGCTGCCGGCCCACGAGATCACCCGCCTCAACAACAACCTGAAGGCGCTGCAGAAGGGGGCCGACCCCAATCAGGATTTCGATCTGGCCCAGGCCATCGATGCCGCCGGCCTGCTGCCGGTCGACAACATCTACCTGCGGGATGCCAAGGGGCAGATGCAGTCCAGCACCCGCCTGAGCAAGTTCGTGATCCGTTTCATGCTCGACTCGGACAACCCGGCCAAGCCCATGCTGGGCAGCGAGCACAAGCGGGCCATCGCCGGCCCCTTCCAGATGACGCATCACGGCCAGGTCTATCACATCTACTTCGGCCTCAACGTCGAGAACTCCTATCTGTTCCTGTTCATCCAGATCCTGGATCACCCGATCCAGATCCTCGGCATCGCCATGCTGGTCAGCACCCCGCTCTGCCTGCTGCTGGCCTGGCGGCTGACCCGTCCCATCCTGCAGTTGCAGCAGTCGGTCTCCCAGCTGGCGGAGGGCAATCTGGAGGCGCAGATCCCCAACCTGGGACGGCGGGACGAGATCGGCCAGCTGGCGGATCACGTCAGCCACATGGTCGATACCCTCAAGAACATGATCCAGAAGCAGAAGCAGCTGCTCTCCGACATCTCCCACGAGCTGCGCAGCCCGCTCACCCGCATCCAGCTGGCGCAGGCGCTGATCCGCCGCAAACAGGGTGACAGCAACGAGCTGGCACGGATCGAATCGGAGATCGGCCGGCTCGACAAGCTGATCGGCGACCTGCTCGATCTGTCGCGGGTACAGCAGCATGTGGAAGCGCCGGTGGTGATGCCGCTGGCCGAGCTGCTGGAGCCCATCCTGGACGATGCCATGTTCGAGGCCAACCAGAGCGGCAAGCAGCTCCGGCTGCCGCCGCTGCCGGCTGAATCTCTGCGGATGTGGCCCGATCTGCTGGCCCGGGCACTGGAGAATCCACTGCGCAACGCGCTCAAATACGCCCGCGAGTTCATCAAGGTGGACTGGTATCGGGAGGGACTGGAGTGGGTGATGACCATCCGCGACGACGGACCCGGCGTGCCGGTGGCGCAGCAGGCCCAGCTGTTCCTACCCTTCTTTCGGGTGGATGATGCCCGCAACGCCAAGACCGGCGGCACCGGGCTGGGGCTGGCCATCGCCGCGGAGGCCATTGCACGCCACGGCGGCACCATCCGCGCCAGCAGCAATCAACCGGCCGGGCTGACCATCACCATCCGCCTGCCCATCGGCTGAGCAGACTCTTTTCATCCGCACGGGCGCTGGGTATGCTGGCGCCCTTTTCGCCCCATCAGGACGCCGTCATGCTCGACATCGTGCTCTACCAACCGGAAATTCCGCCCAACACCGGCAACATCATCCGCCTCTGCGCCAACACCGGCTATCGACTGCACCTGATAGAGCCGCTGGGGTTTGAGTGGGATGACAAGCGGGTGAAGCGGGCAGGGCTCGACTACCACGAGTTTGCCGAGGTGAAGCGCTGGCCGAACTTCGAGGCCTTTCTCGAGGCGGTGGCGCCGACGCGGGTATTCGCCTGCACCACCAAGGGACGCACCGCCCATTCGGCGGTGCAGTTTGCCGCAGGGGATGCCCTGCTGTTCGGGCCCGAGAGCCGCGGCCTGCCCATCGAGATCATCGAGAGCCTGCCGTTCGAGCAGCGGCTGCGCATCCCCATGCTGCCCCAGAGCCGCAGC
This sequence comes from Aeromonas sp. 1805, assembly GCF_013085525.1. NCBI lineage: Bacteria > Pseudomonadati > Pseudomonadota > Gammaproteobacteria > Aeromonadales > Aeromonadaceae > Aeromonas > Aeromonas sp. 1805. The sequence continues at coordinate 1,700,364 of NZ_CP038515.1, read as the reverse complement.
ATGAACCTCGCCAATGCGGTGGCGGTGTTTGTCTACGAAAGCTGGCGCCAGCTGGGCTACGCCGGCTCCCTGCAGGAGTGAAACCGACAGATCCAGGCAGGCGCTGAGGTCAGGAGGAGGCCTGCTGCGCCTCTCCCACCCCGTGGGCTGAGTGCAGCAGCCGGCCATCGCGCTCCAGCTGCCAGCAGAGCCAGCCCAGCGTCAGCCCCCGCCCCGCCATCAGGGCCGCCATCGCGGCCCACAAGGCCGCCACGCCCCAGCCCTGGCAGAGCCACCAGATCGGGAAGAAACCGCACAGTGCCGCCACCAGCATGCTGTTGCGCATCTCCCTGGCCCGGGTCGCCCCGATGAAGACCCCGTCCAGCAGGAAGCACCAGACCGCCAGCAGCGGCATGGCGATGAGCCAGGGCAACTGCGCATTGGCGGCGGCGATCACTGCCGGCAGATCGGTGATGTGCGCGATCAGCCGGCTGCCGCCCACCGCAAACAGCAGGCTGAACGTCAGGGCGATCAACAGCGCCCAACCGAGATTGAGCACGATGGCCTCCCGCAGCCCCTGCCGATCCCGCCGCCCGATGGCGCGGCCCACCATGGCCTCCACCGCGTAGGCGAAGCCATCCAGCCCGTAGGAGATCAACATCAGGAAGTTGAGCAGCACCGCATTGGCCGCCACCGCCACATCCCCCAGCCTGGCCCCCTGCAGGGTCATGAAGGCGAAACAGAGTTGCAGGCAGAGGGAGCGGATGAAGATGTCCCGGTTCAGGGCCAGCAGTCGCAGCAGCGCGGGCCACTGACGCCAGCGCTGCCAGGCTCCCTGCCACGCCGACGCGGCCAGCCGGTGCAGGTGACGGCTCACCAGCCAGAGCCCCAATCCGAGCGCGCTGTAGTCCGCCAGCAGCGAGGCGGCGGCGACCCCCTTCACCTGCCAACCCAGTCCCAGCACGAACCAGGCATCGAGCCCCATGTTGACCAGGTTGGTGAAGATCAGCAGCAGCATGGGGCTGCGCGCATCCTGCATGCCCAGCAGCCAGCCCATGATAACCAGGTTGCAGAGCGCCGCCGGGGCGCTCCAGACCCGCACCGAAACATACTCGGCGGCATAGTGCTGCACCTCGGCGGAGCCACCGCTGAGGGCGATGAGAGTGGGGATCAGCGGCAGCAACAGCAGCAACAACGCCACTCCCAGCCCGACGGCGAGCCCCAGCGCGCGGGCCAGGGTGTCGAGCTGGCCAGCCGGGCTGCTGGCGCCATGAGCCTGGGCGGTCAGCCCCGTGGTGGACATCCGCAAAAAGCCGAGCAGCCAGAACAGCAGGTTGATGAGGGTGGCGCCGACCGACACGCCGCCGAGGAACCAGGCCTGACCGAGATGACCGATCACCCAGGTATCCACCAGCCCCAGCAGCGGAGTGGTGACATTGGAAAACACCATGGGCAGGGCCAGGGCAAACACGGCGCGGTGGCGCCGCCCGTCCCGCCACCAGACAGGGGTCAGCATGTCGAAGGGAATCCGCTGCTCATCATGCGTCGTCCAGCCGCACTATCTTGGCAAAGTCCGACACCATGCTCGCCATGACGACCCTGGGCACACTGCCCTCGCTCACTCGGGGGCGAAACACGGCCTCCAGCTTGCCGGCCGGATTGATCAGCACGATGGAGGCGGAGTGGTCGATCAGGTAGTCCTTCTCACCCTGGTCGGCGATGGAGTAGATGAGCCCCAGATTGCGCACGAACGGGAACAGCTTGTCGTGAGGGCCGGTCGCCGCCTTGAACTCCGGATTGAAGAAGGCGGTATAGGTCTTGAGGCGAGCCACGTCGTCCCGCTGCGGATCCGCCGAAATGAACACCACCTGGCTGCTCGGGGCGATCTTTTTCAGCTCGGGATAGACGGAACGCAGATCCGCCAGGGTGGTCGGGCAGATGTCGGGGCAGAAGGTGTAGCCGACGAACAGAAAGGTCCAGTGGCCGGTCAGGCTGGCGGGGACCAACGGCTGGCCATCCTGATCGGTGAAGGCGAACGGATTGATGTCCCGCCCCGCCGGGTAGTAGTCGGCATGCTCGGGCAGGGAGGGCTGGTTCCAGTAAAATCCGGCCATCATGCCCCCGACCAGCAGCAGAAACAGCAAGGGGTAACGCGGTTTAACCATAAGAGAACAGACCCTTTCACTTCGACATACCCGCCAACCGGGCCCGAATGGAAGAGCCATTGTAACCCAGCCGGCCCCGCACCGGTCACCCCCTTGTACCGGATGCCCGTTCGCTGGCCAACTTCCGTCAGAAGATGACGCAAGGGCCGGTGATGCAGGCCCCAACCCGCCCAAAACAGCAGCCCCACCATGGGGTGGGGCTGTACAAGAAGCGGTGATGCTCAGGGCTGCTGTCGACGCCGCTCATGCGGGCGTCTGGACTGTGCCCGCAGCGGGATGACGGGGGCGGTCCAGGGGGCGTCGGCCAGCCCGCCGTCATGATGGCTGTGAAACAGGCGCACCAGCCGGACAATCTTGTCCTTGGGGCACCCCAGCCAGATGGTCCAGCAGGTACCCTTGTGGTGTACCCAGAGGGCATAGAAACGGGTCATCCGGTTACCCTTGATGAAACGGGTGATGGAAGAAACGGGCGATGCCAGACCCGGATCCCATGGCGAGCTTGAAGCCATACCTGTCCTCCTCGATCAACAGGTCACGCCAACCGGCACCGCCCATCACCACCGGGGTGGATGAGTCGATGACTGCCGCGTGTCGACTGCGCGAGTGTGCCGCTGCGGTGCCGACTGCCGGCGCCCTGCTGACCACTCTCCCTTCTATCCCGCAAGCGCCTCTTTGCCAGGTGTGCGCTGCACACCGCACGAGACTGTTGTTTTTTCCGGCTGCCCTCCGGGTTCCTGCTACCAGCGATCTGGATAACGCGCGTCATGGCGAGCAGCGGGGGCGGCTCAAGCCAACGAGTCCGCCTTACCAAATGATATATCTGAAATGAATCGCCTGCGGCCGCCGCCCGCAGACAAAAGTAGCGGGTATCAGGATCTGATTGAAATCATGGGGAAAGGAGTACAGAAACGAAACGACCTCCCGCAGGAGGCCGTTTCATGGCAGGGATTACATCCAGTCGGCGTTGCGAATGACACCGACCGCCAGCCCCTCGATGGTGAGCTGCTGGCAGGAGAGATCTACCTCGATGGGGGAGAGCTCTTCGTTCTCCGGCAGCAGCCACACTTGGCTGCCCTTGCGCTGGAAGCGCTTGACGGTGACATCCTCGTCGAGCCGCGCCACCACCACCTGGCCGTTGCGCACCTCCTGGGTCTTGTGTACCGCCAGCAGGTCGCCATCCAGAATGCCGATGTTCTTCATGCTCATGCCCTGCACCCGCAGCAGGAAGTCGGCCCGCGGGTGGAACAGAGCCGGATCCACCTGGTAGTGGCTCTCGATATGCTCCTGCGCCAGGATGGGCTCGCCGGCGGCCACCTTGCCAATCAGCGGCAGACCGCTCTCTTCCAGCGGCTCTTCCTCTTCGAGCAACAGGCGGATGCCGCGGGACGTGCCCGGCATGATCTCGATGACCCCCTTTTTGGCCAGGGCCTTCAGATGTTCCTCGGCCGCATTGGCCGACTTGAAACCAAGCTTCTGGGCTATCTCGGCGCGAGTCGGCGGCATACCGGTTTCGTTCATGTTCGCCTTGATCAACTCCAACACTTCGGCCTGGCGGGGAGTAAGGGGTTTCATAGCATGGGCACCTGTCTTTTTATACAGCACACTGGCAGTATATACAGTGCAGTGGCCAAGGCAAGGCGCAGCTGACATTTGTCGCGGCCCGACCCTCATTTACTGCAGATTTGATCCCGCGCAGTCGACTCATCGTACCTCTCGGCGACAAGCAGTCGGTGATTTGCTATGCTCACGCCGCATTTTTTTGGAGAGCAGACGCACATGTCCCTTGGACAGAACATTTCCAGAGCCATCTTGCAATGGCCGGTCAGCGGCTTGGTCAATCACAAGAGCCTGCCGGAAAATCCCATCACCGAGCTCAAGCTGGATCCGGCCAGACCCATCGTCTACGCCCTGAAGACCAGCTCGATCACCGACCTGATGACCCTGCAACAGTGCTGCGAGGATCTCGGCCTGCCCGGCCCCTTCACCCCGCTGGAGCTGAACGGCCAGTTGCTGCCCCGTTATGTCTGTCTGGACCGTCCGCCTCCCCTGTTCGGCAAGCGCAGCAAGCCGCTGCCCTTCCTGCAGGAATTCCACCAGCTGCTGGATCTGCACAAGCAGGATCCGGCGCTGGATATCCAGGTGGTGCCCGTCACCCTGTTCTGGGGCCGCGCCCCCGGCCGGGAAGGCGAGGAGGCCTCCGGCTGGAACATCATCAGCAGCCTGGCACCAAACCGCCTCAAAAAGGCACTCATCGTGATCCTGAAAGGACGCGAGAATCTGGTGCGCTTCTCCCCGCCGCTCTCCCTGCGTCACATGGCGGACAAGCACGGCACCGACGAGGCCATCGCCCACAAGCTGGCGCGGGTCGCCCGCACCCACTTCAGCCGCCAGCAGCTGGCCGCCACCGGCCCCAAGCTGCCCAACCGCAACCTGCTGTTCAAACAGCTGCTCGATTCGAACGTCATTCAGCAGGCCATCGAGGAAGAAGCACAGCGCGAGGGGATCAGCCTGGAGAAAGCCCAGAAACGGGCCCACGGCTACATGGACGAGATCGCCTCCGACTTCTCCTACCGGCTGATCCGGCTCGGCGAGAGCTTCCTCGGCTGGCTGTGGAACAAGCTCTACCGCGGCCTGTCGGTCAACGGGGCCGAGAAGGTGCGCCAACTGGCCCAGGAAGGGCACGAGATCGTCTATGTGCCCTGCCATCGCAGCCACATGGACTACCTGCTGCTCTCCTACGTCATCTACCACCAGGGCATGGTGCCGCCCCACATAGCGGCGGGCATCAATCTCAACTTCTGGCCGGCAGGTCCGATCTTCCGCCACGGCGGCGCCTTCTTCATCCGCCGCACCTTCAAGGGCAATCCGCTCTACAGCACGGTATTCCGGGAATACCTCAACCTGCTGTTTGCCAAGGGCTATTCGGTGGAGTTCTTCACCGAGGGCGGGCGTTCGCGTACCGGTCGCCTGCTTCCGCCCAAGACCGGCATGCTGGCGATGACCCTGCAGGCCATGATGCGCGGGCTGGACAGACCGGTGACCCTGGTGCCCGTCTATCTGGGCTACGAGCACGTGATGGAGGTGAATACCTACCACAACGAGCTCAAGGGCAGCCGCAAGGAGAAAGAGAGCTTCCTGCAGGTGCTCGGCATCCTGCGCAAGCTGCGCAACTACGGCCGCGGCTTCGTCAACTTCGGTGAGCCGCTGACCCTCAACAATTACCTCAACGAGCACGTGCCCAGCTGGAAGGAGCACATCGGCGAGGAGGAGCGTCCCGAGTGGATGGCGCCTACCGTCAACCAGCTGGCCGAGCTGCTGATGACCCGCATCAACGGGGCCGCCGCCGTCAACGGCCTCACTCTGAGCGCGCTGGCGCTGCTGGCCGCCGAGCGCCACGCCCTGACCCGCGACGAACTGCAGGCCCAGCTCAACACCTATCTGGATCTGCTCAAGCAGGTGCCCTACAGCCCGCACAGCACCATCCCGGACGAGGATGCCAAGACCCTGCTGGATCAGGCGATGGAGCTCAACAAGTTCGAGGTGAGCGAGGACAAGCTGGGTCAGATCGTCAGCCTGGACCGCTATCAGGCGATCCTGCTGACCTACTACCGCAACAACATCCTCCATCTGTTCGCCATGCCCTCCCTGGTGGCGGCCCTGATCGAGCGCTGCGAGGGGATCTCCCGCAGCGAAATCGTTGCCCGCTGCATCGACATCTACCCGCTGCTCAAGACCGAGCTGTTCCTGCGCTATGAAGAGGACGAGCTGCCGGAGCTGGTCGATGCCCTGCTGGCCGAACTGCAGCGCCAGCAGCTGATCGAGGCCCGCGACGGTGGCTTCTGGGTCAATCCGATCAACCAGACCCGCCTGCTGCTCTTGGCCGAGAGCATTCAGGAGACTCTGCAGCGCTACGCCATCGTGCTGACCCGGGTGCTGGCCCAGCCCCGCATCGAGGCCGAGCAGCTGGAGGCGGACGGCCTGATGATGGCAGAGCGCCTCGGCACCCTGCACGGCATCAACGCCCCCGAGTTCTTCGACCAGAAGCTGTTCAGCACCCTGATCCACACCCTGCGCAGCGAAGGCTACCTCGACCCGGGCTGCAAGCCGGATCTGGGCCGCTTCCAGGCGCTGGCCGACAACATAGTGCCGCTGCTGAGCACCAAGATCCGCCGCACCATCCAGGCCGGCAATCGGCTCTGACCCCGCTCGCACGACACCATAAAAAAGGCCGCAACATGCGGCCTTTTTTCATGATGGGGCTGACTCAAAGGTAGTTGATCACTACCCCGGCAAAGATCAGCGCCCCCACGTAGTTGTTGTTGAGAAACGCCTGGAAGCAGGCCTCCCGCTGCCGCTCGCGGATCAGCCGCTGCTGATAGACGAACAGCGCCGCCGCCGCCAGCAGCGACCAGTAGTAGCTGGAGCCCAGCTCGCTCAGCTGTCCCACCAGCAGCAATATCAGCAGGGTCAACAGCTGCAGCGCGCCGATGATCCGCTTGTCGTGGCGGCCGAACAGGATGGCGCTCGACTTGAGGCCGAGCTTGAGGTCGTCGTCCCGGTCCACCATGGCGTACTGGGTGTCGTAGGCGATGGTCCACAGCAGGTTGGCGAGAAACACCAGCCAGGCCACCGCCGGCAAGGCGTTGGCCTGGGCCGCATAGGCCATGGGAATCGACCAGGAGAAGGCCATGCCGAGCACCAGCTGGGGGATCGGGATGTAGCGCTTCATGAAGGGGTAACAGACCGCCAGCAGCAGGGCCGCGAACGACAGGCCGATGGTGAGCGGGTTCATGGTCAGCACCAGGGCGAACGAGATGAGCGCCAGCACCGCAAACAGCGCCAGCACCTCCCGCGGCTTGACCTTGCCCATGGGCAGCGGCCGGCCGGCGGTGCGCTTCACGTGACCGTCAAAGTTGCGATCCGCATAGTCGTTGATGACGCAACCGGCGGAGCGCATCAGAAACACCCCCACCACGAACACCAGCAGGGTCCAGAGATCCGGCAGGCCGTCAGCCGCCAGCCACAGCGCCCACAGAGTCGGCCACAGCAGTAGCAGGGTGCCGATGGGCTTGTCGATGCGGGCCAACTGCACGTAGGCCAGTCCCCGCTCCTTGGTTAACAGATTCACTCCAGCTCCTTGTTGCATGACAGAGAGGGCAAGAAGAGTTCATGGACCAGCAGTGGCCATTGCCCCAGAAACAGACGGGAACGACGTCCCCAGACGGTGCCGGCCGGGCACCAGGGATTGCTCGCAATCTCGAAACAGGCCAGTTGCAGGTGATCGCGCCGGGCAGGCTCGTCACCAAAGATACGTTCACCCAGGGGTTGCTCACCCAGCTCGCGCAGACCGCTCTCTTGCAGCGCGGCTTCGGCAAACAGGGTCCAGCCCAGCACGGCCGGCCCATGATCGCCGTGCAGAATCACCTCGCGGCACAGCCCCATGGGCTGCTCGGCGACCACCAGCTGCTGCTCGTCGACGTCGAGGGCGACGCTGCGATTGCCGAACAGTTGTACCGAGAAATGGCGATTGTGGCGACGCAAGCGCCGGGTCATGGAATCGGCCTCCAGCAACCAGGGCAGCAAGGCCTCGGGCGGCTCGCACTGCGCGGGCGTCTGCCAGGGCACGAGCCGGGCAAGGGGAACAGTCAACTCGGACTTCACAGCTTCACCATCCGGAGATTTCCGTTATCAGGTTAAAATCCGGTTTATTATCCGTAAATCAATCGAGAATTGTAAGAACATCCGTGCTTGACGGCCCCGATGGCAGCATCAAAAATGGGGTATCTCTTGCTGATGAGCCATCCCTATGAAGCTATTCAAATTTCTGCTGGTGTTGTTGCTAAGCTGCGGTGCACTACAGGCCTATGCCTCCGGAGGGGGGGAAGCCCCCGCAGAAGGGGAAGCTGCCGCCGCCAAGCCAGGTTTCTTCTATCACCTGCTGGATCCCGACATCATCACCAACTACCTGAGCGATGGCAAAACCCTCGGCTACGTCCGGGTGACGGTGGAGCTGATGGCCGAGAACGAGGCCGACCTCAAGCTGCTGGAGCAGCATGACCCCCTCATCCGTGACGCCATCATCCGGCTAATGGGCAGCAAGAGTGCCGACCAGATCAAGTCGCTGGTCAGCCGCGAAGACCTGCGCAAGGAGTGCCAGACCCGGGCCAACGAGCTGCTGGTGAAGGAGACCGGCAAGAAGGCGGTGCGCGAGCTGATCTTTACCAAGTTCCTCTATCAGTAATCTCCCGTCACCACGAGCGGGCCACGAGATCATCCGGGCCCGCTCGCTGTTTTAGAAATGAAAATTGATTACACTAGGGCCCACCGAGTTGTCGAGGTAGTCGAGATGGGCAACAAGACCCTGTGTGAATGGCGTCGCAGCGAGATCCCGGCCGATCTCAAGACCCTGCGCAAAATCGTGCGCAAACCCAAGTTCGTCTGCGGCAAATGTGCCCGCAGCGCCAACGACAAGAGCTATCTGTGTCAGCCGCTGCGGTTGAAAGAGAAAGAAGCCTGAGCCGCTAGCCAGGCTATTGATCGGTCCAGCCCTGGCGGCCCTGCTCGAACAGCCGGCGCGCCTGGACGTCATTGGGGCATACCCCGCGATACTCGCCACCGGAACGGCCCGCCAGATAGAGATGCTCGGGCCGGCAATACCAGGCCAGCCCCTTCTGATGCCCCTGTTTCCACAGCTCGGCATCCACCTTCTCGCCGCACTGGGCCTGATGAAACTCGACCCGCTCGGCGGTAAAGCCCAGCTTGCCATCGGCCTCCCCCACCTCGCTCCACACCTTCTCGCACGGATCGTCCGAATGGGAGGCGCAGCCCCCGAGCAAAACGGCAAACACTATCACCGAGAGTCGCATAATCATCCTTGAGTGTCGTTTGGGCAGTTCATTCTAGCCAGAGCCGCAGCCCCCTCCAAGCACCTCTCCCCATTCCTGTGAGCCGCCCAAAAAAACAGGCGGGCCCGAGGCCCGCCTGTGTATTCAATACGCGGATTACTGGTCGTCGAGAGGGTCATCATCCTGCCAGCTCTCGTCTTCCCATTCATCCAGCTCTTCTTCCCAGGATTCCGGCTCCCAATCGTCATCGAGATCGTAATCCGGCTTGTGTCCACCCATGCTCATTCTCCTTGGATAGTGCACCCGCACTCAAAGTCTATCCAGAAAAATGGGGCTCGCCAGTCAGGGCTGGATCAAAGTTTGACCAAGGTGCGCCCCGCGATTTGCCCTTGGGTGATGGCTTCGGCGGCCTCCGCCACCTGCTCCAGCCCGATCTCGGTGACCGCCTGCGCAAAGAAGCTGGCGGGCAGATCCCGCGCCAGTCGCTGCCACGCCAGTTGGCGGCGCGCCAGCGGGCACATCACCGAATCGACCCCCTGCAACCGCACGTTGCGCAGGATGAAGGGCATCACGCTGGTGGGCAGATCGAAGCCACCCGCCAGCCCGCAGGCCGCCACGGCGCCGCCGTAGTTCATCTGGGCCAGCAGCTTGGCCAGCACCTGACTGCCGACGGTATCGACCGCCCCGGCCCACAGCTGCTTCTCCAGCGGCTTGGCGGGCTCCAGCAGCTCGCTGCGCGGCACGATTCGACTGGCGCCGAGTGCCGTCAGCAGCTCGCCCTGCTCCGCGGGGCGGCCGGTCAGGGCCGCCACCTGATAACCCAGCGCGGCCAGCAAGGCGACGGCGGTGGAGCCCACCCCGCCGGCGGCGCCGGTCACCAGGATCTCGCCGCTCTGCGGAGTCACTCCCGCCTCTTCCAGTGCCAGTACGCAGAGCATGGCGGTAAGGCCAGCGGTGCCGATGCACATGGCCTGCCGCTCATCCAGCCCGGCCGGCAGCGGCACCAGCCAGTCGGCCTTGACCCGCGCCTGTTCGGCCATGCCGCCCCAGTGCCCTTCCCCCACGCCCCAGCCGGTCAGCACCACTTTGTCACCTGGCTGGTAGCGGCTGTCAGCAGATTCCAGCACTGTGCCGGCGAAGTCGATGCCGGGCACCAGCGGCCACTGGCGCACTATCTTGCCCTTGCCGGTGATGGCCAGCCCGTCCTTGTAGTTGAGGGAGCTGTAGCTCACCGCCACCCGCACCTCGCCGGCCGGCAGCTGGCTCTCGTCCAGCCGGGTCAGGGTCGGCACCGTCTTGCCGTCTTGGTTTTCCAGTAACAGAGCCTTGAACATAGTTGCCTCTTTGATGAGTGTGAAAGGGGTCAGCTGCTTTGCCGCTTCTGCAGCTGGAAATCGAGGGTCAGCGCCGAGCCCATGACGGGTTCACCGGCCAGCTGACGCAGGATGAGATCGGCCGCCTCCTGTCCCATCCGCTGATAGGGGATGCGGACCGAGGTGAGGGCCGGATAGCAGGCGCGGGCCACGTCCAGATCGTCGAAACCGGCGATGGCGAGCTTGCCCGGCACGTTCAGGTGGCGGCGCTGGCATTCGAACAGCACCCCGGCCGCCAGCTCGTCATTGACGCAGACCAGCGCATCCAGTTCGGGCCAGCGCAGCAGGAACTCCCCCAGCATGGCCGCCCCCGTGCTGAAGCTGGGTCGCTCCGAGGTGTTGATGATGGCGTCGGGGGAGAGGTAGTTGTCCAGCAGCGCCTTCTGCCAGCCCTGCATGCGCTGCTGCAGCATCCACTGCTCCTGGCGGGCACAGAGAAAACCGATATTGCGGTAGCCGCGCTCGATCAGGTGACGGGTCAGCTGGTAGCCGGCATCGAAGTTGGAGACCCCGACGTTCATGTCGATGGGGCTGCGCGCCATGGCCCCCACCTCCACCACCGGCAGGCGGGCCGCCTGCAGCCGCTGGCGGATGGTCTCGCCGGGATCGCTGCCAAACAGCACCACGGCCGCCGGATTGTGCTGCAAAAAGCTGGTCAGCAGGCTCTCCTCCTGCTGTTTGAGGTGCTGGGCATCCCCCAGCATGATCTGGTAGCCCTCGCCCCGCAGCGTCTGCTGCAGCCCGGCGATCACCTCGCCGCAGCCACACTCGGTCAGGCTGGGCACGATCACCACTATGGTCTGGGAGGTGGCGGACGCCAGCGCCCCCGCCGCCCGATTGGGGATATAGCCGAGTTCGTCCACCGCTGCCTCGATGCGCTCGCGCATCTTGTCGGACACCAGCTCGGGGGTGCGCAGGGCGCGCGACACCGTCATGGCCCCCACGCCGGCCAGCTGGGCCACATCGTTGAGGGTCACCCGACCCGTGCTACGGCGTTTCTTCGCTTCTGACATCCTTTCCCTTCCTCGGCATACGGGTGCTCACTTTAAGGCAAAAGCGCGGCACTGACTATTTGCTCAAACCGGATTTTACCTCCTTTGAGCCAGAGAAGGGGCAAGATGAATCCCTTCTATGGGAGAAATGATAGCGCTATCACAGATCGATGTTAGCGCTATCTGGTAGCGCTAACTTTCGCGATCAGGCTCACAGTTATCAGCCGGCAAGATCGCTAGATTGGCGCCATCTTATCCAGCCCGGACATTGCCATGCTGACCCAATTGCTGACCGAGGAGGTCATTTCCATCGAAGCGGGCGCCCGCGACTGGCGTCATGCCATCGAGCTGGCCACCGCCCCCCTGTTGGCCAACGGTACCATCGAGCCCTCCTACGTGGCGGCGCTCTATCGCTCCCACGAAGAGCTCGGCCCCTACTACGTGCTGGGCCCGGGCCTGGCCATGCCCCACGCCCGCCCGGAAGACGGCGTCAACCGCCTCGGCCTGGCGCTGACCGTGCTGAAGGAGGGGGTCAACTTCGGCTCCGAGGGCAACGACCCGGTCCGGCTGCTGGTCACCCTGGCCGCCAGCGACAGCAACTCCCACGTGGAGACCATCGCCCAGCTGGCCGAGCTGTTCATGAATGAAGAAGACGTGGCGGCCATCATGGCGGCCACCAGCAAAGACGACATCTTGCGCATCCTGGCGCGTTATTGAGTGGCGCCCTGCGCCCGACAGAGGAAGAGCACATGAAGATTCTGGTTGTATGCGGACACGGCCTGGGCACCAGCCTGATGATGGAGATGAGCATCAAGAGCATTCTCAAGGAGCTGGCCGTGACGGCCGAGGTGGATCACCGGGATCTCGCCTCCGCCGGCAGCGAGCGCGCCGAGATCTTTGTCGCCACCCGCGACATCGCCGAACAGCTGGTCAGCATGGGGGTCGACGGCCGGCTGGTATCGCTGGACAACATGGTCGACAAGGCCGCCATGAAAGAAAAACTCGCCATCGCCCTGCGCGAGCTGGGCGCACTCTAACCCCTTTGCGACTGTCTGGGCGGCCGGTGAGCCGCCGCTTCCATCTGCTTGGAGCTGACCATGGAATTTTTCAATTTTCTGATGTTTGACGTGCTGTCGGAGCCGGCCGTGCTGGTTGGCCTGATAGCCCTCATCGGCCTGATCGCCCAGAAGAAACCGGTGACCGAGTGCATCAAGGGCACGGTCAAGACCATCATGGGCTTCGTCATCCTGGGGGCCGGCGCCACCCTGGTGGTGAACTCGCTGGGCGACTTCGCCACCATCTTCCAGCACGCCTTCGGCATCAAGGGGGTGGTACCCAACAACGAGGCCATCGTCTCCATCGCCCAACAGTCGTTCGGCAAGGAGATGGCGATGATCATGTTCTTCGCCATGCTGGTGAACATCCTGATCGCCCGGCTCACCCCGTGGAAATTCATCTTCCTGACCGGTCACCACACCCTGTTCATGTCGATGATGGTGGCGGCCATCCTCTCCGCCGGCGGCATGAGCGGCATCCCGCTCATCGCGGTGGGCAGCCTGGTGGTCGGCGTGACCATGGTGCTGTTCCCGGCCCTCGCCCACCCCTACATGAAGCAGATCACCGGCTCCGATGACGTGGCACTCGGCCACTTCTCCACCTGCTCCTACGTGCTGGCCGGCTGGATCGGCGCCAAGTTCGGCAACAAGGCCCACAGCAGCGAAGAGGTGCAGGTGCCCAAGAGCCTGCTGTTCCTGCGCGATACCCCGGTGGCCATCTCCTTCACCATGGGCATCATCTTCCTCATCACCTCCGCCTTCGCCGGCCCCGAGTTCGTCGCCAGCGTCGCCAAGGGCAAGCACTGGTTCATGTTCTCCCTGATGCAGTCCATCACCTTCGCCGCCGGGGTCTACGTGATCCTGCAGGGGGTACGGATGGTCATCGCCGAAATCGTGCCAGCCTTCAAGGGGATCTCCGACAAGCTGGTGCCCAACGCCAAGCCGGCGCTGGACTGCCCCATCGTCTTCCCCTACGCCCCCAATGCGGTGCTGATCGGCTTCCTGTCGAGCTTTGCCGCCGGTCTGGTGGGCATGGTGCTGCTCTACCTGCTGGGGCTCACCGTCATCATTCCGGGCGTCGTGCCACACTTCTTCGTCGGCGCGGCAGCCGGGGTGTTCGGCAACGCCACCGGGGGTCGCCGTGGTGCCCTGCTGGGGGCCTTCGCCAACGGCCTGCTGATCACCTTCCTGCCGGTGTTCCTGCTGCCGGTGCTGGGGGATCTCGGCTTTGCCAACACCACCTTCAGCGATGCCGACTTCGGCGTGGTAGGGATCCTGCTCGGTCTGATCGTGCGCTGAGCCAGCCCCAGCCAAAACAGAAACGGAGCGCCATGCGCTCCGTTTTTTATGTCCGTCTGCCCGACTTTCAGTCGTTCTCCAGGCTGGCGAGGCAGTGAGAAAGGGTGCGCGCCAGCGCCCCCTGATTGCGCAGCACCACGGCGCGGGCCTGCTCGCCCATCTCCCGGCGCCGGCTCTCGTCGGCCAGCAGTGCGCTCACCTGTTCCCCCAGCTCGGCGGCATCGGCCACCACGGCGGCGCCACCCTGGGCCACCAGCTGACGGGTGATGTCGCTGAAGTTGAAGTAGGCGGGGCCGCTCAGGCAGGGTTTGCCGAGCGCTGCCGGCTCCAGCAGGTTGTGGCCGCCCACCTTGACCAGGCTGCCGCCGACGAAGGCCACGTCGGCCGCTGCCAGCATCAGCGGCAACTCGCCCATGGTATCGCCCAGGTAGATCTTGTCACACTCGCCGACCGCACCGCCCGCCGTACGCCGCACGCAGCCGTAGGGGGCACACAGCGCCGCCACCCGCTCGAACCGCTCGGGGTGGCGCGGTACCAGGATCAACAGGGCCGACGGCTGCGCCGCGAGCACCCGGTCGAAGGCGGCCAGCACCTGCTCGTCTTCCCCCTGATGGGTGCTGGCGGCGATCCAGACCGGCCGATCCGTCCCCAGCAACTGGCGCAGGGCACGGCCCCTGGCCTGCACCTGCTCATCGAGCTGGATGTCGAACTTGATGGAGCCGGTCACCGCCAGCCGCTCGCGCCCCAGCCCCAGCCGATGGAAGCGATCCGCGTCGTCCTGGTGCTGGCAGAGCAGGTGGGTCAGCGGCCGGCTGAGGGCATCGAACGCCCCCTGAAAGCGGCCATAACGCCGGCAGGATCGCTCCGAGAGACGGGCATTGATGATGGTTACCGGCAGGTGGCGCGCCTCGCAGGCGGCCAGCCAGTTCGGCCACAACTCGGTTTCCATTACCCAGAGCACGCGCGGTTTGACGGCATTGAGAAACACCGCCACCGCCCAGGGATAGTCGAGCGGTGCGTAGCGGTGCTCCACCAGATCCCCCAGCCTGGCAGCCTGCTCGGCGCCGGTGCGGGTGGTGGTGGTGAGCAGGATCGGCAGATCGGGCCGCTCGGCCTTGAGGGCGCGGATGAAAGGGCTGATGGCCAGCGTCTCCCCCACACTCACCGCATGGATCCAGAGTGGCGCCTCCTGCCCGGTGGCGGGTGTTCGCCCCAGGTGCTCGGCCCAGCGCTTGCCAAAGCCGGGCTTGCCCTTCTTCGGCTTGTAGAGCGCCAGCAATGCCAGCGGCAACCCCAGGTGGATCAGCAGGTTGTAGAGCAGCCGATAGCCCATGCTAGTGCGGCTCCCCGCGCTTGCCAGGCTCGGCGACGAAACGGGGCGGTTCGCCGGGCGGCAGCGCCAGCGGCGGGGCCGGCGTTTCACTGCACTCCAGCCGGCGGCCAGCCTCGATGACCTGCTCCGGCATCAGCTCGATCAGGCACTTGAGGTGGCCGAACTTGCAGGTACGCTTGAAGCAGGGGCGGCACTCGATGTCGGTGTGGACGATCTCGACCCGGTCCGCCAGCGGCGGGGTGTAGAGCGGCGAGGTGGAGCCATAGACCCCGATCAGCGGCCGGTTGAGAGCGGCGGCGACGTGCATCAGGCCGGAGTCGTTGGCAATCACCCGCCCGGCCAGCGCCATCAGGTCGATCGCCTCGTACAGATTGGTCTTGCCCGCCAGCACGTGGCAGTTGGGGCGCGACAGCGGGTTGATCCGGTCGCGGATGGTGTTGGCCACCGCCGCGTCCTTGGCGGAGCCGAAGATCCACACCTGCCAGCCCTCGTCCAGGTGTTTTTGTGCCACCACGGCGTAGTGGCCCTCCGGCCAGCGCTTGGCCGGGCCGAACTCGGCCCCCGGGCAGAGCACCAGCACCGGGCGGGCGCGATCCAGCCCGAGCCGCTCCAGCGCCTTCTCCTGGTTGATGAGATCGACGTTGAGGGCCGGCTGGGGAATGGTCGGGATGTCGGCCCGGCTCTTCATCTGCGCCTTGGGATAGGCCAGCGCCAGGTAGGCTTCCACCATCAGCGGAAAGGCGGACTTGTTGCTGCGCATGTCGTTGAGCAGACCGAAGCGGTGCTCCCCTTTCCAGCCGGTGCGCACCGGGATACGGGCAAACCAGGGGATCAGCGCCGACTTCATGGAGTTGGGCTGGATGATGGCCTGATCGTACTTCTCGGCCGCCAGCTGCTTGCCGAGCCGGCGGCGGGCCCCCAGCTTGAAGTCGCCGTGGCCGAGCGGCATCGGAATGGCTTTGTCCACCTCCGGCATCCGCTCCAGCAGGGCACCACACCAGGCGGGCGCCATCACGTGCAGCTCGCTGTCGGGGTGATTGGCCTTGATCGCCTTATAGAGGCTCTGGGACATCACCATGTCGCCGACCCAGGAGGGGCCGATCACCAATATCTTCATCTCGCGCGTCTCTTGGGCCAAGCCCTGCGGTTAATCGTTGCTGGCCGAGATTATGCCCCAAGAATGGCCCGAGAAATAACAGAAGATCCCCGCACCACCCGCTCTCATGCCGAAAAGCATCCCATTTGAAGCTAACGCAGCCCCGACCGCCGGAACCATGCCCCGCCTGCCGTTTTAGGCTAGAATGGGCGCCAATTTGAGCATGGCCCGCCAGCCGGGCGCCAACAAGAGCCTTTAATCCGTGAACAAACCGACTCTGGCGGCTGTCCTTATCGTCAAGAATGAAGCCGAAAACCTGCGCCCCTGCCTCGCCTCCCTCGACGGACTGGTCGACGAGATCGTCATCATGGACTCCGGCAGCCAGGACGAGACCCCGGCCATCGCCGCCGAATTCGGCGCCCGCTTCTTCGTCAACCCGGTGTGGCCGGGCTTTGGCCGTCAGCGCCGCCTCGCCCAGTCCCACGTGCAATCCGACTGGGTGCTGTGGCTGGATGCGGACGAGCGGCTCACCCCCGAGCTGAAAGCCGCCATCGCCGCCGTCATGGCCAATCCGGCCAGCGACACCATCTACTCAATCCCGCGCCTCTCCTGGGTGTTCGGCCGCTTCATCCGCCACAGCGGCTGGTATCCGGACCGGGTGCTGCGCCTCTATCCCAAGGCGCTCACCAGCTACAACGAGGTGCTGGTGCACGAGAAGGTAGAGGTGCGCGCCAACATGAAGATCGTCAACCTGCACGGCGACCTGCTCCACTTCACCTATCGGGATCTGGAGCACTACCTGGTCAAGTCCGCCGGCTATGCCCGCGCCTGGGCCGATCAGCGCACCGCCCGCGGCAAGAAGGGCTCCCTCGGCCAAGGGCTGGTACACGCAGTGGGCTGCTTCCTCAAGATGTACCTGCTCAAGGCTGGCTTCCTCGATGGCAAGCAGGGGCTCTTGCTGGCCATCCTGTCGGCCCACTCCACCTTCGTGAAGTACGCCGACCTCTGGATCCGCCAGCAGCCGCAGGCACCGGATCAGGCGGACAAGTAAGCCGCAGCACTTCCCCTCATACGAGACAGGGCCCTTCAAGGGCCCTGTCTGCATTTACATCATCTGGTATCAGTGTTCAGTGCGCCAGAACGGCGGCGCCCAGCGAGCGATCGCCGCCGCCATGGTCTTGGGATCGAGCTGACTCATGTCTTCCGGGTGATCGCTGTCTTCCGGCGGGCTGAACGCCAGATGGCGCCCTTCGCTGTTGAGCGGACGCCAGCGCAGCGGGGTGGCAGAGCGGTGCGCCGGGAAGAAGCCGATGGTGGGCACATCCAGCGCCGCGGCGATGTGCAGCGGCCCGGTGCTGCCCGCCACGAACAGGGCGGCGTTGGCCATCACCTGGCAGAACTTGGGCAGCCCCTCGTCGGAGCGGTAGATCCAGCCGTTGCCGCCGTGGGCCAGCAGCTCGGCCGCCAGCTGTTCGGCGATCTTCTCCTCCCCCGGCCCCGCGGTCAGGATGCACTGCAACTCGGGACAGGCCTGATTGAGCTTGATGATGAGGCGGGCGTACTGCTCGATGGAGAGGTTGTTGGCCGAGCCACCGCTGCCGGCATGCACCATCAGCCAGGGGCGACCGGCATCGAGCCGCAGGCGGGCGGCGACCTGCTCGCGCACCTGTTGCAGGCTCTTCGCATCGAAGCTGAGGTAGGGGCCCTGCGGCTCCACCGCGCTCACCTGCTGGTCGGCAAGGAAACGGCGCACCAGATCCAGGTTGTATTCGTACTCCGGCTTCTGTGAACGGGAGCGGCGCTGGATCAGGCGCTGGTTGTAGAGCACCTGGGCCAGCTTGGTGGCCGGCGCCAACCGGTAGGGAATGTGCGCCTTCCACACCAGCATGGCGTTGCGGGAGTTGGAGAAGAGGCAGATGGAGGCATCGAAGACGGCAGCCTTGATGCGCGCCTGCAAGGCGCGTTGCTGTTCCTTGTCGGCCCGTGAGCCCGGATCCAGGATGATCTCGTCAATCCAGGGGCAGAGGCGGGCCAACGGCGCCGTGTAGGCAGGAACCAGGGCAGTCACATGACACTCCATGGAGCGCTTGAGCATGGCAAAGCTCGGCCAGGCCAGCATGAAGTCACCAATCTTGTCATTGCGGACTACCAGAATACGTTTCATAAAAAATCCCTTTGCTCCCTGTCACCAATGCAAGGAGGCTTGATGCGCGGTGCGGGTATTCTTGCCTGATGTATCGCTATTCTCAAGCGAAGAGACCCGGTGACCCCGATTTGGATCGGCAAAGCCGGCCTTGGGGCGCCAAAACTCGCCCCAAGGCGGTCGCGCCAATCCCCCAACAGACCCTATAATGCGACCAAATTTCCCGGTTGCAGGAATCAGCAGCATGACCAACAAGGTAATCTATCCCGGCACCTTCGATCCCGTCACCAACGGCCACACCGACCTCATCGGCCGGGCCGCCAAACTGTTTGATGAAGTGGTGGTCGGGGTGGCCAACAGCCCGAGCAAGCGGCCGCTGTTCGACCTGGACGAGCGGGTGCAGCTGGCTCGCCAGGTGACCGCCCACCTGCCCAACGTCAAGGTGGTCGGTTTCTCCGGCCTGCTGGTGGACTTCGCCAGGGAGCAGCAGGCCAACGTGCTGATCCGCGGTCTGCGCGCCGTCTCCGACTTCGAGTACGAATTCCAGCTCGCCAACATGAACCGCCGCCTGATGCCGGAGCTGGAGAGCGTGTTCCTCACCCCGGCCGAGGAGAACTCTTTCATCTCTTCCACCCTGGTGAAGGAGGTCGCCCTGCACGGCGGCGATATCCGCCAGTTCGTCGACCCCACCGTGGCCGCCGCCATCAAGGCCAAACAGACCAAGTAACAACGAAACAGGCTACCCGAGGGTAGCCTGTTTGCTGCTGGGGGCCTGTGCGGCTCAGCCCGCCAGACGTGGGCCCAGCAGTTGCTGACTCGCCAGGGTCAGCTGATCGAGCCACTCGTAACGGCGCCGGTACATGGCCCGCTTCTTGGAGGCGATCTCCTCCAGCGGCTTGCGCTGAGCGGGCTGCAGCCGCACGAAGTTGCTGTCCAGATCGATGGCGCCAAACTCCTGCCACAGCTCGTCATAATCCGCCTGCAGACAGGCTTTCTTCTTCTTGCTGTAACGGCGGGCCTGATAGATGTGGGCCTTCATCCGCACCGCCGAGATATGCTCGGCCTGCATCGCCTCGGCCAGCTGCATCACCAGCATCACCACCAGCGACTTGGGCCGCAGACCGTGGCCCTCCTTGGTCAGCGCACGCACCTTGTCCTGCGCCTGTTCGATGCAGGGCTCCGGCCCCTGTACCGAACCGATCACCACTGCCAGCCGGTTGGGGGTGCCGGCCAGCGAGAAGGCGCAGCTGTAGAGCCGCTTGCCCTGCGGGTCGACGATGGAGAGGGCGAGCTCCGCCTCGCGGCGGAAGGTACCGTCGTGGCGCAGCACGATGCGGCAGCCACTCTCGGGATAACGGCCGAGCTCGATGCCATCCCCCAGATAGAGCGGGTCGATCAGATCCGGGTAGCGGGCCAGCATCAGCCGGTAGTGGTTTTCCAGCATCTCGGCCCGCTCGGTCGCGGTGGAGCCGGCAAAGCGATAGGGCCGCATCGGCTTGTCGAGCAGCTCGGGATAGTGGGCAGGCAGGGCCTTGAGCGGTTCGGCCTGAAACAGCTCGAACACCCGGCTCAGCTGCTGCCGATAGAGCAAACTGCGCAGCACGAACTTGGCGCGATTGAAGGTTTTGCGGGCGCTGTCATCGGGATAGAGGAAGCGGGCCATTTTTTGGGCACAATAGTGCCCCTGCCGGGACAAATGGTCCCAGTCTATTGATTTAGCTGTCATTTTATTTTCTCAAACCGCCTGAACGGTCGAGATAGTAGTAACAGGCGAGCAAATCTTCAACAGACTGGAAATACTCTCTTACAACTTGGCCATTTCAGGCCAAAAAAACCGCGATTCAACGCTGGCAGTGGGAACAGAACACAGTGGTACGCTGCCCCAGCCGGATTTCACTGAGCAGGGTGTGGCAGTGAAAACAGGGCTGGCCGCCCCGCCCGTACACCTGCAGTTGCTGCACGAAATAGCCCGGCTTGCCGTCTGCGCTGGTGAAATCCTTGAGGGTGGTGCCGCCCTGCCGAATCGCCTCGGCCAGCACCCGCTTGATCTCGGCCACCAGGGTGCCCAGCCGCTCGGCGCTGATGTTGCCCGCCGCGCGCTTGGGGTGAATGCCGGCGGCGTAGAGCGCCTCGTTGGCGTAGATGTTGCCCACCCCGACCACCACATGGTTGTCCATCAGGAAGGTCTTGATGGCGGTGCTGCGCCCCTTGGCACGCTCACGCAGGTAATCGGCGTTGAACGCGTCGGTGAGCGGCTCCGGCCCCAGCTTGGCCAGCAGCGCGTGCGCCTCGGCCGGCTCGCGGGTCCACAGCAGTGCGCCGAAGCGGCGCGGATCGTTGAGCCGCAGCAACTTGCCGTTGGCCAGCTCGATATCCACGTGATCGTGCTTCTCGGCCGGGGTGCCGATGTCCAGCACCCGCAGGCTGCCCGACATGCCCAGATGGAGGATGGCGGTGCCAAAGTCGGTCTCCAGCAACAGGTACTTGGCGCGGCGACTGACCCGGTGGATGGTGAGATCCACCAGCTCCTGGATTTCCCCCGGCACCGGCCAGCGCAGACGGCCGTCCCGCACCACCACTCGGGTGACCTTGATGCCGGTAAGCCAGGGCGAGATGCCCTGGCGGCTGACTTCGACTTCCGGTAATTCAGGCATGGGATCCTCGTGCTGACGCTGAAAAAGGGTTAGGGAGCGGGACGCAGCAGACTGCGGTACTGCTCCTGGCTCAGGCTGAGCCAGGTCGAGGGGGGCAGCAGGGCGGCAAATTTGCCGCTGTCCTGATAGAGGCCCACCTCGATGGGATCGCTCTGGCCGGCGACCCAGATCTTGAGGGTAACCGGGTTGCCGCGCACGGATTCGCCGGGCGGCAGCAACCAGCCCTGCCAGGCCTCGATGTGCGCCGCCAGCTGGGCACTGCTGAGCCCCAGATCCGGCCCGCTGCGCCAGCCCTGCCCGATCCGTTCGATCTGCCAGCTAGGCCCCTGCCAGGTAAGCACCACGGCGCTGTCGGGCAGCAGCGGACGCGCTCGCTTGGCGCTATTCTCCTGCTGGGCCAGCTCCAGCCGGTGCAACAGGGTGATCACGATCAGCACCACCACGATGATCACGTTGTTCCAGCCTTTGCGGCTCAGTTTGAACATGGCAAGCCTCCCTTAGAACCGGCAGTGTACTGAATTTCGGCCATAAAAAAACCCGGCACTAGGCCGGGTTTTTGGGAATGCAGCATCAAGTAATTACTTGATTTTGCCTTCCTTGTAGATCACATGCTGACGAACAACGGGATCAAACTTTTTGATCTCCATTTTTTCGGGCATGGTGCGCTTGTTCTTGGTAGTGGTATAGAAGTGACCAGTACCGGCGCTGGAGTTCAGGCGAATTTTCTCGCGAATACCTTTAGCCATGATCTAATTCCTTATACCTTAACACCGCTGGCGCGCAGTTCAGCCAGAACCACTTCAACGCCACGCTTGTCGATGATACGCATGCCTTTTGCGGATACGCGCAGGCTTACGAAGCGTTTTTCACTCTCAACCCAAAAACGGTGAGTGTGCAGGTTCGGCAGGAAACGACGCTTGGTAGCGTTGTTAGCGTGCGAACGGTTGTTACCAACTGCCGGGCGCTTGCCGGTTACTTGGCATACTCTAGACATGTCAGTCTCTCCAAATCTTACTTCATTGCTCGAGCAAATATCTGCCCCGCTGGCCTTCGATTGCGGGGCAAACAGAAGGCGGCATTTTATACAGCATCCGTGATCAAAGATCAACTAATACGGCGCCAGAGCACAGTCATAACCAACCGCGCTCGGCGAAAGAAACCGTGATGCCGTCACCGATCACCAAGTGATCCAGCACTCTGATATCGATCAGGGCCAAGGCGGCCGTGATCCGATCCGTGATCTGGCGGTCGGCCCGACTGGGCTCGGCGACGCCGGACGGGTGATTATGCGCCAGAATCACGGCGGCTGCATTATGTTTGAGTGCGATCTGCACGATTTCTCTGGGCCAGACGCTCGCCGAGTCGAGGGTGCCGTAAAAAAGTTCAACGAATTGAATCACTCGATGCTGGTTGTCGAGCAGCAGCAGGGCAAACACCTCCCGCGGTCGATCCCGCAGCTGGGCCTGCAGATAGTCCCGGGTCAACTGGGGCGAAGTGAGCGGATCGCCTCTTTGCAACTGCTCGGCCAGATGGCGCTTGCCCATCTCCAGCACGGCCTGCAACTGGGCATATTTGGCCGGCCCAAGACCGTGCGCCGCGCAAAAGGCCCGCTGTTCGGCGCCAAGCAGCGCCCGCAGCGAACCAAATTGCTGCAACAGATGGCGGGAGAGATCGACCGCACTCAGGCCGCTGACCCCGGTGCGCAGGAAGATCGCCAGCAGCTCGGCGTCGGACAAGCCGCCAGGCCCCTGACGCAACAGCTTCTCACGCGGGCGTTCATCTTCCGGCCACTCCTTGATGCTCATTTGTCTCTCCCTCATGCCTATTGAGAGAAAACATAGCAAAAAATCGCGGGAGCCCGACCACAAGTCCCCCATGTCAGCCTCTGTCGTCGTCCGCTGCCTGTGGTATCTTAGCCGACCAGTCAGAGTGAGCCGGAAGAGAAGCAGCAGATGAGATTGGCCGATAAACGCATCCTGTTGGGTGTCAGCGGCGGGATCGCCGCCTACAAGAGTGCCGAACTGGTACGCCGCCTGAAAGATCAGGGGGCCGAAGTACGGGTGGTGATGACCCGTTCCGCCAAGGAGTTCATCACTCCGCTGACGCTGCAGGCCGTCTCCGGCCACCCGGTGGCCGACAGTCTGCTGGATCCCGCCGCCGAGGCGGGCATGGGCCACATCGAGCTGGCCAAGTGGGCCGATCTGGTGCTGATCGCCCCCGCCAGCGCCAACCTGATGGCCCGCATGGCCGCCGGCATGGCCGACGAGCTGCTGACCACCCTCTGCCTGGCCACCCCGGCACCGGTGGCACTGGCGCCCGCCATGAACCAGCAGATGTACCTCAACGCCGCCACCCAGGCCAACCTCAAGACTCTGGCCAGCCGCGGCATCCTGCTGTGGGGGCCGGATTCCGGCAGCCAGGCCTGCGGTGACGTGGGCCCGGGCCGGATGCTGGATCCCCTCGAGCTGGTTGAGCACTGCTGCCAGCAACTCGCCGCCGAGCCGCTGCTGGCCGGGGTCAGGCTGCTGCTCACCGCCGGGCCGACCCGCGAGGCGCTGGATCCGGTGCGCTACATCAGCAATCACAGCTCCGGCAAGATGGGCTACGCCATCGCCCGCGCCGCCCGTGAAGCGGGCGCCGAGGTCACTCTGGTGAGCGGCCCGGTGGCACTGGCCACCCCGGCGGGCGTCACCCGTGTCGACGTGGAGAGCGCCGAGCAGATGCATCAGGCGGTGATGAGCCGGGTTGGCGAGTGCGACCTCTTCATCGGCTGCGCCGCCGTCGCCGACTACCGCCCCGCGCAGGTGGCCAACCAGAAGATCAAGAAGACCGGTGACAACGACCAGATGCAGCTGACCCTGGTCAAGAACCCCGACATCATCGCCGCCGTGGGGGCCTTGTCAGACAAGCCCTTCACCGTCGGATTTGCCGCAGAAACCGTGGATGTGGAACAATACGCCCTCGACAAACTGCAGCGTAAGCGGCTGGACATGATCGCCGCCAACGACGTATCTCGTGCGGGCCAGGGCTTCAACGCCGATGACAACGCCCTGACCGTGTTCTGGCAAGGGGGTCAAGCACCCCTGCCACTGGCCGATAAGCTGACGCTGGCTCGTCATCTCATCGCCCTGATTGCAGACCGCTACCGGCACTGAGCCAGTCAATCGACCACCTCCACTCCATTAAAAACGATTTATGACAACACAAATTGAACTGAAGATTCTGGATGCCCGCATCGGCACCGATTACCCGCTGCCCGCCTATGCCACACCGGGTTCCGCCGGCATGGATCTGCGCGCCCTGCTGGATGCCCCGCTGACCCTGGCCCCGGGTGATACCACCCTGGTACCGACCGGGCTGGCCATCCACATTCAGGATCCGGGCCTGTGTGCCACCATCCTGCCCCGCTCCGGCCTCGGCCATAAGCACGGCATCGTGCTGGGCAACCTGGTCGGCCTCATCGATTCCGACTACCAGGGCCAGCTGATGGTCTCGGTGTGGAACCGTGGCAATGACAGCTTCACCATGCAGCCCGGTGAGCGCATCGCCCAGCTGGTGATCATGCCGGTCGTTCAGGCCAGCTTCCAACTGGTCGATGAGTTCAATCAGAGCGAACGGGGTGAAGGCGGTTTTGGTTCTTCTGGTCGCCAATAACAGACCACACCTGCCCGTGCGGCGGTGCCTAATAACAGAATCAGGCCATTGTTTTTTTAGGGGAATCCATGGCAAGCAGTAATCAGAAACAGAGTCGGCGCGATCAGATCCTGCAGGCGCTCGCCCACATGCTGGAAACCAGCCCTGGCCAGCGCATCACCACGGCCCGTCTGGCGGCCGAGGTGGGGGTATCCGAGGCCGCGCTCTATCGACATTTTCCCAGCAAGGCGCGAATGTTCGAGGGGCTGATCGACTTTATCGAGGATTCCCTGCTGTCACGGGTCAACCTGATCATGGCCGAAGAGAAGGACACCATGGCCCGCTGCCACCACATACTGCAGCTGCTGCTGGTGTTCGCCGAGCGCAACCCCGGCATCACCCGCATCCTCAATGGCGACGCCCTGTTGGGTGAGCACGACCGGCTGCGGGATCGCATCAGCGTCCTGTTCGACAAGCTGGAGACCCAGATCAAGCAGGTACTGCGGGAAAAGCGGCTGCGTGAAGGCCAGGGCTTCCAGCTCGACGAGACCATGCTGGCCAACCTGCTGCTGGCCTATACCGAGGGACGCATCAGTCAGTTCGTCCGCTCCGAGTTCAAGCTCAAGCCCACCGCCGGCTTTGAAGATCAGTGGCAGTTTATCCGCAGCCAGCTGCTGCAGAGCTGACCAGCCCAATTTGCAATCAGTAGCGGCCACGCCGCTCCAGACGGGTTGCAGTAAAGAGGGAGGCCTTGGCCTCCCTTGTTTTTTGTGGCACAAAAGGGACGATGAGCACCAGATGCGACCCGGATTGTCGCATTCCAGTGTTAGATTCATGCGTCATAAACCTTTTATCGCCTGACAGGACACCCTATGGAACCCGAAATCATCACCGAAGCGCAGACCTGGCTGGTCAACAACCAGGGCCTGCTGATCGAGTACGCCGTCAACATCGCGGCCGCCCTGATCACCCTGCTGGTCGGCTATATCGCCGCCAACCTCATCAGCAGCGCCGTGGTCAAGGTGATGCAGGCCCGCAAGCTGGACACCACTGTCACCCACTTCGTCGGCAGCATCCTCAAGTACGCCATCCTGGTATTCGTGGTGATCGCTGCGCTGGGCCGGGTCGGGGTGCAGACCGCCTCCTTCGTCGCCATTATCGGTGCCGCCGGTCTGGCCATCGGTCTGGCGCTGCAGGGCTCGCTCTCCAACTTCGCCGCCGGCTTCCTGCTCATCATCTTCCGCCCCATCAAGGCTGGTGAGTTCATCGAGGTGGCAGGCACCAATGGCGTGGTGCAATCCGTTCAGCTGTTCACCACCACCCTCACCTCCGGTGACAACAAGATGGTGGTAGTGCCCAACTCCGCCATCCTCAACGGCACCATCGTCAACTACTCGCGCATGGATACCCGCCGCGTCGACATGACCTTCGGCATCGGCTATGGCTCCGATCTGCGCAAGGCCAAGCAGATCCTGGAGCGGCTGGTCAGCGAAGAGCCGCGCATCCTCAAGGAACCGGCCGCCACCATCGCCGTCGCCGCGCTGGCCGACTCCTCGGTCAATATCGTGGTGCGCCCCTGGGTCAAGACCGGCGACTACTGGGGAGTCTGGTTCGACTTCCACGAGAAGGTGAAGCTCACCTTCGATGCGGAAGGCATCGAGATCCCCTTCCCGCAGATGGTCATGCACATGCAAAAGCCGCAGGCCTGAACCTTTTCCTGAATGACACAATGCCAGCCTCCGGGCTGGCATTGTCGTTTCCTGCCCCCTGACGGGCATAAAAAATCCGGCCACCCTGGGCCGGACTTTGTGTTCAGCATGCTGGGGCGTCGACTCACACCAGCCGACGAGCCACCCGGTTGAGCAGCGGTTGCACCAGCACATAACCACCCAGCACGGCACCGATCACCGCCAGCACCCGTAACGGCAAGGTCGGCGCCGCACTGGTCAGTACCATGGTCAGCAGGCCGATGAGGCCGGTGGCGATCAGGCTCAGAGCAAACAGGGACAACACAGCTTTCATAGCGATCTCCTCATTCCAGACAGTGGCCATCCCTGGGAGATCTCGTCCATTCGCTCATATGCTAGCCAGCCTCCAGTACCAACAACTTGCGCCTGCGCATGAAATGAGCGAAAAGGCGTCAGTCGAATACTCTTTTGGCGGCCAGGCCAAACTGCCACCCCACTCGCAGCAGGCTCTCGCCCTGAAAGCCCTTTCAACGGCGGCAAGCCCGACCAAGTATGCGCAAACGCAAGATCCGGCTGCCATCAGTGACTCATAATCGCAGCGTTTTGGTTGTAAACTCGGTCGATGGCAGACAATTGGTAAAGCTCTGTTACACGGGCGGCGCAGCTGGCCCGGTATAATGCTCGAATAATAAGGTTTGGCGGGAGCCTTGCCTGCAAGGTTCATACACAACTTGGAAGACTGATAATCCTATGAAAAACATCAATCCAACCCAGACCCAGGCCTGGCAGGCACTGGAAGCCCACTTTGCAGCGAACAAAGAGACCCGGCTCAAGGATCTGTTTGCCCAGGATCCCCAGCGTTTCGACAAATTCTCCCTCACCTTCGGCGGCGACATCCTGGTCGATTACTCGAAGAACCTGATCACCGAAGAAACCCTCAAGTTGCTGGTTGATCTGGCCAAAGAGACCGATCTTCGCAGCGCGATCGACGCTATGTTCAACGGCGACAAGATCAACATGACCGAAGGCCGTTCGGTGCTGCACGTGGCCCTGCGCAACCGCTCCGACCGCCCCATCGAGAGCGACGGCAAGGATGTGATGCCGGAAGTGAACGCCGTGCTGGCCAAGATGAAAGGCTTCTGCGAGAAGATCATCTCAGGTGAGTGGAAAGGCTACACCGGCAAGGCGATCCAGCACGTGGTCAACATCGGTATCGGTGGCTCCGATCTCGGCCCGGTGATGATCACCGAGGCACTGCGCCCCTACAAAAACCACCTGCAGATGCACTTCGTCTCCAACGTCGATGGTACCCATATCGCCGAGACCCTGAAGAAGATCGATCCGGAAACCACCCTGTTCCTGGTGGCCTCCAAGACCTTCACCACTCAGGAGACCATGACCAACGCCCTGACCGCCCGCGACTGGTTCATCAAGATCGCCGGTGACAAGGCCCACGTTGCCAAGCACTTCGCTGCGCTCTCCACCAACGGCAAGGCCGTGGCCGAGTTCGGCATCGACACCAACAATATGTTCGAGTTCTGGGACTGGGTTGGCGGTCGCTACTCCTCCTGGTCTGCCATCGGCATGCCCATCGCCCTCTCCGTCGGTTTCGAAAACTTCGAAGCCCTGCTGCAAGGCGCCTTCGAGATGGACATGCACTTCGCCACTGCCTCCTATGAGCAGAACGTGCCGGTGCTGCTGGCGCTGATCGGTCTGTGGTACAACAACTTCTACGGTGCCGAATCCGAAGCCATCCTGCCGTACGATCAGTACATGCACCGCTTCCCTGCCTACTTCCAGCAGGGCAACATGGAGTCCAACGGAAAGTACGTGGATCGCAACGGCAAGCCGGTTGACTACCAGACCGGCCCCATCATCTGGGGCGAGCCGGGCACCAACGGCCAGCACGCCTTCTACCAGCTGATCCACCAGGGCACCAAGCTGATCCCCTGTGACTTCCTGGCACCGGCCATCAGCCACAACCCGATCGGCGACCACCACCCGAAACTGCTGGCCAACTTCTTCGCCCAGACCGAGGCGCTGGCCTTCGGCAAGAGCAAGGAACAGGTCGAAGCCGAGTTCCTGGCGGCTGGCAAAACCCTGGAGCAGGTCAAGGATCTGGTGCCGTTCAAGGTGTTCGAAGGCAACCGCCCGACCAACTCCATCCTGTTCAAGAGCCTGACCCCGAAAACCCTGGGTGCCCTGATCGCCATGTATGAGCACAAGATCTTCGTACAGGGCGCAATCTGGAACATCTTCAGCTTCGACCAGTGGGGCGTGGAGCTGGGCAAACAGCTGGCCAACAAGATCCTGCCGGAGCTCAATACCGATGCGGCTGTCACCAGCCACGACTGCTCCACCAACGGTCTGATCAACACCTGGAAAGCGTGGAAAGCGTGGAAAGCCTGATTTAGCAGGTCTTTCTGAATGCAAAAGCCCCGCTCGATGAGCGGGGCTTTTTTATGGCCGGATTTTCTGGCTGGCCAGTCGGGTGTCCAGCCCGGCCGGCGACGGGGATCGTCATCCCCGCCCCTTCATCATCCAGCCCTATGCTGGCTTAACCGCCGACGGCGATGCGTTTCATGTCCTTCATGTAACCGCGCAGTACCTGACCGATCGCTTCGATGGGGTGGTTGCGGGTCGCTTCGTTGGCCGCCAGCAGCGCCAGGTTGTCGACGCTTTGCCCTTCCGCCTTGCTGGCCCCCAGGTCGCCCGCTTTCAGGGTCGGCATGAAGTGCTCGCGCAGCAAGGGCACGGCGGCGTTGGCGAACAGGTAGTTGCCGTACTCGGCGGTGTCGGAGATGACCACGTTCATCTCGTACAGACGCTTGCGAGCAACGGTGTTGGCGATCAGCGGCAGCTCGTGCAGGGATTCGTAGTAGGCAGACTCCTCGTAGATACCGGAAGCCACCATGGTTTCGAACGCCAGCTCGACACCCGCCTTGACCATGGCCACCATCACCACGCCATTGTCGAAGTACTCCTGCTCGGCAATCTTGCCTGCAAACGCCGGCGCGTTTTCGAAGGCGGACTTGCCGGTCTCTTCGCGCCAGCCGAATAGCTTGGCATCGTCTTCGGCCCAGTCGGCCATCATGCCGCGGGAGAATTCACCGGCAATGATGTCATCCATGTGCTTCTCGAACAGCGGGCGCATCAGGGTCTTGAGCTGCTCGGAGAGCTCGAAGGCACGCAGCTTGGCCGGGTTGGACAAACGGTCCATCATCAGGCTGATGCCACCCTGCTTCAGGGCTTCGGTGATGGTCTCCCAACCGAACTGGATCAACTTGCCGGCATAGGCCTTGTCGGTCCCTTCGGCAACCAGCTTGTCGTAGCAGAGCAGGGAACCGGCCTGCAGCATGCCGCAGAGGATGGTCTGCTCGCCCATCAGGTCAGATTTCACTTCCGCCACGAAGGAGGACTCCAGCACGCCGGCACGGTCGCCACCGGTGGCAGAGGCCCACGCCTTGGCGATGGCCATGCCTTCACCCTTGGGGTCGTTCTCCGGGTGAACAGCGATCAGGGTCGGCACACCGAAGCCGCGCTTGTACTCTTCACGCACTTCGGTGCCCGGGCACTTCGGCGCCACCATCACGACCGTGATGTCGGAGCGGATCTGCTGACCCTCTTCCACCACGTTGAAACCGTGGGAGTAGCCCAGCGCGGCGCCCTGCTTCATCAGCGGCATCACGGTTTTGATGACGTCGGAGTGCTGCTTGTCCGGGGTCAGGTTCAGCACCAGATCGGCGGTCGGGATCAGCTCTTCATAGGTGCCGACCGCGAAGCCGTTGTCGGTGGCCTTCTGCCAGGAGGCACGCTTCTCGGTGATGGCGGCCTTGCGCAGGGCGTAGGAGATATCCAGCCCGGAGTCGCGCATGTTCAGGCCCTGGTTCAGACCCTGGGCACCACAGCCCACAATCACCACCTTCTTGCCCTTCAGCACGTTGCAGCCGTCCGCGAACTCTTCGCGCTGCATGAAACGACACTTGCCCAGCTGGGCCAACTGCTGACGCAGGTTCAAGGTGTTGAAATAGTTAGCCATGGTGATTGCTCCGTTCGATTGATTCCATGCCGGATGGCGGCGTTGTCGAAACCACTATAGCGCGGGACACTTATTGCCTGAACTGATATATTCGAAACAGTACGTTGCAATAATTGAAACGTTAACCCTTCATCATTGCCGGCAGGATCTAGCGCCAGATGGCAGATGCCGGCCGCCCAGGCTCTCGGGTAGAGATGCCGCACCAGGAGCTGAAAGATGGACCTTCGCAATCTCGAGCTGTTTCTCCACCTCGCCGACTCCCTTCACTTCGGCAAGAGTGCCGATGCCATGGCGGTCAGCCCCTCCACCCTCAGCCGCGCCATCCAGCGGCTGGAGCAGGAGACCGGCTGCGTGCTGTTCGAGCGGGACAACCGCTCGGTGCGGCTCACCCCGGCGGGCGAGAAGCTGCGTGAATTCGGCGGCGCCCTGCTGCAGGAGTGGCGTCAGCTCAAGCAGGAGCTCAAACGCAGCGATGAGCCGCTGCAGGGGCGGCTGCGGGTGTTCTGCTCGGTCACCGCCAGCTACTTTCTGCTGCCCGAGGTGCTGGAACGCTTTCGCCGCCGCTATCCCCAGCTGGAGATCAAGCTGGAGACCGGCGACCCGGCGCTGGCGGTGGACAAGATCCTGGCCGACGAGGCCGATCTTGCCATCGCCGCCCGCCCCGATGCCCTCTCCTCCAAGCTGGAGTTTGCCAGCCTGCAGCAGGTGCCGCTGGTGTTCATCGCCCCTCGCACCGCACCGCAGCAGAGCCAGTGGTTCTCCCAGGGAGAGCCAGACTGGGAGCGGCTGCCACTGATCCTCTCGGAGCAGGGGCTGGCCCGCAAACGCTGCGATCAGTGGCTGCGCAACAAGGGGATCGCCCCCAACATCTATGCGGAGGTGGCGGGCAACGAGGGGATTGTCGCCATGGTGGCGCTCGGCTTCGGAGTGGGGTTGGTACCGGCGGCGGTGATCGACCACAGCCCCATGGGCGAAAAGGTGCGCATCGTCGAGCCCAAGCCGGCGCTCAAGCCGTTCGATGTCGGCATCGCCGTGCTCAAGAAGCGGCTGGAAGAGCCGCTGATCCGTGCCTTCTGGGATACAGCCCGAGGCCAGGGCTCACTGCGCTGACACGGCGGGCAGCGCCGGAGCATAGATGAGCGAGGGATCCTGCATCATGGCGCGGCTGCCGGCCGGCAGATCGGGATTGCTCAGCTCCAGCATCACCCGCCGATCGAGCTGCAGCCGCCGGATGGTGCTGCCAAAGCCCGCCTCGAATACCCGCTCATAGTCACCGGACTGACGGGCTCGCTGCAGGCCCAGCTCGATGCGCTTGGCCAGTTCCGGGTACTTGGGCGAGACGAAGAACAGCAGCGCCAGCGGATAGCGAAACACCAGGTGCGGCTCGATGGCCAGCTCAGGGTGTTGCTTGAGCTCCTCCTCGATCTCGATGACTGAACGCAGGAAGCAGTCGAAGCGCTGCTTGCGCAGCATGTTGAACAGGGCATCGTAGAGGCTGCCAACCACCACGTTGAGGCCGTTCTCCTTGAGCAGACGGGTATCAGGCCAGGATCTGTGCTGGCCGATGCGAAGCCCGGCCTGCTGCCAGTCGGCCAGCGATCGTATGTTGGCGAACCGCCCCTCATCCCCCTGCCGGATGAGGCATACCCGCCAGCCCAGCAGCCCTTTTGCCAGCGGAACATGGATAGCCAGCAGGGTACGTTCGCGCTCCTCGTCGGGGGCAAACACCCCGATCTGCACCATCTCGCCGCTTTGCAACTCCTTGACCGCCCGTCCCTGCTCCATCGGCGGGCTGGCAATCAGCCGATAGGGACCGTATTCCGGCACGGTCAGATCGAGCGAGAGTCGCAGCAGACCGGCCACCGCAGGATTGGGATGGTCCAGCAGCAGGTTCCAGGCCCTGATGGGCACCTCTGCCGCCAGCACGCTGCCGGCAAACAACATGATGCAACACAACCAGATCCTGCTCATCGCACACCTCCCCCGCCGTCCATTCACTATAACCTCAGGCCTGGCCCCCTTGATGCAGGACGCCGCAGATGTGTGAGCCACTTCGTGTCAAATCTGACAATGGTCAGTCTGAGGAGTGATTCACCGACTAGACTGGATGTTCAGCCTGAATGGAACAAGGAGCCGCGCCATGATGCCTCATCTGATCGAAATCAACAGCTCGCTGCTGTTCGATGAGTACCTGCAGAGCCTGGGCGTACCACAAACACAGCTTGATCAGGAGCAGGATATCTATCTGCAGGAGCGCCACCTGGCAGCGGTACGCCAGATCCAGGGTGAGCTGAAGTTTTACCTGCGAGCCAGTGCCCTGACCAGGCAGTGATCCGCAACCGGTCACAGAACCGGCGCTGAAAGCGTATTACACTGGCACCATCCGCCACCCACGGGAGTGCCCATGAAACCAAGCGGCCTGGATCGGCTCTTCAAACCCCAGTCAATCGCCGTCATCGGTGCCTCGACCGACCCGCAGAAGGCGGGTCACGTGGTGATAAGACACCTGCTCGCCGGCCAGTTCAAGGGCCCCATCCTGCCAGTCAGCCCACACAGCAAGGCCATTGCCGGTGTGCTGGCCTATGCCGATATCGACAGCCTGCCGCTGGCCCCGGATCTCGCCATCGTCTGTACCCGGCGGGAACGAGTGCTGACCCTCATCGAAGCGCTTGGTAAGCGGGGAACGGGCGCCGCCATCATACTGGCGGCAGACTTCACTGCGCAGGAGCGGGAGCAACTGCAACAGCTCAGCCGGCAATACGGCATCCGCCTGCTCGGCCCCAACAGCATGGGGATGCTGCTGCCGGGTCAGGGCATCAATGCCAGTTTCTCGCCAATTGCCGCCAAGCCCGGTCAGGTTGCCTTTCTCTCCCAGTCGGCCGCCGTCAGCACCACCATCCTGGATTGGGCCAAGCAGCATGAACTCGGCTTCTCGGCCTTCATCTCCCTTGGCGATCACTGCGACATCAACTTCGGCCAGCTGCTGGATCAGCTCTCTCGCGACAGCGTGACCCGCGCCATCCTGCTCTACATGGACAAGCTGCAGGACGCCCGCCATTTTCTCTCGGCTGCCCGCGCCGCCGCCCGCAACAAGCCCATCCTGGTGCTCAAGAGCGGCCGCCATGAGCCGGACAACGGGCTCGACAACGTCTATGACGCCGCCATTCGTCGTGCCGGCATGCTGCGGGTGCGGGATACCCACGAACTATTTGCCGCCGTCGAGACCCTGAGTCACTCCCTGACCCTCAAGGGAGAGCGGCTCGCCATCATCTCCAATGGCCGTGGCTTGGCCAACATGGCGATCGACAAATTGCTGGAGCGGGGCGGCAAGCTGGCGATGCCGCCCCGCGACATCGGCAGCGATGCCGACATCAATGACTATCAGCAGGCTCTCGACGACCTGCTGCAAGGGGATGAGGCTGACGTCATCCTGCTCATCCATGCCCCGTCACTCACCGCCCGTGGCGCCGCCCTGGCGCGCAGTCTGATCGACTACGTCAAACAGCATCCCAGAGCCAGACGCTTCAATATCCTCACCAACTGGGCAGGGGAATACTCTGCCCAGGAGGGGCGTCGTCTGTTCAGCGAGGCAGGCTTCCCCACCTACCGCACCCCGGAGAGCGCGGTCGCCGCCTTCATGCACATGGTGGAATACCGGCGCAACCAGAAGCAGCTGATGGAGACCCCCGCCTCCCTGCAGGGTGACAGGCTCAACCTCGAGCTGTGCCAGCAGTTGATCCGACAGGCGCTGGAACGCAAGCAGCTCACCCTCGACACGCATCTGGCACACCCCATTCTGCAGGCCGCTGGGCTCTCCACCCTGCCGACCTGGATCGTCTCCGATGCCATCGAGGCAACCCTGACCGCAGAGCAGATCGGCTATCCAGTGGCAGTCAAGCTGCGTTCACCAGACATCCTCCACAAGTCGGCGGTACACGGCGTCATGCTCAACCTGCGTACCTCGGCCGAAGTCGCCCAGGCTGCGGATGCCATTCTGGATCGGGTCAGGCAGCACGATCCCGGCGCCCGTATCGAAGGCCTGCTGGTGCAGCGCATGGCGCGCCGCAGCGGCGGGTTGGAACTGCGGATCCGACTGCAACAAGACCCCG
This sequence comes from Aeromonas sp. 1805, assembly GCF_013085525.1. Lineage (NCBI taxonomy): Bacteria > Pseudomonadati > Pseudomonadota > Gammaproteobacteria > Aeromonadales > Aeromonadaceae > Aeromonas > Aeromonas sp. 1805. The sequence continues at coordinate 1,665,961 of NZ_CP038515.1, read as the reverse complement.
TATTCGGCCCCGTTATCCTGCTCGGCGAGTCAGGGGCTGAGCCGCAGGAGATGATGGCGGCCCTGCCGCCGCTGAACCAGGCGCTGGCACGCTACCAGATCATCGGGGCACTCAAGAGCCGCAAGATCCGCGAGCAGGCCAGCCCGGAGCGACTCGATATCGATGCCCTCGGCCAGGTGCTGTGCCAATTGTCGGAGTTGCTGCTCGCCTTCCCCGAGATCCAGCAGCTGGATCTGCACCCACTGCAGGCCTGCGGCGCCGAAATGGTGGTACTGGATGCCAGCCTGACTCTGCAACCTGCTGAAGAAGGCCGCTGCAGACTGGCAATCCGCCCCTATCCCACCGAACTGGAAGAGGGGGCCTGGCTCAAGGATCAGAGCCATGTGCTGCTCCGCCCGATCCGGCCGGAGGATGAACCGGCTCACAAGCAGTTTGTGCTCAAGGTATCGGATGAAGACAGGTACAAGCGCTTCTTCGCCGACGTGGGGGAGCTGGGACATGAAGAGCTGGCCCGCATGACCCAGATCGATTACGACCGGGAGATGGCGTTTGTCGCCGTGGGGCAGGATGGGGCCTTCAGTCAGCAAATTCTGGGGGTGGTGCGAGCCATTTCCAACCCGGATCAGTCCGATGCGGAGTTTGCCATCCTGGTGCGCTCCGACCTGAAAGGGCTGGGACTTGGCAAGCTGATGATGGAGAAGATAGTGCGCTATGCCAGAGAGCGTGGCATTGGCCAGCTGTCGGGCATGACCATGCCCAGCAACCGCGGCATGATCAACCTGGCCAAACGGCTTGGCTTCAAGATCGATATCCAGCTGGAAGATGGGGTGGTCAACATGGAACTGCCCTGCGCCAGTCAGGAGCAAGCATAAAGCAGAGAAATCAGCAGTTTATGACCATAAATCGCCGATTTTGGAAAATAAAAAACCCCGCTCAGATGAGCGGGGTTTTTCGTGTTGGGTGCCTGGCAGTGTCCTACTCTCGCATGGCGAATGCCACACTACCATCGGCGCTACCGCGTTTCACTTCTGAGTTCGGCATGGGTTCAGGTGGTTCCACGGCGCTATGGCCGCCAGGCAAATTCTTCAATCTGAGAAAGCTGACGTGAATAACGACCTGGTCATTATCACTGAATAAGTAGTTCGTTCATTCGCTACAAGGTCCAGAACACTTCTTGGGTGTTGTATGGTTAAGCCTCACGGGTAATTAGTATGGGTTAGCTCAACACGTCGCCGCGCTTACACACCCCACCTATCAACGTTGTGGTCTCCAACGGCCCTTTAGGACCCTCAAGGGGTCAGGGATGACTCATCTCAGGGCTCGCTTCCCGCTTAGATGCTTTCAGCGGTTATCGATTCCGAACTTAGCTACCGGGCAGTGCCACTGGCGTGACAACCCGAACACCAGAGGTTCGTTCACTCCGGTCCTCTCGTACTAGGAGCAACTCCCTTCAATCATCCAACGCCCACGGCAGATAGGGACCGAACTGTCTCACGACGTTCTGAACCCAGCTCGCGTACCACTTTAAATGGCGAACAGCCATACCCTTGGGACCGACTTCAGCCCCAGGATGTGATGAGCCGACATCGAGGTGCCAAACACCGCCGTCGATATGAACTCTTGGGCGGTATCAGCCTGTTATCCCCGGAGTACCTTTTATCCGTTGAGCGATGGCCCTTCCATTCAGAACCACCGGATCACTATGACCTACTTTCGTACCTGCTCGACCTGTCCGTCTCGCAGTTAAGCTGGCTTATGCCATTGCACTAACCTCCTGATGTCCGACCAGGATTAGCCAACCTTCGTGCTCCTCCGTTACTCTTTGGGAGGAGACCGCCCCAGTCAAACTACCCACCAGGCACTGTCCGCGACCCAGATTCATGGGCCTGCGTTAGAACATCAAACATACAAGGGTGGTATTTCAAGGACGGCTCCAGCGCAACTGGCGTCACGCCTTCAAAGCCTCCCACCTATCCTACACATGTAGGTTCAATGTTCAGTGCCAAGCTGTAGTAAAGGTTCACGGGGTCTTTCCGTCTAGCCGCGGGTACACCGCATCTTCACGGCGAATTCGATTTCACTGAGTCTCGGGTGGAGACAGCATGGCCATGGTTACACCATTCGTGCAGGTCGGAACTTACCCGACAAGGAATTTCGCTACCTTAGGACCGTTATAGTTACGGCCGCCGTTTACCGGGGCTTCGATCAAGAGCTTCGCTTGCGCTAACCCCATCAATTAACCTTCCGGCACCGGGCAGGTGTCACACCCTATACGTCCACTTTCGTGTTTGCAGAGTGCTGTGTTTTTGATAAACAGTCCCAGCCATCTGGTCACTGCGACTCCCAACTGCTCCATCCGCAAGGGACTTCACTGTCAAGAGCGAACCTTCTCCCGAAGTTACGGTTCTATTTTGCCTAGTTCCTTCACCCGAGTTCTCTCAAGCGCCTTGGTATTCTCTACCCGACCACCTGTGTCGGTTTGGGGTACGATGACTTGTAATCTGAAGCTTAGAGGCTTTTCCTGGAAGCAGGGCATCAATGGCTTCCGCACCGTAGTGCGTTCGTCTCGTGTCTCAGTGTTGTGTCTCCGGATTTGCCTAGAAACACCACCTACGCACTTTCACCAGGACAACCGTCGCCTGGCCCACCTAGCCTTCTCCGTCCCCCCATCGCAATTACAAGTCGTGCAGGAATATTAACCTGCTTCCCATCGACTACGCCTTTCGGCCTCGCCTTAGGGGTCGACTCACCCTGCCCCGATTAACGTTGGACAGGAACCCTTGGTCTTCCGGCGAGGAGGCTTTTCACCCCCTTTATCGTTACTTACGTCAGCATTCGCACTTCTGATATCTCCAGCATGCCTCTCGACACACCTTCGCAGACTTACAGAACGCTCCCCTACCACTCACACTTAGTGTGAATCCGCGGCTTCGGTGCCTGGTTTGAGCCCCGTTACATCTTCCGCGCAGGCCGACTCGACTAGTGAGCTATTACGCTTTCTTTAAATGATGGCTGCTTCTAAGCCAACATCCTAGCTGTCTGAGCCTTCCCACATCGTTTCCCACTTAACCAGAACTTTGGGACCTTAGCCGGCGGTCTGGGTTGTTTCCCTCTTCACGACGGACGTTAGCACCCGCCGTGTGTCTCCCGGATATTACTTACTGGTATTCGGAGTTTGCATGGGGTTGGTAAGTCGGGATGACCCCCTAGCCCAAACAGTGCTCTACCCCCAGTAGTATTCGTCCGAGGCGCTACCTAAATAGCTTTCGGGGAGAACCAGCTATCTCCGAGTTTGATTGGCCTTTCACCCCCAGCCACAGGTCATCCCCTAACTTTGCAACGTTAGTGGGTTCGGTCCTCCAGTTGATGTTACTCAACCTTCAACCTGCCCATGGCTAGATCACCCGGTTTCGGGTCTACACCTTGCAACTAGACGCCCAGTTAAGACTCGGTTTCCCTAC
>NZ_CP038515.1:1585000-1657500 GCF_013085525.1 Aeromonas sp. 1805 | reverse complement strand
ACCGCCATCACGATAGCCAAAGGCGACCAGCGCGGGCAGCAACATGGTCGAACTGAACAGCGCGACCAGCAGGCCAACGATACGAATGATGCTCAGAATCTGCATTCCGGCTCCCTCTTCAGACTAAAAGAGCGATGGATTCTAGCCATCTAAGGGACGAAGGGATACCCGACCCTGGGTTCGGTCGGTCAATTCCTGTGCGATTCGGCTCCAAACAGCGGCTTCCCACGCCACCTGCAGGGTGACGCTGGCGCCGTAATCGGCCGCCAGCAACTGACCCTGATGCGCCTGGATCAGCGCCTCCACCGCGCCCATGTCGGTATAGTCGCACTGGATGAGGGAGGTAGCCTGCTGGCGCTTGATACGGGTTTCGAGCTGCTTGAGGGCGGCGCCCACGCCACCGCCATAGGCCTTGACCAGGCCGCCGGTGCCCAGCAGTACCCCACCGTAATAGCGCACCACCACGGCGGCGATCTCCCCGAGACCGGCCCCCATCAGCTGGGCCAGCATGGGCTTGCCGGCGGTGCCCGAGGGCTCGCCGTCATCGCTGAAACCGTACACCTGACTGTCCTGCGGGGCACCGGCGACAAAGGCCCAGCAGTGATGCCGGGCCCCGGGATGTTGCTGTTTTATCTCGCCGATCCAGGCTTTGGCAGCCTCTACGGTCGGCGTGTGGGCAATATACGTGATGAAGCGGCTCTTCTTGATCTCCTCACTCACCTCCAGCGGTGCAGCCGGTATGGAATAGTCTGCCGCCATCAGAGCCCTGCTTGTCTGGTCAGGTTTTCTACCCCGTTGGCGTGCAGCACCACGTTGTCTTCGATGCGGATGCCGCCATAGGGGCGCAGCGCCTCGACCTTGTTCCAGTTGACCCGTTTGCCCTGTTCACCGAGGCGCAGCGGCTCCAGCAGGCTGTCGATGAAGTAGAGACCCGGCTCGATGGTGAACACCTGGCCCACTTCCATCACCCGGGTGCAGCGCAGATAGGGGAACTGTTCGGGGGCCGACAGGTGAGTACCGCGCTCATCCTGCATGAAGCCGCCGGCATCGTGTACCTGCAAGCCGAGGAAGTGGCCGAGACCGTGGGGGAAGAAGACGTTGGTCACCCCGGTATGGATCATTTCGTCCACCGACATGTCCACCAGCTCGGTGGCTTGCAGCAGGCGCGCCAGTCGGTGGTGCATCTGCAGATGCAGCTCGCTGTAACGGCGACCCGGCTTGATCTCCTCGATGATCTCCTGCTGCTGGGCATCCAGCGCCGCAATCAGATCGGCAAACTCACCGCGGCGCCAGGCCCAGGTCCGGGTGATGTCGGAGGCATAGCCGTGCACATCCACGCCGGCATCGATGAGGAAGGAGTACCGCTCCGCATCGGGCACCCGCTGAGCGGAGAGGTGGGTGTAGTGCAGGATGGCCGCATTACGGTTGATGGCGACGATATTGCCGTAGGGCGCCTCATTGGCCCCCTGCCCGACCGCCTTCATGTAGGCCAGGTTGATCTCGAACTCGCTCGCCCCCGCCATGAAGGAGTCCTTGGCCGCAATGTGGCCGCGTACCCCGATGCGGTTGGCATCGCGCAGGCATTCCAGCTCGTAGGCTGTCTTGTAGGCGCGATGATAATGCAGATAGTTGAGCACCGCCTCCGGATTGGGCTGGCCCAGCCCCAGCAGCTCGGCCACCTCCAGGTGGCCGCCCAGATAGGCCCACTCCTGCTTGTTGGCCGGCAGGTGATCGGCCACCTGCTCCGGGCGGGTCAGGAAGCGGATATCGAAGAAATCGACCCAGAAGGCGTTGGGCAGCTCCGCCACCTTGTGCCAGAAATCCACCGGCCGGTAGAACAGCAGCACCGGCTTGTTCACGCCGTCCACCAGCAACCAGCAGTGGGGATTGTCCAGCACAGGCAACCAGGCCTTGAACTGGGGGTTCACCTTGAAGGGGTAATCCTGGTCATCGAGGAAGATGCGGTGGGTCTGGCCGGAGTGGATGGCCAGACCGCTCAGTCCCTGCTGTTGCAGTATGTCGCGGGTGCGCTGCTGCAAGGTGTCGAGGTGCTGGGCAAAAAGTTGGCTATAGCTGCTCATGGCGTCCTGCTCCGGGAGAAATGTGGTTTCAGCATAACATCAAGCGAATCAAGGCTCGAACCGTCAAGCAATCGCTTCGTGAGGTAACGCATACGTTACAAGGCTTTTGTTATGAAACAAAAACCAACCATTAACAAATAAAAAACAATTCAATACACTGCCGGTAGATACATGCAGTCAGGGACTACTCATGCACAACCTTTGCCTGTGGCAACCGGATCAGGAGCGGATTCAGCAATCCAACCTCCAGCACTTCATGGCCGAGGTCAACCGCTTCCACGGCCTGCAGCTGCACAGCTACGCCCAGCTCTACCAGTGGTCGGTGGAGAAGACAACCCGTTTCTGGCCGCTGGTGTGGCAGCACTGCGGCGTCAAGGGCGAGCTCGGCAACATAGTGGCGGAGAACCGCCAGGAGATGCAGCGCACCCGCTGGTTCCCCGACAGCCGACTCAACTTCGCCGAAAACCTGCTGCGCCGCCAGGATGACACGCCGGCCATCATCTCCCGCATCGAGGGTAGCCCCAGCCACACCTTGAGCTGGCGCGAGCTGGCGGATCAGGTCGCCAGGCTGGCCCAGTGGCTGCGTGGCCAGGGCATCGGCCGGGGCGACGTGGTGGCGGCCTACCTGCCCAATATCCCGGAAACCGTGGTGGCCATGCTGGCGACCACCAGCCTGGGAGCGATCTGGACCTCCACCAGCCCCGATTTCGGCGAAGCCAGCGTGGTGGAGCGCTTCGGCCAGACCCGGCCGCGAGTGCTGTTTGCGGTGGATGGCTATCGCTACAACGGCAAGCCCATCGACATTCAGGACAAAGTGGCGGGGGTCGTCAGCCAGATCGACAGCATAGAGCAGACGGTCATGATCCCCCTGCTGGACCATCCCCTGCAGCTTGGCCACGACTGGCGCCAGATCCTGACCGGCCAGCCGGATGCCAGCCTGCAGTTCGAGCCCATGGCCTTCAATGACCCGCTCTACATCCTCTATTCGTCCGGCACCACCGGCAAGCCCAAGTGCATCGTGCACGGCATCGGCGGCACCCTGCTGCAACATCTGAAAGAACACCAGCTGCACTGCGACATCAAGCCGGGGGAGCGCATCTTCTACTTCACCACCTGCGGCTGGATGATGTGGAACTGGCTGGTGAGCGCCCTCGCCTCCGGCGCCACTCTGGTGCTCTACGACGGCTCTCCCTTCTACCCGGACGGCAACGTATTGTGGGACCTCGCCCGCGACGAAGAGGTCGCCCTGTTCGGCACCTCGGCCAAATACCTGGATGCGCTGCACAAGCAGGGCTATGCCCCCATCAAGACTCACCAGCTGCCGCAGTTGCGGCTGATCTGCAGCACCGGCTCCGTGCTGTCGCCGGAGGGGTTCGATTACGTCTATCAGCAGATCAAGCAGGATGTGCAGCTCAGCTCCATCTCGGGCGGCACCGACATCTGCTCCTGCTTCGTCATCGGCAACCCCATCAGCCCCGTCTACCGCGGCGAGAGCCAGGGACGCGGCCTCGGCCTCGCGGTGCAGGTGTTCAACGAAGCGGGCCAGCCGGTGCAGGGGGAAAAGGGCGAGCTGGTCTGTACCAAACCCTTCCCGGCCCAACCCATCGGCTTTTGGGGGGACGCCAGCGGCGACAAATACCACGCCGCCTATTTCGAACGGTTCGACAACATCTGGTGCCATGGCGACTGGATCGAGCTGACCCCGACCGGCGGCATCCTGTTCTACGGTCGCTCCGACGCCACCCTCAACCCGGGCGGCGTGCGCATCGGCACCAGTGAGATTTACCGCTACGTCGAGCAGCTGGAGGAAGTAGAAGAGAGCATCGTCATCGGCCAGCAGTGGCAACAGGACGAGCGGGTGGTGCTGTTCGTCAAGCTCAAGCCAGGCCTCATGCTGGACGAAGCGCTGCGCGAGCGCATCCGCCAGCAGGTGCGCCAGCACTGCACCGCCCGTCACGTGCCGACCCGCATCCTGCAGGTGGACGCCATTCCGCGCACCAAGTCCGGCAAGATAGTGGAGCTGGCGGTGCGGGAAGTGGTGCACAACCGGCCCGTCAACAACACCCACGCCCTCGCCGACCCCGAGGTGCTGAGCCAGTATCGCGACCGGCCCGAGCTGGCCAGCTGAGGCCACACAAGGTTAATAAAGGCGTCATCAGACGCCTTTATTTTGGTTGTTAATCTGAGGCGAGCTTTTACTCGAGATCTGTTAAACGAATGTTTTAAATAGGTGTTGAAATTGTCTTCTTTTGGATCAATAGTGAGCCTCGCCCCCTGCTGGGGATAAAGGAGCACCACCCCCCACCATGTGGGAACAAGGAGACACTCTCATGATCTACCAAGGCGAAACCCTGACGGTCAGCTACCTCGAAGACGGCATTGCCGAGCTGAGGTTCGATGCTCCGGGTTCAGTCAACAAGCTGGATCGCGCTACCCTGCTCTCCCTGAGCGAAGCGATCGCCGCATTACAACAAGAACGTGAACTAAAAGGTCTGATCCTCACCTCCGGCAAAGACGCCTTCATCGTCGGCGCCGACATTACCGAATTCCTGGAACTGTTCGATCTGCCGCAGGCTGATCTGCTCGGCTGGCTGAAAAAGGCCAACGACATCTTCAGCGCCATCGAAGATCTGCCGGTGCCGACCCTCTGTGCCATCAAGGGCCACGCCCTGGGCGGCGGCTGCGAGACCATTCTCTCCACCGACTTCCGGCTGGCTGACACCAGCGCCAAAATCGGCCTGCCCGAGACCAAGCTCGGCATCATGCCCGGCTTTGGCGGCACCGTCCGTCTGCCGCGGGTGATCGGCGCCGACAACGCGCTGGAGTGGATCACCACCGGCAAAGATTACCGTGCCGATGACGCCCTCAAGGTGGGCGCCATCGACGCCGTGGTCGCGCCAGAGGCGCTGCAGAGCGCTGCGGTGCAGATGATCAAGGACGCGATCAAAGGCAAGCTGGACTGGCAGGGCCGCCGCGCCGCCAAGAAAGCCCCGCTGCGCCTCTCCAAACTGGAAGCCATGATGAGCTTCACCACCGCCGCCGGCATGGTTGCCGCCGTGGCGGGCAAACACTATCCGGCGCCGATGACGGCGGTGAAAACCGTCGAAGCCGCTGCCGGCATGAGCCGTGACGAGGCGTTGGCCGTCGAGGCACAAGGCTTCATCAAGCTGGCCAAGACCGATGTCGCCAAAGCGCTGGTCGGTATCTTCCTCAACGATCAGCACATCAAGGCGCTTGCCAAGAAGGCTGCCAAGCAGACAGCTAAGGCCACTAGCCACGCCGCCGTACTGGGTGCCGGCATCATGGGGGGCGGCATCGCCTACCAATCCGCCAGCAAGGGTATCCCGGCGGTGATGAAGGACATCAACGAGAAGGCGCTGGCGCTTGGCATGAATGAGGCCACCAAGCTGCTCAACGGCCAGCTCGAAAAGGGCCGCATCGACGGCATCAAGATGGGCCAGGTGCTCTCCGCCATCACCCCGACCCTCAGCTATGACAACGTCAAGCATGTGGATGTGGTGGTCGAAGCCGTGGTCGAGAACCCGAAAGTGAAAGCCGCCGTACTGGGCGAAGTGGAAGGGATCATCGGCGAAGACGCCGTGCTCGCCAGCAACACCTCCACCATCCCCATCTCCCTGCTGGCCAAGGGACTGAAGCGCCCGCAGAACTTCTGCGGCATGCACTTCTTCAACCCGGTGCACCGCATGCCGCTGGTGGAGATCATCCGCGGCGAGCAGACCTCCGATGAAACCATCAACCGCGTGGTGGCCTACGCTGCCGCCATGGGCAAGTCCCCGGTGGTGGTCAACGACTGCCCGGGCTTCTTCGTCAACCGCGTGTTGTTCCCCTACTTCTTCGGCTTCAACAAGCTGGTCGCCGATGGCGCCGACTTCGCCGCCGTCGACAAGGTAATGGAGAAAGAGTTTGGCTGGCCGATGGGCCCCGCCTACCTGCTGGACGTGGTCGGCATCGACACCGGCCACCATGCCGGTGACGTGATGGCGCAGGGCTTCCCGGCTCGCATGAGCAAGGAAGGTCGCACCGCCATCGACGTGATGTACGAAGTGAATCGCTTCGGTCAGAAGAACGGCAAGGGCTTCTACGCCTACGAGCAGGACAAGAAGGGCAAGCCGAAGAAGGTGGCCGACGCCGCCAGTTACGAGCTGCTGGCCCCCATCGCCAAGCCGAAACAGGATTTCGACAAGGACGCCATCATCGCCCGCATGATGATCCCGATGATCAACGAGGTGGTGCTCTGTCTGGAAGAGGGCATAGTCGCCACGCCGGCCGAAGCCGACATCGCGCTGGTCTACGGTCTGGGCTTCCCTCCCTTCCGCGGCGGCGTGTTCCGCTATCTGGACACCATTGGTCTGGATCGCTACGTGGCCATGGCCGACCAGTATGCCGACTTGGGCCCGCTCTACCGCGTCAGCGACAAGCTGCGTGAGATGGCCGCCCAGGGCAAAACCTTCTACTGATTGCGGAAAGGAGATCCATTCATGAAAGACGTAGTCATTGTCGACTGTATCCGGACCCCGATGGGCCGGTCCAAGGGCGGCGCCTTCCGCAACGTGCGTGCAGAAGACTTGTCCGCGCACCTGATGAAATCCATCCTGCTGCGCAACCCCAACCTCGACCCGAACGAGATCGAGGATATCTACTGGGGCTGCGTGCAGCAGACCCTGGAGCAGGGCTTCAACATTGCCCGCAACGCCGCGCTGCTGGCCGGCATTCCCAAGCAGGTGGGGGCGGTCACCGTCAACCGCCTGTGCGGCTCCAGCATGCAGGCGCTGCACGATGCCTCCCGTGCCATTCAGGTAGGTGATGGGGATATCTTCATCATCGGCGGCGTCGAGCACATGGGCCACGTGCCGATGAGCCACGGGGTGGACTTCCATCCCGGCATGGCCAAGTCGGTGGCGAAAGCCTCCGGCATGATGGGGCTGACCGCCGAGATGCTCGGCAAGCTGCACGGCATCAGTCGTCAGCAGCAGGACGAGTTTGCCGCCCGCTCCCATCGCCGCGCTCACGCCGCCACCGTGGAAGGCCGTTTCGCCAAGGAGATCGTCGGGCTGGAAGGCCATGACGCCAGCGGCGCCCGCTTCTTCTACGACTATGACGAGGTGATCCGCCCCGAGACCACGGTGGAAACCCTGAGCCAGCTGCGCCCGGTGTTCGACCCGGTCAACGGTACCGTCACCGCCGGCACCTCGTCGGCCCTGTCCGATGGCGCCGCCGCCATGCTGGTGATGAGTGCGGATCGCGCTAAGGCGCTCGGCCTCACCCCGCGTGCCCGCGTGCGCGCCATGGCCGTCGCCGGCTGCGATGCCGCCATCATGGGTTACGGCCCGGTGCCGGCCACCCAGAAGGCGCTCAAACGGGCCGGCCTGACCATCGGCGACATCGACCTGTTCGAGCTGAACGAGGCGTTTGCCGCCCAGTCCCTGCCCTGCGTGAAGGATCTGGGTCTGCAAGACGTGGTGGACGAGAAGGTGAACCTGAACGGCGGCGCCATCGCCCTGGGTCACCCGCTCGGCTGCTCCGGCGCCCGCATCTCCACCACCCTGCTCAACCTGATGGAAGAGAAGGACGCCACCCTGGGGGTTGCCACCATGTGCATCGGCCTGGGTCAGGGCATCGCCACCGTGTTCGAACGAGTGTAAGTAGCACCCCGGCCGGTTCGCCGGTCGGGGCTGGATTGACAGAGAGGAGCGCGCTCATGCTTCCCGGCGAAGCGGGCTCCTGTCACCGGTTTTGGGGTCGGTCTGCCCGACCCGTCATCGAGTCTGTGGAGTGCGCCACACGGGGTGCACTTTTGCCGTCGGAATCTGCGTATTGGCCGGCCCGTTTGGGTCGGCCTTTTTTATTTGCACGGCAGGATATGGGAGGATATTGCCCATAACCTCACATTAGATGGGGGGCTTGCTTGCTTTTTGCGCCCCTGACAGGTTCAATCTGCACAAAAAAATGGGTGGATGCACATACATATGTCAACGAGCAAACAACTGCTGATCGTCGACGACGACCAAGAGATCCGCGAGCTGCTCAACGAATACCTGACCAGGGCCGGCTTCGAGGTATTGACCGCAGCGGAGGGCAACGAGATGCGCAAGCAGCTCGCCCAGCACAACCCGGACCTCATCATTCTCGATATCATGATGCCGGGCGACGACGGTTTTACCCTCTGCCAGCAGATCCGTCGCGACTCCCAGGTGCCCATCATCATGCTGACCGCCGCCTCCGACGAAGCGGACCGGGTGATCGGCCTCGAGCTCGGTGCCGATGACTACATCGCCAAACCATTCAGCCCGCGCGAGCTGCAGGCCCGCATCAAGGCGCTGCTGCGTCGCGCCGAATTCCGCCAGCCGGAGAAAGAGAAAGAACCGAGCCGCCGGTTGCGCTTCGCCGAGTGGACCCTGGATACCCTGAGCCACCAGCTGACCCACGAGGACGGCAGCCTGCTGGACCTCTCCGGCAGCGATGCCCTGCTGCTCGGCATGTTCCTGCAACAGCCCGGCGTGGTGCTGGACCGGGATACCATCTCGGACGCCACCCGCGGTCGCGAGAGCCTGCCGATGGAGCGCGGCATCGACGTGCAGATCAGCCGCTTGCGCCAGAAGCTGGGCGACAACGGCAAGAGTCCGCGCATCATCAAGACCATTCGCGGCAGTGGCTACATGCTGATCGCCGAGGTGCACGAGATCCCATGAGTACCAGGTGGTTCTGGCGGGCGCTGGTGCCCCGTTCCCTGCTGTCGCGGATGCTGCTGCTGTTGCTGCTGGCGATCCTGCTCTCCCAGACCATACTCACCGGCATCTGGATGCAGCAGATCCAGAAGCGGGAGCTGGAAGGCATGCTCAGCACCACCCGCAACCTGGCACTGTCGGCCGCCTCCACCGTCAACTTCTTCAAATCCCTGCCGCTGCAGTACCGCCACATCGCGCTGGACCAGCTGCGCAACATGGGTGGCAGCCGCTTCTTCGTGTCGCTGAACGAGGAGGAGATCCACATCAGCGCCATCCCCGACAGCGAGCGCAAGACGCTGGTGCTCAAGGAGGTGCAGGGGGTACTGACCCGCAAGCTCTCCGACGCCATGGCGATCAAGGTGGATTTCTCGCGCCCCGAAGAGCTGCACGTCTTCAACAACGACACCCTGCTGGCGGATCTGCCCTCCTCCTGGGCCCGTTACACCCTGTCGCTGGAGCCGATCAATCCACCTGTGCTGGTGACCCAGATCGAAATAGAGCCGGGTGAGTGGCTCTATCTGGCGGCCCTGCTGCCGGCCCCCTACATGACGCTCGACGATACCGTCATGCCCAGCAACCAGGTGCGCTTCATCGCCCTGATGACGGTGTTCCTCTGCTTCTTCACCTTCCTGCTGGTGCGCTGGCAGACCCGGCCGCTGCGCCGGCTGGCCAAGGCGGCGGTCAACCTCGGCAAGGACATCGACCAGCCCTCGCTGAAAGAGGAGGGGGCCTCCGAGATCGTGGCGGCCACCCGCGCCTTCAACATCATGCAGCACCGCATCCGCCGCTATATCGACGATAGAGAGCGGCTGTTCAGCTCGATTTCCCACGACCTCAAGACCCCTATCACCCGGCTGCGGCTGCGGGTCGAACTGCTCGACGACGAGCAGCAGATCGCCAAGTTCAACAAGGACCTGGACGAGCTGGAGCTGATGGTGAAGGGGGCGCTACAGACGGTGAAAGACACCGACATCCACGAGAACATCGAGCAGCTCGACATCGACGCCATGCTGGAGCAGATGGCGGAAGCCATGAACCTGCACGACGAGCGGCTGACCATCGAAGGTCACTGCAAGCAGCCCTACCGTGGCAAGCCGCTGGCCCTCAAGCGCTGCATCGGCAACCTGGTGGACAACGGCATCAAGTACGGCCAACGGGTGCGCATCATCATCATGGACGACGAGGAGATGCTGATCCTGTTCATCATGGACGAGGGTCCCGGCCTGCCGGAGGATCAGTTCGAACGCATCTTCGAGCCCTACTATCGGCTCAGCACGGATCTGGCCGGCACCGGTCTGGGTCTGGGTATTGCCCGCAACATAGCCCACGCCCACGGCGGCGACCTGGTGCTGGAAAATCGTCCGCAGGGCGGCCTGCAGGCCACCCTCTCCCTACCAAGGCAGTAACCTTATGAAGTGGTTGTCTTTTTCTGTCATCGCCCTGCTCTCCCTGCCTGTAGGCGCCTCTCAGGTGGAGGTACTGCACTGGTGGACCTCTGGCGGCGAGGCCAGGGCGGTGGAAGTGCTCAAGTCCGAGTGGACCGAGCAGGGCAACCAGTGGAACGACTTCGCGGTGCAGGGCGGCGGCGGCAAGAGCGCCATGACGGTGCTGAAAAGCCGGGCACTGGCGGCCAATCCGCCGGAGGCGGCCCACCTCAAGGGGTTCGAGTTGCGGGAATGGGCTGGACTCGGCTTCCTGCGCGACCTCACCCCCATGGCCGAACACCTCGGCTGGTATCCCCAGCTGCCGCCCATGGTGCGGGAGACCCTCAGCCAGAACGGCGCCCTGATGGCGGTGCCGACCGGCATCCACCGGGTCAACTGGCTGTGGCTCAACCGCAAGATCTTCGAGCGCAACAAGCTGACCCCGCCCACCAGCTGGGCCCAGTTCGTGACCGTGGCCGATCGGCTCAAGCAGCAAGGGATCACCCCGCTCGCCATCGGCAACGAGCCCTGGCAGCTGGCGGTGCTGTTCGAAACGGTGGCACTCGGCGAAGGGGGCAAGGCGTTCTACCGCAAAGCCTTCGTGGAACAGGACAGCGCCACCCTGACCGGCCCCGACATGGTGCGGGTGCTGACCCGCTTTCAGCAGCTGCGCGGCTATGTGCCGGAGAAATACGCCGGCCTGAAGTGGCACCAGGCCACCAACCTGCTGGAGAGCGGCGGCGCCGCCATGCAGATCATGGGGGACTGGGTGAAGGGCGAACTGAGCGCCGGCAACTACCGACCCGGCGAGGATATCGAGTGCCTGCCGAGCCCCGGCAGTGCCAACCTGTTCAGCTACAACCTCGACTCCATCGCCATGTTCAAGCAGCGGGATCCCGCCCAGCTGCAGGCCCAGGGCGAGCTGGCCCAGTTGCTGATGACGCCGCGCTTCCAGCAGGAGTTCAACCGGGTGAAAGGCTCGATCCCGGCACTGACCAAGCCGGACATGAGCAAGTTCGACCGCTGCGCCATCCGCTCCTATCAGGATTTTCTGCTGGCGGAGCGGGAGGGCAACCTGCTGCCCAGCATGGCGGAAGGGATGGCGACGCCGACCAACATGCGCCAGGCGATCATGGATGTGCTGAGCAACTTCTTCAACGACCCCAGAGCCAACCCGCAACAGACGGCACTGCATCTGGAGCGGGCGATGCGCTCGACCCGCTGACGCTTTTCGCGGCGGCCAGAAACGACAAAGGCGGATGAAATATCCGCCTTTGTCGTTGTGAAAGTATTGGGGTCAGGATTGATCGTTTTCGTCCTCATCCTCGTCGTAGTAATCGCTGAGCTCGATCCAGAGCCCCAGTCCGATCATCACCATGGAACCGAACCAGGTGCCGGTGTTACCGATCGGGCTGCCCATCACTATCATGGCGAAAGACAAGAACCCCATGCCTGCGTAGGCTTGTAATCTGCCGTAGGAGACCTGCATATTCACACCTCCTTGTTGAATATGGTTCAATTTTTATATTACTCATACGGCGGTGAGTGGGTAGGCCCAGATAACACTTTGGTTACATATGCTGCCAGTTGCCGGAGTGGTTTGATTATTTTTTCGCCGTGAGTATCATTGGCAGCTGATTTGGTTGAAGGTTGATTATTGATGAGTGCTTTATTCTGCGACGCGACTCACGAGTTGGATGCAATCGGGCTTCGTTGCCCCGAGCCAGTAATGATGGTTCGTAAAAAAGTGCGGTTGATGGCTGACGGGGAGACCCTGCTGGTCAGTGCCGACGACCCCTCAACCACCCGCGACATCCCCAGTTTCTGCCGCTTCATGGATCACACCCTGGTCGCCAGCGAGACAGAGCAGGCCCCTTACCGCTATCTGATCCGCAAGGGTCAGTAAGCCCCAACACCGGAGCAATCCATGCCAGCCATTACCCGAATCGGCACCACCCAGCGTTGGTCTGACGTGGTCATTCACAACGGCACCCTCTACGTGGTGGAAGTGCCCGCCACTGACACCGCCGATATTCACCAGCAGACCCGTGAAGTACTGGCAAGCCTGCAGCGCCTGCTGGAAGCCAACGGCTCCGGCGTCGACAAGATCCTGATGGCCAACGTCTATCTCAAGGACATTGCGGACATCGCGGCCTTCAACGAGCAGTGGGATGCCTGGATCCCGGCTGGCACCGCGCCGGTTAGAGCCTGCGTACAGGCCCGCCTCGCCCACGAAGGCTACAAGGTGGAAGTGCAGCTGACTGCCGCCGTCTAAAGCCCGCAACGCCGGATAACAAAAGGCCCCGCCATCGCTAGCGGGGCCTTTTTCATGGCTGCGAACCAGACCGCTTAGGCGGTCGGGGTCAAGGTGATGGTCACCCGACGGTTCTGGGCCTTGCCTTCGGCGGTGCTGTTGGTGGCAACCGGCTGATCCGGGCCCACGCCGCTGGTGGAGATACGGCTGCCAGTCACACCCTGGCCGATCAACTGGGCGGCGACGGCATCGGCGCGCTGGGCGGAGAGCTTCATGTTCAGCTCGCGGGAACCGGTGCTGTCGGTGTGACCGACCACGTTCAGGCGGGTCTTGTCGAACTCACCGACCACCATGGCCACGCCGGACAGGGTGTTGGCACCGGCCGCTTTCAGCTGGGCGCTGGAGCTGTCGAAGGTGACATTGTTCGGCATGTTGAGGATCAGCTGGTCACCGTTGCGGGTCACGCTGACACCGGTGCCCTGCAGCTTCTCGCGCAGCTTGGCTTCCTGCACGTCCATGTAGTAGCCGATACCACCGCCCAGCGCGGCGCCGGCGGCCACGCCGGTCAGGATCCCCTTCTTGCGGTCACCCTTGCTGGAGGAGAGCGCGCCCACGGCAGCGCCAGTGGCCGCGCCAGCCAGCGCGCCCCAGGCGCCCTTGGAGGTCTGGGATTCGCCAGTGTAGGGGTTGGTGGTACAGCCGGTCAGGGCTACGAGCAGGGCAACGGCAGGAACAAGTGTCTTGAAATGCATGAAAAACCTCTAAAAAAACCGACTCAAATCCAAAGAGGGCGCATTCTACCCCAGAGCTGTGCCAAGGTGTGACGTTATCAACATCACGCTCCTCTCTGCCCACCCCCCAGTATCCGCAGGCCGGCTGGATGCCGCCTGAACCGGTAACCGGATCAAGCTCGCAACTGTGACCTATCTCCTTGTGCAACGGACCAAAATGCGCCCCCTTTGGCTACTATTGAATGCACCATCAATAGTGCTCAGAGGTCTCTCATGTCCGCACTGCTTCGCAACGTCTCGATCCGGCACCTGCTGTTGAGTGCCAGCCTCATCATTCTGATCACCATGGCGCTGGCCGGGCTCTGGCGCAGCAGCCTGACCGCCCGCCTCGGTGAGCTGCCCAACCAGCTCATCGTCAGTGCCAACGAGCAGATAGCCCTGCAGGAGCTGCGTTATCACACCACCCAGGTCCAGCAGTTCCTGACCGATGCCGCCGTCTCCGGCGAGATGGACTCCATCGGCGAGGCCGAACAGCACGCCCAGGCGGCCCGCCAGTTGCTGGAGCGGCTGCCGCAGCTGAAAGCGCCGCTCACCCCGCTGCTGGCCCGCCAGCTGGAGATCGGCAAGCGGATGGTAGACATCTATCTGAAGGAGGGGCGCGAGGCCGGCAACCAGCTGATGAAGCAGCCGACCGAAGGGTTTGACGCCCTCACCGACAACATCGCCAGCCAGGTCGAAGCGGTGCTGGAACAGCAGCAACACCAGTTCCAGCAGCGGGAGCAGGATATCCGCGGCCAGAGCGAGGCCCTGCAGCATCAGGACATGCTGCAGTTGGCCGTCAGCCTGGCCATCATCCTGTTGATGCTGCTGCTCATCTACTTCAAGACCGTCGGCCCGCTGCAACATCTGATGGGTCAGCTGGTCGAACTGGCCAACCACAGCCACAACCTCACCTTCCGGCTGCACAGCCAGGGCAAGGACGAGTTCGCCTATCTGGCGGAGGTGTTCAACCGCTTCCTCGGCAATATCGACAGCCTGATCGGTACGGTGCAGCAGGTTTCGCGCAAGACCCACGACAAGATGGCCCTGCTGATGTCGCACTCCGGCAGCACCCTCAGCAGCATGCAACAGGCCCAGCAGAACACCGACATGCTGGCGACCGCCATCAACGAGATGACCGCCACCGTCCACAACATCGAGCACAACACCGAGCAGGCCAGCCAGGATACCCTGCTCACCCAGCAGCAGGCCCACGACGGCCAGCGGCAGGTGAGCCAGACCATCTCCCTGATCCGGCAGGTGGCCGACCACATCGAGCAATCCGCCGGGGAAGTGACCCAGCTGGATCAGGAGAGCACCCAGATCGGCAACATCCTGCAGGTGATCCGCACCATCTCGGAACAGACCAATTTGCTGGCGCTCAACGCCGCCATCGAAGCGGCCCGGGCCGGTGAGCAGGGCCGCGGCTTCGCGGTGGTGGCCGACGAGGTGCGCCAGCTGGCGACCCGCACTCAGGCCGCCACCGTCGACATCCAGCAGCGTATAGAGACGCTGCAGCACAATACCCGCCATGCGGTGACCACCATGCACACCACCCGCAACGTAAGCGAACAGGCGGTCAGCCAAGCGGCGGGCACCGGCGAGACCCTGACCGCCATCGTCGAAGCCATCACCCGGGTCAACGACATGAACGGCCACATCGCCACCGCCGCCGGCCAGCAGGCCCAGGTCACCGAAGAGACCAACCGCAATGTGATGGAGGTCGCCAGCATTGCCCGCGAATGTCTGGAGCTGGCGCGCCAGAGCCGCAGCCACACCCGGGACATGAACCAGGCCAACGAGGAGATCGGCCTCATCAGCGATCAGTTCGACGTCAGCAAGGCTGGCTCTGCCAGCCAGGATCAAGAGCTGCTGCACTGGAACGAGGCCTTCATGGTGCAGGTGCCCAGCATGGACAGCCAGCATCTGGGCTTGTTCGAGGCGATGAACCGGCTCTACCAGGCGGTGCTCGACAAGAGCCCGGCCCAGCAGCGCAAACAGCGGCTCGACGAGCTGCTCAAGCTCGCCACCCAGCACTTCGCCGACGAGGAGCGCGTGATGGAGCAGGCGGGCTACCCCGAGCTGCGCCGCCACAAGCAGGAACACGCCCGGCTGCTGGCCGAGCTCGACACCCTGATGCAGCGCAACGGCACGGACGACGAGGAGTTCAACATGGAGCTGCTGGTGTTTCTCAAGAACTGGCTGCTCAACCACATCTCCAAGGTCGACAAACAGTACTCAGGCACGCTGCGTCAGGCCGGGATCGCCTGATGACCCCTATGGCTGACGCCATGCCGATATGCAAAAGGGAGGCATCAGCCTCCCTTCTCTTTTACCTTGCGCCCGGTTTATTGGCGCACAACCCCCTGCTGGCACTCGGCGTGGCAGGGGCAGGTCACCAGATGATCGTTCACCATCCCCACCGCCTGCATGAAGGCGTAGCAGATGGTGCTGCCGACGAAGGTGAAGCCGCGTTTCTTGAGTGCCTTGGACATGGCATCCGACTCCGCTGAGGTCGCCGGAATGTCGCCGTTGCCCTGGCGCTGGTTGACGATGGGGGCGCCGCCCACGAAGCCCCACAGATAATCGACAAAGTCGACGCCTTCGGCCTCCAGCGCCAGATAGGCGCGGGCATTTTTGATGATCGACTGGACCTTGAGCCGGTTGCGGATAATGCCGGTATCCTGCATCAGCCGCGCCACATCGTGCTCGTCGAACTGCGCGATGCGCACCGGATCAAAATCCGCATAGGCGCGATGGTAGCTCTCGGTGCGTTTCAAGATGGTGATCCACGACAGCCCCGCCTGCTGGCCGTCGAGGCAGAGCTTGGCAAACAGCTCACGCGAGTCATGGACCGGCCTCCCCCACTGTTTGTCATGGTATTCGATGTATTCCGGGTCTTTGGTCACCCAGGCGCAACGCAACTCCATTCCCTCTCTCCTGTCATTTCATCCAATCCCCGGGGTCGATGCCAACCTGGGCGTAGGAGTGCCGAGAACCCCTCCCGCCCAGGCCCGGCGCAGCGCCATCACATTAATCCGCTGTAATTTCGCCTATTATCCGACCATGCCAGACGGTATACTCCTTCGGTTCACATTCAGCAAATCTTGCTCTGATTTCATTTCGCGCGAAAAAAATTATGCAAAAATTCGATGTCAAAACCTTTCAGGGCCTGATCCTGCAGCTGCAGGACTATTGGTCCCGCCAGGGCTGTACCATCATTCAGCCGCTGGATATGGAAGTGGGTGCCGGTACTTCTCACCCCATGACCTGCCTGCGCGCCCTGGGCCCCGAGCCCATCGCCTGCGCCTACGTGCAACCGTCCCGCCGTCCGACTGACGGCCGCTACGGTGAAAACCCGAACCGCCTGCAGCACTACTATCAGTTCCAGGTGATCATCAAGCCTTCCCCCGACAACATTCAGGAACTCTATCTGGGCTCCCTGAAAGAGCTGGGTATGGATCCTGAAATCCACGACATCCGCTTCGTGGAAGACAACTGGGAAAACCCGACCTTAGGGGCCTGGGGTCTGGGTTGGGAAGTGTGGCTGAACGGCATGGAAGTGACCCAGTTCACCTACTTCCAGCAGGTCGGCGGCCTCGAGTGCAAGCCGGTCACCGGCGAGATCACCTACGGTCTCGAGCGTCTGGCCATGTACATTCAGGGCGTAGACAGCGTCTACGATCTGGTCTGGTCTGACGGCCCGCTGGGCAAGACCACCTATGGCGACGTGTTCCACCAGAACGAAGTGGAGCAATCCACCTACAACTTCGAACACGCCGACGTGGAGTTCCTGTTCCACTGCTTCGAGCAGTACGAGAAGGAAGCCCAGCACCTGCTGGCACTGGAAAAACCGCTGCCGCTGCCCGCCTACGAGCGCATCCTCAAGGCCGCTCACTCCTTCAACCTGCTGGATGCCCGCAAGGCCATCTCGGTCACCGAGCGTCAGCGCTACATCCTGCGCATTCGTACCCTGACCAAGGCCGTGGCAGAGGCATACTACGCCTCCCGCGAAGCGCTGGGCTTCCCTATGTGTCAGCGCAGTGAGAACAAGCAAGGTTAAGGAACGGACATGGCACAACATACATTTCTGGTAGAGATCGGTACTGCTGAGCTGCCGCCCAAAGCCCTGCGCTCCCTGGCCGAAGCCTTTGCCGACAACCTCAAAAGCGAACTGACCAAGGCCGATCTGGCCTTCGGCGACGTCGAGTGGTTTGCCTCACCGCGCCGTCTGGCGCTGAAAGTGAGCGAGCTGGCTGGCGAACAGCCGAGCAAGAGCGTCGAGAAGCGCGGCCCGGCCGTTGCCCAGGCGTTCGATGCCGAAGGCAAGCCGACCAAGGCTGCCGAAGGCTGGGCCCGTGGCAACGGCATCACCGTTGAACAGGCCGAGCGTCTGGTCACCGACAAGGGTGAGTGGCTGGTTCACACCGCCAAGGTCGAAGGCCGTCCGGCCGTCGATCTGCTGGGTGAGCTGGTTAGCCAAGCGCTGGCCAAGCTGCCGATCCCGAAAATGATGCGCTGGGGCGACAAGACCATCCAGTTCGTGCGTCCGGTCTTCACCGTGACCCTGCTGCTGGATGGCGAGCTGGTTCCCGCCACCATTCTGGGTATCGACTCTGCCCGCACCCTTCGCGGTCACCGCTTTATGGGCGAGAGCGAGTTCACCATCGACAACGCCAGCCAGTACCCGCAGATCCTGCAGGAGCGCGGCATGGTGATTGCCGACTTCATGGCGCGCAAGGCCAAGATCAAGGCTGACGCCGAAGCGGCCGCTGCCGCCTTCGGTGGCGTGGCCGATCTGGACGACGCCCTGCTGGAAGAAGTGACCGCCCTGGTCGAGTGGCCTGTGGTGCTGACCGCCAACTTCGAAGAGAAGTTCCTGGCCGTACCGGCTGAGGCGCTGGTTCACACCATGAAGGGTGACCAGAAGTACTTCCCGGTCTACGACAAGAACGGCAAGCTGCTGCCGAAGTTCATCTTCGTCACCAACATCGAGTCGAAAGACCCGAGCCAGATCATCAGCGGCAACGAGAAGGTGGTTCGCCCCCGTCTCTCCGACGCCGAGTTCTTCTTCAAGACCGACCTCAAGCAGACCCTGGCCTCCCGCCTGCCGCGCCTTGAAACCGTGCTATTCCAGCAACAGCTGGGCACCGTCAAGGCCAAGGTCGAGCGCATCGAGACCGTCGCCGGCTTTATCGCCGAGCGTATCGGTGCTGATGTCACTCAGGCCAAGCGTGCCGGTCTGCTCTCCAAGTGTGACCTGATGACCAACATGGTCGGCGAGTTCACCGACACCCAGGGTGTC
The DNA here is from genome assembly GCF_013085525.1 of Aeromonas sp. 1805. Classification (NCBI taxonomy): domain Bacteria; kingdom Pseudomonadati; phylum Pseudomonadota; class Gammaproteobacteria; order Aeromonadales; family Aeromonadaceae; genus Aeromonas; species Aeromonas sp. 1805. Next base: position 1,638,920 of record NZ_CP038515.1, on the reverse strand, counting down.
ATGGGGATGCACTACGCCCGTCACGATGGCGAAGACGAAGCGGTGGCCGTGGCCCTCAACGAGCAGTACATGCCGCGCTTTGCCGGCGATGCCCTGCCGTCCGGTCTGGTTGCCTGCGCCGTCGCGCTGGCCGACAAGTTCGACACCCTGGCCGGTATCTTCGGCATCGGCATGCTGCCGAAGGGTGACAAGGACCCGTTCGCCCTGCGTCGCGCCGCCATCGGTGCCCTGCGCATCATGACCGAGAAGCAGCTGGACTTGGATCTGGTTGAACTGGTGGAAGAAGCGGTACGCGTCTACGGCGACAAGCTGACCAACCAAACCGTCGTCACCGACGTGGTCGACTTTATGCTGGGCCGCTTCCGTGCCGCCTATCAAGACGAAGGTATCGGTGCCGACGTGGTGCTGGCCGTACTGGCCCGCCGCCCGACCCGTCCGCTCGACTTCGATCGTCGCGTCAAGGCCGTCAGCCACTTCCGCACGCTGGATGCCGCACTGGCACTGGCTGCCGCCAACAAGCGCGTGAGCAACATTCTGGCCAAGGTCGAAGGTGAGCTGCCGACTGCCGTCAAACCGGAACTGCTGGTCGATGCCGCCGAGAAGGCGCTGGCCACCCAGGTTGCCGAACTGCAAGCCGAACTGGCCCCGCTGTTCGCCGCCGGTGACTATCAGGCTGCCCTCACCCGTCTGGCCGCCCTGCGCGAGCCGGTCGACACCTTCTTCAACGAAGTCATGGTGATGGCCGACGACGAAGCCCTCAAGGCCAACCGTCTGGCGCTGCTGAACAACCTGCGCAACCTGTTCCTGCAAGTGGCGGATATCTCTCTGCTGCAGTGATATTGGTTGGGTTGATTGATATTAAGAACGGCGCCGTAAGGCGCCGTTTTTTATGATACGTCATTAATTTATCTTGTTATTAAAAGTCACGTTCCACATTTGGTAGAATGGAGTCAAATTGATCATCAATAGCCTGTATTAACTCCTCTACCTTCTCAATTAATTCAATAATTGTTGCTTTTGATATCTCTAAAAGCTCCCCATGTCTGTCCTTTCCATTTCGATGAACCCAATCATGTCGTTGAGAAACTGCTTTATATAACACTCCGATATCTCTTGGAAACTCTATCCCATATGTAATCTTATACAATGGCACCGCTATAGACTTCAGTTTATGCCATAATTTATCGACTAAACTTGCCTTAATATCTCTTTTTATTTCCTCTAATTGTTTTTCTATCTCGGCAGGTGAAGAGAATAATCGGCTCATTGGGATGTTCTTACCTTTATATTCTTCACTTTGGCTCAAAAAATTAAAAATGAAACGAGAATCCCGCTCTAATGATGAAATAAAAGCTTCAGCCAGATATGTTTCCATTGCAGTAATAATATTAACTTGCAGCATGCCAAGCATATATCGCTCTTTTTTTGGAGCAACCTGAATCTCAAGCATTCCTCTAATATGGCCAATGCTTTCATTAAAAGACGTCAATGGACTAACATAAGAATAAATATCTTCATATTGGTTTTCCATCAAGTCTATGAACTGTTCATAATACCAGTCTGATTTATCTGGGTTTCTTCCCCACTCGTAATTTTCAGAGTTCAAGTCATCAGCAAGCTCTTCAATAAAGCGATCTTCGACATATTCAGAAAACATTCCAAATAGCTCTTCACCTGCATCATATGGACCACCATGTATATATTGATAGCCACCTTCACGGCCATTATATGGTAGGTCTATAGGGTCTGAATAATTTTCAAAAAACCATGCCCTCATCAATTCTATTTTATCTTCGTTAGACTTGTACTTTAATGAATCAAGGCGATATTTTTTGGATCCAATATATACAGTTGCATTTTTCTTTTGAAAGTGTTTAATCTTATCTTCCATTTTAACCGCCCCGACATGAAAATTAGCTTCATATTAGGCCCACTGCTTCGATTAGCGAAGCGTAATCGGATGTTCGCGTAAATGGATTCTCCCGCCATAAGGGCCAGCCGAATTCCCCCTCTGGCTGGCCCCCCTGCTGCACGGCAACAACCGCAATCAAAACCTCTCGTGCGTCCGATTACGCTGCGCTAATCGAACCTACGTGAGGCGGTGAGATATGGTGCATGCCGGTCGGTGCCAAACATCGAGAAGCCCAACATTGACCTTGGGTTGGCATAACGCCCCCTCATCCCCAAACCTTCTCCCGCAAGGGGAGAAGGGGGCAGCTCGTAGGTTCGATTAGCCGCCAGGCGTAATCGGACGTTCGCGTAAATCAATTCTCCCGCTATAACGACCAGCCGAATTTCTCCCTCCGGCTGGCCGCCTCTGTTGCACGGCAACAACCGCAATCAAAGCCTCTCGTTCGTCCGATTACGCTCCGCTAATCGAACCTACGATTCCTGTGCCAATGCAGCGACAATCTTTTCCACGCTCTGGGTGACCGACAGGGTGGCGCTATCCAGTACCAAACGCTCCCTGTCCCAGGGTTGATAGTCGCGATAGATCACCGCCTGCCAGTCCGGCAATGCCAACCCCTCGATATCCACCGTCCGGTTTTCGACCCGCTCGCGGTGCAGCTTCGGATTGGAGCAGACCACCTCGACATCGAGACAGGGCACCCCGACCGAAAGGGCGATATCGTGGTAAGCATCCCGGGTCAGCTGGATGGGGTTAACGGAATCCGTGATGACGATCGAGCCAAGTGCCAGGTTCTCTCTGGCCAGCCCATAGGCGACGAAATAACCGGCCGGCCCCATCTCGTTATCCGCCTGTTCCGCAGCACGAATGGCCTGCTCTATGGTATCGATGCGCAGGTAGACGGCGCCCAACCGCTGGGCCAGCGCTCGTGCGATAGTGCTTTTTCCGCTGCCCGGCAAACCACTGAAGATGATCAGCATGTTCCATTCCCGTGATAAAAGAAGAACTCGAGTCATAGGGTATCGGATTGCCATCGCGCCCACAGCGTCTGATTCAAAGCTGCACGGGATATGCCCGCCAGCGGGTTCTCTTGCTCGGCAGCCATCATCGAATACGCGCGAATATAAGCCTGCCTCTCTACCGATCATCCAAATTCATATGCAGGCTGGCTGATGGATAGCAATAACCAAAAAAGATATTTTTACGCCCCATTTCTTCTTGTTGTGACTCATCAATTAAGCTGTAGCTTTTACCAAGTCATACCTAAAAATAAATAATGCAGCATTAAAAATGCTTTGTTTTATATATCCAACCATCTTTCGTATCACCGCGATGATGAAAAATAGTGACATCCGAATTCAAAAACAAACCATTGAAAATCAATACTTTATCTCCAATTTAAAATAGACACCCCAAACAAGGCACTTGCCAAGCAATATATAAAATCAATATCAGACTTATCAGAATTAAATAGGCATGGCCTTTTCCACCTCTCCATTTTAATTTCCGCCATTCACCCAAAACACACAAATGGAGATGTGTAGAATGATAATTAAACAGAAGTTCGTTATGTTGGCCGCCTTGTCCACCCTGATGTTATCTACCAGTGCCTTGGCCACTTACCGGGTCGACGTGCAGTGTCTTGATCGGGTCATGTTGACCGATGTGCATGCCGGCTATATCAAATCGGCCAGTGGCGGCCCCGACGCCGGCAATGCGGTGGTGATTTCATGGGAAAAGAATTATGAGCAGGGCAGCACGAGCTTCCATGTCTTCAAAAACCTGAATGATTACCCCGGCAGGGGCATGTTCGAAATGGCCCTGCTGGCGCTGGATCGCGGCCTGCCGGTCAGTGCCTGGGGCAATGACTCCCAATGCTCCGGTGGGATTCATCAGTTGAAGATTACCCGCAGCGTCAACCCCTAATCCTGCCCGCGCACTGATTCGTGCGATAAAGGGAGTGAACACCAAGCCGGGCCAGGCAGCTGCGCCCGGCTTTAACAACCCGCTCGACCACTTGCCTTGCGCTGCAACATGCGAAGCAGCGTCGCCACGCATCTCACCTGTTCATGCCAACTCGGCCGGGACGATATCTCTGAGCCGGATAGGCAACCCACCGATTTGGGCATATCTTGTCGAGGCGGCTCTGCCAGGGTGACAGGGCCCCTTCACGAGGTGCAACGATGAAACGAGCAATCCAGGCCGCCCTGCTGGCCATCACCATGGTCGCCGGTGCGCAAGCTGCCGACAAGATCACCACTGTCCAGGTGCAGTTTGCCAAGGGAACCCACAGCGCCCAGCTCAAGGGCAGCTTCACCGGCTATGACACCATCCATTACACCCTGGTGGCCAAGGCGGGCCAGACCATGACGGTCAAGATCGGCGGCAGCAGCAACGCCAACTTCAATGTCTTCGCCCCCGGCGCCCAACCCGGCCAGGCCGAGGCGATCGGTCGCAACGATGGCGATGGTCAGTGGCAAGGCGCCCTGCCCACCTCCGGCAAGTACCTGATCCAGGTCTATCAGATGCGTGCCTCCGCCCGCCGCGGCGAGCAGGTGCCCCACACCCTGGCGGTCAGCATCCAGTAAACCCCGCCTGCGCGATGCCCGTGCAACCACCGTCATGCCCCATTCCGGGGTGGGCATGACGGCGGCCTGCTGGTAGGGTGGTGCCATCAATTAATCAACGACCGAGACCGCCATGCAACGCAAAACCCTGGCCCTGCTGCTGACCAGCCATCTGCTGGTGGGCGCCGCCGGCTTTGCGGCCGGCATCTATGCCCTGCCGATCCTGATAGCCCCACCCGCCCCCGCCAACGAGCAGGTTGCCGCCCGGCAGGCCCAGGCCAGCTTTCACGGCACCTTTCGCCGAGATCTGCAAGACAGCGACCGGCTGCACTGGGGAGAAGGGCAGGTCAGCATAGGGCCCGATGCCATCAGCCTGATGGGCAAGCTGGCGCCCGGCCCCGACTACCAGCTCTACCTGTCGCCCACCTTTGTCGAGACCGAGGCCGACTTTGCCAGTCTGAAGGAGAAGATGGTGAAAATCGGGCCGGTGAAGACCTTCGACAACTTCATCGTCCCCCTCCCTGCCGATGTGAACCCGGCCGACTACGACAGCGTGATCATCTGGTGCGAGACCTTCGGCCAGTTCATCACCGCCGCCCGTTACCGGCAGTAACTCCGCAACCGGGCTACTCACCATGCAATAACGGACACCCTGAGGTGTCCGTTATTGCATGCAGTTTCCTTGTAGGGAGCCAATTACTCGAGATAACCGGCCTCGACGCCGATATGGGCCAGGGCCGCCAGCTCCAGCGGGGTCAGCTGGCTGACGGAGTCAATCATGGTCGGCTCACCACGTGCTGATTCGGGCAGCTGGAGGCGCACCTTCAGCTCGTCGGTCAGGCTGCCCACCAGGTTGCCCATGCGGGTCAGGCGGGAGACCAATACGGCTTCCGGGCTGCTCTCGCTGTCGGCAAAGGTCGAGACCTGCGCTACCGCGAAGTCGCAGACGGCCTTGGCTCGATCACCAAAATCCCCCTCCAGCTGTAGCAGCACCTGTCGCGCCGCGCTGTCGTCAAGACGAGCCAGCTCCGCCTTCATGTGGCCGGTATCAAAGCGCAGTCTTGCCCCCGCATCGAGTCGATCCTCCGGCTTGCCGGCGGTCTGGTCTGCCCATGCCTGATCGGTCTGACCGGCAAACTGCATCAGGCCGCCCAGCACCAACCGCTGGTTGGGACGCGCCGAGGCAAGACTGTCGAGCGCATTGCCCAGAGAAGCACCATTGGCATCGCTGCCGCCCGCAAGAGAGAGCGCCAATGTACGCAGGATCTGCAGATCACCCCGGGTTTGCAGCTTGGCCATATGGGAGCCATTGATGGAGCCGTCGGCAATGTGCTGGTGCAAGGCATTGAGGTCATCACTGCTCAGGGTAACCTCGGTCGAAGCCTGACCCCGCAGCAGGTAGCTGGCCTGGTAGCTGATGAGCTCCAGCGCCTGCTTGTAACCAGTGGCCTCGGTCTGGCGTGCCATGGTTACGGTTTCGCGGGCGGCAGGCTTGGCCTCTCCATGTGGAGCCGCCGCAACCTCGGCATTGGTGGTGGCCGGCAGCGGTTCACCAGCGACCTCGGCCTTGACAGCGCGCTGCAAGTCGGCCACTTCCGCCATCACGGCGTGCAGCTGGCTCATCGCCTCCTGTAACTGCTCCGGGGTGGCACTGGAGATCAACTCCGTTACCTTGCCGCCCACCGTGCCCCACTGCTGGAGCGGGATACCGACGATGGGACGTTCAAGCAAACCGGCCGCCAAGGTTTGGCTCTCCTGCCGCATGGAGCCATCCTTGATCCCGTTCAGTGAGGTTGCCAGCGAGCGCAGGGCGCCATTGCCGGTCGCCAGCCTGGCATGTTCCTGTCCCAGCTGCTGTGCATCTATGTTATTGAGCTCGTTCGCCTTATCGAGGCCACCCAGGGTAAAGGGCAGCGCCTTTTGCAGCAGCAGGCGCTTTTGGTCGGCCAGGGAGAGGTTGTCTGCCGGCGGTGCCGAGCGGGCGGGCGCCGCGGGGCTAGCCCCCAGCAGATTGCCGATCCACTCTTTCAGTGCCACAAACGGACGGGCCAACTGGGCTCCCAAACGGGACAGCAGCCCCTCTCCTTTTTGCGGTTCGCTGCGGCTGCCCAGCTGAAGGGCATCCTGACTGGTGGCAACCTGACGAGCATCCAGCTGGCCGAACTTGCCAACCCCGGCCGCAGCATCACTGTGCTGGGCGACGGCCTGCAGGCCGCCAGTATGTGTTTGAATCTGCATGGTGTTTATCTTCTCGTGATGTTTCGCGCTCAGTCTAGGAGAGGCAATGGGGGCGGACTATCGCGATTGGTCGGGATTTTTGCACTGAATGCGACACGCCACCCAACTGGCCGGAAAGCTAAAAAAACAGAGCCACCATTAACAGTGTCGTCTGCGGTGAGCTGCTCTAATTGCACCATCACTAATTTGGAGCCCTCGATGAACTCTCTCTATCACGCCGCCCTCCACCAGCTGTTTCTTTCCCTCTCTCTCCCCATGCCAGCACAGGAAGAGAGCGTCACCAGCCTGCAGATCGGCGAGCAAACCTACCACCTGACCGAACACCCGGCCAACTACCTGCTGATGTTTACCCGCCTAGAAGCCGCCACCAGCGCACAAGCCGCAGCGCAGAACTTGTTCAGCCAGGACCCCTGCAAACCGGTTCTGGCATTCGATCCGGATAGCCTGACCCCAGTCCTCTGGAGCCGTCAGCCACTGCAACAGCTCGATCGAGGCCAGATCCATCATCAACTGGAGCAGCTGGTACACGCCGCCAGCGAGATTGGCGCGATCTGACTCGCCCGCAGCAGGGCCGTATGACCGACTGCTGACCACACCACCCACAGCCCGCTCGGGCTGCGGTTGTCAGCCAATAAAAAAGGCGCCATCAGGCGCCTTTTTGTACTCAACCAGACCACTCAGCTCGGTGGAAAGTGGCCACCTATGCTGATCACATTCACCTGCTGCAGGGTGCTGTTGATGGTAAAAGCGACCCTGTGCTCCTGGCTGAGGCGGATCGTGTAGATCCCTTTATTCTTGCCGCTCAACTGCTCGTAGTGCATGTCGCCCACCTTGTCGGCAGCATTCTTGGGATCGGTACCCCGCACTATCTCCCGGCGCCACTCATGGTACTTGCTCATGGCCGACGCCGTCACGGCCACGTGCTTGTCCTTGTTGTAGAGGATGCGGGGTTGCGAATCATCGATAGTCCATGCCATAGCCAGCTCCTATTTTGGCTCCAAAGAGAACCAAACTATAGTGCACGCCATCCCACTGGCGAGTCCGAACGGCACCAACCTGTCTGTCTGCGTCACAATTTGGAACGCAAAACGGCGCCATCAGGCGCCGTTTTTTGTCGCAGTCTGCCGGGGCAGACCGGGGTGGTCAGCCGGTGTAGACGGGCAGCATGCCCGCCATGTTGAGCAGGTGGAATGCTGCGGTCAGCACCCCGAACAGGAAGACGCCGGCGATCATCGGCATGCCGCCCGGCGCCCGGAAGCCCTCCTGTTTGTCACCTTGCTTGCCCTTGCCGGCGCGCACCTTCCAGGCCAGCAGGGCCGGGATGATGCAGGTCCACAGGGTGGCCACGGCGCCCGCGTAGCCGATGGCCATCAGGAAGCCGAACGGGAACAGCAGGGAGAGCAGCAGCGGCGGCAGGAAGGTGGCCGCCCACGACTTGGCGCGGCCGCCACGGCCGTTGTCGAACTTGAACAGATCCGCCAGATAGTCAAACACCCCCAGTCCCACCCCGATGAAGGAGGAGAGGATGGCAGCCATGGAGAAGAGGTTGAGGGCGCTGGCCACCGCCTCGGATTCGATCACCGAGGCCAGCGCCTTGAGCAGCACGTCGACGTTGCCGCCCTGCGCCACCACGGGGCCGAACTCGCTGCGCGGCAAGTTGCCGAACACGCTCACCAGCCAGATGAGGTAGAACAGCAGGGCGATGGCGGTGCCGCCGAGGATGGCGTAGCGGGCGCGGCGCTCCTCACCGTAGTAGGCGCGCATGGACGACACCGAGTGGTGATAACCGAACGAGGTGAGTGCCACCGGCAGCATGGCCAGCGCATAGGGGGCATAGCTGGCGTGCTCGCTCAGGGTATCGAACAGCAGGGTCGGCTTGATGTTGAGCGACAGGCCCGAGATGCCGAACACGAAGCTCAGCCCCATGGCGATGACCAGCACTACTGAGATGCGATCCACCGCCCGGGTGGAGTGCCACACCAGGCCGGAGAAGCCCAGGGTAAACAGGATTGAGCCCCATTGGCTGCCGATGCCGGTCATGCCGTCGATGATGAGGCCGGCCGAGGTGATGTAGGCGTAGAGCAGGATGCCACCGACGAAATAGACGGTGAGGTTGTTGAGGGCGTTGAGCTTCTCCCCCAGCAGTTCGCGGGTAACGGTATCGAACGACACGCGCAGCGGATAGCCCTGATAGGACTCCAGCAGCATCCAGCCGGAGAGCGTCATCACGATCATGGTCAGGGTGATGGCCAGCACCGACCAGATGGTCCAGGCGCCCGCCCCCGCACTCGGCAAGCCCAGCATGCCGGCCCCTACACAGACGCCGGCAATGATGCATGCCCCGCCCACCAACGATGGTTTCTGTCCCATTTACTTCTCCAAAGACGATTGTGGATCTGATCGCGACCGCGGACCGTTGCATGTGCTACGCCGGTTGTCATGGTAGATCGCGCTCATCTAGGTGCCGGCGCCCGGCGCTGGCTGCTTCGCAAGGGAAACAAGGTGCGCTCAAGGCGGGCTGCCGGCTCGACACGGCAGCAGGGCCGCCTGTCGGGGAAGGGACTTTACCCTGCTACCCCTCAGGTATCAAATGCGGGTGCATGTTCAGGCTGCCCGATGGACCCTTCGCAGACAGCCTGCAACTGGCTCTTCACTACTCAATGGGTCAGTTGCGGCAGCAGTTGCAGCAGCTGGGCGCGATCCGCCAGTGGCGTCTGGCTGACCCAGATCCCCAGCAGGCCGTAAGCGAGCAGCGGCAGCACCAGCAGCAACAGGCAGAGCAGCCCCAGCAGCTGGCGGGGAGCGAGCCGGCGCCCCTGCGTGCCCAAGTGCAGCGCATCGGCCCGCTTGGGGCAGGCGGCCACGCAGCTCAGGCAGCTGGTGCACTCGAGACTGCGCACCGCGATCAGCTGGTGCACCTGGATGCGCGACGGGCAGGCCCGGCTGCACTTGTCGCAGTCGTGGCCCGCACTGCGCAGGCAACGGGCCGGGTCACGGCGAATGCGCAATGGGGTCAACAAGCCGAGCAGGGCCAGCCAGGCGCCATAGGGGCAGAGGTAGCGGCAGAAGCCCTGGCGGAAGGTGGCGGTGAGCAGCAGCACCCAGCCAAGGCACAGACCCGAGATCAGGGTCAGGTTGAAGAAGAAGGCCCCCATCTTCATGTCCGCCGCCTGATGGTAGGGGCTGGTGAAGTAGCCGGGCAGGGTGGCGCTTGGCACCGCGATCAGCACGATAAACAGCAGAAAGGCGAGCACCAGAAACTTCTGGCCACGCAACACGACATCGAGCCAGCGCGGCGGCGTCCACTCCCCCGCCAGCCATCGGCTGCGCAGGCCGTGCAACCACTCACCCACCAGCCCGAGCGGGCAGAACCAGGCACAGAACGCCCGCCCCAGCAGCAGGGCCGACAGCGAGAGCACCAGTACCGTGACGGTGGCCGCCGGATGGTGTGGATCCACCAGCCCCTGTCCGAGCCAGGCCCGCAGCCCGAGCCCGCCGGCGATGGGCAGGAAGCCGTCCACCACGTCAGGGCGTACCAGCCAGGGGCTCATCCCCTGCCCCAGCTGCCAGACATGCAGGCCGTATTGCAGCGTAACCAGCCCCCAGCAGAGCAGCAGCAGCTGGCGCGTGCGTACCCGCAGCCACTGGCTGTCGAGCGCCTCGAGGGTGGGCAACGGCCGCCGCTGGTGCCAGAGGGCAAGCGCGCCGGCCACCAGCCCCACGCCGAACCAGAGCAGGCTGTCCGCCGCCAGCAACCAGAGCATGAGCAGCAGGCCGAGGGCAAGACGCCACTGCCAGCCCGATCGCGCCTGCCACGCCAGCAGCACCAGATAGACCAGGCCGGCGGCCATGGTCACGGCTTCGATCACGCTCATGTTTCCCTCACTGCCTCATCCACAACTGGCGGCAAGGATAACGGACATCTGAATTGATTATTTTGATCTGCATGGGCAGAGGGGGACATTTGCGCCCAATGCCCCTCCCCATGATTGCACCTTATGCCTTGCGGCTGTTGAACAGCGGCTGGTCGGATTCGGCCTGCTCGGCCCAGAAGTGGATGTTGAAGCGGGCATCCTCCGACAGCTCGACCCTGTGCCAATACTGGGGCGGGCTGGTGGCAAACTCCCCGGCCCGGATCACCAGGCTAACCTCGGGCTCCTCAGCCTGCTCGTCGGCAAAACCGTGATAGGTGACGGTGCCCTCCATCACGCAGAGCTGGCCGAACACTCCGGCCGCGGTGTTGTGGTGGGTGAGCAGGGCCTGGGGCACATTCTGGCGGGTGAAGAAGGGGGTGGAGCGGCGCACCACCCAGTGAGACGGAATCAGTTGCATGGCCATATCAGTTCTCCTCGAGTGGCCGGGTCGACCCGGCCGGTGCAATGAAAGGGGTTAACGGGGCAGCTGACGCAGCAGCGGGAAGGCGGCGCTCATCTGGTCGCCCCCCACCACGAAGCCGCACAGCTCGCCGGCTTGATCGCGCGCCTCGGCCACCATGCCGTGGCTGTTCCAGCGGCACTGCCAGGCGAGATCCTCGCCCTTGGTGCGGCCGGCCAACTGCAAGGGATAACGCGGCGTCTTCACCTTCACCAGCATGGGCGGCAGGGTCAGCGGGGTCGGCGTGCCAAGCAGGGTACGCGCCAGCGCATTGGCCCCCAGCACGATTGGTTGCAGGAAGGGGAGCAGCTGACCCTGCCACTGCACGCAATCCCCCAGCGCGAAGATATGGGGATCGCTGGTCTGCAGCCGATGGTCGACCAAGATGCCGCGCTCCACTGCCAGCCCGGCCCCGCGGGCCAGGGCCAGATTCGGCCGCAGGCCGATCGCGGCGATCACCAGATCCTGCTCGCTGACGCGCCCGTCACTCAGAGTGACGCGCCAGCCATCGCCCGGCTGGCCATCTATCCTGGCGAGACCTGTCCCGAACTGCAGGCTGACCCCCTGGCTGCGCAGCGCCTGTTGCAGCGGCTGGGTCAGGGTGGCGGGCAGCAGGGCGCTGAGCGGGCTGTCGGCCAGATCCAGCAGGGTGACCTCGCGGCCATCGCTCGCCATGTCCATCGCCAGCTCGCAGCCGATGAGGCCGGCCCCCAGCACCAGGATGCGGCGGGCCTGCTGGATTGCCTCCTCGGCGGCGGCATACTCCTGCTGGCTGTTGAGGGTGACCAGATGCTCGCTGCCCGGCAGCTCGGGGCGTACCGCACTGGCACCGGTGGCCAGCACCAGCTGGCCATAGGGGAACTCCCCCTGCTCGGTCAGCACCAACCGCCGGGCTGGGTCGATGCCGAGCACCGGGCTGTGGGGCAGCAGCGCAATGCGCTGCTGCTCGGCAAAGTCGCTGCCGCTAAGACGGGTCATGGCTGCGGCGGCGCAGCCCCGGCTCACCACGTGACTCAAGTCCGGCTTGTTGTACTCGTCGCCGCTGTCGGCGGTGATGAGGCGGATGGGCTGCTCGGCGTCCAGCTTGCGCAGGCTCTTGACCAGCTGCTGGGCGGCGAAGCCGCTGCCGATCACCACTATTTCCCGGCTGATGCCAGCGTCACTCTGCGTTGTTGTGCTCATACACAGGCCTCCACGGCGCAGGGTTCGAATACCTCCTTGCCGATGCCGCAGCCCGGGCAGAGGAAGCTGTCCGGCACCTGGGCCCAGGGGGTGCCCGGTGCCACCAGCTGATCCGGCTCGCCCTGGGCCGGGTCATAGACCCACTGGCAGACGGTGCAGAGCATGGCCTGGTCGTCATCCCATTCGGCGGCGGCCGCTGCGGCTTTCGGCTCAACAACAGGCATCGCGGGAACGGGGGTCACGGCTGTCTGAGTGGCGGTGATCGGACGGGGCGCGTCCAGCGGGTGCAGCGCCCACTGACGGGCGAGCTGGCGGCCGTGCTCGCGGCATTCGGCCAGCGCCGAGCCATCCGGCCGCCACTTGGCCTTGAGGGAGATGCTGATGTCGAAACCCGCGTCCATCAGCCGGGTCTGGATCCGGTCCACCGCGCCACCGGTCCAGCCGTAGCTGCCGAAGGCCGAGGCACGCTTGTTGCGAAAACGCAGGCCGGTGATCTCTTCGAGCATGCCCGCCACCTTGGGCATCATGACGTTGTTCATGGTGGAGGAGCCCACCAGTATCCCCTTGGAGCGGAACACCTGGGTCAGGATCTCGTTCTTGTCGTGGCGGGCCACGTTGTAGATCTTCACCGCCACGCCCGGATCCACCTCGTGGATGCCCTGGGCGATGGCGTCGGCCATCATGCGGGTGTTGTTGGACATGGAGTCGTAGAAGAGGGTGATGCGATCTTCCTGATAGTGGTCGGCCCACTCCAGGTATTTCAGGATAATCTGGGTGGGGTCCTCGCGCCAGACGATGCCGTGGGAAGTGGCCACCATGCTCACCGGCAGGTTGAAGCCGAGCACTTCCTTGATCTTGGCGGTCACCAGCGGACTGAAGGGGGTGAGGATGTTGGCGTAGTAGCGCTGGCACTGCTCCATCAGCTCGGTCTGATCCACCTCGTCGTTGAACAGGTGCTCGTCACAGTAGTGCTGGCCGAAGGCGTCGTTGGAGAATAGCACCGCGTCCTCGGTCATATAGGTCATCATGCTGTCTGGCCAGTGCAGCATGGGGGTCTCGATGAATACCAGCTGCTTGCCGTTGCCGATGTCCAGGCTGTCACCTGTCTTGACCGGGTGGAAGTTCCACTCCGGGTGGTGATGATGGCCGGTGATGGAGTCGATGGCGTTGTGGGTGCAGTAGATGGGGGTGCCGGGGATGCGGGCCATCAGCTCGGTCAGGGCGCCGGCGTGATCCTCCTCGGCGTGGTTGATCACCACATAGTCGATGGCGGCGAGATCGATCTCCGCCGCCAGGTTCTGCACGAACTCGCGGCTGAACTTGTGATCGACGGTGTCGATCAGCACGTTCTTCCCTTCGCGGATGAGATAGCTGTTGTAGCTGGTGCCCTTGTGGGTCTTGTACTCGGTACCGTGGAAGTCGCGTACCTCCCAGTCCCGTTGGCCGACCCAGTGGATGTTGTTCTTGACGTGAATGCTCATCAGGCAGTTCCTCGGATGCAATAGTGTATGTTCGACTGAACCAGCTGTTGCAGCAGACGTGCCAACCTATAACCCATTGTTTTTATTGGTAATAAAAACCAGACATTGTCATTTAGACAGTCACTGCTTATAGTCAAAATCACAAACACACTGTCATTTGGACAATTATCGTGATCTCGACCGACAGCCTGGCGCGCATCGCCCTCGACTTGCAACTCGGCATCTCCCATCAGGACCGCTTCCACCGCCTGATCCAGAGCGTGCGCAGCCTGCTGAACTCGGATGCCTCGGCCCTGTTGCGCTACGAGGGGGGCCAGTTCATCCCGCTGGCCATCGACGGCCTGATGCAGGACGTGCTGGGGCGCCGTTTCGCCCTCAAGGATCATCCGCGCATGGAGGCCATCGCCCGCGCCGGCGACGTGGTGCGCTTCCCCGCCGACAGCAGCCTGCCCGACCCCTATGACGGCCTGCTGCCAGATCACGACGACTTCAAGGTGCACGCCTGCGTCGGTCTGCCGCTGTTCTCGGATCAGGCGCTGATCGGCGCGCTGACCATAGACGGCATGAACCCGGCCCAGTTCGACGCCATCAGCGACGAGGAGCTGCGGCTGGTGGGTGCCCTGGCCGCCGCCGCCCTCAACAATGCGCTGCTGCTGGAGCGGCTTGCCCGCCAGAGCAGCGAGCCGCTGGTCCCCGGCACCCGGCCCGGCCCTGAGCAGCCGGAGATGATCGGCCAGTCCCCCGCCATGGCACGGCTGCGCCACGAGATAGAAGTGGTCGCCAACTCCGAGCTGAACGTGCTGATCCTGGGGGAGACCGGGGTCGGCAAGGAGCTGATCGCCAAGGCGGTGCATCGCGGTTCCCAGCGTGCCAAGGCCCCGCTGGTCTACCTCAACTGCGCCGCCCTGCCCGAATCCGTGGCCGAAAGCGAGCTGTTCGGCCACGTGAAGGGGGCCTTTACCGGCGCCATCCACAACCGGGCGGGCAAGTTCGAGCTGGCGGATCAGGGCACCCTGTTCCTCGACGAGATCGGCGAGCTCTCTCTGCCGCTGCAGGCCAAGCTGCTGCGGGTGCTGCAATACGGCGATCTGCAGCGGATCGGTGACGACACCCCGCTCAAGGTGAACGTGCGCATCCTGGCGGCCACCAACCGGGATCTGAAGCAGGCGGTGGTCGAAGGGCAGTTTCGGGCCGACCTCTACCACCGGCTCAGCGTGTTCCCAATCCACGCCCCGGCGCTGCGCGAGCGCCCCGGCGACATCCCCCTGCTGGCCGGTTATTTTTGCGAGCGCTGCCGGCTCAGCCTGGGGCTGGAGCGGCTGCGCATCCAGCCACAGGCGCTGCAACTGCTCGAGCGCCACGACTGGCCCGGCAACGTGCGGGAACTCGAGCACGCCATCCACCGTGCCGCCGTGCTGGCGCGGGCCGAACAGGGCAGCCAGACCCCGACCCTCGCCAGCCATCACTTCAATCTGGCAGCCGGCCCCCTGCCCCCCTCCACCAGCCCCGCCATGGCGCCAATGACCCCCTTGCCCGGCGGCCTCGGCCTGCGCGCCGCCACCGACGCCTTCCAGCTTGCGCTGATCGAGCAGACGCTGGCCGCCCATGACGGCAACTGGGCCGCCACCGCCCGCGTGCTGGAGCTCGACGGCGGCAACCTGCACCGCCTCGCCAAGCGGCTCGGCCTCAAGGCCTGAGGCGTCCATTCAGGGCCATCAAATAAAAACCCCCTCGCTGGCGAGGGGGTTTTCTTGTTGATGGCTCTGCCGTGGCGCGATCAGCGCAGGGACTTGACCGAGCGGCGAACGATCAGCTCCGGCTGGACCGTCATCGACTCGACCTCCAGCTCCTTGTTGCGGATCCGGCTCACCAGCTGCTGCACCGCCAGCAGACCGAGCTCGGCCTTGGGGTGGCGGATGGTGGTGAGCGGCGGGCTGGAGAAGCGCGCCATCTCCACGTCGTCATAACCGATCATGGAGATGTCGTCCGGCACCTTGACCCCGGCTTCCCAGGCGGCGCAGATGGCGCCGATCGCCATGGGATCGTCAAAGGCAAACACCGCGGTCGGCCGCGGCTTGAGGGCCAGGATCCGCTGCATGGCATCGAATCCGCTCTGGCTCTCGTAATCCCCTTCGAAGATCTGCTCGTCTTTCAGGGTCAGACCCTGCTCGCCCAGGGCATCGCGCACCCCGTCCAGCCGCTGCTGGGTGGTCGGCTTGGCCAATTGACCGGTGATGCAGACGATGTCGCGGTGACCCTGCTCCAGCAGGTGGCGCACGGCTAGGCGCGCACCGATGCGGGCGTTGTCGTTGATGACGTTGGCAAAGTCACACTCGGTACCCCAGTCCAGCACCACTTGCGGCACGTTCTTGTGGATGCGCAGCATGTCGCGCAGCGGGGTATCGATGTCGGTTCCCAACACCAGCAGACCGTCGACCCGCTTCTCCATCAGCATGCGCAGATAGTGCTGCTGACGGGGCGGCTGGTTCTCGGTATTGCAGAGGATCAGGCTGTAGCCCTGCTCGAAGCAATACGCCTCCACCCCTTGCACCACTTCCGCAAAGAAGGGGTTGGCACTGGTGGTCACCAGCATGCCGATGGTCTTGGTCGAGTTTATCTTGAGGCTGCGCGCTACCGAGTTGGGCGCGTAGTTGAGTTCTGCCACCGCCTCAAGCACTTTTTGGGTTGCGTCTTCGCTGACCCGACGGGTGTGATTGAGTACATGTGAGACGGTGGAGATGGATACGCCTGCGCGGGAGGCGACATCCTTGATAGTGGCCATCTCTGTCTCCTGAAGATCAAAGGCGGAACATTAGCAGATTTCCCGAATAAAGGCTTGGTTTTAACGAGCACTGCCAATGAATTGTCAATGCTGGCTAATCTAGGCGCTCATTTCTATTTGCGCAAACGGATTTTGGTCAAAATGGGAGCAGTGTCAGGGTAAAATATCGTCAGTTTTTTCATCTATCATTTATCGAAAGCACACCTTGTTGAGAAGATGTTAATCAACACCTTTAGCATCAATATCTAAATCAGATTTCAATATTGGTTATTTGTTTCAAAAAAGCACTATTCCACCCTCTCTGGTTAGTATCTTTAACAGCTTGTTATTGCCCAGCGAGGAATGATAGAACCATACCTATTGCCGGACTGGCGGGATCACGGTTCGGAATGGCACACGGAAAATGAAACAATCCACTGATTAAGGGACGAATCGATGAATAAGTTGAGCAAAATGGCAGTCAGGACAGCGGTTTCTATGGCCCTGTTCGGATCGGTATCACTGGTCCACGCGGCGGATACCATCAAGATCGGCATCGCCGGTCCGGTCACCGGCCCGGTCGCCCAGTACGGCGACATGCAGTTCACCGGCGGCAAGATGGCGGTCGAGCAGATCAACAAGGCCGGTGGCATCAAGGGCAAGCAGATCGAAGCCGTCATCTATGACGACGCCTGCGATCCCAAGCAGGCCGTGGCGGTCGCCAACAAGGTGATCAACGACGGCGTCAAATTCGTGGTCGGCCACCTTTGCTCCGACAACACCCTGCCCGCTTCCGACATCTATGAAGATGAAGGCGTGCTGATGGTCACCCCGGCCTCCACCAACCCCAAGATCACCGAGCGCGGCTATCAGCTGGTGCTGCGTACCATCGGCCTGGACAGCGACCAGGGTCCGACTGCCGCCAAGTACATCATCGAGCAGGTCAAACCCAAGCGCGTGGCCGTCATCCACGACAAGAAACAGTACGGCGAAGGCATCGCCTCCAGCGTGAAAGCTGCGCTGGACAAGGCCGGCGTCAAGGTAGTGGCGTTTGAAGGCATCACCGCCGGCGACAAGGACTTCTCCGCCCTGATCGCCAAGCTGCAGAAAGAGAACGTCGACTTCGTCTACTACGGCGGCTATCACCCCGAGCTGGGTCTGATCCTGCGTCAGGCTGGCGAGAAGGGCCTCAAGGCCAAGTTCATGGGTCCGGAAGGGGTCGGCAACAAGGACATCTCCGCCATCGGCGGTCCGGCCTCCGAAGGCCTGCTGGTGACCCTGCCGAACAAATATGACCTGGTGCCGGCCAACGCCCCGCTGGTGGCCGCGTTCAAGGCCAAGGGTCAGGACTCCTCCGGTCCGTTCGTGTGGACCACCTATGCCGCGGTGCAAACCCTGGCTGCCGGTATCGCCAAGGCGGGTGAGGATGACCCGGCTGCCGTGGCTGCCGCCATCAAGGCCGCACCGATCGATACCGTCATGGGCACCCTGAGCTGGGCTCCGAGTGGCGACCTGAAAGGCTTTGAATTCGGTGTGTTCCAGTGGCACGCCGACGGTACCTCCACTCAAGTCAAATAATCTGCCGGTCGGGGTGACATGAGTCACCCCTCCTTTCTTTGCGGGCAAGTACAGGGAACGCAGTATGTCCGAACACTTCCTTTACCTGGTTCAGCAGTTGCTGAACGGGTTAACCATAGGCAGCACCTATGCGTTGATCGCCATCGGCTACACCATGGTCTATGGCATCATCGGCATGATCAACTTCGCCCACGGCGAGGTCTACATGATCGGCTCCTATGTCGCTTTCATGGTGATGGCGGGGCTCATGATGATGGGCATCGACAGCACCTTCCTGCTGCTGGGGGGCGCCTTCCTGGTCAGCATCGTCATCACCGGCACCTATGGCTGGACCATAGAGCGCGTCGCCTACCGCCCGCTGCGGGGCGGCAACCGGCTGATCCCCCTCATCTCCGCCATCGGCATGTCGATCTTCCTGCAGAACATGATGCGGATGGCCCAGGGCTCGCGCGACATCGCCATGCCCACCCTGATCTCCGGCGGCTGGACCCTGGGTGAAGCCGACGGCTTCCAGGCCAGCCTCTCCTGGATGCAGCTCATCATCTTCGTGGTGACCTTCATCACCATGCTGGCGCTGACCCAGTTCATCGGTCGCTCCCGCATGGGCCGCGCCTGCCGCGCCTGTTCGGAAGACATCAAGATGGCCAACCTGTTAGGGATAGACACCCATGTGGTCATCTCCATCACCTTCGTGCTGGGGGCCACCCTGGCCGCCGTCGCCGGCGTGCTGCTCGGCATGTATTACGGCGTCATCAACCCCTACCTCGGCTTCATGGCCGGGCTGAAAGCCTTCACTGCGGCAGTCCTCGGCGGTATCGGCAGCATTCCCGGCGCCGTGCTGGGCGGCCTGCTGCTCGGCGTGGTCGAGGCGCTCACCGCCGGCTACCTCAGCACCGAATACAAGGACGTGATGGCCTTTGCCCTGCTGATCGGCGTGCTGCTGTTTATGCCCACCGGCATTCTGGGTCGCCCGGAGGTCGAGAAGGTATGATGAAACGTCAATTGGTCCATGCCTGCATCGCCAGCCTGGTGCTGCTGGTGCTCTCCTTCTGGTTGCTCGGCTTCAAGCTCGAAACCGACGGCACCCGCCTGCTGGTGACCAGCCGGCTGGACGTGTCGCTGGCCTGGCTGCTGGGCGGCGCCACCCTGGTGTTCTGGTTCCAGCTGCTGCGCGGCCAGATAAGCCGGCTGTTTCAGGCCTCCATCAGCGGCTTCTCGGTCGGCTTCACCAAGCTGGTGCTGCCGAGCCAAGAGGAGGCGCCACGCCTCTACAACATCACCGCCGTGCTGGTGCTGCTGTTCGCGGTGAGCTGGCCCTTCATGGCCTCGCGCGGTGCCATCGATCTGGCCACCCTGGCCCTCATCTACATCATGCTGGGTCTCGGCCTGAACGTGGTGGTCGGCCTCGCCGGCCTGCTGGATCTCGGCTATGTCGGCTTCTACGCGGTCGGCGCCTACAGCTATGCCCTGCTCAACACCTACTTCGGGCTCAGCTTCTGGGAGTGCCTGCCCATCGCCGGGCTGACGGCGGCCACCTTCGGCTTTTTGCTCGGCTTCCCGGTACTGCGACTGCGGGGGGATTATCTGGCCATCGTCACCCTGGGCTTTGGCGAGATCATCCGCATCCTGCTCAACAACATGACCAGCCTGACCGGCGGCCCTAACGGCATCTCCGGCATTCCCAAGCCGACCCTGGGCGGTCTGGAGTTCAACCGTACCGTCAAGGATGGCGGCTTCGAGACCTTCCACGAGTTCTTCGGCATCGCCTACAACGCCAACCACAAGGTGATCTTCCTCTACCTGATGGCACTGGTGCTGGTGATCGCCACCCTGTTCGTCATCAACCGCCTGCTGCGCATGCCGCTCGGTCGCGCCTGGGAGGCATTGCGGGAAGACGAGATCGCCTGCAAGTCGCTGGGGCTCAACCCCACCATCATCAAGCTGACCGCCTTCACCATTGGCGCCTGCTTCGCAGGCTTCGCCGGCAGCTTCTTCGCCTCGCGCCAAGGCTTCATCAGTCCGGAGTCCTTCGTCTTCATCGAGTCGGCCATCGTGCTCGCCATCGTGGTGCTGGGCGGCATGGGCTCCCAGATCGGGGTGGTGCTGGCTGCCATCGTGATGACGGTACTGCCTGAGCTGGCGCGCGAGTTCAACGAATACCGCATGCTGATGTTCGGCCTCTTGATGGTGTTCATGATGATCTGGCGGCCACAGGGATTGCTGCCGATGACCCGTCCGCATCTGGAGTTAAAGAAATGAGAGCCAATCAGAAGTTAATGGAAGTTTCTGATCTGTCGATGCGCTTCGGAGGGTTGCTGGCCGTCAACGGCGTCAAGCTGGACGTGGACAAGGGAGAGGTGATCTCCATCATAGGCCCCAACGGGGCGGGCAAGACCACCGTCTTCAACTGCCTGACCGGCTTCTACCGCCCGAGCGGTGGCATCATCCGCTACAAGGGTGAGGAGATCCAGGGGCTGCCCGGTCATCTCATCGCCCGCAAGGGCATAGTGCGCACCTTTCAGCACGTGCGACTGTTCAAGGACATGACGGCGGTGGAAAACCTGCTGGTGGCCCAGCACAGACACCTCAACACCGGCTTTCTGGCCGGGCTGTTCAAGACCCCGGCCTTTCGCCGTGCCGAGCGGGAGGGGCTGGAGCAGTCCGCCTTCTGGCTGGAGAAGGTGGGGCTCAAAGATCTCGCCAACCGCGCCGCCGGCAACCTGGCTTATGGCCAGCAGCGCCGGCTCGAGATTGCCCGCTGCATGGCGACCCGGCCCGAGCTGCTGATGCTGGACGAGCCGGCCGCCGGCCTCAACCCGCACGAGACCGACGAACTGAACGAGCTCATCTCCAACCTGCGGGACGAGTTCGGGGTCTCGGTGCTGTTGATCGAACACGACATGAAGCTGGTGATGGAGATCTCCAACCGCATCTTCGTGGTCAACCAGGGCACCCCGCTGGCCCACGGCAAGCCGGACGAGATCCGCAGCAATCCAGCAGTGATCAAGGCCTATCTGGGCGAGTCGTAAGGATAAAAAGATGTTAGAACTTCGCAACGTATCGACCCACTACGGCAAAATTCAGGCGCTGCACGACGTCAGCGTCCAGGTAAAAGAGGGGGAAATCGTCACCCTGATCGGCGCCAACGGCGCCGGCAAGACTACCTTGCTGATGACCCTGTGCGGCGAGCCCAAGCCCAGCAGCGGCTCCATCTGGTTCGAGGGAGAGCAGATAGACTCGCTCTCCACCGCCCGCATCATGCGCAAGGACATCGCCGTGGTGCCGGAGGGGCGTCGCATCTTCGCTCGCCTGACGGTGGAGGAGAACCTGCTGATGGGGGCCTTCTTCGTCGACAAGGCCGAGCAGCGCGGCCTGCTGGATCAGATTTTCACCCTGTTCCCCCGCCTGCACGAGCGCCTGGAGCAGCGCGCCGGCACCATGTCCGGCGGCGAGCAGCAGATGCTGGCCATCGGCCGCGCCCTGATGAGCAAACCGCGCCTGTTGCTGCTGGATGAACCCTCGCTGGGGCTGGCCCCCATCGTCATCCAGCAGATCTTCGACACCATAGAGCAGCTGCGCCGCGACGGCATGACCATCTTTCTGGTGGAGCAGAACGCCAACCAGGCGCTCAAGCTGGCCGATCGCGGCTATGTGCTGGAGAACGGCCACGTGGTATTGCAGGACACGGGGGCGGCCCTGTTGGCCAACCCGGCCGTCCGCCAGGCCTATCTCGGCGGCTGACCCATGAGCAGGGCCGACACGGCGCCGGATCACCACAGTTTCTGGCACGATCCGGCCCTGCCTTTCATCGAGGCGCGGGCGGTGCAGGATGGCCGCCGCGTCTGCTACGACAAGCACAGCCACCCCCACTTCTCCATCGGCGCCATCACCGGTGGCCACAGCCACTATCTCAACCAGCGCAGCCGGCAGGAGGTCGGCCGCGGCCACCTGGTGCTGATGAACCCGGAAGAGGTGCACGCCTGCAACCCGATTGCGGATGAGCCCTGGTCCTATCTGATGTTCTACCTCGATACCGGCTGGCTGCAACGCCAGCAGGAAGAAGCTGGGCTGGGCGATGCGTTTCGTCCCTTCGACATGACCGCAAGCCAGGATCCCCTGCTCTATCAGGGGCTGTGCCGGCTCCACCGGCAGCTGTGGCAGGAGCCGGAGCCGCTCGCGCGCGAAGTGGCCTGCCACCAGTTCAGTCGCCAGTTGCTGGCCAGGCTCACCCCGGCCAGCTGGGACGATCGGCCGCCGCAGCACCTGCAGCGAGCCGCCGAACTGATGCAGGACGACTGCAGCAGCCCCCTCACCCTCGCGCAATTGAGTGCGGTGGCCGGGCTCACCCCCTCTCACTTCGTGCGCAGCTTCAGCCGCCATTACGGCATGACGCCCCACGCCTACCTGCTCGATCAGCGCATCCGCCATGCCCGCACCCTGCTCAGGCGGGGAGAGCCGCTGGCTGAGGTGGCGCTGGCCAGCGGTTTTGCCGATCAGGCC
Organism: Aeromonas sp. 1805; assembly: GCF_013085525.1. Taxonomy (NCBI): domain Bacteria; kingdom Pseudomonadati; phylum Pseudomonadota; class Gammaproteobacteria; order Aeromonadales; family Aeromonadaceae; genus Aeromonas; species Aeromonas sp. 1805. Next base: position 1,616,330 of record NZ_CP038515.1, on the reverse strand, counting down.
CACTTCCAGCGCCAGTTCAAGCGGCGGGTGGCCGCCACCCCGGGTCACTACCGCAGTCAGCTGATCCGGCAAGGCTAGCGCACCAGATAGGCGGCGCAGAGCAGCAGCAACAGCGCCATCGCCCGGTTGAACCAGCGCAGCCGCTGCGGCGCGAGCAGCAACCCCTGCAGGCGACTGCCGGCATAGGCCCAGCAAGCGATGGAGCACAGACAGATGACCAGGTAGAGGCCGCTGAACAGGGCCACCTGCCCCACCCCGCCCGCACAGCCATAGGCGCCCATCCCCATGCTGGCGGCGAGCCAGGCCTTGGGATTGAGCCATTGCATCAGTGCCCCGTACCAGAAGGAGGGCGCCACTCCGTCGACCCCCTCCACCCGGCCGCTGTCCACCAGCAGCTGCCAGGCCATCCAGCCGAGAAAGATCACCCCTGCCCAGCGCAGTGAATCCGCCGCCAGCGGCCACTGCAGCAGGGTGGCGCCCAGCCCCAGTCCCATCAACAGCAGCAACAGAATGAACCCCAGGGTGGCCCCGACCACGTGCCGCAGGCTGGCCGCAAAGCCGTGCCTGGCGCCGCTGCCGAGGGCGACCAGGTTGACCGGCCCCGGGGTGATGGACATGGCCAGGGCAAACCCGGCCATGGATAACAGCAGACTCGTCTCCATGAATAACGCTCGTAGCAGCAAAAGGAGCCCCCAGCCTAGCCGGCACCCCTCCCCCGGTATTGAAGGAAATTGCGATCGGTCACGGCAATAACCGGACACATTGCGGGCTTAGCGCCGGCCTCCGCTTGCGGTAAACTGACCCTCAATCACCTATTCGCAGGACATGTTAATGGACCAGTTTGCCCATATCAGTGCCCATGATGCCCACCAGAAGCTTGCCGCCGGGGCAGCCCGCCTCGTGGATATTCGCGACCCCCAGTCGTTCGAGACGGCCCATGCGGTCGGCGCCTTCCACCTCACCAACGGCACCCTGGTGCGTTTCATGAACGAGGTGGACTTCGATACCCCGGTGATCGTGATGTGCTATCACGGCAACAGCAGCCAGGGCGCCGCCCAGTATCTGCTGCAACAGGGGTACGATGAGGTCTACAGCCTGGATGGCGGCTTCGAGGCGTGGCGCAGGGAGTTCCCGATCCAGGCGGGCGACGCATGATCCAGCTGCTGGTGCTCGACAATGCCCGCATGGCCCAGGCGCTGGTGGACTATCTCTCCACCCTCGGCATCTCGTGCGAGCTGACCCAGTCCGAGCTTGGCGTCTCGGTCTGGCTGGCGGACGAACAACGCCTCGCCCAGGCCCAGCTGGAAGTGAAACGCTTCCTGGCCGAGCCGACCCACCCCCGTTACATGGAAGCCTCCTGGCAATCCGGCCGGGCCGATGCCCGCATCGACTACAGCAAGGGGATGACCGACCCGGTCACCGACTTCCTGCATCAGGCGGGGCCGCTGACCCTGGTGGTGATCATCGCCTGTCTGGCCATCTACGGGCTCGATGCCATCGGTCTGCCGATCTTCGATGAGCTGGCCTTCCACCCGACCCTGGCCCAGTTCACCGACTGGCAGGCGTGGCGCTACTTCACTCCGGCCTTCATCCACTTCTCGGTGCTGCACCTGGTGTTCAACCTGCTGTGGTGGTGGTATCTGGGGGGCCAGATCGAACAACGGCTCGGTAGCGGCAAGCTGCTGATCCTGCTGCTGGTAGGCGCCGCCCTGCCCAACCTGGCCGAGTTCTTCGCCAGCGGCCCGCTGTTTGGCGGCCTCTCCGGGGTGGTCTATGCCCTGCTCGGCTACTGCTGGCTGCGCAGCAAGTTGCAGCCGGCCTGCGGCCTCACCCTGCCACCGGCGCTGATGGGCTTCATGCTGTTCTGGCTGGCGCTCGGCTTCTTCGATCTGCTCGGCACCCGTACCGCCAACATGGCCCACCTGGCCGGTCTGCTGGTCGGGCTGCTGCAGGGCTGGCTGGACAGACACCACCAGCCCGCCTGAGTGGTAGTCATCGAGGTGCAGCAAGCTGCTCGGCAGCCAGAGCGGTCACCAACCAGGCCAATCTGAACCGGCGACAAGCGCGATGCCGGAAAACAAAACGCCGCCCCGAGGGGCGGCGTTTTTATTGGCCGACTGGCTTACTGCTTGAGCAGGCTGCCGTTGGTCACCTTGACCGCAGTACCGCCGCTCATGAAGAAGCTGGCGAACTGGGACTGCATCTCGGTGGTCACATCGCCGCTCGGGTCGAAGTTCTCGTCCGGCGCCAGCAGCGAGCTGTGGCCACCTGCCAAGAAGCGGGCCGCGTTGTGGCTGGCCGCACCGGTGGCGGTCAGCGGCTGCAGTGCCAGCACCTTGAACAGCGGCTCGGTACCACCCAGCGGGGCGGAGGCGATGCTGTTCGGGATCACCTGGTCAGACAGGCTCAGGGCGCCATCGCCGACGATCTCGGTGGCGAACAGCGGGAAGCTGCTCTGGATGCCGCGGCCGAGGTTGATCGGGTCAGCCGAATCCAGCACCGACTGGGCCGCGAAGCTGTAGCTCTGCAATGTGCTTGCCGCCGCCGCCTGCTGGGTAGTGCTCAGGCTTGGCAGGAACTCGTTGACGAAGCAGGTCGGTACCGCGGTCTTGCAGTTGGGCGCGTAGGCGGTGAAGCCCGCTTTCAGCTCGGCACTGCCGCTGGTCAGCACGCCCATCTTGATGGTCGGGCCGAAGGTCGGCGAGTTCAGCAGCAGCGGCGCGATGCCGCCACCCGGCATGGCCAGGCCGCCGGTGTCGAACTTGAACAGGGCATCCGCCTGCGCATTGCCGATGGGCTGGTTGGCAACCGCCAGCAGGTTGGTACCTGAGATGGCCCCCAGGGAGTGGCCCAGGAAGTGCACCTTGACGCCAGCCACGCCCAGAGCACCCTTGGCATTGGCCAGACCGACCGCCAGACGCAGGCCCAGCAGATCCGCCACGCTCTGTTTCAGGTTGTCGCGGGCCACGGTCAGGTAGCTCAGGTTCAGATACGGGGTCGGATTTTCGGAGGTGGTCACCGTCGCATCACTGCCACTCAGGGCGAAGCCGCGCTCGCCGTGCAGCGGGTGATCGATCACCACCAGCGCCACCTTCTTGCCTGCCTGCATGCCGGCATAGATCTGACCCAGCGCCAGTGCATAGGCGTTCTCTTTTACCGAGGTGACACCGTGCTGGTAGATGATCACGTCGGTGATGGTGTTGAGGGCATCCTTGGCGAAGACCCGCATCGGCACCGACTGCACCTCTTCCAGCATGGGCAGCGGGTTGAAGCGGCCGATGTTCTGCTCGGCATCCAGCGGCTTGCCGCCGGAGGTGAGGGTCACCCCGATCAGCTTGCTCGCCTCGACCAGCAGCTCGGCCTGACGGGTCGGATCGGCAATCAGCGTCGCCAGCAGGGCCGGGTCCACACCCGCGCCCACCAGCCCGGCGATCACTTCGCTGTCGGAGGCTTTCAGGGCATTGGCGATGGCGTACAGGCTGGGGATGGCACCGTGCCAGGACTGGGTCTTGGCCTTGTCCCAGGAACCGGCCGTAGCCGGCGAGGCGAGGAAGTAAGGCAGCTTGACGGTACCGGTATAGACCTTGGTCGCTTGAGCAATCGGGTTGAGCGGAGCACCGGGCCCGAAGGCGGTGGCGATCGCATCTTTCTGCTCTTGCGGCAGGAACTGCTCGGCGTCCAGCTGGGTCAGGAAGGCATTGCTGCCGGTCACGCTCAGGGTATAGGTGCCCGGCAGGCTGGTGTTGCCCTTGGCATCCTGCTTCCACAGGGCGGCCGCATCCAGGGTCGGGCTCTTCAGCACGGACGCCGCAGCCCCTTTCACCGCTACCAGCACGTCAGCACCGGACTGGGTACCGAACCAGTCGGAGAAGATGACGTGATCGGTGGAGACGCCGGTGGCAGCCTTGAACAACCCTTCCTGCAGGGCAATCAGACCGTTGATGGTCTGCTCCTGGGCATTGCTGCCGGCGTTGTTCTTGTAGTTGCCGTAGTCGTTGCCGGCCTTGACCGCATTGCCGCTGCTGTCCTTGAGGGAGTCGGTGGCCACGATCATGTAGTAGGAGGAGGGATTCAGCGGCTTGAGCGGCACCAGGTTCAGCTTGCCGGCCGCAGCGGCCACCACGAAGTCCACCCCGTAGGTCAGCACCTTCTTCACGCCGTTCGGGCGCAGGGCGGTGCTGTCAAAGCTCAGTTCCAGCAGGTAGAGCGGCGCGACCGAAGCGGCAAACTCCGCCGCGGCCGGGGCCTGCACCTGAATGCCGGATGAGGTCACGGGCACGATCTGGATAGCCTGGGTCGTGGACCAGCCATCCAGGGTCGACATGGCCGAGACCGGGTTGGAGAGATCTGCCGTTTCGGTGGAGAATTTCAGGGTGCCATCGCTGGCCCGGGCAGCCAGAGCACTGGGGCGCACGGCGTTGGAACCGGTCAACAGATAGTCGAGATAGCTGGAGGTGTCGCCTTTGTTATCGTCACTGCCACCACAGCCAGCCAGCATAGCACTGACAACCGCGGCATAAATTAGCTTCTTTTTCATATCCTTATCTCTTTTTAGTTGTTATCCATGAAATGCTGACTGAGTTGGGTGAGAACCCGACCGGTACATCTTAACAGCAACGCAACAATTATTAAGCCTCTGGTCGGTCATCTGATCTGCTTTTTTTGTGTACAGCATCAAGGAATTGGAATAGAAACGGGACTCGATAGGTTAACAGCTTCATCCCGAATACCAGACCCGACCAGCGACTGCCCGTATGGCAGCTGGCAAAAAGCGACCCTCGATCTCGGCAAAGCGGATCAATTGCCGGTAGAATGGCGCATTGCTTAAGGAGAACCACATGATCGACCCGAAGAAACTGGAAGAGATCGCCAAACAGGTGCACAACTCCCTGCCGCCCGGCATTCGCAGCGTGGGTGAAGAGGTGGAGAAGAAGATCCGTCAGGTGCTGCAGTCCCAGCTGGGCAAGCTGGATCTGGTCAGTCGCGAAGAGTTTGACGTGCAGACCAAGGTGCTGCTGCGCACCCGCGAGAAGCTGACCGCGCTCGAGGCCAAGCTGGCCCAGCTCGAGCAGCAGCTCGGTGCCAAAGGCGAATAACGTAGGTCGCCCATAAAGCAAACCCCAGCCAGGCTGGGGTTTGTTGTTTCTGGCCTGCCGCAGGGCAAGCAGCAGGCTGACTCAGCGAGGCCTCCTCGGTCACGCTATGTGGCCGGCCTCATGCCGAACTCAGATGAATTCGTAGGCGTCGCCGAAGATGCGCTCTGGCTCGGCGCCCAGGATCTTGAACTCCTCCCGCGCCGCGCCCGCCATCTCGAAGCGGCCGGCGACATAGATGTCGTAGTCATGCAGGCTGACGAAATCATCCATGATGGCCTTGTGCACCAGCCCGGTCTTGCCGGTCCAGTCAGCTTCCGGCTCCTGCACCACCGGGATGAAGGTGAGTGGGGCGTAGTCGCGCTCCCACTGCTGCATCTGCTCCTGCTCGTAGAGCCAGTGCGCCTGGCGCACGCCCCAGTAGAAGAACACCGGGCGCTTGCTGCCGGTATCGATCAGGTATTCCAGAATGGAACGGGCATAGGAGAAACCGGTGCCACCTGCCATCAGGATCAGCGGCCGGGGCGACTCTTCCCGCAGGAAGGCCTTGCCCGCCGCCAGTTCAATCTCGATCTCCCCCTGCTCGCGCATACGGGCCAGCACCTGGCCGGCATAGGCGTTTTCCGGGGTGGCGCCGATCTGCAGCTCCAGCATGCCCGGACGGGTCGGCGAGTTGGCGATGGAGAAGGGACGCTTGTCCGAATCGCTCATCACCACCAGCAGATACTGGCCCGGCTTGAAGCTGACCTCTTGCAGCGGCGTCAGGGCCACGTGCCAGATGGTGTCGACATATTCGCGCAGTTCCTCTACGCGGCACTTGATACGTTGCATTCTTATCCTTGTGACGGGCTCGCTCGGCCCGCTTTCGCTCTTGATTCACTGTGGACTGGCGACCAGCAAAGTGGTCAGGTCAGTCGAGCATACCCAATTCAGCTCAAATGGCATCAATCTTTTGCATCCCGGCCAGGCGGCACGGCCCGTCGGGCCTGCCGCCGCTCTTCAGCCGAGAATGTTCAGCTCGTCCCAGAGGGCATCGATCTTCTGCTTGACCGCCTCGTCCTGGACGATGGGCTGGCCCCACTCGCGATTGGTCTCCCCCGGCCACTTGTTGGTGGCGTCCAGCCCCATCTTGGAGCCGAGCCCGGAGACCGGCGAGGCGAAGTCCAGGTAGTCGATCGGGGTGTGCTCGATCAGGGTGGTATCGCGAGCCGGATCCATCCGGGTGGTGATGGCCCAGATCACGTCCTTCCAGTCGCGGGCGTTGATGTCATCGTCACAGACGATCACGAACTTGGTGTACATGAACTGGCGCAGGAAGGACCAGACCCCCAGCATCACCCGCTTGGCGTGGCCAGGGTAGCGCTTCTTGATGGTCACCACCGCCATCCGGTAGGAGCACCCCTCCGGCGGCAGGTAGAAGTCCACGATCTCGGGGAACTGCTTCTGCAACAGCGGCACGAACACCTCGTTGAGCGCCACCCCGAGCACCGCCGGCTCATCGGGCGGACGGCCGGTGTAGGTGCTGTGATAGATGGCATCCTTGCGCATCGTCATGTGGGTGATGGTAAAGACCGGGAACTCATCCACCTCGTTGTAGTAGCCGGTGTGATCGCCATAAGGCCCTTCGGGGGCCATCTCGCCTGGCTCCAGATAGCCTTCCAGCACGATCTCGGCGCTGGCGGGCACCTCCAGATCGCAGCTGATGGCCTTCACCACCTCGGTACGGCTGCCGCGCAGCAGACCGGCAAAAGCGTATTCGGAGAGGGTATCCGGCACCGGCGTCACCGCGCCGAGGATGGTCGCCGGATCGGCACCGAGCGCCACCACCACCGGGAAGCGCTCACCCGGGTGGGCCTCCTGCCACTCGCGAAAATCGATGGCACCGCCGCGGTGATCCAGCCAGCGCATGATCAGCTTGTTCTTGCCGATCTTCTGCTGGCGATAGATGCCGAGGTTCTGCCGCTTCTTGTAGGGGCCGCGGGTGATGGTCAAACCCCAGGTCACCAGCGGGGCAACGTCGCCGGGCCAGCAGTGCTGGATCGGGATCTGGTCCAGATCGACCGCCTCTCCCTCCAGCACCCGCTGCTGACAGGGGGCAGAGGAGAGCCGTTTGGTCGGCATGTTGAGCACCTGCTTGAAGATCGGCAGCTTCTCCATCAGCTCCTTGAAGCCGCGGGGCGGCTCCGGCTCCTTCAGGTAGGAGAGCCAGATCCCCACTTGGCGCAGGGCGGCCACGTTGGGCTGGCCCATGCCCATGGCGACCCGATCCGGGGTACCGAACAGGTTGGTCAGCACCGGCATGGCGTAACCCTTGGGATTTTCAAACAGCAGGGCAGGCCCGCCCGCCCGCAGGGTGCGGTCGCTGATCTCGGTCATCTCCAGATAGGGGTCTATCTCGCGACTGATGCGCTTGAGTTGTCCGCTTTGTTCCAGCTGCGCGATGAAATCACGCAAATCCTTGTATTTCATGCAGGTACCCTGTGTTCAGGCGATGCCGCATTATAACCCTGGGCGGGCGGCGGGTGTACCCGAATCGGGCAGCATCACCGGACTTGCATGGCGCTTTTCCTGCCGGGTCAGTCGATCGGCAAGCTGGGCCAGCAGCCTGGGTTCGTCCATCTGCAGCAGCAGGCTGGCCACCTGACCGCTGTATTGGCGATTGCCCAGCTCCGCCAGCAGGAACTGCTGGGCCGTGTCCGGCAGCGGCGAAAGTTGACTGAGTTGCTGCAGAGCGGGCAGCTTGAGTCGGGCATTGCGACTGGCGGCAATCAGCAGATCGCTGGCCGCCTGGCCCTGATGAAAGCGGCTCACGCTGGCGAGCGCGGCCACGCTGTCGTGATCCACCGGTTGATGCCACAGCTTCTGATAGAGGGCGCTGTCACCGGTACGCTCGGCCAGCAGCCGCAGCAGCCGGTTGTCGGGCAGGAAGATGCTCATGGCGGCCAGCGTGTGCGCCTCCCGTTGCAGGAGCGGAAGCGGCTGCCGATCGAGTACGGTCAGCAGCGCCTGCTGCTGCTGGGCCAGATCGGGATTGCGGCTGTTGTAGATCTGCTTGAACTCGAACGTGCCCTCTTCCAGCTGCTGGCGATAGTTGTCCTGCCAGGCCTGCTGTTGCCAGCGGCTCAACACCTGCCGCGCGGCGGCGGCAAAGTCGTAGGCGGGTTGCTGCACCAGAAAGCCGTCCACCTCTTTTTCCACCAGCCAGCTGGGGGCCTTGAACGACTGGGCGCGCACCCAGGCCAGCAGTTGTGGACTGGTAGCCCTGGGCTGGCTATTGAGGGTGGCCAGCAGCTGGCACAACAGATACTCCCGCTGCCCCACGGCCAGGGAGTCCAGCAGGGTGTCGATGGCGGCAAACTGCCCCAGTTGCAGCCGGCCGGTCAGATAGTCGAGGTGACCCTGCAGCCCCTCGTCGGCCACCAGTGCCGTCCGGGGCGGCTGCGTCTCGGCAGCCCCGACCGGCAGCACCAGCAACCAGCTCAGCAATATCAGGAGTACATGCTTCATGACGTCCCTATCCTTGTGACATCGAGGTTTCATACTACTCAGGCGACCGTAAAATAGATAAACAAAAACCGCGACCTGGGCCGCGGTTTGATGATTTTCGAGTCGGTTACTTCTGCTGGCGCCGCATGGCGTCGAAGAACTCGTCGTTGGTCTTGGTCATGGCCAACTTGTCGATCAGGAACTCGATGCCGTCGATCTCGCCCATCGGGTGCACAATCTTGCGCAGGATCCACATCTTCTGCAGCTCGTCGCCGGTGGTCAGCAGCTCTTCCTTGCGGGTGCCGGAGCGAGTGATGTCGATGGCCGGGTAGACGCGCTTCTCGGCAATCTTGCGCGAGAGGTGCAGTTCCATGTTGCCGGTACCCTTGAACTCTTCGTAGATGACTTCATCCATCTTGGAGCCGGTATCGATCAGCGCGGTGGCGATGATGGTCAGGCTGCCGCCCTCTTCAACATTGCGCGCGGCACCGAAGAAGCGCTTCGGGCGGTGCAGGGCGTTGGCGTCCACACCACCGGTCAATACCTTGCCGGATGACGGGATGACGGTGTTGTAGGCACGGGCCAGACGGGTGATGGAGTCCAGCAGGATCACCACGTCCTTCTTGTGCTCGACCAGGCGCTTGGCCTTCTCGATCACCATTTCGGCGACCTGGACGTGACGGGAAGCCGGCTCGTCGAAGGTGGAGGCGATCACTTCACCCTTCACCATGCGCTGCATCTCGGTCACTTCTTCCGGACGCTCGTCGATCAGCAGGACGATCAGTTCGCAGTCAGGGTGGTTGTAGGCGATGCTCTGGGCGATGTTCTGCAGCAGCATGGTCTTACCGGCCTTGGGCGGTGCGACGATGAGGCCGCGCTGGCCTTTACCGATCGGGGAAGCCAGATCCAGCACGCGGGCGGTGATGTCTTCGGTGGAACCGTTGCCACGCTCCATGCGCAGGCGCTCGTTGGCGTGCAGCGGAGTGAGGTTTTCAAACAGGATCTTGTTGCGGGAGTTTTCCGGACGGTCGTAGTTGACCTCGTTGACCTTGAGCAGCGCGAAGTAGCGTTCGCCCTCTTTCGGCGGCCGGATCTTGCCGGAGATGGTATCGCCGGTACGCAGGTTGAAACGGCGGATCTGGCTCGGGGAGACATAGATGTCATCCGGGCCGGCCAGGTAGGAGCCGTCTGCACTACGCAGGAAGCCGAAACCATCGGTCAGGATTTCCAGCACACCGTCGCCAAAGATATCCTCGCCACCCTTGGCGTGCGCCTTGAGGATCGCGAAAATAATGTCTTTCTTGTGCGCCCGAGCCAGATTTTCCAACCCCATGGATTCGCCAAGCTGTACCAGCTCGGACACAGGAGTGTTCTTTAATTCAGTCAGATTCATAGTGGTGAAAGTCTGTAAGCAAGGATTGAAATGAGGAGACAGTCTGCTGGATTGATGCTGATCGGATTTGATTTGCCGGGCTGATGTGTGAGCAAAGAGTCAGGCAAAAAGGTTAGCAAACGAGCGATAAATTAGCACCAATCGGGGTGAGCGTCTAGGTGATAAAACAGAAGGAGCGCATTATTGCAATGCGCTCCTCTTTGATTATTACAGGTTACCGTCCAGGAACTCTTTCAGCTGAGTCTTGGACAGGGCACCGACCTTGGTCGCTGCCACTTCGCCATTCTTGAACAGCAAGAGGGTCGGAATACCACGAATGCCATACTTGGGCGGAGTGTCGGCGTTATGGTCGATGTTCAATTTCGCCACGGTCACGCGACCGGCATACTCTTGGGCGACTTCGTTCAGGATCGGGGCAATCATCTTGCACGGACCACACCATTCGGCCCAGAAGTCGACCAGAACGGCGCCATCGGCTTTGATTACATCTGCCTCGAAGCTGGCATCGCTCAGCTGAACAATCTTGTCACTCATCTCCAACTCCAGTCAGTAATTAAGGCTTTATTGACGTATCAACAAAGGCAATAGTTGCCCTATTTGAAATGATCCTGTTTATTATTGCAAGCCTAACCTGATAACCTACCGCCATGAGCAAAACACATTTAACGACCGACAAATTCGCCCAAATGGGCCTCGAACCCGAAGTTCTGGCTGGTCTGGAATCAAAGGGATTTCACTATTGCACCCCCATCCAGGCACTGTCTCTGCCACTGCTGGTAGAAGGTCATGACCTCGCCGGTCAGGCCCAGACAGGGACCGGCAAAACCCTTGCCTTCCTGGCCGCCACCTTCAACTATTTGTTGACCCATCCGCTGACCAAGCCGCGCCTCATCAACCAGCCGCGCGCCATCATCATGGCCCCGACCCGGGAGCTGGCAGTCCAGATCTACAACGACGCGGAAAGCATGTCCGCTTCGACCGGCCTCAAGCTCGGCCTCGCCTACGGTGGCGAAGGGTACGACAAGCAACTGGCCGTGCTGGAACAGGGTGTCGACATCCTGATCGGCACCACCGGCCGCATCATCGACTACTTCAAGTCCAAGGTCATCGATCTGAGCAATATTCAGGTCGTGGTGCTGGACGAAGCGGATCGCATGTTCGATCTCGGCTTCATCAAGGACATCCGTTTCCTGTTCCGCCGCATGCCGCCCGCCACCGAGCGTCTGAGCATGCTGTTCTCCGCCACCCTCTCCCTGCGCGTGCAGGAGCTGGCCTACGAACACATGAACCACCCGGAACATGTACAGATCGAGCCGGAGCAGATGACCGGCGTGCGGATCAAGGAGGAGTTGTTCTATCCCTCCAACGAAGACAAGATGTTGCTGCTGCTCTCCCTGATGGAAGAGGAGTGGCCGGAGAAAGCCATTGTCTTCGCCAACACCAAGCACGTCTGTGAAGACGTTCATGCCTGGCTGGAGAACGACGGCCACCGCGTCGGCCTGCTGACCGGTGACGTGCCGCAGAAGAAGCGGATGAAGATCCTGGAAGACTTCACCAAGGGCACGGTCGACATCCTGGTTGCCACCGACGTGGCCGCCCGCGGTCTGCACATCCCGGACGTGACCCACGTCTTCAACTATGACCTGCCCGACGACGCCGAAGACTACGTACACCGCATCGGTCGTACCGGTCGTGCCGGCAAGAGCGGTCACTCCATCAGCCTGGCCTGTGAAGACTATGCCTTCAACCTGCCGGCCATCGAGGAGTACATCCACCACCCGATCCCGGTCAGCAAGTATGACCGCGAGGCGCTGCTGGACGACGTGACCGCACCGAAGCGGGTGTTCCGCAACCGTCAGCCGGTGAATCGCAACATGCGCGATCGCCAGGGCGGTGGCAACAGCAACAACCGCCGTCGTCCGCCCCGCAAGAGCTGAAAGGACTGGCCCAGTTGCACAACTCGCCGCTCTATGCCGCCATCGACCTCGGCTCCAACAGCTTTCACATGCTGGTGGTGCGCGAGGTCGCCGGTGCCCTGCGCACCGTCACCAAGGTCAAGCGCAAGGTTCGCCTCGCCGCCGGGCTCGATCCGGAGTTTCGTCTCAGCCGTGCCGCCATGGAGCGGGGCTGGGACTGCCTGCGTCTGTTCTCCGAACAGTTGCAGGACATTCCGGCCGACAATATCCGAGTAGTGGGCACCGCCACCCTGCGCCTTGCCACCAATGTCGACGAGTTCCTCAGCGAAGCGGAACGGGTGCTCAACCACAGCATCGAGATCATCTCGGGCGAGGAAGAGGCCAAGACCATCTATGAGGGGGTCTCCTGGACCTCGGCCGGGGAAGGCAACCGGCTGGTGATCGACATCGGCGGCGCCAGCACCGAGCTGGTGATCGGCGAGCACAGCGAAGCGAAACTGCTCAACAGCCTGCACATGGGCTGCGTCACCTGGCTCAACAACCACTTCGGTGACGGCGAGCTCTCCGAGGCCCGCTTCAAGCAGGCCATCGCCGCCGCCAAGGCGGTGCTGGAGAAGGTGGCGGAAGATTATCGTGCACTCGGCTGGCGTACCTGTGTCGGCGCCTCCGGCACGGTGCAGGCGCTGCAGGAGATCATGCTGGCACAGGGGAAGAGCGAGCGGGTCACCCTGCCCAAGCTGCAAGAGCTGATGGGTCAGGCCATCGCCTGCGGCAAGCTCGACCAGCTGCAACTGGAAGGACTGGCGGCCGAACGGCTGACCGTGTTCCCCTCCGGTCTCGCCATCCTGATCGCCATCTTCGAAACCCTGAACATCGAGAGCATGACCCTGGCGGGTGGCGCCCTGCGTGAAGGCCTGATCTACGGCCTGCTCGGCAACAATCACGACTGTGATGCCCGTGATCGCACCGCCGACAGCCTGATCAATCGCTACCAGCTGGACAAGGAGCACGCCGAACGGGTGCGCGACACCGCCGTCGAGGCGTTCAACCAGCTGCAGCCGGCCTGGCGACTCTCGAAACGCTACGGTCGCCCGATCCTGCGCTACGCGGCCCTGCTGCACGAGATCGGTCTGTGCATCGAGTACAAGAAGGCGCCGCAACACGCCGCCTACATCATCGACAACATCGACATGCCTGGCTTTACCCCGGCCCAGAAGAAGCTGTTGTCGGCCCTGCTGTTCAACCAGCGGGACGAATTCAAGCTGGAACCACTGGAGAAGCAGGGTGCCGTCACCGGTCGCCAGGCGATCCGGCTGGCCCGCATCCTGCGCATCGCGCTGATCCTCTGCATGCGCCGCACCCAGGGCACAGTGCCCCGCTTCACCCTCGAGGCCGATGAGGATGCGCTGACCCTGACCCTGCCGAGCGGCTGGCTGGACGAGCACTATCTGCGCGCCAGCGAGTTGCGCTTCGAGGTGGAACGCCAGCAGAAGATGGGCTGGCCCACCCGGCTGCTGGAAGCCTGATTGGGCCTCGCCCAATCAGTGCCTGCCCTGCCGCTCCGACAATCTCTTTCGCAGCCATGACTGGCGCCGTTCAAAGCTGACCCTTGATTTCATTGGGCTGGCGCACCGAGCTCGTCCTTTTCCCGCTGGCTGCCACCCCCGCCATTGCCGTCGCTCGACTAGAGTAGGGTTGTCTTCACAACCGGAATGGACGCCATGAAACCCTTGACCCTGATCGGCCTGACCGCCCTGCTCACCGCCTGTGGCGGAGGAGGCGGCGGCGACAACAACAGCCCGCAACAGGCCCAGCTGTCGCTGGCCTTCTCCGACGCCCCGGTGGATGCAGTCAGCAAGGTCTGCATCGCCGTCGCCAACATCAGCATCCACCCCGTCGCCGGCACCGAGCAGAGCTGGACCACTGCCAGTTTTCTCACCTCGGCCCAGGACGATGGCTGCACCCCGAGCGGCGAGACCATCCCGCTCGACAGTGCGGGCCGACCGCTGTTCACCTACATCGACCTGCTGCACTACCAGGGCTCCGTCAGCCGCCCGCTGCTGGCCAGCCAGAGCGTGGTGCCCGGCGACTACAGCCAGATGCGGCTGCGGGTGCTGGACGGACGAGAGGTTGCCAACCAGTTTCTGGACGGCACCCCCTACTCCTACGTCAAACGGGATGATGGGGTGATCAAGCCGCTGGAGGTGCCCAGCAGCGAACTCAAGCTGGATGCCTTCACCATCGCCGCCAACGGCCTCAGCGCCTTCACCACCGAGTTCGACCTGCGCCAGGCCATGGTGCTGCCGGGCCACGAGCAGTACTACAAGCTCAAACCCAGAGGGGTGCGGCTGGTGAACAACACCCAGGTCACCACCGTCAAAGGCACGGTCGCGGCCGGGCTGTGCGGCGGCCAGCTGACCGACAAGGCCTTCGTCTACTTCTACCAGCCCAGAAGCGATGACAACTACCCCGACATGGCGGACAGCGACAACGGCTTCTACGCCAGCGCGCCCGTGTTGCCGCAAAGCGGTGGCGGCTTTGGTTACGAGTTGGGATTTGTTAATCTCGGCAGCTACGATCTGGCGCTGGTCTGCAATGGCAACGAGGACGATCCGGCGCTGGCCGGCGACCCGCTGCAACTGGAACAGGTGCAGAAAGCCCAGGCGGTGGTGGCGCCCACCACCAGCATCAACTTCCAGTAACCGGCGACCAGAGGGCAACCCGCACATGAGCACCTACCAACCCATCAGTTGCGATCTCTACGACTGGCTGGAGATCGCCGCCAGCTGGCAGCTGCCGGTCACCCTCACCGGCCGGGATGGCCGCCAGTGGGCGGACAGGATCCGCACCATCGAGGCCAGAGCAGGGGTCGAGTACCTGGTGCTGCACGGTGGCGAGCGACTGAGCCTGGCGGAGCTGGCCACCATGGCGCTCAGCTGGCAGGGGGAGGAGAAGCTGATCCGTTTTGCTCCGCCGGCCCCAGCCGACGGCCAATAGATGGCAAGAGGGCCAACCCCGCCGGGTTGGCCCTCTTCTTTTACCCCTCGCGTGCGGCGTTATCCCGCCAGCGCCGCCATCACGTAGACATCGAAGCGGTTGCTCTTGGTCTCGATGGCCATGCTCGGCTTGTGTTCGTTGAGCCAGCCGGCGTAGTCCGGCCGTTTCACCACCACCCGCTTGTCCGCCATGGTGAGTGCCGCCGGCAGCAGGGCATCGGCGTCGAGATCCGGCCCCACCAGCGACTGGAACACCCGCATCTCTTTTTTCACCAGCGCCGACTTCTGCTTGTGAGGAAACATGGGGTCGAGGTAGATGACGTCGGGCCGCTCGGTCAGCCCCAGCAAGGTCTCCACCGCCGGGCCGTGCAGCAACTGCATCCGCTCGCGCACCCAGAGGCCAATCTCGGGATCCTGCGCGGCCCGCGCCAGCCCGTCCTGCAACAGGGCGGCCACCACGGGGCTGCGCTCGATCATAGTCACCTTGCAGCCGAGGGAGGCGAGCACGAAGGCATCGCGCCCCAGCCCGGCGGTGGCATCCACCACGCGCGGCATGGCACCCGCCTTGAGCCCCACCGCCTTGGCGATGGACTGGCCACGTCCGCCGCCGAACTTGCGGCGATGGGCGACCGCCCCTTCGACGAAGTCCACGTAGACCGCACCCAGCTTGGGCTCGTCCAGCTTGCGCAGCTCCAGCCGCGCCGCGGTGAACACCAGGGCAAACTGGGGAAGGTCGGTCTGGCCGAGCTGGCTGGCCAGGGCTTCGGCCTGAGGCGCCTTGGCGGGGTCTTCGAGGAGGATCTGCATGGTATCGGCTGTGTGGCGGTATCAGTGGGCGGAGTGTACCACAGCCCCCGAAGGTCGCTGTAGGGGCTCCGGCCGAAGGAGGGCGGCGGAGGGGCTAGCTGGTCTGCAGGAACATGCTCTTGTCGTTGAGCTGCAGGTACTCGGTGAGGTCGTCGTAGGCCAGCGGCCGGCTCAGCAGATAGCCCTGGGTGAAGGCACACCCCTTCTGGCAGAGGAAGTTGAGCTGCTCGCGGGTCTCCACCCCCTCGATCACCACCTGCATGCCGAGGTTGTGCACTATGTTGATGATGCCGTCCAGCAGCAGCCGGTCCTGTTCATTGAACGGGATGTGGCGCACGAAGGCCCGGTCGATCTTGACCAGGTCCACCGGGAAGTTGCGCAGATAGTTGAGCGCCGAGTAGCCGGTGCCGAAGTCGTCGATGGCCAGCTTGCAGCCCGCTTCGCGCAGGGCATCGATCCGCACCCTGTGCTGATCGCTGGTCTCCATCAGCAGGGACTCGGTGATCTCGATGACGATGTCCGCCGGGTCCAGCCCGAAGTGATGGATCACCTTGAGCCACTCGCTCGCCTCCGGATCTATGGTCTGGAACTCCAGGGTGGAGCGGTTGATCGACATCTGCAGATCCGGGAAGCCGGACTGCTGCAGCCGCGCCAGATCCCGGCACGACTGCCACAGCACCAGCGCCCCCAACCCCTGGATGAGCCCGGCCTCCTCCGCCAGCGGAATGAAATCCGCCGGTGACACCTGGCCCCAGTGCGGGTGGTACCAGCGCACCAGTGCCTCCAGCTTGGCGACCCGGCCACTGCGGTTGTCCCAGATCGGCTGGTAGGCCATGGTCAGCTGCTCGAGCTTGATCGCCTCCGCCAGATCCTGCTGCATCTGGTGGCGCTGGCGCACCTCTTCGCGCATGGAGGCGCAGTAGCTGCCGAGCAGCCGTCCCTGCCGCTTGGCGGCAAACAGCGCCTGCTCGGCGTTGCGCAGCAGCTCGTCGCTCTCCAGGCCATCGCCCGGGCAGAGGGTGATGCCGATGGTGGCGGTCACGTAGAGGTGCTGATTGGCCAGCATGAAGGGACGGGCGAAGCCGCCGATCACCTGCTTGGCAAACACCTCCGCCTGACGACGGTTGACGATGCCGGGCACCAGGAAGGCGAACTCGTCGCCGCCGATGCGGGCCACCAGGTCCTCGGTGCGCACCCGACTCACCAGCCGATCCGACACCTCCCGCAGCAGGGCGTCACCGGCGTGGTGATCCATGCTGTTGTTGACCGCCTTGAAGTTGTTGAGGTCGAGCACCATCAGCGCGAAGCGCTCGCCCCGCTCGCAGAAGCGGCTGAGGCAGCGGCCGAACAGCCAGCGGTTGGGCAGGCCGGTGAGGTTGTCGTAGTTGGCCTGGGCGGCGATCTTCTGCTCCGCCAGCTTGGTCTGGGAGAGGTCGCTGAAGATGGCGATGTACTGGCTGATCCGCCCCCCTTCCCGCAGGGTGCTGATCATCAGCTGCTGGGGGTAGAGCTTGCCGTTCTTGCGCTTGTTCCACACCTCGCCACGCCACACCCCCACCCGCTCCAGCGCGTGGTACATGTCGGCGTAGAAGGCCTGATCGTGCAGCCCGGACTTGAGCATGCTGGGCCGCTGGCCGCACACCTCCTCCTCGCTGTAACCGGTGATCTGCTCGAACGCCGGGTTGACCGAGATGATTCGGCTGTCGGCATCGCACACCAGGATCGCCTCGGAGAGATTGTCATAGACCCGGTGGGAGAGCTTGAGCTGCTCGGCGTGGCGCTTGAGGGGATCGATGTTCTCCAGCACCACCATCAGGTAGTCGGGCTGCAGCTGATCGTCCCGCACCAGGGTGACGGTGACCCGCCCCCACAGCACCTGACCGTCCCGGTGCAGATAGCGCTTCTCCTGGGTGAAGGCGGTGCGCTCGCCGCGCTTGAGCTCTTCATAGCAGGCGGCGCTGCGCAGCCAGTCTTCCGGGTGATTGAGCTCGGCGGCGGTACGGTGCAGCAGCTCGCTCTGGCTGTAGCCCAGCATCTTTTCGATGGCCGGGTTGGTCCAGAGGATCTTGCCGTTCAGATCGAGCTTGCCGATCCCCACCGGCGCGTGGGACATCATGGTGTGCAGAAAATCGTGGTACTCGGGCTGGGGCGGTGCCGGCTGTTGCAGCATCAGCGCCAGTTCGCGCCCGGCCAGCGGGGCCAGCAGGCGCAACAGGCCCATCACCTTGTCCATGTTGGTGAGCGGCCGCTTGAACAGCACGCTGCAGATGCCGACCGTCTCCCCCTGGGCACTCTTGAGGGCGATGCCGGCATAGGCCTGGATGTGCCAGGCCTGCAACACGGCGGCATGGGGAAACAGCTGCTGTACCCGATCGCTGAACCAGGTCTCTCCCTCCTGCAGGGTGATCTCCCCCAGGGTGGCGCTGACCGGAAAGCTGAAGTTGGTGATGTCGAGAGACGCGGGGTGGGCGGCGTGCACCTTGAAAGAGAGCCCCGCTTGATCCCTGCCTGAAATCAGGACGAAGTCGGCCCCGACCGCTGCTGCGATTTCACTCACAAAGGTATCGAAATATCCCTGACCACTCGAATGAGACAGACTTGAGATGATTTGATAGACAGACTCGAGTGCTCGCCTCATGGCAAGGTTCTTTCTCTCCTTGGAAGGTAGGACCCGACTCTACTGAAGAGCCGGGGACAGTGCAAACATGCTATCCGCAAGATATTAAAAAGCCTTGAGAAAAGGGACCAAAAGGTCCCTTTTTATCTCAAAAATCACGCAGTGATCCCACTATGTGGCAAAACTGTACCTGCTTGAAGCTCACGCCAGCCGGGGCCCGCAAACTCACGCGGCAATCCCGCTATGACGAAGCAGCGCATCCACCTGAGGCTCGCGGCCACGGAAGGCTCGGAACAGCTCCATCGGCTCCTTGGAGCCACCCTTTTCCAGGATGTTCTTCAGGAAGGACTGACCGGTGGCCGGGTTGAAGATCCCCTCCTCCTCGAAGCGGGAGAAGGCATCCGCAGAGAGCACCTCGGCCCACTTGTAGCTGTAGTAGCCCGCCGCATAACCGCCAGCGAAGATGTGGGAGAAACTGTGCTGGAAGCGGTTGAACGCAGGGGGCGTCATCACCGCCACCTGGCTGCGCACCTCATCCAGCAGCGCCGGGATCTGATCCGCGCTGGCCGGGTCAAATTCCTGGTGCAGACGGAAGTCGAACAGGGCGAACTCCAGCTGGCGCAGCATCTGCATCGCCGCCTGGAAGTTGCGGGCGGTCAGCATCTTCTCCAGCAGATCGGCAGGCAGCGGCTCGCCGGTCTCGTGATGGCCGGAGATGAAGGCCAGCGCCTCGGACTCCCAGCACCAGTTCTCGAGGAACTGACTCGGCAGCTCCACCGCATCCCAGGCCACGCCGTTGATGCCAGCCACGCCAGCCACGTCGATGCGGGTCAGCATGTGGTGAATGCCGTGGCCGAACTCGTGGAACAGGGTGACCACTTCGTTATGGGTGAACAGGGCGGGTTTGCCGTCCACCGGACCGTTGAAGTTGCAAGTCAGGTAGGCCACCGGCTTTTGCAAGGATCCATCCTGACGGTAGCGACGACCCAGGCAGACATCCATCCAGGCGCCGCCCTGCTTGTGCTCGCGGGCATAGAGGTCGAGGTAGAAGCTGCCACGCAGCTCGTCCTCGGCGTCGAAGATGTCGTAGAAGCGCACGTCCGGGTGCCAGGTGTCGATGCCGAGGCGCTCGCGCACCTTCATGCCGAACACCCGCTTGACCACCTCGAACAGCCCCTTCACCACCTTACTGGCGGGGAAGTAGGGGCGCAGCTGCTCGTCGGAGATGGAGAACTTGTGCTGCTTGAGCTTCTCGGCGTAGTAGGCGAGATCCCAGGCGGCCAGCTCGCCCTGACCGTGTTGCTCGGCGGCGAAGGCGCGGATCTCTTCCAGCTCGGCCTTGCCCTGCGGCAGGGACTTGGCCGCCAGATCGGTGAGGAAGTTCACCACCTGCTCGGGCTTGTCTGCCATCTTGGTGGCCAGGGAGAGCTCGGCGTAGTTGGCAAAGCCGAGCAGCTGGGCCAACTCGCGGCGCAGGGCAAGCAGCTCGGTCATGATGGCGGAGTTGTCCCACTTGCCGGCGTTGGGGCCCTGATCCGAGGCGCGGGTGGTGAAGGCCTCATACAGCTCGGCACGCAGCGCACGGTTGTCGGCATACATCATCACCGGCAGGTAGGAGGGGATGTCCAGGGTGAACAGCCAGCCCTCCTTGCCCTTCAGCTCGGCCAGCTGGCGAGCGGCGGCCTGTGCGCTCTGCGGCAATCCGGCCAGCTCGGCCTCGTCGGTCACCAGCTTGCTCCAGCCCTGGGTCGCATCCAGCACGTTGTTGCTGAAACGGGAAGCCAGCTCGGAGAGGCGGGCCTGGATCTCGCCGTAGCGCTGCTGCGCCTCGGCGGGCAGGCCGATGCCGGACAAGCGAAAATCGCGCAGGGTGTTCTGGATCTCCTTGCGCTGGGCGCCGCTCAGCAGCGGGAAGTCGTCGCTCTCGGCCAGTTCGCGATAGGCCTGATAGAGCCCCTCGTGCTGGCCGACATAGGTCTGGAATTCAGACAGCAGCGGCAGGCAGGCGTCGTGGGCCGCGCGCAGCGCTTCGCTGTTGAGTACGGAGTTGAGGTGACTGACCGGCGACCAGATCCGCGCCAGGCGGTCGTTGACCTCTTCCAGCGGGGCGATCAGGCTATCCCAGGTGTGGGGGTCGCGCTGGGCCAGCACATCGCTGATCTTCTGTTTGCAATCGGCGATGGCCTGCGTCACGGCAGGCTGGACCTGATCGGGCTGGATCTGGCTGAAAGGGGGCAGCGAGTCCATTGTCAGCAAAGGGTTGTTCATCCTGCGATACCTCTAAATTCTCTACAGCCCCTGCCGTCCAGAAGCTTGCTTGGACTACCTAAGATGTAGGCAGAAACCTCATTAATCAAGCCTTTGCCTGCCAGAGCGCGGCCTGTTGTCCACTTTTCGCCGAGATCTGCTCATTAAAACGGCGATCCGGATGCCAAAGACGACAATGCCGGCCCAGGGGCCGGCATTGTCGGTGACATCAGGCAAGATGCATCAGCGTCTGGCGTCTTCCTGCAGCCACTGGGCAGCCCGCTTGGCGAAGTAGGTGAGGATGCCATCGGCACCGGCCCGCTTGAAGCACAGCAGGGACTCCATGATGCTCTCCTTCTCCTTCAGCCAGCCGTTCTGAATGGCCGCCATGTGCATGGCATACTCGCCGCTTACCTGATAGGCGAAGGTCGGCACGCCGAACTGATCCTTCACCTGGCGGATCATGTCCAGATAGGGCATGCCCGGCTTGACCATCACGCTGTCGGCCCCTTCCTGGATATCCAGTGCCACCTCGTGCAGGGCTTCGTTGCTGTTGGCCGGATCCATCTGGTAGGTGGCCTTGTTGCTCTTGCCGAGATTGCCGGCAGAGCCCACCGCGTCGCGGAAGGGGCCGTAGTAGCAGGAGGCGTACTTGGCGGAGTAAGCCATGATCTGAGTGTTGATGAAGCCGTTCTCTTCCAGCGCCGCGCGGATGGCGCCGATGCGGCCGTCCATCATGTCGGACGGCGCCACGATATCCACCCCGGCAGCGGCATGGGAGAGCGCCTGTTTCACCAGGATCTCGGTGGTGATGTCGTTCAGCACATAGCCTTCGTCATCGATGATGCCGTCCTGACCATGGGTGGTGAACGGATCGAGCGCCACGTCGGTGATGACCCCCAGCTCCGGGAAGCTCGTCTTGAGGGCGCGCGTCGCCCGTTGGGCCAGCCCGTCCGGGTTGTAGGCCTCTTCCGCCAGCAGACTCTTCTGCTCCAGCGGAGTGACCGGGAACAGGGCGATGGCCGGCACGCCCAGCGCAACCAGCTCGGCAGCCTCTTTCAGCAGCAGATCGATGGAGAGCCTGTCCACCCCCGGCATGGAGGTGACGGCCTCACGACGGTTCTCCCCCTCCAGCACGAACACGGGATAGATGAGATCGTTGGCGGTCAGTACGTTCTCGCGCACCAGACGACGGCTGAAATCATGTTTGCGCACCCGGCGCAGACGGCGACCCGGAAAGGCGCCTGGAAGAGTTGTAGCCATGAATCACTCCTGAAGAGGAAGTTGGAAGAACGCGGCGGAGGTGGCCCGGGTGTGGGCCAGCAAGGCCTCGGGCGCTTCACCACGGCAGGCCGCCACCACCTGGGCGATGTGCGGCAAAAAAGCGGGTTCGTTGCGTTTTGGTCTGGGCTTCAGATCCCGCGGCACCAGATAGGGGGCATCGGTCTCGATCATCAGCCGACCGGCCGGAATGCGGGCCACCTGCTCGCGCAGCAGCTGGCCGCGACGCTCATCGCACAACCAGCCGGTCACCCCGATGTGCAGCCCCAGCGCCAGACACTGGTCCAGCTCCTCGTCGGAGCCGGTGAAGCAGTGCAGCACGGCCCCCGGCAGTTTGGGCAGCCAGGGGCGCAGGATCTCGATGAAACGGGTGTGGGCATCGCGGCAGTGGAGAAACACCGGCATCCCGAGCTCGGCGGCCAGCGCCAGCTGGGCGTCGAATACCGCATCCTGCACCGGACGAGGGGAGAAGTCGCGATTGTAGTCGAGACCACACTCGCCGATGGCCACCACCTGCGGCAAGGCTGCCAGCTCGCGCAGGGCGGGTAGGGTCGCCTCATCGACGCTCTTGGCGTCGTGGGGGTGGACCCCGGCGGTGGAGAAACAGTAACCCGGCCAGCGGGCGGCAAGGGTAGCGCTCTCGCGGCTGCCGACCAGATCGGTGCCGGTCAGGATCAGCGCCTCCACCCCCGCGGCGCGGGCGCGGGCCACCAGATCGGCCTGTTCATCGGCAAACTGGCTGCTGGTCAGGTTTACACCTATGTCGATCATGGGGTCAGCGGGTCCGAACAAAAGGAAGACATATCAGGTATTTGAAAACCATCTACTCAATGGGGCCTTACCATACGCCTCGAACGGGAGCATGAAAAGAGGAAGGGAGCCTTAGCTCCCCTCTTCAGTCTGTTCCTGCTTCTCTTCGCTCTCTTCTTTCACGTAGAAGCGGGCGAAGAACAGACCTATCTCCCACAAACCCCACATGGGGATCGCGAGCAGGGTCTGGGAAAAGACATCGGGCGGCGTCAACAGCATGCCGACCACGAACACCCCGACGATGACGTAGGGACGCTTCTCCCGCAGACTCTTGGGACTGGTCACCCCGGTCCAGCACAGCAGTATGGTGGCCACCGGAATTTCGAACGCTACCCCGAACGCGAAGAACAGGGTCAGTACGAAGTCCAGATAGCTGGCGATGTCGGTCGCCACCGTCACCCCGGCGGGCGCGGTGCTGGTGAAGAAACCGAACACCAGCGGAAACACCACGTAGTAGGCGAACGCCATGCCGGCATAGAACAGCACGGCACTGGAGGCGACCAGCGGCATGATCAGGCGCCGTTCATGCTGGTACAGACCGGGGGCGATGAAGGCCCAGGCCTGATAGAGCAGATAGGGGATCGCCACGAAGAAGGAGACCACCAGGGTCAGCTTGATCGGCGTCAGGAAGGGGGTCGCCACATCCGTCGCTATCATGCTGGTCCCTTCCGGCAACTGACTCAGCAGCGGCTGGGCCACGAAGTCGTAGATGTTGTTGGAGAAGTAGATCAGCGCGATGAACACCAGCAGGATGGCCGAGATGGAGCGCAGCAGGCGCGTTCTCAGCTCGACCAGATGGCTGATCAGGGGTTGCTCGGCCTGACTCATGGCTTCACCTCCCCTTGTTCGGCGCTCGGCTGGGCACTTGCGGCGGGGATCACGGTAAGCTCCTCATCAGGTGTCGCCACACTGACGGGGGCTGCCGGCTCCTCCTTCACCTCGGCGGCGGCCGGTGCTGGCTGGATGGTATTTTGTTGTTCGTATGGACGGGTCACCGATTGTGCGGCCGTTTTCAGCTGCTCGATAGACTCCTGCAGCTCGGGGCTCAGGTTGTTCATCTGCAACTGTTCGGCCTTCTTCAGGTCGTTGTGCAGATCCTGCAACTTGAGCTCCTGCTCCAGCTCGGCCTTGACCGAGTTGGCGGTGCTGCGGATCAGTCTGATCCAGTGGCTGGCGGTACGGATCGCCACGGGCAGCCGCTCGGGGCCGAGCACCACCAGGGCGACGACACCAATGACAACCAGCTCCCAGAAACCGATATCGAACATGGCTTAGGCCTGATCTTTATCTTTCTGCTTGGCAGCATCGCTAGGCTGGCCGGCCGCTTCGTTCAGCTGTTTCGGCGGAAACTCGGCATCCTTCTGCTCGGACTTGGTCTCCGGCTCGTCGGACAGCGCCTTCTTGAAGCCCTTGACCGCAGCGCCCAGATCACCGCCGATGCCGCGCAGTTTCTTGGTACCGAACAGCAGCACGACGATGACTGCGATGATCAACAATTGCCAAATACTGATACCACCCATGACTTTCTCTCCAGAACAGGCGCCCGCTGGCGCAGTTGATTTAATGAGAACGGGTTCGCAACCAACCCAGCAGCCAGCATAACCCGGCGCCGGCGAGGCTGATTTGTCCCCACTCAATGTGTTGTTTTTGGGTCAGCAAGAATACACCGGCCAATAGCAGGCTGGCTCCAACCCCTAAGAGGTAGCGAGCCTGACCCTGGCGGCGACTGTGCCGGCGAAAATCGGCAAACATCTGGTCGAAGTGGCGCTGCTGATGACGGGTCTGGCGCAGGGTCTCGTAGACCAGCTCCGGCAGTTCCGGCAGCTTTTCGGCCCAGAATGGCGCCTTCTCCTTGATGGCATTCCACACCGCCTTGGGTCCCACCTGCTGATACATCCAGTTTTCCAGATAGGGCTTGGCGGTCTGCCACAAATCGAGCTGCGGGTAGAGCTGGCGACCCAGCCCCTCCACATAGAGCAGGGTCTTCTGCAGCAGCACCAGCTGCGGCTGCACCTGCATGTTGAAGCGGCGCGCGGTGTTGAACAAGTTGAGCAACACGTGACCGAATGAAATTTCGGAGAGCGGCTTCTCGAAGATGGGCTCCAGCACGGTGCGGATGGCGAACTCGAACTCGTCCACCTTGGTATCGGGCGGCACCCAGCCGGACTCCACGTGCAGCTCGGCCACCCGGCGATAGTCACGGTTGAAGAAGGCGAGGAAGTTCTCGGCCAGGTAGCGTTTGTCTTCCCGGTTGAGGGTGCCGACGATGCCGCAGTCGATGCCGATCCAGAGCGGATTCTCCGGATGTTCGTAGGAGACGAAGATGTTGCCCGGGTGCATGTCGGCGTGGAAGAAGCTGTCGCGGAACACCTGGGTAAAGAACACCTCCACCCCGCGCTCGGCCAGCAGCTTCATGTTGGTGCCGTTGGCCTCCAGCGCGGCAATGTCGGAGACCGGAATGCCGTAGATCCGCTCCATCACCAGCACCTGCTCACGGCAGTGCTCGGTGAACACCTCGGGCACGTAGAGCGCCTCGGAACCGGTGAAGTTGCGGCGCAGCTGGATAGCGTTGGCCGCCTCCCGCATCAGATTGAGCTCGTCGAGGATGGTCTTGCGATACTCTTCCACCACCTCGATGGGGCGCAGTCGTCCACTCTGGGGCACGAAACGGGCCACCAGACGGGCCAGCGCCCGCATCAGGCGCAGATCGGCGTCGATGACCGGCTCGATGTCGGGGCGGATCACCTTGATGACGATCTCGCGGCCGTTCTCCTTCAGCCGGGCGGTATGCACCTGGGCGATGGAGGCGGAGGCCAGCGGCGTCTCGTCGAAGTCGTCAAACAGGGTCTCGATAGGGCAACCCAGACTGCGCTCAATCTGCTGACGCGCTGCCTGACCGCAGAAGGGGGGCACTCTGTCCTGCAGCAGGGCCAGCTCCTCGGCGATATCCGGTGGCAGCAAGTCACGCCGGGTCGAGAGCATCTGGCCGAACTTGATGAAGATGGGGCCGAGCGCCTCGAAGGCGAGCCGGATGCGGGCACCGCGATTCAGCCCCTGACGTTTGTTCTTGAGCCAGAACAGGCTGCGACGGGCCAGCCGGCCGGGCCAGGGTTGGTAACGGGCGGGCACCAGCTCGTCGATGCCCTGTTCCAGCAGGATGCTGATGATGCGATAGAGGCGTTTGAACTCCTTCGGGGTCATCAGGCTACCTGCTGCTCGAAGCGGGCCAGCCGCAGCTCGACCGCTTTCATCTGCTGGGCCAGCAACTCGACATCGTCGTTGAAGCTGGCCACTTCCAGCGGACCCGGCGCAAGCCGGATCTCTTCGGTCAGGTATTCGGCCAGCTGGCGCTGGCTGCGGCACAATTCACGTCCCAGCAGCCGACGTGCCTGACTGGCGCCGCGCAGCAGGGTGTGAGCCAGCACATCGCCGGTATAACGGGACAGCTCCTCTTCCCAGTCGATATTCAGCTCGCCCAACAACACGCTGAACGCCTGCACCAGCTGAGGGTCGCCGCTCAGATCCAGCTTCTCCTCGCGGATGTAGCGGGTCAGGGCGGAGGGATCCTTGAGCAGGCCGAGCGCGGTCAGGGAGAGGCTCAGCACCGCATCGGCCTCCCCTTCGAATTTGGCAAGCACATCCAGCCGGCGCTCGGAGAAGACAAACCAGAGTGGCTTGAGCTCGCGCAGCTCCAGCTTGAGTACCTTGCCCGTCAATTTGCGCAGCCGCTCCGGACTCTGCTTGTCGAGTCGCAGCAGCTGGTTGAGGCTGGTTTCGATCACCGCGGTGACCATGGCATCCATCGGCATAGGCGACCTTAAAACTTGTAACCGCGGTGCAGGGCGACCACGCCCTGGGTCAGGTTGTAAAACTCAACCTGCTCGAAACCGACATTCTCCATCATGCCTGCCAGAGTCTGCTGATCCGGATGCATGCGGATCGACTCCGCCAGGTATTTGTAGCTTTCGCTGTCGTTCGCAACGATTTCGCCCATTTTCGGCAGCAGTTTGAAGGAGTAGAGATCGTACAGCTTGGCGATCACTTCGCTGACCGGCTTGGAGAACTCCAGCACCAGCAGGCGGCCACCCGGCTTGAGCACCCGGAACATGGAGGCGAGCGCCTTGTCCTTGTCGGTGACGTTGCGCAGGCCGAAGCCGATGGTGATGACGTCGAAATGGTTGTCAGGGAACGGGAGCGCCTCGGCATTGGCCTGTACGTAGGAGACGTTGTTGGCCACTCCCAGATTGCGCAGCTTGTCGCGGCCCACCTTGAGCATGGAGTCGTTGATGTCCGCCAGCACCACCTGACCGGTCTCGCCGACGATGCGGGAGAACTTGGCGGTCAGATCGCCGGTACCACCGGCCAGATCCAGCACCTTCTGACCCTTGCGTACGCCGGAGCAGTCGATGGTGAAGCGCTTCCACAGGCGGTGGATGCCGAACGACATCAGATCGTTCATCAGATCATACTTGGCTGCCACCGAATGGAAGACGCCGGCGACCAGGGTTTCTTTCTCGGTCGAGGCCACGGTTTTAAAGCCAAAATGCGTTGTCGTAGTCTGTTCTGACATCCCTTAAACACCCATAGAGCAAAGAATGGCCGCCAGTTTACCAGAGCCAATGGCGTGCGGACACCTTAAACCCGGCTGGCGACCAACTGCATCCCCAGCACTACCATGGCCAGACAGAGAAACAGGTTGAGGCTGATATTGAGGGCGGCTTTCAGATAGGCCCCCTGCTGGGCCAGTACCACTGTATCCAGCGCGAAGGAGGAGAAGGTAGTCAGGGCACCGAGGATACCCACCATCAGCAGCGGTTTCAGCGGGTGCTCCACCACATGACCATGGCTGATCAGCGCAAAGGCAATGCCCATGATGAAGGAGCCGACCACGTTGACCATCAGGGTGCCATAGGGGAAATGACGTCCCAACAGCAGCGCCATCAGCTCGGCGATACCAAAGCGCAGGCAGGCGCCGATGGCCCCGCCGGCGGCAACATATAACCAGGTTTGCATGGGCGCACGCCTCCATAGTATCGGGCCGACATTATGCAAAATGTCAGGCCCGGGGGACAGCAGGGCAATTAATCGACATCGCCCGCATCAACGGCGAAAGTCGACCGGCTCGACCTGAGCGAGATGAATCGAGGTGCAGGATGGCGTGGTTTGCGCAATCACCCGGCCACCGCGAATGGAGTAACGCACCGGCACCTGGCGGCGCACCGCATCAAAGCCGTTCTCGGCGGGCAGGATCAGCAGGTTGGCCGGTTTGCCCACCTCGATGCCATAGCGATCCTGCACGTTCAGGGTGCGCGCGCTGTGGCAGCCGATCAGCTTGAGGCTGTCGTTGATCTGCTCGTAACCCATGATCTGGCAGACATGCAGCCCCATATGCAGCACCTGCAGCATGTTGGCAGTGCCCATGGGATACCAGGGATCAAACACGTCGTCATGGCCGAAACAGACATTGATGTTAGCTTCCAGCATCTCCTTCACCCGGGTGATGCCGCGACGCTTGGGATAGCTGTCGAAGCGCCCCTGCAGGTGGATGTTCACCAGCGGGTTGGCGACGAAGTTGATGTCCGCCATCTTCAGCAGCCGGAACAGGCGCGATGCATAGGCGCCGTTATAGGAGTGCATGGCGGTGGTGTGGCTGGCGGTGACTCTATGGCCCATGCCGCGCTCGTAGGCCAGGGTCGCCAGCGTCTCGATGAAGCGGGACTGCTCGTCATCGATCTCGTCGCAGTGCACATCCACCAGAACCTGATACTTCTCGGCAAGATCGAACACATAGCGCAGACTTTCGACCCCATATTCCCGAGTGAACTCGAAATGGGGGATGGCGCCTATCACGTCGGCGCCCAGCTTGAGAGCCTCCTCCAACAGCGCCTTGCCGTTGGGGTAGGAGAGGATCCCCTCCTGCGGGAAGGCCACTATCTGCAGCTCCACCCACTCCTTCATCTCCTCCCGCACCTCCAGCATCGCCTTCAGGGCGACCAGATTGGGGTCGGAGACATCCACGTGGGTGCGGACGAACTGGATGCCGTTGGCGATCTGCCACTTCAGCGTCTGGATAGCCCGCTGTTTCACATCCTCATGGGTCAGCAGTGCCTTGCGCTCGGCCCAGCGTTCTATCCCCTCGAACAGGGTGCCGGAGAGGTTCCAGCTCGGCTCACCGGCTGTCTGGGTGGTATCGAGATGGATGTGAGGCTCGACAAAGGGGGCGAGGGCGAGCCCCTCCTCACCATCAAGCTCGTGGGCTGCGAGCAGATGGGTGCTCATGGGTTCGATGGCACGGATCAGGCCATCCTGGCAGAGGAGCTGCCACATCCCCTCCCTGCCAACCAGACGCAGGTTCTTTATCAGCATGTTTTTGCTTCCTTTTTTCAAACACCAACGGCTTTTTCAATCCACAACTTAGCTTGGATCAATTTGATAGAAAAGCGTTCATATTGAATACATATGAGACTGTTACTATTGATAAACAGCAACAATAAAAGGGAGTTGATTGGGATGAAAGCAGGATTGACCGAGATCGGCAGCGCAGGCTTGTTTCACGAGTATCTGCAGACACTGGGTATCAACAAGCCACCGTTGACGTCGATCGACAAGCAGTGGGAATACACCCGCAATGAACGACTGGTGGCAGCCATTCAGATAGAAGCCTCCGGACAGGCTCGGTTCTATCTCGATGCCAGGCAGATTTCGGTAAACTGAGAAAAGCGGATACAAAAAAGCCTCCCGATTGGGAGGCTTTAATATTTAATGGTGCTGATACCCAGAGTCGAACTGGGGACCTCATCCTTACCAAGGATGCGCTCTACCAACTGAGCCATATCAGCACACTAACCGGTAAAGACCGCACTGTGTGCGCTATCTAAATCATCTGTCCAATACGACCTGACGTCGTATCGCGACCAACCACATCGCTGTGATTGCTTAATTGATGCCTGGCAGTGTCCTACTCTCGCATGGCGAATGCCACACTACCATCGGCGCTACCGCGTTTCACTTCTGAGTTCGGCATGGGTTCAGGTGGTTCCACGGCGCTATGGCCGCCAGGCAAATTCTTCAATCTGAGAAAGCTGACGTGAATAACGACCTGGTCATTATCACTGAATAAGTAGTTCGTTCATTCGCTACAAGGCCCAGAACACTTCTTGGGTGTTGTATGGTTAAGCCTCACGGGTAATTAGTATGGGTTAGCTCAACACGTCGCCGCGCTTACACACCCCACCTATCAACGTTGTGGTCTCCAACGGCCCTTTAGGACCCTCAAGGGGTCAGGGATGACTCATCTCAGGGCTCGCTTCCCGCTTAGATGCTTTCAGCGGTTATCGATTCCGAACTTAGCTACCGGGCAGTGCCACTGGCGTGACAACCCGAACACCAGAGGTTCGTTCACTCCGGTCCTCTCGTACTAGGAGCAACTCCCTTCAATCATCCAACGCCCACGGCAGATAGGGACCGAACTGTCTCACGACGTTCTGAACCCAGCTCGCGTACCACTTTAAATGGCGAACAGCCATACCCTTGGGACCGACTTCAGCCCCAGGATGTGATGAGCCGACATCGAGGTGCCAAACACCGCCGTCGATATGAACTCTTGGGCGGTATCAGCCTGTTATCCCCGGAGTACCTTTTATCCGTTGAGCGATGGCCCTTCCATTCAGAACCACCGGATCACTATGACCTACTTTCGTACCTGCTCGACCTGTCCGTCTCGCAGTTAAGCTGGCTTATGCCATTGCACTAACCTCCTGATGTCCGACCAGGATTAGCCAACCTTCGTGCTCCTCCGTTACTCTTTGGGAGGAGACCGCCCCAGTCAAACTACCCACCAGGCACTGTCCGCGACCCAGATTCATGGGCCTGCGTTAGAACATCAAACATACAAGGGTGGTATTTCAAGGACGGCTCCAGCGCAACTGGCGTCACGCCTTCAAAGCCTCCCACCTATCCTACACATGTAGGTTCAATGTTCAGTGCCAAGCTGTAGTAAAGGTTCACGGGGTCTTTCCGTCTAGCCGCGGGTACACCGCATCTTCACGGCGAATTCGATTTCACTGAGTCTCGGGTGGAGACAGCATGGCCATGGTTACACCATTCGTGCAGGTCGGAACTTACCCGACAAGGAATTTCGCTACCTTAGGACCGTTATAGTTACGGCCGCCGTTTACCGGGGCTTCGATCAAGAGCTTCGCTTGCGCTAACCCCATCAATTAACCTTCCGGCACCGGGCAGGTGTCACACCCTATACGTCCACTTTCGTGTTTGCAGAGTGCTGTGTTTTTGATAAACAGTCCCAGCCATCTGGTCACTGCGACTCCCAACTGCTCCATCCGCAAGGGACTTCACTGTCAAGAGCGAACCTTCTCCCGAAGTTACGGTTCTATTTTGCCTAGTTCCTTCACCCGAGTTCTCTCAAGCGCCTTGGTATTCTCTACCCGACCACCTGTGTCGGTTTGGGGTACGATGACTTGTAATCTGAAGCTTAGAGGCTTTTCCTGGAAGCAGGGCATCAATGGCTTCCGCACCGTAGTGCGTTCGTCTCGTGTCTCAGTGTTGTGTCTCCGGATTTGCCTAGAAACACCACCTACGCACTTTCACCAGGACAACCGTCGCCTGGCCCACCTAGCCTTCTCCGTCCCCCCATCGCAATTACAAGTCGTGCAGGAATATTAACC
>NZ_CP038515.1:1460000-1580000 GCF_013085525.1 Aeromonas sp. 1805 | reverse complement strand
GATCCAGATCCGCAACATAGTTATGACTCCAGTTTGAATTTGAGCGTGATGACTTGCACCAGCTTGTCGGTGGCGCCCGGTCTCGGCTGGTAGCGCCACTTGTTGATCGCCTGAATGGCCGCCCGCTCGAACTGACGCTTCGGCTTGGCCTCGACCACTTCCACATCCTGTACCCGGCCGTCGGCATCGACGCTGAAACGCAAGGTCACCGACCCTTCGATACCAGCCTGCTGGGCCCGATAGGGATAGACAGGCTCGATCCGCTGCAGCGGCATCAACATGTCACCGGCGCCAATCCCGGCCCCCTGTTGCTGGCCATGGAAGTTGCCGCTCGCAACCGGGGTAGGGCTAGTCGCAACGCCAGGGGCATAGACCTGCACCGCGCTGAGGCTGGAGACCAGATCCAGACTCGGCTGCACCGAGGGCAGCGGGGCCGCCGCAGGCATAGGCAGCGGCGTCGAGGCCAGCGCGGCAGGCGGCTCCGGCAAGGGTTCCGGCTCCTGGGGTACCGGGCGCTCTCGCACCTGCACCTCAGTCACCTCGTTCTGCATGTTGATGACGATGGATTTCTGCTCGGCGCTCGCCTTCTCCCCTCTGGGCGGCTCCACCAGGGTGGCCATGAACAGCAGGATCCCCAGACTGAGGGCGATCCCCAGTCCCAGGCTCATCAGCTTGTATTTCATTTCGGTGCCACCGCCACGGCGATGTTGGCAATGCCTGCCGCCTTGGCTTCATCCATCACCCGCACCACCTTGCCGTGGGGTACCCGCTCGTCGGCCTGGATCACCAGACTGGCATCAGGCTGTTCCGCCAGCAGGCGGGCGACGCTGGCCTGCACCCGCTCCACATCGATCTGCTTGCGGTCGAGGAAGATCTGTCCCTGGGCACCGATAGCCAGCATGATGCTGGAGGACTTCTGCGCCTTGGCCTGGCTGGCCTGGGGCCTGTGCACCTCGAGCCCGGCTTCGCGCACGAAGGAGGTGGTGACAATAAAGAAGATCAGCATGATGAACACGATATCCAGCATGGGGGTCATGTCGATCTGCACTTCGTCACGCTGGCGTTTGGATTGCCGTCTCATTGCATTACCTTCTCTTCTCGCAGGCCGTCCCGGGTCTTGGCCAGCGCACGCTTGGCCTGGCTCTCGAGCCGGCTGAGTAACAACACGCCGGAGAGCGCGACCACCATGCCAGCCATGGTGGGGATGGTGGCGCGGGAGATCCCGCCCGCCATGCTCTCCGGGTTAAAACGGTTGGCCGCGGCCAACGCATCGAATACGCCTATCATGCCGGTCACGGTACCCAGCAGCCCCAGCATGGGGCAGAGCACCACCAGGGTGCGGATGAAGATCAGATGACGATTGAGCTCAAGCTCGGCCTCGGCCAGCCAGCGCCCGCGGATCGCCCGAGCGTGCCAGCTGTGGCGCTCGCTGCGGGCCTGCCAGCGGCCAAGCAGCTGGCGCTGCAGCGGGGCAAACCCCAGGTTGAGGTAGAGCAGCCGCTCGATCATCAGAATCCACATCAGCACCAGCAGGGCCAGAATGACCCAGAGCACCGGGCCGCCACGGCCCATAAAGCTCTGCAGCTGTTGCCAGATGTCGAGCATCATGCCGCCCGCTCCATCCCGTCACGGTTGCTTTCGGCCCGCTCGGCCAGAATGCCAGCCACCTGCTGCTCCAGTACGTTGGAGAGTTCGGTGAAGCGGGATTGCAGCAGGCTGTGGGCCAGGATCAGCGGAATAGCCGCTACCAGACCCTGTACCGTGGTGACCAGCGCCATGGAGATGCCGCCCGCCATGATCTTGGGATCGCCGGTACCGAACTGGGTGATGGCCTGGAAGGTGCCGATCATCCCGGTCACGGTGCCGAGCAGGCCCAGCATGGGGGCGATGGCCGCGATCACCTTGACCATGCCGATGCCGCGCTCCATGCGAGGGGTCTCCTGCAGGATCGCTTCGTCGAGACGCAGTTCGAGGGTCTCCATGCTCAGCTCGGGATGCTTGTCAGCCACCGTCAGCACCCGGCCGAGGGCGTTGTCGGCATGGTACTCACCGCTCTTGAGCTGGCGACGAACCCGACCCAGTTCGCGGGAGAGGCTCCACAGCCTCACTCCGGCGATCCCCAGGCCGATGGCGGCCAGCAGCACGATAATGGCGCCAACCTGGCCACCCTGCTGGACTTGCTGCCAGAAGGTGGGGGCCTGCGCCAGCATCTCCAGCAGGGTGCCGTGGGAGGGATCCAGCGGCAGCGCTTCCCCCTCCTGACCCTGATAGGCGGCTGCGGCGGAGAGCACGCTGCCGGGCAGACCCAGTACCGGACTCAGGCCTTCGGCGGTGGGTTGCAGGAAGCCTTCACCACCCAGCAGGGCAAAGCTGCCCACCCGGGTCAGCGCCTGCTCGCTGGCTGCCCCCTGGGCATCGAGCACCTTGCCGGTGAACTGGGCAACCCGGCCCGATTCACGGATCTCTTGCAGCAGGGTGGCGGGCAGCAGGGCGAGGGCGGCGCGATCCGGCACCTGTTTATCCTGCGCCATGGCTTTGAGCGGGGCGAGACGCTCCGGGTACTGGCCCTCGACGGCAGATTCGCTCAGCAACTTGACTGCATCGCTGGCCCCCTGACGGGTCACCGCGAAGATCTCGTTCATGTCGCCGGAGGCCTGTTCCCACTGGGCATTGAGCTCCACCAGCTGCTTCTCATTGCCGGCAAATTCGGCCGCCAGCTGCTTGCTGAGGCTCTGGGCCGCTGCCAGTTTGGCACGGGCACTGTTCAGTTCCTTGGAGACAGACGCCAGATCCTGCTGGGCCTGCTGTTCACGGGCCTGCTCCTGCTGCTGCCAGGCTTCATCGGCAACGGCAGTGGTGGTGCCCAGAGAGAGGGCAATGGCGAGGGGGAACCACTTCATGGTGATGCTCATGACTGGGCCTCCTGACCACGGCTGACGGAAAGGGGGACATTCAACAACTGGGGGACCTTCTTGTCGGCAGCCATCTCCAGCGCCTCGGCGATGGGAGAGAGCCACTGGCTGTCGAGAGCCTGCCACTGCTTGCTCTGCGCAGACCAGCGCCACGCCTGGGAGCGATCGGCAGTCATCGCCAGCAGGGAGACCCGGCCCACCGCCAGCACGTCGACCCGGCGCGGTGCGCCGTCCAGCGCCAGCTCGGCAGAGTAGCTATCCAACCGGCTGCCGTATTCAGCTTCGATTTGGTAGGCCTGCAGCAGCTGGCGGAACTTCTCCGCCTCGCTCACGTCAGATCGGGCCAGGGTCGCTTTCAACTGTTCAACCCGCGCCAGGCGATCTTCCTTGCGCAGCGGCATGTCATTTTGTACCAGCTGCTCCAGATCGGCCTGCATCTGCAGCATCAGCGGGATCAGGCCCTGCCGGGTCTCCTGTACCGCCTCCAGCTGCTGACTCAGTTTGCCCAGCTCATTTTGCTGATCGGCCACCAGAGACTGCATGTAGCGGTTGTAGGCTTCCAGATCACGCAGTTGCAGCTGGGCATTTTGCAGCTCCAGCCGGGCGGCAACGGCCGCATCGGCGGCTTTTTCCACGCGCTGCTGGGAGGCTTTCCCGGCGGCGATGCTGTTTTTCAGTGCCGGTGCGACCAGCTCGTCGGCGCCAGCAGCGAAGTGGACTGACAGTGGCAACAAGGCCAAACCCCAAAACTTATTCATGATATAAATCTTAACAATGATAACTATTCTCATTGTCTCAAAGAGTGGGGGCAGTGGCAATCAGATGATTTTGTTGGCCTTCGGCCGAAAAAACAGGATAATTTTTAAGCAAGCACGGGAGTCACTGGCGTTGGTTCTCACCACACCAAATTAATAAATAAAAAATATCTTTTCGATCAATGTGATAGAGATCGAAAAAGGAGAAGTTCATGTTCAACGATGCGATCTGGGAACACATCGATCGGTTCACCAAGGCCAAGAAGACCAGCGACATCCAGCAGCAGCTGGAGCGCTTCAGTCATCAGATGGGCTTTGATTACTTCCGTTTGCTGATTATTTTTCCCATCAGCATGCAGAAATCCCATGTGGCGTTGTTCAACAACTGCCCCACCAGCTGGTTCGATGCCTATTCGGAGCGGCACTACCTGACCCAGGACCCGGTCGTCTTCCTGGGATTGAAGCAGACCCAGCCCATCTTCTGGAACAAGCTCGACTGCGACTCTCCCTGGCTGCCCAGCGCCAGTCGGGAGGTGATGAACCTGGCTGCCGACTTCGGGGTGAGAAACGGTGTCTCCTTCCCGTTGCACACGCCGCAGGGGGAACACGGCATCCTCTCCTTCATCAGCAAGGAGAAGTCCAATTCCGATCTGATGTTTGAAAACGTTCCCTTGCTGTCGTTCTGCGCCAGCTACATCTTCAACTCGGCGCTGCAGTTGATAAAGAGCAGACCGGATCTGATGAAGTACCTGACCGAGCTGTCGGATCGGGAGAAGGAGTGCCTGTTCTGGGCCAGCGAGGGCAAGACCTCCTGGGAGATCGCCACCATCCTCGGCATCAGCGAGCGGACCGTGAACTTCCACCTCAATCAGGTCACCAACAAGACCGACTCGAAGAACCGCAACCAGGCGATCGCCAAGAGCATCTCCAGCGGCATCATAGTGCCCTCGCTGGACGACGTGACCATCACCAACCTGCGGCTGTCATAATGGCCACCGAGCCAGACAAACAAAAAGAGCCGCAATGCGGCTCTTTTTTATTTCCAGCGACGGCTTATTCCACGGTCACGGATTTTGCCAGGTTGCGCGGCTGATCCACGTCGGTGCCCTTGATGAGGGCAACGTGGTAGGAGAGCAGCTGCAGCGGCACGGTATAGACGATCGGCGCGATCATCTCTTCCACGTGGTTCAGGCTCATCACCCGCATGGTCTCGTCGCTCTTGAAGCCGGCATCGGCATCGGCGAACACGTAGAGGATACCGCCACGGGCGCGCACCTCTTCCACGTTGGACTTGAGCTTCTCCAGCAGATCGTTGTTCGGCGCCACGACGATGATGGGCATCTCGGCATCGATCAGCGCCAGCGGGCCGTGCTTGAGCTCACCGGCGGCATAGGCCTCGGCGTGGATGTAGGAGATCTCTTTGAGCTTCAGTGCCCCTTCCATGGCGATGGGGTACTGGCTGCCACGGCCGAGGAACAGGCTGTGGTGCTTGTCGGCGAACTCTTCGGCCAGGGCTTCGATATCCTTGGCCAGCGCCAGGCTCTCCTTGATGCGCAGCGGCAAGGCTTGCAGCGCCTTGACCAGTTCAGCCTCGGCGGCGGCGCTCAGGTTGCCGCGGCAGTGACCGACCGAGGCCACCAGCATCAGCAGACCGGCCAGCTGGGTGGTGAACGCCTTGGTGGAGGCCACCCCGATCTCGGCACCAGCCC
This sequence comes from Aeromonas sp. 1805, assembly GCF_013085525.1. Taxonomy (NCBI): domain Bacteria; kingdom Pseudomonadati; phylum Pseudomonadota; class Gammaproteobacteria; order Aeromonadales; family Aeromonadaceae; genus Aeromonas; species Aeromonas sp. 1805. The sequence continues at coordinate 1,574,624 of NZ_CP038515.1, read as the reverse complement.
GGGTCATGAAGGCCAGATCCGATTCGCGCACTAGGGAAGAGCCCGGCACGTTGCAGATGGCCAGTGAGCTCATGTAGCCGGACTCCTTGGCCAGCCGCAAGGCGGCCAGGGTGTCGGCAGTTTCGCCGCTCTGGGAGAGGGTCACCAGCAGGCTGTTGGGGCGCACCACCGACTTGCGGTAGCGGAACTCGGAGGCAATCTCCACGTCGCAGGAGACGCCGGCGATCTCTTCAAACCAGTAGCGCGCCACCATGCCGGAGTTGTAGGAGGTGCCACAGGCGACGATCTGGACGTGCTCGACCTTGTCGAAGATGGCGCGGGCGCCGTTGCCGAACGACTCGACTACCACGTGATCCGAGCCCAGACGACCTTCCAGGGTATTGGTGATGGCCTTGGGCTGCTCGTAGATCTCCTTGAGCATGTAGTGACGGTATTCACCCTTGTCACCGGCATCGTGGGAGAGCTCGGACTCCAGCTCCTCGCGCACCACGGCCTCGCCGTGGGTATCGAAGATGTGCACGTCGCGGCGGGTCACTTCGGCCACGTCACCCTCTTCCAGGAAGATGAAGCGGCGGGTCACCGGCAGCAACGCCATCTGGTCGGAGGCGATGAAGTTCTCGCCGATGCCGCGACCGATCACCAGCGGGGAGCCGGAGCGGGCTACCACCACGCGACTGTCGTCACGGCTGTCCATCACCACGGTGCCGTAGGCGCCGCGCAGCTGCTTCACCGCGACCTGCATGGCCGCCAGCAGGCTGGGGCGGATTTCAGTTCGTGGTGCACCAGGTGGGCAATAACCTCGGTGTCGGTGTCGGAGCTGAACACATAGCCCAGCGCCTTGAGCTCTTCGCGCAACTCTTCGTGGTTTTCGATGATGCCGTTGTGCACCACCACGATATGCTCGGAGACGTGGGGGTGAGCATTGCGCTCGGACGGCTCGCCATGGGTAGCCCAACGGGTATGGGCAATGCCGGTACCACCGTGGACGGACTGCTCTTCCAGCGCCTTGGCCAGCTCGGCCACCTTGCCCAGCCGACGCACCCGCTGCAGCGGCTGGTTGGCGCTGAACACGGCGACACCGGCCGAATCGTAGCCACGGTATTCCAGACGGCGCAGGCCCTCTACCAGGATTTCAGCCACATCACGTTGGGCGACGGCCCCGACGATGCCACACATACACTTCTCCTTGAGACGTAAGACGTTAATTCGGTTGGATAATGGTTTGTTCAGGTCAAACGGCCACGGGGGCGCAAATCAGCTGGATCCCCCTGGCCTGGATCTGTTCTCTGGCCGCACTGGCCAGCCCCTCGTCGGTCACCAGGGTATGGATGCCGGACCAGGGCAGTTCGAGATTGGGGATCTTGCGGCCGATCTTCTCCGACTCCACCATGACGATGACCTCCCGCGACACCTCGGCCATGACCCGGGAGAGGCCCACCAGCTCGTTGAAGGTAGTGGTACCGCGTTCCGGATCGATGCCGTCGGCGCCGATGAACAGCTGGTCGAAGTCATAGGAGCGCAGCACCTGCTCTGCCACCTGACCCTGGAAGGATTCGGAGTGGGGATCCCAAGTGCCGCCGGTCATCAGCAGGGTGGGTTCGTTCTCCAGCTCGCGCAGGGCGCCGGCCACGTTGAGGGAGTTGGTCATCACGATGAGGCCGCGCTTGTTGCCCAGCATGGGGATCATGGCGCTGGTGGTGCTGCCGCTGTCGATGATGACGCGATTGTGATCACGGATCCGTTCGGCAGCCGCACGGGCGATCGCCAGCTTTCGTTTCGAAACTTGCTCGGGATTGATCTCCACCACCATCTCGGAGGGCAGGGGAACGGCACCGCCGTAACGGCGCAACAGCAGGCCACCGGTCTCCAGCACCGCCAGATCTTTGCGGATGGTCACTTCGGAGGTGGCGAAGTGTTTGGCCAGGGCATCGACGCTCACTTCACCCTGCTCCTGCACCAGGCTCACTATGGTGTGACGGCGCTGCTGAGTATTACGTTTGGTCATCTTTAAGTTTCGATTCGAAAGAATGGCGAAATATTAATACCTTTTTTGAAAAAATCAAACGGCAAATAGGATCCGATTTGGTTCGATGCCAGAATGGGGCAGCTGATTTGCGACGAGGATGCCATGCAAAAACGAACCATCTGGCTGGTGGAAGATGAAGCCAGCATCGCCGACACCCTGATCTATGCGCTGCAAACCGACGGTTTCGAGGTGGAGTGGTTTTCCCTCGGCCAGCCGCTGCTGGCACGACTGGAACAGACGCGCCCCGACTTTCTGATCCTGGATGTGGGGCTGCCGGACATCAGTGGTTTCGAGTTGTGCAAGCAGGTGCGGGCACTGTGCGACACTCCGCTGATGTTTCTCACCGCCCGCAGCGAGGAGATAGACCGGCTGATCGGACTGGAGATAGGGGCCGACGACTATGTGGCCAAGCCCTTCTCGCCACGGGAGGTGTGCGCCCGGGTGCGGGTCATCCTGCGCCGCAGCCAGCCGACCACGCCCCCACCGAGCCAGTTGCTGGCGCTGGACGAGGAGCGGGCCCGCATCAGCTTTCACGGCCAACCGCTGGCGCTCACCCGTTACGAATACCTGCTGCTCAAGACCCTGATGCAGGCGCCGGGCCGGGTCTACTCCCGCCAGCAGCTGATGGATCTGGTGTGGAGCGGGGCGGAGGAGAGCCTGGATCGCACCGTGGATACTCACATCAAGACCATCCGCGCCAAGCTGCGGGAGCGGGATCCCCACGCCAACCTGATCCTGACCCATCGCGGGCTCGGCTACAGCCTGGAGCTGGCATGAACAGAGGATGGCCTGACACCGGCCGGAGGACGCCATGAGGATCGGGCTGCAACTGCTGTGCGGGCTGGTGCTGATCTTCGCGCTGGCCGCCTGGTTCGTGCTGGAGATCTTCGTCGAGGAGATCAAACCCGGGGTGCGCAGCGCCACCGAAGATACCCTGGTGGACATGGCCCAGATGCTGGCCCCGCTGGCGCTGGATGACCTGCAGGAAGGCAAGATGGCGGATGGCCGGCTGGCCAGCGCCTTCGCCCGCCTCAACCAGAGCCCCATCAACGCTCTGATCGACGGCCACCTCAAGCAGCAGGCGGAGTACCGCATCTATGTGGTCGACCGCTGGGGCAAGGTGGTATACGACTCGGACGGGGTGGATCTGGGCAAGGACTATTCACGCTGGAACGACGTCTATCGCACCCTGCGCGGGGAATACGGCGCCCGCAGCACCCGCAGCGACCCCGACGATCCCGCCAGCTCGGTGATGCACGTGGCCGCACCGCTGCGGGAGGGGGACGACATCCTCGGCTCCCTCACCGTCGCCAAGCCCAACCGCACCCTGCTGCCCATGATAGAGCGCAGCGAACACCAGCTGCTGCAGGGGGCGGCTCTACTGCTGTTCATCTCGCTGCTGATCGGCGCCCTGCTGGTGTGGTGGCTCAACCGCGCCATCGGCAAGCTGGTGCACTACGCCGATGCGGTCAGCCAGGGTCAGCCCGCCAGCCTGCCGCGCCTCTACAGCCCGGAACTGGATCGGCTCGGCCGCTCCCTGGAAACCATGCGTCGCCAGCTGGACGGCAAGGCCTACATCGAAGCCTATGTACACAGCCTGACCCACGAGCTGAAGAGCCCGCTGGCCGCCATTCGCGGGGCAGGGGAGATCCTGGCCGAGGCACCACCACCCGAGGTGGCTACCCGTTTTATCGGCAACATCAATCTGGAGACGGCCCGCATGCAGCAGCTGATCGAGCGGATGCTGCAGCTGGCCAAACTGGAGTCGGGGCAGGGGCTGGACAGACAGGCCGTCGAGCCGGCCAGGCTGGGCAGACGAGTGCTCGATGCCCGCCAGATCCTGGCCCAGCGCCGTCAGGTGACGCTGGTGGCCGAACTCGGCGAGGCCCAGAAACAGAAGTGGGACTCGCTGCTGGTGGAGCAGGCGCTCGGCAACCTGCTGGACAACGCCCTCGACTTCTCCCCCATCGGGGGCACCCTGGCACTGAGCGGGGCCATGGAGGAGGGGGTTACTGCTTCCGGGTGCGGGATCAGGGGCCCGGCATTCCGGACTACGCCCTGCCGCGCATCTTCGAGCGCTTCTATTCGCTGCCCAGACCCGACAAGGGCAAGAGCAGCGGCCTCGGGCTCAGCTTCGCCACCGAGGTGGCGCGCCAGCACGGTGGCCGGTTGACCCTCGCCAACCAGCCTGACGGCGGGGTGCTGGCCGAGCTCTGGTTGCCGGCGGGCTGACACTTCACACTGGCCACATAAAGCGGCGTTATGCTGATGTTTTCCCAGCAAACTCAATGTGCTCAAGGAGACCCCATGTCCCGCCTTCTGTTATCCGGCCTGCTCGGCGCAGGCCTGCTGTTCTCGCTGCCGGCCAGCGCCGCCGCCGGCTGCTTTCTCTATGCCGACGGCAACGGCCAGACCCTCTCCAGCGAAGGAGATTGTTCAAGCCAGCTGCCACCCGCGTCCACCTTCAAGATCCCGCTGGCGCTGATGGGCTACGACAGCGGCTTTCTGGTGGACGAAGAGCACCCGGCATTACCTTTCAAGCCGGGTTACGACGACTGGCTGCCCGCCTGGCGGGAAACAACCACCCCGCGCCGCTGGGAAACCTACTCGGTGGTCTGGTTCTCCCAGCAGATCACCGAATGGCTGGGGATGGAGCGCTTCCAGCAGTACATCGACCGCTTTGACTACGGCAACCGGGATCTCTCCGGCAATCCTGGCAAGCACGACGGCCTGACCCAGGCCTGGCTCAGTTCCAGCCTTGCCATCAGTCCACAGGAGCAGGCCCGCTTCCTCGGCAAGATGGTGAGCGGCAAGCTGCCGGTGTCGGCGCAGACCCTGCAGTACACCGCCAACATCCTCAAGGTGAGCGAGATCGACGGCTGGCAGATCCACGGCAAGACCGGCATGGGCTACCCGAAGAAGCTGGATGGCAGCCTCAACCGGGAGCAGCAGATCGGCTGGTTCGTCGGCTGGGCCAGCAAGCCGGGCAAGCAGCTCATCTTCGTCCATACCGTGGTGCAGAAACCCGGCAAACAGTTCGCCTCGCTCAAGGCCAAGGAAGAGGTGCTGGCCGCCCTGCCTGCCAAACTGAAAACCCTGTGATACCCAGACCGGCGCAAGGCGCCGGTTTTTTTATCCCCCTTCACCCCCGCTTCACACAGCCCCATCTCCCCTTCACCCACGACCGCCACACTCGGCTCCATCAACAAGGAGACGTGTCATGGTCAAACAGATATTCAGCCACAAGATCTTTCTGCTGCTGTTGCTCAGCCTGCTGCTGATGGTGCCGGTGCAATCCATCATGGAGCTGAACCGGGAGCGCCAGGCCTATCGCAGCCAGGCCATCCACAGCATCATGGCCAGCAGCAGCGGCCCGCAGCGACTGCTGGGGCCGGTCGTGGTGCAGCCTTATACCCGCACCGTCACGGTGGAGCAGGATGGCAAGCGCTTCGAGCGCAAGCTGCAGCTCTACCGCTACCTGCTGCCGGAACAGCTGGACGTGCAGGCCAGCATGGAAGTGACCCCGCGCAAGCTCGGCATCTACCAGGCCCAGGTCTATCACACCCGGCTCTCCCTCTCCGGGCGACTGCCTGCCGAGCTGAACGGTAAGACCCTGATCAGCGGCGAACCGGATCTGGTCGTCGATGGGACCGATCCCGCCCTGGTGGCAGGCAAACCCTATCTGAGCCTGGTGCTGTCCGATGCCCGCGGCATCAACCGGGTGCCGGAACTGCAACTGGGGGAACAGCGCATCCCGTTTGCTCCCGGTGCCCTGCTGGGTGACGGGCTGGCCGGCATCCATGCACCGCTTGCCACCCTGCCGGGAGCAGACGGTGCCTTTCACATCGAGCTGGATCTGCAGGGGATGAACCAGCTGGAAGTGGTGCCAATCGGCCAGGACAGCAGGCTCAACCTCGCCAGCAACTGGCCCCACCCCAACTTCATCGGTGACTTTCTGCCGGGCAGCCGCACCCTTAACGCCAGCGGTTTCGAGGCCAGCTGGCAGAGCAGCTGGTTTGCCACCGACATGGAGAGCCGTTTCAACCGGATGATGAAAGGTGCCAGCGGCGATCTGCCGGCCTTCAGCGTCAGCCTGGTGCAGCCGGTGGATCACTACCAGCAGAACGAGCGGGCCGCCAAGTATGCGCTACTGTTCATCGGCCTCACCTTCCTCAGCTTCTTCATGTTCGAGCTGCTCAAGAGGCTGCGGGTGCACCCGATCCAGTACGCGCTGGTGGGCATGGGGCTGGCCATCTTCTATCTGGTGCTGCTGGCCCTGACCGAACATCTCGGCTTTGCCCGGGCCTATCTGATTGCCGCCCTGGCCAGCGTGGCCCTCAACGGCTTCTACCTCAGCCATGTGCTGGGCGGCCCCAAACAGGGGCTCGGCTTCGCGGCCCTGCTCGGGCTGGTCTACGCCGTCCTGTTCGGCTTGCTGCAGGCCGAGGAGATAGCCCTGCTGCTCGGCGCCCTGCTGCTGTTCGCCATCCTGGCGCTGGTCATGGTGCTGACCCGCAAGCTGGACTGGTATCGGGTGATGGGAAGTGCCCCCACGCCCCCCACCAGCGGGCAGGAGAACTGAAATGCAAACCGGCGCCATCAGGCGCCGGTTTGCATTTCATTGATCGGGCATCACTTCTTCTTGACCGGGCGAGCCCAGTTCTGGATGTGACGCTGGGGTACCCGGGTGATCACCAGCTCGTTCTCGGCCACATCCTTGGTGATGGTGGAACCGGCCCCCAGGGTCGCCCCCTTGCCGATGCGCACCGGCGCCACCAGCTGGGTATCGGAGCCGACGAAGACGTCATCCTCGATGATGGTCTGGAACTTGTTCACCCCGTCGTAGTTGCAGGTGATGGTACCGGCCCCGATGTTCACCTTGGCACCCACTTCGGCATCCCCCAGATAGGTCAGATGACCGCACTTGGAGCCAACTCCCAGCCGGGCCTTCTTCATCTCGACGAAGTTGCCGACGTGGGCATCCTGCTCCAGCACGGCGCCCGGGCGCAGCCGGGTAAAGGGACCGACCGAGCACTGATCGGCGATCTGTGCCCCTTCGATGACGGAGTAGGGTTTCACCTCGGTGTGGTCGCCGATCACGCAATCCTTCAGCACACTGCCGGCCCCGATGCGGACGTGGTTGCCCAGCACCACCTTGCCTTCGATGATGACGTTGACGTCGATCACCACCTCTTCCCCGATTTCCAGGGTGCCGCGCAGATCGAAGCGAGCCGGGTCGATCAGGGTGGCGCCGGCGATCATCAGCCGCTCGGCCTGCATTTTCTGGTAACTGCGCTCGAGCTGGGCCAGTTGAACCCGGTTGTTGGCCCCTTCCACTTCCATGGCGTCGTCCGGGTGGACTGCGGCGATGGGGCAGTTGTCGGCATGGGCCATGGCGATCACGTCAGTCAGATAGAACTCGCCCTGGGCATTCTTGTTGTCCAGACGCGACAGCCAGCTGCGCAGCTGGCCACCATTGGCCACCAGCACGCCGGTGTTTACTTCGCGGATCGCCAGCTGCTCGGCATTCGCATCCTTCTGCTCGACGATGCCGACTACCTGGCCGTTGCTGCGCACGATGCGGCCATAACCGGTCGGGTTGTCCAGCACCACGGTCAGCAGCGCCATGCCATCGCTTGCCTTGGCGGCCAGCAGCCGCTGCAGGGTTTCCGGCTGGATCAGCGGGGTATCGCCGTACAGCACCAGCACGTCGTCTTCGTCCTGCCAGAACGGGATGGCCTGGGCGACGGCGTGGCCGGTACCCAGTTGCTGGGCCTGCAGCACCCAGTTCAGGTCGGATGCCTGGATCCGCTCCTTCAGCAGTTCGGCACCGTGGCCATACACCAGATGCAGCTGCTCGGCACCGACCTTGCGGGCAGTCTCGATCACATGGGAAACCATCGGCTTGTTGGCGACCGGGTGCAGCACCTTGGGCAGGGAGGAGCGCATACGGGTACCTTTACCCGCAGCCAGGATCACGACGTTGAGAGACATAATTCGACCTTTGGAACATGAAGAAATACTCGGCGGAGTCTATCCAACGAGTAAAAAAAAAGCGACCCGCAGGTCGCTTTTTACCTCACCGTTATTAACGGTAATTCTTTTTGACGATATCGATGACCCGCAGTTGAGCCATCGCCTTGGCCAGCTCGGTAGCGGCCTGGGCGTAGTCGATATCACCATGGGAGCTGTGGATCCGCTCTTCCGCCGCGCGTTTGGCTTCCTGGGCTTTCGCCTCATCCAAATCGTCGGCACGAATCGCGGTGTCCGCCAGCACGGTCACGGCTTCGGGTTGTACTTCCAGCATGCCGCCGGAGATGTACAGCACCTCTTCAGTTCCATTCTGCTTCACCAAGCGGACCAGACCCGGCTTGATGGCAGTCAGCAACGGAGCATGACCGTGGCGGAGACCCAGCTCACCTTCGGAGCCTGATACCTGAGCGGACTGCACGCGACCGGAAAACAGTTTTCCTTCAGCGCTCACCACGTCCAGGTGAAAGGAGATCATCTCTGCCATGGGCCCTCCTATCGAGGCTTACAGTTTCTTGGCTTTCTCGACAACTTCGTCGATGCTGCCAACCATGTAAAACGCCTGCTCCGGCAGATCGTCGTACTCGCCTTTCAGGATGCCCTGGAAACCACGGATGGTCTCTTTCAGCGGCACGTATTTGCCCGGGGAACCGGTAAACACTTCTGCCACGAAGAACGGCTGGGACAGGAAACGCTCGATCTTACGGGCACGGGCTACGGTCAGTTTGTCTTCTTCTGACAGTTCATCCATACCCAGGATGGCGATGATGTCCTTCAGCTCTTTGTAGCGCTGCAGCACGGTCTGAACGCCACGAGCAGTCTCGTAGTGCTCCTTGCCAACCACCAGCGGATCCAGCTGACGGGAGGTGGAGTCCAGCGGGTCAACGGCCGGGTAGATACCCAGTGCCGCGATCTGACGGGACAGTACGACGGTCGCATCCAGGTGGGCGAAGGTGGTCGCCGGAGACGGGTCGGTCAAGTCATCCGCAGGCACGTAAACGGCCTGTACGGAGGTGATGGAACCAGTCTTGGTGGAGGTGATACGTTCCTGCAGAACACCCATCTCCTCGGCCAGGGTCGGCTGGTAGCCTACTGCGGAAGGCATACGGCCCAGCAGTGCGGATACTTCAGTACCGGCCAGGGTGTAACGGTAGATGTTGTCCACGAAGAACAGCACATCACGACCTTCGTCACGGAACTTCTCGGCCATGGTCAGACCGGTCAGCGCCACGCGCAGACGGTTTCCGGGCGGCTCGTTCATCTGACCGTAAACCAGAGATACTTTGTCCAGTACGTTGGACTCCATCATCTCGTGGTAGAAGTCGTTACCCTCACGGGTACGCTCACCTACACCGGCGAACACGGAGTAACCGCTGTGTTCGATCGCGATGTTACGGATCAGCTCCATCATGTTGACGGTCTTGCCTACACCGGCACCACCGAACAGACCAACCTTACCACCCTTGGCGAACGGGCATACCAGGTCGATAACCTTGATGCCGGTCTCCAGCAGGTCGTTGCTGTTGGACTGATCTTCGTAGCTGGGAGCTGCGCGGTGGATGGACCAACGCTCTTCTTCACCGATCGGACCTTTTTCGTCGATCGGATCGCCCAGTACGTTCATGATCCGACCCAGAGTCGATACACCGACCGGCACCTGGATGGATTTACCGCTATTCACTACTTCCAACCCACGACGCAGACCGTCGGAGGAGCCCATGGTGATGCAACGAACGACGCCGCCACCGATCTGTTGCTGAACTTCCAGCACCAGACCCTGGCCTTGACCTTCGCTGACAACCTTCAGTGCATCGTACACCTGGGGCACGGCATCTTGCGGGAACTCGATGTCCACCACAGCGCCGATGATTTGGACGATGAAACCGTTACTCATGTCAAATCCTCTAAACCTTTGATAACCCTTGCCTTACACCGCAGCAGCACCGGATACGATCTCTGTCAGTTCCTGGGTAATACTGGCCTGACGGGCCTTGTTGTATACCAGTTGCAGATCGTTAATCAGGTTACCGGCGTTGTCAGTCGCGGCTTGCATGGCAACCATTCGGGCTGCCTGTTCACTTGCCAAGTTTTCCACTACCCCCTGGTAGACCTGGGATTCGACGTAGCGAATCAGCAGGGTATCCAGCAGTTGCTTGGGATCCGGCTCATAGAGGTAATCCCAGTGGTGTTTCTTGGCAAGCTTGCTGTCTTCAGTTACGGGCAAAGGCAGCAGTTGATCGACTCGTGGTTGCTGAACCATGGTGTTGACGAACTTGTTGTACACCAGGTACAGCCTGTCAATCTCACCGTTGTCGTAAGCCTTCAGCATGACCTTGACTGAACCAATCAGGTCATTGACGCTCGGGTTATCGCCCAGTCCTGCGACATGAGCTTTCACCTTGGCGCCGTGCCGTTCAAAGAAGTTGGAGGCCTTGTTGCCGATCAGAGCCAGGTCAACCTTGGCTCCTTTCGCGCTCCATTGCTTCATATCATTGAGGGCAGCCTTGAACAGGTTGATGTTCAAACCGCCACACAGGCCACGGTCGGTGGAGACGACGATGTAACCCACTCGCTTGACCTCACGTTCGATGAGGTAGGGGTGCTTGTATTCCAAGTTCCCCTGAGCGATATGGCCGATCACCTTGCGCATGGTTTCAGCGTACGGACGGCTGGCAGACATGCGATCTTGCGCACGGCGCATCTTGCTTGCTGCCACCATTTCCATAGCGCCGGTGATCTTCTGAGTGTTTTTCACACTCCCGATCTTGTTACGTATCTCTTTTGCGCCGGCCATCTCTTACTCTCCATCAGGTGGCAGCTCGCGCTGCCACACACGCTTACCAGGTCTGGGTTGCCTTGAAGTCATCCAGCAACGCAGTCAGCTTGCCAACGATCGCGTCGTTGTAGTCGGCCTTGGCATTGATTTCAGCCATCAGCTCAGCATGCTGGGTATTGGCGTAAGAGAGCAGAGCGGCTTCGAAGTCGACGATCTTGTTCAGCTCGACATCGGAGAGATAGCCTTTTTCCGCGGCGAACAGCACCAGAGACTGGTGAGCCACGCTCAGCGGAGAGTACTGTTTCTGCTTCATCAGCTCGGTCACTTTCTGACCGTGGTCCAGCTGCTTGCGGGTTGCGTCGTCCAGATCGGAGGAGAACTGGGCGAATGCCGCCAGTTCGCGATACTGGGCCAGCGCGGTACGGATACCACCGGACAGCTTCTTGACGATCTTGGTCTGAGCAGCACCGCCCACACGGGATACGGAGATACCCGGGTCAACCGCCGGACGAATACCGGAGTTGAACAGCTGTGAGGTCAGGAAGATCTGACCATCGGTGATGGAGATCACGTTGGTCGGTACGAATGCAGATACGTCACCCGCCTGGGTTTCGATGATCGGCAGCGCGGTCAGGGAACCGGTCTGGCCTTTCACGGTACCATTGGTGAACTTCTCTACGTACTCGGCGTTGACGCGAGCGGCACGCTCCAGCAGACGGGAGTGCAGATAGAAAACGTCACCCGGGTAAGCTTCACGTCCTGGCGGACGGCGCAGCAGCAGGGAGATCTGGCGATAAGCTACGGCCTGCTTGGACAGGTCATCATAGATGATCAGCGCGTCTTCACCGCGGTCACGGAAGTACTCACCCATGGAGCAGCCGGCATACGGAGCCAGGTACTGCAGAGCGGCAGCTTCGGAAGCAGAGGCAACCACCACGATGGTGTTGGCCAGGGCGCCGTGCTCTTCCAGCTTGCGTACCACGTTGGCGATAGTGGAGGCCTTCTGGCCGATCGCAACGTAGACACACTTAATGCCGGAGTCTTTCTGGTTGATGATGGTGTCGATCGCGATGGCAGTCTTACCAACCTGACGGTCACCGATGATCAGCTCACGCTGGCCACGACCGATAGGGATCATGGCATCGATGGCTTTCAGACCGGTCTGGACCGGCTGGTCAACAGACTTACGCTCGATAACGCCCGGTGCAATCACTTCGATCGGCGAGAAGCCGTCGTTGTCGATTGGACCTTTCCCGTCGATCGGCTGACCCAGGGTGTTCAACACCCGGCCCAACAGACCACGACCGACCGGCACTTCCAGAATGCGGCCAGTCCCTTTTACTTTCATTCCTTCTGACAGACCGTCATAGGAACCCATGATCACCGCACCGACGGAGTCACGCTCCAGGTTCAATGCCAGAGCGTAGCGGTTGCCCGGCAGCTCGATCATCTCACCTTGCATGGCATCGGCCAGGCCGTGAATACGAATGATACCGTCGCTCACAGAGACGATGGTACCTTCGTTACGCGCTTCGCTCTTGATATCAAACTGCGCAATGCGCTGCTTGATCAGCTCGGCGATTTCAGTGGAATTCAGTTGCATGCTCTAATACCCCAATCAAGATTGCAGCGCGTCAGCCATGCGATCCAGCTTACCGCGGACTGTACCGTCGATAACCAGATCACCGGCCTTGATGAGCACCCCGGCCATCAAGGACGCATCCATGCTGCAATTCAGCTTCACTTTGCGCGCGAGACGTTGTTCCAGAGAAGCCTGAATATTGGCTTTCTGCTGGTCGGTCAGTTCGATCGCCGAAATCACGTCAGCCTGAACTTCTTTATCCAGTTCAGCCTTGAACGCGACGAATTCAGCAACGACCGCCGGCAGCACACCCAAGCGACCATTCTCAGCCATCACCCGGATCAGGTTCTGACCATGCTCGTCGAGTTGCTCACCGCAGATACCGACAAAGATACTTGCCAGTTCTTCAGCAGCCACAGAGCCGTTTACCAGGTTGTGGATGGTCTCGTTTTCCGCTACTTGTGCAGCGAAGCCGAGCATCCCCAGCCACTGGTCAACCGCCTTGTGCTCAACGGCAAACTCGAAAGCAGCCTTGGCGTAGGGGCGAGCGATTGTAGTCAGTTCAGACATAGCCCCGTTCCCGTTACAGTTCTGCTACCAGTTTGTCGACGATGTCGCTGTTGGCAGCCTGGTCGATTTGACGCGCCAGGATCTTCTCTGCACCAGCAATGGCAAGAGCAGCAACCTGCTTACGCAGTTCTTCTTTGGCACGATGACGTTCAGCTTCGATCTCGGCACGGCCCTGAGCCAGGATTTTTTCCCGCTCAGAGTGGGCACCGGCAGCAGCCTCATCAATGATCTGGGCTTTACGTTTGTTAGCCTGTTCAATGATTTCTGCAGCCTGGAGCTTGGCTTCTTTCAGCTGATCGGTGGCGTTGGCCTTGGCCAAATCCAGATCTTTCTTGGCACGCTCCGCGGAAGAGAGACCGTCAGCAATGGCTTTCTGACGGGCTTCGATGGCTGCCATCAGCGGCGGCCATACGTACTTCATGCAAAACACTACGAAGATGAAAAAAGCAATTGCTTGGCCGAGGAGGGTGGCGTTGATATTCACAGCCTATGTCCTCTTAGTTAGTTAATGGGTTATGTCCGGGAGTCGTTGAGACTTAGCCAGCAACCGCAAACATCACGTACAGACCCAGACCAACGGCGATCATCGGGATCGCATCCACCAGACCCATCACGATGAAGAACTGGGTACGCAGAACAGGGATCAGGTCAGGTTGACGAGCAGCGCCTTCCAGGAACTTGCCACCCAGGATACCGATACCGATGGACGCGCCGATAGCCGCCAGACCCATCATCATTGCAGCAGCGATGTACAGCAGGTCCATGTTCAAGTTTTCCATGAGGATCTCCATTTATTTAGATGTAATTGATTGTATAAAAAGGATTATTTGAGTTGCATCAACCATGGTCTTCTTGTGCCATCGACAGATAGACGATGGTCAGCACCATGAAGATAAACGCCTGCAAAGTGATGATCAGGATGTGGAAAATTGCCCAAGGCACGGACAGGATCCACTGTGACCACCAGGGTAGCAAACCCGCAATCAGGATAAAGATCAGTTCGCCAGCATACATGTTGCCGAACAGTCGAAGACCCAGAGAAACAGGTTTGGAAATCAGCGTAACAGTTTCCAGGATGAGGTTAACCGGGATGGCCGCCGGGTGGTTGAAAGGCTGAAGCGTCAGCTCCTTCACGAACCCGCCGATACCCTTGACCTTGATGCTGTAGTACAGGATCAAGAAGAACACGCCCAAAGCCATGGACATGGTGATGTTAACGTCAGCAGAGGGAACCACACGCAGATAGGGAACACCCATCAACTGTGCAGCGTGGGGGATAAAGTCAACGGGGATCAGATCCATCAGGTTCATCAGGAAGATCCACACGAACACCGTCAGGCCCAAAGGTGCGATGACCTTGTTACGACCGTGAAAGATGTCCTTGACGTTACCACTCACAAACTCGACCAGCATCTCCACAAAGCACTGCAGTTTGCCGGGCACACCGCTGGTAGCCTTGACGGCGACACGGCGGAACGACCAGATAAACAGAGCGCCTAGCAAGACGGAAAATATCATGGAATCGATATTCACCGTCCAGAACCCAGACCCGACTTGCAGATGGGTCAGATGGTGGGAGATATATCCCTGAGGAGTCAGGACTTCTCCGGTTGCAGACATGAGTTTTCCTAATAGTGGTTGTTAAGCGTGAATGAGACTATCCACTGTACAACGAGGGCGAGGATATAAGTGGCGAAGAACGAGACGGTATCGACCTCGATCCCGGCGCCAAACATCAGGGCGAAAAGTCCTGTTGTAGTAATGAGCTTAATCCCTGCCCCACCATAAAAGTCCCGCAGAACCAGGCCCACACTCTCCTTCGTCACCTTGCGGCGCAGAACCCAGAGCGTGAACAGGGCTTGAGGAACCCAGTACATGCCCCCCCGAAGAGGGAGGAGCGTCCGGCAAACGCACCGGTCTGGTAAAACCAGACGGTACTGATCGCCAGGATCAGGACGAGCTGACAAACGAGCATAGCCAAGGCCAGCGTTAAACCTTCCAAGGCTATTTTCTGCTTCACCAACCTACCCCTGAACATTACAGAACTGTAAAAAATCGGGATCCGAAGACCCCGCGTTTACAGCCCAAAAAGCCGGTCAAATTATACCCTTGAAGACAGCTATTGCAACATGGCAAAAATCCTTAATTTTTGCGGCTTTCCGCACAGAATTAAGGTTATGTTCATATCAAAAGGAATGGATGTTTTATTACTACAAAAAGCGTAAAAATCACGTTTCTGACAGGCCAAAATAGCCCAATACCCGGTCCAAATCCGCCAAGTTCTCGTAACTTATTACTAACTTACCGCTATCCTGTTTTCCCGGCTGAAGTTGTACCTGATTGCCAATTTTTTCTGAAATCTGGCGCTCGAGATAACCAAACTGGGGATCACGGACGGGCTCGACCTTGGCTTTTGCCGGTTCCAGCGCTTTTTGCACCAGCTTCTCGGTATCTCGCACTGTCAGCCCCTTCTGGGCCACCAGTTTCGCCAGTTCGGACTGGGCCTGGCCGCTCAGCGCCAGCAGGGCGCGAGCATGGCCCATGTCGAGGTCGCCGTGCTCGACGAAGCGCTTCACGTCGTCGTTGAGCTGATTGAGGCGCAGCAGATTGGTGACCGTGGTGCGGGACTTGCCCACTGCCTCGGCCACCTGCTGGTGGGTCAGTTCGAATTCGGTCAGCAGCCGCTGCAGGGCGACCGCCTCTTCGATGGCATTGAGATCCTCGCGCTGGATGTTCTCAATCAGCGCGATGGCGACGGCCGCCTCGTCAGGCACGTCCTTGACCAGGCAGGGCACCACCTCGAGGCGGGCCAGCTGGGAGGCACGCCAGCGCCGCTCACCGGCGATGATTTCGAAGGAGTGCTCGCCGAGCGGACGCACCACGATGGGCTGGATCACCCCCTGGGCACGAATGGAGTTGGCCAAGTCTTCCAGCGCATCCTGCGACATATCCTTGCGCGGCTGGTACTTGCCGGATTGCAGCCACTCCACCGGCAGCTTGCGCAGCTCGCCCTGGTTGGTCGGGGCCATAGCCTGTTCGGTGCGCTGGTCGCTCATCACCTGTTTCTGGCGCGCGGCCGTGCTGGTGCTGAGCAGAGCGTCCAGCCCCTTGCCCAGCCCGCGTTTTTTCGGCGTCATATGCTCTCTCGGTCTGCGATGGTCACCTGACGTTCCTGCTCCTGACGGCGCAGGATCTCGCCAGCCAGAGCCAGATAGGCCTTGGCGCCCACCGATGATTTGTCATAGTGCATGGCCGGCGCACCGAAGCTCGGCGCCTCAGCCAGTCTTACGTTGCGGGGAATGATGGTGCGATAGACCTTGTCCCCGAAGTGCTGTTTAAGCTGATCGGACACATCATTGGCCAGCCGGTTGCGGTGATCGAACATGGTGCGCAGCACCCCCTCGATCTTCAGCTCCGGGTTGACCACGGCTGCCAGCTTGCTGATGGTGTCGACCAGGGCGGTAAGCCCTTCCAGCGCATAGTATTCGCACTGCATGGGCACCAGCACGGAATCGGCGGCGGCCATGGCGTTGACGGTCAGCATGTTGAGAGAAGGCGGGCAGTCGATGAAGACGTAGTCGTATTTGTCCCGTACCGAGGCCAGCGCATTGCGCAGGCGGATCTCGCGGGCGAAGAATTCCATCAGCCGGATTTCGGCTGCGGTCACGTCGGCGTTGGCGGCGATCAGGTGATAGCCCCCGGAGGTTTCGGGGATGATCACCTCACCGATGGGGGCGTCCTCGATCAGCAGCTCATAGGCGGTGCGCTCGACGTCGTACTTGTCGACACCGCTGCCCATGGTGGCATTGCCCTGCGGATCCAGATCGATCACCAGCACCTTGCGGCGGGTAGCGGCCATGGAGGCGGCCAAGTTCACACAGGTGGTGGTTTTACCCACTCCACCCTTCTGGTTGGCTATGGCGATGACTTTTCCCACACTGTCCCCTAAATGAAACTGCGACCCTATTCGGGCTGGATATGTTTGAATTCCAGCAGATGACGTTCGCCTTCCAGCTCCGGTACCACCAGTTGATGGGAGGCGACCAGATGGATGTTGGCGGGCAACTGGGCCAGCTCCTGCTCGGGGAATTGTCCCTTGAGCGCCAGGAAGCTGCCCTGGGCCGACGGCAGATGGTGGCACCAGTTCAGCATGTCTTCCAGCGAGGCGAATGCCCGGCTCAGCACGCCGTCAAATCCGACCTCGGGCTGATACTCCTCGACCCTGGATTTGACCGGCGTCACGTTGGTCAAGCCCAGCTCCAGGATCACCTGGCGGATGAAGTTGATCCGCTTGCCCAGGCTGTCCAGCAGCACGAATTGCTTGTCCGGGTTGATGATCGCCAGCGGCAGGCCGGGCAGGCCCGGGCCGGTGCCCACATCGATGAAGCGCTCACCGTGCAGGTGCTGGCTCACCACCAGGCTGTCGAGGATATGCTTGACCAGCATGGCGTCCGGATCTCGTACCGAGGTGAGATTGTAAGCCTTGTTCCACTTGTGCAGCAACTCGACAAGCTGAACCAACTGGGTCTTTTGGGTATCGGTGATAACAATTCCGGCCTGCATGAGCAGGCCGTTCAATCTTTCCAGCATGTTTTGCAACGGTAGGATCCTCAGGCGGTTTTACGCAGCAGGCCGTGTTTTTTCAGATGAACCAGCAGGATGGAGATGGCCGCCGGGGTGATGCCTGAGATGCGGGACGCCTGACCTATGGTCTGCGGCTTGGCATCGTTGAGCTTGGCGATCACCTCGTTGGAGAGGCCGTTGACGTCGCGGTAGTTCATGTCCAGCGGCAACAGGGTGTTCTCGTTGCGCAGCTGCTTCTCCACTTCGTCGTGCTGGCGTTCGATGTAGCCGGCGTACTTGATCTGGATCTCCACCTGATCGGCAGCGGCCGTATCGGGCAGGGCCGGACCGACCCCCTCGATGGCCATCAGGGCCTCATAGGTCACCTCGGGGCGACGCAGCAGCTCTTCCAGGCTCTGCTCGCGGGTCAACGGGGTGTTGACCAGGGCATTGACGGCTTCCAGCGACGGATGCTGCGGGTGGATCCAGGTCGAGCGCATGCGCTGACGCTCCTGCTCCACCTGCTCCATCTTGGCGTTGAACTTGCCCCAGCGCTCGTCGTCCACCAGACCCAGTTCACGACCGATGCCGGTCAGACGCAGGTCGGCGTTGTCTTCGCGCAGCAGCAGGCGATATTCGGCGCGGCTGGTGAACATGCGGTAAGGCTCGCGAGTCCCCAGGGTGGAGAGATCGTCCATCATCACGCCGATGTAGGCCTGATCCCGGCGCGGATGCCAGGCATCTTTCTCCTGCGCCCGCAGACCGGCGTTCAGACCGGCCAGCAGACCCTGGGCGGCCGCCTCTTCATAGCCGGTGGTGCCATTGATCTGGCCGGCGAAGAACAGGTTTGGAATGCACTTGCTCTCCATGTTGGCCTTGAGATCCCGCGGATCGAAGAAGTCGTATTCGATGGCGTAGCCGGGACGGGTTATGTGAGCATTCTCGAAGCCGCGTACGGAACGGACGATCTGCACCTGCACGTCAAACGGCAGGCTGGTGGAGATCCCGTTCGGGTAGAGTTCGTGGGTGGTCAGGCCTTCCGGCTCGACGAAGATCTGGTGCGCCGTCTTGTCGGCAAAACGGGTGATCTTGTCCTCGATCGACGGGCAGTAACGCGGCCCAATCCCCTCGATCACCCCGGCGTACATGGGGCTGCGATCCAGGTTGTTGCGGATCACCTCGTGGGTGCGCTCGTTGGTATGGGTAACGTAGCAGGGCACCTGACGCGGGTGCTGGCTGGCGTCGCCGATGAAGGAGAAGACCGGGCGCGGATCGTCGCCGTACTGGGCCTGCATCACCGATAAATCGACGCTGCGGGCATCGATGCGCGGCGGTGTGCCGGTCTTGAGACGATCGATGCGCAGCGGCAGTTCACGTAGGCGCTGGGCGAGGGCGATCGAGGGAGGATCCCCGGCGCGGCCGCCCTTGTAGTTCTCCATCCCAATGTGGATCAGGCCGTTCAGGAAGGTGCCGACGGTCAGTACTACCGTCTTGCCACTGATGCGTATCCCGCTCTGGGTGACCACGCCGGCAACCCGATCCCCGTCCATGATCAGATCGTCACAGGCCTGCTGGAAGATCTTCAGGTTGGGGTAGTTCTCCAGCATCTGGCGTACGACGGCCTTGTACAGCAGGCGATCCGCCTGGGCACGAGTGGCGCGCACTGCCGGTCCTTTGGAGGAGTTGAGGGTGCGGAACTGGATCCCGCCAAGATCGATGGCGCGCGCCAT
This sequence comes from Aeromonas sp. 1805, assembly GCF_013085525.1. Taxonomy (NCBI): domain Bacteria; kingdom Pseudomonadati; phylum Pseudomonadota; class Gammaproteobacteria; order Aeromonadales; family Aeromonadaceae; genus Aeromonas; species Aeromonas sp. 1805. The sequence continues at coordinate 1,555,347 of NZ_CP038515.1, read as the reverse complement.
GATCCCGCCGAGAGCATCTACTTCCTTGACCAGGTGTCCCTTGCCGATCCCGCCGATCGCCGGATTACAGGACATGTGTCCCAGCGTATCGATATTGTGGGTCAGCAACAGGGTATTCAGCCCCATCCGGGCTGCCGCTGTTGCTGCTTCGGTTCCTGCATGACCGCCGCCAACGACGATCACATCAAATTGTTCATGGTATTGCATTGGGGATCACCTTGATCTGCACGCCTGAAGATCTTTATTTGCCTGGGCTGAAGGGCGGAACATTCTATCTGTTTCACGCCCTGAGGGGAACGTCTACTTAGCGTTCAGTATGGAGGGAGGATCCACTAAATAGATCTTAAGGATCTTTAGATCGATCTTTTATTGGATCTTTTATTAGGATCCGCCACTTCTGTTGATAAGCACTTTTTGATCATAAAGATCATCGTGTTAAAGACGATCCCAGGTTGTGGAAAAGCTTGGATCCTGGCCCGGTGAACTGGGGGATAACAAGGGTTTTTATACACAGAGGCTTGCCGCTCTGGATCTAATACATGGATAACTATAGGTTTTACAGAGTTTCACACCATAGTTATACACATTTTTCGGCGGCGTTGTGGGTAACGGCGTAGAACAACTTATCCGGATCCATCTGTTAATAACCTGGTGGATAGCGATCTGGGGATAAGCGGGGAGATCAAGGCCTTTTTTGCCGGATCTCCCGCTTCCATTCAGGCGATCAATGCCAACCAGTCCCGGATCCAGCCTTCTGCGGCATCTTCCGGGATCTCGTGCTGGGTCACGTCGATGTCCAGACGATCTCCAATCCGGCTGGCGCCGCACTCGGCCAACAGTCGATCCAGCGTCTTGCCGCCCTGGCAAAAGGTGTCATAACTGCTGTCACCCAGCGCGATCACGCCATATTTCAATGCCTTAAGATCCGGATGCTGCTCGGCAAGATCCTTGGCGAAGGGCTGCAGGTTGTCCGGCACATCGCCAGCGCCGTGGGTCGAGGTGACCACCAGCAGTATGGCTTCGGGCTCGGCGAGCACCTCGGCCAGGCTGGCCGGATTGTGGATCTCGGCCTGATGGCCTGCCTGTTCCAGCAAGCTGGCGACGTGGTCTGCGACATATTCGGCGGCTCCCAGCATGGAACCGACGACGAGATTGAGTTTGGCCATGGAATGGATCCTGATTTCTGACGAAGCGAGGGAAAGCCGGATTCTACCGCCAAAGGGTGTGGATAAATATGGATAAAGCTTGGGGATAATGGATCCTCGGTGCTTTTTGCCCATCAATGGGGATCCCCGACGCTCCGTTGACGCCTTCTTGTCGACTGGCAGAAAAAGATCTGTTCCCCCTCTTCATATGCTGCTCAATCGAAGCCTTGATACGTTAAGTAACAATGCAGATGCAAATGATTAGCAATTATTGAATCGATTCGATCATGGCTCCTGTAGTAGCATGACGCTGCTTTATTCGCCTGAGGAACCGGGCCGACCGGCATGACCGGGCACCAATAATAAGAAACCAGAAACAACTCATTGATATTTGAGACACTTATATGATTGCGCAAAAAAACACCCCAATCGCAGCGATGCGAAAGAGAGGGGCACAGCATCTGCTGCCGCTCTCCTGCCTGCTGGCAAGCCTGCCAGTGCTGGCTGAACAACCGAAAGAACTGCCCAAGGCCAGCGAAACCATGGTGGTCACCGGCACCGCCATGAAGGTGGAAGTGCCCATGGCCGAGACGCCTCGCGCCGTCTCAGTGGTCAACCGCGAGGATCTGGATCAGCACGCCGTGCAGCAGCTTGACGAGTCCCTGCGCTACCGCTCCGGCGTGCTGACCGGCCTCTATGGCTCCGACAACAATACCGACTGGTTCAAGGTGCGTGGCTTCGATGCCGCCTCCTATCTGGACGGCAACCGCCTGTTCGGCACCGGTTACTATGTCTGGACGCCGGAGCCGTTCGGCCTGGAGAGCGTGGAAGTGCTGAAAGGGCCGGCCTCGATCCTCTACGGCGAGGCGCCTCCCGGTGGCGTGATCAATGCCATCAGCAAGCGGCCGACCGCCACCCCGCAGGGGCTGCTGGATCTGCAGCTCGGCAGCCGGGATCACCGCCAGATCGGGGTGGATGTCTCCGATGCGCTGACCGACAACAGCCGCTACCGCATGGTTGCTCTTTATAAGGAGCGTGATGGCGTGCTGGACGGCACCTACAACGATCGCGTCTATCTGGCGCCGAGCGTGACCTTCGATCTCTCGGATCGCACCAGCTTGACCCTGCTGGCCAGCTTCCTGCACGACGAAGGTGTGCCGACCAACGGCTTCTTCCCGGTTTACGGCACTCTCAATACCAGCGGTGGCCAGATCGATCCCAGCACCAACCTGAGCCAGCCGGATTACGATCGCAACCGCAACACCCAGATCTCCACCGGTTACGAGCTGGCCCACCAGCTCAACCAGACCTGGGAGTTCAAGCAGAACGTCCGCTTCAACTACAACGATCTGCTGCTGCGCCAGACCTATATCTTCCCGACCTATGAAGGCACCACCGCCTTCCGCGGCCTGGTCTATCGCGATGGCTCCACCAAGAGCGCCACCATGGACAACCAGATGGTGGGTTACTGGAACACCGACAGCACCGAACAGACCCTGCTGCTGGGGGTAGATCTGCAGCGCCATGTCAATGAAGGCCAGGAAGCCGACAACTACGGCATGGGCTCCATCAATACCATGAACCCGGATTACAGCGGCTTCCCCGGTTTTGATGAATCCACCGCCACCCACCAGAAGAGCACCAAGGGCCAGAGCGGCCTCTACGCCCAGCACCAGATCCGCTGGGACGATCGCTGGTTGCTGACCGGCGGCGGTCGCTTCGACTACGTGGAGACCCACAACATCAGCGAAGCCAAGGGCAAGAACGAGAAGCAGTATGATCACGAGCTCTCCCTCTCCGGCAGCCTGATGTACCTGGCCGACAACGGTCTCTCTCCTTATATTGCCTATGCCGAGTCGTTCGAGGTGCTGCCGGGGATCGACCCCAACACCAGCCAATCCTACAAGCCGCTCAAGGGCACCCTGTACGAGACCGGCGTCAAGTACGCGCCGAGCTTCCTCGATGGCTACATCAACCTGGCCCTGTTCGATCTGGAGCAGACCAACTCGCTGGTCTCCACCGGTTCCGGCCAGCAGACCCAGGCAGGTGAAGTGACCTCCCAGGGCGTCGAGCTGGAAGGGAGCGTGCAGGCCACCGAGGCGCTGCGCCTGACTGCCGCCTACACCTATACCGATGCCAAGACCAACGACACCGGCAAGGGCGATCGCCGTGCCAGTCTGATCCCGCGCCACCAGGCCTCCTTCTGGGGCAACTACAAGGTGCAGCAGGGTCCGGTCTCCGGTCTGGAGCTGGGTAGCGGCGTGCGCTATGTCGGCTCCAGCGTTGGCATCGGTGCCGTGAATGCGGACTACACCCCCATCTATGGCTCGGCCGAGGTGCCGGCCCATACCGTGTGGGATGCGATGATCGGGTATGACTTTGCCAAGAACTGGCGGGCGCAGCTCAACGTCAACAACCTGCTGGGTGATACCTACGTGGCCAGCTGCGACTACTACTGCTACTACGGCGAGCCGCGCAGCGTAGTGGGCAGCATCAACTACCGCTGGTAATCGAAGTGGGGCGGGAACCGGGTTCCCGCCCTTCTTTTCACCTGCAGTTGCTCTGATCTCTCTGGAATACCGGTCCGTTATGGAACTCTTGTCTCTGGTTTATCGCCAATATCGTTGGCCCTTCATCGCCATTACCCTGCTCAGCCTGCTCAGTGCCGTCAGCGGGATTGGTGTCATTGCCTTTATCAATCAGTCTCTCGTCGAATCCGTCGGCGATCCGCTGCCGGTGCTCGGTCAGCTGATCGGCCTCATTTTATTGCTGCTGGTGATCACGCTCGGCTCTCAGCTGGCGCTGACCACCCTCGGCCATCATTTCGTCTACCGGCTGCGCGGGCGCCTGCTCAAGCAGTTGCTGGATACCGATGTTGCCCGCCTGCGCCAGATTGGCCAGGGGCCGCTGCTGGCCTCCCTTTCCAGCGACATCGGCCAGATCACCATCGCCTTCGTGCGCCTGCCGGAGCTGGTGCAGGGGCTGGTGCTCACCCTGGGGTCGGCCCTCTACCTCGGCTGGCTGTCGCCGGCCCTGCTCGGTGTCACCACGCTCTGGGTCACCTTCACCATGGTGGTGGGCTGGCTGCTGGTGAACCGGGTCTATCGCCATCTCTCCCACATGCGTCAGGCCGAGGATCGGCTTTATCAGAACTATCAGGCCATCATCGCCGGCAGTAAGGAGCTGGCGCTCAACCGCGAGCGGGCCCACTTCGTCTACCACCAGCTTTATCAGCAGAATGCGCAGGAGTACCGCCAGCAGATCATCCGCGCCGACACCTATCACCTGAGCGCGGTGAACTGGTCGAATATCATGATGCTGGGGGCCATCGGCCTGGTCTTCTTCCTGGCCAACGGGCTGGGTTGGGCCGACACCCAGGTGGCCGCCACCTTCGCGCTGACCCTGCTGTTCTTGCGCACCCCCTTGCTGCAGGGCATTGGCGCCCTGCCGACCCTGCTCTCCGCCCAGGTGGCGTTCGACAAGATAGCGGCCCTCAATCTGGCCGCGCCGGATGCCAACTTCCCGCTGCCGTCCGCGCCTCGCGGCTGGCAGCGCATCGAGCTGGAGCAAGTGAGCTTTCACTATCAGGGGGAGGGTGGCTTTGCCGTCGGCCCGATCAACCTCACCATCGAGAAGGGGGAGCAACTCTTCATCATCGGTGGCAACGGCTCCGGCAAGTCGACCCTGGCCATGCTGCTGACCGGCCTCTATCAGCCGGTAGCGGGCCGGATCCTGCTGGATGGGGAGCCGGTCACCGATCGCAACGCCTATCTGGCGCTCTTCTCCGCCATCTTCACCGACTATCACCTGTTCCAGCACCTGTTGGGGCCGGAACCCAAGGATGAGCTGGTGGCCGAGTGGCTGGAGCGGCTGCAGATGGGCAGCAAGCTCACCATCGAAGATGGCTTCATCGCCGATATCGACCTCTCCCAGGGGCAGCGCAAGCGAGTCGCCCTGCTGCTGGCGCTGGCCGAGCAGCGCGAGGTGATGCTGTTTGACGAGTGGGCCGCGGATCAGGATCCCCAGTTCCGCCGCATCTTCTATCAGCTGCTGCTGCCGCGCCTGAAGGAGATGGGCAAGACGGTGATCGCCATCAGCCACGACGATCTCTACTTCTCCCAGGCCGACCGGCTGCTGGAGATGCGCCAGGGCCGGCTCAGCGAGCTGACCGGCGAGCGGCGCGAGCAGGTGAGCCGCGATGCGGTCGCCCATCTGGATTGTGACTTGAATGCAGAGGTGCCGGTTTGAACCCGGCCAACAGGAACCGCTTATGTTTGAGATGAAATCAGCCAGCTTCGCGGTCAATGACCGCACGCTGCTGCACCCCACCGATCTCTGTTTTGAGCAGGGCAAGGTCTATGGCCTCATCGGCCACAACGGTTCGGGCAAATCCACCCTGCTCAAGCTGCTGGCACGTCAGCAGCCGCTCAGTGACGGCGAGATCCGGTTCGATGACAAGCCGCTGCCGGCGTGGGGGGCGCGCGACTTCGCCCGTCAGGTGGCCTATCTGCCCCAGCATCTGCCGAGCGCCGAAAACCTGCTCGGGCGGGAGCTGGTGGAGATGGGCCGCTACCCCTGGCGCGGCCTGCTGGGCCGGATGGGGGGGAGGATCACCGCCAGGTCGAACGGGCCATCGCGCTGACCCATACCGAACGCTTTGCCGACCGGCTGGTGGATACGCTCTCCGGCGGCGAGCGGGGGCGGGTGTGGCTGGCCATGCTGCTGGCCCAGGAGAGCCGTTTCATCCTGCTGGACGAGCCGCTGGCCGCGCTGGACGTGGCCCATCAAGTGGAGGTGCTCACCCTCGTCAAGCAGTTGAGCCGTCAGCTCAAGCTCGGGGTCATCATCGTCATTCACGACATCAACATGGCCTCCCGCTTCTGCGATCGGTTGGTGGCGCTGCACTCCGGCCGCCTGCTGACCCACGGCGAACCCGAACAGATCATGACCGGCGAGACCTTGCACGCCATCTATGGCATCCCGATGGAGGTCATTCGCCACCCGGCCCATGACCATGCCATCGCCATCGTTTAGATAAGGCTTGTTATCTCGATGCTCTTATTCAAGAAAGTTGGCTGGTTCTGCTGCCTCTTGGCTCCGCTCATGTTGCAGGCCGAGCCAGTGATGCCTGCCGCTGCAGACCACCCTCAAGCCGATGCTGTGAAGTCGGTACCCCGCATCGCCACCGTCGACTGGACCATAGCCGAAACCCTGCTGGCACTCGGGGTGACACCGCTGGCGGTGGGGGATGTCGGCTCCTACCGCGCCTGGGTCGGCGAACCGCTGCTGCCGGCCGCCGTGGTGGATATCGGCCAGCGCGCCCAGCCCAACCGCGAGCTGCTGGCCGAGCTCAAACCCGATCGCATCCTCATCTCGCCGCTGGCGGCCCCGCTGGCGCCGACCCTCTCCCGCATCGCGCCGGTGCAATCCATCGCACTCTACGAGCCGGATGCCGATCTGTGGCAGCGACTGCACGAGGCGACCCTGACCATAGCCGCGCTGGTGAACAAGACCGCCGAGGCCGAGCAACTGCTGGCCAGGCTGGACCAGGATCTGGCGCAGATGCGGGCCACATTACCCGAAGATCTGCCGCCCCTGCTGGTGGTGCAGTTCATCGATGAGCGCCATGTGCGGGTATTTGGCCGCCACAGCCTGTTCGCGGCGGTGATGCAGCGGCTCGGCCTGCGCAATGGCTGGCAGGGGGAAACCAATGCCTGGGGCTTTGCCGTGGCCAGCCTGGAGCAGTTGATGGCGCTACCGCAGGCGCGGCTGGTGGTGGTCGATCCGATCCCGGTCGGGGTGAGCGAGCGGCTGCAGGAGCCCGGTCTGTGGCAACAGCTGCCACAGGTGAGGGCGGCGGCCGTGCTGCATCTGCCTGCGGTGTGGAGTTTTGGCGGTGTGCTGGCGGCGCGCCGCTTCGCCGTGCAGCTGAGTACTGCGCTGCAGCAGGATGGGCAAAGCGGGGAGGGGTTGCAATGAACCGGATTTTTCCGTCGCCGCTGCGACTGCCTGTCAGCCTGCTGCTGGGGCTGACGCTGGCGCTCGCCGGTTGGGAGCTTGCCGGTCAGTTGCCGGTGGCGCGTTGGCTGGCGACCCTGTTGTCGCCGGATCTGACCGATGCCAGCCAGGCGGTGGTCCACTTCAGCTGGCTGCCGCGCCTTGCCATCTGCCTGCTGGCCGGCGCCGCCCTCGGGTTGGCCGGCACCCTGATGCAGCAGGTGCTGCGCAACCCGCTGGCCTCGCCCACCACTCTGGGGGTGGCCTCCGGCGCCCAGCTGGCGCTGATGATGGTGACCCTGTTTGCCCCCTCCTGGCTGTTGCTGGGACGGGAGTGGATTGCCATGGCCGGCGGCAGCCTCGCCATGGGGCTGGTGTTTGCCCTGGCCTGGCGTCGCCAGCTCAATCCGGTGGTCATCGTCTTTGCCGGGCTGGTGATCAACCTCTATCTGGCGGCCATCAGCATGGGGCTCTTGCTGTTCTTTCAGGAGGAGCTGAAAGGCTTGCTGGTGTGGGGCAGTGGCTCGCTGGTGCAGAACAGCTGGAGCGGAGTGAGCTACCTGCTGCCTCGTCTGCTGCTGGCTGGCGTGCTGGCCGCGGTGCTGGTGCGCCCGCTGGCGGTGCTGGAGCTGGATGATGCCAGCGCCCGCAGCCTGGGGGTCTCCCTTCAACACCTGCGTTTCGCCGGACTGGGGCTGGCGGTGTTCGTCACCGCCTGCGTGGTGAGCGTGGTGGGGCTGATCGGCTTCATCGGGTTGGCGGCGCCCGCCCTGGTGCGCTTGCTGGGGGTGAGAAAACTGGCCCTGCGGCTGCTGTGGGCCCCGGTACTGGGTGCTTTGCTGCTGGCGGCTACCGATCTGCTGCTGCAATCCCTGAGCCGCAGCGGCTCTGTGCTCATCCCGACTGGTGCCATGACGGCCCTGCTGGGAGCGCCGCTGTTGTTGTGGCTGATCCCGCGCCTGGGTATCAAATCGGGCACGCCGAAGGCGAATGCCGCTCTGCTGGTGGCCCGCCACCCGGCACCGGTCCGCCTTGTCGGCCTGATGTTGATAGGGCTGGTATTGGCGGTGATCGCCTCCCTGCTGTTTGGACAGGGGATGGACGGCTGGCACTGGCCGAGCTGGCTGCGCTGGCAGGCCCAGCTGGAGTGGCGGCTGCCGCGCACCCTGGCGGCCGGTGCGGCGGGCGTGCTGCTGGCATTGGCGGGCACCCTGCTGCAACGGGTCAGCAGCAACCCCATGGCGAGCCCCGAGCTGCTGGGGGTGAGTGGTGGCACCTTCATGGGGGTGATTGCCACGGCGCTGCTGCTGCCTGCCCTGCCGCTGCCCATGATGCTGGCCGGCGGCCTGCTCGGTGCCTTCGGTTGTCTGCTGCTGTTGCTGCTGGTCAATCGCAGCCACGGCTTCCAGCCGGAGCGGCTGCTGCTCTCCGGCATCGCCATCACGGCGTTGTTCGAGCCGCTGCAGGCCATCGCACTGGCCAACGGTGACCTGCGGGTGCAGCAACTGCTCTCCTGGATGTCCGGTTCTACCTATTACGTCACCCTGCCGATTGCCGGCGGGCTGGTCGTGCTGGCGCTGACGCTGCTGGCAGCCTGCCTGCTGCTCAGTCGCTGGCTCGATCTGCTGCCGATGGGGCCGGCGGTGGCCGCCGCGCTCGGCATTCGGCTCAACCGGGCCCAGCTCGCCATCCTGCTGCTGGTGGCCGTGCTCACCGCCAGCGCGACCTTGGTGGTGGGGCCGCTCTCCTTCGTCGGTCTGCTGGCGCCGCATATGGCCAAGCTGATGGGGCTGGTGCGGGCACGCTGGCATCTGCTCGGTGCCGCCGTCTCCGGCGCCCTGCTGATGGTGTCGGCGGACTGGATCGGCCAGCAGATCCTGTTCCCGCAGGAGGTACCGGTGGGGCTGGTCTCCACCTTGTTAGGGGGCGCTTACTTCATGTGGTGCCTGCGCCGCCTCTAGGGCGGTGGATGAAAAACGCGCAATAAAAAGCCCGGGGTGAACCCGGGCTTTTTATTGTCTGCCGTGCGGCGTTATTTGCCGATGCAGAAGCTGGAGAAGATGCGACCCAGCAGATCGTCGGAGCTGAACTCACCGGTGATCTCGGAGAGGGACTCCTGTGCCAGGCGCAGCTCTTCGGCCACCAGCTCGCCGGCCACGAACACCTCCAGCTGCTCCTTGGCCACCAGCAGCCGCTCGGCGGCGCGCTCCAGCGCATCCAGATGGCGGCGGCGGGCCATGAAGCCCCCCTCGGTGTTGCCCTGGAAGCCCATGCAGGCCTTCAGGTGCTCGCGCAGGGCGGGCAGCCCCAACTCGGTCTTGGCGGAGATGCGGTAGACGGCGTGGCCCTGCTCCTGACTCGGAGCCAGATCTTCACCGGTCAGGTCGGCCTTGTTGCGCACCACGGTGAGGCCAATCTTTTTTGGCAACCGATCAACAAATTCCGGCCAGATCTCCCGCGGGTCGACCGCATCCGTGGTGGTGCCATCCACCATGAACAGCACCCGGTCGGCCTGTTCGATCTCGGCCCAGGCACGCTCGATGCCGATCTGCTCCACCTTGTCCTGGGTGTCGCGCAGGCCGGCGGTGTCGATGATGTGCAGCGGCATGCCATCCAGATGAATGTGCTCGCGCAGCACGTCGCGGGTGGTGCCGGCGATCTCGGTGACGATGGCGGACTCGCGGCCGGCCAGGGCGTTGAGCAGGCTCGATTTGCCGGCGTTGGGACGACCGGCGATCACCACCTTCATCCCTTCCCGCAGCAGGGCGCCCTGCTTGGCTTCGCCACGAACCGCATCCAGTTCGTCCATGATGGCGTAGAGATCGCCCGCTACCTTGCCGTCGGAGAGAAAATCGATCTCCTCGTCCGGGAAGTCGATGGCGGCTTCCACATAGATACGCAACCGGGTGAGACTCTCCACCAGCTGCTGGATCTTGCCGGAGAACTGCCCCTGCAGGGAGTGCATGGCACTGCGGGCCGCTTGCTCGCTGGACGCCTCGATAAGGTCGGCGATGGCCTCGGCCTGGGCTAGATCCAGCTTGTCGTTCATGAAGGCGCGTTCGCTGAATTCGCCGGGGCGGGCAGGGCGCAGCCCTTTTATCTGCAGGATGCGGCGCACCAGCATGTCCATGATCACCGGGCCGCCATGGCCCTGCAGTTCCAGCACATCTTCGCCGGTGAAGCTGTTGGGGGCCTTGAACAGCAGGGCGATGCCCTGATCCAGCGGCTGGCCTTGCTCATCCCTGAACGGCAAATATTCGGCATAACGCACCCGGGGGAGCTTGCCGAGCACTATCTCGGCGACCTGTTCGGCGGCGGGACCGGAGACGCGGACTATGCCGACGCCACCCCGGCCGGGGGCGGTGGCCTGGGCCACGATGGTATCTGTAGTCATCTTGCTTGGCTCATGTGTTCGCTGATGGTTCACAGCAGTGGGGTCATTGTAATAAAAAAGGCGGCCCGAAGGCCGCCTCTTTTGTCATCCATCTTGCCATCGGGAGCGATTAGCTGCGGGTATGCAGGCCTTTCTTCTCCAGCTGACGGTAGATGATGGTCTGCTGGGTAATGGAGATGACGTTGCTCACCAGCCAGTACAGGGTCAGACCTGCCGGGAACCAGAGGAACATGAAAGTGAAGATGATCGGCATGAACTGCATCACTTTCTGCTGCATCGGGTCGGTGATGGTGGTCGGGCTCATCTTCTGCAGGTACCACATGGACGCACCCATGAGGATCGGCAGCACGAAGAAGGGGTCCTTCACCGACAGGTCGGTGATCCACAGGGCGAACGGCGCGTGGCGCAGCTCAACGGACTCCATCAGTGCCCAGTAGAGGGCGATGAAGATCGGCATCTGCACCAGGATCGGCAGACAGCCACCCAGCGGGTTGACCTTCTCCTTCTTGTACAGCTCCATCATGCCCTGAGACATCTTCTGGCGATCGTCGCCGAAGCGCTCACGCAGTGCGGCCAGCTTGGGCTGCAGCATGCGCATCTTGGCCATGGAGGTGTATTGGGCCTTGGTCAGCGGGAACATGATGCCGCGTACCAGCAGGGTCAGCATGATGATGGCCACACCCCAGTTCTGGACGAAACCGTGGAACACGGTCAGCAGCCAGTGCAGCGGTTGGGCGATGAACCAGAGCCAGCCGTAGTCGACGGTCAGGTCGAGGTGGTTTGCCACCTTGGCCATCTGGTCTTGCAGCTTGGGACCAACCCACAGCTTGCTGGTCACTTCGGCTTGCTGGCCGGCAGCCACGTCAACCAGCGGCGCCTTGTAGCCGATGATGGCCTGGTCTTTGCCAGGGATCACGCGGCTGTAGAAGCTGTTGGTATCGTCGGCATTCGGTGCCCAGGCAGAGACGAAGTAGTGTTGCAGCATGGCGACCCAACCACCCTTGGTGGTCTTGTTCAGGTCGGCATCCTTCATCTCGTCGAAGGTGTACTTCTTGTAGCGGGTATCTTCGCTGGAGAAGGCACCACCACGGTAGGCACTGGCCACCATGGCATGACCCTGCTGGTCTTTCGGGGTAGTCACGGTCTGCTTCAGCTGACCGTAGAACTGCACCTGGACCGGCTCGGCGGACTTGTTGTCGATCTTGTAATCGACGCCAACGGCGTAGTCACCACGCTTGAGGACGAACTCCTTGGTGAAGACCACGCCCTTGCTGTCGGTCCAGGTCATCGGTACGACGACTTGATCCTGACCATCGGCCAGCTGGTAGCTGGTCTGGGCGGCTTCGTAGGTGGGACGACCCTGGGCCTGGCTGTCAGGACCATTGCGACCAACCAGACCGCTCTGGGCAACATAGAGGTGCTCAGGTTGGCTGGTCAGCAGTACGAACGGTTGATCCTTGCCTTCTTCCAGCTTGTGGGCCAGCAGATCGGCAGAGACGATATCACCACCCTGGGTATCCAGGGTCAGCTTGAGCACGTCGGAGGAGACGGTGATCAGCTTGCGTGCGGTGTTCGCATTGGCTTGCTCGGAAACCTGAGGAATATCACCGGTCTGACCGGCTTCAGGTACGAAATGTTCGGTTTGGGCCACGGTAGTCGGGGCCGGCTTCGGAGCCTTGTCGGACTCCCACTGTTGCCAGAGCAAAAAGCTCACGAACAGCAAACCGATCAGGATGAGATTGCGTTGTGATTCCATAGTCTTCAGTTTCTTCGCTTTGGTTGCGGAACCGGGTCATAACCACCCTCGGATAAGGGATGGCATTTTAATAGACGTTTGCTGGCTAACCAAACGCCTTTTATGAAACCGTGAAGTCGGATTGCTTCTATCGCAAATTGGGAACAAGTCGGAGTGAAACGGCAGCGCGGCCCGAGCAGCGGGCTAATGATTAGCTGATACAGGCGTATCAGTTTGACAGCTACCCATTGCAACGGCGTGACAGAGTGCGCCATAGCTTTTCCAGTAACTTGAACAGTTCCTCGTTATCCATCTCTTTCACACCGGCCTTGGCGATCACGACGATGTCGATAGCGGGCAGATTGGCCTGATTGAGGCGGAAACTTTCCCGAACCACCCGTTTTACACGGTTGCGCCAGACGGCACGCTTGAGTGCTTTTTTGGGCACGGCGAGACCAAGGCGAGGATGTTCGAGGGTATTGGGACAGGCGAGAAGCGTAATTTGCGGAGAAGCGGCCCGGACAGGCTCGGCGAAAACGCGTTTGAAGTGTTCGGGAGTTAACAGACGTAACTCCCGAGAAAAGGCGTGCTGGGTAGGCATTAGACTACCAGGCGGGCACGACCCTTGGCACGACGAGCGGCCAGAACTTTACGACCGTTGGCAGTTGCCATGCGGGCGCGGAAACCGTGAGAGCGCTTGCGCTTCAGGTTGGACGGTTGAAAAGTACGTTTCATGATTCGATTCCGTATTTCTGTACAGTTTTGATTGTCACACTTAGCCGACGCGCCAGCTATAGCGTGTGACGACTAGCAAAAGAGGCCGAATTCTAAACAGAGTTCGGCTTTTAGTCAATCCGCCGTTCCCTCTCTTCCTGCCCTGACCTTGCAAAGGCCCGAACCGGCAGTGAGGATCCAGAGGATCGAGGGCTCCGGATTATACTGGCAACCCGGTGTTTAACAAGGATCCTCCAATAAAAAGGCTCAGTCCCAGTTATGTGTTGAAAGGCTAACCTTGAAGTAGGTCATCACCTTGAGGGCCACCATCATGGATACCCAAGCCTTTCAACATCTACTGTCCCTCTTCCCATTGCTCACTTTGCGTCAGCGTCGTCTCGCGCAACAGGAACTCACCACCCCTCACCCCATCACCTCGTTGGCCACTCAACTGCCTGCATGCCAATGCTGCCCTCACTGCCAGGCCGCGGCCACACTGCTGGCTCCCTGGGGCTGGTCTCGAGGGCTGCGCCGTTATCGCTGCAAGCAGTGTTTGCGCACCAGTTCCGTTCTCACCAACACGCCTCTCGCTCGACTTCGCAAGCCACAATGCTGGGAAGACTATGCACAGGCCCTCATCGACGGTCTGACCGTCCGGCAGGCGGCGCTCCGCTGTGGGGTCGGTAAAAACACCGCCTTTTTGTGGCGTCACCGCTTCCTGAAGGCCATGGCTAGCCACCAGGCGGTACGGGAAGAGGGTATCGTCGAGGTCGATGAGACCTTCTTCCTAGAGTCGTTCAAAGGACAGCGCGGATTGTCCCGCCCGGCCCGCCATCGTGGAGGTAAAGGCCGTACCCGAGGCACAGGACCGGATTACATCCCGGTGATGGTGGTGCAAGACAGAGCAGGCCACCTGGCTGACTTCCAGTTGGAACAGTTGAATGTCAGGGCGGTGAAGGCAGTGCTTCGGCCACTTATCGCCCCGGATGCCGTCCTGTGCAGCGATGGTGCCGGGGTGTATGCCAGTTTCAGCGAGAGGCAAGGGATAACACACCAAGTGGTGCGCAATCGAGCGGGAGAGCGGGTGGTGGGTGCATATCACATCCAACATGTGAACGGGTACCACAGGCGATTGAAGGAGTGGATGGAACGGTTCCATGGGGTCGCGACCCACTATCTGAGGAATTATCTGGGTTGGCGAAGGATGTTGGAACGCTATGGGCAGGAAGTGAATATCTCACGTTGCTTGCATGAGGCGCTGGGGCGCCCCATGCAACACGTAATTGGGACATAGCCAATAAAAAAGGCGGCAATGCCGCCAAAGAGAGAGCTATTTAAGCACTTTGCGCAGGAACTCCCGGGTGCGGGGATCCTGCGGATCGACCAATATCTGATCCGGCGGGCCCTGTTCCACGATCCGGCCCCCCTCCATGAAGATCACCCGATCGGCAACATCTCGAGCAAATTCAATCTCATGGGTTACCACCACCATAGTCTGGTGCTGGCGGGCCAACTCCTTCATCAGGCCCAGTACTTCGTCGACCCACTCGGGGTCGAGCGCCGACGTGGGCTCGTCAAACAGGATCACCTTGGAGTGCGCGGCCATGGCCCGGCCGATGCCGACCCGCTGCTGCTGACCGCCCGACAGGGAGGCCGGATAGGCGTCCTGCTTGTCGGCAAGGCCTATGTCCTTGAGGATGCCGAGGGCGGTGGCACGGGCCTCTGCCTTCGGCTGTTTCCAGACGGTGATCAGCCCTTCGGCGATGTTGTCCAGCGCCGTCTTGTTGGCGAACAGGGCGTAGTTCTGGAACACGAAGGAGGCCCGCTTGCGCAGTTCGATGGCCTGCTGCTCGCTGGCCCTGGCCAGGTTGAGCTGAAGATCGTCGATGGCGAGATTGCCGGCATCCGGGGTCTCCAGCAGGTTGAGGCAGCGCAGCAGGGTCGATTTGCCGGTGCCGGAGGGGCCGATGATGACCACAATCTCCCCCTTTTTCACCTCCAGATCGATGCTGTTGAGCACCTGATTGCCGTCATATGCCTTGGACAGGCCGGTTAACTTGATCATGATGGCCCTCCTTTAATAGGCACGGTTGAGACGGACTTCCAGCAGATGCTGCAAGCGGGTAAAGAAGATCACCACCACCCAGTAGACCAGCGCCACCGCCATGAAGCTCTCGAAGAACTTGAAGGAGGAGGAGGCTTCCATCTGCGCCTTGCCCATGATCTCGGCCACCCCCAGGGTAAAGGCCAGCGAGGTGCTCTTGATCATGTCGATGAAGTAGTTCATCAGCGACGGGGTAGCGATGCGGGCCGCCTGCGGCAATATGATCCGCTGCATCGCCTGGTAGCGGCTCATGCCGATACTGAGGGCTGCTTCCATCTGGCTCTTGTGGATGCCGATGATGGAGGCGCGGATCGATTCGGCCATGTAGGCGGCGAAGTGCAGGGTCAGGCCGACGATGGCGGCGGTAAAGGCATCCATCCCCACGAAGATGGGGAACAGCTGCGGCAGCCCGTAATAGAGCAGGAACAGCTGGACGAGTAGCGGTGTACCCCGAAAAAACGAGATATAGAGCATCGCCAGCCAGTGGATCACGGGAACGCGAAACACCCGTACTATCGCCAGGGCCAGCGACAGTACGAGTGCCAGGACGAATCCCCACAGGGCCATCTCCATCGTGGTGCCCAGATATTTGAGCAGGATGGGAAACAGCCCCAGCGTGTATTCGAGGTCAAATTCCATCATTTATTTGTCGGTGATGTCGGAAGCGAACCATTTTTCAGAGATCTGACGCAGGGAACCATCCTTGCGCATGGCGGTGAGGGCATCATCGACCTTCTTCAGCAGCGCCTGCTTTTCAGGAGTCTTCAGGAAGGGCAGGGCGTTCTCGATGGTTTCGAACGGTGCGCCGGTCTGCTGCAGCGGCAGCTTGGACTCTTTGATCAGCTGGGCGGTGGAGACGCGGTCCATCACGAAGGCATCGATCCGGCCCAGGGCAACATCCTGCTCGAAGGCGGAGTCATAGGTACGGATGTCGATCTTCTTGTTAGGGTCGTTCTTGCGCAGCAGCTCTTCGAAGTTGGAGCCCAGGTTCACCGCCACCTTCTTGCCTTCCAGATCCTTGATGCCGTGAATGGTGCTGTTGCCCTTGCGGACCACGATCTGGGCGCCGTCATAGACGTAGGGCTGGGAGAAGGCGTACTTGGCCTTGCGCTCGTCGGTGATGGTGATCTGGTTGGAGATGGTATCGACGCGGCCGGTTTCCAGCATGCCAAAAAGGCCGGAGAAGCTGGCGGTCACGAATTCGACCTTGTAGCCGGTGCGCTCACCGATCTGGTTCCACATATCCACCTCGAAGCCCTGCAGCTTGTCCTGCTTGACGAAGGTGAACGGGAAGTACTTGCCGGACATGCCGACCTTGATGGTTTCCTGGGCGATGGCTTGACCGGACAGGGCGGCCAGCAGAATGGCGGCGCCGGAGACCAGCTTGATGGATGACGTCATGGGGATTCCTCTCTCTCTCTGTTGTTCTGTATTTTTAGTTGTAAACACTGGATTTGCGCTGATGTTATTGGAATAAAAGCTAAAGAATAAATGATATTTGGTTATATAAAATAACCGCTTCAGGTCTGGATCTTTGGTGCCCCTGTTGATGGATCTGGCTGTGGGTAACTTTGGGGATGAAATCGGATTCGGCGCTGCTGGATCCTTGAAAGTCAAGGATCTTATTTGCTGGATCCGCGAGGTCGCGGCTAGAGATCCAGCCGCTAAAAACGTAGAATAGCCGGTCTTTAGTTAATCAATCGACGGGAGTTTAGAGTGACTGCTTCGCTATGGCAGCAGTGCCTTAACCGGCTGCAAGATGAGTTGCCCTCGGCAGAATTCAGCATGTGGATCCGGCCGCTTCAAGCGGAGTTGAGTGACAATACTCTGACCCTGTATGCACCGAATCGCTTTGTTCTGGACTGGGTTCGAGACAAGTATCTCATCCGGGTGAACGGCATCATCAATGAACTCTGCGGGGTCGACGGCCCCACTCTGCGTTTTGACATCGGTAATCGTCCCCATCCCGTCGCGGTCGCCAGAGCGCCGGCGCGGGGTGCGGATCCTGTGAATAACTCGCAGAAGAGCTGGGAAAGCAAGGCCGAGGCCAAACCCGAGCCGAACCACAAGAGCAACACCAACGTGAACTATACCTTCGAGAATTTCGTCGAGGGTAAGTCCAACCAGTTGGCCCGTGCGGCTGCCCGTCAGGTTGCCGACAATCCGGGCGGGGCCTACAACCCGCTGTTCCTCTATGGCGGCACCGGTCTGGGCAAGACCCACCTGCTGCATGCCGTCGGCAACGCCATCAAGGAGCGCAAGCAGGACGCCAAGGTCATCTACATGCACTCCGAACGGTTTGTGCAGGACATGGTGAAGGCGCTGCAGAATAACGCCATTGAAGAGTTCAAGCGTTATTACCGTAGCGTCGATGCCCTGCTCATCGATGACATCCAGTTCTTTGCCAACAAGGAGCGCTCCCAGGAGGAGTTCTTCCACACCTTTAACGCCCTGCTCGAAGGCAACCAGCAGATCATCCTGACCTCGGATCGTTATCCGAAGGAGATCAACGGGGTGGAAGATCGTCTCAAGTCCCGCTTCGGCTGGGGCCTGACGGTGGCGATCGAACCGCCGGAGCTGGAAACCCGGGTGGCGATCCTGATGCGCAAGGCGGACGAGAATCAGATCCACCTGCCGGACGAAGTGGCCTTCTTCATCGCCAAACGGCTGCGCTCCAACGTGCGCGAGCTGGAAGGTGCCCTCAACCGGGTGATTGCCAACGCCAACTTTACCGGTCGGGCGATCAATATCGACTTCGTGCGCGAAGCGCTGCGCGACCTGCTGGCGCTGCAGGAGAAGCTGGTCACCATCGACAACATCCAGAAGACGGTGGCGGAGTACTACAAGATCAAGCTGGCGGATCTGCTCTCCAAGCGGCGTTCCCGCTCCGTTGCCCGCCCACGCCAGCTGGCGATGGCGCTGGCCAAGGAGCTGACCAACCATAGCTTGCCGGAGATAGGTGATGCCTTTGGTGGTCGTGACCACACTACCGTGCTTCATGCCTGCCGCAAGATTGAGCAGCTGAAGGAAGAGAGTCACGACATCAAGGAAGACTATTCCAACCTGATCCGTACCCTTTCTTCCTGACAACGGAACGGAGTGGACAGATGCAGTTCGAATATTCCAACCTGATCCGAACCTTTTCCTCCTAATAACAACGGAGAGCACAGATGCAGCTCGAAATTAGCCGTGAGGCCCTGTTACGTCCTCTGCAACTGGTGTCCGGTGCCCTCGGTGGCCGGCCGACCCTGCCAATCCTCGGCAACGTGCTGCTGGATGTCAGCAACGGTCTGCTGTCACTGACCGGGACCGACCTCGAAGTGGAGATGATCGGTCAGGTCTATCTCAACAGCGACAGTCAGGATGGCCGCACCACAGTGCCAGCGCGCAAGCTGCTGGACATCTGCCGCGGTCTGCCGGAGGGGGCGGACATTCGCCTCAATACCGAAGGCGAGCGCCTGATCATCCGTTCCGGCCGCTCCCGCTTCAACCTGTCGACCCTGCCGGCTACCGAATACCCGAATATCGAGGATTGGGAATCCGTGCTCGAGTTCGACATCGGCCAGCTGGAGCTGAAGAAGCTGATCGATGCCACCCAGTTCTCCATGGCCAGCCAGGACGTGCGTTACTACCTGAATGGCATGCTGTTCGAGAGCGAGGGCCATGGCCTGCGTACCGTGGCGACCGACGGTCACCGGCTGGCGACCTGCCGCCGCGAGGTGGTAACGGAATCGCTGCCCGATCATCAGGTCATCCTGCCGCGCAAGGGCGTGCTGGAACTGGTGCGCCTGCTGGAAGCGGAAGACAAGCCGGTACGGCTGCAGATCGGCCGCAGCAACCTGCGTGCGGCGCTGGATGGCTTCATCTTCACCTCCAAGCTGGTGGATGGCCGCTTCCCGGACTGGCGCCGCGTCATTCCGCGCAACAGCGACAAGGCACTGATCGCCGGTCGTGAGGATCTGCGCCAGGCCTTTGCCCGTGCCGCCATCCTCTCCAACGAGAAATTCCGTGGGGTGCGTCTCAATCTGCAGGAAAACCTGCTGCGCATCACCGCCAACAACCCGGAACAGGAAGAAGCCGAAGAGCTGCTTGACGTACAATATGAAGCCGGCGAGATGGAGATTGGTTTCAACGTCTCTTATGTGCTGGACGTGCTGAATACGTTAAAATGTGACCAAATCCGGATCAGCCTGAGCGATTCCATCAGCAGCGCCATTATTGAGGATTTTGACAGTCAGGATGCTCAGTACGTGGTAATGCCGATGCGGATCTAGTCGTGTCCCTGGTCAAACTCCAGCTCAGCGACTTTCGCAATATCCAGCAGGCCAGTCTCGCGCTGTCGCCCGGCCTCAATATCCTGGTCGGGTGCAACGGCAGCGGCAAGACCAGCGTGCTGGAAGCCATTCACTACCTCGGTCTCGGTCGCTCCTTTCGTACTCACCTGACCGGGCGGGTCATCCGCCAGGGGGAGAGGGCGTTTACCCTGTTTGCCCAGTGCGAACTGGAAGGGCGCCAGGTGCCCATCGGCCTCGCCAAGGACAAGAGTGGCGAGACCCAGCTCAAGATCGCCGGTGTCCAGGCCCAGCGCCTGGCCGAGCTGGCCGAATTGCTGCCGGTGCAGTTGATCCATCCAGATGGCTTCAATCTGCTGACCGGCGGGCCTCAGGCTCGTCGAGCCTGGCTCGACTGGGGTGTTTTTCATCAGGAGCCGACCTTCTTCTCCCTGTGGGGGCGAGTGCGTCGGCTGCTGAAACAGCGCAATGCGCTGCTGCGTCAGAGCAGCCAGTATCGCCAGCTGGCGTACTGGGATCAGGAATTGGTACGGCTGGGCGGTGAATTGGCCGAGTTTCGCGCCAGTTATTGTCAGGCCATTACGCCCCTGATCAAGGAGATGACGGCGGATTTTTTGCCGGAATTCGATATCAGTCTTGGATTCTATCGAGGCTGGGAAAAAGATACCCCGCTCAATGAATTGCTGGAGGCGGGGTTTGAGCGGGATCGGGCGCTGGGTTACACAGGAGTAGGCCCACAGAAGGCCGATGTGCGACTCAAGGCGAACGGCGTCCCCGCTCAGGATATTTTGTCCAGGGGTCAGTTGAAGTTGCTGGTCTGTGCCATGCGACTGGCCCAAGGGCTCTATTTGAATCAACATAGCAGCCGTGGCTGTATTTTTTTAATTGATGATTTTGCCTCTGAACTGGATGTCGACAAGCGCCGGTTGCTGGCCGCAAGGCTGAAGCAGTGTGCGTCCCAGGTATTCATTACCGCCATCGACACCGGTCAGCTCGCAGACATGATGGATGCGAATGACTGCAAGTTGTTCCACGTGGAACAAGGCAAGATCTCCGAAACGTTAGAGAAGGCAGAGAGTAAGCTATGAGTGAAAATACTTACGACTCCTCGAATATCAAGGTACTGAAGGGCCTGGATGCGGTCCGCAAGCGCCCGGGGATGTATATCGGCGATACGGATGATGGCTCGGGTCTGCACCACATGGTGTTCGAGGTCGTCGACAACTCCATTGACGAGGCTCTGGCCGGCTACTGCTCCGATATTCAGGTCAAGATTCATTCCGACGGTTCCGTCTCCGTCCGTGACAACGGTCGTGGTATTCCAGTCGACATCCATCCGGAAGAGGGTCGCTCCGCTGCTGAAGTCATCATGACCGTGCTGCATGCGGGCGGCAAGTTTGACGACAACTCCTACAAGGTCTCCGGTGGTCTGCATGGCGTCGGCGTCTCCGTGGTAAACGCCCTCTCTGACAAGCTGCTGCTGACCATCCGTCGCAACGGCCATGTCTACGAGCAGACCTATCACCTGGGTGAGCCGCAGGCACCGCTCAAGCAGATTGGCGACAGCACCGGCACCGGGACCGAAGTCCGCTTCTGGCCGAGCCCGACCATCTTCAGCGATACCCTGTTCCACTACGAGATCCTGGCCAAGCGTCTGCGCGAGCTCTCCTTCCTCAACTCCGGCGTCTCCATTCGCCTGCTGGATGAGCGTGACGGCCGCGAGGCGCACTTCTGCTACGAAGGCGGCATCAAGGCGTTCGTCGAATACCTGAACCAGAACAAAACCCCGATCCACCCGAAGGTGTTCCACTTCACCACCGAGCAGGATGGCATCGGTGTCGAAGTAGCGATGCAGTGGAACGACGCCTATCAGGAAGGGGTCTACTGCTTCACCAACAACATTCCGCAGCGCGATGGTGGTACCCACCTGGTGGGCTTCCGTACCGCGCTGACCCGTACTCTGAACTCCTACATGGACAAAGAGGACTACAGCAAGAAGGCCAAGTCTGCCGCCAGTGGCGACGACGTGCGTGAAGGTCTGATTGCCGTTATCTCCGTCAAGGTGCCGGATCCCAAGTTCTCCTCCCAGACCAAGGACAAGCTGGTCTCTTCCGAAGTGAAGACCGCCGTCGAACAGGCGATGGGTGAGAAGCTGGCCGACTTCCTGCTGGAAAACCCGGGCGATGCCAAGATCGTGGTCAACAAGATCATCGATGCGGCCCGTGCCCGCGAAGCGGCCCGCAAGGCCCGCGAACTGACTCGCCGCAAAGGCGCGCTGGATATCGCCGGTCTGCCCGGCAAGCTGGCCGACTGTCAGGAAAAAGACCCGGCGCTCTCCGAACTCTACATAGTGGAAGGGGACTCTGCTGGCGGTTCCGCCAAGCAGGGTCGCAACCGGAAGAACCAGGCCATCCTGCCGCTCAAGGGCAAGATTCTGAACGTGGAGAAGGCCCGTTTCGACAAGATGATCTCCTCCCAGGAGGTGGGCACCCTGATCACCGCACTGGGCTGTGGCATCGGTCGTGACGAGTACAACCCGGACAAGCTGCGTTACCACAACATCATCATCATGACCGATGCGGACGTCGATGGTGCGCACATCCGTACCCTGCTGCTGACCTTCTTCTATCGTCAGATGCCGGAAATCATCGAGCGTGGCTATGTCTACATCGCCCAGCCGCCGCTCTACAAGGTGAAGAAGGGCAAGCAGGAGCAGTATCTGAAAGACGAAGATGCGCTGCTGCAGTACCAGACTGCCATGGCACTGGACGGTGCGACCCTGCACGTCAACGAGTCTGCCCCGGCCATCGGTGGCGAGGCGCTGGAGCGTCTGGTCAACCAGCATCGCTCGGTGACTCACCTGATCACCCGCATGTCCCGCCGCGCGCCGGAAGCCGTGCTGACCCAGCTGATCTATCAGCCGGAGCTGAACGAAGCGCTGCTGAGCAACGAGAGCGACCTGCTGGCCTGGTGCCAGAGCATGGAAGCCGTGCTCAACGAGAGCAACCACGGCATCCAGTATCAGATGCAGGTACGCCACGACGAAGAGCGCCGTCTGTTCGTGCCGCACGCCGTGGTACGCCAGCACGGGGTTGACCGCGAATACCCGCTCAGCTACGACTTCCTGCAATCCTCCGAGTACCGTCAGCTGGTCTCGCTGGGCAAGGAGATCGCCAACCTGATCGAGGAAGGTGGTTACATCAAGCGTGGCGAGAAGGTGAAGCCGGTCGCCAGCTTCGTGGAAGCGGTCGAGTGGCTGATGGGCGAAGGCAAGCGTGGCATCTACATCCAGCGCTATAAAGGGCTGGGCGAGATGAACCCGGACCAGCTGTGGGAAACCACCATGGATCCGGAAGCCCGTCGCATGCTGCGCGTGACCATCGACGACGCCGTCGGTGCCGACCAGCTCTTCTCCACCCTGATGGGTGATGCCGTTGAGCCACGTCGTGACTTCATCGAGACCAACGCCCTGCGCGTGGCCAACCTCGACGTCTAATTCGACGCTGTCAGCTCGATATAAAAAAGCCGCTCCTGTGAGCGGCTTTTTGTTTTTCTGGCGAAGGAGGTGGCACGTTCCACGTGAAACATGGCTCCGTCTTGATGGTGCCGGCTCAGCCCAGTTCGGGGGCCGGGCAGTAGAGGCGAAGACGATGGCCATCCGGATCGAGCGCCATGCAGGTGTAGCCAAACTCCATCCGGGTCGGTGCCTGGATCAGGGTGAGTCCGCGCGCCAGCCACTCGGCAGACTGGCGATCGACCGCGGCATCATCGGGGAGGGCGAAGGCCAGCTCCATGGCCCCGGCCGTTTGAGTCACGGCGGGCTCGACCGTGGCGCTGGACCAGAGGGCCAGTCTGGCGCCTGATTCGAACACGAACATGGCAAAGGTGGGGGACTCCTCCACCGGTGAGCGTCCGAACAGCTCGCGATAGAAGATCGCGCTGCGAGCCGGGTTGGCAACGTAGAGGATGGTGAACTGGGGGACTAACATGGTGATGCTCCTTGCTGATGAGATGACGCATCGGCGCCGACCCCGTCAGCATGGCGCTGCCTGCTGTCAGTTTCTGTCAGCAATGAATCTGGGCTGTGGGAGTTGCTGGCTGTCGCGCCACTCCTTGAGCAGCCGCTCCCGGCTGCCCGGATAAGGTTCCGCCTCCAGCCGCATCGCGCTGATCCTGTCCACCCGAAAGTGGCGAAAGTCCTGGCGCAGCTCGCACCAGGCCACCAGTACCCGCACCTGGTCGAAGTAGCCGAGGGCACAGGGCCAGACGGTGCGCTCCGAACTCTCCTCCTTGAGATCCCGATAGCTCAGGGTCACCTTGCGCTGCTGGCGGATAGCGCTGCGCAGCGGAGCCTCGTCGACGGGGCTGTCACCGCGAGAGGTGCCGATCAGCAGGGCATTGGCATGCAGCTGTTGACGGTAGTCGGCGGGTAGCACGGCATCTATCTTGGCCAGCGCGCTGCTGGCGGCGGTGCTGAGGGCATGGTCGGCATGGGCCGCCACCCAGCGTGAGCCCAGTACCAGCGCATCCAGCTCCTCTTCACTGAACATCAGCGGCGGCAGCGTGAAGCCGGGGCGCAGCACATAGCCGATGCCCGCTTCCCCCTCGATGTGGGCGCCCTGTGCCTGCAGGGTAGCGATATCCCGATAGAGGGTGCGCAGACTGATGCCAAGCTGGCTGGCCAGCTCGCTGCCGGTGATGGCGTAGCGGTGGCCGCGCAGCAGCTGGAGCAGGGCCAGCAGGCGTTCGGAACGGGACATGATGTGGCTCCTCAAGATCTCCGCTCAGGGTGCCATGTTGTGACTGGGGGAGAAAGTTGAATGTGGAAAAAGCCTGCAACGGGCGGCGAGAAGATTTTTCGATCAGGACCCTTGAAAGCCGAAAGCGGGCCCCTATATAGATAACAAGGCCGGAACGCTCGACAGAGGTTTCGACCAGGCGCCCGTCCATCAGGAGGGCAAACAATCAGTTATCGCTCAAAAGAGGATAATACTATGCGTTCTATCGACTTTTCTCCGCTCTATCGTTCTGCCATCGGTTTCGATCGTCTGGCCAATCTCATCGAATCTGCGGCCAGCAATGGCAATGCCGGTTATCCCCCCTACAACATCGAGCAGCTGGGTGACAGCGACTACCGCATCAGCATGGCGGTGGCGGGCTTTACCCAGGAAGAGCTGGAGCTGAGCTTCCAGGAAAATCTGCTGACGGTGAAGGGCAACAAGCAGGCCGATACCGAGCGCAACTACCTCTACCAAGGCATAGCCGAACGCGGTTTCGAGCGTCGCTTCCAGCTGGCTGACTATGTGCGGGTGAAGGGGGCCGATCTGAAAAACGGTCTGCTTCACATCGACCTGGTGCGCGAAGTGCCCGAGGCGATGAAGCCCCGCAAGATCGAGATCAACGGCTGATAGCCTGACCTCATTGAATTGTTGACGTTTCCCGGGTGCCGATGACGGGCCCGTGGAGAAGTGAAACCTGTTGCTTATAGAAGGATAGGATTATGCGTAACCTCGATTTTTCTCATCTCTATTCCAATGCCGTCGGCTTCGAGCGGATGGCCCGTGAGCTGGAAGGTCTGTTCGAGCAGAAGACTGCCTCTTACCCGCCGTACAACATCGAAAAGCGCGATCACGACGGCTATCGCATCACGGTTGCCGTGGCCGGCTTCGAGCGCGAAGAGCTGGAGCTGGAAACCGAAAACGGCACCCTCAAGGTGAAGGGGCGCAAAGCCGCCGCCGATGAGCGCCAGTTCCTCCATCAGGGGATCGCTGAACGCGACTTCGAGCTCGCCTTCAAGCTGAGCCAGCATGTGGAAGTGCAGGGCGCCAAGCTGGAGCATGGCCTGCTGACCATCGATCTGGCGCGTGAGCTGCCGGAGGCGCTCAAGCCCCGTGCCATCCCCATCGGCAAGCCCGAGCAGCTGGCGTTGCCCGGTTAAGCCAACCGGCGCGCGATAAACAAGAGAGGCCTGCATGTGCAGGCCTCTCTGTTTTTGTATCACCGAACTGGCTTAGCCGGCGTAGAGGGCGTTGATCTCGTCGGCCAGGATGGCGATGCCACGGCGTACCAGTTCCTCGCTCTGGGAGTAGTTGAGGCGGATACACTCCTGGCTGTGGCGCCACTCGGGGTCGTCGATGCCGGGGAAGAAGTAGTGACCCGGCACGATCAGCAGGTTCTTCGCCTTCAATCGCTCGTACAGCTCCTGACAGTGGATCGGCAGGCCTTCGAACCAGAGCCAGAGGAAGAGGGCGCCTTCCGGCTTGTGGATGTGAAAGCGCGGATCGGGGATCGCTTCGCGCAGCAGTTGCACCGCCAGCTCCGCCTTCTGCTGATAGAAGGGTTTCACCACCTGTTCGCTGAGGGCGATGATCTCGCCGCTCTCGATCATCGGAATGGTGATGGCGGGGCCCAGACTGCCCGGTGCCAGATTGATGATGCCGCTCAGGTTGGTGATGGCCTGAATGATCTTTTCGTCGGCGATGACGATGCCGCAGCGGGTGCCCGGCAGGCCGAGCTTGGAGAGGCTCATGCAGAGGATGGTATTGGCGTTCCAGAACGGCTTGGCCTCGCTGAAGATGATGCCCGGGAAAGGGACGCCGTAGGCGTTGTCGATCAGCAGCGGAATGCCCTTGTCGCGGGCAATCTGATCGAGGTGCTCGATCTCTTCATCGGTCAGCACGTTGCCGGTGGGGTTGGTGGGTCGGGAGACGCAGATCACCCCGATGTCGTCACCCACCTGCAGGCTCTCGAAGTCCACGTGGTACTTGAACTGGCCGTCGGCCAGCTTCTCTATGGTGGGCTTATAGGCCACGAAGTAGTCGTCCGCCAGTGCCGAGTCGGCATAGCCGATGTACTCGGGGGCGAGCGGGAACAGCACCTTCTTCTTGCGGCCATCGGCAAATTCGCCCGCCAGTAGGTTGAACAGATAGAAGAAGGCGTTCTGACTGCCGTTGGTCAGGGCGATGTTGCGGGCGGAGATGTCCCAGCCCAGCTCCTTGCTGAGCAGGGCCGCCAGCGCCTTGGTGAACCTGTCCTTGCCCTGGGGGCCATCGTAGTTGGCCATCGCCTTCACCAGCTCACCGTTGTCGAGCAGGCTCTTGGCCTCTGCCTGGAAGCGTTCCAGCATGGCGGGGATGGGGGCCGGGTTGCCGCCACCCAGCATGATGGCGTCCGGATTGGTCAGCCCCTGATTAAGGTCATCCATGAGTTGGGTAATACCGGCATGGCGAGTGAACTTCTCGCCGAACAAGGAAAATTCCATTCGGTGACAGATCCAGAGTCAGTTACGGGGGAGCTAGCACCATAGCTCAGTTTAAAAGCGGGTGTCGATCAAAAAAATGGGACGTTCCACGTGGAACAGCAGACAAAAATTAAGTGTGGTGAAAATGACCACTTGTTGGTTCAATCCTGACTACAGGATGTTTTCCAACTGGCGCCAACTTCCATTTAAAAATTATTAATTTAAACAAAATCATGTCGTTATAGATGTGGCACAACAATTGGAATAGCTATCTGGTCATCTCAACCACACCGGAGCACACCAGATGAAAATCCTGATCGCAACCTTGATTGCCAGCAGCCTGAGCCTGAACGTCATGGCCGACGAGTACCCCAGACCCGAACTGGACAGCGCCAAGCTGGCGCAGGAGATAGCGGCCCAGCAGCAGCAGGCCTCCCATGCGGTGGTGGAGGAGGCTATTCACAACCTCAAACCGCTGGCGCTGGAGACCCTGGTGGTGGAGGCGAGCTCGGCCGATGCGACTCACCCCGAGAGTTGAGATAGCGCAGCGGGGTCTGCCCCGTGTGTTGTCTGAAGAAGCTGATGAAGGCGCTGTCGCTGGCGAACTCCAGCGTTGCCGCTACCCGGCTGATGGGTTCGGCCTCGGCCAGCAGTTCCAGCGCCCGCAACAGTCGCCACTGCTGGCGCCAGGCCTGGTAGCTCATGCCGGTCTCCCGCATGAAGATACGACCTATGGTCTTGTCACTGGCACCCACCCGTTCGGCCAGCCGGTTGAGCCGATCGGGCAGGGTGTCGCCCCGCTTCACTTCCTGCAGCCAGCCGGCCAGACGCGAGTCTGACGGCAGCGGCAACTGCCAGGACTCCCGAGGCGCTTGCGCCAGCTCCTCCTGCAACAGCGCCAGCGTACAATGCTGCTCCGCTGCCGGTTTGTCCCACGGCCAGATCGCCATCCGCTCGATGATCTCCCGCAACAGCGGGTTGACCGCCAGCACCGCCATCTCGGTCGGCAAGCCGGGCTCCGGCTGGAAGTAGAGGGAGCGATACGCCACCACTCCGCGCATCAGCACCCGATGGGGCAGCCCTGCCGGCAACCAGGCCGCTCGTGTCGGCGGCAGCAGGCAGACCTGATCGTCCAGCTCTATGGTCATGCAGCCGGCCTGGGCGAACAGCAGCTGATGACGCCTGTGCTGATGGCGACCGGAGTCGTGCCAGCCGAGGGCGGAGGCGATCCCGATGGCGCTGCCGTCGTGCTGATCCGGGTCAAAAGGGTGATCGGGAAGAATAAAGGCCATGTGTCCGATTATTGATGTTTATAGTCCTGTTTATTGTAATCGGACAATCGGCATCACTCTAGAATGACGGCCTCTTGTGAAGGAGGTTTGTCATGAACAACAAGTTGCCACCGCTCTGGCTGGTGGTCGGATTGATGATGTTTCCGCAGATAGTGGAGACCATCTACAGCCCGGTGCTGACCCATATCGCCAGCCAGTTTCGGGTAAGCGAGGAGCAGGCATCCCAGACCCTGTCGGTCTATTTTCTGGCGTTTGCGGCGGGCGTGGTCTGCTGGGGCCGACTGTGCGATCTGGTCGGGCGGCGTCCCGCCATGCTGGCGGGGCTGATGACCTATGGCGCCGGCACTCTGCTGGCGTTGCTGGCCACTCAATTTGAAACCCTGCTGTTGGCCCGGGTCATCGCCGCTTTCGGCGCCGCCGTGGGCTCCGTGGTGACCCAGACCATGCTGCGCGACAGTTATCAGGGCAGCGATCTGGCGCGGGTCTTTTCGGTGATGGGCATCGCGCTCTCCCTCAGTCCGGTGCTGGGGCTGGTGAGCGGCGGCCAGCTGGCGAGCGGGTTCGGCTATCTCGGGGTATTCAGCGCCCTGCTGGTGTTGGCAGTCGGATTGCTGCTGGTCACTTGCTGGCAACTGCCGGAAACCCGGCCGGCCATCACCCAGCGGGTGGCGCTCTGGCCGCTGGCACAACGGATGATGCGTGATGCAGCCTTGTGGCGCAGCGCGGCTCTGGTGGCGCTGTTCAACACCATGCTGTTTGGCTACTACAGCCTGGCTCCCTTTCTGTTTGCCGGGCTGGGGTTGAGTGCGGGTGAGTTTGGTTACTCCGGCATCTTGCTGGCGCTGGCGACCCTGGGGGGCAGCCTGCTCAACAAGCGCCTGCTGGGGCGTGGCTGGTCGCCTGCCTCGCTGATCCGGCTTGCTGCCGCGTTGGCGCTGGGGTCCGGCTGGCTGGTGTGGGCCAGTCAGACTTCGCTCTGGTTTCTGCTGCCCATGATGGGGGTGGTGGTGGCGTTCGGGCTGGCGATCCCCAATGTACTGAGCCAGGCGCTGCTGGCCTATCGGGAGGTGGCAGGCAGTGCCGGCGCCCTGTTCGGGCTCGGTTACTACCTGTTGCTCAGTCTGGGGTTGGCGGTTGCCGCCAGCTTGCAGGATCTCGGTCTGCTGCTCGGTGGCTGCGGTCTGCTGGCTCTCTGCTGTGGTTGGCGTCGTTCCACGTGAAACATCAGCTGCCAATAAAACGGTAGCCGATGCCGGATTCGGTCTCGATCAGGGTGGGTTGCTGGGAATGTTGCCGCCCAGCTTCTTGCTGCAACATCAGCTGCCGATAAAACGGTAGCCGATGCCGGATTCAGTTTCGATCAGCGTGGGTTGCTGGGGGTTATCTCCCAGCTTCTTGCGCAGGCTGGCGATGACGATGCGCAGGTAGTGGGTGTCTTCCTTGTGGCTCGGTCCCCAGATGTCGTTGAGCAGCTGGGTCTGCAGTACCAGCTTGCCGGGGTGGCACACCAGTGCCTGCAGCAGGGCGAACTCCTTGCGGGAGAGGGGCACCTCTTCTTCCCCCAGGGTGACCCTGTGGCTGCTGCTGTCCAGGGTCAGCCCGCACTGGGGGAAGTGGCGCAGCTCGCCGCTGCTGACCCCGGCCCGCTGGCGCAGCAGCACCCGAATGCGGGCCATCATCTCGCCGATGCCGAACGGCTTGCTCATGTAGTCGTTGGCTCCCGCATCCAGCAAGCGCACCTTCTCCTGTTCAGAGTCCCGTGCCGACAGCACCAGTACCGGGTGCTGATGGTGCTCGCGAATGGCCTGCAACACCTGGATGCCGTCTCCGTCCGGCAGGCCGAGGTCCAGGATCACCAGATCGGGATTGAGGTGGCGATACTGCGCCAGCCCCTCGTTGACGCCGACCGCCTCGCTCACCTGATGCCCCTCGGCGATCAGGCTGATCCGCAAAAAACGGCGGATGGCCGCCTCGTCGTCGATGACCAGTATGTGAGCCATTCAGCCTCCAGCTGGATAGAGTAAAAATGTTCAGGCCGCGGCTGCATTGAGCGCCAGCGGCAGGGAGATGCGCATGCAGGTGCCGTTGCCGTTGGGGCCGGAAAATGCCCAGATGCGGCCGCCGTGGGCCTCTATCATAGCGCGGGAAATGGCGAGGCCAAGCCCGGTGCCGCGGCTGCCGCAGTCGCCAACTGGCTGGGTGTAGAACAGATTGAAGATCTTGTCCCGATCCGACTCGGCAATGCCGACCCCGATGTCGATGATGTCGAGGATGAGATCGGGGTCCGCCAGCATCACCTTGAACTCGATGGGGGTGCCGGCCGGCGAATAGCGGGAGGCGTTGTCGAGAATGTTGACCAGCACCTGCTCGATCAGGGCGCCGTGCACATAGAGCCGGGGGATCTGCTGATCGAAGTGCACCAGCAGCTTGTGCTGGCGCCAGGAGGA
This sequence comes from Aeromonas sp. 1805, assembly GCF_013085525.1. Lineage (NCBI taxonomy): Bacteria > Pseudomonadati > Pseudomonadota > Gammaproteobacteria > Aeromonadales > Aeromonadaceae > Aeromonas > Aeromonas sp. 1805. The sequence goes on along the minus strand of NZ_CP038515.1, from coordinate 1,524,987 downwards.
GTCGAGCCGGCGGCGGGCGTTCTCCACCAGATCCGCCAGGTCGACCCAGTCCCGTTTCAGCTGGAAATCCGGCGAGCCGATGCGGGTCATGTCCAGCAGGTTCTGCACATAGCTGTGCAGGCGGCGCGCCTCGTCCTGCACCGAGTGCAGCAGCTCGCTGCGATCTTCGCTGCTGATCCGGTCACCATATTCCAGCAGGGTGCTGCCGGCCCCCATGATGGTGGCCAGTGGCGTCTTCAGATCGTGCGAAACCGAGGAGAGCAGGGCGGCGCGCATCCGGTCGGTCTCCGCCTGCAGCTGGCTGTCGGCCAGCCGTTCGTTGAGATCGATCCGGGCCAGCGCGGCGCGGATATCGGTGAGCAGGGCCTGCAGCTGATGCTCGGCCGAGGAGGCGAGCGGATTGGCCAGCACTATCCCCAGCACCAGTTCATCGCTGAGGTGGTGGTACTGGGCTTCGGCCGCGTTGAGGGTGGCGGTGTGGGCGCCGGCGCTCTGTTTCTGGGCCAGACACCAGTCGATGGCCGCCTTGTCGGTCTGCCCCGGCTTGTGCTGGGTCGAGCCGGCCCTGTGCTGGTAGTGCTGATCGAGGGCGAACACCGGCTGGCCCAGTGCCAGCGAGATGGCCTGGGATCCCTGTCTGAGCACCTCTTCCGGGCTGCTGGCGGTGGCCAGCCCCTGGCTCAGCGACAGCAGGGCGTTGCCCAGTTGCTGGGTCTCGCGCAGGCCGATCAGCTGTTGCCGCTGACGGGAGGCGAGCCGCCCGGCCGTGATGCCGACGATCAGCAGCACGAACAGAGTGAGCAGATCGCTGTGGCTGGCCACGCTCAAAGAGAAGTAGGGGGCGGTGAACAGCAGATTGTGGCCGACGAAGCCCAGCACCGCAGCCAGGATGGCGGGCATCAGGCTGGTGGTGAGCGCGGTGGCCAGCACCCCCAGCACGAACAGCATGGGCAGGGAGGCGGGCGGCAGCCAGTGGGAGAGGCCCCAGACGGCGGCCGAGGTGGTCCCCATGATGGCCACCGCCAGCAGGCTCTGGCGAATGTCCTTGGGGTGGAGCGGCTGCAAGCCCAGGCTGGGCTTGCGCTTCTCGGTATCCACCAGCGTGATCTCGAGTCCTTGCGCCTGCTTGAGCAGATGTTGCACCAGCGAGCGACGCCAGGGTGCCTTGTGGGGTTTGCCCAGCAGCAGTTGCGATACCTGCTGCTGCTCGGCGGTCTCCAGCAGGGTGTCGGCCACCGCCGGACTGGAGAGGGTCAGCACCTTGGCCCCCAGCTGGGAAGCGAGCGCCAGCGCCTGCTCCAGCTCGACCGAGCGCTGCCCCTTGCTGTCGATGTGCACCACCAGCCAGGGTAGCTGGCGGCGCTGGGCGAAGCGGTGGCCATATCGCACCAGGGCCGCGCCGTGCTGATCGCCGAGGCAGACCATCAGCTTGCCTCGCAGCGGCAGAGTGGTCTTGCCGGCGGCCTGCCACTGCAGCTGCAGATCCCCCTCCACGTGGCTGGCGGCGGTCTGCATCGCCAGCTCGCGCAGGGCAGTCAGGTTGTTGAGAGAGAAAAAAGACTGCAGGGCGGCCTTGGCCTGATGGGGCACATAGACCTTGCCCTCCTTGAGACGGCCGAGCAGCTCTTTGGGGGGGAGGTCGATCAGCACCAGGCTGTCGGCTTCCAGCAGCACCTGATCCGGCAGGGTCTCCTTGACCCTGACCCCGGTCAGCTGCCACACCAGATCGTTGAGGCTCTCCAGGTGCTGCACGTTTAGGGTGGTGTAGACGTCGATGCCGGCGCCCAGCAACTCCTCCACATCCTGCCAGCGCTTCTCGTGGCGGCTGCCGGGGGCGTTGCTGTGGGCCAGTTCGTCCACCACGGCGATGGCGGGCTTGCGGGCCAGCAGGCCGTCCAGATCCATCTCCTCCAGTCGTTGCTGGCGGTGCAGGTGCAGCTTGCGCGGCTGGATGGCGAGCTTGTCGAGCAGGGCCAGGGTCTCCTGGCGGCCGTGGGTCTCCACCACCCCGATCAGGATGTCGACCCCCTCCTTGGCCTGCTCCCGCACCGCCTGCAGCATGGCGTAGGTCTTGCCGACGCCGGGGGCGGCACCGAGAAACACCTTCAGCTTGCCCCTGTGCTCCTGTTCCAGGCTCGCCAGCAGGGCGTCCGCCCTCAACTCATCACGCATCCCCGTGCTCCCGTTGCATCGGCCGAACTGCGGCCGTGACCTCATTGCTCATGCTTGTCCCCGTTGTCGAAAGGGAGCCTGTCCCGAACGGCAAGGAGCGCCCTCAGGCGCCCTTTTGATGATCGAGTTGCAGGTTCAACTGGAGAATGTTGACCACCTGCGGGCCAAGGATACCAGCTTGTGCCGCCGACTTGACCTGCTCCGTCAATTGAACGGGATCCAGCCCGCGTTGCCCGGCGACCCGCTTTACTTGAGCCAGGGCTGCATCGATCGGCAGATGGGGATCGAGGCCGGAGGCGGAGCGGGTCAGCAGGGCGGGGACCCTGGCTTCTGGCTGCGCCCTGGCTGCCGCGGCGGCAAACTCGGCCCGCAGCGGCGAGCTCATCCCCAGGTTGCTGGCACCTCCGCCTATGGTGGCGAAGTCGCTGGCGGAGGGGCGGGAGTGGAAGTAGTCGGCCCGCTCGAACTTCTGTGCCAGCAGGGCGCTGCCGACCACCTGCTGTTTGGCGTTGGTGAGCAGGCTGCCGTTGGCCTGCCAGGGGAAGAGCAGCTGGGCCAGCCCGGTGACGGCCAGCGGATACGCTACCCCCAGCAGCAGGGTCAGGGTCAGCAGGGTTCTGATTGCTATCATGATTTTCTTGCTCCAAATGCGTTGGGTGGATGCGGGTCTGTCCCGCATCCGGTAATGCCGTTACACCAGCCCCAGGCCGGTGATGACCAGGTCGATCAACTTGATGCCTATGAAGGGCACTATCAGGCCGCCGACGCCGTAGATCAGCAGGTTGCGGCGCAGCAGGCTGGCGGCCGAGCCCTGCAGGCTGACCCCGCGCAGGGCCAGTGGCACCAGTGCGACGATGATCAGGGCGTTGAAGATGATGGCCGACAGGATGGCGCTCCCGGGGCTGCCCAGCTGCATCAGGTTCAACACCCCCAGCGGCGGATAGGCGGCGATGAACAGGGCCGGCAGGATGGCGAAGTACTTGGCCACGTCGTTGGCGATGGAGAAGGTGGTCAGGGCGCCGCGGGTCACCAGCAGCTGCTTGCCCACCAGCACCACGTCCAGCAGCTTGGTGGGGTTGGAGTCGAGATCCACCAGGTTGCCCGCCTCCTTGGCGGCCTGGGTCCCCTCGTTCATGGCCAGCCCCACGTCAGCCTGGGCCAGCGCCGGGGCGTCGTTGGCGCCGTCCCCGCACATGGCGACCAGGCGGCCGTCGGCCTGCTCCTGGCGGATGTAGGCCAGCTTCTTCTCCGGCGTCGCCTCGGCGATGAAGTCGTCCACCCCGGCCTCGGCGGCGATGGCGGCGGCGGTCAGCGGGTTGTCACCTGTGATCATCACGGTGCGGATCCCCATGTGGCGCAGGATCTGGAAGCGTGCCTTGATGCCCGGCTTGATGATGTCCTTGAGGAACACTACCCCCAGCAGCTTCTCGTGGGTGCAGACCAGCAGCGGGGTACCGCCCTGGCGGGCGATGTTGTCCACCGATTTGAGGATGAGCTCGGGCACCGCCTTGCGATCGAGCGAGAGGTAGAGCAGCACAGCATCCACCGCCCCCTTGCGATAGTGATGGCCGTTGCGATCCAGCCCGCTCAGCCGGGTCTCGGCGCTGAAGGGGATGAGGATGTCGCTCTCCAGCTGGCTCGGTCTGGTATGGCTCTTGCCCGCCAGGGTCAGGATGGATTTGCCCTCCGGCGTATTGTCGCCGAGCGAGGCCAGCATGGCGGCCTGGGCCAGCAGGGAGGGGTCCACGCCGGGGGCCGGGATCAGTTCGTCCGCCATCCGGTTGCCGAAGGTGATGGTGCCGGTCTTGTCCAGCAGCAGGGTACGCACGTCGCCGGCGGCTTCCACCGCCCGGCCCGACTTGGCGATCACGTTGAGCTTCACCAGCCGGTCCATGCCGGCGATGCCGATGGCGGAGAGCAGACCGCCGATGGTGGTCGGGATCAGGGTGATGAACAGCGCCAGCAGATAGAGCCGGGGCACCTGGGTGCCGTTGTAGTCGAGGAACCAGGGCAGGGTGGCCACCACCAGCAGGAAGATCAGGGTCAGCCCCACCAGCAGGGCGTCCAGCGCCATCTCGTTGGGGGTCTTCTGCCGCTTGGCTCCTTCCACCAGCGCAATCATCCGATCCAGCGTGCTTTCGCCCGGGTTGTTGCTGATGTGTACCCAGATCTGGTCGGAGACGACGGTAGTGTTGCCGGTCACGCCGCTGCGATCGGTGCCCGACTCGCGGATGACGGGAGCGGATTCGCCGGTGATGGCCGCCTCGTTGACCGAGGCGATGCCGGCGACCACTTCGCCATCGGCCGGGATCATCTCGCCGCTGCGCACCAGCACCAGGTCGCCCTTGAGCAGGCTGGTGGCCGGTACCCATTCGCCCTTGTCATCCTGCGGGCTGGTGACCCGACGTGCCTTGAGCTGGCTCATGCCGGCCTTCAGGCTGTCGGCCCGCGCTTTGCCGCGCCCCTCGGCCAGGGTCTCGGCGAAGTTGGCAAACCAGAGGGTGAGCCAGAGCCAGGCGGTCAGCTGCCAGGCCAGCGAAGGAGCAACGCCGGAGAACGGCTGCCCCAGCAGGGACTCCAGGGTCGCCATCACGGCCGCCAGCCAGAGGGTGAACAGGATGGGGCTGCCGAACAGCGCCTTGGGGTTGAAGCGATAGAGGGCTTCCACCATGGCCTGCAGGATCTGTGATTTCTGTTTCTTGCCCTTCACCTTGAGGGTGTCGGTGCTCATTGAAGCGGACTTGCTCATTGGAAAGCTCCCTGCATCGAATAGTTGGTCACGCAGATCAGTCGGGTGTGCAGCATCAGAGGGCACCTCCCAGCAGGCTCAGGTGTTCCGCCACCGGGCCCAGCGCCAGTACCGGCAGGAAGGAGAGCCCCCCCATCAGCAGCACGGTGACGATCAGCAGGGTGATGAAGAGCGGGCCGCTGATCGGGAAGTCCCCTTCGCTCGTCTCCTGGCGCGGGGCGCGGGCCAGCTGGCCGGCGATGGCCAGCACCGGAATGATGTAGCCGAAGCGGCCGAGCAGCATGGCCAGCCCGATGGCGATGCACTGCCAGCTGTCGGCGGCGGCAAAGCCGGCGAAGGCGGAGCCGTTGTTGCCGGCGGCCGAGGCGTAGGCATAGATCAGCCGGGACAGGCCGTGGGGGCCGTCGTGACCGATGACGGTGGCGGAGTTCGGCATCAGCAGGGTAATGCCGCCGATCACCAATACCCCGACCGGCATCACCAGCATGCTGGCGACCACCCACTTCATCTCGGTGATGCCGAGCCGCTTGCCCAGATAGGTGGGGGTACGCCCCACCATCAGGCCGCACAGGAACACGGTCAGCAGCACGAACAGCATCATGCCGTAGATGCCGGCACCGACGCCGCCGAACACCACTTCACCCAGCAGCATGTTGATCATGGCGACCATGCCGGCGAGCGGGGCGAAGCTGTCGTGCATGGCGTTGACCGAGCCGTTGGAGGCGGCGGTGGTGGCCACTTCCCAGATGCTGGACAGCACGGGGCCGAAGCGGCTCTCCTTGCCTTCCCAGTTGCCGGCTTCGCTGGTGAGGTGGGCGAGGGCCGGATCCGGTTTCAGCTCCTGGCCGATGGCGAGACAGAGCCCCAGCACCAGCATGATGGTCATGGCGATGAGGATGGCGCGGCTGTGGGCCAGATCCTTCACGTAGCGCCCCAGGGTGCAGACCATGGCGGCGGCCAGCGTCAGCAGGGCGACCATCTCCAGCCAGTTGGAGAGGGCGGTCGGGTTCTCGAACGGATGGGCCGAGTTGATGCCGAAGAAGCCGCCGCCGTTGGAGCCGAGCTGCTTGATGGCGATCTGGGAGGCCGCCGGGCCGAGCGGCAGCAGTTGCTCCTGGCCTTCTAGCCCGTGGAACGGCAGGTAGGCCGACAGGCTCTGGGGCACCCCCTGCCAGACCAGCAGCAGCGCCAGGATCAGCGCCATCGGCAGCAGCACGTAGAGACAGAAACGCACCAGATCCTGCCAGAAGTTGCCGAGGTGGGTGGTCTGCTGGCGGGCGATGCCGCGAAACAGGGCGATGGCGACCGCGGCGCCGGTGGCGGCGGAGACGAAGTTCTGGGTGGTGAGCCCCACCATCTGGCTGAAGTAGGAGAGGCTGGCTTCGCCGGAGTAGGCCTGCCAGTTGGTGTTGGTCATGAAGCTGACCGCGGTGTTGAAGGCGAGTTGCCAGTTCAGTCCGGGCAGCTGCTGCGGGTTGAGGGGCAGCAGACCCTGCGCCAGCAGGATCAGGAACAGCAGGCCGAAGCCGGCGCCGTTGAAGGCCAGCAGGCTGAGGGCGTAGGACTTCCAGTCCTGCTCGCGCCCGTCCGTGCCGCAGCAGGCCAGGGTGGCGCGCTCAAGCGGGGCCAGCCAGCGACTCTTTCCTTCAAATACCCGATACAGGTAGTTGCCAAGCAGAGGCGCCGGCAGCAGCACCAGCAGCACGAACGCGACGGGATAGATGATCTCTTGCCACATATCCGGTTCCTCACTCATGGGTGCGCGCGAGGGCGCGCAGCAGATAACCCGCGAGGGCGAGGACCAGCAGCAGATATAGCCAATTCATAACGACTCCGTTGAGGTAATTAGCGTCAGGGATCGATGCATATCCGTGTCGATCCCATAGGTCTCATTGACGCTGAAAGGGTATGTAAAACGGGCGTAAAGGCGCCATAAAGCCCGATTTGGCTGGCGTAAAATCGGCGTAAAAAAGCAGGTGCGGGCGCTATTTGGGGGAGGAGAAAGATTGACCTTTCCCCGAACTTAAGACCATGACATTGATGAGATTTCCAATACGCTGGAGCTAATGGATATTTCAACATGAAGAAACGTTACACCGAAGAACAAGTCATCAAGGCCATGAAACAGCATGAGGCAGGGGTAAAAGTTGATGACATTTGCCGTGAAATGGGCAGATCTACGTGCACTTTCTATAACTGGCGTAGCAAGTATGCCTGGCTGAAAGTGAACGAAGCGAAGCGGCTGAGGGAGTTACACGGAGGAAGGCTTGCAGGTCAGGACGAAGAAGCTAACCCGGCCAAAGCAGCCCATGGAAGTGCCAACGGTATCCAATCAATGTTGGTCTATGGACTTTGTGTCAGAGCCACTCAGCAGTGGTCACCGCTTTCGAGTACTGAATATCGTGGATGATTATTCGCGGGAAATGGTCAGTCAATTAGTTTCTGTTGCCATTAGTGGTAAGCTGGTCGCCAGATTCTTGGACCAATTGATGGAAGATCGAGGCAAACCCAACAAGGTTACCTGCGACTATGGGACATAATTTACTAGCAAGGCGATGTCTTTCTGAAGCAAGGAAACCGGTGTGATACTAGGTTTATCCAGCCAGGAAAACCCACACAAAGCACCTTTTTGGAAAGTCCGAATGGCAAATTAAGGAATGAATGTCTGAACCAGCATTGGTTCAGAACTTTGGGCTAAGCCAGATACGAAATCGAGCTATGGCGTGAACACTACAACCATGTTCGCCCACATAGTCCACTGAACTATATGCTGCCTGTTGCGTATACCAAGTAAGCAGCATAAGCTGGAAAAACTCATCAAGAGATTGGTACTAATCACAGAGAAAGGTCACGCTCAGATCGATTTGGATCATATTTTAGTGTGAGTCAGATCTGATATTTCAGAACTAGATAGCAAACTATTTAGTCAGTTGGTTATCATATTTGAAAGGATGAGTTTAATTGGGGGTTCGCTTGTATGTCAATAAAGTTTTTAATGTAGGTTGCGCTTGGGAAATGTTGCGGGAAAACAACGCAACCGAGTTGTCAGAGTTGCAAGTGGCTTTAGCTAACTTGGGATATGTCGACTCTATAAAAGAAATGAAAGATGGTGTTTTAAGCAACCTGAGCGATATGGAGTGGCGGTGTCGAAACTATGCGTTTGGAGTCCGAGCAAGTTTCAAAGAATTCAAAGCCGCTCCATCTAAGCCGAATATGATCCAAATGGGAGCTTTGAAAAGTGAGGTTGCAATAGATATTGGAATGAATATACCTACAAGCTTAGATAGTTGGGTAACTTTTAGGTCTAAATCTGCATCTTCTTTGGGTCTCATTCCAGTCTTAATAATGCCCTTGGATGTTGGAAAGGACAGCTCTTTCCGTATGAGCTTCGATTATGTAGTTCAGCGAATACAGTACCTTGATATTGTTGAAGGAAATAGCTTTCTGATTCTGGGCTGTTCTTATGATTACTCTGATATTGAGGTTATCGATTCAGATAAGGTAATCCGTAGAACTATCACATTTGAACCTCACCAGATACAGGCTGGCGTTGGGCTACTTTCTTACTTTAGTGAAGTGCTTAAACAGAGGTGCTCGGAAGCGAATAGCAAAGTTTCCATTGAGCAAGATGGTGAGAAAGTTAGGCTTAGGATTAAGTCTGCTGCAGGTACTGAGCACAAGGTTGAAGCTTTACTTAATGAGTATGGTGAAGTCCTCAATGGTACTCGCCAGCCAGAGCAACTTATGACAGACCAGGTTCAGTTACTGTCACTTCAAAATAAGCTAGATATGGCAGCTATGGAAGTGAAGCACCAACAGAGTATTCTGGCACTAACCAAGTCTAATTATGACCAACGAATCTTTAGCCTAGAAGAACAGGTTGCAGACCTTAAACACATGATATCTGAGAGCATAACTTCACACCGTATTGCTCAAGATCAGGTGTCTAAGCTGATAGATAAATATGGTAGCAATAGTGATGTTGAATTGGAGTTGTTAGGTTTAGCAAAAAAGCTCGATGAGCGTGCGGCGGATGTTCAAAAAGAAGAACTAGAGCGAATAGTTAAGCGGCTCCATATGGGTAATCCCAAACTGGCAACTGAGTTCCTATCGCTGCTAAAGGGACCACTTGAAGGGGTTGCAGGCAATATCATCTATTCTTGGTTGCCACAGTTGGGCAGTATCATTGGAATGGTTATTCGCTAACAAGAAACAATTTACCTCTCTGTTCAGCGTTCAGAGGCACTAGTTTATTTACTGCTGCCAAATAGGTGCTGTTGCTGCATCATAGAATTCTATGTCTATATCACGGACAAGAAATCTATCTGCATTCACCATTGCCTCTCGGTTCCACTCTTGATTTTCATCACCAAAGATACTGATGAGAACCTTGTTAACTCTACTTCTATTAATTTGATCGAATATATGTCGGTCATTCTCTGCAATTGAATGACCATGAATGTAAAGTGTACCTCGCAGCTCACCTAATGCTTGATAGCAAGCATTTAGATATGGGCTATGTTTAATTTTCTCGAGCTTCCTTTGATAAGTGGGCTCAGATACAAAAAGGGGAAATTCGCCTGCATCTAGCCATCGTCTTACTTGGTCAACGATCGCATCCCAATCCTCTTGGTCGTAGACTCGTTTATAAATACCTTTCTCGTTATTATAGAGATGTAGACCACCATGCAGAAAATGTAAGTTTTGCGTGCGCTGTTGCCATTCATTTCCATTAAAACCATCTTTCATACCACACCATCTATGTGGCCTAAATGGAGGTAGATTCGACTTATTTATAGCCCAATACAAAAGCAGGTCGTAATTGAGAGAGAAGATATTAGAAAAGCAGGTAAGGAATCTTCTGGTAGATGTGAATCTATCATCAGTAATCAAGCCAGGCCGATGAGGGTGAGTATTAGCTATCACCTCTATTAGCGAGTCTTTTAACTGTTCTTGATCATCTTGAATCTGTTGGATGATGTTCCTGTTTACGCCATAAGTTTCGCAGACTTGCTCTGCTGATTGCAGCGCATGCATCACCTTTTCAAAATCAAAAGTCTCGAAACGGTCAAACACTTCTCTCAGCTCATGGTTGCTATCTCTAAAGTTGGCTTCATCGAACAAATTTTCATAGTTAAACGTTCTATTGTTCCATGCCCTAGAAAAACCATTTGCGAGTAGTATTGATGGCTGTTCCCCTGCTTCTAGCTGTTCTAGGGTGTCTTCAAAAGTTTGTAGTGGCACTGACGTATCTCTTTGTGTGTTTTATACAACTCTATTCTTTTAAAACAATCCGGTCTACACAATCAACCACACACAAAACGATCTGTAACGTTTTCTGACAGAGTTAAGCATTAACTAATGCTACAACGACTCATCTAACAATCGATGTAGATGTGTGTAATTCAGATAACTTTTTGTAGGGCAAATACGTGTTAGAAGAGGCAGTGTATCGATGAGTTGATAAATGAAGGCCAGAGAACGATGCTCTGGCCTCTCAGTTTTTCTACAGTACAAATGTATGTAGATGGGGTTTCGGCATTAACCCCTCATAGTAACAAACTCTTCCGCGCTGGTCGGATGGATGGCGACGCAGTTGTCGAAGTCTGCCTTGGTAGCGCCCATCTTCATGGCGACGCCGAAGCCTTGCAGGATCTCGTCCATGGCGAAGCCGATGCCGTGCAGGCCGACCACCTTCTCTTCCGGCCCGACGCAGACCAGCTTCATCCGGGTGGGCTGGCGATGCTGGGTCAGCGCCGAGTACATGGCGGTGAACTGGCTGCGGTAGACCTTGACCTGATCTTCACCGTATTCGGCGATGGCTTCCGGCTCGGTCAGGCCGATGGTGCCGATGGGCGGGTGGCTGAACACCACGGTTGGCACCAGATCGTAGTTGAGGTGCTCGTTTGGCTTGTTGTTGAACAGCCGCTCGGAGAGACGACGGCCCGCCGCAACAGCCACCGGGGTGAGCTGGATGCGGCCGGTGTTGTCACCGACGGCATAGACGTTGGCGACGGCAGTGTTCTGGAACTTGTCGGTCGGGATAAAGCCCTGCTCGTCAAGCGTGATACCGGCGGCGGCCAGATTGAGGTTGTCGGTGGCCGGAACGCGGCCGATGGCCCAGATCAGGCAGTCGACGGTGAGGTGGCGACCATCTTCCAGCTGCAGGGTCAGGCTCTCATCGGCGTTCTTGACCACGGCTTTCGGAATGGCGTGGGTGTGCAGCTTGGGCCCTTCCTGCGCCATGATCTCCACCAGAGTCTCGTGGATCATGGGGTCGAAGTTGCGCAGCGGCGCGTGTTTGCGCACCACCAGATGGGTCTCTGAGCCGAGCGCCTGCATCACGCCGGCGATCTCCACCGCGATATAGCCGGCACCAACCACGGCAACCCGCTTGGGCTGGCTCTGCAGCTCGAAGAAGCCGTCGGAATCGATACCCAGCTCGGCACCCGGGATGGCCGGCACTTCAGGGCGGCCACCGGTGGCGATCAGGATGTGATCGGCGCTGTACTGCTCGCCATTCACTTCGATGGTGTTGCTGCTGACGAAGCGGGCGAAGCCCTTGATGACAGTGATCTGGTTCTTGCCCAGCACGTTCTGGTAGGACTGATGAATGCGGCCGATGTAGGCCTGGCGGGACTCGACCAGCTTGGCCCAGTTGAAGTGGTTGAGGGTGGTGTCGAAGCCGTAGTCGGCGCCATATTTCAGGGCATCGGCGATCTGGCCGGCATACCACATGGCCTTCTTCGGCACGCAGCCGACGTTGACGCAGGTTCCACCCAACTCTTTGGCTTCAATCAGGGCAACTTTCTTACCGTACATGGCAGCCCGGTTGGCCGAGGCGATGCCGCCGCTGCCGCCGCCGATGGCGATATAGTCAAAATGCTGTGCCATTGCGAGGTTCTCCGCTCATTAAGAATGCAATCACAGCATGATGGGGATAAAGCGGCTGGCTCACAAGAGCCAGCGCTCAGTTATGTTGGATCGGCAGGCGAATATGGAACTGGGCGCCGTTGTCCGGCTCGCTGACGCAGTTGATGCGACCGCGCAGCAGCTGCACCACCAGGTTGTAGATGATGTGGGTACCGAGCCCGCTGCCGCCCTGGCCCCGCTTGGAGGTGACGAAGGGGTCGAAGATGCGCGGCAAGATCTCGGGCGGGATGCCGCGGCCATTGTCGCTGTAGTCGATCAGCAGCTCTTCGCCCTGCTGTTCCACCTTGATGGTGATCTTCTTGGGTTTGTCCCAGTTGTCGAAGCCGTGGTTGATGGAGTTGAGGATCAGGTTCGAATAGATCTGGGTGAAGCTGCCAGGGAAGGAGAAGATCGACAGCTTGGGATCGCACTGGATATCCACCTCGCACTGGGCCTTCTTCAGCTTGTGGCCGAGGGAGACCACCACCTGGTGCAGGTTGTCGGCGAGGCTGAAGTTGTAGCGTGCCTCGGACGACTGATCCACCGCCACCTGCTTGAAGCTGGCAATGAGCTCCGAGGCGCGGCGCAGGTTGCCCTGCAGCAGCTGCATGGATTCGTCGAGGTTGACGGTAAATTCGGTGAGATAGGAGCGCGACAGCTGCTTGGAGTCGATGTGCTGCTTGAAGTCGGCCACCCGCTCCTGCAGGTAGGAAGAGGCAGTCACGCTGATGCCGATGGGGGTGTTGATCTCGTGGGCTACACCGGCCACCAGCGAACCGAGGGAGGCCATCTTCTCCGATTCCACCAGGGTCTGCTGGGCCTGTTTCAGGTCGTCGTAGGCCTTGCCCAGCTGGTCGTTGGCATCGCTCAGGCTGCGGGTGCGCTCCACCACCTTGCCCTCCAGCTGTTCGTTGAGCTGGATGATCTCCCGCTCCACCTTCTTGAGGCGGGTGATGTCGTAGCCAAAGCCGATCAGATACTTGAGGTTGGGCCCTTCGTAGAAGGGGGCGAAGGTCCACTGCAGCACCAGCTCGTGGCCCTGCTGGTCATGCATGATGACCTCTTTGTCCTCGATGGAGCCGTGATCGGCCAGGGTGGCCGCCAGCTCATCGCGCTGGGCCTTGCTGACGAACAGATCCAGCCAGTTGTGCTGCAGTATCTCCTGCTGGTGGTAGCCGGTCAGCAGAATGGCTGCCGGGTTGATGCTGGCGATGTTGAGGTCCGGCTCCATGCAGCAGATGACCATGTTGGCAGAGTTGATCAGGGTGGCGGAGAAGTCCCGCTCCTGTTGCAGCTGCTCGGCGGCCTGATGGCGCGCCGCAAATTCGTCGTTCAGCCGGGTACGCATCTGGTTGAGGGTGGCGACCAGGGTGTCGAGCTCGTCGGGTTTCTTGCGGGGCAGGGGGCGCCCCTCCAGGGTCAGCTCGATGGCCAGCCGGTCCAGATTGAACTTCTGGGCATAGTTGGCGATGCGGTTGAGGTGCCGCACCACCAGGTAGTAGATGATGATCAGGATACAGAACGAGACCACCAGGGTCTTGATGGTCTGGCTGACCATGATCAGCACCGATTTCTCGATGAGGCGCTGGTAGATCTGCTCAAGGGAGGCGGCGACAAACAGCTTGCCTACCACCTCGCCCTGATAGGTGAGGTTGAACTCGCGGGAGATGTCGTAGCTTTCCCGCTCCACCCCCTGGGTCAGCAGCGGCACTTCCGAGTTGCCGAGCATCTCCTTCACCATCACGAACTGCATGTTGGGCAGGTTCATGATGCCTTCGATCTGTACCTTGACCTGCTCTTCGTCCAGGTTCCACAGGCTGGCGGCGATGGGCTGCAGGAAGGAAGCCTCGATCTGGCCGATGCTGTCCTCGATCACGGCCACGTCCTTGCGGTAATCCCAGGCAAGCTGCAACACCGTAATGATCATCGCCAATACGGTACTGCACACCAGAATGTAGGAGAGCAGGCGGTATGAGAGTCCGTTACGGCCGACGGCCTTAGCGGTCTTGGAGAAGAGTCCTGACATGGCGTCCTTGCGGTCTGGATATATTGCCATTTAGTTTAACTGCTTCATGCACTTATGTCGTGTTTCGTTAGCGTGATAAAAACAAGGCCCCGAAACGGGGCCTTGTTGATTAAGAACGGTTTTTAATGACTCCCTTTCGCCTTGGGCGGAATGGATTCGTCAAACACCGGCAGCGGTTTGTGTTCGGAGGCCAGGTAGGTGTAGATCACCGGCAGCACGAACAGGGTGAACAGGGTACCGATGGCCAGACCGGCCACGATCACGATGCCGATGCTGAAGCGCTGGGCTGCCCCGGCCCCTGTTGCATAGAGCAGCGGGATGAGACCGGCGATCATGGCGGCCGTGGTCATCAGGATGGGGCGCAGACGCACCTTGGCGGCGGCCATCACGGCTTCCATCCGGTTGCGACCGTGCAGCAGTTGCTCCTCCTTGGCCACCTCGCAGATCAGGATACCGTGCTTGGTAATCAGGCCGACCAGGGTGATCAGACCCACCTGGGAGTAGATGTTCATGGTGGCGGCACCCCAGGCCAGCGCGATCAGGGCGCCACTGATGGCCAGCGGCACGGAGACCATGATCACCAGCGGGTCGCGGGCCGACTCGAACTGGATCGCCAGTACCAGGAAGATGATGGCCAGCGCCAGGGCGAAGGTGGCGTACAGGGCGCTGCCTTCGGTCACGAACTGGCGGGCTTCACCCATGTAGTCGTAACGGTAACCCTGCGGCAGCTTCTCGCTGGCGGTGGCATCCAGCCAGGCGATGGCGTTGCCCATGGTGGTGCCCGGCATCAGCACGGCACCTATGGTGGCCGAGTTGAGCTGGTTGAAGTGGGGCAGGGCGCGCGGCTCACCGACCACCTCGATGCTGATCAGGCTGCCGAGCGGGATGGACTGGCCATCGGCCGCCCGCACGTAGTAGCCCTTGATCGATTCGGGGTTGAGGCGGTATTTGCGCTCGACCTGCGGGATCACCTCGTAGGAGCGGCCATCCAGGTCGATCCGGTTGACGTAACCGTCCGACATCATGGTGCCCAGGGTGATGCCGATGTCCTGCATGGTGATGCCGTAGGCACCCGCCTTGTCCTTGTCGATCTTGATCTTCATGGTGGCGGAGTCGTACTGCAGGTCCAGCTCGGAGTAGACGAAGCGTCCGCTCCCCTGGGCTGCGGTCAGGATTTCGCTCGCCACCTGATAGAGGCTCTCGAAGTTGTTCGGCGTGGTGATGACGAACTGGATCGGCAGGCCGCTCGAGGCACCCGGCAATTCCGGG
Organism: Aeromonas sp. 1805; assembly: GCF_013085525.1. NCBI lineage: Bacteria > Pseudomonadati > Pseudomonadota > Gammaproteobacteria > Aeromonadales > Aeromonadaceae > Aeromonas > Aeromonas sp. 1805. The sequence goes on along the minus strand of NZ_CP038515.1, from coordinate 1,509,859 downwards.
AACTGGAAGGTGGTGATGGACATGCCGGGCACGTTCTCGACCAGCTTGCCAACCCGTTCCAGCACCTCTTTCTGGCTCGCTTCACGCTGGCTCCATGGCACCATGGAGGCGATACCGAACGCCTGGTTGGCGTTGAACACCCCGGAGAAGACCTGGGAGAAGGCCACTTCCGGCTGTTCGTCCAGCACCTTGTTCACCTGCTCCATGGTGCCCTGGATGTAGTCCAGGTTGACGTTGGAGGGGGCGGTACCCAGCACGGCCATGACGCCCTTGTCTTCGTTCGGTGCCAGTTCGCTCGGAATGAACTTGAACAGCATCGGCAGGCTGGCGAAGACGATGACGGCGAACAGCACCACCACGATGCGCTTCTGCATCACGGCGTGCAGCATGGCATCGTAGCGGACCGTCATGCGGTCGAGCAGGTGATGCACCTTGCTCTCGAACTTGCCAGGCTCCTCGTTGGCCTTGAGCATCTTGGCGCACATCATGGGCGACAGGGTCAGCGCTATGATGCCCGACACGAACACGGCACCGGCCAGGGTGAGGGCAAACTCCTTGAACAGGGAGCCGGTGATGCCCCCCATCAGGGCGATCGGCGCATACACGGCGGCCAGGGTAACCGTCATGGCGATGACCGGTACGGCGATTTCGCGGGTGCCTATGATGGCGGCCCGGAACGGTTCTTCCCCCTCCTTGACGTGGCGATCCACGTTCTCCAGCACCACGATGGCGTCATCCACCACCAGACCGATGGCCAGCACCATGGCCAGCAGGGTCATCAGGTTGATGGAGAAGCCGAACATCTGCATCACCATCACCACCCCGATCAGGCTGAGGGGAATGGTGATAATCGGGATGATGACCGCCCGGAACGAACCAAGGAACAGGGTGATCACCACCAGCACGATGGCGGCTGCCTCGGCGATGGTCTTGATCACCTCGCTGATCGACTCGTTGATGGCAACGGTCGAGTCATAGAGGACGTTGGCCTCCATGGTGCTCGGCATGTTGCTCTTCAGGCTCGGCAGCATCTCCAGCACGTCGTGGGCGATGTTGATCGGGTTGGCGGTCGGTGCCGCGTTGATGGCCAGTACCACGGCCTCGCGGCCGTTGGCGGTGGCGCGATAGGTATCGTGGCTCTTCTCCAGGCTGACCTTGGCGATGTCTGCCAGACGGATCACCTTGCTGTCACGGGTGGCCACCACCAGGCGCTCGAGCTCCTCGGTGGTGTTGACCTGGGTCTCGGCATTGCCGTTATAGAGGGTGAAGTAGCCGGTGGCCTGACCGGTGGCGGACTGATAGTTGTTGCTGTTGAGCACGCTCATCACGTCCGCGGCGGTCAGGTTGAACGCCGCCATCTTGGCCGGATCCAGCCACACCCGCAGGGCGTACTTGGTACCACCGTACATGTCGACCTTGGAGACGCCGCCGACGGTGAAGAGCTGGGGCTTGATGACCCGCTCCAGGTAGTCGGTGATCTGGCTGGCGTTGAGCTCTGGGCTGGTAAAGCCGATGTAGAGCACCGCCGTGGTCGAGCCGGTCGACATGGTCACCGAGGGATCTTCCGACTCCTTCGGCAACTGGGAACGTACCGAGTTGACCTTGGCCAGAATGTCGGACAGGGCCGCATTCGGGTTGGTGTTGAGCTTCATGTAGGCAGTGATGGTCGAGCTGCCGAGCTGGGTGGACGACGTCATGAAGTCGATGTTGTCCGCCTGGGCGATGGCCTGTTCCAGTGGCTGGGTGATGAAGCCCTGGATCAGGTCGGCACTCGCGCCATAGTAGCTGGTGCTGACCGTGACGACCGTGTTGGTCATCTCGGGGTATTCCCGCACCTGCATCTTGAACACGGCCTGGACACCCAGCAACGCGATCAGAAAGCTGATCGAGATGGCCAGGATGGGCCGCTTGATGAATATATCGGTAAAGCGCATCTGTCTCTCCGCGTTTTACAGCATGGGAACCTGGTCCGGAACCTTCAGGCCCTGGTCCTGCACAATTTTCACTTTGGCGCCGTTGCTCAGGCGTACCTGGCCGGACATGACCACTTCGTCACCCGCCTTGATGCCGGAGACCACGTGCGCATCGTTGCCCTTGCGCTCGCTGACCTTGACCACCACCTGCTCGACGCGCTTCACGCCATCCTTTTCCTTGACCAGGTAGACGTTCTCGCCATACAGGGTGAAGGTGATGGCGGTCTGCGGCAGCACGATCTGGTCCTTCTGGGCCGGCAGCAGAATGCTGGCGCGGGCAAACATGCCGGAGCGCAGCTGGCCGTCGTTGTTGGGGATGTCCGCCTGCACCTGGATCAGGCCGCTCTGGTAGTTGACGGCCGGCTCGATGGCGCTGATGTGGCCCTTGAACTGGCGATGCGGGTAGGAATCCACGTTGATCAGGATGTCCTGATTCAGGCGAATGCGGGAGATATCGGTCTGCGGCACGGTGAAGCGCAGGCGCATCACGCTGGTGTCTTCCAGCCGGACGATGTCGGTACCCGGTTGCAGGTACTGACCGAGGAAGACGTTGCGCAGGCCGACTACGCCGGCAAACGGTGCACGCACTTCGCGGCGGGCGATGGTTGATTTCAGACTCTCGATATCGGCCTCGAGGGAGCGGTAGGTCGCCTCGGTGTCGTCCAGCTGGTCGCGGGAGATGGATCCCTTGGTGAACAGGTTCTGATAGCGATCGAACTTGGCCTTGGCCGCCGGCAGCTTGGCCATGGAGGCACGCAGGTTGGCCTTCTCGACGCTGGCATCCAGGCTCAGCAGCAGCTGATCCGGCTTGACGGTATCACCCGACTCGAAGGAGATGCTGTCGATGGTGCCGGATTGCTCGGTTGACAGGGTTACCCCCTGGTTGGGTTCGATGAAACCGATGGCCTCGATGGTCGGCACCCAGTCGCGGGTCTCCACCTTGTGGGTGGTGACCGGAAACTCGGGCTCCGGCATGTTGGCCATGTAGTTGGCTATCATCTTTTGCTTGAACAGGTTGAAGCCAATCACGCTGCCGAACAGGGCCAGCGCGATGAGCAACATGATGCTCATCCACTTTTTCATGAACTCTCGCTCCTGAGATATGAGTGCAATGTTTAAGGGGTCAAAATAGCTCGCCAGCAGGCCCGGATCACGGCTTCCAGCTGGTCTTGCGTCAGTTCGAATTGGTGCACCTGGCTTTGCAGCGCCATATTTGCCACGCAATCCAGGCTCAGCACCTGCAGTACCCGGACGGGCAGGTCGATAAACAGACCCTGTTCCAGGCCCCGTTCGAAGAAGCGATCCAGCGGGGCCCAGGCAGCCTTGATGACCGGGTCCTGCTCCAGCTCTGCTCCCAGCGGGGACGTTTCATACTGCAATTTGCATTTGAGCGCGTTCGGTTCGTCGACAAAGATGGCGTGGATGTTGAGCCACAAACGCCGAAATTGTTCGAACGATACCTCCTCTGTCTGCACGCCTTCCATGACCAGGGGATGACACTGGAGGATGGTGTGCCGATAGAGTTGGCGGATCAGGTCATCCTTGTCGCTGAAATAGCGATAGATGGTGCCTGCCGCCACCCTGGCTTTCTTGGCCACCACGGCAATGGAGAGACCGTGGAAACCCTGTTCGCCGAGTACTTCATGAGCCGCATCGAAAATGCGTTCTTTCTTGTTCATGACGGGATGATCACAACGACTGAATGAACGTTCATTCATTCTAGGGGGGCTTTGAGGCAAGTCAAGTTTTGCCCATCATCGGATTGCTATGTGGGGGGAGCCAAAAGTAGCGGAGCGGGGCTGGATCCAGCCTGAATGAAACAAAAACGCTTAAAAAAAGCCAGAAACGATGGAAAAACAAGCGGTTGATTCTGTGGGATAAAAAAATAGTAGACAAGGTGGGTCCCCATCATTAATATTGCGCCCCGTTCGACAGCGTAGCGCCCGTAGCTCAGCTGGATAGAGCGCTGCCCTCCGGAGGCAGAGGTCACAGGTTCGAATCCTGTCGGGCGCACCATCAAAAGTGCGCCGGTTAAGCGGGCGAGTTGAAGAACGAAAACAGCTGTGGTGGCTGTAGCTCAGTTGGTAGAGTCCCGGATTGTGATTCCGGTTGTCGTGGGTTCGAGCCCCATCAGCCACCCCATTTTACAGCTTGTCAGGTATGCGAAGGTGGCGGAATTGGTAGACGCGCTAGCTTCAGGTGTTAGTGCCCCCCGGGTGTGAGGGTTCGAGTCCCTCTCTTCGCACCATACTTGCTGTATGACGAGGATGACCGTTCATGGTCGTCTTTGTGTTTTGAAAAGAAAGCTTTTTTTAAAGCCTCGGTGATTAGCGCAGCCCGGTAGCGCATCTGGTTTGGGACCAGAGGGTCAAAGGTTCGAATCCTTTATCACCGACCACATTCTGAAAAACCCCGCTCAGGCGGGGTTTTTTGCTTTCTGTCGTCTGCCAGCCTGTAGCCGCAGGTTTCTGTCACCTCTGTTTACATTTCTGTTGGCACTTTCTCGCTGTCGCTTCGGGTATGCTGGGACGCAGACCCACGGCAAGTGGGCGTTATTGAACACAATTCAGGCCAACATGTCATATGCACCCAAATTCTTTTCGCGTCAGTACACTGGCGCTGGTTGTCGTGGCCCTCAGCGGCTGCTCATACAAACCCAAACCCGACGAGATCCTGATGGGGGCTGCCCCCATGCAGAGTATTGCCACCTCTGCGCTGGTAACCGATGCCGGATTCTGCGTGGCCCTCAATGACCACAATCAGCTGATCACCCAGCCTTGCGACCAGACTGTTCGCCAGCAGTTCAGCTGGGATGCCGGTGCCTTGCAGCTTGACCAGCGTTGCCTGGTGGCCAAAGGGGTGAGCGAGCTGACCATGGCCGAGTGCCAGGATGAGAGCCGGCAATGGCAGTGGCAGGAAGATCGGCTGTTCAACAGCAAGGCTGACCGCTGTCTGGATGTGGCCGGCCGTCGTCACAAGCCGGGCACCCCGCTGCGGCTGGCCGACTGTTTCGGTGGGGCCAACCAGAGCTTCGCATGGCAAAACAAGGGCAGCATGTTCGACAAGCTGAACCTGAAAAGCCTCATCTGGTAGGGCGTCAGGCAACAAGAAGGGAATTTAGCGGATGCGAACCTCATGGATACGCCCGAGGCGTGTATCCATGAGGTTCAGAAGCATCAGGCGACGTTGACGCCCTGCAGGGCGAACAACTGCTCCAGATAGACGGCGACACCATCCTCGTCGGAGCTCAGGGTCTGTTCGTGATTGGCCAGCGCCAGCTTGAGCCGGTCGTGGGCATTGCCCATCACCACGCCGCGGCCGACCATGCTCAGCATCTCGAAGTCGTTCATGCCGTCGCCAAAGGCCACCGCCTGGGACATCTCCAGCCCGTGCTGCTCCAGCACGGCGCGCACGGCATTGCCCTTGTGCACCCCGGCGTGCATCACCTCGAGACAGTCCGGCAGGGAGAAGGTGACGTTGAGCCGATCACCATAACGCTGGTTCAGCTCTGCCTCGATCTGCAGCAGCTTCTCGTGCTCGCCGATGTAAAACACCTTGTTGACCTTGTCCAGCGGGTGGCTGGCGAGATCGGTCAGGCGATAGCTGAAGCCGGATTCATGATGGAATTGCAGCAGCCAGGGCATCTCCTCTTCCACCAGCCACTCGTCGCCGTAGTAGAGGTTGATATGGATGGAGGGGTCGCGCTCCAGCGCGATCAGCTCGGCCGCCACGCTGTCCGGCAGGGCCTGGTTGAAGATCAGCTGATCCTGCTTGTCGTGCACCACGGCGCCATTGGAGGTGATGAGATAGATGTCGAGCCCGAGCGTGTCGCGGATGCTGCGCACATCCACATGGTGACGGCCGGTGGCCACCACGAACTTGATCCCCTGATCCACCAGACGGTGCAGGGTATCGCGGGTGCGGGGGGAGATCTGGTGCTGCCCGTTGAGCAGGGTGCCATCGAGATCGGATACAACGACCTTATACATCATCACCTCGGGGTTACGAATGAAAGCGGGAGCAGTGTACAGCAACCGCTCCCGCGACCCCATTTATTTAGGGATACAAAAAATAACCAGCCGCTAGTAGCGTGCGAAGAAGGCTAGAGTCGCGTTGAGCGCGGCCTGGCGCTGGGGATCGGCCTCCATGAACAGCTCGTGCCAGGCCCCTTCTATGCGCAGCGGCTTGCCTCCCTCGCAGCGAGCGAGCGCACAGAAGGCGTCCTGCGCGGCGTTGTCCACCACGCCGTCGTCACCGGCCTGCAGCAGCAGCAGCGGCGTCTTGATGGCACCGGCCTCGGCCACTGCGGCGTCAGCCCCCGTCAGCCCCTGATAGATCCAGTGGGCAGTGGCGCCTCCCAGCTTGATCTGCGGGCGCTGCTCATAGAGCTCGCGAAAGGCCTGATAGCGGGCTTCGCTGTGGCTCAGACCGTTGTCGGCAAAGTCGTGGCTCTCGTACGGGCCCTGGCCCGGGCCATAGGGAGGCTCACCCAGCCAGCCGCCGACCGTGCCGATGGTGGCCGCCAGCCCCTTGGCCAGCCACTTGGGCAGGCCGCCGAGATTGATGCCCATCATGGGGGAGGAGAGCACGGCCGCCTCGATATCATCGGGCCAGCGCTCCAGATAGCGGGCCGAGATGGCGCCGCCCATGGAGTGGGCCAGCAGAAACAGCTTGGCGGGCTGGTCCTGGGCGATCACCTCGTCATGAAACTGCTTGAGATCGAGCACATAATCGTCGAACTGGTCGACATATCCCTTCTCCTGGTCGGCCAGCAGCCGATCGGACAAGCCCTGGCCGCGGTGATCGATGAGGTAGAGGCTGTAGCCCTGACGCCACAGATCCCAGGCCAGCTCCTGATACTTGAGGTAGCTTTCGACCCGGCCGTTGACGATGAGGATGGCGCGATCGACCTTGGCCTGGCGCAGGGCGGCATAGCGGATGGTGACCCCGTCCTTGCCCTTGAAGGCGCTCTCGACGGCGTGCCGGCGCCAGAAGTCGGGCAGGGTCTGCTGATGAAGGGTGGCGACGTCGGCTTCCGGCGTCAGCTGATAGGGATTGTTCACGGCGAGGGCTCCGGCAGAAAACAGGGTCAGGGCCAGCAGGGGCAGGTGGTTAAGCTTCATCAGCGTACTCTTCCGAAGGATCATCCGATTGCTGGGCGGCCCATCCTTTGCGCGTCAGCTGCATCTGCTGCCACCACTGCTCGTCCGCCTGGATTTCGCCGGCCGGGCCGAGCTGGGGGTAGGGCATCTCTTTCTCTTTGCAGAGCTGGGCATAGATGGGGTAGCCCCCCTCGAACAGTATGCTGTTCTGCTCCTCCAGGTCGAGCGGGCAGCCGCGCTGGTAGCAGCCGGCCAGTTCGCGCTGGCGCTGGGCCTCATAGAGGATGGCGGCGGCGGCCACCGAGACGTTGAGGGACTGCACCATGCCCACCATGGGGATGACGATATGGTGATCGGCCAGGGCCAGCGCCTCTTCGCCGATGCCGTGCTTCTCCTGACCCACCAGGATGGCGGTGGGCTTGGTGTAGTCGATGGCGCGAAAATCCACCGAGCTGTCGGAGAGGTGGGTCGCCAGGATCTGCATGCCGGAGGCTTTCAGCTCGGCCACTGCGCTGCCGATGTCCGGGTGCAGCTTCACGTCCACCCAGTTCTGGCTGCCGCGAGCGGTACCCTTGCGCTTGTGGATCCAGGTTTTGGGCCAGACCGCGTGCACCCGATGGATGCCGATGGCATCGGCGGTGCGCACGATGGCGGCTAGGTTGTGCGGCTTGTGGACCTCTTCCATGCAGACGGTCAGATCGAGCTGGCGCTGGGCCAGCATGTCGGTGATGCGCTTGAAGCGTTCAGGAGTCATATCGGTTTCTATGTCGTGAGGTGTGTGCACGCATCGCTTGCATGCACAGGATCAAGTCGGGCTGGCGCCGGGCCAGCCTGTCGTAAATTCGTTTGACGCGTTCCGCGGTCATGCCGGTTCTGCCGAAGCCGGGCTTGTCCACTCGCCAAGGCGAACGGGTGTGCCTGCGGCGGTGGGCCAAGCTTGTCTCTTGAAAAGCAGCAGGCGGCTTGCGCCGCCTGTGGTCAGTTTTTCTGTCGGCTCACCTTGAGCACGTTCGGCATCACCCGGATCTTGCGCATGATGTTGGCAAGGTGGATCCGGCTCTTGGTGGTGATGAGCAGGGTGACCAGATAGACCCGGCCATCCTTCTCCTCGGTGCTGATGGCGTGAATGTTGGCGCCGGTGGCGGCAATCACGTTGGCCAGCTCCGCCAGGGCACCCTGGTGGTTGACGATCTCGATGCTGATGCCGGTGCGGAACTCCTGTTCCTGCTCCTTGTCCACTTCCCACTGTACCGGCAGGTACTTGTCCGGCTCCTTGCTGTAGCCCTTGATGTTGCGGCAGGCTTCCTGGTGGATAACCAGGCCCTTGCCCGGGCTGATGTGGGCGATGATGGCGTCCCCCGGGATCGGGCGGCAGCAGTTGGCAAAGGTGACCAGCATGCCGTCAGCCCCCTTGATCGGCATCTTCTTGCTGCTGGACTTGGGTTGCTCTTCCGGCGGCAGCTCATCTCCCAGCATACGGCGCGCCACCATCACGCTCATGGCATTGCCAAGGCCCACGTCGGCCAACAGGCCCTGCAGGTTCTCGTGTTTGGTGTCGGCCAGCACCTGCTTGATGCGCGGTTCCGGGATGTCTTCGATGTTTTTGGCGCCGAGCGCATGGTTGAGCAGGCGGCGACCCAGCACCACCGACTCTTCGGTACGCAGGTTCTTGAGGAACTGGCGGATCTTGGAGCGGGCCTTGGTGGTCACCACAAAGTTGAGCCAGGCCGCGTTGGGGCGAGCCCCCGGTGCCGTGATGATCTCCACCGTCTGGCCGGAGTGCAGCGGGCTGCTCAGCGGATAGGGGTGGCGATCGACCCGCGAACCGACGCAGGCGTGGCCGATGTCGGTGTGCACCGTGTAGGCGAAGTCCACAGGGGTGGCCCCGGCGGGCAACTCCATGATGCGCCCTTCCGGCGTGAACACGTAGATCTCATCGGGGAAGAGGTCGGTCTTGACCCCTTCGATAAATTCAAAGGAGCTGCCGGCACTCTGCTGCAGCTCGAGCAGGCTCTGCATCCAGCGCTGGGCGCGGATCTGGGCGGTGGTACCCGAGCTGTCGCCATCCTGCTTGTAGGCCCAGTGGGCGGCGACGCCCTTATCGGCCATCTGATCCATGAATTCGGTGCGGATCTGCACCTCCACCGGTACCCCGTGCGGCCCCACCAGGGAGGTGTGTAGCGACTGGTAGCCGTTGGTCTTGGGAATGGCGATGTAATCCTTGAAGCGGCCGGGGCGGGGCTTGTAGAGACTATGCATCTGGCCCAGCACCCGGTAACAGGTATCTATGTCCTTCACCCTCACACGAAAGGCGTAGATATCCATTACCTCATGAAATTGCAGCTCTTTTTTCTCCATCTTGTTGTAGATGGAGAACAGGTTCTTCTCACGGCCGCTGACCTGGGATTCGATGCCTGCCTCGCGCAGCCGGCCTTCAATCTCGCTCTGGATGGAGTCGATGATTTCGCGGCGATTGCCGCGGGCGCGGCGCACCGATTCGCGCAACACACGCGAGCGCATGGGGTAGAGCGCCTCGAAGCCCAGCTCTTCCAGCTCGTTCTTCATGGTGTGAATACCGAGGCGGTTGGCGATGGGGGCGAAGATTTCGAGGGTTTCCCGGGCGATGCGGCGGCGTTTGTCCGGTCGCAGGGAGCCCAGGGTGCGCATGTTGTGGGTGCGGTCGGCCAGCTTGATCAGAATGACCCGGATATCCTGGGTCATGGCCATCACCATCTTGCGGAAGTTCTCGGCCTGGGCCTCCTTGCGATCGCGAAACTTCAGCTTGTCGAGCTTGGAGACGCCCGCTACCAGCTCGGCGACGGCATCGCCAAACAGTTCGGCCAGATCGGCCTTGGTGACAGGGGTATCTTCGATGACGTCGTGCAGCACGGCGGCCATCAGGGTTTCATGATCGAGGCGCATGTCGCCGAGAATGCGGGCAACGGCAACCGGGTGGGTGATATAGGGCTCGCCGCTGGAACGCATCTGTCCCTGGTGAGCATCACGGGCCACCACATAGGCTTGCCTGAGCTTCTCCACCTGCTCGGGTGGCAGGTAGGAACTGGCTATTTCTTTAAGATTTTCAAATAAATACAAGACAGTCCCCGCAGCGGTGAAACGGCAATCCGTGGATATAGAGGGTATAGTCCTGAGTTTGCGAGGTTTTCGAGCGGTTGTAAATGGGGGAGAACAGTCGGCACCCGGGCGGGCGCCGACTATAAGAAATAACTGACTTAACCGCGGCCTTCGGCGATGGCAGCAACGGCAGCCAGCTCGGCGGCTTCCTGCTCTTGCTGCTCGTAACGGTCCTGGGTGTCCATCACCTGGTTGTTCACCAGACCCAGTTCGATCTCGCGCAGGGCGATCACGGTCGGCTTGTCGTTCTCTTCGTCAACCAGGGGATCTTTGCCTTGAACCGCGATTTGGCGGGCGCGGCGGGCGGCGACCAGCACCAGGTCAAAACGGTTACCTACCTGTTTTACAGCATCTTCTACAGTAACGCGTGCCATGCAGGACTCCAGTGTTTGGGCTTTCTCGGTTTAAAAAAGCGGTGTTTAAAAATGACGCAAAAGTTTACTTGTTTTTGGCCTATTCTGCCAGTAGCTGTTGCAGCAAGTTTTGTTGGGCCTGCTGCTGCTGGCGCAATTCCAGCCGTTGGCACTCGATGACGGCCCTCAGCTGGAACAGTGCCTGCTCAAAGTCTTCGTTGATGATGACATAGTCATACTCGTCATAGTGCACCATTTCGGCAATGGCTTTCTCCATCCGGCCCTTGATCACCTCGGCACTGTCCTGGCCGCGGCCGATCAGGCGACGCTCCAGCTCTTCGCGGCTGGGCGGCAGGATGAAGATGGACTTGGTCGGCATCTGTTCACGGATCTGGCGGGCGCCCTGCCAGTCGATATCGAGGAACACGTCGATCCCCTGCGCCAGGCAGGCTTCGATGGCGGCGCGGGAGGTGCCGTAGTAGTTGCCGAACACCTCGGCCCACTCCAGAAAGTCGCCGCGCTCGATCAGCGCCTTGAACTCTTCCACCTTGACGAAGTGGTAGTGCACCCCGTGCTCTTCACCGGGACGGGTGGCGCGGGTGGTGTGGGAAACCGACAGCTGCATCTTGCCTGCGCTGTTGTGCTGGGTCAGCAAGGCATTGAGCAGGCTGGATTTACCCGCTCCGCTCGGGGAGGAGATGATATAGAGAGTGCCTTGTTGCGCCATGTCTGTACCTTTAAGCGAGACCGTGTTTTGGTTGTAGCAGAGGCCGCCGTCTTGTGCCCGAAAGGGAGACAGCCAAATCCGAAACGCGGAAAATTCTTGAATTGAGAGGGATGTAAAGGCGGCGAATTTTAACAGAAGGTGGCGGATAAAAAAACGGCCGGAATCATATTCCAGCCGATCAAAGTATTCGTAGCTTGCTGCGGGAGCGTCACCCACATCAGCCGCCATTCTGCCTGTCACTGTGCGGGTGGGCCAGCAGATTATCCCTGCTTCACTGCTCGGAAATTCCGAGTTGCTGTCCGGCGGGCAGCTGACGATCGGCGCAGAGGCGGTCGAAGGCGGCGATGACCCGCTCGCGGGTTATCTTGCTCATGGCGTCCGGATCCTTGAGGCGGGTGCGCCAGCCGAGCTCGGCCAGCGGTTTGCCGGTCTCCTGCTCGACCAGCTCCTGATAGACGCTGACCGCGTAGTCACGGCACAGATAGGGGCCGGTCCGGTCCGGGTTGTGGTGGGCATAGAGGCCGAGCACCGGCGTACCCACCAGGGTCGCCATGTGGGTGGGGCCGGTATCGGGGGCCAGCACCAGGCTGGCTTCCTTGATCAGCGCCAGCAACTGCTTGAGGTTGGTCTGCCCCACCAGATCCACCGGCTTGCTGTGGCTCAGTTGCTGAATGTCGGCGGCCAGATCCCGCTCCAGTTTGGCCGGCCCGCCACACAGATAGACCTGAAAACCCTTGTCTGTGGCGTGATCCGCCAGCGCGGCATAGCCGGCGGCAGTCCAGTTCTTGAATGCCTTGCTGGCGGCGGCGCAGATGAGCAGGGTCGGCTTGCCGTCAATCTTCTCTTTCGCCCAGGCCTGGTGTTCGGTGCTGATGGGCAGTTGCCAGTCCGGGGTCAGATCCTTTATCCCGAGCTCTTTGGCAAAGGCGAGAAAGCCGTCCAGCACGTGGGGCGAGGCGGGGGATGGCACCCTGTGGTTGGTGAACAGCCACTGGCCGTCGCTGGCCCGCTCCCGATCAAACCCCAGTTTGACCTTGGTCTTGATGCCGAGGGTGGCGATGCTGGCCCGCATGGCCGCCTGCAGGTGCAGCAGGGCATCGAATTGGCGTCCCTTGAGGGTCTGCCAGAGCTCGCGGTAGCCGCGCCAGCCCTTGCTTTTGTCGAAGGCGATCACTTCGACCCCGGGCAGATCGGCAAAAAGCGTCGCTTCAATCTTGCCGGTGATCCAGGTGATACGGGTCGTCGGCCAGGCCCGCTGGATGACGCGCACCAGCGCCAGCGCGTGGCAGCAGTCGCCGATGGCGGAGAGCCGCAGGATGCAGATGGAGGAGGGCGGCGTTTGGAACAGCGGCATGATGTGGCGCAATGGTGGCAAAATGGATGGATGGCATTATGCAAACTCCCCCGTGGATTGTAAAATTGCGCACGACCGGCAGCCGGTGCCCCTGACAAAGCCCGTGTTGCCGTTGCCTGCCCTTGCCTTGTGTAGCCATGACTGACCGACCGGAATCGCCAAAAATGCAAATTCAGACCGAACACAACCAGATCTGCTGGTACGCCGAAGGGGCGTTTCGCGACCCTTCTCCCGAGCTGTTTGATCCGGCCTGGTGGCAGACACATCGCCAGGTGGTAGGGTCTTCCATCGGCCGCGGAGTGACCTGGTTCGTCAAGGATGAATCCCGCCATCTGGTGCTGCGTCACTACTATCGCGGTGGCATGGTGGGCAAGATGGTGCGGGATCGCTTCTGGTTCGAAGGGGTTGAATCGAGCCGTGCCATGGCCGAATACACGCTGCTGGCCAAGTTGAGCGCCCAGGGATTGCCGGTGCCGCGCCCGTTTGCCGCCCGGATGGCCAAGCAGGGCCCCTTCTATCGGGCCGACATCCTGATCGAGCGCATCCGTGGCGCCAAGGATCTGGTGGCCCTGCTCAAGCAGGGGCCGATCGCCGGCGAGGTGTGGCACAAGGTGGGTCAGACGGTGCGCCGGTTGCACGACGCAGGTGTCTATCACGCCGATCTCAACAGCCACAACCTGCTGCTCGACAAGGAGGGCAAGGTGTGGGTGATCGACTTCGACAAGGGGGCCATCCGCTCTCCCGGCAACTGGCAGCAGGCTAACCTGGAACGGTTGCTGCGCTCCTTCAACAAGGAGTCCCAGTTGCATACCAGTTTCCATTTCGTACCGGAGAACTGGCAGGCCCTGATGAACGGCTATCAAGGAAAAGCGAGCTGACCCTGTTGCTCGGCGCGAGAGCCAATGTTACTTATTGAGAAGGTCTTCAGATTCGGTGTCGAGGCGCTCGATGGACATGCTCAAGGCTCCCCACAGGGAGGCAATTACCCGGTTTGATCTGGCGCTGATGGCGGATGCCATCGCCTTGCTGGAGGCAGGGCTCTGGAGCTGGAGCCCGCAGCAGGGCGTGCAGCGGGATCTCTCCTGTCTGCGGCTGCTGGGATTGAACGAAGCCGGTCTGGACGATCTCGGCTGGCTGGAGCGGGTGCACCCCGATGACGTGGGAAGCCTGCAGGAGGCGCTGACCGCCTGCCAGAGCGGGCGGGTGGCCCAGATCCGGCTCGAATACCGCATCCTGCATCACGACGGCCACTATGTTCGGTTGGAGGAGCGGGCCCGGCGCGATGTTCACGGCCAGGTGCTGGGGGTGGTGCGTCTGCTCGACTCACAGACACTGCTGGTGGAGGAGCGGCACGGTACCGATCCCCTCACCGGGCTGGAGAGCCGTAGCCACTTCGAGCTGTTGCTCGATGAGCGGCTGGCCAGCGAGAGCGGCAGCTTCAGCCTGCTGCAATTCAGCGTCGACCACAGGGCCAAGATCCAGCAGCTGTTCGGCGAGGTGGCCTGCGATGCCATGCTGGCCAAGCTGGCCCGTATCGTGCGTCACGAACTGCGGCGGGAAGACCCCTTCGCCCGCTGGGACGAAGACGGCTTCATCCTGATGCTCTCCCAGACCGATCGGTTGAGCGGCCTCGAGATTGCCGAGCGGCTGCGCCTCGAGATCGCCGATGCCAGCCTGCTGCCGCAGCGACCGGTGACCGTCAGCATCGGCCTGGTGCAGAGCCAGGCCGGCGAGCAGATCGATCACCTGCTGGCCCGGCTGGCTACCTGCCACGGTCAGGCCAGACGGGAGCACAACACCGTCGTTGGCTGATTTTTAGTCAGCGCTCACTTACCCCATGACGCTGGCATACCCAGAGGGAGGCCAGCATCAGCAGGCCGCCCAGGGTGAGCCTGAGCAGGTCGGTATCCTTGCCCCACAGCAGCAGATTGACCAGCAGACCTGCCGGGATCAGGGCGTTGTTCATGATGGCCAGCACACCGCTGCTGACCTGGGTCGCCCCCTTGTTCCACAGGAAGTAGCCAAGCCCGGAAGCGCCTATCCCCAGCCACAACAGAATGCCCCACTGCAGGGTACTGGTGGGGTATTGCGGCGTGCCCAGCAGCAGCCAGGCGGGCAGGGCCACGACCAGGGCGCCCAGATAGAAGCAACCGAACACGGCGAGCTGGGGGGGCTGTTCCTTCTCCCGCGCCAGCAATACCTTGTAGCCGACCTGGCCGATGGCGAAGCAAATGTTGGCACCCTGCACCACCAGGAAACCCAGTACGTAGCTCTCGGTCAGCCCGTCGAAGCGGATGACGGCCGCCCCCAGCACTGCCAGCAAAGCTCCCCACAGATAGGTGGGCTTGAAGCGCCGCTCCAGCAGGTCATGGATCAGGGTGACGTAGATGGGGGTGAAGATGGTGAACACCAGCACTTCCGGCACCGTCAGCAGCAGGAAGGAGTGGTAATAGAACAGATACATGATGCCGAGCTGGGTAGCGCCGAGGGCCATCAGCTTGGCCACCAGGTCGGGCCGCAACCAGCGCCGTCTGAGAAAAGGCAGAAATACCAGGCTGGCGAGCACGATGCGGGTCAGTACCGAGAAGTAGGCATCCACCTGACCGGCGAGGTAGACCCCGATCAGGCTGAAGGAGAATGACCAGAGCAGGGTAACCCCTATCAAGTAGTTCATGTGGTTGATTTGTCGTCAGTTGTCAATTTTGAAGGGGGCTATGATGGCCGAGATGGAAGCCTTGATCCAGCGTTTATGGCGCCAGTTGCCACAGATCGGAGCATTTGCCTTTACCGCGAGCAACGGGGAAGGCTCCGCCACCGACTGGTGTGGCAGTGGTGAGGGGGAAGTGACGGTGACCGATCATCAGGGTGGCTGGCTGTTTGCCGAGCAGGGCCGTTACACCACGCCCCATGGCCGGGTGCTGACCATGCACAACCGCTTCTGGTGGCAGCGTGGCGAGCAGGGGATCCGGCTCTCCCACCTGCGCTACGAGCAGCCGGTGGTGCTGTTCGAGTTGCTGCCGCAGGCGGATGGTCGCTGGCTCACCGCTGAGCCCCACCTGTGCGGCCAGGATCACTACAGCGCCGAGCTGACGCCGATCGGGGACGGCTTTCTGCTTGGCTGGCAGATCACCGGCCCGCGCAAGAACGAGCGGTTGAGTTATCGCTATCGGGTGTGATGTGCAAGGAGCTTGGCGTCTGCGCTGGCAGGGAAAGACAGGCATAAAAAAACCGGCGCAAAGCGCCGGTAGAAGGGACAAATCGGAGGTTTTTTTGAAAAACGGTCCCAAAAACAGGAGAGATACACTCTCGTCACACATTCAGAGACGGATGTCAGGCACTCAGCGCATAGCTCAGCATGGCTTGCAGCTTGCTGTCGAAGAACCAGGGCAGCAATACCATCAGCAGTCCGAGCAGACCCATCAGCCGCTGGCGATACTGCCAGCCGGCGATCACCACCAGGCCGCCGCAGAGCGTGGTCAGGATGCCTGACATAGGGCAGCCTCCCGCTGGACGCGGCGCTGCTGAGCCCACTGGTTGAGGGCGACCGAGCCCAGGATCAGGGCCAGTGCCACGCCGGTGGTGGACTGGATCTGTTCGCCGAGGAACAGGGCACCCAGCATGACGCCGAACAGCGGCACCAGGTAGTTGCTGAAGGAGGCGAAGGTCGGGCCCGCCTTCTGGATCAGCGCCATGTAGAGGAAGTAGACCAGACCGGTACAGAACACCCCGAGCACCGTGACGGCGCCGATGGCATACTGGCTCGGCATGGTGAGCGCGCTCAGATCGGTGACGAACGGCGCGGCCAGCAGCAGCTGGATGGCCGAAGAGATCAGGATGTTGCGGGCCACGACCACCGGGTGGTCCTTGGCGAAGCGCTTGATCATCAGCAGGCCGATGGCGAAGCAGCTGGCACCGAACAGGATGGCCATGGCGCCGAGCAGGCCGGCATTCATGCCGCTGGCCAGTTTCGGCCAGAACAGCACCAGCACGCCGACGAAGCCGATGACCACGGAGACGAGACCGCCCTTGGTGATTTTTTCACCGGAAACCAACAAGGGTGCCATCAGGATGGTGACAAACGGGATACAACCCATTACCACGGCGGCGATGGCGCTATCCACATACTGTTGACCCCAGGCCACCATGATGAAAGGCAGGGTGGCATCGAGCAGGGCGATCAGCATATAGGTACGCCACGGGGTGTGCTCGCTCTTGAGACGCATGAACAGGCAGAGCAGACCCAGGGTCAGGCTGCCACACAAGGCGCGACCCGCTGCCACCATGATGGGGGGCAATTCGGTCACGGCCTGATGCATGAAAATGAACTGGGAGCCCCACAACAGGCCAATCGCCAGCAACAACAGATAGCTACGCATTTTAATCTCCGATGTAATTCGCCTGCGCATTCTATGCAATCTGCTACTATGCCAAAAATGAATTGTCGTCATCCAACCATGGCCAATATCGATGGAACTGCCCCTTTCCCGCCTCGACCTCAACCTGCTCACCGTGTTCGACATGCTGATGCAGGAGCGCAACGTCACCCGTGCCGCCGAGCGGCTGCACCTCTCCCAGTCCACCGTCAGTCATGCGCTGGGGAGGCTGCGAATGGCGCTGGACGACCCCCTGTTCGTGATGAGCCGGCGCGAGATGATGCCGACCGAGCGCGCCAAGGCGCTGGCCAGCCCGGTGCGCCAGGCGCTGGCCATGCTGGAGCAGGGGTTGCGGCAGGCCAAGGGGTTTGACCCTGCCAGTGCGCGGCGGATCTTTCGCATCGCCACTCCGGGCTCGGTGGAACATGGCCTGGTGCCGGCGCTGGTGGAGCGGCTGCACCGGCATGCCCCGCACTGCCGGCTGGAGGTGTGCGAGCTGGCCGACAGCGACTACGAGCGGGAGCTGGAGAAGGGGGAGCTGGATCTGGTGATCGGCTTCGCCGATGCCAATCACCTCTCGCCCCGGCTGTGGCGCGAGCCCTGGTTCAACAACCCGCTGGTCTGTCTGTCGCCCCTTGGCAGCGAACTGCCGGACGTGTTGGGGCCGGACGATCTGGTCAGCCGGCCCCACATCCACACCTCCAGCTGGGGCCACAGTCAAGCCATGGTGGATCTCTGGCTGGCCCGTTTCGGGGTGGAGCGTGAACTGGGTGTCCGATTACCGAGCTTTATGGCGGTGCCGCCGCTGATGGCCACCGGCCGCTATCTGGTGGTGGTGCCCGAGATGATCGGGCGCCACTTCTGCCGCTACTATCCGCTGCGGCTGCACCAGCTGGACCCCGACATCCCCATTGTCTATTTGATGGCGGGCCACCCGCTCACCGCCCATGACGAGGCGATCGGCTGGTTCAAGGGGTTGTTGCATCGGCTGGCGTTCGAGCGCTACGGCGCGGATGCGCTCGGCAGCCCGGCACAGCGCGGGGCGGATCAGTTCAATCCGGCGAAGTAGTCGAGCCCCATCGCCCCCTTCACCTCGGCCAGCACCTCGTCGGTCAGGGCGCGCGCCTGCTCGGTGCCCTGCTGCAACAGGCGCAGCAGCTGACGCTTGTCGGCGATGGCTGCCTCGCGCCGTTCCCGCATCGGGGCGAGCAGGGTCTGCAGGCAGTCGTGCAGCACCTGCTTGCAGCGCATGTCCCCCAGTCCGCCGCGCTGGTAGTGGGCCTTCATCTCGGCTACCAGTGCCTTGTCGGGGTGGAAGGCATCCAGATAGGCGAACACCGTATTGCCCTCCACCTGACCCGGATCGCTCACCTTGAGGTGGCTGGGGTCGGTATACATGGCGAACACTGCCTGCTTGCTCTCCTCCGCCGACATGCCGAGCTCTATGGTGTTGCCGAGGGACTTGGACATCTTGGCCTTGCCGTCGATGCCGGGCAGGCGGCCGGTGTCGCTCAGAATGGGCTGGCACTCGGTCAGCACCTCTTTGCCAACCAGGGTATTGAAGCGGCGCACTATCTCGTTGGTCTGCTCCAGCATCGGCAGCTGATCTTCACCCACCGGCACATGGGTGGCACGAAAGGCGGTGATGTCGGCGGCCTGGCTGACCGGGTAGATCAGGAAGCCGGCCGGCAGGCTGCGCTCGAACCCTTTCTGCTGGATCTCCGCCTTGACGGTGGGGTTGCGCTCCAGCCGGGCGACGCTGACCAGGTTGAGGTAATAGGTGGTGAGCTCGGCGAGGGCGGGCAGGGCGCTCTGCAGGCAGAAGGTGGTCTTGGCCGGGTCGAGGCCGGCGGCCAGGTAGTCGGCCATCACCTCCAGCACGTGGTCGGTCACCTTGGCCGGGTTGTGGCCGTTGTCGGTCAGCGCCTGCAGATCGGCGATCATCACGAACTGGCGGTAATGGTGCTGGGCGGCCACGCGCTGGCGCAGGGAGCCGACGTAGTGGCCGATGTGCAGTTTGCCGGTGGGGCGATCGCCGGTCAGGATAACGGGGTTGTGCATGTCACTCTCTCCAGTTGGGTGAGCCGGGAGGCGACAAAGGGATGAAAACAATGACCGCCTCTCGGCGGTCACGGTGTTTTCTTTGGGAAATTTTACATAGAAAAGCAGTGCCGCCTGTTTAAGAGCAGTACCACCAGTAGTTGTGATTGAATGAGGTCATATTCATGGAAAATCAAACTACGCCTGTTTGATCACTTCTGCAAGGGGACGACCAGCAGATCGCAGGGCACGGTATTCATCAGCTGGCGCGCGCTCGAAGTGAGCAGGCTCCAGAAGCTCTGGCGATGGCCGCACACCAGCAGATCGATCTGGTAATCCCTGACTGCCTGGTTGACCCGCTCGCTCAAATCACCGCAGATCACCAGCTTCTTCTCGATGGGGTAGTCCACCGAGGCCAGGAAGGCTTCCAGCTTCTCTTTCGCTTCGGCGATCACCTGATCCTGCACGTTGTCGATGTCGATATCGATCATCTCGGTGTAGAGATCCTTGAGGTCCACATCGACATGGATCACCGACAGCTTGGCGCCGTTGGAGCGGGCCCGGTCGACCGCCTTCTCGATCACCTTGCGGTTGTCTTCCGACAGGTCGATCGCGGCCAGTATGTGTTTGTAATAGGTTCCATTCATGGGAGTTCTCCTCACTGATCCTGAGTCCACTATACCAATGTCTGCTGAAACTAAAATGGTGTCCCCGGCACAGTTTTGGGATTTAAACGAGTTTCTTATGGAGCTTGTCACCGACGACAGCCAATAAACTGGCTATAAATCGAACAGGAGTTTGAAGCAGGTCACACCCGCCGGCTTGCCCGCAGCCGGCGACAGGCATAGGATGTGCCCGTGCTTCGCAATGAACACAAAACAACAAAAAGCATCTGAATACCGCTTTGGGGAGCCTCGCGCTCCCTTTTGTTTTTCTGCCGCCTTCCCGCCGATATTCCGCCCGACATCAAGGTAATCCCGCCTCGCTTGGTTATGCTGTAGCCAGTTCCATTGGCAGACCGTCGCCGGCCATTGAACACCGGATCCCGGTTGGATACGGGCCGGTCTGCACTGTCATTTCGCGTATCGTATTGATTCCTTGGAGACTCCTTGATGATCATTCACCCACAGATCCAGGGCTGCGTCGCCCGCAATTGTCATCCCATCGGCTGCCGTGCCGCCGTGCTGCAGCAGATCGAGCGGATCCGGGCGGCAGGCCCGTTCAACGGGCCGAAACGGGTGCTGGTGCTGGGCGCTTCGTCCGGCTTCGGGCTGGCGTCGCGCATTGCCCTGACCTTCGGAGCCGGGGCCGACACCGTCGGCGTGTCGTTCGAGCGGGGCCCCTCCGACAAGGGGCCGGGCAGCGCCGGTTGGTACAACAACATCTGGTTTCGCAAGGAGGCGGAGCAGGCCGGCCGCATCGCCATCAATCTGATCGGGGATGCCTTCTCCACTGGGATGCGCCAGCAGGCCATCGACACCATCCGCCAGCAGCTGGGGCAGGTGGATCTGGTGATCTACTCGCTGGCGAGCGGCATCCGGGTGTTGTCTGACGGCACGCAGGTGCGCTCCGTGCTCAAGACCACCGGCCAGCCATTCAGCGGCTGGGGGCTGGATCTGGAACAGGACACCCTGGTGCAGCAGTCGCTGGATCCGGCCACCCCGGAGGAGATCCGCGACACCGTCAGCGTGATGGGCGGCGAGGATTGGCAGCTCTGGCTGCAGGCACTGCAGCAGGCGGATTGCCTCGCGCCCGGCGCGCAGACCGTGGCCTACTCCTATATCGGCCCCGAATCGACCTATCCCCTTTATCGGGACGGCACCATCGGGTATGCCAAGGAGCATCTGCACGCCACCGCCGAGACCATCAACCTGCAGCTGGCGGAGATTGGCGGCCACGCCTGGGTGTCGGTCTGCAAGGCGCTGGTGACCAAGGCGAGCGCCTATATTCCGGTGTTGCCGGTCTATCTGGGCCTGCTGATGGGGGTGATGAAGGAGCGCGGCGTGCACGAGGGCTGCATCGAGCAGATGCAGCGGCTGTTCGCCACCAAGATGTACGGCCCGCAAGGGGTGGTGGCCGACGGCAACCGGCTGATCCGGATGGATGACCACGAACTCGACCCGGCCATTCAGGCCGCCGTCTCGGCGCTCTGGTCCAAGGTGACGCCGGACAACTTCCACGCGCTGGGAGATTTTGCCGGGCTGCGCCAGGACTTCATGCAGCTCAACGGCTTCGAGCTGCCGGGCGTCGACTACGGCGCGCCGGTGGATCTGGCCTCGCTGACCGAGCTGCTGCCCTGAGCCAGGGGGCTGAAGTCAGGCCACGCTGCTGGCCAGGGCCTCCGGCTGCTCCGGGTTGTTTGGCTCCGCGGCCAGGATGGTCTGGTTGCGGCCCTGGCGCTTGGCCTGATACATGGCCATGTCGGCCCGATGGATGAGCTGGCCCAACCCGTCATCGGCGGCCGAGCGGCCGGCTACCCCGATGCTGATGGTCATGCGGGGTTTGTCGATCTGGCCGATGCGCTGGCGTAGCTGCTCTGCCAGATACCAGCAATCCGCCGCCGGCAGCGGCACCGCTACCAGAAACTCCTCGCCGCCCCAGCGCCCGACCAGTTGCAGGTCGGGCGCCCAGGATCTCAGCTCCCGCGCCAGCCGCTGAATGGCCCTGTCTCCCGCCTGATGACCGTGACGGTCGTTGATCTGCTTGAAGTGATCTATGTCGATGATCAGCAGGGTGAGCGGGCCCTCTTGCTGCCACTGGGTGGCCAGCCGTTCCAGCAGGGCGCGGCGATTGGGCAGCTCGGTGAGCTGATCGAAGGTGGCCAGCTTGTAGAGGTGGCGCGAGCTGCGGTGCAGCCGGTGGGTGGTGACGCCCAGCAGCAGCAGGGCACTGGCCAGCAGGCCAACCAGCGCCAGCTGGTAGTGGCGGGCACTCTGCTGATGCAGCAACTGCTGACGCTTGTTCTCGTTCTCCTGCTGCAGCACCCGGTTGCTGGCCTCGCTGCGGGCCAGATCCATCTCGGCCTGGAAGGCGGCGGCATGCTGGCTCAGGGTCTGGTTGAAGTGCTGCTTGTAGTCGTTCACGTATTCATTGAGCGCCTGATAGGCCTCGGGGTAGCGCCCCTGATCCGCCAGCAGGCTGGCCTGCAAGGCCTTGCTGCCGGCACCGGCAGGCCCCTGGCTGGTCAGCAGTTGCAGCGCCAGCTGCTTCTCGCCGCTGTCCTGCAGTGCCCTGGCCCGGGTCTCCAGCAGGCGCACCCCGGCTTCCGGGTAGCCCAGTTGTTGATAGAGCGCCTGCGCCTCGTCCAGGGTGCGCAGGGCGCCGGCCCAGTCGTGCTGGGCGTTGAGCGCCATGGCCTGATAGCCGAGGATGATGGCGCGGTAATCTGGCGCCAGCGCCGGGTTGGCCAGCAGATTGTCCAGCAGCCGTCTGGCCTGGGCGGGGCGATCGGTATCGATATAGAGCCGCGCCATGTTGGCCCGGATGATGGTCTGGCTGTTGGGTTCGTCCAGCTGCACCATGCGCTGCAGCGCCTCCAGGTAATAGCTTTCGGCCTCCCGCGCCAGATTGAGGTCGGCATAGAGGTTGCCGAGGGTCATCAGCAGGCGGGCGCACTGCAGGCTGGCGATGGTGGAGTTTGGTATCGTCTGCTTGAGGCGAAAGGCGGTCTTGAGCTCGGCGATCGCTGCACTGAGCTGCTGGGTGCGATAGAGTGCGAGCCCGTTCAGGGCGTGCCACTCGGAGGTCTGCTGCGGATGACCGGCGACGGCGGGTTTGAGCTGCTCCAGCAGGGTGAGCGCCTGATCCGGCGCTTCGGTATCCAGGGTGAGGGCGATCTGCTGCAAGCGGAAGTCGAGCAGGCGCAGGGTCTCCTGCTGGGCACTGGCCAGCCCGCGGGCACGGGCGTTGTCGAGCAGGGCTTGCGGATAGCGCCCCAGCGCGGCCTGGGCCAGGGCTCTGGCGTAAAACTGCTCCATGTCCTGCTGCGGGTTGGCGTCGAGGCGTTGCAGATAGCCGACGGGATCGCGCGCCGCCTGCAGTTCAGCCTCTTTCAGCAAGGAGGGAGTGGCCTGCAGCTGGGTCATCCAGAGCAGCGCCAGTGCCATTATGAATCTCATTGAATCCTTTCCCCGACCACTGGCGCCATCATAATGGCTGAATCCACCTACACCATGTTTCTTTGCTTCTCTATAACCGTATGGGGGATAGGATGAGGCGAAAAGCTGTCACAACTGAGAGCTCGGGCAGCGGTATCTGGTTGCTTCATAACGAAACTGTGGCGACAATCGTGACCAAATCACAGTGGAGAATCATCATGTTGGCCAAAGCCATGATCGAGAAGTTGAACGAGCAGATTAATCTTGAATTCTATTCCTCCAACCTCTACCTGCAGATGAGCGCCTGGTGCGAGGACAAGGGCTTCGAGGGGGCGGCCAACTTCCTGCGCCAGCACGCCGTCGAGGAGCGTCAGCACATGGAGCGCCTGTTCACCTACGTGAGCGAGACCGGTGCCATGCCGCTGCTGGGTGCCATCGATGCCCCTCCCCACGAGTTCAAGTCGCTGGGTGACATCTTCCGCACCACCCTCGAGCACGAATACCACATCACCAAGTGCATCAACGGCCTGGCCCACGTGGCGTTCACCACCCAGGACTACTCCACCTTCAACTTCCTGCAGTGGTACGTGGCCGAGCAGCACGAAGAGGAGAAGCTGTTCAAGAGCATCGTCGACCGCCTGTCGCTGGTGGGTGAAGACGGCAAGGGCCTCTACTTCATCGACAAGGAGCTGGCCGAGCTGGCCAAGGGCGCCCCTGCCAGCATCATGGATGGCAACGCCTGATAGTCGTGGACACTTAGTGTTCAGCCAGTACAATGACGGCCCCTCTTAACAGGGGCCGTTTTCTATTGCGGCAGCCATGAAACCGCGGTGCTGGTTTTTGCCGGATACAATGACGGTCTTCGTATAAAGGGGCCGTTTTTCTTTTGATGAGTGAGTGATGATGAAGCAGTTTGATGTGGTGGTGATCGGCGCCGGGGCGGCCGGATTGATGTGTGCGGCCCAGGCCGGTTATCGGGGCCGCTCCGTGCTGGTGCTCGACAACGCCAAGAAGCCGGGCCGCAAGATCCTCATCAGCGGCGGCGGCCGCTGCAACTTCACCAACCATCAGGCCGGTCCCCACGCCTTCCTGTCGGCCAACCCCCACTTCTGCAAGTCGGCGCTGGCGCGCTACACCCAGCAGGATTTCATCGATCTGGTGGACCGGCACGGCCTGAGCTATCACGAGAAGACCCTGGGCCAGCTGTTCTGTGACGAGAGCGCCAAGGAGATCGTCGATATCCTGCTGACCGAGTGTGACTGGGCCGGCGTGACCCTGCAGTTCCAGACCGAGATCCTCACCGTCAGCAAGAGTGACGAGGGTTTCGTGCTGACCACCAGTCAGGGTGAGATCAGCTGCCACTCGCTGGTGGTGGCCACCGGCGGCCTCTCCATGCCGAAACTAGGTGCCACCCCCTACGGTTTCAAGCTGGCGGAGCAGTTCGGCCTCAAGGTGCTGCCGACCCGCGCCGGACTGGTGCCCTTCACCCTGCATCAGGCCGAGAAAGAGGCCTTCGCCGATCTGGCCGGGGTCAGCCTGCCGGTGGCGGTGACCGCCGAGGATGGCACCTGTTTCAAGGAGGCCATGCTGTTCACCCATCGCGGCCTCTCGGGCCCTGCCATCCTGCAGATCTCCTCCTTCTGGCTGGCGGGGGAGAAGATCCACATCAACCTGCTGCCGGAGCTCGAGATCGCCGCCACCCTCAGGGAGTGGGCCCAGGCTCATCCGGCTCAGGAGCTGAAGACCGTGCTGGGGCGTGAGCTGCCCAAGCGCTTCGTCGACAAGTTGGTGGAGCTGGGCCAGCTGGTCAGCAAGCCGATGCGCCAGTACAACGAGCGGGAGCTGGAGGCGGTAGCCACCCTGCTGGGGGATTGGCAGATCCTGCCCAACGGCACCGAGGGTTATCGCACCGCCGAAGTGACCTTAGGGGGGGTGGATACCAACGAGCTCTCCTCCAAGACCATGGAGGCGCGCAAGGTGGCCGGTCTCTACTTCATCGGCGAGGTGGTGGACGTGACCGGCTGGCTCGGTGGCTACAACTTCCAGTGGGCCTGGTCTTCCGGTTGGGTAGCCGGCCAGTACTGCTGATGGAAGCTGCTTCTATATCGTCGATGAGCGCGATAGCGGCCTTTGGGGGGCAACTTCCCGTGGGGCTGTAGCCCCGGCGGCTGGGGGGGCTGGCCAGTACTGCTGACCTACCCTTGCCCTCATCAACTTCAGACGCGGCCGCTTCGGCCGCGTTTTTTATGGGTTGCATCCCTCGCGGGGTGGCCCGTTATCCCTTTCTAAGAGTCGGCAAGAAAGCGGTCAACAAGCCGATGAGCGGCAGATAGGCACAGACCTGATATACGGTCTCTATGCTGGTGGCATCCGCCAGCTGCCCCAGCAGGGCGGCCCCTATGCCCCCCATGCCGAAGGCGAAGCCGAAGAACAGGCCGGAGATGGTGCCGACCTTGCCGGGGACCAGCTCCTGGGCGTAGACCAGGATGGCGGAGAAGGCCGAGGCCAGGATCAGACCGATGATGACCGAGAGCACCGAGGTCCAGAACAGGTCGACATGGGGCAACAGCAGGGTGAAGGGGGCGACGCCGAGGATGGAGATCCAGATCACCCGCTTGCGGCCGATGCGATCGCCAATTGGCCCGCCGAGCACGGTACCCGCCGCGACGGCAAACAGGAAGGCGAACAGATAGAGCTGGGCGCTGTCGAGCGACAGGCTGAACTTGTCCATCAGGTAGAAGGTGTAATAGCTGCTCAGGCTGGCCATGTAGAAGAATTTGGAGAACATCAGCAGGCCGAGGGTGGCCAGCGACCAGCCGATCTGGCGACGGCTCAGGCCGTGGCCGAGGTGTGCCTTCATCCGTTTATGGAAGTTGGCGGCGTGGTGGCTGGACCAGCGTCCGACCAGGCTGAGCACGATGACGCCGACCAGGGCGAACAGCGAGAACCAGGCCGCGCTACCCTGGCCCTGCGGCACTATGATCAGCGCGGCGAGCAGCGGGCCTATGGCCGACCCCAGGTTGCCGCCGATCTGGAACAGCGATTGGGCCAGCCCAGGCTGACTGCCGGCCGCCATGCGGGCGACCCGGGAAGATTCCGGGTGGAACACCGACGAGCCGATGCCGATCAGCATGGCCGACAGCAGCACGGCGCCAAAGCTGGCCGCCTGCGACAACGACAGCAAGCCGATCATCGTAAAGCCCATGCCGAACGGCAATGAATAGGGCATGGGCCGGCGGTCGGTGTAGAGGCCGATCAGCGGCTGCAACAAGGAACCCGTGAACTGGTAGGTGAGGGTGATGAGGCCGATCTGGGCGAACGACAGGTTGAGGCCGAGCTTGAGCAGCGGATAGATGGCCAGCAGCACCGACTGCATCATGTCGTTCAACAGGTGCGAGAAGCTGATGGCGGCGATCACCGGATAGGTGGTGCGATTCAAGGCGTCGTGCGCGGTAGCGGCGGCGAGTGGCTGATCGGTACTGAGGCTCTTTTCCATGAGGACGGGTTCTGTGAGTCTGGGTATGGCTTAACATGCCTGATCCCGACGCGTCTGGACACCACAAAGTGGGGCGGGAAGAGTGCCGTGAGAGAATGGGGCGAGCGATCACGGATCGGCACTTGTGCTCGGCGGGCGGCGGATTAGTATAGAAACCTCGTCGTCGCATACCCGCCATGGAGGGAACATGTTCGAAAGCCTGGGAGTCATCAATGTCTGGACTTATCTGGTCGGGCTCTTCTTCATCATCATAGCGCCGGGGCCCAACTCGATTTATGTGCTGCGCACCGGGGCGAGCCGCGGCGTCGGCCCGGGCTACCAGGCAGCCCTCGGGGTCTTCGTCGGCGACGCCATTCTGATCTTCTGCGCCTATCTGGGCATCGCCTCCCTCATTCGCACCACCCCCCTGCTGTTTACCCTGGTGCGCTACCTGGGGGCCCTCTATCTGCTCTACCTCGGGGTGAAGATCCTGCATGCCAACTTCATCGCCAGGCGGGAAGGGCAGGCGTCCGTGGTCGAGCACGGCGAGCGCTACTTCTCCAAGGCGCTCACCTTGAGCCTCACCAACCCCAAGGCGATCCTGTTCTACGTCTCCTTCTTCGTGCAGTTTGTCGACTTCAACTACGCCCACACCTGGGTCTCCTACCTGGTGCTGGCGAGCATGCTGGAGGCCATGAGCTTCGTCTATCTGACCCTGTTGATCTTCGGCGGTACCCTGATGGCCCGCTTCTTTGCGCGCAAGGTACGTCTCGCCAGACTCGGCAACGGCCTCATCGGCCTGTTTTTCATGGGCTTCGCCGCCCGACTGGCCACATTGTCATCCTGATGGCCAGGGCTCTGCCCAATCCCGGTCGCCCATTTGCGAGCGGCTAGTCAGGCCAGCAATCCTTGCCGACCCGGATGAACCGGGATTGGTAGACGATCAGTTTCTGGTTGCCTGCCTGGCCGATCGTTGGGTTCTGGTAGGTTTCGCCGGGCAGCAGGTATTTGCTGTCGGCCTCGCTGTCCGCCTGCAGACATCCCCGTTTCACCATGAATTCGAAGTAGGTGTTGCCGGTATTGGTGATGCTGCTCCTTGCCGGATCCAGCTGGTATTGAAAACGCACCTGGCGCGGGCGTACCACCAGGGTCGATTGCAGCGCGAGTTTCATCTCCAACGCACCACGGCGCCTGGCCTGGCCACTTTCATCAAGCTGGGCTGCCGGTGATTCGGTGAAGGTGATGCGATAGTAACGCTCCTGACCATCCGCCGGCCCCTTGTAGTAGAGTTTGACGTTCTGCATGCGCTTGGCGTGCAGCGTGAAGCGCTTGGGGGCGAACAGCAGCTCGCCAGGCACCGTCGGAACGCTTGTCCCCGTTGCCGTGGGATTGCTGATTTTTTCCATCTGCACTTCGTAGACCTTGGGCGAGCCACTGTTGTTGGTGACGGTCCGGGCGATGAACTCTTCGTTCGGTGCCATGGCAATCGTCATGGCGCCGATGTCGATGGCCATGGCCTGTGAGCTCAGCGTGCCGGCCAGCAAGAACCAGAGAATGCGATGCATGTCGTTCTTCATGGTCAGCGCCAGGTTCCTTTGATGGTAATGGTACCGCTTTGCTGTACTTCCCCTTCCCACAGGTCGTTGCCAATGGTGCGTTGCACCATGGGATCGGTCAGATCGAATTCCAGTGCCAGCTTGTAGAATCGGGTAATGCCTTTGCCGCTGACGGGGTCATTCCATTCCTGTGGAGGTTGGCTGTCCTGAATCCCCAAGGTACGAATATCCAGCGGCGTCTGATCACAGCGGACCGCATGTCGGGAGGCTGTCCCATGGTTGGTCGAATCAAATACCAATCTCGTCGGTATAGGTACTGCCTGTTCGGGAACAGCCTGCCCTGCGGGGTAAAAAGTGCAGAGACCTTGATACGGAGCCCCGATATCTTGTGAAACGGTAATCTCAAGCATGTCTGCACTGATGGGCCCACTATCCGAGATATTGTAAGAGAAACTCAATATATCCTTGCCCACATTGCCTTCTCGGTAGGGATTGCTCACCCCCTCCGAGGATAGAATGGAAACACTGAAGTCCCGTGGTTTTATAATGATCTCGGTGGTGCCGCTGAATTCATAGAATCCACTTTCCGGCGCTTTGATATTTCGCATATTAAAGTTAATCAAATTTCTGGTGAGCTGTTCTTGTAATCCCAACCTGACCACTTGTTTGAAAAAGTTGCTTGATAGAAAAAGATAAATGGACGATTGCCCTCTAAGATAGCTGACATTGTAATCCGCACCTTTAAGAGCCCAGTTGGTCAGATTCGCACTCATTTGTACATCACCGCCAACAATGGCGCTGTTGAGTGCCGCATTTTTGATGTTGGTATAAATATACGGGTCTGAAAATGACTGGCTGCCATCCTGATTGAAGTCGTAGTCGAGAAAGCGGCACAGCACTCCATCTCGTGTACCCAGCCGATAATTCTCACAACCTTGTGAACCGGGCAGCACATAGGGAGCTCCATTGCTGTCGACGATCACTTCACTGATCGCATTGGTTTGTATGAAACGTAGGTGTCCCGCTTTTTTATGCTGGGTCCGCTTGACGTACCAGGTCCCACTATCCTGATTGATACAGCGTTCCCCGGCCGCGGCATCATAGATTCTGGTGGTCATGCAAAGATTCATCTCTCGGTTCAAAATGCCCCCGGCAGGCATGGTGCGAAGATAGTCAAAGAAAGCGGAGCTCAATTTTGCATGTGCATATCCGGTGGCGGCCTTCATCAATCCGAAAAATCCGGTTTCATTTACTGAGGCGGGTTTATTCATCGCTTCTGCTGTCTGTGGGTCACACCCAGCCCAGCTTTTTATGCAACGCTGATTGATATACGGATATTTAACCGGGCCGTTTTCCCACATATCGATGTTGTAGTTGGTGACTGTGTAGTTATGACCATTGTCTGCATATGCCAAACTGACCTGCCTGGAGTCAGTTGTCCATGCATTGCCACCCGTCAGGCGTGGGTCCAGATAATCGGTTGGTGTAATAAATAGATTGTGGTCTTCCTGGTTTTCAATAAACAGAAAATGGCGCAGATCAGCATCGACCAAATTATATTTTATTACTGCGGCACTGGCCTGCGAGGCCCAGCTGGTGGCAATTACCATCGCCAACAGCCATTTATATGCGGGATTCATCATCAGTACTCTCTCACCATGGCATAGGTGGGCAGCCCCTGGCAGGTAATGATGCCTACCCAGGCGGCGCCGCTGTATTTTTCAAGATCTAGCTCGGCTTCACAGAAGTCATTCCCTTGGCGGAAAGTCAGCATGGGATTGGCTTTATCCACATCCAGCGAGAATTCACCCTCCTCGTTGGTCACCGTGGTGCCGATATGGTTGTCGATGCGGGCATTGGCCAGCAAGGAGCCGTCTTCCGCCCTGAGTATGCCGAAGACAGTCACCATCTCCTTGATGGTGCTGCTCGCATCCAGGGTGGCCACGTTGCCGGGAAACAGGGTGTAGCGCTGCTTGCCGGTATTGATGTCGTAGCTGTCCTTGCCCCGCTTGCTGTTGAGCAGCTCTATCTCGTATTCCCCGTAAGGGGGGAGGGCGAGGAAGGTCTGCTCGCCCTGCAGGGGGTAATCCTGTCCGTTGACCTTGGCGAGCATCTGTCCTTCGCGATCGATCCCGGTATTGATGATCAAGCCGGACCCCGAGGAGTTGCGGCTAGAGGCGACCAGAGCGTCCTCCGTCGTGACCAGGGCTCCGCGCGCAATCAGGTTGCCATTCATGTCGCCACCATGGCCGCGGCCCAGCGTCATGGTGCCGCCGATGACCCTGTTCTCGAACCCCAGTGTGCCGGAGAGCGCCATATTGTGTTCATCACTGCCGTGCATCATGCGCGAGGCATTGAACGAGGCCAGATTGATGACGCCGTCCATGCGTTTCTGGTAATTGAGGTTGGCCGTGGTCTGGCCCTGCTCGTTGCTGCTCATGCCAAAGCTGAACAGGTTGTCGAACGGGATCGAGTAATCCAGCGTGATGCTCTTGTTGTTGAATCCGTTGAGCGTGCCGCTGTCGCTTTGCAGGCTGGCGCGCAGTGACAGGTTGCCGTATTTGCCGGCATAAAGGTGCTGGTAGTAATCGGCATAGCTGCGATCGCTGTTCATCTGGCGGTCGTGCAGGGTGTTGAAAGTGAGCTGGCCGAGACCGCTGACCCAGCCACCCAGATTGAGCGTGATGCCGGCGGAGTAGAGTTCGGCGTTGCTCACCGTCAGGGCGCTGCCGGTCTCGAGTTTCTCCTGGCTGAGCCACAGGGAGGCATTGTCATGGGCCTGCAGGGCGAGGCTGGATGCGAATCGCCAAGATTGGTCGGAGGCCAGCATGGTTTGCAACTGGGCACTGACACGATCGGTTGCCTGCCAGTTTGCACGGGCTTCACCTACCGCTGCATCCTTGAAGGCATAAGTTGTGGTGGCCAGCTCCAGAGTATCCAGCGAACGTGCCAGCGATACTCCCAGCAGCGGTGAATCACCGTTATGCTGGGCGCCTTCCATCATGCCTCCCCACCATTGCCATCCCCACTCCTGAGTAAAGCCCAGACTGCCGCCCAGCTTGGTGACGCGCTGGGTCGTGGTGCTGGTGAGCCGTCCATCGACATAGACTTCGACCGTGACGTTGTAGACGCCACTGGGGAGCGCCGAAGTGTCGATATTCTGGTTGCCGATGGCCAGGTTCTGCAGGCTGATCAGGCGATCCTCACGGTATACCCTGACCTCGCCATTGGCAGGCATGAAGACTTGTACCGGGGTGGTGGACGCGTCGGCTTTCTGTTTACGTGACTGGGCCTGGTTGCCGTACGATGCCCCATAAATTCGGCCAGTACTCAGGCCGGTCACCACCCCCAGGGTCTGCAGATCCCAGGTCGAGACCATGCCGGCCGCGATGCGGCGATCGTCAAGATCCCGTTCGTACATGGCACGATAGATGTCACCGCTCTGTTCTGGCTCCCCAAGGTTGTATAGGGAGGCGTCCAGCGCCATGTGATGGGCGCCCATCCCGATGGTACTGTCCAGTTGCAGGAAGTTGGAGTCGCTGTGACCGTTTTGCGGATTGCTGTTGAAGGAGTAGCCCAGATTGTAGCGATGTACACCGGTCAGGGAGTCGACGGTCGGGGTCAAGGTCACCCGGTTGTCCGGCTGCCTGGCCTGGCCGAATGCATCGCGTGAAACCCGAATCGTCAGCAACATGGCCACCAGGTCAAGCTGCATGCTGGCGTTGGCATCTATCTGCAAACTGCCCTCGGCAGAAAACGTGCGTTTCTCTTCGCTGGCGAGCATGGTGGTCAGCTGGTCGTTGAGCAGACCTTGCTGCTGGCCAGCACCAAAATCGATGTGCAGCAGATGCAGCTTGCCGTCCTGCAGCAGCAGGGTGGCATTGCCGATCGAGTTATCGGTCAGGGTGTCGAGCCGGTTTTTTTCATCCGTGTACTGCAGACGTACGGGAACAGTCAGCCCTTCTGCCAGAGCCTGGGCAAAACTGGCTGGAATGATGACGTTGGCGATCTTGAGTGGCGCCGCGCTGTTGGCCGAGGTGGAGATCACCATCAGCAATGAGAGCGGCAACAAGCAGGTTTTCTTCAACATATCACGCACCATGGTTTCAGATTTCGGCAAAACAACACCGCCACTCGACCGGGTGGTGAAGGCAGTACCAGCACAAACGGGTTATTTGACGACGACGAATTCCTGACCCAGCCAGAGGCCAAGATGACTTTGCGGATCCTGCATATCGACTTTCTTGAAGCGGCGCTGCTTGCCGGGCAGGTCGTAGTAGGTCTC
Source organism: Aeromonas sp. 1805 (assembly GCF_013085525.1). Classification (NCBI taxonomy): domain Bacteria; kingdom Pseudomonadati; phylum Pseudomonadota; class Gammaproteobacteria; order Aeromonadales; family Aeromonadaceae; genus Aeromonas; species Aeromonas sp. 1805. The sequence continues at coordinate 1,477,389 of NZ_CP038515.1, read as the reverse complement.
TTTGCACTGCGCCTGTGCCTTGCGGTCCAGACAGGGGCCGTAGGCCACGGTGCGGTAAGAGGCATTCCCCTGATTGCTCAACATTCCGTTTTGCAGGTTGTAGGCGAAGTGCTGCTGGCGTGGCGTGACCACCAGAATGGTGCCTATCTGGGCAGAGGTGGTGGCAACCGCCTGGCGGCGATTGTTGCTCTGGTCGTCCATCGACAGGGCGGTGTCCAGCCAGCGGATGCGGTAGTAGCGCTCCTTGCCATCCAGCGGTCCCTTGTAAAAGAAACGCACGTTGTTCTTGGCATGGGCGGGCAGCATCAGTCGGCTGGGCGAGAGCATCAGCTCGCCGGCCACTTCCATCGGGATCTCCTGGCCACCCTCTTCGGGCGAAGAGATGCGGCTGATGGAGATGGTGACCAGTCTGGCTTGAGCACTGCCATTCTCGATCTCCTTGGCAACATCCTGGCTGCCTGCATCGATGAAGGTGGTGACGGAACCAACGTTGATGGCCTGGCTGACTCCGGGAATAAACAGCATCCATGCCATCAGCATTTTCAGGTTCATGGGAACTCCTGTGATTGCAAAGGGCCCCGCAGGGCCCCGAATACTATGCGTCGCGGCAATTAGGACCAGTTGGCAACGAACTCGACGTTGACTTCCCCACTCCACAGGCCATCCGGCAGGGTCTCGAAAGCGGCTTCTGTGCCGTTGACGGTCGCGCTCTCGATGTTGAAGGTGAACGAGCCCTGGGCGGTGCTGCGCTGGGTGTCATCCTTGAAGGCGCTGGCCAGCGGAGAGAGGTTGCCGCCCGTGATGCCGGCAGCGGTATCGATCAGCGTGGTATAGGCGGTGGTGCTGACGGGAGCACCTTGCCACAGCACGCCGACGTCGACGGTGGAGCCGCCGCTCAGGTGGTTCAGGGTGCCGCTCAGCTTCTTGGCCTTCAGCGTGAAGTCGGTGGCGCTGGCATCACCCTTGATGGCAACGTCGAACAGGCCGTTTACGGTGTTGAAACCCTTGATCCCTTCCGCGTATTGGAAAGAGAGGCTGTCGAGCGGCGTGACAACCAGCGCCGACTCGGTGTCCTTTTTGGCGGTTGCCTTCCAGGTGGCAACGGATTTTGCTTCTACAGCGGCCTGAGCGGCGGCAGCGAAGCCCAGTCCTGCAACAGTCAGCGCAATCAGAGTCTTTTTCATCTTGATATTTCCTACACATTTCCTGATGGGGGCATTTGCCACCCGTTTGATTTCACGCACCCAGGGTGCATTCCCTTTCCACCTTGCCGGACGGGTTTGTCCAGGCAACCTTGCCGATCGCCGAAGGATAATCTTTCGTCAATCAGCTCATCTTTTCGCCGGCAAAGATACTGGACGGACCTGCCCGGATCGATTGAATGCTGTGTAGGAAAAGTCCTAAAAGATGGTTGTTGTCTGCAACTTAAAATAAGCCTTGTCCATTCTCTTATCAGGTTTTTTTGTTTTTCTTATGATTTTGATTTTTAAGAGTTTTGGTGCTTTTCTTATCTAGATGGCGTGTCCCTCTGATGGGGGAGGATGGGAGGGGTTGCCGTGCGGGAATGAGTACAAGAAAAAATTGAGATTCAAAAGAATATATAGCTCTGTAAGTATTTGATGAGCATAAATAAAAATATCAGATAAAAATGAATGAGGTACGAAGAGAGGAGTCGTTACTTGAACTACGTAACATATCATTAATATTCAAGCGCCATATGGTACACGTGCTGACTTTGTAGTTAATATACGTTGAATCAAATGGAGTAATGACAGGAAAGTATATGGCAAAAATATTGGTAGTAGATGATCACCCCGCCATCAGAATGGCTGTAAATATCCTGCTGCAGCAGGATGATCATCATATTGTTGCCGAAGTTGATAATGGTGTTGATGCAGTTTCGATGGCGCGGAAATATCAGCCTGATATGGTCGTTCTGGATATCGGGATTCCCAGACTGGACGGCATTGAGGTGATCAAAAGACTGAAAGAGATGGATGCTGATATCAAGGTGGTCATATTGTCGGCACAAGCCACGCATCATATTATGGTGCGTTGCCTGCAAGCCGGTGCCAACGGTTTCATATCCAAGCTGGATGATCTTTCCTTGCTGAAAACTGTGCTGGTAAAGATAGGGAAAGGTCAGCTTTATTTCCCTCGCGATGTGATTGCTGGCGCCAAGAATGCCCATGAAGTCGATCGGAAAGATCTCTTGTCGGCACTCTCGGATAGAGAGATGAGCGTCTTGTTGCAGATATGCCAGGGGCACACCAACAAGCAGATTGCAGAGAGCATGCTGCTCAGCGAGAAGACGGTCAGCACCTACAAGAGTCGGCTGATGCAAAAGCTCAATGTCACCACCATGGTTGATCTGATCAGCCTGGCCAAGCGTCAAGAGTTGCTGTGACCATGAGGCATTGGTTTGCAGCTCTGCTGGTCTGTTGCTGCGCTTCATGGGCTTCGGCTCATGAGCTGGCGGCGCCCTATCTGCATGTCTATGCGCGCAATGACAGCGAGTACCTTGAGAAGCAGACCCTGCCGCTGCATGCGGAAGATTGGCTGTGGTTGAGAAATCGTGGCCGGTTGGTGCTCGGGGTACCCATGCCCGACAATCCTCCGATGGACATCACCCTGCGTGCCAATGCTTACGAAGGCGTCACCGCCGACATTGTCGGCATGCTGAGTCATCTGTTGCGTGTCGAGATCGTCGTAAAGAATCTGCCGTCTCGCGCCGCGGCCATTGCTGCGCTCAAGCGGGGAGAGGTCGATCTGCTGAGCACCTCCAATGCCTATGAAGAAGAGCAGCAATTATTGTTGACCGATAAATATATGCCGGATGATCCGGCCATATATAAGAATATACACGTAAAGGAGCGTGATATAAGAACGGTGGCCGTCCCGGAGTATTATCTGCCGGCGCTGGATGTGATGCGCTACCTGCCCAAGGTTCAGATAAAAATGTATTCCTCTCGTTATAGCGCACTTTCTGCAGTTGCATATGGCCAGGTCGATGCCGTCATGCTGGACATGATTTCCGGGAACTTCATCGTCAATAAATTTTATCAAGACAGCATTCAATTACTGAAACCGCTTTATATAGATACCCATGGTTTTTCATTTTCGCTGGAAAGAAAAAATCAGCGGCTGAAAAAAATCATCAATATTGCGCTGGATGAAATTCTGGAAGGCAAACGGGAGGAAATTGCCAAACGCTGGAATGGCGGCGGCCTCTCAATCGGGGCCAGCAAGGTCGAGCTGACCAGCGAGCAGTGGGCCTGGCTGGGTCAACAGAAAAAAATCCGGATGGCCGTCAACAGCGGGGTACCGCCGCTGAGTTTTCTCGACATCAATGACACCTTGCACGGGGTGGTGGCCGATTTGCTGCAGGTGTTGCGAGCGAAGCTGGGGGTGGAAATAGAGGTGGTGCCGGTCAAGACGCCAAAACAGATGTTGCAGTTGCTGGATGGTGGGCAGGTGGACATCGCGGTGTTGAGCCCATCGGAAGAGCGTCGCAGTCGTTACCTGTTCAGCCGTGCCTTTGTGCTCGACCCGCTGGCCTATGTGGTGGGGGTCCGCCATGAGGCGACGGCACCGGAGACGCTGCTCAAGACCGGCACGGTCGCCATGATCAAGGACTTCATCTCCGAGCAGGCAATAGAGGAGGAGTATGGCAAGCTGACCACCAGAAAGTTCGAACGGATCGAAGATGCGCTGCGCTGCGTGGCGAGCGAGACCTGCGACGTGACCGTGTTGCCGTTGCGGGTCGCCAAGTACTACATCAACAGCAAGTTTCCGGACAGTCTGCTCATCACGGGCGAGTTGTTCGACTCCATCCCGATCGGGGCGGCGTTTGCCGTTTCGCCCAAGCAGCATATGTTGCGCGACATTCTGGATCGGGTGATTGCCATCATTCCGCCGGATGAGCTGGAGGGACTCTCCAATCGCTGGCGCGTCAGTACCCAGCAGGAGGCCATCACCTGGCAGGAGCTGGTACGGGAATTTGGCGGCATCATTGCCTTGATCATGCTGCTGACCATCTGGATCGGCCTATGGGGCCTCTCTTTGCACAAACAGGTGCGCCAGCGCCGGGCAGCCGAGGTGGCTTTGAGTGCCCAGCTCAAGTTCATCGAAGATCTGGTGGATGGCACACCCCATCCCATCTACGCCAGAGATCGGGAAGATCGATTGGTGCTCTGCAACAGCACTTATGCCAGTTTCTTTGGTGAGGAGAAGAGCCGTCTGCTGGGCTCCACCATGGCGGACGATGTGCAACGCTGGCCTTTTCTGGCTCCCTTGTTCGAGGATTTGAGCACCGCGCGTACGGTACGCTGTGCTAGGCAGGGGGATCATCGCCTCTCCATGGCGACGGGGTCCGTGGCCGTTTATCACTGGGTACAGCCTTACTATGACCTGGAGGGAAATGTTCAGGGCGGAATCGGTGGTTGGATCGACGTGAGCGAGCGGCTGCGGCTGCTCGAAGAGCTGGCTCTGGCCAGCCAGGATGCCCAGGAGGCCAATCGTGCCAAGTCGACCTTTCTGGCCACCATGAGCCACGAGATCCGCACGCCCATGAATGCCATCATTGGTTTGCTGGAACTGACCCTGCGCCGCGATCGATTGCATGAGGAGGACAAGACCTCACTCTCCATCGCCCATGGTTCGGCCAGGGATCTGCTGAGCCTGATTGGCGATATTCTGGATATATCCAAGATCGAGTCCGGCCGGCTTGAACTGAGGCCGGAGCCCCATGAAATCACGGCGCTGACGGCCTCGGTGGTCACCGTATTCACTGCGCTGGCCAGACAAAAGAACCTGCAACTGGAACTCGCCGCCGGCGAGCCCCGCTGGGTACAGATAGATGGCATCTGCTACAAGCAGATCCTCTCCAATCTCATCAGCAATGCCATCAAGTACACCGAGCAGGGATCGGTGCGGGTCGAGTTGCAATCAAAAACCAGCGACGGCTGGTGTACCTTGCAACTGGAGATCCGGGATACGGGCATAGGGATTGCGCCTGCGGAGCAAGCCAGGCTGTTTCAGCCTTTCGGTCAGGCCAGGCAGCCCGAGCACATCCAGCGCTCCGGTACCGGTCTCGGACTGATGATCTCCCGCTCGCTGTGCGAGTCGATGGGAGGCTCGCTGCTGCTGGAGAGCGAGCTCGGCCACGGCACGTGCATCAGCATCGAGATGAAATTGCCGCTGGCGAGTGCGGTCGAATCAGTCACGCCCGCGGCATTGGGCACGATGACAGGGCATCACAGGCGACTGCGGGTCATGATAGTGGACGATCACCCCACCAACCGGCTGCTGGTCAGCCAGCAACTGGCATACCTGGGGCATGATGCCACGGCGGCCGAGTCGGGGCGCGAGGCGCTGGCACTGTTTGCCAACACACCCTTTGACGTGATGATCACCGACTTCAACATGCCTGGCATGAGCGGCTTTGAACTGACCCGCCAATATCGTGCTCTGGAGCTGAGCCGGGGTACGCATCGTTGCCTCATCCTGGGGTTGACGGCGGATGCCCGCCAGGAGCAGGTGAGCGAGGGGTTGACTGCCGGCATGGACGACTGCCTGTTCAAGCCGGTAGGGCTGGAAGAGCTGGAGCGCTGCCTGTGTCGCCACATGCAGCATGAGGAACAGCGGGAAATCGAGCGCTGTGTGCAGGAGATCAAGCAGTGTCTCGGACCATTGACCGGTAATCAGCCTGCGCTGATGCTGCCCTTGTTGCATGAGTTTGTGCGGGCCAGCGACGATGATCTGCTGGGCCTGCAGCAAGCCGCAGAGGGTGGTGAACTGGCCCGTTTTCTCGACTATGTGCACCGTCTGAAGGGCGGGGCCAGGATCATGGGAGCGATGACGCTGGTTGCGGTGTGCGGTGAGATAGAATCAGGCGGGATCGCGCCGCAGGGATTGCCGATGGCATTGCAGCCGTTGCAGCATGCCTACGGGATCGTCAGACAGGCCATCATGCAAATGCAGTCCGAACCGGAATGAAAATGAAGGCATGCCGGGCATGCCTTCATGGATGGTCAACCGTGCCAGTAGACCAGCAGTTCATAGGCTGCTTCACCGGTCTGATCTGGTTTGGCGGCCGGAGCCAGATAGCTGAGGAAGTAGCGGGTGGCCTGGGTCAGAGGCAGGGCATGGTGTTGTGGCAGTGGCTGGCCGTTGAGAGCCAGCTTGAAGTCGGTGCCAGCTTGTTCGGGCAAACTGGCATACAGGGTGCGAGCCTGCAATTGGTAGGTGGTGTTGAAGTCCGGATTGCTGAGGTTGATGGCCTCGGTCTGGACCGGGCTGGATGTGGAAACGGAATTGACCGGTTGCTGCCCCGGGTGGGTGAGCGAAATTTCCATCCCGGTACTCTTGCTGGCGGTGGCAGGCCAGGTGAGCTGATTGGTTTGTGTGTCGGCCTGAGCCGCCATCGCGCAGCAACCAGCCAGTAGTGCCACCAGAACTCCTTTCTGAGACATATGATTATCTCCTGGATATCGAGGTTACCCCGCTGCCGGGGGTCACTCATCTATCGACCCGCCCGCGGCGAAGCTTAATCTGTACCCCACTATTCGGAATGAGCTGACACGGGATACGGGGTATGATCCCGCGCCTTGTCCTCCCTTTAGTCATAGATATGGAATCCCTGCTTTGCTCGAAAATCAGATGATGTTGTTGGCGGTGTTCGAACGGGCGGCGCTGATGTTGATGACCCTGTTCTTCCTGACCCGTACCCGGCCGTTCCAGCGGCTGTTCCAGAAGCGGGACCACACCCCGGCCGAGCTGGTGCTGGTGGCGGCCATCTTCTGTCTGTTTGCGGTGTTTAGCACCTATACCGGCATTCCGGTGGAGGGAGCCCTCATCAACGTGCGGATCATCGCCATCATCTCCGGCGGCATCCTGTTCGGCCCCTGGGTCGGCATTCCGGCCGGGGTCATCTCGGGTCTGCACCGCTATCTCATCGACATGGATGGGCACACCTCGATCCCGTGCCTCATCGCCAGCATCATCGCCGGCCTGCTCGCCACCTGGCTGCATCTGCGCTGTCGCAAGTCGCGGCTCTGGCTGTACGGCATTCTGGCGGGGATGCTCTGTGAAGGGCTCACCATGCTGCTCATCTGGCTGCTGACCGAGCCCCATGCGGTGGGGGTGGAAATCGTCAGCCACATTGCCTACCCGATGATCGCCGGGGCGCTCTGCATCGGCCTCATCATCAAGCTGGTGCAGGATCTGGATGACGAGAAGGAGCTGATTGCCGCCAAGCAGGCCAAGCTGGCGCTGGATATAGCCAACAAGACGCTGCCCTTCTTCCAGAATATCGACCGCCACTCCCTGAGCCAGGTGTGCGGCATCATTCGCAGCGAGATCAGCGCCGATGCAGTGGCCATCACCGACACCCGCGACGTGCTGGCCTATGTGGGGGTGGGCAAGGATTACTACGAGCTGGACGAGCACCATGCCATCAGCGACATGACCCAGCGGGCGGTGTTGCTGGACCAGATCATCATCAACAACGATCTGCGTCAGTATCACCTCTCCGATTTCCACTCGGTCATCATTATTCCGCTGCGGGAAAACGGCTCAGTGAGCGGTACCCTCAAGATCTACTACCGCCGCACCCACAGCATCACCAGCTCCCTCAAGGAGATGGCGGTGGGTCTCTCCCAGCTCATCTCCACCCAGATGGAGGTGTCGCGCATCGAGCAGTTGAAAGAGATGACCCGCAAGGCGGAATTCACCGCCCTGCAGAGCAAGATCAACCCGCACTTCCTGTTCAATGCCCTCAACGCCATCTCGTCGCTGATCCGCATCCGGCCCCAGCAGGCGCGCCAGCTCATTGCCAATCTGGCGGATTACCTGCGCTACAACCTCAACAAGGGTGACACCCTCATCGACATCAAGGAGGAGTTGCAGCAGGTGCGCGACTACGTGGCCATCGAGCAGGCCCGCTTTGGCGACAAGCTGGAGGTGGTGTTCGATGTGGATGACGTGCATATCGAGGTGCCGAGCCTGCTGTTGCAGCCGCTGGTGGAAAACGCCATCCTGCACGGCATCCAGCCCCGCAGTGCGCCGGGTCGGGTCACCATCGAGGTGAAGCAGCTGGCTGGCGGCATCCGTGTGGCGGTGCGGGACACCGGTTACGGCATCAGTCAGGAGGTGATCGACGGGGTCGCCGCCGGGCGGGTGGAGAGTCGCAGCATCGGCCTGATGAACGTGCATCAGCGGGTCAGGCTGCTCTATGGCGACGGCCTGCACCTCAAGCGGCTGGAGCCGGGTACCGAAGTGAGTTTCTATCTGCCGGATCAGGAGTCGATGCCATGCTGAGTGCCATCATGGCTGAGGATAAGTGTGTGCCGCGAGAGGTGTTGTCATGCTGAAAGCGATCATTGTGGAAGACGAGTATCTGGCTCGCGAGGAGCTGGCCTATCTGGTGAATCAGCACAGCCAGATCGAGATAGTTGCGAGCTTTGAGGATGGGCTGGAGGCGTTCAAATATCTGCAGGATCACGAGGTGGACGTGGTGTTTCTGGATATCCAGATCCCCTCCATCGACGGCTTGCTGCTGGCCAAGAACCTGCACAAGTCGAGCCATCCGCCCCACATCGTGTTCGTCACCGCCTACAAGGAGTTTGCGGTGGAGGCGTTCGAGCTGGAGGCGTTCGACTACATTCTCAAACCCTACAACGAACCGCGTCTCATCAGCCTGCTGCAAAAGCTCGAGCTGGCGGGCAAGTCGCAGGCGGGGCAGGGGAGCGAGCCGGGCACGCCGCACAATCGCACCGTCAATCTGGTGAAGGGGGAGCGCATCATCGTCACCCCCTGCGAGCAGATCTACTACGCGGAAGCTGACGAGAAGCTCACCTATGTCTACACCCGCGATGATCGCTACGTGATGACCATGACCCTCAGCGAGTTCGTCAGCCGGTTGCCCGCCGAGGGGTTCTTCCGCTGCCACCGCTCCTACTGCGTCAACATCAACAAGATCCGCGAGATAGTGCCCTGGTTCAACAGCACCTATCTCATCCGGCTCCATGACCTGCCGTTCGAGGTGCCGGTCAGCCGCAGCAACATCAAGGCGTTCCGTCAGCTGATGCGGCTCTGATTGTCATTCATTCCCGCCGATCTGCATTTCATGCCTTAATCGGTCGGCGGGAGTGGCGTCTTGCCTATAGTGGCCCCAGTTTCCTTAAGGCCATTGACCGAGACGCATCATGACCAAAGAGATGAATTGCACCCGCTACCTCACCCTGTTGGGGACCATCATCACCCAGTTCGCGCTGGGATCCGTTTACACCTGGAGCCTGTTCAACGCCCAGCTCTCCGACAAGCTGGACGAGCCGGTGAGCCAGGTTGCCTTCGCCTTCGGCCTGCTCAGCCTCTCCTTGGCGGTGGCCTCCTCCCTGGCGGGCAAGCTGCAGGAGCGATTCGGGGTGCGCAACGTCACCCTGGGTGCCGGCGTGCTGCTCGGCATCGGCTTCTTCCTCACCGCCCACGCCAGCAACCTGGCGATGCTCTACCTCTGCGCCGGCATCCTGGTCGGTTTTGCCGACGGTACCGGCTACCTGATGACCCTCTCCAACTGCGTGAAGTGGTTCCCGGAGCGCAAGGGGCTTATCTCCGCCTGTTCCATCGGTGCCTACGGCCTCGGCAGCCTGGGCTTCAAGTACATCAACCTGCTGCTGCTCTCCAGCAACGGCCTTGAGACCACCTTCCAGCTGTGGGGGCTGATCGCCATGTCCATGGTGCTGGTGGGCGGCATGCTGATGAAGGATGCACCCAAGCAGGCGGCCGCCGTGCAGCAGAGCGAGAGCCGCGACTTCACCCTGGCCGAGGCGATGCGCAAGCCGCAGTACTGGATGCTGGCGCTGATGTTCCTCACCGCCTGCATGAGCGGCCTCTACGTCATCGGCGTGGCCAAGGACATCGGCGAGAACATGGTGGGCCTGCCGGCCGTGGTCGCCGCTAACGCCGTCGCCATCATCGCCATGGCCAACCTGGGTGGCCGGCTGGTGCTGGGCATCCTCTCCGACAAGATGTCCCGCATCCGGGTCATTACCATCGCCCAGCTGATTACCCTGGCCGGCATGGCGCTGCTGCTGTTCGTGCCGCTCAACGCCAACCTGTTCTTCGTGGCGGTGGCCTGTGTAGCGTTCAGTTTCGGTGGCACCATCACCGTCTACCCCTCGTTGGTGAGCGACTTCTTCGGTCTCAACAACCTGACCAAGAACTACGGCGTCATCTATCTGGGCTTTGGTCTGGGCAGCATCATCGGCTCCATCGTGGCCTCCCTGTTCGGCGGCTTCATGGCGACCTTCAACCTGATCCTGGTGTTGCTGGTGGTGGCGCTGGTGCTCTCCCTCACCATCCGCCTGCCGGCGCCGGTATCGGTGGAGCGGGCCTGATCACCCGCCTGTCGCAGCAAGCAATGAAAAGACCCGGGCCTGGCCCGGGTCTTTTTTATGCGCGGCTCATTACTCAGCGTGGCGGCAGCCCCAACAGCTGGCGCACCCGCTGGCAGGTCTCTTCCACCGTCGGCCAGTCGGCGGCGGTGATGGTGACATGGCCCATCTTGCGGCCGGGGCGGGGTTCCCCCTTGCCGTAGAGGTGCAAATGCACGCCGGGCAGTGCCAGCAGGGCGGCCCAGTCTGGCGTGCCGGCCTGCCAGAGATCCCCCAGCAGGTTGAGCAACATGGCGGGGCGTACGGCGATTCGGGATGGCAGCGGCAGATCGCACAGGGCGCGCACCTGCAGCTCGAACTGGCTGCACTCGGCGTTGTCGAGGCTGGGGTGACCCGAGTTGTGGGGGCGTGGCGCCAGCTCGTTGACCAGCAGCTTCCCTGCCACCAGGAAGAACTCCACCGTCAGCACGCCGACGTAGTCGAGGGCGTCGATCAGCTGCTCGGCGATGTGTCTGGCGTCGGCCTCCAGCGCTGGCACCTTGGCCGGGGAGCGGGTCTGGTCCAGAATGCCGTCGCTGTGCCAGTTCTGCACCAGCGGCAGGGCACCGATGGCACCGCTCGGGCTGCGGGCCAGGGTCAGGGAAAACTCGCCCTCCAGCGCCAGCCGCTGTTCCAGCACGCAGGGTACGCCGCTGGCGGCCAGCGCTGCCGGCAGCTGGTCGGCGGCCTGAATGGTCCACTGGCCTTTGCCGTCGTACCCCTCGCGGGCGGTCTTGAGGATGGCGGGGAAGAGGGCGGCGGGCAGCGCCGGCAGCGGCTCGCCCGGCTGCAGGGTCTGGTTCGGCGCGACCGGGATGCCGGCTCTGCTCAAGAAGGCCTTCTCTTCGCGGCGATCCTGACAGATGCGCACGGCGCCGGCGGCCGGGCGTACCGGCTGGTACTGCTCCAGCAGGGCCAGGGCGGTGGCCGGCACGTTCTCGAACTCGCAGGTGACGGCGGCGCAGCGGCTGGCCAGATCGTGCAGGGCAGTCGGGTCGTCATAGGCGGCAACAATATGGTGATCGGCAGCGGCGCCGGCGATGCTGGCGGGATCGGGGTCCAGCACCACCACCTTGTAACCGAGCCGGTGGGCGGCCATCACGAAGTAGCGGCCGAGCTGGCCGCCCCCCAGCATGCCGAGGGTGGCGGGTGGCAGTATCATGCCGGGTCCTCCAGGGTGAGGGCCAGCACCCGGTCGCGTTCGTTGGCGCGAAAGCCGTCGAGCTGCTGCTGATAGCGGGGGGCATCGCCGTCTTGCGCGACCGAGAGCAGGGAGACCGCAAACAGGCCGGCGTTGGCGGCGCCCGCCTCGCCGATGGCGAAGGTGGCGACCGGCACCCCCTTGGGCATCTGCACGATGGAGAGCAGGGAGTCCATCCCCTTGAGCTGGCGGGTCGGGATGGGCACACCCAGCACCGGAATGGTGGTCTTGGCGGCCACCATGCCTGGCAGATGGGCGGCGCCGCCAGCCCCGGCGATGATGGCGCGCAGGCCACGCTCACGGGCGCTGGCGGCATATTCGAACAGCAGATCCGGGGTGCGGTGGGCCGAGACCACGCGCGCCTCGTAGGGGACGCCATGCTCCTTGAGGATGCGGGCGGCGGCCTGCATCACGGGCCAGTCGGAGTCGGATCCCATTACCAGGCCGATCAGGGGAGGGGTATTCATGGCTGATGACTCCTTGCAGTCAAACGTTTGTCTCTGGTTGGCAAAAAGAGCCGGCAAGCCGGCTCAGAATTTTTCGGGTCGCACGATTTCGACCGGTTGCAAAAAGGCGACCATGGCATAGTCGGGGTAGTAGCGACTCTGCAGGTGGGCGAGCAGCCGTTCCGCCTGTTCGCGGCTGCAGATCGCCTCCAGCCGGATGTTGCCGCTCTCGCTCCAGCTGGCATTGCGCTCACCGTGGTCGCCGCGCCCTCTGGCATCGGTGATGGTGTAGCCGCGCAGCCCCTCGCGGGTGAGGGTGCGCAGCAGGGTGGGTTCCAGGTTCGCTTCCGTGATGACGGTGAGCAGGGTGCGGATCTCGGTCTGCATGTGGCTACTCCGTGAAGTGGCGGGCCCAGCTGTGGTAGAGCGGGATCCCCAGCATGATGTTGAACGGGAAGGTGACCCCCAGAACGGCGCTGAGCGACAGGCCAGGATTGGCCTGGGGCACGGCGATGCGCATGGTGGCCGGCACGGCGATATAGGAGGCGCTGGCCGCCAGGGTGGCCAGCAGGGTCAGGCCACCAAGGGAGAGCCCCATCAGCTGGCCGATCACCAGGCCCAGGCCGGCCGAGGCGAGCGGCATCAGCAGGGCGAAGCCGAGCAGGAACAGGCCGTGGCGGCGCAGGTCCTGGCACTGGCGGGCGACGATGAGGCCCATCTCCAGCAGGAACAGCGCCAGCGCCCCCTTGAACAGGTCGACAAACAGGGGTTTGAGCGGAGCAATCCCGTCGGGCCCGGCCAGATAGCCGATGGCCATGCCGCCGAGCAGCAGGGTGACCCCTTTGCCGAGGAAGGTTTCATGGGCCAGCCGGCGCCAGCGGGTCTGCCGGCTCACCCCCTGGGCCAGCACGATGCCGACCAGGATGGCGGGGATCTCCATCACCGCCAGGAAGATGGAGAGCTGGGATTCGAAGCTGATGCCGCGCTCGGTGAGCCAGTTCACCCCGACCGCAAAGGTCGCCACGCTGACCGAGCCATAGTGGGCGGCGGTGGCGGCGGCATCGACCCGGTTCATCTTGAGGCGCAGCACGGCAAACCCGGCCAGGGTCTGTAGCATGCCGAGCAGGATCACCAGTGCCAGTTGGGGTAATAACGGTTGCAGTGATTGCTGCGCCAGGCCGACGCCGCCCTTGAGGCCGATGGCCAGCAACAGAAAGAGGGAGAGAGTATCGTAGAGCGCGGGCGGCAGCTTGAGCTCGGAGCGCACCAGACCGGCCAGCAGGCCAAACAGGAAAAAGAGTACAACAACATCCAGCATGGGAGTTCGCAGGAGGCAATTCACAGGGTGGTTGCATGCTAGAGTGCAAGATGTTTCGATAAAATCAGATTTTGATTGATGATTGTTCGGTAGAAACTGATAAGGGGCCCGATGCTCAACTACAAACAGCTCTATTACTTCTGGCACGTGGCGCGCAGCGGGAGTGTGACGCGGGCCGCCGAGCAGTTGCACCTCACGCCGCAGACCGTCAGCGGTCAGGTGGCCGAGTTGGAGCTCTCGCTCGGGGTGGCGCTGTTCAACCGGGTGGGGCGGCGGCTTGCCCTGACCGCCGCTGGTCGCCAGGCGCTCGAACAGGCTGGCGCCATCTTCTCGCTCGGCGCCGATCTCGAGCATACCCTGCGCCATGCCAGCCAGGAGCTGACCATGCAGGTGGGGATCGCCGACTCAGTCCCCCGCACTCTGGCGTTCGAGCTGCTGGCGCCCGCCATGGCGCTGGCCACCCCGCTGCGGCTGGTGTGCCATGAAGAGCGGGTGGAACAGCTGTTCAGCGAGCTGGCCAGCCACAAGCTGGACATGGTGCTGATCGATCGCCCGCTTCCCCCCGACAGCGGGGTGCGCGGCTACAACCACGAGCTGGGACGCAGCCCGCTGGCGCTGTTTGCCAGCCCCGAGCTGGCCGCCAGAGCGCGGCAGGGCTTTCCTACCGCCCTCGAAGGGCTGCCGCTGCTGATCCCGGGGGAGAAGTCGGCGACCCATGACAGCCTGCTGGCCTGGTATCGGCAGCAGGGCATCCATCCCCATCTGGTCGGCCAGTTCGACGATTCGACCCTGATGAAGTCGTTCGGCAAGGCGGGGATGGGGATCTTTCCGGCGCCGCTGGCTATGGCCGACGAGATCGCGCGACTCTACGGTGTCGAACGGGTTGCAACCCTGGCCGAGGTGACGCTCTCCTACTATCTGGTGTCGGCCGGTCGTCACCTATCCCATCCCGGTGTGCAGGCGGTGATGGAGGGTGCGAAGCAGCGGCTGGCTGCGCTGGGTGGCAAGAAATAGAAATCTGGATGGCTATACATCCACCTCTGCTCTGCCTATAATCCCTGCGCTTTGGCGCATCATGCTTAATAGGGAATCCGGTGAAAATCCGGAGCTGGCGCGCAGCGGTAAGGGGGAACGAAGCGACATCAGGGCACTGCCACAGGTGGGAAGCCGTCGCCGTAGGCCATCAGCCCCCCAGCCCGAAGACCTGCCAAAGTTCGTATTTCGGGCCGAGAGAAACCGGCCACGAAGTAGATGCTTACGCGAACTTAAGGATCTCTCATGTCCAAGAAATTATTGGCGGCTGCCCTGTTGCCAACGGCGGCCTTTGCCCAACAACTGACCATCCCCGTCAACCCTACCATGGTGGTGACTGCCACCCGTGTCGCCCAACCTGCCTCCAGTGTGCTGGCTCCCGTCAACGTGGTGACCCGTGACGAGATCGATCGTCTGCAAGCCCAGACAGTGACCGATGTGGTCAAGACCCTGCCCGGTGTGGAAGTGGTGAGCAATGGCGGCCGTGGCCAGCTGAGCTCGCTGCGGGTGCGCGGCGGCACCTCTTCCCAGACCCTGGTGCTGGTGGACGGGGTGCGTAGCGCTTCTCTGACCGCCGGGATGACGGAGCTCAACAACCTGCCGCTCAACCAGGTGGAGCGCATCGAATATATCCGCGGTGCGCGTGCCACTATCTATGGTTCGGATGTTATCGGCGGGGTGATCAACATCATCACTCGTCCCGATCCCGCGACCAACAAGCACAAGTTCAATGTCGGTGCCGGCTCCCACAAACAGCGTCAGGCCGCTTTCAGCAGCGCCAGCCAGATCGGTGAGGCTGGCCAGCTTAAGGTAGCCGGGGGCTTCGATGATGAAACCGGCTACAACGTCCACCCCATCGCAGAGGTGAACGATGGCGATAAACATGGCCATCGGGGCTATAACGCCATGCTGGACTACCAGCATGCACTGACCGACAGCTGGGATCTGTTTGGTACGTCCCGCTGGTTTCGCAACATTGCCCAGTACGACCGATCGTCTGCCGCTTCTGCCTGGGGCCCGGCGTACCATCAGCGCAACGAAACCTGGACCGAGAACCAGAGCTATCAGCTGGGGTCTCGTTATCACGACGACCGCTATCTGAGCGAACTGCGCGGCGCCTTCTCCAAACAGGATGCTTACGACTACCCGGACAGTAGCGGCCGCGATCAGGCCACTGACCGGCTCTATAGCCGTCAGTACACTCTGAACTGGATCAACAGCGTCAAGCTGGACGAAAGCTGGACCCTGGGCGGCGGTGCTGACTGGCAGCGCGACATGTTGGACGATAGTTCCCGCTCCTCCGGCACCGCCTTCCCGAGCGATGCCGATAAGCGCGACAACACCGGGCTCTATGCCCTGGCCCAGTTTGACAACCAGACTTGGCAGGCTGAGCTGAGCGGTCGCAGTGATGACAACAAGCAGTTCGGTCGTCACAACACTTGGCAGACCGGGGCTGGTTGGCGCTTCGTGGAGGATTATCGCCTCAGTGCCCGTTACGGAACCGGCTTCCGTGCTCCCTCCTTTAATGACCTCTACTACCCGGGTCTCGGCAACCCCGACTTGAAGCCGGAAGAGTCGAAGAGCCGCGAGCTGATGCTCGATGGCCAGACTGCCGGCGTCGAGTGGCGAGTGACCGGTTATCGCAACGACTTCGAGCAGATGATCCAGTGGGCACCTGACAGCTTGGGTATGTGGACGCCGCAGAACGTCGGCAAGGCACGGATCGAAGGTGTCGAGCTGGAAGGGGAGTTCGATACCGGCTGGTTGAGCCACCGGGTCTCTGCCGAGTACAAGGATCCCAAGGACAAGGTGACCGACAAGCAGTTGCAGTTGATCTCTCGAAAGGGCGCCAAGTGGGTGACCCAGGCACAGTGGCAGCAGTTTGACGGCTCCCTGAGCTGGATCTATCAGGGCGAGCGCTATGGCGACGCAGCCAACACGACTCAGCTGGGTGGCTATAGCGTCTGGAACTTGGCTGTAGGTTATCAGGTCGCACCTTCCTGGAAGGTCTCCGGCAAGATCAACAACCTGCTGGACAAGGAGTATCAGACTGCGGTGGGCTACCCGGCCGACGAGCGTGCCTATTACGTGACGGTCGACTACTCACTCTGATCCAGACCGTGATTGGACAAATGAGGGGCCCTGCTATTGGCGGGGCCTTTTCTATTGGCGGTCGGCGGGAGTATGATCGCCGACTTGCACCAAAGGGGAGCTCAAGTGGCCAATATTCTCGTGTTCGACTCCGGTATGGGTGGGTTGACCATCTACCGCGAGATCCGCCGCGCATTGCCGGCACACAACTATATCTATTGCTTCGACAACGCCAACTTCCCCTATGGTGAGCTGAGCGAGGCCGCCCTCACCGAAGTCTGCACCAGGTTGGTCAGCCACATGGTGGTCGAGCATGCTATCGATCTGGTGGTGATTGCCTGCAACACGGCCAGCACCATCGCTCTGCCGTCCCTGCGTGCTGCCATGACAGTACCGGTCGTCGGCGTGGTCCCCGCCATCAAGCCCGCAGCCGCGCTTACCCGCAACGGTTGCATCGGCTTGCTGGCAACCCCGGGGACCGTCAGCCGTGAATATACCCACGAGCTCATCGCCCAGTTTGCGCCGGGCAAGCGGGTGCTGCTCAAGGGAGCGACCGAGCTGGTTGTCGAGGCCGAGCACAAGCTGGCGGGTCTGCCGGTCAATATGGCGCTGTTGCGGGAAGTATTGGCAGACTGGCTGGAAGGGGAAGAGCATCCGGATACCCTGGTACTGGGCTGTACCCATTTCCCGTTACTGGATGAAGAAATACGGCAGTTGATGCCTGCGTGCCAGCTGGTGGATTCCGGCAGTGCGGTCGCCAAGCGGGTGGCTCACCTGCTGGCCGGTTTGGTAACGACACCGACACGGCTGGAAGATGTCGGGGGTAAGGCCTATTGCACCCGGCTGGATGCCCAGACCCAGAAGCTGA
>NZ_CP038515.1:1222500-1455000 GCF_013085525.1 Aeromonas sp. 1805 | reverse complement strand
CTGCCCGGTGCCGGAAGGTTAATTGATGGGGTTAGCGCAAGCGAAGCTCTTGATCGAAGCCCCGGTAAACGGCGGCCGTAACTATAACGGTCCTAAGGTAGCGAAATTCCTTGTCGGGTAAGTTCCGACCTGCACGAATGGTGTAACCATGGCCATGCTGTCTCCACCCGAGACTCAGTGAAATCGAATTCGCCGTGAAGATGCGGTGTACCCGCGGCTAGACGGAAAGACCCCGTGAACCTTTACTACAGCTTGGCACTGAACATTGAACCTACATGTGTAGGATAGGTGGGAGGCTTTGAAGGCGTGACGCCAGTTGCGCTGGAGCCGTCCTTGAAATACCACCCTTGTATGTTTGATGTTCTAACGCAGGCCCATGAATCTGGGTCGCGGACAGTGCCTGGTGGGTAGTTTGACTGGGGCGGTCTCCTCCCAAAGAGTAACGGAGGAGCACGAAGGTTGGCTAATCCTGGTCGGACATCAGGAGGTTAGTGCAATGGCATAAGCCAGCTTAACTGCGAGACGGACAGGTCGAGCAGGTACGAAAGTAGGTCATAGTGATCCGGTGGTTCTGAATGGAAGGGCCATCGCTCAACGGATAAAAGGTACTCCGGGGATAACAGGCTGATACCGCCCAAGAGTTCATATCGACGGCGGTGTTTGGCACCTCGATGTCGGCTCATCACATCCTGGGGCTGAAGTCGGTCCCAAGGGTATGGCTGTTCGCCATTTAAAGTGGTACGCGAGCTGGGTTCAGAACGTCGTGAGACAGTTCGGTCCCTATCTGCCGTGGGCGTTGGATGATTGAAGGGAGTTGCTCCTAGTACGAGAGGACCGGAGTGAACGAACCTCTGGTGTTCGGGTTGTCACGCCAGTGGCACTGCCCGGTAGCTAAGTTCGGAATCGATAACCGCTGAAAGCATCTAAGCGGGAAGCGAGCCCTGAGATGAGTCATCCCTGACCCCTTGAGGGTCCTAAAGGGCCGTTGGAGACCACAACGTTGATAGGTGGGGTGTGTAAGCGCGGCGACGTGTTGAGCTAACCCATACTAATTACCCGTGAGGCTTAACCATACAACACCCAAGAAGTGTTCTAAGGCTTGTAGCAGATACCGAGAACGAACAACAAAATCAGCTTTCTTAGATTGAAGAATTTGCCTGGCGGCCATAGCGCCGTGGAACCACCTGAACCCATGCCGAACTCAGAAGTGAAACGCGGTAGCGCCGATGGTAGTGTGGCATTCGCCATGCGAGAGTAGGACACTGCCAGGCACCCAATTAAACGGTGATGTGAAAACACGTAGCCGGCTGCGAGGATGACACCTCAATGAAGCGGCAGACAATTTAGCAAAAAGCTAACCAGACAGCGGAGCGGTAGTTCAGTCGGTTAGAATACCGGCCTGTCACGCCGGGGGTCGCGGGTTCGAGTCCCGTCCGCTCCGCCACTACTTAAGAAGCCCAGTCGAAAGACTGGGCTTTTTTTCGTTTCCGACACAGCACTCCTTTTCCCTCACCTCAACACCGCCATCATCCGATCATCGCCCCTGAGAGAGGTTGCCGCTATAATGGCCGCCCTCAAGCAAGGTGGTGGTATGAAAGCAGAGTATCTACAGCGATTCGGGGGCATAGCCCGTCTTTATGGTCAGAGTGCGCTACGCTCCTTCAGCCAGGCGAAAGTCTGTGTGGTCGGGATCGGTGGCGTCGGCTCCTGGGCTGCCGAGGCGCTGGCCCGCGCCGGTATCAACCAGATCACCCTGATCGACATGGACGATATCTGCATCACCAACACCAATCGCCAGATCCACGCCATGCAGGGGACGATTGGTCGTCTCAAGACCGAAGTAATGGCCGAGCGCATTCGCGCCATCAATCCGGATTGCGAAGTGATCGAGGTGGATGATTTCGTCACCGCCGACAACCTGGCCGAGCATATCAAGCGGGAGTTTGACTATGTGGTGGATGCCATCGACTCGGTCAAGGCCAAGGTGGCACTGATTGCCTTCTGCAAGCGCAACAAGATCCCGGTGATCGTGGCCGGCGGTGCTGGCGGGCAGATGGACCCGACCCAGATCACGGTGGCCGACCTGGCCAAGACGATCCAGGATCCGTTGGCCGCCAAGGTACGCTCCGACCTGCGGCGGCTGCACAACTTCAGCAAGAATCCGGCGCGCAAGTTCGGGGTGGAGTGTGTCTTCTCAACTGAGCAGCTGAGTTATCCGGATGGCAATGGCGGCACCTGTCAGGCCAAGGCGGCCAGCGATGGCACCATGAAGATGGATTGCGCCTCCGGTTTTGGCGCCGTGACGCCGGTGACGGCCACCTTTGGCTTGGTCGCGGCCTCCCGGGTATTGAAAAAGATTGCCGAGCGGGGCGCCCGCGCCGAGAAAGAGGCCGGGAATGAAGAAACAGGGTCGATTGGCGAAGCCTAATCGACCACTGGGCAAGGCGGGTTAGACTGCCGCCTGCTCTCGGATTGCCAACACGATAGCTCTGAGCCCGTTGCCCCGCGACGGGCTCAAGTGTTTCTCAAGCCCCAGTTCGCTGAAATAGCCCTCCATGTCGAAGGAGTGGATCGCCGCTGCAGGTTGGTGGTTGAGTGCCGCCAGCACGATGACGATAAGGCCCCGCACGATGCGGGCATCGGAATCACAGGCAAAGTGCCAGTTACCATCCTCACCTTTCTCCCCCTTCAGCCAGGCCTGGCTCTCACACCCCTTGAGGCGAAATGCCTCCTGCTGCCATTCGCCGGGCAGGGCAGGCAGTTGTTTGCCGAGCTGGATGATGAGCCGGTATTGGTTCTCCCAACCGTTTGCTGCCGCAAACTGCTGACGAATGCTATTTGCGTCGGGCTCAACGCCTATCCGGGTATAGGTTGCGAGGCTGTTCATTGGATTGTCTGCCTTAGAAGAAGTCACTGAGTTTGTGCAGGGCGGCCAGCAGGGCGTCGACATCGTCCCGATTGTTGTAGCAGGCCAGGGAGGCACGCATCGTGCCGCCGATACCGAGCGATTCCATCAGCGGCATGGCGCAGTGATGGCCGACCCGCAGCGCGATCCCCTGCATGTCGAGCAGGGTGGCGGCGTCCTGCGGGTGGATATCCTCCAGCAGGAAGGAGACGGCGCCGGCGCGCTGGCGAGGTTCGCCGACCAGGCGCAGCCCCGGCACCTGTTGCAGTCCGGCAACCAGATAGTCGGTCAGCGCCGCTTCATGGCTGGCCAATGAATCCTTGTCCTGCTCCATCACAAAGTCGATGGCAGCGGCGAGACCGATGGCACCGGCGATATGGGGGGTGCCGGCTTCAAACTTGAAGGGCAGGGAGTTGAAGGTGGTACCGGCGAAGCTGACTCTGTCGATCATCTCTCCCCCCGCTTGCCAGGGCGGCATCCGCTCCAGCAGCTCGGTGCGGCCCCACAGCACGCCGATCCCGGTCGGGCCATAGAGCTTGTGACCGGAGAAGGCGTAGAAGTCGCAGTCGATGGCTTGTACATCCACCTCGAGATGGGCCACCGCCTGAGCGCCGTCGATCAGGGTCAGGGCCCCGACCGCCTTGGCCGCAGCCACTATCTCTTTGACCGGATTGACGGTGCCAAGGGCATTGGAAACGTGGGCCACGCTCACCAGCTGGGTGCGTGGCCCCAGCATGGCGTGATAGGCTGCCAGATCGAGATCGCCCCGCTCATCGAGGGGGATGATCCGGATCACGGCGCCGGTACGCTGGGCAATCAGCTGCCAGGGGACGATGTTGGCGTGGTGCTCCAGGGTGCTGAGCACTATCTCGTCTCCCGTCTTGAGCTCGCTCATACCCCAGCTCTGGGCCACCAGATTGATCGCCTCAGTAGTGCCACGGGTCCAGATCACCTCGCGACTGTGAGGTGCATTGATAAAGCGGGCAACCGTCTCGCGGGCGGCCTCGAAGGCACGGGTGGCGCGGCCGCTCAGGGTATGGGCGGCGCGGTGCACGTTGGCGTTGTCGGCCCGATAGTAGTGCGCAATGGCGTCCAGCACAGCCTGGGGTTTCTGGGTGGTGGCGGCGTTATCCAGATAGATCAGAGGGTGGCCGTTGACCTCTTGCGCCAAGGCCGGAAACTGGCTGCGCAGCCGGGCGTGCTGTTGCTGGTTCATGCTCCCCTCATATCATCTGGAAAAGTCGGCCATGATCCGGAAAATGGCGGTCAAACACAAGGCGCAGTGACGGGATATTGCCTGCGGTTTCGGCTGCCTGCGGGATCTCTGTTACAATGCCGCCCCTCATCATAAGCCAAGAGATCCGGCCCATGAAGCTCAACCCCAATCAGAACGAAGCGGTCAAGTTTGTCTCCGGCCCTTGCCTGGTGCTGGCGGGTGCCGGATCGGGCAAGACCCGCGTCATCACCAACAAGATTGCCTATCTGGTACAGCAGTGCGGCTACAGCGCGCGCAACATCGCCGCCGTCACCTTCACCAACAAGGCCGCGCGGGAGATGAAGGAGCGGGTCGGCCAGACCCTGGGTCGCAAGGAGGCACGGGGGCTGATGGTCTCCACCTTCCACACCCTGGGACTCGAGATCATCCGCCGCGAGCACAAGAGCCTGAACCTCAAGGCCAATTTTTCCCTGTTTGACGATACCGATCAGCTGGCGCTGCTGAAAGAGCTGACCGAGGCGGAGCTCGATAACGACAAGGACAAGCTCTCGGCCCTTATCAGCCAGATCTCCAACTGGAAGAATGACCTCATCCTGCCAGCTCGCGCCATGCGCATCGCCCGCGGCCCGGAGGAAGTGTTGCTGGCTCAGCTCTATGAGCGCTATCACCGCCAGATGGTGGCCTACAACGCGCTGGATTTCGACGATCTCATCGTGATGCCGACCCTGTTGCTCAAGAGCAACGAGGAGGTACGCACCCGCTGGCAGAACAAGATCCGTTATCTGCTGGTCGACGAATATCAGGACACCAACACCAGCCAGTACGAGCTGGTGAAGCAGATTGTCGGCGAGCGGGCCCGTTTTACCGTGGTGGGAGACGATGACCAGTCCATTTACTCCTGGCGCGGTGCCAAGCCGCAGAACCTGGTGTTGCTGAACGAGGATTTTCCCAGCCTCAAACTCATCAAGCTGGAGCAGAACTACCGTTCTAAGAAGCGCATCCTCAAGTGCGCCAACATCCTGATCGCCAACAACCCCCACGTCTATGACAAGGCGCTCTTCTCCGAACTGGACGAAGGGGTGAAGCTCAAGGTGCTGTTTGCCAAGAATGAGGAGCACGAGGCGGAGCGTATCGCCGCCGAGCTGATGGGCCACAAGTTCATGAACCGCACCCGGTTCAAGGATTACGCCATCCTCTATCGGGGTAACCATCAGTCGCGCATCTTCGAGAAGGCGCTGATGACCAACCGCATTCCCTACCGTATCTCCGGCGGCACTTCCTTTTTCTCTCGCACCGAGATCAAGGACATCATGGCCTACCTCAAGCTGCTGGTTAACCCGGACGAGGACACTGCCTTCCTGCGTGTGGTCAACCTGCCGCGCCGCGAGATAGGTCCCACTACCCTCGAAAAACTGGGCCAGTATGCCAACCAGCGCGGCAAGAGCCTGTTTGCCGCCAGCTTCGAGCTGGGGCTGGAACAACACCTCTCCGGGCGCGGTCTATCCGCCTTGCAGGCCTTCACCAACTGGCTGGTACGGCTCGGCGATCAGGCGCTGCGTGGCAATCCGGTGGAGGCGGTGCGGGACATGATCAAGGAGATCCACTACGAGGAGTGGCTCTACGAGACCTCTCCCAGCCCGAAGGCGGCAGAGATGCGGATGCAGAACGTCTCCACCCTTTACCGCTGGATCACCGAGATGCTGGAGGGGGATGAGCTGGAGGAAGCGATGACGCTGGCTCAGGTGGTTACCCGGCTCACCCTGCGTGACATGATGGAGCGCAACGAGGGCGAGGACGAGGCCGACCAGGTGCAGCTGATGACCCTGCACGCCTCCAAGGGGCTGGAGTTTCCCTATGTCTACATGGTGGGCATGGAGGAGGGCTTGCTGCCGCACCAGACCAGTATTGACGAAGACAACGTGGAGGAGGAGCGGCGCCTCGCCTATGTGGGCATCACCCGGGCTCAGACCGAACTGACTTTTACCCTCTGCAAGGAGCGGCGCCAGTACGGCGAATCGGTGCGGCCGGAGCCGAGTCGCTTCCTGCTGGAGTTGCCGCAGGACGATCTGGAGTGGGAAAACCAGAAGAAGGTGACGGCCGAGGAGCGCCAGCAGAAGGGGCAGGTCGGGGTCGCCAACCTGAGAGCGCTGTTCAAGAAGGATTGAGTGGCGGTTAGCCGCGCTCGTTCTTGGTCTGGGTGAGCAGGGGTGTGATATCGGCACCGGGCATGGGCGGCGAGATATAGCGCCCCTGGCCCATCAGACAGCCGAGATCGATCAGTTTCTGCAGTTGTTGCTGGTTTTCGATGCCTTCCACCACCAGGGTGAAGTCCAGATCCTGGCAGATGTCGCGCATGGCACGGATGAGGGCGAGATCCTTCGGTGACTGCAGCATGCGATGGGTGAAGCTGTCATCTACCTTGATGTAGTCCACCGGAAAGTGGAACAGGGCGTTGAGGGACGAAAACCCGGTCCCAAAGTCATCCAGACTGATCTGGATACCCTTGGCTCTCAGTTCGTGCAAAGAGGTGAGGGCATCGGAGTCCTGCCGTGACAGTTCCCGTTCGTTGAACTCGAAGATCAGATAGCCGGGGGCTATCCCCTCGGATTCGATGATTTCAACCAACTTCATGATCTGCTCATGACTGACCAGATGCTTGCCGGACAAGTTGATGGCCACCTTGAACTTGCTCTGGCCTGACAGCGGTAGCCACTCCTTCAATTGTTGGCAGGTGTGGCTCAGGATCTGGTAGTCCAGCTCTTGAATGAGACCACACTGCTCCGCCAGCGGGATAAAGTCGAACGCATCCTTGAGCACTCCCTCTTCGGTGATCCAGCGGGCCATCACCTCCAGCCCGGTCAGCCGGCTGTCCTTGAGCCGGATCACCGGCTGGAAATAGGGGACGATGCGTCCTTCACGCAGCGCTCTTGCCAGCATCTCCTCCGGCGAGGCCCAGGTCTGGACTGAACACTCTTCCGAATAGCTGACGATGCGACTGCGGCCGTTCCGTTTGGCCTGATACATGGCCAAGTCGGCCTGATGGAGCAGCTGGCTGATGTCGGAAGTCTGTTCCGATACGCTGGCCACCCCCAGACTGACCGTGATGCCCAGCTCGTTGCCCATCAGTCGAAAAGGGTAGGAGAGGCGGCTGATGATGCGGTTGAGAACCGGGCTGATATCCTCCTCGGTCTTGCTGTTGTCCAGATAGATGACGAATTCATCCCCACCCAGCCTGGCCACCATGTCGTTTTGCCGAATGCAGGTCTGCAGGCGGCGGCTCATCTCCTTGAGCAGCTGGTCACCGGCGCTGTGGCCCAGGGTGTCGTTGACCTGCTTGAAGTGGTCCACATCGATGAAGATCAGCGAAAAGCCGGGCGACTTGTAGCGGTGAAAATGGGTCATGGCATGGTTGAGGTGATTCATCAGCAGGGCCCGGTTGGGCAGCTGGGTCAGCGGATCGTGCAGGGCGTCGAACTGCAGCCGGCGTTCCAGCTCCTGATGCTGCTTGAGCTGCTTTTGCAGTCGGAGGTTGGTCTGACGCAACTGCTGCAGGCGCTGGTTGATGGAATCTTCCGAGTTGATGTCGTGCAGCTGCTGGCGGATCCGCCTCAGCTCCAGCAGCAGGGTGAGCTGGCTGCGCAGGAAGTCGAGAAACAGCCGATCATCGGTTTCCAGCGGGTGCTGCAGGCTGATGAGAAAGTGGGCGAAGTACTGCTGCTGCAGGCGCAGCGGTTGGCTGTACCAGTAGAGCTGCTCCTTGTGCTGCTCCATGTTGTTGGTGCTGTGGCACAACCCGGTGATGAACTCGTCGCTGTGGGGGGGCTGCTCCGGATAGATCTTCTCGAGCCGGTGGCTGTCGATGCGCACCAGCAGCATGTCCTGAATGGCCAGCATCTGGCGCAGTACCGCCTCGAGCTGGGAGAACAGCGCCTGACTGGGCAAGGTGTTGGCCAGCCGGATGATGCGGTTGATGCTCTCGATCTTCTTCTGCCAGTCAGGGTCTTTGCGGATCAGCGGTGAGGCCAGCTCCGACAGCTGGGAGCCTGCCTGGGTCTCGTTCAACCGCTTGGCCAGGCACTCCAGCAACAGGCGCAGGGTTGGTAGCTCCTTGGGCTGGCAGCAGGCCAGCAGCCACTGGACCTGACCATGCTCGACCGGCAGCGAGCACCAGCCATCGGCTTCATCGAGCTGGGTCAGTTGATCTGTGATGCGCGACTCCTCCAGCCCCAGCTGCAACTTGAAGCTGTCGGATATCTGGTATTCGCATACCCACTGCAGGCCGGCTTCCGACAAGCCGAGCATGCCGAAATGCTGCAGCGGGCAGAGCTGGTTCAGCTGCTGGATCAGGGTGTCGTAATCTTTGGAAGTGGCGGCGGAGGGGGCGGGGAAATCCATAATAGCGGAGACCAACGCCAGCAAGGGAGTCGAGTAATGGGGTGCTATTGGTTGCGCTGACATGAGTAACTCCCGGTTTGCCTACCCTACAAAGAGTAGCCGGAAGTCATCAGATTGAAAGGGCCGCAAATGCGGCCCTTTCAAACACTTAGAGCTTGTCGATCATGTAGTGAATGGCGTTTTCGATCTCTTCATCGCTACAGGTGGCGCAAGTTCCTCGTGGCGGCATCACACCGGTCTTGCCTGCAAAGCCGGCAATGGCGTGTTTCTTAAGCGTTTCAATGCCTTGGGCGATACGTGGTTCCCAGGCGGCCTTGTCGCCACGCTTGGGTGCACCGGCGATGCCGGCATCGTGGCAGGCGAAGCAGGCGCCCTTGAACACGGCTTCGCCATCGCGCGGACCAGATGCCGCTGCCGCCGCAGGGGCTGCGCCTGCGGTCGCAATCCCTTCCAGATCCTTGGCGGTATAGACTTGACCGACAGGCTTGATCCGCTCGGCGATTGCCTCCGGTGACATATCATCGGCAGCAAGCACCACGCCGGACAAACTGGCGGCCGTCATCCCGACCGCCAGCAAATAGCTCAGTTTTTTCAACACGCTCATGTACTCCCAGCAGGCTTTTATTATCCCTAGAAAACGACTGGATTATAACCGAATAGTTACAGCCATTTAAACGCTTGTGTGTGAAGTGTTAAGCACTCTGCGTGCAAAGTTTCTTCGTCAGATCACAAACTGGCGAGACCGGCCTGAAAAAAAGAAACCCGGTTTTCACCGGGTTTCATCTCACGGGCGGGCCGAAAGGCTTATTTGTCCCAGCTGAGGATCACCTTGCCGGACTGGCCTGAGCGCATGGCATCGAACCCTTGCTGGAAGTCGTCGATGTGGAAGCGGTGGGTGATGATGGGGGAGAGATCCAGCCCGGACTGGATCAGGCTGGCCATCTTGTACCAGGTCTCGAACATCTCACGGCCATAGATCCCTTTGATAAACAGTCCCTTGAAGATCACCTTGCCCCAGTCGATGGCCATGGTGGCGGGGGGGATGCCGAGCATGGCGATTTTGCCGCCATGGTTCATCTTGTCGATCATGTCCTGGAAGGCGCTGGGCACGCCGGACATCTCCAGCCCCACGTCGAACCCTTCGGTCATGCCGAGTTCACTCATCACGTCGCTGAGCTGCTCCTTGGCTACGTTGACGGCGCGAGTGGCACCCATCTTGCGGGCCAGCTCGAGCCGGTATTCGTTGACGTCGGTGATCACCACGTGGCGGGCTCCCACGTGGCGGCAGACGGCGGCGGCCATGATGCCGATGGGGCCGGCGCCGGTGATCAGCACGTCTTCACCGACCAGGTCGAAGGAGAGGGCGGTGTGCACCGCGTTGCCGAACGGATCGAAGATGGCGGCCAGTTCATCGGGGACGTTGTCCGGCAGCTTGAAGGCGTTAAAGGCCGGGATCACCAGATACTCGGCGAAGGCGCCGGGGCGGTTGACGCCGACGCCTATGGTGTTGCGGCACAGGTGGGTACGGCCGGCACGGCAGTTGCGGCAGTGGCCACAGGTGATGTGGCCCTCACCGGATACCCGGTCTCCGACCGCGAAGCCGCGCACTTCCTGACCGATGGCGACCACTTCCCCGACGTATTCGTGGCCGACCACCATGGGTACCGGGATGGTCTTCTGTGACCATTCGTCCCAGTTGTAGATATGGATGTCGGTGCCACAGATGGCGGTCTTGCGGATCTTGATCAGCAGGTCGTTGTGGCCGAGCTCGGGGGCCGGTACGTCTGTCATCCAGATGCCGACTTCTTTGTGCAGTTTGGAGAGCGCTTTCATGGTTGTTCCTTCACGATGAATGCAGAAAGAAGGGGCGCCAGGCCCCTTGATTCAAATCAGATGATGTCGAGTTCGCGGCCGATGCGAATGAAGGCATCGATGGCCTTGTCCAGTTGCTCACGGGTGTGGGCGGCGGACATCTGGGTACGGATGCGGGCCTGGCCCTTGGGCACGACCGGGAAGGAGAAGCCCACCACGTAGATACCGGCGGCCAGCATGCGGCTTGCCATCTCGGCGGCCAGTTTGGCGTCACCCAGCATCACCGGAATGATGGCGTGATCAGCCCCGGCCAGGGTGAAGCCGGCGGCGCTCATCCGCTCGCGGAAGTATTGGCTGTTCTCCTTGAGGCTGGAGCGCAGCGCATGCCCATCGGCCAGCATGTCGATCACCTTGATGGTGGCGGCGACGATGGAGGGGGCCAGCGAGTTGGAGAAGAGATAGGGGCGGGAGCGCTGGCGCAACCAGTCGATCACCTCCTTCTTGCCGGAGGTGTAGCCACCGGAGGCGCCGCCGAGCGCCTTGCCCAGGGTGCCGGTAATGATGTCGATCCTGTCCATCACGCCACAGTATTCGTGGGTGCCGCGGCCGTTCTCGCCGATGAAGCCGACGGCGTGGGAGTCGTCCACCATCACCAGGGCGTCGTACTTGTCGGCCAGATCGCAGATGGATTTGAGGTCGGCAATGACGCCGTCCATGGAGAAGACGCCGTCGGTGGCGATCAGCTTGAAGCGGGCGCCGTCGGCGTCAGCCTGCTTGAGCTGGGCTTCCAGCTCGGCCATGTCGTTGTTGGCATAGCGATAACGCTTGGCCTTACACAGCCGTACCCCGTCGATGATGGAGGCGTGGTTGAGGGCATCGGAGATGATGGCGTCTTCGGCACCGAACAGGGTTTCGAACAGACCGCCATTGGCATCGAAGCAGGAGGAGTAGAGGATGGTGTCTTCGGTGCCGAGGAAACCCGACAGTTTCTGCTCCAGCTCCTTGTGCTGATCCTGGGTGCCGCAGATGAAACGGACCGAGGCCATGCCGAAGCCGTGGCTGTCCAGCCCCTGGTGAGCCGCTGCGATCAGGTCCGGGTGGTTGGCCAGCCCCAGATAGTTGTTGGCACAGAAGTTCAGCACCTGCTCGCCGCCCACCGCAATCCGGGCCTGCTGGGCCGAGGTGATGACGCGCTCCTGCTTGTACAACCCTTCAGCCTGCACTTGCTCAAGCTGCTCGGTCAGGTGACGATAGAATCCGTTAGACATCCTCGATCCTTATTGGCTATTTCAGCTGATTATCAACAATGGGCAGTATTTTACTGCAATCTGTTGCGGTGAATTCAAATGATTGTGCTGATATTCAACAATTGTGAAACAGATCTCACCCGGCTGGTTGGGCCAGTTGACGATAGTGCTGTTCCAGCTGGCGGATCTGGTCGGCTACCTGGGGCTGCACATAGGGGCGCAGCAGGAACAGCACCCGCAAGACGCCCTGATAGAGCAACGGCTTGGTGATGCGGGTGCTGGGGGCCTGGGCAATCTGGAACGGGATCCAGCAGGTGACCACCATCTTGATGGTCTGGCCCAGATCCGGCAGATCCTCGTCGCTGACATTTATGATGCCGCCCTCGCGCAGGCTTCTGAGCAGGGCCACCACGGCGGCACGCAACTGCTCCTGGGCCTTGAGGTATTTTTGCTGCAGCGGCTCATCGCGGCTCAGGATGTCCGGCAGATTGGCGTAGAAGAAGCGGAACTGCCACATCAGATAGAAGATGGCGTCCAGATAGCCCATCAGGTTTTCCAGCTTGATCTCGTCGCTGCGCGCCGGTGTGAAGCTCTCGCTCAGGTGGCGGGCGTACTGGTCGAAGATGGAGTGGATGATGTCTTCTTTATTGCGGAAGTGGTAATAGAGGTTGCCCGGGCTGATGCCCAGATGGGCGGCAATGTGGTTGGTGGTGATGTTGCGCTCACCCTGATCGTTGAACAGCTCGGTGGCGCTGTGAATGATCCTGTCTCTGGTTTTCATCGCTGTTCCCTCTGCCGGGCCCCTGGCCGGTGAAATCGTCAAGGTCGAATCCCCTTGCGGCCCGTGATAAACTTTTCGGCAATTTCAAATTGGCTCACTATACACAGCTTTAACAGGCAGTCACACGTGGCCATCAACGTACGCGAGGCAAACTCCATGATCGTAGTAACTGGCGGTGCTGGCTTTATCGGCAGCAATCTGGTCAAGCAGCTGAACGCTCAAGGACGGACCGATGTGGTGGTCATCGATGACCTGACCGACGGCACCAAGTTCGTCAATCTGGTCGATCTGACCATTGCCGATTACATGGATAAGGATGAGTTCCAGGCGCGGATTGTCTCCGGCGACGAATTTGAAGAGTGGGATGGCGGCATCGAGGTGATCTTCCACGAAGGTGCCTGCTCCGCTACCACCGAGTGGAACGGCAAGTTCATCATGGAGGTCAACTACGAGTACTCCAAGGATCTGTTCCACTACTGCATCGAGCGGGAAATTCCGTTTATCTACGCCTCTTCTGCCGCCACTTATGGCGGGCGCAACGACAACTTCATCGAAGATCCGAAGTTCGAGCAGCCGCTCAACGTCTACGGCTACTCCAAGCAGCTGTTCGACCAGTACGTGCGTCGCTGGATGCCGGAGATCAACTCCCAGGTAGTCGGTCTCAAGTACTTCAACGTCTATGGCCCGCGCGAGCAGCACAAGGGCTCCATGGCCTCGGTTGCCTTCCACCTCAATACCCAGGTGAAGAAGGGCGAGAATCCCAAGCTGTTCGAAGGCTGCGACGGTTTCCCCAACGGCGGCCAGATGCGTGATTTCATCTATGTGGATGACGTCTGCAAGGTGAACCTCTGGTTCTGGCAGAATCCGCAGCACTCCGGCATCTTCAACTGCGGTACCGGCCGGGCCGAACCGTTCCAGAACGTGGCCGAAGCGGTGATCAAGCATCATCAGAAGGGTGCCATCGAGTACATTCCCTTCCCGGATCACCTCAAGGGCCGCTATCAGAGCTTCACCCAGGCGGACATGACCAAGCTGCGCGGCGTCGGTTATGACGCCGAGTTCAAAACCGTGGCCGAAGGGGTCGCGGATTATATGGCGTGGCTCAACCGCTAACGGGTGAGTTTTACACAGCCATGTGCAGACAAGCCGGAAGCGGGCCATACCTGCTTCCGGCTCTGTTGTTTGTCACGGTTTTTTTCAGTCTCTACCGGGTAACCACGCAATGAACATATTGATGGCACTCTCCCAGCTCGAAGTGACGGGCGCTGAGGTCTATGCCACCACGGTCGGTAACGAACTGACCCGGCGTGGCCATCGGGTTTTCTACGTATCGGACACCCTGACCAAGCCCACTCTGGGTGAGGTGTTCAAGCTGCGATTCAACAAGCGCAGCATTCTGCGCCGCTTCTGGCACGTCTTTTACCTCATTTATCTGATCAAGAAGCATCATATCCAGCTGGTGCATGCCCACTCCCGCGCCTCTGGCTGGAGCAGCTATGTGGCCTGCAAGCTGACCGGCACCCCCATGATCACCACGGTGCACGGTCGCCAGCCGGTGCATGCCTCCCGCAAGGCCTTCCATGCCCTTGGGTTCAGGGCGGTTGCCGTTTGCGAGGACATAGCCCACCAGATCATCGACAATCTGGGGGTGGATCCGGCCATTGTGCAGGTGCTACGCAACGGCATCGAAACCGACAAGTTCCAGCCTGTGCCGGCCCCGACCAATGCCAGGCCGGTGATCGCCATCGTAGGCCGGCTGAGCGGCCCCAAGGGTGAGCTCTGCTATCGGTTGCTGGATGAGGTGCTGGATCTGGACGCCTGCCAGGTGAAGGTGGTGAGCGGCAGCCAGCTGCCGGCGCGTTTCCAGCGTTTTCAGGAGCGGGTCGATTTCGTCGGCTATGTGGAGGATGTCCCTGCGCTGATGGCGCAATGCGATCTGGTGATCGGTGCCGGTCGGGTGGCGATGGAGGCCCTGCTCTGCGGCCGTCCCGCCTTTGCCATCGGTGAGGCCAAGGCCATCGGGCTGGTGACCGAGCACAATCTGGATGAGGCGCTGGCCAGCAACTTCGGCGATATCGGCCCCCAGGATCTGGCGATCGATTTTGCCGCACTGAAGGCGCAGGTTGCCCCGGCGCTGGCCAGTGGCACCGTTTCAGACACCATTCGTCAGCGCATTCAGGCCGAATATGGCTTGGTGGGAGTGGTCTCCGGGCTGGAATCCATCTATCAGGATGCGGTGGTCGAGACCCTGCGCCGCGAGATGCCGGTCATCATGTACCACCGCTTCATCGAGCATGACAGCGAGAAGGGGGTACACGGCACCTGGATGCCGATCGCCATGTTCGAGAAGCACCTGCGCCTGCTGAAGTGGCTGGGTTATGAGACCCTGACGTTCCGCGATCTGGCGGACAAGGGCTTCATTCACCGGCTGCAGTATGGCAAGAAATACCTGATGATCACCGCCGACGACGGCTATCAGGACAACCTGACTCGCATGCTGCCGCTGCTGGAAAAATATGGTTACAAAGCCGTGGTATACGTGGTCACGGGGGAAGGGTATAACCGCTGGGATGTGGAGCATGCGAGCAACCCAGACACCCGGGTGGACCTGATGGATGGCGAGCAGCTCAAGGCGCTGGCGGCCTCCGGCCATGTGGAGATCGGCGGACATACCCTGACCCACCCCAGGTTGAGCAAGCTTGCACCCGAGCAGCAAGCTCATGAAATTCAAGAGAACAAACGACAGCTCGAAGCCCTGCTCGGCCACCCTCTGCTGTCATTCGCCTACCCTTATGGGGATATGGATGAGAGCGCAAAGGCGCAGGCGATGGCGGCGGGCTACCGTTTTGCCGTTGCCACCAATAGCGGGCCCAGAGCCATGCACCAGGACCCTTTCCGGATCCGCCGCATTGCCATTTTCCCGCGTACCGATGTTTTTGGCCTATGGCGCAAAATTCGGGGTAACTATGTCTTCAGGAAGTCTTGATTGATGCTCAGCAGAAGCCTTGCTTTGCTCGATAGAACAACCACAGCCCTGTTTGCGCTGACCATCCTGTTCTCCTTTTGCGGCCTGTTTCTGGCCCCTTTCGGCCAGAGCATTCAATCCAATCTGCTGGCCGTGACCGGCATCTTCGGTTTGTTGAATTACTTTGTCGGCAAACAACGGGATGTGGGGCTCAAAGACCGTCGCATTCTCTGGGGGCTGCTGGTCTATGCCGCCATGATCTTCGTCAACCGGTTGATCCACGGTGATCAATACGGGGTCATGCGCGGGCTGTTTTATGTCGTCGTCTTTGCGCTGATGATGCCGCGCAAACCCGTGCTGCTGATGCTGGGGTACCTGGCCATCGTGCTGGGCGGGATGGGATTGGGCATCCTCAGCATCTGGCAATACCAGCACGGCATTGCCAGGGTGGAAGGGTTTACCAACGCGATCCTTTTCTCGCAGGCTGCGCTGACGCTGGCCATCCTCAACTGGTTTGTCTTCCAGCAAAAACAGTTGCCTGGATGGTTGAGGGGGGGAGCCTGCTTGGCTTGATTGCGGCCCTGTTTGCACTTTATCTCTCCCAGAGCCGGGGGGTCTGGCTCGCCTTCGGGATTATTCTTGCCTACGTCATCTGCTACAAGGCCTACTTCAAACCGTGGAAGTACATTGCGGTAGCCATATTGTGTACGGCCACAACGGGCGCCATTTATCAGACCAACCAGCTGGTTCAGGTTCGGGTCGCAGAGGCAGTCTCGGATCTCAACTCGGCAGAAAAAGGTTCGTACGACTCATCATGGGGCTTGCGCGTCATTGCATGGCAGAGTGCCTGGCTGGGATTTTTGGATTCACCTGTGGCAGGGGTGGGCACGGATGGTTTCAATGCATTGAAACAGACCCAGATCGAGAATCATCAGATATCTCCCCTGATATTTCATCCGGCGCTGGTCCATTCACATAATCAATATATGCAGAATCTGGTCGTTCGCGGCAGCATAGGATTTATTGCACTGGTTATCTTTCTTGGCCTGCCGCTCTATCTGGCGGCGAACAATATAAGCAGGATTTCGGCGGGTGTGCTGGTTCCCCTCGCGTTTGCCATTAACTCCCTAAGCGATGTGCCGTTTGAGCATCAAGGGGTGCTCTATCTGTACACGCTCAGCCTGGTTTTCATCTGGTTTGCCCATGAGTTTAAAAAGGATACCTGTACGTCATGATTCCGGTTTTTGTCATCAGTTTGGCTCGCAGCGTTGAGCGACGGGCGATGGTTGTCCAGCAGATGGCGCATCTGGGCATAGATTTCGAGTTTGTAGATGCAACAGACGGGAAGGCGCTGAGCAATGCCGAGCTGGCCAAGGTGGATTTGGAGCTGGCCAAAGAAGTGTGTGGCCATGAACTGAGTTTTGGCGAGATTGGCTGCGCCATGAGCCATATTCGAGTTTATGAGCGCATTGTCGCCGAGGGTATTGAACGCTGTGTGGTGCTTGAAGATGACATCTACCTGCACATGCACAGCAAGGCGATCATCGAGACGATAGTGCACTCCTGCCAGTCCGAGATCGTCTTCCTGCATCATGGCAAAGCCAAACGCTGGCCATTCCTGTCATCCCTGCCCGGTGGCTACCGGCTTGCTAGATACCTGACGCCCAGCAGCTCCTCCAAGCGAGGAGTGCTCTCTACCGCTGGGTATGTGCTGACTCTGGCTGGTGCCAAGAAGCTATTGCAGTGCGCCTATCCGCTGCGAATGCCTTCCGATTATCTGACCGGCCGCTTGCAGCTCAATGGCCTGTCTGCCTCCGGGGTGGAGCCCTGCTGTCTGGATGTGGATCTGTTCACCACCACCATAGATGACAGAGCCTACGGTCACTATCTGAAATAGTACTGGGCGTGCCGACGGTGGCTGTTGGTTGGCAGCCCTGTCAGCCTTGCCGACGCTGCTGGCCATACATGCTGGATAACCCATGAATCTCAAGAAGTTGCTTACCCACTCCGTTGCCAGATGGCTGATCGGCAGAGAATCTGACGCCGCCCCATGCCCCGCCGGGGCGAAAGTGAAGCGGGTGCTGGTGGTCGGTTATGACGCCATCGGCGATTTCATTCTCACCCTGCCCGCCATTGCCCGGCTCAGGGAGATCTACCCCGCCGCGCGCCTCGAGCTGGTGTGCAGCCAGCGCAACCAGCTGCTGGCGGCGTCGGTCGCCGGGATCGATGAGTGTCACGTGATCACCCTGAACGACACCCTGTGGCCGGCGAGCATGTGGTGCAAGCTGCGTGAACTCAGGCAACGGCAGTATGACCTGGTGATCAATCTGTTTGACGAGCCCGACGATATCGCCATGGCCAAGTTGCTGTTGCTGGCCAACGGGCGCTTGCAGTCACTGCCCCTGCGCTTCAAGAGTGAAGGGCAGCAGAAGTTGCTGCCGCTGTTCAACCTGAAGGCCACCATAGTGTCGTCACGCCCAGTCAGGGATCACTTCGTCTATCGCATGCTCAGCGTGGCAGGTGATGCGGCTGGGGTGCCGGCCACAGTACCATCGCCTTGCAATGAGCAGCTCGATACCAGCGTGTATGGCCGCTATCTGCTGGTCAACCTGACGGGTAGCCAGGTCGGCAACTCGATGACGGAGGCGCAGATCAACGGGATTCTGGCGCAGTTGCCTGCCTATGAGGGGATCTCCTACCTGGTCTTCTCCAGGCAGCCAGTGGCCTGTTCGCGACAGGACATGAGAGCGCTGTTTCCCGACACCATTCTCGATGCCGCCAAGATCATCAAGGATGCGCGAGGGGTCATCTCGACCGATACCTCCATCATCCATATCTCCTCTTCCTTCGGGGTGCCCACCCTGGTGTTGATGAACAACGAGCGCTGGCGCGATGCCTTCATCCCGCTGGCGGGCCGCAACATAGTGCTGAGGTCGACCACGGATCAGCTGGCGGCCCTGTCGCCGGCCGAGATCAGTCGTCAGGTCGATGCCCTGATGGCGCTCTAGCCGCGTCAGGCTGTTATCATCCTTTTTCCAACTCAACGGCCCTTCTGGTGGATTCATGTCATTAATCAACGATCTGCAACTCCAGCGTGACATTCTTCGCCGCAAGCTGGGGCAGCTGCTGTTCGATCGCAAGCGGCCGGCTCCGCTGCACGAGCGCAAGGGGAAGATAGTGTTGCTGCGCTGGGATGCCAAACTGGGCGATGCCATCGTCTCGTCCTGGGTGGCCCGCGAGCTCAAGCGCGCCAGCCCGGAGCGGGAGGTGTGGATCGTCACGACCGCGGCCATGGCGCCCCTGTTTCGCGATCATTTCGGCATGGACAAGGTGATAGAGGTGCCCAAGCGGCCGGGCTATGGCCAGCTCAAGCGGCTGGCCCATTCGCTGGGGGAGGTGGAGTGCCTGGTGCACTTTGGCAAGATGCTGAAAATGAAGGACATCTTCTTCATCAGTCAGGTGAGGGCGGATTGGGTTGCCGGCATGGACGATGCCCTGCAGGCAGTCAACCTCAAGCTGGGCAAGGCCTCCAGCGGCATGCACTTCTCCGACAAGTTCGCCCTGCTGTTGCAGCGGCTCGGCGTGACCAATCCGGACCAGCAATACATAGTTCCGACCATGAGCCCGCCCGATGCGCTGGCCAGCTGGTGGCCAGCCGAGCCGGTCCTCTGTTTCAACCCCTACGGCAGTGGCAGCTCCCGCCGCCTGCGGCCCGAGCTTATCCGCCAGATGGTTGAGCAGATGCTGGCGGCCGGCTCTTGCGCCATCTGCCTGCTCTACCCGCCGGGTATGGAGGAGGAGGTGACCGGAATTCGGGCAGGCTTGAGCCGACCGGAGCGCCTGCTGCTGTCACCAGATGCGCCCTCGCTGGCCGGGCTGTTTGCCCAGCTGCGCCAGTGTCAGGGGCTGATCTCGGTGGACACGGCGACGGTGCACATCGCCGCCGGGTTGCACAAGCCCATTCTTGGCCTCTACAACCCGGACATAGGTGGCGGCAACGAGAACTTCCTCGAGTGGCACCCGAACTCCCCGTCAGCCACCGTGCTGTTCTCGACCAATATCCGGGAGCAGGATATCAACTCTCTCGATCTGGCCGAATTCGAGCGTACTTTCAGGGCGTGGCTGCTTGCCAACCAGGCAGCGCTGTCAGCCGCTCCATCACCAGCTCGGGAGTAATGGCGCGCAGCAGGGCTTCATCGATGAAGTCCTTTTCCGCGTTTTGTGGCAGTTGGAAGTCGGGTCCCTTGGCATCGAACACATCGATGGCCTGATAACGGGGGTGGTTGACCGGGTTGGCGATGATCTTGTCGCCACCGGGAGCCACTATGGTCAGCAGGGGCAGGTCGATGGCCTGCGCCATGTGGCGGGGGCCGGTGTCATTGCCGACAAACAGCCGACAGTGGGCGAACAGCCCCACCAGTTCTCGTACCGAGCGGGTCTTGATGTGGTCGAAGACGCTGGCTTGCAGGGCGGCGGGCAGCAGCGGTTTCAGGCCGCGGTTGTACTCCTCTTCCCCCGGTCCGCAGTAGATCAGGATCTGGGCATCGTGCTGTTCGATCAGCCACTGGGCGACCTTGGCAAAGCAGTCGATGGGCCAGCGCTTGTAGTGCCCGAGCGAGTTGACGCCCATGGCGATCAGCGGGCGGTTCAGGTCGACGCCGGCGGCCAGCAGGGCATCCTTTCCTTGTTGCTTCTCTTCTTCACTTAGCCAGAGGTAGTAGTTGCGATCCTCGCTGGCCAGCTTGAGCGGCTTGAGCAGCGAGAAGCGATCGTCAACCAGGGTGCTGTTGCCCTGGAATTCGGTGTCCTTGCGAAAACGCACGATGCGGTTGTGGCCGAGCCGCCAGGGGAAGGAGTCAAACCCGATGCGCAGGCGGGCACCGGAGAAGAGGCAGCTGAGCAGGCCGATCATCTGGCCCTGGCTGTTGACCACCACGTCGTAGCGTTCACGGCGAATGGTCAGCAGCAGATCCTTCATGTAGCGCCACTGGTTGCGCCTGGCCTTCTCGATGATGATGAGCCGATCGATATTGGGATTGCCCTGCGCCATACCCGCGCAATAATCCATGACCAGATAGTGAACCTCTCCGCTTGGGTCATTCTGCTTGAGGTTGTTGCACAGCGCGGTGGAGATCAGCACATCCCCTATCTGTTTGGTTTGAACTACAAGGTATTTCATAAGGCAGGCCTCAACAGAGGTCATGGTTGATCGTCAGCGTGACAGCATACCGCACAAGTGAGTCAGATGCTGTCGGTGCAACGTGAAAATCCGATCTGGCGCAGGCCGCCAACCGGGTGCGTCGCCAAATGAAAGAAGCCCGTCGTTGACGGGCTTCTTGTATCGATTACTCGATGTTCTGAATTTGCTCGCGCATCTGCTCGATGAGCACCTTCAGCTCGACGGCGGACTGGGTCACCTCGGCGTTGATCGACTTGGAGCCGAGAGTGTTCGACTCGCGGTTGAACTCCTGCATCATGAAGTCGAGACGACGGCCGCAGGCGCCACCTTTCTTCATGATCTTGTTGGTCTCGCTGATGTGCATCTCCAGACGATCCAGCTCTTCGGCTACGTCGATCTTCTGGGCCAGCAGCACGATCTCCTGCTCGATGCGGGCCGGGTCCAGCTCCACCTTGGCTTCGGCCAGACGGTCGGTGAGCTTCTGGCGCTGCCACTCGATGATCTGCGGCAGGTGCACGCGCACCTTCTTCACTTCTACCTGAATGCCGGCCAGACGCTGTTCGATCAGGGCCTTGAGGTTGGCCCCTTCGCTGGCGCGGGAGG
The DNA here is from genome assembly GCF_013085525.1 of Aeromonas sp. 1805. Classification (NCBI taxonomy): domain Bacteria; kingdom Pseudomonadati; phylum Pseudomonadota; class Gammaproteobacteria; order Aeromonadales; family Aeromonadaceae; genus Aeromonas; species Aeromonas sp. 1805. The sequence goes on along the minus strand of NZ_CP038515.1, from coordinate 1,433,897 downwards.
CAAGGAAATCTTCCATGGTCAGGTCAAACCCGCCGAGCAGCTCGGTGGCGACCGCATCCATGTCCTGCTCGGCGGCAGCCATTACGCCCGGCCAGCGCAGCACGTCGACCGGGTTGAGCTGACCCTGGCCCGCCTCTTTCATCACCCAGTTGGCACTGTCGATGATGAGCTTGGCCAGCTCTTCATTGATGTGCAGCTGGCTGGCAGCGGCTTGGGCGGCTTCAAAGCGCAGGTTGCACTCCACCTTGCCGCGCTGCAGCTTGGCGCGGAAGCGCTCACGCAGAACCGGCTCCAGGCTGCGCAGTTGTTCCGGCAGGCGAATGTAGGTCTCCAGATAGCGCTGGTTGACCGAACGAATTTCCCAAACGGCTGTGCCCCAGTCGCCCTTGAGTTCCTTGCGGGCGTAGGCGGTCATGCTGTGAATCATTGATTGTTCCGGGCTTGATGAAGTGTGGGGCCAGTATACTCAGCCAGGCCTGCTCCGTCAGCCGACAGCGTGGTTTTAGCGGCTGATATTTGGGCTGGGATGGCTTAGGGTCTGCTGGTGCTTTGTCACGACCGCGACGGGGTCAGTTTTTGTGCGGGACTAGGCGCGAGGCGTGAAGTGTGGTCGTTCACATGAGCCGCCGAGTAACGACGTTACGCGCAAAAAACTGGCCCGTCCCTACGGGTTGCGCTGCAAATGACGTCATGCGTTGTTGCAGGGCTTGTCAAGGGAGTGGTGGCCATTGCCTGCGCCCCGCGCCTAGCTTGACGTCATTTGTCGCAGCAACGCGGCTTGCGCCAAAGCGCCAGCAGACCCTATACTCCTGCGCCAATTCAGCCAGCCCAGAGGTCCGTCCCATGTCACGTCCCAGCGATCGCACTGCCGCGCAGCTTCGTCCGGTCACCATTACCCGCCACTTCACCAAGCATGCTGAAGGGTCCGTGCTGGTGGAATTCGGCAACACCCGCGTGCTCTGCACCGCCAGCGTCGACACCAGCGTGCCGCGCTTCCTGAAAGGGAAGAATCAGGGCTGGGTGACCGCCGAGTACGGCATGCTGCCGCGCTCCACCCACTCCCGGATGAACCGCGAAGCGGCCTCCGGCAAGCAGAGTGGCCGCACCCTGGAGATCTCCCGGCTGATCGCCCGCTCCCTGCGCGCTGCGGTAGACCTGACCGCGCTGGGCGAGCACTCCATCACCGTTGACTGCGACGTGCTGCAGGCCGACGGTGGCACCCGCACCGCCGCCATCACAGGTGCCTGCGTGGCGCTGGTGGATGCGCTGAACTGGATGGTCGAGAAGGGCATGCTCAAGCAGAGCCCGCTCAAGCAGATGATCGCTGCCGTCTCCGTCGGTATGTATGAAGGGGAAGCCATCTGCGATCTGGAGTACATCGAAGACTCCGCCGCCGAGACTGACATGAACGTGGTGATGACCGAAGATGGTCGCATCATCGAGGTGCAGGGCACCGCGGAGGCCGAACCCTTCACCCACGAAGAGCTGCTGGAGATGCTGGCGCTCGCCAAGGGCGGCATCGCCGACATCATTGCGCTGCAGAAGCAGTCGCTCTCCTGATTTTAAAAACGCGGCATTGACCGCGTTTTTTTATACCCCCACGCAAGTAAACGACAAGCCAAGCAAGGAGCCAGAATGAAAGCCTACCAGCGTCAATTTATCGAGTTCGCCCTGGAGAAGCAGGTCCTCAAATTCGGTGAATTTACCCTGAAATCCGGTCGTAAAAGCCCCTACTTCTTCAACGCCGGTCTGTTCAACAGCGGCCGCGATCTGGCCCGTCTCGGCCGCTTCTATGCCGCCGCCCTGATGGATGCCGGCATCGAGTTTGATGTGCTGTTTGGCCCGGCCTACAAGGGGATCCCCATCGCTTCCGCCACCGCGGTGCAACTGGTGGAGCAGCACGACGTGGATGTGCCCTGGTGTTTCAACCGCAAGGAGGCCAAGGATCACGGCGAGGGCGGCAATCTGGTGGGCAGTCCTCTCAAGGGGCGCATCATGCTGGTGGATGACGTCATCACCGCCGGTACCGCCATCCGCGAATCCATGGATCTGATCCAGGCCAACGGCGCCTCGCTGGCCGGCGTGCTGATCGCGCTGGACCGTCAGGAGAAGGGCAAGGGCGAGCTCTCCGCCATTCAGGAAGTGGAGCGTGACTACGGCGCCCACATCATCGCCATCATTCAGATGAGCGACCTGATCGCTTATCTGGAAGAGAAGCAGGCCGAGCAGCCGGAGCTGGCGGCGCAACTGGCCGCCATGAAGGCTTACCGCGCCCAGTACGGTATCTGAGTCGCCGCTCACACCGCGCAATAGTTGAAGGCGGCGCCCGTTGGCTCTTTGGCAGCAAACGGGCGCCGTTTTTTTCATCTGCAAAAAGTGGATCATGTGGCTTGAGCTTACCCTTACAGTAAAGGTTAGGGTTTGTTGGTCGGCGCTCATTCTGGCCGACTGGTTCCGGGGAGGAACAACATGACCACTCATCTTCAATCACCGATTCATCTGCAGTTGCCGCTCAGCGGCATGAGCTGCGCCAACTGCGCCGGCCGCATCACGACCGCCCTCAACAAGCTGGAAGGGGTCGAGGCGACCGTCAACTTCGCACTGGAGCAAGCCGCCATCGACCTTGCCAGCCCAGACCGTTTGCCGGCGGTGCTGGAGAGCATCAAGGCGCAGGGTTACGACTACGGCAGCGAGACCATCCTGTTTCAAATCACCGGCATGACCTGTGCCGGTTGCTCGGCCCGCCTGAACAAGATGCTGGCGGCGCTGCCCGGCGTCATCTCCGCCGACGTCAACTTTTCCATCGAGCAGGCCCGTATCGTGCTGGTACCCGGGATGCAGACGCCCGCAGGCCTGCGCGAGCAGATCGAGGCGCTCGGCTTTGGCGCCCAGCTGGCGCAGGGCTCGGCCAGCGGCCGCCGCCAGCAGTTGCTGGAGCGGGAAGCGCAGGAGGCCGCCAGCGCCCGTCAGGCGCAAACCCGGGTCATCATCTCGGCCCTGCTGACCCTGCCGCTGCTGGCGGGCATGCTGGCCATGGCCGGTCTGCTGCCCTGGCATCTGCCTGCCTGGCTAGAGCTGGTGCTCGCCACCCCGGTGCAGTTCTGGATCGGGGCCCGCTTCTATCGCGGTGCCTGGCTCGCCATCAAGAACCGCTCCGCCAACATGGATGTGCTGGTGGCGACCGGTACCAGTGCGGCCTACTTCTACAGCCTCTATCTGCTGCTCAACCTGGGGATGGCCGCCAGCGGCCAGCTCTATTTCGAGGCGAGCGCCATCATCATCACCCTGATCTCCCTCGGCAAGTTGCTGGAAGCCAGGGCCAGACGCAGCACCCAGTCCGCCATTCGCGAACTGATGGCGCTGCGGCCGGAAACCGCCACCGTCTGGCGTGGCGAGAGCTGGCAGAGCGTCGCCATCGACGAGGTGCTGCGCGGTGATCGGCTGCGGGTGCTGGTGGGTGAGCGGGTGCCGGTGGATGGCAGAATCGTGAGCGGCGCCAGCGAGCTGGACGAGTCGATCCTTACCGGCGAGAGCCTGCCGGTGCCCCGTGGTGAGGGCGACAAGGTGCTGGGCGGAGCCATCAACCGCTCCGGCGTGCTGGAGATCGAAGCCACTACGGTGGGGGAGGATTCCAGCCTCAGCAAGATCATCGCACTGGTAGAGAATGCCCAGATGGGCAAGGCGCCACTGCAACAGCTGGTGGACAAGGTCTCCGCCGTGTTCGTGCCGGTGGTGATGGCCATCGCCCTGTTCACCCTGCTGGTGTGGTACGCCATCAGCAACGACTTCGGTCAGGCGCTGCTGGCGGCAGTGGCCGTGCTGGTGATCGCCTGTCCCTGTGCGCTGGGGCTGGCGACCCCGGCGGCCATCGTCACCGGTACCGGGGTGGCGGCGCGCCACGGCATTCTGATCAAGGATGTCGATACCCTGCAGAAGGCCCATGCCATCAAGGCGCTGATCTTCGACAAGACCGGCACCCTGACCCAGGGCCGGCCGGTACTGGCCAGCTGGAGCGGCAACGACGAGCAACTGCGCCTCGCCGCCGCCCTGCAGCAGGCGAGCGAACACCCGCTGGCGCTGGCCATGCGCGAGGCGGTCGGCAAGGAGGCTGCGTTGCCCCAGCCGGAGGCGGTGGAGGTGCGGGTCGGGGCCGGTATTGTCGGTCAGGTCGCCGGCCACATGGTCGCCATCGGCAATGGATCTTTGCTGGCCCAGCTCGGTATTGAACCGCCACAACAGGATGAACAAGCTACCGACGGCGCGACCCGGGTCTGGGTGGCCATCGACGGGGTGGTGGCCGGCATAGCCGCACTGGCGGATACCCTGCGCCCCGAGAGCCTGGATGCCATCGCCACCCTGCGCCAGCGCGGCATCGCCAGCTGGCTGGTGAGCGGTGATGCGCCGGCGCCGGTGGCCCATATTGCCGCCAAGCTGGGGCTGGACGGGGCCTTCGACTCCGTGCTGCCGGCCGGCAAGGTGGAGAAAGTGGCGGCGCTGCGGGCACAAACCAGCGGGTTGGTGGCCATGGTGGGGGATGGGGTGAACGACGCCCCGGCGCTGGCGGCGGCGGATGTGGGGATCGCCATGGGCTCCGGCTCCGATGTGGCGATGGAGACCGCCTCCATCACCCTGATGCGATCTGACCCGCGGCTGGTGGCCGATGCCATCGACATCTCGGCGGCGACCTGGCGCACCATCCAGCAGAACCTGTTCTGGGCCTTTGTGTTCAACATCATCGGCATTCCGCTGGCGGCGCTGGGTTACCTCAGCCCAGAGCTGGCAGGGGCGGCCATGGCCCTGAGCAGCATCACAGTATTGAGCAATTCCCTGCTATTGAAACGCTGGCAGCCGCGGGCTCTCGCCCATGTCAGCACAGAATCGAACCGTTAAGGAGTCATCCATGAACATCAGCAAGGTAGCCAAGGCGACGGGACTGACCGCCAAGACCATTCGCTACTACGAGAGCATCGGCCTCATCTCGGCGCCAGTTCGCAGCGACAACGGCTACCGCAGTTACACCGAGGGGGCGCTGCGCGAGCTGCGCTTCGTCAAGCGGGCGCGGGAGACCGGCTTCAATCTGGAGGAGTGCCAGGAGCTGCTGGCGCTCTATCGGGACGAGCACAGAACCAGCGCCCAGGTGAAGAAGCTGGCGCAGGAGAAGATCGTCGATCTGCGCGCCCGCATCGCCGGTTTGCAGGCCATGCTCAGCTCCCTCGAGGGGCTGGTCGGCTGTTGCCACGGGGATGAAAACCCCGAGTGCCCGATCCTCGACGAGCTGGAACGCGGCTGAGCCGTCTCTGCCGGCAGTTAGGGGCCTGGCATCATCGACTGACTAACCGCTTAATAACGGACGTTTTATTGTTGGCTCCGAAGGGGTAGTGGTAGACTGTGCGGCTCTTGTACAGGGAGTACGCAGTTGACCCAGAGTGTGACACGTCAGGTGAAGCAGGCCATCATGGCCCAGCTCTATACCCACGCCTCATTCAGCCTGCCTTGTCTGGGTCTGCTGGCGCTTGGCTGGAGCCTGCTGTTCCACGACTACCTGCCCGCCGCCGAGGCGCTCGGCTGGCTGGCCGGGGTGTTGCTGCTGCTGATCTGCCGAGGCTGGCACCTGCGCTGGCGCCAGCCCAGGCTGGCGCAGATCCCGCTGCCGGTGCTGGAGCGTGAGCTCTTCATCGGGGTGACCATCACCTCCATCATTTGGGCGTTGGGTGTGCTGCTCTACATGGACAAGCTGCCCGACACCTATCGTGCCGCCATGATGATGCTCTCCAGCCTGATCCTCACCGGCAGTGCCATCATGCTGTTCGGCAGCCGCCGCTCGCTTTACGGCGCCGTGTTGCCGCTCGGGCTGGCCATGCTGTTCGAGCTGGGGGCGGGCAATGAGCAGGAGCGGATCGTCTCCTGCATGCTGGCCGGCTATCTGTTCGTCTTCCTGCCGACCCTGCTGCGCCGCTTGCGGCGGGATCAGGTGGCCTCGCTTTACCACCGTTTCTCCAACGCCGATCTGGTGGCCGAGCTGAAGGCAGTCTCCGAGCACCTCAAGCTGACCTCCCGGCTGGACGGGCTGACCGGCATCGCCAACCGGGCTCACCTCGACTACTGCCTCGAGCGCGCCTGGCGTCGCTGTCACCGGGCCCGGGCGCCGCTGTCGCTGGTGCTGGTGGATGTGGACTACTTCAAGCAATTCAACGACCTCTATGGCCATCAGCTGGGGGACGAGTGTCTGCAGCAGGTGGCGGGTCTGCTGGCCGAGGTGCAGCGGCGCGAGGACGATCTCGCCGCCCGCTACGGCGGTGAGGAGTTCGCCCTGCTGTTGCCCTGTACCAGCATGCAGGGGGCGTTGCAGATCGCCGAGAACGTGCGGGTGGCGCTGAAGGATTTGAGCATTCCCCATCAGAAATCCCTGGTTTCCGGGCGGGTCAGTTGCAGCTTCGGGGTGGCGACCCTGGTACCGGATCAGAGCCTCTCCATCAGCGAGCTGATTCAAAAAGCGGATGCGGCCCTCTACCAGGCCAAGCATAATGGGCGGGATCGTATCGAAGTAGCCTTGATGGGTAAGGTTGCCTGAGTTTCACAAGACAGATTAAAGAGGTCGTCTATGCAATGTCATCGTATCGAAGAGCTGCTGGAGTTGTTGCAGCCTGCCTGGATCAAGGAACAGGATCTCAGCCTGGTGCAGTTTGTTGCCAAACTGGCCGAGGAAGCGGGATTTGAAGGTCCTCTGTCCGAGCTGACCGACGACATGCTGATCTATCACCTCAAGATGCGGGAATCCGACAAGCAGGCGATGATCCCCGGCCTGGCCAAGGATCACGTGCCCGACTTCAAGGAAGCTCTGCTCAAGGCCCGCGGCATCAAGTAAAGATTGCTCCAGCTGGAGCCTTTATTGGTGTTCAAAAGAATCTCTCAAAAAGACGTTTCGTCAACTGGCGATACGTCTTTTTTGTTGCTTGAAATTGCGACACCACTCGAACATTAGATACATTTTACCCACACAATTAGCAGGCTGTTTAAGATATAATCCGCTCCATAACAATTAATGAGTGGAGCGAAGTGTTGCAATGGCCGACCAGGACAAGATCGATATCAAGGATGTCACCGGCGATGTAACGGGGACATACAACCCCAATACCTTCAAAGCGAGCGATGACAGGTTCAATCCCGGCAACCGCATCTACGTGAGGGCCCAGACCGGCTACTGGCAGCGGGTGCGCAAGGCCATGGGCTGGTTCTTCGTGGTGCTCTTCGTCGCCATTCCCTGGTTGCGCTATGACGGTCGCCAGGCCGTGCTGTTCGACATCGGTCACCAGCAGTTCCACATCTTCGGTGCCACCATCTGGCCGCAGGATCTGACCCTGCTGGCCTGGATCTTCATGATCGCCGCCTTTGGGCTCTTCTTCGTGACCACCTTCCTCGGCCGGGTCTGGTGTGGCTATCTCTGCCCGCAGACGGTGTGGACCTTCATGTTCATCTGGTTCGAAGAGAAGCTGGAAGGGGCGGCCAACAAGCGCCGCAAGCTGGATGCCTCGCCCTGGAACGCCGAGAAGCTGGCCCGTAAGGGGGCCAAGCATCTGGCCTGGATCCTGCTGTCGCTGGGTACCGGCCTCACCTTCGTCGCCTACTTCCAGGATGTATTCCAGCTGGTACCGGACTTCTTCACCCTGCAGGCCAGCGGCTGGGTCATTTTCTGGGTGGTGCTGTTCGCCGCCTGTACCTACGGCAACGCCGGCTGGATGCGCGCCATCATGTGCATTCACATGTGCCCGTATGCTCGCTTCCAGTCCGCCATGTTCGACAAGGACACCTTCATCGTCGGCTATGACGCCAAGCGCGGTGAAACCCGTGGCGCCCGTGCCCGCAAGGCCGATCCCAAGGCGCTGGGGCTGGGGGACTGCATCGACTGCGACCTCTGCGTGCAGGTCTGCCCGACCGGCATCGACATCCGCGACGGTCTGCAGTACGAGTGCATCAACTGCGGTGCCTGCGTCGATGCCTGCGATCAGACCATGGAGCGGATGGGCTATCCGAAGGGGCTCATCAGCTACACCACCGAGCACAAGCTGGCCAACGACTCCACCCACGTGGCGCGGCCCAAACTGATTGGCTATGGCCTGGTGATGGCGGTGATGCTGGGGGTGTTCGTCTACAACGCCATGTCCATCATGCCGATGGGGCTCGATATCCTGCGGGATCGCAACCAGCTGTTCCGCGAGAACAGCGAGGGGCTCATCGAGAACACCTACACCCTCAAGATCCTCAACAAGACCCTGCATCCCCAGACCTATCAGCTGGATGTGGAGGGGTTGCCGGAGCACGAATGGTTCGGCCCGCGCGAGGTGACTCTGAAGGCGGGCGAGATCTTCACCCTGCCGGTGAGCGTGGCGGTCGACCCCTTCAATCTGAAGAAGCCGACCCTGGACATCCGCTTCGTGCTCAAACGCGAAGGGGCGGCCGCAGACGACAGCAAGGGGATCCTGCGCCAGCCCAGCAAGTTCATCAGCCGGCTGTGACCGTCGCCACCATGGCCGGTTTTAGCCGGTCATCGGGCGCGGCAATGATAAGCAGTAGTGATAGAATGGGGCGCAACGGCGCCCCTTTCTCATGGTGGATGACATGCGTTTCAACTATTCCGACCTCAATCCCGATCTCATCATGGATGCGCTGGACCTCAGCGGCCTGCGTATCGACTCCGGTCTCATCGAACTCAACAGCTACGAAAACCGGGTCTACCAGTTTCAGGATGAAGATCGTCGCCGCTACGTGGTGAAGTTCTATCGTCCCGGCCGCTGGAGCCGGGCCCAGATCCTCGAAGAGCACGACTTCGCCGCCCGCCTCAATGAGGCGGAGATCCCGGTTGCCGCCCCCATCGCCTTTGCCGGCGAGACCCTGCTGGAGCATCAGGGCTACCCCTTCGCCATCTGGCAGAGCGTGGGGGGCCGCCAGTTCGAGGTGGACAACCTCGACCAGCTGGAGTGGGTGGGGCGCTATCTCGGCCGCATCCACCAGATAGGTGCCAGTCGCCCCTTCCACCACCGAGTCCGGCTCGATGTGGAGAGCATGCTGCACGAGCCGCGTCAGCTGCTGGCGTCCGGCGAGTGGCTGCCGAGCGGGCTGGCCAAGTCCTTCTTCGGGGTGCTGGACGAGCTGATCAAGCATGTCAGTGACGCCATGACCCTGGACGTGGCCCAGATCTCCCTGCATGGCGACTGCCACCCGGGCAACATCCTCTGGCGCGACGGCCCGATGTTCGTCGATCTCGATGACTGTCGCAGCGGCCCCGCCATCCAGGATCTCTGGATGATGCTGAGCGGCGAGCGGCACGAGCAGCTGATCCAGCTCGATACCCTGCTGGCGGGCTATGAAGAGTTCATGGAGTTCGACCCGCGCGAGCTGGCGCTGATCGAGCCGCTGCGGGCCATGCGCATTGTTCACTACATGGCCTGGCTGGCCCGGCGCTGGGAAGACCCCGCCTTCCCGCGCCACTTCCCCTGGTTCAACACCGATCACTACTGGCGCCAGCAGATCGCGACCCTGCACGACCAGCTGGAAGCGCTCAAGGCACCGCCCCTGACGCTGACGCCTGGCTGGTGATGAGGGAAAGAGAGCGGGTGGCAGACGGGACTCACGCATCCTGCTTGACCATTGACTGCGCAGTGGTGACGCAATAGGCTTGGCACTGCTTCGGTTCGCCGGGCGTGCCTCACAGTGATCCCTTAACAGGAAACGTCATGAAAAAAGTACTATTTTTCCTTGCTGCCATGCTGATGATCCCCATGGTTCACGCCGCCCCCGAATTCAAGGAAGGCGTCAACTACGATGTGGTCAAACAGACCGGTAGCGCCCAACCGGAAGTGCTGGAGTTCTTCTCCTACTACTGCCCCCACTGCGCCAAGTTCGAGCCGATTGCCGAGGATCTGAAGAAGAACCTGCCGGAAGGCGTGCCGATGAAGAAAAACCCGGTGGCCTTCCTGGGCCGCGAGATGGGTCCGGAGATGCAGCGTGCTTACGCCGTTGCCAGCCTGCTGAATGTTGAAGGCAAGCTGACCCCGGCCATCTTCGACAAGATCCACACCCAGCGTCAGTACCCGCAGAGCCGTGCCGACGTGAAGCAGATCTTCGTGGACAACGGCGTGCCGGCCGAGGAGTTCGACGGTGCCGTCGACAGCTTCGCCGTCTCCGGCATGGTCTCCCAGTTTGACCGCAACACCGAGAGCTACAACATCCGCGGTGTGCCGGCCTTCCTGGTCAACGGCAAGTACATGGTGAAGATCGAATCCATTACTTCCCAGGAACAGTTCAACCAGCTGGTGAAATTCCTGCTGGCCAAGAAAGACTGATCCCGCCAGACCCGATGAAAAAAGCCCGCCGGTGCAAACCGGCGGGCTTTTTGTTTGCCATCAGATTGGCCCAAGTCAGACCCCGACGTGGAACGCCTGCTTGAGGTTGCGGATGAAGTCCGCATCCCGGCACAGGGTCTTGCCGGGGCTGTCGGAGATCTTGGCGACCGGGCCGCCGTTGCACTCCATCAGCTTGAAGACGATGTTCATCGGGCTGACGCCGGGTAGATCGCAGGTGAGCTTGGTGCCGATGCCGAAGCTGGTGTTGATGCGGCCGCGGAAGTGGCGGAACAACTCGACCGCCTTGTCGAGGTTGAGGCCATCGGAGAACACCAGCGTCTTCTCGGTGGGGTCGATACCGAGCCGCTGATAGTGGCTGATGGCCTTCTCGCCCCACACCACGGGATCGCCGGAGTCGTGGCGCAGTCCCTGATAGCGGCTGGCCAGCTCGAAGTCGAAGTCGCGCAGGAAGGCATCCATGGTGATGCAGTCGGTGAGCGCGATGCCGAGGTGATTGGTGAACTCATCCAGCCAGCTGGTGAGGGCGGCCCGCTGGCTGTGCTCGAGCGGGAAGCCGAGCTGCTGGTGGGCCTGGAACCACTCGTGGGCCTGGGTACCCACCGCCGGCAGGCCGTATTTCTGGGCCAGCAGGTAGTTGCTGGTGCCGCGAAACGCCGGCAGCCGCTCCTTGAGACGACCCACCACCGCATCCTGCACCGCGAGGGAGAAACGGCGCCGGGTGCCGAAGTCGATGAGGTTGAACTCGCTCATCTCCTCCCGGCTCAGTTCCCGCTCCAGCTTGTCGATCTTCTGATCGAGCCGCTCCAGCGCCTGAGTGACGCCGAACTGGGGGTAGCGGAAGCGGTTGCGCATCTCGCTGATGATGGCGAGCACCGGGATCTCCCACAGGATCACGTCCTGCCAGGGGCCCTCGACCCGCACGTTGATGCGACCGTCCTGCTCGAATACCTTGAGCAGGGAGGCATCCAGCGGCTTGCGGCGCAGGTGATCGAGGTAATCGGCGGTGAAGAAGGGGCGCTCGGCCAGGAAGTTGAGCTCGGGCCTGGTCAGCCGCAAGGAGCCGGCGAGGTGCAGCTGCTCCTCGATCTGGCCCATCATGGGCAGCAGATCCTCTTCGTTGCGGCTGTGGAACTCGGCCACCACCTCGGCATCCGGATAGCGATGGAACACCGCCTGCTGCATGTGCAGCTTGTAAGCATCTGTATCGAGCAGGCTGTTGAGTATGGGTGGCATATCAGACTCCCCGCAGGCGGGTGAACGCAAGAGCGCTCCCCTGCCGCTTTTGTAGATTGCAGACGCCGGTATCGGGCAGGCTGATGAGAATGAGGGGCATATCAGGCGTCCAGCAGGCGTTGTACATCGATCAGGCTCTGGGCGAGTTCGGCGCCGGCCTCGATCATCTGGGTGTGGGCGCTGGCAACCGTCTCGGGGGCGATGCCACGACAGGCATCGAGATGGACGATCACCCGGAAGCCGGCGCGGCGCAGCTGCAGCACGCTGGTCTTGACGCAGTAGTCGGTGGCGAGGCCGCCGGCCAGCACGGTAGTGACGCCGCGGGCGTGCAGAAACTCGATGAGTCCGGTGCTGCGGCGCTCGGCCAGATCGTGGAAGCAGGTGCCGTAGGGGTGCAGATCCGGCTCGACTCCCTTCCAGACGAAGAAGTCGTAATCGACCGGGGCCGGCAGGCCGTCGAGCAGTTCGAAGCCGCGGGTACCCGGCACGCAGTGCACCGGCCAGGTGAGGTCGGCGTTGGGCAAATCCAGCGGCAGCAACATGCCGGCGGGATCGCTGACGGCCCAGGCGGCGTTGGCGGGATGCGAATCCTTGCTGCCGATCCGCAGGCTGGCGAGGGTGGCCTGAGCGTTGAGCGCAGCCACAATATCATCCCCGCCCGCGACGGGCAGTTCGTTCGGGCAGAGGGGGGTAAAGCCCTTCTGCGCATCAATATCCAGGCTGGCGACGGTTCCCATTGAGTGGCTCCTGCACATACTATTCGTGTGATATTATCTACCAAACATTAATCGAAGGCGAGCAGGGCGATCGGCATGTTGAGAATGAGTCTGGATATGGTGGTGCTGCGGTTGAACGAGGAGCGGCTCGAGCTGCTGCTTGAGACCCGCGATCGCCCGCCCTTTGCCCACTGCTGGCAACTGCCGGCGCTGCGCATCGACGAGACCCGGGATCGGGATCTGGACGCGGCTCGCCATCGCCTGCTGACCGAGTGGGGGCTGGGCCACTGCTACAGCGAGCAGGTCTGCACCCTCGGCAATCTGGAGCGAGATCCCCGTGGCTGGTCCACCACCCTGGTCTATCTCTGCCTGGTGGACTCCGAGGTCGAGGCCGTGCATGGCTGCTGGCACCCGCTCTGTGACCTGCCGGGGCTCAGCCTCGCCTTCGACCACACCCAGCTGATCGCCCGGGGGCTGGAGCGGCTGCGGATCAAGAGCCGCTACAGCACCTTGCCGCTGCAACTGCTGGGGGCAGAGTTCACCCTCTCCGAGGTGCAACGGGCCTTCGAAATCATCTTGCAGACGCCGATGAACACGGCGGCATTTCGCAAGCGGATCCACCGCGCCGGCATCCTGCTGGATACCGGTCGCAAGCGTACCGGCAAGCAGCGCCCCGCCATTCTCTACCGGATGGAGAGCCCCTGCTGCGTGATGTTCGATCAGGTGATGAACGGAGCGGAAGCATGAGTGGCGCAGGCGTGCACAAGATATTGGTCAGTGCCTGCCTGCTGGGCCCATGTTCGTTGCGCGACGATGGCCCAGGTTTTAGCCAGCGGGGGAGCAAAGCATGAGTGAGACCAGCGTGCACAAGGTGCTGGTCAGCGCCTGTCTGCTGGGCCAGCCGGTGCGCTACGATGGCCAGAGCAAGGGGATCGTCAGCGACTGGCTGCGCGAGCTGGGGGCTGAGGGGAGGGCGCTGGCGTTTTGCCCCGAGGTGGCGGGCGGCCTGCCGACCCCGCGCCCCCCTGCCGAACGGCAAGGCGAGCGGGTACTGACCGCGAGTGGACTGGATGTGACGGCCGAGTTCGATCACGGCGCCCGGCTGGCGCTGCAACTCTGCCAGGCTCAGGGCATTCGCTTCGCCCTGCTGAAGGAGGGGAGTCCCTCCTGCGGCAGCGGCCGCATCTACAACGGCCGCTTCGAGGGTGTCTCTGTGGCGGGCGAGGGCATGACCACGGCCCTGCTGCGCCGCCACGGCATCCGGGTGTTCAGCGAGGATCAGCTGCCTGAACTGGCCTCAGCGCTCGCCTTGGCCGCCTGCGGCTCGGCCTGAGCCGCCGCATCGGCTGCCTGCCACTGCGCCAGCACGGCGTCCTTATCCTGCCAGCGCTGGTTCAGCCACTGCTGGAAGCCGCGTTTGAACTGCTTGTCGTTGAAGTAATCCCCCACCAGCTGCTCATCCACCGGCAGCTCCTCGATCCGTACCCGGATGCGCTTCATCCGCCCCATCAGGAAATCCTTGAAGGGGGTTTCGGGGTTGTCCGGGTAGCTGATGGTGACGTTGATCAGGCTGTCGAACTGTTCTCCCATGGCTGCCAGGGTGAAGGCCAGCCCTGCCGCCTTGGGCGACATCAGGTGCTGGTAACGGGAGCGGGAGGCGTCGCGCTTCGCCTCGGTGAAGCGGGTCCCCTCCACGAAGTTGATGACGGTGGTGGGGATGTGGCGAAACTTCTCGCAGGCGTTGCGGGTGGTCTCGATGTCCTTGCCGCGCAGATGCGGGTTCCTCAGCAAAAACTCCCGTGAGTAGCGACGCATAAAGGGCATGTCGAGCCCCCAGCAGGCCAGCCCCAGCAGCGGGATGTAGATGAGCTCGTGCTTCATGAAGAACTTGGGCACCGGCAGCCGGTCGCGAAACAGATGACCCAGTACCACGATATCGGTCCAGCTCATGTGGTTGCTGACGATCAGATACCAGCCATCCTTGTGCAGCCGGGTGTCGTCCTCCACCTGCCAGTCGATGCGGGTAGTGAGGCGGATCACCAGGGCGTTGCAGGCCAGCCACAGGCGCATGAAACGGTTGTTGAGGCGACTGCAGGCACGGCCAAAGGCCGGGATCGGCAGCAGCAGCTTGGCCAGCGACACCAGCAGGATCAGGCTGGCGCACAGGGCGGTAAACAGTATGGTCAGGCCGGCGCTGATGAGCAGCACCAGCGGACCCGGGAGCAGGGTTAGCATGGCGTCGTTGAGGGCGTCTTGTCCGCCAGCAGCTGATCCAGGGTCTGGTCCTTCTCGTGCCAGATCCCGTTCAGCCACTGTTGAAACTCTTGTTGGAACTCGGGGTCATTGAAGTAATCCCCCACCAGATTGCGTTCGATCGGCAAAAAGCGGACTCGAACCTTGATCTCCTTGACCCGACCGCACATGAAGTCCCAGTAACTGGGGATGCCGTCCGGATAGGCGATGGTCACATCCACCAGCTTGTGCAGCTGATCACCCATGGCCGCCAGGGTGAAGGCGATGCCGCCAGCCCGCGGGTGCAGCAGGTGGCGATAGGGTGCTGCCTGTTTGTCGTGTTTGCGGGCGGTGAAGCGGGTGCCCTCCACGAAGTTCATCACACTCACCGGAATATGGCGGAACTTGGCACAGGCCTGGCGCGTGGTCTCTATGTCTTTTCCCTTCAGATGCGGCTTCTTTTCCAGCAACTTGCGCGAATATCGCCGCATGAAGGGGAAATCCAGCGCCCACCAGGCCAGGCCGAGAAAAGGTACCCAAATCAGTTCTTTCTTGAGGAAAAACTTCAGGAAGGGGATTTTTTGATTAAAAATCCGCTGCAGTACCAGTATGTCGACCCAGGATTGATGGTTGGCAATCACCATATACCACTCATTCCGGCGCCCTTTGTCCACTCCGACCACATCGAAAGGGGTTCTGATGATGGTTTTCTGGATCAGGTTGTTGAAACCGATCCAGCAGCCGGCACTGCCATCCAGCAGCGCGTTGCAGAGGGTGCGCCAGCCCTTGAGGGGCAGCAACAGCTTGAGCAGGCCCAGCGTGAGGATGGGGATAAACCAGAACAGGGTGTTGAGAAAATAGAGCAGGGTCGAGAGGCTGCCGCGCAGTCGCTCAATCAGCTTGTTGGGCATGGGTCGGGTCCGTCTTGCTGTCGATAAGGGGCCATCAAGTGGTCAGATCTGTGGCCATAATATCAGCCGACGGCCCGCGAGACCATGCAAGGGGCCATCGCGGTCGCTTCCTGCCCCGTATCAGCCGCTGCGCAGCCGTGACAGTAGCCGGTCCATGGCCCGGTAGCCGAGCGCCTCGATCAGGTGTTCCTTCTCGATGGCCTGTCGTCCTGCCAGATCCGCGATGGTGCGCGACACCCGCAGGATGCGGTGCCAGGCCCGGATGCTGAGCCCCAGCTTCTGGATGGCGTTCTCCAGAAACTCGGCATCCTGCGGCGATAAGCGGCAAATTTCTTCGATTTCACGGCTATCAAGCAGGTTGTTGAGCTTGCCGTTGCGGCTCAGCATTCGCTCCCGTGCCCCCAGTACCCGCTCGCGGATCTGCTGGCTCGACTCCCCCCGCTCCGCCTTGCCGGTCAGGCTCCCCTTGGGCAGCAGCGGCACCTCCACCGTCAGGTCGAAGCGGTCGAGAAAGGGGCCGGAAAGCTTGCCGAGGTAGCGCAGGATCTGATCCGGGCTGGAGCGGGTCTGGCCATCGCCATAGTGGCCGCAAGGGCTGGGGTTCATGGCGCCGACCAGCTGGAAGCGGGCGGGGAAATCCACCTGGCGGGCGGCCCGGCTGATGGTGATGTGGCCCGTCTCCAGCGGCTCGCGCAGGGAGTCGAGCACCTTGCGCTCGAACTCGGGCAGTTCATCCAGAAACAGCACGCCGTTGTGGGCCAGGGATATTTCACCGGGCCGCGGGTGGCTGCCACCCCCCACCAGCGCCACGGCCGAGGCGCTGTGGTGCGGCGTACGGTAGGGTCTGTGATGCCAGTGACCGGCGCGCGGGGTGAGGCCGCCGATGGAGTGAATGGCGGCGGTCTGCTGTGCCTCTTGTTCGCTCAGCGGCGGCAAGATGCCGGGCAAGCGGCTGGCCAGCATGCTCTTGCCGGTGCCGGGCGGGCCGATGAACAGCAGGTTGTGGCTGCCGGCGGCGGCGATCTCCAGCGCCCGCTTGGCCTGAGACTGGCCGATCACGTCCTGCAGGTCCGGCACATCGGGCAGGGCCTCCGTGGTCTGGGGATCCGGCAGCGGCAGCTCGTACTGGCCTGCCAGCCAGGCGGTGACGGCCAGCAGCTGATGGGCGGTGCGTACCTCGGCATCCTGGATGAGGGAAGCCTCGGGGCCATTCTCGCGCGGTACCAGCAGGGTGCGACCCGCATCCCGGCAGGCGAGAACGGCAGGCAGCACCCCGAGCACGGGACGGATCTCGCCGGTCAGGGCCAGTTCACCTAAAAATTCGTGATCGAGCAGGTATTTTGCGGGTATCTGCTTGGAAGCGGCGAGAATGCCGATGGCGATGGCCAGATCGAAACGGCCCCCCTCCTTGGGCAGATCGGCGGGGGCCAGATTGACCGTGATGTGTTTGCTCGGGAACTCGAAATTGCCGTTGAGCAGAGCGCTGCGCACCCGATCCCGCGACTCCTTCACCGAGGTTTCCGGCAGGCCCACCATGTTGAAGGCGGGCAAACCGTTGGAGAGGTGCACCTCCACTGTCACTTGCGGGGCCGCGACACCCAAGCTGGCACGGCTATAAACCACAGCTAATGACATAAATCCCGTCCTTGGTTTGATGTATGTGCTGGTTAACCGTTTTTTATTAGTTTTTTGTTCCAATCGACGCGTTCGGACTCAGTCAAAATCAGAGTCTTGTCAGGCAAAAAACGCTTGCCCAATAAAAATCACCGTGCTAGTTCTAATAGCCATTCGCGGTAAAAACCGCCCAATTTCACAGGATTTCCGGTTGTAACTATGAACATGGCCTCCCGTTTCGTCAGCATTATTGTGGTCCTAGTGGTGATTATTATCTCACCGCTCGGGGCTCGTTTAGCTGCACGGAACAAGGGATAGACCCACCACCGGACAGAACGAAACAAGCGACCCCCGAGCCTCACAGCTCGGGGGTTTTTTTTCGACCACAGGACAGGATTTTCCAGATGAACGGCGCGCAGTTTTTGGTACAGGCTCTCAAACAACAGGGTGTGACTCAGGTGTTTGGTTACCCGGGCGGGGCCATCATGCCGGTCTACGATGCCCTGTATGACGGTGGCCTGGCCCATCAGCTCTGTCGCCACGAGCAGGGTGCCGCCATGGCGGCGGTGGGTTATGCCCGCGCCTCCGGTCAGGTGGGGGTCTGTATCGCCACCTCTGGTCCCGGCGCCACCAATCTGGTGACTGGCCTCGCGGAGGCGCTGCTCGATTCGGTGCCGCTGGTGGCCATCAGTGGTCAGGTGCCCTGCGCCGCCGTCGGGACCGATGCGTTTCAGGAGGTCGACGTGCTCGGCATGTCTCTCTCCTGCACCAAGCACTCCTTCATGGTGACGGACGTGGCCGATCTGCCGCAGGTGATCGCCGAAGCCTTCGCCATCGCCAGTGAGGGGCGCCCGGGCCCGGTACTGATCGACCTGCCCAAGGATGTGCAACTGGCCAAGGTGCCAATCCAGAGCCCGCTGTTTGCGGTGGCAGAGCCCGAGCACCTGAGCCAGGCCGAACTGACGGCCGCCCGTACCCTGCTGGCCGCCGCCAAGCGCCCGGTGCTCTACGTCGGTGGCGGGGTAGGCATGGCCAATGCCGAGCAGCAACTGCGCGAGTTTGCCGCCGCCACCGGCATGCCTGCGGTCACCACCCTCAAGGGGATCGGTGCACTCGACCCCGACAGCCCCGTTTACCTTGGCATGCTCGGCATGCACGGTACCAAGGCTGCCAACTATGCGGTGCAGCAGTGCGACTTGCTGCTGGTGGTGGGTGCCCGTTTCGATGATCGGGTGACCGGCAAGCTGGAGGCGTTCGCCCCCGAAGCCAAGGTGATCCACCTGGATGTGGACGCCGCCGAGTTCGGCAAGCGCCGCGCCGCCGAGGTGGGCATCACCCAGGATCTCAAACAGGTGCTGCCGCGCCTCGCCATGTCCCTTGCCATCGACCCCTGGCGTGAGCACTGCGCGAACATGGCCCGCGAGTACGCCTTTCGCTACGACCATCCCGGCCAGCCCATCTATGCCCCGGCGCTGCTCAAGCAGCTCTCCGCCAGGTTGCCGGAGACCAGCGTGGTGGCCTGCGACGTGGGTCAGCATCAGATGTGGGTGGCCCAGCACATGCGCTTCACCAGCCCGCGCAACCACCTCTCCAGCGCCGGTCTCGGCACCATGGGCTTCGGCCTGCCGGCCGCCATTGGCGCCAAGATGTCGCGTCCCGAAGATGAAGTGGTGCTGGTGAGCGGTGACGGCTCTTTCATGATGAACGTGCAGGAGCTTGGCACCATCCGCCGGGCCCAGCTCAAGGTGAAGATGGTGCTGCTGGACAACCAGCGCCTCGGCATGGTGCGCCAGTGGCAGGAGCTGTTCTTCGACGGCCGCTACAGCGAGACCATTCTCTCCGACAACCCCGATTTCATCGCCCTGGCTGCCGCCTTCGGCATCCCCGGCGAAACCATCACATGCAAGGATCAGATAGCCGGTGCCCTCGATCGCCTGCTGGCCAGTGAGAGTGCCTACCTGCTGCATGTGGCCATTTCAGAGGAAGAAAACGTCTGGCCCCTGGTTCCGCCAGGAGTCGCCAACCACCAGATGATGGAGCAACGCCCATGAGTCAGTTCAATACCTTGCAAATCCATGCCCAGCCCAGACCCGAAGTGATGGAGCGGGTGCTGCGGGTGGTTCGTCACCGCGGTTTCAACCTCTGCGCCCTCAACATGGAGCAGGATTGCCAACAGCTGCGGATCACGGTTACTGTCGAGTCGGTGCGTCCCATCCAGCAGTTGTGGAGCCAGCTGGTGAAGCTGGTGGACGTTTCCCGGGTCGATGCACTGGAACAGCAACCCCGGATCAGAGCTTAAGGAGCCAAGCCAATGTCACAGCCTTCCCAATCCGCCACTCACCCGCAATACATCTGGTTCAACGGCACACTGGTGCCCTGGCAGGATGCCCAGGTGCACGTGATGAGCCACGCCCTGCACTATGGATCCTCGGTGTTCGAAGGGGTGCGCGCCTACGACACCCCCAAGGGTACCTGCATCTTCCGCCTGCAGGAGCACACCCGCCGCCTGTTCGACTCTGCCAAGATCTACTGGATGGACGTCCCCTACAGCGAGGCCGACGTGAATGAAGCCTGCCGCACCGTGGTGCGCGAGAACGGCCTGAAGAGCGGCTATCTGCGCCCGCTGGCCTTTGTCGGCAACGTGGGGCTGGGGCTGCATCCGCCGCTGGATGCCAAGGCCGACCTGATGGTGGCCGCCCTGCCGTGGGGCGCCTATCTGGGGGAAGAGGGGCTGAAAAACGGGGTGGATGTGTGCGTCACCTCCTGGAACCGGCTCGCTCCCAACACCATTCCCACCGGCGCCAAGGCGGGCGGCAACTACCTCTCTTCCCAGCTGATCAGCCGCGAGGCCAAGCGCAACGGCTTCGCCGAGGGGTTGGCGCTGGATGTTAACGGCTATCTGAGCGAAGGGGCGGGGGAGAACCTGTTCCTGGTGAAGAACGGTGTGCTGTTCACCCCGCCCGCTACCGCCGCCATCCTGCCCGGCATCACCCGCGACACCATCATGACGCTGGCCCGCGATCTCGGTTACGAGGTGCGCGAGCAGGCGCTGCCCCGTGAGGCGCTCTATGTGGCGGACGAGATCTTCATGACCGGCACGGCGGCGGAAGTGACGCCGGTGCGTTCCGTCGATCGGATGAAGGTGGGTGCTGGCTGCCGCGGCCCGGTGACCGAGCAGCTGCAAAACGCCTTCTTTGGCCTGTTCAATGGCCAGACCGAGGACAAGTGGGGCTGGCTGACCCCCGTCAACGACTGATGAGAGAGGGGAGGCATCATGCCTCCCCGAGTCGCTTCCGGTGAGGGCACTGCGCTGTGCCCTCACCAGGATCGATTCCCGATCCGAGAGTCACTTTTTCATTTCCAAAGATAATGAGCCCGCTGGGCATTCAGGGAGTAGAGACATGCCGAAGTTGAGATCCGCCACCACCACTCACGGACGTAACATGGCCGGGGCCCGCGCTCTGTGGCGTGCCACCGGAATGACCGATCAGGATTTCGGCAAGCCCATCATCGCCGTGGTCAACTCCTTCACCCAGTTCGTGCCGGGTCACGTCCACCTCAAGGATCTGGGCCAGCTGGTGGCGCGGGAGATCGAAGCCGCCGGCGGGGTGGCCAAGGAGTTCAACACCATCGCCGTGGATGACGGCATCGCAATGGGCCACGGCGGCATGCTCTACTCCCTGCCGTCCCGCGAGCTTATCGCCGACTCGGTGGAGTACATGGTCAACGCCCACTGCGCCGACGCCATGGTCTGCATCTCCAACTGCGACAAGATCACCCCGGGGATGCTGATGGCCGCCCTGCGCATCAACATCCCGGTGATCTTCGTCTCCGGCGGCCCGATGGAAGCGGGCAAGACCAAGCTCTCCGACCAGATCATCAAGCTGGATCTGGTGGACGCCATGATCCAGGGCGCCGATCCCAAGGTCTCCGACGCCCAGAGCGAACAGGTGGAGCGCAGTGCCTGCCCCACCTGCGGCTCCTGCTCCGGCATGTTTACCGCCAACTCCATGAACTGCCTGACCGAGGCGCTGGGTCTCTCCCAGCCGGGCAACGGCTCGCTGCTGGCGACCCACAGCGACCGCGAACAGCTGTTCAAGCTGGCGGGCCAGCGCATCGTGACCCTGGCCAAACGCTGGTATGAGCAGGACGATGCCTCGGCACTGCCGCGCAACATCGCCACCAAGGCGGCGTTCGAGAACGCCATGGCGCTCGACATCGCCATGGGCGGCTCCACCAACACCGTGCTGCACCTGCTGGCGGCGGCCCAGGAGGCGGGTGTCGACTTCACCATGGCCGACATCGACCGCATGTCCCGCAAGGTACCCCAGCTGTGCAAGGTGGCGCCCTCCACCCAGAAATACCATATGGAAGATGTGCACCGCGCCGGCGGCGTGGTCGCCATCCTGGGTCAGCTGGAAAAAGCGGGTCTGGTGCACGGCGATACCCGCAACGTGCTGGGGACCTCGCTGGTGGAGCTGCTGGCCGAATACGACGTCAGCCGCCAGCCGAGTCAGGAGGTGGTGGACTTCTACCGCGCCGGCCCTGCCGGCATCCGCACCACCAAGGCGTTCAGCCAGGATTGCCGCTGGCCGGAGCTGGATCTAGACCGCGCCGAAGGCTGCATCCGCTCGCTGGACAACGCCTACAGCCTGGAAGGGGGCCTGGCCGTGCTCGCCGGCAACCTGGCGCTGAACGGTGCCATCGTCAAGACCGCCGGGGTGGATGAGGAGAACCTCACCTTCCGTGGCCCGGCCCGGGTATTCGAGAGCCAGGACACGGCGGTTGCCGGCATTCTGGATGGCACCGTCAAGGCCGGTGAGGTGGTGGTGATCCGCTACGAGGGCCCGAAAGGGGGCCCCGGCATGCAGGAGATGCTCTACCCCACCACCTATCTGAAGTCCATGGGGCTCGGCAAGGCGTGTGCGCTCATCACCGACGGCCGCTTCTCCGGTGGTACCTCGGGCCTCTCCATCGGCCACGTGTCGCCGGAGGCGGCCTCTGGCGGCACTATCGGTCTGGTGGAGGATGGCGACATCATCAACATCGACATCCCGGCCCGCAGCATGGTGCTGGAGGTGGCCGACAGCGTGCTGGCCGCCCGCCGTGTCGCCGTCGAAGCCCGTGGCTGGAAGCCGCTCGATCGCCAGCGTCAGGTCTCCTTTGCCCTGCGCGCCTACGCCATGTTCGCCACCAGTGCCGACAAGGGTGCGGTGCGCGATCGCACCCTGCTGGGGGAATAAAGATGAATTCCAATATGAAATATGAGCAATCGACCCGGTTGGTCGGTCTTTGTGCCGACAAGGGGTTGGTGTGGCGCGATCGTGCGATGCTGGGGGAATAAATCATGGTCTCTGCGGCGGATTATCTACGCAAGGTGCTGCTCTCCCCCGTCTATGAGGCGGCGCGGGTCACCCCCCTGCAAACCCTGAAGAAACTCTCCGAGCGGCTCGGCAATCACGTCAGCCTGAAGCGGGAGGATCTGCAACCGGTCCACTCCTTCAAGCTGCGCGGTGCCTACCACAAGATCGCCACCCTGACCGAGGAGCAGAAGGAGCGCGGCGTCATCGCCGCTTCCGCCGGCAACCACGCCCAGGGGGTCGCCCTGTCGGCCGCCAAGCTCGGCATCAAGGCGATCATAGTGATGCCCAAGACCACGCCGGACATCAAGATCGATGCGGTACGCCGGCAGGGTGGCAACGTCAT
Organism: Aeromonas sp. 1805; assembly: GCF_013085525.1. NCBI lineage: Bacteria > Pseudomonadati > Pseudomonadota > Gammaproteobacteria > Aeromonadales > Aeromonadaceae > Aeromonas > Aeromonas sp. 1805. Next base: position 1,411,124 of record NZ_CP038515.1, on the reverse strand, counting down.
GCTGTTTGGCAACAGTTTCGACGAGGCCTATGGCGAGAGTCGCCGCCTCGCTGAATTGGAAGGCTACACCCTGATCCCGCCGTTTGACGACGTCGAGGTGATCGCCGGCCAGGGCACCATCGGCAAGGAGCTGCTGGAGCAGGATACCCACCTCACCCACGTGTTCGTGCCGGTGGGTGGTGGCGGACTGGCCGCCGGGGTGGCGGTCTACATCAAGCAGCTGCTGCCGGATGTGAAGGTGATCGGGGTGGAGGCGGAGGGCTCCGCCTGCCTCAAGGCCGCGCTGGCGGCCGGTGAGCCGGTCAATCTGGAGCGGGTCTCGTTGTTTGCCGACGGGGTGGCGGTCAAGCGCATCGGCGAGGAGACCTTCCGCCTGTGCAACCAGTATCTGGACGAAGTGGTGACCGTCTCCAACGACCAGATCTGCGCCGCGCTGAAAGACATCTTCGATGACTGCCGCGCCATCGCCGAGCCGTCGGGGGCCCTCTCGCTGGCCGGCCTCAAGGCCTACAGCGAGCGGGAGCAGGTCAAGGGGGGCCGGATGGCGGCCATTTTGTCCGGTGCCAACGTCAACTTCCACAGCCTGCGCTACGTGTCGGAGCGCTGCGAGATCGGCGAGAAGCGCGAGGGCATGCTGGCGGTGACCATCCCCGAGCGCAAGGGGGCCTTCCTCGACTTCTGCCGTCAGCTCGGGCCGCGCATGGTGACCGAGTTCAACTATCGCTATGCGGATGCCGAGCAGGCGTCGCTGTTCGTCTCGGTGCGCCTCACCGGCGGTGACGAGGAGCTGGGCCAGATCATCGATCAGCTCGGTGGCAACGGCTATCCGGTGGTCAACATGACCGAGAGCGAGCTGGCCAAGAACCACGTGCGCTACATGATTGGCGGCCGCCCGGCCCGGCCCCTCGGTGAACGCCTCTACAGCTTCAAGTTTCCGGAGCAGCCGGGCGCCCTGATGCGCTTTCTGGAGACCCTGGGTTGTCGCTGGAACATCAGCCTGTTCCACTATCGCAACCACGGCGCCGACTACGGCCGGGTGCTCTGTGCTTTCGAGCTGCCGGACGAGGACGTGGCCGCCTTCCACGACTACCTGCACGAGATTGGCTACGGCTGGAAAGAGGTGAGTGACGACCCCGCCTACCGGCTGTTTCTGGCCAGCTAGGTGGGTTGCAAGCAGCAAGAGGGAGGCCATCGGCCTCCCTTTTTCATGGCGCTGGCCGGCACATCCGCGGATACCCCCTGCATGGGGCGTTTTCCTGCCGGGAATGCCGGGTGCTTCACACTCTTGAGTCCCAAGTCATTTGAGGCTGGCAACAGATGGGATAACCTGATGGACGGGGCCGGGTTTGCCCCATCAGGGAAGAGAGGCGCAAGAGCGCCCATCACGACTCATTGCAGAGGCTTTCACCATGAACAAATCGATACTTGCCGTGCTGGTCAGCGGCCTGCTCGTCAGCGGGGCCGTGCAGGCTGCCGCTCAGGACAACACCTGGTACGCCGGCGGCAAGGCCGGCTGGTCCAAGTTCTTCGACGTGGATCAGAAGCAGGTCGTCTCCGACACCCTGGGGGCGCTGCAGAACACCAGCACCAGCAAGGATACGCTCGGGCTGGGCGCCTTTGCCGGCTATCAGCTCAACCCCAACCTGGGCTTCGAATTCGGTTATGACTGGTTCGGCAAGTACACCTCGTCCGGCGAATTGAGCGGGGTGAGGGTGGAAGGGGAAGCCAAGAGCCAGATGATCCAGACCACCATGAAGATAGGGTTCCCGGTCAACGATGCGCTGGATCTCTATGGCCGGATCGGCGGTGGTTACGCCTGGACCAACAGCGAACTGTCGGCCCAGACGGCTACCGACTTCATCAAGGATACCGGCAACAAGCATGGCGCCGTGTTCGTCGGGGCGCTGGGGGCCGAATACGCCATCGACCGTGACTGGGCCGCCCGCCTCGAATACCAGTACACCACCCCGCTCGGGGATACCTCTCTCGATCGTGCCGGCATCGAGATGGACAACGGCATGCTGGCGTTTGCCATGCTCTATCGCTTCGGCCAGCAGGGCGGCGAAGTGGCTGCGCCCGCCCCGGCCCCGGCTGCGGCGCCTGCTCCCGCCGTGGTGGTGGTGCCCAAGACCTTCAGCCTGAGCTCGGACGTGTTGTTCGAGTTCAACAAGGCGACCCTGAAGCCGGCTGCCAGCCAGGCGCTCGACAACCTGTTCAGCCAGATAGTGGCGGCCAATCCGAAAGACGGGGTGGCGACCGTGATCGGCCACACCGATCGCATCGGCTCCGACGCCTACAACCAGGCGCTCTCCGAGCAGCGCGCCCGCAGCGTCGCCGACTACCTGATTGCCAAGGGACTGTTTGCCGACAAGGTGCGGGTCGAGGGGCGCGGCAAGTCTTCTCCGATCACCGGCAACAACTGCAGCAGCGGCTCCAAACCGGCGCTGATCGCCTGTCTGGCACCGGATCGGCGGGTGGAAGTGCGGCTGGAAGGGGTCTCCCAACCGGCGCAATGACCACGGTGGCAGCATGAACGACAAGGGAGGCCCATGCCTCCCTTTTCATTGCCGCCAGCGGGACCGGTTATGTGCAGATGCCGATGCAGCAGCCCCCTGATATAGCCAATCGGTGTTAAGCCTTCCTCGGTGACTGGTCGATAACTGACCAGATGTATGGCGCCGAGGGCGAAGATATGCGCATCGATCACTACGACCTCCAGGGGGAGGTGCAATACCAGCAGCAACAGGCGCAGTCCCGCAAGGTGCGCCGGCTCGGCCCCGTGCCGGCTGCCAGCCTGGCGCAGTCTCCTGCCACGGCGCCGGCGGACTCGACGCCTGCGGCAGGCAGCAGCAGCCAGCTCACCTTCACCCGCAGCAGCCTGCTGACGCTGCAGATGGCCAGCCGCACTGCTGCCGGCCCGGTGCCTGCGGCCCCCACACCGACCCCCGCCAAGCCTGCCGAGACCGACAAGGGCGAACAGGATGGCATTCCCAACGACGGGCTCGACAACCGCCAGCGGCTCATCAAGCTGATGATCGAGGCGATGCTGGGCCACGAGATAGAGCTGCCGGACCCGATCAAACCGGACGACCAGAGCGCGGAGGGAGTCCCCGCGCCGACGGGTGAGGGGACCCCGCCCGCCGCCGAGCCGGATCAGCAGGTGGAGGTGACCGACAGCCTGCTGCAAAAAGAGCAGCTCAACGTGGTGGCGGCGGCGAACTTGCAGACCCAGGATGGCCAGACCCTGCAGCTGGATCTCGGTTTTGTGCTGGACTGGCGCCAACTCGATATCAGCAAGCGTCGCACCACCCTCAATGCCCTCAAGGATCCGCTGGTGTTCAGCCTGGACGGCAAGATAGCCGGCCTGACCGACGCCCGGGTCAATTTCGACATCGATCAGGATGGCAAGGCGGACAGCCTGCCCGGCCTGAGTGAAGGGAGCGGCTTCGTGGCGCTGGATCGCAACGGCAACGGCACCATAGATGACGGCGGCGAGCTGTTCGGGGCCCGCTCCGGCAACGGTTTTGGTGAGCTGGCGACCCTGGATGAGGATGGCAACGGGGTGCTGGACGAGCGGGACAGCCAGTTCTCGGCACTGCAGTTCTGGCAGCCGGAACAGTCCCCCATCGCCCTGGTGGAGCTGGGGATCGGCGCCATCCTGCTGCATCCCCTCGACACCCCCTTCAACCATCTGGGGGAAAGCGGCAATCAGGGGGTGCTGCGCCAGTCCGGTCTCTATGTGACCGAGCAGGGCAAGGGCGGCTGGGTGCAGCAGGTCGACCTGCGAGTCTGAACCCTGCACCCGCATGGCAAACCCGGTCGCTGACGCCGCGCGCCAGCGACCGCTTCATCATTAGCGACCAGAGCCTGACTCAGTTCAGCTCGGTGGGGTCGATGTCGAGGCTCCAGCGCACCCGCTTGGTTTCGGGCCACCCCTCCAGCTCCTTCACCGCCCAATCCAGCAACTGGGCCAGTGGCGCCCGGTTCGGCCCCTGCACCAGCAACTGCATGCGGAACTTGCCCGCCTTGCGCTCCATGAAGCCGCTGATGGGCCCCAGCACCTGAACATGGGGATAACGGGCGCTGCGCAGGGTATCGGCGAGGCGGGTGAGGAACAGCTGCACCTCGTCACGACCGTTGGCCTCGGCCCGAAACAGCCCCTGATAGCTGAACGGTGGCAGCCCCAGCAGGCGGCGCTCCTTCAGCGCCGTGTCGGCGAAGTGGCCATAGCCGTTCTGGGTCAGATCCTGCAACAGGGCATGTTCGGGATGGTGGCTCTGCAGCACCACCAGCCCCGGCTTGCTGGCGCGACCGGCGCGGCCCGCCACCTGGGTGTAGAGCTGGGCCAGCTTCTCGGCGGCGCGAAAATCGGCACTGAACAGGGCGCCATCCACATCCAGCAGCCCCACTAGCGTCACATCCGGGAAGTGGTGGCCCTTGGCCAGCATCTGGGTGCCGATCAGGATCTTGTACTTGCCCGCCTTGATGTCGCCGAGGTGGGTCTCCAACTCCCCCTTGCGACGGGTGTTGTCCCGATCGATACGCACCACCGGATATTGCGGGAACACGGTGCCGAGCAGCTGCTCCAGCTGTTCGGTGCCCACCCCGGAGCCAATCAGCTCGTTGCTGCCACACTCGGGGCAGTGGTGGGGCAGCGGGCGCACGCTGTCGCAGTGGTGGCAGTGCAGTCGTCGCCCGGCCTGATGCCAGGTGTACCAGGCATCGCAACGCTCGCAAGCGGCGCTCCAGCCGCACTGGTGACAGATCAGGGCCGGGGCATAGCCACGGCGGTTGAGAAACAGCATCACCTGGTTGCCCGCCGCCAGATGCTCTGCCATCAGCTGTTCCAACTGGGGGGAGAGCCCGGCCTGCAGCCGCACGTTCTTGATGTCCAGGATCACCTGGCGGGCAGTCTGGGCATTGCCGGCGCGGCGAGTCAGGGTGAGATGGTGATACTTGCCACTGCGGGCGTTGTGCAATGTCTCCAGCGACGGGGTGGCCGAGCCAAGCAGGATGGGAATGCCGGCGCGATGGGCCCGCATCACCGCCAGATCCCGCGCATGGTAGCGAAAACCGTCCTGCTGCTTGAAGGAGCCGTCGTGCTCCTCGTCGATGATGATGATGCCGAGGTTGTGAAACGGGGTGAACACCGCAGAACGGGTGCCGATCAGGATGGCGGCGCCGCCGTCACGGCAGGCTAGCCAGGCGTCGAGCCGCTCCCGATCGTTCATGGCCGAGTTCATCGCCACCACCGGCACGTTGAAGCGGCGCCGGAAGCGGTTGATGGTCTGCGGGGTGAGGCCGATCTCGGGCACCATTACCAGTGCCTGCTTGCCCGCCTTGAGCAGGGGCTCGAGGATGCTCAGGTACACCTCGGTCTTGCCGGAGCCGGTGATGCCGTCCAGCAGGAAGGCGCCAAACTGGTCGCTCTGGCTGGTGACGGCGGAGACCGCCAGCGCCTGTTCGCCGTTGAGGCGCAGCCCCTCACCCGGCTCGAAGCGGGCGACCCAGTCGCCGTCATGGCTCGGCTCCAGCGAACGCTTCTCCAGCAGCCCCTTCTTCTCCAGCGCGGTGAGGGCAGCACTCTGGATCTCCTCCTGCTTGAGGGCGGAGGGGGTCTGTGACCCCTTGCGCAGCAGGGCGAGCGCCTGCTGCTGCTTGGCTGCACGCTTGAGCTCGTTGAGATCGACCGCCATGCCGGCTTCGGTGGCGAACCAGAATTCCAGCTCGCGATAGGCGGCGGGCTCCCCCTTGCGCACCAGCACCGGCAGGGCGTGGGGCAGTACCTCTCCCAGCGGATGCTGGTAGTAGCTGGCGCTCCAGTTCATCAGCGCCAGAATGTCGGGCCCCAGCACGGGGGCGCTATCAAGCACGCGTTTGATCGGCTTGAGCTTGTTGCGCGGCACCTGGCTGTCGGCCGGGTGATCCACCACCAGCCCGACCAGGGTTTGCGGGCCGAACGGGATCTCGACCCGGCAGCCGGGGGCAGGCAAAGGCAGGGGGGAGAGATAGTCGAAGTGACGGCGTAACGGCACCGGCACAGCCACACGAACCAGATCCAGCGTTTGGGAAGAATTCACCAGAGATTGCCTATTTTTTCTGCGAAGCCACTTGCCTGAACTCAGGCATTTCCTATATTATTCGCAGCCTTTGAAACTGTGTTCAACAATCGTGTGGTGTCCGACAGAAGATCGGATAGCGACACGGCCTGATAATTGAGGTTGTCCATGAAAGCTGGTATCCATCCTGACTACGTAGCCATCACCGCCAAGTGCTCTTGCGGTAACGTCATCAACACCTTCTCTACCCTGGGTAAAGATCTGAACCTGGACGTGTGCTCCGAGTGCCACCCGTTCTATACCGGCAAGCAGAAAGAAGTTTCTAGCGGCGGCCGCGTAGACAAGTTCAACAAGCGTTTCGGTGCGATGACCACCAAGAAGTAATTCTACTTCTGAAGAATTCTGAAAAAGGCGCCCAATGGGCGCCTTTTTTATTGGTCGGCGTTCTGTAACGGCCCGCTTTGCCCTATGGTGGGACTCTCCTTTCTCCCTGCGAGGGAGCAGGGGCGAAGATGAGGGGCGGTAACATGGGCAAGACAGGGAGTGTGCAGATGCGTGATTGTCTGGTGATGGGGGCGGCAGGCTACATAGGTTCTTACCTGGTGCCCCATCTGCAAGAACTGGGTTATCGGGTGATTGCCGGGGCGCGGCGCCCCTGCCGTCTGCCACCCGGGGTGGAGTTTCGTCTTGCCGACAGCCTCAAGCCGATCACATTGCTGCCCGCCCTGGCCGGCATCGACACCGTCTTCTATCTGGTGCACGCCATGGGGGCGGGAGCCGACTTCCACCGGCTGGAGCAGCAGGGGGTGAAGAACTTCGCCGCCGCCGCCCGCGCCGCCGGGGTGCGCCGCATCATCTATCTGGGCGCCATCCAGCCGGCGCAGTGCAACAGTCGCCACCTCAACTCCCGCCGTTATTGCGGCGAGCTGTTTCGGGGCGCCGGCGTGCCGACGGTGGAGCTGCGCGCCGGCATCATCATAGGGCCCGGCTCGGCGGCGTTTGAGGTGATGCGGGATCTGGTGTTCAACCTGCCGATGATGGTGACACCTAAGTGGGTGCGCTCGCGCACGCCGCCCATTGCGCTCTCGAACCTGCTGCACTATCTGGGCGGGCTGGTGGAGGCTGAAGGGGTGGACGGCCAGATCTTCAACGCCGCCGGTCCCGAGCTGCTCAGCTATCAGCAGCAGTTGCAGAAGTTCGCCGCCCACATCGGCAAGCGCTGCCCCATTATCCCGCTGCCGTTTCTCAGCCCGCGCCTCTCCGCCTGGTGGCTGCAGTTTGTCACCTCGGTGCCGCAGCCGGTGGCCAAGGCGCTGGTGGGCGGCCTCAAGCACGACATCCCGGCCGACGACGGCCCGCTGCGGGCCCTGCTGCCGCAAACCCTGCTCAGCTTCGACGAGGCGCTGGCCGAGAGCCTCTCTCTGGAGCAGCAGCTGGGCGCCGAGCAGCAGGGGGAGGAGACCCCGCTCGGCCTGCGCTGGCGCCACCCCGAGTACGGCTTCTATGACCGCACCGCCAGCGGCGATGCCATCTGCCTCGCCTCGCCGGAGGTGGTGTGGCAGGTGCTGCAGCAGCTGGGGGGCGAGCAGCGCTACTTCTACATGAACCAGCTGTGGGTGGTGCGCGAATGGATGGATCATCTGATCGGCGGCCCGGCGCTGACCCGCGGTCGCACCAACCCGGATCGCTTCGTGAAGGGGGACATGCTGGACTCCTGGCAGATCCTCGGGGTGGACGAGGGGCGCAGGCTGGATCTGCTGTTCAACATGCGAGCCCCCGGCGTCGGCCGGCTGGAGTTCAACATACTGCCGGAAGAGTCGGGGCTGACCCGGCTCAAGGTGACGGCCCACTGGCATCCACAGGGGGCCTGGGGGCTGGCCTACTGGCTCGCCATGCTGCCGTTCCACCTCTTCATCTTCCAGGGCATGACGGAAGCGATCGCCAGACAGGCGGAGGCGAAAGCCGGCATTCCGGTGATGGGGTGAAACCATATCTATAACTAAATGGGTATTCTTGGTTGGTATGACATGCTAATTACTGGCTTGTCAGTGGCTGGGTGACGATACTTTCCTCTGTGAAAGCCCGATGGTTTTCTTTATGATCCCCAGCCCTCGCCTGTGGGCGAGCCAATGCACCACTCAATTCACTACCGTATCGGGGTCCCCCATGTCCGATCAGCGTCACGATCTTCGTCAACAAGCACTCGATTACCACGCCCAGCCCGTGCCGGGCAAAATCGCCATCGCCCTCACCAAGCCGGCCGAGACCGCCCGCGATCTGGCGCTGGCCTACAGCCCGGGCGTTGCCGAGCCGGTGCGCGAGATCGCCGCCAACCCGGCCGATGCCTACCGCTACACCGGCAAGGGCAACCTGGTGGCCGTCATCTCCAACGGCACCGCCATTCTGGGACTGGGCAATCTGGGGCCGCTGGCCTCCAAGCCGGTGATGGAGGGCAAGGCCCTGCTGTTCAAGCGCTTTGCCGGCATCGACGCCATCGACATCGAAGTGAAGCACGAGACCAGCGCGCAGTTCATCGACACCGTTGCTGCCATCGCCGACACCTTCGGCGGCATCAACCTGGAAGACATCAAGGCCCCCGAGTGCTTCGAGATCGAGCAGGCACTGATCGAGCGCTGCGACATCCCGGTGTTCCACGATGATCAACACGGTACCGCCATCGTCACCGCCGCCGGCCTGCTCAACGCGCTGGAAGTGCAGGGCAAGCAGATTGGCGACAGCCGCATCGTCTGCATGGGCGCCGGGGCTGCCGCCACCGCCTGCATGGAGCTGCTGATCAAGTGTGGCGCCAAGCCCCACAACATCTTCATGCTGGATCGTCAGGGCGTCATCCACAGCGGTCGCACCGATCTGAACCAGTACAAGCAGCGCTTCGCCAACGACACCCCCCTGCGCACCCTGATGGAGGTGATCGACGGGGCGGATGTATTCGTCGGTGTCTCCGGCCCGGATGTGCTGCCCGCCGAGGCGGTGGCGCTGATGGCGCCCAACCCGGTGATCTTCGCCTGCTCCAACCCGGACCCCGAGATCAAGCCGGCGCTGGCTCACGCAGTGCGCAAGGATCTCATCATGGGCACAGGTCGTTCCGACTATCCGAACCAGATCAACAACGTGCTCTGCTTCCCCTTCATCTTCCGCGGCGCCCTCGACGCCCGTGCCAGCCGCATCAACGATGCCATGAAGATTGCGGCAGTCGAGGCGATCCGCGCGCTGGCCAGAGAACCGGTACCGGCCGAGGTGCTGACCGCTGCCGGCGTGAGTGAACTCGCCTTCGGCAAGGACTACGTCATTCCCAAGCCGATGGATGCCCGTCTGCTGCCGCGCGTCGCCCGCGCCGTGGCGCTGGCGGCAGTGGAGTCCGGGGTGGCCCGCATCGCCCTGCCGGCGGACTACATGCTGGGCTGAGCCAGGGCAAGCGCGCAGAAAACAGAAGGGGCCCCATGTCAGGGCCCCTTTTCATTACGGGAAGCTTGTTGGTCGATTACTTGGTCTTGGGAGCAACCTTGACGGCCGGCGCCTTGGCGTGGGCAGCCTTGTGGTGTTTTTTCACGACCTTGGTCTGGGTAGCCTGGGGAGCGGCAGCCTTGGTCGGGGTGGCAGCCATGGTGAAGCCGGAGGTCAGGGCGAAGACAGCAGCCAGGCTCAGGGGGATCAGCTTGTTCATATTCCAGTTCCTCATTCGGGTTGATGACATGGAGCGTTTCTCCATGACTTCATCCTAGGGCTGTTCGACCTGCGGTTCAGTGAGTGACTGGTGACGGTTTGTATCCAAATGTACAGGCAGCATCAGGCAGAAACGGGCACCGTTGCTGCTTGGCAGCAGTTTCACCTCGCCGCCGTGGTGGCGGGCGATGCTGCGCACGATGGCCAGCCCCAGCCCGGCGCCGCCGGTGCGTCGATCGCGGCTCTGATCCAGCCGTACGAAGGGCTCGAAGATCTGCGGTGCCAGTGCGGGATCGATGCCGGTGCCGTCGTCGGCCACCTCCAGCAGATAGTGATCCTGCTGACGCGCCATGCTGAGGGTCACTCGGCCAGCGGCGTGGCGCAGGGCGTTGCCGATGAGGTTCTCCAGCGCTCGATCCAGCAGGCGAGTATCGCCGCGCCAGGGCAGGGCCATGGCCGGGCGCACGAAGTCGAGCCGCTTGTCCGGCCGCAGCGCCTGCCAGTCGGCGAGGCGGCTGCCGGCCCAGCTGCCGAGCTCCAGCTCGCTGCACTGCAGCGGCAACTCGGGGCGATCGAGCCTGGCGTAGGTGAGCATCTCCTCGATGAGGGCGTCCAGCGCGCCGAGATCCCGCTCCAGCCCCTGCTGCTCCTCGGCCGAGGGCGCCGGATCCAGCATGGCGAGCCGGTAGCGAAGCCGCACCAGCGGGGTGCGCAGCTCGTGGGCGATGGCGTCGGTCAGCTGCTTGCGGCTGGCCAGCATGGCCTGCAGCTGCTCGGTCATCTGGTCGAAGGTGCGGCCGACCCGGCCCAGGCTGCTGCCGGGTGGCAAACGGGTGCGGCAGGAGAGATCGCCGTCGCCGACCCGGCGGGCGGTCTGTTCGAGCTGTTGCAGGCCGCGCCAGTGCGGGCGTAGCCAGAGCAGGATCGGCAGCCCCAGCGAGAGACCGATGACCAGCAGCAGCCCCACGTCGACCCAGTGCAGCTCGTGCAGGTAGGAGAGATAGGGCACGGGGCCGACGATCAACACCTGATCTGTGCCCGGAATGCGCTGCAGGAAGGTGTCATCCTCCTCGACGATGACGATGTTACCGGCCTCCAGGAAGGCCTGATCCTCGTTGGCCAGCGGCTGGTTGGCGAGGGCGCCGATCTGCAGCGGCAGGGTGAGCTGGCGGCTCTGCTCGGCCATGCGGGCGGGCCAGTGCTCCGGCGGCAAGCGGGCCAGCTCGCCGGTGAGCAGGCCGAGGGAGCCCTGCATCATCCGCTCCAGATAGCGATCTCCCGCCCGCTCGGCGGTGACCTGATAGACCATGCCGACCAGCAGGATGGCCAGGGTGAAACAGCCGATCAGCAACAGATAGAACTGGATAAACAGGCGGCGCATCGGGCTCTCCTCTTGCCTGGATTACGTCTGGGCATTGCCTTGTTGCCCCCTCATCCCCAACCCTTCTCCCGCAAGGGGAGAAGGGTGCAGAGAGCATCAAGGTCATTCGGCGGGGCTTATTCCCAGGCGTGGGGTACTAGTAGATAACCCTTCTGGCGCACTGTCTTGATGCGAGTCGGGTTGCTGGTGTCGTCCCCCAGCTTGCGGCGCAAGCGAGAGATGGCCACGTCCATGCTGCGATCCTGGCCGTCGTAGTCGCGACCGCGCAGGCTGCGAAACAGCGCCTCCCGCCCCAGGATCTGGCCGGCGTGGCAGGCCAGTTCCCACAGGAGATCGAAATCGGCGGTGGAGAGCGGAATGCTGTCGCCGTCGAGGCGCACGTCCCGGCCCGGCCCGTCGATCTGCAATCGGCCGAACTGCAGGCGCTGGGGCGGCGTGCTGGCGACCACGGGCAGCGGGACCTGTTGCCCCTGCTGGCGGAACTGGACCCGCAGCCGGGCCAGCAGCACGGGGGGAGGGGTGGTTTTGAGGATGTAGTCGTTGGCGCCCAGCTCCAGGCTCAGGATCTGGTTCATGTCGCTGTCAAGCGAGGTAAGCATGACGATGGGGCCGGCGAAGCGCGGACGCAGATCCCGGCACAGGGAGAGACCATCCTGACCCGGCAGCATGATGTCGAGCAGCACCAGGTCCGGCTGCTCGGCCTCGACCCTGGCCAGCGCCAGATCGCCCCTCGGCTCCAGCAGCACTTCCATGTCGTGGCGGGCCAGCCAGCTGCTGATGAGCTGGCCTATCTCGGGATCATCTTCAACAAAAAGAATGCGTTGCATGGTGGCGTGACACCCAGACTGTGGCGCGGATGCGCGTGCCGCCAGCATAGCGGCTCCGGCCGCCCCATGCACAGGGTTAAATAATCAAACAGGGCCCGCGGGCCCTGTCTTGTTTTGCTGGTCGAGCGGGGAGCTGTACCCCGGCGGCATCAACCTGCCTTGCGCTTGAGATAGACGCCGGCTTCCATGTAGTGAACCCAAGGGGGAGTGGTTCGGACAGGGCGAAGCGGTTTCCCCTGTGGCATCAGTCTGCCTTGCGCTTGAGATAGACCCCGGCTTCCATATGGTGAGTCCAGGGGAACTGATCGAACAGGGCGAAGCGGGCGATTTCGTGGGTTTCGCCGAGCACCGCCATGTTGGCCTGCAGGGTCTCGGGGTTGCAGGAGATGTAGAGGATGTTGTCGTAATCCTGCACCAGCTTGACGGTGGCGTCGTCGAGGCCGGCCCGGGGCGGGTCGACGAAGATGGTGTTGCACTGGTAAGCGCCCAGATCGACCCCCTTGAGGCGGTTGAACTCCCGCTCGCCGCTCATCGCCATGGTGAACTCCTCGGCCGACATGCGCAGGATGATCAGGTTGTCGACGCCGTTGGCCGCGATGTTGAACTGGGCGGAGTCCACGCTCGGCTTGGCGATCTCGGTGGCCAGCACCTTGCGGAAGTTCTGCGCCAGCGCGATGGAGAAGTTGCCGTTGCCGCAGTAGAGCTCCAGCAGGTCGCCCTCGCTCCCCTTGGTCACGTCCAGCGCCCAGCCCAGCATCTGTTCGTTGATGGCGGCGTTGGGCTGGGTGAAGCTGTTTTCCACCTGCTTGTAGACCAGCTCGCGGCCCTGCACATTCAACCGCTCGATGACGAACTCCTCCCCCAGGCAGATCTTCTGCTTGTGGGCGCGGCCAATCAGCTGCAGCTCGAACCCCTTGGCCCGCAGGTCGGCCTGCAGCGCTTCGGCGGCCTGCAGCCACTCGCTCTCCAGCTTGCGGTGGTAGAGCAGGCTGACGCAGATCTGGCCGGACTGGGTGGAGAGGTAGTCGATCTGGAACAGCTTGCGGCGCAGCACGGGGTGCGGGCGCAGCCCCTCCAGCAGCACCGGCATCAGCTGGTTGATGAGGCGGCTGGCAGTGGGGAACTGATCGACCCGGATGATCTCCTTGGTGGCCGGCGCATACATGCAGTGGTACAGGTCGTCACCGTCGTGCCAGATGCGAAACTCGGCGCGCATCCGGTAGTGTTCGGAGGGGGAGGCGTGCACTTCCAGCGCAGGCAGGGTGAAATCGGCAAACAACCCGCAGAGGCGCTCGCGCTTCTCGTCGAGCTGGGCCTGGTAGTCGGCCGGGGTTCGAAGGGGCGCCGGGTCGGCGGAAACCTGCTGGGATTGGGTCATGATTTACCTCACATGCACACCGGTCTGGCCGGGTCGAAATCGGGGGAAGCCTGCAGCCACCCAAAGGGGCCCGATTTTAAAAGGCCGCCGCAGATTGTCCAGTATTTTGTGGTCAAGAAGTGTGCAGTCAGGCCGATAGCTGATCTACAGGCATGGTGGGAGGACACATTATGCAGATCGACGGAGTGGGCGCGGCCCAACCCAAGGGAGTGGGTGTTGCTCCCAAATCGCCCCAGCAGGCGGACTCTAAGCCGGTAAACAACGGGGACGAAGTCTCGTTGCACAAGGCGCCGAAATGGGCGCAGGTGCTGGTGCAGCAGGCGCTGCAGTTCGCGCTGGAGATCAATGGCCAGGGTTACAAGGCGCCCAAGGCGCAGGATCAGCCGGAGGCGGTGACCCCGGATACCCTGTTTGACTTCCAGTCGGTGGCCGACAACGTGCTGCAGTTCGTCACCGGCCGGCTTGGGGCTGCCCGGGCCGACGGCAAGTCGGACGACAGCCTGACCGGCATGATGGAGCAGGCCCGCAAAGGGGTGGACAAGGGCTTTGGCGACGCCAGGAAGCAGCTCGGCGACTGGGCGGACAATTCCGACATCAAGACCGGCATGGATCAGAGCTACAAGCTGATCCAGGAGGGGCTCGATCAGTTCGAGAAGGAGTTCTTCGGCAAGGTCTCCACCACCGACATGGGGCAGGCCGAAATGGCCAGCCGTCAGCAGGGCTCGCTGGAGATCCAGACCAAGGATGGCGACAAGGTGGTGCTGCGTTTCAACGACAGCTGGCAGACCAAGTCCCAGAAGGATGACAGCGGCAGCCAGTTCAGCCTCAAGTCGAGCCAGAGCTTCAGCTTCTCGCTGGAGGGCAACCTGAGCAGCGAGGAGATGGACTCCATCGGCAAGCTGGTCAAGGGAATCGATGATCTGGCCGGCAACTTCTTCTCCGGCAATTTCGACGACCTGTTGAAGAAGGCGGGCGAGCTGAAGCTGGATGACAGCCAGCTGGCCTCCTATTCGCTCAAGCTCAAGCAGAGTCTCAAGCTGAGCCAGACCTATCAGGGGGCGCACTCCCTGCAGGAGATGCTCAAGCCGCTGGCGGACTACCTGCCCAAGCTGGATCAGGTGCAGCAGCAGGCGGATTCTCTGCTGCCGGCATCCCAGCAGCAGGCGCTGACGCCGGCGGTGCTGGCGGCCCGTGGCCAGAGCGATCCGGCCCAGGTGGGCAGCTTTACCAGCTTCAACCAGCGGATGCTGGATGCGCTGCGGATGATCGGCCAGTTCCAGCCGGCGACGGATGCCAGCAGCAAAAGCGTCTGAACCGTTTCGAATCGAGGACCATGACCGGCCGTTTGCCAGCTCCTGCGGGGGCTGGCAAACTGGCCTTTTTCCCGATCCGGCCAGCCCATGAACCCGAAAAAGCCCAGAGACAAGCGCGAGCTTTGCTACCCCTTCATCTTCGAAACCCAGTTCCAGTGTGACTACGAGATCGCCACCGACGAGCTCTGCTGCCAGGTGGGCGCCGTGTTGTCACACCTGGATCCAGATGCCGAGATTGCGCCCATGCAGGCGGATCTTGCGGCGCTGCAGCGGCTTATCTACAACCTCAACGGCTCGGTGCGCGGCAGGCTCGGCATCTTCGAGGAGGATCTGGCGTGGCTGAAGGGGCGTTACGATCACTACAACGAGGCGAGCCGCGGCCGGGTCACCGGTTTCGTGCTGCCGCAAGGGCCGCAGCCGATCCCGACCCTGCATCTGTGCCGCTGCGGCAGCAAGAAGGTGGTGCGGCTGCTGGTGCGGCTGGAAGAGAGCGGGGTGCGTTTCGACCCCATCCTCTATCGTTTCGCCAACCTGCTGGCCAACTTCTTCTTCGTGCTGACCGTCTACCTCAAGCAGCTGTGGCAGGTGGACGAGGTACCCTACGTCAGCATCAACTACTGAATACGGTCAAAAAAGCTTTTGTTTTTCATGAAGATCAAACACGATCATCCCATTTGTCGGTCGCCGGGATGGTTCCGGTAGCGCAGTGGGGAAGGTCATGACCATGCTTCATCTCAGTGGCAGTTCGTTCTTGATGCCGGGCAACCTCGCCTGGCGACCCCTGGCTGAATACGGCGAAGTGCAGGTGGCCCCCCATGGCCAGTGGTTGCAGACCCTGATGCACCAGAGCGCCGATGCCGCAGCCGGGACCCACATCATCATCTGGCTGTGGGAAGATCTGGTGCCAGCCCGGACCCTGCAGGAGTGGGGCCGTCTGGCGCAGGATGAGCAGCAGCTGGCGGTCGCCGCCTTTGTCGACGCGCTCTGCCAACCTCTGTTGCAGCATCTGCAGCGCCGCCCGCAGGATCATCTGCTGGTGGGGGCCTGCAGCCATGCCCCGCTCTGTGTCTATGGCCCGGCCCCTGCCGTGCTCGCCGCGCTGGCCAGTGCGTTCGAGCAGCAGATGGCCCGCCTGCGCCTGCAGCAACCCGGCCTGGACGACCTGCACCTGCCGCTCTGGCTGCAACAGCATGGCCGCCAGCACTGCTTCGATCGGCGCAACCTCTATCTGATGTCCTGTTCCTTCTCCATGGCCGGTCTGGCCAGTCTGGCGCAGTGGATTCTCCCCTTGCTGCAGCGGCTGCAGCGACCCGCCCACAAGGTGCTGGTGCTCGACTGCGACAATACCCTGTGGGGCGGCGTGGTCGGCGAAGACGGTGTCGGCGGCGTCCTGTTGGGGCAGGACGGGATGGGCCGGCTCTACCAGGCTTTCCAGCAGGCGGCCAGCCACTGGCACGGGCAGGGCATAGTGCTGGCGCTCTGCTCCAAGAATCTGGCGGACGATGTGTGGCGGCTGTTTGACGAGCATCCGGGCATGGTGCTGACACGGGCGCAGATCGCCGCCGCCGAAATCGGCTGGGAGCCAAAATCCCAGGGGCTGCGGCGGCTGGCCGCCCGCCTCAATGTCGGGCTGGACAGCCTGGTCTTCTGGGATGACAGCGAGCTGGAGCGGGCCGAGGTGCGGGCCAACTGCCCCGAGGTGATGGTGATGACCCCGCCGGCCGATCTCTGGAACTGGCCGGATGCCCTGCTGACGCTGCCGGCCCTGTGCAGTCGCCACCAGAGCCGGGATGACGGCCTGCGGCAGCACTCCTATCAGGCCCAGGCCGAGGCCGAGGCAGTGCGCCGGCAACTGGGCGACGAGCACGCCTTCCTGCGGCAATTGGCGCTGCAGGCCGACTGGCAGCCGCTCTCCCCGGGCAACCAGTTGCGAGCCGAACAGCTCAGCCAGAAGACCAATCAGTTCAACCTCTCCGGCCGCCGTTATCAGGCGGCTGAGTTGGCCCGGCTGGCCGCCGAGGGGGGCGACGTCTGGCTGGCCGGCCTGCGAGACCGATTCGCTGATCACGGCATGACGGCCCTGCTGGTGGTGTGCCCGCTCGACGAGGGCAGGGCGCTGCTGGATACCCTGGCCATCAGCTGCCGGGTGCTGGGGCGCGGCTTTGAATACTGGCTGCTGGCGCAACTGGCAAACCATCTGCGGGCGCAAGGCGTGACCGAGCTGGTCATCAGCCTGGTTGCCACCACCCGCAACCAGCCGGCACGGGATTTTCTGGCGAGCCTGCCAACCCGGCCGATAACCACTCCAGCGGGGTTGCTGCCGCTGGCGGACGAGGTGTTCCTCAGTCTGGATCTCTGCTCTCTTTCTCTCCCGTTTTTGGAGTTCTACGCCAATGAATGACCTTATCGCGCTGGCACACCAGCAGTTCCCCCAGGCCAGCGTCAATGCACAGTCTGCCCTCGGCAGCTTTCCCGAGTGGGATTCTCTGGGTCACTTCAACCTGCTGTTGCTGGTCGAACAGCACTATGCCGTGCGGTTCGAGCCGCACGAGCTGGCCGAGTTGAAGAGTCTGGCCGACATCCAGCAAGCCCTGCTGCGCAAAGGGGTTGCCGTGTGAAGCAGGCACTCGAGCAGGCGCTGACCGAGCTGGGGATCCCCAGAGGTGGCGCCCTGATGGTGCACTCGGATGCCATGGTGGTGGCCCAGTTTGCCGGCATGGGCAACGCCGCAGGCATCGCGGCTTTCTGGACATGCCTCGAGCAGTGGCTGGGCGGACACCTGCTGGTGCCGACCTTCAGTTACAGCCCGATGGCGGACGAGTGCTTCGACCCTGTACAGACCCCGAGCAAGGTGGGCTTGATGACGGAGCTGTTCCGCCAGCGTGAAGGGGTGGTGCGCACGCGGGATCCCGTCTTCAGCATGGCGATCAGCGGCCCGCAAGGGCCTGCGCTGGTAGCCCGGGAGTGTCACGACTGTTTCGGTCAGGAGAGCCCGTTCGGCTGGCTGGCGGAGCAGGACGGCTGGCTGCTGGGGCTGGGTTGCCACCCCGACCGCATCACCTTCACCCACTACGTGGAGCAGCGGCTGGCTGTCTCTTATCGCTATCACAAGATGTTTGCGGGTCAGGTGCGCGTCGATGGCCGCGTGCGGGAGTGGCAGGCGGATTACTATGTGCGCGACCTGTCGCTGGCCAGCGAAATCGACCTCTCCCGGCTGGTGGCCCTGCTGCAAGAGCGGGGCGCCTGGCGCCAGACGCTGTGCCTGCGGGTGCCGGTCTGGGCGGTGTCCTGCCGTGACTTCATTCTGGCTGCCAGCGAGTTGCTGGCGGCGGCCCCATACGCCCTGATCCGGGCGGGAGGAGAACCCCATGCAGTTTGATCACATCGGACTGGTGGTGCCGGACCTGGCTAGCGGTGTGGCCTATTGCCGCGACGTGCTGGGGCTGAGCCGCTTCTCGGTTGCGGTGGAAGATCCGCTGCAGCGGGTCTGGGTGCAGTTCGTGCATGACGACCATGGCCTCTGCTACGAGCTGGTCGCCCCGGCCGGCGAAGAGAGCCCGGTCGCCCAGGTGCTCAAGACCCGGCGCAACGTCATCAACCACCTTGCCTATCGGGTGAGCAACCTGCAGGAGAGCGCCGAACGGCTGCGCACACAGCGCCACCTGCCCCTCGGGCCCAGCCAGCCTGCCATCGCCTTTGGCGGCGCCCACGTCCAGTTTTTCCTGAGCCCCCTTGGCCACATTGTCGAATTGATCGAGGCATCCACCCCATGAGTTTTTCACCCAAGAGTGGCTATCTGCCCACTGACTGGGACGACCAGGCACAAGTCGGTGAGCAACTGCATCGACTGCTCACCCTGCTGTTTCCGCTCAACCGCAGCCTGACCGGGGACGGGGTACGGCAGTCGCTGGCCCTGTGGCGCGAGCACTGCCTGCCCGAGCTGCAGATCCATGAAGTGGCCAGCGGCACCGAGTGCTTCGACTGGACCGTGCCTGACGAGTGGAACGTGCGGGAGGCCTACATAGTGGGGCCGGATGGACGCAGGGTGGTGGATTTTCAGGACCACAACCTGCATCTGGTCGGCTACTCGGAGCCGGTGCGCTGCACCCTCTCGCTGGCCGAACTGCAGCCCCATCTTCACTCTCTGCCCGAGCAGCCGGACGCCATTCCCTATGTGACCTCCTACTACAAGCGCCGCTGGGGCTTCTGTCTGCCCCATCGGCTGCGTGAGGCGCTGCCGGAGGGTGAATATCAGGTGGTGATCGATGCCACCCTGGCACCGGGCTCGCTCACCTATGGTGACTGGGTGCTGCCAGGGGAGAGCGAGCAGGAGATCCTGCTGTCGAGCTACACCTGCCACCCCTCCATGGCCAATAACGAGCTCTCCGGCCCCTGTGTCGGCGTCTTCCTGATGGCCTGGCTGGCGTCACTGCCAACACGTCGCTACAGCTACCGGCTGATGCTGGTGCCTGAAACCCTGGGGGCGATCGTCTATCTCTCCCGCCATCTGGACCAGCTCAAGCAGCGCACCCTGGCCGGGTTCAATCTGACCTGCCTTGGTGATGACCGTAGCTACTCCTTCCTGCCTTCCCGCCAGGGCAACACACTGGCGGATCGTATCGGTCGCCATGTGCTGGGTCATCTGGCACCGGGCTATAAAGCCTACAGCTTCCTGGAGCGGGGCTCCAACGAGCGGCAGCTGTGCGCGCCCGGCATCGATCTGCCGGTCACCTCGGTGATGCGCAGTCGATACGGCTGTTATGCCGAGTACCACACCTCGCTCGATGACCTCTCGCTGGTGACGCCGGCCGGTCTGGCCGGCGGCTTCATGGCGCTGCGCCGTGCCATCGAGTGTCTGGAGCTGGACGAGCGCTGCGAGGTCACCGTGCTGGGCGAACCCCAGCTCGGCAAACGGGGGCTCTACCCGGATTTGTCGACCCGCTATTCGGGCTGGCAGGTGCGGGAGATGATGAATCTGCTGGCCTACAGCGACGGCAAGCTGACCCTGTTCGAGATCGCCGAGACCATAGGGGCGCCGTTCTGGCGGGTGGAGCCGCTGGCGCGGATGCTGCTGGAGGCCGGGCTGCTGCGTCGCCTCAGCCCGCAACCGGACTACTCGATCACCAGATAGGCCGGTCCCGGGTTGTGCGGGGTGCGACGGATGGCGTAGCGATCCAGCCCCAGCACCTCCTTGAGGGCCAGGGTCTCCCCCGGAAAGGCGGGCCAGTTGAGCTCATCGAATGCCAGCACCGAGCCTTTGGTCAGGTGCGGCTTGATGAGCTCGAGGCAGCGGCGGGTCGGCTCGTAGAGATCAAAGTCAAAATAGGCCAGCGCAACCATGGTCTCCGGCTGACGAGCCAGATAGGCCGGCAGCGTCTCGGTCACATCCCCCTTCACCAGCTCATGCTTGACGATATGGTCCAGCGGGCTTTCCGCCTCATGGGCGGCGAGCAGCCGGGCCAGATGTTGCTCATAGCCCGGCGTCACCCCGTAGGCACCGGGCTGGATGGCGGCGTCGCTGCCATCTTGCGGGGCGTGGGAAGGGAAGCCGCTGAAGGTATCGAATCCCACCAGCTTGCGGTTGTAGTTGTAAGGCTCATACATACCGCGAAACGAGGAGAAGAGCGCCAGGTTCTGACCCCAGCGGGTGCCGAAATCCATGATGACGCCGTGTACCGGCACGATCTTCTGATACAGCTCGTGCATGAACAGGATGCGGGAGAGCGACTGGCGCTTGAGGTAGAGGCCCAGGTTGTTCTGCAGCTCGGCCGCGGGCAGCGGGCTGGCGTGCAGCAACTCGCTGAAGGTCTGGCGGCGTGACAGCACCTGCTCGGAGGCATTGGACATGGCCTTGATCATCAGTGGTCTCCTGTGGTGGTGTCGCCGGCCGGGGTCGACAGGCAGTGCACCACTTCATATTCGAGGTAGTCGGCCAGTCCCAGCCAGTCCTGGCGCTCCTGGCACTGCAGCAGGGCGGCCACCAGTCCGGGCGGCAGGTTGCCCTGCTCGGTGAGTACCGCTTGCAGCAGTTCCGGCAATGCCTGACTCGCGGCAACCGACTGCCCCAGCCGAAACTGGTGCGCCAGGGCGGTGAGGCGGGTGATCTGGCCGTTTTTCATTGCACGTACTCCGGGTGATAGCGGCAGCCGGCGATCTCCGCCCCTTCCCGGCTGCAGTTCCAGAACTGCACCTCGGGGTGGCGCGCTATGTAGCGCTCGAGCTCGGTGCGGTAGGCGGAAAAGTTCGGATTGGTCTTGACCCGCCGGCCATGGCCGTCGAGGGCCCAGCTGAGTGCCAGCGCGGCGCTGGGGCCGAGGGCACCGTCGGCCCAGCCCGAGTGGGTGAGCTCGCCGGGAAAGGCGAAGTCGGTGCCCAGCAGGATGACCTGGTGGCAACCCATCTGCACGGCAAGATCCACGGCGGGATGAATGACGCTGCCGCCCGAGTGCAGCACGCCCTTGGGGAGCGTCTGCCGCAGTTGCTGATACATGGGGCTGCGGGAGTAGGCGGTCTTGCGCGGCCCCTGCCAGGCCAGCAGGGCTGCCGTGGGAACCGTGGGGTAATAGACCAGGGTGGTCTGGGCCGACTGGGCGGCGGGCAGCCGGTTGCCGTCGATGGCGTCATCTATGGTGACGACGATGTCGGGCTGGATGCCATGGCCAAGCAAAAACGCCAGCGCGGTATCGACGCTGATCAGCAGGTAGTCCTGCCGACGGCGCTGCAATTGGGCCTGCAGGGTGGTCAGGTTGTGCTGCAGGGTCGGACCGCTCGCCACGATCAGCGCCTGCTTGCCCTGAGCCAGACCGAAAAGGGACGCCACATCGCCGTCGCCGGCCAGCAGATCGCGGTTTTCGGCCAGCCGCCTAGTGACGTCGGGGTGCTCGGCGTCGAACCTGGCCCGGGCGAACGGCAAGTCGATTTCACTCACCAGCCGGTCGCGGATGCGGGCGGCGGCATCTTCCACCAGCAGCAGCTCGGGCGGCAGGGCGAAGAAGGGCAGCCGCACTTCCCCTTCGTCGCCAGCCATCATCAGCTCGACCCTGGGGTCCGTCAGCCAGTCCTGCTGGTCCAGCAGCCGCAGCACCAGGGCAAACAGGGCGCCATTCATGATCTTCACTTCCAGCCGCTTGAGGCTGCTGCGCCCCAGCAGGGCGCGCGGCAGATCGCCGAGCCCGGTGCCGTAGAGGTGCAGCACCGGCTGCTCGGGCAGGCTGGCGGCCTGCAGCTCGGCTTCCTTCACCCGGTCGTGCCGGCTGGTGAGCTGGATGCCGTGGAGGCTGAGGGTGGAGCCGAGCCCCTCGGTCAGCTCGGCCGGCAGGCTTTCCACGTCCTGTGCCAGCAGGCGGGGCCAGAGGGCGGGCCAGCGCTGGCTGATGAGCCTGCCATGCTGGTTGAAGAGATCATCACTCATCGTTGTCTATCCACTCCCAGCTCAGCGGTTGATTGGCGCTCAGGCTGCGGTTGACCCGCTTGCCGATGAGCCGATCGTAATCGGCGGGGGGCAGGCCGAGGGCGGGGCGCACTGACTTGATGTGCGCTGCGGTGAGCACCTCGCCGGCGGCCATCTCCTTGACCAGATAGAGGGAGCGGCGAAACGCACGGTTACCCTGTTCACTGGCGGTGAGCTGGTAATCGGCCACCCCGAGGGCGGCATGGGCGGTATTGACCGAGGCTACCAGCTCGGTGAGCTCGGCTGGTTCCATGGAGAAGGCGCAATCTGGCCCGCCGTCGGCGCGGGCCAGGGTGAAGTGTTTCTCGATGAGGGTAGCCCCGAGCGCAGTGGCGGCGATGGCCGTGGCCGACCCCAGAGTGTGATCGGAGAGCCCCACTTCGACCCCGAAGCGCTGGCGCAACATGGGGATGGTACGCAGGTTGTACTCGGCCGCCGGCGCCGGATAGCCGCTGACGCAGTGCAGCAGGGCCAGCTGGCCGTTGCCGTGCTTGAGCGCCATCTCGACCGCAGCGGCGATCTCGGCCTCGTTCGCCATGCCGGTGGACATGATGAGTGGCTTGCCGGTCTGGGCGGCATAGCGGATGAGGGGCAAGTCCACCAGCTCGAAGGAGGCGATCTTGTAGGCAGGGCAGTCGAGGGATTCCAGCAGATCCACCGCGCTGAAGTCGAACGGGCTGCTGAAGACCGTCAGGCCCAGCTCGCGCCCCTTGGCAAACAGCGCTTGGTGCCACTCCCAGGGGGTGTGTGCCCACTGGTAGAGATCGTACAGGTTGTGACCATCCCACAAGCCGCCATGGATCTGAAATTCCGGCCGATCGCTGTTGAGGGTGATGGTGTCGGGCCGATAGGTCTGCAGCTTGACCGCACTGGCCCCGGCCTCCTTGGCGGCGGTCATGATGGCCAGTGCGCGATCCAGGTTGCCGTTGTGGTTGGCCGACAGCTCGGCGATCACATAGGGAGCCTGCGCTGGGCCGATGGATTGATGGGCGATCTGCATCTGTGTTCAGACTCCTGTGCCAAGTTGCCAGCCTTGCGGCGCCGGCTGCCAAGGGGCAGGGGGCGCTATCTGCGGTGGCTCGGCAAGATAGAGGGGAAATTGGGAGAAAATGGTCTGCAAGCGATGTGCCAGCTCTTGCCACTGCGTGGGCTGAAGTGGCCGGGTGGCCAGCCATGTCAGCCGCTGGCCGTTCAGGGTCAGGGTGAGCAGCGGCTGGTCATCATGGCGTAGTTGCCACTGTTGGCCATCTGGTAACAGCTGATAATCCGATTGTTGCAGCAACCGGGCGGTGAGGCGATCCAGCCCCAGCCCGTCCACCTGCTGCTGGCCACGGTGGCGGTAGTCGTCTGACTGTTGCTCCAGCCGTTGCAGAGCTTGCTGCAGCCGCTCAGGCTCGGCCAGCTCGCTCAGGGTCAGCCGCTCGGCCAGCCGAAAGCGGGCGATCACCTGGTCGTTGAACTGCTGGTTGTCGACGATGGGCACCGCCAGGGTCGGCAGGCCGAGACAGGCCCGCTCCCAGGTCATGCCGCCGGCGGCGCCGATGGCGAAGTCGTGCCGGTTCATCAGGTCGGCCATCTGGTCGCTCTGGCGCAGCAGCACCAGGTCGAGGTCGGCCAGTTCGGCCACTCTCTGTTCCAGCTCGGGCCAGAAGGGATTGGCGCCGCCCGCCACCAGGGTCCACTGGATGGTGCGGGCCCAGGGCAGCCGTGCCAGGCTGTTGAGGGTGATGAGGCAGGCACCCGCCGGGTCGGCGCCGCCAAAGCAGACAAGCCCCCGTTGCCACTGACTGGCGTGTTGCCGCGCCAGCTGGCGATAGGCGGGGCGCAGCAGGGCATAGTCGGTACCCAGCAGCAGCTGGCAATCGGCGGGGGTGAGCGGCTGGTAATCGGCGGCGCGGCGCAAGGGGCCCTGATCCAGCAGCAGCTGGCAGTGATGCGGTCGGTCGGCCAGATCATCGATCACCAGCACGCGGCCGCAGTGGGCGGCCAGCTGGGTTTCGAGCCGCTGGTCAATCTGGTAGTGATCGACGATCAGCCAATCGGGCTGCAAGCCAGGTAACGGGCCGACGTCATCGAGCGCGCTCAGGGGATGATGGTGATGGGGCCGCAGCAACGACAGCAGGTGCGCCGGCAGATCGTGGCAGAGGAAGTGGCACTCGGCCCCGGCGGCGTGCAGCCGATCGGCGATGGCCAGGCAACGCATCAGGTGGCCCAGCCCTATTTCGGCGCCGGCGTCGAGCCGGAAGGCAACCTTAAACGTCATCTTGGGCCAGCACTTGATAGAGCAGTTCGGCCAGGTGCCAATCTTCCGGCGTGTCGATGTCGACCACCCTGTGCCTTGGCAGTATGTGGCCAATCCCTTCTCCCCCCACCGGGCTGATGCCCCCCAGCCAGGCCGCGCGGCTGCCCCAGTAGAACTGGCCGGCATCCTGATAGGCGGGCTCCAGATCCTGAGAGCGTTTCGCCATCTGCTCCGGCCAGAAGGGGGTGACTCTGCCCTGTGCGTCCATGCGTACCGCCCGCTGGATCGGGAAGCCGAATTCGGACACCGTGTAGACGAAGGGAGCCTGGCTGGCGAGCAGGCGAGCGTGTGCGGCGCGCAGGTCGGCCGCCTGGATCAGCGGCACGGTGGCATAGATGCAGCAGTAGTGTGCTGCCTGGATGCCGAGTTGGTCGAGCCGCTGGATGGTGTCGATCACCACAGGGGTGGTGCCGGTATGGTCATCGGCCAGCGCGGCGCCCCGCAGGAAGGGCACGTCAGCCCCGAGGCGACGGGCCACCTCGGCGATCTCCGGGTCATCGGTGGAGACCACCACCCGACTGAAACAGCCCGAGTCTCTGGCCGCCTCAATGGCGTAGGCAATCATGGGCAAGCCGCAGAAGGGACGGATGTTCTTGCGGGGAATGCGCTTGCTGCCGCCCCGTGCCGGGATGATGGCGATGGCCATGATGCTCTCTCCCTGAGGAGCCCGACGTGGTCGCCGGGCCGGATAATTGATGACAACTCGTTGATTATTTTTGAGATTATACCGAGTTTTCATCTTATATTATTGAGCTTTGCTACGGAATTGCCCGGCGATGGTCGATAACATGGGCAAGTGATGGGACGTCATTGGTATTGAACATGAGTTATGGTGTCGAATTGCGCCCGCTCCAGCCCTGGGATCTGCCCACTCTGCGACGCTGGCGCAACCAGGACGAGGTGCGGTTGCAGATGGTGGAGCAGACGCTCATCTCCCCCCGCCAGCAACGGCAGTGGTTCGTCAGCAGCCTGGAACGGTCTGACCAGCAGCACTGGGTGCTCTGGTGCCGCGGCCTGCGGGCCGGCTACGTCAACCTGAAAGGAGAGACTCGGCAATCGCTGCAGGGGCAGCCGGTGGCGGATGCCGGCCTCTATCTGGGCCGCTCCAGCGTGCGCCACCCCATGCTGGCCGTCGCTGCCGCCCTGTCACAGCTCGATCAGGGCTTCGATACCTTCGAGCTTGGCTGCATCCGTACCTTGGTGCGCACCGGCAACGACGCCGCCCTG
Source organism: Aeromonas sp. 1805 (assembly GCF_013085525.1). NCBI lineage: Bacteria > Pseudomonadati > Pseudomonadota > Gammaproteobacteria > Aeromonadales > Aeromonadaceae > Aeromonas > Aeromonas sp. 1805. Next base: position 1,385,506 of record NZ_CP038515.1, on the reverse strand, counting down.
CGCCTCAATGCGCAGCTCGGCTATCGCCAACAGGGGCAACAGGGCGACTTCATCGCCCTCGAACTGCAGCCCGCCGACTATTATGCCGCCCGAGAACGGCTACGGAGATTTTTCAGATGACTACAGCGTTGGAACAGGTTTTTGCCGATGCCCTCGGCATCGACGTCGGTAGTGTCAGCGACCAGCTGGCCTACAACAGCATTCCCCAGTGGGACTCCGTCGCCCACATGGGCCTGATCGCCCAGCTGGAGGACTGCTACGGCGTGCTGCTCGATACCGATGACATCATCGACATGAGCTCGGTCGCCAAGGCGCGGGAGATCCTCGCCAAGTACGGGGTCGCCCTCTGATGCAGGGGCTGCTGCAAGGCAAGCGGGTGTTGATCACTGGTGCCGGGCGCGGTATCGGGCTCGCCATTGCCCGGCTGTTTGCCGCGCAGGGGGCCGAGCTGTGGCTGGCGGGACGTGACGAGGCGGCCATGAGCCGGCTGGCCGATGAACTCGGCGCCGAGTTCGGCGTGCCTTGTCAGCCGCTCTGTGTCGACGTGGCGCAGCCGCAGGCAGTCAAACAGGCCTTTCAGCAGCTGTTTGCCCAGACGCGCCAGCTGGACGTGCTGGTCAACAATGCCGGCATTCTGGAAGAGGGGCTGCTCGGCATGGTCAATCAGGCCCAGCTGGAGCAGACCTTCAGTCACAACACCTTCAGCGTGGTCTATTGCAGCCAGTATGCCGCACGCCTGATGCAGCGCAGCGGTGGTGGCAGCATCATCAATCTCACTTCCCTGATGGGACGGGTGGGCGCCGCCGGGCTCAGCAGCTATGCCGGCAGCAAGGCGGCGGTGATCGGCATCACCCAGTCGCTGGCCAAGGAGCTGGCCGCCAGCCGGATCCGGGTCAATGCCATCGCCCCCGGCTTCATCGATACCGAGATGGCCCACGCCATCCCGGACGACAAGTTTGCCGAGCGACTCGCCAGCATCGCCATGGGGCGCATCGGCACGCCGGACGAAGTGGCCAAGGTGGCGCTGTTTCTCGCTTCCGACCTGGCAAGCTATGTGACCGGTCAGGTCATCGGCGTGGATGGAGGCATGACAGTCTGATGGATCACGCGCACGCACTGCTCGCCCACCTGCGGGAAGACAACCCGGCGCCGGCCTGGTGCGATCCGCAAGAGGGCTGGCTCTCCTACGGCGAGCTGGCACGGCGGGTGGCGCGGCTGGCGGCCAGCTATCCGGACGAGCGCAGCCTGGTCTATCTGCCCTTTTTCACCCGCACCGCCCACCTGCTGCACTATCTGGCCGCGCTCAAGCTGGGGCATGTCGTGATGCTGGCAGACCCCACCCTCCCAGCGAGCCAGCACGATGCCAGCTGCCGGCAGTTTGGCGTGAGCTGGCGGGTCAATGACGCCGGCCAGCTGGAGCGGCTTGCCGCGACGACGCCCACCCTGCACCCGGAACTGTCAGTATTGCTGCCGACTTCGGGCAGCACCGGCAGCGCCAAGTGGGTGCGGCTGTCGGGGCGCAATCTGGCTGCCAACGCCACCTCCATCGCCGACTATCTGGCGCTGACGGCGGCCGAGCGGGCCATCACCAGCCTGCCGCTGTACTACTCCTACGGCCTGTCGGTGCTCAACAGCCATCTGCTGGTGGGCGCCTCCCTGGTGCAACACGAGGGGAGCGTGCTGGAGCGCGACTTCTGGCAGCAGATCGATCTGCACGAGGTGAGCAGCTTTGCCGGGGTGCCCTTTACCTATCAGATGCTGGCCCGGCTGCGCTTTGACTGGGCCCGTTACCCCTCGTTGCAGACCCTGACCCAGGCGGGCGGGCGTCTCGAACCCGCGCTGGCGCAGCAGTTTGCCGAGCAGGCCATGAGGCTGGAGCGGCGCTTCTTCGTCATGTACGGCCAGACCGAGGCCACCGCCCGCATGGCCTGGCTGGCGGCGCCCGAGGTGGCTGTTCATCCGGATGCCATCGGCCGCGCCATTCCCGGCGGCCAGTTCGCTTTGCGCGCGCTGGAGGGGGGCAAACCCGGGGAAGGGGAGCTGGTCTATCGCGGCGACAACGTCATGCTGGGCTACGCCGGCACGGCCGAGGATCTGGCGCAGGGCGCCCAGCTGCAGGAGCTGGCCACCGGCGATCTGGCCCGTTGCGATGAGGCGGGCCGCTACTACATCTGCGGCCGGCTCAGCCGTTTTCTCAAGCTGTTCGGCAAGCGGGTCAGCCTGGCGGAGGTCGAGAGCCAGCTCCATCGCTGGGGCTGGACGGGGGCCTGCGGCGGGCGTGATGACAGCCTGCTGGTGGTCGTCGAGCCCCGCGGTGACCAGCCGGCCGACGGCTTGCAGCGCGAGCTGGCGCAGTGGCTGCAGGCCCCGCCGTGGGCGGTGCAGGTGGTGCAGGTGACACAACTGCCGCGTACCGCCAATCACAAGATTGACTACGCTGCCTTGGCCAGACTGGCGGGGGAAGCGTGATGGAGCACTTGCTGAGTGCGCCGGTCTTTGCGCTGCCCCAGGCCGCCAAACAGGCGCTGCTGCTGGCGCGGCTCAACGCGCTGACTGCGCATCATCGGGCCCACTGCATGGCCTATGACAATGTGCTGCAAGCCTTCGGCTGGACGGCAGCGGCGACCGATTACGATGCGTTGCCCTACCTGGCGGCCCGGTTGTTCAAACTGGCCCAGTGGCAGAGCGTGCCGCAGAGCGAGGTGTTCAAGGTGCTCACCTCGTCGGGCACCACGGGCTCGCCATCACGGATCGTGTTGGACAGGGAGACCGCCGCCCTGCAGAGCAAGGTGCTGGTGAAGATCCTGCAGGAGTTTGTCGGCAAGCAGCGCCTGCCCATGCTGCTGGTGGAGCAGCCCGCCCTGATCCAGAACCGCAGCGGCTTTTCGGCGCGCGGCGCGGGCGCGCTGGGGCTCTCTTTCCTCGGCCGTGATCATACCTATGCCCTTGACGAGCAGATGCGGCCCAACTGGCCGGTGATAGAGGCTTTTTGTGACAAATATGCCGGCCAGCCGGTGCTGCTGTTCGGCTTCACCTTCATGATCTGGCAATGCCTGCTGGAGCCGCTGCGCGAGCGCGGCCTGCAACTGCCGCTGACAGAGGGCATTTTGTTTCACAGCGGCGGCTGGAAGAAGCTGCAGCACCTGGCGGTGGACAATCCCGCCTTCAAGGCCCGCTGCCGTGACCAGCTGGGTTTGGGTCGGGTTCATAACTTCTACGGCATGGTGGAGCAGGTGGGCTCCATCTTCGTCGAGTGCGAGCAGGGACACTTGCATGCTCCGGTGTTTGCCGATGTACAGGTGCGCGATCCGCTCACCCATCAGCCGCTCGGGATTGGCAGCCCAGGCTTGCTGCAGGTGCTCTCCGCCATTCCCGGCAGTTATCCCGGCCACAGCCTGCTGAGCGAGGATCTTGGCGTGCTGCTGGGAGAGGATGATTGCCCTTGTGGCCGCCATGGCCGTTATTTTCACGTAGCGGGACGCCAGCACGGCGCCGAGGTGAGGGGATGCAGCGACACCTTCCAATGACCCCGCCCGGGACGACCACCGGGCTCTGGCAGGAGGGGCCGGCGGTCGGCTTCGTGGCCCCGACGGCGGGCTGGCACACTTTCTGCCCGCAGTCCTTGCCCTGCTTTGCCCCCGTCATCTGTGACTTCGTGGCGGCGCTGTCGGCCCGCCTGCAGCAGGAGGGGCGTCGTCACCCCGATCTGGCTGCGTTTGGTTTCTGGCTGCGACCGCGCCAGCTGGCCAGAGAGCAGCAACGCTTGCAGGGACGAGGGCCGCTGGGGGTCACTTTTCACCTGGTGCCCTCCAATGTGCCGACGGTGGCCTTCTACTCCTGGCTGGTGGCTCTGCTGATGGGCAACCCCTGCGTGGTGCGGCTGTCGTCACGCCGCGATCCGCAGCAGGAGGCCATGTTGGCGATCCTCAACGAACTGTTCGACCTCGGTGAATGGCAAGAGATCGCCGCCCGTACCCGCTTCATTCGCTATGACCACGACGAGGGCATCACCGCCTGGCTGTCGGCGCGCTGCCGGCTGCGCATCATCTGGGGCGGCGACGAGACTATTCGCCAGGTGCGGGCCATTCCACTGGCGCCGGCGGCGCAGGAGGTGGTGTTTCCGGATCGCCGCTCGATGGCGGTGCTCGACAGCCGCTGGCTGGCCGGGCTGGAGCCGCAAGAGTGGCAACGGACGCTGGATGCCTTGCAGCAGGACTGCACCCGTTTCAACCAGCAGGCCTGCGCCTCGCCAACCACCCTCTGCTGGCTGGGTGAACCCGACGAGGAACTGCGCCGCCGCTTGCTGGAAGCCCTGTTTGCTCCCTTTGCCGCCGATCCCGCCCTGGCGATGGAGAGGCTCATCCACAGTCAACAAAATGCCGCCGAGCAGGGGGCAATGAAGGTGACCAGCTTGCCCGGCGTCACCTTATTGACTCCGGCGAGCGGGCTGCGGCTCGCACACGTCGGAGGAGGTACAGTTGCCGAATTTGTGGCCGATACCCTGAATGAGCTGCTGGCACAGCCCTGGGACATGCAGACCTGCGTCTGGGTCGGCGGTGACAGGGCCGGGGTCGAAGCGGCGCTGCCGACTGCCCCCACCTGCCGGATTGACCGGGTGGTGGCGCCGGGACAGGCGCTCGCATTCGAATGGCATTGGGATGGTATCGACATGCTGCAACTGTGCAGCCGTGGCCTCAGCCGACGCGAATAATCGGGTGTGGCTCACATAAATCCCGCAGCTTCAATGGATTAGCTTGGTCAGGCATACCTCTTGCAGTAAAACCTGACAGAGAGGGAGAAGGGTTGACAGGGACCGTGCGGTAGCCTTGCCCATTTTCTCCCATCCGCTTCATTTCTATTCATTTTCCCTTGGATTTCCCTATGAAAGTCAGCGTATTGGTGCCCGTCTACAATCTGGCGCGCTTCATCGAACCCTGCCTGCTCAGCCTGCTCGAGCAGCAGACGGATTTCGAGTTCGAGGTGATCGCCATCGATGACGGCTCGAGTGATGACTCCTGGTCCATCATGCAGCGGCTGGCACGGCAGTGGCCGGCCCTGCGGGCCCTGCAAAACGAACAGAACATGGGGCTGGCCAGAACCCAGAAGCGGCTGCTTGGTGAAGCAAAAGGGGCCTACCTTGCCTATGTGGATGGCGACGATCTGGCTTTGCCGGGCAAGCTGCAGCGTCAGGCCGACTATCTGGACGCGCACCCCGGCTGCACGCTTTGCTATCACGAGGCGGAGATGTTTGATGATGAGACCGATGCGCGCATCAAGCTCTTCACCCGCGATTACTACAATGCCCGTTACCTCGAACCCGTGATGACGCGGGAGGCGCTGATCCGCTTCGGAGTCTTCGTCAATGCCAGCTCCATTATGTTTCGTCGTTATGACGGCATGGCTGATGCCATCGATGAGGGGTGCAAGATCATTCTCGATTACCCCTGGCACATCCTGAATCTCTCCCGCAATCCGGGCACCCTGGATTTCATCCCTGAGCTGCTGGGGCGTTATCGCTTCCATACCCAGAGCTTCGGCGGGCAGACCCGCAAGTCGGCAGAGCGCCGTGAGCAGTCGCTGCGCGACCTGCTACGCGCCTGTGACAATGCGGCTGCATTCGGCGCTGATCCCGTGATCATTGCCCAGGGGCGCGCCCATCACTGCTACTCTGCCGCGCTCTACTTTTTGCGGCAGGATGACGTCGCCCGCTTCACACAGCTCATCGAGCAGTCGGTGGCAGAGGTTGCGGAGTTGGCGCCAGGCTGGTTCTTCGACGAGCGGCATCAACTGGCGTGGGCGCAGCGGGCCCATCCTGCCCGGGTCGTACAACAACTGTTTGGAGAAGCGGCGTGAGTTATCAGGCAATCGTCATTGGCGCCGGGCTGTCTGGCGCCGTCATGGCTGAACGCATGGCCAGCCAGCTTGGCTGGAAGGTGCTGGTGCTGGAACAGCGCGACCACATCGGGGGCAACTGCTTCGACGAGTATGACGAGCATGGCGTGCTGATCCATCGCTATGGGCCGCACCTCTTTCATACCGACAGCAAGGAGGTGTGGGATTACCTGTCGCAGTTTACCGAGTGGTTGCCTTACGAGCATCGCGTGCTGTCACGTATCGACGGGCAACTGGTGCCTATCCCGTTCAACCTGACCAGCATCGAATGCTGCTTTCCCGCCGACAAGGCCGGCGCCATGATTGAGGCCCTGCGTACCCGGTTCGGGGATGACGCCAGAGTACCGATTCTCGAACTGCGCAAGGAGCAGGATCCTCTGCTGGGTGAACTGGCGGATTTCATCTATCAGAAGGCTTTCGTCAACTACACCAGCAAACAGTGGGGGGTACCACCAGAGCAGATCTCCCCCGAGGTGACGGCACGGGTACCCGTGGTGGTCAGTCGGGATGATCGCTACTTCACCGACCCCTGGCAGGCGGTACCGGCCGCAGGCTATACCGCTATGTTTGAGCGCATGCTCGCGCACCCACTGATTGACGTGAGGCTGTCGACCCCCATGGCACAGCACGTCAGGCTGGATTGGCAGCAGAAGCGGGTGCTGCTGGATGGCGAGCAATTTGACGGCCCCTTGGTCTATACCGGGATGCTGGATCATCTGCTGCCGGCAGAGGGGAATTACCTGCCATACCGTTCACTATGTTTTGAGCATCGCCATCTGGCGCAGGAACAATTTCAACCGGTTACTACCGTCAATTATCCGAATGAAGAAGCCTTCACGCGGATCACCGAGTTCAAGCATTTCAGCAGGCAGGTACATCCCGGTACCAGCATTGTTTACGAATATCCCTGTGACTATCGGCCGGAACAGGGGCTAGAGCCTTACTACCCGCTATTTACCAATGCAGCCAAACAGCATTATCAAGCGTGCCGTGATGAGTTGACCGGGTTCCCGCAGCTGATCGCCCTGGGGCGCCTTGCCGAGTATCGCTATTTTGATATGGATGATGCGGTTATAAACGCTCTATTGTATTTTGATAAAATGCGGAATATTCGGTTGCCATTAATATCAGTAGTTATGCCCGTCTACAATTGCGAAGAGTTTGTTGGAGAGGCTGTCAATAGTATTCTTTCTCAAACCTTTAGAGATTTCGAATTCATCATCATAGATGATGGGTCAACAGATAATACACACCACATCCTACAAGCTCTTTCCAAACAAGACCAGCGAATAAGACTATATCGTCAGAGCAACAAAGGTCTGGTATATAGTTTGAATAAAGCTATTAAACTTGCACGAGGGACTTTTATCGCTCGAATGGATGCTGATGATATCTCTATAAAAGATAGATTCGAACTGCAAGTTGAATTTATGAGAAGTAATCCTGATGTATATATATTAGGAGGGTGGGCTAAGCTTTTCGGTGAGATAAATGAAGTATGGCATCACAGACAAGATGACAATTTCATAAAAAATCTGCTTATGTTTAGAACATCTGGTTTTCAGCATTCTTCGGTGTTAATTAGAAAGTCTGTGTTTGATAAATATGAATATGAGTCTCAGTGGCCTCATATTGAGGATGCAGCTCTTTGGTGCAAAATAGCGGCCAATGAGAAATGGAAGTTTCACAACCTGAGATGTATTCTTGTTTACTACAGGACACATCACCAACAGGTAAGCGAGATATATCGAGAAGTACAGTCCACAGGCTTCACCAAAATTACTGAGCTATATGTTAATCAGCTTGGTGGAAATATTGGCCCTCTTGCTCTATGGCGTAAAATAATTGAATTATCCTCAATGGATACGTCGGAAGTGGTAGCTGCTGGCTTGATTTTGACTGATATCAGGGCAGAGTTAAAACTGTCTGATGAGTTTTTTGTAATTGAAGAGCGATGGTTAAAAATTTGCTTGGCAAACAAGGTATCACACCACCTTTATAAAAGCCATGGGCCATGTCGAGATGATTTTGTATTCTTGGCTGAGTCACAACTAGCTTGATGGGCATAAAAATGAAGAAAGTGATTGTCTTTGGTGCTGGTGGGTTGTTTAGAGTATTTCTTCCATTTATAAAATCCAGGTATCAACTGGCGGCTATTTCAGACAACGATACAACGCGACATGGACAATTTGTTGATGGGGTTAGGATTGTATCACCTTCGAATATTATATGTTTGGACTTTGAACTTGTTATTGTCGCGAGCATGTATTTTGAAGAGATAAAGGAAAATCTCATTTCTCTTGGTATAAATAATAATGCTATTGTAAATATATATGATGATCTTTTGATTCGTGAAAGTGTTGCTAATTACTTGAACGAGCATGATGAGTTCATTATAGCAATAAATAAAATATCATCTCTTTCATTAACAAAGAAAAAATTAATAGTGATGAACTCTTTAGGGAATGGAGGGGCTGAGAGAGCATTATTAAACTTATGCCGCAGAATTGAAGAGAAAGAAAAAATATTTCTGATTGTCATTGAAGGCGGTGGAGAGTATTTTGATGCACTTAGCCATATTCTTCCCGTAGTAGAGATCTTTTCATCTATTGAAAACAGGCTGCTTTCTCGTTGTTTTTTTATGTATTTTTCCGCCAAGGATATATGCTCTCGGTTATTTGGCCGAAATGCATACGATATTACTATTGCATATATTGAAGGACTTTCTACCTATCTTGTCTCAGGAATAAATAGCAACTATAAAGTCGCTTGTGTACATGCGAATCTATTTTCCCATCATGTTAGTGCGCCTTATTACGCATCATTAAAAGCAGAGTATGATGCTTATGCTAGCATGGACCGGCTTATCTTTGTATCTAATTCTGTCAAAGATGGATTCAGTGAAAGAATAGAATTGAGAGACTATGAGTCAAGCGTAATAGGAAATATCTTTGATATTGAGGTCATCAATAGCAGGTCTAAAATGGAGGATGACTCTCATATCTTATATCCATATATCGTTGCTGTTGGGCGACTAGTCGAAGTAAAAGGGTTCGATAAGTTGATTCGAGCCTTCACCAAGATTAAAAAAAATGGTCAGGAAGATCTCAAGTTGGTTATTATAGGGGATGGTCCCCTAAAGTCAGCCCTGGATGATCTGATATCTACATTGGGAATGAAAGAGCATATTACTTTATTAGGAAAGAAAGAGAATCCCTATCCATATATTAAATCTGCTCAATGTTTAGTATCGTCCTCAGTTAGTGAGGGACACCCACTGTCCATTGGCGAGGCTATAATCCTCGGTACACCGATCATTGCAACTAGTTGTGAAGGGAATGTAGGGATGCTAGCACATGGCCGTTATGGCTATCTATGTGAAAGCGATGAGGATGGCTTAGCGTCAGCACTCTATAGTTTAAGTATCATACCGATGCATCATGCGACCTTGATTTTTAAATCAACAGATGGTCAGAGCAGCCTGTCTGGGAAAAATGAAAGTAATCAATGGAATGAGATGTTATCAGGGGAAAGATAGTATGAGGAAAAGAATAATCATATTTGGCTTAGGCAGTTTGTATAGACGAGCGATTATTTATATCAAAGATCTGTATGAGATAGTTGCGTTAACAGATAACAATCAGTCTCTGCATGGCACTATATTTGACGGAGTTTTGGTAATTCCTCCCTCTGAAATTTCATCAAAGAAATGTGATGGGATTATCGTCCTGAGTTCATTCTACAAAGAAATACATAAGCAGATAATTAGTTTTGGTGTTGATATCACACTTATCAACAACGGTTTAAATATTCTTGTGGATGTATTCAGACCTCTACTTGAAAGCGCCTTGATTAATAAAAGTGAAAACATGAATGACACCGAAAGCAACGTGTCATTTTTTATCGATACATTAGGCAATGGTGGCGCTGAAAAAGCTTTAGTTGATCTTACAAAGATGCTTTCAAACGAGAAAATTTCAGCGTCTATAGTGGTTACTTTTAATATCGGGGATTACTTCAGTTCGATCCCTAGCCGATTTCCAATAAGAACACTATTTGATTATAAAGATAAAGAATTGATCGACCTTATTTTTACATTAGTTGAATGGCAAGTCATAAGAAAGATAGTAAAGATTAATGATAGTCGGATTGAAGTATCCTTCCTCGACGGGTTTAGCTCATGCCTTGTTGTCGCTAGCAGTGCAGGTAAAAAAATTGGGTGGGTACATTCAGATTTATCTTATTATCTAGATAATGAGCAGAAAAAGAAAGAGGCATCGGCTTTATATTCATTGTTCACCGATATTGTCTTTGTGACAGGAAATTCTAAAGTAGCATGGGAAAAGTTATTTCCTGATAATTCAAATATTAAAAAACACGTAATTTACAATCTGGTAAGTGTACAAGATATTACAGCTCATAAAGGAAAGAGTAGTCTAACATTTGATAAGTTGACATTTATTGCTGTAGGGCGCCTTGATTATGTAAAAGGTTTTGATTTACTGATAGAGATTTGTCATAGATTAAATAATGAAGGTTATGATAATTATCAACTTCTTATTATCGGAGAGGGAAGTGATAGACCTCATCTTGTGAAGAAAATAGAAGAGTTTCATATACCAAATGTTAGTCTTTTAGGGCATCTTGCATATCCATATCAGTATATTGAGGCTGCTGACTTTGTTATCTCATCGTCCCGAGCAGAAGGTTTTTCTCTGGTCATTCTCGAGGCTCTCTTACTCGGCACCCCAGTGATTGCGACAAGAACAGCAGGCTCTATGGAGCTGATGACTCGTTTAGGGGGAGGGGTACTGGTGGACAATAATATTGACGCTCTTTATTCTGCCATGAAGAACGCATGTGAAGGAGAACTAAATAATGCCATTCCTCCTACCAGAGAAAGCTTCGAAGATATATATAGGGATACATGTGATGCAATAATCGGTATTCTGGGAGGCGGAAAGGATGTATTTTGATGTTACTGTTATGGCAGGCTATCGAGTGGGAACTGACTCACTCTGTAAATATATATCAAAACACCCAAACATATATTGCCCAGGATACTATGGTACGAAGTTTAGAGCTAACACATATTCAGACAAAACATTTATTGATGTTATAGGCTGTAAACGAAATGTTTTTATTTGGCATGATATTAATGTCGATTTCATATACAGTGGCGATATACCATTAAAGAATCATCATTTAATTCATCCAATTCGACATCCATATGAACAAGCTATCGCAAGTTATAACTCATTCTTACAACAGTTAGTTCTTGATAGCAAAGATATCCCTGACGTTGAAGAGTATATTCTGCGAAATGGCGAGTTATATTTTAATAGTTCATTACGCTGCTCCAAGTATTATGATAAATATGAAAAAGTGAAGATCGTTGATTTTTCTGAACTAGCACGTTGCTCTGTAAATAGAACAATGAATGATATTTATCAATGGTTAGGGGTTGAGGAGTGTGCAAATTTTGTTGATGACTCTGCATTCAAAAAAAGCTACATCGATACTTTTCTCGAAAAGTTACCATTACGAATAAGTTACAAGGGAATTTATTGGACTATACATTTTGTCAGGCTTGTTGATTTTATTCCAAAGTATCTTTATAAAATTGGCTCTATCAATACAGATGACTTTGGAATATTAGCAATGTGTATGACCAAAGATGAGATCTACATTAATAGGGCTCGGTACAATGACATAATAGCTAAAGAGTTGGAGTTAATTATTGAGAGTCATTTTTCAACATGGTCAGATGAGTTAAATCATAAACTTGATTTTTTTATGATGAAGAAGATAAACTCATTACCACAAAAAATTTATAGCCTTATTGATAACGAATGTGAAAGTGACTATGAAAAAATTATAGAATACTGCCCTAAAATAGAGATGTTATGGAGGGACAAATGGATATAAAGATAGACCTCGACTTTGAAGCTGTATACCGAACACTGGAATTAGATGGAGAGCGTGATAAAAATTCATTTCTTTCTATTACAAAGTTAAATCAAGTGTTTAATCGATTGCACAAATCTAATGGTGCACCAGTGTATATATTCGGGCTGGGTGTCGGTGGCCGCAACATAATCGGATCGATGATTTTTGATGGTATTCTTTCGGGAATAATTGATAATGATAGTAAAAAGTGGGGAGAGCATTATAATGGGTTGGATATATTATCTCCTGATATATTGAAAGACAAAAAAAATGCGTTGATCTTTGTGATAAGTGATTGGTTTCATGACATAAGGCTGCAATTAATTAATATTGGAATCTCAAATGAGAATATTATAAATGTGATGCCAATATATACAGCGTACCAATGGTTGCTTGAGACATCCCCTATAGAGTATTATATATCTTCATGTGAAGGGATATGATGTATGGATCCTAATGAACATGTAGACAAATATGATCTTTTCGTCATGTCTCTTGCTCGATGTGGTACAAATTTCATTTCAAGATGTCTAAATGGACACCCCTATATAAACCCTCTTGATTATACTAGGAATGAAATAGTAACAAGGCATCATAGGGTCGATGTTTTTAATAACCACAGACTTTCATACTATCATCTTCATGTGGTAAATCATCTATCTCATTGGGATCTATTTAGTAAAATCCTTACAAAAAAGCACTTCTTATATACAGTAAGGAACCCTCTTGACTTGGCTGTATCATTTTATAACTTTAGTTTATTACAATATTACTATGGCTATAGAGTGCAGCGCCCATCATTAGATTCTATTTTATTAAGTAGAGATTTTCTGGTTCGCCAAAACTCTATTGCAATTGGTCTCAGTTTGGAATCTGAATTTCATGATTCAAAATGTATTGGTTTTTCCTCATTGAGGTTGGATAAAGCTCAAAATACAATAAATGATATCTCACATTGGCTGGGTATTGAAAGTTACAATATTGATGATTTATCTAAGCAGGTCGAATCTTCCCTATCACTTGTTTTATCTTTTATTCCTATGACTTTGATTGCTTATTCTAAGCCAGTTCAAATTTTTTTCTGTGAACATGAAGGTGGACCTGCAACGAGTGGTTTCGTAAAGCACATATTCAGAAGATATATCAAAGTAGTTGAAGTTGATTTTTGTGAGTATAATAAGTTATATGGATTTGTAGATAGTGATTTCTTTGCGAGTATAGCACCTCATGAGCTTGATAGTGTGCTCTACGAGCTTGGTTATAAAATTCGAACAGAATTTAAAGAATGGATTGAAATACCACTTTCAATGCTTCATTCTGCCCGGTCAGGATATATTGAACGTCTACCTAAAAGCATTGAAAATAAAATAACAAATTATTATAAACCCTACGTATCACAACTTGATAAATCCCATCCGAACATTTCGGATGAATGGTGAAAATATGGTCATATGGATTACCGGTCTTTCTGGTGCAGGGAAAACGACGGTTGCAAAGCATTTAGTATCTATACTAAAACATGAAGGAATACATGTCGTTCATTTGGATGGTGATATTCTTAGAGATATATTTTTTTCTGATATTTCAGGGGATCCACATTCATCTGGTAATCGACTAAGAATCGCTTATAAATACTCTGCTCTTTGTGACATGTTATCTAAGCAAGGTGTAACAGTTGTAATATCTACAATATCACTATTTCACGAAATACATAAATGGAATAGGGATAATATACTAGGATATTATGAAGTATATTTAGATGTTCCTTTGAGTGTTCTGTCATCCAGGAATCAAAAAGGACTTTACAAAGACTATGCCGCTGGCTATATAGATAATATCTGTGGACTTGATATACAAAGTGAATTCCCACAGCACCCAGACTTAAAGATAGAATACTCAGAAGAAATTAATGCAGAAGAAAATGCTGAAAATATATACGAGAAATTAAAGGGAGTTATAAATGAATGTAAATAAAGGTGACTTTACCGGTCTGGCTGAAAGATATTCAAAAAATCGCCCAGATTATAGTGTTTCTGTATTAAAGGCTCTGCTGTCTCTTGTTGACAAACCTGTGTATGAGATTGATTTTGTTGATGTTGGTGCTGGTACAGGAATTTGGACTAGAATGGTCAGGGAAGCTGGCGTTAAGAGTGTTATTGCTGTTGAACCTAATGATGACATGAGACGATTTGGTATTTCTGACACATCTAATAATATTAAATTACCCGACGTAATATGGAAGTCTGGCTCTGGTGAAAATACGGGGCTATTATCCGGAAGCTGTGACTTGATTTCTATGGCCTCATCATTTCATTGGGCTGATTTTGATAAGGCGACACAAGAGTTTCATCGGGTTTTAAAAGACAACGGTCGATTCGTTGCATTGTGGAATCCTCGTCTGATAGAAACAAACCCACTTTTAGTGGAAATAGAGAATTATTTAACTTTCTTAAAAAGTGATATAAATAGAGTATCATCTGGACGATCAGGTATTACTGATATTTTAACTCAAAAATTAAACGATAGTCCATACTTTGATGATGTGATATATATAGAAGGGCGTCACTCTGTATACATGACACCAGAGCGTTACTTGGGCGCATGGCATTCAGTTAATGATCTTCAAGCTCAACTTGGTAGCAAGCTATTTGATGACTTTATTAAATTTGTTGAATCTAAGGTCAAAGGACTTGACTTTATTGCAGCTGATTATTTAACAAGAGCTTGGTCTGCCAGAAAAGCCGTCTAAATTGTTATCATTAATAAGAGTTTAAAATAAAATAAGTGGCTACTGTTTAGCAACCGTGGCCTTATATTAAATGTGGTGACTAATGATGCTTAAATTTGGTACTAAAGCGGAAACACTGGCTACTTTAAATGGGGTCAGACTAAGTGCGAGCATTCCATTTTCTATATATTTTTCTTATGGAGAATGGATTGAGAATCACCATACTATCATAAGGTCAGTACACGATAACATTCCTGGTAGATTAATTGTAAGATCTAGTTGTTTGGCAGAAGATAACCATTTTCATTCTAATGCGGGGGCATTTCTCTCTGTTGCGAATGTCGAAATTGACTGTTTGGCATCAGCTGTCTCTCAAGTCTTTTCATCGTATGGCGATCACCCTGACGACAATGAACAGGTGTTAATACAGCCAATGCTGGAGCATGTTGTCTTGTCCGGCGTCGCGTTCAGTCACGATCCAAGTACTTGCTCTCCTTATAGAGTTATTAATTGGCATGAAGGTAATGACACTGCTTTTATTACATCAGGATGTGGAGGGAGAATATGGGTCTCATCCAGCCATGTTTCTTCAAATAAAATTGAAAATCCTCATATATCACAAGTTATAAAATTGATTGATGAGCTTTTGATATATTTTGGAGGGACGCCTGTCGATTGTGAGTTTGCTTTTACAAAATCAGGTAACCGTTCGACTCTGTGGTTATTACAAGCCAGGCCTCTCATATTGAAAGCTCAACCTGACTCGGATAAAGAGCATCATAATAAATTAAGGCAAATTGCAGATAAAGTGGAATTGGGCATGTGTGAACACCCATTTCTGATGGGCAAGAGGACGGTTTACGGTGTGATGCCTGATTGGAATCCTGCCGAAATAATTGGGTTAAGACCAAAACCACTGGCTTTATCACTATATCGTGAACTTATAACAGACAGCACATGGGCCTATCAACGAAATAACTACGGCTATCGTAATCTTAGAAGCTTTCCTTTGATGCTACATTTTTATGGCATGCCGTATATTGATGTTCGCATATCATTCAACTCATTCATTCCTGCCCACTTGCCAGATAATGTTGCCGGAAAATTGGTCGATGCTTATATAGACAGGTTACTTGAGAAACCTTATTTACATGATAAGGTAGAATTCGAGATAGTTTACTCATGCTATACACTTGACCTTCATGAGCGACTGCAGTCATTGAAAAGTGAAGGTTTCTCTGAGCGTGAGATAGCGAGTATTACTGAGCATCTCAAAGAATTGACGAACAAGATTATTGATCCGGAGTTGGGGCTTTGGAAAGAGGATGCAAGCAAGCTTGATATTCTTAAAGAGAGAAGAGAAATACTTCTTCAATCAAGCATTGGTACATTAGATACAATTTACTGGTTAATTGAAGATACCAAGCGTTATGGAACTCTACCTTTTGCGGGATTGGCTCGTGCCGGTTTTATTGCAGTGCAATTTCTAAAGTCTCTGGTTAGAGTCGGTGTGTTTACTCAACATGATTATGATGCTTTCATGAATAGCTTGACTACAGTTAGTGGTCAGTTATCCCATGATAGAGCCATTTTAAGCAAGGAGCTTTTTTTAAATAAATATGGGCACTTACGCCCTGGAACATATGATATAGAATCCCCCCGTTATGATGAGGCCCCAGATTTGTATTTTGATTGGAGCTCTTCATCACCAAGTTCGACAGCAATAAATCCTCCTTTTTCGCTGACGATTAATCAGATGAAGGCGATCTCTGCGTTGCTTAAAGAGCATGGGTTAAAATCGGATGTAGTGGGTTTGTTTGATTTTTTGGAGTCAGGAATTGAGCTAAGAGAATGGTCTAAATTTGAGTTTACGAGGAATTTATCTGATATTATTGCGTTAGTAGGTTCCTATGGTGAGTCTTTAGGCTTTAGTCAAGATGATATGTCATATTGTGATATTGCTGTCTTCAAGGAGTTGCAAGTCGGAGCTATGAACCCAGTAGATTCCATTCGACGCTCTATTGATGTAGGAATGAGCAGATATAAAGACAGTTTGAAAATAATTCTGCCTCCCGTGATTACATCACCGAATGATGTTTGGGGATTCGAATTGTCCGAAGCAAATCCTAATTTTATCACCCAAGGGATTACGACTGGACATGTGGTAACTGATTCCAATAAAGATAACTTCAGTGGAGCGATTATATTTATTCAGAGTGCAGATCCTGGCTATGACTGGATATTTTCATATCCGATAGCAGGCTTGGTGACCGCCTGGGGGGGGCAAACTCTCATATGGCTATTCGTGCTGGTGAGCTGGGTATTCCTGCAGTGATTGGTGCAGGTGAGGTTCTGTTCAAAAAATGGTCATCATTCAGCAGAATAACAATCAATTGTGCTGCTAAGAAAGTCGATATATTGAGTTGAACTAGATATGTTCAAAGTGATAATTACTCAGCGTGTGGACCATCTCAAGGAGCGGAATGAGAGTCGTGACGCCTTGGATGAGAATCTTTGTCGATGGGTGATAGCTGCTGGCGGGCTACCTTTTCCAGTGTCTAATGTATTGGATGATGTATTGCTGTTTGAATATCTTCATCATATAGATCCTGATGCGGTCATTCTCTCTGGCGGGAATGATATTGGTGATTTTCAGTGTAGGGATAATACGGAGACCCAGATACTGAACTGGGCTCACTCACATAAAGTACCTACCTTGGGTATTTGTCGTGGAATGCAAATGCTGATCACTTGGTCTGGGGGGACATTGAATGAGGTAACCGGGCATGTAGGGAAAAGACATAATATACATGGTGATATCTCTGCCAGCGTTAATAGTTTCCATCGTTACGGTGCATTATCTGTTCCCGAAGAGTTAAGAGTTATAGCAAAATCTGCTGAAGGCTGTATTGAGGCGATTGCACATAGAGATTGGCCGTGTGAAGGGTGGATGTGGCACCCTGAGAGAGATTTACCTTTTAGTCCATTATGGCTTGATCGATTTTATAAAATGGTGACGAGAGGATAATATGACAAGAGCGATTATTTTGGCCGCAGGGCGAGGTAGCCGAATGAAAGACATGACAGCAGAGAAACCAAAATGCCTTACCATGCTGTATGGCAGACCTCTTTTAGAACATCAACTTTCAGCCTTAAGAGCGGCCGGCATTACAGATATCGCAGTTGTAACAGGTTATATGAGAGAGGCTCTCACATCCTATGATTTAGTAGAGTTCTATAATTCAAGGTGGGCTGAAACCAACATGGTTGCCTCACTATGCTGTGCGCGAGAGTGGCTTATGGATGAAGAGTGTATTGTTTCATACTCAGATATATTTTATAGTCCCGAGGCTGTAACTACCTTGCTTAATACTAACAATGATGTTGCTATTACTTATGATCCAAACTGGTTGAATTTATGGCGCCAACGTTTTTCTGATCCCTTATCTGATGCCGAGAGCTTTAAGCTAGATGAGGAGAGCTATCTCATCGAAATAGGAAATAAAACTACAGATGCTGCTTTGATTCAGGGACAATATATGGGGCTATTGAAGTTTTCCCCAGTAGGGTGGAAGCGTGTAGAGGAATATCGTGAACGGTTACCAGTTGTAATGCAAGATAATATGCATATGACTGGAACTTTAAATTCAATGATTCAACAAAATGATATAAAGATAAAAGCTTTGCCTTATGACGGAGAGTGGGGAGAAATTGATTCACCAGAGGACTTAGCGTGTTATGAACAATCATGAGTTACCATTGGGTAACTCATGATTATCAGAGATTTTTTGTCTGATGGATGATCTCTATCAGAGCTTCTTCTTGTTCCAATAAGGTAGGGTACAGCGGTAAAGTAATCAGTTGTTCGTAGAAGGATGCAGCCTCCCCATAATCACCTGTATGATAAGGATGATTCCCTATCGGGATGTAGTGCACATTTACGCCTATGCCATGTGCTCTGAGCTTTTCGAATTGTGTTTTACGATATTTCGCTGGAACTTTGATAACAAACAGATGCCAAGCTGAGAGTCGATTATTACGGTCTGATAGAACTTCTAAGCCAAGACGTGGTAATTCAGCCTGATAACGTGCGGCAATTTTCCGTCGTTTAACCAAGAATTCCTCGAGTCGAGCCATCTGACTCAACCCCAATGCAGCCTGGATATCGGTCATGCGGTAGTTGAAGCCCAGCATTTGTTGCTCGTAGTACCAGGGGCCGTCCGGCTCATTGATGAAGTCTTCCGGATCCCGGGTGATGCCGTGGCTGCGCAACATGCTCATGGTTTTGGCGAGCGCAGGGTCATTGGTCATCGCCATGCCGCCTTCGCCGGTGGTGATGATCTTCACCGGGTGGAAGCTGAAGACGGTGATATCACTGTAGCGTCCATTGCCGGTGGGCTCACCCTGATAGCGAGCGCCGAGAGCATGACAGGCATCCTCGATGATCCGAAAGCCGTACTCTTGTCCCAGGCGATGGATCTCTTGCATGTCGCAGGGCAGGCCGGCGAAATGTACCGGGATGACCACCTTGGGCAGACATCCTTGCGCCTTGGCGGCTACCAACTTGCGCTCCAGCTCCATGGCGCACATGTTGCCGGTATCGGGCTCGATGTCGACGAAGTCGACCTGGGCTCCGCAATAGAGAGCGCAGTTGGCCGAGGCGACAAAGCTGATGGGGGAGGTCCAGACCCAGTCACCCGGGCCGACACCCAGTGCCAGACAGGCGATATGCAGGGCGGCCGTGCCTGAGTTGACCGCCACCCCGAAGCGGGCTCCGCAGTAATCCGCCACTGCCTGCTCGAAGCGGGGCACCACAGGCCCCTGGGTCAGAAAATCTGACCTCAATACTTCGACTACGGCTTCGATATCCGCTTCGCTGATCGACTGTCTGCCGTACGGGATCATTCCATTACCACCTTGCTGTTCAATGCTTTCAGCTGTTCAACCGTCAGGAAATCCTCGTTGTCACGGGAGTTGTATTCGAATCCCTGGGCTACCATGGTTCCCTTTTCACCTGAGGCGGTGACGGAGAAGTCATTGTTGCGATTGTTGAAGTTGATGGTCGGTCCGATGATGAAGAAGTCGTCGAACTCGAAGGTGTGGTAGGAATCGTCACACGGGCACATCACTTCATGCAGTTTTTCACCCGGGCGGATGCCGATGATCTCCTGGTCCAGCTGAGGGGCCATGGCGGTAGCCAGGTCGGTGATCCGCACCGAGGGCAGCTTGGGCACGAAAATCTCTCCCCCCTTCATGCGCGGGAAGTTGTTCATCACGAAGTCCACCCCCTGCTGCAGGGTGATCCAGAAGCGGGTCATCTCGGCATGGGTGATGGGCAAGGTGGTGACACCCTGATCGATTCGTTTCTGGAAGAAGGGCACCACAGAACCGCGCGACCCCACCACGTTGCCGTAGCGCACTACCGCAAAACGGGTTGGATCCTGGCCGGCGATGTTGTTGGCGGCGACGAACAGCTTGTCGGAGGCCAGCTTGGTGGCGCCATACAGGTTGATGGGGTTGGCGGCCTTGTCGGTGGAGAGGGCAATCACCTTCTTGACCTGATTGAGCAGGGCGGCCTGGATGACGTTCTCGGCCCCGTGGATATTGGTCTTGATGCATTCCATGGGGTTGTATTCAGCGGCCGGCACCTGTTTGAGCGCCGCCGCATGCACCACATAGTCAACCCCGCGCATCGCCATGGTGAGCCGGTTGGCGTCCCGCACGTCACCGATGAAATAGCGCATGCAGGGGGCGTTGAAGACCTGCTGCATCTCGAACTGTTTCAGCTCATCGCGGGAGTAGATGATCAGCCGTTTCGGCTTGTAGCGTTCCAGCACTGTCTTGACCAGCATCTTGCCAAACGAGCCAGTGCCGCCGGTAATCAATAGGGTTTTATTGTCGAACATGACGGATTCTCGCTAGTGATGCCAAGTGACAAGCAATTAATGTGCCTTGGGCCAGTTTAGCCGAAAAGGGTCGGAGGCGGCCTTGTATGATGCCAGTTTTATTCCACTCTGAGTGAACTAACTAGATGATTCATAGAGAAATCCAACTCAGCTCAAACAACTTTATGCGATCTCGGGGTCTTTAACAAAAAGCGGAACCCCGGGGTTTCGCTTTTTTGACGCCTAGCTGGAGAGCAGTACTCTGGCCGAGTTGGCGGGGATAGTGAGCTGCACCTCGCCCTGCACCACTTCGAATTTGTCGCCGTTGAAGGCGTCGGTGAAGCGGCTGGCGGGGCTCGCGGTCTGCCACAGGGGCAGGCTGATGGTACGCGGCTCGCTGGGGTGACGGTTGCAGGCCACCACCACCTGATCGCTTTGCAGGGTGCGGGCAAACACATAGCTGTGTGGACCGGCATAGAGGGTCTGGATGTCGCCGCGACGCAGGGCCGGACGCTGCCGGCGGATCTGGATCAACCGGCGGTAGTGGTCGTGCAGCACGTGATCCCAGGCGGTGGTCTCCCACGGGAAGCAGCGGCGGCAGTCCGGGTCATTGCCGCCAGAGAGTCCCACTTCATCACCGTAGTAGATGGACGGCACGCCGATGTAAGTGAGCAGCAGGGTGGCCGCGAGCCGCATCCGCTGCTTGTCCTCCCCCAGCAGGTGGAGGAAACGGGCAGTGTCGTGGCTGTCCAGCAGGTTGAACTGGGCCAGCTGGTTCTTGAACGGAATATGAGCCCGCGCCAGCTTGAGCCAGCGATCTAGCTCTTCGGCGCTGATCTTGATGGGGTGGTAGGCGATGTCCTGCCCCGCCAGGAAGGCGCGGATCGGGTGGGCGAAGCCGTAGTAGTTCATGGCGCCGTCCTCCTGATCCCCCTGCAGCCACTGGCTCGCCTCGAAGAAGTGCTCGCCCAGCACGTAGGCGTCCGGGTTCTCCTGCTTCACCGCGCCGCGAATGGCGCGTACGTGGCCGCGGTTGCCCTCGGCTGTGCCACGCTCCCCCAGCATGTGGATGACGTCGAAGCGCCAGCCATCGATCTGGTAGGGGGCGCGCATCCAATAGCGCAGGATGGCATCGTCGGCACGATAGACGGCGTCTTGCACCTGCTCGCTGGAGAAGTCGAGCTTGGGCAGGCTGCGGATGCCCTTCCAGCTGACATAATCCCCTTCGTTGTCAAAGGTGTAGAAGCTACGCCACGGTGAATCCGGGTTGCTTTGGGCGCCCAGCGGCGGGCAGAACCAGGGGTGCTCGGTCGAGGTGTGGTTGACCACTGCATCCAGGATGATCTTCATGCCGCGCTGGTGCAGGTTGCGGGTCAGCTCGGCAAACTGGGCGTTGGTGCCCAGATGCGCATCCACCTTGAAGTAGTCCTGAGTGTCGTATTTGTGGTTGCTCGGCGAATCGAAGATGGGGTTGAGATAGAGCGCCGTTACCCCGAGAGATTGCAGGTAGTGCAGCTTGGCATCGATGCCCGCCAGGTCGCCACCGTAGAATTCGCAGGCGCCGTGGCCCTCTTCGTGGCGGCTGACCGGCTCGCCCCACGCCTTGCTGATCACCGCCTTGCCGCGGTACTCGTACTCGTGATGCTTGACGCTGAGCGACGGGTCGCCGTTGCAGAAGCGATCGGGGAAGATCTGGTAGAACACCTGGTCCTGCACCCAGGCCGGTGGCTGGTGCAGGCTGTTGAAGCGAAAATGCTGCTCGCGCGGCGGCATGGCGGCGCTGACGCCGGCCC
This sequence comes from Aeromonas sp. 1805, assembly GCF_013085525.1. Classification (NCBI taxonomy): domain Bacteria; kingdom Pseudomonadati; phylum Pseudomonadota; class Gammaproteobacteria; order Aeromonadales; family Aeromonadaceae; genus Aeromonas; species Aeromonas sp. 1805. The sequence continues at coordinate 1,363,259 of NZ_CP038515.1, read as the reverse complement.
CGTGCAGCCACCACTGCTCCTCATCGGTGAGGCACTTGAAGCAGTAGAGGTGAATGTCCTGCCCCTTGATGAGCGGCAGGGTAGCCTGCCATACCTGCAGCCGGTCGCGGGTGGAGACCGCCGTCATCGGGATCAGGTACTCCTCGTTGTCCGGCTCGTGGCGCAGCCACACCTCGCGGATCGGGGCATCCAGCTCGCTGAACAGGGTCAGTTGCAGGACATCGGCGCTCTCTTTGAACCAGGGCGCCACCTGGGGATGAAACAGAAATGGATGGGTCATGATGCTTATTGAGTCAGAAGATCGGCGAGGGCATTGCCCTGTTCATGCAAGGTTTCGAGCTGGCCGGCGAGCGACTTGGGATCCAGCCCCAGCTGGTCGGCCAGCGGCTTGGGGAAGCGGGCGATGATGGCCTGGGCCGGCACTCCTGCGTTCCAGGCGAAGGAGATGAAGACCGCCAGGCGGATCAGTACCGCCTCCTTGCTGACCGGGTCGTGGGAGAGGGGATCCAGCTGCTGGGAGATGGCATCGACGAAGGCCTCGGAGAGGTTCCAGCGTCGTGCCAGCTCGGCGCCGAGCTGGGCGTAGTCATAGCCCAGCATCTCGCGCTGGGCCTCGACCCGGCTGCTTCCCTTCTGGATTGCCAGACTGATGAGCTCGGCCTCTTCCGGCAAGGTGCTCTGGATCAGCAGCTCGCCAATGTTGTGGATGAGGGCGCAGGTGAAGGCGGTCTCGGGGTCGAGCACCTTGGCCTCCTGGGCCAGGGTCTTGGCGATGGTGGCGACCTGGAAGGTCTCGGTCCAGAACTTGTTCTTGTCGAAGCTGGGAGGCGCCTTGAAGCTGCCGATGATGCCGGAGGCGACCACCACAGATCGCAGTCGGTTGAAACCGAGGCGGATCACCGCCTGTTCGATGGAAGTGACTTCGTTGCCACGGCGCAGGGCGGCCGAGTTGGCCATTCGCAGCACCTTGACGCTGATCACCTGGTCCATGGCGATCTTGGCCGCAATCTCGTCGATGCGGGCATTTTCATCGCTGAAGCTCTGCATCAACTCATGCAGCAGCTGCGGGATAGTGGGGAGTTGTTTGATCTTGTCAAACAGACGGTCCATCGACATGGCTGAGGCAGCCTCCATTGCGAGCACTGCCTCATATTGTGCCACAGGCGGGGCACATGTTCCTGTTTGTGATGCCGGTTTGTGAGCCCTAGAGCACCCAGTCGCGCAGGGTGTATTCCAAACGATGCCGTTTGCCCTGCAGGATCAGGGTCTGGGTGGTGCCGTCCAGGGTGGCCCCTTCGGTGAGGGTGGTCAGCACCGCCTGCTCCACCGCATCGAGCGGGGCCAGACAGGCCATCTCGGTGCTGCCCAGACTGGTCACCCAGAACTTGTTCCCCTCGAGGTGGCCCTGCCCGAAGTAGCGGTTGCAACCGGCGATGCCGTTGACGGTGAAGTGCTCACCTATCTCGAAATCGGGCGGATTGTCTCGCGGCGCGGCAACGGGCTGGCCATCCAGCTTGTCGAGCACCCAGTGGTGGTGCTGCAGGTCTTGCGAGGCGAAGCGGGGAGTACTGCTGCAGGCGCTGAGCAGAAGCAGGGCGAGCAGCAGTAGCAAGAATCTGGGCATGAAAGGGCTCCGGTAGTGGGAGTGACAAGCATACCCTCTGTGCGCGCCCTCAGGCAGGGCGAGGGGGAGCGCCCCCGACTGCTTCTGTCGCCCTGTGGGTGGGGCCTGTGTCGTTAAATGGCAACACAGCCCCCATGCCTGGCTGCAGTTGGGTCAGATCGGGGTGGGTTGAACGCTGCCAAACAGCCGCTCGGCGTAACGGGCCAGGCCGGAGGCGACCGAGCCGAAGTCATCACCCCCTTCCAGCGGCACCTGGGGCAGCTTCTGGCGGATGAAGGCCTGGATCAGCGGGGAGCGGGCGCTGCCGCCGGTGATGAAGACCCGATCCGGCTGCACGCCGGCGGCGGCGATGGCTTCATCCATCAGCTCGCCAATTTTCTCCAGCAGCAGGGCAGAGGCGTTGGCCAGCTGTTCGCGGGTCAGCTCCGCCTCCAGCCCTTTTTCCAGCTCGCTCAGCGATTGGTGATTGGACTCCTGCGTCGAGAGGGCGATCTTGCCCTGCTCGGCGCGCCACACCAGCTGGTGGCTCAGTTTGTGGGCGCGCAGGCTGGCGAGGCGGCCCAGCTTGCTGCCGGGCTGGCTGTCGAGTTGCAGATCCTGCAGCTGGCGGGCGGTCTCCAGGCTGTAGAAGCGGCTCTGGGCGCTGACGTCGTTGATGGCGGCAGCGTCCCAGAACAGCGGGTGGGGCAGCGGCTTGCCGGTCTTGAGGGTCTCGTGCATGCCGAGCAGCGGCATCATGCCCTCCACCGTCAGCCGGATGTCGAAGTCGTTGCCGCCGATGCGCTGGCCGCTGTGGCCGAGCAGATCGCCGTCGCGATCGAGCCGGTCGCGGTGACTCGGGCCCATCCGCAGCACCGAGCAGTCGGTGGTGCCGCCGCCGATGTCCACCACCAGCACCACCGCATCCTCGGTCAGGCGGGCCTCGAATTCGAAGCCGGCCGCCACCGGCTCATAGAGAAATTCCACCTGTTCGAACCCGGCGAGGCGGGCCGCTTCGCTCAGGATGGCGATGGCCTGGCGGTTGCTCTCTTCCCCCGCCAACCCCTGGAAGTTGACCGGGCGGCCGACCACGGCCCGGCGGATCGGTGCGCCGAGCTGCTGCTCCGCCTCGCGCCGCACGTGCAGCATCATGGCGCAGACGATGTCTTCGAACAGGGCGATCTGCGGAGCCTTGAGGCCGTAGGCGCCGAGGAAGGATTTCGGCGACTTGAGGTAGTAGCCGTCGTCCGGCTCTTCCAGATAGCGCTCCAGCGCCGCGGCGCCAAAGCTGAGCTCGTCGATCAGTCCCTCTTCGCGCATCTGGCGGCGTACCGCCTGGGCCCGGGTCACCACGGGGCCGCGCAGCTTGAGGTACTCGCTCTGCTGGGCGGGTGCCAGCCCTTCGGCCAGCAGGCCGGCAATGGCATCCCGGTGGGGGGCGTGCAGGGTGGAGGGAAGGTAGTGGGCACCGCTCAGGTTCAGCAGCCTGGGGCTGCCTTGTTCCATCACGGCGACGGCACAGTTGGAGGTACCGTAATCAAATCCGATAAACATGGGCAGCCAGACTCCTGAGCAAAAAAGGGCTGGTAGCCTACCCGAAGGCGCCGGGTCTCACAACCCGGCGCCTCGCTTATTGCGTGGTGGTTTACTCCACCTCGTTGTCGCAGCGCCCCTGGCTGTCGATGGCGCGGATGTTGCTGAGGGTGGTGTCGGCGATGGCGTGCAGCGCCTCGCGGGTCAGGAAGGCCTGGTGACCGGTGAACAGCACGTTGTGGCAGGCCGACAGGCGGCGGAACACGTCATCGGTGATCACCTCGTTGGACTTGTCGGCGAAGAAGAGATCTTCTTCTTCCTCGTAGACGTCCAGCCCCAGCGCGCCGATGCGGGCGGTCTTGAGCGCCTCGATGGCGGCATTGGAGTCGAGCAGGCCGCCCCGGCTGGTGTTGATGATCATCACCCCGTCCTTCATCTTGGCGAACGCCTCCTTGTTCAGCAGGTGGTAGTTCTCCTTGAACAGCGGGCAGTGCAGGCTGATGACGTCGGACTGGCGGAACAGGGTATCGAGATCCACGTACTCGGCACCGAGATCGATGGCCGCCTGGTTCGGATAGGGATCGCTCACCAGCAGGCGCATGCCGAAGCCCTTGAGGATGCGCAGGGTGGCGATGCCGATCTTGCCGGTGCCGATGATGCCGGCGGTGCGACCGTGCATGTTGAAGCCGACCAGCCCCTCCAGCGAGAAGTTGGCGTCACGGGTGCGCTGATAGGCTTTGTGGATGCGACGGTTGAGGGTCATCATCAGGCCCACCGCGTGCTCGGCGACCGCTTCCGGGGAGTAGGCGGGCACCCGCACCACCTTCAGCCCCAGCTCCTTGGCGGCGGCCAGATCCACGTTGTTGTAGCCGGCACAGCGCAGGGCGATCACCTTAGTGCCGTGGGTGGCCAGCTCGGTCAGCACCTCGCGGTCGGCATCGTCGTTGACGAACAGGCACACCACGGGGAAGCCGTGGGCCAGTCGGGCAGTCTTGGCCTCCAGCCGCACGTCGAAGAACTCCAGTTCATAACCGTACTGGCTGTTGGCCTGATTGAAGTGCTCTTTGTCGTAGCTCTTGGTACTGAAAACGGCGACTCTCATGGTGCGCTCTCCGCAGATAATGATGTAGTTAAATTACAACAAATATGGGTCTTCATCACGGGATAAATGGTGGGAATTCAGCCCCACGGCATGATAGGCACGGCGCTGACCGCACTCTTGTAAGAACCATCCACCAGCTTGGTGCTGTAAGTCAGATAGACCAGCGCGTTGCGCTTTTGATCGTAAAAGCGCACCACTTTCTGCTCCTTGAACACCAGCGAGGTGCTGACGTCAAACACCTCTTCCCCTGCCTTCAGCTTGGCGGGCAGGGTGATGGGGCCGATCTGGTGGCACGAGAGGGAGGCGTGGGAGGGATCTTCCGCTAGCCCGAGTCCGCCCTTGACGCCGCCGGTCTTGGGGCGCGCCAGGTAGCAGGCGACGCCATCGATGCGGGGATCGTCGAACGCCTCCACCAGGATCTTGTGGTTGGGGCCAAACAGCTTGAAGGCGGTGCTCACCTCGCCGACGGGGTCGGCCTTGTCGGCCAGCGCCGGGCCGGCAATCAGTGCACCCAGCAGCAGCGGCAGGGGGCGAGCAAGGATCTGAGGATGTCTCATGGTCTCTCCTGTTGGCTTCCCTCAGTAGGGAATGCCCAAACGACGATAGAGGCTGGCCAGCACCCAGGCGGGGCCGATCAGCAAAAACTGCAGGTCGGCGAGGAAGGAGGGGCGCTTGCCCTCGATCTTGTGGCCGACGAATTGGGCTATCCAGAGCAGCACGAACCCGGTCAGCGCCGGCCACAGCAAGGGGCCTTGCCAGCTGTGGCAAATGACCAGCCCCAGCGCGGTCAGCACCGTCATGCCCACAAACAGCGCAAATGACAGCCGCAAGTAGAAGGCCAGCACCGGGATGGCGACCAGCGCGGCCCAGTTGAGCGACGGCGGCAGCGGCCCGGTCGGCAGGCACCAGAGCAGGGCCAGGGCACAGAGATAGATGCCGGGTACCGCCAGCTTGTGGATCGCCACATTGACCGGGTGCCGGTGGCTCTGGCCGTACAGTTCAAACCACTCCTCGATTCCCTTCATGGCACCTCCCTGGCGCGCTGTGGGTGCCACCCCGGTTGAGGTGGCAGATTCGTCATCCCTGCGGGGGATACTCCCAATATTGGGCCGGAATGGATTTTAGCAACGGTGTCATATCGGGATTGGGCAGGGAGATGGTGACCCGCCGCTCGAGATTGGCGCTGGCCAGGGCCTCGCGGATCTTGGGGTTCTCCCGAAAGAACTTCATGAAGCTGCCGTCGGCATAGGCCCGCTCAAGCCCGGTCTGGATCGCCTTGGCCAGCTTGGGGGATTCCGGGCTGACGAAGAAGAACTCGGCAAAGGGGTAGCGGATCAGCAGGTGCTGATCGATGACCAGGTTGGGATATTGCGCCACCAGCTCGCTGCGCTCGGCAAAGATCTCCACCAGGTTGCGCGGGAAGAAGTCCAGTTTGTCGCCGTCGTTGATCAGTCGAAACAGGTTGCTGTAGCGCCCCGAATAGGTGGGGATGCCGGCGTTCTCCAGGATCTTGTTGTCGGCCCAGCCCACCCCTTGCGCCGCCTTCAGTTTCTTTAGGTCGGCCAGCGAGTTGATCTGGTTGAACTTCTCCTGGGCATCGGCGTGGATGAAGGATAGCCGCAGCCCTTCCAGACCGCGAAACAGCGGGATCGGCACGGCGATGAGCGAGGATTCGAGGGCGCTGGAGGTGCCCATCCAGAACACATTGATGGTTTGGCCCTTGCTCAGCTGTTGCTGCAGGCTGTACTGGTTGAGGTTGAGTTCGACCTGCTTGATGCGAAACGGCTGGTCGGCATGGGTCAGCGCCAGTTCCAGCAGCTTGAGCTGGTACTCTTTGTCGAGGTCGTTGATCGGCCGGCTGGGAACCTTGACCGTGAGGGTCTGTGCTTGTGCCAGCAACGGCAGACACAAGCACAGTTTGAGGAACCATTTCACTCTCTGCTCTCCTGTAGATTCCGGGCTTGCCCGGAGTCTAACAGAACTTGTCACTCTCTTGCTGCGTAGCCGTGATCCGCCAGGGTGAGCAGCCTGGTGTCCTCATTGTCACCTGCATGCCCACCCCGCTGGCGACGCTCGCCGCACGACAGTGAGCAGGCAGCGAGGCGTCAGGCGACGCGACGATACACGTGGGTATCGTTGAACTCCTTGGTGCTCTGGCATTCAACGCAGAAGCGGGACTCGGGACGAGCCTGCAGCCGCTTGAGGGAGATCTCGTCACCGCAGGATTCGCAGTAACCGAAATCCCCTTCGCTGATGCGCTTGAGGGCACCACGCAGCTTGCGCAGATGCAGCTTGTCATGCTCGATGCGGTTCAGCTCCAGACGACGGGCTTCCTCGATGCTGGCACGGTCAATTTCATCAGCCATCTCGTTGGTATCGGTGGCGATGGCCTGGCTGGCCTGGGAGTTGAGGCGATCTTCGAGTTCGAGGATCTGGCGCTCGATCTGTCCCTTGTAAAAGGCCAGTTGGTCTTCAGTCATGAAATCACACATACGATTTACTACCAGTCAGTTTACTAACCCAATTATCCCTGTTTATGGGGGCTGTCTGCCTGCAGACCAAGCCCTGTGTCCTGAATTTGCACCAAATCCAAGCAGGAGAGTGCAAATCAGGGCGGGCCTTGTACCAAAAAAATGCAGGCATGCAAAGCAAAGAGGACAAGTATTGTGCGCCCTTGCAAAAAAATGACCCGATTCAGACAGGGTCTGACTGAGAACATGGGGGATCCTGCACGCTTGTTGGCACCGGGCTTGCAGTGAGTCGTTACCACGCCAGGGTGTTTAGTATTTGTCCCCGCCATGGTCATTATATGCGCCGTTATTTATAGTTTTTTAAACACCACCGCTTGACATTGCCCCTGATGGCGGGCTTTTATGGTGGTGTTGATTACAATTTGATAACAAGGGTGTTCCATATATTAGACACCCTTGCCAATGGTAACCGTAGAGTCGGGGTTTAACATGGACAGTATCAAGGGCTGGATGGAGAGCAATCGCATCACGGAAGTGGAGTGCCTGTTTCCGGATTTCACCGGCAATGCCCGAGGCAAGATCATTCCAGCCAACAAGTTTCTGCGCGAGGGGGGCATGCGCCTGCCCGAGGTCATCTTCACCCAGACGGTGACCGGCGAGTATCCGGATGACGACAGCATGATCGACCCGCTGGAGCGGGACATGCAGCTCTATCCCGATCCCAACACCATTCGTTTCGTACCCTGGGCGCTGGAGCCGACCGCCCAGGTGATCCACGACTGTTTTGACATCAATGGCAAGCTGATCGACATCGCGCCGCGCTCCGTGCTGCGTCGGGTCCTGTCATTTTACGAGAAGCAGGGCTGGAAGCCGGTGGTGGCCCCCGAGCTGGAATTCTATCTGGTCAAGCGCAACGAAGACCCCGACTATCCGTTGGTGCCGCCGGTAGGGCGCAACGGCCGCCCCGAGACGGCCCGCCAATCGTTCAGCATCGACGCGGTCAACGAATTCGACCCCATCTTTGAAGACATGTACGACTACTGCGAGGCGCAGGAGCTGGAGGTGGACACCCTGATCCACGAGTCCGGCGCTGCCCAGATGGAGATCAACTTCCTGCACGGCGACGCCGTCGATCTGGCGGATCAGGTGTTCCTGTTCAAGCGCACCATGCGGGAAGCGGCCCACCGCCACGGGATTTACGCCACCTTCATGGCCAAGCCGATGAGCGACGAGCCCGGCTCCGCCATGCACATCCACCAGAGTCTGGAAGATGTGAACGGCCGTAACCTGTTCGGCACCGAGAACGGCGGCCACTCCGAGCTGTTCATGCACTTCATCGCCGGCCTGCAGAAATACACGCCGGCGGTGACCGCGCTGCTGGCCCCCAACGTCAACTCCTACCGCCGCCTCACCTTTGGCGAGAGCGCGCCGCGCAACGTGCAGTGGGGGGTGGAAAACCGCACCTGCGGGCTGCGGGTGCCCTTCTCCGAGGCCAGTGCCCGTCGGGTGGAGAACCGCTTCGCCGGCGCCGATGCCAACCCCTATCTGGCGCTGGCCGCCACCCTGGCCTGTGGCTACCTCGGCATGATGGAGAAGCTGGAGCCGCTGCCGGAGATGAAGTCGAGCGCCTATGAGTTGCCCTACAGCCTGCCCCGCTCGCTGGAGGAAGCGTTGAGCCACCTGGAGCAGTGCGACCCCATCAAGGAGATGCTGGGCGAGCGTTTTACCCGCGCCTTCGTAGCGGTCAAACGCAAGGAATATGAGACCTACTTCGGGGTGATCAGCCGCTGGGAACGGGAGTTCCTGCTGCTGAACGTATGACCCGGATGCGCGCCGGTCGCGCATCACCCTGCCCGGAGGGGCCGCCGGCCCCTCCCGCGTGAATCGAGACAGTTGGGGTGCAGGCACTGCACGACACCCGGTGAATCACCGTGACCGGGGGAGTGTCTGCCCCTCATCAACTGACCAACAAACATCGCTTAAATCGAAGGAACCGAGGAGCAAGCAATGCAGCATACCACCCGTGAGTGGCAGCAACTGGAAGCCAGCCATCACCTGCATCCGTTTACCGATTTTCAGGCACTGAACAAGAAAGGCAGCCGCATCATCACCCGGGCCGAGGGGGTCTATCTGGAAGACTCCGAAGGCAAGCGCATTCTGGATGGCATGGCCGGCCTGTGGTGCGTCAACCTGGGCTATGGCCGCCAGGAGCTGGTGGACGCCGCCACCCGCCAGATGCAGCAACTGCCCTACTACAACCTCTTCTTCCAGACCAGCCACCCGCCCGCTGCCGAGCTGGCGACCCTGCTGGCCGAGATCACGCCGCCGCACCTCAACCACGTCTTCTTCACCGGTTCGGGCTCCGAGTGCAACGATACCGTGCTGCGCATGGTGCGCCACTACTGGGCCAGCAAGGGGCAGCCGGACAAGCAGGTGATCATCAGCCGCCACAACGCCTACCACGGCTCCACCGTGGCGGGCGCCAGCCTGGGTGGCATGAAGGGGATGCATGCCCAGGGCGGGTTGCCGATCCCCGGCATAGTGCACATCGACCAGCCCTATCACTTCGGCGAGGGGCAGGGGATGAGCGCCCACGAATTCGGGCTGGCCCGTGCCCGTCAGCTGGAGGAGAAGATTCTGGCGCTGGGGGTGGAGCAGGTGGCCGCCTTCATCGGCGAGCCGATCCAGGGCGCCGGCGGCGTCATCATCCCGCCCGACAGCTACTGGCCGGAGATCCAGCGCATCTGCGACAAGTACGGCATCCTGCTGATCGCCGACGAGGTGATCTGCGGCTTTGGCCGTACCGGCCACTGGTTCGCCAGCGAAGGCTTCGGCATCAAGCCGGATCTCATGTGCCTGGCCAAGGGCATCACCTCCGGCTATCTGCCGATGGGGGCCGTGATGGTGGGGGACAGGGTCGCAAAGGTACTGGTGGAAGAGGGGGGCGAGTTCAATCACGGCTTCACCTACTCCGGTCATCCGGTGGCCTGCGCCGTGGCGATTGCCAACATTACGCTTATGCAAAACGAAAGCATAGTTAAGCGAGTTCATGATACCATCGGCCCCTATTTGCAGCGCCGCTGGGCGGAGCTGGCGGACCATCCGCTGGTGGGCGAAACCCGTGGCAAAGGCCTGGTGGCCGCGCTGGAAATAGTGCAGGACAAGCAGACCAACAGCCGCTTCCCGGCTGGGCTGCAGGCCGGTATGACCTGTCGGGAGTTCTGCTTTAACAATGGCTTGGTGATGAGGGCTGTCGGCGATACCATGATCATATCGCCCCCCTTGGTGATCACCGAGGAACAGGTGGATGAATTGGTCAATCTGGCCAGGCTCAGTCTCGATCTGACGGCGGCAAAGCTGCGGGGATAGGCGGGCGCCGGGCAGGTTGGCTTGCGCATACAATTTGCTTAGGAGACAAGGACGATGTCTTTCAAAACGGGAATGATTGCAGCCTCTGTGGCACTGGTCATGATGAGTACCGGGGCGATGGCCGAGGACAAGGTGTTGCACGTCTACAACTGGAGCGATTATATCGCGCCAAACACGCTGGAAGACTTCCAGAAAGAGACTGGCATCAAGGTGGTCTACGACGTGTTCGACAGCAACGAGGTGCTGGAAGCCAAGTTGCTGGCCGGCAGTTCGGGCTATGACATCGTCGTGCCGTCCAACCCCTTCCTGGCCAAGCAGATCAAGGCGGGCGTGTTCCAGAAGCTGGACAAGTCCAAGCTCTCCAACTGGCAAAACCTGGATACCTCGTTGCTCAAGGCGCTCGAACCGAGCGACCCGGGTAACCAGTACTCCATTCCTTACCTGTGGGGCACCATCGGTTATGCCTACAACCCGGAGAAGGTGAAAGCCGTGCTGGGTGACAAGGCGCCGGTGGATTCCTGGGATCTGGTGTTCAAACCGGAAAACATGGCCAAGTTGAAGGAGTGCGGTGTCTCCTTCCTCGACTCGCCGACCGAAATGCTGCCGGCCGCCCTGCAATACCTGGGCTTCAAGCCGGACAGCCAGAAGCCGGACGAGCTGAAGAAGGCGGAGGAGCTGTTCCTCTCCATCCGTCCCTATACCGCCTACTTCCACTCCTCCAAATACATTTCGGATCTGGCCAACGGCAACCTGTGCGTGGCGGTCGGTTACTCCGGTGACTTGCAGCAGTCCAAGTCACGGGCGATCGAGGCCAAGAACGGCGTCAACCTGACCTACGTGATCCCGAAAGAGGGGGCAGGCAGCTTCTTCGACATGCTGGCCATCCCGGCCGATGCCAAGAACGTGGAAGCAGCCCATGTGTTCCTGAACTACCTGATGAAGCCGGAGGTGATCGCCAAGATCTCCGATGCCGTCAGCTACCCGAGTGGCAACAAGGCCTCCGTGCCGCTGGTGTCCGAGAAGATCCGCAACGATCCGGGCATCTACCCGAGCGACGAGACGCTGGCCAAGATCTACACCTTCCCGGATCTGCCGGCCAAGGTGCAGCGTCTGATGACGCGTAGCTGGACCAAGATCAAGTCAGGCAAGTAAGTGACGAGTGCCCCTCCCGGTCCGCAGTTCGGCCGGGAGGGAGGTGACCCACCCGACAGGTTGGACGGCGCGTAAGGATGCGCGACTGGCAAATCACACATTAAGAGGACTGAGTAAGTGCACACAACCAAGATAGTGACGATGGCCCTGGCTCTGGGGTTGGCAAATGTGGCTCAGGCAGCCCCTGTGGTCCACTTTTACAACTGGTCCGACTATATCGGCGAGACCACCCTCAGCGACTTTCAGCGGGCGACCGGGATCCAGACCGTCTATGACGTGTTTGATTCCAACGAAACCCTCGAAGGCAAGCTGCTGACCGGACGCACCGGTTACGATCTGGTGGTGCCCTCCAACAATTTCCTGGCCAAACAGATCAAGGCGGGGGCCTTCCAGAAGCTGGATCCCGCCCTGCTGCCCAATCTGGCCAACCTGGATCCCGTGCTGCTCAAGCAGCTCGACAAGGTAGATCCGGGTCATCAGTACGCCGTGCCCTATCTGTGGGGCACCAACGGCATCGGTTACAACATCGACAAGGTCAAGGCCGTGCTGGGGGTCGACAAGATTGACTCCTGGGCCGTGATCTTCGAACCGGAAAACATGCAGAAACTGGCCCGTTGCGGGGTCGCCTTCCTCGACTCGGCAGACGAGATGATCCCGGCGGCGCTCAACTATCTGGGGCTCAACCCCAACAGCCAGGATCCGGCGGATCTCAAGCGCGCCGAGGAGCAGCTGCTCAAGGTGCGCCCCTACGTGGCCTATTTCCACTCCTCCAAGTACATCGGCGATCTCGCCAACGGCGACATCTGCGTGGCCGCCGGTTTCTCCGGCGACATCCTGCAGGCGGCGGCCCGTGCCGACGAAGCCGGCAAGGGGATCAAGATCGCCTACAGCATACCGAAGGAGGGGGGCAACCTCTGGTTCGACATGATGGCGATCCCGGCCGATGCCACCAACGTGAAAGAGGCGCACGCCCTCATCAATTATGTGCTGCAGCCTGAGGTGATTGCCCAGATCAGCAATCATGTGGGCTACGCGAACCCCAACGCCAAGGCGGGGGAGTTCATGGAGGAGCACGTACGCAATGACGAGTCCGTCTACCCACCCCAGGCGGTGCTGGAGCGGCTGTATGTGCAGCAGGCACATCCCCGCGCGGTGCAGCGCCTGATCACCCGGAGTTGGACCAAGATCAAGTCCGGAACCTAACCTTGGCGCCCATCCCGGGGCGCCAGACTGTTTTATGGATCGGCCCCGGCCGGTATTACCTTTGGGAGTTTGGTAATGGCGATAGCCTCCAGTGCCTACAAGAAAGCCCTCGAGGGCAGCCAGCAACGCAAAGAAGTGCTGGTCAAGATAGACAGGGTAAGCAAGCAGTTCGATGAAACGCTGGCGGTCGACAACGTGTCCCTCAACATCCACAAGGGCGAGATCTTCGCCCTGCTGGGCGGGTCCGGCTCCGGCAAGTCGACCCTGCTGCGGATGCTGGCGGGGTTCGAGCGTCCCACCGAGGGACGCTTGTTCCTCGACGGGGTCGACATCACCGACATGCCGCCCTATGAACGCCCCATCAACATGATGTTCCAGTCCTACGCCCTGTTCCCCCACATGACGGTGGCGCAGAACATCGCCTTCGGCCTCAAGCAGGATGGCCTGCCCAAAGCGGAGGTCGATGCCCGGGTGGAGGAGATGCTCAAGCTGGTGCAGATGACCCAGTATGCCCGCCGCAAGCCCCATCAGCTCTCCGGTGGCCAGCGCCAGCGGGTGGCACTGGCGCGCTCGCTGGCCAAGCGGCCCAAGCTGCTGTTGCTGGATGAGCCCATGGGGGCGCTGGACAAGAAGCTGCGCTCCCAGATGCAGCTCGAGCTGGTCGAGATCATCGAGCGGGTCGGGGTAACCTGCGTCATGGTGACCCACGATCAGGAAGAGGCGATGACCATGGCCGAGCGGATCGCCATCATGCACCTGGGCTGCATCGAACAGATCGGCAGCCCGATGGACATCTATGAGACCCCGGCCAGCCGGCTGGTGTGCGAGTTCATCGGCAACGTCAACCTGTTTGACGGTCTGCTGGTGGAGGATGAGCAGGACCACGCCACCATCGCCTGCGCCGATCTGGAGCAGCCCATCTATGTGGGCCATGGCATCAGCTCCCGCGCCGAGAACAAGAAGGTCACCTACGCCCTGCGGCCGGAAAAACTGCTGATGAGCCTGCAAAAGCCGGTGGAGATCGAGCATCCGGACTTCAACTGGACCAAGGGCGAAGTCTATGACATCGCCTATCTGGGCGGTCATTCGGTTTATCACATCCAGTTGCCTTCGGGCAAAATCGTTCAGGCTTTCATCGCCAATGCCGAACGCCACGGCAAGCGGCCGACCTGGGATGACCAGGTGTTCCTCTACTGGGAAGATGACAGCGGCGTGGTGCTGCAATCATGATGGCATTGAGACGACTGAAGGCACTGGGGGGGCGGCAGCTGGTGATCGGCATCCCGTTCTTCTGGCTGTTCCTGTTCTTCCTGCTGCCCTTCATCATAGTGGTGAAGATCAGCTTCGCCGAAGCGGACGTGGCGATCCCGCCCTACACCGACGTGGTGAGCTGGGCCGACGATCAGCTCACCATCTTGCTGCACATGGGCAACTACCTGCTGCTGCAGGAGGATGAGCTCTACATTGCGGCCTATCTCGGCTCCCTCAAGATGGCCTTCATCAGCACTGTGCTCTGCCTGCTGATCGGCTATCCGATGGCTTACTCCATCGCCCGGGCCAACAAGGAGACCCAGACCGTTCTGCTGCTGCTCATCATGATGCCGACCTGGACCGCGATCCTGATCCGGGTCTACGCCTGGATGGGCATTCTCAGCAACAACGGCCTGCTCAACAGCCTGTTGATGGGCATCGGTCTCATCAACGAGCCGCTGCAGATCCTCAACACCAACCTGGCGGTCTACATCGGCATCGTTTACTCCTACCTGCCGTTCATGGTGCTACCGCTCTACGCCAACCTGGTCAAGCACGACCAGAGTCTGCTGGAGGCGGCCTCCGACCTCGGCGCCCGCAACCTGACCCGGTTCTGGCAGATCACGGTACCGCTCTCCAAGAACGGCATCATCGCCGGCTGCATGCTGGTGTTCATCCCGGTGGTGGGCGAGTTCGTCATTCCGGAGCTGCTGGGCGGCCCCGAGACCCTGATGATCGGCAAGGTGCTGTGGCAGGAGTTCTTCAACAACCGTGACTGGCCGGTGGCGTCCGCCCTGGCGGTGGTGATGCTGGCGGTGCTGATCATTCCGATCATCCTGTTCAACCGCAACCAGGCCAAAGAGCTGGAGGGTAAAGTATGAGGCGCTTTGGTTTTGCCAAGCTGATGCTGTGGCTGGGGCTGCTGTTCATCTACCTGCCGATGATCATCATGGTGATCTACTCCTTCAACGCCTCCAAGCTGGTGACGGTATGGGGCGGCTGGTCGCTGAAGTGGTATTTCGGCCTGCTCGACAACAAGCAGTTGATAGGTTCGGTGCTGCGTTCGCTGGAGATCGCCTTCTATACCGCCATCGCGGCGGTGGCACTGGGGACGGTGGCGGCCTTCGTGCTGACCCGGATCCCGCACTTCCGTGGCCGGACCCTGTTTGGCGGCATGGTGACGGCGCCGTTGGTGATGCCCGAGGTGATCACTGGTCTGTCGCTGCTGCTGCTGTTCGTGGCCATGGCCCAGCTGGTGGGCTGGCCCGCCGAGCGGGGCATGGTGACCATCTGGATAGCGCACACCACCTTCTGTACCGCCTATGTGGCGATCGTGGTATCGGCCAGACTGCGGGAGCTGGACCTTTCCATCGAGGAGGCGGCCATGGATCTGGGGGCCAAACCCTGGAAGGTGTTCTTCCTGATCACCATCCCGATGATAGCCCCGTCGCTGGCGGCGGGCGGCATGATGTCGTTTGCCCTGTCGCTGGATGACCTGGTGCTGGCGAGCTTCGTCTCCGGCCCGGGCTCGACCACCCTGCCGATGGAGGTCTTCTCGGCGGTGCGACTCGGGGTGAAACCCGAGATCAACGCGGTGGCCAGCCTGATCCTGCTGTCGGTGTCGTTGTTCACCTTCGGCAGCTGGTATCTGATGGCCAAGGCGGAGAAACGTCGCCGCGCCGAGATCGCCATGACCACCCAGATGCAGGCAGTCGCCTGACCTCGTGTTAAGATCCGCATTCTCTCGTCAATCCGGAGGATGAGAATGCGGATCTCCATCTTTAGCGGCCAGGGTACCGAACTGGTTCCCGGCCTTGTCAGTGCCATCCACAAACAAGCCACCTCCATACCGCTCTGGTGCGGTGCCAATGGTCTGGCTGGCGACGAACAGTGCGACCAGCGCCACCATGGCGGCCCGGATCGGGCGCTGCACTACTATCCCGCCGATCACTACCCCTGGTGGCACAACTGGCAGACGGCGCTGGGCCTGCCGGCCCCGCGTACACCCTGGCAACCGGCCGCCTTCGGCGAGAACCTCTCCGGAATCGGGTTGACCGAGGCGCAGGCCTGCATCGGCGATGTCTATCGTCTCGGCGAGGCGCTGATCCAGATAAGCCAGCCCAGATCCCCCTGCTTCAAGCTCAACCAGCGTTTCGGCTATGGCCAGATGTCGCAGGTGATGCAGCTCAGCGGCCGCTGCGGTTGGCTGCTGCGGGTGCTGGAGGAGGGGATGGTGATGCCGCAGGAGCGGCTGGAGCTGGTGGACAGGCCCTACCCTGAACTCACGGTAAAGCGCACCGCCGACATCCTGTTCAACCAGCTGCGCAACGAGGCTGACCTGCTGTTGCTGCTGGAAAATCCGGCCCTCTCGCCCAACTGGCGCAAGCATGCGGCAGACTGGCTGGAGCATGGTGTGGTCGCTGACTGGCGTCGCCGCTTGCTCGGCCCGGCCGAATTCCAGCTCACTGTGTCATAAGCGTTGCCAGGCCATTTTTTGGCCGCTGACGGCTCAGGACGGATGGAACTGACGAATAGTTGAGCGAACAGCCATTTTTTTGCTTCCAAACGTAAAAAAGGCTTGTGTCGAGTCGGGGCTTTCGGTAAATTCCCGTCCCGCAGACATCGGTGTGTAGCGCAGCTTGGTAGCGCACTTCGTTCGGGACGAAGGGGTCGGAGGTTCGAATCCTCTCACACCGACCACATTAGAAAAGGCCGCTCAATAGAGCGGCCTTTTCGCATTTGGCGTTCACGCAAGTCGAGGGCGATATTCAGGCTGGCGGCTTGTTAGGGTAACTGCAATGCTCCCCTGTCTCTCTGTCTCTCTGTCTCTCTGTCTCTCTGTCTCTCTGTCTCTCTGTCTCTCTGTTTAATCCGTCTCGTCAGTTCCGTTGCCCGGCGCAGGGCAATAAAAGGGCCACCGCTCGGTGGCCCAGGGTGGAGTCTGATCCTGACTCCGGCACTCTAGATTGTGGCAATCTCTGGTTGGGTTCTGTCTATGGTGCCCTCCTTGCGCGCCAGGCGCCTGTTAGATATGCCAGTGCTGATGCCGCAATGCCTTGAAGCCATGCTGAGGTTGCAAGGCCGCGTGCTTGGGGTACTCACTAATGAAATGTTCGATTCCCTCCATCAGTTGTTCACGTAATGAAGACACGGGCTCATGCCAGGCTTGCAGGCATAGATGGCCGGGGATCAGCTGCTCCTGATAATCTTCCAGCAGCTGTTCTGGCCAGGGCTCAATACCGGAATTGCGTTGCAGCAAATAGTGGGCGGCGGGCTCACGGGCATAGATGAACTGAATTTGGGCCAGATCGCGTTGGCTTAGCGTTTGACTGTTGATATGACAAGTCAGGTATTTTCCCGTCTTCAGGTCCAAGAAGTGACCGCGTTGCCGACAGGCTATGATGCGATACCAAGGCAGGGGCGAACAGAGAGAGTATCCCTCAAGCTCCTGTTCCAGCCAGTGGCGACACTCGGGTGTCTGCACCTCGTCGAGCATGGACTCGAGCTGCCTCAACAAGGCTCTGGATGGTTTGGTGGCCAGTTTCGCACTCATCGCCTGCAATCCTCCCTCTGCACACAATCCCGACTTTCAGTATGAACCCGGTGGCGGCAGAGGGGGTAAGGTTTCTAATGATTAAAATCAGATTAGCAGCGTGGTTTTTATGCAATAGGCTGGCTCAGCCCACCAGGTAGGTGCCGGTACCGAAGGCGATATGAGTCCCTTCTTCGTTGTGCAGTTCCATGCGGGCAACCGCGACCTTGCTGCCGGCCCGGATGATGTGGGCGGTGGCGATGAACTCGTTGCCGCGCCCCGGCCGCAGGTAGTCCACCCGCAGATCGATGGTGCCGAGGCGGGAGAAGCGCTCCTTGAGATAGCTGGGGGAGAAGTCTTCCAGCTCGTCGATGCAGGAGGCTGCGACTATCATGCCGCCGGCCACATCGAGCAGGCTGGCGGTGACGCCGCCGTGCAGGATGTTGTGGAAGGGGTTGCCGATCAGCTTCTCCTCCATCTTGATGCGCAGCTCCACCTTGTCGAAGTCGTAGTGCGTCACCTGCATGCCGATCAGCTTGTTGAACGGCATCCTCTCGGCGAACAGGTTGGCAATGCCACTGAGCGCCATCTTCTTGAGCATCTGTTTCATTCCTTGAGTCCGATCCCTGGCAGTACGACCGAGTAAAAACTCCAGCCAGTCTGCAACACTTCCTTAACAGTCGCAATGGCAGGTTTATTGTGGGCGGCGGCTGCTTTAGAATGGCGACCCCAAAGGAGAGCCCATGACCGCCATTGCCGAAACCCTGCCTGACCCCCAGCCAGAGAATCCGCTTGCCCTGCTGCAGGCGGTGTTCGGCTATCAGCAATTCCGGCCGGGCCAGCTCGAAATCATCGAGCAGATCGTGGCGGGGCGCGATGCGCTGGTGCTCAAGCCCACCGGCGGCGGCAAGTCGCTCTGCTATCAGATCCCTGCGTTGTTGCGCCCTGGGCTCGGGGTAGTGGTCTCTCCCCTCATTTCGCTGATGAAGGATCAGGTGGACAGCCTGCGCGCCAACGGCGTGGCGGCGGTCTACATCAACTCGGCCCTCAGCCGGGAGGAGATGATCCAGAATTTTGCCGCCATGCGGCGCGGCGAGATAAAAATCGTCTATGTCTCCCCCGAACGCCTGCTGCAGCACGAGTTCATGGATCGGCTGGCCGAGCTGCCGCTCGGCCTGTTTGCCATCGACGAGGCGCACTGCGTCTCCCAGTGGGGGCACGATTTTCGGCCGGAATACGCGGCGCTGGGCCGACTCAAGCAGTGGTTCCCGCAGGTGCCCGTGGTGGCGCTCACCGCCACCGCCGACGAGGCGACCCGCAGCGACATGCTGCATCGGCTGGAACTCCACGACCCCTTCATCCACACCGCCAGCTTTGACAGACCCAATATCCGCTACAGCCTGGTGGAGAAATTCAAGGCGGCGGAGCAGCTGCTGCGCTATGTGCAGAGCCAGAAGGGCAACTGCGGCATCGTCTACTGCTCCAGCCGCAATCGGGTGGAGGAGGTGGCCGAGCGGCTCTCCCGCCACGGCTGCAAGGCGGCGCCCTATCACGCCGGCCTGCCGCTCGAGCTGCGCCAGCGCACTCAGGAGTCCTTCCTCAAGGACGACATCGAGATAGTGGTGGCGACGGTGGCGTTCGGCATGGGCATCGACAAGCCCAACGTGCGCTTCGTGGTGCACTACGACATTCCCAAGAACATCGAGTCCTACTATCAAGAAACCGGCCGGGCCGGCCGCGACGGCACCCCGGCCGAGGCGCTGCTGCTCTACGATCCTGCCGACATCGGCCGGGTGCGCCGGCTGCTCGACAACATTGAAAACCCCCAGCAGTTGCAGGTGGAGCAGTACAAGCTCAACGTGATGGCGGCCTTCGCCGAGGCGCAGACCTGCCGGCGCCAGGTGTTGCTCAACTACTTCGGCGAGTACAACGACAAGCCGTGCGGCAACTGCGACATCTGCCTCGACCCCCCCCAGAGCTATGACGGCACCGAAGATGCCCAGAAGGCGCTCTCCTGCGTCTGGCGGGTGGGGCAGAACTTCGGGGTGGGTTATGTGGTGGAGGTGCTGCGCGGGTCGCTGAACCAGCGCATCAAGGATCACGGCCACGACAAGCTGTCGACCTACGGCATCGGCAAGGATCAGAGCCACGAGTACTGGATGAGCGTGATCCGCCAGCTGATCCACAAGGGGTTGCTGACCCAGAACATCACCCGCAATCTGGTGCTGCAGTTGACCGAGGCAGCCCGTCCCGTGCTGCGCGGCGAGGTGAAGCTGGATCTGGCGGTGCCGCGCCTGCAGCCCATCTCCAGCCGCAAGGAGAAGCGCAACGGCCTGCTCGACAACGCCAACTACGACAAGCGGCTGTTCAAGGAGCTGCGCGCCCTGCGCAAGCAGATCGCCGAGGATGAAGAGGTGCCTCCCTACGTGGTGTTCAACGACGCCACCCTGGTCGAGATGGCGCAGCTGATGCCGATGACCGAGGCGGAAATGCTGGCGGTCAACGGCGTGGGTCACCGCAAACTGGAACGCTTCGGCGAAGCCTTTATGGACCTGATCATCGACTACTGCCGTCGGTAAAAGGTTGGTGAAGTTGCACCGGACGGGTGCGTCGCCAACGGAAGGTGCCCGTCTGCCGGGCGCGCCTGGTTATTTGAGGCTGGCGTAATAGGCCGCCAGGTTCTCCATGTCCGCATCGGTGAGCGGCGCCATGAAGGGCACCATCAGGGGCTCCTTGCGGCTGCCATCCTTGAAGGCCTTCAGCTGTTTCACCAGATAGGCGGCGTTTTGTCCCGCCAGATGGGGATAGTTGGGTATCAGAGCCTTGCCTTCGACCCCGTGACAGGCGGCGCAGACGGCGGCCTTGGCCTTGCCGGCCTCGACATCGGCCGCCTGGGCCGGCCCCCACAACAACAGCAACAGGGGCAAGGCGCCCAACCATCTTTGCATCTTCTTCTCCTTGAAATGAAATAGCGCATCGTCCGTTAGCCAGTGCTGGCCGACGGCGGTATAAAGAGTGACACGAGCATACGCAGGGACGAACCGCACCACCATGAAGCTGATCAACACTTTTGCCACCGAACTGCCCTGGGCCTGTGAGCCCGTTGCCCCCCAGCCACTGCATGCCCCCGGTCTGCTGCACCTCAACCGTGCGCTGCTCGGCGAGCTGGGACTGGGGGCGGTGAGTGAGGCCGACTGGCTGGCCTGCTGTGGCCATGGGCTGCCCTTGCCCGGCATGCAGCCGGTGGCCCAGGTCTATGCGGGCCACCAGTTCGGCGGCTACAGCCCGCGTCTTGGCGATGGCCGTGCCCTGCTGCTGGGGGAGCTGCAGGCGCCGGATGGCAGCCGCTGGGACCTGCACCTGAAAGGGGCGGGCAAGACCCCCTTCTCCCGTTTCGGCGATGGTCGCGCCGTGCTCCGTTCCAGCATTCGCGAGTATCTGGCCTCCGAGGCGCTGCATGCCCTCGGTATTCCCACCACCCGGGCCCTGGTGCTGGTGGGCAGCCAGGAGCCGGTCTACCGCGAGCAGGTGGAGACGGGCGCGACCGTGCTGCGTACCGCCCCGAGCCATCTGCGCTTCGGCCACGTCGAGTATTTCGCCTGGAGCGGGCAGGGGGAGCGGATCCCGGCCCTTATCGATTATCTGCTGCGCCACCATTTCCCCGAGCTGGCCGATGGTGCCGAGCTGTTTGCCGAAGTGGTGCGCCGTACCGCGCGGCTCATCGCCAAGTGGCAGGCGGCAGGCTTCTGCCACGGGGTGATGAACACCGACAACATGTCGCTGCTCGGGCTGACCCTGGATTATGGCCCCTACGGCTTTATCGATGCCTATGTGCCGGACTTTGTCTGCAACCACTCGGATCCGGGCGGTCGCTATGCGCTGGATCAGCAGCCGGCGGTCGGTTACTGGAATTTGCAAAAACTGGCGCAGGCGCTGGCCGGCCACGTCGATGGGGACGCGCTGGCAGCGGCCCTGGTCCAGTACGAACACCAGTTGATGCTGCACTACTCCGAACTGATGCGCGCCAAACTGGGGCTGGCGGTGTGGGAAGACGACGATCCGGCGCTGTTCCGTGAGTTGTTCCGGCTGTTGGCGGCGCACGGGGTGGATTACCACCTGTTCCTGCGTCGTCTCGGTGAGGTGACGCGAGAGGGGGCATGGCCCGTCAGCCTGCTGGCCCTGCTGCCGGAGCCTGCCGCCTGGCAAGGGTGGCTTGAGGCCTATCGGGCGCGCCTCGACCGGGAAGGGAGTGAGGATGGCGTGCGCAAGGGGCTGATGGATGCGGTCAACCCCAAGTATGTGCTGCGCAACGCGCTGGCCCAGCGGGTGATCGAGGCCGCCGAGCAGGGCGACATGGCACCGTTCGAGCGGCTGTTTGCGGCCCTGCAACGCCCCTACGACGAACAACCCGAATACGAGGATCTCGCTACTCCGCAACCGGCATGGTATTGCGGTGGCGAGCTCTCTTGCAGCAGTTGAGGAACCGCAGATGAACTGGCGTATCGCGCAGACAGACAGGGAAGCCGGGGTGGTGACGCTGGTGAACCCCGCGCTCGACTGGGACAGCTTTCCGACTCTGGCTAACACCCTGTTGCAGGAGTGGGAGCTGGTAGCGCTCGAGCGGGAGTGTGGCGCCGATCGTCACAGCTGGCTGCTGGAGTTTGAGGGGAGCCGCTTTCGGCTCGAATACGAACACTACAGCGGCTGCTGGCTGGCGGCGGAGCAGCCGGCCGATGCCGAGGTGCTGTTCTGGCTGGCCCGCCAGCATCAGGGGTGAGGATGGTACGGCAGCCTCAACCAACCGCATAAAGATTGAACTATCAGTATGGGGGCGTATAATCTCGCCCCTCAATTATCGCCAATGGTGGCGGTATGGGTTCCCTAACCCCATTAACCAAAAAGGTCACAATATGAATCTGACCCCTGCTCAGCACCAGACGGCGCTGGTGCGCCTCTCGTTGTTTCACATCCTGATCATTGCCAGCAGCAACTACCTGGTGCAGCTGCCGATCACCATCTTCGGCTTCCACACCACCTGGGGTGCCTTCAGCTTCCCGTTCATCTTTCTGGCCACCGACCTGACGGTGCGGATCTTCGGGGCCGGTCTGGCGCGCAAGATCATCCAGACCGTGATGCTGCCGGCGCTGGCGATCTCCTATGCCCTGTCGGTGCTGTTCTTCGAGGGCAGCTTCCAGGGCGTCGGCAACCTGGCCGAGTTCAACCTGTTCGTGGCGCGCATCGCGCTGGCGAGCTTCATGGCCTATCTGGTGGGCCAGTTCATGGATGTGGTGGTATTCAACCGGCTGCGGCTGCTGAAAGCCTGGTGGGTGGCACCGGCGGCCTCCACCCTGTTCGGCAACCTGGTGGACACCATCGCTTTCTTCACCATCGCTTTCTGGCGCAGCACGGATCCCTTCATGGCCGAGCACTGGGTCGAGATTGCTACCGTGGACTACGTGTTCAAGCTGCTGATAAGCTTGGGATTGTTTGTGCCGCTCTACGGCGTGCTGCTGCGTTATCTCAGCCGCAAGCTGGTGGGCGAGGCCGGATTGGCCGGCCTGCAAACGGCCACGCGACAAGCCTGACGAGATTGACCACCCCCAGGGGTGGTCAATTTTTTTGCATTTTTGGCAAATAAGGGTTGCTAAGTTAAATGAGAATGATTATTGTTACCTTGTTTTCCGGGAAAGACTTCATTCGTTCCAACGTGATGGACTTCTTGTGAAGGCACGACATTGCTCACATTGCTTCCAGTTAAGGGGCCAGTTTTTACTGGCCCTCTTTTTTTGCGTGTTTTCGGCCAGCGACGGGCATAAAAAATGGGAGCCTTGGCTCCCATGTTCACTCTGCTCTGCTTACTCGATGTCGAGTGCATCGGGGGAGAGGATCACCCCTGTGGTATCGGCGTAGAGATGGTCGTCCGGCAGGAAGGTGACGCCGCCGAAGTTGACCGGTAGATCGGTCTCGCCCACGTCCTTGCTGTCGGCGCCCACCGGAATGGCTGCCAGCGCCTGAATGCCGATATCCAAGTCTTCCAGAATGTCGACCTCGCGTACGCAACCGTAGCAGACGATCCCTTCCCACTCGTTCTCGGCCGCCGTGGTGGCGATCTCGCTGTCGATCAGGGCACGGCGCATGGAGCCACCGCCGTCGATCAGCAACACCCGACCGACGCCGTTCTCTTTGACGAGTTCACGGATCAGGCCGTTTGATTCGAAGCATTTGACTGTGGTGATGACGCCGCCGAACGAGGCGCGGCCGCCGAAGGAGCAGAGCATGGGTTCGAGCACATCCACCATGTCCTGATAGATGTCGCACAGTTCTGAAGTGTTGTATTCCATTGTGTCAAATCCACCGCTGGAAACAGGTGGGATCCAGTATAAGGAGTGGGACCGGCATTTCAATGAATATTCCTTGAACAACAACGGGGATAACGTTTTCCGCATAAGCTCAATGCAGTCCATCCCGTGCTTGTGAGAGGTTCATCGTGCTGATCCGTCATAAATTGATCCTGAATACCGCGCTGGTCGCCGTTGCCATGCTGGTATTGAGCGGCCTGTTTCTCTACTCCAACCAGGTGAGTCGCCATCTGACCGAGGCCCAGCGCAACGTGGACGGGCTCGAGATCGCCATGCTCAACCTGCGACGGGCCGAGAAGGATTTTCTGATCCGCAAGGATCCGGCCTTTGTGGCCCGCTTCAACGAGGTGCTGGCCAATTTCCACCAGCTCAACCAGACCCTGGGTCAGGATGACAACCTCAGTGCCGTGCAGGGCGAGCTGACCCGGCTGGATCAGCAGATGGGGGCCTATGGCAAGGCCTTCAACGATCTGGTGGCCCAGCAGCAGATCATCGGGCTGGGGCCGGAAGACGGCCTCTACGGGCGTTTGAGAACCGCGGTGCATCAGGTGGAAGAGGGGCTCAAGCAGCTGGATGAGCAGGGGCTGCTCATCACCATGTTGCAACTGCGGCGGGCGGAGAAAGACTTCATGCTGCGCTCGGACATCCAGTATCTGGAGCGCTTCCAGACCCTGCACAAGGATTTCCAGCAGCGGCTGGCAACCTTGCCGGAGGCGGATCGCGGCAAGCTGGAGCAGGCCAGCGAGCAGTACCGGCAGGACTTCGTCGCGCTGGTGCAGGGCATGCAAGTGCTGGGGTTGAGTGAAGATGAGGGGCTGCGCAATGAGATGCGGGGCCTGGTGCATCAGACCGAGCAGGGCTTTACTGCCGTCGGCAAGCACATCGCCGACGAGCTGGTACGGCAGACCTCGCGCCTCAATACCCTGATGCTGGTCTGCGGCGGCATCATCATAGTGCTGATCGGCATCATGAGCATGCTGCTGGGGCGCAGCATTGACCGCCCCATCTCGCGGGTAAACGACACCGTCAACCGCATCCGGCAGGACAACGACCTGCGCCTCAAGATAGAGCTGCAGGGGGCGGACGAGATGGCGCAGCTGGCAGGCAATCTGGACGTGATGCTGGGGGGATTTCGCCACCTCATCGGCGACGTGAAGCAGAGCGTTCACACCCTGACTGAGGCGGCGGATCACCTCTCCGGCAACGTGCGCCGTACCAGCGAGGGGGCCGTTCGCCAGCTGCAGGAGACCGACATGGTGGCGACCGCCTCCACCGAGATGGGCTCCACCATAGAGGAGATCGCCCGCAACACCGAGCAGGCGGCCAACAATGCCCAGACCACCAACAACAAGGCGATGGAGGGACGCAGTGCGGTGGAGAACACCGTTAGCCAGATCCGCTCGCTGGCCGACAATCTGGAGAGCTCCTCCCGCGAAGTGGCCCAGCTGCAGCAGGAGAGCGAAACCATCGGCTCTGTGCTGGACGTGATCCGCGGCATCGCCGAGCAGACCAACCTGCTGGCGCTCAACGCGGCCATCGAGGCGGCGCGGGCGGGGGATCAGGGACGCGGCTTTGCGGTGGTGGCGGATGAGGTGCGCAGCCTCGCCATCCGCACCCAGAAGTCGACCCAGGAGATCGCCGGCATCATCAGCTCGCTGCAGAAGCAGACCGGCAACATAGTGGGCATGATGGCGACCTGCCGCGAGCAGGGCAACAGCAGCTCGGAGCAGGCCAGCATGGCGGGCGAACTGCTGGAGCAGATCACCCAGGACGTCACCCATATCATGGACATGAGCACCCAGATTGCCGCCGCCATCGAACAGCAGAGCCTGGTGGCCAACGAGGTGAACCGCAACGTCAACAACATCCGTGACATCGCCCAGGAGTCGAGCCTGATGGCGGAGGAGAACGCCAAGTCGAGTCACGGCCTGACCGAGCAGGCCAAGCTGCTCAACCAGGCGGTGGCCAAATACCGAGTGTAGCGATCACGCCGAATGAACAAGGGAGCCATAAAGGCTCCCTTTTTATTGCCAAGCGGATTAAAGCAGGAACAGGGTGGCCAGCCCCAGGAAGATGAAGAAGCCGCCGGTGTCGGTGATGGCGGTGATCATCACGCTGGCCCCCACCGCCGGGTCGCGGCCCAGCCGGCTCATGGTCATGGGAATGATGACCCCCATCAGCGCCGCCACCAGCAGGTTGAGCATCATGGCGAGCGTCATCACCGCGCCCAGCGCCGCATCCTGATAGAGGATGTAGGTGGCCACCCCCATGGTGCCGCCCCACACCAGGCCGTTGATCAGGGCCACCCCCAGTTCGCGCCACAGCAGGAAGGAGACGTTGCCGGTCTGGATATGCTGCAGCGCCAGTGCCCGCACTATCATGGTGATGGTCTGGTTGCCGGTGTTGCCGCCGATGCCGGCGACGATGGGCATCAGCGCCGCCAGCGCCACCAGCTGGGAGATGGTGTGCTCGAACAGACCGATCACCCGCGATGCCACGAAGGCGGTGCAGAGGTTGATGGCGAGCCAGGCCCAGCGGGTCTTGACTGCCTTGGAGACGGGCGCGAACACGTCCTCCTCTTCACTGATCCCCCCCATCCGGCGCAGGTCGGTGTCGCTCTCCTCATAGACCAGATCCACCACCTCGGCGACGGTGAGCCGGCCCATCAGCTTGCCGCGGCCGTCGATGACGGCGGCGGAGACCAGGTCGTCCCGCTCGAAGGTACGGGCGGCGGCCTCATCGTTGTCTTCCGGATCGAAGGTGACCGGATCCTTCTCCATCACGTCGCGCACCAGGGTCTCGGGTCTGTGCAGCAGCACTGTGGTGAGCGGCAGCTCCCCCTGCAGCCGGTTGCGCCGGTCGGTGACGAACAGCTTGTCGGTGTTGGCGGGGATCTTGCCGCGCAGGCGCAGGTAGCGCTGCACCGTGGCCAGGCTCACCTCAGCCCGCACCGTGATGAGCTCGAAGTCCATCATGGCGCCGACCGTGTGCTTGCCGTAGCGGATCACCTCCCGCACCCGGTCGCGCTGGGCCGGGGCCATGGAGGTGAGCAGCCGCCCCATCAGGTTGCGGGGCAGGTACTGGCCCAGATAGATCTGATCGTCGATGTCGAGGGTGCGCAGGGCGTGCAGCAGCTCCTTGTCGCTCATGCCGCTGATGAGGCTGTCCCACACCGTCTCCGATGCCTCGACCAGGATCTGGCCTTGCTTCTCCTCGTCCACCTGCTGCCACAGCACGTGACGTTCGTCCGGCGGCAGGGATTCCAGCGCATCGGCGATATCGGCGGCGGGCAGGCTGTTGACCAGCCGGGTGAGCTCGCTGGTCTGATCCCGCAGGGTGGCATCCTGCACCCCTTGCGGGTCGAGCAGGCTGTCGGTGAGGGCATCATCGGCCAGCAGCAGGGTGAGAATGCGCGATCTGTCTTGTTCACGCTGTTTGGCGCTGTTCTTGGCGGGGAGGGACATGAAGCAGAATTCCTGAATTCGGTGGTCCGGCTGACACACCCCATAGGATACCAGACTCAAAACAAGAGGTTATGACAGTAAATGCAGAAAAAGAAACGCCACCCGAGGGTGGCGTTGGAATGGATGCCGCGATCAGGCCGAGGCGAGGGCCGCGTCTGCGGCGCATCCTTGCCCGAACCAGGCAAGCTGGTCCGCCAGGGTCACCACAGATCCCACCATGATGAGGGCCGGGCTCTCGACCCCCACCGCCAGTTCGGGCAGCTGATCGAGGGTACCGCGAATGACCCGCTGGCTTGGCTGGGTGCCACGCTCGATCAGCGCCACCGGGGTATCGCCCGCCTTGCCGTGGGTCAGCAGCTGCTCGCGGATGGTGGCACAGGAGGAGAGCCCCATGTAGAACACCAGGGTCTGCTTGTCTTTGGCCAGCAGCGGCCAGTCGAGATCCTGGGCGCCCCCCTTGCCGTGGGCGGTGACGAAGCGCACGCTCTGGGCGTGATCGCGGTGGGTCAGCGGAATGCCGGCGTAGGCGGCGCAGCCGCTCGCCGCCGTGATCCCCGGCACCACCTGAAAGCCGATGCCGCTGCCGACCAGCGTCTCCAGCTCCTCGCCGCCACGGCCGAAGATGAAGGGGTCACCCCCCTTCAGCCGCACCACCCGCTGGCCCTTCTTCGCCTCGTCCAGCAACAGCTGGTTGATCCCCTCCTGCGGCACGCAGTGGTTGCCCGCCTGCTTGCCGACGAAGATGCGTTTGGCATCTCGGCGCACCAGCGCCATCACCTCATAGGATACCAGCCGGTCATAGACCACCACGTCCGCCTGCTGCATCTGGCGCAGGGCGTGCAGGGTGAGCAGGCCCGGATCGCCGGGGCCGGCTCCCACCAGCACCACCTCGCCACCGGTCTGGCTCTCGTCGGCAAACAGGCTGTCGGCCAGCTGATTGGCAGAGGCGCTATCGCCCCGTGCCAGCGCCTGCCCGAGCCGGTCCGCCCCGAGCAGCCGCTCCCAGAAGCGGCGCCGTTCCCCCATGCTGGTGAAGCGGGCCTTGACCCGCTCCCGCAGGCTGCCGGCGAAGGCCGCGACGGCGCCCAGATGCTGGGGCAGCAGGGCTTCGAGTTTTTCCCGCAGCAAACGGGCCAGCACCGGGGCCTTGCCGCCGGAGGAGATGGCCACCATCAGCGGCGAGCGGTCGATGATCGACGGCATGATGAAGCTGGAGCGTTTCGGGTCATCCACCACGTTGGCAAAGATCCGCGCCTGATTGGCGCTCTGGTAGACCAGGGCGTTCACCTCGCGCCGATCGGTGGCGGCCACCACCAGCCACTTGCCCGTCAGTTGTGCCGGCGCGAATTCACCGGCCAGCCACTCGATGCTGCCGTTGGCAGCCAGTTCCGCCAGCTCGGGGTCGAGCTCGGGCGCGACCACGGTGAGCTGGGCACCGGCATCCAGCAGCAGGCGCGCCTTGCGCTCCGCTACCTCGCCGCCGCCGACCAGCAGCACGGGTTTGTTGTCGAGTCGGCAAAAGATGGGCAAGTAGTCCATGGGGCCTCCTGATCAGGCGGTTTGGGTCTGGCTGGCAGTGGTGGTGGTCTCGCTCACCGCGACCGGGCGCTCAGCCTTGGGGGTGGCATACCAGTAGCCGAGGCCCATGAAGAGGGCGCCGGAGACGGTGTTGCCCAGGGTCACCCACAGCAGGTTGTGGCCTATGCCGCCCAGGGTGTAGGCCTCGGAATGGGCACCGAACCAGGAGAGGGCGAACAGGGTCATGTTGGCGACCGAGTGCTCGTAGCCGGAGGCGATAAAGGCCAGCAGGCACCACCAGATGGCGATGAACTTGGCAGCACCCTCGGTGCGCAGCGCCATCCAGATGGCGAGGCAGACCAGCCAGTTGCACAGCACGCCCTTCATGAACAGGGTGAGCGCCGGTGCCTGGGTCTTGGCCAGCGCCACCTTGTGCGCCAGGCTGCCTGCGTCCGGCAGCAGGCTGCCGCCGTATGAGTAGATCAGCGCCACCGCGATGGAGCCGAGCAGGTTGCCGGCCCAGGTCTGCGGCAGGATGCGCAGCAGGTCGGCCATGGCGATCTTGCCGGTCTTTACCCCGAAGGTGAGGAACATGGTGTGGCCGGTGAACAGCTCGGAGCCGGCGATGACAACTAAGGTGAGGGCTATGCCGAAGGTGGCCCCCATCACCAGCGGACGGATGCTCGGATCCACCAGGTTGCCCAGGGTGAAGATGAGGATGATGCCAAGGCCCACATAGGCCCCCGCCATGGCGGAGCTGAGCCAGAAGCCGAGCTTGTCGCTGCGCTCGAAGCGGTTGATGCGGGCCGCGTTGGCGGCGCACTTGTTGATGGTTTCGGTATACATCTTTGTTTCCTTCAAGAGGGCCGCCCGCGGGCAGCCCTGATATGCATGGTGTTAGCCGATGACCCAGATCTGCGGATCACGTACTTTGACGGGGACGTAGCCCTGTACCGACATGGATCTGGGGTTTGTCGACATCAGACGGCAACCCAGACCTGCTGGTCGCGTACTTCAACGGGATAGCTTTGCACCGACATGGCAGCGTTCTCGAGGCAGTGGCCGTCGCGCAGACGGAAGTGCTGCTTCTTGAGCGGGCTGGCAACCCAGAGCTCACCCTCGTGTTCACCTACGATGCCGCGCGACAGCACGTTGGCGGCGAAGAAGGGATCCCGGTTGTCGATGGCGAACACCTCGTCCGCCGCGCTCGGGCGGAACAGGGCGATCTGGCGCCCTTCGAGCAGAGCGCACACACCGGTTCCCGGCATGATGTCGTTGAGTTGGCAGGCTAATTTCATCATTTGGTTTCCACCTCGATCTGGTAGACAGGGATGCGCTCGGCCGGGGTGGCCGGTCGGTGCTGGTCGCGTTCGCTGACGAACTGGACGTCCGGGTCGCGCTTGTCGCTGTTGATGAAGTGGCTGAAGCGTTTGAGCGCTTCCTCTTCATTGAGGGTGCGCGACCATTCGCACTCGTAGCTGTCGATAAGGCGTTGGATATCGCGTTCCAGGGTGTCGGCCAGCCCCAGCTTGTCGTCGACGATCACTTCGCGCAGGTAGTCGACGCCCCCTTCCAGATTGCCGAGCCAGACCGAGGTACGCTGCAGTTTGTCGGCGCTGGTGACGTAGAACATCATGAAACGGTCGATCAGCTTGATCAGCGTCTCACGGTCGAGATCGGAGGCCAGCAGGTCGGCGTGGCGCGGCTTCATGCCGCCGTTGCCGCCCACATAGAGGTTCCAGCCCGCGTCGGTGGCAATGATGCCGACGTCCTTGCCCTGAGCTTCCGCACATTCGCGGGTACAGCCGGAGACGCCGAACTTCATCTTGTGGGGGGTGCGAATGCCCTTGTAGCGGTTTTCGAGGAAGACCCCGAGGCCGACGCTGTCCTGCACGCCGAAACGGCACCAGGTGCTGCCGACGCAGGTTTTGGCCATGCGCAGCGCCTTGGCGTAGGCCTGACCGGTCTCGAAACCCGCCGCCAGCAGTTTGCGCCAGATGGCGGGCAGATCATCCTTCTGGGCCCCGAACAGGCCGATGCGCTGGGCGCCGGTGATCTTGGTGTAGAGCTTGTAGTCGCGGGCTACTTCGGCCACTGCCAGCAGCCCTGCCGGGGTCACTTCACCGCCGGCCATGCGCGGGATGACGGAGTAGCTGCCGTCTTTTTGCATGTTGCCGAGGAAGATGTCGTTGGTGTCCTGCAGCTGGGTATTGAGCGGGCTCAGCACATAGTCGTTCCAGCAGGAGGCGAGGATGGAGCCGACGGTCGGTTTGCACACCTCGCAGCCATGGCCGTGGCCGTGCTTGGCCAGCAGCTCGTCGAAGCTCTTGATCCCTTCCACCTTGACCAGGTGGAACAGCTCCTGACGGGAGTAGGGGAAGTGGCCGCAGAGGTGGTTGTTGACCTCGATGCCCTGCTTCACCAGCTCGGCGTTGAGCACCTGGCTGATGAGCGGCACGCAGCCGCCGCAGCCGGTGCCGGCCTTGGTGTGCTGCTTGATGGCGGCCAGGGTGGTGTGACCCTCGGCCACTGCTTGGGCTATGTCGCCCTTGGAGACGTCGAAGCAGGAGCAGATCTGGGCGCTTTCCGGCAGGGCATCCACCCCCAGGGTCGGTTTGGCACCGGCGTAGGCGGGCAGGATCAGGGTGTCCGGGTGGCTCGGCAGCGGCAGGGCGTTGAGCATCATCTGCAGCAGGTTGCCGTAATCTTCCACGTCACCCACCAGCACGGCGCCGAGCAGGCGGCTGTTGTCTTCGCTCACCACGATCTTCTTGTAGACGCCGGCCTGGTCGTCCTGGAACACATAGCTGTGGCTGCCCGGGGTGCGGCCATGGGCATCACCGATGGAGCCGACTGAGACGCCGAGCAGCTTGAGCTTGGCGCTCATGTCCGCCCCTTCGAAGCGGCTGTCGCCGCCGAGCAGATGGTCGACGGTGATCTGGGCCATCTTGTAGCCCGGTGCCACCAGCCCGAAGAAGCGGCCCTGCCAGGCGGCGCACTCGCCGATGGCGTAGATGTCGGGGTCGGAGGTGAGGCAGTGATCGTCGACAGCTACGCCGCCACGGTCGGCAATGGCCAGTTCACAGTAACGGCCCAGGGTATCCTGCGGGCGGATGCCGGTGGAGAAGACCACCACGTCTACTTCCAGCTGGCTGCCGTCGGCGAAGGCGAGGCGGTGCTGGGCGTCGCGGCCGCCGTGCATCAGGATCTCGCTGGTGCTCTTGCTGGTGTGCACCTGCACGCCCATGGATTCAATCTTGCGGCGCAGCAGCTGGCCGCCCTGACCGTCGAGCTGCTCGGCCATCAGCACTGGCGCAAACTCCACCACGTGGGTCTCGAGACCCAGTGCCTTGAGGGCGCCGGCGGCTTCGAGGCCAAGCAGACCGCCCCCGATCACCACCCCGCTCTTGCCGCTCTTGGCGGCGCTGCGGATGGCTTTCAGATCCTCGATGGTGCGGTAGACGAAGCACTCGTGGTGCTGACTGCCCTGGATGGGCGGTACCCAGGGGTAGGAGCCGGTGGCCAGCACCAGCTTGTCGTACTCGACCACAGTGCCCTTGTTGGAGTGCACTTCGCGGTTGGCCCTGTCGATTTTTTTCACCGCTTCGCCGAGCAGCAGGCGGATGCCGTGCTTGTCGTAGAAACCGGGTTTGACGAGGGAGAGATCTTCGCTGGTGTGATGGGAGAAGTAGGAGGAGAGATGGACGCGATCGTAGGCGGGACGGGATTCTGCACCGAAGACGGTGATCTCGTAGCGGCCCGGGTCGGCCCGCTCGATCAGCTCTTCGATGAAGCGGTGCCCCACCATGCCGTTGCCCACAACGACCAGTCTGACTTTGCTCATAGTTGCCTCAAGTTTGGAGTAATAAAACATCATTCTGAGGCTAGGCTACCCAGTCGGCAGGGGCAGACGATTGATGCAAATCAAGTGTCTATTTATATATCCCCTCAGGGGTAATTCCTGATAATTCAAAGCTATACATAAATAGGTATACCAGTGGTGCGATTGGTGGCGGAATGCGGATCGGGACCGCCGCCGCAGGGGCGGCCTGGCTGACCACGCAAAGCAAGGCCCGTACCGCCAAAAGACGTGAAAGATTCCTTCATTGGCAGTTTGGCGAGGGGAAGGGCCTACGACAGGGGACGGTAGGGGGGCTGGGCGCAGATATCGCGGATGAGGGTGCGCAGCCAGCGGTGGGCCGGATCCGCGTCCAGCCGGGGGTGCCAGAGCAGGGCGACCCGGATCCCGGGCAGCGTGAAGGGCAGGGGCCGTACAACCAGGTCGCCCAGCAGGGCAGCGCAGTGATGCTCCGGCACCGTGGCCACCAGATCGCTGCCGCGCACCAGCGCCAGCGCGGTGGCAAAGCCGGGTACCAGGGTGGCGACGGTGCGGGTCAACCCCAGCTTGGCCAGTGCCTCATCGACCGGGCTGTGGGGCTGGCCGCGGCGGGATACCTGCACGTGACGCGCCTCGGCGTAGCGGCTGGCGGTCAGCGGGCCGTCGCACAGTGGATGACCCGGCCGCACCACCGCGACGAAGTGGTCCTGAAACAGCGCCTGGGTACGCAGCTCGGGCGCCGTGGTGGCGCTGATGACCCCGGTCTCGAAATCCAGCTCGCCGCTGCGCAGGGGGCCGCTCTCCTTGTCGGGTTTGGCCAGAAAGTGCAGCCGCACCCCCGGCGCCTCGGCGGCGAGCCGGCTCAGCAGGGCGGCGCCGAACAGTTCCACCAGCCCCTCGCTGGCGCGCAGGGTGAAGGTTCGCTCCAGCCGCGCCGGGTCGACCTCTAGCCGTGGGCGCAGCACCTCCTCGGCTTCCTGCACCAGCCGGCCGACCTGCTCGCGCAGCAGCAACGCCCTGGGAGTGGGCACCAGGCTGCGGCCGGCCCGCACCAGCAGCGGGTCGCCGGTGGTCTCCCGCAGCCTGGCCAGGGCCCGGCTCATGGCGGAGGGGCTCAAGCCCAGTCGTCTGGCCGCGCCCGCCACGCTGCCTTCGTCCAGCAGGGCATCCAGGGTGATCAGCAGGTTGAGGTCGGGAGTGCTCATGTGCATGCCTTCATCGAGGTGGGAACAAAGGGGCCTGCTTCATCATACCCGAGAACAGGCACTCTCATGTGGCGTCCAGTGCATTGATAAGCTGCAACGGGTGCGTCTTCCGCCTGTTCACCGGCCCCACTAGCCTTGTCACCATCACCCCTTTGTGGAGCCCGGATCATGTCACCCTTCACCCGCGTTTTACCTCCCGCTGCGCGTCGCCTCGGTCTGCTGGCGCTTGGCCTCGCCACCCTGTTGCCCATGCTGGCGGGGAGCATGGCCAGCATGCTGCTGCCGGCACTGGGCGCGGACTTTGCCGCTCCCTTCGCCAGTCTGCAGTGGGTGCTGGTGGCCTATCTGCTGGGGCTCACCTGCCTGACGGTGGTGGCGGGCCGGCTGGGGGACAGGTTCGGCCGGCGCCGCCTGCTGCTCTGGGGCATGGGGCTGTTTGTGCTGGCCAGCCTGCTCTGCGCGCTGGCGCCGACCATCGGCTGGCTGCTCGCCGCCCGGGTGCTGCAGGGGGCGGGAGCGGCTTGCATGCTGGTGCTGTCGCTGGCTATGGTGGGTCAGCTGGTGTCGCCGGCCCGGCGCGGCTGGGGCATGGGGCTGCTCGGTACTCTCTCGGCCTGTGGCACGGCGCTCGGCCCCTCGTTTGGCGGTCTGCTGCTGGATATTGCCGGCTGGCAGCCGGCCTTTCTCGCGCTGCTGCCGATCGGCCTGCTGGCGCTGGTCTGTGGCCTGTTCGGTCTGCCTCGGGATGCGGCGTACACAGAGGGAGAGGGGCTCAATCTGGCGAGTCTGTCGCTCTTGCTGGTGGCGCTGCTCTGCTATGGGCTGGCCCTTACCTCGACGGGGGCGTTGTCTCTCTGGCTGGGTGGCGGGGCGCTGCTGGCCACCGCCTGGCTGGTGCGCAGCGAGCTGGGCTCTGCCGCCCCCCTGTTGCCGCTGGCGCTGCTGGGTACCCGTCGGCTGCGCGGTGGTCTGGCGGCCAGTGCACTGGTGGCCGGTATCATGGTGCTGACCTTGCTGATCGGCCCCTTCTATCTGCAGGGGGCATTCGGGCTCGACCCACTCACCAGCGGGTTGCTCATCTCGGGCGGGCCCCTGCTGGCGGCGCTGACCGGGCTGCCCGCCGGCTGGCTGGTGGACAGGGTCGGCGCCATCACAGTGGTGCGGCTGGGATTGCTGCTGATGAGCGGTGCCGCGGCCTTGCTGGCGGTGCTCAGCGCAGCCCTTGGCCCGCTCGGTTATCTGCTGCCGATCCTGTTGCTGACCGCCGGCTACGCCCTGTTTCAGACCGCCAACAACAGCGCCGTGATGGGGGGCAGCGGCGGACAGGCGCGCGGTGCCGTGGCCGGGTTGCTGACCCTGGCGCGCAATCTGGGTCAGCTGACGGGGGCGGCCGGGCTCGGCGCCCTGTTTGCCGGTCTGGCGGGCGGGGGCGATCCGGCCGTCGCCAGTGCCAGCGAGCTGCACTTCGCCATGCAGGCCAGCTTCGCCCTGAGCGGCGTGTTGCTGCTGGCTGCGCTCTGGCTGGCGGGAAGAGACCAGTGCGGTACGACTGACGATGCGACCCGGGCAGGCTGCGAGTCGGGAGGGCGCTGAAAACAAAGACGCCTCCACAGGGGAGGCGTCTTGTGATGAGATTGAGCGGTTCGCTTACAGGATAGTAAACCGCTCAGCTCCTCGTTCTCGATTTACAGGATAAAGCGGCTCAGATCCTCGTCTTCAATCAGTTTGCCGAGGTGGGCGTTGACGTAGTCGGTGTCGATGACGAAGGTCTCGCCGGACTTCTCGGAGGCGTCGTAGGAGATGTCTTCCATCAGGCGCTCCATCACGGTGTGCAGGCGGCGGGCGCCGATGTTCTCGGTGCGCTCGTTGACCTGCCAGGCCGCTTCGGCCAGACGGCGGATGCCATCCTTGGTGAACTCGATCTTGACCCCTTCGGTAGCCATCAGCGCCTGGTACTGATCGGTCAGCGAGGCGTTCGGCTCGGTCAGGAT
Organism: Aeromonas sp. 1805; assembly: GCF_013085525.1. NCBI lineage: Bacteria > Pseudomonadati > Pseudomonadota > Gammaproteobacteria > Aeromonadales > Aeromonadaceae > Aeromonas > Aeromonas sp. 1805. The sequence goes on along the minus strand of NZ_CP038515.1, from coordinate 1,327,668 downwards.
CCGCTCGAAGTCATCGGTGGTCAGCGCGGTCAGCTCGACCCGGATCGGCAGGCGGCCCTGCAGCTCGGGGATGAGATCTGACGGCTTGGCGATCTGGAAGGCACCGGAGGCGACAAACAGGATGTGGTCGGTCTTGACCATGCCGTGCTTGGTGTTGACGGTGCAGCCCTCGACCAGCGGCAGCAGGTCGCGCTGTACCCCTTCACGGGAGACATCGGGGCCCGAGCTCTCGCCACGCTTGCAGATCTTGTCGATCTCGTCGAGGAAGACGATGCCGTTGTTCTCGACCGCGGCGATCGCTTTCTGCTTCAGCTCTTCCGGATTGACCAGGCGGGCCGCTTCCTCTTCGATCAGCGCCTTCATGGCCTCTTTGACCTTGATCTTGCGTTTCTTCTTCTGGTTCTGGCCCAGGTTCTGGAACAGCCCCTGCAACTGGTTGGCCATCTCTTCCATGCCCGGCGGGGTCATGATTTCGACGCCCATCGGGGAGGCGGAGAGCTCCAGCTCGATCTCCTTGTCATCCAGCTGACCTTCCCGCAGTTTCTTGCGGAAGATCTGGCGGGTGTTGGAGTTGTCGGCTTTCTCTTCCTCGCCCCAGCTGTTGCGCGGGTTGGGCAGCAGGGCGTCGAGGATGCGCTCTTCGGCGGCTTCCTCGGCGCGGTATTTCATCTTCTCCATCTCGGTTTCGCGCACCAGCTTGATGGCGGCATCGGTCAGATCGCGGATGATGCTGTCCACTTCCTTGCCGACATAGCCCACTTCGGTGAACTTGGTCGCTTCCACCTTGATGAAGGGGGCGTTGGCCAGTTTGGCCAGGCGACGGGCGATCTCGGTCTTGCCGACACCGGTCGGGCCGATCATCAGGATGTTTTTCGGGGTCACTTCATGGCGCATCTCTTCATCGAGTTGCATCCGGCGCCAGCGGTTGCGCAGGGCGACGGCGACCGCGCGCTTGGCGTCGGCCTGGCCGATGATGTGACGATCCAGCTCGTGGACGATTTCTCTCGGGGTCATCTCGGACATGATGGCGTTCCTGTATCCGGGGCGGGCAGGGCCCACCCCTTGGAAAATGGGGTTTGGCTGGCGGCCTTATTTGGCGGCCCTATTTCGCCGACTTATTTAGCTGAATAATCCAGCACTTCGATGGTGTGGTTGCCGTTGGTGAACACACAGATGTCGCCCGCAATCTTGAGGGACTTCTCGACGATGCTCTTGGCGTCGAGCTCGGTGTTCTCCAGCAGGGCGATGGCGGCGGACTGGGCAAAGTTGCCGCCGCTGCCGATGGCGATGAGATCGTGTTCCGGCTGCACCACGTCACCGTTGCCGGTGATGATGAAGGATTTGTGCTCGTCGGCGACGGCCAGCAGGGCCTCGAGGCGGCGCAGAGCGCGATCGGTGCGCCAGTCCTTGGCCAGCGCCACGGCGGCGCGCTCCAGGTTGCCCTGATGGGCCTGCAGTTTGGCTTCGAAGCGCTCGAGCAGGGTGAAGGCGTCGGCGGTGCCGCCGGCGAAACCAGCCAGTACCTTGCCGTTGTAGAGGCGATGAACCTTGCGGGCATTGCCCTTCATGACGGTGTTGCCAAGGGAGACCTGGCCATCGCCACCGATGACGACCTGACCGTTGCGGCGAACTGAAACTATGGTAGTCACTTTACTTACCTCGCTTGAGCCGAATGACGGCCTGACTGTGCATGGCAAGAAAGATGGGGATGGCAAACCGGCTTTTCAAGCCTGCGGTGTGGCGAGACAGACGGGACGGGAGAGGCGCGGTGGCAACTGGCACCAAAAGAAACAGAGCCGGGTGTTGCCACCCGGCCCTGTGGTATGCATGCGGCGATCAGCCCTTCTTGGGGATGCAGCCACTGATGCCGGAGCCCTGCAGCTTGCGGTTGGCCGCATCGGCCGCCGCCTTGCCGCTGAAGGGACCGACCATCACCTTGTAGACGGCGCCACCGGCCCCGTTGACCACCTGCAGGCTGGAAGAGAGCCCGGCGGTGAAGGCGATGCGCGCCTTGAGCGATTCGGCGGAATCCTGCGAGCGCAGCGCGGCGCACTGCATCATGTAGCGTTCGTTGTCGGCCGTCGCGGGCGGGGTCGCCGCCTTGGCCTTGGCGGCCTCGGCCCGTTCCCGTTCCAGTTCGGCGCGCAGCTCCCGCTCCATCCGATCCCGTTCGGCCTTGCGGTCGATCACCTGCTCCTGGGCACTGGCCACCGGTGCGCCGGTCGCCGGCTTGGCCGGTTGTACCGGTTGCGGCTTGTAGGGCTGCACCTGACCGATGGGGGTACCCGGCTGGGGAATGTCGGTCGGCACCGGTTGCGGCAGCTTCTCCGGCTGCAGGGTCATGGTTTCCGCTGGCGGTGGTGGCAGCACGCCCGGCTGGGGCGGCGGCTCGGTGATATCGACCTGCTTGTTCTCCAGCCGTTCGATATAGCTCCACTTCTCCTGCGGCAGACCGTTGTTCTGTGCCTTGGGCTTGTTGGCTTTCACCTGCTCTTCGATGGTCGGGGCATCATGACCCTTGCCACTGATGGTGTAGAGGAAGCCGCCGAACCCTGCCAGCAGCGCCCCGGCCAGCAGGGCCGGGATAACAGGAAAGCGGCGAGGTGCCGCTTTCTTGGTGTTGCGACCACCCGCCCGACGTCGCGGGCGGCTGCCGACATAATCCCGGGTCGCCATCTATTACATGCGCTCCAGGGTGTGGATGCCCAGTACGCCCAGACCCAGCTTGAGGACCTTGGCGGTGGCGGCGCACAGCAGCAGGCGGCTCTGACGGGTCGCTTCGTCGACGCCATCCTTGTTGATCGGGCAGGCTTCGTAGAAGGTCATGAAGTTGCCGGACAGCTCGTACAGATAGGTACAGAGCAGGTGCGGCATGCCCTTGTCCGCCACGCCGTTGACCGCGTCGGAGAACTGGATCAGCTTTTGGGCCAGCACCTCTTCCGCTTCCTCGCTCAGGATCACATGACCGCTCAGGGTGTCGGCATCGACGCCGGCCTTGCGGAAGATGGACTGGATACGGGTGTAGGCGTACTGCAGGTATGGCGCCGTGTTGCCTTCAAAGGAGAGCATCAGATCCCAGTCGAAGATGTAGTCGGTGGTACGGTTCTTGGAGAGATCCGCATACTTGACCGCGCCCATGGCGATGGCGTGCACCACCTGGGCCTTCTCTTCGGCAGAGAGGTCGCTGTTGCGGCTCTCCAGCAGGGCGTTGGCGCGCTCTTCGGCTTCGTTCAGCAGTTCGACCAGCTTGACGGTACCGCCGGAACGGGTCTTGTAGGGACGGCCGTCCTTGCCCAGCATCATGCCGAAGGCGTGGTGCTCGAGCGGTACGGATTCCGGCACATAGCCCGCCTTGCGGGTGATGGTCCAGGCCTGCATCAGGTGCTGGTGCTGACGGGAGTCGATGAAGTACATCACCCGGTCGGCGCCCAGGGTTTCGTAACGGTATTTGGCACAGGCGATGTCGGTGGTGGTGTAGAGGAAGCCGCCATCGCTCTTCTGGATGATGACGCCCATGGGCTCGCCATCCTTGTTCTTGTACTCGTCCAGGAAGACGACGGTGGCGCCTTCGCTCTCGACCGCCAGGCCGCGCGCTTTCAGATCGGCGACGATCTCCGGCAGCATGTCGTTGTACATGGACTCGCCCATGATGTCCTTGTTGGTCAGGGAGACATTCAGGCGGTCGTAGTTGCGCTGGTTCTGCTCCATGGTCATGTCGACCAGCTTCTTCCACATGGTACGGCAGTACTCATCGCCGCCCTGCAGCTTGACCACGTAGTTGCGCGCGCGCTCGGCGAAGGCTTCGTCTTCGTCGTAGTGACGCTTGGCCTGGGTGTAGAAGGCTTCCAGATCGCGCAGCTCCATGTCGGAGGCGTGCTCGTTAGCCATCTTCTCCAGATAGGCGATCAGCATGCCGAACTGGGTACCCCAGTCACCGATGTGGTTGGCACGCACCACCTTGTGGCCGAGGAACTCCAGCGCGCGGGCGGCCACGTCACCGAGGACGGTGGAACGAATGTGGTGCACCGCCATCTCCTTGGCCACGTTGGGGGCGGAGTAGTCCACCACCACGGTCTGCGGCGCCGGCAGCTTCACGTTGGCGTTGGCAGAGGCGACCATGGCCTCCACCTGACCGGCCAGCCAGCTCGGGTCGAAGAAGAAGTTGATGAAGCCGGGGCCGGCGATCTCGACCTTGGCGATCAGATCGGAGGCGGGCAGGTGCTCGATGATGGCAGCGGCCAGCTCACGGGGATTCTTGCGGGCCGGTTTGGCCAGCAGCATGGCCAGGTTGGTGGCCAGGTCGCCGTGAGCCTTCTCCTTGCATCGGTCTACTTGCACGCGGGCTTCCAGGTCCGCCGGCAGGACGCCCGCTGACTTCAGATTGGCTACCGTTTGTTCAAGTAGATGATGAATATGCTCTTTCATAACTGACCACCAAGGTTGCGCGTCGAAAAATGACTGATATATAAGGGCGTGAATTTTACCCGCATCGGCCCGAGAAAACTATAGGGACGGCCCGCCGGAGTGGGACGGACGGATATTTCACTGCATTTGGCACCGTAATCCAGAATATTGGACGGAAATTGTGGTGCTTATCCATTTCTACTGCATATCGAAGCGGCTTGTCCAGGCTATTTTCCCCTGATTGTTAAGGGGTTTTTTATTCCAACTCGTTCTGAATGATCTGCCCCGTCGGCACGGTCGTATCAACAGGGACCTTTTACCGAGGAATCTGTCGATGAAACTGGCGCTGTTTCCCCTCTCGGCCCATCTGCTGCCCGGTGGCATCATGCCGCTGCGCATCTTCGAGCCCAGATACCAGCGCATGATCGCCCAGGCGGGAGATCAGGGCTTCGCCCTCTGCATGCTGGATCCCCGCCAGCCCGATGCGCTGCGCAACATGTACCCCATCGCCACCCGGGTGCGGATCGTCGACTTCGATCAACTGCCGGACGGCCTGCTCGGCATCACGGTGCTCGGCATGGAGCGGGTCAGGATCACCGATCTGTGGCAGGAGGCAGACGGCTTGCGGGTTGGGGAGGTGGAACAACTGCCCCCCTGGCGCACCGGCCGGCTCAATGCCGACCAGCACTCGCTGGCCAGGGCGCTGCAGGAGGTGTTCGAGGACTATCCGGAATACGCGGCCCTCTATCGCAACCCCGACTGGGGCGATGCCAGCTGGGTGGCCCAGCGCTGGCTGGAGGTGCTGCCCATTCCGGTGGAGCAGAAGCAGTGGCTGGTGGCGGCGGAAGACAACCAGCCGGCACTCTCCCTGTTGAGCGGGTTGCTGGTCGCCAGTCACTGAGCTCTCTTTGATACGGCGCCGGTGATCCTTTTGCTGCGGCGCACGTATTGGCACTCATCACCCTCTTCAAGGTACGGCGCCATGGCATATACTGGCCAATCACAATCGACTCCGCACAGGATATCGCCCCCCATGGATGACCCCGCCGGCGATCTGAAATCCCTGCTGGTGCGGGTGGCCGAGCATGGCGACAAGGCCGCCTTCGCCACCCTGTTCCAGCACTTTGCCCCGCGCATCCGCAGCTACGGGCTGCGCCACCTCGGCAGCGAGGCCAACGCCATGGAGCTGGTACAGGAGACCATGCTGCTGGTGTGGCAGAAGGCCCGGCTCTATCACCCCGACAAGGGGGCTGCCACCACCTGGATCTACACCGTGATGCGCAATCAGGGCTTCGACATGCTGCGCCGACGCCGCGCCAGCAAAGAAGAACTCTGCGCCGAAGAGCTGTGGCCCATGCTGGAGTTCAGGGCGGAAGAGGAGCACCTGAGCGGCGGCGAAGACGCCGTGCTGACCCGCCAGATGGCCCATTACGTGGGCACCCTGCCGGAACCGCAGCAGCAGGTGGTGCGCGGCATCTACCTGCAGGAGCTCTCCCAGCAGGAGCTGGCGGACCGGCTCGGTGTGCCGATCGGCACCATCAAATCCCGCCTCAGACTGGCATTACAAAAATTGAAGGAACAAGTGGAGCAAGGCCATGATTAAAGCCCATCCCGTTCAGGCCATGTTGCGCGCCTTTGCCGCCGACGAACTGCCCCTGCCGCTGGCCGTCGGCGTTTCCGCTCACTGCGAGCTCTGCCCCGATTGCGCGGCCCGGCTGCGGGCCTGCGAAGAGGAGCTGGCCCGGCAATACCTGGCGCCCACCGAAGAGTGCGAGCCCTTGCCGGCGGCGTTCGATGCCATGCTGGCCGGCATCCTGCAGCAGCCGGTGGCCAGTGCCGCCGCGTTGAGTCAGTCGGCGGCGGTCCAGCCCGAGCTGCAGGTGGCGGGCCAGTCGTACCGGTTGCCCAGGGTGCTGGCCCGTCACCACGCACCCAGCTGGCGCCACATCGGCGCCATCCGGCAGGTGAGCCTGCCGCTCGACGAGCAGGGGGCCCGCGCCAGCCTGCTGCACATAGAGGCGGGTGGCCGCATCCCGGAGCATACCCACAAGGGTTACGAGCTGACCTTGCTGCTGGCTGGCACCATCGAAGATGGCGACACCCGCTATCAGGCCGGGGACTTCATCTGGCGCGATGCCAGCCACGCCCACAGTCCGCACACCCCGGACGGCTGCCTCTGCTACACGGTGCAGGACGCGCCGGTACAGTTCACCAAGGGGTTGTCGCGGCTGCTCAACGGCATCAGCCATCGCCTCTACTGAGCCATGGCGGCAATAAAAAAGGGACCCTCGAGGTCCCTTTTTGCATGGTGTCGCGGCCGGATCAGGCGACGAACACCAGATAGACGGCGAAGGCCACCACGAAGCGGTAGATGGCGAACGGGATGAAGTCGAGGCGACGGATCAGCGCCAGGAAGGTCTTGATGGCGATCATGGCCACCACGAAGGCGGTGATGAAGCCCACCGCGAACATGGGGAAGTCGGCCATGGAGAGCAGATCCCGGCTCTTGTAGAGATCCAGCCCGCTGGCCGCCACCATCATGGGCACCGCCAGGATGAAGGAGAACTCGGCCGCCGCCTGGCGGCTGATCCCCATTAGCATGCCGCCGCTGATGGTGGCACCGGAGCGGGAGAAACCGGGCCAGAGCGCCAGACACTGGAACAGACCGATGCCTAGCGCCTGCTTGTAGCTGATGTCGTCCAGGGTTTCGGAGCGCACCGCCGGGCGAAACTTCTCGGCGATGATCAGCAGGATGCCACCGGCCACCAGGGCGTACATCACGGTTTGCGGGCCGAACAGATGGGCCTTGATCCAGCTATGGATGGCGAGACCGATGATCACGGCGGGCAGCATGCCGAGGATGATGTGCACCAGCGAGAGGGTGGCGTGTCCCTGCGCCGGTTTCTGGCCGAAGTGGATGCCAATCAGGCCAAACAGGCGGCGCCAGAACACGGCGACCACCGCCAGGATGGAGCCCATCTGGATCACCACTTCGAAGGTGGCAGCCTTGGGGCCGTCGAAGCCAAGCAGGTGGCCGACGATGATCATGTGGCCGGTGGAGGAGACGGGGAGGAACTCGGTCAGGCCCTCCACAATGCCCAGCACGAAGGCGACAAACAGGGCGTAAGACTCTGTCATGTTTCAGATCTCTTGATTATTGGTCCGGATGAAGTCGGCCCCGAGCCGAGCCAGGGGCGACCAATGATGGAGGAAAATCGGGCGGGCAACCAGTGAATATTGTATCGGCGCCAGGCCCCGCCGGCGGGAGCGACGGCGGGGCCATGGGTTTTCGTTCGGGTCAGATTTGTTCGCTGTCGGCATCGGCCCCGATCAGGCGGTGCCCTGGTTGGCCAGGATCCCCTCGATTTGCTGCAGCAGCGCCGCATCCAGCGGGGGTTGGGCCTGGGCTTCCACTGCGCTGACAATCTGCTGCGGGCTGCTGGCACCGATCAGGGCACAGCTCACCACAGAGTCGCGCAGCACCCACTGCAGCGCCAGTTGCGACAGCGGTTGGTCCCGCTGCTGCGCCAGCGCATGCAGGTCGCGGATGGTGGCCAGCTTGCCGGCGGTGATCTGCTCAGGCTTGAGGAAGGGGCTGGCACTGGCGGCGCGCGAATCCGCTGGAATGCCGGCCAGGTAGCGATCGCTCAGCAGCCCGCCGGCCAGTGGGGAGAAGGCGACCACCCCCATGCCGTGCTCGCGGCAGACCGGCAGGGTTTCGGGCTCAATATCGCGCTGGAACAGGGAGTATTTGAGCTGATTGACCAGACAGGGGGTGCCCAGCTCCGCCAGCCGGGCGGCGGCCTGCGCGGCGAGCGGGGCCGGGTAGTTGGAGAGGCCGACGTAGAGCGCCTTGCCCTGACGTACCATCAGGGCCAGCGCCTGACAGGTTTCCTCCAGCGGGGTGCGCGGATCCGGCCTGTGGTGATAGAAGATATCCACGTAGTCCAGATCGAGCCGGCGCAGGCTCTGGTGCAGGCTGGCAAACAGGTATTTGGCGCTGCCGCCATCGCCGTAGGGGCCATCCCACATGATGTATCCTGCCTTGCTGGCGATGATGAGCTCGTCCCGATAGGGAGCCAGGCTACCCTTGAGCAGCTTGCCGAAGGTGATCTCGGCCGACCCCGGCGGCGGCCCGTAGTTGTTGGCCAGATCGAAGTGGGTGATGCCCAGATCGAACGCCTGGTGCATCATGGCTTTCGCAGTGGCGGGATCGCACTCGGCGCCGAAGTTGTGCCAGAGCCCGAGAGCGATGCCGGGCAGGCGCAGGCCGTGGCGACCGGCGGGTCGATAGGCCTGGCGCTGATAGCGGTCGGGGGCGGCGAGGTAGTGATCATCCATAACGACTCCTTGCGTGGGCTTGTGTGCGAGTGGATGTGACAGGTGACCCCGCGCCCTCTTCATCCGCCATGTCGGCGTTGAGCAGAGCGCGCGGGGCCAGCGTGTAGCCAGAGTGCCGCGAAACGGTGACGCCGCCCCGGCCGCGCCTGGGATTGTCAGGGCTGGCTTGGCGGAGGGCGCCGGGGTCAGCTGGCGGTGATAAAGCGATAACGGGTCTGGTGACGATAAGTCTGCCCCGGCAACAGCCAGGGATCCCCCAGCTCGGGCCGGTTGGGGCTGTCCGGCAGTTGCTGGGCCTCCAGACAGAAGCCGGCGTGATCCTGATGGAGTCGGCCATCACGCGCCGGCGTATTGGCCAGCCAGTTGCCGGTGTAGAACTGCAGCGAGGGCTGGTTGGTGTAGACCTCCATGGCCAGCTGGCGATCCCCCGAGACCACCCGCGCCGCCCACTCGGCGCTCGGCCCGTTGAGCACGAAGGCGTGGTCATACCCCTTGGCCTGTTGCTGCTGGGGATGGCTCAGCCAATCTTGTCCGATAAGGCGTTCGTGGCGCAGATCGAACGGCCCCTCCACCGGTGTGAGCGCGAGCGGTAGCCCGCTCGGGTCAGTCGGCAGGAAACGGTCGGCATTGAGGCGGATGAGGTGGTTGCGCACATCGCCACCGTCCGGATTGTCATCGAGATTGAAGTAGGTGTGGCTGGTGAGGCTGACCGGGGTCGCGGCATCCGTGCTGGCGACGAAATCCACCACCAGATCGCACTGCTCCAGCCGGTACTCCAGCGTGACCCGCAGGTTGCCGGGAAAGCCCTGATCCCCCGCTCGGGAGAGCAGGGTCAGCCTGACCCGGTCCGCCTCCCGCTCCTTGATCTGCCAGTGCTGGCGATGAAACCCCGCCCGTCCGCCGTGCAGGCAGTGGGGTGACTGGTTGGCATCCAGCGGCCAGCGCTGGCCGTCGCGCAGCAGCTCGGCGCCGCCGATGCGGTTGGCAAAGCGCCCCGCCACTGCCCCCAGCCACACCTGCTGAGCGGGGTAGGCCTCATCGGCACAGCCCAGCAGCACTTCGCGGCGCCCGCCCGCCACCGGCAGGGTGAGGGAGGTGAGGGTGGCGCCGAAATCGAGGCCGCGCAGGCGCAACCCCTCCTCGTTTTCCAGCTCGAACGGGATCATGGCGTCGCTCATAGTCTGCCTGCACCTGTATTGCCGATCAGGCAGACGTCGCCGTCGGCCTGCATCATCAATGGGCTCATAGTTTTCCCGCCCCCGCGCTGGCGCGGCAGACGTAGCTGTCGGCCTTGAGGCCGAAGCGGGCCGGGTACTCGACATCGACCGCGGCGATCACCTCGGCCACCTTGTCGGGGTGCAGCAGGGCGACCACGCAGCCACCGAAGCCGCCACCGGTCATCCGCACACCGCCCTCGGTGCCGATCCTGGCCTTGATGATCTCCACCAGACCATCGATGGCGGGCACGGTAATTTCGAAGTCATCGCGCATGGCGGCGTGGGAGTCGGCCATCAGCTCGCCGAGGCGCACCAGATCCCCTTGCGCCAACGCGTCGGCGGCGGCCAGGGTGCGGCTGTTGTCGCCCACCACGTGACGGGCACGGCGGTAGCAGACCTCATCCAGCCCGGCCTTGCCCGCTTCCAGCGCCGCCAGATCCAGATCGCGCAGCGCCTTGACCCCGTAGTGACGGGCGGCTGCTTCGCACTGCTGGCGGCGGGTGTTGTATTCACTGTCCACCAGGCCGCGGCGCACGTTGGAGTTGACGATCAGCACCGCCAGATCGGTGGGCATGGGGATGAGCCGGGTTTCCAGCGAGCGACAGTCGAGCAGCAGGGCATGATCCTGTTTGCCGCTGGCGGAGATCATCTGGTCCATGATGCCGCAGTTGCAGCCGACGAACTGGTTCTCCGCCTGCTGGCCGTTGAGGGCAATCTCGGCCTGCGTGATGGCGAGCCCCAGTGCCTCCTTGAAAGCCTGGCCGATGGCCACCTCCAGCGAGGCGGAAGAGGAGAGGCCGGCCCCCTGCGGCACGTTGCCGGAGACCACCAGATTGAGGCCGCGCAGGGCATAGCCTCGCTCCTGCAGGTACTTCACCACGCCGCGGATGTAGTCGCTCCAGCGCTGGTCGGCATGGTGGCCGATGGGCTGGTCGAGATCGAACAGGTCGCGCTGGTTGCCGTAGTCGGCGGCGATCACGTGCACCAGGCTGTCATCGCGCAGGCCGATGGCGACGCAGGTCTCGTAGTCGATGGCGCAGGGCAGCACGAAGCCGTCGTTGTAGTCGGTGTGCTCGCCGATGAGGTTGACGCGGCCGGGGGCCCGTACCAGCAGGTCGGGTTGTTGCTCAAACTGCTCGGCAAACACGGCGCTGACGCGCTGGCTCGGGGTCATAGGGCCTCCTCGTTGGCCTGATTGGTCTGGTTGTAATGAATGGGGGAAAGCGCCCGCAGCCGTTCCGCGGCTTGTTCCGGGGTAAGGTCACGCTGGGTCTCGGCCAGCATCTCGAAGCCCACCATGAATTTGCGCACCGTGGCGGAGCGCAGCAGCGGCGGATAGAAGTGGGCATGCAGTTGCCACGCCTCTGGGCAGTCGGAGCGGGGCGGGGCAAAGTGCCAGCCCATGGAGTAGGGGAAGCTGCACTCGAACAGATTGTCGTAGCGGCTGGTGAGCTCCTTGAGCGCGATGGCCAGATCCTGCTGCAGCTCGGGGGTGAGGTCGAGCAGGGAGGGAACGTGGCGCTTGGGCAGCAGCAGGGTCTCGAACGGCCAGGCCGCCCAGAAGGGCACTACCGCCAGCCAGTGGGCGGTCTCCACCACGATGCGGGATCTGTCTTTGAGCTCCCGCTCCACGTAGTCGACCAGCAGCGGGCGGCCGTGCTCCGCCAGCCAGTCGCGCTGGTGCTGCTCTTCGCGGGCAATTTCATTGGGCAGGAAGTCGCTGCCCCACAGCTGACCGTGGGGATGAGGGTTGGAGCAACCCATGACGGCGCCCTTGTTTTCAAACACCTGCACCCACTCCCACTGGGCCGACAGCTCGGCCACCTGCTCCATCCAGGTGGTGATCACCTGCTCGATGGCAGGCAGGGGCAGCTCGGGCAGGGTCTTGCCGTGATCCGGCGAGAAGCAGATGACCCGGCTGGTGCCACGGGCGGCTTCCAGCTTGAGCAGGGGATCCTGCTGGCCACTGGCGGCCGGGGTGTCCTGCATCAGGGCGGCGAAGTCGTTGGTAAAGACGAAGGTATCCCGATAGTCGGGATTCTGGTCGCCGGTGACGCGCTTGTTGCCGGCACAGAGGAAGCAGTCGGGATCATGGGCCTGGCTCGGCGCCTGGCTCACCTTCTCGACCTGGCCCTGCCAGGGGCGCTTGGCCCTGTGGGGGGAGACCAGCACGTATTGGCCGGTCAGCGGGTTGAAACGACGGTGGGGGTGATCAACCGGGTTGAACATCATCACTCCTCAAGCTCAATAAAGGTATTGCGGACAGTGATGAGGGCAGGTGCGCCTCTCATCTGTGGCCCCTTTCCCGCGACGGGAGAAGGGAGCAAAACGGACATCACGCCTCGTACCCCTGGGGGTTGGCGGATTGCCAGCGCCAGCTGTCGGCGCACATGGCGGCCAGATCCCGCCGGGCACGCCAGCCCAGCTCGCGCTCGGCCTTGGTGGGATCGGCCCAGCATTCGGCAATGTCACCGGGACGTCTTGGTTCGATGCGATAGGGCAAGGGGCGGCCGCTGGCCGCCTCGAACGCCGTGACCATCTGCAACACGCTCTGGCCCTGGCCCGTGCCCAGGTTGTAGACGTGTACGCCACCCTTGCTGGCGCAGTGCTGCAGCGCCTTGACGTGCCCTTCGGCGAGATCCATCACGTGGATGTAGTCGCGCACGCCGGTACCGTCGACGGTGGGGTAATCGTTACCAAAGATGGAAAGGCAGTCGCGCCGGCCGATGGCGACCTGGGTCAAAAACGGCATGAGGTTGTTGGGGATCCCCTGGGGATCTTCCCCCATGGTGCCCGACTCGTGAGCGCCGACCGGGTTGAAGTAGCGCAGCAGGGTCATGCTCCAGTGCGGCTCGGCCCGCTGCAGATCCTCGAGGATCTCTTCGATGATCAGCTTGGATCGGCCGTAGGGGTTGGTGGCGCTACGCGGGAAATCCTCCCGGATGGGGGTGCTGGCCGGGTCGCCGTAGACGGTGGCCGACGAGCTGAACACCAGGTTATGGACGCCGGCCCGCTGCATCGCCTGCAGCAATACCAGGGTGCCGCTCAGGTTGTTCTCGTAGTATGCGAGGGGGAGGCGGGTGGACTCGCCGACCGCCTTGAGGGCGGCGAAGTGGATCACGGCATCGATCCGTTGCTCGCTGAAGATGCGATCCAGCAGGGCCGGGTCACGGATGTCCCCCTGATAGAAGCGGGGCTCGCGCCCGCTGATGGCGGCGATGCGAGCCAGTACGCCCGCCTTGCTGTTGCAGAGGTTGTCCACCACCACGGGCTCCATGCCAGCCGCTTGCAGTGCCAGGCAGGTGTGGCTGCCGATGTAGCCGCAGCCGCCGGTGACCAGTACTTTCATCCTCATCTCCACGCTGAAAAAAGCCTGTGAAGGAGTCTAGCCGAGGGGCCGGCGGGCAAACTGTGAACTGGCTAACAAATATGTGTAAACGATTACACTTGTTTTGATGGTCATCATTTCAGCAATATGGTTTTCCCCCCTGTTATCAGTGACATTGCTCGGTATAATGGCGCCATCCCGAGCCGTGAAATAAGTGAAAACAGCATGAGTACCATCAAGGATGTCGCCCGTTTGGCCAACGTATCGGTGGCAACGGTTTCACGGGTGATGAACAACTCACCCAAGGCCAGCGCCGCTTCCCGCGAGGTGGTTCAGAAGGCCATGGCCGAACTGGGCTACACCCCCAATGCCAACGCGCGGGCACTGGTCAGCCAGACCTGTGACACCATGGGGGTGCTGGTGGGCGACGTGGCGGATCCCTTCTTCGGCGCCCTGGTCAAGGGGGTGGCCGCGGTGGCGGTGGAGCAGGGTCTGCACCTGTTGATGGGTAATGGTTTTCACAAGGCACGGCAGGAGCGCGAATCCATCGAACTGCTGATCGGCAAGCGCTGCGAGGCGCTGGTGGTGCACAGCAAGGCGCTGAGCGACGAGGAGCTGATCGACTATGCGCTGCGGGTGCCCGGCATGGTGCTGATCAACCGCGACATCCCGGCACTCAAGGGGCGCTGCATCGCCCTCAACAACCGGCAGGGGGCCGCCACGGCGACCCGCCATCTGCTGGAGCTGGGTCACCGCCACATCGCCTTCCTCAGTTCGGATCACGCCATCGAGGATGCCATCCTGCGGCTGCAGGGCTATCAGGATGCGCTGGCCGAAGCGGGGCTGCGCGCCGATCCCGAGCTGGTGGAGAGCGGCATGCCCAACGAGGAGGGCGGTGAGCGCGCCATGCTCAACCTGCTGGCCAAGGGGCTGCCCATCACGGCCGTGGTGGCCTACAACGATGCCATGGCGGCGGGGGCCATCTCGGTGCTGGCGGACAACGGCCTCAAGGTGCCGGAGGAGGTGTCGGTGGTGGGCTTCGATGACATCATCTATGCCAGATACCTGCGCCCCAAGCTCTCCACCATGCGCTATCCGGTTGAACTGATGGCAGCCCAGGCGGCCAAGCTGGCTCTGCAGCTGGCGGCGGGGGAAAGCGAGGCGGTGCAGAGCCGCATTTACACCCCGACCCTGATCAACCGTCACTCGGTGGCGCCCGTTCGAAGCTGATCCCTTTCATTTACTTCCGTTTATCGCTCCGGATCGCCGTTTTTGCGGCGCCTGATCCGGAGCCTTCGCCTTTTACCTGCATTTAGCGCATTTTTACCCTGTTTTACTTAACAAATTCAGTGTAATCGTTTACATCTGTGTGAGCGAGATCGCCGATCACCGGGCAAAACTCCCCTACACTGCATACGTTTTCGGCGTTCATGCAGGGAGAGAGAAGAATGCTCAGGGAGATAGTGGCCCGTCAGGACTGGCAGACCCAGGCGATTACCGCAGTGAATCGGTTGCCTGCCCATACCCCCTTGTTCAGCTGGCGCAGCGAAGCCGCGGCGCGGGATGATCTCGCCTCGCCATCGCGCACCCTGCTGGATGGGGAGTGGCGTTTCTCCTTCTTCGCGGCGCCCGAGCTGGTGCCGGAGCACTGGCTGGTCGAGGATCTGCCGGATGCCTGTGCCATCAAGGTGCCGGGCAACTGGCAGCTGGATGCGGCCTACCCAGGGTTGCGGCCTGCGACAGATGTGCCCATCTACACCAACATCAAATATCCCTTCCCGTGCGATCCACCGCGGGTGCCGGCCGAGAATCCCACCGGCTGCTACTCCCGCGAGTTCAGCGTGCCGGCCGACTGGCTCGTCAGCGGCCAGACCCGGATCATCTTCGACGGGGTGGACAGCGCCTTTCACCTCTTCTGCAACGGTCGCTGGGTCGGTTACTCTCAGGACAGCCGGCTGCCTGCCGAGTTTGATCTGACCTCTTTCCTCTGCAGCGGTGACAACCGGCTGGCAGTGCTGGTGCTGCGCTGGTCCGACGGCTCCTATCTGGAAGATCAGGACATGTGGCGCATGAGCGGCATCTTCCGCTCCGTCAGCCTGCTGCACAAACCGGCCCGTCATCTGATGGACATTAGGGTCGCCCCAGAGCTGGACGCCTGCTATCGCGATGGCCGCCTCAAGATCGCGCTGCAGGCGGCCAATGGGGCTGGTCTGTCGGTGGCGGCCAATCTCTATGACGGCGGTGAGCGGGTGGCGACCCTGCGCCAGCCGATCGGCACGCAAGCCATTGACGAGAAAGGGGCGTATGACGATCGCGCCGAGTGCTGGCTCGAGGTGGCGGCCCCGCGCAAGTGGAGCGCCGAGACCCCCCACCTCTATCGCCTCACCCTGACCCTGCTGGACGAGCAGGGGGAACCTATCGAGAGCGAAGCCTATGACGTGGGCTTTCGGGCGGTGGAGATCCGTGGCGGCCTGCTGCGGGTCAACGGCCAGCCGCTGCTTATTCGCGGCGCCAACCGTCACGAACACGATGCGGCCAGCGGCCATGTGGTGACCCCTGCCGCCATCGAGCAAGATCTGCTGTTGATGAAGCGGCACAACTTCAACGCGGTGCGCTGTTCTCACTATCCCAATCACCCCGAGCTTTATCGGCTGTGCGACCGGCTCGGCCTCTACGTGCTGGACGAGGCGAACCTGGAGACCCACGGCATGACCCCCATGGGGCGGCTGGCGCGGGATCCCGCCTGGAGTAACGCCTTCTTGGAGCGGGTGACCCGCATGGTGGCCCGCGACTTCAATCACCCCAGCATCATCATCTGGTCCCTTGGCAACGAGTCGGGTTACGGCCCGGCCCACGATGCCATGTATGGCTGGGTCAAGCGGGCGGATCCGAGTCGTCCGGTGCAATACGAAGGGGGTGGGGCCGATACGCCGGCCACCGACATCATCTGCCCCATGTATGCCCGCACCCATCAGGATCAGCCTTTCCCGGCGGTGCCCAAGTGGGCGCTGGCCAAGTGGATCGGCCTGCCGGGCGAGACCCGCCCGCTGATCCTGTGTGAATACGCCCACGCCATGGGCAACAGCCTGGGGGGCTATGCCCACTACTGGCAGGCATTTCGCGATCATCCGCGGCTGCAGGGTGGTTTCGTCTGGGATTGGGTCGATCAGGGACTGGACAAGCTGACCGATGACGGCCGCTATTTCTGGGCCTATGGCGGTGATTTCGGCGATACCCCGAATGATCGCCAGTTCTGCTGCAACGGTTTGGTGTTCCCCGACCGCACCCCCCATCCCGCCCTGTTCGAGGCAAAACGTGCCCAGCAGCCGTTCGGGTTGAGGCTGCTCGAGCGGCAACCGCTGACGGTCGAGATCCGCAGCGAGTACCTGTTTCGCGAGACGGACAACGAGCGGTTGCAGTGGCGGTTGTGCGAAGACGGCGTGGTGGTGAGCCAGGGTGAATGCCCACTCACCCTGGCGCCGCAGGGAAGCGTGACGCTGACTCTGCTGGAGCGGTTGCCGGCCTTTGCGCCGGGGGCGCTCGCCTGGCTGGATCTCGCCATCGTGCAGCTTGCCGCCACGCCCTGGTCTGCGGCCGGTCACGAGGTGGCGCGCCAGCAATGCATGTTGCCTGCGCCGCTGGCGCTGCCTGTCGCCCGCACGCCGGCCACCTTTATTGAGCTGGCGGATGGCTGGCAGATCCGGGTGGCCACCAGCGAGTGGCGGTTGGACAAGGCCAGTGGCCGCGTCCACAGCTGGTGCAAGCTGGGCCGCGAGCAGCTGAAAGAGGCCATCGCCGATCACTTCTATCGGGCGCCGCTCGACAACGACATTGGTACCAGCGAGGCGGATCACGCCGATCCCAACGCCTGGATCGCTCGCTGGCAGGAGGCCGGGCTCAATGAATTGCAGCACCGCTGCCTCGACCTGGTAGTGAGCCCTGACCAAGGGGTTGTGACTGTGCGTCATGGCTACTTCGTCGGCGATACGCTCAAGCTGCTGACCCGCTGGCGCCACCAGTTCGATCAGGATGGGGCCATGCGCCTCGCCATCGAGGTGCAGGTAGCGGCCGAGATGCCCTCCCTGCCGCGCATCGGCGCCCGGCTCTGGCTGACCGACGAAGTGCTGGCGACAGGGGAGGAGGTGAGCTGGCTGGGGCGTGGTCCGCACGAGAACTATCCGGATCGCCTGCTGGCTGCCGACCTCGGTCGCTGGCAGTCGTCGCTCGATGCGCTGCACACCGCGTATGTGTTCCCGACCGACAACGGACTGCGCTGCGACACCCGCCAGCTGCAACTGGGTAGTGTCGAGGTCGAGGGGCTGTTCCATTTCAGCCTGAGCCGCTTCAGTCAGCAGCAGCTGGCACAGGCCCGCCACCAGACCGATCTGGTGGCCGAGGGAGGGCTGCACCTCTGTCTCGATGGCTTTCATATGGGGATTGGGGGCGATGATTCCTGGAGCCAGAGCGTGCGGCCGGAATATTGGTTGCAGCCGGGCGGCTACTATTGGAACTGTGTTCTACGCTGAATCTGAGCGATTGCTTAACAAGAAATAGCCTCGTTCAGGGCTTAAGTCTTGATGAGTAACTATAACTGCATGATTTTTAATTGATTTGTTGCTATGTAACAGAGTGTAAACGTTTTCATTTTGTTGTCATGATCACAGATTGTCATACAACAAACTGATTACATTAGGCTGGCGCCAGTTCACTTGGTGTACAGCATTCCCTACAAAAACAGATAGAGAGATCGGAGCATAACAATGAAAAAGATCACGACCATTGCCGCCGTACTGATGAGCCTGATGGCTGGGGCCACCGCTCATGCCGAAACCCGCATCGGGGTGACCGTCTACAAATACGACGACAACTTCATGGCGGTAGTGCGCAAGGCAATCGAGAAGGAAGCTGCGGCCAACCCTGGGGTGGAGCTGCTGATGAATGACTCCCAGAATGACCAGTCCAAGCAGAACGATCAGGTCGACGTACTGCTGGCCAAAGGCGTGAAGGCGCTGGCCATCAACCTGGTTGACCCGGCGGCGGCCCCGGTCGTGATCGAGAAGGCCCGTGGCGAGGACGTGCCCGTGGTGTTCTACAACAAGGAGCCGAGCGCTGCCGATCTCGCCAGCTATGACAAGGCTTACTACGTGGGTACCGACTCCAAGGAGTCAGGCATCATCCAGGGTCAGCTGATCGCCAAGCACTGGAAAGCCAACCCGGCCTGGGATCTGAACAAGGACGGCGTCATCCAGTTCGTGCTGCTCAAGGGCGAGCCGGGTCACCCCGATGCCGAAGCCCGCACCACCTACGTCATCAAGACGCTGAACGACGGCGGCATCAAGACCGAGCAGCTGCACATGGATACCGGTATGTGGGATACCGCCATGGCCAAGGACAAGATGGACGCCTGGATCTCCGGCCCCAATGCCAACAAGATCGAAGTGGTCATCGCCAACAACGATGGCATGGCGATGGGTGCCGTCGAGTCGCTGAAGGCCCAGGGCAAGACCGCCATCCCGGTATTCGGGGTTGATGCCCTGCCGGAAGCGCTGGCACTGGTCAAGAGCGGTGCCATGGCCGGTACCGTGCTGAACGATGCCGCCAACCAGGCCAAGGCGACTTACGAGCTGACCAAGAACCTGGCGGAAGGCAAAGCGGCCGGTGAAGGCACCAAGTGGAACATCGTCAACAAGGTTGTGCGCGTTCCCTACGTTGGTGTCGATGCTGACAACCTGTCCAAATTCGAATAATTCCCTCCTCCCGGGCAAGGGGTCTCCCCTTGCCCTCAGTTTCAACCAGATGTGATGGCTGATATGACAACACAGCAACAATCAGAATGGCTGTTGGAGATGATTGACGTCAGTAAAAGCTTTCCCGGCGTCAAGGCACTCGATAATGTCAATTTACGGGTCCGTCCTCATTCTGTGCATGCGTTGATGGGCGAGAACGGGGCAGGAAAATCCACGTTGCTCAAGTGCCTGTTCGGCATTTACGAGAAGGATCAGGGCAAGATCTTCTTCAAGGGGCAGGAGATCAACTTCACCTCCTCCAAAGAGGCGCTGGAGAATGGCGTCTCCATGGTGCATCAGGAGTTGAACCTGGTGCTGCAACGCTCGGTGATGGACAACATGTGGCTCGGCCGCTATCCCACCAAGGGGCTGTTCGTCGACCACGGCAAGATGTATCAGGACACCAAGCATATCTTCGACGAGCTGGACATCGACATCGACCCGCGGGTCAAGGTCGGAACCCTCTCCGTCTCCCAGATGCAGATGATCGAGATCGCCAAGGCGTTCTCCTACGACGCCAAGATCGTCATCATGGACGAGCCCACTTCCTCGCTGACCGAGAAAGAGGTGAGCCACCTCTTCAAGATCATCAACAAGCTCAAGGAGAAGGGCTGCGGCATCGTCTACATCTCCCACAAGATGGAAGAGATCTTCCAGCTGTGTGACGAGATCACCATATTGCGGGATGGCCAGTGGGTAGCGACCCAGCCGCTCAAGGGCATGACCATGGATCAGATCATCGGCATGATGGTCGGTCGTGAGTTGACCCAGCGCTTCCCGGAGAAGACCAACCAGCCGAAAGAGGTGATCCTCGAAGTCGAGCACCTGACGGCGAAGAACCAACCCTCCATTCAGGACATCACCTTCAACCTGCACAAGGGGGAGATCCTCGGCATCGCCGGACTGGTGGGGGCCAAGCGCACCGACATCGTCGAGACCCTGTTCGGCATCCGCGATCGCAGTGAAGGGATCATCAAGCTGCACGGTCAGCCGGTGGCGAACCACAATGCCCACGAGGCGATCCGCAACGGCTTTGCACTGGTGACCGAGGAGCGGCGCTCCACCGGCATCTATTCGCGCCTCGACATCGCCTTCAACTCCCTGATCGCCAACATGGACAACTACAAGGGTTCCATGGGGCTGCTCAGCGACAACAAGATGAAGAGTGATACCCAGTGGGTCATCGACTCCATGCGGGTCAAGACACCGACCCAGCAGACCCAGATCGGCTCCCTGTCGGGAGGCAACCAGCAGAAGGTGATCATCGGCCGCTGGCTGCTGACCCAGCCGGAGATCCTGATGCTGGACGAACCGACTCGCGGCATCGATGTGGGTGCCAAGTTCGAGATCTATCAGCTCATCCTGGAGCTGGCGAAGAAGGACAAGGGCATCATCATCATCTCGTCGGAAATGCCCGAACTGCTCGGCATCACGGATCGCATCATGGTCATGAGCAATGGCCGGGTCGCCGGGATCGTCAATACCAAAGAAACTGACCAGAGCGAGATACTGCGCCTGGCATCTCTGTACCTCTAGAGACAGGAAGACATTTATGGAGTCGGCTAAAAATTTCAATCTGATGCGGGCGCTCAAGGAGAACGGCATCTACGTGGTGCTGCTGGTGCTGCTCATGATCATCGTGATCAAGGAACCCTCCTTCCTGAGTCTCACCAACTTCAGCAACATCCTGACCCAGTCTTCGGTACGGGTCATCATAGCGCTGGGGGTGGCAGGCATCATCATCACCCAGGGTACGGATCTGTCGGCCGGTCGTCAGGTCGGCCTGGCGGCGCTCATCGCGGCGACCATGCTGCAGGCGCTGACCAACGTCAACAAGGTGTTTCCCAGCCTGGGTGAAGTGCCCATTCCGGCGGTGATCCTGCTGGTGTGCGTGGTGGGGGCCCTGATTGGTCTGGTCAACGGTCTCATCGTGGCTTATCTGAACGTCACCCCGTTCATTACCACCCTGGGCACCATGATCATCGTCTACGGCATCAACTCCCTCTACTTTGACTCGGTAGGGGCTTCGCCGGTGGCCGGTTTTGACCCCCGTTTCTCCAGCTTCGCGCAGGGGTTCATCAAGCTGGGCGGCTTCAAGCTATCCTATCTGACCTTCTATGCCGCCATCGCCAGCGTGTTCGTCTGGGTACTGTGGAACAAGACCCGCTTTGGCAAGAACATCTTCGCCATCGGCGGCAACCCGGAAGCCGCCAAGGTTTCCGGCGTCAACGTGGCGGTCAATCTGGTGATGATCTATGCGCTGGCAGGGGTGTTCTACGCCTTCGGCGGCATGCTGGAAGCGGGCCGGATCGGCAGTGCCACCAACAACCTCGGCTTCATGTATGAACTCGATGCCATCGCCGCCTGCGTGGTGGGCGGGGTGTCGTTTGCCGGTGGGGTGGGCACGGTCGCCGGGGTGATCACCGGGGTACTCATCTTTACATTGATCAACTATGGTTTGACCTATATCGGGGTCAGCCCTTACTGGCAGTTCATCATCAAGGGCGGCATCATCATTCTGGCGGTGGCGCTGGACTCCATGAAGTACGCCAAGAAGAAATAACGATTGGCAGAGAGGGTTGGCAGTGCCAGCCCTCTCTTCTGGAGGGATCCCATGCCATTCAAGGTCAAGATTTACGTCTTGCTGCTGCTGGCCATTCTGGTCACCATCGGCACTGCCTGGTTCAGC
The DNA here is from genome assembly GCF_013085525.1 of Aeromonas sp. 1805. Lineage (NCBI taxonomy): Bacteria > Pseudomonadati > Pseudomonadota > Gammaproteobacteria > Aeromonadales > Aeromonadaceae > Aeromonas > Aeromonas sp. 1805. The sequence continues at coordinate 1,305,903 of NZ_CP038515.1, read as the reverse complement.
GTCAATCACTTCATCAGCGCCTATATCCGCACTCAGGCCACCCAGAACATCAACGAGCAGATCACCCTGGTCAAAGAGAAGCTGGCCAGCGACATCAATCAAAAAATCCTGCTGGCGGCCAACCTCAACTTCGGGGTGACCAACGTCAAGAAGACGCTGGAAGAGACCGGCTTTCACAATATCGTCAAGGTTATTGGCGACATGGCGTTCGACGTGAGTGGGGTCATCAACGATACGGCCAAGGTCGATGCGCTGCGCAAGCTGATCCCCGCCGCCAACAACCAGATCACCGTCAGCCCCCTGCAGCAGGTGGATGGCAAGCCCGTCATCTCCATTCTGGTGCCGCGAGGGGCCGACTCTGCCTACCTTTATTACCTCGACATGAGCGAGTTCAAGAACCTGCTGGAGAAGGTGAGCGGCGAGGGGCGTTACTTCTCGCTGGCCGATGGGCAGGGCAATGTGCTCTACAGCAGCAAGCCGCAGGGAGAGAGCGAGGCTCGTCCCAATGCGCTGGATATTCGCGGCAGCAGCTGGACGCTGACCGGCTATATCGATCTCGACTACATCCGTATCATGACCCAGGCACTCAACGGCCAGATCATCATGGCGTTGCTCGGGGTTGCCGTGGTGGTGATGGTGCTCGCCGTACTGGCGCTCAATCTCGCCTACCGTCCCATCCTTTCGCTGCGGGATCTGGTGCTGGAGCTCTCCCGTGGCAGCGGCGACCTGACCCGTCGGCTGGCGGTAACCAGTACCGATGATCTGGGCCAGATTTCGGCCGGCATCAACCGCTTTATCGAGCGGCTGCAGGAGATGATGAACGAGGTACGGCAGGCCAGCGGCCAGCTCAACAGCGGTATCGAGGGGCTGGCCAGCCAGACCGGGGCCGCCCAGTCCCTGCTGGCAGATCATGTGCGGGAAACCGAACAGGTGGTGACCGCCATCAACGAGATGAGTCGCACCGCAGTCTCCGTCTCTGAGAGTGCGGCCAGCACGGCCCAGCTGACCGGCCAGAGCCAGCAGCTGGCGAGCCAGTCCCGTCAGGTGGTGGATCAGGCCATGGCCAGCGTGATGGCGCTGGTGGATGAAGTGGAGGCCACTGCCCGCTCCATCGAGGCGATGCAGCAAGATGTGCAGCAGATTGGCTCCGTGCTGGGGGTTATCGGCAGCATAGCCGAGCAGACCAACCTGCTGGCCCTCAACGCCGCCATCGAGGCGGCCCGGGCTGGCGAGCAGGGGCGCGGTTTTGCGGTGGTGGCCGACGAGGTGCGCTCCCTCGCCGCTCGCACCCAGCAGAGCACGGCGGAGATCCAGACCATGCTGGCCAGTCTGCAGCGGGGTACCCAGACGGTGGTGGATGCCATGAGCAACACCAAGCAGAGTTGCCAGGGCGCCGCCGAGAACACCACCCGGGTCAATGAATCGCTGGATCTGATGGCGGGAGAGGTGGTGGAGATCAACGATCTTATCAGCCACATCGCCACGGCGGCGGAGCAGCAGAGCGCGGTAGCCGAAGAGATCAATCGCAACATGAGTGCGATTGCCGAGGTGATCCGGCAGCTGACTCACAACGGGGAGGAGACGGTAGCCAGCTCCGCCGCGATGCAGCAGACCTACGACAGGCTGCGGGAGATTGTGGGCCACTTCCGGCTCGAGTAGATGCCGGAGGTTGGCCGCCGAAGAAAAATAGCCAAAAAAGATGGGGGCGACTTGCGTCGCCCCCGATAGTCTTATCGCTCATGTCCTTGAACGAAGTTGCTCCCTGCAATCCCTGACTATACCTCTTCCTTTAGGTTTCCCCTTCCCAATCCTTTGGGGTGTCCTTTAGCCATCATGGCCTGACGAGTCATCCGTTCCCGTCGCACTTTCTCCGTCCTGGGAGGTGTCCTTTACCACATCCTGTGGTGAGTCCATTTGCCCAACCCTGGCAGCCAGTCTTCCTGACCGACTTCATTGCGTCCGTGCAGGAGTAACTATAAGGATTTCACGGGGCACGACAACGGCAGATTGAAAAACGTTTTTACGCATCTCGTTACGAAGGAAACTTGTTTCGATATATTTCATTTTAAATCAGTGGTTTGTTTTATTTGTGTTCAGGTTTTTTGATCCTATCTTCCGACTATCGCGAGAGCTTTTTCGGCGCTTTACTCACGAGGTGAATGGCGAATATCTCACAAGCCGTTTAACCGGGGTTCAGAAAAGGATAAGGGGAGCAGAGCGCGGGGAACTGGGGGCGATAATCAGTGTCACGACTGTCGTGTCAGTTGTGTTCCTGCAGCCGTTCATAGATGGTTTGGCGCTCTTCCGGGCTCAAGGAGGAGAAGTAATGGGTAAACAGACGCAGCAACAGGGATTTGTTCATGCCATCCTGCTGGGTCAGGCTGCCAAGCTCATCGATGGCGGTGGTACTCAGGGAAAAGGTCGCTTTTTTGTAGCTGGGTTTCAGGTGTTCACCATTCTCGATGAAGGCGAGTGCTGTGAGGGCTTCCTCCCGATGCAGATTCAGCTCCAGGCTGACAACCTTGGGTTTGCCCTTGGCGTAGAAGTCAGCATCTTCGATGAACTCGTCAATGGTGAACTTCTTCTGATGATGCAGATTGTGTTTCTTCTTCAGGTCGGCAAGGCCCATCTCACACCCCCAGCTCCAGAAACTCCTTGGCGATGGCCCGGATCTCTTCGGCCGATTTGCCATCCGGTTCTATTTCCATCACCGACAGCCCCTTCTCCTCGCTGTCGTCGTAGACATTGCGGCCATAGGTAATGGAGTTGAGAACGTCGACACCGAAGGAAGAGCACACCTCCTTGGCCTCCAGGATCCGTTTCACCTGATTGGGCAGGGCAGGGCACTGGGTCAGCACCACGGCCGCCCGCAGGCTGGGGTTGACCATCTTGCAGGTGGTGATGAGGTCTTCCATGTGCGGCAAGGTCTTGAGGTCGCGGCGCTTGGGGCGCAGCGGGATCAGGGCGTGGGTGGCAACTGCCATGGTGGAACGCAATGCCCGGTTGTCCTGGCCGCCGCAATCGACAATGAGATAGTCATAGCGGTTCTTCAGGCTGAGCAGGTCGTTGCGGATGTTGCCGTAGAGCTGAACACAATTTATCTGGGGCAGGTCCGGATTGTCATTGCGCTCCTGGATCCAGTCCGAGGTGGTGCGCTGTGGATCGCAATCGACCAGCAACACCTCGCCATGAAACTGGGTCCTAAGGTAAACCGCCAGATTCTGGGCCAGGCAACTCTTGCCGCTCCCCCCTTTTTCGCCACCGACCAGCAGGATCATGACCGTCTCCTATCCCTATGAAAAACAGCTGCATTGAGTATAGGAGGGGGTTGGGCCATGACAAGCCAAGAGGAGGTGGCCTCCTCTTGGGCTCTCACTCTCAGTAGTGCTGGCTGCCGCCATACCACTGACAGACATAGGCCGGCACCAGCATCTGGGGAGCCTTATCGACCTGGCATACCACCAGCGGCATGGCCGGCGCCCCTTCTGCACTGACCAGTGCTGGGGTCATGGGCAGCAGCAGGCTTGCAAACAACAGCAGTGATTTGATCTTCATGGTTAGCTCCTTGGTGATAAAACGGGTGTGATCCTGATCACTTTCTGAGTTAAGCCGAGGTGGTTGGTGACGCAAGGTGCTGAAATAAATTCAACTAATGAAAAAAGTTTGAAAAGAGCCGATGGCAGGCGTCCTGAAAAATGAGCGGCCAAGATGCGGGCTGGGTGCATATCCATATAAATGATGAGCTGGCAGGTGCGCCGCAGCGGGCCTGCGCGAGCGGGTTAGACGAGATGCCATGATCTGGGACAACAAACAGATTATTCAGTGAGCAGGCAGGCAATGACTATTTATTTCCCCGTATCACCGCTCTGAAATCTCATAAAATTCATTTTTTTGCATATTAAATTCAATGAATGTTGATTCTGTTTTTATCTATATGAAATTGAAGGTTTTTTGTTTTCCTATATATCCCTTAGTAGATATAGTGGATGAATGAAACAAGAAGAAATATGAAAAATTCACGATGAAAAGTGCGTATTTAAACGAAGGTGATGAATGGGAGATTGTCAGTTCTGTTATCCCTATCAAAGAATAAACCGTGATTTTATTCAGTTATAAGTGAATGTGATCAATGTCTAAGTTTGGCGTGATTGGCAGGTCTAACCTCGGTCTAGAAAGGCAAGGGCAGGATAGAACACAAGCCGATTACCCTACATAAAGAATATCCCGCCTTAGCCACGAGCATGAATAGAAGGAATCTATTCAATCACTCGCAGGGACCACTGCTAGACGGAATATAATCATGAGCAAATTTTATGTAGGTTCTGAAGTTGGCCAATTGCGCCGTGTCATGTTGCACCGCCCCAACCTCAGTCTGAAGCGTCTGACTCCTTCCAACTGCCAGGATCTGCTGTTTGATGACGTCCTGTCGGTTGAACGTGCCGGTCAGGAGCACGACAAATTCGCTCAGGTACTGCGCGATCAGAATGTCGAAGTTTTCCTGCTGACCAATCTGCTGGCCGAAACTCTGGACGTGCCGGAAGCCAAAACCTGGCTGCTGCAACATCAGGTCTCCGACTATCGCCTCGGCACCTCCTTTGCCAACGACGTGCGCTGCTTCCTGGCAGACATGCCGCACCGTGAACTGGCCCGCATTCTCTCCGGCGGCCTGACCTACTCCGAGATGCCCTACAGCGGCGTCAACATGGTCGTCGGCATGCACGCCCCAACCGACTTCATCATCGAGCCGCTGCCCAACCACCTCTTTACCCGTGACACCTCCTGCTGGGTCTATGGTGGCGTTTCCATCAACCCCATGGCCAAGGCCGCCCGTCGTCGCGAGACCAACCACGTGAAGGCCATCTACCGCTGGCACCCGCAGTTCGCCGGTCAGGACTTCATCAAATACTTCGGTGATGAAGATCGCGACTACGACAACTCCACCATCGAGGGGGGTGACGTGCTGGTCATCGGCCGCGGTTCCGTGCTCATCGGCATGTCCGAGCGCACCACACCGCAAGGGGTCGAGCATCTGGCTCGCGGCCTGTTCAAACACGGCCAGGCCAAACAGGTCATCGCCATGCAATTGCCGAAACACCGCAGCTGCATGCACCTCGATACCGTCATGACCCACATGGACATAGACACCTTCTCCGTTTATCCGGAAGTCATCCGCAAGGATGTGAACTGCTGGAGCCTGACTCCGGGCGGCGCCACCGGCATGAACATCAAGGAAGAGGGTTACTTCGTCACCGCCATCGAGAAGGCGCTGGGTGTCGATCAGCTCAAGCTCATCACCACCGGCGGTGACACCTTCGAGGCCGAGCGCGAGCAGTGGAACGATGCCAACAACGTGCTGACCGTGCGCCCCGGCGTGGTGGTGGGTTACGAGCGCAATACCTACACCAACGAGAAGTACGACAAGGCAGGCATCACAGTGCTGCCCATCCCGGGTGAAGAGCTGGGACGTGGTCGCGGCGGCGCCCGCTGCATGAGCTGCCCGATGGAACGCGACGGCATCTAACAAGACGGCGTGGCGCCGGCAAGAGGCCGGCGCCACAGATACCAAGACTCGAGAGTAACACTCATGAAAAAACCAACTGTCGTCGTCGCCCTGGGTGGCAATGCTCTGCTCCGTCGTGGCGAGCCGCTCGAAGCTGACATCCAGCGCAAAAACATCGCCACTGCGGCCAAGACCATCGCCCTGATCGCTCAGGAGTACAACGTGGTGCTGGTGCATGGCAACGGCCCACAAGTCGGTCTGCTGGCCCTGCAAAACAGTGCCTACACCAAGGTATCCCCCTATCCGCTGGATGTGCTGGGTGCCGAGTCCCAAGGCATGATCGGCTACATGCTGATCCAGGAGCTGAAGAACCTGATGCCGAGCCGCAACGTCACCGCGCTGCTGACCCAGGTGCAGGTTGATCCCAAGGATCCGGCGTTTGCCAATCCGACCAAATTTATCGGCCCCGTCTACGAAGAGGCTGAAGCCCGCACCCTGGCGACCGAGAAGCACTGGGTGGTCAAGGCTGACGGCAAGTTCTTCCGCCGCGTGGTGCCGTCCCCGCTGCCCCAGCGCATCGTCGAAGGCGACGCCATCGAAACCCTGATCGCCCAGGGTCACCTCATCATCTGTACCGGTGGTGGTGGCATCCCGGTGACCTGGGATGGCCAGAGCCTGACCGGCATCGAAGCCGTCATCGACAAGGACATGTCTGCCGCCTATCTGGCCAAGCAGATCAAGGCCGACGCCCTGCTGATCCTGACCGATGCCGATGCCGTCTATCTGGATTGGGGCAAACCGACCCAGCGTCCGCTGCGGATCACCAGCCCGGATGAGCTGGCCGGGGTCAAGTTCGATGCCGGCTCCATGGGACCGAAAGTCGAAGCCTCCTGTGAATTTGTCAAAGCTACCGGCGGCATGGTCGGCATCGGTTCGCTGGAAGATGGCCTGGCCATCCTCAAGGGCGAAGCCGGTACCAATATCGTCGCCACCCGTACCGTGAATGCGTAATTGAAACTCGGCCCTCCGGGGTCTGCACAAATCTGTACTGAAGAATGCGTAGTCAACACTACTGCCTAAATTGGTCTGAACAAATATAGAGAGAACTCATCATGGCTTTTAATCTGCGTAACCGTAACTTCTTGAAATTGCTGGACTTCACCCCGCGCGAAATCCAATACATGATCGATCTGGCCATCGACCTGAAGAAAGCCAAATACGGTGGCTATGAGCGTAAACACCTGACCGGCAAAAACATTGCCCTGATCTTCGAGAAGACCTCCACCCGTACCCGTTGTGCGTTTGAAGTGGCGGCCTTCGACCAGGGGGCGCAAGTCTCCTACCTCGGCCCAAGCGGTTCCCAGATTGGTCACAAGGAGTCCATGAAGGACACCGCCCGGGTACTGGGTCGCATGTATGACGGCATCGAATACCGTGGCTACGGTCAGGAGATCGTGGAAGAGCTGGGTGCCTATGCCGGTGTACCGGTCTGGAACGGCCTGACCAACGAATTCCACCCGACCCAGATCCTGGCCGACTTCATGACCATGCTGGAGCACGGCAAGGGCAAGCGTCTGGATCAAATCAAGTTCGCCTACCTGGGTGATGCCCGCAACAACATGGGCAACTCCCTGATGGTCGGCGCCGCCAAAATGGGCATGGACATCCGCCTGGTTGCGCCGAAAGCCTTCTGGCCGGAAGAAGAGTTGGTTGCCAAGTGCCGCCTGATCGCCGAAGAAACCGGCGCACGCATCACCCTGACCGAAGATGTCAAAGAGGGTGTGCTGGGTACCGACTTCCTCTACACCGACGTCTGGGTTTCCATGGGTGAAGCGAAAGAAGCCTGGGATCAACGCGTCAAACTGATGACCCCGTATCAGGTCAACATGGATGTCATCAACGCCACCAAGAACCCGGATGTGAAGTTCATGCACTGCCTGCCGGCGTTCCACAACGATGAGACCACCATGGGCAAGGAAGTGGCTGACAAATATGGTATGAAAGGCCTGGAAGTGACCGAGGACGTGTTCGAATCCGAGCACAGCATCGTGTTCGACGAGGCCGAAAACCGGATGCACACCATCAAGGCAGTGATGGTTGCTACGCTGGGCGACTAAGGTCGCAGTAGTGGTGCCGGGGGGTGACCCCCGGCTTTTCGACCATGTGACAGCGGCATAATACCTCTAACCCTACGACCCGCAGCCTGCATGGATACCACACCCACAGAAGGAAGCTGGACCATGACCAAATTCAAGTTCCCGTCAGCCTACACGATACTGTTCGTGCTGATCGCCCTGGTGGCCGCCCTGAGCTGGATAGTGCCGGCCGGCAAATATGAAATGACCATGAACGAGGCCCTCGGCAAGGAAGTGCCGGTGGCTGGTACCTACAAACTGGTGGAGGGCAATCCCCAGGGGATCGTCGATGTGCTGCTGGCACCTATCGACGGTCTTTATAACCATGACACCTATCAGGCAGGCGCCATCGACGTCTCCCTGTTCATCCTGATCATCGGTGGTTTTCTTGGCATTGTGACCAAGACAGGCGCCATCGATGCCGGTATCGAGCGTGTAACCGACCGTCTGCGCGGCCGGGAAGAGTGGATGATCCCGATCCTGATGGCGCTGTTCGCCGCGGGCGGTACCATCTACGGCATGGCGGAAGAGTCGCTGCCGTTCTACACCCTGCTGGTGCCGGTGATGATGGCCGCCCGCTTCGACCCGGTGGTGGCTGCCGCAACCGTATTGCTGGGGGCCGGTATCGGTACCCTGGGCTCTACCATCAACCCGTTCGCCACCGTGATTGCCGCCAACGCGGCCGGTATCTCCTTCACCGACGGCATCTGGTTGCGCGTCGCCATGCTGGTTGCCGGCTGGCTGCTGTGCGTGGCCTATGTGATGCGTTACGCCAAGATGGTGCGCAACGACCCGAGCAAATCCCTGGTGGCTGACAAGTGGGAAGAGAACCGTGCCCACTTCCTTGGCAACAAGAGCGACCAGATGCTGGAGTTCACCCTGACCCGTAAAATCGTGCTGGGTATCTTCGTCGCCGCCTTCGCCGTGATGATCTACGGGGTGGCTGTGCTGGGCTGGTGGATGGCGCAGATCTCCGGCGTGTTCCTGGCCGCCGCCATCATAGTCGGTGTCATCTCCCGCATGAGTGAAGAGGAGCTGACCTCCAACTTTATCGACGGTGCCCGCGACCTGCTCGGCGTCGCCCTCATCATAGGTATCGCCCGCGGTATCGTGGTGGTGATGGACAACGGCATGATCACTCACACCATCTTGCACAGTGCAGAAGGGATCGTGACCGGCCTCTCCACCGTGGTGTTCATCAACGTGATGTTCGTGCTGGAAGTGGTGCTCTCCTTCCTGGTGCCGTCCTCCTCCGGTCTGGCCGTGCTGACCATGCCGATCATGGCACCGCTGGCCGACTTCGCCAACGTGGGTCGCGAGCTGGTGGTTACCGCCTATCAGTCCGCCTCCGGCCTGGTGAACCTGGTGACCCCGACCTCCGCCGTGGTCATGGGTGGCCTGGCGATTGCCAAGGTGCCCTACGTACGCTGGCTGAAATGGGTGGCCCCGTTGCTTGGCCTGCTGACCGTGCTGATCGTGGTCTGCCTGAGCCTGGGTGCAGTGCTCTGATCCACCACGAAGAGAAAGCTGAAAACGGGAGCCGGTGGCTCCCGTTTTTTATGGCTGATTCATGACGATTCAAGCCGTGGGGAGGGGAGAACGGGTGAGGATGAGCCGCCTTGGCGCATATCAGCGGCAACAAAAAGGCGACCTTCTGGTCGCCTCGATTTCTTCGGGGGAGAGGGCTTAGCGGGCTTGGGCCAGGGTGCGTACCACGGCGGCGTGGGCCTGACGGGTGCGGCTGATGTGGCGCGGGGCAACCAGCACCACGTCGTTGCCGGCGACGGCGCCCATGATCTCGGGATTGGCGTTGCGATCCAGCAGGCGGGCCACCACGGTGGCGGCGCCCGGGGTGGTGTGGATCAGCACCATCTGCTGGTTGTGCACCACTTCGCGCACCATGTCGTGGATGGAGCGGGTACTGCCAGCGGGCTCCAGTTGCTCGTCCACCAGGGTGTAGACCTTCTTGCCGTTGGCGTTTTGGGCCTTGGCCACGCCGAGCCGGCGCAGCAGACGGGAGATGGTGGACTGGCTGATGTCAGCGAAACCGCGCTCCGACAGCTCGCGGCGGATCTCCTCCTGGGTGCTGTAGCAGTGCTGACCGATGATCTGGCGACAGGCATCCAGCTGGGCCAGATCGGGCTCTTGTTCCACGGGACGACTGAGGGTTTTGACCACGGCGAATTCCTTTGATGATGACCGACGGTAAACGCTCGATATCTGCCGCATTCGCTGAATATCAGCAAAAAATACTGGCAATCAATGCACTGGCAGGAAATGAGCGGGAATAGCTCTGTTTGGATGGCAAATTATAACCAACTGGTTATTTGGTGATGTGACAGGGGTCAAAAATGGGCCCCTTGGGGCCCACCTGGATATCTTTTGAGTCTGGCTATCAGTAGCGTTCGCTGACGATGTCCTGGGTGAAGGACTTCTCGCAGTACTTGCACTTCATCCGCACCACGCCTTTCACCTCCCGCACCCGGAAGTAGCTGTCCACCGGCTCGTTGTGGGAGATGCAGTTGGAGTTGGGGCAGTGGAACACCCCGGCGATGAACTCCGGCAGCTCCAGCTGGTGTTTCTTCACCACGGCGAAGTCTTCGATGATGTTGACGGTCGCCTTGGGGGCGAACAGTGCCAGCTGGTTGGCCTGCTGCTCGGTCAGGCGGGTGTTCTCGATCTTGATGAGATCCTTCTTGCCCAGCGCGCCGGATTTCAGGTTGAAACCGACGGTGATGCGCTCCTGGGTCTCGATCAGCTGGAACAGCTTGAGGATCTTGATGCCCTGGCCGGCGGGGACGTGGTCGATGACGGAGCCGTGACGGATGGCTTCGACTTGCAGTTGGTTCTTCTCGGACATGATATACCCCTTTCCCTTAGACGGTTTCGTTCAGTACCAGAGCCAGCAGCGCCTGGCGTGCATAAACCCCGTTCTCCGCCTGCTGGAAGTAGTAGGCGTGGGGCGTCTTGTCGACCGCGACGTCGATCTCGTCGACGCGGGGCAGGGGGTGCAGGATCTTCATGGTGGGCTTGGCGCCTTCCAGGGTGGCCACTTCCAGCACGAACTTGGCGGCCATGTGCTTGTATTCGGTCTCGTCGAAGCGCTCTTTCTGGACCCGGGTCATGTAGAGGATGTCGAGCTCCGGCATCACCTCTTCCATGGTCTCGTGCACGCTGAACTGGATGCCCTTCTCTTCCAGCTCCTCGCAGATGTAGTCCGGCATCGCCAGCGCTTCCGGCGAGATGAAGAAGAAGCGGCAGTTGAACAGGCTGAGGGCCTGGGCCAGCGAGTGCACGGTGCGGCCGTACTTGAGGTCACCGACGAAGGCGACATTGAGGCCGTCCAGCTTGCCCTGCGTCTCGTGGATGGAGAAGAGGTCGAGCAGGGTCTGGGTCGGATGCTGGTTGGAACCGTCACCGCCGTTGATGACCGGTACCCGGGAGAACTCGGAGGCGAGGCGGGCGGCGCCCTCTTTCGGATGACGCATCACCACTGCATCGGTGTAGGAGCCGATGATCTTGATGGAGTCGGCCAGGGTCTCACCCTTCTTGGCGCTGGTGTTGCCACCGTCGGCGAAGCCGATGATGTTGCCGCCCAGGCGCTGGACCGCGGTCTCGAACGACAGGCGGGTACGGGTGGAGGCTTCGAAGAAGCAGCTGGCAACCAGCTTGTCTTTCAGCAAGCGGGTGTCGGGCTCGGCCTTCAACCGCTGTGCGGTTGCGACCACCAGTTCCATGTCGGGCCGGGTCAGGTCCGAAATGGAGATGACATGTTTCTTATAGAGTGGATTGGTCATCGTCTGCATTCCCTTTGACATCAATGAAGGTTTTTCGGGCACAAAAAAAAGCCCCTGAAACAGGGGCTTTTTTTAAAAACAATTGGGGATCTGTGGGTCGGGAACCGGAAACAACGGGGCCGCTCTGGTGCGCTCCACCCGTCTGCAAGGCTGTTTTTTTCAGCAAAAACTGCATCGTCCTGTCCTGACCTTTTTTCAAACCGGACAGATTATAGAGTCGCATTTTGAATTGTCAAAAATTTATTTCAAAGGCAAGATTTGCGCGGAAAAACGTTTAACTGTCGCGAACTGGCCGGCAAACCCACACCTGGTGTTCGGCCTGCAAGGGCTGCGCATCTTCGGCCATGCTGCGCAGATAGGCGAGTCTGTGGTGTCCCTCCAGCAGGCAATAGGGTTGTGGCAGCGGGTGACCGTCCGGGTAGCTGCTGCCCGCCGCCGACGCCAGCACTATGATGGGTTCGGACCAGGTACCCTGACTCAGCATGTACTCCCCGAGCCAGGAGCGACGGACGTAACGGTTGTGCCTCAGCATCTCGCCCCAGCGTTCGACCACCTCCATATGGCGGGAGCCGGTCTGCTCGATGATCCTGGCGGTGGGCCAGCTTTCACACTCGAACTGGTGGCGGGCGAGATCGATAAAGCTCCAGTTGGATTCAAAACCGCGCCAATGGCGGTAAATCCACTGGGAGAGCACATTGTCGGGAATGAAGGGCACCAGCGGGGCGACCCGTGCCAGATAGTCCGGCAGGGCCTCGGTTTTGCTCTCATCCCGGAAGTTGAGCGGTGCAAGTTGTTGAAGTAACCGATAATTGAGCATGAGCAGCCTCCTCATTGCCTGGCCACCTCTTCACCCTACCCCCATTGCCGCTGCTTTCCTACCCAAACAAGGCTGTAAATACAGCGAGTTACCCCCTTTGGCTGCAAAAAGTGACGAGATCTGCTCGTCCTTTGTGCAATCGCACCGAAAGTGAGAAAAAAGCCTTTACCTTTGATCCCGGCTTTGTATAATTCGCCTCGTTTGTTGCAGGGGCGTAGTTCCAATTGGTAGAACAGCGGTCTCCAAAACCGATGGTTGCGGGTTCGAGTCCTGCCGCCCCTGCCATTTTTCAGAGAAGCCAGCTCATTGAGCTGGCTTTTCGCTTTTCCGGGCCTCTCGTTTTTCCCGTCGTCCCTTGCCCCGCCTGCTGTAGCAGGGCGTTCCCTCCCGTTGTACTCGTTCATCCCGACCGCTAGTCGTTGTTGCGCCGGTTTGCCCTGTCGTTTCTGGCAATCGTCCCGCCGCGCTCCCTGTGCTACATAACAGGGTCGGTGCCCTGGCATGCCGTTGGCAGGCCGGCACTCAATGCTCAAGCCGTGGATTGTGGGCGTGAACATCAGCTGAGGAGAGCGAACCATGAACAAGGCAGTTGAAACCCGATTGAACAAGTCCCGTCCCGGTGGCTGGATCCCCCGCGATGGCGCCCATATCGAGCGCTGGATCCGGCGGATCAAGCACTACGTGACCCAGCAGCCGCGTGCGCTGGTGCCCCCCATCGCCGAGCTGCGGGATCTGGTCCATGCCGATCCTGCGCTGCATGCCCAGGCCGAAGCCATGTTCAAGGAAGCCTGGCGCCACAAGCACCTGACCCCGCTCGGTCAGCCGGAGGTACGCTCGTTCGAGGAGTTCCTGGGGCTGCTCAACGGCATCATGACCACGGCACCCGAGGCGTATCAGGACATCCCCAGCCACGAGCCATCCGGTCTCATCGGCTTTCCCATCAATGCCCTGCTCGACTGGCCCATGGCCACCCAGGCCGGCTATCACTTCTTTGCCAACGCCCTGATCAACCAGCAGTTCAAGAAGATCCTCGACTACTGGGCCCAGTTCCTGCAAAGCCCGGCTTCCCGCTACGTGTTGAATGAACCGGTCAGCCGGCTGGATCAGGAGACCCTGGTGGTGCCTTGGCTCGGCAAGGTGGCCAAGGCCGAGATGGTCAAGGTGGCGAACGAGGCGGTCGGGGAGGGGCCCAACCCCACGCCGGGCAGTTTCGAGCAGATCTTCGAGTGCGAGCCGGCGGCCGAATACCACGGGTTCAGCTGCTGGGACGACTTCTTCACCCGACGTTTTCGGGCCGGGGTGCGGCCGGTATCTGCGCCGACGGATGACAGTGTCATCGTCAACGCCTGCGAGTCGGCGCCGCTGCAGGTACGCAAGGAGGTGAGCCGCAGCGATCAGTTCTGGCTCAAGGGGCAGCCCTATTCGCTGGACAACATGCTCGATTTTGACGATCTGGCGCCCCGTTTCGAAGGCGGCACCGTCTACCAGGCCTTCCTCAGCGCGCTCAGCTACCACCGCTGGCACAGCCCGGTGAGCGGTACCATCCGCAAGGTACGCATCGTCAACGGCACCTACTATCTGGAAAACCAGTTCGAAGGCTTTGCCGACCCGCAGGGGGCGGATCCCAGCGCCCCCAACAATTCCCAGCCGTTCCTCACCTCGGTGGCGACCCGGGCACTCATCTTCATCGAGGCCGACAACCCCAAAATCGGCCTGATGTGCGTGGTGCCGGTGGGGATGGCCGAGGTGTCGAGCTGCGAGATCACGGTGCAGGCGGGGGATCGGGTGCAGAAGGGGGAGCCGCTCGGCATGTTCCACTTCGGCGGCTCCACCCACTGCCTGCTGTTCCGCCCCGGGGTCAGGCTGGAGTTCGACTTCCATGGCCAGACCCCAGGGCTGGATGCGACCAATATGCGGCTCAATACCGCCATTGCCCGGGTCAAGTAGCCCTGCCGGGCAGAGTATGGGAGGCCGCCTGCGGGCGGCCTTGTTGTTGTCATGGGGAGCTGCTTTTTCGCCCCTTCATGCGGGTTGTCAGCAGCATGGAATAGCGATCCAGTAATGACGAGTAGCGGGTTCTGTTGTTGATAGATGTAAAAATATTGGGATTCACTAAAGTCTGTTCAGCATGTGGCCGATAGCCTTGATTAAATAAGGGTCTCTCCCTGGCCCGTCACAACAACAAGGATCCGTAGTCATGACACTTTCGTTGCGCGGCAAGCTGCTGGCCACCAGTCTGGGGGTGGTGCTGCTGATGGCCTCACTGCTCGGCATCGTTGCCTTTCACACCCTCAAATCCCGCACCATGAGCGCCATCCAGAGCGAGGCGGTCAACTATGGTCACGCCTACTCGGTGGCTATCGGCGACTGGATGGCGGATCGCAAGAACACGGTGCACGCGCTGGTGAACCTGATCGCCGACAATCCGCAGGCCGAGCTGGTGCCGCACTTGAAGCAGGCCTACACCTCGGGCGGGTTCGGGCTTACCTACTTTGGCTCGACCCAGGGGGTGATGACCCGCCAGGACCCCTCCCTCAACACCGGCAACTATGACCCGCGCGAGCGCCCCTGGTATCAGGACGCGGTGAAGGCGGGGCAGCTCATCGTCACCGCTCCCTATGTCAGCGTCACCATGCAGAAGCTGGTGGTCACCCTCTCCGAGCCGGTGCTCCATCAGGGCGAACTGGTCGGCGCCGTGGGGGCCAACCTGGCGCTCGACAAGCTGATCGACGAGGTGCTGGCGATGCAGGTGCAGGGTGAGGGATACGCCATGCTGCTCGACAGCAGCGGCCTCATCGTCGGCCATCCCAACAAGGAGCTGGCGCTCAAGCAGATAGCGGAGCTCTCCCCCGACCTGTCGGCGGCCACCTTCCAGCAGTGGGGCCGCGAGAACAACGAGCTGCACGCCGCCACCCTGGACGGGCGTGACGTGCTGCTGGCGGTGCAGCCGGTGGCGGGCACCGACTGGCTGCTGGCCATGGTGATGTATCGCGACGTGCTGGAGGCGCCGCTTGCCACTCTGCTGTGGCAGTTGGTGGGGCTGACGTTGGTGCTGATGCTGGTGTTCAGCGCCCTGCTCACCGCCATGTTCAAGTATCTGTTTGCCGATCTGGGCCGGGTCGCTGGTGCGCTGCACGACATCGCTCACGGCGAGGGGGACCTTACGGTGCACATCAACACTCGCAGCAAGGATGAGGTGGGTCAGCTGGCGGAGAGCTTCAACCAGTTCGTGGCGCGGCTGCATGGCATCGTCAGCCGGCTGCGCGACGTCACCGTCGAGCTGGCGGCCCAGTCCCGCGCCCAGGCGGCAGGGGCCCAGTCTCGCAGCCAGCGGGTACGCCAGCAGCAGGACGAGATCGTGATGGTGGCGACCGCGGTGACCGAGATGGCCTCCGCCACTCAGGAGATCGCCGGCAACGCCGAGTTTGCCGCCACTACCTCCGGCGATGCGGTCAAGCTGGCGGTTGCCGGCCAGTCACAGGTCGGTCAGAGCCAGCGCAGCATCACCGGGCTGGCGGACGAAGTGGCCGATGCCAGCCAGATCATTGTGGAGCTGGATGCCCACGCCCAGAAGATCAGCGGCATTTTGGCCACCATCAGCGGCATCGCCGAGCAGACCAACCTGCTGGCGCTCAACGCGGCCATCGAGGCGGCCCGGGCCGGCGAGCAGGGCCGCGGTTTTGCAGTGGTAGCGGACGAGGTGCGGGTGCTGTCGCGCCGTACCCACGACTCCACCGACGAGATCCAGCAGATGATCGAGACCCTGCAGCAGACCACCCGCCGGGCGGTGAGCGGCATGGAGACCAGCCGCCAGCTGGCGGGCACCAGCGTGGAGGATGCTGAGTCCGCCAACTTGAGCCTGGGGCAGATCAACGAGGCGATCGGCGCCATCAGCGACATGGCGACCCAGATTGCGGCGGCGGCCGAAGAGCAGACCTCGGTCACCAGCGAGATCAGCCGCAACACCGAGAACATCCGCCACGTCTCCCAGGAGCTGGCCGAGCAGGCCAATCAGGAGGCGGCCCAGGCCGCCGAGCTGAAGGCGCTGACCGAGCGGCTGGAGCAGGAGATCGGCCGCTTCCGGCTCTGAACATCAGGCGAACGTCCATGAAAAAGGGCAGCCCGCAGGCTGCCCTTTCTTGTTTCACGACAGGTTCAGGGGGTCTGTTTGACCCAGATCAGCTGATCGGTGGCAAAGCCCAGCGACTTCGCCTTGGCGATCAGCGCATCCACTTTGTCCTTGGGCGGATGGGGTGAGCGGGCGAGGATCCAGAGGTAGTCGTGGTTGTAGCTGGTCACCAGTGAGAGCTGGTAATCGGGGTCCAGCTCGATGACGTTGTAGCCGCCGTAGAAGGGGCCGAAGAAGCTCACCTTGAGCCGTGCCTCGTCCGGTTTGTCGACGAAGTAGGCCTTGCCCTCGGCTTCACGCCAGCTGCCGTCACTCTGCTTGCCGCGGTTGAGCACCTTGACCCCGCCGTCGTCGCGCAGGCTGTAGGTGGCGCTCACCTGCTCCAGTCCGCGCTCGAAACCGTGGTCGAGGCGGGCGATCTCGTGCCAGGTGCCAAGATAACGATCGAGCTGGAAGCCGGTAACGGGGCGGATGCCGTCGGCGAGGCCGGTACAGGCCGTCAGCAGACAGGCGGTGAGCAGGCAAAGCAGTGCACGCATGAACAATTCCTCTCTGGTTATCCCTCTATGATGCGCAGCTGGCCTTCCCGAAAGCGGGAGGCCTGATCCGTCGGCGTGCTGCCGAAGAAGCGCTTGTACTCCCGGCTGAACTGGGAGTTGCTCTCGTAGCCGACCCTGGTTGCCGCGGTGCCCGCCTTGATGCCGTCGTGCAGCATCATCATCCGCGCCTTGTGGAGGCGAAACGACTTGATGTACTGCAGCGGCGAGGTGGCGGTGACCGCCTTGAAGTGGTGGTGGAAGGCGGAGACGCTCATGTTCACCTCCCGCGCCAGCTCCTCCATGGTCAGGTTGTCGGCGTAACGCGACTCTATCATACGCAGCACCCGGGCAATCTGGCCCACATGGTTGTGACGGTTGGCGAGCGCCTGCAGCGCGGGGCCGCCCCCCTCGTGCAGGGCGTAGAACAGCATCTCCCGCACCGTCTGCGGCCCCAACACCCGGGCGTGATGGGGCTTGTCCATCAGATCGATCAGCCGCTCGGCGGCGCAGAACATGGCCTCCGACAGGGGCACCGAGTGCACGCCGCTCTTTTGCGGGGCGGGGGCGGGCAGGGCATCTCCCAGCTCCAGCAGCAACTCCTGCAGGGTCACCAGGTTGATCTCGAGGGAGAAGCCGATGAGGGGCTGCTCGGGGGAGGCGAAGCACTCGCACTCGCAGGGCAGCGGCAGGGTCATTAGCAGGTAGTGGTTGGGGTCGTAGCGAAACACCTGATCCGCCAGATAGCCCACCTTGTGCCCCTGCAGGATCACGATCATCCGCGGCTGATAGAGCACCGGGGTACGGCCGTGGTATTCGGTGGTGTAGATGAGGCTCACCTGATCCACTGGCGAGGGAGTGATGCCGGGGGCAGTGACGTGACGAGCCAGCTTGGCTGCGAGATCGGTGTAGCGGGTCTGCATGGGATGCTCTTGGGTTCTGTTTTGGCTGCTTTGTAGGAATAGGCAAAAATAAAGCAGGATGTTGCCTTGATGGTATTGGTTGTCTGGAGAAAAATGCAATCACATTTTTGCGGCCAGGCCGCCAGATACTCACAAAGGCAATGTCGATGAACAACTTTACCCTGCATACCCCGACCAAGATCCTGTTCGGCAAGGGCCAGGTCGCCCAGCTGCGTGAACAGCTGCCGCGCGATGCCCGCATCCTCATCACCTACGGCGGCGGCAGCGTGGTACGCAGCGGCCTGCTGGCCCAGATCCGCAGCGAGCTGGCCGGCATGACCCTGTTTGAATTCGGTGGCATCGAGCCCAACCCCACCTATGAAACCCTGATGGGAGCGGTCGAGCTGGCCCGCGCCGAACGGGTCGACTTCCTGCTGGCCGTCGGCGGCGGCTCCGTGCTCGACGGCACCAAGTTTATCGCCGCAGCGGCCCATTACGACGAGAGCCGGGATCCCTGGCACATCCTCGAGACCGTGGGCAACGAAGTGCGTTCCGCCATCCCGCTCGGCGCCGTGCTGACCCTGCCGGCTACCGGTTCCGAGATGAACATGGGCGCCGTGGTGACCCGTCGCAGCAGCGGCGACAAGGTGCACTTCTTCTCGCCCTTCGTGATGCCGCGCTTCGCCGTGCTCGATCCGGTGCTGACCTACACCCTGCCGGCCCGTCAGGTGGCCAATGGGGTGGTGGATGCCTTCATCCACATCCTGGAGCAGTACCTCACCTATCCGGTCAACGCCAAGGTGCAGGATCGCTTCGCCGAAGGTCTGCTGCTGACCCTGCTGGAAGAGGGCCCCAAGGCGCTGGTGGAACCGGAAAACTACGAGGTGCGCGCCAACATCATGTGGAGCGCCACCCTGGCGCTGAACGGCCTGATCGGGGCCGGTGTACCGCAGGACTGGGCGACCCACATGCTGGGTCACGAGATCACCGCCTTGCACGGCCTCGACCACGCCCAGACCCTGGCAGTGGTGCTGCCGGCCCTGCTGCAGGCCAAGCGCCAGCAGAAACACGCCAAACTGCTGCAATACGCCGAGCGAGTGTGGGATCTGCGCAGCGGCAGTGAAGCGGAGCGCATCGATGGCGCCATCGCCGCCACCCGCGACTTCTTCGAGCGGATGGGGGTCAAGACCCGGCTGCGGGATTACGGCGTGGCGGACGCAGGAATTGATACCCTGCTCGGCAAGCTGGCAGAACACGGCATGACCGCCATCGGCGAGCACGGCGATATCGACCTGGTGCAGAGCCAGCATATTTATGAGGCGGCCTGGTAAGCGGGGCGCACTGGCCCGTCACCATCGAAACGATTAAATAGCAGGGGCCGGATCCGCTCATTTGGCGGGTAGCCGGCCCCTTGTCTGTTACAAAACAGTTACTTTTTTCGTTTTCGGCCCGATATCTGTGATCCGTGCGGATTTCGTAAGAACAAAAAGCGCTAAGATAGAGGGCCGGTAAAACATTTTTTTTGACTGGTTGGATCACTTTTTCCAGCGCTTTTTACTGGTATAAGTTGCTAATTTGGTTTGTTTTTTTAAATCATGGTCCGGGATGGGCTGAATTCTGTACGCGCCCCGCCGGGACTGCGGTTGTAATAAAACTCCAAAATTTGATACTAATCACCTTCGCGCCTGAAAAGCGGGGGCCTGGCCATGACAGGAGGTTGAGGTAAAGCCTACTGATTTTCATAACAAAGGGCCCGTGACCTGCACTTTGGTCATGTCTTGTTTCGCCAGAAATGCGACACTGGGCAGCGATTGTTTATTAACCATCAGGGAATAGTCATGCAGATTGGAATACCGAGAGAGAGTCTCGCCGGTGAGACCCGGGTCGCAGCGACCCCGGCCACCGTTGAGCAGCTGAAAAAGCTCGGCTTCGAGGTCGCCATCGAGGCCGGTGCCGGCCTGCTGGCCAGCTTCGATGATGCCGCCTTCGAGGCTGCCGGTGCCAGCGTGGTGCCGAGCGTCTGGCAAGCCGACCTCATCTTCAAGGTCAATGCGCCGACCGATGCCGAGATCGCACAAATTAAAGATGGTGCCACCCTGGTGAGCTTCATCTGGCCTGCCCAGAACCCTGAGCTGGTCAAGAAGCTGTCCGCGCGCAACATCAATGTGATGGCGATGGACATGGTGCCGCGGATCTCCCGTGCCCAGTCCCTCGATGCCCTCTCCTCCATGGCCAACATCGGTGGCTATCGCGCCGTGGTGGAAGCCGCGCACCAGTTCGGTCGCTTCTTCACCGGCCAAATCACCGCAGCCGGCAAGGTGCCGCCTGCCAAGGTACTGGTGATCGGTGCCGGCGTCGCCGGTCTGGCCGCCATCGGTACTGCCGGTTCCCTCGGTGCCATCGTGCGTGCGTTCGATACCCGTCTGGAAGTGGCCGAGCAGATCGAGTCCATGGGTGGCGAGTTCCTCAAGCTGGACTTCGGTGGCGAGGATGGCTCCTCCTCCGACGGTTACGCCAAGGTGATGAGCGAAGAGTTCATCGCGGCCGAGATGGCGCTGTTTGCCCAGCAAGCCAAGGAAGTGGACATCATCATCACTACCGCCCTGATCCCGGGCAAGCCGGCACCCAAGCTGATCACCAAAGAGATGGTGGACAGCATGAAGCCGGGCTCGGTGATCGTGGACATGGCTGCCCAGGCTGGCGGCAACTGCGAATACACTGTGCCGGGTGAACTGCATGTCACCGGCAACGGCGTCAAGGTGATCGGTTACACCGACCTGCCGGGCCGCCTGCCTGCCCAATCCTCCCAGCTCTACGGTACCAACCTGGTCAACCTGATGAAGCTGATGTGTAAGGAGAAGGACGGCAACGTTGCCATCAACTTCGAAGACGTGGTGCAGCGCAACATGACGGTGATCCAGGCCGGTGAAGTGACCTTCCCGCCGCCCGCCATCTCGGTCTCTGCCGCCCCGCAAAAACCGGCTGCCGCCAAACCGGCCGCCAAGAAGGAAGCGGCCAAGCCCTCCAACAAGAAGTTCGTGTTCGGTGCCCTCGGCATCGCCGCCTTCGGTTGGGTTGCTGCCGTGGCGCCTGCGGCGTTCCTCTCCCACTTCACCGTATTCATCCTGGCCTGCGTGGTCGGTTACTACGTGGTGTGGAACGTCTCTCACGCCCTGCACACGCCGCTGATGTCGGTCACCAATGCCATCTCCGGCATTATCGTGGTCGGTGCCCTGCTGCAGATTGGGCAAGGGTCGACCCTGGTCACCGCATTGGCCTTCGTCGCCGTGCTGATTGCCAGTATCAACATCTTCGGTGGCTTCACCGTCACTCAGCGCATGCTGAAGATGTTCCGTAAGGATTAAGGGGGTTTAACGTGTCTCAAGGACTGGTAACAGCATCCTATATCGTTGCCGCCGTGCTCTTTATCCTCAGTCTCGCGGGACTGTCGAAGCAAGAGACGGCCAAGCATGGCAACCTGTTCGGTATCGCGGGGATGGCCATCGCCCTGCTCGCGACCGTGTTCAACCCGGAAACCAGTGGCGTGCACTGGATCATTCTGGCCATGGTGATCGGCGGTGCCATCGGCGTGCGTCTGGCGCTCAAGGTCGAGATGACCGAGATGCCCGAGCTGGTGGCCGTGCTGCACAGCTTCGTGGGTATGGCAGCCGTGCTGGTGGGCTTCAACAGCTTCATCGATCTGCACCCCTCCGCGCCTGCTGAAGTGGTCGTGTCCGTCGGTTCCAACCTGGATGCCACCCTGGCAGCCGCCCGTGCGGCGTTCGAGCAGGCGGCCAGCGTCGCCCAGGTCGAGCACCTCTCCGGCGCCATGCTGAACATCCACCTGGTCGAGATCTTCCTCGGCGTCTTCATCGGTGCGGTGACCTTCACCGGTTCCGTGGTGGCGTTCGGCAAGCTGCGTGGCCTCATCTCCTCCAAGCCGCTGATGCTGCCGCACCGCCACAAACTGAACCTGCTGGCCGTGGTCGCCTCGCTGGCGCTGATGGTCTACTTCGTCAACGCGGGCGGTTCTACCTTCGCCCTGCTGGTGATGACCCTGATCGCCTTCGCCTTCGGCTGGCACCTGGTGGCCTCCATCGGTGGCGCCGACATGCCGGTGGTGGTCTCCATGCTGAACTCCTACTCCGGTTGGGCGGCGGCGGCGGCGGGCTTCATGCTCTCCAATGACCTGCTGATCGTGGTGGGTGCGCTGGTGGGTTCCTCCGGTGCGATCCTCTCTTACATCATGTGCAAGGCGATGAACCGCTCCTTCATCTCGGTGATCGCCGGTGGCTTCGGCTCCGACGGCGTGGCCTCCACGGCCGACCAGGAGATGGGTGAATACCGCGAAACCAGCGCCGAAGACGTGGCTGACCTGCTGAAGAACTCCAGCTCCGTCATCATCACCCCGGGCTACGGCATGGCGGTGGCACAGGCCCAGTATCCGGTGGCTGAAATCACCCAGAAGCTGCGTGATCGCGGCGTCAAGGTGCGCTTCGGTATCCACCCGGTGGCCGGCCGTCTGCCAGGCCACATGAACGTGCTGCTGGCGGAAGCGAAAGTCCCGTATGACATAGTTCTGGAAATGGACGAGATCAACGAAGACTTCAGCGATACCGACACCGTGCTGGTGATCGGTGCCAACGACACCGTCAACCCGGCCGCCATGGAAGATCCGGGCAGCCCCATCGCCGGCATGCCGGTGCTGGAAGTGTGGAAGGCGCAGAACGTCATCGGCTTCAAGCGCTCCATGAACACTGGCTATGCCGGTGTGCAGAACCCGCTGTTCTTCAAGGAGAACACCCAGATGCTGTTTGGCGATGCCAAGGCCAGCGTCGAGGCTATCCTGAAAGCGCTGTAAGCGCCGGAGAGGAAAGCAAAAAAGGAGGCTCCGGCCTCCTTTTTTATTACTCACTTTTTGGTATATCCTCAGCCAATACACAGAGGAGATCACTGCATGGTGTGGCGTAAAGGATGGATCCTGCTTTGCCTCTGGTGGGGGTGGGCGGTACAGGCGAGCGAGCCACCGACCCTGACCCTGCTGACCGAGCTGTGGCCGCCCTATGTGATGCGGCTCGATGACGGCAGCCTGGGCGGTGCCGATCTGGAGCTGGCCCGCACCGTGCTCAAGCGGATGGGTTACCGGACCACGGTCAAGGTACTGCCCTGGAAGCGGGTGCTGCAGGAGGCCAGGCTCCAGCGCGGTGATGCCATCGTCGATGCCTTCTTCGAAGAGCGCCGGCTGGAGTGGTTGCACTATCCGGATGAACCCCTCTCCCAGAGTGGAGAAGTGCTCTTCTTCCCGTTCGCCAGACCCGTCGACTTCCAGGGGCTGGCCAGCCTCAAAGGGCTGCGTATCGGTACCCAGGCCGATTACGCCTACGGCGAGGAGTTCCTCACCTCGGCCCTGTTTACCCGGGTGGCCATGACCGGGGAGAGCAACATGATCAAGCAGTTGCACCTGATGATGGCGGGGCGGCTCGATGGGGTCGTGATGAACCAGATGGTGGGCCGTTACCTGCTCAAGGGGCAGGGGCTGCAGGATCAGGTCGGTCACAGCGAAAAACTGGTGAGCGAGAGCAACCGCAATTTTCTCGCCTTTACCCACAGGCCCGGCAACGAGCGGCTGGCCTATCAGTTCTCCCTCGCCCTCAAGGCTTTCAAACAGACCCCCGAATATCAATCCCTGCTGACCCGTTACGGGCTCTGACTTTCCCCGCTGCCGGCTGAACCAGGTCGGCAGCGACCTGCCGTGCGCTTGTTCACATTTTGTGGCACTTCACCGCCAGTTGGGCATAATGCCTGCGCAAAAAGCGAAGCGGCTCAAATTTATTTGAGTCCTATTGCTTTAGAGTTACCAAAAGTTGATCGGATTGCCCAACGACTCAGGCGGCCCCGATCATCGGCTCGACCCTCGACCGGCTGCAGCCGACCCGGCATCTCCCGCCATACTGGTTATATGTCGCTCCGCCACTGCGCGGTGGACAGCACAATGACAAGCCCGCATCGGGCACCGTGAACATGAGATACATCGCAATGAAAGCACAATGGACCGACTTTATTACCCTGCTCAAGCGTGAAGTGGTGCCGGCCCTTGGCTGCACCGAACCCATGTCGGTGGCGCTGGCGGCGGCCAACTGCCGCAAGCTGCTGGGGCAGGTGCCGACCCGCGTCAGCGTCTGGGTCAGCGGCAATCTGTTCAAGAACGGCATGGGGGTCGGCGTGCCGGGTACCGGCATGATAGGTCTGCCGGTGGCGGCCGCCGTCGGCATCACCGGTGGCAACCCGGATGCCGGGCTGGAGGTGCTCAAGACTCTCACGCCGGATCAGGTCGACGCCGCCAAGGCGCTGCTGCCCGCCATCAAGGTGGATGTGAAGGACGTGCCGGACGTGCTCTACGCCGAGGTGCTGGCACAGGTGGAGGGGCACAGCGCCCGGGTGGTGATCTGTACCGACCACACCCGCATCATCCTGATGGAGCGAGACGGCGAGGTGCTGATGGCGCAGGACAGCGCCCCCGGCGTGCAGATCCAGGCCGCCCCTTCCAGCAAGCCAGCCATGACCCTGCGCGAGATTGTCGAGTTCGCCCTGCAGGTGCCGCTGGCCGAGATCGACTTCATCCGCGAGGCGGCCACCATGAACCAGGCGCTGGCAGATGAAGGGTTGCAGGGGTATGGCCTGCGCATCGGCAAGATCCTCACCGAGCAGGTGGAGCGCAAGCTGCTCTCCGATGACCTGATGACCCTGGCCATGCGTTTGTCGTCCGCCGCCTCCGATGCGCGGATGGATGGTGCCATGCTGCCCGCCATGTCCAACTCGGGCTCCGGCAACCAGGGCATTGCCGCCACCATGCCGGTGGTGGCGGCCGCCCGCTTCCTCCAGGCGAGCGATGAGCAGCTGACCCGGGCGCTGGTGATGAGCCACCTGGTGGCCATCTACATCAAGACCTACCAGAACAAGCTGTCGGCCCTCTGCGCCGCCAGCACCGCCGCCATGGGGGCGGGGGCCGCCATCACCTGGCTGCTGGGCGGCCAGTTCGAGCAAATTAGTCACTGTATCAACAACATGATCGGCGACGTTTCCGGTATCATCTGCGACGGCGCGGGCAGCGCCTGTTCCATGAAGGTCTCTACCTCCACCTCGGCGGCGGTCAAATCGTCGCTGATGGCCATCAACAACCTGCACGTGCCCCAGAGCGAAGGCATCGTCTCCGACGATGTGGATCAGACCATAGCCAACCTGGGTCGCCTCTCCAAACAGGGGATGCTGGATACCGATATCGAGATCATCAACATCATGCGGGCCAAGCAACAAGGCAAGGCCGAGTGATGCAAGAGGGTGGCGCAGGCCACCCTCCGTTTTTCTGCCTGTTGACGCCACCCCGGCCACACCGGGGGGCGAGCCGCCACGATGCGGCGCGTTTCAGGGGAGAGTGCGCACTGGGCACTCGTCCGTACACCTCGGGCCCGGCCCGATCATTTGGGGAATATCGTCATGACTCTTAGCGTTATAGGTAATCTGGCCATCCTGGTCATGTTGCTGCTGTTTCTCTATCGGTTGCAGCAAACCCACGTCAGCTTCACCCGCCGGGTCTTCTCGGGGCTGGGGCTGGGCATCCTGTTCGGTGCCGCCCTGCAGCTGCTCTACGGCGCCGGTTCCGACGTGCTGGTACAGACCGGCGACTACCTGGACATCGTCGGCAGCGGTTATGTGCAGCTGCTGCAGATGATCATCACGCCGCTCATCATGGTCTCCATCATCGGCGCCATCCTCAAGCTCAACGGCGGTACCGCGCTCGGCAAGATCAGCGCCATGACCATAGGCGTGCTGATCTTCACCACCATGATCGCCGCCGGGGCGGGCATCCTGATGTCCAACCTGTTCGGCCTGACCGCCGAGGGGCTCACCGCCGGCGCCGCCGAGACCGCTCGTGGCGCGGCCCTGCAGACCACCCTCGGCAGCGTCGAGAGCATGTCCTTTGCCAAGATGGTGCTGGAGTTCATCCCGGCCAACCCCTTCCTCGACATGACGGGCGCGCGCAAGACTTCCACCATCGCCGTGGTGATTTTCTCCATCTTCATCGGTTTGTCGGCCACCGGCATCGCCCGCAAGAAGCCGGAGATCTTCGCGAGTTTCGGTCACTTCATGCAGGTTGCCCACGTCATCGTGATGCGGATGGTGACCCTGGTGCTGCGCCTCACCCCCTACGGCGTGCTGGCGCTGATGACCAAGGTGGTGTCCGGCTCCAACTATGCCGATATCCTCAATCTGCTTAGCTTCGTCATGGCCTCCTACGGCGCCATCGCCATCATGTTTGCGGTGCACCTGCTGCTGGTGAGCCTGGTGGGCATCAACCCGGCTCGCTTCCTGAAGAAGATCATGCCGGTGCTGGCCTTTGCCTTCACCTCCCGCACCAGTGCGGGCTCCATCCCGATGAACGTGCAGACCCAGACCAAGGCGCTCGGCATTCCTGAAGGGATCGCCAACTTCGCCGCCTCGTTCGGTTCGACCATCGGCCAGAACGGCTGCGCCGGCATCTATCCGGCCATGCTGGCGGTGATGATTGCGCCGACCGTGGGGGTCAACCCCATGGATCCGGGCTTCATCATGACCCTGATCGCCATCATCACCGTCAGCTCCTTCGGGGTGGCAGGCATTGGCGGCGGCGCCACCTTCGCCGCCTTGATCGTGCTCTCCGCGCTGGACTTCCCGGTGGCATTGGCCGGTCTGCTCATCTCCATCGAGCCGCTGATCGACATGGGCCGTACTGCGCTGAACGTCTCCGGCTCCATCACCGCCGGTACCGTCACCAGCCGTCTGCTGGGGGAGACCGACATGGCGGTATTCAACAGCGAGCATGAGGTGTGTCTGGACGGCGAAGAGTCGACCATCTGATCCGTCTGTCCGGGGGAGTCGACTCTTGCCCCGGCGAGCAACCAATGAAGAGCGGGGAGGGCATGCCCTCCCCGTTGCATGGAAAGGAGCGAGTATGAGAATCGTGATCATCGGTGGCGAAGCCGCCGGCATGAGTGCGGCGGCCAAGGCGCGCCGACTGGCCAAAGAGGCCGAGATAGTGGTGTATGAGGCATCCGAGGTGATCTCCTTCGGTGCCTGTGGTCTGCCCTACTTCGTTGGCGACGAGTTTCAGGAGCCCGGCTACATGGCCGAGTTCACCCCGGAGCAGTTCGCCGCCAAGGGGATCGAGGTCAAGACCGGCCACCGGGTGCTGGGCCTGGATGCCACCGCGCAGACGCTGACCGTGGAGCACAAGGGCGACACCTTCACCGATCGTTACGATCGGCTGATGATCGCCACCGGCGCCCGCGAAGTGATGCCCCCCATCCCCGGCCTGCAGCAGGAAGGGGTATTCGGTCTGCGTCGGATGGCCGACGGGTTGGCCCTCAAGGCCGCCGTGCAGGACAAGGCCAACGGCCGTGCCCTGGTGATCGGCTCCGGCTTTATCGGGCTGGAGGTGGTGGAGGCACTGGTGCATCAGGGTAAAGAAGTGCGTCTGATCGAGCTGGCGGAGCGGGTTATCCCCGATGCGTTTGACGGCGAGATCACCCAGCACATCGAAACCGAACTGCGCGAGCAGGGTGTCTCTCTCCATCTGGGTGAGCGAGTTGAAGCGCTACTGGGGGAGGGCCGGGTGACCGGCGTGCGGACCAGCCAGGGTGAGTACGAAGCCGATATCGTGGTGGTCTGCACCGGGGTCAAACCCAATACCGAGTTCCTGGCCGATACCGGCATCGAGCGGCTCGGCAACGGTGCCATCAAGGTGGACCGGCAGGGGCGCAGCTCGCTGGCCAACGTCTGGTCGGCCGGTGACTGTGCCAGCGTCTGGCACGCCGTGAAGCAGCAGCAGGTCTATGTGCCGCTCGCCACCATCGCCAACAAGCTGGGGCGCATGGTGGGCGAGAACCTGGCGGGGGCCGAGCAGGAGTTCCCGGGCACTCTGGGTTCTGCGGCGCTCAAGGTGTTGGGGCTGGAGGCGGGCCGTACCGGCCTCTCCGAGCAGGAGGCCAAGGCGATGGGGATTGATTACCGCACCGTGGTGATCAAGGACAAGTGCCATACCAACTACTGCCCGGGCCAGTCCGACATTCACGTCAAGCTGGTCTATGAGGCAGGCAGCAAGCGGCTGCTGGGGGGCCAGATCCTCGGTCGCAAGGGGGCGGTACACCGCATCGACGCGCTGGCGGTCGCCATCACCATGGGGGTGACCACCGAGCAGCTCGGCATGCTGGACTTTGCCTATGCGCCGCCCTTCTCCCGCACCTGGGATGTGCTCAACGTGGCGGGCAACGTCGCCAAGTAACGCACGGCATGACGGCGTGGCTGATGTGCGCCGTCTCTCCCCATGCCGCCGGCACGGGGGGAAGGGACTGATGGTCATGTCATCCATGAAAAGCGCCCATAAAAAAACCGGAGCCAGTGGCTCCGGTTTTTCATTACGTTGCTGCGAGTCAGCCGCGGCCGAGACGATTGTCCGGGTAGTTCTTGGCCAGCACTTCGCGGGCATGCTGGGCCAGGGTCGGCATCTTCAGGCTGTCGTAGGAGTTGATCATGATCTCCAGCGCCTTCTCGGTTTCGGCCGTGTCGGGATAGGTCTCGACGATCAGCTTGGCGCGGTTGGCGGCGGCGATCAGCGCATCGCGCTTCACGTAGTACTCGGCCACGCTCAGGTCGTAACGGGCAAGCCGGTTCTTCAGACCTATCATGCGGGCACGGGCATCGGCGGCATAGACGCTGTTGGGGTAGTTCTGCAACAGGGTCTTGAAATCCTGGAAGGCCTGACGGGCATAGGAAGGGTCTTTGTCGTCCCGATTGATGCCCAGGAAGTCCTGGAAGAAGTTGTAATCGCCGGCCATGTTGGTCAGACCGCGCATGTAGAATACGTAGTCGATATTTTTATGCGCCGGATTGAGGCGGATAAAACGGTCGATATTGGCGATCGCCTGGGCAGTATCATCCTGCTTGTAGTAGGCGTAAATGAGGTCGAGCTGAACCTGGTTGGAGTAGGCGCCGAAAGGATAGCGCGAGTCCAAGGCTTCCAGTAACTCGATAGCATTCAGGTAGTTACCGGCATCCAGCTTGAGGCGTGCTTTCTGGTACAGGGTCTCCGGCGGTTCGTCCGGTACCTTGGGTTTGGTGCTGGAACAGCCTGTGATCAAGGTAGCGACCAAGGCGAGCGACATCAGCAGGTGAGACTTCTTTCCCATCAACAACATCCGGTCCATTTCCACGAAATTGGCAAAGTATCCGTTATGCTTGGCTAAAAGAAAAGCTAGAATACCCGGATTATTTCGAATTGATACCCCCCGCTCAAGAGACCATACATGAGCCAGCATATTGAACTGACAGGCGAATTCCAGGATCACCAATTCGGGCAGAGACTCGACCAGGCCCTGGCTGAATTGTTTCCAGACTACTCCCGCACCCGCATCAAGGAGTGGATTTTACAGGACAGAGTGACCCTGGATGGTCAGGTTGCCAATACCCCGCGCGAGAAAGTGCTGGCCGGGCAGAAGGTACATGTGGATGTCGAGCTGGCGGATGATACCCGTTGGGATGCCCAGAATATCGAGCTCAACATCGTCTATGAAGATGAACACATTCTGGTGATCGACAAGCCGGCCGGTCTGGTGGTCCACCCGGGCGCCGGCACGCCGGATGGCACCATTCTCAACGCCCTGTTGCACCGCTATCCCGCCATCGCCGAGGTGCCCCGCGCCGGTATCGTGCACCGTCTGGATAAAGACACCACGGGTCTGATGGTGGTCGCCAAGACCATCCCGGCCCAGACCCACCTGGTGGAAGCGCTGCAAGCGCGCCAGATCACCCGTGAGTACGAAGCCATTGCCATCGGTCACATGACCGCAGGCGGTACCGTCGATGCCCCCATCGGCCGTCACCCGACCCAGCGTACCCACATGGCCGTGGTGCCCAATGGACGCGAGTCCGTCACCCACTATCGGGTGCACGAGAAGTTCCGTGGCCACACCCGTCTGCGGCTGCGACTGGAAACCGGTCGTACCCACCAGATCCGCGTCCACATGGCCCACATCAAGCACCCGCTGGTGGGGGATCCCGCCTACGGTGGCCGTCTGCGTCTGCTGCGCAATGCCACCCCCGAGCTGACCGAGGCCCTGCGTGGCTTCCATCGTCAGGCACTGCATGCCACCATGCTGAAGCTGGCACATCCCATCACGGGTGAAGTGATGGAATGGCATTCCCCCACGCCGCAGGACATGCTGGACCTGATGGAAGTGCTGCGAGCTGATACCTTGGCCAATCCGGACGATCTGGTCTGGAACTGATGAAGAGGGCGGCTCTGCGACGATTCTTGCCGTAACCCGCCCTGCATGACCTGATATGGGGCCCCTTGACTGGTTGCAGCCAAGGGGCCCCGTTTTATATGAAGGAAAGGAGCCACAGATGAAATGGATCGAACCCGATTGGCCGGCACCGGCCAAGGTCAGCGCCCTGTCGACCACCCGTGACGGCGGTATCAGCGAGGGGGTCTTTGCCGGCCTCAACCTGGGGGCCCACGTGGGGGACGAGCCGGCCAGGGTCGAGACCAACCGGACCCGGCTGCAGCAGGCAGCGGGGATCCCCGGCACTCTCAACTGGCTCAATCAGGTGCACGGTACCGCGGTGCATCCCGTCAGCCGCGACTACGGCTGTGCGCCGGATGCGGATGCCGCCTGCGCCCGTGAGGCGGGTCAGGCCTGCATCGTGATGACCGCCGACTGCCTGCCGGTGCTGTTCTGCGATCGGGCCGGTACCGTGGTGGCTGCCGCTCACGCCGGTTGGCGTGGGCTGCAGGGTGGCGTACTGGAGGCGAGTATCGCCGCCATGGGCTGCGAGCCGGGCGAGATCCTGGCCTGGCTGGGTCCGGCCATCGGCCCTACTGCGTTTGAAGTGGGTGGCGAGGTGCGCGAGGCCTTTATGGCCGAGCAGGCCGAGGCGGCGGCTGCGTTCGTCCCTTCGCCCAACGAAGGGAAATGGCTGGCGGATATCTACCAGCTGGCCCGGCTGCGCCTCGCCCGCGCCGGCGTCACCGCCGTCTATGGCGGTGAACATTGCACCTACAGCGACAGCGAGCAATTCTACTCTTATCGTCGCAACGGCCAGACCGGCCGCATGGCCTCGATTATCTGGCTGGCGCCCTGACGACGCTCCCCGCCCTGCATCTTGCCGGGCGGGGATCCCGCCTGCTTCCCGCTTTGCAGAAAAAATAACCAGCCTCGCCCCTTGAAATAGTCCGTACGGGCCTCATCTTTCATCTCAGAAAGTTATGTTGTTTGCCGCGCAAGCGGCGTCTGTCTTGAAAGGGGGAGTGCAATGCGCCTCGATCGCCTGACCAGCAAATTCCAGATTGCTATTTCCGATGCCCAGTCTTTGGCACTGGGTCGTGACCACCAATTCATCGAACCCGTTCACCTGATGACCGCCCTGGTCAACCAGGATGGCGGCTCCATCCGTCCGCTGCTCACCCTGACCGGGATGGACATCAATTCCCTGCGCTCGCGCCTCGGCGAGGAGCTGGATCGCCTGCCGCGCGTCAGCGGCGTGGAAGGGGACGTGCAGCTCTCCAACGGCCTCGGCCGGCTGCTCAACGTCTGCGACAAGCTGGCTCAGCAGCGCAAGGATCAGTTCATCTCATCCGAGCTGTTCGTGCTGGCGGCCCTCGACGAGAAGGGGACGCTGGGCGAGCTGCTGCGTGCCCAGGGGCTGACCAAGGAGAAACTCGAAGCGGCCATCGACAAGGTGCGTGGCGGCAAGAAGGTGGAAGATGCCAACGCCGAGGAGAATCGCCAGGCGCTGGAGAAATACACCATCGATCTGACCGAGCGGGCCGAGATCGGCAAGCTCGACCCGGTGATCGGCCGGGATGACGAGATCCGCCGCACCATCCAGGTGCTGCAACGCCGTACCAAGAACAACCCGGTGCTGATCGGTGCTCCCGGTGTCGGCAAGACCGCCATCGTCGAAGGGCTGGCCCAGCGCATCATCAACGGTGAAGTGCCGGAAGGGCTCAAGAACAAGCGGGTGCTGTCGCTGGACATGGGGGCGCTGGTGGCCGGTGCCAAGTATCGCGGCGAGTTCGAAGAGCGGCTCAAGGCCGTGCTGAACGATCTGGCCAAGGAGGAGGGCAACGTCATCCTCTTCATCGACGAGCTGCACACCATGGTTGGCGCCGGCAAGGGTGAAGGCGCCATGGATGCGGGCAACATGCTCAAACCGGCGCTGGCCCGTGGCGACCTGCACTGCGTCGGTGCTACCACCCTGGACGAGTACCGTCAGTACATCGAGAAGGATGCCGCGCTGGAGCGCCGCTTCCAGAAGGTGCTGGTGGAGGAGCCGAGCGTGGAGGACACCATTGCCATCCTGCGCGGCCTGAAGGAGCGTTACGAGCTGCACCACCATGTGCAGATCACCGACCCCGCCATCGTGGCGGCGGCCCAGCTGTCGCACCGCTACATCGCGGATCGCCAGCTGCCGGACAAGGCCATCGACCTCATCGACGAGGCGGCGGCCAGCATCCGGCTGCAGATCGACTCCAAGCCCGAGTCCCTCGACCGGCTCGAGCGGCGCATCATCCAGCTCAAGCTGGAGCAGCAGGCGCTGATGAAGGAGGATGATGACGCCAGTCGCAAGCGGCTCGAGTTGATCAATCAGGAAATCAGCGAAAAAGATCGTGAATACAACGAGCTGGATGAGGTGTGGAAGGCCGAGAAGGCCGCCCTCGCCGGCACCCAGCACATCAAGGCGGCCCTCGAGCAGGCCCGCCAGGATCTCGACGTGGCGCGCCGCGCAGGCGATCTGGGCCGGATGTCCGAGCTGCAGTACGGCCGCATTCCGGAGCTGGAGAAACAGCTGGATCTCGCCACCCAGGCCGAGATGCAGGAGACCAGCCTGCTGCGCAACCGGGTCACCGACGTGGAGATCGCCGATGTCTTGGCCCGCTGGACCGGCATTCCGGTGGCCCGCATGCTGGAAGGGGAGCGCGACAAGCTGCTGCGGATGGAAGATCAGCTGCACAGCCGGGTGATCGGCCAGGAAGAGGCGGTCGAGGCGGTTTCCAACGCCATTCGCCGCTCCCGTGCCGGGCTGTCCGACCCGAACCGCCCCATCGGCTCCTTCCTGTTCCTGGGGCCCACCGGGGTGGGCAAGACCGAGCTGTGCAAGGCGCTGGCCGAGTTCCTGTTCGATACCCAGGACGCCATGGTGCGGATCGACATGTCGGAGTTCATGGAGAAACACAGCGTGGCCCGTCTGGTGGGGGCGCCTCCGGGATACGTGGGTTACGAGGAGGGCGGTTATCTGACCGAGGCGGTACGCCGTCGCCCCTACTCGGTGATCCTGCTGGATGAAGTGGAGAAGGCACACCCTGATGTGTTCAACATCCTGCTGCAGGTGCTGGACGATGGCCGCCTGACCGATGGTCAGGGTCGTACCGTCGATTTTCGCAACTCGGTGGTGATCATGACTTCCAACCTCGGGTCGGATCTCATTCAGGAGCACCACTCCGAGAAGGACTACGACGAGATGAAGGGCATGCTGATGGAGGTGCTGACCCGCAGCTTCCGGCCGGAGTTCATCAACCGGATCGACGAGACAGTGGTGTTCCACCCGCTCGGCGAGGAGCACATCAAGTCCATCGCCCGCATCCAGCTCAAGAGCCTGATGGGTCGTCTCGAGGCCCAGGGTTACGAGGTGGAGGTGAGCGAGGCGCTGCTCGAGAAACTGGTGCACGCCGGGTTCGATCCGGTCTACGGGGCGCGTCCCCTCAAGCGGGCGATCCAGCACAAGGTGGAGAACCCGCTGGCGCAGGCGCTGCTCTCCGGCCGCATCGTGCCGGGCAAAAAGCTGGTGCTGGGGGCCGACAGCAATGGCCTCACCATGACCCAGTAACGGGATTGTCGATGAAAAACGCAGGCCTCGTGCCTGCGTTTTGTTTTCAGGGGAAGCGAGATGCTGAAGTTTTCCGTGCTGGTGGATGACGACGTTCATCTGCCTGGCTGTCTGCCCGAGCGAGGGTTGGCGCTGCTGCTGGAGTGTGACGGCCTCAGGGTGCTGTTTGATAGCGGTCGTGGCCGGGCGCTGCGCCACAACGCCGCCGCGATGGGGATCGATCTCGCCTCGCTCACCCATGTGGTGCTCTCTCACGGGCATTACGACCATGTGGGCGGGGTCAGCTCGCTGCCTGCCTATCCAAGACCCATTCCGCTCATCGTCTGTCCGGATGTGTTCTGCGAGCGGGGCTACTTCCTGTCGCTGCCCTTCTGGCGGCGAAACCTCTATCGCCTGTCGGGGGCGCTGGCTTGGGAGTCGCTGCCGGCCAGAGGCTTGCTCCCCCATTGCTCGGCCGAGCCGGTGTGGCTCTCGGATCGTCTGGTGTTCCTCGGCAGCATTGTGCGGCGCGACCGGGCTGCGCCTTCGCTGCTTGGCTACATAGTGCGGGGTGGGCGGGTGGAGAAAGACCTCATCAGCGACGACTCGGCGCTGGCCTACAAGAGTGAGCAGGGGCTCATCGTCTTTATCGGCTGTGGCCACGCCGGGGTCGAGAACATCATTGAGCGGGCCAAGGAGGTGTGTGGCGACGAGCGGATCCACGCCGTCATCGGCGGCCTGCACCTGAAGTTTTCCGGCCCACAGCGGGCGGTGGCGCTCGCTGCCTATCTGCAGGAAGAGGCGGTGGATCAGTTGTTTGCCTGCCACTGCACCGGCAGCAGAAAGGCGGAGTTGCCGCGCCAGCGCCAGATCGGGGCCGGGTTCGAGCACAGTTTTTCGGCGTAAAAAAAGCGGCAATCCGAAGATTGCCGGGAGGAATGTAGTGAAGCGACCTGACGTGGGTTGAGCGGGTCGCAGGGGCAAGCCCCCGATTGCGAAGCGCGGCCACTGCTGGCCTCGCGTCTTACAGCCTGCCGGGGATGCGCTCGCTCAACCCCGACGGCCACCTGCCTGTTGCCATGCCAGCGCGATGACGCCGGCATGGCTTTCATTTGTTACAGCATGCCTTGCACGGCGGCTTTCATCTCGGCCGGCCAGACGCCGACCTGGACCTGACCGATATGCTCTTTTTGCAGCAGCAGCATGGCCAGACGGGATTGGCCGATGCCGCCGCCGATGGTTTGCGGCATCCGTGCGGCCAGCAGATCCTGGTGCCAGTCGTACTGCAGGCGATCCTCATCGCCGGTGATGGCCAGCTGGCGGCGCAGCGCCTCGGCGTCGACCCGGATCCCCATGGAGGAGATCTCGAAGCTGTCCTGCAGCACCGGGTTCCACACCAGGATGTCACCGTTCAGACCGGCCAGTCCCAGCTCGCTGTGGCTGCTCCAGTCGTCGTAGTCCGGGGCACGCACGTCGTGGCGCTCACCGTGGGAGAGTGCACCGCCGATGCCGATCAGGAACACGGCACCCAGCTCCTTGGCGATGGCCCGCTCACGCCCCTTGGCATCGAGGTCCGGGTAGCGGGTCAGCAGCTCTTCGCTGTGCAGGAACTGGATCTCGGCCGGCAGGAAGGGAGTCAGCTCGTGCTCGGCGCAGACCGCGCGCTCGGTAGCCTT
This sequence comes from Aeromonas sp. 1805, assembly GCF_013085525.1. Lineage (NCBI taxonomy): Bacteria > Pseudomonadati > Pseudomonadota > Gammaproteobacteria > Aeromonadales > Aeromonadaceae > Aeromonas > Aeromonas sp. 1805. The sequence continues at coordinate 1,270,511 of NZ_CP038515.1, read as the reverse complement.
GATGGCAGCCCAGATGCCGCGCACGGTTTCCTGCAGGTAGGCCAGATCGCGGCGCTCGCTCGGCATCACCTTCTCCCAGTCCCACTGATCCACGTAGACGGAGTGGATGGGGGTGAGGCGATCCTCGTCCGGACGCAGCGCCTTCATGTGGGTGTAGATGCCTTCGCCCGGGCCGAAACCGAAGCGGCCCAGGGTCTGGCGCTTCCATTTGGCCAGTGAGTGCACCACTTCGTAGCTGTGCTCAGGCAGGGTCTTCACCTTGACCTGCACTGCATTCTCGTGGCCAGAGAGGTTGTCCTGAGTGCCATCTCCGACCCGGCTCAGGATGGGGGCTTGCACCTCCATCAGACCCAGTTGCTGGGCGAGTTGGCGGGAGAACATCTCTTTGACGAAGCTGATCTGTTGCTGGCTGCGAATGTAGTGCTGTTTCATGCTGAATACCTGTCTTGAACCCGTTGGATGTGAGGATTCTTCAACAGATTGCCAACTAAATTCAATATTCGATAATAGAAATAGGCTTTGTGTATTTTTTTCTTCAAAATACACCGGTAATTAATGAGGAATCATCAAAGGGAGTGCAAAAAAGTGCCGGAAAATTATCGGATCGATAATCTCGATCAGGCCATCCTCACCGCTCTGATGGAGAATGCGCGCATTCCCTATGCCGAGCTTGCCAAACAACTGCTGGTCAGTCCGGGCACCATCCATGTGCGGGTGGAGAAGATGAAGCAGGCGGGCATCATCGAGGGAACGCGAGTTCAGGTGAACCCCAAGAAGCTGGGCTACGACGTCTGCTGCTTCATCGGCATCAATCTGAAGAGCGCCAAGGATTACCCCTCGGCGCTGGCCAAGCTGCAGGCGCTGGACGAAGTGGTGGAGGCCTACTACACCACCGGCCACTACAGCATCTTCATGAAGGTGATGACCCGTTCCATCGACGAGTTGCAGACCGTGTTGATCCACAAGATCCAGACCATCGACGAGATCCAGTCCACCGAGACGTTAATCTCGCTGCAAAACCCGATCTTGCGGGATGTGAAGCCTTAAGGACTGAGGGACGCGGGAGATCCATTTCACATGCGAAACCCTGATTTCATTGCAGTGCCCGATCTTACGGGATGTGAAGCCTTAAGGGCTGAGGGACGCGGGAGTTCCATTTCACAGGCGAAACCCTGATTTCACTGCAGAGCCCGATCTTGCGAGACGTGCAGCCCTGACGGTCGGGTTCAGGGCTCGATATAGGGGATGCCGTAGTGGTCGTAGATGGCCTTGAGCCGGCCGTCGCGCTTCATGCGCAGCAGTTCGGCGTCGTAGGCCGCCATCAGGGCCGGGGTGGTTGCATCGGCCCTGGCCTTGGTCCAGACGGTGTAGTAAGGGCTGGCCTTGAGCGGCTTGGGCAGGTAATCGAGCTTGCCCTCCAGCCCCTCCTCCTTGATCTGGGCGAAGGCGGTGACCAGCGGCATGGGTACCACGTCGATGCGCCCGGCGATCAGCTTGCGCAACTGCAGCTGGTTGATGGGGATCTCCTGGAAGTGATAGGCCGGATCGGCGAGGGCGGCGGTCAGCTCCGGGGTATAGGAGAAGTCCTTGGTGATGCCGATGCGCCAGGGTTTGAGGTCCGCCAGCGTGTCGTAGCGGATCTTCAGCAGGTCGGCCTTTCGCACGAAGAAGTGCCAGCTGTGGCGCAGGTGGGCCTGCTGCGGGTAGAGCAGATAGCGTTCCCGCTCCGGCTTGTAGGAGTGGGTCATCACCAGGTCGTACACCCCGGTCTCGGCGTTGCGGGTCAGCCGGGCGCCGGAGTCGGTCAGCTCGATGCGGATGGGAATGCGCAGCTTGCCGAAGATGGTGCTGACCACATCCACGTCCAGACCATGGGGAACACCCTGTGCATCCAGAAACTTCAGCGGCGGCTCCAGGGTGCCACCGATGATCAACTCTTTGGCCTGCAGCCAGAGGGGGAACAACAGGCAGAGCAGAATGAATCTTCGCAAACCACATCTCCTGCACGGAATAGGGAATCGCTCGCGGGCATAATTCAAGTATATTGGCCCCTACCTGCAACAGAGGCGACCGCCGATGGCAAACCCTGAAATTGAAAGCGAGCTGGACGGCATCGACAGAGTGTCGGTCTGCCTCTATCGCCTTGGCTTGAGTCTGGCAGCCTTGCTGCTGCTGTGTCGAGGGGCAAGCCTGCTGCTCGGGCAGGATTTTTTGGCGCCGGCGAGCTGGCTGGTGGCGCTGGCCGTGGCCAGCGGGGTATGCGGGTTATGCCTGCATGTCTATGACAAGCGCATTCGCTTTGTGCTGCAGGGGCTGGGCTGGGGCGCCCTGCTGCTCAGTGCGAGCGGGGCACCGGATGTGCTGGTGCTGGGGGCGGCGTTGGCCACACTGGCGGGGCTGGCCTTCAAGGAGCAGTTCTGCTTCGCCATTCCGGGGATCAGGGCGGTCCCCTTGCTGCTGCCCCTGTTGTGGTTGCTGGAGCTGGCCGGCATCGGCTGGGCCGCCGCCCTGGTGGAGCTGGTGTGCGGGTTGCTGCTCTGTCTGCTCTCCCTGGCCAAGTGGCGCATGCCGCTGCACTTCGATATCGGCGACAAGAGGCGCTACCAGATTTAGGTGGGCAGGCAGCCCTTCATCTGGGCGTTGAGGGCCTGCATGACCTGCCGGCGGCTGATGATGCCGACTACCCGGTTCCCCTCCAGTACCGGATAGACCTTGGGTCTGGCCTCGGTCATCTGGCTGGCCAGATCCAGTATGCTGTCATCCGGGCTGACCGAGAGCGGTGTCCGGCTCATCAGGTCCTCCACCCGGGTGCGGGTATCGCAGTGATAGCTGCCGGTGAGCAGGCTCGGGATGCAATCCTGTTCGGAGAGAAAACCGATCAGCCGTTGCTGCGGGTCCAGCACCGGCAGGCCGCTCAGGCCTGAGTCATGCAGCCGATCCAGCGCCTCGGCCAGGCCGAGCTGCGGGGTGAGGGAGTGGGTCAAACGGCTCATGTGATCGCGGATCTGTAACATGGAAGTGGCTCCGTTAAGGTGGCAATGGCGCCACTATGCCCGCCGGGTGGCGGCCACGGCCAATGGCTTGTGCCGTGGGGATCGATAGGTATTCCCCGGCCGGACAATCAAGGAGAGGGTATGCGTGCATTGGTGACGGGGTGTGGCCGCCGGCTTGGTTTCTATCTGTGCGAACAGTTGGTGGCGGCGGGTTGGCAGGTGACGGGCAGCTATCGCAGCGAGCGACCCGAGCTGGCGCGGCTGCGAGCGCTGGGGGTCGAGCTGGTGCAGGCGGATTTCGCGCGCGAGGAGGAGGTCGGCAAGCTGATCGAGGCGCTGGCCGTCCATCAGGATCTGGCGCTGGTGATCCACAACGCCTCGGCGTTTGAGCCGCAGGCGGCGGATCCGGCGGCGCAACTGGCCCAGTTTGATCAGTTCTACCGGGTGCACATGGCGGCCCCCTTCCAGCTAAACCGCGCGCTGGCGTCCCAGCTGGCGCGCAACGCCAATGCCGGCATCATCCATATCACCGACATCTACATCCACGCGCCGGCACCCCAGTTTGCCAGCTATGTGGCCACCAAGGCGGGGGCCCACTCGTTGGCCATGAGCTTTGCCCGCGAGCTGGCACCCGCCGTCCGGGTCAATACCATAGAGCCGGGCCCCATCCTGTTTCTCGACGAACATGGCGATGCGTGGCGCCAGCAGGTGCTGGCGAAGACGCCGCTGGCGCGGGAAGGGGGGCTGGCGCCCATCTGGCAGGCGGTTCAGCTGTTGATGCAGAACGACTACATGACCGGGGCCAGCATCCGGGTGGATGGTGGCCGCAGTCTGGCCGTCATCTAGGGGTCAGCGCAGGAGCGCGGCCGGGGTCGCCATCTCCTGCTGCAGGGCGATGGGGGCGAGGCCGACCTGGCGCTCCTCGATCACCTTGCCCGCCATCAAGCGGGTGTGCAGCGGCAGGGTCACCTTGCGATCATGCACCTGGCCACGGCCATAGAGCTCCGCCAGCAGCTCGTCGAGATAGGCGTCGACCCGGGCGGTGGAGAAGTCATCGCTCTGGCTGCTGGCCAGGATGTCGATGTCCAGCGGCCGGTCCAGCACCTTGCAGCGCGGATCGCTGCGATCCCGGCCGTGGGCCAGCTCCATGGCGACGAAGTGTGCCTTGAGCTGGTGCGGTGCCAGCTCGCTCTCGGCGACGAACAGGCAGTTGAGGAAATCATGGCTGGAGTGCATCCCGACCGGCTTGGTCTGGATCACCGAGCTCAGCTGCAGGCGGCCAAAGTGAACGAGCAGCTCGCCGACCGCCTGACTGACGTGCTGATGGGGGTCAAGATTCGATCCAATGCTACACAGATAGAACATGTCACCGGTCCTTGGATGGGGCTCATCTGAAATTCATACACAGCTCACGGTTATCGGGTTAACTATGCATTAACATCGGTTTGTCTGTTGTGATCAGGCTCTATCATCTTGGCAAGAAAGGAGGTTTGCATGAGCGTGGAACTGAAATGGGCACTGCTGACCGCATCTGGCGCGTTGGCCATGATCCTGATTATCTGTGTGGCATCCGTCGGTCTGGCGTGATGCCCAAGCTGCAGCATGAACCGGCCCTCTGGCCGGTTTTGCTTTTTGGGGGAGTGCAGATATGCTGACCCACCCCTGCTGAATTGAGATAGTCCAAGATGACCAAGGTACGCCCACGCTCCCTGCTGCAAGTGGTATTGATGGGGTTCGTTCTGGTGTTGATGCCTCTGGGCGGCATGATCTGGCACGACAGCCAGTCCCTCGAACACCTCAGCCAGTTGACCAGCGACGAGCTGGAACGGGCGGTGCGCGACACCCGTCGAGCGACGCTACTGACCACCCAAGCCATTGATCTTGAACGTACTCTTCGTCGCTATGCGGTGCTGGGGGATGAGCGCATCCTGGCTAGTTATCAGCAGCAGCTGGCGAGTTATCGCAGCCTGCTGGCCGCTCACCAGAGTTCCATCCCGGATGCCGAGGCTTACACGGGTCTCGAGCAGGCGCTCGCCTGGCTCGACAGCCTGCAGGATCTCGCCCGTGCCAAGGCCGAGTCAAACAGCCCCAAATTTGATGAATTTAATCAGGTTAATCAGCAGCTTGAGATTATCACTCGCAGCCAGGTAGACGAGCATGTCAGCCGGGTGCGGGCGACCATTGCCGCCCTGATGACGGAGATCTGGTGGGTCAGCGGTTTCGTGGCGGTGCTCAGCCTGCTGCTGGTGCTGCTGTTTACCTATCTGATCATCCACCCGGTGCGTCAGATTGAGTCGCGGATCTTGAGTCTGGGTGCCGGCGTGGAACCGGACAAACGCCCGGTGGACGGGCCGGCCGAACTGGTATTGCTGGGGGAGCGGATCGTCTGGCTGCACGATAAATTGAAGGAGCTGGAGCAGCAGAAATACCAGTTCCTGCGCCACGTTTCCCACGAGCTGAAGACCCCGCTGGCGGTGCTGCGGGAAGGGGCGGATCTGCTCTCCGAGCAGCTTGTAGGGCCGCTCACCCCGGATCAGCAGGAGATCTGCCAGATGCTGGAGGAGAACAGCCGCCGGCTGCAGACCCTGATCGAACGGCTGCTCGACTTCAACCGGCTCAGCCAGCAGGAGGTGTTCACTCTGACCCCGGTGGCGCTGGCGCCCCTGCTGTCAGAATTGTCTGCAGAGTACCGGCTGGCGCTGGAATCCAAACAAATCAGTGTACACTTGCCGACCGATCCGATCACCCTGCAGGCCGAGCCATATCGCTTGCGGCTGATCCTCGATAATCTGTTCTCCAATGCGGTCAGTTACGGCGCCAGCGGCGGGCAGATCTGGATCCGTGCCGGGCAGGATGGCAACGGCAGCTGGCTGGAGGTGGCCAACGAAGGGCCCGCGATTCCGCTGGCCGAGCGGGAGCGGATCTTCGAGCCCTTCGAGCAGGGCAGTATTGTGCGCCAGGGGCTGCTGAAAGGCTCAGGCATGGGGCTCTCCATCGCCCGGGAATCGGCGATGAGCCTTGGCGGCGAGTTGGTATTGGTTGAAGATGAACAGGCGGATGTCTGTTTCCGGTTGACGTTGAAGTGAAGCCCAAGATGAAACAATGTGTTGTTCCGGTATTGATGATGAGCCTGCTCACAGGCTGTTCCCTGCTGCCAGCGCGTGACCCGGCGGCGTCGCCGGATCTCGCCCTCGCCAAACGGATGGAGTTTGCCAACAAGGAGATGCAGGTGCGCCTGCAATACTCGGACTGGCTGCTGGCCAGCCATGCCCTGCAGCGGGCCCAGGAGCGCCAGCGCCTCAAGGGGGCGACCGATATCGAGAGCCGGGTCAGCCTGGCCATGGTCAACACCCACCCGTCCGAGTCGGTGGCCAGCCGGCGGGCCGGGCTGGACAAGCTCAAGAGCCTGCTGCCGGAGCTGGGGCTGGATGCCCAGGCCTTCCTGCGCAGCTGGATAGCCCTCGGCGAGGAGCTGCTGGCCCGCGACAGCCGGCGCGACGATCAGAGTCAGGAGGTGCAGCGTCTGCGCCGCCAGATCGAGCAACTCTCCGCCATCGATGATCAACTCAATCAGCGCAAGCTGAACGGCAATGGCGAGGCGCTGAAATGAGTCGCATCCTGCTGGTCGATGACGATGCCAGCCTGCTCAAGCTGATGAGCATGCGCCTGCGCAGCCAGGGCTATGAGGTGGATACCGCCGACAGTGCCGAAGGGGCGCTGGACCGGCTGCGCCAGCAACGGGCCGATCTGGTGCTGAGCGATCTGCGCATGGCCGGCATGGATGGGCTGGCGCTGTTCGAGCGGATCCAGTCCCAGTGGCTGGGGCTGCCGGTCATCATCATGACCGCCCACGGCACCATTCCCGATGCCATTCAGGCCACCCGCTCCGGGGTGTTCAGCTTTCTCACCAAGCCCATCGACAAGGATGAGCTGTTCGCCACCATAGAGCACGCGTTGAGCCTGACGCGCCCAAAGCAGCGACAGGATTGGCAGTCGCTGATCCTGACCCGCAACCCGCAGATGGAGCAGTTGCTGATCCAGGCTGGCAGCATCGCCGCCATGGAGGTGCCCGTGCTGATCATGGGTCCTTCCGGTTCCGGCAAGGGCGTCATGACCCAGGCGCTGCACCAGGCCAGCAGCCGGCGTGACAAGCCGCTGCATGTCATCAACTGTGCCGCGCTGCCGTGGGCGGCGCTGGATCTGCAGCTGTTCGGCGAGGATGGCCAGTCCGGCCTGTTTGAACAGGCCAAGGGAGCGACCCTGTTTCTCGACGAGATAGGGGACCTGTCGGAATCGCTGCAGGCCAAGCTGCTGCAGGTGCTGCAGGAGTACGGCCAGGGCACGCCCGAGGTGCGGGTCATCAGCTCCAGCCATCAGGATCTGGTGGCGGCGATGGAAGAGGGGCGCTTTCGGGAGGATCTCTTCTATCGGCTCAACGTGGCCAACATCACCTTGCCCCCCTTGAGCGCCCGCAGTGAAGACATTCCGCTGCTGGCCAGGCAGGCGCTGGATGATTATCGCAGCCGCCACGGCGACTGCGCCGCCCTCGGCTTCTCGCCGGAGGCGCTGGCCCTGCTGGCGGCGGCGGGTTGGCCCGGCAACGTGCGCCAGCTCTGCAGCGTGGTGGAGCAGCTGGCCAGCCTCTGCTGCAGCCCGGTGATTGGCGCCGCCATGGTGGAGTCGGCGCTGAGTGGCGGCAGTGGCGGCATCCCTTCGTTCAACGAGGCACGGGCCGAGTTCGAGAAGGAGTATCTGATCCGGCTGCTGCGCACCACCGAGGGCAATGTCACCCTGGCGGCCAACATGGCGGGCAGAAACCGCACCGATTTCTACAAGCTGTTGAATCGGCACGGCATCGAAGCCGCGAACTTCAAGTCGAAGGGATAAATGACAGAGGGGCGGCCCGTCGATGACGGACCGCCCCTCTTGTTTCAGACCGGATCGGCCACATCGCCGGGATCAGGCCGGGTCGGTGACGCCAGCGGTGGCCTGGGTTTTCTGGGTTTTGTGGGAGAGCCAGAGGCCGCTCGCCTTCATCAGGTAGCCAAACAGCGCACCAATTACCAGCGACGGCAGGATCAGCCGCCACTCTCCCGCCGCACCGAAGGTGGCGCAGCAACCGGCGAAGGTGCCGGGAATGTAGCCGAGCCACTGCTGCTTGGCCTGCACGCACATCAGGGTGGCCACCACCCCGGTCATCAGGTAGCCCGCCACGCCGGCACCCCACCAGGCGTCACCATGGATCAGCAGCAGGGCCCACAGCATGCCGCTGGCATTGCACAGCAGGGTCTGCAGCAGCGCCTTGTAGCCGCCGCTGGAGGCAAAATAGCTGGTGCAGCCGAGGAAGCCGACCCAGGAGATGAGGCCGAGGGTAACGGCGACCCAGCCCCAGACGGCGGAGAGGATCCCGGTCGTGATGGCGATGGCGATCAATGGGCTCATGGCGTGACTCTTCAGTAGTGAAATTCGGAAAAAAGGGAGCCTACCCCGCGCAAGAGGGGCGGCAAGCAGGGGCGGGATTGTGTGTGATCTGCATCACTCATTTCAACTCAGGAATACGCTTGCGCTCGCGAAAATATTTCATGGTGAGGCGCTGGCCCCTACTCCATAGTTAGAGGCCCTGTCCTGCTCATGGAGTGAGTCTGATGGTGCCAAATGTGATCGTTCCCCTGCTGGTGTTCGTAGTGCTGTTTCTGGTCGGAACCATGGCCAAGGCACTGCCTCTCTATCAATTCATGTAATTTTCCGTGAAATAAAACTCGGCCGGGGCGGGTCTTATGATTGTTACCCTCATCGCCCCGGGAGTTTTTCCATGTTGCTCAAGCGCCGCTCTGCCCACCACCTCACCGAACAGGACGTCACGCCGGAAGCCGTCTATCAGGATCGCCGCCTGATCCTGAAAGGGCTGGGGCTCGGCGCCGCCACTCTGGCGTTTCCGACCCAGGCCGGGGTGCTCGATCTCTTCTCTGGCGACAAGCCGGCGCCGGTCGCCACCCGGGCGCTCAACATCCACGCCGCCGCCCGGCCGGAGGGGCTGATCCTCACGCCAGAGGAGAAGGCTACCACCCACAACAACTTCTACGAGCTCGGCACCGACAAGGGGGATCCGGCCCGCAACGGTCACTACCTCAAGCCCGAGCCCTGGACCCTGAAGGTGGAAGGGGAGGTGGCCAAGCCGTTTACCCTGGACGTGTGGGATCTGATCAACAAGAGCACGCTGGAGGAGCGCATCTACCGGCTGCGCTGCGTGGAGGCCTGGTCCATGGTGCTGCCCTGGAGCGGCATCGCGCTGGCGGATCTGATCCGCCGGGCCGAGCCTACCAGCCGCGCCAAGTTCGTGGCCTTCGAGACTCTCTATGATCCGGAACAGTTGCCTGGACAGGCGTCGCGTTCCCTCGGTGGCGGCATTGACTACCCCTATGTCGAGGGGCTGCGCCTCGACGAGGCAATGCACCCGCTCTCCTTCCTGGCGATGGGGCTCTACGGCAAGGCGCTGCCGGCCCAGAACGGTGCGCCGATCCGGCTGGTGGTGCCCTGGAAGTACGGCTTCAAGAGCATCAAGAGCATCGTCTCCATCCGGCTGGTGGAGGAGATGCCGCCCACCACCTGGAACCTGCTGGCCCCCAACGAATACGGTTTCTACGCCAACGTCAATCCGGCGGTGGATCACCCGCGCTGGAGTCAGGCCAGCGAGCGCTTCATCGGTGAGGGGGGCATCTTCGGGGCCAAGCGTCAGCCGACCTTGCCATTCAATGGCTATGCCGATGAGGTGGCGTCCCTCTATCAGGGCATGGATCTGCACAAGTGGTACTGAGACGAGAGGAGCTGACACCATGACTCTGCGACTGACGGCGCGTCACATCACCCTGCTGCGAGCGCTGGTACACCTCGCCTCGCTGGGGTTTCTGCTCTGGCTGCTGGTGGCCGTGCCCGGCGGCCTGCTGGGAGGGGATCCGGTGCAGGGGCTGACCCACTACCTCGGCAAGGGGGCGCTCAACCTGCTGCTGCTCACCCTGCTGGTGTCGCCGCTGGCCAAACGCTGGCGGCAGGGGCAGCTCATCAAGCTGCGCCGCCCGCTCGGGCTCTGGTGCGCCGCGTGGGCCGGTCTGCATTTCATGGTCTGGCTGGGGCTGGATCTGCAGTTTGACTGGGGGCTGATTGGCGGCGAGCTGGTCAAGCGCAGCTACATAGTGGTGGGGATGGTGGCGCTGTTGTTGCTGCTGGCGCTCAGCCTCACCTCGATCCCGGCCCTGCTGCGGCGCATGGGGCCGGCCTGGCAGAAGCTGCACAACTGGATCTACGCGGTGGCCCTGCTGGTGCCGGTGCACTACTGGTGGTCGCTCAAGAGCGGCTGGCAGGAGCCGCTCATCTACCTGCTGCTGGCCTGCGCTCTGCTGGTGCCGCGCCGCGACAAGCTGCTGCACCCCTGGCGCCGGCTTCGGCCGCAGAAACTGAGGGAGGCATGAGGCCGGCAGTGCGCCGCCCCGACCACCCGCCATAAAAAAGAGGCCTAGTCGGCCTCTTTTTTGATGTCACCCGTATGGGCGTCGACCAGGAGTCGTACCCGCTGCCCCTGGGCATCCAGGGTTTCCACCTCGAATTTGTCCCCTTCCAGCTCCACTTCCCGAATGTCGTGATACCCTTGGGCCACCAGCAGTTTGACCAGCCCGGCCATGTCGAGACGGCTCTCGGCCGCCCAGCCGAGGGTGGAGAAGAGGCAAAGGATCAGCAGGAAACTGCGTCGGATCATATTCATTCCGGATTCATGGCTGGCAGACTATAAACAGCATTATGTTAGGTTTTGGGAGATGAATCATCCATGAATAGAGCCCTGTCTCTGCTTGGGTTGCTGCTGCCGGCACTGGCACAGGCGGCCACGCCGAACGAGGCCTTGCTGCAGCAGGCGGTCAGCGAGGGACGGGTGCGCCCCTTTCATGAGGTGATGGAGGTGGCTTCCCGCCTGCCGGTACGGGTGCTGCGGGTCGATCTGGGGGAGGAGGACGGCATCTGGCTGTACGAACTCAAGCTGATCGACAGCGAGAACAGCGTCATCAAGGTGGGCTATCGGGCCGACAACCTGGAGATGGTGTGGCTCAAGGGCCATCATCTGGAGCGGCTGTTCGAACCGCGTCCGCCCCCGGAAGAGGAGTGATGGAGTGAGTCCGCGAACGCGCCGCCATCCGGTTCGTTCCCCAACCGCCGCCGGTACCGGCACAACCCTGCTTTGGATACCCATTTATGCGAATTCTGATAGTTGAAGATGAGAAGACCCTGGCGGGCCAGTTGGCGGAACAGCTGCGCCTGTCCGGTTTCGTGACCGACCTCTGCCACGACGGCAACGAGGCCGGCTTTCTCGGCGAGACCGAACCCTACGACGCCATCATTCTGGATCTCGGTCTGCCGGGCCGCGACGGCCTGAGCGTGCTGAAGGAGTGGCGCAGCAAGGGGATCGACACCCCGGTACTGGTGCTGACCGCCCGTGGCCAGCTGCACGAGAAGATCGAAGGGCTCAACGCCGGGGCCGACGACTACCTCACCAAGCCGTTCCAGGTGGCCGAGCTGGTAGCCCGGGTCCATGCCCTGGTGCGGCGGGCGGCGGGCAACGCCAGCTCGATCCTGGAGATCGGCGGGGTGCGGCTCGACATGGCGGCGTCCCAGGTGTGGTACGAAGGCACCCCCATCAAGCTGACCGCCCACGAGTTCCGGGTGCTCGGCTATCTGATGCAGCACAAGGGCAAGGTGGTATCGCGCAGCGAGCTGATCGACCACATTTACGCCCAGGATTTCGACCGCGACTCCAACACGGTGGAGGTATTCATCGGCCGGATCCGCAAGAAGACCCACTCCGATCTCATCGAGACGGTGCGCGGCCTCGGCTACCGGATCAACGAATGAGCCGGCTCTTGATGCCCTCTTTGGTCGGAGCGGCTGAATGAGGCTGGTGCGTACCCTGCGGGGGCGGCTGGTGGTCATCGCCATGGTCTGGTGCGGCCTGTTCCTGTTCGCCACCGGCTTCAGCCTGCAGACCATGATGCGCAACTACTGGCAGGAGGCGGAGGCCGACGGCCTGCGCCTCCAGCTCTACGATCTGCTCTCCCGCCTCGAGATCCAGCCGGATGGCCTGCCGGTGGTCACCGAACCCATGGCCGACCCCCGCTTTCGCCAGCCCTACTCCGGTTACTACTGGCAGCTGGAGCTGGGGGAGAGCGTGGTCAGCCGCTCCCGCTCCCTGTGGGATGTGCACCTCGACGTGCACGGCCTGAAATCGGCCTTCGGCGATCCGGATCTCTTCGTCGGCAAGGGGCCCAACAAGGAGCCGCTGCTGATCATGACCCGCACCGTGCTGCTGCCCGGTTCAGATCGGGTGTTCACCCTGGTGATGGCCAAGGACAGCAGCGCCCTGACCCAGACCCTGAAGAAGACCCGCATCAGCTTGTTCCTCGGCCTCGGCTTTGCCGCGACCGGACTGGTGCTCGGCTTCATGTTCCAGATCGTCTACGGCCTGCGGCCGCTGCACCTGTTGCGCCGCGAGCTGAGCCGTGTCCATCAGGGCCATCAGGAGGGGTTCCGGCTGCGCTATCCGCTGGAGATCCAGCCGCTGGTGGAGGACATCAACCGGCTGCTGCACCACTACGGTGAGCTGCTGCAGCGGGCCCGCTCCCATACCGGAAACCTGGCCCACGCCCTCAAGACGCCGCTCAGCATCATGCGCAATCAGGTGGCCCAGCTGCCGCCGGAGGATCAGGCCGCCCTCGGCGAGCAGCTCGATCAGATCCAGCGCCACATCGACTACCACCTCGGCAAGGCGCGGGTGACCGGCGCCGCCAAGATCCTCGGGGTGTCGACCCCGGTGCGGGCGCGGGTGGAGTACATCTGCCGCGCCTTCTCCCGCCTCTATCCGGGCCGGGAAGTGGACCTGCAGGTGCCGGCCACCCTGGCGGTCGGGGTGGAGGAGCAGGACTTCGACGAGATGGTGGGCAACCTGCTGGAGAACGCCTTCAAGTGGTCGGCCGGCCGGCTGCGCATCTCTAGCGCCGAGCTGGGGGGCTGGATCACCCTGCGCATCGAGGATGACGGTCCCGGCATGAGCGAGGATCAGATTGCCAAGGCGGTGCTGCGCGGGGTGCGCCTCGACGAGAAGGTGCCGGGTTCGGGCCTGGGTCTCAACATCGTCTCCGATCTGGCGGAAGCCTACCGCGGCAGCCTGATCATGGGGCGCGCCGAACTGGGCGGGCTGGCGGCTTCTCTCTCGTTGCCCAAGGTGGCAAGAGTAGAGAGCTAGGCATAAGATATGGCACCTGTTTTAGCCTGAGGAAGAGAACCATGACCGATGATCCATGGGCACTGTGTCACCTCGACGATTCGTTCGATGCCTCCGTGCTGGGCACCAAGGGGGCCCAGATCCAGTGGTTTGAGGATCGCGACAGCCTGATTGCCTTCCTGCTGGAAGATTTCGTCGACCTGCTGGCCGACGTGGGCGAGCTGGATGAGGATCAGACCGAGCGGGCGCGCGAGCGCTTCACCCTGCTGGTGGAGCAGAGCTTCGACGATCGCGGCCTGATGGACGCCATCAACGATCTCGCCTCCGGCCTGCGCCGCATCGCCTGGCTGGGGCCGCTCTCCGAGCTGGCCGAGCTGAGCGATGACTTCGCCTCCGGCCTGCGCCGCTACTTCTGGAGCCAGTACGACGGGGATGAAGATGACCCGGATGCCTGGGTGCCGGAAGAACTCTGGCCCCAGCTGGTGGAGTGTGCGGAAGAGTATATGGTTGAGGGTGACTTCTGATTCTGAGCCCTTGTCCGCGCTCTGGCCGCAAGGCGGGTGGAGTGTCCGGAAGAGTAGATGGTTGAGGGTGACTTCTGAGTCACACCCCAAACCGAGATAAGAAAACGGCGCCTTGATGGCGCCGTTTTTGTTGCTCAGTCCTCTGCTCAGGCGTTGGCCGGCACCGCGTGGGCGGTGTTGACCGGCGCTGGGCCCTGGTACTTCTCGATCTGCAGCTGGGCCATGTGACCGCAGTTGCCCTGCGCCAGGCTGGAAGTGCCCTCGTCGAAGGTGAGGCAGTTGACGTTGCCGTTCTTGCACAGGCTCCCCGCCTCGCCCGGTTTGGCCGGATCGAACCAGGCCCCTTCGCACACCCGCACCACCCCCGGGCGGATGTCGGTCGAGAGCAGGGCCCCCACTAGGATCTGGCCGCGGTCGTTGAAGGCCCGCACCAGATCGCCATCCTGGATGCCGCGTGCCTTGGCGTCGTCCGGGTGGATCAGGATCGCCTCGCGATCGGCGATGGCGAACTTGTCCCGCAGCGGGGTGTTGTCGAGCTGGGAGTGCAGTCGCTGGGTCGGGTGGGAGGTGTTGAGCGACAGCGGATAGCGGGTCGCCTCTTTGCTCTTGATCCACTCCTTGGGCTCATACCACTTGGGATGGCCGGCGCAGTCGGCATAGCCCATGCCGGCCACCGTGCTGGAGAAGATCTCGATCTTGCCGGACGGGGTACCGAGCGGGTTGAGCAGCGGGTTCTCACGGAAATCGGCGTGACGGATCCACTGGCGGTTCGCCTCGGGCACCGGGAAGCGGATGTAGTTGTTGGACTCCCAGAACATGTTGAATGGCGGCAGTGCCACCCGGGCACCGCGGGCCTGGGCGGCCATGCCGTCGTACATCTGCTTGAGCCACAGCATCTCGTCCTTGCCTTCGGTGTACTGCTCCTGCAGGCCCAGCTTGGCGGCCACGTCGCGGAAGATGTCGAAGTCGTTGCGCGCCTCGAACTGGGGCGGCACGCACTGGTGCATCGGGAAGACGTAGCGCTGGGAGTAGTCGCCGCCCATCTCCAGATCGTTGCGCTCGTAGCTGGTGGTGGCCGGCAGGACGATGTCGGCGTGCTTGGCGGTGGCGGTCCAGTAGGGCTCGTGCACGATCACGGTCTGCGGCTTGCGCCAGGCCTTGACCAGGTTGTTGGTGTCCTGATGCTGGTGGAAGGGGTTGCCGCCCGCCACGTAGACCAGCTTGATGTCCGGGTAGGTCACCTTGCGGCCGTTGAAGTCGATGGTCTTGCCGGGGTTGGCCAGGCAGTCGGCGATGCGGGCCACCGGGATCGGCGCCGGTCCGTTCTTCGGCGCATTGCCGGCGGAGATGCCTGCCAGGATGCCGCCCTTGGCGGTGGGGCTGCCACCGGAAGAGTAGTGGTAGCTGAAGCCGTAACCGCCACCCGGCAGGCCGATCTGGCCCAGCATGGCGGCCAGGGTGACCAGCATCCAGTTGGGCTGCTCACCGTGCTGCTGCCGCTGCATGCCCCAGCCCGCCATGATCATGGTGCGCTTGGACGCCATATCGAGGGCCAGCTGGCGGATCACCTTGGCATCGACGCCACAGATGGTGCTCGCCCACTCGGCGCTCTTCGGCTGGCCGTCTTCCTGGCCGAGCAGATAGGCGAGGAACTTATCGAAGCCGGTGGTGTAGCGGTCGAGGAAGGCCTGATCGTGCTTCTGCTCGCTGTAGAGGGTGTGTGCCACCCCCAGCATCATGGCCACGTCGGTGTAGGCGTTCGGCGCAATCCACTCGGCCCCGGCCAGCTTGGCGGTTTCGTTGTAGACCGGGTCGATGCTGATGATGCGGGTGCCCTTCTCCTTGAGCGCCTTGAAACCGGCCTGACCTTCGTGATCCGGCATGTTCCAGCTGTTTTTCAGGGTGACCTGGGCGTTGACCCCCCACAGCACCACCAGTTCGGCGTGCTCGATGACGTTGGGCCAGGCGGTCTGCTGCTCATACACCTCGATGGAACCCATCACGTGGGACATGATCACCTGGGCGGCGCCGGCGGAGTAGTCGCCGGCATAGCCGGTGAAGCCGCCCGCCAGGTTCATCAGGCGGTGCAGCAGGGTACGGCTGTTGTGGAACATGCCGACGCTCTTCCAGCCGTAGGAACCGGCGTGGATCGCCTGCGGGCCGAAGTCGCGCTGCACCCGGCCTATCTCGCCGGCCACCAGAGCGATGGCCTTCTCCCAGCTCACTCGCACCCACTCGTCGGCGCCACGCAGCTCGGGCTTGGCCCCCGGGCCCTGTTCCAGCCAGCTCTTGCGCACCATGGGGTACTTGATGCGGTTCTTGGCGTGGACCTGGAACGGCGCCATGTCGATCAGATCGTTGGGGGCCGGATCATCGGCCACCGGCTGGACCCGTACCATGCGACCATCTTCGACGATGGCTTCGAAAGCCCCCCAGTGGGCGCCGGTCAGGATGCCTTTCTGGGCGGGCACCAGGGTCGGGAACTGTTCAAGCGCCGTGCTGATGGCCTGGGCCAGCGCGCTCTTCGGGAAGACGCCGGCCAGCAGCGGCAGGGCGGCGCAGGCGCCCAGCCCCTTGAGCAGGCTGCGGCGGGAGAGATTGGTTTGCTTATCGGTAAAAAAAGTCATGACGATTTCCTCTGTGCCAGCCTTAGTGCGCCGCGTTCATGTCACTGGCATGTTTCTGGACGTATTGGGTCAACATGCGTGCCTGTTCCGGGGTCAGGGAGGTGCGTGATTCCATCCCCTTGATGACGCCGATCCACTGGTTGGCGTTGAAGTGATCCAGTGCGGTTAGGCCGTGGCAGCCGGTACAGTTGTTGGACATCAGGGTGGAGGCGTACTGCCACAGCTTGCCCTGATCGCCGATGAGCTGGCTCTGATCCACCCAGGCGGTCAGGCTGACCTGATGCCAGGTGAGGTTGGTGGCGCTGTCGGTTTCGCTCTTGCCGGTGGTGAGCTGCCCCTTGGCCTTGTCGCCGAGCAGGGTGCTCAGGATGCGCTTGCCGGGAGCGGCGTAGAACACCTCGCTCACCCCGTCCTGCTGCCAGCCGTCGATGCGCACCTGGGCGCGGCCGTTGTCGTTGGCCAGCACTTCCACCTTGGTGGAGGGCATCAGGGTGCCTTCGTCGGTCTTGGCGCCGGCATCCAGATAGAGCGGGGTGGTGGCAATGGCGTAACGGGTGGTGACGCTGGCCGGGGTCTGGGCAGCGGCTTGCGCCAGCTCGCTGGCCCCGGCGGCGGCCAGGCCGCTCATGTCGGGCATGATGTGGGCGACGCCGCGGTGACAGTCGATGCAGGTCTGGCCCTCCTTGATGGCGACCGGGTGCTCGGCACGGGCATTGGGGCGCTGGGCCAGGATGTCCATGGCCGCGTAGCTGTGACAGCTGCGGCAGGTGGCGGAGTCGTTGGCCTTCAGCTCGTCCCACACCGACTGTGCCATGCGCAGCTTGTGGGCCTCGTATTTCTCAGGGGTGTCGAGGGTGCCGATCGCCTCGTGATAGATGTCCTTCACGGCGCGGATCTTGGTCCACAGATAGGAGGTGGGATCACCCGGAATGTGGCAGTCGGCGCACTCGGCGCGGATGCCCTTCACGTTCTGAAAGTGGACGCTGCCCTGATACTCGGCCAGCGGGGTCTGCATGGAGTGACAGGAGACGCAGAACTCGGTGGAGCTGGTCTTGTGCATGACGGTCACCGTGACCCCCAGCGCTGCAACACCCAAGAGGGCTCCGAGCAGCAGTAGCCAGAACCAGGTTTTTCTCAACAATTTTCCAAGCATGACGGCGTTTTCCTACGATCAAATATTACCAATATAGTAGTATCCATGGAGAGGTAGTTGATTGACCTCTATCATGATTTATATTTTGCATTATTATTTTAAATGCATTTATTATTTTGTAATTTATCATTTAATTGAATTTAATTTAATTTCCTGCGATTTTGCTGTCTTTTTTGTCCTCGTTTGAAGCATGGTCAGCTTGGGCCTGCCATCCACGACCTAGCGGTGCTGTGCACCCGCCCGCCACCCCCTCTCAATCGCTCCTGCCTCGGCAAAGGCCTGTCGCCTCGCGCCCGGGGAGGGCTTGGGCTTTGCCCGGGGCCCGTTATATACTGTTCACATATACAGTATTCAGGTGTTTGCCATGCGACTCTTCATCGCCGAGAAGCCCAGTCTGGGACGTGCCATTGCCGACGTGCTGCCCAAGCCCCACAAGAAGGGGGACGGTTTTATCGAAACCGCGCAGGGAGATGTGGTGACCTGGTGCATCGGCCATTTGCTGGAGCAGGCCGAGCCCGATGCCTATGACGCCGCCTACAAGCAGTGGCGCATGGAGTCGCTGCCTATCGTCCCGGCTCAGTGGCAGCTGGTAGCCAAGCCGAAGACCAAGACCCAGCTCACCGTCATCAAGCGGCTGATCAAACAAGCCGACTGCGTGGTCAACGCCGGTGACCCGGACCGGGAGGGGCAGCTGCTGGTGGACGAGGTGATCGATTTCCTCGGCTATGGCAAAACCAGGCCGGTGCTGCGCTGTCTCATCAGCGATCTCAACCCGCCGGCGGTGCGCCGTGCCCTCGACAAGCTCAGAGACAACAAGGAGTTCGTGCCGCTGGCGGTGTCGGCGCTGGCCCGCAGCCGGGCCGACTGGCTCTACGGCATCAACATGACCCGCGCCTATACCCTGCTTGGCCGCAAAGGGGGTTGCAGCGAGCTGCTGTCGGTCGGCCGGGTGCAGACGCCGCTGCTGGGGCTGGTGGTACGGCGGGATCTCGAGATAGAAGCCTTCGTGCCCAAGCCCTTCTTCGAGGTGCTGGCCCATCTACAGACCGAAGGCAACGAGCGTTTCAGCGCCAAGTGGTTGCCCTCCGAGGCCTGTCTGCCCTGGCAGGACGAAGAGGGGCGAGTGCTCAACCGGGCGCTGGCCGCCAAGGTGGTGGAGCGGATCCAGGGTCAGCCCGCACTGGTGGAAGAGGTGGAGGAGCAGGCCCGCAAGCAGGCGGCGCCGCTGCCTTACAACCTCTCCAGTCTGCAGATCGATGCCGCCAAGCGGTTCGGCATGGACGCCAAGCGGGTGCTGGACGTCTGCCAGGGGCTCTACGAGCGCCACAAGCTCATTACCTACCCGCGATCCGACAGCCGTCATCTGCCGAGCGATCACTTCAACCGGGCCGGCCAGGTGCGGGAGGCCATCGCCAGCACGGCGCCGGCGCTGGCCAAGGCGGTGAGCGAGGCGGACGGCAAGATCCGCAGCAAGGCGTGGAACGACAGCAAGGTGGACGCTCACCACGCCATCATCCCCACCGAAAAGCAGGGCAACCCGGCCACGCTGGGGGCTGACGAGGCGAAGCTTTACGGCCTGATTGCCCGTCAGTACCTGCTGCAGTTCTACCCGCCGTTCGAGTACAACGACAGCAAGGTGCTGCTGCGCATCGCCGGCGGGCTGTTTCAGGCCAAGGCGCGGCGGATCCTCAAGGCGGGCTGGAAGGCGCTGCTCGGGGTGGAGGAAGATGATGAGGAGGAGGCTGGGAGCCTGCCGGCCCTGCGCAAGGGCGAGCAGCTGCTGTGCGAGCGGGGGGAGCTGCAAGAGAAGATGACCCAGCCGCCCAAGTCGTTCACTGATGCCACCTTGCTGGCCGCCATGACCGGCATCGCCCGCTATGTGCAGGATCCCGAGATCCGCAAGACCCTGCGCGAGACCGACGGCCTCGGCACCGAGGCGACCCGGGCGGGCATCATCGATCTGCTGTTCAAGCGCCGCTTTCTGGTGCGCCAGGGCAAGAGCATCAAGGCGACCCCGACCGGGCGGGCTCTCATTCAGGCGCTGCCTGCCACGGCGACCACCCCTGACATGACGGCGCTGTGGGAACAGCATCTCGGCCGGATTGCCGAGCGGCAGACGAGCTATCAGCAATTCATGGGGCCGCTGACCGAGCAGTTGAACGGCCTGATCGACGGCGCCAGACAGGATTCGGGGGCCAGCTTCAGCGCCCTGCCCAAGGCAGCGCCCGGAGCCGACAAGCGCCGCTTCACCAAGCGCAAGCGCAGCACGGCGGCTGGTGGCACGAGCGGGACAGCCAAGCGGGGGAGCAAGCAGCCGGCCAAGGCTGCCTGATAAAAAAAGCGCCCCTGTCGGGGCGCAAAAAGGCATTGTCGTCAGGCGTCGGCCAGTCTGGCGCGACTCAAATTGAGGTAGTGCCAGGCAACGCCAAGCAGTACCAGATCCTTGAAGATGAAGAACTCGGTGACCGGCACTCCGTCGACCAGCTTCCAGACGCCCGGCAGGGTCAGCAGAAAGCTGAGGGTCACGAGGAAGGTCAGGATGGCCCCCAGGCCGCTCCAGTAGCCCAGACGTGGTCGCCACAGGCCGGCAATCAGACCGCCGGCGATCAGGATCTCGACCAGTCCGATCAGATTGGAGACGGCTTGCTCCGAGAGCACGGCATAGAGCCAGCTCATCAGCGGGTGGCTTGCCACCAGCGGCCGGATGGCCGCCGCCTCGGTCGGCGTGAACTTGAACACGCCGATCCAGAGCAGGGTCAGTACCACCCCGGCGAGGGCGATCAGAAAACCTCGGTCATGGCGTTCCATTCATGCTCCTTTGTCAGGGGGTGAGAGTGACGGGCGGGAAGTCGATGTCGGTTGCCGCCAGATGATTGCCGTAGTTGGTCAGGGTATTGATGACCACCTGCCCCAGTACCTCCACTACCAGCTCATCATCCACGCCTGCGGCACGGGCTGCGGCCAGCTGTTGATCGCTGATGACTCCGCGCTGGGTAACCAGGGCGACCGCCAGCTGCAGTAGGGCGTGGTCGAGTGGATCTGCCGCCTGGGCCAGACGGGCAGCCCGGATGGCGTCGTCATCGAAACCGGCCCGGCCAGCCAGCAGGGTGTGGGCCGACAGGCAGTATTGGCAGGCGTTGGCCTGGCCGATGGCCAGTGCCAGCAGCTCTCGCTGGCGGGCACTGAGCCGCCCTTTGCCCAGCACATCGGCAAAACCGAGCAGGCCGTTGAGCACCGCGGGTGAATGGGCCAGGGTGGCGTAGAGGTTGGGAACCTTGCCAAGGCTGCTTTTGAGGGCGGCGAAGGTGGGGGCGGCAGCCGGTTTGGGCTGGCTCACGGGGTGAATGCGACTCATGGTGTGCTCCTGTTTGGGTTGGGTACGGGAGACACTATGCCGGTTTTAATGGTACGGTTTGTCACCCATAGTCCACTATTGGCGACTTATCGTCTCAAACATGGATCCACTCTCGATACTGCTGGCCCATGCCGCGCCCCGGGCCAATCTCTTCTTTGCCGGCAACCTGTGCCAGCACTCCCACAGCCATGACTATCCGGCTGGTGGCCACTTGCACTTGCTGCGCCGTGGCGAACTGCTGCTACGCGAGGAGGGGGGCGAGCCCCTGCTGCTGACCGAACCGACCCTGATCCTGTTTCCCCGTGGGCGGGGACACAGGCTCGAGCCGCGTCAGCTGGCGGGCTGCGATCTGGTGTGCGCCAGCGTGTCGTTCGGACCGACCGGTGACTCACCATTGCAGCTGGCGCTGCCGGATACCCTGGTACTGCCGCTGCAGACGATCCCGGCCATGGAGCCGGTGCTGACCCTGCTGTTCGAGGAGGCCTTCGCCGACCGCTACGGCCAGCCACCGATCCTCTCCCGTCTGCTGGAGGTGCTGCTGATCCTGCTGCTGCGCCATCTGGTGGAGCAGGGGCACTGCCGGCAGGGGATGCTGGCTGCGCTCTCCGATCCGCGTCTGGCGCGGGCCGTCACGGCCATGCATCAGCGGGGAGACGAGCCCTGGACGGTCGAGACGCTGGCACGGGAGGCGGGCATGTCGCGCGCCCGCTTCGCCGCCCATTTCCAGGCGCTGACCGGGCAGGCGCCCCTGGGCTATCTGACGCGCTGGCGCATGATGCTGGCCAGTCAGCAGTTGCTGGCAGGGGAGTCCATCACTCAGGTGGCGCTGGGGGCGGGGTACAGCGGCGGAACCGCCTTTGGGCGGGCGTTTGAACGGGAGTTCGGCATGAGCCCGGGACGCTGGCTCAAGACGCGACAGCGTGAATGACCGGGGCCACAGCGGGCCCCGGTGTCATCAGCCGGTGTAGACGGCTTCTTCCGGATACTTGATGCGGGTCTCGCTCGGGCGGGCCAGCATGAAGGCCAGGGTCAGAGGACCGAGACGGCCGCAGATCATCACCAGCACCAGGATCAGCTTGCCCGGTTCACTCAGACCGGCGGTGATGCCGGTGGAGAGCCCCACGGTGGCAAACGCCGAGATGGTCTCGAACATGATCTTGTCGAAGGATTGCTGCTCGGTGAGCATCAGCAGGAACATGGCCAGCATCAGCACCATGGTGCTGACGATGATGATGGCGAGCGATCGGGTCACTATCTGGGGTGATAGGGTGCGGCCGAAGGCGGTGACGTGGGGGCGCTTGGTCAGAAACGCCTTGGTCGCCAACAGCACTACCGCGAAGGTGGTCACCTTGATGCCGCCACCGGTGGAGGTGGCGCCGGCCCCGACAAACATCAGCATCATCATGAACAGCAGGGAGGCGGGCACCATCTGGCCGATGTCGATGGAGTTGAAGCCGGCGGTACGGGCGCTGGTGGACTGGAAGAAGGCCGCCAGCCACTGACCGCCGAAGGAGGCCTTGCCGAGGGTGCCCGGGTTGTTGTGCTCCAGCAACCAGAACATCAGGGTGCCCAGCAGCAGCAGGCCCGGGGTCATGATCAGCATCAGCTTGCTGTGCAGCTTGAGCTTGCGCCAGCGGCGGTTGCGCACCAGGTCGACGATGACGGTGAAGCCGATCCCACCCAGAATGATCAGCGCGGCTATGGTCAGGCTGATGATGGGGTCGTCTCTATAGTCGATGAGATTGTTGGCGAACAGCGAGAAGCCGGCGTTGTTGAAGGCCGAGACCGCGTGGAAGAAGCTGACGTAGAGGCCGCGCTCCCAGCCGAGCTCAGGCACCCAGCGGATGGCCATCAGGCCAGTGCCGATGAGCTGGGCGATGAAGGCGAACAGCACGATGCGCTTCACCAGCTGAATGATGTTGACCGACCCCTCCTGACCCAGTGCCTCCTTGGCCAGCACCTGCTGACGCAAGCCGACCCGTTTGCTGAACATGGCGATCAGCAGCAGGGTCATGGTCATCTGGCCGAGGCCGCCAATCTCCATCAGCATCAGCAAAAAGATCTGCCCCTGCAGGGTGAAGGCGGTGCCGGTATCCACCACCCCGAGCCCGGTCACGCTGATGGCCGAGGTGGCGGTGAACAGGGCGTTGATGAAGCTCACTTCGCCGTTGTGGCTGGAGGGCTGCACCAGAAACAGGGTGCCGACCAGCAGGATGATCAGGAAGCTGCCGAGGATCAGCTTGGCTTCGCTCCAGCGCGACTCGTCGTCCCGGTGCAGGGCGAAGGCGTAGTTGCTACGCCAGCGGGTCATAGGGTTTCCAGCCAGTGGTCGATGGCGTGCTTGTTGCCCGCCAGGATCAGGATGTCACCCAGTTGCAGCTCCATCTTGCCGGTCAGCACGTTGTGCAGCACCTGGCCGCGCTTGATGGCCAGCAGTTGCAGTTCGGTCTGTTGCAGCAAATGGAGGTCGGCGAGGGTGCGGCCATTTTGCGGCAAACCAATGACGAACTCGGTCAGCACCATGTCGTGGCCCAGTTCCAGATAGTCGAACAGCCGGTTGTCCAGCATGCTCTGGGCGACCCGGCGGCCCATGTCCCACTCCGGGTTGATCACCTTGTCGGCCCCCACCTTCTGCAGGATCTTGGCGTGGAACTTGTCGCGCGCCTTGACCCACACCTTCTTCACGCCGGCTTCCTTGAGGACGAGGGTGGTGAGGATGCTGGTCTCGAGGTTGTCACCGATGGCAACGAAGACGATGTCGAAGTCGGCCAGCCCCAGCTCGGCCACCGTGGCCTCGTCGGTGGCATCGGCGACGATCACGTGGTTGCAGAGGGTGGCTATCTGACGGGTCTTGCTCTCGTCGATGTCTATCGCCAGCACCTCGGCATCCTGCCGTTGCAGCTCTTCACACAGGGCGCTGCCAAACAGTCCCAGGCCGATGACGGCAAATTGGTTGTTCATGAGTACTTCCTCAAGCGTCGGAGCCGGATACTCTACTCCTGCGGCATGAGTCCGAAAAGGGGGGCGGATTTTTCGTCCGGCGGCAATATAAGGTAGACTGCCCGCTTGCCATTGTCGGGACACGCAGATGAAACTCACCCCTTACGCCTCCTTGTTGACGCTCAACACCCTCGCCCTCGATGCCCATTGCCGCTGGCTGGCCGAAGTGGAACGGATCGACGATCTGCCGCAACTGGTGGCCAACCCCGAGCTGGCCGACTTGCCGAGGCTGGTGCTGGGCGGTGGCAGCAACGTGCTGTTTTGCGATGACTTCGCCGGTGTCGTAGTGCTCAACCGGCTCAAGGGGATCACGCTACACGACGAGGGGGAGCACTGGTTGCTGCACGTGGCGGCCGGCGAGAACTGGCATGAGCTGGTGTGCCATAGCCTGCAGCAGGGCTGGTTCGGGCTCGAGAACCTGGCGCTGATCCCGGGCACGGTCGGGGCCGCCCCGGTGCAGAATATCGGCGCCTACGGGGTCGAGCTGGCCAGCGTCTGCGCCTATGTGGAGGCGTTCAACTGGCAGAGTGGCCAGCTGGAGCGTATCGAGGCCGCCACCTGCGGGTTCGGCTATCGCGACAGCATCTTCAAGCACGCCTGTCAGGACAGCCACTTCATCACCGCCGTCGGGCTGCGCCTCGCCAAGGCCTGGCAGCCGGTGGCGGGTTATGGCCCGCTGGCCGCGCTCGGTGAGCAGCCCACGGCGCAGGCCATCTTCGACACCGTCTGCGCCACCCGCATGGCCAAGCTGCCGGATCCGGCCGTGCTCGGCAATGCCGGCAGCTTCTTCAAGAACCCCGTGGTGACGACGGCGCAGGCCGACCTGCTCAAGCAGCAATTCCCGCACCTTCCCTGCTACCCAGCCGCTGACGGGCAGGCCAAGCTGGCCGCAGGCTGGCTCATCGATCAGTGCGGCCTCAAGGGGTTTGCCATCGGCCGCGCCGCCGTGCATCAGGAGCAGGCCCTGGTGCTGGTCAACCTGGGCGGAGCCAACGCCATGGAGCTGATCGCCCTGGCGGCTCACGTACGCGACAGCGTGGAGCAGAAATTCGGCGTGCTGCTGGAGCACGAGGTGCGCTTCATGGGGCGCAGCGGTGAAACCTGGCTCGACGAGGTGCTCTCATGACCCTGACCCCCATCAGACAGACCCTGATCACCCTGCTCAGCGACGGCCAGTTTCACTCCGGTGAACAGCTGGGTGAGCAGCTTGGCATCAGCCGGGCGGCGGTCAGCAAGCACATGGCCGCGCTCAAGGAGCTGGGGCTGGACTTGTTCAGCCTGACCGGTAAGGGCTATCGGCTGGCGGTGCCGATGGCGCTCTATGACGAGGCACAGCTGCAGGCGTTGGCGCCCATGGCGCCAGTACACTGCTTTCCGGTCATCGACTCCACCAACCAGTACCTGCTGGAGCGGGTCAATCAGCTGAGCTCCGGCGAGAGCTGCCTGGCCGAGTGTCAGACCGCCGGTCGTGGCCGCCGCGGCAAGCCCTGGGTCTCCCCGTTCGGTTGCCAGCTGATCCTCAGCATGTACTGGCGGCTCGAGCAGGGCATGGCGGCCGCCATGGGACTGAGCCTGGCGGTCGGCGTGGCCGTGGTGCAGGCGCTGGAATCCCTCGGTTATCCGGGGGTGGAGCTGAAATGGCCGAATGACCTCTATTATCAGGGCCGCAAACTGGCGGGCATTCTGGTGGAGATGAGCGGCAGTGCCGGTGCCAGCTGCCATCTGGTGATCGGGGTCGGCCTCAATCTGGCGATGCCGAGCCGGGAGGGGGAGCGGATCGATCAGGCCTGGTCCGAACTGCGCCACATCCAGCCGGAACTGGTGGATCGCAATCTGCTGGCCGGCCGGGTGCTCGACCACCTTCAGCAGGCCATGCTCACCTTCGAACAGAGTGGTCTCGCCAGCTTCGTGGCGGACTGGAACCGGCTCGATCACTTCGCCGGCCGGCCGGTGCGACTGCTGATGGGCGAGCAGGAGATCCGCGGCGTGGCGCGCGGCATCGATGATCGCGGCGCCCTGCGGCTGGAGACCGCAGAGGGGATCAAGTTCTACCTGGGTGGCGAGATCTCCCTGCGTCGGGGCGACTGAAGGCAGTGACGATCGTCATGAATAGAAGAGGGGGCCTGCGGGCCCCCTCTTCATGTCGATTCGTGTTGGTAGCCGCTACTTGCGCAGCTTGATCTGCTCGATGGCGTGCTCGTTGCCCTTGGTCAGGATCAGGTTGGCCCGCTCCCGGGTCGGCAGTATGTTCTCTTTCAAATTCAGATAGTTGATATCTTGCCAGATGTTGTTGGCGATCTTGGTTGCTTCGCTCTCCGCCAGTTTGGCGTAGTGGTGGAAGTAGGAGTCGGGATCCGAGAAGGCGCCACTTCTGAACTTGAGGAAGCGCTCGATATACCAGGTGCGCAGCAGCTCGGCCTCGGCATCCACATAGATGGAGAAGTCGACGAAATCGGAGACGAAGACCCGGTGAGGCTCCTGCGGATAATCCATGCCGCTCTGCAGTACATTGAGCCCTTCGAGGATCAGGATGTCAGGCTGCTCCACCACCTTCTTCTCGTCAGGGATGATGTCGTAGATAAGGTGGGAGTAGACGGGCGCTTCGACCTTTTCGTGGCCGGCGCGGATGTTGGCGACAAATTCCACCAGATGACGGATGTCGTAGGATTCCGGGAAGCCCTTGCGGCGCATCAGGCCGCGCTCTTCCAGCACCTTGTTGGGATAGAGAAAGCCGTCGGTGGTGACCAGCTCCACCCGCGGGTGTTCCGGCCAGCGTTCCAGCAATGCCTGCATGATGCGCGCCGTGGTGCTCTTGCCCCCCGCCACGCTGCCGGCGATGCTGATGATGTAGGTACCCTTGCCACGGGACTGACCGAGAAACTGTTCAAGCACCCGGCTGCGGCGCTGCTTGGCCTTGACGTAGAGGTTGAGCAGGCGAGAGAGGGGCAGGTAGATCTCTTCCACCTCCTGCAATGACACCTTTTCATTGATCCCGCGCAGGGTCTGCAGATCGTGCTCGGTCAGGGTCAAAGGGACCGAGTCGCGCAATAACGCCCATTGTTCGCGGGTGAATTGCAGATAGGGGTTATGCTCTGTCGTCATGGTGTCATCACTGTTTCTTGGGCAGGGCGACCATACACCAAGGGGTGGGGAGCGACAAGAGAAGCGACGGTTTCGAGCGGAGAGTGAGTCCTTTTTTGCCTGGTTCCCGGCAATAATGCACATTTTGCAAGGCGCAATGGTTGCATCCCCAAAATGCTTACCATAAAATGCGCGACGCTTAGATGTCTGTCGTCTATTTGCTCGGCAAAAGCGATAAAACAACGGGTGCAAGCAGAATTACCGTTGTGGCATTTATGCAACTGGAGGGGTTCCCGAGCGGCCAAAGGGATCAGACTGTAAATCTGACGGCTCTGCCTTCGAAGGTTCGAATCCTTCTCCCTCCACCATATTTCTCTGCGGTTTGAGTTCTTTGGGTTAGAGAAATGCGGGCATCGTATAATGGCTATTACCTCAGCCTTCCAAGCTGATGATGCGGGTTCGATTCCCGCTGCCCGCTCCAAGATGCTGATACGGCTCAGGCGATAGCAGAGCCACACCTTAGGGTGAGTTCGGCAATCGAACCTGCCTGTCAGCACCAGCCTCTCTTCCCCACCAGATTCAAATCCATCATATAAACTGTTCTGTGGTTAGCTTGCCACCGCGTACTCAGCGTTAGTTTAGAGGGACGATCATGTCTAAAGAAAAATTTGAGCGTAATAAACCGCACGTTAACGTGGGTACCATCGGCCACGTTGACCACGGTAAAACCACCCTGACTGCCGCTATCACCAACGTGCTGGCCAAGCACTTCGGTGGTAAGGCTTTCGCCTTCGACCAGATCGACAAGGCACCGGAAGAGCGTGAGCGTGGTATCACCATCAACACCTCCCACGTAGAATACGACACCGCTACCCGCCACTACGCGCA
This sequence comes from Aeromonas sp. 1805, assembly GCF_013085525.1. Taxonomy (NCBI): domain Bacteria; kingdom Pseudomonadati; phylum Pseudomonadota; class Gammaproteobacteria; order Aeromonadales; family Aeromonadaceae; genus Aeromonas; species Aeromonas sp. 1805. The sequence continues at coordinate 1,242,629 of NZ_CP038515.1, read as the reverse complement.
CGTAGATTGCCCGGGTCACGCCGACTACGTTAAAAACATGATCACCGGTGCTGCCCAGATGGACGGCGCGATCCTGGTAGTAGCAGCGACTGACGGCCCGATGCCGCAGACTCGTGAGCACATCCTGCTGGGTCGTCAGGTAGGCGTTCCGTACATCATCGTGTTCATGAACAAGTGTGACATGGTAGATGACGAAGAGCTGCTGGAACTGGTCGAGATGGAAGTTCGCGAACTGCTGTCCGAGTACGACTTCCCGGGTGATGACCTGCCGGTAGTCCGTGGTTCCGCGCTGAAAGCGCTGGAAGGCGAAGCTCAGTGGGAAGAGAAGATCCTGGAACTGGCGGGCCACCTGGACACCTACATTCCGGAGCCGGAGCGTGCCATCGACCTGCCGTTCCTGATGCCTATCGAAGACGTATTCTCCATCGCTGGCCGTGGTACCGTAGTAACCGGTCGTGTAGAGCGCGGTATCGTCAAAGTTGGTGAAGAAGTGGAAATCGTGGGTATCAAAGATACCACCAAGACCACCTGTACCGGCGTTGAAATGTTCCGTAAGCTGCTGGACGAAGGTCGTGCAGGCGAGAACATCGGTGCACTGCTGCGTGGCGTGAAGCGTGAAGACGTAGAGCGTGGTCAGGTACTGGCCAAGCCGGGCACCATCAAGCCGCACACCAAGTTTGAATCTGAAGTGTACGTGCTGTCCAAAGAAGAAGGTGGTCGTCATACCCCGTTCTTCAAAGGCTACCGTCCGCAGTTCTACTTCCGTACTACCGACGTGACCGGTACCATCGAACTGCCGGAAGGCGTAGAGATGGTAATGCCGGGCGACAACATCAAGATGGTTGTTACCCTGATTGCGCCGATCGCGATGGACGACGGCCTGCGTTTCGCCATCCGTGAAGGTGGCCGTACCGTAGGTGCTGGTGTTGTAGCTAAAGTTATCGCTTAATCTTTGGCTTACATAAATAAAGCAAAGCCCCTATAATAGGGGCTTTCTTATGCAGGGGCGTAGTTCGAATTGGTAGAACAGCGGTCTCCAAAACCGATGGTTGCGGGTTCGAGTCCTGCCGCCCCTGCCATATACCTCGTCTCGTACGGGGCTTTTGTGTCTTTGGTTACGTCAGATACAGGTGGGTTGTATGAGTGTTAGTTCTGAGAGCCAGGGCGGAAGCAAGGATACCCTGCTTTGGGGCCTGGTTTTCATTATCCTGGCGGCCGCTGTAGTGGGTAATTACCTGCTCAACGATGTCGTCGCTGCCGTCCGCGCCCTGGGTGTGGTCGTTGTCATTGCTGCTGCCGGTGCAGTAGCCCTGCAAACCACCAAGGGAAAGGCGACACTGGCATTTGCCCGTGAGTCTCGCTTGGAAGTCCGCAAGGTCGTATGGCCGACCCGCCAGGAAGCCATTCAGACAACCCTGATTGTGCTGGCGGTGACTGCCGTGATGGGGCTGTTGCTGTTCATTCTGGACGGTGCCTTGGTCTGGTTGGTCAACCTGATTACCGGTGTGTAAGGATAAGCCATGACTGAACAACGTGAACAACGTATGAGATGGTATGTGGTGCAGGCGTTTTCCGGCTATGAAGGCCGTGTTGCCAAATCCCTGCGTGAACATATCAAGATGCATGGCATGGAAGACATGTTCGGTGAAGTGCTGGTCCCGACCGAAGAAGTGGTCGAGATGCGCGCTGGCCAGAAGCGCAAGAGTGAGCGCAAGTTTTTCCCGGGATACGTCCTGGTTCAGATGATCATGGATGAGACCACATGGCACCTGGTACGCAACGTACCGCGCGTCATGGGTTTCATTGGTGGCACCTCTGATCGTCCTGCTCCTATCTCTGATAAAGAAGCGGATGCCATCCTCAATCGTCTGCAAGATGCCCACGACAAGCCGCGTCCGAAAACCCTGTTTGAACCGGGTGAAATGGTGCGGGTTGCCGATGGTCCGTTCGCTGACTTCAACGGTACCGTTGAAGAGGTGGACTACGAAAAGAGCCGCGTGAAGGTCTCCGTTTTGATCTTCGGTCGTTCTACACCGGTAGAGCTGGATTTTGGTCAGGTCGAAAAGGGCTGATTAAACTCTGTTCGTTAACGGTTGTCAGGGGCAGCGAATGTCATTATAATTCGCTGCCCCTTTATTAGTTGGGGAGCCGTTTGCAGGAGCATGTCTCCGAGGCGTTAGAACCCATTTCTGAGGTATTTTTGTAATGGCTAAGAAAGTCACAGCTTATATCAAGCTGCAAGTTAAGGCTGGCAGTGCTAACCCCAGCCCTCCCGTTGGTCCTGCTCTGGGTCAGCACGGTGTGAACATCATGGAATTCTGTAAGGCGTTCAACGCCCGTACAGAAAAGCTGGAAAAAGGCTCACCGACTCCGGTCGTGATCACCGTTTACAGCGACCGTTCCTTCACCTTCGAAACCAAGACTCCGCCCGCTGCCTTCCTGCTGAAGAAAGCTGCTGGTATCCAGTCTGGTTCTGCCAAGCCGAACAAAGACAAGGTTGGTAAGGTGACTGTGGCTCAGCTGCAAGAAATCGCCAAGACCAAAGAGCCGGATATGACCGGTGCCGATCTGGATGCAAAAGTACGTTGCATCGCCGGCTCCGCTCGTTCCATGGGCCTGGTAGTGGAGGATTAAGACAATGGCAAAACTTTCCAAGCGTATGCGCGTTATTCGCGAAAAAGTTGACGGTACCAAAGAGTACTCCATCAACGAAGCCATTGCCCTGCTGAAAGAACTGGCTACTGCCAAGTTCGTTGAAAGCGTTGACGTTGCCGTTAACCTGGGTATCGATGCTCGTAAATCCGACCAAAACGTACGTGGTGCAACTGTACTGCCGCACGGTACCGGTCGCGAAGTGCGCGTAGCCGTATTCACCCAAGGTGCCAACGCCGAAGCTGCCAAAGCTGCCGGTGCTGAACTGGTTGGTATGGACGATCTGGCCGATCTGGTCAAGAAAGGCGAGATGAACTTCGACGTAGTTATTGCATCCCCGGATGCCATGCGCGTTGTTGGTCAGCTGGGTCAAATCCTGGGCCCGCGCGGTCTGATGCCGAACCCGAAAGTTGGTACTGTAACTCCTAACGTTGCCGAAGCCGTCAAGAACGCCAAGGCTGGTCAGGTTCGTTACCGTAATGACAAGAACGGTATCATTCACACCACCCTGGGCAAGGTTTCTTTCAATGAAGTTCAGCTGAAAGAAAACTTGGAAGCTCTGCTGGTTGCCCTGAAAAAGGCCAAGCCGTCTTCCGCCAAGGGTGTATTCATCAAGAAAGTCAGCATCTCCACCACCATGGGTGCCGGTGTTGCCGTAGACCAAGCTTCTCTGGAAGCTCAGGCCTAATTGATGGATTTTACAAGGCGCAAAATTTAATCTATAATTTTGCGCCTTGATTGGTTGGGGGCTTCGACCTCCGTCCAAGACCGCAGGAGGCTGTAAGGCCTTAATACTTCCTGCGTAGACGGTGCCGGAAACCCAGCGAGAAAGATTCTTTCTCTTCTGGAATCCTGCTACCGCATCGTTCCCCTCTGTTGTAAAGGTAGGGGGGATGTGTCAGTACTGGGTCATTTGACCCGGATTCAATCCAGGAGTTAAGCCAATGGCATTGGGACTCGAAGACAAAAAGGCAATTGTTGCTGAAGTCAACGAAGCTGCCAAAGGCGCTCTTTCTGCAGTGATTGCCGATTCTCGCGGCGTGACTGTAGACAAGATGACCGTCCTGCGTAAAACCGCTCGTGAAGCCGGTGTGTACATGCGCGTTGTGCGTAACACCCTGCTGCGTCGCGCGGTAGAAGGTACCGAATACGAGTGCCTGAACAACGCATTTACCGGTCCTACCTTGATTGCTTTCTCTAACGAACACCCGGGCGCTGCCGCTCGTCTGTTCAAAGAGTTTGCCAAAGCGAACCAAAAGTTCGAAATCAAGGCTGGCGCTTTTAACGGTGAGTTTATCGCCGCAGCACAAATTGATCGTCTGGCCACGCTGCCGACTTACGAAGAAGCAATTGCGAAGTTGATGGCTACCATGAAGGAAGCCTCTGCTGGCAAGCTGGTTCGTACTATCGCTGCTGTTCGCGACCAGAAACAAGCTGCTGCTTGATTCTCGCCTATCTAGGCTGTTTGAGTTTATTCAACATCAGGAATTTTTGTCATGTCTATCACTAAAGACCAAATCATCGAAGCCGTTGCTTCCATGTCCGTAATGGAAGTTGTTGAGCTGATCGAAGCTATGGAAGAGAAGTTCGGTGTTTCTGCCGCTGCTGCCGTAATGGCTGGCCCGGCTGCTGCTGAAGCAGTAGAAGAGAAGACCGAGTTCGACGTAGTTCTGACTGCTGCCGGTGCCAACAAAGTTGCCGTCATCAAAGCCGTTCGTGGCGCCACCGGTCTGGGCCTGAAAGAAGCTAAAGACCTGGTAGAAGCTGCTCCGGCTAACCTGAAAGAAGCCGTCTCCAAAGACGAAGCTGAAGCTCTGAAGAAAGAGCTGGAAGCTGCCGGTGCTTCTGTTGAGATCAAATAATCTGCATTTATGTAGATTAGCCTGATAAAACAGGCTAGGGCTGGTGAATTTTTGTTCACCAGCCTTTTTGCGCTGTAGACTGAGAGCATTTCACACCGTTTACGACTCTCGGTGCACCAGCAATCCGGACTGTTTTCATTCGTCCGGGCCAACACAAAACGGTGTTGAGACAGAGCTGTCCCGTGGGACAGAGTGGGTCACTTATCAGCGAGCTGAGGAACCCTATGGTTTACTCTTATACCGAAAAAAAACGCATTCGTAAGGACTTCGGTAAGCGAGACCAGGTACTGGACACGCCTTATCTGTTGTCCATTCAGCTGGACTCCTTCAAGCAGTTCATCGAGGCTGACCCGGAAGGTGAATATGGCCTAGAGGCCGCTTTCCGTAGCGTTTTCCCGATCACCAGTTACTCCGGTAGTGCTGAGCTTCAGTATGTCAGCTATCGCCTGGGTGAGCCGGTATTTGACGTAAAAGAATGCCAGATCCGTGGAGTGACCTACTCCGCGCCGCTGCGTGTCAAGCTTCGTATGGTTCTGTACGACCGTGAAGCAGCTGCCGGCACCGTCAAAGACATCAAGGAACAAGAAGTATACATGGGCGAAATTCCGCTCATGACCGAGAACGGCACCTTTGTTATCAATGGTACCGAGCGGGTAATCGTCTCCCAGCTGCATCGTAGCCCGGGCGTCTTCTTCGACCACGATAAAGGCAAAACACATTCATCCGGTAAGGTGCTGTATAACGCGCGCGTTATTCCCTACCGTGGCTCCTGGCTGGACTTCGAGTTCGATGCGAAAGACAACCTGTTTGTCCGTATCGACCGTCGTCGTAAACTGCCGGCATCCATTATTCTGCGTGCCCTGGATTTCAGTTCCGAACAGATTCTGGCCACCTTCTTCGAGACCATCGGTTTCGAAGTCAAAGATGGCAAGTTGATGATGGACCTGGTGCCGGAGCGCCTGCGTGGTGAAACTGCGACCTTTGACATCGTGGCCAATGGCGCCGTGGTGGTTGAGACCGGTCGTCGAGTGACTGCGCGTCACATCCGTCAGTTGGAAAAAGATTCCGTTACCCAGATTGAGGTACCGGTTGAGTATGTTGTTGGCAAAGTTGCTGCCAAGGACTATGCACATCCGCAAACTGGCGAGATGGTAGTGACTGCCAACCAGGCACTGAGCCTGGAAGCGGTAGCCAACCTCTCCCAAGCCGGCTTCAAGCACTTCGAGGTTCTGTTCACCAATGAACTGGATCACGGTGCCTACATGTCCGAGACCCTGCGTATCGACTCCAGCTCCAGCCGCCTGGAAGCGCTGGTCGAAATCTATCGCATGATGCGTCCGGGTGAGCCGCCGACTCGCGAAGCCGCAGAACAGCTGTTCGAGAACCTGTTCTTCTCTTCCGAGCGTTACGACCTGTCTACCGTAGGTCGGATGAAGTTCAACCGCCGTCTGGCTCGTGAAGACGAGACCGGCGTGGGTACTCTGACCAAAGACGACATCGTCGATGTGATGAAGCGCCTGATCGACATCCGTAACGGCAATGACGAGGTGGACGATATCGACCATCTGGGCAACCGTCGTATCCGTTCTGTCGGTGAAATGGCTGAAAACCAGTTCCGCGTCGGTCTGGTGCGTGTCGAGCGTGCGGTCAAGGAGCGTCTCTCCCTGGGCGACCTGGACACCCTGATGCCGCAGGATCTGATCAACGCCAAGCCGATCTCCGCCGCAGTCAAAGAGTTCTTTGGTTCCAGCCAGCTGTCCCAGTTCATGGACCAGAACAACCCGCTGTCCGAAGTGACCCACAAGCGTCGTATTTCCGCGCTGGGCCCGGGCGGTTTGACTCGTGAGCGTGCCGGCTTTGAAGTTCGAGACGTACACCCGACCCACTACGGTCGTCTGTGCCCCATCGAAACTCCTGAAGGTCCGAACATCGGTCTGATCAACTCTCTGTCCGTGTACTCTCGTACCAACGAGTACGGTTTCCTCGAGACCCCGTACCGCAAGGTCATTGACGGTGTGATCACCGACGAAGTGGACTATCTGTCTGCTATTGAAGAAGGCAAGTACGTGATCGCACAGGCTAACGCCGCGACCACCGAAGATGGCCGTCTGAAAGATGAATTGATCCCGTGCCGCCACAAAGGTGAATCCACCTTTATGAACGCCGACCAGATCCAGTATATGGACGTGAGCCCGCAGCAGATCGTATCTGTGGCAGCGGCCCTGATCCCGTTCCTGGAACACGATGACGCGAACCGCGCATTGATGGGTTCAAACATGCAACGTCAGGCTGTACCGACTCTGCGCGCTGACAAGCCGCTGGTTGGTACCGGTATGGAACGCGCTGTGGCCGTTGACTCCGGTGTTACCGTAGTGGCCAAGCGTGGCGGCATGATCGACTACGTCGATGCCTCCCGTATCGTTATTAAGGTCAACGAAGATGAGCTGCTGCCTGGCGAAGCCGGCATCGACATCTACAGCCTGACCAAATACACCCGTTCCAACCAGAACACCTGTATCAACCAGCGTCCATGCGTGATGTTGGGCGAGCCGGTGATGGCGGGCGACGTGCTGGCTGACGGCCCGTCCACCGATCTCGGTGAACTGGCGCTGGGTCAAAACCTGCGCGTCGCGTTCATGCCGTGGAACGGTTACAACTTCGAAGACTCGATCCTGGTGAACGAGCGTGTTGTTCAGGAAGATCGCCTGACCACCATTCACATCCAGGAACTGGCCTGTATCTCCCGTGACACCAAGCTGGGTCCGGAAGAGATCACTGCTGACATCCCGAACGTGGGTGAAGCCGCTCTGTCCAAGCTGGACGAGTCCGGTATCGTCTACGTGGGTGCCGAAGTGAAGGGCGGCGACATTCTGGTCGGTAAGGTAACGCCGAAAGGTGAAACCCAGCTGACGCCGGAAGAGAAGCTGCTGCGCGCCATCTTCGGTGAGAAGGCGTCCGACGTGAAGGACTCCTCCCTGCGTGTGCCGAACGGTGTGTACGGTACCGTGGTTGACGTGCAGGTCTTTACCCGCGATGGCGTGGAAAAAGACAAGCGCGCCAAAGAAATCGAAGAGATGCAGCTGAAGGAAGCGAAGAAGGACTTGACCGAAGAGTTCAAGATCCTGGAAGACGGCATTTTCGGCCGCTCCCGCAACCTGCTGCTGGCCGCCGGCTACAGCGAAGACCGTCTGAACAAGCTCGATCGCTCCAAGTGGTTTGAACTGGCCATCGAAGATGAAGCCAAGCAAATCGAGCTGGAACAGATCGCTGAACAGCACGTTGAGCTGAAGGCTGAGTTCGACAAGAAATTCGAGAACAAGCGTCGCAAGATCATCCAGGGCGATGACCTGGCGCCGGGCGTACTGAAGATCGTCAAGGTCTATCTGGCCGTCAAGCGTCGCATCCAGCCGGGTGACAAGATGGCGGGTCGTCACGGTAACAAGGGTGTTATCTCCAAGATCTGTCCGGTCGAGGATATGCCCCATGACGAGTACGGCCGTCCGGTCGACATCGTTCTGAACCCGTTGGGCGTACCGTCCCGTATGAACATCGGTCAGATCCTCGAAGTGCACTTGGGCCTCGCGGCCAAGGGTATCGGCGAGAAGATCGACCGCATGGTCAAGGAACAGCGCGAACTGCACGAGATGCGTGACTTCCTGCAACAGGTCTATGACCTGGGCGAGAAAGACACTCAGCAAGTGAACGTGGCCGAGCTGTCCGACGACGACGTACGTACCCTGGTCGGTAACCTGCGCAAGGGTCTGCCGGTCGCTACGCCGGTCTTTGATGGCGCCAAAGAGCGTGAAATCAAGGCCCTGCTGAAGCTGGCCGACCTGCCGGAATCCGGTCAGATCGCCCTGTTCGACGGTCGTACCGGTAACGCCTTCGAGCGTAAGGTCACCGTGGGTTACATGTACATGCTGAAGCTGAACCACCTGGTAGACGACAAGATGCACGCGCGTTCTACCGGTTCTTACAGCCTGGTTACCCAGCAGCCGCTGGGTGGTAAGGCACAGTTCGGTGGTCAGCGTTTCGGTGAGATGGAAGTGTGGGCCCTGGAGGCTTACGGTGCGGCATATACCCTGCAGGAGATGCTGACCGTCAAGTCTGACGATGTGAACGGCCGTACCAAGATGTACAAGAACATCGTGGATGGCGACCACCGTATGGAGCCGGGCATGCCCGAATCCTTCAACGTATTGCTGAAGGAAATCCGCTCTCTGGGTATCAACATCGAGCTGGACGAAGAGTAAGAGCTCGCTCTTATTGTTCGAGAATTGACGTGGGCGCCCCGCTGTTTCGGCAGTAGGGGCGCCGAGGTTAGACTCCTGACAGGGGAAACACGTGAAAGACTTACTCAAGTTTTTGAAGGCTCAGACCAAGACCGAAGAGTTTGACAGTATCAAGATCGGTCTGGCCTCTCCTGACATGATCCGCTCCTGGTCATTCGGTGAGGTCAAAAAGCCTGAGACCATCAACTACCGGACTTTCAAGCCGGAACGTGATGGTCTGTTCTGCGCCCGTATCTTCGGACCGGTGAAGGACTACGAGTGTCTGTGCGGCAAGTACAAGCGCCTGAAACACCGTGGTGTGATCTGTGAGAAGTGCGGCGTAGAAGTGACCCAGACCAAGGTCCGTCGTGAGCGTATGGGCCACATCGAGCTGGCCAGCCCGACTGCCCACATCTGGTTCCTGAAGTCCCTGCCGTCCCGTATCGGTCTGCTGCTGGACATGACCCTGCGTGATATCGAGCGCGTGCTGTATTTCGAATCCTATGTAGTGATCGAACCCGGCATGACCAACCTCGAGCGCAGCCAGATGCTGTCCGAAGAGCAGTACCTGGACGCACTGGAAGAGTGGGGCGACGAATTCGACGCCAAGATGGGTGCCGAAGCAATCCTGGCATTGCTGCGCGCCATCGATCTGGAAGGCGAAGTGCGCACCATGCGCGAAGAGCTGGATCAGACCAACTCCGAGACCAAGCGCAAGAAGACCACCAAGCGCCTGAAGCTGATGGAAGCCTTCCTGCAGTCCGGCAACAAGCCGGAGTGGATGATCATGACAGTGCTGCCCGTGCTGCCGCCGGACCTGCGTCCGCTGGTACCGCTGGACGGCGGCCGTTTCGCGACTTCCGATCTGAACGATCTGTACCGTCGCGTGATCAACCGTAACAACCGCTTGAAGCGCCTGCTGGATCTGGCTGCTCCGGACATCATCGTGCGCAACGAAAAGCGCATGCTGCAAGAGTCCGTCGATGCCCTGCTGGACAACGGCCGTCGTGGTCGTGCCATCACTGGCTCCAACAAGCGCCCGCTGAAATCCTTGGCCGACATGATCAAGGGTAAGCAAGGTCGTTTCCGTCAGAACCTGCTCGGTAAGCGTGTCGACTACTCCGGTCGTTCCGTTATCACCGTAGGTCCGACGCTGCGTCTGCATCAGTGCGGTCTGCCGAAGAAGATGGCGCTGGAGCTGTTCAAGCCGTTCATCTATGGCAAGCTGGAATCCCGCGGTCTGGCGACCACCATCAAGGCCGCCAAGAAGATGGTGGAGCGCGAAGAGGCTGTCGTTTGGGACATCCTGGACGAAGTGATCCGCGAACACCCGGTTCTGCTGAACCGTGCACCGACCCTGCACCGTCTGGGTATCCAGGCGTTTGAACCGACCCTGATCGAAGGCAAGGCCATCCAGCTGCACCCGCTCGTCTGTGCCGCCTATAACGCGGACTTCGACGGTGACCAGATGGCGGTCCACGTACCGCTGACCCTGGAAGCCCAGCTGGAAGCGCGCGCGCTGATGATGTCCACCAACAACATCCTGTCGCCTGCCTCCGGTGAGCCGATCATCGTTCCGTCTCAGGACGTGGTCTTGGGTCTGTACTACATGACCCGCGCCCGTATCAACGCCAAGGGCGAAGGTATGGTGCTGTCCGGCCCGAAAGAAGCCGAGAAGGTATACCGCGCCGGTCTGGCCGATCTGCATGCTCGCGTGAAAGTTCGCATCACCGAATACCTGCGTCAGGAAGACGGTTCGCTGCGTGCTCACACCGAGATGAAGAACACCACCGTTGGTCGTGCGATCCTGAGTCTGATCCTGCCGAAAGGCATGGAATACGCGCTGATCGACGAGCCGAAGGTGCTGACTGCTGCAGAGCAGGCTGACCTGGATGCCAACCCGCAGAACTGGATCAAATCCGTATCCAACAAGGCGCTGGGCAAAAAGCTCATCTCCCGTCTGCTGAACACCTGCTATCGCAAGCAGGGCCTGAAGGACACCGTCATCTTCGCTGACCAGCTGATGTATACCGGTTTCCACTATGCGGCCCTGTCCGGTGCTTCCGTTGGTATCGATGACATGGTCATCCCGGATGCCAAGAAAGACATCATTGCCGCAGCCGAAGCCGAAGTTGCCGAGATCCAGGACCAGTTCCTGTCCGGTCTGGTGACCGCGGGCGAACGCTACAACAAGGTTATCGATATCTGGGCCAGCGCCAACGAGCGCGTCTCCAAGGCCATGATGGAGAACTTGTCCAAAGAGCGTAACGTCAACTCGCTGGGTGAAGAAGAAGAGCAAGCCTCGTTCAACAGCATCTTCATGATGGCCGACTCTGGTGCGCGGGGTTCCGCAGCCCAGATCCGTCAGCTGGCCGGTATGCGTGGCCTGATGGCCAAGCCGGATGGCTCCATCATCGAGACCCCGATCGTCGCGAACTTCCGCGAAGGTCTGAACGTACTGCAGTACTTCATCTCCACTCACGGTGCTCGTAAGGGTCTGGCGGATACCGCACTGAAGACTGCGAACTCCGGTTACCTGACTCGTCGTCTGGTTGACGTGGCACAGGACATGGTGATCACCGAGGACGATTGCGGCACTACCGAGGGTCTGTGGATGACTCCGCTGATCGAAGGTGGCGACGTGGTCGAACCGCTGCGTGAGCGCGTGCTGGGCCGTGTGGTTGCCGATGATGTGATCAAGCCGGGTACTGAAGACGAAGTGCTGGTAGCACGCAACACCCTGCTCGACGAGCAGCTGTGTGACCTGCTGGAGCGCAACTCTGTTGACCGCGTGAAGGTTCGTTCTGCCATCACCTGTGAGACCGACTTCGGTAACTGTGCTCACTGCTACGGCCGTGATCTGGCCCGTGGTCACCTGGTTAACAAGGGTGAGGCTGTCGGTGTTATCGCCGCCCAGTCCATCGGTGAACCGGGTACCCAGCTGACGATGCGTACCTTCCACATCGGTGGTGCCGCATCCCGTGCCGCTGCCGAGAGCAGCATCCAGGTCAAGAACACCGGTAGCATCAAGCTGCAGAATGCCAAGTTCGTTCACAACAGTGACGACAAACTGGTTATCACCTCCCGTTCTACCGAACTGACCATCATGGACGAGATGGGCCGTACCAAGGAAAGCCACAAGCTGCCTTACGGTTCCGTGCTGGAAGTGAAAGATGGCCAGGCCGTGAACGCCGGTGAAACCGTCGCCAACTGGGATCCGCACACTCACCCGATCATCACCGAAGTAGCGGGTCGCCTGCACTTCGAACACATGATCGATGGCGTGACTATTACTCGTCAGACCGACGAGCTGACCGGTCTCTCCTCCATCGTCGTGCTGGATGTCAACGAGCGTCCGAGCGCCGGTAAAGAGATGCGTCCGACCGTGAAACTGGTCGACCTGAACGGCAAGGACGTGATGATCCCGGGTACCGATGTAGCCGCCCAGTACTTCCTGCCGGGCAAGGCGATCGTGAACCTGGAAGATGGTGCCAACGTGGGCGTGGGTGACGCGGTAGCGCGTATCCCGCAAGAGTCCGGCGGTACCAAGGACATCACCGGTGGTCTGCCGCGCGTTGCGGATCTGTTCGAAGCACGTCAACCGAAGGAACCGGCAATTCTGGCCGAGATCTCCGGTACCATCTCCTTCGGGAAAGAGACCAAGGGCAAACGTCGTCTGGTCATCACCCCGACCGATGGAGGCGATGTCTACGAGGAGATGATTCCGAAGTGGCGTAACCTGAACGTGTTCGAAGGTGAAAAAGTTGAGAAGGGTGAAGTGCTGGCGGACGGTCCTGAGTCTGCTCACGACATTCTGCGTCTGCGCGGTATCAGCCCGGTCGCCAACTACATCGCCAACGAAGTGCAGGACGTTTACCGTCTGCAAGGCGTTAAGATCAACGACAAGCACATCGAAGTCATCGTGCGTCAGATGCTGCGCAAGTGCGAGATCCTGAGCGCTGGCGACACCGACCTGATCGAAGGCGAACAGGTTGAAGTGGCTCGCGTGAAGATTGCCAACCGTAAGCTGGTTGCTGAGGGCAAGACCCCGGCCACCTTCCGTCACATCCTGATGGGTATTACCAAGGCATCTCTGAGCACCGAGTCCTTCATCTCTGCGGCTTCCTTCCAGGAAACCACCCGTGTTCTGACCGAAGCGGCCGTTGGCGGCAAGCGTGACGAACTGCGTGGCCTGAAAGAGAACGTGATCGTGGGTCGTCTGATCCCGGCTGGTACCGGCTTTGCCTACCACCACGGCCGGATCAACCAGCGTGCCGCCGCAGCCCGTGCTGTTGGCGTACCGCAGGTGACTGCCGATGAAGCTCAGCAAAACCTGGCGGATCTGCTCAACGCAGCCGGCAGTTTTGACGAAGAGTAATCTTCCGCTGTAGCGAATGAAAAGGGCCCCTTCATGGGGCCCTTTTTTATTGTCGATTTTCTCGTCAAAGCCAGACGCCACGCGGATATTCGGATGATCCAGAGCAAGGTTGCAGAGTAAAAAATCAAAAAAAGTTGACATTGACCCCTCGCAACTGAAAACTCGGGAAAGTTGAATGGGTATTACAGGGGTAGAACATGACTGTCGGTATCGAGGAAGTGATGCTTCCCGAAGAGCAGCTGATCGGTCGCACTTTTACAGACGAAGACAGGGAATTGTTGCGCTCATACGATGGGCTGATCGATGGCTTGGCCGAGTTGTTCGGCAAGCACTGTGAAGTGGTACTTCACTCCCTGGAAAATCTGCACGAGTCCGTGATCAAGATTGCCAACGGGTTCAATACGGGACGGAATGAGGGGGCCCCCATTACCGATCTCGCGCTGCGTATGCTCAAGGACATCGAGAATACCGGCCAGGATTACACCCAGAGCTATTTTGCTCGCAGCCGTACCGGTGCCCTGATGAAGTCGAGTACCATCGCCATCAGGAACAGCGACAAGCAGGTGATCGGCCTCATCTGTATCAACCTGCACATCAACGCGCCTTTTCACGAGTTCGTCGCCGAATTTTTCCCGACGCCGCAACAAGTCGAGCGTCAGTCGCCGGAGACCTTTGCCAACAGTGTGGAAGAGCTGGTTGCCCAGACGGTGGACAATACCATCGACGAGATCAACCGCGATCCGACCGTTGCCAACAATGCTAAAAACAGGTTTATCGTGACCCAGCTGTTCGAGAAGGGCATATTTGATATCAAGGACTCGATCAACCTGGTCGCCGACAAGCTGAACATTTCCAAACATACCGTTTATCTGTACATCCGACAGCGCAAGCAGGGTGAAGACGAAAACGAGTAAGCGCCATAGAAGGGGATAGACAAGAATGGCTAAAGAAGTTATTGCAACCGACAAGGCTCCTGCTGCAATTGGCCCGTATGTTCAGGCCACCAAACTGGGCGAGCTGGTCTTCACCTCCGGGCAGATCCCGCTCGATCCGGCCACCATGGAGATAGTGGCTGGCGGTATCGAAGCGCAGGCTGAGCAGGTGATGAAGAACCTGGTTGCAGTATTGAAGGAAGCGGGAGCCGATACCGGCAAGGTACTGAAGACTACCTGCTTCCTCAGCGACATGAACAACTTTGTTGCCTTCAACCAGGTTTATGCCCGTTACTTCGGCGACGCCGCTCCTGCCCGCTCCTGCGTGGAAGTGGCGCGTCTGCCTAAGGATGTGCTGGTTGAAGTCGAAGCCATCGCTTACGTCTGATCCAAGGCTGCACGAAGAGCCCCTCCCAGGAGGGGCTTTTTTGTGTTTGGCGTAGAATGGACGCACACATGCGCAGGAGTCCGGATATGAGTCTGAATTTTGCCCTGCTGGTAACGGGGCCCGCCTATGGCACCCAGTCGGCCAGCACCGCCTATCGCTTTGCCTTGAGCCTCATTGAGCAGGGCCATCGCTTGTCTCACTTGTTCTTCTACCAGGATGGGGTTTGCAACGGTAACGGGCTGCATGCTCCTGCCTCCGATGAGAGCAACCTGGTCGCCCTGTGGCGTGAACTGGCCAACCAGCAAGGGATCCGTATCGATGTGTGTGTCGCTGCCGCCATGCGGCGCGGTGTGCTGGATGAGCAGGAGGCCAAGGGATTGGGTAGGGCACACTTCAACCTGGAGCCGCCATTTTGCCTGAGCGGTCTGGGTCAGCTGGCGGAGGCCAGCCTGACCGCCGATCGATTCGTCCAGTTTTAGGAGGCTGTCATGCACAAGATAGCGTTTATTTGCCGGCGCGGGCCGCACGGTACCGCCGCCGGGCGGGAAGGTCTGGATGCCCTGCTGGCCACTTCGGCCATGACCGAGTCGCTGGCCCTGTTCCTCATCGGGGATGGCGTGCTGCAACTGCTCAGGGAGCAGCAGCCGCAGGCCATCTTGCAGCGTCACTATGCGCCGACCTTCAAACTGCTCGAGCTCTACGACATCGAGGAGGTCTATGTGTGCACCGACTCGCTGGCCGAGCGTGGCCTGACGGTGGCGGATCTGCTGATCCCCGTGACCGGTCTGTCCCGCACCGACATCCGGCACCAGTGGGATGCCTGTGCGACCCACATCTTCTTTTGAGGTGATCATGATACAGCTGATATTGACCTCTCCCTTCCAGAGCCAGGACCTGGAGCAGGCGCTGACCTACCGCCAACCGGAGGATGTGCTGGTGCTGATGCAGGATGCCGTCGTCGCTGCCACGGCCCCTCAGTGGTGTGCACGGTTGGCTGGAGTGCCGCTCTATGTCATGCGGGAAGACCTGCAGGCGAGGGGGTTGCGACAACGGATCGGGTTGGATCTGGACATGGCCGGCTTGGTGGCTCTGATCGCGGAAAAAGGCTCGCCGCAGACCTGGGCTGGCTGACCGCCAGTTTTATATAATAATTTCAGCATGTTAGCGATATTTTCCAAGGTCTCTTCACTGCCTTTCCTGGCTCGGATTGTATAAATCTTGACTCCCTTGACAACAGGGCATAAAATTTCGCGTCCCCGTATCTGCGGGGAGGATTTTTCACATGTTTATGAAGTCATTATCAGGAGCCTTTTGATGGCAACTATTAACCAGTTGGTTCGCAAGCCACGCATCAAGCTCGTTGTGAAAAGCAACGTGCCGGCGCTGGAAGCGTGCCCTCAGAAGCGTGGCGTGTGCACCCGTGTATACACCACCACCCCGAAGAAGCCTAACTCTGCACTGCGTAAAGTATGCCGTGTACGTCTGACCAACGGCTTCGAAGTCACCTCCTACATCGGCGGTGAAGGTCACAACCTGCAAGAGCACTCTGTTGTTCTGATCCGTGGCGGTCGTGTAAAAGACTTGCCAGGTGTTCGTTATCACACCGTTCGTGGTGCGTTGGACTGTGCCGGTGTTAAAGACCGTAAGCAGGCTCGCTCCAAGTATGGCGTGAAGCGTCCGAAAGCTTAATGGTTCTCCGTTAAGTAAGGCCAAACGTTAATTCGTTTCTAGTTAGATAACTTTCTAGTTTTGGGTAACCCCTGAAGTTACGGAGAATTTGAAATGCCAAGACGTCGTGTTGTTGGTCAGCGTAAAATCCTGCCGGATCCCAAGTTCGGATCAGAGCTGCTGGCTAAATTTGTCAACGTAGTAATGGTTGACGGTAAGAAATCTGTTTCCGAAGCCATCGTATATGGCGCGCTGGACATCATTGCCACCAAGACTGGCAAAGAGCACCTGGCCGTATTCGAAGAAGCCCTGGACAACATTCGTCCGGCCGTCGAGGTTAAATCTCGTCGTGTCGGTGGTGCAACCTATCAGGTACCGGTAGAAGTTCGTCCGGTTCGCCGCAATGCCCTGGCAATGCGCTGGTTGGTTGATGCCGCTCGTAAACGTGGTGAAAAATCAATGGCTCAGCGTTTGGCTGGCGAGCTGCTGGATGCCGCTGACAATAAGGGTTCGTCTGTCAAGAAACGTGAAGACGTACACCGTATGGCTGAAGCGAACAAGGCTTTCGCTCACTTCCGCTGGTAATCCGCTTGCGCAGGGTCTTTTGGCTCTGCGCACCTTTAATTATCTGGGGACAAGTGCCCTAGTAAGAGGATGACAATGGCTCGTACAACCCCCATTGAGCGTTATCGTAATATCGGTATCTCCGCTCACATCGACGCCGGTAAGACTACTACTACCGAGCGCGTTCTGTTTTACACCGGTGTAAGTCACAAGATCGGTGAAGTTCACGATGGCGCCGCCACCATGGACTGGATGGAACAGGAACAAGAGCGTGGTATCACCATCACCTCCGCCGCGACCACCGCTTTCTGGTCCGGTATGGGCAAACAGTTCCAACCGCACCGTATCAACATCATCGATACCCCGGGCCACGTTGACTTTACTATCGAAGTAGAGCGTTCCATGCGTGTTCTGGACGGCGCCGTGATGGTGTACTGTGCCGTAGGTGGCGTACAGCCACAGTCTGAAACCGTATGGCGTCAGGCTAACAAGTACAAGGTTCCCCGTATCGCGTTCGTCAACAAGATGGACCGTACCGGTGCCAACTTCCTGCGCTGCGTTGAGCACATCAAGACCCGTCTGAAAGGTAACCCGGTTCCACTGCAACTGAACATCGGTTCAGAAGAGAACTTCAAGGGCGTTATCGACCTGGTCAAGATGAAAGCCATCAACTGGAGCGAAGCTGACCAGGGCGTATCCTTCGATTACGAAGACGTCCCGGCTGAGCTGCTGGAAAAAGCGCAAGAAATGCGCATGACCCTGGTTGAAGCCGCTGCTGAAGCGTCTGAAGACCTGATGGAAAAATACCTGGGTGGTGAAGAACTGACCGAGGAAGAGATCAAGAAAGCTCTTCGTCAGCGCGTTCTGAACAACGAAATCATCCTGGTTACCTGTGGCTCCGCGTTCAAGAACAAGGGCGTACAGGCCATGCTGGATGCCGTGGTTGACTATCTGCCGGCGCCGACCGACGTAGCAGCCATCGACGGTCTGAAGCTGGATGGCGAGACCAAAGACGAGCGTCATGCTTCTGATGACGAGCCGTTTGCTGCTCTGGCATTCAAGATCGCTACCGACCCGTTCGTAGGCAACCTGACCTTCTTCCGCGTTTACTCCGGTGTGGTTAACTCCGGTGACTCCGTGCTGAACTCCGTTAAAGAGAAGCGCGAGCGTTTTGGCCGTATCGTTCAGATGCACGCCAACAAGCGTGAAGAGATCAAAGAAGTTCGCGCAGGCGACATCGCTGCCGCCATCGGTCTGAAAGACGTGACCACCGGTGACACCCTGTGTGACGAAAAAGCGCCGATCATCCTCGAGCGTATGGAATTCCCGGAACCGGTAATCTCCATCGCAGTTGAGCCGAAAACCAAGGCTGACCAAGAGAAGATGGGCCTGGCTCTGGGCCGTCTGGCTCAGGAAGACCCGTCCTTCCGCGTATGGACTGACGAAGAGTCTGGCCAAACCATCATCGCCGGTATGGGTGAGCTGCACCTGGACATCATCGTTGACCGTATGCGTCGCGAGTTCAAGGTAGAAGCGAACGTAGGTAAGCCGCAGGTTGCCTACCGTGAAACCATTCGTAACACCGTCAAGGATATCGAAGGTAAGCACGCCAAGCAGTCCGGTGGTCGTGGTCAGTACGGTCACGTTGTGATCGACATGTACCCGCTGGAAGAAGGCAAAGCCTACGAATTCGTCAACGACATCAAGGGCGGCGTCATTCCTGGTGAGTTCATCCCGGGTGTTGACAAGGGTATCCGCGAGCAGCTGAAGTCCGGCCCGCTGGCAGGTTATCCGGTAATGGATCTGGGCGTGCGTCTGCACTTCGGTTCCTACCACGATGTCGACTCTTCCGAACTGGCGTTCAAGATCGCTGCTTCCATGGCCTTTAAGGCTGGCTTCATGAAGGCCAACCCGGTTCTGCTCGAACCGATCATGAAAGTAGAAGTCGAGACTCCGGAAGACTACATGGGCGACGTGATCGGTGACCTGAACCGTCGTCGTGGCCTGATCGAAGGTATGGAAGATGGCCCGTCCGGCAAGATCGTTCGTGCCCTGGTGCCGCTGGCCGAGATGTTCGGTTACGCTACCGCCCTGCGTTCTGCTACCCAGGGTCGTGCTTCCTACGCCATGGAATTCGCCAAGTATCACGATGCCCCGACCAACGTCGCCCAGGCCGTGATCGAAGAGCGCAAATCCAAGTAATTTAAGATTCCCCGCCTACGACGGTAGGCGGGTTTAACCTAGAAGGACTACGTCGTGTCTAAAGAAAAATTTGAGCGTAATAAACCGCACGTAAACGTCGGCACCATCGGCCACGTTGACCACGGTAAAACCACCCTGACTGCCGCTATCACCAACGTGCTGGCCAAGCACTTCGGTGGTAAGGCTTTCGCCTTCGACCAGATCGACAAGGCACCGGAAGAGCGTGAGCGTGGTATCACCATCAACACCTCCCACGTAGAATACGACACCGCTACCCGCCACTACGCGCACGTAGATTGCCCGGGTCACGCCGACTACGTTAAAAACATGATCACCGGTGCTGCCCAGATGGACGGCGCGATCCTGGTAGTAGCAGCGACTGACGGCCCGATGCCGCAGACTCGTGAGCACATCCTGCTGGGTCGTCAGGTAGGCGTTCCGTACATCATCGTGTTCATGAACAAGTGTGACATGGTAGATGACGAAGAGCTGCTGGAACTGGTCGAGATGGAAGTTCGCGAACTGCTGTCCGAGTACGACTTCCCGGGTGATGACCTGCCGGTAGTCCGTGGTTCCGCACTGAAAGCGCTGGAAGGCGAAGCTCAGTGGGAAGAGAAGATCCTGGAACTGGCTGGCCACCTGGACACCTACATTCCGGAGCCGGAGCGTGCCATCGATCTGCCGTTCCTGATGCCTATCGAAGACGTATTCTCCATCGCTGGCCGTGGTACCGTAGTTACCGGTCGTGTAGAGCGCGGTATCGTCAAAGTTGGTGAAGAAGTGGAAATCGTGGGTATCAAAGATACCACCAAGACCACCTGTACCGGCGTTGAAATGTTCCGTAAGCTGCTGGACGAAGGTCGTGCAGGCGAGAACATCGGTGCACTGCTGCGTGGCGTGAAGCGTGAAGACGTAGAGCGTGGTCAGGTACTGGCCAAGCCGGGCACCATCAAGCCGCACACCAAGTTTGAATCTGAAGTGTACGTGCTGTCCAAAGAAGAAGGTGGTCGTCATACCCCGTTCTTCAAAGGCTACCGTCCGCAGTTCTACTTCCGTACTACCGACGTGACCGGTACCATCGAACTGCCGGAAGGCGTAGAGATGGTAATGCCGGGCGACAACATCAAGATGGTTGTTACCCTGATTGCGCCGATCGCGATGGACGACGGCCTGCGTTTCGCCATCCGTGAAGGTGGCCGTACCGTAGGTGCT
>NZ_CP038515.1:1127500-1217500 GCF_013085525.1 Aeromonas sp. 1805 | reverse complement strand
TAACGGTCCTAAGGTAGCGAAATTCCTTGTCGGGTAAGTTCCGACCTGCACGAATGGTGTAACCATGGCCATGCTGTCTCCACCCGAGACTCAGTGAAATCGAATTCGCCGTGAAGATGCGGTGTACCCGCGGCTAGACGGAAAGACCCCGTGAACCTTTACTACAGCTTGGCACTGAACATTGAACCTACATGTGTAGGATAGGTGGGAGGCTTTGAAGGCGTGACGCCAGTTGCGCTGGAGCCGTCCTTGAAATACCACCCTTGTATGTTTGATGTTCTAACGCAGGCCCGTGAATCCGGGTCGCGGACAGTGCCTGGTGGGTAGTTTGACTGGGGCGGTCTCCTCCCAAAGAGTAACGGAGGAGCACGAAGGTTGGCTAATCCTGGTCGGACATCAGGAGGTTAGTGCAATGGCATAAGCCAGCTTAACTGCGAGACGGACAGGTCGAGCAGGTACGAAAGTAGGTCATAGTGATCCGGTGGTTCTGAATGGAAGGGCCATCGCTCAACGGATAAAAGGTACTCCGGGGATAACAGGCTGATACCGCCCAAGAGTTCATATCGACGGCGGTGTTTGGCACCTCGATGTCGGCTCATCACATCCTGGGGCTGAAGTCGGTCCCAAGGGTATGGCTGTTCGCCATTTAAAGTGGTACGCGAGCTGGGTTCAGAACGTCGTGAGACAGTTCGGTCCCTATCTGCCGTGGGCGTTGGATGATTGAAGGGAGTTGCTCCTAGTACGAGAGGACCGGAGTGAACGAACCTCTGGTGTTCGGGTTGTCACGCCAGTGGCACTGCCCGGTAGCTAAGTTCGGAATCGATAACCGCTGAAAGCATCTAAGCGGGAAGCGAGCCCTGAGATGAGTCATCCCTGACCCCTTGAGGGTCCTAAAGGGCCGTTGGAGACCACAACGTTGATAGGTGGGGTGTGTAAGCGCGGCGACGTGTTGAGCTAACCCATACTAATTACCCGTGAGGCTTAACCATACAACACCCAAGAAGTGTTTCTGGCCTTGTAGCGAATGAGTGAACTACTAATTCAGTGATAGCGACCACCTCACCAGGTGACAGTTGTTATTCACGTCAGCTTTCTTAGATTGAAGAATTTGCCTGGCGGCCATAGCGCCGTGGAACCACCTGAACCCATGCCGAACTCAGAAGTGAAACGCGGTAGCGCCGATGGTAGTGTGGCATTCGCCATGCGAGAGTAGGACACTGCCAGGCACCCAATCAAACAGTGATGTGAAGAATCACATTACTGGCTGCGAGGATGACACCTCAATGAAGCGGCAGACAATTTAGCAAAAAGCTAACCAGACAGCGGAGCGGTAGTTCAGTCGGTTAGAATACCGGCCTGTCACGCCGGGGGTCGCGGGTTCGAGTCCCGTCCGCTCCGCCACTACTTAAGAAGCCCAGTCTAACGACTGGGCTTTTTTTCGTTTCCGACACCGTACTCATTTCCCCGAATTTCCTCTTTTGTCCTCATACGACTCAGTAAAACACGCAGAGCCAGACGGTGGTCATGTCGGGATGGGTCCATTCCACCCGGTGTTTCTGGCGGGCAGGAATATTGATGTGATCGCCAGGGCCCAGTTGTACCAGCTGCTGTTGCTGGGTTTGTGGGTCGATGAACAGCAGGCTGGCTTCCCCCTGTACTACCAGGATCCACTCATGCTCATCCTGATCGTACCACTCTCCCGGGGCGGTGTGATGACCGCGGGAGAGGATGCGTTCGATCCGCAGGTGGTTGGTGCTGACCAGATCCTGAAAGAGTTCGGTAGGCAGTGGCGAGGGAATATCGTTCAGCAGATTGCGCGTGTGCATGGGTATCTCCCGTCTGGCAGTGCGAGTGGTTCTCTGCAGTATAGGAGCGAGCCTGGTGGGTAAAGGTGAGATCCGTGACAGGCAGGCAAGCAGATCCGTGTCCGAACGAGAACGATTACGACCATTTTGATGAAAAAGTCAGGGAATTCGCTGCAATTCCGACAAATTCTTGCTATTTTGCGCGCCACGAAAGCAAACGATTTCCTTCACACTTTCAGGACAAGTTATGGCAAAGCAAGATATGGCCGCCCAATCAGGGAACGGCGGCTTTTTGGACTCTTATTTTTCCATTTCTGCGCGCGGCAGCAGCGTGCGCCAGGAGTTGCTGGCCGGGTTGACCACCTTCCTGGCCATGGTTTACAGCATCATAGTGGTGCCGAACATGCTGGGCGCCGCCGGTTTTGAACAGGGGCCGGTGTTTGTCGCCACCTGCTTGATCGCCGCCTTCGGCTCTCTGCTGATGGGTCTGTGGGCCAAGCTGCCGATGGCCATCGGTTGCGCCATCTCCCTCACCGCCTTTACCGCCTTCAGCCTGGTGCTGGGGCAGGGGTTGAGCATCCCGGTGGCGCTGGGCGCCATCTTCCTGATGGGTGTTCTGTTCACCCTGATCAGCGTCACTGGCGTGCGCCAGTGGATACTGGACAACCTGCCCTCCGGCATCGCCCACGGCACCGGCATCGGTATCGGTCTGTTCCTGCTGCTGATCGCCACCAACGGCGTCGGCATGGTGATCAAGAACGAAGGGGCCGGTCTGCCGGTGCAGCTGGGTGAGGTCACCGCCTTCCCGGTCATCATGACGGTGTTGGGTCTGGCTGCCATCTTCGGTCTGGAGCGTCGCAAGGTGCCGGGCGGCATCCTGATGGTGATCATCGCCATCTCCATTCTCGGCCTTGTGTTCGATCCGAAAGTGACCTGGCAGGGCTTCTTCGCCATGCCGAGCCTGACTGGCGAGAAAGGCTCCCTTGTGGGCAGCATGGATCTGTTGGGCGCCCTCAACCCGGTGGTCATCCCCACCGTACTGGCACTGGTAATGACCGCGGTGTTTGATGCCACCGGCACCATCCGTGCCGTGGCCGGTCAGGCGGGCCTCATCAACGAGCGTGGCCACATCATCAGCGGCGGCAAGGCGCTGACTGCCGACTCCGTCAGCAGCATGGTGGCGGGCGCCGTCGGTGGTGCACCGGCTGCCGTCTACATCGAATCCGCCGCCGGGACCGCCGCCGGTGGCAAGACCGGTCTGACCGCCGCCCTGGTCGGCGTGCTGTTCTTGCTGATGATCTTCCTCTCGCCGCTGAGCTATCTGGTACCGGCCTACGCCACCGCGCCTGC
The DNA here is from genome assembly GCF_013085525.1 of Aeromonas sp. 1805. Classification (NCBI taxonomy): domain Bacteria; kingdom Pseudomonadati; phylum Pseudomonadota; class Gammaproteobacteria; order Aeromonadales; family Aeromonadaceae; genus Aeromonas; species Aeromonas sp. 1805. The sequence continues at coordinate 1,214,345 of NZ_CP038515.1, read as the reverse complement.
GCTGATGTACGTCGGTCTGCTGATGCTGGGCAACGTCACCAAACTGGATTTCAACGACTCGGTCGATGCGCTCTCCGGCATGCTGTGCGCCGTCTTTATCGTGCTCACCTGCAACATCGTTACCGGCATCATGCTGGGCTTCGTGGCGCTGGTCGTCGGTCGCTTGTTTGCCGCCGAGTGGAAGAAGCTCAACATCGGCACCGTGATCATCGCCGTGGCACTGGTGATCTTCTATGCCGGTGGTTGGGCCATCTAAGACTCCCGGTTTACGTGAAGGGCTCCTGCGGGGGCCCTTTTTGTTGGCTGTGAGACGGCTAACAGTTTTCCTTATATTGGCTCGGCACTGTTTCAGATTGAAACGCCGACCACCCTTCTGCTGTTTCAAATCCGAACCAAACTCCCGGTTATTTTTATCCTGATTTCTGTCGTTAGACTGGCTCCATCAACCATCTGCCTACCCGTGTGGTGGCAAGCCAAGGAGTGAGCCATGAAGAAACTGATCAATGCCGTCGATGCCGTGGTCCGTGAACAATTGATGGGGATGGCGGCCGCCCACCCCGAGCTCAAGGTCCGTATCGAGCCACACTACATCACCCGTGCCGACTCCCCCGTGATGGGCAAGGTGGCGCTGGTCTCCGGCGGTGGTAGCGGCCACGAGCCGATGCACGGCGGTCTGGTGGGCAAGGGGATGCTGGATGGCGCCTGCCCCGGCGAGATCTTTACCTCGCCGACCCCGGATCAGATGTATGAGTGCGGCCAGGCGGTCGATGGTGGCGCCGGCGTGCTGTTTCTGGTGAAGAACTACACCGGCGACGTGCTCAACTTCGAGACCGCAGTCGAGCTGCTGCACGGGGACGGGGTCAAGGTAGGTTTTGCCCTCATCGATGACGATGTGGCGGTCAAAGACAGCCTCTATACCGCCGGCCGTCGTGGTGTCGCCACGACCGTGCTGTGCGAGAAGCTGGTCGGTGCTGCCGCCGAGGCGGGCTACGATCTGGCGCGCTGCGAGGCGCTGGCCCGCCGCATCAACAACCAGAGCCGTACCATAGGCGTCGCTACCCACGCCTGTACCGTGCCGGCTGCCGGCAAGCCCTCCTTCACCCTGGCGGACAACGAGATGGAGTTTGGCGTGGGCATCCATGGCGAGCCGGGCATAGCACGCCGTCCCTTCACCAATCTCGACACCCTGGTGGGTGACATGTTCAATGAACTGGCGGACAACACTCCCTATGGCCGAACCCTGCGTCACTGGGACAGAGCCTCCGGCAGCTGGCAGGAGGAGCACACCTTCATCGAGCCGTTCAACAAGGGCGATCGCGTCATCGCACTGGTCAACAGCCTGGGCGGTACCCCCATCTCCGAGCTCTACGGCGTCTATGGTCGTCTCGCCACCCTGTGCGAAGAGGCGGGCATCCATCTGGTGCGCAACCTGATCGGCCCCTACTGCACCTCCCTCGACATGACCGGCATCTCCATCACCCTGCTCAAGGTGGATGACGAGCTGATGACCCTGTGGGATGCCCCCGTTCACACCCCGGCCTTGCGTCGTGGCTGCTAAGGAGCCTTCATTCCCATGCTAAGCAAACATCAGATCGTCAACTGGCTGCTCGACTGCGAGCATATCTTCACCGAGCAGCGTGACTACCTCACGGCGCTGGATACCGACATCGGCGACGGCGACCACGGCCTCAACATGCAGCGCGGCTTTACCAAGGTGGCCGAGAAGCTGCCGGCGGTGGCGGACAAAGACATCGGTCAGGTGCTGAAAACCACCGGCATGACCCTGCTTTCCTCGGTCGGTGGCGCCAGCGGCCCGCTCTACGGCACCTTCTTCATCCGGGCCGCGGCCAGCAGCGATGCCTGCCAGAGCCTGACCCTCGGCCAGCTCGGCAAGATGCTGAGCGACGGGGTGGAGGGGATCGTCTCGCGCGGTCGCGCCGAGCCGGGTGACAAGACCATGTGCGACGCCTGGTGGCCAGCTCTCGCCGCCCTGCAGCAGGCAGAGCAGCAAGGCTTGCCGCTGCCCGAGGCGCTGGACAAGGCGGTGGCTGCCGCTGCCGCCGGCACCGAGGCCACCATCCAGATGCAGGCCCGCAAGGGGCGCGCCAGCTATCTTGGCGAGCGCAGCATCGGCCATCAGGATGCCGGGGCCACCTCGACCCTGCTGCTGCTGACCGCCCTGCGTGACAGAGCGAGGTTGTGACATGATCGGAATCGTAGTGGTCTCTCACAGCGTCATGCTGGCAGCCGGCTTGAAAGCGCTGGCCGACCAGCTGGGCAGCCCGGCGAAACTGTTGCTGGCGGCCGGGGTCGATGACCCCGACCACCCCATCGGCACCGACGCCATCGCCGTGATGAGTGCGATTGAAGAAGCGGACGACGGCAGCGGCGTGCTGGTGCTGATGGATCTGGGCAGCGCCCTGCTCAGCGCCGAGACCGCCCTCGAGCTGTTGCCGCCGGAGCTGAGTGCCCGGGTGCGGCTCTGCCCGGCCCCACTGGTCGAGGGCACCCTGGCCGCCGTGGTGGCGGCCGGATCTGGCCTGACGCTGGACGAGGTGGCCGCCGAGGCGCTCGGTGCGCTGGGCCCGAAACAGGCGATGCTGCCGGGCAAGGTGGAGCCGCAGGTTGTCGAGGGCACTCCTGCCCCTGACGACGGCTGGCTGCGCTGCGAGGTGGTGGTGGACAATCCCCACGGCCTGCACGTGCGCCCCGCTGCCCGCCTGGTGGCGGCACTCAAGCCTTTCACCGCCGAACTCAGGCTGCAGAAAGAGGATAAAGAGGCCAACCCCCGCAGCCTGACCCGGCTCACCATGCTCAACGTGCGCCAGGGTGACCGGCTCACCCTGCTGGCGCGCGGGGAGGATGCCGAGGCCGCCTTGGCCTGCTTCCAGCAGCTGGCTGCGGAGCGCTTCGGCGACTGACGCCACTGTTTCAAGGCGCTGCACCCGCTTGCTGAGCCGGTGCAGCCCCATTCAAGACGAAGGAGTCCCCGGCACTGCCGCCCCTTCGCCCCTGTTAGTTTCAAAAGATGTCTTATGAACTAGAGAGAGGGATAAAATATGGACCGCATCATCATCAGCCCCAGCAAATATGTGCAAGGCAACGGGGCCCTCGCCAACATCGGCAACTACGTCAAGGCGCTCGGCGCCAAGCCACTCATTCTGGCCGACGCCTTCGTCACCAAGCTGGTTGGCGATACCGTGGCCACCAGCTTCCACGGGGCTGGCATCCAGCCCGAGTTCGACTGCTTCAACGGCGAGTGCTCCCGCCCCGAAATAGACCGCCTGCTGGCGCGCTGCAAGCAGACCCCGTTTGACGTCATCATCGGCATCGGCGGCGGCAAGACGCTGGATACCGCCAAGTCGGTTGCCTTCTACCAGCAGGTGCCGGTGGTCATAGTACCGACCATCGCCTCCACCGATGCCCCCACCAGTGCGCTGGCGGTCATCTACACCCCGGAAGGGCAGTTCAGCGAGTACCTGATGATCCCGACCAACCCCAACATGGTCGTCATGGATACCGGCGTGGTCGCCCGCGCCCCGGTGCGGCTCTTGGTCTCCGGCATGGGGGATGCGCTCTCCACCTACTTCGAGGCGCGTGCCAACAAGGTGTCCGGTTGCAAGACCATGGCCGGTGGTGCTTCCACCCTGGCGGCCCAGGCCATCGCCGAGCTCTGCTACAAGACCCTGCTGGCCGATGGCTACAAGGCCAAGCTGGCGGTGGAGCAGGGGCTCTGCACCAAGGCGGTGGAGAATATCATCGAGGCCAACACCTATCTGAGCGGTATCGGCTTCGAGAGCAGCGGTCTGGCCGCCGCCCACGCCGTTCACAACGGCCTGACCCAGCTGGCCGAGTGTCACCACCTCTATCACGGTGAGAAAGTGGCGTTCGGTACCCTGGTGCAGCTGGTGCTGGAGAACGCGCCGATGGCGGAGATCGAAACCGTGCTGGGTTTCTGCCGCTCGATCGGCCTGCCCACCAACCTGCATATGATGGGGGTCAAGGAGCTGGACATGGCGCGCCTGATGGACGTGGCCAAGGCCTCCACCGCGGAAGGGGAGACCATCCACAACATGCCGTTCAAGGTCACCGCCGAGGACGTGCTGGCGGCCATCGTCACCGCCCACCAGCTGGGGCTGTAACCGCGCCACGGCTGATCTGGCTATATAAAAACGGCCCCGCATCTGCGGGGCCTTTTCGTTTTCAGCGGGCCTGTTGGCGACAGCTCGGGCCGGCGTCAGCCGTGATAGTCGGCGGGATCGATCTCGAGCAGTTTCAGCCGTCGCCAGAGGGTGGTGCGGCCGATCCCCAGTTGCTGGGCCATCTGGCTCACCTGCCCCTTGCAGGCGTGGGCGCAGCGCAGGATGGCTTGCCGCTCCAGCTCGGCCAGGGTGAGCAGCGGTTGTCCCACCACCTCGTCCTCCACCAGCTGATGGCCGTGGCGAATGGCGGCCGGCAGCGCCTCGGGCGGGATCTGCGATTGGCTGGAGTGGAGCAGGGCATGCTCGATGGCACTGCGCAGCTCCCCCAGGTTGCCGGGCCAGGGGTAGGCGAGCAGGCAGTCGAGGGCCGCCGGGCTGAACTGGCGCCCCGGCTCGCGTCCCTGCGCCCCGAGCTGTTGGCTGATGAGGCCGGGCAGATCGGCAGTGCGCTCGCGCAGGCTCGGCAGCCACAGTTCGCACGCCTGCAACGCATAGAGCAGCTGACGGCCGAAGTGCCCCTCCTGCACCTTCTGCTCCAGCGCGGCGCTGCTGGTAGCGATGATCCTTACCTTGAGCGGCAGGATGCGGGCCGAGTCGAAGCGCTGGAGGCGGCCGGTCTTGAGCAGTTGCAGCAGCGCCGCCTGCATGGGAGGGGAGAGGCACTCCACCTGCTCCAGCACCAGGGTGCCGCCGTGGGCCAGTTCGAACTTGCCGGCCCGCTCCTGTCCCGCTTCGTCAGAGCCCATCAGCTCCAGCGCCATCCGCTCGCTCGGCAGCGCCTGGCAGTTGAGGGTGACGAGCGGGCCGGCGGCCTGCTCGCTGCCGAAGTGGATCGCCTCCGCCAACTGGGCCTTGCCCACCTCCTCCTCGCCGCGCAGCAGGATGGGGCCCGGGCTTTGGGCCGCCTGCCTGGCGTAACGCAGCAGCTTGCGCATGGCGCTCGACTCGCCCACCAGCGCCGAGAGTTCGGGCACCGTCTGGCGCAGCTGATGGATGGCCCGCAGCCGATCGACTGGGTGCAGCAGCACGATAAAGCTGACGCCGTCCGGTCCGGGCAACGGCTTGAGGCTCACCAGCGCACTGATGAACTCCGCCTCCTGCCCGCCCACCCGCTCCAGGGTTACCTCCACATGGCTCAGGGTGGTCTGCCCCTTGATGGCAAGCTGCAAGCGCTGGGGCAGCAGCAGGTGCTGTTCCAGCGGCTGGCCGAGGCAGAGATCCGGGTCGAGCCGCAGTCGCCTGGCCGCCAGGGCGTTGAGGTAGCGCAGCCTACCCTGCGGGTCCCAGGCCAGCACGCCATCATCCATGCCGTCGAGCAGGGCGTAGAGCTCGCTCAGGTGGTGCTGGGACTCCTGCATCAGGGTCTCCATCTGCAGCAGGTGGGCCAGCTCGCGCCCGGCGCTGACGGTGAGCGCCAGATCGCCGGCGCTCGCCTCCTCCACCTTGCAGGTCAGCGCCATGATGGCGACCTGACGGCCGTTGCTGTTGTAGACCGGGCTGGCGCAGCAGTGCCAGGGGTGGAGGGTCTGGTTGAAGTGCTGGGTACCGCTGACGCAGAGCGGCATCCCCTCCAGCGCAGCCAGATTGATGGCATTGGTGCCGATGCGCCCCTCGCTGAAGAAGGCGCCGAGGCCGAAGCCGAGTGTTTCCAGCTCCGCCAGCGTCTCGGGATGGCCGGTGCGCGCCAGCAGGCAGCCGCTCTCGTCGGTGAGCAGCAGGGCGCAGGGACGCCCCTCCATGAATTCGTAGAGATCCTCGAGCGCCATCTCGCCGGTGGTGAGCAGGTCGCGCTTGCGCTGGCGCAGGCTCTGCAGGGTCTGGCCCTTGGCGCTGTGGGGCGGATGCCAGAGGGTGGCGCTGGTCTGGTGGGCGCAGCGCAGCCAGGAGGCTTGCAGATAGTCAGGCCAGGCCCGGGCTGGCGGCATGGAGGCGGACAGGATGGTCACGACAAGATCCGGCAAAGAGACGAACGCCCATTTAACCACCCTTGCCGGCCCGATTCAGTGACCTGCCTCAGAGGGATGGCAAACCATCCTCGGCGGGAGCCGGGTCGGCAAACTGCAACTCAAGCCAGCGACAGAAGGCGCGGCACTCCGGCATGGTCTCGCTCTCCTGATGCACCAGCAGATGCCATTGCGGCCCCTTGACCCTGTGGGTAGAGAGCGGCAACAGCTGCCCCTGCTGACGAGCGGGACGGGAGAGCCGCTCGCTCACCAGGGCGATGCCGAGCCCCTGACAGGCGGCGTCCAGCAAGAGGCCGGGATCGGAGAAGTTGAGCCCCCGGGTCTGCAACTGCAGATCCTCTCCGCCCTTGAGGGTCCAGTGGTGCCAGTCCAGCTCCCGCTCCCCGTGCAGGGTGGTGCGCTCTGTCGCAGGTAGCGCCAGCACGGCGGGGGCCGCCACCGGCAGCAGGCGGTCTGCCAGCAGCAGCTGGTGGCGGCACTCGGCCTGGGGGGCCAGCTCCCAGCGCAGGGCGAGATCGATGGTCTGCTCGGCCATGTCGGGCTCTTCGTCGCTGGTGAACAGCCAGAGATCGACCTCGGGATGGGCGCGATGAAAGGCCCCCAGCCGCGGCAGCAGCCAGTGGCGGGCGAGGGCGGTGCTGGTGTTGAGGACCAGCTGGTTGGGCTTGCGGTACTGCTCCAGCCGCTGGATCCCCATCGCCAGCTGCAGCAGCACGCTCTGGGTGGTCTCCAGCAGATCCTGCCCCGCATCGGTGAGGGTGACCGAGCGCCCCTGCCGGTGAAACAGCGGCTGGCCGAGCAGCTCCTCCAGCGAGCGGATCTGCTGGCTGATGGCGGACTGGGTCAGGTGCAGCGCCTGCGCCGCCTGATGAAAACTGCCGAGTCGGGCCGCCGCCTCAAAGCCCCGCAGCACGTTGAGCGGGGGCCACTGCTTGAACACCATTGATTAGCTCCACTTATCACTTTTACGGAAAATCGATCGTTTGTTCGCCATCCATGCAGCGGATAGTCTATTACTCAGCGTGATTCGATTAACAGCGCTTGTTTTTGATCCCCCTTTTGTTGGGCCAGGACGCTCAGGTTCGAGCCCGTTTTCACAGGAGTCATCTCATGTCATCCCGTCGCCATGTTCTGAAACAGCTGGCAGCCCTCGGCGCCTTGGTCGGGCTGGGTACGCTGCCAAGGGCCAAGGCCGCCGCAACTGTCGCCAGCCCGGCAGACGCCCGCTTCTACATGCCGGAAGAGTCGACGTTTCAGACCCGGGTCTGGGTGGCGTTTGCCGCCAGCGAGGCCATCTGGGGCAGCGACTATCCGGCGGTGCAGACCACCATAGGTCGGCTGGTGCAGGCCATAGTGCCCTATACCCAGGTGAATGTGCTCTGCCGCGAAACCGAACAGGCGCTGGCCCGTCAGCTCTGCGGCGAGCAGAACACCCGCTTTGTCGTCGCCGAGCTGGACGACATCTGGCTGCGGGATACCGGTGGCGTCTTCGTCCAGAGCGGCGAAGGGGAGCTGGGGCTGGTGGATTTCAACTTCAACGGCTGGGGTGACAAGCAGGAGCACGAACAGGATGCCGGCGTCGCCGAGCTGGTCAGCCAGCAGGCCAAAGTCCGTTATCTGCAGAGCAAGCTGACCGGCGAGGGGGGGGGCATCGAGGTGGATGGCAACGGTACCGCCATCCTGACCGAGAGCTGCTGGCTCAACAGCAACCGCAATCCGGGGGTGAGCAAGACGCAACTGGAGGCGGAGCTGAAGGCCAATCTGGGGCTGCGCAAAATCATCTGGCTGCCCGGCATCAAGGGCAAGGACATCACAGATGCCCACGTCGATTTCTACGCCCGTTTCGTGCGCCCCGGGGTGGTGGTGGTCAATCTGGACAACGACCCCCAGTCTCACGACTACGAGGTGACCCGCCGGCATCTGGCCATCCTCAAGCAGGCCACCGATGCGGACGGCAACAAGCTGGAGCTGCATGTGCTGCCGCCACCGCTGGACGGGCGGGACAACCGTTTCAGCCGTAGCCGGGATTTTGCCGCCGGCTACATCAACTATCTGCCGATCAATGGCGCGGTGATCGCCCCCGAGTTTGGCGACAAGGCCGCCGATAGCTACTGCCACGAGCTGCTGACCCGCCTCTACCCGGGTCGCGAAATCGTGCAGATCAATATCGATCCGGTCGCCGCCGGTGGCGGCGGCATTCACTGCATCACCCTGCACCAGCCGGCCTGAGCCTCTTTTGCCAATGAGCTGACAGGGGCGCATCGGCGCCCCTGTCATTGCCCTCAAATAGTCCTCAGATGCCTGTCATGCCGATCTCGTCCAACTGCACATGGGCGGGTTGACGCAGGGTGTAGAGCACGGCCTCGGCCAGATCCTCAACCTGCAACCAACCGGGTTTTCGCTCATCAGGACAGGTTGGTGGCGGCACCTGGACCAGGCCGGGACAGAGGGTGTGAACCCGAATACCCTGATGCTGGACTTCTTCCCGCAGCGCCTTGGCAAAGCCCAATACGGCAAATTTGGCGGCGCAGTAGACGCTGGCCCTCGCATAGCCGTGCTTGGCGGCCTGGGAGGCGATGTTGATGATGGTGCCGTGGCGCCGCGACAGCATGTCCGGCAGGCAAGCCTGGGTCAGCAGGAAGCTGCCCTTGGCGCAGGTGTCCATCACCCTGTCCCACTCGGATTCCGGCAGGTCCTGCACCAGATAATCGCTGCCGACCCCGCTGTTGTTGACGAGCAGATCGATGGGGCCGAGCAGTGCGCTGGCCCGGACATGCTGGGTACGTACCTGGGGACCGTCGCAGACATCCAGCACCAAAGGGAGGACTCTTACCCCGTATCGCGCAGAGAGGCGGGCTGCCTCTTGTTCCAGCAGGTCGTGGCGACGGGAGGCCAGCACCAGTTCCACCCCTTCCCGCGCCAGCGCCTCGGCGATGGCCAGTCCAATCCCGCTTGCGCCGCCACTGATCAGGGCGCGGGTTGCTCTCAATTCGTTCATCTGTTGTTCCTCCTGAATGATGGCGCCATTGTGGTGGGCGGCAGCGAGAGGGAACAGGGGGGAAAAGGGCTAGCTCGAACCTTGGTTCGAGTTTGGCTCAAAACGTTCGAACTTTGGTTCTATGCCGGAATCGGGCATCCCCCTTGGTTCTTGCCTCTAAAACAACAACGCCGCCCTCTCGGGCGGCGTTTGGCCTTATGGCAATGCCTTGTCATGAGGTGGGGTGGCCACCTTGTCGCCGGCCGGGTGGTCATCCTCCTTGATCCAGGCATCCAGCAGGGTGTAGCCCACCGCCAGCACCACGGGGCCGATAAACAGGCCGATGATCCCCATCGCCAGCAAGCCACCGATAACCCCCACCAGAATGAGGATGAGCGGCAGGTCGGCGCCGCGCTTGATCAGGAAGGGGCGCAGGAAGTTGTCCATGGTGCCCGCCAGCAGCGACCAGACCAGCAGGAAGGTGCCCCAGGTGGTGTCGCCGCTCCAGTAGAGGTAGCCGACACAGGCCAGCAGTACCGGGAAGGGGCCGATCTGGGCGACGATCAGCAGGAACATCACCACCACCAGGATCATGGTGTAGGGGATGCCGGCAATCAGCAGACCCAGCCCTGCCACCGAGGATTGCACCAGTGCGGTCACCACGACCCCCATGGCCACGGCGCGGATCGCCTGTGAAGCGAGCACGGTGGCGTTGTCGCCGCGCTCGCCGGCTAGCCGGTGGGCGAAGCGGCGAATGCCGGTCGCCACCACTTCACCCGAGTGGTAGAGCAGGCCGCAGATGCCGACGGTCAGCAGGAAGTGGACGAACAGCAGCCCCAGGTTGCCAGCCTGGGAGGCGAGCCAGCGGGCGGTCTGGCCAAAATAAGGGGCCAGCTTGGCGAACAGCACCTGACCACCGCTCGCGAGGATCTGCTGCCAGAAGTCGTAGAGCTTGCCGCCTACCAGCGGTATTTGCTGCAGCCAGAGCAGCTCGGGAGGCGGGGAGTGGCTGATGGTGGTGCCGAGCTCAATCAGCATAGGGGCCTTCTCCGCCACGTTGGCCAGCGCCATGAAGAGCGGGATGACGAACATCAGCAGCAGTACCAGGGTCATGCTGAGGGCCGCCAGGGCGCGTTTGCCCCACAGCAGGCGCTGCACCATCAGCATCAGCGGCCAGGTGGCGATGGTGATCATAGTGGCCCACACCAGGGCGGGCAGGAAGGGGCGCAGCACCATGAAGCAGGAGACGATGAGGAGGCTGAGGAACAGCACTCCCAGGGTTATCTTGGCCAAATCCACTTTTTTCATATTCATAGCAATCCCTTGTCAGGGCCTGGGCCCTTGGGTAGCGGGTCATTATTCACGAGTGAGAGTATCCACCAGAGGCCGGCGCTCAACCAGAGCCCCAGGCAACAATAAAGCAGCCACTGGCCGAGCAGAATAAGCCAGGAGCTGGTCAGCCAGAGCGGCAGTGTCCACCAGAGCGCCCCCAGCGGCAGGCCGCCGAGCAGCGCCAGCTGCGGGGTACGCCAGCCGGTCTGCGTTGTGCGCGGCAGCGGCAACAGCATGCCGAGGGTCAGCCCCAGACTGAAGGTGGCCAGGCCCGCCAGCGCCGAGGATTGGCTCCACCCGGCGGCCAGTGTGCAGGCGAGGGTGAGCCCGGCCCAGCTCCACTGCTTGGCCGCCAGGTTGGCGAGGCGGGGATGCAGAGCCAGCAGCAAGGCGCCAAGCAGCAGGCCTGCCGCCACATCCGACAGGAAGTGAACCCCGAGCCAGACCCGGGCCAGCCCGGTCAGGGTGGCCAGCAGCAGGGCCAGGGCGGTGCTGCGCCAGGGGGTGGCGGGCCAGCACCCTCTGAGCAATACGCCCCAGAACAGCAGCGCCGAGGCTGCGTGGCCGCTCGGCATGCCGAAGCCCTGGGCGCTGCCTTGTGCCAGCGTGGGATCGAGGTGGAAGGGTCTGGGCCAGCCAATCCCCTCCTTGGCCACCTGCACCAGCAGGGTGAGGGTCAGCATGGCCAGCAGCAGTTGGCGCACCCGGGGCCAGCCCAGCCAGGGCAGCAGCAAGGGTAGCAGGGCAAGCTGAAAGGCGGCTGAACCGAACAGGTTGCTGACCTCGAGCCAGCGCACCTGGGCACCGAGCCAGGTTTGCAACTGGTGGATCAGCGGCACTTCCATTCGGTGCAGTGCATTGCCCTCGCCACGAAAATCGGGCAGCCACAGCACGGGGCTGTCGGGAATGGTGGCCAGTTGGGGGGCCAGCCAGTCGAGCTGCGCCGGAAAGCGGCGCTGATCATCCGGCAACCGGGCCGGAGCGATCAGCCTGGCATTGAGGATCTCGCCGCCCAGATTGGGGGCCCGCAGCAGGGAGACAAAGCCAGAACCGGTCTGTGCGCGAATGGGTTCCAGAGTCTGGCAGGCGAACAGCAGAGCGCGCTGCCATGACCCCAGCTCGGCGATGACCCGGCCCCGCAGGCCGGTCTCTTCGTACAGCTCCCGCAGCGCCGCCTGCTGCGGCGTCTCGCCCGCATCTATGTAGCCGCCGGTCAGGCTGTAGCGGGACGAGACCCTGTCTTGTACCAGCAACAGCTGTTGTTGATGTTTGACGACGCAGACGGCGGCGCCTGGCGCGGCCAGGGCGGGCAATCCCGCCAGCAGGAGACAGAGCAGCAAAAAACAGTAGCGCGACATGACCGCCTGACGAGTGAGGGAGAATGGGCACAAGCGTCACAGAAATCAGATAGTTGGGCAATGGTTTCCGGTCTGGCTTCGCGACTTGGGGCGGCCTGACGAGGGGCCGGCTGGCTGCGCAAGGATTGCCGTGGGGAGAGGCAGTCCCTAGTATTGGCAGCTATGTTATTTTCATGCAGCAAACCTTGGGACCTTCCATGAAACAGTTTGGCTTTTTTCTGGGTATCGCCATCGGCGTCATCCTGATCCTGTTCGGCAGCATCGTCATCTTCCAGGCCCTGCCTGCCGCGCTGGACGTGCTGGAGATGCCGAGCCGCATCCCCTTCGTGCGCGAGGTTTACACCTGGCTGATGACCAGCGCCAGCGGCCTGACCGGCCAGCTGGAGCAGAACTTCCTGGAGGCGTTCCAGACCGTGCTCAAGCTGATCCTGCTCATCACCTTCATGTGGGTCTGCGTCAAGCTGGTCAACATGGGGGTCTTGATCATCCGCGCCGGGGTAGACCTGATTCGCACCGCGATCGAGCACAGCGAAAGTGCCGAGACCAAGAAGTCCGATCACGACCACCACTTCCAGTGAACGGCTTGCACCATGAAACAGGCCACCTTCGGGTGGCCTGTTTGTATCTTGGGTTTATTCGATCGTGGGCAGGTGATCCGCCGGCGGTGACTGCACCACATCCTGATAGCGGGCGATCAGTCGCTTGAAGGCCTCCCCCTGTCTGACCTTGTCGAGCGCCTGCTGCAGGCGGGCGACCTGCTGCTTGTCCGCCGCCGGATTGAAGGCGAAGCAGTTGTCCTGATCCGCCAGGGTGGCGACGGTGACGAAGGTATCGGACGAAAAGCCGAGCTGCCTTGCCTGGTGGAACAGCATGACTTCGTTGCCGGCCACCAGATCGGTGCGGGCCATGATGAGCTGGCGCACCACCTGATCCATGCGCTCCACCGACATCAGGTTGGCGGGGCTGATGCCCCGGTTGAGCAGCAGCTGCTCCCCCACATCCGCCTGCATGACCCCGATCTGCAACTTGGTCAGATCGGCCTTGCCGGTCACCTTGGGGGCATCCCGCTTGCGCCCTACCAGCGAGACCCGCGAGTGGCTGATGGGGCAGACCCAGAGAAAGTGGGGATCCCGCGCCTGGGTGTGGGCTGTGGTGAACAGCACCGCATCCGGCTGCTGGGTCAGCAGGTACCAGGCCTTGGCCCAGGGCATGAAGTGGATGGGCTGCTCCGGCTCGCCCATCTCCTGCCACATCAGCCTCAGCAGCTCCACCGCCAGGCCGGTGCTGTTGCCCTGTTCATCCTGGCCGTTGAACGGCATGTTCTGCTCGGAGTAATAGGTGAACGCCGAGGCGGGCAGGGCTGTGCCAAGACAGCAGCAGATCATCAGGCTGAGCAGACGCGACATGGCAGCACTCCTTGCAACAAATCGTCTTTCCAGTTTAGGGGGCTATGTCGAGAAGTTCATGATTTCCCGCGCCCGGTAGCGTGGGCGGTGAGGGGTTGTGGTGGGGAGCGAGGGGGTGGAAAACAGCCAGGCCATCTTGCGATGGCCTGGTGAGGGGCTTACTTGAGCAGGGCTTCCATCTCGGCTTCGGCAGCGGCGCGCGCGGCCTCGGCCTTGGCAGCCGCATCCGCCGCCGTTGTTGCGGTAGCGGTGTGGCTGCTGGCCGCTTGCTTGACTGGTTCGGTTACGGCCTTGGTGGAAACGGTGGCAGTGGCGCTGCTGACCGCCTGCTTGGCCGGCTCGGCCACGGCCTTGGTGGCCTGCTGCTGCACGGTGGCAGTGGCGCTGCTGACCGCCTGCTTGGCCGGTTCGGTCACGGCCTTGGTGGCCTGCTGCTGCACGGTGGCAGTGGCGTTGCTGCCCGCCTGCTTGGCAGGCTCGGTCACGGCCTTGGTGGCTTGCTGCTGCACGGTGGCAGTGGCGCTGCTGACCGCCTGTTTGGCCGGTTCGGTCACGGCCTTGGTGGCCTGCTGCTGCACGGTGGCGGTGGTGCTGCTGGCCGCCTGCTTGGCGGGTTCGGTCACGGCCTTGGTGGCCTGCTGCTGCACGGTGGCAGTGGCGCTGCTGACTGCCTGCTTGGCGGGCTCGGTCACGGCCTTGCTGGCCTGCTGCTGCACGGTAGCAGTGGCACTGCTGGCTGCCTTGCCGGCCTGTTGCTGGGCCGAGGTAGCGGCGCCGTTCACGACCTGCTTGGTGGTGTCAGCCATGGTCTTGCTGGCGCCCTGCTGCAGGGAACCCAGCACGCTGCCAAATACCGAGTTGGTGGTGGCGGCGCCGGTCAGGCTCTTGGTCGCCGAGCCGGTCAGACTGTTGGTGGCGCCGGTGAGCGCGCTGGTCGCCGGATTGCCCTGCGTCTGCCAGTTCTGCATCTCGGTTGGCCAGCTCGGGGCGCCGGCCGCCAGGTTCTCGCCAAAGACCTGGGGCGTACCGTCCCCCTTGAGCAGCATGACGGACATCTGGTTGGTCTGTGAGTTCCACACCATGCCGGCCTGCTTGGCGACGTCCGGCACGGGGGCATAGCGGGAGACCACGTAGAACAGTGGCCCCTCCTGCTGCAGCTCGTTGGCGGTCTTGAGCAACTGCATGGTGCTGTCGTAATTGGGGCCGAGGATGCTGGTCATCCGGTCCTTGATCAGCGGCTGTTCAAACAGGTTGGCTTCATTGGGGTCGAAGCCGACCAGGGGTTTGAGCAGGGCCCACATCAGCTGGCTGGTGGGGCTCATCATCAACAGGGGGGCGACGCAGGCGGACAACATCAGGCTCAGGCAGGCCGCCTGGAGCAACGGCATGATACGCATTGGGATAATATCCAAATAACGATTTGATTAATAAGGTTATATTCGTCGAGAACCGACAAATCCACCGGGGTTTTCCTGCACCTGTTTTGACGGGCATGAGCAGGCGCTGGCAGGCTATCATATTGGCTTGGGAATGCCAGCGAGGGCGCTGCTTATTAATCAAGTTTGTGTCGTTTCCGGTCGCCTGAACCTTCTATCGAGCAAGGAGAGACATCATGTATCTGGGCAAGAGGGTAGGTGGCTGGCTGTGGCTGGCGCTGCTGGGCGGTGCGACCGGCACTGGCGTGGCGGCAGAGCCGAAGCGGGCGGAAGTGGGAGCAGAACTGGTGCTGCCACTGGGCTCGCTGCCGGAGCGAGTCTGCTGGTATCAGGATCAGAAGTATTCGCTGGGGGCCAGGATCCAGCAGGGCGACAGCTGGCTGGAGTGCGCCCCGCAAAACGAGCTGGAGAGCAACGGGCCACTGGCCTGGCGCGAGCCGCAAAGGGCGTCGGATGCGGCCGGCAAGGCGACGAAGAGCGGCATCATCAGCGTCGGTCAGTGAGGCTTTTCTTGATCCAGCTAAAGACATGGACGTGACCTCTATCGCATAATGCGGCTCTTTTCCTCTCTTGGCTGGAACCTAAGAAATGGCTCGTCGCTCTTCCAATGCACAACGTCGTCGCAGTAGCTGGTGGTACAAACGCCTGTTGGCAAGGGAGCGGGAAGAGCGCGAAGCGCGTTCCGTCCGGGATTGATACAGCAGTGAAAACGGAGCCTTGGGCTCTGTTTTTTTATTCATCACCGCAGACGATCACTGTGACACTCTGCCCATGCACAGCATGTTTGCCGTAACGGGTGGTACAAACGCCTGTTGGCAAGGGAGCGGGAAGAGCGCGAGGGCGCTGCGTCCGGGATGGGTACCGCAGTGAAAACGGAGCCCTGGGCTCCGTTTTTATCTATCAAATACCGTAATGACGAGAACGGGGGCCAGCAGGCCCCCGTTTTGCTTTTGCAGATGTTGGCTGCCTGCGGCTTAGCGCTGCAGAGCGGCCAGCGCCAGCTCGACCCGCTTGGCGTACTCGGGGTCGGCCTGCTCGAAGTGCTTGAGCTGGGCGGCGACGATGGCGTCATCCTCCACGTTGACGAGGGAACGTGCCAGGTTGGCGGCGAGGCGCGAGCGCTGCCCCTCGTCCATGATCCGGAACAGGTTGCCCGGCTGGCTGTAGTAGTCGCTGTCGTAGTCGCGAAAATCGTAGTGCAGGGCGGCTCCTTCCAGACTCAGTGCCGGCTCGTGCTGCTCGCTCGGCTGCTGGGTGCCGAAGCGGTTCGGCTGGTAGTTGGGGCTGGCGCCGCCGTTGCTGTCGGCCCGCATGGCGCCGTCGCGGTGGGCACCGTGGTGGAACGGGCAGCGCGGGGCGTTGACCGGCAGCAGACCGTGGTTGACGCCGAGGCGATAGCGCTGGGTGTCACCGTAGGAGAACAGCCGTCCCTGCAGCATGCGATCCGGCGAGAAGCCGATGCCGGGCACCACGTTGGCCGGGGTGAAGGCGGCCTGCTCCACGTGGGCGAAATAGTTGTCCGGGGTCTGGTTGAGCTCCAGCACGCCGACCGGGATCAGCGGGTAGTCGCTGTGTGGCCACACCTTGGTGAGGTCGAACGGGTGGATCTGGTAGGTCTGGGCTTCGGCCTGTGGCATCACCTGCACATAGACCTTCCAGCGCGGGAAGTCGCCCCGCTCGATGGCGTTGAACAGATCGGCCTGACTGGTTTCCCGATCCTGGCCGACGGCGGTGGCGGCCTCTTCATCGGTGTAGAAGCTGTGGCCCTGCTCGGTTTTGAAGTGGAATTTGACCCAGAAGCGCTCGTTGGCGTCGTTGATGAAACTGAAGGTGTGGCTGCCGTAGCCGTTCATCTCGCGCAGGCTCTTGGGGATGCCGCGATCGCTGAACAGTATGGTGACCTGATGCAGGGATTCGGGATGGCGTGACCAGAAGTCCCAGGCGGCGGTGGCGCTGCGCAGGTTGGTGCGCGGATCCCGCTTCTGGGTGTGGATGAAGTCGGGGAATTTCAGCGGATCGCGAATGAAGAACACCGGGGTGTTGTTGCCCACCAGGTCCCAGTTGCCCTGCTCGGTGTAGAACTTGAGAGCGAAGCCGCGCACGTCGCGCTCGGCGTCGGCGGCGCCCTTCTCTCCGGCCACGGTGGAGAAGCGCAGGAACACCGGGGTCTGCTTGCCGACGGCATTGAACAGGTCGGCCTTGCTGAAGGCGCTGATGTCATGGGTCACGGTAAAGGTGCCGTAGGCGCCCGAGCCTTTAGCGTGAACCACCCGCTCCGGGATCCGTTCCCGATCGAAGTGAGCCAACTTTTCCATCAACCAGATGTCTTGCATCAGCACCGGGCCGCGGGGGCCGGCGGTGAGGCTGTTGTTGTTGTCGACAACGGGGGCGCCATTGGCACTGTGCAGGGTCTTGTCGTTCATGGTGCTTCTCCTTGTTGGTGAGCCTTGAGTCTATAACAAGGAAAAACCAGGGAACCAATGGGCCCTCCCTCGCCCTTTGATAGGCATCACAAATGGGTGGGTCTGGGGGGATGACCGGACCCTTCTGATGCTGCATGATGAGGTTTTCGAGAAGGAGCCTCAGATGCAGATCACCATTCGTCACGCCGAACCGGCCGATGCCCCCGCCTTGCGGGATCTCTATGCCATGCCCAACGCCCAGGCGGGCACCCTGCAACTGCCCTATCCGACCCTGGGCGTCTGGCAGAAGCGGCTGGAGAGCGGCAGCGTGGTGGCGCTGGTGGCCGAAGTCGACGGCCTGCTGGTGGGCCAGCTCTCGCTGCACATGGAGCCCAACCCCAGGCGCAAGCACGTGGCCTGTATCGGCATGGGGGTGCGGGACGACTGGGCCGGCAAGGGAGTGGGCTCTGCCCTGCTGGGGGCCGCGCTGGAGATGGCCGACAACTGGCTCAACCTGCAACGCGTCGAGCTCACCGTCTACACCGACAATCAGGGGGCGCTGGCGCTCTATCGCAAGTTCGGTTTCGTCGAGGAGGGGCGGGCCCGTGGCTACGCTTTCCGCCAAGGTGAGTACGTGGATGCCCTCTACATGGCGAGGATCCGGCCATGATCGACTACCGCCGCCGGCTCATCCCGGTGCTGCGGGCGCTGGAGCAGGATCCGGATCTCTCCATCGAGGCGCTGGCGGAGCGGGCCTGCCTCTCCCTCTACCATTTTCACCGGGTGTTCACCGCCGTGGCGGGCGAGGCGCCGGGAGAGATGTGCCGGCGCTTGCGCATGCAGCGGGCGGCCTGGCAGCTCTGCTACACCGATGCCAGCATCACCGCCATCGCGCTGGGGGCGGGGCTAGGCAGCTCCCAGGCCTTTGCCAAGGCCTTTCGTCGCTACTATGGCTGCACACCGGGCGCGTTTCGCAGTGACAAGAGCAAGAATGGACACCTGGAGAGCAAGGATGGACACGCATGGGATGGCCCGTCCCCTTATGCTGAAGGCCACTCATCAGCAAGGAGCAACACCATGAAAACAGTCGAGATGGACGCCCGCACTTTGGCCTATATCCGGGTCACCGGTCCCTATGGCGAGGGTTATGATGCCGTCTGCGGCCGCCTGCACCAGTGGGCCGCTGCGCGCGGGCTGGAGGGCGGAGAGTGGATCTTTATCTACCACGACAACCCGGAGGTGACACCGCCGGCCCAGTGCCGCACCGACATCGGCATCACTGTGCCGCCCCAGACCCGGGGTGAGGGAGAGGTGGAGATCCAGCTCATCCCGGCCGGCCGTTATGCCCAGTCCCGTTACCTCATCACCGACCGCAACCAGTACGGACCGCGCTGGCAGGAGCATGTGGGTGACATAGTGGCGGCCGGGCTGGAGTTTGGCAGCGGCCCCTGCTTCGAGCTCTACCACAGCGTGAGCAACGACCCCCTGCGCGACGACGTGAGCTTCTGCTCCAGCGTGCGCTAGACGTGCGGCCATAAAACGAGGCGCCCTGGGCGCCTCGTTTTGTTTGGGATGGAGACCGGCCACTTGTGCTGTCGGCTGCAACCGTATCAGGGCTGGCTCGGCACCTTGTCCCGCCGCGATTTCCACCACCAGCGCAGCCGGATCTGGGAGATCAGGCATGTGGGCCAGCATCAGACGACAGGCCGAAGCTGGCTCACTCGGTTAGGATTGGCTCGGCACCTTGTCCCGCCGGGATTTCCACCACCAGCGCAGACGGATCTGGGAAATCAGCATGCCTGCCAGCATCAGGGCGCAGCCCACCATGGCACGTTCGTCGAGGGTTTCCCCCAGCAACAGCACGCCACCGATGGCGGCGAACACCGTCTCCAGGCTGAGGATGATGGCGGCATGGGCCGGATGGGCGCCGCGCTGTCCCACTACCTGCAGGGTGTAGCCTACCCCGACCGACACCAGGCCGGCATAGAGCAGGGCCTGCCAGCCTGCCACCGCGCCGCTCAGACTGGGGGGCTCGATGACCAGCGCGGTGCCCAGGCTGAGCAGGCCGCACACCACGAACTGAACGCCAGCGAGGCGAATGGGGGCGACCCGACTCGAGTAGTGATCCAGCACCAGCAGGTGTACGGCCCAGAACAGTGCGCCCACCACCTGCAGCAGGTCGCCGTAGCCGATGGTGAAGTCCTCGGTGACGCTGAGGTAGTAGAGCCCTGCCATGGCGATGAGGGCGCCAACCCAGGTGTTGGCCCCCGTCTTGTGGCGCAGGGCGAGCCCGATCACCGGCACCAGTATGATGTAGAGACCGGTGATGAAACCCGCCTTGGCTGCCGTGGTGTAGAGCAGCCCCACCTGTTGCAGCGAGGCGGCGCTGAACAGCACGGTACCGGCTATGAGGCCGCCGGTCAGCAGCAGACGCCGATCACCGGGCTGTGCACTGGGTTGCCGGGACTTGAGCCACCACAGTAGCGGCAGCAGGGAGGCGGCCCCCAACAGAAAGCGCAGGCCGTTGAAGGTGTAAGGCCCCATGTGGTCCATCCCGAGTCGCTGGGCCACGAAGCCCAGCCCCCAGATGGCGGCGGCCATCAATAACATCATGTTCGAACGCATAGATTCATCCCTGAAAGACGGACGGGCAGGGCCGTGCCGCAAAGCGCCAGCCTCCAAGATAACCGTGCGCGGGGGGATTTGTCTTTAGCTGTCGATGAGGTTGGCTATGTGGGCGGTTATCCCAAGGGCTTGCCGCAGCTCGTGCGGCTCAACCGTTGGCGATGCCGGCCAGCAGGGGGATGAGGGCGAGCAGCAGCAGGTTGCCGCGCAGGATCCAGATCACCCAGAACTGCTGCTGGATGGAGACCATGGGGGCGCGCCCCTGGCGCAGGGAGCGGCGCCAGCGGTAGAAGAGACGGCTGGGGTAGCCAAAGCTGATGGCCATCACGCAGAACAGCAGCAGCTTGGTGCGGTAGCCCGGATTGGCGAGCAGCACGGACGGCTCGTCGGGGTGGGCAAGCACCTGCAACACCCCGGTGATGAAGATGAGCAGCAGGGCCAGCGCCGCCAGGCCGTCGGCCAGCAGCAGCTTGCGCACCTGCTCGATGGACATGCCGCGACGGAACAGAAAATATTCGGAGGTGATCGCTCCGGTCAGGGTGATCACGGCGCAGTAGTGCAGCGCCATCAACAGATCCGGGTTCAGCATCCTTGTCGATTACCTCTCGTTGAGCAGATGGTCAGCTTCCCTTTGGACGCCATCTCGCGCTGCTGATATTCTGACACTACGCGTTGTCTGGCAATAGCAGGAGTCAGGATTGGATAAACGAGCGGTCTCCAAAAAAACCTGGTCCCTGGTTGCCCGGATGCGTCTGGGCCTGCTTCTGCTGTTCATCCCGGTATTGATGCTGGGGGGTATCTACTACCTGCACATGGAGCGCAGCCTGCAAAACGAGCTGCAGCAGCGCCTGCTCGCCACCAATCACCAGCTGCGGCATGTCTTCATCGAACCCTATCTGCACGAGATGGAACGCCAGTTCACCCTCATCTACGACCAGGTGCAGGTGGCGGACATCAGCGGCCCCCGTCTGCACAACACCGAGACCTATCTGAAGGAGTGGCAGCTCTACAAGGGGGTCATGGCCGATCTGGTCTACATCTACATTGGTACCGCCGAACGCCAGATGCTGATCTACCCCGCCTGGCAGGCAGATGCCAACTTCGATCCCAGGGTTCGCCCCTGGTATCAGCTGGCCAGCCAGCACGTGGGCAAGATGGTCTGGACCGAGCCCTATTACGACTACACCAACGGCAATCTGGTGATCGCCCTGACGCGGGCCCTGACCGACCGGGAAGGCAAGGTACGCGGGGTGTTTGCGATGGATGCCATCCTGGCCCCCTTTTCCGCCCAGCTGAATCGCCAGCTGGGGGATGGCTACCAGATGGTCGTCAACCAGTCCGGCAAGGTGCTGGCACATCCTGACACCGCCCAGCTGCTCAAACCCATGGCCCATCCCGAGTGGCTCTCCCGCTTCAGCCAGGAGGACGGCATCTTTCTGGACAAGGCATCCAGCCAGTTCGTGGCCTACAGCAAGCTGCCCGAGCGCAACTGGGTGCTGATCAGCGTGCAGCCGGCGGCCAGCGTGATGGCGGTGGTGGAGCGGGTCTCCCTCAACGTGCAGCTGATGGTGGCGCTGGCCTGCGTGCTCTACGTGATGCTGGCGCTGGTCTGGTCCCGCTATTTTCGCCGCATGCTCGACGAGATCTCCAGCATGATCCGGGCGAGCCGGATGCAGCCCGATGAGGTGCCGCAGGGGGGGATGCGCGAGCTCAGACACGTCTATGCCGAGTTGGCGGAGGTGAGCAAGGATTATCACGAGGCGCGCCAGCAGGCCAACCTAGACAAGCTGACCGGCCTCTACAACCGTCGTTTCTTCGATGAACGCGTCAATCGTCTGCTGTTCGAGCATCAGCCGTTCTGCTTGGCCATGGTGGACCTGGACGATTTCAAGCGGGTCAACGACACCTTCGGCCATCAGACCGGGGACGTGGTGCTCAAGCGGGTGTCCAAGCTGGGCATGCGACTGCTGGGGGATCACGGCTGGGTCTGCCGCTACGGTGGCGAGGAGCTGGTGGTGCTGCTGGTCAACCCGGACATTCACTTCTGCCAGATGCTGCTGGAGCAGTTCCGCAAGGGGGTGGAGTCACTGGACTGGCGCGAGCCCGAGCTCAGGATCACCTTCAGCGGCGGGCTGGTGGCCAGTCAGGCGGGGATGGATGGCAAGACGCTGCTGGAGATCGCCGATGCCGAGGTGTACCGGGCCAAACGCGACGGCAAGAACCGCATCTATCTGGGCAGGCCGGAGGCGAAGAGGCAGGAGGATGCTCCCCCTGCCGACGATGCACTGCTGAGCAAGGAAGAGGCCTGAGGGCCTCTTCTTCATTCAGGAGGCCAGCTGCCAGTCGAGGGTCGGCCAGGCCTGCTCGATGGCGATCTGGCGCAGACCGGGCGCCGGGTTGACCGCATGGGGGTGGGTCACCGCCTGCAGCAGCGGCAGGTCGTTGTGGGAGTCGCTGTAGCCGTGGCTCTCCTGCCAGGGGTTGGCGCTGGCGGCAAACAGCTGGTTGATGCGGGCCACCTTGCCCTCGCGAAAGCTGAGGGTGCCGCGGGTCTGGCCGGTCAGCATGCCGGCCTCCTCGTCGAGCAGGATGGCCACGCAGTGATCCATCCCCAGCATCTGCGCCATGGGGGCCACCAGATGCTCGCCGGAGGCGGAGATGAGCACCAGTTCGTCGCCGCGCTGGCGGTGCCACTCGATGCGTGCCAACCCCTCCGGATAGATACGATCGCGCAGCACCTGCTCGGCAAAGCGGGCGCAGAGCGAGTCGAGCCACTGGCGCGTCTTGCCCGCCAGCGGTTGCAGGGTGAAGGCCATGTACTGGTGCATGTCCATCTTGCCCTGATGGTAGAGGGACATCATCGCCTGCTCTTCGGCGATCATGCTGGCGGGAGCCAGCTCCTCGGCCACCATGTACGCCAGCCAGAGGCTGGCGGAATCCCCGGCAATCAGGGTCTCGTCCAGATCAAACAGTGCCAGTGCCATGGGCGCTCCTCGCAGTAAAAATGGAAATGAAATGCGGTGTCATGCTACCTCACAGAGCTGATCCCGGGCCACCACCAGGGTCACGGCGCAGCCCACCGGCAGCAGATCACCGGCACAGCGGTTGAGGCAATCCACCGTCAGCAGGCCCGCCGCGCAACTCACCTGATAGCGGATCACGTTGCCGAGCAGTTGCTGTCCGCTGATAACCCCCGGCAGGTGAGGTTCGTCACTGTGAGCGCCGGCCGGCAGCAGGGAGAGAGACTCCGGTCGCAGCGCCAGCTTGCCCTGAAAACGGGGGCCGAACAGGGCGCAGGCCTGCTCGCCATCGAGCAGGTTGTAGTTGCCGATAAAGCTCGCCACGAACTCGCTGGCGGGACGGGTGTAGATCTCCTCCGGCGTGCCGCTCTGGACGATGGATCCCTTGTTCATCAGGAAGATCCGGTCCGACATGGTCAGTGCCTCCTCCTGATCGTGGGTGACGAAGATGGTGGTGAGCTCGAGGCGCTGCTGGATCTCGCGGATCTGCTGGCGCAGGCTGCGGCGGATGCGGGCATCCAGCGCCGAGAGCGGCTCGTCCAGCAGCAGGATCCGCGGCTGCACCACCAACGCCCGGGCCAGCGCGACCCGCTGGCGCTGGCCGCCGGAGAGCTCGGCCGGATAGCGGCGCTCGAAACCGGTCAGCTCCACCAGCTCCAGCGCCTCCTGCACGCTGGCGGCGAGATCCCGTCCCGGCTGGGGCTTCATCTTGAGGCCAAAGGCAACGTTGTCCCGCACCGTCATGTTGGGGAACAGCGCATAGCTCTGGAACACCATGCCGATGCCCCGCTTCTGGGGTTCCTGCCAGGTGATGTCCTCACCGGCCACCCGCACCTGACCGCCATCGACCGGGGTGAGCCCGGCCAGCGCCCGCAGCAGGGTGGACTTGCCGCAGCCGGAGGGGCCGAGCAGGGTCACCAGTTCCCCCTTGCGGATACCGAATTCAATCCCCTCGAATACCTTGGTGTCGCCATAGGATTTGTGCAGTTGATTTACTTCTAGATGGAACATGTTGATTCACCGATGAAATCTGTTCGCCGCCCAGGTGAGCAGCAGGGTCAGCAGGAAGTAGCTCATCACCAGCGCGCTGGTGAAGTGGCCCGAGGTTGAACGCATGTTGTAGAGGTAGACCTGCAGGGTCTCGTAACGGGTACCCACCAGCATGTTGGCAAACACGAACTCGCCGAGCAGGAAGGAGAGCGAGAGAAACAGCGCCGCCAGCAGCCCCTTGCGCAGGCAGGGGATCACCACCAGCAGGAAGGCGCGGGCGCTGCTCGCCCCCAGCAGATGGGCGGCATCCATCAGATCCCTGAGTGGCACCCCCTGCAAACTGTTGGCCAGCGCCCGGTACATGAAGGGGAGCACCACGGTGAACCAGGTGCCGATCAGGATCCACGGCGTGCCGATGATGGGCAAGACGCCGTCGGCGTAGATCTGCAGCAGCCCGACCGAGGAGACCACCGGCGGCACCGCGAAGGGGAGCAGGATCAACAGGTTCATCCAGGGATCCAGTTTGGGGAAGTAGTAGGCCACCACCAGCACGGTGGGCACCAGCACCAGGGTCCCCAGCAGCAGGGTGGCGAAGCAGACCAGGAGGCTGCGGCCAAATGCCGCCAGAAAGCGCGGGTCGCCCCACAGTTTGAGATACCAGTCGAGGGTGAAGCCGTCCGGCAGCAGGGTCGCCCCCCAGCGGGTGGAGATGGAGTAGAGAAAGGTGGCCAGCAGCGGCAGCAGCAGGGTAGCGACCAGCCCCCCCAGCACCCAGCGCGGCCAGCTCGGTTGCAGATCACGCATGGGATTGCCCCTTGTTCACATAGCTCTTTTTCAGCAGCCACTGGTTGGCGGCCGTCACCACTCCCAGCAGCACCATCAGGATCACCGCCAGCGCCGCCGCCATGTTGGGCTCGAGGAAGATGTCGCCGGAGACCAGACTGGCCACCCGGATGGTCACCAGATTGAAGTTGCCGGTGGTGAGGGCGTAGGCGGAGGCATAGGCCCCCACCGCGTTGGCAAACAGGATGATCAGGGTGCCGAGCAGCGCCGGCGTCAGCACCGGCAGCGCCACGTGCCACACATACTGCCCCTTGCTCGCCCCCAGCAGCGCGGCGGCCTGCGGCCACTCATCCTGCAGCGCATCGAACGCCGGGTAGAGCAGCAGCAGGGCGAGCGGGATCTGGAAGTAGGTGTAGATGAGGATGAGGCCGCTGCCCGAGTAGAGGTTGAAACCGTCGATGAGGCCCCAGGATTTCAGCAGCAGGGTCACCGCGCCGTTGATGCCGAGAATGATGATGAAGGCGAATGCCAGCGGCACCCCGCTGAAGTTGCCGGTCATGGTGACAAAGGCCAGCAGCACCCGCTTGACCCGCTCGCCGCTGTGGCGCAGCGCAGCCGCCCCCAAAGTGCCGATGGCAAGGCCCGCCAGACTGGCGATACCGGCGATGCGCAGCGAGTTGCCGAACGATTGCAGGTAGAAGGGGGAGCTCAGAATCTCCCGGTAGTAGGCGAGGCCCCAGCCATCGGGGGTCTGAAAGCTGCCTACCAATACCCACACCATGGGGGCGAGCTGGAACAGGATCATCAAGAGGATGAACGGCAGCAGCACCAGGGCCGGCAGCCAGTGGCGGCGCAGCCGGCGCCGGGTGATGGCGGGTTGATCCGCCAGGATCTCGGTGGTGGCAGGCATCATCAGTGCACCTCCGGCTGGTTGCCTGCCTTGAGCAGCGGCGGGCCGCTCGGCTTGTCGTGGGGCACCCCCAGCAGGTCTGCCATCAGGGTGCAGAGCTGGGTCTGCTGCATGGCGGGGCCGGCGGGCCACTGGGCCACAAACGCATCGCCAAACAGCCAGAGCGGTACCCGGCGCTCCTCGGCCAGAGTGCCGCCATGGCTCAGGTCATTGTTCATGCCGTGATCCGAGGTGATCACCAGCTGATACCCCTCCGCCAGCCACTGGGGCAGCAGGTCGGCCAGCAGGCTGTCCATCCGGCGCGCCTGATTGCGGTACTGGCGGGAATCGAGGCCAAACTGGTGGCCTGCATCGTCCACCCCCATCGGGTGGATCAGCAGAAAATCGGGGTCATATTGGGTTCTGAGCCATTCCCCATCCATCAGCAGATGGCTGTCGGGGTAGCCGTCATCCCAGTAGAAGCAGCCGTGCTGGATGGGCAGCCGTTCGTCATGGGTGAAGCGATCGCGGGCCGCTTGCCAGGGGCTCTGGTTGTAGAGCTCGCTCACCCAGTGGTAGGCTGCTGCCGCGGTGCGTTTGCCGCCCGCCCGGGCCAGATGGAAGATGGACTCCTGCCGGCTGAGACGGCTCACCCCGTTGTGGGTGATGCCGCTCTCCGCTGGCGTCGACCCGGTCAGGATGCACTCGTAGAGGGGCCGGGAGAGGGAGGGCAGGGCGCAGCTCAGGGTTGCCTGCAACCCCTGGCCCGCCTCCACCATGCCTGCGAGGTAGCCCATGCAATGGGCTACCTCGGCAGAGAGGCCATCCACAAGTACCACTATCACCTTGTGTTGCACAGGCCGTTCCTTATTGCATGTTGATCATGACGGTTTCCTGCCACTGGCGCGGCAGGGCCTTGGAGCTCTGCTCCCAAGCGGCGTGATCCTGTACCGGCTTGGCATTGGCGTACTGCTCAGCCGGCAGCAGCTTGGCCTTGACGTCGTCCGGCAGGGTCACGTTGCTGCGAATGGGGCGGGCATAGCCACGCGCCAGGTTGATCTGGCCGGCGTCGGAGAGGATGTATTCCCGCGCCAGCTTGGCGGCGTTGGGGTTCTTGGCCCACTTGTTGATGATGGTGGTGTAACCGGCGATGACGGAGCCGTCGCTCGGGATCACCACCTCAAACTTCTTGGGGTCGATCTGGTCGCGGTAGTTCAGCGCGTTGAAGTCCCACAGCACCCCCACTTCCACCTCACCCTTCTCGATGTTGGCGATGGTCGGGTCGTTGAGCGACAGACGGCCCTGCTTGGCCAGCTGGCCGAATAACTCCAGCGCAGGTTTCAGATTCTTCTCGCTGCCACCGGTGGCATAGGCCGCTGCCAGCACGCCGTTGTTGGCCTGGGAGGCAACACCGACGTCACCCAGGGTCACCTTGTAGTCGCCACCCAGCAGGGACTGCCAGCTGGTGGGGGCGGCCTTGACCAGATCCTTGTTGATCAGGAAGGCGATGGTGCCGGTATAGGCCAGCATCCAGTGACCGTCCGCATCCTTGGCCCAGTTGGGAATGTCGGCCCAGGTGGATGGCTTGTAGGGCTGGGTGACCCCCTGCTTGACCGCCACCGGGCCGAAGGCGCCGCCCACGTCGCCGATGTCGGCGGTGGCATTGGCCTTCTCGGCGGCGAACTTGGCGATCTCCTGCGCCGAGCTCATGTCGGTATCCTGATGCTTGATGCCGTAGATGCTGCCGAGCTGCTGCCAGGTATCCTTCCAGTTGGCCCAGCTGTCGGGCATGCCGATGCTGCTGAGCTGCCCTTCACCGCGAGCGGCTTTCTCGAGATCCGCGATATTTTCGGCGGCAAACAGTGGCTGACTGATGGCCACCAGGGCCAGTGCACTTGCGATCACGCTTTTCATCATCCCATCCCTCTGGACTAGGTCAGTTAAGGTTCGAGAGGGATGCTAGAGGGGAAATATGACGGTGGCGGGGCGCTTTGATGGCAGTTTGATGACAATCGCCCTGTCATGGTGCTGTCATCCACAGCGGTTACAACTCTGAACCCAAGTGAAGCTGGACTACTCCAGCAAGGGCTGAACCAACAAGGGCGAAGCCAGCCGCCGCAGTCAGGATGAGCGACAGGGATATGAGCGTGATTGAATCGAGATTGAGCGAGCGGGTCGCGGCCGATGGCCGCGCCTCCAAGTGTGAACAGATTTGCCAGACCCTGCGCCGCTATATCGGCAGCGGCCAGCTGGCGGCGGGGCAGCAGTTGCCCGCCGAGCGGGCCCTGAGCGAGCGCTTCGCCACCACCCGCATCACCATCAAGGAGGCGCTCTCCAGCCTCGAGGCGGATGGCCTTATCTACCGGGCCGAGCGGCGCGGCTGGTTCGTGGCGCCGCCTCGCCTCACCTACGATCCCGCCATCCACACCCACTTTCACCAGTGGATCGGCGAGCAGCAGCGCACCGCCGAAACCCGGGTGTTGGCCCACGGCAGCGAGCTGGCCAGCAGCGAGCTGTGCCGCTGGATGGGGCTGGATCCTTTTACCCCGCTGTATGAAATCCGCCGCCTGCGCCTCATCGACGGTCGTCCTGTATTGCACGTCAGCCACCATCTGCTGGCCAGCCGCTTTCCCGACATCGCCAGCGCGCCGCTGGCCAGCTCCCTCACCGAGCTCTATCAGCAACTCTATGGCATAGGCCAGGGTGGGGCGAGTCTCGAGATCACCCCCTCGGCGGCGCGCGGCGCCATCGCCCGCGCCCTCAATCTGGCGGAAGGGAGCGCCGTGCTGCGGCTGGTGCGGGTCAACTACGACGAGCGAGGTGCGCTGGTGGATTGCGACATTGAGCACTGGCGACCGGATGCGATCCGCATCTGTCTGGATACGCGAGCATTGCAGCCGCCTGCATTCGACAGGCCGGCGCAGATCCAGCTCGCGGATCAGGGATGAGCCAATGAGCCTCGGCGGGCCATGCCTGCGTGGAAAGGAGGGTGGCGGATCCAGCAGGATCCGCCGGGATCAGTTGTCGATATTGGGGATCAGATCGTCGAAGCTCTGGTAGCCGCAGTCGGCCAGCTGCAGCGACATGGTGTAGGTCTTGCTGCCCTCCCGCTGGCCGATGGCGGGGCGGTTGAGCTTGAGCTCCTGGTGCCAGTACTCCTTCATCCGCTCGATCAGCGCCATCGCCTCGCTCTCGTCCAGATGGAGCTGGCACAGCGCCATGTAGTTGTTGGACTTGTGCATGTTCTCCACCAGATAGTCCCCCAGCACGGACATGGCCTGGCGCGCCTGCTGGCGGGCGAAGCGGCTGTGCTGCTCGAAGCTGATCCGCTCGCTGATGAGGAAGTGGTAGCTGTTGTCGATGCCGAGCTGCAGGATGCCGAGCTTCTCCAGCTTGCGCAGATAGAGGTAGCAGGAGGCATCGGTCAGGCCGTACTCCCGTTTCAGATCGATCAGGGTCTTGTCGCGCCAGAAGATGTTGGCGAGAAAGGCGTATAGACCGGGCTCCTTGTGGAATGCCTCGTCCTGCTCCTGGGTGAAGACGGCACGGCGGCTCTGGGCGTCCTGAGTGCGGTCCAGCAGCTCCTCGAACGACAGCCCCACCAGGTGACAGATCTCCAGCAGGGTATCGAACGGCAGGGAGGGCTTGTTCATCATCCGTTTGACGGTGGCGATGGAGACGCCCATGGCTTCTGCCAGGGTCTGATAGCGGATCCCCTTGTCGGTCAGGGTCTTCTTCAGGGTGTCGAGAATATTGTTGGCCAGGGTCTGGCTGTAGGTCATGCAACTATTCCTTTATCTGCATCTTTATGTTGTGTCAGAAACTGAGTTCTTTTGTCGTTATGGGCTCAGATACTGACACTTAAAAAAACCAGAGGAAACAAACCCGGCGTAATCGATGGAAATGGCCAGACCAGTCTGAGTGGAAGGTTGCAGATAGTGATACTCTGCGGTGCATATCCTTCAACCATTCAACATTTTGCTGGTGGCGCATAAAACATCGCGCATAATTCAACACGAATCGGATTCAAGACCTTCCTGGTTGAGAAATCGATTGTTTGCTTCCAATTTAAGGGTTTTTTAAACCGCAAGGTTTTTATTCTTTCCTGGCATTGAGCGGAACTCGCAAGAGGGCCGCTTTTTTCTTTTCTCCGAATTTGCGCCCGCCGTCAAGCGGTTGGGCACCGGCAGTTCGCTGTCGCTGCTTGCGCCCCCTCTTATGTTGCCGCCCGCTTTATTCCCCCTTGCAGGGGAACAGCTTGGGGATCTCCCGAATAAGCCAGCTCTTGGCCTTGCCCATGGTGTCGCGCCGCCAGGCCAGCACGACCTGGATCTGGTGGCGATACTCGGGGCTGATCACCTTGAGCCGTCCGGCCCTGATGTCCTCTTCAATCCAGCTCAGCGGCATGGTGCCGACCCCGATCCCCGCCAGCAGGGCGTCGCGCTTCTCGCCCATGGTGCTGACGGTCAGGCGCGGTTGCTTGTCGAGCAGGCGATAGGTGAGCACCGGCTTGCGCAGCGCCGTGTCGGCCACCGCGATGGCCCGGTAGCGGCGCAGGGTATCGTCCGCCAGGGGCTCGGGCTCCTGATGCAGGGGGTGATCCGGGTGGGCGACGTAGAGCATCACCTCCTCCTGCAGCGGCTGGTGCTTGATGCCGGTCATCATGATGTCGGGATTGAGGGAGGAGATGAGCAGGTCGGCCCGGCCATCCTCCAGACACTCCCAGCTGCCCGCCAGCACTTCGGCCCGCAGCCTGAGCCGGGTATCGGTCAGCTCGGCCAGCCGCTCCACTAGGGGATAGAGCGCCTGCAGCGGCACCAGGGCATCGACGGCGATGGTGATGTCGGTCTCCCAGCCACGGGCCAGTGCCCGGGTCTCGCCCACCAAGTGCTCGGCCGCTTCCAGCAGAACCCGACCCCGCTCCAGCAGCATGCGACCCGCCGGGGTGAACTTGGTTCTGTGGCCGCTGCGGTCGAACAGCATGGCGTCCAGCTCGTCCTCCAGCTTCTGCACCGTGTAGCTCAGCGCCGAGGGCACCTTGCCCAGTTCGTCGGCCGCCGCCGCGAAGCTGCCACGGCGGTCGATGGCATCCAGCACCCGGATGGCTTCCAGGGTCAGCGCCCGTTCCTTGTTCAGTTCCTTGGCCATAAATTGCCTTCAATTTTTTTGAACATGTTTGCCAGTTTATCTCGCTAACAAGTTAGGCCAAGTGTCTTTAATATTCAATCAACGCTTAGGCAGGAACGCCAAGCAGCCAAATAAACGGGTAGTTCCAGACTGTGACTCCATCAATCAGGGAGTCTGACTTCGGTGAAAGAACAACACACTATTTGAATGACCTCTTGCATGGATGCATTGATTCTGGCCACAGCGGCCTTGGCAATGACATAAAACCAAGAGAGTGAATGAACATGAAAAACGTAATCAAGATGCTGGCCGTTGCAGGCCTGATGACCGCAGGTTTCGCCCAGGCTTCCGTCCCGGCTGACCTCAACGCCGCCCCGGGCGTGCTGTTTGTGAACTGGCACGCCACCGCTGCGGTGGAAGGCAAGGGCAACCCCATGCTGGAAGTGCGTGACGAGTCTGGCGACCTGGTTGCCTCCGTCCATGCCAACCTGATGGGCAGCCAGCAGGTACAGATCCCGAGCCGCACCCAGGGCAACCTGACCGTGAGCCTGGGTGAGCAGAGCAGCAACTACCGCATTCCGTTCGGCATCGGTAGCGGCAAGCAGCGTTAATCAACCGTATCGGTACGTGAGGAGCACACCATGATGAAATTGAGAGCCGCAGAAGCGCGCGGCAAGGCCAACTTCGGCTGGCTGGATGCGCGCCACAGCTTTTCCTTCGGGCACTACTACGACCCGGACTGGATGGGGCATTCAGTGCTGCGGGTCATCAATCAGGATCTGGTGGCGCCGGGTGGCGGTTTCGCGACCCACCCTCACGCCAACATGGAAATCCTGACCTGCGTGCTGCAAGGCACCATAGAGCACAAGGACAGCCTCGGCCATGCCGAGCAGATCCCGGCGGGGGATTTCCAGCTGATGAGCGCGGGGTCCGGCATCCGGCACAGCGAGTACAACCCCTCGCAGACCGAGCCGCTCTCCCTGCTGCAAATCTGGATCGAGCCGAACGAACACGGCACGACACCCGGCTATCAGCAGAAGAAGATTGAAGCCAATCCGGGCATGACGCTGGTGGCGTCACCGGACGGCGAAGCAGGATCCTTCAGGATCCGCCAGCAGGCCCGCGTCTGGCGGTTGCAGCTTGAACCGGGTGAGAGCCTCACCTGGGAGCTGGCCGGCCGACACGGCTACCTGCAGATGATTTCAGGGGAGCTGACCGCCAACGGTCTGGCTGCCCGACCCGGCGACGGGGTTCTCAGTCGTGATGAGCCCAAATGGGATCTGGTGGCCGCGAGTGCCAGCCAAGCCCTGTTATTTGACCTACCCTGAAGCAGTCAGCGGTGATGTGACGCAAAACGAGGATATTGAAA
Organism: Aeromonas sp. 1805; assembly: GCF_013085525.1. Taxonomy (NCBI): domain Bacteria; kingdom Pseudomonadati; phylum Pseudomonadota; class Gammaproteobacteria; order Aeromonadales; family Aeromonadaceae; genus Aeromonas; species Aeromonas sp. 1805. The sequence goes on along the minus strand of NZ_CP038515.1, from coordinate 1,182,465 downwards.
TGGACAAGATGAAAGATTTGGCACTGCTGGTGGGTCGCGTTCTGCTGGCTCTGATGTTTGTGATTGCGGGCTGGGGCAAGATCGGCGGTTACGCCGGTACCCAGGGGTATATGGAAGCCATGGGCGTGCCCGGTTTCATCCTGCCGCTGGTGATCCTGCTGGAGCTGGGCGGTGGCCTCGCCATCATGCTGGGCCTGTTTACCCGCAGCCTCTCCGTGCTGATGGCCGGTTTCACCCTGATGGCCGCTTTTATTTTCCACTATCAGCCTGCCGACCAGATGCAGATGCTGATGTTCATGAAGAACGTCTCCGTGGCCGGTGGTTTCCTGGCCCTGGCGGCGGCCGGTGCAGGGGCCTTCAGCCTGGATGCCCGCTTCGGCAAGAACTGGTAAACCCCGCAGGTTCGAGTTTTCCAACGCCTTTTGGCCGGTGCAATCGCACCGGCTTTTTTATGCCCGTCACATTTGCCTGCGGCAGATGACGGCGACGTGATCGGCGACAACAAGCGCCTTTTGCATCTTCCCCCCCGATCCCCGACAATCCCGATACCTGTGAAGTGACGGGGATCCTTGAGGTTTTCCCGCGCTGACTCCTCTTTTGCTCTGGCGGGAATTGCCCATGTTTACCCTCTACCACTCCAATCAGCTGGATCTGCTCAAAGAGCTGCTGGTGAGCCGCATCCGGCAGGCCCCTCTCTCTCACCCTTTCGAGCGCGAGCAAATTCTGGTGCAGAGCCCGGGCATGGCCCAGTGGCTCAAGCTGGAGCTGGCCAAGGCCTTCGGCATTGCCGCCAATATCGACTTTCCGCTGCCCGCCAGCTTTATCTGGGAGATGTTCACCCAGGTGCTGGCGGACGTGCCGCGCCAGAGCCCCTACAACAAGGGCGCCATGAGCTGGCAGCTGATGACCATTCTGCCCGCCCTGCTCGATCGTCCCGCTTTTGCGCCACTGGCCGCCTATCTGGGCGGGGAGGACGCGGATCCTGCCAAGGATCCCGAGCAGGTGCGGCTGTGGCAGCTCTGCCAGAAGGTGGCGGATCTGTTCGACCAGTATCTGGTCTACCGGCCGGACTGGATCGCCCGCTGGGAACAGGGGGAAGGGTTGAGCCAGGAGCTGGCCGGGGTGAGCGGTCAGGATTGGCAGCCCGAGCTGTGGCGCGAGCTGGTGGCCCGCACGTTGGCGCTTTCTCCAAGCGGCTACCACCGTGCCAACCTCTACGAGGAGTTCATCCACGAGCTGCAGCGTACCGCCACGCTGCCGGGCAAGCTGCCGCAGCGGGTCTTCGTGTTCGGCATCTCGGCGCTGCCGCCGCGCTATGTGGAGGCGCTGCTGGCCCTCGGCAGCCGGCCGGAGGTGGAGGTGCACCTGTTCGTCACCAACCCTTGCCGCTACTACTGGGGTGACCTGCTCGATCGCAAGACCCTGGCACGGTTGGAGAACAAGCTCAAGCCCGGCACCGATATCGAGACCCTGCAGGGACCCGCCAACCCGCTGCTTGCCTCCATGGGCAAGCTGGGGCGCGACTACCTGCATCAGCTGATGGAATTGGAGGTGCCGCAAATCGAGGCCTTCGTCGATATCGACGAGCTGGATGGCAAGGGCAATATCAAGCTGCTGCACGCCATCCAGAAGGATGTGCTGGAGCTGGCCGAACGGGGCGCCGGCCAGTTCGATCTCGACGCCAGCCACCACAAGAGCCCACTCGATCCGGCGGATGGATCCCTGCAGATCCACGCCTGCCACGGCCCGATGCGCGAGCTCGAGGTGCTGCACGACCGGCTGCTGGCGCTGTTCGAGCAGGACACCTCCCTCACCCCGAAAGACGTGGTGGTGATGATGCCGGACGTGAACAGCTACGGCCCCTACATTCAGGCGGTGTTTGGCGCACGCGGCCAGATCCCCTTCGCGGTATCGGATCGGGCGGCCAGTCAGGAGAGCCCGCTGCTGCAGAGCTTCCTCGCCCTGCTCAGGCTGCCCAACGCCCGCTTTGGGGCGGGGGAGCTGCTCGCCATTCTCGAGGTGCCTGCCGTGCTGCGCCGCTTCGAGCTGGATGACGAGGAGTTCAACCAGCTGCGGGTCTGGGTGCAGGAGACCGGCATCCGCTGGGGGCTGGATGACGGCTACCCCGAGCGCTTCGATCTGCCGCGCCTCTCTGGCAACAGCTGGCTGTTCGGCCTGCGCCGCATGCTGCTCGGCTTTGCCATGGGTGATGGCGAACCGGTGGCCGGCATTCTGCCCTATGCAGACATTGAAGGTCAGCAGGGGTTGGCGCTCGGCAAGCTCGCCTGGTTCGTCGATTCGCTGGCCGAATTTTTACCCCGCCTGCAACAGGCGCAGCCGCTGGGGGAGTGGGTCGCCTGCCTCAACGCGCTGCTGGAGCGCTTCTATCTGGCCGACGAGGATGAAGAGCGCCAGCTGCAACTGATCCGCAGCCAGCTGGCCGACTGGCTCGCCCAGCTCGGCGAGACCCGCTTCGAGCAGCCCATCAGTGCGGACTTGTTGCAGGACTACCTCGGCAGCGTGCTGGGGGAGTCCCGCTCCAGCCAGCGCTTCCTCGCCGGTCAGGTCAACTTCTGCACCCTGATGCCGATGCGCTCCATCCCCTTCAAGCAGGTCTGCCTGCTCGGCATGAACGACGGCGTTTACCCGCGCACCCTGCCGCCCATGGGGTTTGACCTGATGGCGGTGGCGGGCCGGCGGGGGGATCGCTCCCGTCGCGATGACGACCGCTACCTGTTTCTCGAGGCGCTGCTCAGCGCCCAGCAGGGGCTCTACATCAGCTATCAGGGTTTCAGCGCCCAGGACAACAGCGACAAGGTGCCCTCGGTGCTGCTGGCCGAACTCATCGACTATGTGCGACAGGGCTTCGTGCTGGCGGGGGATGAGCACCTCGATGACGAGAGCTCCGGCAAGCGGCTGCTGGCGCACCTGATCACCCAGCATCCGCTCACCCCCTACAGCCACGCCTACTTCTATCCGGCCGCAGGCTCCGGCCTGTTTACCTATGCTGCCGACTGGCTGCCGGCCCTCCATCCGCAGCGCGGGGCGGCCAACTTCCAGAGCGGCGAGCTGCCGCTCCCCCCCGAATGGGGCAAGGAGCAGGGGCTGGAGCTGGCGGAGCTGCTGCGCTTCTATCGCCAGCCAGCCCGCTACTTCCTCAACCGCCGTCTCAAGGTGTGGTTTGAACTGAACGAAGCCAACATCGAGGAGAGCGAACCGTTCGAGCTGGACGGTCTGCAAAATTACCAGCTGAAAGACCTGCTGCTCGCTGCTCACCTAGCACAGGGGGACAGTGCCATGCGCCGCGAGCGGCTGCAGCTTACCGGCTTGCTGCCGCAAGGGTGGTTCGGCAGCCTGCTGCTGGAGGATCTGGACGATCAGATGGGCAAGCTGGCGGATCGGCTGCGGCCCTGGGTGGCGGCCAATGAGGCGGAGAAACAGGCGGTGGAGGTCGATATCGCGCTGGCTCAGGGTCAGCTGCAAGGGTGGATCGACACCCAGAAGGGGCGCTTGCTGGTGATCAAGCCCGGCAGCTTCAACGGCAAGGATCTGCTGCTGGGCTGGATCCAGCACCTCTGCCTCGCCCTGAGCGATGCCCCCGGCGACACCCTGCTGTTCGACGCCAAGCAGAGTCTGCGGCTGGCCAGGCTCCCGGCTGACGAGGCGCGGCCCAAGCTGGCGGCGCTGGTGGCGCTCTGGATGCAGGGGATGAAGCGGCCGCTGCCCTTCTTCCCGAGCACCGCCTGGGACTGGCTCAAGGCGATCGAGAAGGATCCGGAGAAACCGGAGGTGGCCGACAAGGCGGCCCTCACCCGCTTCAACGGCGGCTACATGGCCAAGGGGGAGGGGGAAGACGCTTATGTCGCCCGCTGTTTCCCGGAACTCGACGAGGCCGTGCTGGCCCAGTTGCAGGCGCTGGCCCGTGAACACCTGACCCCGCTGCTCAAGAGCCTGGAGGAGTTGCAATAATGGCCAACCCGCTCAATACCCTGCGTTTTCCCCTCTATGGCGAGCGGCTGATCGAGGCCTCCGCCGGTACCGGCAAGACCTACACCATCGCCGGTCTCTACCTGCGCCTGCTGCTGGGCCACGGCCCGCTCATTGAAGAAGGCGCCGATGCCGGTCAACCCAGCGCCCACGAGCGGCCGCTCTCGGTGACCGAGATCCTGGTGGTGACCTTTACCGAGGCGGCTACCGCCGAGCTGCGTGGCCGGATCCGCGCCCGCATCCACGAGGCACGCCTCGCCTTCATGCGCGGTGAGAGCAAGGACGCCCTGCTGAGCCAGCTGCTGGCGGAGGTGGAGGATCACGAGCTGGCGGCCCGCCGCCTGCTGGCTGCCGAGCGGCAGATGGACGAGGCGGCGGTCTTCACCATCCACGGCTTCTGCCAGCGGATGCTGAAACAGAACGCCTTCGAGTCGGGCGCTCTCTTTGAAACCGAATTTCTCACCGACGACAGCCAGCTCAGGCTGCAGGCGGTGAGCGACTACTGGCGATCCGAGTTCTATCCGGTGGACAAGCCGCTCGCCAGCGCCGTGCGTGCGCTCTGGCCGAGCCCCGCCGCCCTGCTGCGGGAGATGGGCAGCTGGCTCGACAACAGCGAGTTGGAGATGCGCCCGCCGGCGGGGGACGAGACCCTCGCCGCCCGCCATCAGGCGGCCATGGCCCGCATTGAGGCGGTGAAGCGTGAATGGCTGGCGCAAGGGGACGAGATCCGCCGCCAGACGGATGGGCAAGTAAGCCGCTACACCGGCAAGAACTACGAAGGCTGGCTCGCCAAGATAGCCGACTGGGCGCAGGACGAGCACAGCGGCTACGCCATTCCCAAGGAGCTGGAGCGCTTCGGCCAGACGGTGCTGGAGGAGAACCTCAAGAAGGGGGGCGCAGTGCCGACTCTGCCGCTGTTCAGCCAGATCGATGCGTTGCTGGCGAGTCGCCCCGGCATTCGGGATCTCATCCTGCAACGGGCGGCCAAGGTGGTGCGCAGCCGGATGCAGGCCAGCAAGCGGCAGGCCCATCAGCTCTCGTTCGATGACCTGCTCAAAGACCTCGACGGCGCGCTCGGCTCCGGCCTTGGCGAGCGGCTGTGCGAGCGCATTCGCGCCACCTACCGGGTGGCGATGATCGACGAATTTCAGGATACCGACCCCCAGCAGTACCGCATCTTCCACCGTCTTTACGGCGGCCACACAGACACGGCGCTGCTGATGATCGGTGACCCCAAGCAGGCCATCTACGGCTTTCGCGGCGCCGACATTTTTACCTACATTCAGGCGCGGCGAAATGTGAGCGCCCACTACACCCTCGGGCGCAACTGGCGCTCCAGCCGCGCGCTGGTGGCGGCGGTCAACGGCCTGTTCGAGCGGGCCAAGGATCCCTTTATCTACGAGGCGGATATCCCCTTCCTGCCGGTGGAGGCGCAGGGCAAGAGCAAGGCGCTGCAGCTGGATGGTGACGCCGCTCCCGTGCTCCACTGCTGGCAGCTGAGCGGCCAGCCCACCTTCAACAAGGGGGATTACCAGAGCAAGATGGCCCGCGCCACGGCGGTGGAGATCCACCGCCTGCTGACCCAGGCCAGCGCGGGCAAGGCGCAGATCGGCGATCAGCCGGTGAAAGCGGGCGATATCGCCGTGCTGGTGCGCACCGGCGCCGAGGGCAAGCTGGTGCAGCAGGAGCTGGCGCGGCTCGCCATCGCCTCCGTCTACCTGTCGAATCGCGAGAGCGTGCTGGCGCAGGTGGAGGCGCGGGAAATTTTGCTCATTCTGCACGCCTGTCAGAACCCGGGTGAGGAGCGCAGCCTTAGGGCGGCGCTCGCCACCGGGCTGTTCGATCTGGACGCCAAGGCGCTCGACGAGCTCGCCAGTGACGAGCGGGCGTGGGAGAGCGCGGTGCAGGAGTTTATGGAGTACCGCAAGATCTGGCACAAGCGCGGCGTGCTGGCCATGCTGCGCGCCCTGCTGCACCGGCGCAATCTCGCCTCCTCCCTGCTGGCGAGCCCGAACGGCGAGCGGCGGCTGACCAACTTCCTCCACCTCGGCGAGCTGCTGCAACAGGTGAGCTGCGAGCTGGACGGCGAATATGCCCTGCTGCGCTGGCTGGGGGAGGCGGCGAGTCGCCCCGATGGCCAGGATGCGGAGCAGGTACTGCGCCTCGAATCCGAGCGCAAGCTGGTGCAGATCGTCACCATCCACAAATCCAAGGGGCTGGAGTACCCGCTGGTGTTCCTGCCCTTTATCTGCAGCCACCGCGCTGCCGATACCCCGCTGTTCCACGAAGCGGACGGGGCGGGCAATCGCACCGTGCTCGATCTCACCGGCGCCGAGGCGTCCCTGGCCGAGGCCGACCGCGAGCGGCTTGCCGAAGATTTGCGGCTGCTCTACGTGGCGCTGACCCGGGGCGTCTACGCCACCTGGCTGGGGCTGGCGCCGGTGCGCTCCGGCAATGGCAAGTCGGAGCAGACCGACCTGCACCAGACCGCCATCGGCTACCTGCTGCAAAAGGGCGAGGAGGGGGATGCGCAGACGCTGGCGACTGCCCTGACCGAGCTGGCGCAGGCGCTGCCCGGGGTGGCCGTCGGTGAGCCCTCGCTCACTCGCCCGGCCCCCATGACGGCGGAGGAGGAGCAACTGGGCGAGCCGCAGGTGCGCCACTTTACCGGCACCCTTGAGCGGGACTGGTGGATCAGTTCCTACTCCGGGCTGGCGGCGCAGGGGCACGGTCACAGCAAGGGCGTGCTGGCCAACCCCGGCTTCGATGACGAGGTCGTCACCGAGGCGGCCGCATTGGCTGCCGACCTGTCTACAGCACAACAGGAAGAGGCACCCCAGCCTTCCATCTTTACCTTCCCGAAAGGGGCGCGCCCCGGCACCCTGCTGCACAGCCTGTTCGAGACCATCGATTTTCAAAGCGCCGGCGGCGAGCCGCTGGCGCAGCACATTGCCACCCTGTTGGCGCAGGATGGCTTCGACGAGAGCTGGGCCCAAGTGCTGCAACAGCAGGTGGAGACGGTGCTCGATACTCCGTTGGAGACAGGCTTTGGCGAGCCGGTGCGGCTGCGGGATCTGGCCCCCGAGCGCAAACAGGTGGAGCTGGAGTTCTTCCTGCCCATGGGGCGGGTGACGGCACCGGCGTTGACCGCGCTCTGTCAGCAGCACGACCCGTTGTCGCGGGGCAACAAGCCACTCAGCTTTGCCACCGTGCAGGGGATGCTCAAGGGCTTTATCGATCTGGTGTTCGAGTGGCAGGGGCGCTGGTATCTGCTCGACTACAAATCCAACCACCTCGGCATGAGCCCCGCCGATTACAGCCGTCCGGCGCTGGAGCGGGCGATGGCGGAGCACCGCTACGACCTGCAATACCAGCTCTACTCGCTGGCGCTGCACCGGCTGCTCACCTTGCGCCTGCCGGGTTACGACTTCGAGCAGCACTTTGGCGGCGTTTTCTATCTGTTCCTGCGCGGCATGCCGCAGGGGGGCATTTTCCATACCCGCCCCAGTCGTGAACTGGTGCTGGGGCTGGATCGGTTGTTTGGCGAGGGGGCGGCGCCCGCCCTCGCCGGGGTATCGGATAACGGGGTAGAAGTATGAACGGCACCATGATGATTGAACGGCTCAAGGCCCTGGCGCTGGCCGGCCGCATTCGCCAGCTGGATCTGCAATTTGCCAGGCTGGTGGCCGATCTGGGCGGCAGCCCTGAGCTGGTGCTGGGGGCGGCGCTCGCCTGCTTCGAGCTGGGGCGCGGCCATGTCTGTCTGCCGCTGGAAATGCTGGCACATTCCGGTAACGAAAAGGGATCCTTGCGCCCGTTCGGGCTGGATCCGGATCAGAGTCGGGATCTGCTGGCCGATCTGGCGGATCCTGCCCGCTGGCCCGCCCTGTTTGCAGAGAGTCCACTGGTTGGCACCGAGCAGGATGACGGGGTCGCCCCGCGCTGGCCGCTGCGGCTGTGGCACGGGCGCCTCTACCTCACCCGCTACCACGACTTTGAGCTGGGGGTGGCCAGCCATCTGCGCGCTTTGAGTGAACGCGCCGAATGGCCGGAGATCGCCGCGGCCCTGTCGCGGCTGTTTGCCCGCGACTACGGCCTGGTGTTCGCGGCGCTGCTCAAGGCCCGCCTCGCCCCTGACTTCTCGGCCCGCCACTTTACCCTGAAGTATCTGGATCTGGTGTTCCCGAGCGAGGTGGATTGGCCCGCTATCGAAGGGCTGCTGGCCAGCGCCCAGGCGGCGAGCGACCTTGGCAAGCTGGATGCGCTGGTGCCCGAGGCGCTCTGCTGCAACGGCCAGAAGCTGGCGGCGGCCACCGCGGCGGCGCGCCCCTTTGCGGTCATCTCCGGCGGCCCCGGCACCGGCAAGACCACCACGGTGGCCAAGCTCTTGGCCATTCTGGTGGAGACCGGCCTGCAGGCAGGCAAGGCCCCGGCGATCCGGCTGGTGGCTCCCACTGGCAAGGCGGCGGCGCGCCTCACCGAGAGTATCGGCTCTGCCCTGCAGGCCCTGGATCTGCCCCCCGAGTGGGTCGAGGCAATTCCCACCGAGGCGGGTACCCTGCACCGGCTGCTCGGGGTCATTCCGGGGCGCAGCCAGTTCCGCCACCACGCGGGTAACCCGCTGCACCTCGACTTGCTGGTGGTGGATGAGGCCTCCATGGTCGACCTGCCGATGATGGCGCGGCTGCTCGATGCGCTGCCGAGCCACGCCCGCCTGATCCTGCTCGGCGACAAGGATCAGCTCGCCTCGGTGGAGGCGGGGGCCGTGCTCGGCGATATCTGCAGCTTTATCGAACAGGGCATCAGCCCGGCGCAGGCGGATTGGCTCTCCCGCCAGACCGGTTACCGCTTGCAGGGCACGCCCGCGGGGGCGCCGGTGCGCGACAGCCTCTGTTTGCTGGCCAAGAGCTGGCGCTTTGATCAGCACTCGGGCATCGGCCAGTTGGCGCGCGCCTGCAACAGCGGCGATGCCACGGCGGTGGAATCAGTCTGGGGAATGGGCTTTGCCGATATCAGCCTGCACCCCTGGGCCGGGGAGGCCTATGACGCCCTGATTGCCCAGGGGGTCGCCGGTTACGGCAATTACCTGAAGGCGGCCCGCGCCGGGGAAGCGCCCGCCGCCGTGTTCAAGGCATTCAACAGCTTCCAGATCCTCTGCGCCCTGCGCGATGGCCCGTTTGGCGTCGAGGGGCTTAACGAGCGGCTCGAACTGGCCCTGTCACGGGCTGGCCTGATTGCCCGCGACGGCGACTGGTATGCCGGTCGCCCGGTGATGGTGGTGCGCAACGATCACGGGGTCGGCCTCTACAACGGCGATATGGGGCTCTGCCTGCCCGATGAAAGCGGGCGGCTCAAGGTTTGGTTCGAGCAGCCGGATGGCACCCTGCGGGCGCTGTTGCCCAGCCGTCTGCCGCCCCACGAGACGGTCTACGCCATGACCATCCACAAATCCCAGGGCTCGGAGTTTGCCCATACCGTGCTGGTGCTGCCCGACAGCGCCAGCCCGCTGCTGACCCGCGAGCTGGTCTATACCGGCATCACCCGCGCCAAGGCCCGCCTCGATCTCTACGGCGATCGCGCCCTGCTGGCCCAAGCGGTACGGAAAAAGACCGAGCGTTATTCCGGATTGGCGGAGAGGTTGGGGGAGTGATTGATTGGATGGCGGTAAAGTGATTTATCGCCATTGGCTTACGATTAGCCAATCAAATGCAAACATGCGGTACTTTTAGGAACGTATCACTTCTGGAAATGTTTAAAATGAGAAATTTTTGGGAAAATAAATTACCACGGCTTCGCTCTTATAATCGTCATTTATTTACATTGTTGTTAGCGAGCTTTTTGGTTATTGGGGCATATTTGAAGTTTGGTAGCACAGATGAACTCCCCGCTTGGATTCAGGCTGGTGGTTCGGTGTTAGCGATCATTGCATCCTCTTGGATTGCTAGTCATGACAAGGTGTCAAGACAAAAGGATAGAAGGAAAGATGTTTTAGCAGTCGCAGAAGCAGCACACCATTTCTCTAAAAAAATTAGAGACATTATAGACTCTTCCTGTTCTAAAGAGGGGATGGTGAATGTTGAGATATATAACGTTTATCACGATAGCGTGGTAAATTCCTATGCTAAAGCATTAGGAAATATACCATTTCATGAAGTTGGGTCATCTACTGCAGTGCAAGCCTTATTAGCTATGCAGGTTCAGTTTTCAGAGCTTCTTGGTTCATCTATAGAGAAGTTATTACAAGGTGTTAATAGTAATGTTGACTTTCAAAAGGGAGCATCTGCATATGATCACTATCCTGAGCCTCAACGTACTGAAATGATAGCAAAGCTTAAGGAAGTGCACTTCAAGGTACTATCTCGCAATGTTAAGGTTCACCTTGATGTCATAGAAAAGAGTTTCTTAACTTTGAAAAATGAAATGATAATATAATTTTACTGGGGTGCTTTTAAATATAGCGGATATATTTGCGCACTCAAGTTAAATATATTCGTTGGATTGGTTATGACTTATCTCGTATGTTGGGCTTCGCAGGCTCAGCATCAACCTGCCGATTCTGTAGGTTGTGGCTGAGCGTAGCGAAGCCCAACTTTTACCGCGTAATCTGTTTTTTCCTCCCCTCATCCCCAGCCCTTCTCCTCCTTTTTAAATAAACGGGAGAAGGGAGATTTGGTTCCATGGGTATAGGCGCGATTGCCAACGCCATATCCCCGATGCTGCTTTATCCTCTTCCTCTGGGAGAGAGTAGGGTGAGGGCGAGTAGGGTGCAATGAACGAAGTGAATTGCACCGCCTATATTTATATTGCAAAATGGTGTAATGCTTTTCGTTTTTAATGATAAATCAGGTAATAGAATGACAATTAATAGTTTCAAAAGCGAACAGCGAAAGAATATGCTGCTTGGGGGAGGGGGTATATTTCTGGTTGTTCTATGGTTGGCAAGTTTACTGTTCCAGTCAAGATTGTCAGATAAAACAGTTATTGCTGACGCGGTTCCAGAATTGCTCACCTACATTACTATCAGTGCGCTATTTGGATTGGTTGGTGCGATTGTTACTGCTTTTCGATGTCCCGGACGTAATGCTTTAAAATATATTGCAAAAGCGTTTGGTAATTGTTTCCTTATGATGTTTGTAACGTCATGGAATGGTTATGATACGTACGTTTATTTTTATCCAGAAAAAATAACTGGCTATGAGACAGAATATAAAGTGGTTCGCCCTGGACCACCTCAAGGTAAACGCAGGCGTTGTGAGGCTGGCTTAAAAATAAAAGATAAGCATACAGGGTATTGGTTTAATCTTTGTTACAGTGATAATGACATTGGAAAGGAACGGATTGGGGATTATGGTGTGGTGTGGGTGAAAACACGGGTCAATGAGGCTGGGTCATACCTAGAGAGCTACAAGGTATATCCAGAAAAATCTTATTTTTCTATCCCCTCACTTCCAGCGTCTCTCCTGCAAGAAAATAAGAGATCAATCTCGTTACCGCTCCCCAATTAAGCTTCGCTAATCGAACCTACATGGCTGGCGATCATATCCCCTATGCAGTTTTATCCCCTCTCCCTTGGGAAGAGGGTGAGGGGAGCATTCAGGTATTAGATGGTCAGCTCCAGCCGGTTGCCTTCCGGGTCGAGGAAGGTGCTCTCATAATAGCCGTCGCCGGTCCAGCGGGGGCCGTCCAGGTGTTTCACCTCGGCGCCCTTGAGCAGTTTGAGGCGGGCGGTCATCTTGTCCACCTCCTCCACGCTGCCGAGGGAGAAGGCGAGATGGGCCAGCCCCTGCAACGGGTGCGGTAGACTGAGATCTGCCGGAAACAATATGGGAGTGTGCATCAGCTCCAGGCTGGCACCCCCTTCGAAGCGCACGAAGTAGGAGCTGAACTGTTTGCTTGGATTGTGATAGCGCTCATTGGCCTGCCCGCCAAACAGGGTGCAGTAGAATGCCTTGAGTGCCTCCAGATCCTGTGCCCAGATGGCGACGTGATGGATATGCATGGCTTGTCTCCTGTGACTTGATGCCCTTAATGCTATGCTGGGGCCTGTTCCTTCGACATGGCTGAGCCCGTCCTGATGATGTCTGAAACTGCCAACACCGATCTTGTCGATGTCTCCCCCGACTGCCGCGAGCAGATCTGCTGTGACAGCCTGTTGCCGGCCCTCGCACAGGAGCAGGTGTGGCTGGCGGGCTATTCCCGTCTCAAGACCCGTTACCGCATCGCGCGCCGCTTTGCCGATGTGCACTGTTTTCTGCTGACCCTGGGCGGCGAGGGGGAGGTGCAGGTGGGCGATCGCCGCGAGCGGTTGCAGGTCGGTGAGTGGGCGCTGATCCCGGCCGGGGAGCCGCTCTGCTACCAGCTTGGTGAGCAGCCTAGTGAGCAGGTGAACGAGCCGTTGAATCAGCAGGTGAATAAGGGTAGTGAGTGGGAGCTGGTGTGGCTGCTGCTGCACAAGGATTCCCCCTGGGATGCCTTCGCCAGCCACCCCCGGCTCGGTTGCACCTCCCAGCAGGCCACCGTGCTGCGCACGCTCGAGAACCTCTATGCGGAGCAGGAGCGCCATCAGGACCCGCTGCTCAGCGCCCTGCTGGTAGAGCAGCTCGGCTTTTACCTGCGCCGGCTGTTGCAGAAGGGGGAGGGGCAGCGGCGTGGCGAGCGGCTGGCGCTGCGCCTCGAATTGCTGCTCAAAGAGGCGCTGACCGAGCCGTGGGACATAGCGCGCATGGCTGGTGCCCTGCATCTCTCCGAACGCCAGCTCTACCGGCTCTGCCAGCAGCACTTTGCGCTGGCGCCCATGGCGCTGCTGCAACGGCTGCGGCTACAACGGGCGGCGCTCTTGCTGGCCAGCCGGGCCGACTCGGTGAAGCGGCTGGCCGAGCAGTGCGGCTTCAAGAACGAGTACCACTTCTCCACCGCCTTCAAACGGCAGCACGGGCTGGCGCCCAGCCACTATCGCAGCCTGCATCATCCCGCCTTTAAAACCGGACAAGGGTGAAATATTGAGCCACACTGGTTGCTACTGTTATTCAGACGAACCCGATGGCGGCCGATAACCGGAATAAGCGGTGGCGGTTTTCATCGATCAACGGATAGCGGGCTGTGCAGCCGTCTGCCGCTGTCATTTCTCAACATCAGGCTGGAATGCCCCGCACCCTGCGGGGCGGCAAGACAAGGATGGTCTTCATGCTGCAGGACAGCGACACGATCAGGATCTCGGACGTCAGCGAGGCCGTGATACACGGCATTCTGGCGGTGGTGAGCGACGGGATCTGGGACTGGAATGCCAACACCGGCTTCGTCTATCGCAACCCGGGCTGGTATCAGATGCTGGGCTACGAAGCCCACTCCCTTGGCAACAACGTCTTCACCTGGGAGAGCGTGATCCACCCCGACGACATGGATCGGGTGATGGCCAGCTTCGATGCCTACCTGAGCGGCGCCGCCCCCGACTACCGGGTCGAGTATCGTTGCCGCAGCCGCGCCGGCGACTATATCTGGATCGAGGATTGCGGCCGCGTCATCGCCCGCAACCCGGATGGGTCGGTGGCCCGGATGATCGGTGCCCATCGCAACATCCACGCCCAAAAGCTGCTGCTGGAGCAGCTGGAGCGGCGCAATCACACCCTGGAGCAGCAGATTGCCGAGCGCACCGCCGAGCTGGTGCGGCTCAACGAGGCGTTGCAGCAGAAGGCGGAGGAGAACCGCCAACTGGCGGAGACCGATGCCCTGACCGGTGCCGCCAGCCGCTACCGGCTGGAGCGGGCCATCCGCCAGGAGTGCGAGCGGGCAAAGCGCTTTCACCAGCCCTTCTCCGTCATCGCCATGGACGTGGATGACTTCAAGCAGATCAACGACAACCACGGCCACCACGCCGGGGATCAGACCCTGATCAACATAGTGGCGCTGGTACGCAGCCATATCCGCGAAATCGACCTGATTGCCCGCTGGGGCGGCGACGAGTTCATGGTGGTGCTGCCCAATACCGGCCGGCTCGATGGCCGGCTGGTGGCCGACAAGCTGCGGGAGCTGCTGGTGCAGTCGCGGGTCTGCCAGCACTTCGATATCACCATGAGCTTCGGGCTGGCCGAGTACCAGCCGGACGATCCCATGAGCCAGCTGATGGTGCGGGTGGATCGGGCCCTCTACCAGGCCAAGCTGACAGGCAAGAACCAGATCTGCGAGTAGTCCGCCCATGCCGGCGTCGGCGGTCCGGCGAGCTCGCCGCCATGTCGGATTATTCTGGTTATCCCCCCCGAATGCGTCTTGACCGCACCCTCATCTTGACTCCGTACGAGTACGCTGGTCTGATGCGCGCTCTTTAATCCCCCGCGAGACATGAAACGATGAAAAAGAGCATCCTGGTTGCCCTGACTGCACTGCCCCTGATGGCGAACGCCGGTCTGATGGATTCCCTGACCGACACAGTGACCAGCAGCGTGACCAGCACTGCCAAAGAGATGGCCGGCTCCGCCATGGACAGCGCTTCCAATGAAGCGATCAAGAAGGCGCTGGACATCAAGGAAGGCGGCTCCAACAAGCAGGCCATCAAGGACAAGCTGGGCGCACCGGCCAGCACCAAGACCGAAGCCGGTCTGGAAGTGTGGACCTATGACCTGGGCGCCCTGAACAAGGTTTCTCCCATGCTGGCAGAGACCTCCAAGACCCTGTTCAAGGATGCCGAAGCCGCTCAGAAGAACGTGCTCATCAAGTTCGAAGGCGAGACCGTCAAGACCCTGAACCTGGTCGACAAGACCAAGGCTTGAGTCTGAACGACGTGCATGAAAAAAGGGGCCCGAGGGCCCCTTTTTGCTGCTTGTCGACTTACTGATGCGCTTCGGCGAACTGCTTCATCGCTTCGGCGTGCTTGGTCATGCCATCGGCACGCAGGTTCAGGTTTTTCACGAATTCAGCCTTCTTGGCCGGGTCTTCGATCTTGTCGTAACGCTGCTGCAGGTGAGTCTGGATCTGCTCCGGCGTCATGTTCTGCATGCGGGCCATCTTGTCGTGGCGGCCGCCATGGTGCTTGCCGCCCATCATGCCGCTGCCATCCATCGGGCAGTCGGTCATCATGCCGGGCTGGGCGGTGGTGACGGCTTCGCTGGCGGCATAGGCGCCGAGCGGCAGGCCAAGGATCAGGGTGGCGGTCAGCAGGGTCTTGGTCAGTTTTTTCATGGTCTATCTCCTTGCGGATTGAGTTCGGGGTCGGCTTGCTCGCCTTGACCCTAAGTAAACACCAGACTGGTGTCTGAACTTTGCCAGTTGAAGCCTATTTTGTAGCAGAGTGTGACACGGTGACCCTGTACAGGGCTTGACCGGGCGCATGCCGGACGGGAAATAAAAATACCCCGTCAGCGTTGCCCGCTGGCGGGGTATTTTTAGGCTGGGGCCGGCTTAGCGCTGGCGACCACTGCCGACGCTGTAGGGCATACGGTAGCTGCTGCTCTCGCCGTCCAGGCTGAGGGTCAGGTCACCCTGGGCCCGCATCGGCAGACGCACCTGCTGCATCCCCTGCAACTCGGCAGGCACCCGCTTGAGCACGTCGCCGGTGGCGTTGCGGATCACCAGGGTGGGGTGTGCCTCATTGCTGCTGACGGCATCGTGCCAGTTGACGAACAACAGGCCGGGAGCGGCACTGACGTCGGCGGGCAGGGCGGCCTGGGCCAGGCCGGTGTGGGCCAGGCCGGCCAGCATTAACAGAGTCAGGCTCTTGTTGATCATGATATTGGTCTCCTTGGTATGACTCGCCGCAAGATGGCGGCAGAAAAGTCAGGGTGCGCAGCCGCCGCCTGGCGGCCACACATCATGACGAAGGGGGTTCGGTCGCTCCCTTGGCATCGCCGCGGCCGGGGGCCCTGTCGGCGGAGGATGTCTGCTTATGGTTCGGGGCGCTCGCCGGTTGGGGTGAGCTGCCGTTCGCCTTTCTGGCAAGGGCTTCGCTGGCGGCAAAGGCCAGCAGCAAGGGGGTGGTGAGGGCCAGCATGGCCTGTCTACTCCTGCAACCGATGGGATGGCCACAGTAAACAGCCGGCTTGTGTCTCAACTTTGCCGAACGGGCGCTTTTTTGTAGCAGAGTGTGGCATCTTGCTGATCTGGCACACTTTGACACAAACCGCCCGGCAGATTTTCGTATACTCGTGCCAGCTCTAACAGGAGAGGCCTCATGAACCAAAGCAGCACCCACATTCTGGTGGTCGACGATCACAGCGAGATCCGCGATCTGCTGAAGCGTTTTCTGGAACAGCACGGCCTGCGGGTCAGTTGTGCCCGGGATGGCAAGGAGATGAAGCGGCTGCTGGAGGAGCGGGAGTTCGATCTGCTGGTACTGGATCTGATGATGCCGGGAGAGGACGGCCTGACCCTCTGCCGCGAGCTGCGGGCCAAGTCCAGCCTGCCCATCATCATGCTCACCGCGATGGGGGAGGAGACCGACCGCATCATAGGGCTGGAGATGGGGGCCGACGACTACCTCGCCAAGCCGTTCAATCCGCGCGAGCTGCTGGCCCGCATCAAGGCGGTGATGCGTCGCACCCAGGTCGAGCCGCAGCCGGCGGCCGAAACCTTGACCCGGGATCTGCGCTTCGATCGCTGGCTGCTCGACATCAACCGGCGCGAGCTGGTGGATGAGGAAGGGGTGGGCCTGAGCCTCTCCACCGCCGAATTCGACCTGCTGCGGGTCTTTCTGGAGCGGCCGCAGCGGGTGCTGAGCCGGGATCAGCTGCTGGATCTGGCCCGTGGCCGCGAGGCGGTGGCGTTCGACCGGGCCATCGACACCCTGGTGAGCCGGCTGCGGCGCAAGCTGGAGCGGGACCCCAAGAATCCGGAGCTGATCAAGACCATCTGGGGCGGCGGTTACCTGTTCGCCGCCGATGTGACCCAGGTATAAGGCCGTGGGGATCCTCAAGCGTGGCTGGTCGAAACTGTGGCCCAAGGGGCTGACCGGCCAGATCATCCTGGTGGCGCTGGCCGGGCTGGTGTTGATCCAGCTGCTCAGCATCCAGATCTACCGTACGGATCGGGAGGAAGCGCTCGGCTACATCAACAGCCGCAACGCCATGCAGCGGATTGTTTCCGTGGTACGGCTGCTGGCCCTCTCGCCCCCCTCCCTCTATGACGAGATCATCAAGGCGAGCCGCAGCGAGACCCTGCTGCTGCGCATCGCCGACGAGCCGCTGCAACCGGACAACCGCAGCCCCCGTTTCGAGCAGCTGGTGCGCTCCCGGCTGGGCTACCCCTCGACCCTGATGGTGGAGATCAGCGCCGAGCTCAAGCAGGATGCCCAGCGCAGCCGCGCCTGGCAGCACCACAGCCGGATGATGAAGGATCGCAAGGGGATGCCGCCACCGCAGGACATGCGGCTGTACGGCTCCATCCAGCTGCCGCGCGGTGGCTGGCTGCAGTTCAGCTCGCTGGTGGACAAGGAGTCGGCCAGCTGGTCCTGGCAGACCACCCTCAACCTGATGCTGGTGGCGAGCCTGGTGATCGGCCTGATGATCTGGCTGTTCCGCCGCGCCACCCTGCCGCTCAAGCAACTGGCCGCCAACGCGGATCGGCTCGGCCGTGGCGAGGACATAGAGCCGCTGCGGGAAGAGGGGCCGACCGAGGTGCGCGAATCCATCCAGGCGTTCAACCGCATGCACACCCGGCTCGATCGCTTCGTGCAGGACCGCACCCGGATGCTGGCGGCCATCTCCCACGATCTGCGTACCCCCATCACCAGCTTGCGGCTGCGCACCGAGTTTCTGGACGAGGGGGAGGACAAGGAGCGGATCCAGCAGACCCTGCAGCAGATGGAGCAGATGCTGGCGGCGACCCTCAGCTTTGCCCGGGAGGAGGGGCAGCAGGAGGCGACCCGGGAGCTGGATCTGGTCAGCCTGCTGGAGAGCCTGTGCGACGACTATGCCGACACCGGCCAGCCGGTTACCTGCCTGGCTGAGGGCAAGCAGGTCTACGCTTGTCGCGCCAATACCCTGCGCCGGGTGCTGCAAAACCTCATCGGCAACGCCATCAAGTACGCCGGCAGCGCCGAGGTGTCGCTGGAGCGTACCGACAGCGAGCTGGTCATCCGGGTCTGCGATCAAGGGCCCGGCATCGATCCGGCCAGGCTGGAGGACGTGTTCAAGCCGTTCGTGCGACTCGACGAGGCCCGCAACACCGAATCCGGCAGCGTGGGGCTGGGGCTCTCCATCGCCCGCACCCTGGTGCACCAGCACGGCGGCGAGCTGACCCTGCACAACCGCGAGCAGGGCGGGCTGGAAGCGCGCATCAGCCTGCCGCTGTAAGAGCGGCGGGAGCAGGGCGGGGAGGATGGCGACGAGCCGCCTCCCCGTTTTTTATCTTGCACTTATCTGACTGAAATCACGCCTATTTCATACTCGCTCATGCTTGTTCTTCTATGCTGAAGGTGGCGATAATCGATGGCCGCACAGACGGCCAAACAGCAAGGTTGGTGCAGGGATGGCGGGCGATTCTGGTTTTCGGTGGCGAGTCTGGTGCGGGGTGTGGTTGTTGCTCTTGGCACAGGCGTGGCCCGTGTTGGCGAATACGCCCCTCAAGCCGCTCATCGTGACCAACTCCAAGGCCTGGCAGCCCTTCTCCTACCTCAATGAAGAGGGGGAGCCCGATGGCCTGCTGATCGATCTGTGGCGCGAATATGGCAGGGTCACCGGTCGTCCGATCCAGTTCAAGCTGGTGGACTGGCAGGCCTCGCTGGACCTGGTTCGCAACGGCCAGGCCGATGTCCATGGCGGCCTGCTCTGGTCGCCGGAGCGCAATCTGGTCTACGACTACGGTCAGGCCCTCTCCCATGTCGACTCCCAGCTCTTCTTCGCCAACTCCCTGCGCGGTTCGGACGTGAACTACTACCTGCTGCACGAGAGCGTGGGGGTGGTGACGGGGGGCTACGAGGAGTACTACGCCCGCAAGCACTTCCCCACCACGCGCCTGCGCACCTTCGATGACAACGACGCCATGCTGCGGGCGGCCTTCAGCGGCGAGCTGGATGCCTTCATCGCCGATCTGCAGGTGGCCAACTTCTACATCTACACCTCGGCGGATCCCACCCGCTTCATCCCGGTGCGCCACCTCTACAGCGACGAGATCCGCTTCGCCGTCGCCAAGGGCAACCAGGCGTTGCAGCAGGAGCTGGAGCAGGGCTTCTCCCGCATCGGCGAGGCGGATCGGGAACGGATCGTCCGCAAGTGGATGCACATCGAGACCGTCTACCCGGTCCATCTCTGGCCCTGGCTGCTGGCCATCGGCGGCCTGGTGCTGATGGCCTACATCATCCAGTTGCGGCGGGCGGTGGCGAGCCGCACCGCGGAGCTTATCCAGGCCAACGCCAGGCTGGAGCGCCTTGCCGGCACCGACTCCATGACCGGCATCCTCAACCGGCGCGCCTTTTTGCCACTGCTGGAGCAGCGGCTGGCCAGCGGTCAGGCCTCGGCCCTGCTGCTGTTCGATCTCGATCGCTTCAAGGGGATCAACGATCACTTCGGTCACGGGGTCGGGGACGAGGTGTTGTCGGCCATGGTGGCGCAGGTACAGCGGGTGCTGCCCGCCAGCGCCCTGTTTGCCCGCATCGGCGGGGAGGAGTTTTGCATCAGCCTGCTGGTGGCGGACATGGCGACGCTGCAGCAGTGGGCCGCCAGGATCGGGCGGGAGGTCAATAGCCACAAGTTGCCAACCAGTGCCGGAGCGCTCGGCATCTCCATCAGCACGGGGGCTGTGTGGGTGCCGGCAGGGGGCGGGGCGGAAGGTCGACGGGTGTTGTTGCAGGCGGATCAGCTGATGTATGGCGCTAAATCGCAGGGGCGCAACACCTGGCAGGCGGCAAGCTACGTGAAAGAGGCGGCTGGCGAGGGGGGGAAATAAAAAACCGCCGCCCAGAGCGGGCGGCGGCGGGTCATCAGAAGTTGTAGGTCATGCCCAGGGTGTAGCGGCGACCATCCAGCACGGTACCGAAGCTGGAGTAATCCACTGTCTTGTCGAACAGGTTGTAGACACCGGCGGTGACATCCAAGTGTTCGTTGGCCTTGTAGACCAGACCTGTGTCGAAGAAGGTGTAGGAGGGGGTACCCTCGGCCATCTTGACCCGGCTCAGGTAATCGGAGGTCTTGCTGCGGAAGTTGACCCGTGACCAGAGGCTGACGGTCTCGGTGGTCTGCCAGTCGACCGTGGTGTTGAACATGTGGCGCGGCATCTGGTTCAGCGGCTTGCCTTCCATTGCACCACTCTTCTGTTCGGACTGGGTGAAGGTGTAGCTGGAGGCCAGCGACCAGGCGTCATTGATGGTCCAGTTGGCCGTGCCCTCCACCCCGCGCATGTTCGCCTTGTCGACGTTGATGCGGTCGCTGATGAAGTCATAGGTGTGACCGTTCAGGGTGCAGGAGGGGTCGTTCTTGCTGGTGCAGCGGCGGATCTCGGAGATCTTGTCCTCGAAGTCGGTATTGAACAGGGTCAGCCCGGTGTTCAAGCCTTGCTGACCATCCCACAGCAGGGCGATCTCCTGGCTCACGCTGGTTTCCGGTTTCAGTTCCGGGCTGCCGACCAACATGCCGTCCTGAGTGCCGCCACCGGTGGCCTGACCCCAGTTGGCGGCCGACATGCGCAGATCCGGTGAACGATAGCCGGTGGAGACGCCCCCTTTCAGCGTCCAGGAGTCGGCCAGGTGCCAGACCCCGTACAGACGCGGGCTCCAATGGGTGCCGTAGTTCTGGTCCTGATCCATCCGCACGCCGCCGGTCAGGGCGAAGGTGTCGGTCAGCGACCACTCATCTTCCACGAACATGGCCCAGCTCCAGCGGGTCAGCTGATTGGCGCGGTTGGCCACGTTGAGCTGGTTGCCCTGATCCTGGAGATCCTCGTAGCGGTACTGGCCACCCACGCTCAGATAGTGCTCCCCCAGTTCAAACTGGGTGTGAGTATCGGCGATGGTGTTGATGAGCTTCATCTGGCGGCCGGGGTTGGTGTTCTCTTCCCGCTGCAGGTAGCTGGTGGAGGAGCCGAAGTCATAGCGGCCGTCGTGGGTGATGGCGAAGTTGGTGCGCTCGTAGGTGCTCAGGCTGGGTTTTGACTTGGCCGAGAGAGATTCGCCCGGCGTGCGGTTGCGATCCTGCAGGCCGCGACTGGCCTCGAAATCGAAGCGGTTGTGCTCGTCCGGGGTCAGGCTGAAGACGGCCGTACCGCTGCGCATCTCCTGCTCGGCGAAACCGTTCTGGAACTGATCCTCGCCACGGTGGGAGAGCTGGCCGTTCACTCGCATCCCCAGCAGTCCATCCACCAGGGCGCCGGCGGTATAGGCGTTGGTCTGGAAGATGTCGCCGGACTCCTTGTTCTCCTGGAAGGTCGAATCGGCATGCAGCGAGCCCTGCCAGGCCGTCATGCTGGCGGTCTTGCGGGTGATGACGTTGATGACGCCGCCCATGGCGTCAGAGCCGTAGCGGGAGGACATGGGGCCGCGCACCACTTCGATCCGCTCGATCGCCTGCAGCGGCGGGAGCCAGCCCTGCTCGATGCCGGGGCCGTCGCTGTTGGGACGGGTGCCACGGCTGTCGACCCGTTTGCCGTCGACCAGCATCAGCGTGTACTTGGAGCCCATGCCACGAATGCTGATATCGCTGCTGCTGCCACCGCCGGTGATCACCACCCCGGGCACATCCTTCAGGGCGTCGGTCACGTCGCGATAGGCGCGTTTCTCCAATTGCTCGCGGGTCACCACCGAGATGGAGGCGGCGGTATCCTCGATCTTCTGCTGGAAGCCGGAGGCGGTCACGACCATGACCTCCTGCTCGGCGGCATAAGCGTGTGATGCGAGGGCGGCGAGAATGAGCGTGGTCAGCTTGTTGCGGTGCATTGTTATCATGTTGGCCTGAACTCTTTTAGTAAGAAGATGCATTCATCCTTTGGGTGAATCGATGGGGGTCTCATCGCATCCCGCGTGAAACCAGGACCAGAAAAGGTTCAATTGGATAATCACCAAGTCGGTCGGCAGGCATTGTAGTGATCGCTGGATGATGTGTAAATGATAATTAATCTCATTAATATTGTGCGGTTATCCTCTCACCAGCAGATACGGGATGAGGAGCATGTGTGGCGCGGTGACGGGAAGCGGGGGCGGGACAGAGAGAAGGTTGAGAGGGTCGGCAGAGGGGGAATGGCAAATGGCAGACAACAAAAAACCCGCCGAAGCGGGTTTTTTCAATTCTTGCAGCGGATCGTTCCAGCCGGCATGAGCAGGCGGACCGGATCCCCGGCTTGAATTACAGAGCTACTACGTTAGCAGCAGCCGGGCCTTTCTGGCCTTGCTCGATGGTGAACTCAACGCGCTGACCTTCGTCCAGGGTCTTGAAGCCCGGGGTCTGGATGGCGGAGAAGTGAACGAACACGTCTTTGCTGCCGTCGGTCGGGGAGATGAAGCCAAAACCTTTCTCGGCGTTGAAGAACTTGACGGTACCAGTCATTTTGTTGGACATGATAATTTCCTTAAATAGCGTTTAAAGTGCCAAATGGCAATCTATGATTTTTCGTCAGCAATACGTATGGGGAGCACTAAAGAAGGAGAATTATTTGATAAGAAGAATCATGGATAATTCTTATACTAATCGCTGCTTTACTAAAATGACTGCCTAACATAACCAGGTCTGAACTACCGAACCATCGCAAAAGATTAAAACATGCCCATTTTCTTAAAGCAAATTTTATCTCGCTGCGAGTGGTCGGATATCGACGCAGCCACTCCCGGTGTGGGTGTCTGCAGCGCAGGATCCTGCGGCGTTGCAGGTCGCTGGACACACCATGGCAGAGGGTTGTTCTCTGCCATGGTGTGAGTTGGCTGATTGAGGTAGGGGGCGCTTGAGCGGGAGGATTGGCCGTCAGCGTTTGCTGCGAAACTTGTTGCTGACGGAGTCCACCCAGCTGAATGTCTCTGGCAACACCTGCTTGCTGGCTCGCTCCTTGGCCTTTTCCCGTGCCAGTTTGGCGGCCACTTTGGCGGCGGCAGCACGGTCTGCGACTATCTTGAGTCTACCTTCCTCGCGGATGCGGTTACGCTCGGCATTGCTCAGTTGGTGATCTGCATTGGCCTGTGCTTTTTGGAGCAGCAGGGTGATCTCGGCCTTTTCGGCGTCGGTGAGGTCCTTCATTTCCAACTTTTTCACGGCGTGCTCCTGATGGCGGGAATAGTCCACCCTACCACACCTGCCGGCCGTTTATTGCACAATCGACGCCGTTTTCGAATACCGTTCCACCGGATGGCCGTTGTCGAAGGGAATGGCCTGCAGCATTCCCCTCGCACGGCTCAGCGCCGTTAACCATGCCCGCTTGGTTCAACATGGATCAGCACGACGGCGTGGGGGAGGTGCCGCATGATGCCCTGCTCTATCCGATCGCAGATGGCGTGGGAGTGCTCGATGCTCATCTCTTTTGGCAAGGTCAGGTGGAAGTCGATGTGACGACGGCGCCCGGCCTGGCGGCTGCGCAGATCGTGAAAGCCGCCATGCTCCGGGCAGCACTCCTCGATCACTCTGGTGGTGATGGCCAGCTCTTCCTCGTCCATGCTGTGGTCCAGCAGGGGTTGGAAGGCTTGCTTCAGCATGGCGATCGCCTCCTTGAGGATGAACAGGGCGACACAGATGGCAACAATGGGATCCAGCAGATAGAGGTTGTAGCCCAGTCTGGCGGCGATCCAGATACCGAGCAGGCCGACGGCGACCCCGAGCGAGGTCAGTACGTCCGCCTTCAGATGCAGCGCATCGGCGGCCAGGGCCACGGACTCTTCCTCCTTGGCCACCCGGTAGAGGTAGGCGGAGACGCCGCTGTTGACCAGCGCCGAAAACAGCATGACCAGCACACCGAGACCCACCCCTCGATCGGGGTAGGCGTGATCAATTTGCCGACGGCCTCGAATATTATCCAGCCGGCTGCCAGCAGGATCAGCAGCGCTTCGATCACGCCGGAGACGTTTTCAATTTTGTCATGACCGTAGGGGTGGCGTTGGTCGGGGGGAATATCCGATTTACGTACGGCCACCAGCGCGATCAATGCCGCCACCAGGTCCATGGCCGAGTGAATGGCCTCGGAAATAATACTGACGGAACCGCTCAGTATGCCGGCAAATATCTTCATGATAATCAAGGTGATATTGGAGCAAACTGAGACCAAGGCCGCTCTGGTTTTTCTGGTCATGGGACGTCCTTATTCTCGCTGGAATATTTTCACAAATAGGGCTGGATAATATCAGCTTGTCCAGGGAGGCGCTGCTTTGGGTTGTAACTTTTTGTTTCTGGTGATAGTGAGAATGCTTATCTAAATTATCTCTCATTATTTAAAGAGAATTCATTTTGGCATTCAGTGGTTTATTTCACATCATCATGAAATAAATCTGTTTGGCGTTATTTTATAAGGAATAAATCGCTTCTCCGGCCGTTCATTCCCCGCCCGGATCGGGTCAGCGGAAGCCGGTGAACATCTGCGGCCACTGGGTGATGGGATGAGGGTGGATTCTTGCGCAAGATTAGGGGTATGCTGGACTGAGTGCGATCGCAGGATCGTCACTGAAAGCGTACTGTAGTCTACGATTCGGATGGCATGCTGGAACCTGGGTTCCAACTGTCTGGGTAACATTTTTGGAGTTTGATGATGAGTAACAAAGAACATCACAACGGCAAAGATGCCAAGAAAAAACCGCAGATGTCACTGAAAGAGAAGCGCGAAGCCAAACGTCAGAAAGCAGATCTGAAAAATGGCGGCGCGATGAAGTAACGCTCCCCATGCTGTAGTTCCTTTGGAGCCAGTAACAAAAAGCCAGCCTTTTCGGGCTGGCTTTTATGTTTTCAGGAGGCTCAGGGCGTGGCCCCGTAGCGGGCAAATATGCGCTGATAACGGCCATCGGCCCGCATGGCATCGAGCCGGCGATCGAACCAGCGCTGCTGCGCCGCCTGGCGAAAGGCAAAATGGTAGTGAGTCGGAGCAAACAGATCGTATTGGCGGACCCGGCCGGGAGCATAGAGCTCGGCCCCATATTTGCTATTGGCCAGCTGTGCCAGATAGTAATAGAAAACCCGCTGCTCCAGGATCACCGCATCCACCCGCCCCAGCATCAACCTGTGCACCTGCCCCTGCTGTTTGGCGACCTCTTCGTAACGGGGATTCTGGTCAGCCATGCTGGCAAAGGCACCTCCCAACACCTGACGGGCACGCTGGAAGGCGCTCACCCTCAGTGTCTTCATGTCGTCCAGAGTGCTGATGTGGGTTTTGCCGAGGGTGAACACCCGATTGTGGAAGGCGATCACCGGCTGCGACAGGAAGACGTCGTGCAACATGCCGGGTTTGACGTTGATGATGGCATCGAGCTTGCCGGACTCCAGCATGCGGAAGGTGCGCTCCAGCGGCAGATATTCGAATTGAGGCTCATAGCCGCTGTCCCGAAAGGCCTCTCTCATCAGGTCGAGCTCGATCCCGCGACCCTCTTCCTCGATCACATAGGGCGGGATGGCGAAGCTGACCCCCACTCGCAATGGCTCGCCGGCCAGCAGCAAGGATGGCAGCAATAGGGTGGCGCAAGCCGCCACGCACAACAAGATTCGATACCAAGACCCCATGCGTTCTCTCTGGCAACTGGATTGCCCCGATCATAATCCCAAGGCGAATGATATGGGGACGTATGGCTGGCAAGACTGGCCAGGAGGCTGGATTGCGCGCCACGTCTGCGTCAATAACAGGCAAAAAAAGGCCCTGCATGAACAGGGCCTCCGGGATCTGACGTTGCTTAGAAGGGAAGGCTGCTGTTTCAGAATGTGTAAAGTGCCTTTTCGTGATATTTTTCATTATAAAACATACGATTAGATAGTTAAACTTTGTTTTTTACATAAAAAACATCTGTAAAATATAAAAAAATGTCAAGACGGTGAACATGTGTAACAAGTGTCTTTACATTTTGGGATTCGGAAGCTTAAGAACAGTAAAAGCTGTACAGAGCTAGCTATTCACCTGACACCGACATCAATCCGTAATAGGTTTCTTTGGACATATGCACGTCAAGGAAAGCGCTAACGTTGGCCGGAATTGCCGTTCTGTCCCCGTCTACAAATACACCTGTACGATATGCATGAAAAATTAGAATAAGATCAATATATTTCGGATTTTCACACATTGGTAGGAGCGACCAATACCTCCACAACAGTTCAGGCTTAACCTATAAAAATGCTATTTTAAGGTACAATTATTGGCACCAAAACTATCAGGTCCAACTATGAGTTACCAGAACCTCTCAGCGGCAGCGGCCAGTATCACCGAACTAAAACGCAATCCGATGGGCACACTCAAGAAGGGGCAAGGTGCTGCTGTTACCATCTTAAAACGCAACGTACCGGTCTTCTACTGTGTCCCCCCCGAACTCTTTGCCTACTATGTCGAGTTGGCTGAAGACGCTGAGCTTAATCGTATAGCTGATGAACGCATGACCTCACTCAACAGGATCAGCATTTCGCTGGATGATCTATGACTTCTTCTGGGTAATGCGATCGCTGCCGGGTACAGAAGGCGTGGTTAAGTTATGAGAATCGGTGCTCTATGAAGCTCCTTAACTTTGCCGCTTTGTCGGGGGCCTTCATTACTCTGATATGGGAGACACCCCAACTTAACGGGCTAGCCTAGGTAGCTGCCATGGGAACCAGGACAAGATCTCGACGCAGCAATACAAAAATGAACATGGTTCCCAATGAGCTCTGTTGGTTGGTTATTTCGTTTGGTTATACCTAGCCTCCAAGTGAGGCGGGTAACTCCACTGGCAATCAAAAGAACAGTGCTGGTGACACTGCAAAGCGCTTGCTTAGAGCTTCAATATGTTGGCGAGTAAGTTTTTTACCGTTGGCTGCATTGAGCAGTTTGCTAACATTGGATCTGGATCCCAGTTCAGGCAGGTCAGCCACTCCCAGTCTGTGCTGGCTCATCAAAGTCTTCAAGACAGCGATGCCCGGCTCCACGCACGCCAAAGCCTTGTTGAAGTCGGCGAATTCGTCAGCTCCGTCTTCCCAGCGCTCGATACTGGTTGCAAGCAACTCAATCAATTGCTTATTGGTGTCATAGTCATCGACCAACTCGTCCATCAGCTCAAGAGCTCGCTCATAATCACCTTGATTATTGATGTGGGCGATGTGAGGCACTTGAGCCAATGCTTCTCTAATCTGAACCAGCGCAGGGTTTAACATGATGGCTACTCCTTGTCTCAACGGTACTCGCCATGAATAGCGACTATCTGGAGAAGGTGATTCTGTCAGGAATGAGAGTGGTGCACAAATAATGCTCATTCATGAGCTCACACTTCTATTGATACTCCCAACACTCGGTTTACTGTTGAGGGTCATGAGATGCCAAGTGGGACTGATACCCTTACGCCAGAGACTTGTTCGCACCATCCCTAGCATATAAAACTAGTCGAAGACGCTGAGCTTAGTCGTATAGCCGATGAACGCATAGCCCTACTCGATAAGGTCAGCGTATAACTAGATGATCTATGACGTATGCCATGTAATTTGATCGCCGAGTACTGAGTGAGGTAGTTGCTGAATTATGAGTCTTAGCATTATGAAAAACGCCTGAACTTCAGGGCTGATTCAAGTCATCCCTGTGGGAAACACCTGAACTTCAGGGCTTATTCAAGTCGTCACTGTGGGAAACACCTGAACTTCAGGGCTGATTCAAGTCGTCACTGTGGGAAACACCTGAACTTCAGGGCTGATTCAAGTCGCCACTGTGGGAAACACCTGAGCTTCAGGGCTGATTCAGTTGTCATTGTGGGAAACACCTAAACTTCATGGCTGATTCAAGTCTCCACTATGGGAAACACCTGAACTTCATGGCTGATTCAAGTCGCCACTATGGGAAACACCTGAACTTCATGGCTGATTCAAGTCGCCACTGTGGGAAACATCTGAACTTCATGGCTGATTCAAGTCGTCAGTGTGGGAAACACCTGAACTTCATGGCTATTTCAAGTCGCCAGTGTGGGAAATACCTGAACTCTGTGGTGAGATTGGGATTCAATAGGCCACCTTAAGGTGGGGCGATTTCATGGTCTGGATTTGGTAGCAGCTATGAGAAGACCGACCACTAGATTGTCTACGAAGGCTCATCGAGCGCACCGATGAGCTTTCCACAGCAGATTTTTATCGCTACCTTTAAGACTATATTTTGCAATGAGGACATAAAAATCATGACTGACGTAGCATATAAAAATGATCAAATTAAGCCCTTTAATGCTCGACTTATCATGTCTCTAGGTATTCCTTCCGATCCATTGAATATACATTTATGGATTGTTGCAGGAATTGCCCCTGAGATTATTATTCGGCTCGTTGAGTCAGTCGGGTCTGATGTTAAGACTATCTGTCATCTGGCTGGAATTAGCAAGAGTACTATAAACCGCAAACTCAAGAATGGAATCCCTCTAACCCCTGAGCAAGGAACCAGGATATATGGTGTAATAAAAGTGCTTGATGCGACGCTCTCGCTACATAATGGTGATTTTGCTATAGCAATGTCTTGGTTACATTGTCCAGCAAAAGGACTGGGAGGTGAGAAACCTGCTAATATATTGACTACAGTAATTGGTGTCCAAGCTGTAGTCGATCTCATTGGTCGAATCGAATATGGGGTTATTATTTAGATATCCTTTTGATATCAGTCACAGAACTCCTTGATGAACAGAAGAAGGGTACTGGAATGGCCGGTGCAACTAAGACCGGCCCCCAACCCATAAGGAAAGGTTATGGTAGATCATGATATCCATTTAGGCATCATTTTGTGATTGCGTGTAAATGCTAACGATATTTTGTGCTCCATGAATCAAGTAACAATCCGCTATTTCTTTAGCAATTAACTGACCATCATGGCCTAATTTTAAAATGTTGTTAAACAATGTCTTGATAGATTTATCATCATAAAAATGCCTAGATTCTATTAGCGTTAGCTTCCAAATATGAGAAACCTCTAATGGATAGCTTGAGCTTAGTCGCGCTAATCCTTCCAGAAAGTAATTTGTATTATGGGCCTTATCTACATAAGGAGCTATTGTAGAGAGCCAGGATATCGTGTTGATATCAAGTACATCGATATATGCGATCCACAAGCATAGATCGGAGGCTAACAGTTGTGCATCTCTACCATTATCTACAGCTCTTTCTACTAGCGTAGGGAAAAGTTTAAAGACAATGTCTCTACCTTTCTGGTGAGCGTCATCATGTATAGACCAAAACCACCAAACTATTTTACGTAACTCGTTATAATGTCCTCTATTGTTAATTAATGCTAGAGGGCTTTCATTAGAGCTTAGATCATCCCTTCCCCACAAATGAACAAGGCAAATCCTTTCAATAAATTGACCTTTTACTTCATCATTAAGATGTGGTGTATTTAAAAGTTCTTCGAAAAAATTCTTCCTTTTGAATAAGTCATATACATTGGTGTCAAATCCACTTGTATAGCAGAAACCTTGAATTGCGCATAGCCAGCGTTGACTTCTTGCCTCACCAAAAATTAATTCAAGATTCATTGATAACCAATCTTCAGATAGATATAGGAAATTTGATAAATACATAGAGACTAGTACTGAAAATTCGTATTCATTCATTTCAGGCTTTGTTAGCTCATCATTGAATACATCAGAATAATTTTTCCAAACGGCTTCATGATTCTGGCTAAAGTTGCGGCATTCATACAAAGCCAAGTTAATATATGCCTCTAAACAACGACCTCTTGAACTATTAATTGATATAAAAACAGCGTCATCATCAATTGAAAATTTTTCACCTTTTATATTTTGGAGCATAATCTCCAAAACTAATTTTGCTTGGTTGATATTATCAATGCCAAATGAATGGTCATCTTTTTTACATCCAGCCTCTATCAACTGACTTAATTTACTAACTACCCAGTTAGAATTTCCAATAAAGGCATCATTTGATGATATAGATGGTGGAGTCCAAAAGTCATTGTCCATTAGTAGGGTTTGAGTAAATTTAAGTAGTTCAGGCCAAATATAATTCCATTTTAAATTCTTCTTATCACGCCATGCATTATCAAAGGCCGAAAATAACTCATGATGGTAATGTGGCTTGAGCTTCAATAAATAACCACTATAATCTAATATGTGTTCTATTTCAGCTTCAACCAACTCTCCAAATACCTTAACCAGACCTTCTATTCCTGGCTCACCGAAATGACCAACATGTTCATATTCATTAAGAAAGGTAATTAGTTTCTCAGGTTTTTGAAGCATGATCCTTAGATCTATTAAACTGGCTGGAGACTCACCAGGACCAGCGCTAATAGTAGAATAAAATGAAAAGTCAGGGTGTTCTGGTTCCCTTTTTGTAATAGCTATGCACTTGTTGTACTCGCCTTGAGAAAATATATCATGTTCTTTTATGGCTGAATACCATATGGATTTTTTATATGCAGTAGCTTGCTCATCAATACTATTATCATCATTTTTTACGGAGAGATTATCGATTGTTTCTAATGTGATTCTTTTGATATTTAAATCAAACTTTGCGAAGCGCTTATTTAGAAACCTCCATAGTTCATGCCGATATTTATCATTAAAGAAAGTTGGGTCTATTATTTTTAATAAAATATTGTACTCTAGGACGTCGTATAATTCTGATGCAACGAAAATAGCTACCCGCTGTATTATTTGATATTTACTGTTAAGTGCATTCTCTAAATGAATGTTTGCTTTGTGCGTTTCGTGATTAAGGGAGATGAATATATCTCTGTAACACTGTAAAAGAATATCAATTGTGTCATTTTTGGCAACATCTTGCTTATGATCTTCAATTGCATTACGCCAAATATTAGACCATTTATCTTTGCCACTAATATCTAGTGCTTGAATAAGTTTTTTCTCGAAAAATATTAATGCTTGATAATTAAAAACATCTGAAATCTTTCTTGTTAATTTTTTAGATAAAAGGCTAAGTGAATACTCATCAATTCGAAACACTGGTGATTTATTTTTGGTGTCATATTTACTATCTATGGAGTTAATATGGAATATTTCATCAAGTAGGAGCATCGCAAGGGTATTGGTATGGGGATTAGGGGCATCCAATAGCGTTTCTAGCCATACTGCTAGCTCCATACCAACCAAGTGTCGATCAAATCGATCATTGAGCCAATACCTGACCAAGCATATATCATCAGGTGTTAGAATATCCACTGGCACAAACTTTAATATTTTTGCAAACTGCCACCAGGTTCGATAGTTACTTAAATTATTCTTTTCCGAATATAATGTAATATCTCTAATTAGGTTTATATATGCCTTTGCATACTCAATATTTTCATTTAAAATTAATGCTTCAGATGAACGAACAAGGTACTCTGTAACCGGCCAAGTAGGAATGCTCCAATAGTCACCCTCTGTGTTTATGGGCGGTGGGTTACATGATGGATCGAGTAGTCCCTTATTTTTTAGAGCCTCAAACCACTTGAGATTTTTAATCTTACTAAAAAAATGGGATTGCAACTCAGGCTTTACTAAGACGCGCTCTAGCACCATTATTTCATCTTGAGTTAGCTCATTCATCATTGAGTATCCTATCTATTTCGTATATATCATCTATTAATGCGGGTGGGCGTACCCTTAGAGTTAAAGCCCAGTGTGCAATCACATCTTCTAGTTGTCGATAGTCTTTCTCATCCCGGGCAAAGCCAATTAAATGAACACCAAATGATTTTTGATGATACACCTTTAACCGTTCATAGAGAGCCTGTTCATTTTTGAAAAAAGGGAGAAGTAAAAACCGTTGTTTCTCATTACTCTGTTCTGAATTTGAAACACCGGAGCGCCTCAAAATATGTTCGAGGATCTCTGCCTCTTCAAGCCCATAACCTATAAACACTACAACATAACTTTTAAATAGTTCTTTAAGAAAATGCTGTACTTTTGGATTGTCATAGTGAGATAAATAATCTTTGGTTGTTACAATCATAGAGCCGGGAGTACTAATATCACCATGCAAATGAATCACTGTACCTGGTACTTTTAGGTCGGCAGCTTGTAAATTCTCTGCACCTGACTTGCGTACCACAGCTGCTTTCGTTTCTTTAGATGAGATGTCTTCGAGAGGCTGAGGGTTTAACTCATGATCATAATTAGTCGTAACGCATGTTGCTTTAATGGAATTTATGCTGTTGTAGATCGAGCTCTCTATATGTGCCTTTAGATATTGGCTGAGGTTTAGACTTGTACTGTTTTCTTTTGAAATAAAATCAGCAATTGAAAGCTGTTTCTTGGGGTCGAGTTTTTTTAACTGCTCTAGCTCTGAATAATTAATAAAACCACTTTTAGCTAGGCTATTTAATGCCGAGCTTGCAAGGCCACTCCATGATGGCATTCCTACCAACATAGAGGCCCCAGCTCCAACAAATAAAACTAAACGTCCCTCCCTCGCTGCATAAGCTATTTCATCAGGGACAGAAGGACGTGTCTCAAGTGCATCGTTCAATTTCCAGTAACCTTATGAAACAAATTAACTATATAATAGTTTTGACTAATGGTAGAGTCAACAGAGTACCGATAAATAAATGGAATTATTATTTTGTGAAGGCTGTGTATATAGAAAATCAGAAAAAACCTTAATATTATCGCAATAAATATAATTTAAATCGCATCATCGTTATGCTGTGAAAGATGGTTATTCCTCTTGCTTATCCTGCATCTTGCGGCGCATATCTTCTTTTAGGGATATTTGAATGGGTTTGTTGAGTTGTTCGACACTTACTCCCCTAGACTGGGCGTTAACTTGCCAGCGAATATATCTCTGTTTGTAAAGTTCAATGATATGATTTGCATCGTATAACTCTTTGTTTAGTCTTTGAATTTCTTTTTTCATATCCTCAAAAGTTGCAGCCGTATTGTCAGCGTCTTTCAATTTTAGTTTTGCTCTGTCAAAGGCTGATTTTATATTTTTATTTCCGTTCAGGGCTTGCCTAGAGTATCCAAAAGCTGCCGATATCTTATCCCATGTTAATTTTTTTCCAAATTGTCCGGCCTCCCATTCTCTCAAAAATATTAGGATGTCATCCTCTACTTCAGTTGTTATGTATCTATTCATCGTTAGCCTCTTCACAGCAATCAACACCATTAGGAAAAACTTGTACAATTTCACCTCTAGAATATTGAGGGTTATCCTCAATAGCTAGAGCTTGATTGCAACCATTGACTAATTGCAGATGACTCAAGTACCAGTTATTAGCATTAGTAAAATTATCATCAGCATCTTCCTTTGCCAAATGCATCTGCATTATAGCTCTATCACGACGTTGAGTGATATTTTCCACCTCTTTCACATCTCCTTTTGTTCGTTTGTAATTGATGCACTCTCTAAGACACATGTAGTGCATACCGCATGGAGATTGTGTGTAATCATGTCTGCAACGACCGATATCCATAAAGTGATATGAACCTGATTCATCTAAATCTTTCTGTAATTCTTCATACGATAATAGAGGGAAGCGTTGGATTACATTTTTAGCTTCTCGTTCATCTATATTAATCTTTCTAAGCACAGTGCTTTGAAAGTCTCTTGTGCGCTCAGCAAATTTAGTAGGTGAAATCTGATGATTGTATGAGCTATTATCTTTGGCGTTTTTCCGAAGAAAATTCTTTGCAATATCCTCTTGAGAGAACATATCAGATTCTTGCATAATAGTGTTTAATAAATGCCTAAATTGATGTGTCCGTATGGTGTCCTTTATTTCCCCTAATTCAGGAAAATCATAACGTTCAAAGACACTAAGAGCTCTCTGTGCCTCTCCGCCTCTTCCTGATATTTGCTCCCTTGTCTTGTAGTCGCGTCCTCTAAAAAATCTTGGATATGTGTTCCTGTTAAGGGTTCTGGGAAGACATTGAGCCTTTCCTTTGGTGTGTATTGATCTAGATAACGTAATGTCAGGAAATTATAAATAGGGATGTTTAACGTAGTATCTCCAAGACCATTCTTGATAGGACCAATTCTATTTATATACTCATCAGAGAAAGCCTCATGAATATCACCTATACGGAAGCAAGCACCACTCGACTTGGAATCCGAGTACCTTTCGATACCTCTCCGCTCTAGAATACTGATTGTGTTAGAGGTTGAGCGGCCAGATATATTAAGATGTAATTGGATCTCCCTTGCACTTAGTATCTGGTCGTCATCAAAAATAGAAAATTTATCCCATCGTCTTTCATTAAGTAGCATTTTTGCGGTGCGTCTATGAGGAGCGCTTAATTCCTCAAGGCGACTTACTGCTTCATAAATAACATCAACGGAGATGCGAGGTATTATTTTTTCATCCCAGTGGTTTTTCTTTTTTGCCAATGCTCTAATTCTAAGTAACTTCGTGAAAGAGCCAGTTTGCGGGTCTAGCTCCTTGACTGACGAGTCATACTCAGCTCTGCTTGGTATACAATTTATATCAAGTGCGACAAACTCATCCATGCGAAAGCCTGCGATTAAGAGGATCACCGACATACATACTAGTGCTTTATCTTTTTCTTCTAAACTGTCAAAGTTAGCCCAAAGTGCTGATAGAAAAATAAGAACCTGAGTCTTTGGAAGCTTTTTGGCCCGCTCTTCTTGGGCTCTTTTTGTTCCTCTATTGTGGCTAGCGCCACCTCTCCTTTCATTACGTGGAATTGGATTCTTCCAATCTAATGGTGTTGGTGTGAGTTTGTGGCGGTCAAGTTCATCAGCAATATACGCTAGTCTTTCTCCTGTAACGCAGAGAGTGCTTTCTGCTTCCTGTTTACCCTGTAATGCATGTCGTATTGCTTCATCAAAGTGGGCTGGTTTGAGTAGAGAAAAACTAGGAGCGTTAATATTGCTCATCTGCAGATATAGATACCTAAACGCCCGGATTATAACCATATGGGAATCATGTTTACATGGCTTTTTATTATGCCGATGTGTAATAAATGCTTTCACTTCAGTAGCGAATGGCTCTGAGAACGGAATCTCATTTTCTCTAGATGATTTTATTTTTTTACCAAGATTATTGTCTTGAGTATAGAGTATATTACAAGCATGAGTTACGCTTCTTGTCGTGACTGTACTTTCGAAGCCTTTTATATCCCATATATAACTGCTCCAGTCGACGCTATTATCAAAAATGGGGCCGTGTATTTTTTTAGCGTGTGCTATATAGTTTTTTATATTGTCGAGACAGTTGCTTGATGGATTTATTGGGATGATAGTATTTTGTTTACGCCTGCCACTTGAACTATTGTGGCCCTGGTTTGTAGTCAGATTGCTTTGCATTAGCTGTTCTCCAGTTGTGCGATAAGGGAGCGACATGCACTAATG
Organism: Aeromonas sp. 1805; assembly: GCF_013085525.1. Taxonomy (NCBI): domain Bacteria; kingdom Pseudomonadati; phylum Pseudomonadota; class Gammaproteobacteria; order Aeromonadales; family Aeromonadaceae; genus Aeromonas; species Aeromonas sp. 1805. The sequence goes on along the minus strand of NZ_CP038515.1, from coordinate 1,147,129 downwards.
TGATTTATTTCAAATTTAGCAGGGGCAGGCTCTTGTTCAAACAATGTGGATACATCCTCTAGCATACATTCAAGCACTTCAATGTGAATCTGTTTGTTATTACACGCCTCAAACTTGATACACGTATAGCAAGAATATGGAGGCGCTTTTTTACAAAGACCTTCTTTGGAGCAAAAGCCGATACCAACTAATCTGCGTAAATTCTCAGGACCATAGACATGTTTAGATTTATTTACTGTAGATAGTTCCTCCAATATAATCACACCTGAAAAATAGTCAAATATTGTACCAAACTGATCTCGGTAAACTTGATCTACTTTGTTAGCAAAGTTTGCTCCCAATTTGTAATAAATCATGACATGCTGCATGTCTTCATGATCGAGTAACTCCATCAACATCATTGCTGGAGTACCAACTGCGGCTGCATGTGTTGCAAAGGTTTTACGCAAACGTCTTGCTGTTATTGGTTCATCGAATGTTGGCGCCCCTATATCACTTTGTAGTGAATTTATTAACTCCAATAATCGAGGAACGGCTTTACTTATTGAGAAAGTGCTCATCGTCCATCTGAACGCTTCAATTTTACCAGTTTCTTTTCTAAGTTCAGCTCTATCGTATGGTAATAAAAAAAACAATGGAATTTGGGTTTCGTTATATTGAATTCCATTGTTATTTAGCCATTTGATATTGAATTCTTTGAGTGATTCCAACATTTCACCAAGAAAGGCGGGAATAGGCCTAGATTTGAACCTAGTTCTGGGGAGTTGATGGCGCTTTTTAGCTGAGGGTACATTTAGTATGTATGATTTTTTTTCAGTAGTTTTTTCTATGTTTAATGCTAAATCACACATCATTAAAAGTCTGAGCTGAATAGGTCTAATTCCTAGTGTTATGAACACCCATGTTGCAGCCATTTTCCAAAATTCTGATTCGCCAACACTAAAATGGTCTTGGTACTTAGTTAATAGACTACGAAGATCAAACAGTTTATTTGATGATAGTGGACTTTTTCCAGGAATGTGAACAAGTACATCTAAACCCTTTACTCTACCTTTTAGACTAAGGCTTTTTATTGCTCGCCCGACATCTGGCTGAAATAATGGAAGTTTGAGCCTAACTCCCTTAAGATACCAAAGTCGGATCCTATGCAGGGGATCTTCATTATGAGAGTTTCGGTTACTTGAAAAATAGTAAAGTAACTCATCAGAAAATGCGTCAGTAAGTTCTTTACCAGATTCGTCATCTAGGTTATCGCATTCATTAAGGAATTTAAGTACAGCGTTATAGGTGGCATGTGCATGGCTTGGACTAACTTGCCGTACAAACCATGCCATAACGTATTTTACTTGATCAATTAACTCTAAGTTACTTGACTCAATAAGGTCAAAATTAATTAGATGCGTCTCACTTTCACCAATATCCCACTGATTAGAGGATGTTACAACAATACGAGATCTGGTCTTTATTGCTACCTCTGTAAAGTATGGCTGATAAGATAAAATATCTGTCTTATTTTCATAATGTAGTTTGTGGATAGAAAGCTCTTCCATTTATTCGCCATCCTTTACAGCAAAATCCACCAATATAATTAGTGCTCATTTATGTGGAGGTATTTATAGTCACCTTTCATAATGTTTTCTTGTAGGTGAATTAGCATGCGCTTCCCTTGTAGTTCCATTGCTAGGTGTGTATATGTATATCCTTGTTCGCTGTCATCCACCCACCCATTTAACCAGCGTTGCATTTTAAGAAATGCTTCTTTTCCCATTTTGTTGAAAAACATCATATGTAAATTATCATTGAATGTATGGCGTAAACGATGTGGGTGAAGATTTGCTAGCTTGTCTGGGAATCGCTCTCTCAATATCTTACACATATGCTGAACAGCAGATTGAGTCATCGGAGAAGGTGCTTTCCATGTATTCAAAAATAGATATGGAGCTGCACGTTTCGCTGCTCTTCCTCGTGCTTTTCGCTCATTGTTTATGTAACTATCTATATCGGAAGCTAGTTCAGAAGTTATATAAATTCTACGGCTAAGTGTCTTTGATTCAGGGGGTAGTTTTCTAGGGTCTAAATGTTTTGTCGTGTTCTGACTGATTATAATATAAGGTGAATCCCCGGCTAGTTTACATTGTTCAGGCTTCAGAGAGAGTAATTCACCTAAGCGTGCTCCACAAAGCAACAACATTTTGAAGATTAGGTGATTACGAACACGAGTCCTGTGTTCAAACGGATTGTTTTTATTATTGGGGGAGGTAATAGATATGAGAAACTGTTGTTCATCTTCCTTCAGCCCTACACGTGGCTGGCTACTCCCTCTGACCTTTAATGCATCAAGCCTATCCTTAAGGTCATCCATGGCTGGACCAATCGATGTATAAAATGGATCGTTAATGGAGCGGTTTTCAAGAGATAAGCTTCCTATCCATTTAAAATACCGAGTAACATCATCAATCTTTTGTTTCTGCATGTCGGCAGTAACATAACCTGCAAAAGGAATAATAGTATCCTTTGAAGAGGTTCCCTTTAAGATTCGCATTTGCCGTCTATTTAGAGATAAATACCTTACTAATGAGTCAATTTCTGTTATCCCAAAAATTTCTCCAGAATAGATCCGCTCTTCAATGTTGATTCCTAGTTCATCCCCCACTGGTATAGCTGACAAATATTGCGTGCCTGGTTGAGGATCGTTTTTGATGAACGACTAAATAATCCTCGAAGTAGATATCGTGAAATAAGATCGTGTGGCATTCCGCTTTCATCAAGTACCAAAACAACCCGCTCACCATTATCTTCAGACTTTATCACTTCAACTTTGTAAGTCATTCTGCTAAGACCATCCAGTTGACACATGCAATGCGTGTAAACCTAGACTAAATCTAGTTGTTACTGAGAACAAGCTAAATTTTGAGCAGCAATGAAAAACGCCCCTAAAATCGGGGCGTTATCTTATAAGTTAAGATTTGTCTTTACGTTTTTATATCACGCAGGCCTAGAACGGAATGTCGTCGTCGAAGTCCATCGGCGGCTCATTGTACACCGGCGGTGCAGACTGCGGCTGCTGGGCCGGACGAGCGTAGCCGCCCTGTTGCTGCATGTTCTGCTGCGGAGCCTGGGCAGGACGCGCCTGGTTCATCGGCTGCTGGGACTGCATGCCCTGCTGCTGACCCCAGTTGCCCTGAGACTGGCCACCCATGCCCTGGCCGGCGCCGCCTTGCGGACGGCCACCCAGCATCTGCATCACGCCGCTGAAGCCATCGACCAGCACTTCGGTGGTGTAACGCTCCTGGCCGCTTTGATCCTGCCACTTGCGGGTCTGCAGCTTGCCTTCAACATAGACTTGGGAGCCTTTCTTCAGGTACTCGCCAGCCACTTCGGCCAGCTTGCCCATGAAGACAACGCGGTGCCACTCGGTACGCTCTTTCTGCTCACCGGTCTGCTTGTCGCGCCAGGTGTCGGAGGTGGCCAGGGTGATATTGGTCACGGCACCGCCGCTCGGCATGTAGCGCACTTCCGGGTCTTGCCCCAGGTTACCGATCAGAATGACTTTATTGATGCCTCGACTGGCCATAATCTCTCTTCCACCCTTTATATACCGGCCGGACCATATGCCCGGGCCAATTCAACATATCGTTTGTTTTCTGTGAGATAGGCGATGCTGCAGGGCGGCCCCGCCACTCATGTGATGACTGTGTCTGGTTCAGCGCGCCAGTTGGCCGCCTCCCCGTTTTCAGATTTTGCCCGCAATAGTAACAGTTGGGGAGAAAGAGCGCACATCTTCCTGACGCTCCATCCCGTGTCCGCCGGACGAAGGATTAACTTACACGAGGCCGACCTTGGCCAGCAAGTGAACAGCAACGGGGAGTCATATCATCGAACGGTCGAGACGAGAAGGGGGGCCAAAGACCGGTGTGACAGCCCCTGTCCGGCCAGGGGCCAGTATTTCACCCAAATGGGGGGGCTCGGCTAGTTATTTGTATTGCTTGGAAAATTGGTGAGTTTCAAAGGAGGCGCATCGGCGTCTAATACTTTTTTAATGCTGCAGCCTGCGGGGGGCTTGGTACTCTCTGCTGCCGAAAAACACCATGGCCGGAATGTTCAAGGACCAGCGCTTCATGATCACCCCATATCCCATCGTATTGGTAACCGAAGACAATGCGCAGGCGACCAGCTTTCAGAGCTATTTGGCCGAACAGCTGGCTCTGCCCATCCTGCTGGTGAGTGCACTGGAAGCCCTGCCTCAAGCGGATGAACTCGAGCCGCATCCGTTGTTTCTGGTGGATCTGGATTACCTCAAGTCGAGCCAGCAAACGGGGTGGCCACGGGAGATCTCCAGCCGCTTCGGGGAAGCCAATACCGTGCTGCTCAATGCCCCCACCAGTACGGATCGGGAGTTGCTGCTGATGTGGCCCCATACCAGCGGGCTCTTCTTCTGTCAGGATCCGCTGGATCGGCTGGTGCTCGGCATTCGCAAGGTGCTGGAGGGGGAGTACTGGATCCCGCGTCATCTGCTGTGCGATCTGGTCAACTACTACCGCAAGGGCGGGGAACACCACCTGCGCAATCAAACGCTGCTGACCGTGCGCGAGCAGGAAATCATCCGCTACCTGATGACGGGGGCCTCCAATACCGAGATCGCCGATAGCCTGTTCGTGAGCGAGCACACCATCAAGTCCCACCTCTACAATGTCTTCAAGAAATTGAACGTGAAGAACCGCCTGCAGGCGGTGAGCTGGGCCAAGGAGTATCTCTGAAATCGATGGGGATGATGGATAAAACCTGTCTATTCATCCAGTAGTCTCTATGCCATACTGACTCGCTCAGGTTTCCGTATCGAGCGTGCAACAAGATGGAAAAGATCGTGGTCCGGGGTGCTCGCACCCACAACCTCAAGAACATCAATCTGACCCTGCCCCGCGACAAGCTGATCGTGGTCACCGGCCTCTCCGGTTCGGGCAAATCCTCTCTGGCGTTCGATACCCTCTATGCCGAGGGGCAGCGCCGTTATGTGGAGTCACTCTCCGCCTATGCCCGCCAGTTCCTCTCCCTGATGGAGAAGCCGGACGTCGACCATATCGAGGGGCTCTCGCCCGCTATTTCCATCGAGCAGAAGTCCACTTCCCACAACCCGCGCTCGACCGTCGGCACCATCACCGAAATCTACGACTACCTGCGTCTGCTGTTCGCCCGGGTCGGTGAGCCGCGCTGCCCGACTCACGCCATTCCGCTCGCCGCCCAGACCATCAGCCAGATGGTGGATCAGGTGCTGGCCCAGCCGGAGGGGAGCAAGCTGATGCTGCTGGCCCCGGTGGTGCGCGATCGCAAGGGGGAGCACACCAAGCTGCTGGAGAATCTGGCGGCCCAGGGCTACATCCGTGCCCGCATCGACGGCGAGGTGTGCGACCTCTCCGACCCGCCCGCGCTGGAGTTGCACAAGAAGCACACCATCGAGGTGGTGGTGGACCGCTTCAAGGTGCGCGATGACCTGGCGCTGCGTCTGGCCGAGTCGTTCGAGACGGCGCTGACCCTCTCTGGCGGCATCGTACTGGTGGTGCCGATGGACGGCGAGGAGGGGGTTGCCCCCATGACTTTCTCCGCCAACTTCGCCTGCCCGGAGTGCGGCTACTCCATGTCGGAGCTGGAGCCGCGCATCTTCTCCTTCAACAACCCGGCCGGTGCCTGCCCGACCTGCGACGGTCTTGGGGTGCAGCAATATTTCGATCCGGCCAAGGTTATCGGCGATCCGGCCATCAGTCTGGCCAATGGCGCCATCCGCGGCTGGGACAAGCGCAGCTTCTACTACTTCCAGATGCTCAAATCCCTCTCCGAGCACTACAAGTTCGATCTGGAGACGCCGTGGGAGGATCTGCCGGTCAAGACCCAGGAAGTGATCCTGCGCGGCTCCGGTCGCACCGAGATCGAGTTCCGTTACATGAACGATCGCGGCGATGTGGTGGTGCGCAAGCACCCGTTCGAGGGGATCCTGCACAACATGGAGCGGCGCTACCGGGAGACCGAATCCAACTCGGTGCGCGAAGAGCTCTCCAAATACATCGCCAACAAATCCTGTACCAGCTGCGGGGGCAGCCGGCTGCGGGAGGAGGCGCGCCACGTCTTCGTCGACAACCGCAACCTGCCGGCCATCGCTGAGCAGTCCATCGGCGATGCGCTGGCCTTCTTCGAAGGGTTGAACCTCACCGGCCAGCGCGCCCAGATTGCCGAGAAGATCTTGAAAGAGATCGTCGAGCGGCTCGGCTTCCTGGTGAATGTGGGCCTCAACTACCTGAGCCTGTCGCGCAGTGCCGAGACCCTCTCCGGCGGCGAGGCGCAGCGGATCCGGCTGGCCAGCCAGATCGGTGCCGGTCTGGTGGGGGTCATGTACGTGCTGGACGAGCCCTCCATCGGCCTGCACCAGCGCGACAACGAGCGGTTGCTCAAGACCCTCACTCACCTGCGTGATCTCGGCAACACGGTGATCGTGGTGGAGCACGACGAGGACGCCATCCGCCTCGCCGACCATGTGCTCGATATCGGCCCTGGCGCCGGGGTGCATGGCGGTGCCATCGTCGCCCAGGGCACGCCGGAAGAGATCATCAATAATCCCGAGTCACTGACCGGTGACTACCTCTCCGGTCGCAAGCAGATCGCCATTCCCGCCGAGCGTACTCCGCTCACCGGCAAGTGGCTGAAACTCAAGGGGGCGAGCGGCAACAACCTGCGCAACGTCAACCTGGATCTGCCGATCGGGGTGATGACCTGCGTCACCGGCGTCTCCGGCTCCGGCAAGTCGACCCTGATCAATGACACCCTGTTTCGCATCGCTCATCGCGAGCTGAACAAGGCCACCGAATCCACGCCGGCGCCCTATCGCAGCGTGGAGGGGCTGGAGCATCTGGACAAGGTGGTGGATATCGACCAGAGCCCCATCGGCCGCACCCCGCGCTCCAACCCGGCGACCTACACCGGCCTGTTCACCCCGATCCGCGAGCTGCTCTCTGGCACCCAGGAGGCGCGCTCGCGCGGCTACCAGCCGGGCCGCTTCTCCTTCAACGTGAAGGGAGGGCGCTGCGAGGCGTGCCAGGGGGATGGGGTCATCAAGGTGGAGATGCACTTCCTGCCGGATGTCTACGTGCCGTGCGACGTCTGCAAGGGCAAGCGCTACAACCGCGAGACGCTGGAGGTGAAGTACAAGGGCAAGAACATCCACGAAATCCTCGAGATGACGGTGGAAGATGCCCGCGAGTTCTTCGACCCGGTGCCGGCGGTGGCGCGCAAGCTGCAGACCCTGATGGATGTGGGCCTCTCCTATATCCGGCTCGGTCAGTCGGCCACTACTTTGTCTGGCGGTGAGGCGCAGCGGGTCAAGCTGGCGCGCGAGCTCTCCAAGCGGGATACCGGTCAGACCCTCTACATCCTGGATGAGCCGACCACCGGGCTGCACTTCCACGACATCCAGCAACTGCTCAAGGTACTGCACCAGTTGCGGGATCGTGGCAACACCATCGTCATCATCGAGCACAACCTGGACGTCATCAAAACTGCCGACTGGATCGTCGATCTGGGGCCGGAGGGGGGCGCCGGCGGCGGTCGCATCCTGGTGACGGGGACGCCGGAGCAGATCAGCCGTTGCGAGGATTCCCATACGGCCCGCTTCCTGGCGCCGCTGCTGGCGCGATAATCCGTTCAATAATGTGACAAGGGGCCCTGGGCCCCTTGTTTTTATTGTGGTAATTCAGTGACCTCCAGACGGGCCGATACTCCATACTTGGGGCAAGACCCTTCCCGTTTCGCATTGCCATTCAAAGGATATTGGCGCCCATGGCTCAACCGTCCCGCTCCATCGATCATTTGCTGGCCTACTCGATGTTCCCCGTCTGGGCTGGCGCCATCCTGATGTTGCTCATCGTGATCGCGCTGGCCCAGGTGCCTGCGGCGCAGCGGGTCGAGGAGCGGCGGATGCAGGATCATCTGCAGCGGGTGGTCAGGGCCGTGCAGGGTGATATCAATGCCATCAATGCCTTCACCCGGGATTGGGGGATCTGGGACGAGAGCTACCACTTCCTGGACAGGCCCAATCAGGGCTATATCCACTCCAATCTGCTGGTCGACACCCCGATGCGGGACTTTGAGCTCAACGTGCTGAGTTATATGGATTTGCAGGGTTCTGAAATCTGGACTCGCACTCTGCTGCCGGAGGCACCTGATACGGACACCACCCTGCTCCCTTTCTTTCTGGATGACCTCAAGCTGCAACTGCTGCGTGAATCGCGGCAGGGGGGGATCCACAGTCTGAGCGGGGTGAGAGGATCGTTATGGGGGCCGCTCATCTTCTCGCTGCAGCCGGTGACCAATACCCTCGGCGATGCCAAACCCAATGGCTATCTGCTGGCAACCCGTTGGCTGGATGAACGCTATCTGGACGATCTGGCGGCGCGGACCGCGCTCGCCTTGACCATTGCCCAGCCCAGAACTGGCGAGCATCTGGGTTCTTTCAAGCCATTCAAGCCATACATGAGCTACCGGTTGGTGGATCTGGGGTTGCAGCGTGTCAGGGGGGAGGGGCTGCTGCTGGACAATGACGGTACCCCCGTCTTGACCCTGATTGTGGAAGAGGAGCGTGACGTGTTGCGGGGGGCGATGGAGGGGGCGATCTGGACCTTCATCGGCATGCTGCTGATAAGCTTCGCCTGCATTCTGATGGCGCTGGCCCGCTTGCGTGCCATCGTGCTGGGGCCGATTGGCGAGCTGGTGGGGGCGCTGCACAAGTTTGCCGAAAAGCAGGACGTAAGCGTGTTGCCGATCATCGACAGCAGTCAGGAGATGGCGCTGCTCAGTCGCAAGTTCCGGGAGATGGCGGCCAGGATCAGCTTGCACCACAGCGCTTTGCAGGCTTATTCAACCCGGATGGAGACGGCCGCCTATACGGATCCGCTGACCCACGCCTTCAACCGGCGCTACCTCGATGAATGGTTGCTCAATCGCGATGCGCTGGCGGCAGGCAGGGTGTTGCTGATCCTGGATCTGGATCACTTCAAGCAGGTCAACGATCGCTTCGGCCACGACATCGGCGATCTGCTGTTATGCCAGCTGGCGGAGTTGCTGCGGGGGGCCCTCGCTGAGGAGGAGCCGCTGATCAGGCTGGGTGGCGAGGAGTTTTTGCTGCTGCTGATCGGCGATGAGCCGACACGGGTTGCCCAGCGGGTCGAGCGTCTGCGCCGCAAGATTGCCGACTGCCGCTTCGGGCGCGAAGAGTTGCCGCTCTGGATGACGGCTTCACTGGGATTCTGCGATTACCCCCTGCATCGGGAGCTGGAGGATTCGTTCTGGAACCTGAGCTTCAAACTGGCGGACATGGCGCTGTACCGGGCCAAACAGGAGGGCAGGAATCGCTGGCGCGGATATAGCGGGGAACTGGGGCCGGCGCAGTGGGATTTGAACCCGGAGCAGATTGTGGCGGGGGAGTGGCTGCGGTGTCAGGCGTCTCACACCAGCCAGTCGGCCTAGTGGGTCAGAATTAATAGCGCCATGCCGAGAACGAATCCCAATAAAATAAACAGGAAGGAGCCAATACCCCAGATGGCCGCCAGTATGGCTACTATTTTGTCCCTTCTGGTTTGTGGTTTCATAAAGAATTTCTTACAGCCCGGCTACATGGCTCGCAAAAATACTCTGGTTGAGCGAGTGAAACAACCGTTTTTAGCCGTTTAAAGCTCCAATAAGATGCATTTAAATTATTCCTTAATGTGGCTGGTTTGGTTTTTAATTGACGTATCAATATGTTTTTATTGTTTATTTCGCCAATTATTAGCCATATCTCGGGAGCTTTAAGCTGCTGTACACATCTATCTATTTCTTGGTAACGTTTGAGCTAAATCAATAACCCCACATTCACATCCCTTTATAGTTTTCAGGCTTGCAACATATAAAACGAAAACTAAAAGGAAAACGTGATGAAAAAGATCCTTCCTCTGATGATCGCGGCCGCGCTCGCTTCTCCCGTCGCCATGGCCCACCAGGCTGGTGATATTCTGGTGCGCGGTGGCCTGGCTTTTGTTTCTCCGCAAAGTAGCGGTAACGATTTCGAGATCAATGACAACGCTCAACTTGGGTTAACGTTGACCTACATGGCGACTGATAACTTCGGGGTTGAGTTACTGGCAGCAACACCGTTCTCTCATTCAGTGAAAATGGGAGATACGGAAGTCGCCAAGGTCAAGCACCTGCCGCCAACCCTGATGGCGCAGTACTACTTTGGTGATGCCCAGAGTAAGGTGCGTCCGTATGTTGGTGTCGGTGTCAACTACACCACCTTCTTCGATGAGCAGGGTCGTGGCCCTCTGAGCAACGCTGATGTGAGCTTGGATAATTCCTGGGGCATGGCCGGTCAGGTCGGCCTGGACATGGCGATCAATGATCGCTGGTTCGTTAACGGTTCTGCCTGGATCATGGATATCGATACCGATGTCCATGTAAACGGCGGTGATGGCATCAAGACCAAGATTGACCCAATGGTCTTTATGGTTGGTGTCGGCTATCGCTTTTGATAGGACACAGGGTTGGCCCCCCCACGGGCCGTTACAGCTAGCATGTCTCTTTGGCCCGGCACAGTCCGGGCCCTTTTACGCGCAAAGCGTCCCCCGTCAACTGTGATCCAACCCCATATAGATCAATAAAATACCCTCGGTCTCCCCTCTATAATTCGCCCCTTGTGCCGATAGTGTCTATGTTCACGTTACCTTTCCCCCACGAGTGAGGATGTCTCCATGGGTTTATCTATTGTGCAGCGGATCATCGCCGGATTTGTGTTGATGCTGCTGCTGTTGATCCTGCTGGGTGTGATCAGCACCCTGAAGATCAGGGGCATCAACGACGGCTTGTCACAGGTCTCTGACCGGGCAACCCCGTTGGTGATTGCGGTGGCCGGCCTGAAAGGCGCCCTGCAGGACAGCAACCGCTGGGTGCTGGTCTACCGGACCAACGAGGATGCAAGCCAGCTGCCGCAGCTGGCCAGCCAGTTCAAGGAGCAGCAGGCGCGTTTCAGTCAGCTGAGCCAGGAGATGGACAGGTTTAGTGGGGTGGCTGAGGCCGACTCTCGTTTTCAGCAGGTCGATACCGCCACCAAGCAGTTCTACGGCCTGGCTGAACAGGTGCTCTCCCAGCACAGCCAATGGGTCAATGCCCAGGATCAGCGCCACAAGCTGGAGATTGCCTTTATCCGGCTGGAAGACACCTACCAGTGGGCTGCCGATCTGCTGCTGCAGCAGACCGCCAGCAAACGCTCCATGCGTAACAAGGCTGAACTCATCACTTCGGGCATCGCGCGCGATCTGAAGAACATTCGCCGGGCCGATGCCAAGACCGATCTCAACGAGCTGGAGAAGGTGCTGAGCAAGGACATCGAGATGGCCCGCAAACGGCTCGATCGGGTGCTGGTGCCGGATGACGTGAAGCAGCGCTTCGTCTCCAACCTCGACCGGATGCAGGAGCTGGCACTTGGCCAGCAGGGGCTGCTGGCGACCATGCGCAATGCCCAGCAGCTGGCTGCCTCGCTGCAGACCCTCAATCAGCAACTCGACGCCAGCCTGATCAACAGCCTGGGCCTGCTCGACGAGATGGGACAGTCGGCCGGCTCGATTGCCAGCCAGAGCCGCACCACGGCGGATGATGCGGTCAGCAGCGCCAGCTTCTGGATCCTGGTGGTGGCCGCCATCTCGGCCGCCGCCGCCCTCATCATCGGCTATACCACGGCGCGCAGCATTCAGCGTCCGCTGCAGATGATCAACAAGGAGCTGGATTACATGGCGGCCGGGGACATGACCCGCCGCATCAACTATCGCAGTAGCTGCGAGTTCGGCGCACTCTCCCGATCCATCGATACCCTGGCCGGCAAAACCGGCGAGCTGCTCTCCCAGATCAATGCCGGTTCCCGCCATCTGGTGGAGGAGGCGAGCCGCGCCGCCGAGATAAGCGAAAGGGCCGTATCCCGGGTACAGGATCAGAAGAGCCAGACCGATCAGGTGGCTGCCGCCATCACCGAGCTGGAGGTGAGTGCCACCGAGGTGGCCCGTTCCACCGATGGCACCAAACGGGAAGTAGATCTGGCCGATGATGAAGCCCGCAGCGGTCGCCAGAAGGTGGCGACCACCCGTCGCATCACGGAGCAGCTGGCAGGCGCCATGGAGGAGGCCGTTGGCATCACCTACAAGCTGGGTGAGTTCAGCAACAACATCGGCAGCATCCTCGATGTGATCCGCAGCATCGCCGAGCAGACCAACCTGCTGGCGCTGAACGCCGCTATCGAGGCGGCGCGGGCCGGCGATGCCGGCCGAGGCTTTGCCGTGGTGGCAGACGAGGTGCGGGCACTGGCCAACCGGACCCAGACCTCGACCGAAGAGATCCAGGCGATGATCGAGAACCTGCAGAGCTCGAGCAAGCTGGTGGTGGAGGTGATGGGGCGCAGTCAGGAGCAGACCCACAACTGTGTCGAGCAGACCCGGGAGATGGATGCGGCCCTGCAATCCATCGCCGACCGGATGAGCGCCATCAAGGCGATGGCGGATCAGGTGGCGCACGCCGCCCAGGAGCAGATCTCGGTCAGCCAGGGGGTGGCCCGCCATATCTCCGGCATCGCCGAGGTGGCCTACGAGACCGAACGGGAAGCGCGGGAGTCGGCCGGCAGCAGTGAAGTGCTGGCGGAGCTGGTCGCCAAGCAGCAGCAATTGATCGCACATTTCAAGGTTTAGGAGGGCTTATGTCTAACAAGTGGATCGGGGCCCTGAGTCTCCTGTTGTGTGGCCAGCTGATGGCCAGCGAGCTGGTGATCGAGAGCTGGCGGATTGATGACAAGGCCTTGTGGGAGCAGAAGATCATTCCTGCCTTCGAGGCCTCCCACCCGGGCATCCAGGTGAAGTTCAACGGGGTGCAGAACGTCGACTACATGCCGACCCTGTGGGCCAGTCTGAAAGAGGGCAAGGCGGGGGATCTCATCACCTGTCGGCCGTTCGATGACTCGCTCGCCCTGTTCAAGGCGGGCCACCTGGCGGAGCTGACCGAGATGTCGGGGATGGAGAACTTCCCAAGTTTTGCCCAGTCACCCTGGCAGACCGACTCCGGCGCCCAGACCTTCTGCGTACCGATGGCCTCGGTGATTCACGGCTTCTTCTACAACAAGAAGATTTTCAGTGAGCTGGGGCTGAGTGTGCCGCAAACCCGGGATGCCTTCTTCGCGGCGCTGGACAAGGTGAAAGCCGATGGCCGCTATGTGCCGCTCGCCATGAGCGGCTCGGAAAGCTGGGTATCCTCCGAACTCGGCTTCCAGAACATAGGTCCCAACTACTGGAAGGGGGAGGATGGTCGACTGGCGTTGATCGGGGGGCAGGAGCGCTTTGACAACCCGCCCTACGTCAAGGTGTTCGAGGAGCTGGCGCGCTGGCGCCCCTACCTCGGCGAAGGCGGCGAGAGCCGTGACTATGCCGCGACCAATGAGCTGTTTACCTCGGGCAAGGCCGCCTTCTACGTGGCGGGTTCCTGGGAGATAGCCCCCTTCACCGGCAAGGTGGACTTTGGCGTGATGCGCCCGCCCGTGGCGAAGCAGGGTGATGGCTGCTTCTTTACCGATCACACCGACATCGGGATGGGGATGAACCCGGCCAGCAAGAACAAGGAGGCGGCCATGGCCTTCCTGCAGTGGCTGACCACGCCGCAGTTCGCCGAGCTCTATACCAACTCGCTGCCCGGCTTCTTCTCCCTCTCCAACCACTTCTTCGAGGTCACCAACCCGGCGGCGAAGGAGATGATGGAGTGGCGGGATCAGTGCGACTCCACCATCCGGGTAGCCACCCAGATCCTCTCCCGCGGTACGCCCAAGCTGGGGGACGAGCTGGCTGAAGTGAGTCAGGCCGTGCTGCTCGGCAAGATGGAACCCAAGGCGGCAGCCGATCGGTTGGAGCAGGGTCTGAAGGGCTGGTATCCGCCTCATCAGGGCAACAAGGTGAAGGGGGCCGATTGCCAGTGTGATGTCCCGGCCGCCGCTGCGACCACCGAGCCTGCTGCTGCTGCATCCACCGCGACGCCGGCGGTGACAGAAGTACCTGCCATCCCGGCGTCATCGGCAACGCCTGCCGCAGCGGCATCTGCGGCGGCCGCGCCGTTGCCGGCTCCGTCGGCCGAGGTGGAGCAGGCGCTCTCCAACGAGCTGGAAACACCGCAGCAATAGCTGCTGGCAGATAAACAACGGGAGGCATCAGCCTCCCGTTTTCTTTGCTGTCAGTCAGCGACGTCACTGCACCGAGTGGGGCCAGCGGCAGAGGCTGCCGATGCGGGCCACCGGAGCGAACCCGAGCGAGCGATAGACGCGCTGGGCGTGATAGTGCTCGTCGGCCACTATGATGAGCCGGTCGACCCGCGTCAGCCCGTGCCTGGCAACCTGGCTCAGCAGCTGCCGGCACAACCCCTGATTGCGCCATGCCTGCCTTGTGCGTACCAGCTGGAAGCGGCCCAGAGTATCGGTGAAGAAGAGGCCGCAACTGGCGACCAGCTGTTCCTGTTGCCAGATCCCCCACCACTGACCCAGTCCGTCCCTGATCATCGCCTCGTACAACTGGCGGCGTGACTGCAGATAGGGCAGGTAGCTCTGCTCCGAGTGACCGGGATCCCGCTCCTCCAGTTCAAAGGCCAGCCACTCGTCCCAGTCGGCCGGGGTAAAGGGGCGCGCAGCCACCGTCGCGACTGGCGGTTGCCAGTCTGCGGCCTCCAGTGCCAGCACCACGCACTCCATGTACTGGTATCCCGCCGCCACGAAGCCGGCGACCCGGCTGTTCTGACCTGCCGCGAGAGGCCACTGGAAGGTGCGGTGTCTGACCCGGGGATCCTGCCCGATCAGCTTGTCGAAACTGGCCTCGAGCCAGCCTTTGTCGTGATCGCTGGGGGGAAAGGGGAGCAGCAGATAGTTGCCGAAGTAGTAATCGGGAGCATCGGGAGTGCGCACGGCCCAGAACTGCTCATGGTCGACCACGTTGCCTTGATAGCGATCGAACAGCAAGTCGGTGGCAAAGCCGGGGTGGGTGTCCATGATGATGCTCCTGCAAATGGTTCAATTGGTTATCGGCAGGAAGGGGAAGAGGTTGAAAAGGGGCCGGAGAAACCTCCGGCCAAACAATCACACGCAGATTCAGAACGTCCAGGACGATCTGGGTTCATCATAACGCGACTCGCCGGATTTTGGGATGGGGTGCCAATCGTTACTTTGGCTTTATTGCCAAATAAAAATCGGCGGCCTTCCTCTCGCTGTAAAACAGTGTTGACTTTGTGCCATTTTCTCATAAAGATAGAAAGACGTTTGGACGTCCAAACATCCGTTTTGACGTAGAGAAATGGATTGCAGGGCAGGGAGAGAGCAGATGGGATTTCACAGCGCACGCCAGGTTGAGGCACTCAACCAGAGTCTGGCAGATTTGAGTGGCGACATATCGGTCAGTTTCGAGTTTTTTCCGCCCAACAGCGAAGGGATGGAAAATACCCTGTGGCAATCCATCGAGCGCCTGAAAGTACTGGAGCCCAAGTTTGTGTCGGTGACCTATGGCGCCAACTCGGGCACCCGGGATCGCACGCACAAAGTGATCAAGGACATCAAGGAGCGGACCGGTCTGATCGCCGCCCCGCACCTGACCTGTATCGACGCCAGCCGCGACGAGCTGCGCACCATTGCCCGCGATTACTGGAACAGCGGTATCCGCCATATCGTGGCGCTGCGCGGTGACCTGCCCCAGGGGCTGGAGAAGCCGGAGATGTATGCCACCGATCTGGTGGCCCTGCTCAAGGCCGAAGCGGACTTCGATATTTCGGTGGCCGCCTACCCGGAAGGGCATCCGGAAGCGCGCAGCGCGCAGTCGGATCTGCTCAACCTCAAACGCAAGATCGATGCCGGTGCCAACCGCGCCATTACCCAGTTCTTCTTTGACGTCGAGACCTACCTGCGCTTTCGGGATCGCTGCGCCGCCATCGGCATCGATGCCGAAATCGTGCCGGGGATCCTGCCGGTCTCCAACTACCAGACCCTGGCCAAGTTTGCCGGTTTCACCAACGTGAAGATCCCGCGCTGGATGCATCAGCGTTTCGAGGGGCTGGATGACGATCAGATGACCCGCAACATGGTGGGGGCCAGCATCGCCATCGATCAGGTACGGGTGCTGAGTCAGGAAGGGGTGAAGGATTTCCACTTCTATACCCTGAACCGCTCCGAGCTGACCTACGCCATCTGCCATACCCTGGGGGTGAGGCCGAAAGGCCAGCTGTAACAGAATGCGGGCACAAAAAAAGCCAATGAGTCGCTCATTGGCTTTTTTGTTATGGCGACCAATCAGGGTCTGGTGGGGGCGATCTCTTTGGGTTCGAGATCGATCACCGCATTGCCGGCTGCGCCGGGGTACTGGTGATAGCTCTGGTCCTGCTCCAAGGTGTAGAAGGTATCCAGATAGTCATCGTTGTTGGTCATCCAGGAGTCGGGCAGCGCCTTGACGATGCGACCGCCGAGATCGAGGAAGGGCAGTGCCTCGGGCACGCCGCCAGCCGTGAAGGCCAGCTTGAGGGCATCGATGAACAGGCCGCTCAGCTCCTTGTAGTTGACGTTGTCGTCCTGCTCCATCATGACGATGTCGACGGCACCCCAGCGATAGCGATCCCAGTAGACCAGGATCTGGTTGGGGGTGTAGTCGGTGTTGTCATAGTCGAGATAGGGCATGTCGACGATGTCGACCACGGGCTCATCCCGGCTGGGATTGACCCCTGCGACCACCGCATACACCTCGGCCGCACCCAGCAGCCAGGGCTCCTGATCATCCTTCAACCGAATTTTCTTCAGGATGCTGGTCTTGAGTGGTGCCGTGCTGGCGGCCGCACGGGGAGCCACCTGCATGTCGGCGGCAGCCAGCGCCTTGCGGATCACCTTGAGGCCGGCGTTCTTGGCCTTGACGGGATCAGCCTCCACGACCAGGACCGGACGGGCCGGTGCCTTGTCCACATCCAGATAGACGGGGTTGCCGGCGCTGTCGAAGGCTTCGATGGCGCTCCAGCTCTTCTCATCGCCGCTCGGCACATAGGCGACCAGCGGCTCGACACCCTGCTGCAGCGCGGCGGCCTGTTCCGGGTTGGCCAGTCGCAGCTGCATCAGCTCCTTGACCTCGCCGTCCAGCCCTTGTCGGCTGATGGCTGCCTGGTTGGCATCCCGAGCCTGGCGTTTCAGGCGCGGGCTGGCCTTTTGCAACAAGTTGGGCAGCGGGCTCTGGTACTCCTGATTGCTGAGCAGCGGCAGCAGGTTTTTCTGCTGCAGCGCGAGCTGGCGGGCCAGCTCCCGATCGGTGTCGGCAGCGTGGGCGGTGGTGGTGCCCAGCAGTGCCAGTAACAAAATGACAGCCTGATTCCTCATTATTATTCTCCAGTTTATGAGTCTGACATGAGGCACGCATCGGGGAAGAAGAAGTGCCTCGACACCACTTAATGGCAATTAGTTTCAGCTGTGAACAAATTTTTCTGAATTATGTGCGGTGTCTCACGGGGGATCCCCAGATGGTCAGGTCAGTTTCTCCGCTGGTTGACTTGATAGAGGATGATGCCGACGAGCAGTCCCCAGCAGGCGGCACCGATGCCGAGCAGGCTGATGCCGGAGGCGGTGATGATGAAGGTCAGCAGGGCGGCCTCGCGGGTATCGTCGTGTTGCAATGCGGTGTGCAGGCTGCTGCCGATGGTGCCGAGCAGCGCCAGCCCGGCGACGCAGGTCACCAGTGTCGCCGGGAAGGCCGTGAACAGCGCCGCCACCGTGGCCCCGAAACAGCCGGTCAGCAGGTAGAAGCCGCCGGCCCACACCGCCGCGGGCCAGCGCCGGTTGGCGTCCGGATCCACCTCTTTCCCCATGCAGATGGCCGCAGTGATGGCCGCCAGGTTGAAGGCATAGCCGCCGAAGGGCGCCAGCAGCAGACCGGTTAGGCCGGTCCAGGTGATGAGGGATGAGGTGGCGGGCTGATAGCCGTGGGCCCGCAAAATGGTAATGCCCGGCATGTTCTGGGAGGTCATGGTGACGATGAACAGTGGCAAGGCAATGCCGAACAGGGCACCAAGGGAAAACTCTGGCCAGGTCATGACCGGGCCGGCCAGTCGCCAGTGGATGGTGTCAAGCTGCAGCTGACCTCTCAGCAGGCAGATGAGGATGCCGGTCGCCAGTACCAGCACCATGGTATAGCGTGGCCAGAGATGGCGGCCGAGCAGGAACGCCAGCAGCAGGCTGCCGAGCAGCAAGGGATCTGCCGGAGCGACCTTGAACAGATCCAGCCCGAACTTGAGCAATACCCCGGCCAGCATGGCCGCCGCCAACTGGGCCGGGATATGACGCATCAGCCGATCGAACCAGCCGCTGATGCCACACAGGGTGATCAGCAGAGAAGAGATAACGAAGGCGCCGATGGCCTCTGCCAGGGTGAAGTCACCCAGGCTGGTGATGAGCAGGGCGGCACCCGGGGTCGACCAGGCGGTCAAGACGGGGATGCGGTAATAGAGGGAGAGGCCGATGCAGCTGATACCCATACCAATGCCCAGCGTCCATAGCCAGGAGGCGAGCTGGGCAGCATCGGCCCCCGCTGCCGTGGCTGCCTGAATGATCAGGATGACCGAGCTGGTATAGCCGACCATCACGGCGATGAAGCCGGCGACCAGATGAGGAAGGGCAAAGGGCATGGTGACGTCCTTGTGGGATTGTGACGGTTTGTGCGTTATTGCGTACAATATTGCTTCAGACTATATCGTTGTGCGCTATAGCGCACAAGGGCGATTCAAGCACGCACAACAAAGAGGCAGTCATGCAAGAGATGAATCAGCATCTGGCCCAACGTCTGAAGGGCTTGCGCAGCGAACTGGGCTGGAGCCTGGATGTAGCGGCGCGGGAGACGGGAGTGAGCAAGGCCATGCTGGGCCAGATTGAACGGGGGGAGTCGAGCCCGACGGTGGCCACCCTGTGGAAGATTGCCACCGGCTTTCGGGTCTCCTTCTCCAGCTTCATCGAGCCGACCCCGGCAGAGCAGGGGGAAGTGCTCTATCGCACCGCAGATGCGATTCGCCAGCAGCCGGCGGGAGAGGGCATGCAGGTCGCCCCTCTCTTCCCTTATGAGGGGCGCTTTGGATTCGAACTGTTTGAGCTGACTTTGTTGCCTGGTTATCAGCGAGAATCAGAACCCCATGAACCCGGGGTGACCGAGCATGTCATCGTCATCAGCGGCCTGATGGAAGTGCTGGTGGAAGGGGAGTGGCGCTCCTTGACGCAGGGGGAGGCGGTGCGTTTTGCGGCCGACCGCCCCCATGGCTATCGCAATCTGGGAGTGGCCCCTGCCATCTTCCACAATCTGATCCACTATCCGGCCAGCAGAGCTTGACCCCCGGATCAGCCTGGACGCCCATCAGCCCGAGGGCTGGTCAATATGGGAGCATAGACCCAGACAAACAGGCCATATGCCAGGCTCCAGGCCAGGCCGCTCAGGTTCCAGCCGTGCAGGGTATAGGCCGGCCAAAGCAGCGGGATCAGAACCCGGATCAGGGCCGCCATGATCACCAGCGCGAATGCGCACTGGATCCGGCGCCCTACCT
>NZ_CP038515.1:680000-1122500 GCF_013085525.1 Aeromonas sp. 1805 | reverse complement strand
GTGCGTAGGTGGTGTTTCTAGGCAAATCCGGAGACACAACACTGAGACACGAGACGAACGCACTACGGTGCGGAAGCCATTGATGCCCTGCTTCCAGGAAAAGCCTCTAAGCTTCAGATTACAAGTCATCGTACCCCAAACCGACACAGGTGGTCGGGTAGAGAATACCAAGGCGCTTGAGAGAACTCGGGTGAAGGAACTAGGCAAAATAGAACCGTAACTTCGGGAGAAGGTTCGCTCTTGACAGTGAAGTCCCTTGCGGATGGAGCAGTTGGGAGTCGCAGTGACCAGATGGCTGGGACTGTTTATCAAAAACACAGCACTCTGCAAACACGAAAGTGGACGTATAGGGTGTGACACCTGCCCGGTGCCGGAAGGTTAATTGATGGGGTTAGCGCAAGCGAAGCTCTTGATCGAAGCCCCGGTAAACGGCGGCCGTAACTATAACGGTCCTAAGGTAGCGAAATTCCTTGTCGGGTAAGTTCCGACCTGCACGAATGGTGTAACCATGGCCATGCTGTCTCCACCCGAGACTCAGTGAAATCGAATTCGCCGTGAAGATGCGGTGTACCCGCGGCTAGACGGAAAGACCCCGTGAACCTTTACTACAGCTTGGCACTGAACATTGAACCTACATGTGTAGGATAGGTGGGAGGCTTTGAAGGCGTGACGCCAGTTGCGCTGGAGCCGTCCTTGAAATACCACCCTTGTATGTTTGATGTTCTAACGCAGGCCCGTGAATCCGGGTCGCGGACAGTGCCTGGTGGGTAGTTTGACTGGGGCGGTCTCCTCCCAAAGAGTAACGGAGGAGCACGAAGGTTGGCTAATCCTGGTCGGACATCAGGAGGTTAGTGCAATGGCATAAGCCAGCTTAACTGCGAGACGGACAGGTCGAGCAGGTACGAAAGTAGGTCATAGTGATCCGGTGGTTCTGAATGGAAGGGCCATCGCTCAACGGATAAAAGGTACTCCGGGGATAACAGGCTGATACCGCCCAAGAGTTCATATCGACGGCGGTGTTTGGCACCTCGATGTCGGCTCATCACATCCTGGGGCTGAAGTCGGTCCCAAGGGTATGGCTGTTCGCCATTTAAAGTGGTACGCGAGCTGGGTTCAGAACGTCGTGAGACAGTTCGGTCCCTATCTGCCGTGGGCGTTGGATGATTGAAGGGAGTTGCTCCTAGTACGAGAGGACCGGAGTGAACGAACCTCTGGTGTTCGGGTTGTCACGCCAGTGGCACTGCCCGGTAGCTAAGTTCGGAATCGATAACCGCTGAAAGCATCTAAGCGGGAAGCGAGCCCTGAGATGAGTCATCCCTGACCCCTTGAGGGTCCTAAAGGGCCGTTGGAGACCACAACGTTGATAGGTGGGGTGTGTAAGCGCGGCGACGTGTTGAGCTAACCCATACTAATTACCCGTGAGGCTTAACCATACAACACCCAAGAAGTGTTCTAAGGCTTGTAGCAGATACCGAGAACGAACAACAAAATCAGCTTTCTTAGATTGAAGAATTTGCCTGGCGGCCATAGCGCCGTGGAACCACCTGAACCCATGCCGAACTCAGAAGTGAAACGCGGTAGCGCCGATGGTAGTGTGGCATTCGCCATGCGAGAGTAGGACACTGCCAGGCACCCAACACGAGAAACCCCGCTCAGACGAGCGGGGTTTTTTATTGCCTGAAATTCGTCTTATCTCACCCCTGATATGCGCCTTCGGATGGAGAGTCTGCACTGCTTTCCACCCTGTTGTTCACTCGGCTCTCTCGTGCCGAAACCCGGCGTCAGCCCTGCAATTAGGGTTGTATCTGCCTCATAACTCGGTAGAGTAAAGGCATCTTGGGTTGGCCCGTACTCTCTCATGCAGGTTTCTTTAGTACGGATGCAACTTGGCCTGCTTTTATCAACCTTACGTCAGTGGTATCGATATGGAACAAGTAAACAAGTCCACCTTCAGCGATGTACTGGAATATGTGCGTATGTCCCGTCGTCAGAACAAGCTCAAGCGTGAAATTGCGGACAACGAGAAGAAGGTCCGTGACAACCAGAAGCGGGTGCTGCTGCTCGACAACCTGAGCGACTACATCAAACCGGGTATGAGCATCGATGAGGTGCAAGCCATCATCGCCAACATGCGGGCTGATTATGAAGAGCGTGTGGACGACCACATCATCAAGAATGCCGAGCTGTCCAAAGAGCGTAAAGAGCTGAGCACCAAACTCAAGGCAATGAGCTCCAGCAAATAAGCCTGCTCACTGTCTTCTCAAAACACCGGCCATAGGCCGGTGTTTTGCTTTCAGTCATCAGCTCGGATCTCTCACCGCGCTGCAACAATCGGCTCCCCTTTTTATGATCGCCCTGTTACCATCACTACAAAGCGGTCAATAGTTTTCAAGCCATTGACTTGAAACGACTAAGCTTGAGTGAAACACAATAAATTGCGCAACCATGGTGGGGCTGATATGGGCGCATCAGAACAGACGGATTTGAACAAAGTGGCATCTCAGGATTCATCTGTCCCAAGCGCGGACGGCAAGTACAAGCGCAAGCGTCGTTCCTGGTGGCGCTGGTTGTTCTGCTTTTTCTTTTTGCTGTGCCTGGCTGCGGTGATTGCTCTGGTCGGTTATGAGATGCAGACTTCCCGCCTGCAGTCGCAGGAGATCTCCCGCTATGCGGCCAAGCTGACCTATCAGGTCGAACCGGGCCCCAGCAAGCAGATTGCCTTCCCCGAAGACGGTCCCTTCGACAAGCGACTCGGTTATGTGCTGTTGCCCATGATGCAGGAGCGCTTGCTGCAACGGGGTTATCAGGTCAGCGAGCAGGTACATTTCTCCGACGCCTTGTATGACTACGCCAGTCGCGGCTTTTTCGTGCCTTATACCGAGAAGGTGCAAGCCGGCCTGACCCTGCACGACTGTCGGGCGGAACCCTTCTATCAATTCAAGTATCCGACCCACTATTACCCGGATTTTGCCTCCATCCCGCCGCTGGTGATCCAGTCGCTCCTGTTCATCGAGAACCGCGACCTGCTCAGCAATGAGCAGCCGCTGGCCAACCCTGCCGTGGATTGGCCCCGTTTTGCCAAGGCGGCCATGTCCCAGGTCGGCAAGGCGCTCGATATGCAGGATCAATCGGCCGGCGGCAGTACGCTGGCGACTCAGGTCGAGAAGTATCGCCACTCGCCGGATGGCCTGACGCTGTCCCCCACCGAGAAGATCCGCCAGATGGCATCCGCCAGTGTGCGGGCCTACCGGCTGGGACCCAAGACGCTGGAGGCGCGCAAGCTGGTAGCCTGGGCCTATCTCAACTCGGTCCCGCTCTCTGCGGCTCCCGGCTATGGGGAGGTGCACGGCCTGGGGGATGGTCTCTGGGTATGGTTTGGGGCCAATGTGGACGAGGTAAACCGGCTGCTGGACCCTGCGCGCAACCAGGATGCCTCGCTGGCGGAGCAGGGCCTGGCGCTGCGCCAAGTGGTTTCGCTGATGATTGCCCATCGCCGTCCCTCCTACTATCTGGCGCAGGGGCGCGATGCACTGGCGACCCTGACCGACAGCTATCTGCGGCTGTTCGTACAGGAGGGGATGATCACGCCGCCGCTGATGGAAGCCGCGCTGAAGGCCAAGATCTCGTTCCGTGATTTCCTGCAGTCCCCGGCGGTGACCAAGGTCAACAACAACAAGGGCCTGCAAGTTGCCCGCACCCGTCTCAGCCGTCAGCTCGGGGTGCAGCTCTACGATCTGGACCGGCTCGATCTGACGGCCGACACCAGCCTCAACATGCCGCTGCAAAACGAGGTCTCTCGCTACCTGCAGCAGCTGGCCGATCCGACGTTTGCAGCCCAGGTTGGGTTGTTTGGTGAGCGCCTGCTCTCGCCGGAGAAGACAGGAGACGTGAAGTACAGCTTCACGCTGTTCGAGAAGTCCCCGCAGGGCTTCAAGGTGCGGGTGCAGACCGACAACACGGATCAGCCGTTCGACATCAACGAGGGCAGCAAGCTGGAGCTGGGGTCAACCGCCAAGCTGCGGGTGCTGACTACCTACCTGGAGATCGTCTCCGAGCTGCACGACAACTACGCGGACATGTCGACCGAGAGCCTGCGCAAGATAGAGGTATCGGAGCAGGACAACATCAGCCGCTGGGCCGTCTCTTACCTGATGACCGCCAAGGACAAGAGCCTGCCCCCCATGCTGGAGGCGGCGCTCGATCGCAAATACTCCGCCAGCCCGAACGAGGGATTCTTCACTGGCGGTGGCATGCACACCTTCAACAACTTCCGGCGTGAGGACAATGGCCGCATCCCGGCCATTCGCGACGCGCTGCGCGAGTCCATCAACCTGCCGTTCGTGCGTCTGATGCGTGACATCGTCCGCTACAGCCTCTACCGGGAGGGCAACCGTGCCCAGTTGCTCAAGGATGACAAGGATCCGCGCCGTACCGAGTATCTGGCCAAGTTTGCGGATAAAGAGGGGCAGACCTATCTGCTGCGCTTCTGGCGCAAGTACCGTGGCAAGACTGCGGATGAACAGCTCGATACCTTCCTGGATGGTCTCAAGCCCAGCGCCGTGCGCCTGGCAGCCGTACACCGCTACCTGATGCCGGATGCGTCGCAGGAGACTTTCGCTGCCTTCCTGGCGAAGCGCCTGCCGCGGGAGAAGCTGAGCGATCGTCGTATCGAGCAGCTCTATACCAGCTATGGTCCCGGCAAGTATTCGCTGCCGGATCAAGGCTATATCGCCCGGGTGCACCCGCTGGAGCTGTGGCTGCTCTCCTATCTCAAGGAGTTCGACAAGGCGACCTTCGCCGATGCCGTCGAGGCGAGCCGGGACGAGCGGCAGGAGGTCTACAGCTGGCTGTTCAAGACCCGCCACCGTAGCGCCCGCGACAGCCGGATCCGCACCATGCTGGAGGTCGAGGCCTTCCTCGACATCCATCAACGCTGGGCCAGACTGGGCTACCCGTTCGATCATCTGGTGCCATCGCTGGCAACGGCCCTGGGCAGCTCGGGCGATCGCCCTGCTGCGTTGGCCGAGCTGATGGGGATCATCCAGAACGGCGGCATTCGTGCGCCGACCCTGCGCATCGAGCATCTGTCGTTTGCCAAGGGCACGCCGTTCGAAACCGAGTTCCAACCGGCGCAGACCGAGGGGACCCGGGTACTGCCGGTCGAGGTGGCCACCGCGCTGCGCAACGCACTGTCGAAGGTAGTGGAAGGGGGCACGGCCAGACGCATTGCCGGTGCCTTCGCCCTGCCGGACGGTACCGTGCTGCAGATGGGAGGCAAGACGGGGACGGGCGACAACCGGATTGAAACGGTCGGCCGCTACGGCAACGTGACCAGCTCGCTGGCTCGCAACCGGACCGCCACCTTCGTCTTCTATCTGGGAGAGGATCACTTCGGCACCCTGACGGCCTATGTGCCGGGTAGCCAGTCCGACAAGTTCCGCTTCACCTCGGCCCTGCCGGTGCAGGTGCTCAAGGGGATGGCTCCGCTGCTGATGCCGTATTTGCAGCCTGGCACTCATACCCAGTGCATGGCGGGCAGCTGACAGTTGCAGCGACACGAAAACGGGGCCATATCGGCCCCGTTTTATTTGTACTGTTCATCGCCGGTCGGCGAAGGTGAGTCATCACTTACAGCAGATCTTCGATCTCGCCGCGCAGATACTGGTACATCTCGCGATAGGCCACCGGCGGCTTGTTCAGCTCCCGCTCCTTGTTGGCGGTGCGGATCAGCTGGCGCAGCTTCTGGCGGTCCAGTTCGTGGAACTGGGACATCAGCTCGTTGAGGGCGCTGTCACCTTCATTGATCAGCCGCTCACGCCACTGTTCCAGCCGGTGCAGGCGGGCGTTCACGGTGGAGTGGCGATTCTTGATGATGGAGAGCGCCTCGACGATGGGCTCCACATCGCGGCTGCGCATCAACCGGCCGATGAACTGCAGGTGGCGACGGAAAGACTCGTCTTTCTTCGGCTTGAGCTTGCGGCCCAGCTCGACCGCTTCGGCCAGCTCTTCATCCAGCGGGATCTTCTCCAGCTCGCTGTGGCTGAGGGAGACGATCTCTTCCCCCATCTTCTGCAAGGCTTCGGCATCGCGCTTGAGCTGGCTTTTGCTGGGGCCCCAGTCTTCCCACTCGTTGTCGTCTTGATATTGACTCATCGGTCTCTTGATTCCTGTCATTCACGTTTGGTGGATATGTTACCAGCTTCTCCCGCTGGGCGCAGGGGTCTGATATGCTTAGCCCCTTTCCTTCCTTCATACAGATGTGAGTTATGGATCAGCAAGACCAAATCCGCCAGGATCAAGCCCATCTTGAAGCCGTAGTTGCCGAGGCCCTGGAGATTGCCAAGGGACTGGGCGCCGGGCTTGCCGAAGTCTCCATCAGCAAGCAGACCGGGTTGTCGGTGAACACCCGGGGTTGTGAACTGGAAAGCATCGAATTCAACAAGGACGGGGCGCTCGGCATCGCCGTCTATCGCGATGGCTGCAAGGGTTCCTCCTCCACCACGGATCTGAGCCCGTCGGCCATTCGTGCCGCCGTCGAAGCGGCCATGGAGATTGCCCGCCACACCTCGCCGGATGCTTGCGCCGGTCTGGCGGATGCCGAGCTGCTGGCCTGGGACGCCCCGGATCTGCAACTGTGTCATCCGATCGAGCTGGATCCGCAGCGCGGCATCGAACTGGCCATCGAGTGTGAGCGACTGGCGCTGGGCCGCGATGCCCGCATCAAGCACTCCGACGGCGCCGGTTTCTCCAGTCACCTCGGCATCAAGGTGTATGGCAACAGCCATGGCTTCGTCAAAGGCTACGCAGCATCGCGCAACTCCCTGAGCTGCGTGCTGATCGGCGAGCAGGACGGCGACATGCAGCGCGATTACGGCTACTCCTCCAGCCGTACCCTGGACGGGCTCTGGAGCCCGCAGCGCATCGCCGACGAGGCGGTGGAGCGCACCCTCTCTCGCCTGGGGGCCCGCAAGATCAGCACTCGCCACGCTCCCGTGCTGTTCCATCCCGATACGGCGGCCGGTCTGTGGGGTCATCTGGTGATGGCCATCAGCGGTGGCAATCTCTACCGCAAGTCGAGCTTTCTGCTGGACAAGCTGGGCAAGCAGATCCTGCCCGAGTGGCTCACCATCCAGGAGTTCCCCCACCTGCTGGGGGGGCTCGCCAGCACCCCGTTCGATGGCGAAGGCGTGCTGACCCGCGACATGGACATAGTGCGCAATGGCGAGCTGATGAGCTGGCTGCTTACCTCCTACTCCGCCCGCAAGCTGGGGCTCACCACCACGGGCCACGCCGGCGGCATCCACAACTGGCAGGTCTCCAGCACCGGTCAGGATTTCAATGGCATGCTCAAGGAGATGGGCACCGGCCTGCTGGTGACCGAGCTGATGGGGCAGGGGGTCAACATCGTCAATGGCGACTACTCCCGCGGTGCTGCCGGTTTCTGGGTGGAGAACGGCGAGATAGCCTATCCGGTCGAAGAGATCACCATCGCCGGCAATCTGGCCGAGATGTTCAGCCATATCGTGGCGGTGGGCAGCGACGAAGATGAGCGCTCCAGCCTCAAGACCGGCTCGGTGCTGGTCGAGAGCATGAAGCTGGCCGGCCACTGATCCCGGCATCAGCGGATTGCAGCCATGAAAAAGGCCCCACGCAGTGCGAGGGGCCTTTTTGTATCGGCGTGCTCAGGGGCGGCAATCAGCCCTTGATGCGCTCGATGCGACCGCCGAGGCCTTGCAGCTTGTGTTCGATGTCTTCGTAGCCACGGTCGATGTGGTAGATGCGATCGACGATGGTGGAGCCTTCGGCGACGAAGCCGGCCAGCACCAGACTGGCGGAGGCGCGCAGGTCGGTCGCCATCACCTGGGCACCTTTGAGCTGCTGGGTGTCGCGGCAGATGGCCACATTGCCCTGCAGTTCGATGTCGGCGCCCATCCGCACCAGCTCGGGTACGTGCATGAAGCGGTTCTCGAAGATGGTCTCGGTGACCATGCCGGTGCCCTTGGCCACCGCGTTCAGCACGGTGAACTGGGCCTGCATGTCGGTCGGGAAGGCCGGGTAGGGGGCGGTCTTGATGGTGACCGGCTTGAGGGTACGACCGGTCATGTCGAGGGTGATCCAGTCTTCCCCTTTCTCAATCAGGGCGCCAGCCTCTTCCAGCTTGACCAGTACCGCTTCCAGCAGGGTCGGGTCGGTCTTGCGGCAGGTGATCTTGCCGCCGGTGACCGCTGCGCCCACCAGGAAGGTACCGGTTTCGATACGGTCGGGCTGGACGCTGTAGCTGCCGCCATGCAGACGCTCGACACCGTCGATGGTCAGGGTGTCGGTGCCCGCACCCTGGATCTTGGCGCCCAGCGCGTTGAGGAAGTTGGCCAGATCGACCACTTCCGGCTCGCGCGCGGCGTTTTCGATCACGGTGCGGCCATCAGCCAGGGTGGCGGCCATCATCAGGTTTTCGGTACCGGTGACGGAGACCATGTCCATCAGGATGTGGGCACCTTTCAGGCGGCCGTCGACACGAGCCTTGATGTAACCATCCTCGATGGCAATCTTGGCACCCATCAGCTCCAGACCGTGCACGTGCAGGTTGACCGGACGGGCACCGATGGCGCAACCGCCGGGCAGGGAGACGTCAGCCGCGCCAAAACGGGCAGCCAGCGGGCCCAGCGCCAGGATGGAGGCGCGCATGGTCTTCACCAGCTCGTAGGGGGCGACATGGTTGTTCACCGCACCGGTCAGCACGGTGACGTTGCCGTTCACCTTGGTGGTGGCGCCCAGCATCTCCAGCAGCTTGATGGTGGTGCCCACGTCTTTCAGACGCGGCACGTTGGAGAGGTGGATCTCCTCATCACACAGCAGGGTGGCGAACAGGATCGGCAGAGCGGCGTTCTTGGCGCCAGAGATGGTCACTTCGCCGTTGAGAGTACAACGACCATCGATCTTGAATTTGTCCATTTACGTTTGATACCAAATCAGGAGGGCAGTAGGAATTTACGTTCGCGTTTCCACTCGGCATCGGTAAAAGCCTTGATGGAGAGTGCGTGAATGGCGTTGCTGGCGATCTTGTCCATCAGTGGGGCATAGATGGCCTGTTGCTTCTTGACCCGGCTCATGCCGTCAAACATGTCGCCGACGGCGATCACTTGGTAGTGACTGCCGTCCCCTTTGACATGGACTTCGGACAATGGCAGAGCCTCGAGGAGTATCGCTTCAATTTCAGAGACTTGCATTATGCGTCCTCAGTTGTGAGCGGGGTTGACTGAAACAATCCGGCCACCCCGTAGAGGTTGGCCAGGGTATAAAAATCAGTGGAGGCGCCCACCAGTTGCGGTGTGGCGCCTCGTGCCAGAGCGGCTTTGGCCCATTTGACCAGCAGGGCAAGCCCTGCCGAATCCAGGGTGCTGACATCGCTAAGCTCGATCTGGTCTTCTTGCCACCAGTCGGCTCGCCGTTGCCACAACTCAACGACCTGGGCCGCCTGCAGCTCGCCGCTCAGTCTCATTTCTTGAGTACCAGCGGCTTGGCATTGTGGGCGCGCAGCTGGGCGATCACCGCATCGATGCCGTTCTGGCGGATGAGGCCGCCCAGCTCGTTCTGCTTGGCAGAGAGCAGGCTGATCCCTTCGGCGACCATGTCGAAGGCTTTCCATTCGCCGGTCTTGTTGTTCTTGCGCAGCTTGAACTCGAGGAAGATGTCCGGCTTGCCGGCCTCTTTCACGCTGACGTTGACGGCGGTGATGTTGCTGTCACCGGCGGCCTTGCCCGGCTCGACCTTGACGGTCTGCTTGTCGAAGTGGGCCAGGGCGTCGGCGTAGGAACTCACCATGTACTCGGTGAACACCTCGACGAAGGCGTCACGTTGGGCCGGGGTAGTCTGCTTGATCTGGTTGCCGAGCACCTTGTAGGCGGCGAAGCGGTTGTCCACGTAGGGCAGCAGCTCTTCGCGGATGATTACCCTCAGGTGGTCCGGATTGCTCTTCACCTGGGCCTGATCGGCCTTCAGGCGGGCGAAGGTCTGCTTGGCCGCCTGATCCACCAGGGCATAGGGATCGGTGGCATCGGTGGCTTGCGCGGTCAGGGAAAACAGCATGCTGGTCATCAGGCCCAGCAGCAGGGCGATCTTCTTGAACATGGTTACTCCTTACTTGCTGTCTGATTTGGTGTCGGAAGACTGGCTGTAGAGGAACTTGCCAATCAGGTCTTCCAGCACAATGGCGGATTTGGTGTCTTCAATCATGTCGCCATCCTTGAGCATGCTGGTGCCCATCTCCTCATCGGTAAAGCCGGGCATCAGGCCTATATATTGCTCGCCGAGCAGCCCCGAAGTCAGGATGGAGAGGGTACTGGTCTCGGAGAACTCACCGGCGCTCTTCTGCATCTGCAGAGAGACGATCGGCACCTGGCTCTTGGCGTCCAGAGTGATGTCGCTGACCCGACCGACCACCACGCCGCCCACCTTGACCGGTGAGCGCACTTTCAGGCCGCCGATATTATCGAAATGGGCGCGCAGGGTATAGGTTTCTCCTTCCGGTTTGAAACTCAAACCTGCCACTTGCAGTGCCAACGCCAGAATGGCACCGATGCCGGCCAGCATGAAAGCGCCAACCAGGAATTCTACTTTGCTGAACTTCATCTTTACCTTATCCAAACATGACTGCGGTGAGTATAAAATCCAGGCCGAGCACGGCCAGGGAGGAGTGGACCACGGTACGGGTCGTGGCCTGACTAATCCCGGCCGAGGTCGGCTTGGCATCATAACCGTTAAAGAGCGCAATCCAGGTGACCACCAGGGCAAAGATCAGGCTCTTGATGGCGCCCTGCATGATGTCATCCTGCCAGTCGACGGAGGCCTGCATGGCGGACCAGAAGCTGCCTTCATCCACCCCCAGCCAGTCCACACCGACCAGCTTGCCGCCGAAGATGCCGATCAGGCTGAACATGAAGGCCAGCAGCGGCATGCTGATGACCCCGGCCCAGAAGCGCGGCGCGACCACCCGGCGCAGCGGATCCACCGCCATCATCTCCAGGCTGGAGAGCTGTTCGGTGGCCTTCATCAGGCCGATCTCGGCGGTGAGGGCCGAGCCGGCGCGGCCGGCAAACAGCAGCGCGGTCACCACGGGGCCCAGCTCCCGCAGCAGAGAGAGGGAGACCAGCGGCCCCAGACTCTGCTCGGCACCGAAGTCTTTCAGTACGTTGTAGCCCTGCAACGAGAGCACCATGCCGATGAACAGGCCCGACACCAGAATGATGGCGACCGACTGCACCCCGACCACATACAACTGCTGCACCAGCAGCGGAAAGTGCTTGCGCGGTGCGGGTTTGCCCGCCAACGCGTGAAACAACATGATGGTGGCGCGGCCGATGGCGCTGATGAATCGCACCCCGCTTCGCCCCAGTTTGCTTACCTGGCTTGTCAACATCAGAGATCCTGTAGCAGGTCGCCTGCCGGAAAATGAAACGGAACAGGACCGTCGGGCAATCCTTTCAGGAACTGCTCGACCTCGGGATTGTGCTCCTCGCGCAGCTGTGCTGGCGTGCCGTGCGCCACCACCTTGCGGTTGGCGATGATATAGGCGTAGTCGGCAATGCTGAGCACCTCTTTCACGTCGTGGGTGACGATGACGGAGGTGATGCCGAGGGCATCGTTCATATCCTTGATGAGCTTCACCAGCACCGCCATGGTGATGGGGTCCTGGCCGACGAACGGCTCGTCATACATGATGAGGTCCGGATCCAGCGCGATGGAACGGGCCAGCGCCGCGCGCCGGGCCATGCCGCCGGAGAGCTCGGACGGCATCAGTCTTGCCGCGCCGCGCAGGCCCACCGCCTGCAGCTTCATCATGACGATGGTGTGTATCAGCTCCTCGGGCAGGCCGGAGTGCTCGCGCAGCGGGAAGGCCACGTTGTCGTACACCGTCATGCCGGTAAACAGGGCGCCGCTCTGGAACAGCATGCTCATCCGCTTGCGCACCTCGTACAGGCGCGAGCGGGAGAGGGTGGGGATATCTTCCCCATCAAACAGGATATGACCGGATTCGGGCTTGAGCTGGCCGCCGATCAACCGCAGCAAGGTGGTCTTGCCGATGCCGCTGGGGCCCATGACCGCAGTGACCTTGCCACGGGGAATGGTCAGGTTTATCCCGTCGTATAACAGCCGATCTCCGTGACTGAAGGTCAGGTCGGAGATGGTGATCAGGTCATCGTTCAAACAATTGTCCATCCGGTGTAAATGAAGAGCGAATTTTATGGGCTAGTCTAGGTCTAAGCAACAGCAAGGAACAACTATTGAACAGCCTGCCTGTCCAGACGCGCGACAGTTTTTTGTAACCAATTGTCTCTCTTTTCAGGTCGGGAAGTATCCGATTCGCTTATCTCGACAGACTTTTTTATAATCCCGCAGCAAATTTCAGCCCGGAGCTGTGCCTTTATGTCTGTAAAGTCTGAAAAAGTGTCTGAACTGTTCGATTTTCGTCGCAGCGCCCGTACCGTGCTGGACATCGAGAAACAAGCGATTGATGGACTCTACCAGTACCTGAACGATGCCTTCGATCAGGCGTGCGAGATGATACTGCGCTGCAGTGGCAAGATAGTGGTCACCGGCATGGGCAAGTCAGGTCATGTCGGAAGCAAGATTGCGGCCACCCTGGCCAGCACCGGCACTCCCGCCTTCTTCCTCCATCCGGGTGAAGCCAGCCACGGCGATCTGGGGATGATCTCCGGCGGCGATCTCATCATCGCCATCTCCAACTCCGGCGAGAGCGACGAGATCCTGGCCCTGTTGCCGGTCCTCAAGCGCCGCGGCATCCCGCTCA
Organism: Aeromonas sp. 1805; assembly: GCF_013085525.1. Classification (NCBI taxonomy): domain Bacteria; kingdom Pseudomonadati; phylum Pseudomonadota; class Gammaproteobacteria; order Aeromonadales; family Aeromonadaceae; genus Aeromonas; species Aeromonas sp. 1805. The sequence continues at coordinate 1,109,692 of NZ_CP038515.1, read as the reverse complement.
TCTGCATGACCGGCAACCCGGCCTCCACCATGGCGAAAGAAGCCAATGTGCACCTGTGCATCAAGGTAGAGAAAGAAGCCTGCCCGCTGGGGCTGGCGCCTACGTCCAGTACCACAGCGACCCTGGTGATGGGCGATGCGCTGGCGGTGGCCCTGCTGGAAGCCCGCGGCTTTACCGCCGACGATTTTGCCCTCTCTCACCCGGGCGGTTCCCTTGGCAAGCGACTGCTGCTGCGGGTCGGTGATCTGATGCACAGCGGTGAGCTGTTGCCCCAGGTGGGGATAGATGCCACCATCAGCCAGGCACTGCTGGAAGTGAGCCGCAAGGGGCTCGGCATGACGGCCGTTGCCGATGCCGATGGCCGCCTGGCCGGCCTGTTCACCGATGGCGACCTGCGCCGCATTCTGGACCTGCAGGTGGATATCCACCACACCCCGATCAGCCGCGTGATGACGGTCAACTGTGTTACCGTGGGACCAGAGATGATGGCAGCCGAGGCCGTCAAACTGATGGAAACCAGAAAGATCAACGGATTACTGGTTGTGGATGGCGACAAGCGCCCGCTGGGTGCCTTCAACATGCATGACCTGCTGAAAGCCGGAGTAATTTGATGCAAAACGTACCGACCCTCTATGGTCCGGTGACGCGCAGCCAGTTTGAGAAGGCGGCGCAGATCCGCCTGCTGGTGTGCGATGTGGACGGGGTGCTCTCCAACGGCCTCATCTACATGGGAAATGACGGCGAAGAGCTGAAGACCTTCTGTACCCGCGACGGTGCCGGCATGCGGGCGCTGCTCAACGCCGGGATCGAGATTGCCATCATCACCGGGCGCAACTCCCGCATCGTCAGCGATCGGATGAAGAGCCTGGGGGTGCAGCATCTGGTGCAGGGGGCGGATCAGAAGCTGCCTCACTTCGAGGCGCTGCTGGCCAAGCTGGCACTGACCCCCGAGCAGGCGGCCTATATCGGCGATGACACCATCGATCTGCCGGTGATGCAGGTCTGTGGTCTCGGCATCGCCGTGGCCGATGCCCATCCGCTGGTGCTGGCGCGGGCCGACATGGTGACCCGGCTGGCCGGCGGTGTTGGCGCGGTGCGCGAGGTGTGCGATCTCATTTTGCAGGCCCAGGGGCTGGGTGACTATCAGCCAGAGGCCTCGGTATGAGCAGACAGACCCTGTTGTTCGCCCTGCTGTTCCTGGTTGCGTTGACCGCCTGGCAGCTCGGCGACATCGAACTGGCGCCGGAGCCGACCACCAAGGTGGAGAATTATCAGCCGGACTTCACCGCCAAGAATCTGGTGACGACCCGCTTCGATGTCGAAGGCCGTCGCACCGAGCGGCTGGAGTCCCGCTACGCGGAGTACTACCAGATCCTCGAGCAGGCCACCTTTGACAAGCCGGTGGTCTATATGTTCGACAAGCAGGGCGAGCCCGAGTGGAAGGTTACTGCCGATACCGGCGTGCTCAACACCGATGACAACGTGATCCTGCGGGACAAGGTGCATCTGGACGGCTTGTTGCCCACCTCTTTCATCTCCACGCTGGATACCCCCTATCTGGAGCTGGATCTGGTGACCCAGAACGTGAGAAGCAATCAGCAGGTCAGCATAGTGGGTAAGGATTTCCAGACCGAGGGCGTCGGCCTGAAGGGTCATCTGGAACGCAAATATTTTGAATTACTGGATCAGGGCCATGCCATCTATTTCAATGAAAAACGCTAATCTGGCCCTCGCGGCCCTGCTGCTGTGCGGCACCGTGAGCGCCAAAGAGTCCGACTTTGCCGAGAAGGTCTATGTGGATGCGGTCAAGCAGGTGGCCGAGATGCAGGACAACCGCATCACCTTCGAACAGGATGTGACCATCACTCAGGGCACCATCAAGATCAAGGCGGACAAGGTGGTGGTGATCCGCTCCGGCGAGAAGGGTGCCGAGGTGATGACGGCCTATGGCAAGCCCGCCACCTTCTTCCAGATCCTGGACAACGGCAAGCCGGTCAATGCCCATGGCAACAGCATCCGCTATGAGCTGAAGAACCGGCTGGTGACCATCACCGGCAACGGTCAGCTCAAGCAGGAAGACAGCCAGGTCAATGGCGACCTGATCCGTTACGACATCGTCAAACAGAAGATGATTGCCGAGAGCAAGACCCCGAACCAGCGGGTCAAGACGGTGTTCCTGCCGGATCAGGTAGAGAATTTCGACAAGCCGGCCGATCAGAAGAAGCAGGGAAAATAAACCATGGCAGTGTTGAAAGCAGCCGGCCTGCAAAAAAGTTACAAGCGCCGCATGGTAGTGAGCGATGTGAGTCTGGAAGTGGGGACCGGCCAGATCGTCGGGCTGTTAGGTCCGAACGGAGCCGGCAAGACCACCTCCTTCTACATGATCGTGGGGCTGGTGCAGAGCGATGCCGGCCTCATCACCATCGATGATCAGGACATCAGCCTGCAGCCCATGCATATCCGTGCCCGCAACGGTATCGGCTATCTGCCGCAGGAGGCCTCCATCTTCCGTCGCCTGTCGGTGTTCGACAACCTGATGGGGGTCATGCAGACCCGCAAGGGGCTGAGTCGCGAAGAGCGGGAGGACAAGGTCCAGCAACTGCTGGAAGAGTTCAACATCACCCATATCCGTGACAGCCTGGGTCAGAGCCTGTCGGGCGGGGAGCGGCGCCGGGTCGAGATCGCCCGGGCACTGGCTGCCGAGCCGCGTTTTATCCTGCTGGATGAACCCTTTGCCGGGGTCGACCCCATTTCTGTGATAGACATCAAGAAGATCATCCAGCATCTCAAAGATAGAGGCCTGGGCGTCTTGATCACCGACCACAACGTCAGAGAGACTCTGGACGTATGTGAGAAGGCCTATATCGTCAGCCACGGCAAGATGATTGCCGAAGGTGCACCGGCCGACATACTGGCCGACGAACAGGTCAAGCGCGTCTATTTGGGCGATCAATTCAGTCTATAGTAAGGGGGCATCTCTTCATTTCCTGTGACGACTGCCTCGCTGAACATAAGGATATCCCGACGTAGATGAAGCCGACATTACAGTTGCGTCTCGGCCAGTCCCTGACCATGACGCCGCAATTACAACAAGCGATTCGTCTGCTCCAGCTCTCCACTCTGGAACTCCAGCAGGAAATTCAGCAAGCGCTCGACAACAACCCCTTGCTGGAGCAAGAGGAAAATGATGTGCAGGAGACCAGCCCGGAAGAGCCGGTCGATGCCAGCCAACTCGACTCCAGCGATGCCATGTCCCAGGACAACATGCCGGACGAACTGCCGGTAGATACCACCTGGGAAGAGGTCTACTCGGCCGGCACGGCCCAGAGTGCGGGCCCGATCCACGATGGTGAAGACAGCATCTATCAGGGCGAAACCACCGAAAACCTGCAGGATTACCTGCTATGGCAGATGCGCCTGACCCCGTTCAGCGACGTGGATGCCGCCATCGCCCTCGCCATCATTGATGCCATCGACGAATCCGGTTATCTGACGGTGTCGCTGGAGGATATTCAGACTGCGGTAAGCAGCGAGGATGTCGAGGTGGAGCTCGATGAGGTGGAGGCGGTGCTCAAGCGGGTGCAGCATTTCGACCCGGTCGGCATCGCCGCCCGCTCGGTACAGGAGTGCCTGCTGATCCAGCTGGGCCAATACTCCCCGGACCTGCCCTGGCTCAACGAGGCCAAGGAGGTGATCCTCGAGCACATGGACTTGCTCGGCAATCGCGACTACCGCACCCTGGCACGCAAGACCCGGCTCAAGGAGAGCGACCTCAAGGAGGTGCTGGATTTGATCCAGCAGCTGGAGCCGAGACCCGGCAACGGCGTCATTCAGAGCGAATCCCAGTACGTGATCCCGGATGTTTCCGTGGTCAAGAAGGGCAACAAGTGGGTGGTCGAGCTCAATCCGGACTCGGCCCCGCGCATCCGGGTCAACGAGACCTATGCCGCCATGGCCCGTCAGGCGCGCACCAGCCAGGATACCCAGTTCATCCGTTCCCACCTGCAGGAAGCCAAGTGGTTCATCAAGAGCCTGGAGAGCCGCAACGACACCCTGCTCAAGGTGGCCAGCTGTATCGTCGAGCAGCAGCAGGGCTTTTTCGAATACGGTGAAGAGGCCATGAAACCCATGGTGCTCAACGACATCGCAGAAGCGGTGGAGATGCATGAGTCGACCATTTCGCGGGTCACGACCCAGAAGTACATGCATACGCCGCGCGGCATCTTCGAACTGAAGTTTTTTTTCTCCAGTCATGTCAACACGGAGGGAGGAGGAGAGTGCTCATCGACCGCAATTCGCGCGCTGATCAAGAAGCTGGTCACGGCGGAGAATCCCGCCAAGCCGCTAAGTGATAGCAAGATCGCGGATTTGCTGGCCGAACAGGGTATTATGGTGGCGAGACGCACGATCGCAAAGTACCGTGAATCCTTGTTGATCCCGCCATCCAATCAGCGCAAACGCCTGGTTTAGGCAAAACAAAAGGAAGACGTTATGCAAATTAACCTGACCGGACACCATGTCGAGATCACCGAAGCTCTGCGTGATTATGTGAACAACAAATTTGCCAAACTCGAGCGTCACTTTGACCACATCAACAATGTTCATGTGGTGTTGAGCGTAGAAAAACTGAACCAGATCGCCGAAGCCAAGCTGCATGTCAGCGGGGGTGAGGTGTTCGCCAATTCGCAGCATGCCGACATGTACGCTGCGATTGATACCCTGCTGGACAAGCTGGATCGGCAGATCATCAAGCACAAAGATAAGTTAAATCAAAAATAACCATGCAACTTGAACACATACTGAGTCGGGACTGCACCAAAAGTGCGGTCCCTTGTACCAGCAAGAAACGCGCCCTGGAGATCATCAGCGAGTTAGCCGCTGAGCGCCTGGGGACCTCTCGTCAGGTGCTCTTCGAGTGCCTGCTGGCGCGAGAAAAAATGGGCAGTACCGGGATCGGTGCCGGTATCGCCATTCCCCACGGCCGGATTGGCGACGAGTTTCCGCCGACCGCCATCCTGATGACCTTCGCAGAGCCGATCCCCTTCGATTCCATCGACAATCAACCGGTTGACCTGCTGTTCGCCCTGCTGGTGCCGGAAAGCGAGTGCAAGCAGCACCTCAAGACCCTTTCCCTGATGGCATCCAAACTGGGCGACAAGGCGGTATGCCGCCAGTTGCGCCAGGCAACCAGCGACGAAGAACTCTATCAGATCATGACATCGGCCTGAGATGCAGGCCCTTGCAATGACGCCAAGCGGTGAGGGAACAAGATGCAATTAATAGTGGTGAGTGGGCGCTCCGGCTCGGGCAAGACAGTTGCCCTGCGTGTGCTGGAGGATCTCGGTTATTACTGCGTGGATAACCTGCCGGTCAACCTGCTGCCTCAGCTGATCGTCTCGGTCGAGAGCCAGTATGACAAGCTGGCGGTTAGCATCGACGTGCGCAACCTGCCGGCGAGCCCGGACAAGCTGGAAACCCTGCTGGCCCAGGTTCGCAACGAGGGGCGGGTGGAGTTCTCGAGCTTCTTCTTCGATGCGGAAAATTCCACCCTGCTCAAGCGCTACGGCGAGAGCCGCCGGTTGCACCCCTTGTCACGCAATCAGTTGTCGCTGGACGAGGCGATTCGGGAGGAGACCCACCTGCTGGCACCGCTCTCCTCGACGGCCGACCTGCGCATCGATACCACCAACCTCAGCATTCACGACCTGAGCGAGCTCATCAAGACCCGGGTGCTCGGCAAGAAGGAGAACGAGCTGGTGCTGGTGTTCGAGTCGTTCGGTTTCAAGTACGGCATTCCCAAGGATGCCGACTTCGTGTTCGACGCCCGCTTCCTGCCCAATCCGCACTGGATCCCCGAGCTCAAGCCCTTCACCGGCAAGGATGAACCGGTGGCCCGCTACCTCTCCAGTCAGCCCGACGTGATGCAGTTCATCCTTCAGATCGAGAACATGCTGGCGACCTGGTTGCCCCATCTGGAGCGCAACAATCGCAGCTATGTGACGGTTGGCATCGGTTGTACCGGCGGCCAGCACAGATCGGTATTCATTGCCGAGCAGCTGGCCGGTGCCTTCCGCCTGCTGGGCAAGAACGTCCAGATCCGCCACCGCACCCTCGACAAGAGTGCACCGCAATTTTGATGGACCAATAGGAAGATCAGATGACCGTCTCAGCCTCGGTGGAAGTGAAAAACAAACTAGGCATGCATGCCAGACCGGCCATGATGCTGTTCGAGCTGGTGCAGGGGTTCGATGCCCACGTGTTGCTGCGCAACGAAGAGGGGGTCGAGGCCGACGCGGACAGCGTGATCGGCCTGTTGATGCTGGACTCCGCCCAGGGCAAGCAGGTGGAAGTCCAGGTGGAGGGGCCCGAGGAAGTGGAGGCCCTGGCCGCCGTGGTGGCGCTGTTCACCTCGGGCTTCAACGAGGAGTAACGCACCTCGGCATGCTCAAGGTGCGCTGCGTGCCAGCGCCTTGAAGGCGGCAAAATCCCGACAAGCCAGCAGACTCCTGCTGGCTTTTTCGTTCATCAGCGCCAGGAACAGGTCGTAGAGCCCCATTGCCTCTTCGTAGTCGGCCTTGGCGATGGCCAGTACGAAGACGAGGGTGGCGCTCTCGCCGTTGCCCCAGTCGATCCCCTGCGGGGCCAGCACGGTATAGACCAGGGTGCGGCGCGCCAGCAGGCCGAGGGAGTGGGGCAGGGCGATGCCATCCCCCAGCATGGTGGAGACGATCCGCTCCCGTTCCTGCAACGATCCCCGAAAGCCGCTCTCCACCAGATCCTCCGCCTCCAGCTGGCTGCAGATGCGATCAAACAGCGCCGCCTGGCTGAGCGGTTCGGTGGCCACCATGAAGTGGTCGGCATCGAAGTACTTGTCGAGCAGGTAGGGGCGGGTGCGATCGACCAGCACCAGCTTGCCGAGCTGCTCCAGCTGGTACTGGGTCGGGAAGGGGGCGACCTGCACCACGGGCACGTTCTTCTCGCCGGCCTTGACGGTGCTGATGACGAAGTCCTGCTCGATCCGCGCCAGCCCTTCGTAATCCCGCACCGACTCCAGCATGGTCAGCTGCAGCTGGGGATACTCCCGCTTGATGCGGGCCTCCAGCACCCGGAAGGTGGCATTGCCCGCATCGCATAGCAGCAGCGCCTGGGGGCGGCGGGTGTAACCGATGTCGTAGTGCCGCTCCAGTCCGACCCCGATGTGGATCACCAGATAGCCTATCTCGTGGTGGGTCAGCCGATAGGGAGTCTGCCTGATCCACTCCGAGATGGCCGCCAGCGTGATGTCGTAGGCGAGGGGGTAGTACTGCTTGATGTGGTCCGCCAGCGGATTGTGGCTGCCGATCTGGTATTTGACCCGCAGCAGCATGGCGCTGATATGGGTCTGCAGGTCGGCCCGCAGTTGCAGATCGCCGCGCAGGTCATAGGGGTAGTGCTGGTGGATGTAGGCCAGCAGATGCTCCACCAGCTGTTCGCTCTCGGCCGCCATGGCCGGGCTGAGCTGGGGGGCATCGGCGGTGAGGCGGGCCTGGATCTGGATGGCGAGGCAGGCTATCTCCTCCTCCCCCGGCGGGGTCAGGGTCGGCAGCTCGCCATAGATGTCGCGGGCGACCGCCAGCAGAGGTGCCGTGAGATCCTCGCTGGTGAATTGGCGCAGCTCGTGGCCGGCCGCCTGGCGCAGCAGGGCGACGGCGCAGTAGATGGCGAGCTGCTGCAGGCTCTCATCGGCCAGGCGCAGCTGATGACGGCCGAGCTGCTCGTGGATGTGATTGCCCACTACCTCCAGCGTCTTGCTGGGACAGAGGTTGGGCAGCAGGCTCTGCAGCGGGTTGCTGTGCAGCAGCTCTTGGTAAAGCAACTGGGTGAGGCAGGCGCGGATGGCCGTCTCGCCCCCCTGGATCCGCATCCCCTGTCTGGGTTTGCTGTCGATGGCGAGTCCGAAGTGGGCGAGCCGCTCCCGTACTTCCGCCATGTCCCCCTGCAGTGCCGCCCGGCTCAAATACCAGGTGTCCGCCAGCTCGTCGAGCTTGATGCCCTGCTCCGCCGTCAGCAGCAGGATCTGCAGGTGCAGCACCCGCTCGCGGCTGGTGCGGGGTAGCCCGCTCTCCTGTTCCTGGGCCGCCAGCAGCGCCTCGAACAGCTCCTGATTGTAGATCTTGAGCTGATAGCCGCTGCCGCGCTGGTGGATCAGGTGGGCGCCCCGGGTGGCGATGAGCTCGTTCAGGGTCGCCACGTCGGTGCGCACGGTGCGGGTGGAGACATTGAGGCGGCGGGCCAGCTCCTCCTGCGGCAGCGGCTCGGCGTGGAGCAGGGTGAGCAGTTGATGGAGTCTGGGGTGGGGCAGCTTGATCATGAGGGGGGAACGGACTCCTGTCGCGGAATGAAAAATCGATGTTAACAAGCGGGTCATTAACAAGCCAGGCACCGGTCAGTGATCGGACCGGTGCCTGAGGGCCGTCAGGCCAGCAGCCGCTTCACCGTGGCCAGCAGGGTACGCACGTCTTCGGGACGGGTTTGACCGCTCGCGCTGTCGATGATGGAGCTGTAGATGTGGGGGATCACCTTCTCGACCCCGGCATCCAGTGCAATCCGCACTATCTCCTCGAAGTTGTCGAGATCGATGCCGCCGGTGGGCTCCAGCCAGAAGCCGTGGCGAGCACAGGCCTCGGCCACCGCCTGATACTCGGCGCGGCAGGTGAGCCCGCCCATGGGGAAGAACTTGACCGAGCTGCCGCCCATGTCCTTGAGCAGGGCGATGGCGGTGTCGATGGGAACGATGCCGTCGGGCTGCTGGCTACTCAGGGGGCCGGTGGAGATCTTCACCATCCCCGGGGTACCGGTGGGAGAAACAAGGCCATTGACGAGGGTGTCAGACTGGCCGAGCAGTGCCCGGCTGGCGCCGACCCCGGTGAACACCTGGTTGACGTGCTGGGGCTGCAGCTGGCGAGCCAGCTCGGCCACCATGGCAGACTGGCGCGGATCGCCGGCTCCCAGCCCGATGGAGAGGGCGTTGTCGATAAGCTTGGCGTAGGCCTGCATGTCAGCGATGGCGGAGGGTACATCCGGGTAGTTTTTGGAGAGTACGCCGACCAGCACGTGGCCCTCGGCGGCCTCATAAATGTCGACGGCATTCTGTCGGGAGCCGGCCAGCACGTTGAGGCAGACCCGATCGCGGTAGTAATTGGGAGTCAAAGACATCAGTTGTTCTCCTGAACGAGGTGGGCAATGGCGGCATGGATCTGGTCGAGCTGGGGCAGGGTGACGCTGCGCACGTCTATCTCGATGTGCCCCTCGTTGGCCTTGTAGCCACGGCAGTAGATGGCAGGTGTGCCCTGTTGCAGGCGTGCGACGACCTGCACTGTGGTCATGCCGATCTGCTGGTGGTCGAAGGCGATATCGGTGCGGGCAATGTCGCGCCCCGCGCTGTCCCACACCACCTTGGCGCTGACGCCGGGCAGCTGATTGAGGCGCTCGATGAAGGGGGTCATCTTGGCGACCATGGCGGCGCCGCTCTCCTTCTCTTTGGCCAGGTAGCGCTCGATGGCGTGGGTGAGGCCGAGGATCCCCTCTTTGCCCACCTTCATGGCACGGCCGATGCCGTTGGCCTGCTGCTTGACCCACTCCACGTACTGGCGCTTGCCGAGTACCAGCCCGCTGGTGGGCCCTTCGATGGCCTTGGCGCCGCTGTAGATGACCAGATCTGCCCCCTGTTTGTAGTAGAGACGCAGATCTTCCTCGGCCGCCGCATCGACGATGAGAGGAAGCCCGTGGGCCTTGGCCACCTCGGCTGTCTCGGCCACCGACAGAATGCTCTTCTGCACGCAGTGGTGGGACTTGATGTAGAGGATGGCGGCTGTGTTGGCATTGATGGCGGCCGCCAGCTGGGCAGGGGAGCACTCGTTGGCGTAGCCGGCCTCCACCACCTTGCCGCCACCCAGGTTGACCATGGTGCCGACCGGGGCGCCGAAGTTGACGTTGTGCCCCTTGGGCAGCACGATTTCGCTCGGCACATGGTGGGCATGGGCGTGCAACTGCTCGAGGCGGTAGGGGTCGCCGCGCACGATCACCGCGGCCACCGACTGGGCGATGCCGGCGCTGGCGCAGGAGACCACCACTGCATCTTCCACGTCCAGCAAGCCGGCCAGGTAGGCGCCGGTCTTGTTGACCAGCTCCTTCACCTCGAAGTAGTGGCCGAGGCCGAAGTTGACCGCGTCGACCACCTCCTGTTCGGGGGTGGAGACGCCGAGAATGGTCATGCGCCCGGAGGCGTTGATCACCGGTTTGAGCTGATATTTCTCATACACAGAAGGCATGGTGTGATTTCCCATAGTGAGTCAGAACCAGTTCGCCACCGACCAGGGCGGCGAGGGGCAGCAACTGCCGGTCGCCATTGCGGGCGCCGGCTTCGGTATCGGTAAAGAGGGTGGGGCCGCTCATCACCTCGAACAGGGTCAGGTCGGCAGCGGCGCCCACCTCGAGTCGCCCCTTGCCGGGCAGGCGCAGGGCATCGGCGGCATGGTGGGTGACGCAGGCGATCACCTGCTCCAGGGTCATGCCGATGGCGAGAAACTTCGACATCACGTGGGCCAGGCTGTAGACCGGCCCCTTGATGCGGTTTTTGCAGTAGATGTCGGAGCTGATGGTGCGGGGCAGGATCCCCTGGGCAATGGCCAGCTCCGCCACCTCGAAGCTGAAGCTGGCGCCGCCGTGGCCGATGTCGAGCAAGAGGCCCCGTTGCATCGCCTCGCGCACCGCCTGGCGCAGTTCGCCGGCAGGGGTCAGGATGCGGTTGGGCTTGCCGTTGAAGCAGTGGGTCAGCAGATCGCCATCGCCCAGCAGGGCGACGATCTCGTCCAGATCCGGCGGCGTGTTGCCCACGTGTACCATCAGCGGCAGCCGACCGTGGGCCTGTTGCAGTGCCTTGGCCATGCGCAGCGGCTGCAGGCCGTTCTCACCCACCACGCTGCCGCTCATCCGCGCCTTGATGCCGACGATGAAACCGGGGTGGCGGGCAATGGCTGCCGAGGCGAGATCCATGTCGAGGTCCCGGCTGTCGGCCAGCTCGTTCTGGCGCAGCAGGCCGATGCGGGAGATGTTGAGCAGGGCGTGCACCCGGGTCTTGCAGCCGGCGACGAGACGCTGGAAGTCATCCACGTCGTCGGCCCCGGTGCTGCCGGCGTCGATGACGGTGGTGACGCCGGACTCCACGCCCACCTTGTCCGGCTCATCGTGATAGATGGGGGAAGCGGGGTAGCAGTGGGTGTGGCCGTCGATCCAGCCGGCGCTCACATGTACCCGGCCGCCGAGATCCAGGGTCTGCTGCGCCGCTACCGTCTCCGGCAGGGTGCCGATGGCGGCTATCTTGCCCTCCCTGATGGCGATATCGACGAGCTGGCCATCTCCCTGGCGCCCCGCTCTGATGATGATGTCGTACATACTAGATGGCCTCTCGAGAGCCGCCCCGCAGGGCGGCGGATGGTTATGCAAGCGCAACCGGGAAGAAGGTACCGAGCAGCATGGCCCCCAGGATGGCGCCGCCGGTGATGGGCTTGCCCCACACGTAGAACAGCAGCGCACCCAGCAGGGAACCGATACCGATCGGGATCGAGGCGCCCATGGCGGAGAGGATGATGAGCGGGCCGAGGAAGCGGCCCGAGCTGTTGCCAGCCCCCATCATGACGTCTGCGCCGTAGGTGGAGTTGCTCTGGTTGATGGTGAACTTGCGCGCCAGGATGATCACGTAGCCGATGGCCAGACCAATCCCCATGCCGGTCGCCAGCGAGGCACCGAAGTTCTCCACCGGATAGACGATGCCGGCCCCCAGCAGCAGGGCAGGCACGCCGAGACCGACCCCGGTCTGGATGGCGCCGCCGATATCCAGGATCCCCACCAGGGAGCCCTCGATGATGCGGGCAAACAGGAAGCTGGCGCCGAAGGCCGCCACCGCGCCATAGGCACCGGTATCCATGCCGGCCTTGAGCATGGCGACGAAGGCCACCTCGTTGAAGGCGCCGACCCCGTACAGGTAGAACATGTGGGTACCGGCAAAGACCCCGGCCGAGAGCAGGCCGACAAAGATGGGGAAGGACCAGTCGGCGTACCAGAAGTTGTTTTTCAGTTTCTCATCCACGGTGTGACCCCTTATTTGCCGCTCAGCAGGTTATGGACGTTTTCCAGCCACAGGGGAACACCCAGATGGAAGGACTCGATGAGTTTCATGTCGAAGCCGCGGAAGAAACCGCTCAGCACGAACAGCAGGACGATGGCCGCCATCATCACCTTGGTGACATGGTTCCAGCCGCTCTCTTCCACGCCCTTGCCAATCAGGATGCCGAGCACCAGGCCCGGTACCGCGTTGCCCATGATGAGCTGGGCCAGACCGCCGAAGATGGTGGCCCAGAAACCGGACTTCTTGCCCGCCTCGATGGCGGCCAGCCAGAAGATCACCGGCATGACGGTGTTGACCAGCAGGTTGGCGGCCGGTACCAGCACCTTGACCGCGGTGACCTGCAGGGCGGCCGGTACGGCGGCTGCCGTGCTGTTGAGGAAGGCGACCACGATGGCACCTATGATGCCGCCGGCAATGGCCATCTTCTTCGGGTCGTGCAGGGTGGTGGCGAGATCCCGGTTCTTGAACAGCAGTGCCGCCGTGGCCCAGTGCGGAATGATGCGGTGATCCACATCCTGGGTGAAGGCGCCGGCTGCCACGGTGGAGGCCCAGGCGTTGAAGAAGAAGCCGAGACCGAACGAGAAGTGGGAGGCGGGGTCCCCTTCACAGGAGTTGAGCTCGCCCAGGGTACGGAAGGCGCCCATGCCCTGTACGGTCGGCGCATGGAACATCCGTGCCGCGCCAGCCCCCACCCCGACGCCTACCAGGCCGCCGATGATGAGTGACTTGATAAATATGATTAGAAACATCCAACGTATCCTTCTTGTGGGGTGGTACCCGCGGGCGGCGTCACACCAGGGTGAACGTCACTTGCTCGGCATCCAGGCTGGTGACCTTGACCGTGATCGCCAGCTGGACCCGGAATTCACGGCGCTGGCGCGGCAGGAAGAAGAACAGGAACTTCTCCACCCGAACCGACTCTTCGGCCTTGAGCACCTGCACCTCGAGCGGCTCGATGCGCAGCATCACCCGCGGGTTGTCCTTGAGCAGCGTTGGCTGCACCTGGCTGAGGGCGGCGGCGAACGCCTGCTGGCGAGTCGGCCCCTTGCCGCTGACCATGACCTGGGTGGTGAAGTCCTCTTTCATCAGGCGCGTCCGTGTTTCTTGGCGAAGGCTTCGATCAGCTTCTGACCCAGCTCTTCCTTGTCCATGAAGCCGAAGCCCAGCACCACGCACCCTTCGTTGATGGCGGTCACACCCTCTTCGATGGAGCGCATGCCGTAGCGGCACTTGTAGCCGTACTTGGTCTGCGCCGTGATGGCACCGGCGCCGCCGCTGCCGCAGAAGGAGATGCCGAGATCCGCCTGCTCCTTGTTCATCACGTCACCGAGCTTCATGTCGGCGGCCATGCCGGGGATGATGGTCACGCTGGCGCCGGCGGTTTCCGCGCCAGCTCCCACTTTCTGGCCCTTGCCGAGTCGATCACCGATCACGAGTTTGATGGTTGTCATTTAGCTTTCTCCTTTCACTGAGCTGAGTTCGTTTTCTTTGGCAACTTCGAAATGGACGGACAGCAGATGGGCCTCTTCATAGGCCAGCTTGTCCAGCCAGGCGACGACCTGTTCGGCCAGGCGCAGGGAGAGGGGGGAGATCTCCTCGAACAGGCTAAGATCGACCTCCGGCAGCGATTCACCGCTGTAGGAGCGCCACACCATGGCTTTGACGTGGGAGGCCAGCATCTGCCGCTGTACCTCGTTGGGGCGGATGCCCTGTTCGCCGAGCAGGGTGTGGATGCGCGCCAGCGTGTGGTCGGTCTGGCGTAGCAACGCCGGGCTGTCCGGGGTCAGGTTCTGGTCATGGGTCTCTGTGTGCAAGGTCTGCTCTCCAAGGCTGGCAGAAGGGATAGCGCTACCCTAAGCCGGCAGTAGAGGAGAGAGGAGGCACTGTTTTTCCGATTCGAAGCGGAAATTCCCGCACGCCTGGGCTGAAAACGGTGATTTTTGTGGGGTGGAGGGGCAAAGGGCTGCTATCGGGGCCGACTTTGTGTGATCGAGGGCGCACTTGGCCCGTCGAGCTAGGCCGAGCAGGCTTGCTGGAAACTGTGAGTCGTCTCACGGATGGGGGAGTGCGGGGGAAGCAAACAGGGGCGGTTGACCGCCCCTGTTAAAGAGTATTGGCGGGATCAGCTGGCGGTGGCGGCGCTCGGGCTGGCCCGGTTCTGGTAGCGCAGATCCTCTTCGATGGTGACCTCCACCTCCAGCGGCTTGCCGTCACGGATCACCGAGATGGTGAGCTTGGTGCCCGGCCGGCTCTCGACGATCTTGTCCATGGCGGTACGCACGCCGCTGATGGCCTCGCCGTTGATCTTGAGCAGCACGTCGCCCCGCTTCAACCCGCCTCTGGTGGCCGGGCCGTTGGGATCCAGGCTCTCCACCACCAGGCCGCGCAGATCGCCCAGGTTCATCATGCGGGCGACGATGGGGTTGATCTCGACGCTGGAGATGCCGAGGTAGCCGCGGATCACCCGACCGTTGGCGATCAGCTCATCCATGATGCGCTTGGCCAGCTTGTAGGGGATGGCGAAGCTGATGCCGTAGCTCTCCTGATTGCCGTTGAGGTGGTAGGCGGCGGTGTTGATGCCCACCAGATCGCCGCGGGCATTGACCAGGGCGCCCCCCGAGTTGCCCTCGTTGATGGCGGCGTCGGTCTGCAGCAGATCCTGCCGACCGTTGCTGTCCGGGCCCATGCTGGAGAGGCCGATGCGGCCGGTGGCGCTGATGATGCCCTGGGTGATGGTCTGGCCGACGTTGTAGGGGTTGCCGATGGCGAGCACCACGTCGCCCACGTCGGGCAGGCGCTCCGGATCCTGCGGGATCACCGGCAGATTGTCCGACTCGATGTAGAGCACCGCCAGATCGGTCAGCTGATCGGAGCCGACCAGCTCGGCGCTGAATACCCGCCCATCCTGCAGCGCAACGATGATCTGGTCCGCATCGGCGATGACGTGATAGTTGGTCAGCACGTGGCCACGCTGGCTCATGATGACGCCGGAGCCGAGCCCCTGCGGCCTGAGTTCGGCCTGATTGCCCTGGTTGCGGGCGAAGCTGCGGGTATAGATGTTGACGACTGCCGGCCCGGCGCGGTGGGCGGCGTAGGAGAAACTCAGTTCACGGGCATTGGTGATGAGGCCGGGCAACTGGGCCCCGCCACGGAAATTGGGAAACAGCAGCAACAGAAGAGCCGCCACGGTGAGACCGAAGCCGACAGACTTGCCCAAGTAACTGACTAGAGGGGGAATTTTCATGTCATTCTCATCCGTACATACAGCGCGCAGAGAATAACACTATCGGTGGATAAAAATCACCCGCGGCGAGGGCCGCGGGTGAGAGGGGGTTAACGGATCACCAGATAGAGGGAGGATTCCCCGCGCTGGATGTTCAGCGCCAGCACATCCGGCTTGTTCTTCAACGCCTTGCTCAGCTCTTCCAGCGAGTTGATGCGCAGGCGGTTGACCCCGATGATGATGTCACCCTTCTGCAGGCCTGAGGCGGCGGCAGGCGAGCGCGGATCGATGTCGGCCACGGCCACGCCGGTTACTGGCTCGGCGGTGGTGCTCAGCTTAGCCCCTTCCAGTGCCGGGTGCAGGGCGCTGGCCAGGATCTCGCTGTCATCCGCCTTCTTCAGTGTGACCTTGACGGTCTGCTCCTTGCCATCGCGGATGAGGCCAAGGGCAACCTGCTTGTCAGCCCCCATGGTGGCGATCTTGGCGCGCAGTTCACCAAACGAGCGGATGGCCTTGCCATCGATGCTGATGATGATGTCGCCGGCCTTGATGCCCGCCTTGGCGGCGGCGGAGTCAGGCATGACCTGGTTGACGAAGGCGCCATCTTTTTTGTTGTAGCCGAAGGTCTTGGCGATTTCGGAGGTGAGCTCGGTACCGGTGATGCCCAGCTGGCCGCGGCGCACTTCACCGTATTTCACGATCTGCTCGGACAGGTCGCGCACCATGTTGGACGGAATGGCGAAGCCGATGCCGATGTTGCCGCCGTTCGGGCCCAGGATGGCGGTGTTGATGCCGATCAGCTCACCGCGCAGGTTGAGCAGGGCGCCACCTGAGTTGCCGGAGTTGATGGCGGCATCGGTCTGGATGAAGTTTTCCAGATTTTCGATGTTGAGGCCGCTGCGGCCGAGCGCACTGACGATGCCGGAGGTGACGGTCTGGCCGAGGCCGAACGGGTTGCCGATGGCCAACGCATAGTCACCGACCCGCAGCTCGTCGGAGTCGGCAAACTTGATCTGCACCAGATCCTCGGCCTTGATTTGCAGCAGCGCGATGTCGGACTGCTTGTCCTCGCCGATCTTCTTGGCGGCGTATTCACGGCCATCCTTCAGGTTGACCTTGATCTCGTCCGCCTCGTGCACGACGTGGGCGTTGGTGATCACGTAGCCCTTCTTGGCATCGATGATGACGCCGGAGCCGAGCGCCTGGAAGGGCTGCTCGCTCACCTGTTCGTCGGGCATGTTGGGGCCGAAGAAGAAACGGAACTGTTCCGGCAGACGCTGGCGGGTGATCTTCTTGCCGGAGACTGAAATGTTGACCACGGCAGGGGTGACCTGCTCGAGCACCGGCGCCAGGCTCGGCATCTCCTGATTGTTCGCCAGCAGAGAGGGCAGTGCAGCCTGTACAGGGGCCGCAGACATGGCGATACCGACACTGAGGGCTAACACACTGAGCACAGAAAGAGGTTTACGCATATGAAAAACAGCTCCCAGAAAAAGTTGCAATGCAATCGTCAAGGTCTGACCACGCTACCGCGCAATTAGTTCCGCAGGGAACTAACTGGACTGCTTGAGCAGACCGGAGGCCCCTGCATAGTCACGGGGTGGTATGCCCGGTTCTTCATTGGCCGGGACATCGCTGCTCTCGTCGAGCAGGGTTTCACGGAACAGCGGCTCCTGAGCCTTGGCCAGGAATTTGCTCTGCTCCGCCATATGGCGATAAAGGGTCTGGTACTGCTCGGCCAGCTGTTCCATCAGGGCGGCGCTGTCGGCGAAGTGGGTATTGATCTGGCCCTGGTAGCTTTCAAGTTCCTTGTGAGCCTTCTTCAGTTCTTGTTCCAGACGGCCGGCATCCCGGCTGCGCACTGTGAAGCGGCCGATGATGACACCAATAATCAAGGCGGCGACAGCCAGCAGGATCCCGTTTAACAGACTCATAGATGCTCCTTGTTACAGCTAAATCAATGTGGGTTGATGCGGCCAAAGCGGCCGCTACGCCTTGATGGCACTATACCGTGCACCCCGAGAGCGTGATACCATTTTGTCCTTCATTCAGGGACTTGAAGGCAATCGACAGGATGACCCCGCAGCAAAAGTATCAGCAGGATTTGCAGCGCCCCGGCTTCGTGGCCGACCCCGCCCAGGCGATGGCAGTGGCCCGTCTGGAGCGACTCTATCAGGATTTGTGCCAAACCCCGACTCCGACCAGATCCCGCGGCCTGCTGGGCTGGCTGCAAAAGCCGAAGCCTCGCGCGCCCATCCTGGGTCTATATATGTGGGGCGGAGTGGGCAGAGGCAAGACCTGGCTGATGGATACTTTTTTCGACAGCCTGCCGGGAGAGCGCAAGCTGCGCATTCACTTCCACCGTTTCATGCACCGGGTGCACGATGAGCTCAAGGGGCTGACCGGTCAGGCAGACCCGCTCAAGCTGATCGCCAGCAAGCTGGCCGGCGAAACCGACGTCATCTGCTTCGACGAGTTTTTTGTCTCCGACATCACCGACGCCATGCTGTTGGGAACGCTGTTTCAGGAGTTGTTCGGCCACGGGGTGGTGCTGGTGGCGACCTCGAACATACCGCCGCAGGATTTGTATCGAAATGGTCTGCAGCGGGCCCGTTTTCTACCGGCGATTGCGCTCATCGAGCGCCATTGCGAGATACTTAATGTGGACGGCGGCACCGACTATCGCCTGCGTACGCTGGAGCAGGCGGAGATTTATCATTTCCCGCTGGATCAGCAGGCAAAATCCAATCTGGATCGTTATTTTCGGCAGTTAACCGGGCTGGAAGAGGCCCGGGCGGGCAGTGTCGAGATCAATCACCGTCAACTGGCGTCGCTGGGGATGGGAGAAGGTGTGCTCTATATGGAGTTTGAGCAACTTTGCTGTACTCCCCGCTCACAGGGCGATTACATCGAGCTGGCCCGGCTGTTTCACACCGTCCTGCTGGCCAATGTGCAGCCAATGGGGGCGGGCACGGATGACGCGGCGCGCCGCTTCATCGCCATGGTGGACGAGTTCTATGAGCGGCACGTCAAGCTGATCATATCGGCGGCGGTGCCCATGCAGGAACTCTATGGCAACGGGCTGCTGAATTTCGAGTTCAAACGTTGTCTTTCACGGCTTCAGGAAATGCAATCGCACGAATACCTTGCCAGAGTGCACCTTCCTTAGTCACAATACCGCGCCTGCCAGTCGGATGGGCATCTGCGGCAGGTAGGGCCGGGCGACATTTGCTAGCTTCATGGCAGTGAAATTAGCAGGTGATATTTAAGGCAACTTCACTTATAATCGCCCGGCCCACGTTACAGCTGTCGATAAGACAGCAACACTTTAAGCTTTACTTGTATTCGAAGGGGTACAGGTAGGCCATCGTTTGTTGTTTGTGGGAGAGCCCCCATAAGCAATTGGGTCTGTAACAGGTAATTGGGTTTAACTTAATGAAAACTTTCGTTGCCAAGCCAGAAACCGTAAAACGTGACTGGTACATTGTGGACGCAGAAGGTAAAACTCTGGGTCGTATCGCAACCGAGATCGCTGCTCGTCTGCGTGGTAAGCACAAAGCTGAGTACACTCCGCACGTTGACACCGGTGATTACATCATCGTTGTAAACGCTGAGAAGGTACACGTAACCGGTAAGAAATTTACCGACAAAATGTACCATGCTCACTCCGGTTTCCCGGGTGGTATCAAGTCCATCAGCTTCGACAAGCTGATTCAGCGTAAACCGGAAATGGTAATCGAAGCTGCCGTCAAAGGCATGCTGCCGAAGGGTCCGCTGGGCCGTGCCATGTTCCGTAAGCTGAAAGTTTACGCAGGCGCCGAGCACGCTCATGCTGCTCAGCAACCTCAAGTACTGGATATCTAACGGGAACTGGCAACAATGGCAGAAAATCAATACTACGGTACCGGCCGTCGCAAAAGCTCCACTGCTCGCGTATTTATCAAAGCGGGTAGCGGTAAAATCGTAATCAACCAGCGCTCCCTGGAGCAGTACTTCGGCCGTCCGACTGCCCGCATGGTAGTTCGTCAGCCGCTGGAACTGGTTGAGATGACCGAGAAACTGGACCTGTACATCACCGTTAATGGTGGTGGCATCTCCGGTCAAGCTGGTGCGATCCGCCACGGTATCACTCGTGCTCTGATGCAGTACGATGAAACCCTGCGTTCCGAACTGCGTAAAGCAGGCTTTGTTACTCGCGATGCCCGTAAGGTTGAGCGTAAGAAAGTCGGTCTGCACAAAGCTCGTAAGCGTCCGCAGTACTCCAAGCGTTAATTCGCTTTTGGTACGCACTCTCGCGAGTGTCAAAAAAGCCTGGCCATGTGCCAGGCTTTTTTTATTGGTAATATTACCAACGGTATTGCTAACACCACGTCACAAAAGACAAAAAATTGTGTATTTATTGTTTTTGACCTTCGCTTCTCTTTCTTGTCAAGTTGTTATCTTTTCTTTAAAATTCCCTCGGTTTTTCTGTGACAATTGTAACTCCGCTTCCGCCGCTGTTGTCACGGAAGAAAGGAGAACAGGGACACAATAAGAATGTGCGGAGTCCACATGGGAGAGTTTTTGGATGAGCAATGCGCCAGTTGATACCGGTCGCCGCAGATTTCTTACCTGGTCAACGGTCGCCGTTGGTGGGGTAGGAGCTGCTTTTACCGCAGTGCCGTTTATTAAGTCATGGAACCCGAGTGCCAAAGCCAAAGCGGCGGGTGCTCCGGTAGAAGTGGATATCAGTAAGTTGGAACCAGGCCAGCTCATCCGTGTTGAGTGGCGAGGCAAGCCGGTCTGGGTGGTGAAACGCACCAAGCAGACGCTGGATGCCCTGGCCGCGCACGACGACAAGTTGCGCGATCCGGCTTCCGACGAGCCCCAGCAACCCGACTATGCCCACAACGGTTACAGATCCATCAAGCCGGAGATCTTCGTGGCCGTCGGTATCTGCACTCATCTGGGCTGCTCCCCCTCCTATCTGCCGGACAGCTTTGGCGAGCAGGTACAGGGCGTGACCTCTGGCTTCTTCTGCCCCTGTCATGGCTCCAAGTTCGACATGGCTGGTCGAGTGTTCCAGGGGGTGCCAGCACCCTTGAACCTGGTCATTCCGCCGTACAAATATCTTAGCGACACCACCATCCTGGTCGGTGCCGATGGCAAGGAGGCCTGACCATGTTTGCCAAACTGATGGGCTGGATTGACTATCGCTTTCCGCTCACTGCCATGTACAACGATCACATGGCTAAGTACCCGGCGCCCAAGAACCTGAACTTCTGGTACTTCTTTGGCTCGCTCGCCATGCTGGTGCTGGTCAACCAGATCATCACGGGTATCTGGCTGACCATGAACTACAACCCCTCCGCCGAAGGTGCCTTTGCCTCCGTGGAGTACATCATGCGGGATGTGGACTACGGCTGGTTGCTGCGCTACATGCACTCCACCGGCGCGTCTGCGTTCTTCATCGTGGTTTATCTGCACATGTTCCGCGGCATGATCTACGGCTCCTACCAGAAGCCGCGCGAGTTGCTGTGGATCTTCGGCATGTTGATCTTCCTCTGCCTGATGGCGGAAGCCTTCATGGGCTATCTGTTGCCGTGGGGCCAGATGTCGTTCTGGGGTGCCCAGGTCATCATCTCGCTGTTTGGCGCCATTCCGGTCATCGGTGACGATCTGACCCTGTGGATCCGCGGTGACTACGTCATCTCCGGCGCTACCCTGAACCGCTTCTTCGCACTGCACGTCATCGCCCTGCCGCTGGTACTGGTGATGCTGGTTGCCATGCACATCCTGGCGTTGCATGAAGTGGGTTCCAACAACCCGGACGGTATCGACATCAAGAAGCACAAGGACGAGAACGGCTGGCCGCTGGATGCGGTGGCATTCCACCCCTACTTCACAGTCAAGGACATGATCGGGGTCGCAGGCTTCCTGTTCCTGTTCTGCGCCATCATCTTCTTCAAGCCGGACATGTGGGGTTATTTCCTCGAGAAACCGAACTTTGAAGTAGCCAATGGTCTGAAGACCCCAGCACACATTGCGCCTGTGTGGTACTTCACCCCCTTCTACGCCATTTTGCGGGCGGTGCCTGACAAGCTGCTGGGCGTCATCATGATGGGGCTTTCCATCGTGGTGCTGTTCCTGTTGCCCTGGCTGGATCGCTGCAAGGTACGTTCGGTGCGCTATCGCAGTACCCTGCACAAGCTGAACATCGCCCAGTTTGTGGTCTGCTTCATCATTCTCGGGGTGCTCGGCGTCTTGCCATCGACTCCGACCCTGACGCTGATCGCCCAGATCTGTACCCTGGGTTATTTCGGGTTCTTCGTCCTGTTGTTCTTCTACAGCAAGAATGAAAGCACCAAGCCGCTGCCGGAGAGGGTGACATTTAAATGAAAAGAATAATTTTTGCAGTGCTGACCCTGCTGCCGTCGCTGGTGTTTGCCAACACCGGGGCTGTGCACCTGGACAAGGCCAACTATGACCTGAACGACAAGGCGTCGTTGCAGCGTGGTGCGGCCACCTTCATGAACTACTGCTTTGGCTGTCACAGCACCCAGTACCAGCGTTACAACCGGGTGGCGGCAGACATCGGTATTCCGGAAGATCTGATGGCGGCCAACCTGATCGTCAATGGTGCCAAGATCGGTGATCTGATGGAAAACTCGGTGCCGGACAAGGATGCGGCCAAATGGTTTGGCGCACCGCCCCCCGATCTGACCTTGGTTGCCCGGGTACGTGGTGCCGACTGGATTTACACCTACCTGCGCTCTTTCTACGTGGATGAGACCCGTCCGTTTGGCGTGAACAACGTGGTATTCCCGTCCGTGGGCATGCCCCATGTGCTGGAGCCGCTGCAAGGCACGCCCCGCGCCGAGTTCGCGACCCACACCATCGACGGAGTGGAAGTTCAGCAGGTTGTCAGTGTCAAATCTGACGGCAACGGTGAAATGAATAACGAAGAGTATGATCAGACGGTACTGGATCTGGTAAACTTCTTGGTCTACTCGGCTGAACCGGTACAACAGGAGCGCGAACGCATGGGCTTCTGGGTACTTGGCTTCATCGTGATCTTCTTCATCTTCACTGTGCTGTTGAAGAAGGAATTCTGGCGCGACGTTCACTAAGCGACCAGATCCGGGTAATATAATGCACGGCAATGAAGACCAAGAGGCTTCATTGCCGTTTCTGCTTTTTAATGACGGGAGGGTTCAATGGCTGTAGCTGCCAATAAGCGTTCGGTAATGACGCTGTTTTCCGGTGCCAACGATATGTTCAGCCATCAGGTGCGTATTGTCCTGGCGGAGAAGGGTGTTAGCGTAGATATCTGCCAGGTTGACCCAAGCAACCTGCCGGATGAGCTGGCCGAGCTGAACCCCTACAACACCGTACCGACCCTGGTCGATCGCGAGCTGGCGTTGTACACCTCACGCATCATCATGGAGTATCTGGACGAGCGCTTCCCGCACCCGCCCCTGATGCCGGTCTACCCTGTGGCCCGCGGCAACAGCCGTCTGATGATGCATCGCATCGAGCTGGACTGGTATTCTCTGGCCGACAAGATCATGGCGGGTAGCGACGTGGATGCGGCGCGTGCCGAACTGCGGGACAACCTGCTGGCCATCGCGCCGATCTTCGGTGAAATGCCCTATTTCATGAGCGAAGAGTTTGGTCTGGTCGATTGCTACATGGCCCCGCTGCTGTGGCGTCTGCCGAGCCTTGGCATCGACTTCACCGGTCGTGGCGCCAAAGAGCTGAAGGCCTACATGGTTCGTCTGTTCGAGCGCGAGTCTTTCCAGGCTTCCCTGACTGAAGCCGAGCGCGAGATCCGTGCCGGCGTATGAGCATGGAACCGACAATGACACCCAGTCGCCCGTACCTGCTGCGGGCGTTCTTCGACTGGTTGCTGGACAATGACCTGACTCCGCATCTGGTGGTCAACGTCAACATCCCTCACGTGATGGTGCCGATGCAGTTTGTCCAGGATGGACAGATAGTGCTGAACATCGCCCCCCGTGCGGTAGGGCAGTTCCACATGGACAATGAAGCCATCAGCTTCAGCGCCCGTTTTGGTGGTGTCTCCCAGCAGGTTTACATCCCGATGGCAGCCGTATTGGCCATCCATGCCCGGGAAAACGGCGTGGGGACCCTGTTCCCGCCCGAGGCGGGTTATGACCTCTGGCTGGAGCAAGCCGAAGCGCCGGTGGAACCCGAGCCGGAACCACCGCGTCCGAGCGGTCGTCCGACCCTGAAGGTTATCAAATAAAAAACGCAGCCAACAGGCTGCGTTTTTTTATGCCGAGAGTCGGCGGTCAGTGCTAGTTCTGGGCAAACTCGAAGGCCTTGATCACGCGCTTCACGCCGCTGACGTGGCGGGCGATCTCGACGGCGTGATCCCCTTCCTGGCGGGTCACCAGGCCAATCAGGAATACCTCGCCATTTTCGGTGACCACCTTGACCTTGGCACTGTCAAAATTCTTGGCGCCCAGCATGTCTGCCCGCACCTTGGAGGTGATCCAGGAGTCGTTGCTGCGAACCCCTATGCTGACCGGCTGGCCGAGGCGCAATTCGTTGTAGACGTGGCGCACCCCCTCGATGCGGGCCACTATCTTGCCAGCTTCGAGCTTGTAAGCGTCAGAAGGTGTCTGGCCGACCAGCAGCACGCGGCCGTTATTGCTGTAGACGCTGATCTTGCTGGCTGCGCTGAGCGGCTTGTTGTCAGCCAGCAGGTTGGCCGCTTTCAGCTCGATGGCCTGATCGTCCCACTGGGCGCCCAGGGTGCGACGATCGCCGGAGGCTTTGGCGGTGCCGGCGGCACCGCCTACCACTACGGCCGCGCAGCCTTGCAGCAGCAGGGTGCCGGCCAGCAGGCCGAGCAGGAGCATTTGCTTGTTCATGGTTTCAATCTTCCTGTTGCGGGAAAAGAGTCTGGTCGATGAGATCACACAGGCAGTGCAGGGTCAACAGGTTCACTTCCAGAATGCGGGGTCGACGAGCCGACGGCACCCGGATCTCCACGTCGTTGGGACCGAGCAGGCCGGCGATCTCGCCACCGTCACCACCACCCAGCACCACTATGGTCATGTCGCGGGAGAGGGCGGCCTCGGCAGCCTTGATCAGGCTGCGGCTGTTGCCGGTGGTGGTGATGACCACCAAGATGTCGCCGGGCTGACCGAGCGCCCGGATCTGCTTGGCATACACCTCTTCAAAACCGTGATCGGTGGCGATGGCGCTGATGGTGGCCATGTCAGGGGTCAGCGCCATGCCGGGCAGGGAAGGGCGCTCGGTTTCGTAGCAGTTGACCAATTCCGAGATGAACAGCTGGGCCAGCGCTGCGGAAGGACCGTTGCCGCATGCCATCACCTTGTGGCCATTGAGCAGGCAGATGGTCAGCATCTGGGCTGCGGTATGGATGGCATCCGGCAGCGCCTCGGCGGCGGCTATCTTGGTCTGGATGCTCTCGGTGTAGTTCTCTTTGATGCGGTCAGTCATGGGGTCCTCTTAAAATGCGTTCTGGATCCAGTCTGGCTGGTCGCCCTCGAACGCGATCACATCGAATCGGCAGGCCTGGCTGGCCTCGTTGATGGCATGTTGCTTGAAATAGTGGCGCGCTGCCAGCACGATCTTGTGCTGCTTGCGCCGGGTGACCGAGGCGGCGGCGCCGCCATGGCTGGTCTGGGCGCGGTAGCGGACCTCAACAAACACCAGGGTCTCCCCCTGGCGCATGATGAGATCGATCTCGCCGCCCCGGCAGCGGTAGTTGCGGGTCACGGGTTGCAGGCCGCGGGCCTGCAACCAGCGTTCCGCTAGCTGCTCAAAGTGCTGTCCCTTGCTCGGTGCTGACGGGAACAGGTTCTGCCACTGCTGGTGCATCCGTGCCAATAGACCCTTCATGGGGGGCTCCCTCGAGCTGAGGCATGGCACTGTCGCTGACCAGCTTGCCGTTCTGGTAGGTGGCCCAGTCCAGTACCCGCACTATGTTGCCGCTGGCATCCACGCTCAGCTGGCCGCTCATGCCCGGCTGCTGCATGGCATTGACCTTGCGCATCTGCTGCAGGTTTTCCGCCAGTGCCA
This sequence comes from Aeromonas sp. 1805, assembly GCF_013085525.1. Lineage (NCBI taxonomy): Bacteria > Pseudomonadati > Pseudomonadota > Gammaproteobacteria > Aeromonadales > Aeromonadaceae > Aeromonas > Aeromonas sp. 1805. The sequence continues at coordinate 1,084,247 of NZ_CP038515.1, read as the reverse complement.
CGGCATCGTAGCCCAGCGCGAACAGTCGCAGCAGGTCACCCTGAGTTTGCGGCCAGAGCAGGGCAATCTGTTCGCGCTGCTTCTCGTAACCGCCCAGCAGCAGCGGCATATCGGAGATATGCATGCCGTTGAGCTCGGAAGCCACTTCGGTGGTGGCGCTGTCATAGCTGCGCGAGCTGCTGTAGATCGGCAGGCTGCCCATCGGATTGACCGAGATGTCCACATACGGCTTGATCATCCGGGTCTCCAGGCTGTTGGCGACCACATAGACCACGTCGATGCTGCGCGGCGCCGTGTCAGCAAGCTGCACCACTTCGCCGGCCCGGGCGGTGGAGCGACCGCTCAGAGCATTCTTGACCATGCCCTGCACTTCGTTGCGAGCGCCGAAGGTGGCGACGACCGGCTTGTCCTGGCTCACGGTGGCCCAGGCCTGTTCGAACGCCTTGATGCTGCCATAACCGATCCGCCCCTGGGCGGCGATCAGCAGCGGCTTGCGATAGCCCTGACCGTAGAGGTACTGGGCGGCCTGTGCTGCATCGGCGGCGGCGGAAAGGGAGAAGTAGAAGGTATTGTCATTGACGATCGGCTTGTCCAGCTCGTTGAGAGCCAGCACCGGCACGGTCGGATTTGACTTGAGCAGCTCCTCGACCCGGTCTTTGAGCAGCGGGCCGATGATCATGTTGGCCCCTTCCTGAATCGCCTGTTTGTAGAGCTCGCCCATCGCCTTGGTCTGGGTGTCGTAGAAGTTCAGGGTGAACTGGCCCTGATTCTCCTTGTAAGACATCAGCATGCCGTTGCGGATGGCGGCGCCCTGAGGCTCCAGATTGCCGGAGAGCGGCAGGAATACGGCAATCTGCTGCAGGGTATTGATGTTGCTGGTCGCCAGATCGCCCAGACCCGCCGGCATATCTTTCTGGGCCGGGTGGTTCGGGAAGGCCTGCTTCCAGCCAGCGAGCTGGCGTGCCAGCTGATTGGGCTGGGCGCCAAACTCGTTCACCAGCGCCGCCAGCCGTAGCCAGCCGGTAGTCACGTCGGGAGCCGGCGCCTCTTCCAGTGCCTGCAGGGTGGAGGGAGTCATGCTTTTGAGCAGTGACCAGATTTGCTGGTGATTGGTGGCCAGCTCATTCTGGGCCAGATAGGGCTCCAGCAGGATCAGCGACTTGGCGGCACCGAACTTGTTGTTGATGTCCAGTTGCAGCACCACCCGCTGGCGATACCAGTCCTTCTGGGTATCGGCATCCAGCGCCACCTCTGGCTTGCCCTCCAGCAGGATCAGCGCCTGATTGGCGTTGCCCTGGGCGAGCAGCAGGTGAGCCTGCAACAGTTGCAGCTGGGCCTTTTGCTCGGCGCTCTGGCCCTGCTTCTGCAGTTGCTGGAACAGGGCCGCGGCCGGCTTGGCCTGACCGAGCGCCAGATAGCTGCGCGCCGCCATCACCTGCCAGGTGAAGGCTTCGGCCGGTTTAGCCGGATCCACCTGCGCCAGATACCACTGGGCATTCTTGGTCAAATCCGAGAAGGCCGACGGCATGCCGGATTGTCCGGCTGATTGATTGGGCTCCGACGCACAGGCGGCAAGCAGTACTGCCGCGAGTAGGATGCCGAAGAGTCGTGATACACTTAGCTGCTTTGTAACCCGGTTCAAGTTCATTCCCCGACCAGTGTTGAAATTCTCCATAGTGTAAACGGGCCAATATGGCGACACAATTGTCGGGACACTCGGAGCTCCCATGAGTGACATCCCAACCCTGTACATAGTCCCCACCCCGATCGGCAATCTGGCTGACATTACCCAGCGTGCATTGGACATTTTACGCAGTGTCGATCTGGTGGCTGCCGAGGATACCCGCCATACCGGCATCCTGCTCAGCCACTATCAAATCTCGGTGCCCACCTTCGCCCTGCACGATCACAACGAACAGCAGAAGGCTGACGTGCTGATCGGCCGGATAAAAGAGGGCAAGAGCGTGGCCCTTGTCTCCGATGCCGGTACGCCACTCATCAGCGACCCCGGTTATCACCTGGTCACCCGTTGTCGCGAAGCCGGGGTCAAGGTAGTGCCGCTGCCCGGCCCCTGTGCTGCCATCACGGCGCTGTCAGCGGCCGGGTTGCCCACCGACCGGTTTGCCTTCGAAGGATTTCTGCCGGCAAAAGCCAAGGGCCGTGACGACCGTTTGCAGGCAGTGATCGAAGACAGTCGCTCACTGGTGTTCTACGAATCCCCGCGTCGGGTGCAGGACACGGTGGAAGCTATCGCCCGCATTCTCGGCGAACGCCAGGTCGTGGTGTGCCGCGAGCTGACCAAGACCTTCGAGTCGATCCACGGTCTGCCTGCTTCCGAGATGCTGGTCTGGCTGGGCGAGGACGAAAATCGCTGCCGCGGCGAGATCGTGCTGGTGGTCGCGGGCGCCAATAAAACGGAAGAGGAGCTGCCGGCCGAGGCGATCCGTACCCTGGGACTGCTGGTGACCGAACTGCCGCTCAAGAAAGCGGCGGCGCTCACCGCCGAGATCCATGGGGTGAAGAAGAATGCGCTCTACAAGTACGGCCTTGAACATTACTGAGGCGGATAAATGCAGGCCGGAGGCCAGCCTTGGCGTTCTCTCGAGTGCGATTAACTCGGTCAAACTCAATTGCAGGTTTACCCGAGGTGCCGGACAAGGCTATAATCCGCGCCCGGAGTTGGCTGGGCAATCGCTGCTTCGTCGTTGTGTCCCTCGGGACAGACGGGCGGAGGGGAGGAAAGTCCGGGCTTCATAGGGCAGGGTGCCAGGTAACGCCTGGGGGGCGTGAGCCTACGACCAGTGCAACAGAGAGCAAACCGCCGATGGCCCGCAAGGGATCAGGTAAGGGTGAAAGGGTGCGGTAAGAGCGCACCGCGCGACTGGCAACAGTTCGTGGCACGGTAAACTCCACCCGAAGCAAGACCAAATAGGCCCCTATTGGCGCGGCCCGCGTTGGGGGCGGGTAGGTTGCTTGAGCCAGCGAGCGATTGCTGGCCTAGAGGAATGATTGCTACCCGGGGCAACCCGGTACAGAACCCGGCTTACAGGCCGACTCCGACCTATTCAAGGTATGCAAATACCAACCAATCCCGGCACCTTCTGGTGCCGGGATTTTTATTATGGAGTTGCGGGCCTGGTGCGTGGCGCCTTTTAGGGTTTTGTAATAAAGTTCTCGCCCATTCTGGTCGCTCTAAGTCGGCTGGACTATCTGTACCGATCACATGGCTGGCCTGATAGACGCCTTTGTGGCTGTAAGGTGAAATAAGAATGGCTAAGGTGGATTTTGAATGTCATCAAGCGGCGTAATGCTCACACCTTCCCGGTTGCTCTGTGCACAGCGGGGCAAAACTCTTCCCCATTACGATCTTCTTGGTATTGAACGTGCCGACCAGGAACGACTCAAACAAATCAATGCCCTGTTGGGAACCTTTTCTCTGCAAGCGGCAGGGTGTATGGCCCAACTTTTCAATAGTGCAGATTGTGAGCTGAATTATCAGGAGTTCACCGTGCTGGCATCCCCGGAGCATGACGACGGTCTGATCTGGGTTGAAGCTCGCAGTGCACTCGATGCGCATCGGGTTGCCTATTTTTCTATCTCGCCGGCCGTCATATATCGCCTGGCCGTGCTCTTTTTTGGTGGTGCATTGCGCGACCAGAGCGAGGCTCCCTCCCATGGTAAAGGGCTGACCGATACCGAGCAGCGGCTGATGCTGCGTCTTTGCCAATATCAGGTCGACATCTGGTCTTCATGTCTGGGATTGGGCGATCTTGATTGGCAGCTGACCTTGATTACCCGCGATGCATTACCGCAATCACGGTTGTGGATGGCAGAGGCCAACCTGACCGTGGGCAGTTTTGCCCATGATTGGCGGCTCTGGCTGGTACCACCTGCCGAGAGTAACGGTTGCTCTGTGGGACATGATTTGCAGGATGGAGCATTGGAGCAGGCATTGACACATGTGCCAGTGCGGTTGCGCGTGGTCATGGGGCAACTCTCCATGACACTGGCCGATCTGGAGTGTCTCAAGGTAGGCGATGTGCTCTCGCTGGATCTACCGGAGGTAGTTCCGGCCCTGATTGGCAATCGTTCCTGTTTCAGCGGACGAGTCGCCGAATATAAAGGCAACCTGGTCTATCAGGTCGCGACAGTTGTAGAGGAATAATCACATCATGAACGAGCACAATATGAACGACCCGCTGGACCTGGATGGACTGGATCAACTGTTTGGTGATGATATCAGCATGCCGAGTGCCGCCGATTACATGTCCCCCACCAGTAGCAGCAAACAGCGTGATCTCTCCTTTTTTCGCCAGATTCCGGTCAAGGTGACATTGGAAGTGGCCAGCACCGAAGTACCTCTCGGTGATTTGATGCGTGTTGAAGAGGGGGCCGTGATCGAGCTCGACAAGTTGGCTGGTGAACCGCTGGATGTTCGAGTCAACGGTCGACTGCTTGCCAAGGGCGAAGTGGTCGTGGTCAACGGCAAGTATGGCCTGCGTCTGGTGGATGTGATCGACACCAATCTGCTGGGTGGCATGGACGACTGATGCGCCATCTGCTGTTTGCTCTGCTGTTGTTTTCGCTGCCCGGCTGGGGGGCGGATATGACGCTGTTTTCAGTACTGCCTGGGGCTGGCGGCGGCGAGGACTACAACATCAAGTTGCAGATCCTCTTCTTCATGACCCTGTTGGGATTGTTGCCGACTCTATTGCTGATGATGACGAGTTTTACTCGTATTATCATAGTGTTGGCGATTTTACGGCAGGCGATGGGATTGCAGCAAAGCCCGCCCAATAGGGTGTTGATCGGTATCAGCTTGATCCTGACGTTGGTGATCATGCGCCCGGTCTGGACCGATATGTATCAGAACGCGTTTGTTCCCTACGATCAGAATGAAATTACCTTGTCGGAAGGGCTGGATCGGGCTGAAAAACCGCTGCGCCACTTTATGCTGGCCCAGACCCGGGAGCCGGATCTGGAGCAGATGCTGCGGATCTCCGGTGAACCCACCACCCTCAGCAAGGCCGACGTCCCGTTTGGTGTCTTGTTGCCGGCGTTTGTGCTGAGCGAGCTGAATACGGCATTCCAGATCGGATTCATGTTGTTTATCCCCTTTCTGGTGATCGACCTAGTAGTGGCTAGCGTGCTGATGGCGATGGGGATGATGATGTTGTCCCCTCTTATCATTTCATTGCCATTCAAGCTGATGGTGTTCGTGCTGGTAGATGGCTGGTCGATGACGGTCGGTACGCTGGCGGCCAGTTTTGGCGGGAGAGGCTGACATGACGCCGGAGCAGAGTGTTGCGCTGGTTGGCGGTGCCGTCAACCTGGTCGTGGTGATGGTGTCGGTGCTGATAATTCCTGGCCTCGTCATCGGCCTCATCGTCAGCGTGTTCCAGGCCGCAACACAGATCCAGGAGCAGACCCTCAGCTTTCTGCCTCGCTTTTTGGTAACCCTGATGACGCTCATCTTTACCGGAAACTGGCTGCTCTCCCAAATCACTACCCTGTTCCACGATCTGTTTTTGAAGATACCCGGACTGATCGGATGAATTCTCTGCTGTCCCTCAGCGCAGCCGACCTGACGGCCTGGTTGGGGCAGTGGTGGTGGCCGTTTATCCGGATCGCCACCGCCTTCTGGGTGATGCCCATCTTCGGTGATGGCCGGTTGCCGCCCCAGGTTCGTCTATTTCTTGCCTTCATCATCAGCCTGCTGCTGGCGCCCATGCTCAAGGGCATGCCCGTGGTCGACCCTTTCAGCACGGGCGCGCTGGTGCTGACCATAGAGCAGTTATTGTTTGGACTGCTGTTCGGGCTTTGTGTCCAGATGCTGTTCATGATCATGACCATGGCCGGTCAGATCCTCTCCATGCAGATGGGTCTGGCGATGGCGGTGATGAATGATCCCAGCAACGGAGATACGGCCCCCATCGTCAGCCAGCTGATGCTTATCTTCTGCTCATTGTTGTTTCTCGGCCTGAACGGGCACTTGGTTACACTGGACGTGCTGGTGCAGAGCCTGCGGAGCTGGCCACCCGGCTCCTCGCTCGATCTGCTGGATATGAAGGGCGTCATCGGTCTGTTTGGCTGGAGTATCGGGGCCGCCCTGATCCTGACTCTGCCGGCCGTGGTTGCCATGTTGATGGTCAACCTTACCTTCGGGGTGATGAACAGAACTGCCCCTTCCCTGAATATCTTCTCGCTGGGCTTTCCCATGACACTGATGCTGGGCCTGCTGACCATGGCCATTTCCATCAGCGGCGTACCGGCTCGTTACCTTGATCTGGTGACCTATGTGCTGGAACAGCTCAGGGCATTGACACCTTCATGAGCCAGAACAGCGCTCAGGACAGAACCGAAGAGGCCTCCTCCCAGAAACTGCGCAAGGCACGGGAAGAGGGGCAAATTGCGCGCTCAAAGGAGCTGAGCTCGGCCGGGCTGCTGTTGCTGGGGGGGCTAGCCATGCAATGGATGGTGCCCAGCTTCGGCAACTTCTTTGCCGAGTTGATGAAACGCCCCCAGCGTTTCGACTGGCAGGGGGCCCGGGATCCCCAGATGATGCTTCACTGGACGGCAGAAGCCTTGCTCAGCATGTTGTGGGTATTGCTGCCTCTGTTCGGTTTTCTGGCCTTGCTGCTGGTGATGCTCAGCATTGTTCCGGGCGGCATGGTACTGACCTGGAAGAAACTCCTGCCCAGTGCGGAAAAAATCAATCCGCTCAAAGGGCTTAAACGGATGTTCTCGTCTCACAGCATGATGGAACTGCTCAAGTCGGTACTCAAAATCCTGCTCATTGGTTCGACGCTGGCCTTGATGTTGCAGCACCAGTGGCCCTTGCTGATGATGATGAACCGTATGCCTCCCCAGGCTGCGATGGAGCAGGCGCTGCGCATTCTTTCGCAGGCATTTATTTTGCTTGGTTCCGTGCAGATGCTGATTGCCGTGCTGGACGTGCCCTATCAGCGCTGGTCGTTGAACAAGCAGTTGCGCATGACCAAGCAGGAGGTCAAGGATGAGCACAAGAATAGCGAAGGCCGACCCGAGATAAAGGCCAAGATCCGCCAGGTTCAGGGGATGCTTGCCAGGGCGCGCATTGAACAGCGTGTGCCGCAGGCTGATGTGATCATCGTCAACCCGACCCATTATGCGGTGGCCATCAAGTATGACCCTGCCCGGGCCAATGCACCTTATGTTATTGCCAAAGGGGTCGACGGCATGGCGGAACGTATCCGCCAGGTCGCAAAGCAGCATGACAAGATGGTCATGAGTCTGCCTGAGCTGACCCGGGCCATTTACTACTCCACCCGGGTGGACCAGGAGGTGCCGGCAGGCCTCTATACCGCGGTCGCCTATGTGCTGAACCATGTATTGCAGTTACGGGCCTATGCGGCTGGCAAGGGGAAAAAACCCAATCCTCTTGCACCTTTGCATGTGCCGCCCGAGTTACGTCAACCTGAGAGGTAAGTTGTGAACTGGCGTGTATTGACCAAATCCTATACCGCGATCCCCATGATGCTCCTGGCCATTCTGGCCATGATGATCCTGCCTCTGCCGGGTTGGCTGCTGGATGCTCTGTTTACATTCAACATAGTGTTGGCAGTGCTGGTGTTGCTGGTTTCTGTCTCGGCTCGTCGACCGCTCGATTTTTCCGTGTTTCCAACCGTTTTGCTGGTTGCCACCTTGATGCGACTGTCGCTGAACGTCGCTTCTACCCGGGTGGTGTTGCTGCATGGTCATGAAGGGCATGAGGCCGCAGGCAAGGTCATTCAAGCCTTTGGTGAGGTGGTGATCGGTGGCAACTATGTTGTCGGTCTGGTGGTCTTCGTGATCCTGATGATCATCAACTTCGTGGTGATCACCAAGGGGGGAGAGCGGATCTCCGAGGTGTCGGCGCGTTTCACTCTGGATGCCATGCCGGGCAAACAGATGGCGATCGATGCCGATCTCAATGCCGGCACCATGGATCAGCATCAGGCGCGAGCAAGGCGTGATGAGATCGCGAGGGAAGCCGATTTCTACGGTGCGATGGATGGCGCGTCCAAATTCGTGCGTGGTGATGCCATTGCCGGTCTGCTGGTACTCATCATCAACCTGGTTGGCGGTTTGGCCATCGGTATCTTCCAGCACTCTCTGCCAGTTGCTGAGGCGTTCCAGAGCTATGCATTGCTCACTATCGGTGATGGTCTGGTTGCCCAGATCCCCTCCCTGCTGATGTCCACTGCAGCGGCCATCATAGTGACCCGGGTCAGTGATGAAGGAGAGATGTCTGATCAGGTGGGTCAGCAGATCCTGGCATCGCCCCGGGTAATCTACACTGCGGCTGCCATCATGCTGATCCTGGGTCTGGTACCCGGTATGCCCATGCTGGCATTCCTCAGCTTTGCGGCCGTACTGGCCTGGGCTGGCTGGAGCGTGAGCAAGCGTCGGGCCAATGAACCGGATCTGGATGCCGCGCAAGAATTGACTCGTCAGCTGGTTCAACCGGAACCGCAGGGGCTGGAGTGGCAGGATTTGCTGCCGGTCGATGCGGTTGCCATTGAACTGGGTTATCGGCTGGTACCACTGGCTGAGGCTGACAAGGGGGCTGAATTGCTGGCTCGGGTGCGGGGCATTCGTAAAACCTTGTCAGAGCAGTATGGTTTTCTGCTGCCCGAAATCCGGGTACGTGACAACCTGCAACTGCAGCCGGATCAATACCGGATCAAGCTGTCAGGTGTAGGGCTGGCGGCCGGTAACGTGGATTGCCAGCGGCTGATGGCGATCAGCAGTGGTGAAACCTATGGTGCGCTGGACGGTGAGCTGACTCAGGATCCGGCCTATGGCATGAGTGCAGTCTGGATCTCGCCTGAGAACAAGGCCAAGGCGCTGAACCTGGGCTACTCGGTGGTTGATTCTGCGACCGTCATCGCCACTCATGCAAGCAAGCTGCTCAGGGAGCAGCTGGATGGATTGTTCGGTCATGACGAGGTCGGCAAGCTTGGCCAGCACCTGGCTACCCAGTCTCCTCGGCTGGCGGAAGAACTGAATCTGGCGCTGACCCAAATGCAGCAATTGCGAGTTTTTCGTCAACTGCTCAAGGAGCAGATCAGTCTGACCGATATCCGCACTATTGCCACTACCTTGCTGGATGCGAGTGAGTTGACCAAGGATCCGGTTCTGCTGGCCTCCGATGTGCGTTGTGCACTCAAGCGCCAGATTGTCAGACAGGCCATCGGCAACCGGGATGTACTGGCCACTTTTACGCTGGATGATCGGCTGGAGCAAACCTTGCTGGCGGCCATGAACCAGTCCCAGCAGCAAGGCAAGATCCAGCTGGACAGTTTTCCGGTTGATCCCCAGTTGCTGGCGCAATTGCAGCAAAACATGCCGCTGGTGAAGGAGCAATTGCAACAGCAGGGACATGCTCCCGTGTTGGTGGTGATGCCTCAACTTCGTCCCCTGATGGCACGCTATGCCCGTTCATTTTCAAAAGGCCTCAAAGTGCTCTCTTATAATGAAATTCCGGAGGATTTACGGGTGGAAGTTATTGGCACCTTGGGCTGAAGCGGAACTGCCATGTTAATGAACTGACGGGAAGATGATATTCCGCATATCTACTTGAATTGTCATTGGAAGCCGTTATGATGTGACTGTTTTTGACGCAGTTGATGTTAACGATAAATAACAAATATAACAATTCACATGTGCCATGCAGCTCCCACCGAATAGGTGGTGCCGCATTGTCCCAATACGGACAGTCGCATGATAAAGGCAAACTGAACTGAAAAGTCAGGACGCAAAGCCTCCGGTCTAATAGCAGGAATGCTAATGATAGCGGGGTTACCAAGGCCATTGTCACCGCCTTGATATCACTTCTCACCCAATAGATGACGTCTTTTTTGGCGCCTTTTGGGGATGGTGCGCTTTTATTTTTGACACATCAGTTCTGTTGATTGGTTTGTCCACAATCACGGGTTCGGGTTCCTATGCTTTCGGATTTATCTACTAAAAAAAACTCAAGGCCAACCGCTATTGAGAGTGCTCCCCATTTGTTATTGATTGGCTCTTCGTTATCAAATGGAAACGATATTGCAGGAATATTGTTGGCCCATGGCTATAACATTTCCTGTGTCGATTCCATCAGCAAATCAAAATTAATTCTCGCTGATAATTCAGTTAATCTGATCCTGCTCGATATGGATGCCATGACCGAAGCTGGTCCGCAATTGGTACATGATTTCAGTGGTACTGATTGCATGGTGCTGGTCAACGAACATCAAGCCTATCTTGCAGCGGAAGCGATGCGGGCGGGGGCCATCGACTACATCATCAAACCCTTCAGTGGCCAGCAGATGGTTGATGCGGTGAAGGGGGCGCTGCGTTTGCGTCAATCCATTCCCAATCTGATCGCTGTCTCCGCCATGAGCCTGCAGGTACTGCAACTGGCCCGCCGCGCGGCCAAGACCCCTGCCACCATTCTGATTGGTGGTGAGTCCGGTACCGGCAAGGAGCGATTGGCCCGTTATATCCACGATATGTCCAGCCGGTCCGGTCGACCATTCGTTGCCATCAACTGCGCAGCTATCCCCGAATCCATGCTCGAGTCCATTCTGTTTGGTCACAACAAGGGCGCGTTTACCGGTGCAACGGGAGCCCAGGCCGGGAAATTCGAGCAGGCCCAGGGAGGCACGCTGCTGCTCGACGAAATCTCCGAACTGCCGTTGACGCTGCAGGCAAAATTGCTGCGGGTCTTGCAGGAGAAAGAAGTTGAACGGCTCGGCAGCCACCAAACCATTGCGCTGGATGTCCGGATCATCGCCGCCAGCAACAAGGATCTACGCACCCTCGTCACGGCAGGTCAGTTTCGGGAGGATCTGTTTTACCGCCTCGATGTGCTGCCCATGAGCTGGCCTGCATTGCGCGAGCGCCCCGACGACATATTACCGCTGGCGGAATACTTCATTGAACTGCATGCCCCGCAGCAGGGCTATCGCCTCAGTGAAAATGCACGCAAGCAACTGCTGACATACGGCTGGCCCGGCAATGTCAGGGAGTTGGACAATGTCATACAACGTTCATTAATCATGGCTCGCGGATTGCATATTCAGGCCGTCGATTTGATGCTGCCCAGTTACACCATTGAATCCGACGATGCGTTGCCGGAAGTGCTTTCCGCCCCGGAAGGGCTGAGTGAGACTCGCCGCTACGCAGAATTTCAATTTGTACTAGAGACCTTGCGCCGCTTTCGCGGCCATCGGACCCGCACGGCTGAAGCCCTTGGGATGACGACCCGGGCACTGAGATACAAGCTGGCGGCCATGCGTGAGCAGGGCATAGATATTGAGCAGCAGCTTCAAAACTAAGGGATAAACCGAGTGAAGATTGAAATGATGTCATCACAGGTGACGCTCTTGCAGCAGATGCAGGAGATGCAGCGAGTCGCCAGCCAAACCCCTGTTATCGAATCAAATGATGTCTCGAACGTATCATTCGGCGACGCCATGCGCGATGTGGTTGGCCGGGTCAACGAACAACAAAATATCGCCTCACGGTTGATGACTGCCGTGGATGCGGGTCAGAGCGATGATCTGGTTGGTGCCATGGTTGCCAGCCAGAAAGCGGGCCTCAGTTTCTCCGCCCTCATGCAGGTGCGAAACAAACTGATGACCGGTTTCGACGACATTATGCGTATGCCACTCTGAGGTAAGTGATGACTGAACTGGTAACGTCCCCGCAAGGGGCTTCGGATTCCTTCAGAACACGCGTCCAGGAGGGGTTGCGCAACTGGCGCAGTCTGTCCCGCGACAACAAATCCATCCTGACCATAGCGCTGCTCGCCGCCATCGTGGCGGGCACCATAGTGGTGATCCTGTGGACCTCCAGCAAGAACTACGTCCCTCTTTACGGCAAGCAGGAGTTGTATGACACGGCCAACATCATGGAGATGTTGGAGAAAGAACAGGTGCCATTCAGGCTGGAGAAGAGCTCCGGCCAGATCCTGGTGCCGGAAAATCAGCTGGCCCATGTGCGTATGGCGCTGGCGGCCAGAGGGGTGAGAGCCGCCATGCCCGCCGGCCTGGAAGGGCTGGACAATGTGACAGGCCTCGGGACCAGCGAGTTCATGGAGGGAGCCCGTTACCGGCATGCGCTGGAAGGGGAGCTGGCGAGAACCATTATTTCACTGGATGCAGTGCGCAGCGCCCGCGTGCATCTGGCGATCCCCAAGCGGACACTGTTCGTTGGCCGGGATGAAGAGAAGCCCAGTGCGTCCGTCATGCTGGACCTGCAGCCTGGTCAGGCCATGGAGCCTGGACAGGTTGAAGCGATCGCCAATCTGGTCGCTGGCAGCATCTCCGGCATGAAGCCGGGGGCGGTGACCATAGTGGATCAGGCTGGTCAGCTGCTCAGCGCCGAACTGGGGGACAAGGCTGGCTTTGGCAAGCAGAGCGTGCAGCAGATGGAGTATGTACGCAAGCTGGAGCAGTACATCCGTCAGCGCGCCAACGACATGCTCTATCCCATGCTGGGTACCGGCAACTTTAGGGTACAGATTGCTGCCGACGTGAACTTCAATGCGGTAGAGGAGACCCAGCAACAGCTGGATCCACAGGGCGTGGTCACCAAGGAGTCCAGCAAGTCAGATAAAACCATCGATGCGTTGGCATTGGGGATCCCCGGCGCCTTGTCCAATCGCCCGCCCGAAACGACACCCAAGACTGAACAACCAGCCCAGAATCAGGGGGCTGCCAGTGCAGAAGCCCAGAAGAACGATTCTCGTACCGAGCGCCAAGAGGTCAACAAGCAGTACGAAAACAGCCGCACCATAGTGCACACCCGCTACCAGCAAGGTCGTTTGGAGAAGATGAATGTCTCCATCTTGCTGAACCTGCAGAGTGCCCCCAAGGGTGGCTGGAATGAGCTGCAGCTGGAGCAGATCCGGCAGATGGTGGAACGTTCGGTAGGGTTTGACGATACCCGTGGCGATCAGATCAGCCTGCAGGTATTCGATTTTACCGGTGCCGTGCCGATCGCCCCGCCCGAGTCGAGCTGGTGGGAAACCCCGTACTGGCAAGACTCTCTGCGTTACCTGGTGGGCGGCCTGCTTGGCCTGACGTTGGTGTTCTTCGGCATCAGACCGTTGGTCAAACATCTGGTGCGTACCCAGCAGTTGCCGGAGGAAACCGCGACCGAGGAGCAGGATGAGCAGCTGGAACCGACAGTGGGTCTTTCCATGCGCCGGGATGATGATGCGGCTCTGGCTGCCCCCGCGATGGGCAATGGTTTGATCCGCTCTGACAACCAGATGGAACCGCAGTTCTCCTCGCTGGATCTGGAGGCTTTGCCAGAGCCTGGCTCCGAACTTGAAGTACAGCTCAAACACCTGCAACTGCTGGTGGAAAAAGACACGGCGCGCGTCGCGGAAGTGGTCAGATCATGGGTGAGTGGCAATGAACAACGTTAACCTGAACCAAAACGCCGTCGATATCGACATCGACAATCTGGAGAAGGCCGCGATTCTGCTGCTGAGCATGGGGACCGAGGCCGCCGCCAAGGTGATGCAAAAGCTGTCCCGTGATGAGGTACAACGGCTTATCTCCAAGATGGCTGGCCTGTCTGGGGTCAGTTCGATGGAAGCCAAGTGGACGCTGCAGCAGTTCTTCAATCAGTACCGTGAACAGAGCGGCATCGGCAGCGCCTCACGCGAGTATCTGGAACAGACGCTGGATCTGGCGCTGGGTCAGCGTCTCTCCCGCAGCCTGCTCGACAGCCTGTATGGCGACGTGATGAGCCAGGACATCCAGCGTTTGCAGTGGGTGCCTGCCGAGGTGCTTGCCCGCTTCTTCCGCAATGAACATCCACAGATGCAGGCAGTGTTGCTGGCCTTCCTGCCCCCGCAGACGGCATCCGCCGTGCTGGATGCTCTGCCGGGTTCGGTGCACGACGATCTGCTGGTTCGTGTCGCCAGTCTCAACAGTGTCAGCGAACACGTGCTGGGAGAATTGCGTCTGACCCTGGACCGTTGTCTGGCTTATGTTGCCGATCAGTCGGGAGCCAAGGTCAACGGGGTGCGCCAGGTTGCGGACATTCTGAACCGCTATCAGGGTGACAAGGAGCAGATGCTCTCTCTGCTGCGCGAACACGATGGCGACATGGCGCTGGAAATCGAGAAAAACATGTTCGACTTCATGGCGCTGCGCCGTCAGACCGACGAAACCCTGCAGCGTCTGGTGCAGGAACTGCCAGGCGATCTGCTGGCACTGGCACTGAAAAATACCGAGGCCAGCTTCCGCAAGGTGGTGCTGGGAGCCATGCCGAAGCGGATGGCACAGGCGCTGGAAGCCCAGATCCAGGGACAGGGCAGCGTCTCTCTGCGCAAGGTCGAACAGGCCCGCGAAGAGGTGATGCAGCTGGTCCGCGAATTGGTGGAGCAGGGTGAAGTCGAATTCCAGCTATTCGAAGAACCCACCGTCAATTAACAGGAGGCGTCCATGAGCCACAGTGTGCGCAAGTTGGCGGCGGGAGCCACCCGCCTCTACCGTTTCCCATCCTTGGGACAGAGTGGAGAAGAGGCACAGAGCCAGCAGGAACAATTCGAATTCGGCTATCAGCAGGGGCTGGAACAAGGGCACGATGAAGGGTATCAGTCAGGATACCAGCAGGGCCTGACCAGCGGGCTGGTGGAAGGGGAGGCGAAGGGGCTACAACAAGGGCAAACCCGCGGGTTTGCCCAGGGACTGGCGGAAGGGCGAGCCTCTTTCGATCAGGCCATGGTGCCGTTTGCCAAATTGCAGGCGCAGTGGGAATCCCTGACCCGCAGTCGAATGCAGGAACAGAAGGAACTGGTGGCCCAGCTGGTTGCTCAGGTGGCGAAGCGGGTGATCCAGGCCGAATTTACGCTCAATCCGCAACAGGTGCTCAAACAGGTAGAACAGGCGTTGGCGAGCCTGCCCGCTACCTCGGAAGAGCTGGTGATCTATCTCAGCGAAGGGGATCGGCAGCGACTGGCAGAGCAGGGGGTGACCCGCTGCGAGGGGTGGCCATTGCAGGTGGACCCGGCACTGGGCATAGGCGATGCACGCCTGGAGACCCGGGCGGCGGTCATAGAGGTCAACACGAGCGAACGTCTTGCCGCCTGCATGGAGCAGCTCAACAGCACACTGGAATTGCCCCAGGATGCATGAAGCCCTGCAACAGGCGCTCACATCGGCGCTGGACAGCTTTGACGATGTCCCCGGCTTTCGCCGCTATGGTCGGCTGGTGCGGGTAACAGGGTTGACGCTGGAGGTGGTGGGCTGCCAGCTGGTGATGGGTCAGCGTTGCAGGGTCGATACTGCGACAGGCACGCCATTGTTGGCTGAAGTGGTGGGCTTCAACCGCGATGTCTCCTATCTGATGCCGCTGCAACCGATGGGCGGTCTCTATGCCGGAGCCCGGGTTCTGCCCATCGACGGAGAAGAGACGATTCGGGTCGGTGAACACCTGCTGGGTCGTGTCGTCGATGGCCTGCTGCAGCCACTGGATGGCCGGCCGCTGTGCGATGAGGGGGAGCATGTTGCGCTGTTCTCTTCCCCTCCGAACCCTTTATTGCGTACACCGGTTCGCGAGCCGCTAGATGTCGGCATCCGCGCCATCAACGGCTTGCTGACCGTCGGCAAGGGACAGCGGCTGGGCCTGTTTGCGGGCTCAGGGGTCGGCAAGAGTATGTTGCTCGGCATGATGACCCGCAATACTACCGCCCAGATAGTCGTCGTCGGCCTGATTGGTGAGCGGGGACGCGAGGTGCGCGAGTTCATCGAGCACAGCCTGGGGGCGGAAGGGCTGGCTCGCGCCGTGGTGATAGCGGCGCCGGCAGATCAGTCACCACTGATGCGGCTGCGGGCGGCTCAGCTGTGCCACCGTATCGCCGAGTACTTTCGTGAGCAGGGTCAGGATGTGTTGCTGTTGATGGACTCTCTGACCCGCTATGCTCAGGCCCAGCGTGAAATAGCCCTGGCAATAGGGGAACCGCCTGCGACTCGAGGTTATCCACCCTCGGTATTCAGCATGCTGACCCAGCTGGTGGAACGAGCCGGTAATGGTACGCACCCGGATGGTTCCCTGAGCGCCTTCTATACGGTGCTGGCGGAGGGGGATGATCAGCAGGATCCGGTGGTGGATTCGGCTCGCGCCATTCTGGATGGTCACATAGTGTTGACCCGCAGATTGGCGGAGGAAGGTCACTATCCAGCCATCGACATTGGTGCCTCGGTCAGCCGGGTAATGCCGCAAGTGGTACCTGCCGAATGGCAACAACTGGCCGTCACGTTGCGTCAACTGTGGGGTCGCTATCAGCAGGTGCGTGAGCTGCTGCCGCTAGGTGGTTATCAGCCGGGCGCCGATCCCCAGATGGATGAAGCCGTGCAGCGTTATCCAGCTATTGCCGCCTTCCTGCAGCAAGGCATCCACGAAGAGACTCCCCTCGCTCAGGTCACCACCGGGCTCCGACAAGTGCTCGGAAGGCAATAAGGGGCTACCGTGCTGAAGTCTTATCTTGGTTTGCAGCAGGATGCGCTGGAAAACATGGGCAAGGAGCGCCAACGACTGCGGGAAGATGCCATGCGGGAAGAGCAGCGGGCATTGCGGTTGCAGGAGGTCATTGGCTCATTGCACTGTGGTTCGGCAACTTTTCACCCTCTGTTGTGGCTGAACAAGCATCAGATGGATGGTCAGCTGCGGCAACTGCTGGCCCATCAAATGCAGCAGTCTGCTCTGGCCAGACTCGATCTGGAGCGACACGAGGGAGAGGTGCTTAAACAGTTTGGTCGGGTCAAAGGGTTGGAACTGCTGTTGGATAAACGTGAACAGGCACAGCAGCGGCAGCTGGAGTCGCGCGATCAACGCCAGCTGGATGAGCTGGCCAGTCTGCGGCATCGCATGATGAAAGGGGAGTAGGGATTAATCCGGAAAGCGTTCCTGCTGCCCATAGGCGGGTTCCTGACCCAGCAGCGTATTGATGGTTTCTATCTGGCCGGCCAGCAAGCGGCCGTTGAGCTCGTTCTGACGCAGACATTGCTGCAACAGCTGTTCCAGCTGCAGCCACTGCTTGGCAACCTTGTGTTGCAGGTTGGCGGGCAGTTTTTCGATGAGTGCCGCCATCCCCTTTTCATCAGGCTTCAATCCCAGCGCCAGCAGATGCTGACAGCGTTGCTGCGCCTGTTGCTGCACCTGCATCATCAGTTGTGTTTGCTGCTGATTATGTTCAGCCAGCGCGTCGACGTCGTGAGCTGCCAGCAGACTATGCTGGCGCAGCAGCAGTTGTTGCAGGGCGACATAGCGGGTGCTGTCTTGCTGAATGCCCAGGATCAGTTCTTTGACCCTTTGCTTGGCGTCCATGCTCATCGACGATGCATGTCCAGAATGGCCTGACCCAGCGCATCCATGTCGAGTCCGAGCTTGCCCTCGCTGATGGCCTGGCGGATCCGGTTGACCTTGTCCATATCCACGTCGGAAGTCGTAGCCAGCTCGGCCCTCGCCTGATTCACGAACTGGGCCGTGGTGCTGATCTGGGCATCAGCTTGGCTGGCGCGTGGCTGCGACGGGGTGGATGGCGCTTCCTGCTTGCGTTGCAGCTGGGCCTGAACATAGAGCGGGTCGGTGCGTGTGATCTTCATAACGTCAATTCCTGATGGTCTATCTATGACAAGCGACCCAAGGTCGATGTAACTTAAATCAAACCTGTGCTTTGCGTTAAAAACGGGTTTCAACTTCCCCCTTGTCGATCACCCAGGCCTGGATTTCTTTGCCTGAACTCAGATTTTTCACCCGAATTCCCTCGCCGATGGCCCCGTTCGCCAGGGCTCGGCCCCGCGTGGTGGCGGAAAATCCATCTTGGCTAGCCCGGATCAACACCCCTTCACCTTCCCGTATGGCCCAGGCTTTCTGCAAATCCAGTTCGCCAATCAGCTGACCCATCCGCAGGTTGCGGTTGCTCTTGCTGCCCACCAGAGACTCTGAGGTGGGCACAAAGCCACGTTGCAACCGGCTGACCTCAAGTGATTTTTCGATGAGATCGCCCGGCCGGATGACATGGCCTCTCGGCAACTCCTGCGCCGTCACCCAGACCGGCAGCATCAGTGTCACCTCGACCCTGGCCCTGATCTGCCAGGCCGGGTCGACGCACTCTGCCAGATAGGGTCGTCGTCCCCAGGGCTGACGGTACTGACCGCCGGCCTGCAGGCGGATAGGTTGCGAGCAGTCGGGTAGATGGGTGACTGCCGGGGAGATCCAGACCTGATATTCCGCTTCGGGCGCTGGCCAGCCCTGCTGCTGCAGATAGGCATGCAGGGCCTGGCTGGCATCCTCCTGCAACAGCGCTTCAAGCTGCCGGGTCAGGGCGGTTGGCTCGGCCAGCAGTGGCCATGACAGTAGCCACAGGGCCAGCACGTTGCTTCGCTTCCATACGGGAAACAGTGCTTCCCCTTTTATCCGTGTTATCAGCCACTGTTGACGCTGTAACCAGCGGAAATAAAGGTTCTTCATGGTTGGCATGAGTCTTGATAAAGAGTGCACCGGTCTGACTGATTCATAGAAGGATGAAGCATGAGTATCTCATTTGACAGCGCTTTGGGTGTACACCCTTATGCCCTCGATGTGCGGGCGGATCGGGCGCGTATCCTGGCAGGCAACCTGGCCAATGTAGATACCCCAGGTTATCTGGCCCGGGATGTCGATTATAAGACGATTCTGGGGCGTGTCGCGCAGCAAGTTGCAGCGGGAGACGAGAGTGCCGCCATTGCACAGGGCAGCATGGCCAATGACATGCAGCATCCTCTCTATCGCATTCCCTATCAGGTATCGATGGATGGCAACACCGCCGAACTTAGCGTCGAGCAGAGCAAGTTTGCCAACAATGCTACTGATTTCCAGACCAGTCTCACCTTTCTGAATATGAAAATTACCGGGATCGCCAAAGCGATCGAGGGCCGCTGATTATGTCGTTCAATCGCATCTATGACATTGCCGGTAGTGCAATGCGAGCACAAACCGTTCGTCTGGACACAGTTGCCTCCAACCTGGCGAACGTGGACAGTGCTGCGGGCAGTGAAGAGGCTGCCTTCCGTGCCATCAAGCCGGTGTTCTCCACCCTCTATCAGCGGGTGCAGGATGCCGAGTCGCTGGGGTCGGCCCAGGTGCAGATTGCCGGCATAGTGCAATCGGATCGTCAGGTCGAGAAGCGTCTTGAGCCCACCAACCCCCTGGCTGATCAGGACGGCTTTGTCTACTACTCCAACGTCAACGCGGTGGAGGAGATGGCCGACATGATGAGTGCCTCCCGTGGGTTTGAAACCTCCGTCGAGGTGATCAACCGTATCAACAGCATGCAGCAGGGTCTGTTGCGCCTGGGTCAGGGAGTGTAAGCCATGAGCCTGCCTCAGGTAAGCAGTCTGGATACGGCCCGCAGCACCAGCCAGCGCAACACGACACCGGAGATAGCCCCCAATAACACGGCTGCCGGCCAGAATGCTCAGAGCGGTATGCAGTTGCGTAACGAATTCCTACAGATGATGGTTGCCCAGATCCAGAACCAGGATCCCACCAACCCCCTGGATGGTGCCCAGTATGTTACCCAGCTGGCCCAGTTCAGCATGGTGGAAGGGGTGGAAAGCCTGAAAGTCCTGCAGCAGAAGTCCATCAACATGATGGATACCCAGCAGGTACTGCAGAGTACGGACCTGATCGACAAGGAAGTGATGGTTCCGAGCAAGACACTGACCAAGAGCGATGAAAAAGCGATCCGGGGGCAGGTGGAGCTGGCCGGTGCAGCCGATCAGGTTGAGCTCAAGGTGTATGACGAGCACGGCACCCTGGTTGCAACCAAGAACTGGGGTGAGAGCAAGGCCGGTGGCCTCGACTATGAACTGCCGCCTTTGCCTGCCGGTGAATACAGCTTCGAGGTCAAAGCCTCGCTCAACGGTGTGGCGACCACTACCAAGAATTATGTGGCCAGCACGGTAGAGCGGGTCACCCTGCCTGGTACAGGCGAAATCATGTTACAGGTGGCCGGAGTGGGCGATGTCCCTCTCTTCAGCGCCATCCAGTTCGGCAAATCGGCGTAATCAGATAGGAGCGAAACTGTGTCTTTCAGTATCGGATTGAGCGGCCTGCGCGCCGTAAACCAGGAATTGAGTGTCATCAGCAACAACGTGGCCAACGCCAGCACGGCCGGCTTCAAGTCAAGCCGTGCCGAGTTTGCTGCCATCTATGGTGGCGGTCAGGCGGGCGGGGTCGAGATGAACAACGTTTCCCAGAACTTCGACCGCAATGGTGACGTGACCCGTACCGGTCGAGGGCTGGATCTGGCGATCTCGGGCAGCGGCTTCTTTGTACTCAAGGACAGCAACGGTCAGACCTCCTATACCCGGGCAGGCATGTTCCAGCGGGATCCTAACAATTACCTGACCACCGCCAGCGGTACCCGGCTGCAAGGCTACACCACCAATGATGCGGGCGAACTGCAGTCCGGCGTGGTGGGAGACATTCAGGTCAAGGCTGGCAGCCTGCCTGCCAAACCATCCGACAAGCTGGAGTTCGTCGCCAACCTCAAGGCCGATGCCGGCGTGATCGACCAGACAGCCCATCCGTTCGACCCAGCCAAGTCGGACAGCTTCAGCTATTCCCAGTCCAGCAAGGTGTATGATTCTCTGGGGGTTGAGCACACCGTCACCCAGTATTTCGTCAAGACGGCCGACAACACCTGGCAGGTCAACTATGCCTTCAATGGCACCAAGACAGGTACACCAGTGACGCTGGAGTTCAACACCAACGGTACCCTGAAGTCTCCGACGACCTCCCCGGTCCTGGACCTGACCCCACCCGGCGCTGAAAAGATCTCCCTGCAGGTCGATATCGCCCGTGTCAGTCAGTACGCCTCCGATTTCAACGCCACGCGCAACCAGTCAAATGGTTATGCGGCCGGCGATCTGACCGGGGTGCGGGTGGATGCCGATGGTGGTGTCTATGCCACCTTTACCAACGGTCAGAGCCTGTTGCAGGGCCAGGTGGTGATGGCGAACTTCACCAACCCCAACGGCCTGCTGCAAACCAACAACACCACCTGGCAGCAATCGTTCAGCTCTGGCCAGCCGGTATTGGGTGCCCCTGGCACAGGGACCATGGGGTCATTGACCGCAGGGGCCTATGAGGGCTCCAACGTGGATCTGACCGGGGAGCTGGTCAGCCTGATGACTTCTCAGCGCAACTATCAGGCCAACGCCAAGACCATCAGCTCCGCTGACAAGATGACTCAGGTTCTCTTCAACTCCTTCTAAGGCTTGATGCGTGGAAAAGCTTATCTATACCGCCATGTCGGGGGCGCAGCATACCCTGATGGCCCAGCAAATCCGGGCAAACAACCTGGCCAACGTTAACACGGCCGGCTTTCGGGCTGACTTCGAGCGCGTGTCGGCCTATGCCCTGGCCGGTGATGGCTATCCAAGCCGGGTAATGGCCCGCGAGGAGCTGGCCGGTACCGACTTCAAGGCGGGAGCCTTGATGCAGACGGGCCGCAAGCTGGATGTGGCGATCCGTGGTGAAGGCTTTATCACGGTCCAGACCGCCGATGGCAAAGAGGCCTATACCCGGGCCGGCAATCTGGAGAGTGATGCCGATGGTCTGCTGACGCTCAATGGTCGTCCGGTACTGGGGGAAGGCGGGGAAATGGTCCTTCCTGCCTATCGGGATCTGAGTTTTGGCAAGGACGGTTCACTCAGTATCACACCGCCCGGCGGCGGTGCCCGGCTGGATGTGGGGCGTCTCAAGCTGGTGAACCCGGACCCGGCAGAACTGGTCAAGGGGCCGGATGGTCTCTTCCGGTTGCGTCAGGGCGGGGATGCCGAGGCCAGCGAGCAGGTGGTACTGGCGTCCGGCTTTCTGGAAGGGGCGAACGTGAATGCAGTCGACGAGCTGATCAGCAGCATGTCGCTGACCCGCAATTTCGAACTGCAGGTCAAATTGATGAAAACAGCGGACGATCAGGCCCGGCAAGGTGCCCGGTTGATTTCCGGCCAGGGCTGATGAGTGGCGGGCTTGCTGCCCGCCACGGCCAATTCGCATTGAGGGGGCGTTGATGTCCTCATGAATCAGGTGGAGAGACGAAGATGCACGCGGCACTTTGGGTAAGTAAAACCGGTCTGTCGGCGCAAGATGCCAAAATGGCCAGTATTTCCAACAACTTGGCTAACGTAAACACGGTCGGATTCAAGCGCGATCGGGTTGCGTTTGAAGATCTGTTCTATCAGGTGCAACGCCAGCCCGGGGCCCAGCAGGATCAACAGAACCTGTCTCCCATCGGCATCCAGATGGGTAACGGGGTTCGTGTGGTCGGTACCCAGAAAGTGTTCACTCCCGGCCAGTTCCAGAACACCAACCAGGAGCTGGACATGGCGGTCGTGGGGGCCGGTTTCTTCGGGGTGGAACGCCCTGACGGTGAGACCGCCTATACCCGCAATGGTCAGTGGCATCGCAACGCCGAAGGCCTGCTAGTCAACTCCGATGGCTTGCCCATGCTGCCGCAGATCCAGATCCCGGACAATGCGACCAAGGTGTCCATTGGCACCGATGGAACCGTGAGTGCGACTTTGCCGGGCCAGCAGGAAAATGTGGAGCTGGGTCGCATCACCCTGACCAACTTTGCCAACCCTGCCGGCCTGGAAGCGCTCGGTGGCAACCTCTATCGAGCGACCGGCGCCTCTGGTGAGGCCATTGAAGGTGTGCCCGGTGAAGAGGCCATGGGGGCCATCAAGCAGTTCACGCTGGAGAGCTCCAACGTCAACGTGGTGGAAGAGATGGTCGACATGATCACTACCCAGCGGGCTTATGAGATGAACGCCAAGGTCGTCTCGTCGGCCGACCAGATGCTCAAGTTCATTACCCAAGCGCTGTGATGATGAAGACGATGTGGCGTTATCTGTGGGTGGTACTGCTGTTGGGCGGCTGTGCCACCTATGAGCTCAAGGCTCCCGAACCGGGTGAGGAAAAGTGGGCGCCTTCACGCCCCAAGTTGCCCGTCTCGGCCAAGGGGGAAGACGGCAGCCTCTATCGCGGCGACTACATGATGACCCTGTTTCAGGATCGTCGAGCCTATCGTATTGGCGATATTCTCACCGTAGTGCTGGAAGAGCGTACCCAGTCGAGTAAGAAAGCCAACACCAGTATGAGCAAGAACAGCAGCATGAACGTGCCGGCACCGACCATAGGTGGCAAGGTGCGTTCTGACTGGGGGGCGTCACTCAGCGCGGATCGTGACTTTGATGGCGGTGCGACTTCCAGCCAGCAAAATACTCTGGCCGGCTCGATCACGGTGACGGTGGCCGAAGTGATGCCAAACGGGGTGCTGGGGATCCGCGGCGAGAAGTGGATCAGGCTCAACCAGGGCGATGAGTATATCCGGTTGGGTGGCATGGTACGGGTTGAGGATATAGACCAGAGCAACCGTATTTCATCCCAGCGCATCGCCGATGCCCGCATCACCTATGCCGGGCGTGGAGCCCTTGCCGACAGCAACCAGATGGGGTGGCTGGGGCGTTTCTTCAGCTCCGCATTCGCCCCCTTTTGAGGTCTTACATGAACAGATGGTTTATCACCCTGCTTTGCCTCTGCCTGCCCTGGTGGGCCAATGCCGCACCCGCCAAGCGGGCCTTGCTGGATATCGCCGATGTGCAGGGGATGCGGACCAACCAGCTGGTGGGTTATGGGTTGGTGGTGGGTTTGTCCGGCACGGGTGACAAGAGTCAGGTCAAGTTCACCGGCCAGTCGATGGCCAACATGCTCAAGCAGTTTGGGGTCCAACTACCGGATGATATCGATCCCAAGCTCAAGAACGTTGCGGCGGTGTCGGTTCAGGCCAATTTGCCGGCTCTGGCAGGCAAGGGGCAGATGGTGGATGTAACGGTCACCTCGATCGGGGATGCCAAGAGTCTGCGCGGCGGTTCGCTGCTGCTGACGCCACTGCGCGGTATCGATGGGGAAGTGTATGCCGTCGCCCAGGGCAATCTGGTGGTGGCCGGGGTCAAGGCCGAGGGGCAGTCCGGTTCGTCGGTGACCATCAACGTGCCGACCGCAGGGATCATTCCCAACGGCGCCATCATAGAGCGCGAAGTGGCCAGCAACTTTGCGGAAAAGCCCGAAGTGACGCTCAATCTGCACCAGCCCAATTTCAAGACCGCTCGCAATGTGGAGCGGGAGATCAATCGCCAGCTGGGACCGGTGGCCAGAGCGGTCAGTGCGGGGCGGATCCAGGTGGCGGCACCCAAGGATGAGAGCCAGCGGATCTCGTTCATGGCGCTGTTGCAGGACATTCAGGTTGATATGGGCAAGGAGCGCCCACGGGTCGTCTTCAACAGCCGGACCGGAACCGTGGTCATGGGGCAGGGGGTCAAGGTTCACAAAGCGGCGGTCAGCCATGGTAGTCTGACGGTGACCATTGGCGAGAGCCAGACGGTCAGTCAGCCCAATGCCTTCTCCAATGGGCAGACCACCACGACCCCCAACTCGAAGATCCAGGTGGATCGGGAACGAAACAACATGTTTGTCTGGCCGGATGGCACCTCACTGGAGGTGATCGTCAAGGCAGTCAACTCGCTCGGGGCAACCCCCGATGATGTCATGGCCATCCTACAAGCACTCGATGAGGCTGGTGCCCTCGAGGGAGAGCTGGTGGTCATCTAAGGATCTCTATGACCAGAATAACCTCGGAACCTGGGTTTTATCAGGATCTCAACGAACTGCAGCAGATAAAGAGCAACCCGGATCAGCGTGCCGCACTGGATGCGGCCGCCGGCCAATTCGAGGTGAGCTTCCTGCAAACCGTGCTCAAGCACATGCGTTCAGCCTCCGATGCCATGCAGGACGAGGATGACAAGCTCATCAAGGGCCAGGAGCTCTATCGCGACATGTATGATAGCCAGCTGGCGATGAGCATGGTCAAGCGTGGCGGCATCGGGTTGAAAGAGCAGATGGTCAGCCAATTGGCGCCGACATTAAAGAATGCCGAGTCGGTGGTCGCTTCAGAACAGCAGACCCTGGCTGCCTTCAGTCAGCCTCTGAATTCGGCAAAAATGAGGAAAGTTGACTGATGTCGCTGCTCAATATCGGTTTTAGCGGACTTAACTCGGCCCAGATCGCGTTAAATATCACCGCCCAGAATATCGCCAATGTCAATACCATCGGCTATAGCCGCCAGGAAGCCATGATGGGCAGCCTGTCCGGTTTTGGCCGGCTGGATAATGGCCAGGGGGTAGAGGTAACCGGTGTTCGCAGGATCACGGATGACTATCTGGTCTCCCAACATTGGCGCAGCCGCTCTGCAACCGGCGCCTCTTACTCTTTCCATCAATACATCAATACCACCGAACAACTGCTGGGCAGCGAGTCGATGAACATCGCCAAGGGGCTGGACAGTTTCTTCGCCTCTCTGAGTGCAGCGCTCGACAGCCCGGAAACGCCGGCTCAGCGCAGCCAGATCGTCAGCTCGGCGGGGGCACTGGCCAACCGCTTTGGCCAATTGAATGAAAGCATGCTGACCCAGGAGAAGCAGATCGATGATCAGCTCAACAGTACCGTTTCTCAGGTTAACAGCTATCTGAAACAGGTTGCCGAGTTGAACACCCAGATCAGCGAGCAGGCCTCCAAGGGCGTCAATACCTCGGTGCTGGAAGACAGTCGCGAGCAGATCGTGCGTGAGCTGTCGACCTTCATGGAAGTCAGGGTCAACCGGCAAAGTGATGGTTCGTTCTCACTGAGCCTGCCTCAGGGCCAGCCGCTGGTGCTGGCCGGCAGCAGCAGTACACTCTCACTGGCGGGTGACAAGCTCAGTTTGAGCTTCGGTCCGCAATCGTTTGATATTCCCAAGCTGCATGGCGGCAGCCTGGCGGGGGTCATGGAATATCGGACGACAGTTCTGCGTCCGCTGCGTGACGAGCTCAACCAGATCGCGAAAAAACTGGCGGATGATTTCAATGCTAAGCAGGGTGGCGGTGTCGACTTGCATGGTAATCCGGGCAAGCCGCTCTTCACCTACGATCCCCTCAACCCGTCCGGCACTTTGAAGATTGCCGATGGCTTCACTGGCGATGACCTCGCCTTTGCCAAGGCCGGCGGCGGCAGTGGTGACAACCGCAATCTGCAGGAGCTGTTGACCATCAAAGATGATCAATATGATGCCTACAGCGCCTTGCTTGGCCGGATGGCGGTACAAAGTGGCCAGGCCAAGGCCACCATGACGGCTGATGCCAATATGGAGAAACAGCTGGCCACCAAGCTGAGCAGCGTCAGCGGGGTCAACACGGATGAGGAAGGGATCAAGATCATGGCCTATACCAAGGCGTATCAGGCCAACGCCAAGGTGATAAGCACTTCAGAGCAACTTTTCACCTCCATCCTGAACATGTTCTAGCGGAGCGATCATGCGCATCAGTACAAACCAGATTCAACTCAGCATGCTCGATAACCTGCAGTATGGTTTCGGTGAATATGCCCGCCTCGATCGTCAGATCTCCACCAACAAGCGTATTCTGCAGCCTTCTGATGACCCGGTGGGGAGTGTGCGTCTGCTCGGATTGAAGAAAGAGCAGGTGGCCATGGAGCAGTATCAGAAGAATATTGCCAATGCCAAGAGCCAGCTCTCTCAAGGGGAGATCCAGCTTGACACTATGACCAACATGCTGAGTCGATTGCGTGATCTGACCCAGACTGCTGCCAACGGCTCCCTTTCCGAAGATGATCGTCGGGCTGTTTCCAGCGAGTTGGCCATAATCAAGGATGGTTTGCTGGACCTCGCCAATGCCCGCAACGAGAGTGGCTCCAGTCTGTTTAGCGGCAGCCAGGTAGATAAGACCGCCATAGTGAAAGACTTGAGCGGTAACTATGTCTACCAGGGGGATAACTTGGTGCGCGAAGTCGGCATCGCCAAGGGGGTGACGGTGGAGCTTAACCATACCGCAGACAAGTTGTTCATCCAGAACGGGGACTTCTTTAAGCAGCTCGACGACATGGTGGCCTCTTTCGATAGTGGTGCTGCGGACTCTGCCGATAAGGCCAGGGCTATGCTGGATCGCAGTCTGACCCTGCAAGATGATATCAGCCAGATGGTCAGCACCATTGGTGCCCGCATCAATCTGCTCGACCAGGTGGATGAAGGGCATGCTGAGAAGAGCGTCTATAGCAAGGAGGTGAGCAATCAGATAGAGTCTCTCGACTATGCAAGTGCCGTCACCCAACAGGCCCATGTGCTGATGGCTCTGCAAGTTCAGCAGCAGGCCTTTGCCAAGGTCAATGGGCTGAGCCTGTTCAATTACATGCCATAAATCCAGTTTCAGGGAGCCATGATGCAGATTCAACAAACCCGTTTGGGCGGCGTGGCCGAAACGCCAGCCCAGCCTAGACTGCACGGGCGCGTGACTGCTCAGAGTGCGTCCCAACCAGCCACCAAAACAGAACGTCATCCCAATATAGTCCGGCTAGATCGCTGGGCCCTGATCGGTACGGCGCAGCAGCGGATCGCTCATGCCCAAGGGGGAGAGCAGGCTTTGAGCCAGGTTTGGGGTGAATTGAAGCGTCTCGAACAGCAGCTTGGTCAAAGCCGTGCCACCAGCGGTGATCTGGTCTCACGCCTCAAGTTGCTGGAAGAGAAGCTGACTCAACCCCAGGCACCGCTGACCACAGAGTTGAAGCCCCGCTTGCTCGCTTCAGCAGGGGAGAGCCGGGTAAGTTATGGCTCGGAGCGGATTGATCTGCTTAGTCCCAAGGCGAGTGCCGAACGCCTAGTCTTTTCCTTCCCGCAGACCAGCAGTGCCGTCGAGGTGATGCTTCCTGCTGGCGCCAATGAGACGGAAGCGGTTACCCGACTGGATCGGGCACTGCGCAAAGAGCATATTCAGGCTCGACTGAATGAACTGGGCAAGTTGGAACTGACCGTCCCCGAACTGCATCGACGCAAACTGGATGAACCGGTTCTGCTCAGTGGTGAGGGGATCCGTATTCCAGCAGGCAATCCTGTTCCGGTGCAGTTCAAACCCAAGCCTGGGCAGTTGACCCAGCTGGGGGAAGGTATTGACAAGGGGGAGATCAAGCAGGAGCAGCAGCGGCTAAAGAGGCTGCTCGGCGAGATCGAACAGTCGGTACGAGAACTTAAGCTGTTTCGCCAAAAGATGGTTAAGCAGCTTGACCGAGTGAAAGCACGCAGCCAGAACCTCAAGCAGGAAGAGCTTGAGCAGTTGCAGGGCAAGCTCAGCCAGCAACTCAAGGACGGTGGTTTCATGGGCACTATGGCCGGCTTGCTGGCCCAGGCCAATGTATCGCGCCAAAACGTTGTTGCCCTGTTGACCTGAGTCCGGACGAGTGCACCGATCTAAAAAACCGCCAGCGCTTTGCTGGCGGTTTTTATTTCAAGGTTTGAGGAGGGCGTAGAGGCTCAGATCCGATGCAAAACCAGACTCACTCAATCCTTGTTCTATGGTCTTGATAAAACCTGCATTGTGCTGGCGTATGGTGTGATAGCTGTAGAAAAGGTTGATGATATCCTGTTCTTCTAGCTCTTTATCCATGGCCAGCAGGCACAGGTAGCTGCGTAGCAGGAAGTAGTCGATAACCAGCAATTGATAGGCTTGGGCCGGGGTGCTCTGCTGCTGCGGGAAGTTATGGTGGTAGACGTAATAGAGCAGGTAGTTGTCCATGATCTGGGGGCGTACCGCCAAGAAGGGAACAACCTTGCCATACCAGGCCTGCTGCAGCTGTGCGAGTTTTTCCTCATCATAGACCCCCTCCAGCAGCCGGTTGATCTTGTCGAGACAGCCTTGCATGGTTTGCCGCCCACGCCTTCCCTGTGAGTAGGACAGCAATTGATGGGTGATGGTCCGCAGTCCCCACCATTGCAACCGTGGCAAGACCGGCAGCTGCTCGAACATGGTGAGGAGCTCTCCCCGTTCAGCCAGTACGGCCACCTGATCCAGAAAGGCTTCGTGTGACAGCTGTGCTGGATCCCGGTGGACCAGCATGCCGATGAGCCACAGCCGTATTTCGACGGGAACCTCCGTGGCAGCCAGTACATGGATGCTCAAGCTGTGCAGAGTGGCCATAGCGGTAGAGGGAGGGGATACGAACGGCAGGCGTTGATCCAGCTCGGTGACCTCGGTTTGCATTGCCATCGGATCGAGCAACAACTGCCGGCTGACTTCGGGGCAGGAGAGCATCAGGGATTTCCGGACCTGGTTGCCTATGCGTGAATGGGATCTTGGATAGGTTTTGCAGGTATGGCTCAGCGCTTCGGCACCAGCCTTGCTATGAATTTGGCAAAGACGATTCTCATCAAGGAAAGGGCAGGCTCCCTGCTCGTCAAGCTGGATCTCCCCCCAATGTTCATTGCTCTGTTTGACCTTGCGGATATGTAATTTGCTGAGGGACTGGACTGTGGGGTCAGGGTGCCTCTCGTAGCTTCGGAAGGTCAACTTGTCGATGCTGATGGTCCAGCTATGACAGCAGTTGTCCTCGCAGCGATCTCCTATGCACTGGAAATGTTTAACAAAGTGAGGGGTATAGAGAGAGGCTGCCATGTCGCTGTCCGGTAAAGAGAGGTGCCGTGATAATAGCAATAACCATGCCGAATACTCTGACTCTGCCACAGAGATCGTTGACTACGACGGGGTGAAGGAAGTGCAAAAAAATATGCGTCAAGCTGTCTACATTTCTGCGAGAAAGAGGTCGCCTATATCTGATGTCCACCTAACAGGCTGCTGTGCAGCGTCATATCGAGGAATACATCATGGGCTTGTCCATTCACACCAACTTCGCTTCTCTGACCACCCAGAGCCAGCTCAACACCACCAACAAGATGCTGGGCACCGCCATGCAGCGTCTGGGTACCGGTCTGCGCATCAACTCCGCCGCCGATGACGCCGCTGGCTTGCAGATGGCGACCCGTCTGCAATCTCAGTCCAGTGGTCAGAAAGTGGGCATGCGCAACTCTCAGGATGCCATCTCCATGATGCAGACCGGTGAAGGCGCCATGGATGAGATGAGCAACATCGTTCAGCGCATGAAGGATCTGGCTACCCAGTCTGCGAACGGCACCAGCACAGCTGAAGACCGCAAAGCCATGGATGCCGAGTTCACCGAGCTGCGCGCCGAGCTGGACAACATCAGCAACAACACCACCTTCGGTGGACAAGAGTTGCTCAAGACCGGCAAAGGTTTCCAGGAAGATGTGACCTTCCAGATTGGCGGTACCGGTGCCGAGAAGCTCGAACTGAAGAAGACTGGCACCCTGGCCAAGGCGCTGGCGGAAGTTGTGGGTACCGGCAAAGGTACCGATGGTGCAGCCGTCAAGGTAGGCATCGGCGATCAGGGCAAGGCAACTGCCGCCATGGCTGAACTGGATACCTTCTCCCAGAAGATCGGTGAGTCTCGTTCTGCCTTCGGTGCCAACATCAACCGCCTGGAACATACAGTAAACAACCTCTCTAACATGAAAGAGAACACTGATCTGGCAAACGGCCGTATTATGGATGCTGACTTCGCCCAAGAGAGCACCAACATGACCAAGAACCAGATGCTGATGCAGGCTGGCATGTCCGTGCTGTCCAACTCCAATCAGATGACCGGCATGGTGACTTCCCTGCTGCGTTAATTCAGGTGGCACTCATCCCATCCTTGGATGAGTGCCCTCTTCCTTCTGTTCTTCTACCTTCTTTCCGCTTTTCCGCATATTTTCCCGATCTCCATTCAAGTCTTGGCCGATTCCCGTCGCTTTTCATTCCCATAGGGTTACCCGCTGCATCGCAGCTTTTTAAGGAGTAAATCATGGGCTTGTCCATTCACACTAATTTCGCTTCCCTGACCACTCAGAGCCAGTTGAATTCCACCAACAAGATGCTGGGCACCGCCATGCAACGTCTGGGCACCGGTCTGCGCATCAACTCCGCCGCCGATGACGCCGCCGGTCTGCAGATGGCGACCCGTCTGCAATCCCAGTCCAGCGGTCAGAAAGTAGGCATGCGCAACTCCCAGGATGCCATCTCCATGATGCAGACTGGCGAAGGCGCCATGGACGAGATGAGCAATATCGTTCAGCGCATGAAGGATCTGGCTACTCAGTCTGCCAACGGCACCAGCACCGCTGACGATCGCAAGGCGATGAATGCCGAGTTCAGCGAACTGCGCGCCGAGCTGGACAACATCACCAACAACACCACCTTTGGTGGTCAGACTCTGCTGGCCAAGGATCAAGGTTTCCAGAAAGCCGTGACCTTCCAGATCGGTGGCACTGCCGCCGAGAAACTGGAGCTGAAGGATGATGGTGCCCTGGCCACCGCTCTTAAGGGCGTGATTGCCGATGACAAGGGTACCAAGGGTACCGCCGTCGCCGCTGGCATTGATGATCAGGCCAAAGCCACCGCCGCCATGGCCGAGCTGGACACCTTCTCCAAGGGGATCGGCGAGGCGCGTTCCGCCTTCGGTGCCAACATCAACCGTCTGGAACACACAGTCAACAACCTCTCCAACATGAAAGAGAACACCGATCTGGCGAACGGCCGTATTATGGATGCCGACTTCGCTCAGGAAAGCACCAACATGACCAAGAACCAGATGCTGATGCAGGCTGGCATGTCTGTGCTGTCCAACTCCAACCAGATGACCGGCATGGTGACTTCCCTGCTGCGTTAATCTGTTGCCTAGCCACCTCGAGAGGGGTGGCTTTGTTATTGTTTGTCCGTTGGAAAGCACCGACTCGGTTTTTTCCAACGAGCATGCCACCGATAAATTGATAGGGATGTGATGATGCAAGTAGATCCGGCCAGCATGGCAATGAAACTGGTAGCCATAGAGCGCCAGAACATGGATAAGCTGCTGAAGAAGCAGTTGGACAGTGTCAAGGGACAGCAGAGCGCCATCAGCACGCTCACCACCAAGCTGTCGACCTTCCAGACCATGCTCAAGGATTTGAACAAGGCGAGCAATCTGCAAGCCCAAAAGGCCAGTATGTCTCAAGAGGGGGTCATGACGGTCACCAGCAACGGCAAGGCCAGTTCGGGTCAGTACAACTTCTTCGTGGAGCAGCTGGCCCAGTCTCATCAGGTGGGTCTACAGCTCGACAGCGACACCACCCCACTGCCGACCAATGGTGTCTTCTCGCTCACTGTCAAGGGAAAGACTATCGACATCGATCTGGCGACCCTGCCTGCAGGCTCAACCGCCAAGGATCTGGTTTCCCATATCAACAATGCCAAGGACAACCCGGGTGTGAAGGCAACCCTGGTGCGTACCGACGGCAAGGTCAGCATGGTGCTGACCAGCAAGGAGAGTGGGGTGGAGAATGCCATCACGCTGAGCTATAGCGGAGATGGCTCGAATGCTCTGGGTACGGCCGTTGCCGGTAAGAAGGACATCACCCAGGCACAGGATGCCAAGCTGCGAATGGGGGGCGACAATCCGCTGACCATCACCTCCTCCAGCAACAAGATAGAAAACGTCGTTGACGGCTTGACCTTCCAGCTGACCAAGGCCCAGAAGGCGGGTGATGCCCCTCTAATGGTGACCATAGATCAGGACAAAGAAGCAGTGACGGGATCTCTCAAGAAGTTTGTCGACAGCTATAACGAGCTGGTCGATGAGCTGGCCAAGATGACCTCCAGCGACCCCAAGGCGCCGGGAGCCCTCTCTTCTGACAGCGGTGTGCGCAGTCTCAAGAGCACCCTGTCTCGCAGTGTGCGGGACCTGCCAGATGGATTTAGCCTCAGCAGTCTCGGCATCAAGACCGATAAGACGGGCAAGCTATCCTTCAACGAGACCGACTTCAACAAGGCGCTAGAGAAAGATCCCGAGCTGCTTGGTAAGGCTCTTATGGGCGATAATGGTCTGCTCAAGAAGATGAGTGATTCGCTCGATCCTTACACTAAAAGGGATGGTGCCCTCAAGGGACGCAAGACCGGCCTGGAAGCAAGTGAGAAACGGGTAACCGAGCGGATGGATGCGCTGGATCGTCGTATGGAATCCGCGTATAAGCGCTACCTCAATCAGTTCACCACTATGAACCAGATGATGCAGACTATGGGTGCTCTCTAAACCGGCACGCTTCCTGCTGTCTGTGGCATCTTTCCGGAACAAGCGAGTTGTACATGTTTGAAGATCAAGATGGCTACGATGCCTACCAATTCGCCGCTACCCAGGCCAAGGCGGCGAGTGCGGACCCACATCAGCTAGTGCTGATGTTGATGGATGGGCTGCTCGATGAAATGGCCCGGGCGGAAGGCCATATTCTGGCCAAGCAGTTTGAGCGAAAAGGACAAGCTATCAACAAATGCCTGCAGATCCTGGGGGGACTGGACAGTGCGCTGGACATGGAGAAGGGCGGGGAGCTTGCTGTCAACCTGCATCGTCTCTATGACTATTGTGGTCAGCGCCTGTTTGAAATCAGCGTATCGAACGATGTGGCCGGGTTCGCCGAAGTGCGTCGTATCCTGCTGGAGTTGAAGGAAGGTTGGGAAGCAATGGCGCGTCATCCTCGCTGATGCGGAAGTGATGCTTCCTTCGCCCCCGGACTGATCCCTGAGCATTCTCCTGAATTCCTGTGTTTCTCAGCTGGCCTGCTCCTTGCTAGCTGGCAAGGTCATTTTCATTGGGGGCCATCACCATGTCGGTAACCGGAACTAAGCAACTTACTGCAGAGCATGAGACTCGCCAGCGTCAGCTGCTGGGGTTGGGGCGTCTGATATTGCAGCAGGCCCGCGCCAGCCAGTGGGATGCCGTTCGTTTGGCTGATAGCCGATTGTCCCAGTTCATTCAGCATATGCAAGGGCAGCCAGAATTATGGGCCGCCATGCAACCTGCCAGGGATCAGGTGCGATCCTGGCAGCAGGAGGCCCTGCTGCTTTGCCAGCAAGAGACGGCCTTGCGTAAACGGGAGTGGCAGGAGTTGTCCCAGAAGCGGGAAGGGTTGCAAGCCTATGGCGAGGTACAGGAATGGGTATGATTCAGTTCCCAGGCCTTGATGGCTTGGCTGCGCTTGATTCCGCAGGATTCAATCGTCTTTCCCGGCAGCCTGATGGCCAGGGCGACACATACCAGCCGCTGGACTTGCCATTCATGGAAGAGCAGGTGGCATTGCCTTTGCCAGTTGAAACCATCGACGAGAAAGAGCCGGATGTGACTGATGAGCAGCGAGATGATGCCACAGAGCAGTTGGATTCTTTCAGCAACCTGCCCCCCGTTTTCCTCTTGACCGATGATGCTGCGAGACTGTCGATGCTGCGCCAGGCACAACCTGTAGCCGCAACAACTGGTGGAGGTGTTGAGTCTGTCCGACCTGACGGGTCGTCAGCTGTCTCGGCGGTATTGCGTTCACTGTCTGCCTATGGTCGTTCTGATTACAACAAAGTAGCAGGGGAGACGGCGGGTCCTCAGAGTGAAAATAGGGTGTTCGTCTCCAGTACGGATGCATCCAACCGCATGGGCACACAGCCTGCTAGGCAGACAATGGACCCGGTATTGCGTGACAAGGTGATTGCCAGTGTGCAGCCCCTGCTTGCGAGCGACGGTGCCGGTGAACGTGAATCCACCTTTGCCGATGTGAAAGGTGTGATCAGCAATCTGACGCCTGCGGCACCCCCCAAATCTGCCGAGTATCAATGGGCTCCTGTGAAGTTGGCCGACAACCCCGCTCAGTGGGGACAGCAGCTGATGGATGTGCTGAAAGACAAGGTGGAGCTTCAGGTCAACCAGCAGATCAAGCAGGCCCATATCCGGCTTGACCCCCCCGAACTGGGCCGACTCGAGTTGACTGTGCGTCTTGAGGGGGATCGCCTCAATGTTCAGCTCAACGTAACCAATCCTGCGGTGCGCGAGGCCTTGATCCAGTCGATGGAACGCTTGCGGATGAGCCTGACTCCCCATCATGCGGGGGGAGTCGAGGTCAACGTGGGTCAGGGGGGGAGCAAGAGCGCCAGGGTAAATGGCAACAACAGCAGATCATGGCCGGACGACGTCAATGGCAGAAAGAGTTCGAGCCTGCCGATAGCAGTGGACGTGACTGGTTGAACACCCTGGTTTGATTTTTATTATCCGGCAATAGCGAGAGTGATTTCATATTATGCGGCGAGTGGTTAAGTGGTTGATGATGGGCGTGATGGCTCTGTGCCTACTGGCCGTTCTGGCCTATGGGGCCTATTTGAAGCGAGATCTGGTTGCCGTATGGCTGGGATTGGCTGAGCCAAAACCCGAGCTCAGTGCCACTCCGCTGTTCAAGCCGATGGAGCGCTTTGTCATCAGCCTGGAAGGGGGTGTTGAGTCCCATTATCTCGTACTCGAGTTGGCTTTGGTGACCCACAATCCGGCACAGCTCAATTCGCTCAATGAGCTGACACCATTGATCCGCAATGCCATGGTGCAGTATTTCAGTCACCGTACCCACGATGACGTGAAGAAAGAGCTGCAGAACATCACTGCACTGCAAAGTTCTCTACTGGGCAAGCTGGTCACCACGTTGCAGAGTTATGGTTACAAGACCTATCTGGATGAGGTGTTGATCACCAAAGTGCTGGTGCAGTAACGCATATATGATCGATGTCGACTGGGATAGCCCGCATGAGTTCAGCGCTTCTCCTCCCCGTACGGGCGAGCAGGCCATACTGACCCGATATTTGCCGCTGGTGAAGCGAGCGGCCAGTCACTTGCGCAGTCAGGTGTCGGCTTGCTTCGATCAGGAAGATATGGAACAGGTTGGCATGATGGGGCTGCTGGAAGCCTGGCGCCGATACGACAGCGAGCCTGATGCCCAGTTTGAGAGTTATGCCTTCAAGCGGATCCGTGGGGCCATGCTGGATGAGCTTCGCCGCCTGGATTGGCGGCCGCGCCAACTGCGGCAGCAAGTACACAGTCATAATCAGGCCCAGCGTGAATTGCACAACCGATTGGGACGACCTCCATCAGAGCAGGAGTTGGCATCGGTATTGGAGTGCTCCATCGAGGAAGTGCGCCAGCTGGCCTATGCCAGTCAGGCTGAAGCGCTGCATAGCCTGGAGGAGTGGCTGGAGAACGGCGGCAAGGCGCCAGCTACCGAATCCGATGATGTCGATATGGCGATGACCATCAGCAAGGCGCTAACCTCGCTCGACAAGCGTGAGCAGCTGCTGCTCTCCCTCTACTATCAGCAAGAACTGAACATGAAAGAGATTGCCCTGGTGCTGGGGCTGACGGAGTCTCGGGTTTGTCAGTTGCACAAGCAGTGTGTCCTTCAGCTCAAGCAGCGTTTGGTCGACTCCATTTATTAACGCTTCACCATCCCTGGTGAGGATCCTTGAATTCTGCGGGAGCGTTCATGCAAAAACAGATAGGCCTTGGCGTCATTTTCATATGTGTGCTGGGTGGTTTCATGATGGCGGGTGGCAAGCCCATTGCCTTGTGGCAGCCTGCCGAGCTGATCATCATCATCGGGGCTGCGGTGGGCTCCATGTTCCTAGGCAATTCAAAGGAAGTGATGCATGAGATGTGGCGGCAGATGAAGTTGTGCTTCAAATCCAACAAGGATGAAAAAGAGATCTATCGTGAGCTGCTGACCCTGATGCATCAATTGCTGGAGGAGACGCGCAACAAGGGCATGAAGGCGCTGGATGAGCACATTGAGAACCCGCAGCAGAGTTCGGTGTTTCTGATGTATCCCCAGATATCGGAAGATCCCCAGTTGCTCGGTTTCATTATCGACAACCTACGTTTGCTGGGTATGGGCAAGATCACGCCTCATGAGTTGGATACCGTGCTGGAACAGGAGATCATGGCCATCGAGGAAGACATGCTCAAGCCGGCGCACGCACTGCACAAGACCGGGGAAGCTTGTCCAGGTTTTGGGATCTTGGCAGCCGTGATGGGGATCATCATTACCATGCAGCAACTGGACGGCCCGCTGAGCAATATCGGTGTGCATGTCGCTGCAGCGCTGGTAGGCACCTTCATCGGTATCTTCCTCTGTTACTGCCTGCTTGAGCCTATCAGCAATGCCATGGAAGAGATGGTCAAACGGCGGATCGGGCTGCTCATGTGCATTAAGTCTATTCTGATCGCCCAGTTGCGCGGCAAAACCCCGCTGATCTCGGTTGACTCGGGCCGTAAGATGTTGGAGCCCGATGTGAAACCCAGCTTCCTTGAACTGGAAGATTGGGTGACCAACAGGGCCATGTAATGCGCAATCACGAACAGATCATCATCAAACGCCAGCAACGGCGTAATAGTGCGCCCAAGGGGGGCGGGGCCTGGAAAGTTGCCTTTGCTGATTTTACCTTGGCAATGATGGCATTTTTCATGGTGCTCTGGATCCTGGCTGTTTCCAGCCAGGAGGAGCGTGAAGTCGTTGCCAGCCGTTTGCGTGATTACAGCATCATGGACAGCGAGGCCAATCCATTCGATATCAGAAATAGCCCCTATCCGGTTGATCTGGGTGGTAATCCTTCTGTATTGGAAGAACTCAGTCCCAAGTTCGTAGAACAAGGGCAGAGGATGCCGAGGCACATGGAGCGGGATCGCAGTATTTTTTCTGATGGTGCCAGCGGTGGTTATGAAAGTCTGTTGGTCGGAAAAATTGAAGGCGAGGCACAGATGAAACAGCTGGCCGGTTTCATTGGCTCGCTGGCTGAGCAGATGCAGGCCAAAAATAATCTGGAGTTACAGCTGGTCCCGCAGGGTCTGCGGATCCTCATTCGTGATGATGACGAGCGGGAGATGTACAGCCGTGGCAGTGCTCGCATCAGCCCCTTCTTCAGACATATGCTGATGGCGCTGGCTCCGATTTTTCAACGCGTCGAAAATCGAGTCATGATTTCGGGTCATACCGACAGCACCCCTTTCGCGGGGGATAATTACAGTAACTGGGAGCTGTCATCCGACCGCGCCATGATGGCAAGGCGGGTATTGCTGGCCGGTGGCATGCCTCCGGAACGAGTAGGGCAGGTCGTCGCCATGTCGGATACCATGCTGGAGAATACGGCTGACCCACGGGGCAGCCAGAATCGCCGGATTGAGCTGCTGGTGATGACCAGTCAGGCAGAAAAGAATCTGGAACAACTGTTTAGCGCACAAACGCAAGCCGCCGTGAAGCAGGCCAAGGACGAAACTTCCC
The DNA here is from genome assembly GCF_013085525.1 of Aeromonas sp. 1805. Classification (NCBI taxonomy): domain Bacteria; kingdom Pseudomonadati; phylum Pseudomonadota; class Gammaproteobacteria; order Aeromonadales; family Aeromonadaceae; genus Aeromonas; species Aeromonas sp. 1805. Next base: position 1,046,131 of record NZ_CP038515.1, on the reverse strand, counting down.
ATGGACAACCTTGAAGTAGCGCTGTCGGGACCGAGCGAGTTCAATGATCCCCGCCGCAAGGTACCCCGCTGGTATCTACACGACGGTACTACCCCCTTGGAATCACAAAGCTGCGGCATTGCTGCGCGGTTGATGGTCTCTGGTTTGCTGTTTGACAAGAGCATTGGCAGGGCAGTGATCAAGGATATTGGACCGGGAGGCGTTGGTTTTCTGGCTCCTGCCCGTTTCATCTTGCCCGAGACTGTCAGTTTGTCTCTCTCCCCCCGGATTGTGCTCGATTGCCGTATCACCCATCGACGAGCCATCGGGCAATATCTCAGTTTCTATGGTGCCCGCTGGTCAGTTCCTGAGTCAGTTGATCTCTCACCGGTACTCAGCCACTGGCGTCACTGTTTCATGGCAACAGGGGCGGGCGCCTCGTGTCCAGCCCCAGTGGATCCTGTAACGCATCCAGATTGATCTTACCCCGACTCATATCCAATCCTCTTGCCGCTTGCAGCAACAAGGGGTCATGCAAGCTTTCCAGTGACACTGCCTTGCGAAACACCGCTTTGCTGTTTTGGTGTGTCGGGGCAGGAGAGCCTCCCCGGCTGTAGACGATGGGACAGTTGGTGATTCCGGGAGCATCGGGAAGCTGCCACGCCGGGTTCCAGCGGCTTGCTTCATTCATCGCTACCCCCTTTGTCATGGCCCACTGCAACAGGGAGCAACTGCCAGGATGCATGGCTACCTGAATATTTTCTCCTGCTTGCCAGGAGGGCAGGGTGAGGTGGTGTTGTTCTGCTCGATCAAGCAATTGGGCTAGCGCGATAAAGCGAGCCACATAGAGGCGTGTTTCCGTGGGTAACTGCAGCTCCCATACATTGCGCGTACCTGCATTGAGCACAGCTTTCAGCACTCGGCCCTCCCCCGCGTTATAGGCCGCCAGCGCCAGTAACCAATCCTGCCCAAAGAATTGATGAAGCCAGCTGAGATAGGAAAGCGCAGCATCGGTCGCAAGAGGCAAGGAGTAGCGGCCATCAAAGCTTGGCATCATGGGAATGGAGAAGCGTGCGGCTGTGTCCGGCATCAACTGCCAGGGACCTGCGGCTCCTGCTGTCGATACCACATCCAGGCGATAACTGCTCTCAATCAGTGGCAAAAAGGCCAGCATACTGGGCAACTTGCGAGCGCTAACCTGTTGTTCTACCCAGCGGATCATTGGCTGGGATTGCGCCAGTCGTCTTTGCAGGTGATCTCGTTGCTTCAACAGAAACTGGGTTTGCTGAGTGACCAGATCAGCTCCTTTTCCTTGTATTGGGGTAGGAAAACCAGCCTGCCAATGATAGTTATGATAGGAATAACAATAAGGCGGAGTCATTAGCAGTACGCTAACTAGCCAGCGGATAGCTCGAGTCATGATATGGGGGAAAGGCAAGCAGCGCTAAAAAATAAAAACATGATGTATCTCAACAGTTTTCGATAGTTTTTGTCGACTGTTCATGTGGAATCCAGGATGTGATAAGCATGATAGCACGAGTAAAAAAGACCCCAAAAGCGGGCAAGGCGATCCAGAAATTTCTACTGTATTTGATTCTCGCCAATTTTGTATTGATGGGACTTTATGTCGTGCATGCCGGAGAGCTGGCATTTGGTACCAATATCCTGCTGACGTTCCTGCTGATTATCTACAATCTGCTGCTTTGCCAGCTGGTCTGCCTGCGAGCTCGACGTGCCGGGGATGGCTACATCATTTATCCCGTGGTCGGTGTTAGCATCATCTTGTGTGCCGTGGTGTTGTTCCGCTTCATTATTTCCCCCTGACAGAGTCGGCATTCAGGTCGACAGCTAATTAATCGATACACCTCTTGCGCAAATAACTTGTGGAAAATCAACTCATTTAATCCTCGCTGCTGAAACGCTGCGTCAATATGTTCCCCATGCCCGAGATCCTCGCTTGAAAAGCCCTCAGCACGTCCTTAAACTTCAAGGTGGGGAAAAGTGGATCAAAGTGGTTTTTATCGGGCGGTTTGCCCCCTTTAACTCATTTTCAGGGACTGCAATTTGTTGCGTGGTGCGCATGCCATCAGCCTCGACAGCAAGGGGCGATTGGCGATTCCGACCAAGTACCGTGATTGGCTGCGCGACGAAAGCGAGGGTCAGCTGGTCTGCACCATCGATATTGCCCATCCCTGCCTGTTGCTTTACCCCCTGAACGAATGGGAAGAGATCGAGCGCAAGCTCAAGACGCTCTCCAGCATGAATCCCCTTGAGCGCCGCCTGCAGCGGCTGTTGCTTGGGCATGCGACCGAATGCGAGCTGGACGGCAATGGCCGTCTGCTGCTCAGCCAGCCACTGCGCAGCCACGCCGGGCTGGACAAGAAGATCATGTTGGTGGGCCAGCTCAACAAGTTTGAGCTGTGGGATGAAGCCCGCTGGCAACAACAGGTCAATGATGACATTCAGGGCTTGCCCGAAGACGACTGGGCAAGCTCGCCACGACTACAGGATTTCTCTTTATAAATGACCCAAGCCGCTGAACACATCACAGTGCTGCTGCACGAAGCCGTTGAAGGGCTGGCCATCAAGCCGGACGGCATCTACGTCGACGGTACGTTTGGCCGGGGTGGTCACTCTCGTCTCATTCTCCAGCAGCTTGGCCCCAACGGCCGGCTGATCGCCATTGATAGGGATCCCCAAGCCATTGCCGAAGCGGCCAAGATCCAGGATCCGCGCTTCGAAATCGTGCACGGCCCCTTCTCCGGTATTGCCTCCTACCTGGATGAACGTGGCCTGCTGGGCAAGGTAGACGGTTTCCTGCTGGATCTGGGGGTCTCTTCTCCCCAGCTAGACGATGCCGAGCGCGGTTTCAGCTTCATGAAGGACGGTCCGCTCGACATGCGGATGGACCCCACCTCCGGTCAGAGCGCCGCCGAATGGCTGGCTCGTGCCGACGTGGACGACATTGCCTGGGTGCTGAAGACCTTCGGTGAGGAGCGTTTCGCCAAGAAGATCGCCCGTGCCATCGTGCACGATCGGGTGACCGAGCCCTATGTCCGCACCCGTCAACTGGCGGAGATGATTGCCCGCGTCAATCCGAGCAAGGAGAAGGGCAAGCACGCCGCCACCCGCAGCTTCCAGGCCATCCGCATCTACATCAACAGCGAGCTGGACGAGATCGAGACAGCGCTCAACGGTGCCCTGCAGGTGCTGGCACCGGAAGGTCGTCTCTCTGTCATCAGCTTCCACTCGCTGGAAGATCGGCTGGTGAAGCATTTCATTCGCAAGCATGAGAAAGGGCCGGAAGTGCCGCACGGCATTCCGTTGACCGAGGCCCAGTTGGCTGGCGGTCGCAAATTGAAGTCGGTCGGCAAGGCGCTCAAGCCTTCCGAGCACGAGGTCAATGAAAACAGCCGATCCCGCAGCTCGGTGCTGCGGGTCGCCCAGCGGTTGGCGGAGTAAGCCATGAGCGAGGTGCGCGTCCATCTGGCCAGGGAGATCCTCGGTGATCTCTGGCGACACAAGCTGCAGGTGGTGCTGGCCATCGCCGTGCTGATCACCGCCTTTGCAGTGATCCTGGTGACCAACATGACCCGCGGTCTGACGGCCAAGCAGAACGACCTGATGGCGGAGGAGGATCGGCTCAATATCGAATGGCGGCACCTGTTGCTGGAGCAGGGCACGCTGGCCGAGCACTCCCGGGTGGCGAGTCTGGCCATGGACAAGTTGCAGATGGCTCGCCCGCTGGTGACCACCGAGAAGGTAATTACACAACCATGAAACGCAAGGCTTCCGCCAAGGCCCAACCCAAGGTCAAAGCTCCGTCACTCTATCCGTGGCGCTTTCGCACGCTGGTGTTCTTCATCGGCATTGCGTTTGCCGGCTTGATCCTGCGACTGGCCTGGATCCAGGTGATCGACCCGGATCGGCTGCGTCAGGAAGGGGACATGCGTTCGCTGCGTACCACTGCCACTCAGGCGGTGCGCGGCATGATCACCGATCGCAACGGCGAGCAGCTGGCTGTGTCGGTTCCTGTGGAAGCCGTCTGGGCCGATCCCAAGACGGTGCACGAGTCTGGCGCCATCCATAACGAGCGGGCCTGGCTGGCCCTGTCCGCCGTGCTCAAGCTCGACATCAACACTCTCAAGCACCGCATCTCCAACCCGAGCAAGCGCTTCGTCTACCTGCAGCGTCAGGTGACGCCGGCGGTGGCGGAATACATCAAGGGCCTCAAGCTGGGCGGCATCTATCTGCGCCCCGAGGCGCGCCGTTTCTACCCGACCGGCGAGATCAGCGCCCACCTGGTGGGGGTAACCAACATCGACGGTAGCGGCATCGAGGGGATAGAGCGCAGCTACAACGAGTGGCTGACGGCAACCCCTGGTGAGATGCGTGTGCGCAAGGACAGGCAGGGCCGGGTCATCGAGCGGCTTGGTCTGGTCAAAGAGGGCAAGAACGCCAACGACCTGCAACTGAGCATCGATCAACGGGTGCAGGCGCTGGCCTACCGGGCGCTCAAGCGCGCCACCGACGAGAACAAGGCGACCTCCGGCTCCATGGTGATGCTGGACGTCAAGACCGGCGAGGTGCTCGCCATGGTCAACACCCCCTCCTACAACCCCAATAATCGCGGTCAGTATCAGAGTTTCCGGGTACGCAACCGGGTGGTGACCGATACCTATGAGCCGGGCTCCACCGTCAAGCCGCTGATCCTGCTCAGCGCCCTGCAAGCCGGCGTTACCAGCTGGAAGGACACCATTCCGGGTGGCCCGCTCTTTATCGGGGCCAAGCAGATCCGCGACGTGAGTATCCACAAGGCGACCAACCTGTACGACATCCTGCGCTACTCCTCCAACATCGGCATGTCGCGCATCGCGCTGCGGATGCCGGCGCAGGAGATGATCAACACCCTCAGCATGGTGGGCTTCGGGATGGACACCGGTAGCGGTCTGATGGGCGAAAGCAGCGGCATGCTGCCCCAGCGCCGGCGCTGGTCCGATATCGAACGGGCCACCCTGTCGTTCGGTTATGGCCTGCGGGTCACCCCGCTACAGCTGGCCTCCGCCTATGCCACCCTGGCCAACAAGGGCAAGCGGGTGCCGCTCTCCATCGTCAAGGTGACCGAGCCGCCCAAGGGGGAGCAGGTCATCGATCACAACAACGCCACCGCCATGTTGCAGGCGCTGGAGTACGTGGTCAGCAATGCCATTCCCAAAGCGCAGATCCCCGGTTACCGGGTCGGCGGCAAGAGTGGTACCGCCAAGGTCGCGGTCGCGGGTGGCTACGGCAAGGATTACATGGCCTGGTTCGCCGGTTTCGCCCCGGCCAGCAATCCCCGTTTCGTCATGGTAGTGGTGATCAACGAGCCCAAGGGCGACGCCTACTACGGTGGCGCCGTGGCAACGCCGCCGTTTGCCGAGGCCATGGGCGGGGTGCTGCAGCTCTTCAATATTCGTCCTGACGCGGTGCCGCCTGCGGTGCCCACCAAACTTGCCCGTACGGAGGCTTCCAATGTTGTCCCGCGCACTTGATCAACTGATGCGCCCCTTTGGCATTACTGCCCCGGCGCTCGCGCTTACCGACATCCAGCTGGACAGTCGGCAGGTCGGGCCCGGTTGTCTCTTCGTGGCGATTCGCGGGCATCAGGTGGATGGCAGACGGTTTATCGAACAGGCGGTGGCTCAGGGAGCGACCGCCGTACTGTTTGAAGAGGACGGTGAATTCGTGGCACCGGTGCTGAGCGTGCCTTGTCTCGGGATCCCGGATCTGCCAGCCAGGCTCTCCGAGCTGGCCGGCTATTGCTACGACCAGCCGGCCAGCAAGCTGGATCTGGTGGGCATCACCGGCACCAACGGCAAGAGCACCACGGCGCTGCTGGTGGCCAACTGGCGCACCCTGCTGGGGGGCAAGGCCGGGGTGATGGGCACCATTGGCAACGGCCTGTTCGGCGAGCTGGTGGAAGCGGAAAACACCACCGGCAGCGCGGTGCAGGTGCAGGCCAATCTGGCCGCTCTGCAAGCGCAGGGGGCGGATCTGGTGGCGATGGAGGTGTCCAGCCACGGCCTGGTACAGCATCGCGTCGCGGCCCTGCCGTTTGCCGCCGCCGTGTTCACCAACCTGAGCCGGGATCATCTGGACTATCACGGCACCATGGAGGCCTACGGCGCCGCCAAGGAAGAGCTGCTGAAACTGGTGGACGAACCCTGCGCCGTGCTCAATGCCGACGACCGGTTGGGCCGCCAATGGCTGGCCGCCTATCCGGCCGCCGTGGCGTTCAGCGTGCACGGCCCGGTGGCCGGTCACCCGGGGCGACAGCTGACGGCGCAGGGTCCCCATTTCCACCAGCAAGGTTTTCGCACGCAGATTAACTCCAGCTGGGGGAATGGTGTATTATCCGCCCCCTTGCTCGGGCGCTTCAACGTCAGCAACGTGCTGGCCGCGATGGGCGCCATGCTGGTGCTCGGTTATGACTTCGACGAGCTGCTGGCCAGCGCGCCGCAACTGCAGCCGGTAACCGGCCGCATGGAGTGCTTCGGTGGCGGCAAGGCGCCGCTCGCCGTGGTCGATTACGCCCACACGCCGGATGCGCTGGAGAAGGCCTTGCAGGCCCTGCGGGTGCACTGTGAAGGGCGGCTCTGGTGCCTGGTGGGCTGTGGTGGCGACAGGGATCGCGGCAAGCGTCCCATGATGGCCGCCATGGCAGAGCTGCATGCGGATCGCGTGATCCTGACCGATGACAATCCCCGTACCGAGGAGCCGGCCCGGATAATGGCCGACATGGTGGCGGGTCTTCGCGATCCCGGCGCCGTGCAGATCGAGCACGACAGGACCAAGGCAATCCAGCTGGCACTGAGCCAGGCGAGCAAACAGGACATCATCCTGGTGGCCGGTAAAGGCCACGAGGATTATCAGATCATTGGAACCGACAAGCGGCACTACAGCGACCGGGAAACCGTCGCGGCCGCCTTGCACACATTATTGGAGTCATTCGCATGATGACCCTCAGGCTTGCCGAGCTGGCGCAGGTACTCGATGCCCGTCTGATTGGTGAAGACGGAGCGATCACGGCTGTCAGCACCGACACCCGTACCCTGGGCGCAGGTGCGCTGTTTGTTGCGCTGCGCGGCGAGCGTTTCGATGCCCACGATTTCTGCGAGCAGGCCGTGGCCGCCGGGGCATCGGCCCTGCTGGTCGAGCGTGAACTGCCGTTGGCGATCCCCCAGCTGGTGGTGGCCGACAGTCTCAAGGGACTGGGTCGCCTCGGCCGGCTGGTGCGCGAGCGGATCAACCCGAAAGTGCTGGCCATCACCGGCAGCTGTGGCAAGACCACGGTGAAGGAGATGGCGACCGCCATCCTGCGTCAGGAAGGGGAAGTGCTGGCCACCGCCGGCAACTTCAACAACGAAGTGGGGGTGCCGCTGACCCTGCTGCGCCTCGAGCCGCAACACCGGTTTGCGGTGATGGAGCTGGGGGCCAACCACCCGGGCGAGATCGCCTGGACCACCTCGCTGGCGAAACCCGATGCCGCCATCATCAACAACGTGGCGGCCGCGCACCTGGAGGGCTTCGGCTCGCTGGAAGGGGTATTCCACGCCAAGAGCGAAATCTTCGAGGGGCTGGGCGAGGGCGGCACCGCCATCGTCAATGCCGACAACGAATTCTGGTCGAAGTGGCAGGCTCGCGGGATCCACTGCGCCTTCTCCATCAAGGATCAGCGTCAGCCGTTCCACGCCAGCAACGTGGTGATCAACCAGCAGGGTTGTGCCGAGTTCGTCATGGTGACCCCGCAGGGTGAAGTGAGCCTGACCCTGGCCATTCCGGGCCGCCACAACGTGGCGAACGCCCTGGCCGCCGCCGCCGGCACGCTGGCGCTCGGCGCCTTGCTCGCCTCGGTCAAGGCCGGGCTCGAGCAGATGGCGCCGGTCAAGGGCCGTTTCTGCGTCCAGCGCTGGGGTGGTCTCACCCTGGTGGACGACACCTACAACGCCAGCGTGGAGTCCGTACTGGCGGGCATCGATGCCCTGACCGCCATGAGCGGCTACAAGGTGCTGGTGTTCGGTGACATGAAGGAGTTGGGCGAGGAGTCCGCCGAGCAGCACGCCCGGGTCGGACGCCACGCCAGCGAGCGCGGCCTCGATGCCGTGCTGACCGTAGGGGAACAGAGTCGCCACACCGCAGATGCCGCGGCTGGCCGACATTTCGATAACAAGGCGTCGTTGTTTGAAGTGCTTGCGCAAATGATAAATACACATCAAGAAATCGCGATCCTGGTCAAGGGTGCCCGCGGCTCCCGCATGGAAGATATCGTCGAGATGGTCAAAGACCGTCAGGAGTCAGCCACATGCTAGTCTGGCTGGCGGAACTGCTCACCCCGCACTTCACCTTCTTCAACGTCTTCTCCTACCTGACGTTTCGCGCCATCCTGTCGATCATCACCGGCCTGGTGGTGGCGCTCTGGATGGGGCCGCGCCTCATCCGCCGATTGCAGATCCTCAAATTCGGCCAGGTGATCCGCAATGACGGTCCCGAGTCGCACCTGAGCAAGAAAGGCACCCCGACCATGGGCGGCCTGATGATCATCGCCGCCATCTTCATCTCGGTGCTGCTCTGGTGTCGCCTCGACAACCCCTATGTCTGGCTGGTGCTGTTCGTGCTGGGCGCCTATGGCGCCATCGGCTTCGCCGATGACTACCTCAAAGTGGTGCGCAAGAACACCGACGGCCTGATCGCCCGCTGGAAGTACTTCTGGCAATCCGCCGTTGCGCTGGGGGTGGCCGTGTTCCTTTACGCCACCGCCACTCACGACGGTCAGACCCAGCTGGTGGTGCCCTTCCTCAAAGACGTGATGCCGCAACTCGGGCTGATGTTCATCGTACTGACCTACTTCGTCATCGTCGGCACCTCCAATGCGGTCAATCTCACAGATGGCCTGGATGGTCTCGCCATCATGCCGACCGTGATGGTGGCGGGGGGCTTCGCCTTCATCGCCTGGGCCACCGGCAACGTCAATTTCGCCAACTACCTGCATATTCCCTATGTGCCCTATACCTCCGAGCTGGTGATCGTCTGTACCGCCATCGTCGGGGCGGGTCTGGGTTTCCTCTGGTTCAATACCTATCCCGCCCAGGTGTTCATGGGGGACGTGGGCTCCCTGGCGCTGGGCGGCGCGCTCGGCACCATCGCCGTGCTGGTGCGTCAGGAGTTTCTGCTGGTGATCATGGGCGGCGTCTTCGTGATGGAGACCGTCTCGGTGATCCTGCAGGTGGGGTCCTACAAGCTGCGCGGCGTGCGCATCTTCCGCATGGCACCGATCCATCACCACTATGAGAAGAAGGGCTGGCCGGAGCCGCGCGTCATCGTGCGCTTCTGGATCATCACTCTCATGCTGGTGCTGCTCGGCCTCGCCACCCTGAAGGTGAGGTAAGCCATGGTCATCATCATCGGACTCGGCAAAACCGGACTCTCCTGCGTCGACTACTTCCTCAGCCGTGGCGTGACGCCGCTGGTGATGGACACCCGCGCCAATCCGCCGGGCAAGGACGAGCTGCCCCCCGAGGTGGAACTCATCCACGGGCTGGATGGCGAGCTGCTCAAGCAGGCGCACATGATAGTGGCGAGCCCGGGCATTGCCCTGGCAACGCCGGAACTGCAAGCGGCTGCCGAGTTTGGGGTGCGCATCGTCGGCGACATCGAGCTGTTCGTGCGCGAGACCCAGGTGCCGGTGATCGCCATCACCGGCTCCAACGGCAAGAGCACGGTCACCACCCTGGTGGGCGAGATGATCGCCGAAGCCGGCCTCAAGGTCGGGGTGGGTGGCAACATCGGCACGCCGGCGCTCGAGCTGCTCAAGCAGCCGATGGATCTCTGCGTGCTGGAGCTCTCCAGCTTCCAGCTGGAGACCACCCACAGCCTGCGCGCCGCCGCCTCCGTGGTATTGAACCTCAGTGAAGATCATATGGATCGCTATCAGGGCATGGCCGACTATCGCGCCGCCAAGATGGAGATCCATCAGCACTCACAGCACATCCTGATCAATCGCGACGATGCCCAGACCCTGCCCGACGTGGGGCAGGTGTGGCAGAGCTTCGGCCTTGACTGCAACGGTTACGGTCGCTGCGAGCTGGATGGCCGTCACTGGCTGACCCTGCACGGCGAGCCGTTGCTGGCGGTGGACGAGATGAAGATCGTCGGCGCCCACAACCAGGCCAACGCGCTGGCCGCCATGGCCCTGTGCGATGCGGTCGGTATCCCGCGCGAGCCGCAGTTGCGAGTACTGCGCCGTTTCGAGGGGTTGCCCCACCGTGCCCGCTTCGTGCGGGAGGTAAACGGGGTGCGCTGGATCAACGACTCCAAGGCCACCAACGTGGGGGCGACCCTGGCTGCCGTGGCCGGGGTGCGCGAGTCGGTGAAGGGCCGTCTGCTGCTGCTGGCCGGTGGTCAGGGCAAGGGCCAGGATTTCGGCCCGGTGCAGGCGCTGCTCGGCAGCCAGATCGATCACATGTACTGTTTCGGCCAGGATGCCGAGGTGCTGCTGGCGCTGGGCGAGCAGACCGAGCGTGTGGCGGATCTGGATGCCGCGGTTGCCAAGGCGGCCGCCGATGCCAGACCTGGCGACTGGGTGCTGCTGGCGCCGGCCTGCGCCAGCCTGGACCAATTCAAGTCTTTCGAAGCGCGCGGTGATCGTTTCACCGAGCTGGTACAGAAGTTATGAACGCCCTTCGCGCAGTCGCAGGCTTCTTGCAGCGCTGGCTGTTGCCGGCGCGCCCTGCCGGTCTCTATGACCGGCAGCTGGTCGTGCTGGCGCTGGCGCTGATGGCGGTGGGTCTGGTGATCGTGGCTTCCGCCTCGATCCCGGAGGGGATCGCCATCAACAACGATCCCTTCATGTTCGTGAAGCGTCACGGCCTGTTTCTGCTGATGGCGCTCGGCATCTCCTGGTTCGTGCTGCAGGTGCCGATGGCGCGCTGGCAGCACTACAACGGCCCCATGCTGCTGCTGGCCATCGTCATGCTGGTGCTGGTGTTGCTGGTGGGCCGCAGCGTCAACGGCTCGGTGCGCTGGTTGCCGCTTGGCCCCTTCAACCTGCAGCCGGCCGAGTTCGGCAAGCTGGCGCTGTTCGTCTATCTGGCGGGTTATCTGGTGCGCCGTCAGAGCGAGGTGCGCGAGCGCTTCATCGGTTTCATGAAGCCGATGGCGGTGTTGTTCGTAGTGGCCATCCTGCTGCTGGCCCAGCCCGATCTGGGCTCGGTGGTGGTGATGTTCGTCACCTCGCTCGGCATGCTGTTCCTGGCCGGCGCCCGCCTGGTGCAGTTCATCGGTCTCATCCTGGTGGGGGTGAGCGCCGTGGTGACCCTGATCATCGCCGAGCCGTACCGGATGCGACGGGTGACCTCTTTCCTCGACCCCTGGGCCGATCCGTTCGGCAGCGGCTACCAGCTGACCCAGTCGCTAATGGCCTTCGGCCGTGGTAGCTGGTTTGGCGAGGGGCTTGGCAACTCCATCCAGAAGATGGAGTACCTGCCGGAGGCACACACCGACTTCGTGTTCGCCATCCTGGGTGAAGAGCTGGGCTATGTGGGCGTGCTGGGCGCGCTGTTTCTCATCTTTGCGCTGGCAATCAAGGCGCTCAAGCTGGGGCACCAGGCGCTGGTGGCCGAGCGACTGTATGAAGGCTATCTGGCCATCGGCATCGGCATCTGGTTCAGCTTCCAGACCTTCGTCAACGTGGGGGCAGCCAGCGGCATGATGCCGACCAAGGGGCTGACCCTGCCGCTGGTCAGTTATGGTGGTTCGAGCCTCATCATCATGATGGTGGCGGTGAGCATGTTGATTCGTATCGATTTCGAGTTGCGCCAGGCCAGTGCCCAGGCGCGCGTGCGGGAGGTTTAGTGAGCAAGACGCTGTTGGTGATGGCAGGCGGTACCGGGGGCCATGTGTTCCCCGGCTTGGCCGTGGCTGATCGCCTCAAGGCCCAGGGCTGGACCATTCACTGGCTCGGTACCGCCGACCGGATGGAGGCCGAGCTGGTGCCTGCCCATGGTTACCCCATCTCCTTCATCGATATCCAGGGAGTGCGTGGCAACGGCATCAAGCGTCTGCTGGTGGCGCCCTATCGCATCGTCAAATCCGTGCTGCAGGCGCGCCGGGTGCTCAAGACCATTCGCCCCGACGTGGTGCTCGGCATGGGCGGCTTTGCCTCCGGCCCGGGTGGCGTGGCGGCCTGGCTGTCCGGCATCCCGCTGCTGCTGCACGAGCAGAATGCTGCTGCAGGCCTGACCAACAAGTTGCTGGCTCGCCTCGCCAAGCGGGTGCTGATGGCATTTCCGGGCGCCTTCGCGCCGAGCCGTCGCACCGCCGTGGTGGGCAACCCGGTACGCCCTGAAGTGGTGGCGCTGCCGGATCCTCAACTGCGCAGCGGCGCTGAGCCACTGCGGTTGCTGATCGTCGGTGGCAGCCTGGGGGCCCGGGTGCTCAACGAACAGGTGCCGCCAGCGGTGGCGGCGGCTGGTGTACCCATCGAGGTACGTCACCAGTGTGGCAAGGGCAATCGGGATGCCGTGGCCGAAGCCTACGCCAAGCAGGGTGTTGCGGCTGAAGTGAGTGAATTTATCAAGGACATGGCCGGTGCCTATGCCTGGGCCGATCTGGTGGTGTGCCGGGCGGGGGCGCTGACCGTCTCCGAAGTGGCTGCCGCCGGGGTCGCTGCCATTTTTGTACCACTGCCCCACGCGGTGGATGATCACCAGACCCGTAACGCCCTGACCCTGGTCGACGGTGGTGCGGCTGAATTCCTGCCCCAATCCGAGCTGACGACGGCCTCGCTGGCTGCGCGTCTCTCCTGGCTTGCCGGGCGCAGGGAAACCCTATTGAACATGGCCCAGGCCGCCCGTCGCGTGGCCATTACCGATGCCGCCGAGCGGGTTGCCGACGAGTGCAAACGCCTGGCGACCGGGCAGATTGAGAGAGAACTATGACCAAGGTTGAACTGGCAAAACTGCGTACCGTTATCCCTGAAATGCGCCGCGTGCGTCGCATCCACTTCATCGGCATCGGTGGTGCCGGGATGGGCGGTATCGCCGAAGTACTTGCCAACGAAGGGTATCAGGTAACCGGCTCGGATCTGGCCCGCAATGCGGTGACCGAGCGACTCGAGTCCCTTGGTGCCCACATCTTCGTCGGCCACAGTGCCGAGCACGTGAACGAGGCGAGCGTGGTGGTGGTCTCCACCGCCATCAAGCAGGACAACCCCGAGCTGCTGGCCGCCCGCGAGCTGCGCATCCCCGTGGTGCGCCGCGCCGAGATGCTGGCCGAGCTGATGCGCTTCCGCCACGGCATCGCCATCGCCGGCACTCACGGCAAGACCACCACCACCAGCCTGGTGGCGAGCATCTATGCCGAAGCGGATCGGGATCCGACCTTCGTCATCGGTGGTTTGCTCAACAGCGCCGGCACCAATGCCCGCCTGGGTAGCAGCCGCTATCTGATTGCCGAGGCGGACGAGAGCGACGCCTCCTTCCTGCATCTGCAGCCGATGGTCTCCATCGTGACCAACATCGAAGCGGATCACATGGATACCTATGGTGGCGATTTCTCCAAGCTGAAGGCCACCTTCATCGACTTCCTGCACAACCTGCCGTTCTACGGGCTGGCCGTGGTGTGCGTGGATGACCCGGTGATCCGCGGCATGCTGCCGGAGATCGCCCGTCCCACCATCACCTATGGCCTGAGTGATGATGCCGATGTACAGGTGCTGGACTTCGTGCAGACCAGCAACCGCAGTCGCTTCCAGGTGCGCCGCAAAGATGCCGGCGAGCTGGAGGTGACCCTCAATCTGCCCGGCATTCACAACGCGCTCAATGCCGCCGCGGCGATTGCGGTCGCCACCGAGGACGGGATCGGCGATGATGCCATCATCCGGGCGCTGGCCAAGTTTGAAGGGGTGGGTCGCCGCTTCCAGCAATATGGCGAGTTCGAGACCGGTCGCGGCAGGGCCATGCTGGTGGATGACTACGGTCACCACCCGAGCGAGGTCAAGGTCACCATCAATGCAGCTCGCGCCGGCTGGCCCGAGAAGCGGTTGGTGATGGTGTTCCAGCCGCACCGCTACACCCGCACCCGCGATCTCTACGAAGACTTCGCGGACGTGCTCTCCAAGGTGGACGTGCTGGTGATGCTGGAGGTTTATGCCGCCGGTGAAGAGCCCATTCCGGGCGCCGATGGCCGTGCCCTGTGCCGCTCCATCCGCTCCCGCGGCAGCCTGGAGCCCATCTTTGTCGCGACGCCGGACGATGTGCCGGCGGTGCTGGCCGGGCTGGTCGGCGAGGGCGATCTGGTACTGACCCAGGGGGCAGGGAACGTCGGCGCACTGGCTCGCCGTCTCGGCGAGATGAAATTGAGCATCGAGAGCATGAAATCCGGCGCCTGAGGGCCCAATGAGTATTTTGACCGCCAAGCCGGGGCCTATATAATGGCGAACCGGTCTGCAAAGGGCCGGCATGGCGCGTTAAACGGGGATCGATCGGGTGGAGGCAAGGGCACAAGGGCGCACCAAGGGGGGCTTCATCGCCGGGGTGGGATTTTTCATCCTGGTCATGTGGGGCCTCTACCAGACCGCGCTGGATGTTAAAGATTGGCTGACGGATGCCAATCGGTTGCCCATGAGCGAGCTGTTGCTGCAGGGGCAACACCAGTATTTGCAAACCGATGAACTGCGCAGCGCCGTGCTGGATGGCGCCGAGTTGCGCAACTTCTTCGAGTTGGATGTGAACGAATTGCAGGCGCGGTTGAACGCCTTGCCTTGGGTGGCCCAGGTCTCGGTACGCAAGAAGTGGCCCAACAAGATCAAGGTCTATCTCACCGAACAGGCGGTTGCGGCCCGCTGGAATGGCAACCGCTTCGTCAACACCAAGGGTGAGGTGTTCAGTGCGCCGGACAGGGTGAAGACCCCTCTGATGCAGCTGTCCGGGCCAGAAGATCAGGCCGTCAAGGTGCTGGAGGCCAGCCGTCAATACGAGGCGCAGCTGGCGGCCAGAGGGTACAAGCTGCTGGGGGTGAATCTGACCCCCCGCCATGCCTGGGAACTGACCCTGGATGGCAACATTCAGCTGTTTTTGGGGCGCTCGGATATTGCGCTTCGACTGCAGCGGTTTATCGATGCCTTTCCGGTTATCGAGCCTCGTGAGCGGGTTGCTTACGTGGATCTTCGATACGACACCGGAATGGCAGTTGGCTGGAAGAAGAACGAAGAGAAAGTGAATGACCAAAACCGCAGATAGAAATCTGATTGTCGGACTGGATATCGGCACAACCAAGGTGGCGGTTCTGGTTGGCGAAGTGCTGCCAGACGGTGAGCTCAATGTCATCGGCATGGGCAGTCACGCCTCTCGCGGCATGGACAAGGGCGGGGTCAACGATCTTGATTCCGTGGTCAAGTCCCTGCGTCGCGCGGTGGAAGAGGCTGAAATGATGGCCGACTGCCAGATCAGCTCCGTCTATCTGGGGTTGTCCGGCAAGCATATCGACTGTCGCAATGAAACCGGCATGGTGCCCATCTCCGACGAAGAGGTGACCCAGGAAGACGTGGACAACGTCATCCACACCGCCAAGTCGGTACGGTTGTCCGATGAGCTCCGGGTGCTGCATGTGCTGCCCCAGGAGTTCGCCATCGACTACCAGGAAGGGATCAAGAACCCGGTCGGCCTCTCCGGCGTGCGGATGGCGGCCAAGGTGCACCTGATCACCTGCCACAACGACATGGCTCGCAACATCGAGAAATGTGTGGAGAAGGTGGGTCTGCGGGTGGATCAGCTGATCTTCTCCGCACTGGCGTCCAGCTACGCCGTGCTGACCGAAGACGAGAAAGAGCTGGGTGTCTGCGTGGTGGACATCGGTGGCGGCACCATGGACATGTCGCTGTTTACCGGCGGTGCCCTGCGTCACACCAAGGTGATCCCGTACGCCGGCAGCACGGTGACCAGCGACATCGCCTATGCCTTCGGCACCCCGCCGCTGGATGCGGAGGCGATCAAGGTGCGCTATGGCTGCGCCCTCGGCCGGCTGGT
Source organism: Aeromonas sp. 1805 (assembly GCF_013085525.1). Classification (NCBI taxonomy): domain Bacteria; kingdom Pseudomonadati; phylum Pseudomonadota; class Gammaproteobacteria; order Aeromonadales; family Aeromonadaceae; genus Aeromonas; species Aeromonas sp. 1805. The sequence continues at coordinate 1,030,091 of NZ_CP038515.1, read as the reverse complement.
CAGCAAGGAAGACAATATTGAAGTACCCAGTGTCGGCGGCCGTCCGGCGCGCAGCCTGCAGCGGCAGACACTGGCTGAAGTGATTGAGCCCCGTTACACCGAGTTGCTCTCCATGGTGAATGATGAGCTGGTGCGGGTACAAAGCGAATTGAAAGCGCAGGGGGTCAAGCATCAGCTTGCAGCCGGTGTGGTCTTGACCGGCGGCGCTGCCCAGATCGAAGGCATTGTGGAGTGCGCAGAGCAGATCTTCCAGAGCCAGGTCCGGGTAGGGGAGCCCATGAATATCCGGGGATTGAGTGATTATGTGCAGGCGCCTGTGTACTCGACCGCGGTCGGGTTGCTGCAGTATGGCCGCACCCATCAATCCACCGGCAGTAGCAAGGAATATGCCGCCAAGGCAAGCGTAGGTGGGCTGGTCAAACGGGTCAGCAACTGGTTGCGTGGCGAGTTCTAAAAGATTTTGCTGAGTCAGGCAAATAAAGCGGAGAGACAACATGTTTGAATTTATGGATAGCCACACTGACGAAGCCGTCATTAAAGTGATTGGTGTGGGTGGCGGCGGCGGCAACGCGGTCGAGCACATGGTTCGTCAAAACATCGAAGGCGTTGAATTCATTACCGTCAACACCGACGCCCAGGCTCTGCGTAACTCCAGCGCCAACACAACCCTGCAGATCGGCGGTGGCATCACCAAGGGTCTGGGTGCCGGAGCCAATCCGGAAGTGGGTCGTGATGCGGCCATGGAAGATCGGGAAGCGCTGCGCGAGCTGCTGACCGGCTCCGACATGGTGTTCATCGCCGCCGGCATGGGTGGCGGTACCGGTACCGGTGCTGCACCGATCGTGGCCGAAGTGGCTCGCGAGATGGGTATTCTGACAGTTGCTGTCGTAACCAAGCCGTTCTCCTTTGAAGGGAAGAAGCGGATGGGCTTCGCGGCTCACGGCATCGAAGAGCTGTCCAAGAACGTCGACTCCCTGATCACCATCCCCAACGACAAGTTGCTGAAGGTGCTGGGCCGCGGCATCTCCCTGCTGGACGCCTTCAAGGCTGCCAACGATGTACTGCTTGGCGCGGTACAGGGCATTGCCGAGCTGATCACCCGTCCGGGCTTGATCAACGTCGACTTCGCGGACGTGCGTACCGTGATGCGTGAAATGGGTACCGCCATGATGGGTACCGGTTCCGCCTCCGGTGATGACCGTGCCGAAGAAGCGGCCGAGAAAGCCATCTCCAGCCCGCTGCTGGAAGACGTGGATCTGGCCGGTGCCCGTGGCATCCTGGTCAACATCACCGCCGGCATGGACATGACCATCGAAGAGTTCGAAACCGTGGGTAACGCGGTCAAGGCCTTCGCCTCCGAAAACGCCACCGTGGTGGTGGGTACCGTAATCGACCCGGAAATGCACGACGAACTGCGTGTGACCGTGGTTGCCACCGGTATCGGTGCCGAGCGTAAGCCGGACATCACGCTGGTGAAGAACAACATGGTACAAGAGCGTCCGGCCCGTCAGCCCCTGATCAGCGAAGCCCTGCAGTCTCGCGTGATGGAAGAGGCCCCGGCCAAGGTGGTCAACGCCGAGCCGCAAGCTCGTCGCGAACCGGATTATCTCGATATTCCTGCGTTCCTGCGCAAGCAAGCTGATTAAGCCTCTAATGACGCTGGTTTGTTTGTTGCTTAAGGAATGTGCTAAGATGGCCCGGCAACGACCATCTGGTCAGGAATTTGAGCTGTTAAGCGGATACGCCCATGATTAGACAAAGAACCTTGAAAACGAGTGTCCAGGCCACCGGTGTCGGCCTGCATTCGGGCCGGAAAGTCACAATGACGTTCCGTCCGGCGCCTGTTAACACAGGGATCGTTTACTTGCGTACCGATCTGAATCCTGTGGTTGAGCTGCCAGCCAATGCCGATCAGGTGCGTGATACCGTGCTTTGTACCGCTCTGGTCAATGAAGCCGGTGTCCGAGTCTCTACCATTGAGCACCTCTCTGCCGCGCTGGCCGGGATGGGCATCGACAACCTCTATGTCGAGGTTGATGCGCCCGAGATCCCGGTGATGGACGGCAGTGCGCACCCCTTTATCTACCTGCTGCAAGAAGTCGGTATCCGTGAACAGAATACGCCCAAGCAGTTTGTGCGGATCAAGCAGAGCATCCGAGTTGAAGACGGCGACAAGTGGGCGGAATTCCACCCCTATCGCAACGGCTTCAAGATGGATCTCGAGATCGACTTCCAGCATCCGGTATTTGAAGGACGCAATCAGCGTTGCGTGCTGGATTTCTCCGGTGCCTCTTTCGTGAAAGAGATCAGCCGTGCTCGTACGTTCGGTTTCATGCGTGACATCGAGTACCTGCGTTCCCAGAACCTGGCGCTGGGCGGTAGCCTGGAAAACGCCGTGGTGCTGGATGACTATCGGGTACTGAACGAAGATGGCCTGCGCTATGAAGATGAATTCGTCAAACACAAAATGTTGGATGCGATCGGTGACCTTTACATGTGTAACCGCAGCATCATTGGCGAATTCCGTGCCTACAAGACCGGCCATGCCCTGAACAACAAGCTGCTGCGTGCCTTGCTGGCCAAGCAGGAGGCCTGGGAACTGGTGACCTTCGAGGGTGAGGGCGACAAAGCGCCCATCGCTTACTACGATAACGGTCTGGTTCTGGCCTGATAGCTGTGCAACGGAACGTCGGTCCTCTCTCCGCACCGACGTTCCGTCATTTGTTTACTCCATTCTGTAATACCGATTATCTCCCGGTTTTATTTCCCGTGCGGGCCAATGGCCACACCTGACCGAGCAGACTGATTTCTATGAGCATTACCCTGATCCTCAATGGCAAGCAGCGACGCAAGTTGCACTTACCGAAACAACGTCTGGCCTGGGTCGGCGGTATCTTCTTCACTGTATTGGCCCTGAGTGGTGGCTGGCTCTGGCAGAGCTGGCATCAAAAAATGGAGGCGCTGGAAGTCGCGCTGGCCATGGCCGAACAGCAAAAATCCACGCAAGGAGCAGATGAAGCCCGCGAACAGCTTGCCATGCTGGCCGCCCAGGTGGGCACCATGCAGGGGCAGCTGGGTCGTCTCAACGCGCTCGGCGAGCGGCTGACCGAAAAGGCCGACCTCGATCCCGAAGAGTTCAATTTCAAGGAGCTGCCCCCCATGGGCGGCCCCTCCTATGATGCGGATCTGGAAGTCAGCCTCAACGAGCTGCAGGACTCCATGAAGCATCTCAGCCAGCAGCTCAGCAGTCGTGAAGAGCAGCTGTCGGTACTTGAATCTTTCATCATGAATCACCATATAACCGATGCCGGCTTTATTTCCGGAACACCGGTCAAGCAGGAGCGGGTTTGGGTCTCCTCTGGCTTTGGTGGCCGGGTCGATCCGTTCAACGGTCGCGCCAAGATGCACAAAGGGGTGGATTTCCGTGGCAAGCCCGGCACCCCCATTCTGGCGACGGGCCCGGGCGTAGTGAGCTGGGCGGGCCGTCATCCGGAATTTGGCAACATGGTGGAGATCAACCACGGCAATGGTTTGGTGACCCGCTATGCCCACAACTCCAAGTTGCTGGTCGAAGTGGGCACACTGGTCGATGAGGGCCAGAAAATTGCCTTGATGGGACGCACCGGTCGCGCGACCGGGGTCCATTTGCATTACGAAGTGTTGAAAGATGGTCGTCAGGTGGACCCCGCGCGTTTTCTCAATGCCAGACGGGGTTAGGTTTTTTTCTCCAGGTTCCAGTGACGGAACACTTATATAACCAGAAATAGTTGGTACCCATGATTAGCACACTGCTTACCAAGATTATCGGCAGCCGGAACGACAGAACGCTCAAGGCTCTGCGCAAAATTGTAAAACAGATCAATGCGATGGAGCCTCAGTTCGAAGCTCTGTCCGATGCACAGCTGCAGGCCAAGACGGCCGAGTATCGTCAGCGTCTGGAGCAGGGTGAGACACTGGAGCAGTTGCTGCCGGAGGCCTTTGCCACCGTGCGTGAAGCCTCTCGCCGGGTGTTCGGCATGCGTCACTTCGACGTCCAGCTGATCGGTGGCATGGTGCTGAACTCCAACCGCATCGCCGAGATGAAGACAGGTGAAGGTAAGACCCTCACCGCGACCCTGCCGGCCTACCTGAACGCCCTGAGCGGTCGTGGTGTGCACGTGGTGACCGTGAACGACTATCTGGCCAAGCGTGACGCCGAGGCGAACCGCCCGCTGTTCGCCTTCCTCGGCATGACAGTCGACTGCAACGTGCCCGGCATGGACGCGTCCCAGAAGCGTGACGCCTACGCCGCCGACATCACCTACGGTACCAACAACGAATTCGGTTTCGACTACCTGCGCGACAACATGGCGTTCTCGCCCGAGCAGCGCGTGCAGCGTCCGCTCAACTATGCGCTGGTGGATGAGGTGGACTCGGTGCTCATCGATGAAGCCCGTACCCCGCTCATCATCTCTGGCCCGGCTGAAGACAGCTCCGAGCTCTATATCCGCGTCAACAAGCTGATCCCGCTGCTGGTCAAGCAGGACAAGGAAGACTCTGAAGAGTACACCGGTGACGGCCACTACACGGTGGACGAGAAGAACCGCCAGGCATTGCTGACCGAGAACGGCCAGATCTTCGTGGAAGAGCTGCTCAAGAAAGAGGGGCTGCTGGCCGAGGACGATTCTTTGTTCTCCGCCACCAACATCAGCCTGCTGCACCACGTCAACGCCGGCCTGCGCGCCCATACCCTGTTTGAACGCAACGTCGACTACATCGTCCAGAAGGACGAGATCGTCATCGTTGACGAACACACCGGCCGTACCATGCCGGGTCGTCGCTGGTCCGATGGCCTGCATCAGGCGGTCGAAGCGAAGGAAGGGGTCAAGATCCAGAACGAGAACCAGACCCTGGCCTCCATCACCTTCCAGAACTACTTCCGTCTGTACGACAAGCTGGCGGGCATGACGGGTACTGCTGATACTGAAGCCTTTGAATTCCAGCAAATTTATGGCCTGGATACCGTGGTTATCCCGACCAACAAGCCGATGGTGCGCAAGGACATGGGCGATCTGGTCTACCTGACCGCCAACGAGAAATATGCTGCCATCATCGAAGACATTCGTGGTTGCGTCGAGCGTGGCCAGCCGGTGCTGGTGGGGACCGTCTCCATCGAGAACTCCGAGCTGCTCTCCGGCATACTGACCAAGGAAAACATCCCGCACAAGGTGCTGAACGCCAAGTTCCACGCCATGGAAGCGGAGATCGTCGCTCAGGCCGGCCAGACCGGCGCCGTCACCATCGCCACCAACATGGCCGGTCGTGGTACCGACATTGTGCTGGGTGGCAACTGGCAGGCAGAGATTGCCCAGCTGGAGAACCCGACCGAGGCACAAATCGCCGAGCTGAAAGCGGCCTGGCAGGTGCGTCATGATGCGGTATTGGCCGCCGGTGGTCTGCACATCATAGGTACCGAGCGCCACGAATCTCGTCGCATCGACAACCAGCTGCGCGGCCGTTCCGGTCGTCAGGGCGACCCGGGCTCCTCCCGTTTCTACCTCTCCATGGAAGATACCCTGATGCGGATCTTCGCCTCCGATCGCGTCACCGGCATGATGAAGAAGCTGGGGATGGAAGAGGGCGAGGCCATCGAGCACCCGTGGGTGACCAAGGCGATCGAGAACGCTCAGCGCAAGGTGGAAGGTCGCAACTTCGACATCCGCAAGAGCTTGCTGGAGTTTGACGACGTTGCCAACGACCAGCGCAAGGTGGTCTACGAGCAGCGCAACGAGTTGCTGGACACCAGCGACATCTCCGAGACCATCCACGTCATCCGTGACGATGTCTATGGCGCCATCATCGACGAGTACATCCCGCCGCAGTCCCTGGAAGAGATGTGGGACGTGCCGGGTCTGGAAGCCCGCCTGAAGTCCGACTTCGCGCTGGATCTGCCGTTGCAGCAGTGGCTGGCGGAAGACGACAAGCTCTATGAAGAAAAGCTGCGCGAGCGCATCCTGGATGAAGCCACCAAGCTCTATGCCCACAAGGAAGAGCTGGTCGGCAAGGAAGTGCTGCGCAACTTCGAGAAGGCGGTGATGCTGCAAACCCTGGACGGCCTGTGGAAAGAGCACCTGGCGGCCATGGATCACCTGCGTCAGGGCATCCATCTGCGCGGTTACGCCCAGAAGAACCCCAAGCAGGAGTACAAGCGCGAGTCCTTCGATCTGTTCACCCAGATGCTGGAAACCCTCAAGCGCGACGTGGTCAGCATCCTGAGCCGGGTACAGGTTCAGGAGCGCGACGTGGAGGCGATGGAAGAGCAGCAGCGCCAGCAGGCCGAAGCCGCTCCCCGCACCTACACCCATGCCGCGGCCGACAACCAGCTGGCTGACGACGAAGCCCAGGCCGAAGCTGCGCCGGTTACCTTCGTGCGGGACGAGCAGAAGGTGGGACGCAATGACCCCTGCCCGTGTGGCTCAGGCAAAAAATACAAGCACTGCCACGGTCAGTTGACCTGATAGCGCAATGACGATGATGCACCGCCTCCGGGCGGTGCATTCATTTCCGGCAGGCAAAGAGGGAGAGCCGTGCGATGAGCAAGATGCCGACAGGATGGGATACCACTGCCCACAACAGCTGGCTGGTCGGCCAGCGCCAGGTTGCCATCCAGCAACTGCTGGCCCGGCTCAACGGCAGCACGGCCAAGCCGGTAGCCTTGCAGCTGCAGTTTGCCTATTACCTCTTTCTGTGCGACGACCCGGCTTCTGCGGCGCAGGTGCTGGAGATGGCCCACAAGGCCGAACCCGGCAATGACGAGGTGCTGCGCAACCTCTGCGCTTGCCTGTCGCGGGCCGGTCAGTACGAGCTGGCAGTGGCGCGTTTGCAAACCCTGCTGCAGCGCGCCCCCGACGATTTCCACGCGCTGGACGCCCTCTGCGCCTCGTTGGCCAAGCTGGATCGCCACGATGAGGCTGCCCAGGCGGGAACCCGCTCACTGACCCTGAAGGCCCGGTCGGCGGGCAAGGCACCACCATCCTGGTCATTGCCTGCGGCAGAACCGGCCGTCTGGTTGGCCGATGGCAGTCGCAAGCCGGATGTCATCGCTTTTTCCCTGTGGGGCAGCGAGCCTCGCTATCTGCGGGGGGCCATCGACAACGTGCTGGCGGCGGCCTATCTCTACCCGGGCTGGCGGTTGCGTTTCTACGTGGATGAGAGCGTGCCGGCGGAGTTGCTCGCTGCGCTGCGCGAACTGGGGGCAGAGCTCTTGTTGCAGCCTGCCGGTCAGACTTTGCGTCAGCGTCTGTGCTGGCGTTTCCAGGTGGCCAATGATCCACTGGTGGAGCGCTTTCTGGTGCGGGATGTGGATTCGGTGCTGGGCGTGCGCGAGCGACTGGCGGTACAGGAGTGGCTTGCATCGACGCGCTGGTTTCATATCATGCGCGACTGGTGGAGCCATACCGATCTGGTGCTGGCGGGGATGTGGGGCGGGGTGGCCGGCGTATTGCCGCCGTTGGCGCCCCTGCTGGAAGGCTATCAGCCCGACGTGATGGAGACGCCAAACATCGACCAATGGTTTTTACGCGACCGGCTCTGGGGTTATCTCTCGCAGAGCTGTCTGGTGCACGATCGCTGCTTCACGCCGCCCGGTGCCATTCCCTGGCCGCAGCCCGCCCCTGGCGGGAGCGAACATGTGGGGCAGGATATCTTTACGGCACAAAGGGAGCCGCAGGCCCGTCGGCTGGCGCCCTGGATTGCCCGTTTGCCGTGTTTACGTTGAGGACAATGATGGAACAAAAGAAACGGATCTGGGTGGCGGTCGGCGTCATCGAGAACGAACGGGGCGATATCTTCATCGCCAAGCGCTCCGCCGATCGCCATCAGGGGGATCGCTGGGAGTTTCCCGGCGGCAAGGTGGAAGCCGGGGAGGATCTGCTTACCGCGCTGGATCGCGAACTGTGGGAAGAGATCGGGATCCGGGTGCAGGATTGCGCCCCCTTCATGGAACTGCATCACGACTACCCGGACAAGCAGGTGCTGCTGGATATCTGGAAGGTGACCCGCTTCAGCGGCGAGCCGTTTGGCAAGGAGGGGCAGGAGTGTCGCTGGGTGCCGCTGGCCTCGCTGCACGAGTACCACTTCCCCGATGCCAATGGCCCGATCGTGACGCGCTTGCAGGCATCACTGGCCGCACAGGGCTGATGTGAGCCGCAGTGCATACCAAAGCAAAAAGGGCCGTATCGGCCCTTTTTGCTTGCTGGCTTACTGCCACTGCTCCCCTTCTTCGGGGTATGGCAGCAGCTCCGGGTCTATTTCCCCCGGGATCCGCTTCTCCTCGTCGGCCCACTCGCCGAGATCGATCAGCTGGCAGCGCTTGCTGCAGAACGGGCGAAACGGGCTTTGCGGGCCCCATTCCAGCTCGGTTTGGCAGGTCGGGCACTTTACTTTGGTCACCATGAATACTCCTCAGCAGCAGGCAAGCTGGAAGGGGACATCACCGATCTGCTGCTCCGTGGTGGGCAGGAAACGCAGGGCGAACCGGTTCTTGTGGCCGCTCAGGGTGGGATAGCACTGCTGGGTGCCGGTCAGACGAATGCGGATCAGCTCGGCGCTCTCGGCAGTGTCCTGGAAGAAGCCGTTGACGGCAACCTGCTCGCTGAAGTTGCCGGACTCACGCCACAGTCGCAGCAGCAGGGAGATGGCGTTCATCAACAGATTGATGTCGCTCAGCCACAGCTGCATCTGCTGATGACGGGCGATGGCCGGGGTGGCGAGCCAGTGGTGCAGTTGCGGCACGTCGAAGGCGCACAACCCGCCCGGAATGGAGAAGCGCTGGCGAATGGAGCCGAGCAGCCGATCCTCTTTGAGGCGGGCACCGGGACGTGGGGCACTCAGCAGGTTGCGGGAGAGCTGGGCGCTCTCCTGTTGCATCTGGCTGATCTGCTCCAGGTCGACATCGGGCAGGCTGGCCCAGTGGCTCAGGCGCTGGCCGAGGCGCTCCAGATCCTTGATCAGATCGGCGCGCAGGTCGCCGCGTTCCAGCAACTCCTGCAGGTCGAACAGACCCTTGAAAAAGGCGATATGTGCCCAAGACTGGTCGCTCTCCAGATTGTCGCGGATCTGGGAAAACAGGGACTCCAGACGAAGATAGGTCCGGCTTTTTTCATTGAGGGGAAAATCGTAAATCATGCCTAATCCTGGCCAGCCATAAACCGGCCTAGTGTACTCACAGTTGGCGGGCTTGTTGAGAGGCAAATGCCAGATATGTCTCGTGCAGCGTTAAAATTCGGCTCTTTATCGCCTCGGGCGTGCCATTCTGGTTGTCCAGCACATCGTCGGCTGCCGCCAGCCGTTCGGCCCGGCTCGCCTGGGCGGCCAGGATGGCTTGGGCCTGCTCGCGGCTCACGCCGTCCCGGCGGCAGGTTCGTTCAATCTGGGTCGCCTCGTCCACGTCGATCACCAGTACCCGATTGGCCAGGGCAGTGAGCCGGTTTTCCACCAGCAAGGGCACTACCAACAAGCAATAGGGGGAGCGAGCGGCCGCACACTGGCGCTGCATCTCGGTGCGAATGAGGGGGTGGAGCAGGGCGTTGAGCCAGCCCTTGGCCTGCGGGTCAGTGAAGACCCGCTCACGCAGCCGACGGCGATCGAGCTGGCCAGCGGGGGTGATGACTGCTGAGCCAAAATGGGCAGTAATGGCGGCCAGGGCCGGGGTACCGGGCTCGACGACCTCGCGGGCGATGACGTCCGCATCCACTACTTCGATGCCGAGCTCTGCAAACTGATTGGCAACCGTGGTCTTGCCGCTGCCAATTCCGCCGGTGATTGCGACTACATACATGGGTCAGTGCTGCCTTTGATCAGAGAAACGTCGTGAGGTACCAGCGGGTGATGGTATCGCCCCACAGCAGCGCGATCCAGCCGGCGATGGCCAGGTAGGGGCCGAAGGGGATGGGTTTGTTCTGATGATGGTTGTGCAGCAGGATGAGACCAATCCCGATGAAAGCGCCCACCAGCGACGAGAGCAGCAGTACGATGGGCAGTGCCTGCCAGCCGAGCCAGGCACCCAGCGCCGCCAGCAGCTTGAAGTCGCCATAGCCCATCCCTTCCTTGCCGGTCAGCAGCTTGAAGGCCCAGTAGAGGCTCCAGAGCACCAGATAGCCGGCCATGGCGCCGATCACCGCATCGGCCAGCGGTGCAAATCCCCCTGCCAGGTTGAACAGCAAGCCGCCCCACAGCAGTGGCAGGGTCAGCTGGTCAGGCAGCAGCATCTTGTGCAGATCGATGAAAGTGAGTGCCACCAGCACCCAGGTGAGCAGCAGGGCGGCCAGCAAGCCCCAGCCCGGTGCGAATGTCGCGGCGACGACCAGCGAGAGCAGGGCCGTCAGCAGTTCCACCAGAGGATAACGGGCCGAGATGGGGGCCTGGCATTCACGGCAGCGCCCCTTGAGCCAGAGCCAGCTGAGCAGGGGGATGTTTTCCATGGCCGTGATGGCGTGGCCGCAATGAGGGCAGGCAGAACGCGGCACCATCAGGTTGTAGCGATCTTCCTGTTGCGGCTGTGTCTCTGGATTGAAATAGCCGAGATATTCGGCCTGCCACTCCCGCTCCAGCATGATGGGCAGGCGATGGATGACCACGTTGAGAAAACTGCCGATCATCAGAGAAAAGAGGAATACCAGCGAGAAATAGAGCCAGGGCAGGCTGTGAAAAACGTCAGTGATCAGCAACATTGAGTCTCGGATTGATGGGGGATCAGTGGATCACCGACCCCAGTTTGAAGATGGGCAGATACATGGCGACCACCATGCCGCCGACCAGAACCCCCAGCACCACCATGATGAGAGGCTCCAGCAGGCTGGTGAGGCCATCGACCAGATCGTCCACCTCCTGCTCGAAGATGGTGGCGACCTTGGAGAGCATATCATCGATGGCGCCAGACTCCTCACCGATCATCACCATCTGGATCACCATGTCCGGGAACAGATCGACGGTGCGCATGGCCACGTTGATCTGCATGCCGGCCACCACCTCGTTGCGAATGGCCATGACGGCAGTACGGTAGACATAGTTGCCGGAGGCGCCAGCTGCAGAAACCAAGGCATCCACCAGCGGGATACCGGCAGAGAAGGTCGTGGAGAGGGTACGGGCGAAACGGGCCATGGCGGCCTTGTGCAATATCATGCCGACCACGGGGATGGTCAGTATGAACTTGTCGGTGTTGTCCTTGACCTTCTGGGAGGCGCGCCAGGCGCGCACGTAGAGAAAGATGGAAAGCGCTATGCCGCCAAAGATCACATACCACCAGTTCTGCATGAAACGGGAGATGCCGATGACAAACTGGGTAAAGATGGGCAGCTCGGCACCGAAGCTCTTGAAGATGTCCTCGAACTGGGGAATGACAAACAGCAGCAGGATGGAGGTAACAACAATGGCCACCAGTATGACCATGGTGGGGTAGAACATGGCTTTCTTGATCTTGGACTTGAGTGCTTCCGATTTCTCGCGATAGGTGGCGATGCGATCGTAGATGGTCTCCAGAGCGCCGGACTGCTCGCCAGCCTCCACCAGATCGCAATAAAGATCGTCAAAGTGGCGGGGATGGCGGCGCAGTGCCTCGGACATGGGCGTGCCGGTCTCCACATCGGCGGCAATCTGGCCCATGAGCTCGCGCATGGCCGCCTTCTCGTGGCTGCGAGCGATGATCTGCAGGCTTTGGACCAGAGGTACGCCGGCTGACAGCATGGTGGTGATCTGGCGGGAGACGACGGCGATGTCCATCGGTTTGATCTTGGCGCCGCCCTTGGAGAAGAGCCCCTGGCTCTTCTTGCTCACCTTGGTGACGTTGACACCCTGTTTGCGCAGCTCTGCCTTGACCGTGTTGATGCTGTCGGCCTGCAATTCGCCGGAGACCTTTTGGCCCTTGCGATTAACCCCGCTCCAGCGAAAGGCGAAGACTTTCTTGGGGGCATTCTGTTTCTGGGTTAGCGTTGCCATCACTGCGTCCTGCAATGGGGCTCGGGTTGCTCGTCATGAGGAAAAGCAGCCTCGGCCTGATGGAAATCGCCAGGGCCGGCGGCACCTGGATGAATCGGCTGAGCGATAGACTCTGTCAGTTGGTTGTTACCCGGTTTATCTCCGCCAGACTGGTCACCCCTAGGCGGGCCTTCTCAAGGCCGGAGGTACGCAAGGTACGCATGCCCTCCTTCTGGGCGATGGCGGCAATTTGCAGAGAGTTGGCCCCCTGCATGATCAATTTTGCGATGTTTTCAGACATTAGCATGATTTCGTAGATGCCGACCCGGCCCTTGTAGCCACCCGAACACTCCTTGCAGCCAACCGGTTTGAACAGCCGCAAGCCTGCGGCCAGCTGCTGCTGGGTAAAACCCAGCTCAAGCAACTCAGCCTCTGGCACCACTTCGGGAGCTTTGCAGTGATCGCACAATTTACGCGCCAGCCGCTGAGCCATGATCAGGGTGACCGAGGAGGCGATATTGAAGGCGGGCACCCCCATGTTCATCATCCGGGTCAGCGTTTCTGCCGCCGAGTTGGTGTGCAGGGTGGATAGCACCAGGTGGCCGGTCTGGGCGGCCTTGATGGCAATTTCAGCGGTCTCCAGATCCCGGATTTCACCCACCATGACCACATCCGGGTCTTGGCGCAAGAAAGAGCGCAGGGCGCTCGCGAAGGTCAGTCCTGCCTTGGGATTGACTTGCACCTGATTGACGCCGGGCAGGTTGATCTCCACCGGATCTTCGGCGGTGGAGATATTGACCTCGGTGGTATTGAGAATATTGAGACCGGTATAGAGTGAAACCGTCTTGCCCGAACCGGTAGGGCCGGTCACCAGAATCATGCCCTGAGGCTTCGACAGGGCACGCAGGTATTGCGCCTTCTGGCGATCGTCAAAACCGAGCTGCTCGATATTGAGGCGTGCCGCGGAGGAGTCGAGCAAACGGATAACGATCTTTTCGCCCCACATGGTGGGCAGGGTATTGACCCGCATATCCATCGACTTGTTGCGCGACAGCTTCAGTTTGATGCGACCATCCTGGGGCAGTCGCCGCTCGGCGATGTCGAGCCGTGCCATAACCTTGAGGCGGGCGGAGAAGCGGTTGGCCAGGTTGACCGGTGGGGTCGCTATCTCATGCAGAATACCGTCTATTCGAAAGCGGATGCGGTATTTGGTCTCATAGGGCTCGAAGTGAAGGTCGGAGGCTCCACGCTTGATGGCATCCATCATGATCTTGTTGATGTATTTGACGATGGGCGCGTCGTCGTCGGCCGTATTGACGCTCTCGTCGAGCCGCGATCCCTCATCCGACACTTCCAGCTCGGAAATCTCGGATTCGTCGATGTCCTCCATGCCGAGGGCATCCTGATCGTTCTCCATCAGCTTGCCGATGGCTGTGGTGAGTTTGTTCTCCTCGACCAGCAGCGCCTCGGTATGCAACCCGAAGCTGAAGCCAAAATCCTCCAGTGCAGACACATTGGTCGGGTCTGACATGGCGATATAGAGGGTGTGCCCTTGGGTGTAGATGGGTAGGACGTGATGTTTTTCAATCAGCTTCTGATTGAGGTACTTCTGCGGGATCTCGGCCAGGTCGAAGGCGGCAAGATCCAGCAGAGGTACCCCATACTCCAGCTCGCAGAAGTCAGCCAGTGCCTTGCTGTCGAGGATTTCGTTTTCGATCAGAAAAGTCACAAAAGGTTTGCGCTGTGCCTTGGCTTGGCTCAGATAGCGTTGTGAGTCGGACTCACTGAGCAGGGAAGAGGCGGCCAGGCTTAACGCCAGGCCGCTATTGGGGCTAGAGGTCATGCTATATCAGCAAACACCAGCAGCAATGCAGGTTGAGCTACTCACTACTGCCCAAGTTACCTGACCGTTACTACCTGTGCCGTCAAGAATATATGTGTATGCTACAGGAGCTACACCGGTTGCAGTAATACGGGCTGCACTTGCTGCCCCAGCCCCGACAGTCACACCACTAACATACCCGCTGGCGCCTGCTGCAGATGGAATACCCCCGCCACTGTTTTGGTCACACAATGACATGTCACCGCCAGTTTGGTAACAGACCTCGATTGCAGTTTTAAAAGCACCGGTTGCAGATACAACTTCGGTGAATTTGGCTTTTTGGGTATAGGTCTGATAAGCCGGAAGCGCAACTGCAGCCAATATGGCGACGATCGCGACCACGATCATCAATTCGATAAGGGTAAAGCCTGATTGTTTCTTCATTTCAAATATCCTTTTTGTCCTTGGTTCCTGGGAAGTGCCGGTGGAAAACTATCCACACGTCAGTATCTTATCCGAGCTGTTTGACTTGGCAACAGAGGCCGGGGTCTTTGTTAACAATCTTTCTGTCATTTGCGAAAATTTTGATATAAATCATGGATGAAGAGTCCCTATCGACTCTTTTTTACTGGCGGGGATGGGTCCATCTCACACTCCTTTGCCGAGGGATCCTGCCTTAAAGAAAAGGCGCCCGTGGCGCCTTTTGCAAGTCCTTCATCTTGTTATATGTCAGCGACAAGACGGGGGCATGATGATGCCTCTGCGGCTAGATGAATCGCATCGAGAGATCCAGGGCGCGTACATGCTTGGTCAGTGCACCAACCGAGATAAAATCGACCCCTGTCGCGGCATAGTCAGCCAGGGTATCCAGCGTGACGTTGCCTGAAACCTCCAGCTTGGCTCGGCCCTGATTGAGAGCAACCGCCTCGCGCATCATGGGAATGTCGAAGTTATCCAGCATCACTATGTCGGCGCTTGCAGCCAAGGCCTGCTCCAGCTCGACCAGGGATTCGACTTCTACCTCTACCGGTTTACCCGGGTTGAGACGGCGTGCTTCGCTGATGGCTTCAGCGATGCCGCCACAGGCGAGAATGTGGTTCTCCTTGATGAGGTAAGCGTCGAACAGGCCGATCCTGTGATTCTTGCCGCCGCCGCAGGTGACAGCGTACTTCTGGGCGCTGCGCAGTCCCGGCAGGGTCTTGCGGGTATCGAGCAGCCGACAATCGGTATCTGCCAGCTCGGCCACGTAGCGAGCGGTAAGAGTGGCCACTCCGGAGAGGGTCTGCACGAAGTTGAGGGCATTGCGCTCACCGGTCAGCAACACGCGGGCCGGGCCATGCAGGCGAAACAGTTCCTGATTGGGGGAGAGCACTTCGCCATCTTGTACCAGCCATTCAACTCTGACTTCGCCACCAAGCTGGACAAACACCTCATCGACCCAGGGCTGGCCGCAAAATACGCCAGCCTCGCGGGTGATGACCCTGGCGCTGGCGAGGCGATCCGCCGGGATCAGCTGGGCCGTGATGTCGGCGCTGGCATCCGGTTGATCCAACGGGGTGAGGGCATCGCCCAAGTCTTCGAGTAGTGCGGCGCGCACGGCGCGGCGGATGTCCTGTTGTAGCATGCCTTTTATTCCTGCAAAGGTCTGAGCAGCAACTGCCGCTCCTTTTGAACCAGCTCCAGCCGGCCGAGGGCGTTCATGCCTACCAGCACCTCGTCGCCAGCCGCTGCCGGATTGATGAAGATGGCCAGATCGTACAAGGTCAGTGGTCCCATCGCCAGCGTTTCGATGGTGCCGTTGCCGACCCGGATAAAGCCGGCTGCCGTATTCACCTGACTGCTGCCGCGGGCGGTCAGGCCAAGCCGCTCGGCAACCTGTTGTGGCACGGTAATGCGGGTCGCACCGGTATCGAGCAGCAGTTGCACCGGCTGACCGTTGATGGCACCCTCCAGACGATAGTGGCCGCTGGCATCGGCCTTGAGCAGCAGGTCGCCGCTGGCGGTGACTGATGGTTGTTCGCGGGCATGAAAATAGAGGGTCAGCAATCCCATCAGGGAGAGCCAGGCCAGCAACCAGAAGCGGCGTGCCATCGGGTGCATATCCTTTCCTGAGTCGAGCGGAAGATGGCTCAGCCTACCACAGTTGCCCGTTGTCATGAGGCGACTGCGATGAGCCTGAGAGGTGGATCGCCTTGTTGCCCGTCCAGTGTTGCCAGATGCACCATCCCATTGCAGAGCGAGTAGACAATGACTCAGCCAAAAATAGTATTTTCCATTGATTCAGACGGTTGGTGTGAGCAAGCCCGCAAGGTGCCGTCACCGCACCACAACGAGCGGGCCATCCCGAGCGATATCTCCCTGCTGGTGGTGCATGGCATCAGCCTGCCGCCTGGCGAGTTTGGCGGTCCCTTCATCGATGATCTTTTCCTTGGGCGGCTCGATCCCGACGCTCACCCCTATTTTGCCGGTATCCATCAGCTGCGGGTCTCGGCACATTGTCTGATCCGGCGCGACGGTGAGCTGGTGCAGTATGTGCCGTTTGGTGCCAGAGCCTGGCATGCGGGGGTATCTAGCTGGCAGGGACGCGAGGCGTGCAACGACTTTTCCATCGGGATCGAGCTGGAAGGGACCGATGAGCAGCCCTACACCGACGCACAATACGAGGCATTGGTTGGGCTCAGCCGAACCTTGTCCAGCCATTATCCCGCCATTACGGCGGATCGCATCGTTGGCCACTGCGACATAGCGCCGGGGCGCAAGACGGATCCGGGTGACAGTTTCGAATGGCCGCGCTACCGTCAGGCACTCAACTTTAAGTAATTATTCTAAAAATAAGTTTGTGTTTTTAAAACAATGGCTTGCCTTTATGGCAGGCCATTTTTGCTGGCTGTTGATCAAATGTTGCCTGTGAGCGATGTCAAAAATATTGGTCTGACCAATTTCTATGAGCTAAATCATAAATCCCTCTCTTTACCCCTTAAGTGGCAAGGTTGATTCTTGATTCAGATCATCTTTTGGGTGGACTTTTCCCATGCCCTCTGCTAATTTTCGCCCCATTCATGAAATTGGTAATACCAATTTAACAAAGCAGCCTCATGCCCTATCTCAAGATTACTCAACCCAAGTTGGCCGACGCCATTGTCGCCGAGCTGGAACAGATGATTCTGGAAGGCAGTTTGCAGCCGGGCCAGAAGTTGCCGCCCGAGCGGGAACTGGCCATCCAGTTTCAGGTGTCGCGCCCCTCGCTGCGCGAAGCCATCCAGCGCCTCGAGGCAAGAGGACTCTTGTATCGTCGTCAGGGCGGCGGCACTTACGTACAAAACGCCTTGAGCAAAGGGATCGCCGATCCCCTGTTCGAGCTGCTCAGCACTCACCCGGAAGCCCAGTATGACCTGCTGGAGTTTCGCCACGCACTGGAAGGCATCTGCGCCTACTATGCTGCGTTACGGGGTACGGACGCCGATTTCGAGCGCATCCGTCAGGTGCAGTCCGCCATCGAGGAGGCCGGTCAGCAAGGCTCGCTGGTCAGCGAATCCGCTGCCGTCACCCAGTTCTATCTGGCGGTGGCCGAGGCGTCCCACAACGTGGTGCTGCTGCATCTGCTGCGGGCCATGGGCCCCATGCTTGAGCAGAACATTTTACGCAATAACGAAATTCTGAATCGCCGTCCGGGAGTGGTCGCCAAGATCCGTCGCCATCGCGCGCATCTGATCGAGGCTATCCTGTCGGGGGCTCCGGAGCGGGCCAGGGCAGCTTGTCATGAGCACCTGGCCTTTATCGAGGACACCTTGTTGGATATGCAGAGGGAAGACAGCCGGATCCAGCGATCCATGCGTCGGATCCGTCAGCAGGAAAACTAATCCCACAAGGCTTTATTGTCGAATGCTTGCGCCCTTCGCCGTGCAATGCCGTGCAATCACAACAAAATAGGAACCAGCCATGTCTGATATCCTGAAGAACGATGTGGACCCGATAGAAACGCTGGAGTGGCTTGCCTCTCTGGAATCCCTGCTGCGTGAAGAGGGTCCCCAACGCGCTCAGTTCATCCTTGAACAGTTGGCCGAGAAAGCCCGCGCAAGCGGTGTGGACGTGGCTGCCAAGGCAAACCGCGATTACATCAACACCATCCCGTCCAGCGAAGAGCCGGACTACCCGGGCGACCTGGAGATGGAGCGCCGCATTCGCGCCATCATCCGCTGGAACGCCATGATGATCGTGCTGCGCGCTTCCAAGAAAGACCTGGACCTGGGTGGTCACATGTCTTCCTTCGCTTCTTCCGCGACCATCTACGAAGTCTGCTACAACCACTTCTTCCGCGCTCGCAGCGAGAAGGACGGTGGCGACCTGGTCTACTTCCAGGGGCACATCTCCCCGGGCATCTATGCCCGTGCCTTCGCCGAAGGCCGTCTGACCGAAGAGCAGCTGGACAACTTCCGTCAGGAAGTGGATGGCAAGGGTATCCCTTCCTACCCGCACCCGAAACTGATGCCGGACTTCTGGCAGTTCCCGACCGTCTCCATGGGTCTGGGCCCCATCGCCGCCATCTATCAGGCTCGCTTCCTGAAGTACCTGACCGACCGTGGCATCAAGGATTGCTCCGAGCAGACCGTTTACGCCTTCCTGGGTGACGGCGAGATGGACGAGCCGGAAGCCAAGGGTGCCCTGACCGTTGCCGTACGTGAAAAGCTCGACAACCTGGTATTCGTGGTCAACTGCAACCTGCAGCGTCTGGATGGTCCGGTTGTCGGCAACGGCAAGGTCATCAACGAGCTGGAAGGTCTGTTCTCCGGCGCTGGCTGGGACGTCACCAAGGTTATCTGGGGTCGCAAGTGGGATGAGCTGCTGAAGAAAGACACTTCCGGCAAGCTGATCCAGCTGATGAACGAGACCGTGGACGGTGACTACCAGACCATGAAGTCCCGTGATGGCGGCTACGTGCGTGAGCACTTCTTCAACCGTTACCCGGAAACCGCCGCGCTGGTCAAAGACATGACCGACGAGGAGATCTTCGCCCTGAACCGCGGTGGTCACGATCCTCGCAAACTGTTTGCCGCCTTCTCCAAGGCTGCGGCGACCAAGGGCAAGCCGACCGTGATCCTGGCCAAGACCATCAAGGGTTACGGCATGGGTGAAGCGGCCGAAGGCAAGAACATCGCTCACCAGGTCAAGAAGATGGATCTGGGCTCCGTGCGTCACCTGCGCGATCGTTTCAACCTGCCGGTCACCGACGAGCAGCTGGAAACCCTGCCGTACCTGAAGATCGAAGAGGGTACCGAAGAGCACAAATACCTGCACGCCCGCCGTGCCGCGCTGAAGGGCTATGTACCGACCCGTCTGCGCGAGAGCACCACCAAGCTGGAAATCCCGGCGCTGGATGCTTTCGGTCCGCTGCTGGGTGAGCAGGCGCGCGAAATCTCCACCACCATGGCGTTCGTGCGTTCCCTGAACGTGATGCTGAAAGACAAGTCCATCGGCAAGCGCATCGTCCCGATCCTGGCTGACGAAGCCCGTACCTTCGGTATGGAAGGTCTGTTCCGCCAGATCGGTATCTACAGCCCGCACGGTCAGCAGTACACCCCGCAAGACCGCGACATCGTCTCCTACTACAAGGAAGACAAGCAGGGTCAGGTTCTGCAAGACGGTATCAACGAGCTGGGCGCCATGTCCTCCTGGCTGGCTGCTGCGACCTCTTACAGCACCAACGATTGCCCGATGATCCCGTTCTACATCTACTACTCCATGTTCGGCTTCCAGCGGATCGGCGACATGGCGTGGGCAGCCGGTGACCAGCAAGCCCGTGGCTTCCTGCTGGGTGCGACCTCCGGTCGTACTACCCTGAACGGCGAAGGTCTGCAGCACGAAGATGGTCACAGCCACATCCTGGCCAACACCATCCCGAACTGCGTCTCCTACGACCCGTCCTACGCTTATGAAGTAGCGGTGATCGTACAGGACGGTCTGCGTCGCATGTACGGTGAGAAGCCGGAGAACGTCTTCTACTACATCACCACCCTGAACGAGAACTACGCCATGCCGGCCATGCCGGAAGGCGCCGAGGAAGGCATCCGCAAGGGTATCTACAAGCTGGAAACCGTGGCCGGCACCAAGGCCAAGGTACAGCTGCTGGGTTGTGGCTCCATCCTGGGTCACGTGCGCACCGCCGCCCAGATCCTGGCCAGCGAGTACGGCATCGGCTCCGACGTGTTCAGCGTCACCTCCTTCAACGAGCTGGCTCGTGACGGTCAGGACGCGGATCGCTGGAACATGCTGCACCCGAACGCCGATGCTCGCGTACCGTACATCGCTCAGGTACTGGGCAGCGAAGCCACCATCGCCGCGACCGACTACATGAAGTCCTTCGCCGATCAGGTGCGTGCCTTCGTACCGACCGAGAACTACCGCGTGCTGGGTACCGACGGTTATGGCCGTTCCGACAGCCGTGCCAACCTGCGTCGTCACTTCGAAGTGAACGAATTCTACGTGGTGGTTGCTGCCCTGACCGAACTGGCCAAGCGCGGCGAGGTAGACAAGCAGGTTGTGGCCGATGCCATCGCCAAGTACGGCATCGATGCCGACAAGGTCAACCCGCTGTACGCGTAAGAGGATCAAGTGTCGTGCCGGGACTTGCTGCCCGGCACGACCTTGCAAAGGTTAACGCGAGAGACGCGTGACAGCAGTCGGTCACGCGGATGCACGCAAGAGGATAAAGCACAATGTCCAAACAGATTATGGTGCCGGATATCGGCGCCGATGAAGTTGAAGTCACCGAGATCATGGTGGCCGTGGGTGACAAGGTCGAACTCGATCAGTCCATCATCGCGGTAGAAGGCGACAAGGCCTCCATGGAAGTACCGGCCCCGTCCGCCGGTATCGTCAAAGAGATCCTGATCAAGGTGGGTGACAAGGTTGCCACCGGTTCCCAGATCATGATCTTCGAAGCCGAAGGTGCTGCCGCACCTGCGCCGGTTCAGGCCGCTGCACCGGTTGCAGCCGCGCCGGCTGCCGCTCCTGCCGCTGCCGCTCGCAAAGACGTGCACGTGCCGGACATCGGTGACGATGAAGTGGACGTGACCGAGATCATGGTTGCCGTGGGCGACATGGTTGAAGCCGATCAGTCCATCATCGCCGTGGAAGGTGACAAGGCCTCCATGGAAGTGCCGGCACCGTTCGCGGGCCGTGTGGTCGAGATCAAGGTCGCCGCCGGTGCCAAGGTCTCTACCGGTTCCCTGGTAATGGTCTTTGAAGTGGCTGGCGCCGCCCCTGCCGTTGCTGCTGCACCGGCCCAGGCTGCCGCTCCCGTGGCTGCTGCCCCGGTTGCCGCCGCTGCCAAAGAGGTCAATGTACCGGATATCGGTGGCGACGAAGTCGAAGTCACCGAAATCATGGTCGCCGTGGGTGACAAGGTTGAAGCCGACCAGTCCCTGATCGCCGTGGAAGGTGACAAGGCCTCCATGGAAGTGCCTGCGCCGTTCGCCGGTGTGGTCAAAGAGATCAAGGTGAAGGCGGGTGACAAGGTCTCCACCGGTTCCCTGATCATGGTATTCGAAGTGGCTGGTGCTGCTCCGGCCGCCGTAGCTGCCCCGGCTGCTCAGGCTGCCGCCCCGGTCGCTGCTGCCCCTGTTGCCGCAGCTCCGGCTCCGGTTGCTCAGGCTGCTGCTGCCTCCGACTTCGTTGCCAACGATGCCTACGTACACGCCTCTCCGGCCGTGCGCCGTCTGGCGCGCGAGTTCGGTGTCAACCTGGCCAAGGTGAAAGCCTCCGGTCGCAAGGGCCGCATCGTCAAAGAAGACGTGCAAGCCTACGTGAAGGATGCGGTCAAGCGCGCCGAGTCTGCTCCGGCTGCAGGTACCGGCACTGGCAACGGCAACGGCATGAGTGTGCTGGCGTGGCCGAAGGTCGATTTCAGCAAGTTCGGTGATGTGGAAGAGGTCGATCTGACCCGCATCCAGAAGATCTCCGGTCCGAACCTGCACCGCAACTGGGTCATGATCCCCCATGTCACCCAGTTCGACGAAGCCGATACCACCGAGCTGGAAGCGTTCCGCAAAGAGCAGAACGCGATGCTCGAGAAGCAGAAGGCAGACGTGAAGATCACCCCGCTGGTGTTCATCCTGAAAGCCGCCGCCAAGGCACTGGAAGCCCACCCGCGCTTCTGCAGCTCCCTGTCCGAAGATGGCAGCAAGCTGATCATGAAGAAGTACATCCACATCGGTGTGGCGGTGGATACCCCCAACGGTCTGGTTGTGCCCGTGGTGCGCGACGTCAACAAGAAGGGCATCATGGAGCTGTCTCGCGATCTGGCCGAGATCTCCAAGAAAGCCCGTGCCGGCAAGCTGACCGCTGCCGACATGCAGGGCGGTTGCTTCACCATCTCCAGCCTGGGTGGCATCGGCGGTACCAGCTTTACCCCGATCGTCAACGCGCCGGAAGTGGCCATCCTCGGCGTCTCCAAGTCCGAGATGAAGCCGAAGTGGAACGGCAAAGAGTTCGCGCCGCGCCTGATGCTGCCGCTGGCCCTGAGCTACGACCACCGCGTCATCGATGGTGCCGATGGAGCTCGCTTCATCACCACCATGAACGGCGTGCTGTCCGACATTCGTCGACTGGTCCTGTAAGTGAGAGGGCGGGCCCAGAGCCTGCCCTTTTTACTTCTCATTTCATTAACAGGATTGTAAACTTGCCCCGTTTTTTTCACGGCTGCAGCCGCCTCGTTCTGGTTTAAGACTGCGCTGTCCGGGGATATAAGAACGACAAAGAGGTCATGATGAGTAAAGAAATCAAAACCCAGGTCGTAGTACTGGGTGCTGGCCCTGCCGGTTATTCCGCTGCCTTCCGTGCGGCTGACTTGGGTCTGGATACCATTATCGTCGAGCGTTACTCCACCCTGGGTGGCGTCTGCCTGAACGTGGGTTGCATCCCGTCCAAGGCGCTGCTGCACGTCGCCAAAGTCATTGAAGAAGCCAAGGCGCTGGCCGAGCACGGCATCGTCTTCGGTGCCCCGCAGACCGACATCGACAAGATCCGTCTGTGGAAAGAGAAAGTCATCAACCAGCTGACCGGCGGTCTGGCTGGCATGGCCAAGATGCGTAAAGTACAGGTTGTTAACGGCTTCGGTAAGTTTACCGGTCCGAACACCCTCGAGGTGGAAGGCGCCGACGGCAAGACCACCGTGACCTTCGACAACGCCATCATCGCTGCCGGTTCCCGTCCGGTGAAGCTGCCGTTCATCCCGCATGATGATCCGCGCGTATGGGACTCTACCGATGCGCTGGAGCTGACAACCGTTCCTGGCAAGCTGCTGGTTATCGGTGGCGGCATCATCGGCCTGGAGATGGGGACCGTGTACTCCTCCCTGGGTTCCGAGATCGACGTGGTGGAATTTGCCGACCAGCTGGTACCGGCTGCCGACAAAGACATCGTCAAGATCTACACCAAGCGCGTGGCCAAGAAGTTCAACATCATGCTGGAGACTAAGGTCACCGCAGTTGAAGCCCGTGAAGATGGCCTGTACGTCTCCTACGAAGGCAAGCATGCCCCGGCCGAGCCGGTGCGTTACGACAACGTGCTGGTTGCCGTAGGTCGTGTGCCGAACGGCAAGATGCTGGATGCCGAGAAGGCCGGCGTTGCCGTGACCGAACGCGGTTTCATCGAAGTGGACAAGCAGCTGCGCACCAACGTGGCGCACATCCACGCTATCGGTGACATCGTTGGTCAGCCGATGCTGGCTCACAAGGGTGTGCACGAAGGCCACGTGGCTGCCGAAGTCATCGCCGGCAAGAAGCACTACTTCGATCCGAAAGTGATCCCGTCCATCGCCTACACCGAGCCAGAGATGGCCTGGGTTGGTCTGACCGAGAAGGAAGCCAAGCAACAAGGGCTGAACTTCGAAGTGGCTACCTTCCCGTGGGCGGCCTCGGGTCGCGCCATCGCGTCCGACTGCTCCGACGGCATGACCAAGCTGATCTTCGACAAGGAGAGCGGCCGCGTCATCGGTGGCGCCATCGTGGGTACCAATGGTGGTGAACTGCTGGGTGAAATCGGTCTGGCCATCGAGATGGGTGCCGACGCCGAAGACATCGCGCTGACCATCCACGCTCACCCGACTCTGCACGAGTCCGTGGGCCTGGCCGCCGAAGTGTTCGAAGGCTCCATCACCGACCTGCCGAACGCCAAGGCCAAGAAGAAGAAGTAATTTGCTTCTGCCTGTAAAAAAGCCGCTCAATCGAGCGGCTTTTTGTTTTTCAGCGTCTGCTGGCGGTTTAGCAGCGCCCTTTTTTGGCCTGTCCCGGCGGACAGAAGGTACCGTAGCCTCCCCGATCCCCGTCGCTGACCCGGATCCGGGTATCGTCCACGCTCACGTCGGCGCCGTGCACTCGCACCGGCCCGCTGCTGCAGGCGCTGAGCAGACCGCCCAGCAAGATCATCACTACCAGCTTGCCCATAACTCCTCCTCTCATTTTCCTGATTATGGGGCATTTTCAGAGGCGGGTGGCGGCGGCGCAAAGCCCCTGCGTCACGGCCTGCCGTGGTGGCGACAGAGGGCGCCGCAGCGCCCTCTGACAAGTTGTGTCGAGGCAGCCAAAGGCTACAGGCGGAAGTGCCCGACCAGCTTGTCCAGCTCGCCGGAGAGCTGCTGCAGGCCGCGACTGGCATCGGTCAGCTGGTGGGCAATGTCGGCGGTCTCCATGGTGAGCTGGTTGATGTCTTCCACGTTGCGGTTGAGTTCGCCCACCACGCTCGACTGCTCTTCGGTGGCGGTGGCGACCTGGATGTTCATGTCGTTGATCTGGGTGATGTGGGCGGTGATCTGGCCGAGCGCGCCGTTGGCCTCGTCGGCCTGGGTCACGACGGCCAAGCTCTGGCTGCGGCCCTGGGTCATGGCACTGACGGCGCGGGCACTCTGCTCCTGCAACCGGTTGATCATGCCCTGGATCTCGGCGGTGGAGGCGGCGGAGCGGTTGGCGAGGTTGCGTACCTCGTCGGCCACCACCGCGAAGCCACGACCCTGCTCACCGGCGCGGGCCGCCTCGATGGCAGCGTTGAGTGCCAGCAGGTTGGTCTGCTCCGAGATGCTGCGGATGGTTTCCAGAATGCTGCCGATGGAGTCGGTCTGGGTCGCCAGCGACTCGATCACCCCGGCGACCTGTGCAATCTCGTCGGAGAGACCGACGATGCCGTGGCGCGCCTGGGCGACCACGCCGGCCCCCGCATCCGCCTGCTCGTTGGCCTGTCTCGCCACTTCTGCGGCGAGGGAGGCGTTGCCGGCGATCTCGGTGACGGTGGCGCCCATCTGGTGGATGGCGGTGGCCACCTGCACGGTGCGGTCGCGCTGGGCGGTACAGTTCTGCTGGGTCAGCTGGGCCTTGGCGGCCACCTCGTCAGCCGTGGCGGCCAGTTGGTGGGAGTTGCGGGCCACCTGCTCGATGGCGCTGTGGATCTTGCTGACGAAGTGATTGAAGCTCACCGTGATCTCCGCCAGCTCGTCATTGCCGTTCAGCTGGGCACGGGAATCCAGCGCCAGGTGTTCGGCGGCATAGCCGATGTACTGCTGCAGGAAGCCGACCCGGCGCTTGAGGTTCATCAGGATGAGTACCGAGACCAGCAGCGAGATGAGGATGGCGCCGGTGATGATGCTGATCATCTGCAGCCGCCCGCTGGCATAGCTCTGTTCACCGAGCTGATGGCGCTGCTGGGCCTGCTGGATCAGGCCGTCGAGCAGGGCGTTGGCGTCCTTGCGCATGGTGCCATAGGTGACGGTATAGCGATCCCGATAGATGCCTCTTGCCGCTTCCATGTCACCTTGTTCCAGCGCTTGCAGCATGGGCGCCAGCTCGTTGCTCGCCATTCCTTCGAACTGGCTGAGCAGCTGCTGGGCATTGGCTTTGGCGGCGGGGTCGGTCTGGGCGGTGACGGCCTGTTGCATGGCCTGACGCATCTCGGGAATGTCCTCCTCCCGGCTCTCCTTGACCCGGGTGATCACCCCCTTCGCATCCTTGAGGGAGGTATCCTGCAGCAGCATCATGTCGATGCCGACCCGCATGCGGGGAATGCGCGACACCACCTCCGCCATGGCCCGCATGGGGGTGGCGGTGTTCTGGTAAAGCTCGGTGGATTGTTGCTGGATGGTGCCCATGCTCTTGAGGCTGGCACCGCCCACCAGCAGCAGGGCGAGACAGGGCACGGTGACAGCCAGGATCAGCTGCAATTTGAGCGTCAGTTTACCTTCTAGCATGGGTTTTCCTCGCTGATCATGACGATGTGAATTATCAGAGTATAAATCGACGGATTTGGCGCCAACTTGAGTTTTTGTTAACAAACGACCAACAAAAAGGGGCGCCATAGCGCCCCTTATGATGTCAGAAGTCTTAAAGCCGGAAGTTGCCGACCAGCTTGTCCAGCTCGCCGGAGAGGTGCTGCAGGCTGCGGCTCGACTCGGTCAGCTGGTGGGCGATGTCGGCGGTCTCCATGGTCAGCTGGTTGATGTCCTCCACGTTGCGGTTGATCTCGCCCACTACGCTCGACTGCTCCTCGGTGGCGGTGGCGACCTGGATGTTCATGTCGCTGATCTGGGTGATGTGGGCGGTGATCTGGCCGAGGGCGCCGTTGGCCTCATCAGCCTGGGTCACCACTTCCAGACTCTGGTTGCGGCCCTGGGCCATGGCGCTGACGGCGCGGGCGCTCTGCTCCTGCAGCCGGTTGATCATGCCCTGGATCTCGGCGGTGGAGGCGGCGGAGCGGCTGGCGAGGTTGCGCACCTCGTCGGCCACCACCGCAAAGCCGCGGCCCTGCTCCCCGGCGCGGGCGGCCTCGATGGCGGCGTTGAGCGCCAGCAGGTTGGTCTGCTCCGAGATACTGCGGATGGTGTCGAGGATGCTGCCGATGGAGTCGGTCTGGCTGGCCAGCGACTCGATGACCCCGGCCACCTGCTCAATCTCGCCGGAGAGGCCGACGATACCGTGACGGGCCTGAGCGACCACCAGGGCACCGGCGTCGGCCTGTTCGTTGGCCTGCTTGGCCACATCGGCCGCCAGCGAGGCATTGCCGGCGATTTCGCTCACGGTGGCGCCCATCTCGTGGATGGCGGTGGCCACCTGCACGGTGCGATCGCGCTGGGCGGTGCAGTTGTGCTGGGTCAGCTGGGCCTTGGCGGCCACTTCGTTGGCGGTGGCGGCGAGCTGGCGGGAGTTGCTCGCCACCTGCTCGATGGAGCCGTGGATCTTGGCTACGAAGTTGTTGAAGCCGGTGGCCACCTGGGCCAGTTCATCCCGCCCCTCCACCTTGAGACGCTGGGTCAGATCGCCGTCACCGCTGCCGAGTTCGCGGAACAGGCGGGCCAGCTGGTTGAGCGGGCGGCTCACCGAGCCGGCCAGCAGCATGCCGAGCAGTCCCATGCCGGCGGCGATGGCCAGGCTCACCAGCAGGATGTGCAGGCGGGCGCGATCCAGTTCGGCATAGATCTCCGCTTCCGGCACCTGAGCCACCAGATACCAGTCGAGCAGCGGAATGTAGCTGCTGGCCAGCACCACCGGCTGACCGTCGATCTCGGCGTGGGTGGCGGCAAAGGGCTGCTTGTTCAGCAGGTTGCCGCTGCCGCTTGCCAGCTGGGCCAGGCTATCACGGTCGATGCGGCTGGCGTCGGGGTGCAGCTTCACCTTGCCGCTGCCGTCGGTCATGAACACGAAGCCGCTGTCGCCGATGCGGAAGTTGGCGAGCATGCTGACCATGCTGTCGAGGGACTTGGCAAGGCCGGCGAGGCCGCGGCCATTGAGCTGCTGGAAGTTGACGAACAACTTCACCTCGCCGTTGCTTTCGCGAAAGATACTGAGCATCAGGTCTTGCTGGCTCTTGGTGTAGCCGTAGAACCAGGCATCCTGCTCCGGGGTGAGGTTGCGCAGGAAGCCATCCTGGTTGTAGTAGGCGGCGCTCTGGCGATCGGCGAAAGAGGCGGTGACCAGCCCGTACTGGGCTGCCATGTCCTTGAGCTGGTCGATCAGGATCGACTCCTGCTCCTTGGGCATGCCGCGGGCCACCCAGTCCAGCACGAAGCGATCGTTGGCCAGCTGTCTGGCGGCGCCGGCGACCGAGGTGAGATCCTTCTCGATCTCCTTGCCGATGCGCTGGGTCAGGTTGGGCAGCTCCTGCTCGAACATGCGGCTTTCGATCAACTGCTGCGCCGAGCGCTGGCTGAAGTAGCCTACCAGCAGGCAGGAGAGCACCACGGCCAGGGTGACCGTGGCCAGGATTTTCTGTTTGAGTGTCAGGCTTGCAAGCATAGGAGTGACTCGGGTGTGTGAACACGGGATTGAGGACATATTAGCGGCAGCCCGGCGCCACCCTTGATAGGCCGACCCACTTTATTGACGGATTACGTTTGCGCTCACATCGCCGCATGGGCGGCCAGCGTCGCAATGCATGCCGATATCCCCTGCGAACTGTTGCGGTTCGCCGGCCGCCCCTTATAGTAGGCTTCACTGCCTAGCTGGCTCGCCCTGGATTCAATGGAAAATCATATGCGCATCTTTCGTCGAGGATGGAACCCCCTGTTCCTGATATTGCTGGCCTGTCTGCCGCTGATGGCAGCGGCCCAGTCCGAGCGGCCCAAAATTGCCCTGGTGCTCAGCGGCGGTGGTGCCAAGGGGGCGGCCCACATCGGCATCCTCAAGGTGCTGGAAGAGAAGCGCATCCCGGTCGACATCATAGTGGGCACCAGCATGGGCTCCTACGTGGCGGGCATGTACGCCATGGGGCTCAGCGCCGAAGAGGTGGAGCGCACCACCCTTGCCATCGACTGGAACAAGGGCTATCAGGACAAGGTGGGGCGCGACGAGCTCTCCCTGCGCAAGAAGCAGCAGAGCGAGCAGTATCAGCTGCGTACCGACATCGGCGTCAATGGCGATTCGGTCCAGTTCCCCGACGGCTTCTTCCAGGGCCAGTCCATGGCCAGCCTGCTGCGCCACGCCACCTCCAATCTGCCGGTGCAGAAGAGCTTCGACGATCTACCCATTCCCTACCGCGCCATGGCCACCGACATGGAGACGGTGACCCCCTTCGTGCTGGACCACGGCAGCCTCGCCAAGGCGATGCAGGCGTCCATGTCCATTCCCGGCGCCCTCAAGCCGGTGGAGTGGGAAGGCCACATCCTGGCCGATGGCGGCACCGTCAACAACATGCCGGTGGACGTGGCCAAGGCGATGGGGGCCGACGTGGTGATCGCGGTGGACATCAGCGCCAAGCTGCGCACCCGCGAGTCCTTGAAGTCGGGGCTGGCCATGATCGATCAGCTCACCACCTACATGACCCAGGTCGGTACCGAGAAACAGAAGGCGCTGATGGGGCCCAGGGACGTATTGCTGACGCCTGAGTTCGGCAACATGGGCATCGCCGACTTCGCCCTGATGCCGGAGGGGATCAAGCTCGGGGAGCAGGTGGCCAACCGCGCCTCGGCCCAGCTCGATGTGCTCTCTCTCTCGCCCGCCGCCTATACCGCCTATCGCAACCAGAAGCTGAGCCGGCGCGCCGAGCGCAGCGGCCAGCCCGCCTACTACATCGACAAGGTGGAGATCATCAACAAGTCCCGTCTCTCCGACGAGACGGTGCACGCCATGCTGAAGGTGCGGCCCGACAAGATCCAGACCAACGAGAGCCTGGAGGCGGGCATTCGCCGGCTCTATGCGCTGGAGTCGTTCGATCGCATCACCTACGAGGTGGAGGAGCGGGGCGGCGAGAACGTGCTGGTGGTCAACGCCAGCGAGAAGAACTGGGGGCCGGGCTACCTCAACTTCCAGTTCGGCTTCTCCGATGACTTCGAGAGCAGCTCCAACTACAACGTGGGCATGTCCTACACCCTCACCAACGTCAACGACTGGGGCGCAGAGTGGCTGACCGAGGCATCGCTCGGCACCGCCAAGCACTTCAAGACCGACTTCTACACCCCGCTGGAGCCCTCCCAGACCTTTTTCGGCGAGGCGAGCCTGGCCTACGACAAGACCCAGCGTCGCATCTTCATCCCCGAGGAGACGCGGGCGGCGGATGAGGTGAGCTATGTCGACGCCGAGTACAACTTCACCAACGTCGATCTGGCGGTGGGCTGGAATCGTCAGCCCTGGAGTCGCCTCTCGCTCGGGCTGGAAGGGAAGGTGGGCGACATCGACGTGCGCAACGTGGCGGATGCCAAGGTGGATGCCTCCTCCTGGGGCCCCTATGTCCGCTTCGAGCACGATACCCTCGACAGCCGCTACTTCCCCTATCAGGGCGCCTACTGGGACATCAAGGGGGGGTACTCCGCCGTCCGGCTGGATAATAACAGTGACATAGATGATCGCTATGAGGGGGTCAACTACCACCTGGCGATGGTCAAGCCCTGGTCCTGGGACAGGCACAGCCTCAACCTGCTGCTGGAAGGCGGGGGTTCCACCTCCCAGGAAGAGTTGCCGCTGTTCGTGCAGGATCTGGGCGGGTTGTTCCGCATGTCCGGCTTCCAGCGCTATCAGCTGAGCGGCCGCTACAGCCTGTTTGGCGGGCTGCGCTACATCTACCGGGTGGCGGACAACGACTTCGGCGCGTTGCGGGCGCCGCTCTATCTGGGGGGCTCCCTCGAGCAGGGCGGGGTGTGGGACAAGGGTGAAGACATCAGCATGGAGAGCTCCTTCACCGCCGGCTCCGTCTACGTGGGGGTGGAGAGCTTCCTCGGCCCCATCTTCCTCGGCTACGGCATGGCGGAAGGGGGCAACGACATGTTCTATCTGCAATTGGGCAGCACATTCGAATAACGGTAAAATGATGCCTTTTTGTTAACTTATTTCTGGTGTGCCATTTATCCGTTTGTAAAACACCAGTAACTTTAGATGGTTATGTTGTTTTGATGAATATCTGTACAGGCTTTGGATTTTAATTAGTCGTTAAAACTTATATAGTGGGGGGCACCCTACGGGTGTCCCGCAAGGACGATCGCCGTGAGCGTGGGCGAACCCCAAAAAAAGACCAAAGAGGAATTAGTCGTGCTTGAAACATACCGTAAACACGTCGCAGAACGTGCCGCCGAAGGCGTGGTTGCCAAACCTCTGGACGCAGAGCAGGTCGCCGCCCTGGTTGAGCTACTCAAGAACCCGCCCGCCGGCGAACAAGACTTTCTGAAAGAGCTGTTGTCCTCCCGTATTCCCCCTGGTGTTGATGAAGCGGCCTATGTCAAAGCCGGCTTCCTCACCGCCGTCGCCAAGGGCGAAGCCCACTCTCCCATCCTGAGCGCTGCCGAAGCCGTCGAGCTGCTGGGCACCATGCAGGGTGGTTACAACATTCAGCCGCTGATCGACCTGCTGGACCACGCGACCCTGGCTCCTCTTGCCGCCAAGGGCCTCTCCCATACCCTGCTGATGTTCGACTCCTTCCACGACGTGGAAGAGAAGGCCAAGGCGGGCAATGCCCACGCCAAGCAGGTGATGCAATCCTGGGCCGACGCCGAGTGGTTCCTCTCTCGCCCTGAACTGGCCGAGAAGATCACCGTCACCGTGTTCAAGGTGACCGGCGAAACCAACACCGACGATCTGTCGCCGGCGCCGGACGCCTGGTCCCGCCCGGACATTCCGCTGCACGCGCTGGCCATGCTGAAGAACGCCCGTCCCGGCATCACCCCGGACAAGGATGGCGTCATCGGCCCCATCAAGACCATCGATGCCCTGAAAGAGAAAGGTTTCCCGCTGGCTTACGTGGGTGACGTGGTCGGTACCGGTTCTTCCCGCAAATCCGCCACCAACTCGGTGCTCTGGTTCATGGGCGACGACATTCCGCACGTGCCGAACAAGCGCGCCGGTGGTGTCTGTCTCGGCGGCAAGATTGCCCCGATCTTCTTCAACACCATGGAAGATGCTGGCGCCCTGCCCATCGAAGTGGACGTCTCCAAGCTGGAGATGGGCGATGTGATCGACATCTACCCGTTTGCCGGCAAGATCTGCAAGCACGGCACCGACCAGGTGCTGGCGCAGTTTGAACTGAAAACCGACGTGCTGATCGACGAAGTGCGCGCCGGTGGCCGTATTCCGCTGATCATCGGCCGCGGCCTGACCGACAAGGCCCGCGAAGCGCTGGGTCTGCCGTTCTCCACCGTGTTCCGCCGTCCACAGCCGGTGGCCGATACCGGCAAAGGCTTCACCCTGGCCCAGAAGATGGTGGGCAAGGCGTGCGGCGTGCAGGGCATTCGCCCCGGTACCTACTGCGAGCCCAAGATGACCACGGTCGGCTCCCAGGACACCACGGGCCCGATGACCCGCGACGAACTGAAAGATTTGGCCTGCCTCGGCTTCTCTGCCGACCTGACCATGCAGTCTTTCTGCCACACCGCGGCCTATCCCAAGCCTATCGACGTGCAGACTCATCACACCCTGCCGGACTTCATCATGAACCGCGGCGGTGTCTCTCTGCGTCCGGGTGACGGCGTTATCCACTCCTGGCTGAACCGCATGCTGCTGCCGGATACCGTGGGTACCGGCGGTGACTCCCACACCCGTTTCCCCATCGGCATCTCCTTCCCGGCGGGCTCCGGTCTGGTGGCTTTCGCCGCCGCCACTGGCGTGATGCCGCTGGACATGCCGGAATCCGTGCTGGTGCGCTTCAAGGGCGAATTGCAGCCGGGCATCACCTTGCGTGACCTGGTCCATGCCATCCCCTACGCCGCCATCCAGAAAGGGCTGCTGACCGTCGAGAAAGCGGGCAAGAAGAACATCTTCTCCGGCCGCATCCTCGAGATCGAAGGTCTGCCGACCCTGAAGGTGGAGCAGGCGTTCGAGCTGGCCGACGCCAGCGCCGAGCGCTCCGCCGCCGGTTGCACCATCAAGCTGGATAAAGAGCCGATCATCGAGTATCTGAAGTCCAACATCGTGATGCTGAAATGGATGCTGTCCGAAGGCTACGGCGACGTGCGCACCATTACCCGCCGCATCAAGGGGATGGAAGAGTGGCTGGCCAACCCGGTGCTGATGGAAGCGGACAAGGATGCCGAGTACGCCGAAATCATCGAGATCGATCTGGCCACCATCAAGGAGCCGATCCTCTGTGCGCCGAATGATCCGGACGATGCCCGCCTGCTGAGCGACGTGGCTGGCGACAAGATCGACGAGGTGTTCATCGGTTCCTGCATGACCAACATCGGCCACTTCCGCGCCGCTGGCAAACTGCTCGAGAAGTATCAGGGCGAGCTGCCAACCCGCATGTGGATCGCGCCGCCCACCAAGATGGACAAGGATCAGCTGACCGAAGAGGGCTACTACGGCATCTTCGGCCGGGTCGGTGCCCGCATCGAGATCCCGGGCTGTTCCCTCTGCATGGGCAACCAGGCGCGGGTAGCGGAAGGGGCCTCCGTGGTCTCCACCTCCACCCGTAACTTCCCGAACCGTCTGGGCAAGGGGGCCAACGTCTATCTGGCTTCTGCCGAGCTGGCTGCGGTTGCCGCCATCATCGGCAAGATCCCGACCGTGGCCGAGTACCTGCAGTACGCCAAGACCCTGGACGCCACTGCGGCCGACACCTATCGCTACCTCAACTTCAACGAGATCGCCTCCTACACCAAGAAGGCCGATGCGGTGATCCTGCAGCAAGCGGTATAAGGGTCGGCGTCACCATGGCGCTCCCGTGCTGATGCAAAGCCCCGGCCCGTGCCGGGGCTTTTGTTTGCATCCCCATCAGTTGTTGCTCGTTTTTTGCTCTCATTAGGGCCCGATTCAGCATCGGCTGTTAAGGTGGGCGGCCATGTTTGCTGTCTGGTCCCGCTATGCCGATATCACTGTCCAACCTGGATTTCTCCCGTCCCTGGCTGCGTCTGGGGTGTACCCTGCTGCTGTTCACGCTGCCCCTCGCACTCGGGTTGTGGATGCTCTACAACGGTCACCTGCAGATGCTGGATCGTCAGTCAGAGCGCTCGGCCCGGCAGGCGGTCACCCTGATGGAGACCATGCTGGCCCACGCCGAGAGCGCCAACCGTACCTTGCTGCCCTTGGTCGAACAGCCGTGCGAACAGGCCCTGTTCACCCTGCGTCAGCAGGTGGCGCTGGTGCCCTTCGTGCGTACCGTCAACCTGGTGGGGGAGCAGGGGATCTACTGCAACTCGCTGTTTGGCGCCATCCAGTGGCCGGATCGGGCCGAGAGTTACAGCGACGGGCGGCTGCTGGCGGGCAATCAGGTGCGGGCCGATCATCCCCTGCTGGTGCTGCGTGACAGCGAGGGCAGGGGGGCCGCCTTCAGTACCATAGACGGCGATTACCTGCGCTTCATGCTGGTGCTGAGCGGGCGGCCCTGTACCTTGCTGCTGCACGTAGGCAAGCAGTGGCTGGATGAGCGGGGCGTGCTGAGTGAAGGGGGTCAGCCGTTGCCAACCCTGGCCAGCCATGAAGTCCGTTCCGACCGTTACCCGCTCTCGATTTATGCCGGACACGAGATCCCCTCGCTCTGGTCCTCCCTGTGGCAGGCCCGGCAGTGGGCCATTATGGTGCTGTTTGGGCTCTGCTTCGGCTTTGCCCTGCTCATCTGGTGGTTGCTGGGACGGCCCCGCTCTCCCGTGGTGGAGCTGGCTCGCGCCCTGCGCAATCGGGAGTTTGTGCCCTATTTGCAACCGCTGGTGGCGGCGGGGAGCGAGCGGGTGATGGGGGCCGAGGTGTTGATGCGCTGGCAGCACCCGACGGCTGGGCTGATCCGCCCCGATCTCTTCATTCCCCAGGCGGAGGCGAGCGGTCTGATCGTGCCGATGACCAGCCTGCTGATGGAGGAGGTGGCCCGCGAGCTGAGCATGGAGCGCGACCTGGTGCCCGACGGGTTTCACATCAGCTTCAACATCAGTGCCGCCCACTGCCGCGACATGGCGCTGCTTGCCGAGTGCCGGCGCTTCCTCGATCACTTCGCGCCGGGCCAGGTGGTACTGGTGCTGGAGCTGACCGAGCGGGAGCTGCTGGTGGCGGATCCCCAGACCCTGGCGCTGTTTCGCCAGCTCGACGAGATGGGGGTCAGGCTGGCCATGGACGATTTTGGCACCGGCCACTCCAGCCTGCACTACCTGCAGCAGTTCCATGTGGACTATCTCAAGATAGATCAGTCGTTTATCGGCAGGATCGGCACTGAATCCCTGTCCGAGCACATAGTCGACAACGTGATCGATCTGGGGACCCGGCTCGGCCTCGCGCTGGTTGCCGAGGGGGTGGAGACGCGCCAGCAGGCCGACTACCTGAGAAGCAAGGGCGTCGACTACCTGCAGGGCTATCTGTTTGGCCGCCCGCTGCCGCTGCGCGACTTTCAGGCTGTGTTGGACCAGTCGCAGGCCGAGCCCGCGACGCCTGCGGTCTTGGCCTGAGCCATCAGGTGAGGGATTGCAGCCACTCCGCCAGTCTGGCGTGGGCACTGCCGGGAGCGGGCTGGGTGGGGGCGAGCAGGTGGTAGCCGGTGCCGTCGGGACAAAAGCCGAGCGGCGCCACCAGCAGGCCGGCCTCGATGTCGTCGCACACCTGCCGGTAGGGGCCGATGGCGACCCCCAACCCGGCGACGGCCGCCTGCAGGCTGAAGTAGAAGTGCTCGAAGGTTTGCCCCGGCGCCTCCTCGCCGGCGGACTGGCCGGCGTGCTGCAACCACTCCTGCCAGGCTCCCGGCCGGGTCTTGGTGTGCAGGCGGGGGGCAGCAGGGCGCAGGGCCGGACCGTTGGCCCCCGTCTCGAAGAACTGTGCCACCTTGCCCGGCTGGCAGACCGGCCCGGTCAGCTCCTCGAACAGCGGCTGGCTGTAGAGCTCGGCCGGCCACTGAAAGTCGTTGCGCCGGATGGCGAGATCGATGCCGCTGCCGAAGCTGAGAGCGCCGCCACCGGCCATCAGGTGCACGTCCAGCTCGGGATACAGGGCCTGGAAGGCGGGCCAGCGCGGGATCAGCCAGCGCATCAGCAGGGTTGGCTCGCAGGAGATGACCAGCGACGACGGCCGCCCCTGCCGGCGCAGCGCCTGCGCCGTCTGGCGGATACCGCCCAGCCCCTCCCTGACAGCCTGATAGAGCCGCTCCCCCGCCTCGGTCAGAAAGACCCGGCGCTGACGCCGCTCGAACAGCATGACCCCGAGATCCTCTTCCAGCAGGCGTACCGCCCGGCTGACCGCGCCGTGGGTGAGGTGCAGTTCGTCGGCGGCGCGGCTGAAGTGCTCGGTACGGGCTGCCACCTCGAAACAGCGCAGCGCGGTCAGGGCCGGCAGCGACAGGCTTTTCTGTGAATCATTCTCACCGTTCATGTCAGAAGTTATCGTTCGTTATTGGCGCTATGGCCAAATAAAATAGCCGATATTCCATGTAATCAGGACTATTTTCATGACCGAACTGTTAGCCGTAGTAGCCATTACCTTCTTTGCCGTCATCAGCCCGGGGCCCGACTTCGCCATGGTGTCACGTAACAGCCTGCTGCTCTCGCGCCGCAGCGGGGTGCTGACGGCGCTCGGCATCGGCGCCGGGGTCTGCGTGCACGTCACCTACACCCTGCTCGGGGTGGGATTGCTGATCCAGCAGTCGCTCTGGCTGTTCAATCTCATCAAGCTGGCGGGGGCCGCCTACCTTATCTTCCTCGGCATCAAGATGCTGCGGGCCAAACCGGTGACCGCCGAGGTGCTGGCCGAGCAGCCCGCTCTCTCCAGCATGGGGGCGCTGCGCACCGGTTTTCTGACCAATGTGCTCAACCCCAAGACCACCATCTTCATCGTCAGCCTGTTCATGCAGGTAGTGCAACCGCAGACACCGCTGGCGGTCCAGCTCGGTTACGGCGCCTTCATCGTGCTGGCCCACGCCGTCTGGTTCAGCGCGGTGGCGATCTTCTTCTCCACTGACTCGGTACGGGGTCGGCTGCTGGCGGTGCGCCACTGGATCGATCGGGTGTTTGGCGGGCTGCTGGTGGGATTCGGCATGCTGCTGGCACTGACCCAGCAGACGCGCTGAGGTGAGGGGAGAGGCGATCACCCCTATCCACCCTCGACTGTAGGGGCTTGTTTTTCATGCCTTGCGCCCCGCTTTTCGGTAGAATTGGCGCTCATTTTGACGTCAATAAAGATGAGGGGCGGTATGACGGTCAGGTTCCAGGCATTTCACAGCATCAAGGCGATAGGTCAGCGGGAGGTGCTGTTCAACTGGTCCAGGACCAATCCGCTCGGCGCACTGGAGCAGGTGTGGCGTCCGAAGAATCGCGACGAACTGCAGCAACTGCTGCGGGAAAACCCCGAGCGCAAGCTGCGCCTCATCGGTTCCGGCCTCTCCTTCGAACCCATCCACAGCGTCTATGCCGAGGGCAGCCAGGCGCTGCTGGTGGACTTGCACCACCTGCGTGGCCAGTTGGCGCAGACCGCCGACACCGTCACCTACCAGGCGGGCACCCCGCTCGACACCGTCTACGCCGATCTCATCGCCATGGAGCGGATGCTGCCTGCGTCCCCCGGCGTCATCGG
This sequence comes from Aeromonas sp. 1805, assembly GCF_013085525.1. Taxonomy (NCBI): domain Bacteria; kingdom Pseudomonadati; phylum Pseudomonadota; class Gammaproteobacteria; order Aeromonadales; family Aeromonadaceae; genus Aeromonas; species Aeromonas sp. 1805. The sequence continues at coordinate 992,879 of NZ_CP038515.1, read as the reverse complement.
CATCCAGACCCTGGGCGGTGCGCTCAGCACCGGCACCCACGGCCAGGGGCTGCACCAGTCCGCCCTGTGCGATGCGGTGGCGGCCATGACGGTCATGCTGGCCAGTGGCGACATCATCCGGGTGGATCGCACCGACTCGCGCTTCGGCGCCTTCGTGATGGGCATGGGGATGCTCGGCATCCTGCTCGAGGTCACCCTGCAGACCGTGCCGAATCGCATCATGCGCTGCACCAAGTTCACCACCGACTATCCCTTCCTGCTGGCGCACAATGAGCGGCTCAACCGCGAGCACGCCTTTGTGAAGAGCTGGTGGTTCGCCTGGACCGGCGAGAGCCACATCTGGCTGGTGGACCCGGCCTCCGAGGAGGAGGTGGCCCGCTACCGCGCCGGTGGCAGCGAGCCGCTGCTGCTGGATGGCGATATCGACGCCCGCATGAATGCCACCATAGATGCGACTCTGCAGAAGATGGCGAAAGATACCAAGGATGAGGCGCTGGCCGGCGAGCACTTCGAGACGGTGCGTCGCTTCAAGGATGCCTCCGATCTGGTGGGCAACGTCTATCAGATCCTCTGCAAGGGGATACCGGCGCCCCAGATCAACTGCGAAGTGGCGGTGCCGCTTCATCGCATGAACGAGGCGCTGGAGACTCTGCAAGCGTGGCAGCAGGCCAATCCGGGCGTGTTGCACTACCCCTTTATCCTGCGCTGTACTGGCCCTTCCGAGGCGTGGCTCAGCGCCGCCTATGATCAGTCGGTCTGCTGGATCGGGTTCCTGGTCTATCTGGCGGCGGACGGCACCTTCGTCAACGGCTCCATGGAGCAGATGCGCGAGCTGCAGCAACTGCTGGTGCCGCTTGGCGGCATCCCGCACTTCGGCAAGCACCTGGCGATGGATCTCTATGACTTCCCGGCGCTGCTGCCGCGCTGGCACGACTTCCTGGCCCTCAAGGGCGAGCTCGACCCCCACGGCCGCTTCGAAAACCGCTGGCTCGCCGACCTGTTTGCCAACCGGTAAGGATCTGACATGACCGATATGCAAGATACTCGTATCCCTGTGACCCTGCTGACCGGCTTTCTCGGCAGCGGCAAGACCACCTTGCTCAACCACTGGGTCAAGCAGCCCGAGCTTGGCGAATGCGCGGTGCTGATCAACGAGTTCGGCTCGGTAGGGCTGGATCACCACCTGGTGCAGCAGGTGGACGAGCAGGTGGTGCTGCTCGATTCCGGCTGCATCTGCTGCTCGGTGCAGGGCTCACTGGTGGAGGCGCTGCAGGGGCTGTTTATGAAGGCCATTCAGCGCAAGATCAAACCATTCAAGCGACTCATCATCGAGACCACTGGCCTCGCCGATCCGGCCCCCGTGCTGTTCACGTTGAGGGAGGAGGGCTTTATCGCCCAGCGTTACCGTTTCGACGGCACCGTCACCGTGGTGGATGCCGGCCATATCGAGCAACAGCTGGCGGCTCAGTATGAAGCGGTGAAACAGGTGGCGCTGGCGGATCTGCTGGTAGTGAGCAAGGGCGACCTGGTGGATGGCGAGCAGCTGGAGCGGGTCGAAGCCCAGCTGGCGGCCCTCAATCCGGCGGCCCCCATCGAGCGGGTCAGCAACGGGGTGCTCTCGCCCGCCGTGCTGGAGAAGCTGGGGGCCTACAACGAGGCGGCCGGGCGCGACGTTCGCCAGCTGCTGGCCTGGCTGCGCACCGAAGCCCCGAAACAGGGGCTGGCCTCGCCGATGCAGCCGAAGATGAAGCCGTTCGCCGCCAAGGTGGGCACGGCCGCGCCGACCCACTTCGAGCACGGCAACATCGAGAGTTTCGCCCTGCGCATCGGCGAGCCGCTCAAGCCGTCCCGCCTGCTGGCCGCCATCGACGCGGTGCAGGCGCAATACGGCGATGCGCTGCTGCGGCTCAAGGGCATATTGCAGCTGGAGGGGGAGAGCCAGCCGGTGGTGATCCACGGCGTCCATGGCCAGCTCTATCCGCTGCAGGCGCTGGGAGAGTGGCCGGAAGGCAAGGCCCAGTCCCGGCTGGTGTTCATCGTGAAGAGTCAGGACAAGGCGGGCATAGAGCGGCTGTTCCTTGATACGCTCAAGGCGCCCGAGCCCAGCCTGGAAGAGCAGCTCAGAGCCATGCTCGGCCAGCCTGATGCCTGATGTAATGAGATGACCCGCGCTTGCGCGGGTCTTTTTTTGTCTGAAGAGGAGGTGGCTGCAGATGCCCGATAGCACACACATGGTGACCCCTGCCCAGCGCAAATGGCTGCCGCCGCTCACGGCGGTCGGTTTCTTCATGCAGACGCTGGATGGCACCATCCTCAACACCGCCCTGCCGAGCATGGCCGAGACCCTGGGCGAGAGCCCGCTGCAGATGCAGTCGGTGATCATCGCCTACATGCTGACGGTGGCGCTGCTCATTCCCGCCTCTGGCTGGCTGGCGGACCGATTCGGCACCCGCCGCATCTATCTGGCCGCCATCCTGCTGTTCACCTTGGGGTCTTTGGCCTGCGCGGCCGCCAACTCCCTGCCGCTGCTGGTGGCGGCGCGGGTGCTGCAGGGGATCGGTGGCGCCTTGCTGATGCCGGTGGGCAGGCTGGCGGTGCTGCGGGTCTACAGCAAGCACGAGCTGCTGCGGGTGATGTCGTTCGTCACCATCCCCGGCCTGGTGGGGCCGCTGATCGGCCCGGCGCTGGGGGGCTGGCTGGTGGAAGTGGCGAGCTGGCACTGGGTGTTTCTCATCAACCTGCCGGTGGGGTTGCTCGGCTTTATCGCCAGCTGGTACTTCATGCCGGATCTGCGCCAGAGCACGGCCAAGTTCGACTGGCAGGGGTTCGTGATGTTCAGCGCCGGCATGGTGCTGGTGTCGGTGGGCCTGCAGGGGCTGGGGGAGCACAGCATCTCCACCGGCTGGGCGCTGTTTGCCCTGCTGTTCGGGCTGGCGGCGATGGCGAGCTACTGGCTCTACGCTGCCAATGCCGAGGAGCCGCTGTTCGGGTTGGGGTTGTTCAAGACCAGCACCTTCGCCATCGGCATCTGGGGCAACCTGTTTGCCCGGCTCGGCAGCGGCGCCATGCCGTTTCTTACCCCGCTGTTTCTGCAACTGGGGCTCGGCTTCTCGCCGAGCAAGGCGGGGATGACCATGATCCCCACCGTGCTGGGGGCCATGCTGACCAAGACGCTGGTGAACAAGCTCATTCCGCGCATCGGCTATCGCCGCATCCTGATCGGCAACACCCTGGCGCTCGGGGTGATGATCGCCAGCTTCTCCCTCATCGACAACCAGCTCCCCTACGGGGTGCTGCTGGGCTGGCTGATGGTGTTCGGCGCCATCAACTCGCTGCAGTTCTCCGCCATGAACACCCTGACCCTGCAGGATCTCAGCCCGGAGTTTGCCAGCAGCGGCAACGGCCTGCTGTCGGTGGTGATGCAGCTCTCCATGAGCCTGGGGGTGGCCATCGCCGCCAGCCTGCTGGGGCTCTTCTCTGCCGGCTCGTCGGCGGCGGATGGCCAGTGGTTGGGAGGTTTTCACCTCACCTACCTCTGTATCGGCCTGATGTCGATGCTGGCGGCGCTGATCTTTGCCCAGCTGGCGCGGGACAAGCGCTGAGCCGCAGGCTCAGGGGGCCGGCAGGTAGCTCACCTGGCAGGGCAGCTGGGTCAGCAGCCCGGCCAGGTGGGCGGTTTCCAGCAGGAAGGTCTGCTCGGGGTGGCCCGGGGTCCAGGTAAAGGCGTGGTGGGTCATGAGAGTGGGATCCACCAGCAGCGGGATGTCGGCGCGGGGCAGGAAGGGGCAGACCGCGCCCGGCAGGCAACCGATCTCGGCCTGCATCTCGTCGGCGGTGCAGATGGAGGGCTTGGCGCCGAGCGCCGCCTTGACCGCCTTGTTGTCGAGCCGGCCGTCCCTGTGGGTCAGCAACAGGGCGAAGCGGCCATCCTTGAACTTGAGAAACAGGGTCTTGCTGAACTCGGCCTGCCAGCCGAGGCGGGCTCTCACCTTTTCATCGGTGGCGTAGTCGAGGATGGGCTCGTGCTCGAAGCGCTGGTGGGGCAGCCCGGCCAGCAGCCGGCAGTTGAAGTCGTGAATGGTATCGAGTGGCATGGGGTTCTCCTGTGATGGCGGCCATCCTGCCACTTGCACCGGCGCAGGCCCAATCACGGTTTCTTATCCGTTATCAGCTCCGTCCATCAACGACAAGGGCACCGCGAGGTGCCCTTGTCGTTCAGTGGTGCTGCAATTCGCCCGCTGCCCAGTGAAAGGGGATGGGGCAGAGCCGTTGGGAAGCCTTGTCGTAACGCTCCCACAGCTCCCCGAGAGTACGGCCATCCAGCGGATGGCGCAGGGCAGGGGCCAGTTCGGCCAGCGGCCAGAGCACGAAGGCGTTGCTGAGGATCTCGCCGCGCGGCAGTACCAGCGGTGTCTCGCAGACCAGCTCGCCATAGAGCAGCAGATCGAGGTCCAGGGTGCGCGGGGCGAACTTCTTGGCGTCCGGCTCGCGGCCGTGGGCAAACTCCATGGCGCGCAGTCGCTGGCACAGGGTCGCCAGCGGCAGCTCGGTATCGGCGCCCACCACCAGGTTGTAGAAGGGGCGGCCGTTGAAGCCCACCGCCTCGCTCTCGAACACCCGGGAGACCTGCAGCTCGCCAAACTCGGCCTGCAGCGCATCGAGGCCGGCGCGGATATGACGCTCCCGCTCGATGTTGGAACCCAGGCTGATATAGATGCGGGTCATCAGTTGGCGCTCGCGGCCGGGGTGCGGTGACGCAGGATCTCGACGCCGACACCGGCGGCATTGGGGACGGCGCCCGGTTTGGTCAGGGTGACCTTGACCCACTGCACCCGTTCGTCGGCCAGCACCAGCATGGCGACCTGTTCGGCCATGGTTTCGACCAGCTCCACCACCTTGCTGGAGGCGTGATCACAGATCTTGCGAGAGAGGGTGGCGTAATCCAGTGCCAGCTTGATATCGTCGGTTGCGGCGGCGGGGCGGTTGTCGAACCCCATCTCGAGGTCGAAACAGAGCTTCTGGCGAATGCCTTTCTCCCACTCGTATACACCGATAGTGGTCAAAACCTCGAGTCCGCGAATAAACACCTTGTCCATGACAGTACTTCTTCTTTACTCTTGATGGGCTGTGATGACAGCGCAGGGATGCAGGCCTGGCCAGCGGATGAGTGCCGGCGGCCGGTTTGGGCGACAAGCGTTGGGCAACCCCACGTCGGCGCCAGAGAATGTGGCCCGCATCATACCCCATTCATATCGTGGTAAAAACGACCAAGATGACGGCCCTGACGATTTTGATGATTATTCTGGCCTACCTGGGCGGCTCGCTGTCCAGTGCGGTGCTGGTTTCCCGCATCACGGGTCTGCCGGATCCCCGTGATCACGGCTCCCACAACCCGGGGGCCACCAATGTGCTGCGCCTCGGTGGCCGGCTGGCGGCCGTGGTGGTGCTGCTGCTCGATGTGCTCAAGGGCACGGCTCCCGTCTACCTCGCCTGGTATCTGCAGATCAAACCCGTCTACCTCGGCTTTATCGGGGTGGCTGCCTGTCTCGGCCACATGTACCCCATCTTCTTCCACTTTCGTGGCGGCAAGGGAGTGGCCACGGCGCTCGGCACCATGATGCCCATCGGCTTCACCATGGGGGGCGCGGTGATCGGCACCTGGCTGCTGGTGCTGCTGGTGAGCGGCTATTCGTCGCTGGCCTCCATCATTACCGTGTTGCTGACCCCGCTCTTTACCTACCTGCTCAAACCGGAATACACGTTGCCGGTGTCGCTGCTCTCCTGCCTCATTCTGATCCGCCATCACGAGAACATTGCCCGCCTGCTGAAGGGGGAGGAACCCAGAGTCTGGGGCCGCCAGAATCGCGCCGAGCAGGAAGAAGTGCTGGAAATGGATGATCCTGAGCAAAAAAGAGACGAACGAGACAAAAAGTGAAATTTCCCGTTGACCACCTGCCTTAAAATCCGTTTAATAGCGCCCACGCCCAGATAGCTCAGTCGGTAGAGCAGGGGATTGAAAATCCCCGTGTCGGCGGTTCGATTCCGTCTCTGGGCACCAAATTTTGGTGCCATGAAATAAAAACTTGTTCATGCACAATGGTTTAAAGTGTGCCGGCTTAGCTCAGTAGGTAGAGCAACTGACTTGTAATCAGTAGGTCACCAGTTCGATTCCGGTAGCCGGCACCATTTGCCCAGATAGCTCAGTCGGTAGAGCAGGGGATTGAAAATCCCCGTGTCGGCGGTTCGATTCCGTCTCTGGGCACCACAATAAAGGCGATGAGATAGCGATATCTGGTCTCCAAAGTACAATTCCTCCTTAGTTCAGTCGGTAGAACGGCGGACTGTTAATCCGTATGTCACTGGTTCAAGTCCAGTAGGAGGAGCCAATTCAAAAGCCCAGCAGCAATGCTGGGCTTTTTCTTTGCCCGTTTGCCGCTGTCTGGCACTCACTGCGGACAATAAATGGGCCAACCGGCGCCAAGTTGTCGCATTGCTCACCCTGTCCCCTCCCCATCAGTGACTTCGTCGGCTCGGCTAGTATGATGGCTTGCTGAGTCCGTCTCCTGCCCGGTTCGGGTCATGCAGGCTTATCGGGTACCAGGCCCGGTGCAGGCAAACGGAACCGTTTCTTGAGCGAGGTCATCCATGAATGCAACAGAGCTTTGGCAGCTTTCCCCCGAACAGTTCAACGAGTGGCGCCGGGCCAACGACTATCCCCTGATCTGGGATCTGCTGGTGGCGTCGCTGCCCCATTTTGACGACTGGATGACGGAGCAGAAGATCGACAAGCAGGTGATCTTCCAGATCGGCATCGCCCGCTTCATCAGCTCCCGCTGCGTGCTGAGCCTGTGCCTCTACATGAGCGACGACAAGATCAGGCTCTATGAGACCGCCTCGAGCGCGCTGGAGTCCCTGCGCAAGAGCGGGTTGATCCGTGCCGAGACGCGCTTTGAACCCTACTGCATGTGGCTGGCCGGCAAGCACGGCAAGGACGAGGTGAAGCGGGTGCAGAGCCTGCTCTCGGTCTCCGAGAACAACAAGGGGGAGGCCCAGGTACTGGGCAAGCACCGCCTGCTCAACATCGGTGGCGTCGAGCTCAAAAGCCCCATCATCTCTGGCCGGCTGCTCGATTTCACCTGCCTGGATGAACTCTCGCTGGATGGCGCCGTCAACAACTCCAAGGTCTATCTGTGGCACTGCTCGGCCAAGGGGGTGAGGGTCAACGGCGGGGTGATCGGGCTCGATCTGTTCGACTCCCTGCTGTGGGACCACAGGGCCTGGGCCAAGAAACGGGAGCTGGCGCTGGAGGACGGGGTGTTTCAGGACTTCACCATCGAGTGCGAGGAGATCCGCTTTCACTCCTCCCGGGCGGTGCTGAAAAACTTCAACGTGCGGGCCAAGAACTTCGACGCCACCATGGAGCACACCAACCTGGACAAGGTGCAGGTGGCCTACAACGAGAATGGCCGGGTCGATCACAGCGAGGCCAGCAAGCTCTACCGCAATGCCAAGCGGCTCTTCTCCAGCGTGGGTGATACCGTCGATGCCGGCGAGTGCTACTACAAGGAGAAGCTGCACGAGATGAAGTCGCTGGCGAGCCCCAGGGAGCTGTTCAAGGAGTGCTGGCTGCGCAGCGGCTGGCTCAAGAAAGGCTGGCTCACCCTGCTGTGCTACCTGAAGTGCGCCGCCAAGTTCATCAGCTTCATCACCTGGGGCTTTGGCGAGCGGCCGATCCGCAGCCTGCTGCTGTCAATGGGGGTGATCCTGCTGGCGACCCTGACCTATTTTCTGGCGCCGGCCTCGGTCACCTACCACCACCTGGGCCGCTCGCTCTACTTCAGCATCGTCACCTTCGTGACCCTGGGCTATGGCGACATCTCCCAGACCTCCTCCCCGCTCCAACTGCTGTCCGCCATCGAGGCCTTCTGCGGCATGTTCCTGACCGGGCTGTTCCTGGCGGGGTTTGCCTCCAAGACCAAGCAGTATTGATGGGGTGTCGGCTACCGCTCGAGCGGGTCAGCCGGCTGGCGTGATCTCCTGCATCTTGAGCCAGAAGGCCTCCTGGCAGGGGTTGTGGAACAGCTTGCGGGCGGGTGTGATGGGAATGGGGCTGGTGACCACCCGGTAGCTGATCCAGCACTCCGGGCAGAGCTGCGGGGAGGACTCTTCGTCCAGCTCCAGCTGGTGGCAGAGGACCACGCCGTTGGCAAACCAGTAATGGGTCTGCCGATGATGCGTCAGGGGGCCGCTCTCGTCCTGCTCGCTGTGTTGTTCACTCTGCTGGCGGACGATGATCGCCGGCCCCGCCTGGCGATGGATGGCCCTGATGTAGGTCACGAGGTCGTTCATGGTGCTGCTGGATGAGTAGATGGATGGCCAATGGGGCGAGCTTACCCGCGCCGGCCGTGGACGGCAATCTCGCCCGCCGCTTGTCGGGTGGCGGGCATTCAGGAGAAAAGTGATGGGGATCCCTGCTGACAAGGCCGAGCTGCTGCTCGCCATCGAGACGAACTTCGGCAAGCTGCTCAAGGCCTTGCAGGCCGTCCCCGAGGGCCTGACACAAGAGCCGGTGATGGAGGGGCACAGCAAGGGCACCCGCATGAGCGTGGCCAATCTGGTGGCTTACCTCATCGGCTGGAATGAGCTGGTGATCAAGTGGATCGAGCGGGATGCGGCGGGTCTGCCGGTGGATTTTCCCGAGACCGGTTTTAAATGGAACGAGCTGGGCGGGCTGGCGCACAAATTCTATCGGGACTATGAGGGGCTGACCTACCCGCAGCTGCTGACCCGGCTGGTGGCGGCCAGGGCCCGCATCGTCGAGCTGATCGGGCAGTGCAGCGACGATGAGCTGTATGGTCGCCCCTGGTATGAACGCTGGCCGCTGGGACGGATGATCCAGTTCAATACCGCCTCGCCCTATCACAACGCCAACGGCCGGCTGCGCAAGTGGTTGAAGAGCGAAGGGGTGAAGCCGTAGGGCTCGTTGGCGGCCAGCATAGGCTAGAGGGCGGCAAGGCGCAGGTCTCCCCCCTTGTTTCGCTGGCAGGCCCCAGTTGTTATACTGCCGCCCCGTTTCGTCGCCGGGCTGGCCGTGGGCCGGCGCGCTGACGCGAGACGGGCAGACTGGACAGGATCGTCCGGCCACCCGTTTTTTCCTTCCTGGTTCAGCCGCGAGCGCGGCGAAGCGTCAATCCGTATGGCACGGGTTCGCGGCCAGCAGGAAGAGTCATTCAAGGAGCCCTTGTCGCAAGACAAGGGCTCCTGCTTTATGGGTGCCATAACAACAATACTCACCACACAGCGACAGATTTCAGGATTGGTATGGAAAATCAAGCAGTTAAAGATTCTCACCAGGGGGCAGCCTCCCTTCGCCGCTGGCTGGAGCCGGTATTGGTGCTGGTTATCCTCGGCAGCCTGTTTGGCTACCTCGGCAGCCAGATGGGCCTCTCCGCCCTGGTCAACACCCTGTTCAACACCGCCCACCAGCTGTTGCTCAATACTGTGCTCTTCATCATGGGCATTACCGTGCTGTCTGGCGCGCTCAGCCAGCTGCTCAGCGAGTTCGGGGTGATCCGCCTGCTGGAGGTGCTGCTGGCACCGCTGATGAAACCGGTGTTCCGGCTGCCGGGGCGCACCGCATTGGCGGCCCTGATGACCTTCTTCTCCGACAACCCGGCGGTGATCAGCCTCGCCAAGGACAGCCGCTTTCGCAAGGGCTTCACCCCCTGGCAGCTGGTGTCGCTCACCAACTTCGGCACTGCCTTCGGCATGGGACTGATCGTGGTGACCTTCATGGCCACCCTGCAACTGCCGGGCGGCGAGTCCACCGCCAGCGCGGCGCTGATCGGCCTGCTCGGCGCTCTCATCGGCTCCGTGGTGTCGACCCGGCTGATGCAGCGGATGATCCGCCCGCTGGTGGGGGAGACCCCGATCACCGACGAGGTGGCGAGCGTGGGGGCCAAACCGGGTCTGAGCCAGGAAGCCGCCCCGACCTGGCTGCGGGTGCTCAACGCCCTGCTGGACGGTGGCAAGTCCGGAGTGGAGCTGGGGATGGCGGTGATCCCGGGGGTGCTCATCATCAGCACCTTCGTGATGCTGCTGACCTTCGGCCCTGGCGAGCAGGGCTACAGCGGTGAGGCTTTCCAGGGGGTAGCGCTGCTGCCGGTGCTGGCGGCCAAGGTGGGCTGGCTGTTCGAGCTGCTGTTCGGCTTCACCCACGCCGAGCTGGTGGCCTTCCCGGTCACCTCGCTGGGGGCGGTCGGGGCCGCTATGTCGCTGGTGCCCCCCTTCATCGGCAAGGGCTGGATCACCGGCAACGAGGTGGCGGTGTTCACCGCCATGGGCATGTGCTGGAGTGGCTTCTTGAGCACCCACACCGCCATGCTGGATGCGCTCGGCTATCGCCATCTCACCTCCCGTGCCATCGTGGCCCACACCATCGGCGGCCTGTGCGCCGGAGTGGCGGCTCACCAGCTCTATCTTTGGCTGGGTTGAGCCATCAAGCAGCAAAAGGGCGCCTCGGCGCCCTTTTGCTTGCGTGGTCGTTCGGCGGCCTCACAGGTTGCCGGGTCTGGGGATGGGGATGCCGAGCAGGAAGTTGTCCATCATGCCGACCATGCGGCCCAGCTCCGGTTTGGTGATGGTGTCGTTGGCGCCCAGCTGCAGCGCCTTGTGGCGGTTGTCATCGCTCATCAGCGACGAGAACATGACGATGGGGGTGGTCTTGAAGGCGGGGGTATCGCGCAGCCGCTTGAGCAGGTGCATGCCATCCATGCGGGGCATCTCCACGTCGGTGATGATGCCGCTGACGAACTCGGCCACCGGGATCTTCTCCTCCTGCGACAGGCGATCGAACTCCATCAGCATTTCCAGCCCGTCGCCCCCGTCCTTGGCGGTCACCACGTTGTAGCCCGCAGTGCGCAGGGTGGTCTCGATCATCTTGCGGATGAAGGCGGAGTCGTCCACCACCAAAATGGTTTTGGCCTGGCGCATGGCCATCATGCGATCGTCGATGATGACCTTGCGATCCTGGGTCACATCGTACTTCTCCATGCTGAGCTCTGGGTTGATGTCGGCGATGATCTTCTCAAAGTCGAGGATCATGATGAGGTTGCCGTCGCGCCTGACCACGGCCACCACGCAGTCATTCTCGCCCGCCTCCAGGAACTGGCTGGGGGACTCCACATCCTCCCAGGAGACCCGGTGGATCCTGCTGACGCTGTCGATGAGGAAGCCGTTTGCCATCTTGTTGAAGTCGGTGACGATGACCACCTTGTTGCTGTTGTCCGGGTTGGTGCGGATGCCGAGCCAGCCGGCCAGATCCACCAGCGGGATCAGCCGTTCGCGCAGGGAGAAGACCCCCACCATGTGGCGCTGGGCATTGGGGTAGTCGGTGGTCTCTGGCACCCGGATCACCTCGCGCACCTTGGCGACGTTGATGCCGTAATAGGCTATTTTCTCGCGGCCATCGGGTAGCTGCTTCTTGAGGTGGAATTCGATGATCTCGAGCTCGTTGGTGCCGCTCTCGGTCAGGATGGATTTACGCTCTTCCCCGTCTTTGGACATCATGGTCACTCTCGTGCTTCTGGTTGCGCTGGCAGCACCCGCTGCGGTTTTCCCTCAGTATAGGAATGGATCCGCCGACGACGGCGGGATCCACACAAGATCGCCTCCATAACCGCTTGATCCCGCAGGCTGGAAGGCGCGTATCAGCCTATCAGGAAAAGCGCGGGGCGATGGAGAAGGCCATCACACTCGCCACAAGGGGGCTCGTCATGGAAGAGAGTGTTGTGGTGATCGGCGCTGGCGGAGGGCTGGGAAGCGCCTTGGTCGAACACTGGCTGGCGGCGGGCGCCGCGCCCGTCATCGCCGTCAGTCGCCAGCCGCAACCGGCGGGGCTCAACAGCAGCAAGCTGCACTGGCTGCGCTGCGATTACAGTGATGAACAGCTGGCAGAGGTGGTGGCCCGCATCGGCGAGCTGGCGCCGAGGCCGCGCTGGCTGGTGATCTGCAACGGCCTGCTGCAACAGGGCGGCATCCGGCCGGAGAAGCGGCTCGAGGCGCTCAACCTCGAGGCCATGACCCAGCTCTACCAGACCAACGCCCTGCTGCCGCTGCGCTGGATCAGCCAGCTGCTGCCGTTGCTGGGGTCGAGCCCCTGTACCCTGGCGGTGCTCAGTGCCCGGGTCGGCAGCATCGGCGACAACCGCGCCGGGGGCTGGTATGGGTATCGCGCCGCCAAGGCGGCTCTCAACATGTTGCTCAAGTGTGCCGCCATCGAGCTCGCCAGACGGGCGCCTGGCGTCAAGTTGCTGGCGTTCCATCCGGGCACGGTGGATACCCAGCTCTCGCGACCATTTCACGGCAACCTGGCCGCCGACAGCCTGCACAGCCCGCAACGGGCTGCCGCGCATCTGGTGACGCTGATGGCGCGGCTGACAGCGGATGGCGAGCTGAGCTACCTCGACTGGCGAGGCGAGCCTATCGAGTGGTAGCGGGCGGCAGCAGCCGGGCCAGCAGGCTGCGCAGCGCCTTGATGACCGCTGGCTTGCCAGCCAGTTGCAGCCTGGCCGCCAGTGCTCCCCAGTCGGCATATTGCCAGATGGTGGCGATCAGCAGTTGCCGCTCGGCGGGGTCAAGCTGCGCCAGTTGTGTCAGGTTGCCCGCCAGCCAGCGCTGCAGGCTGGGCTGGCACAGCTCGAACGGCTTGTGATGGTGGGCAAAGCAGGCCAGCTCATCCTGATCAAAGCCATCGAGCCCGCTCGAGCTGGCCTCACCATCTTGCAGGCACTGCCACACCAGCTCGGATTCAAGATTTTTCAGCTCGCCCGCCAGCAGGGTGGGCAGCTGGCGCACGAAACGCTGGTGCCAGCCGGCCAGCTCGGCGGTGCGGGCCGGTTGCAGCGCCTTGAGCAGCAGGGCGGCGTGGCTGCCGCTGGCGGCATCTCGCTGCAGGCCGATGCGCAGCACCCTGAGCCCGGCCTTGCGCCAGAATGGCAACAAGTCGGCGCTGGCCGAGAAGGCGGAGCCCAGATAGTCGAGCCCTGCCGCCTGATAATGCTGTTCGAGGTGGGCCAGCAGGAGCGACCCCAGCCCATGGCGATGGAGCGTCGGATGAATGGCGATGCGCATCACCCGGGCATAGCTGCGTGCGCCTGCGGTTTTGAAGCCGGCGTGCGCCAGCAGCGACTGGGGCAGCAGATGGCCGCGCGGACGGCGCCGCCCGGCCCAGATCGCCTCGGCCAGCTCGTCTGCTATCTTTCCTTCTCGGGCCACCAGCGCCACCCCGAGCAGATGTTGACCCTGCTCCAGCAGGTGGATGTCGAGGGCCGGGCTCTCCAGCAGGTAACGCAGGTCGCTCGGCGTGGTCTGGTAGTGGGCCAGCACCAGCAGGCCGAACACCCGATGGAGCAGCCCCTCATCGGCAGCCAGTGCATCCTGTTCTAGCCGGCGCCAGCCAGGCTGGGTGGGCGCTGGCGGCGTCTCGACCTCGGCATTGAGGCCAAGCAGCCGGAACACCAGCGGCTCCAGCGGATCCCGGCTGCTCCAGCGGATCGGCTCGGCCAGGTGGATCTCCTGCCAGCCGGGCGTCTCGCGATCGAGTACCCGCTTGAAGCGCAGGTGAAAACCGCGCCCGGTGCCCTCGTAGCCGTGCTCTGTGGTGGCGAAGACGATGCGGCCGTGCCGGGCCAGCATGGCTTCCAGCAGCGGGGTCGGAATGGCGGCCGCTTCGTCCACCAGCAGCAGATCGGGTTGCAGCGGTTCGTGCACCAGCCGATCCGGCGAGCAGTAGCTGAGCCTTGCCAGCAGCTGTGGCGCGTCTTCAAGGGCACGGGCGGCGTGGGCAAACAGGGTGGCGACCGTGGCCTGGGAGGGCGCCGTCACCACGATCTGCAGATCGGGTTGCTGGCGCAGCAGCTCGGCGGCGGCCAGCCCCAGCAGGCTGCTCTTGCCGCGGCCCCGATCCGCGCTCAACACCAGCGGGCGGCGGCGGTGACCGTGCAACACCTTGTGGATGGCGGGCAGGGCGTGCGCCTGATCACAGCTCCATGGCTGCGCTGGCCCAACCGGCTGCCACGGGGTCGTCGTGGCTGGTGGGATCAGATCGAGGGCAGGGTCACCCGCCAGCAGCCGCACCAGCCTAGCGAGAAAGCCGTGACCCGCCAGCACCATGTCCTCCGGTTGTGCCACCAGCCGTACCCGGTCTGGATCCGGCCAGGCTGGCCATTGGGTCCGCGGCGGGGTCAGCAACAGCAGCAGACCGCCTGCCCGCAAGGTGCCCGCCAGCGCCCCGAATGCGTCGGGGTGAAAACCGCTGAAAGTATTAAACACAAGCGTGTCGCACTCCTGACCGAGCCGCTGCAACGCCTTGGCTGCCGGTTGCGGGTGGTGCTCGCTCGGGCCGTCCCCCAGCCAGTAGCTGACGCCGCTTAGCAGCACCTCGGCTCGGGCGATGCAATCGGCCTCGTCACCTTCCAGCCAGATCAGCCGCCGTTCGCCGGTGCGGGTCAGCGCCTGGCGCAACTCGTCGAGCGCAGCCGGCATCATGAGGCGGTGCTGTCGGCCGGTTTGCGGGGCTCGAACATGCGATCCCCCATCTGGTCGATGAAGGTGTGCGCCTTCTGCACCATGAAGCGCTCCGCATCGGCGGGGTTGGCAAACAGATCGGAACGGATGAAGCGGTGGGTCTGCAGCACGCCATCCAGCTCCTTGGTGATGCGGCCAGCCAGTCGATACTGACCCCCTTCGGCCATGGGCTCGGGATAGATGAGGTAGCCGGCGTATTCGGTGGGAGTGACTTCGGCGACCGCAGCGGGCTGGCCGCCAAACAGGGCAGTGAACAGTTTCTTGAGCATGATGTTTCCCTCAGTGACAGGGCATTGTCACCAAGGGGTTGATGGCTGGCAAGCGGGGGATCTTATTACCAATCGTTATTTGCACTACGAACCATTCTCATTTAGATTTCATGGCAATCCAGCATGAGGTAAACACTATGTACGTCTGTTTGTGCCGCGGCATCACAGATTCCCAGATCCGCAAGGCGGTACAGGCAGGCAAGACCGAGTTTCGCCAGCTCAAGCAGTCGCTCGAAGTGGGTGCCCAGTGTGGCAAATGTGTGCGCATGACCATGGAGATCATCGCCGCCGAACTCGACAAGGCCGAGCTGGAACAGGCGCCGCTCTACTACGAGGTGGCCTGAGCAGGGCCTGTCGCCGGTTAAACCGGCCCGTCTTTTCAATCCCTTCCCGCAGGCGAGCTGGCTCGCCGGACCTTTTGTTGTCACTTTTCTGGACTAAGCTCTAAGGATCTCAGCCTCAGGCACGAACCAAGGAGCACTGTCGATGAAAGGAGATCCCAAGATCATTGCCCACCTCAACAAGGTGCTGGCCAATGAGCTGATAGCCATCAACCAATACTTTCTGCATGCCCGCATCTACGATGACTGGGGCCTCAAGGCGCTCGGGCACAAGGAGTATCACGAGTCCATCGATGAGATGAAACACGCCGACGAGCTGGTCAAGCGGGTGCTGTTTCTGGAAGGGCTGCCCAACTTGCAGGATCTGGGCAAGCTGCGCATCGGCGAGACGGTGGAGGAGATGCTGCGCTGCGACCTGTCGCTGGAGATGGATGCCATCCCGGATCTGAAGGTCGCCATCGCCTACGCCGAGTCGGTGCAGGATTACATCAGCCGCGACCTGTTCCAGGAGATCCTGGAAGACGAGGAGGAGCACGTGGACTGGCTGGAGACCCAGCTCGATCTCATCGATCGCATCGGGCTGGAGAACTATCAGCAGTCCCAGCTGCATCACGGCGGCTCCTGAATAGTTATGGCATGAAAAAACGATTTAAAAACCCGCTTCGGCGGGTTTTTTAATGTCTGGCTGCATAGCTTTTCATGAGGCTTATCATCATGAAAAGTAAGCTTATTTTTGTTAATCAGGTCGCAAAAAAGTACGCGGGAGAGATGCACTATTGGAACCCCTTATTGGGGACAAACAATAACAACGGTTAAAGGACTACACCATGCACTTCTTGCCCAACAAGCTGGCGCTGGCTTGCGCCATCGCACTCTCGCTCGCTGCCTGCAATGACAACAGCTCCAACGCCCCGGCGGATCCCGCCGCCACCAAGGCCTCTCTGATGCAAACCATGGACGAGGCCCTGCGCGAAGGCCAGGCGCTGGACCCCTACGGTTTTGCCATCGATGCCGCCAGTATCGCCAAGCGCAAGGCCCTCGACAGTTCCCTGCTCAAACGGCTGGATGCCCTGGACTCGAGCGTGCTGAGCGAACGGGACCGGTTGTTCTACGACATGATACGCTGGGATCTGCAGATCAACCTGGCGGGTTACGATCTGCCCCAGTCCCAGATCCCGATCCATCACTTCCGCAACCGGGTGGTGGATCTGGCCGATGAGGTGGGGGCCGCCCCGGCCAGCGGCAGGGCAACCCGCACCGTCGAGCGCGGCTTCGACTACTTCGAGCAGAGCTCGGCCGAGCGGGTTGCGCCGGGGGATGCCGCCTGGCGGCGCGATATCGATCGCCCGGCCGCAGCCCCGGTTCCGGTGAGCAAGGCGAGGGCCGCTACCGCGCCACTGGCCTGGTATCAGGAGCACCTCACCTGGCTCAAGGCCTATGACGGCTACCTTGCCGAGGTGAAGCACCAGTTCGAACTGGGCAGCGCCCAGGGCAACACCTTGCCGGACGAGCTGGTGGACCGGCTGCTGGCCCAGCTCAACAGCAAGCTGGATGGGGAGGCGATCGCCGGCGCCTATCTCGGCTGGCAGCAACTGCCGGGAGAGGCGGATGAGGCGCTGCGCAGCGAGTACAAGGGGGTGCTGGACAGCATCAACGGCCGCTATCTGGCGCTGCGCGACTACCTGGATTACCAGCACGGCGGCGCCTATGCGGTGCGCCTTGGCAGCGGCGAGTGCGACGACGGTTTCTGCGGCATGACCAACGGGCGCGACTGGTATCGCTGGCTGCTCAAGAAGCACACCACTACCGACATGACGCCGGAGCAGGTGCATGCGCTGGGGCTGAGCGAGGTGGAGCGGATCTTTGGCGCCATGGTCAAGGTGTGCCATACCGTCGGCAAGTGTGACAGCGACGACGTGACCCAGAGCAAGCAGAGCGGCCAGATCTACGCCTTCTTCCGCTATCTGAACGAGCCGGCCTTCTTCTATCAGAACCCGCTGGCGGTCTGGTCGGCCGGCCTCAACCCGGACAATGCAGCCGGGGCGACCCTGAGCGGGCCGCAGCAACAGGCGCTGGCCGAACACGAGCGGGCACTGCAGGAGTACAACGCCTTCAAGAGCAAGGCTGCGCTGGTGCTGCCGGACTTCTTCGATGCCGAGCGTACCATTCCCAAGCTGGATTACGAGGTGGTGCCCGTCTCCTATGCGGATGCGCCATACGGCGGGGTGGCCTGGTATCAGGACGGCAACCCGCAGACGGGCCGCAAGGGGCAGTTCTTCCTCAACACCTACTACCCCTATGGTCTGCAGAGCTGGAACATCAGCACCCTGCTGGCCCACGAGGCGGCGCCGGGCCACCACTTCCAGATCACCATCGCCCAGGAGTTGGCCGCCAAGGATCCCGACTTCCCGCAGTACGTGGCGAACGCCTCCTACACCGCCTATGCGGAGGGCTGGGCGCTCTACACCGAATACCTGGCGGATCACGACATGGGGCTCTATCAGGGGCGTGGTCTCTATGATCCGGCGGTGGGGGACGTGAAGGTCGAGGGCTCGTCCGCTTTCAACAACCAGCTGCAGTACTTCGGCCGCCTCAACGAAGAGATGCTGAGGGCCATGCGGCTGGTGGTGGATACCGGCATTCACTGGTATGGCTGGAGCCACGACCAGGCCGTCAACTACATGAAGGAGAACTCGGCGCTGGGGGCGGGGGACATCAGCTCCGAGGTGCCGCGCTACATGGCCTACACCGGCCAGGCGACCTCCTACAAGGCAGGCCAGCTGGCGCTGATCCGGATGCGGGAGTCGGCCGAGCAGGCGCTGGGCACAGGCTTTGACCTCAAGGCGTTCCACCACCATGTGCTGGAATACGGCATGCTGCCCATCTCGGTGCTGGAGCAGAAGAACAAGCAGTGGATTGAACAGTCGAAGTGATCACAGTTACGGCGCCCGGCAAGGCAACGGGCGCCGCTTTCGATTAGGATACGGCTCTATTCAAACAACACTGCTACGGATGATGTCCATGGAACAGATCGCCCGTGAGATGGCGGCCCACAAGCGAGTGGCGCTGGTGGCTCACGACAACATGAAGACCCCCCTGCTGAACTGGGTGATGCGGCGCAAGGAGGAGTTGAAGCTCCACCACCTCTACGCCACCGGCACCACCGGCACCATGCTCGGCAAGCAGGCACAACTGCCGATCACCTGTCTCTTCTCCGGCCCCATGGGGGGCGACCAGCAGCTCGGCGCCCTGATCGCCGAGGGCAAGATCGATGTGCTGATCTTCTTCTGGGATCCCCTCAATGCGGTGCCCCATGATCCGGACGTGAAGGCCTTGCTGCGCCTCGCGGCAGTCTGGAACATCCCGGTCGCCACCAACGAGGCGACCGCCGATTTCATCATGGACAGCCCCCACATGCGCCAGGCGTTCAGCGTGCAGATCCCGGACTACGCCGGCTATCTCAAGGCCAGAACCCAGTAACGGGGCAGAAACGACAGAGCCGGCCAAGGGGCCGGCTCTTTTTATTGGCGGGAACGAAGATCAGCGCTGGAAGCTTTTCTGCGCGAACTTGGGTCTGGCATTCATGATCTGCTCCACCTGCTCGTCGCTCATCTTGCCGCGCGATAACCCCAGCACCTTGTAGGTGAGCAGCGGCCGGGCCGGCAGGGCGATCATCAGGGCGCGGATCTGGTTCTCGTCCTCTTTCTCGCGCACCGGTTTGCCATAGGCATAGGTCAGTACGCCGGCATCCATCAGGTTTTTGACGGCAGGCTCGGTGATCGGCAAGTTTATGACGCTTTTGCGCTGCAGCACGAACTCGCGCAGTACCGCCTTCTCGTTGAAGTCGAGAAAGGAGATCATCTGGGCCAACTGATCCTGCTGGCGGCGGGACTGCCACTCGTCGCAGGCCCACTCCCAGGCGATCAGGAAGCCCTGACTGCAGAAGTAGGAGATGGCGATCAGCATGCCGACGCCGAGCCAGGCGGCGTGTGTGGCGGCCCACTGGCTGACGGCCCCCTTCATCAAACCGGCCGGAAACAGCAGGATGATGCTGCAGCAGAGCAGCAGCCAGACCATCAGCCAGTTGAGGCGGTTCAGTTGATAGAAATGTTGGATCCACCGTTTCATCGTTCACCCTTCCCAAATCAGTGTGGACAGTAGTCATCTCATAGCAAACGGTGTGCCAAGGAGAAGCATTCAGCGGCAGGGGAGTGGATCCGGACGGCAAAGATGGTGGATAGGGCGGTTACATTCCCTTACAACTTGTTGAGCGAATGATCATTAGTTTGCCTTGTGAGGCGGCGCTCAACTTGGTAAAAAGCCCGCACTGTCATAGGGGAGTAGCAACCCGCCCGTGATCCGGGCAGGGCTCATGTCAACATTCTTGGATCCTCAGATCCATGGCATGGGCGGCGATGGCATCCATCGCTCTGCAAGACCTTTGGCCTCGATATGCAAGCCAGCCGGGCGAGCCGTATCGGGTCCATTGGTTGTTCTGCTCGCCTGGCGGTTACTCATCATGCTGATCACCCTGCTGTTATTTCTGCTCTCTGCCGTCACCATCTATCTGGCCTGCGAATATTTCGTCAACGGCATCGAATGGACCGGCCACCACTTCAAGTTTTCCCAGAGCGCCACCGGCTCCCTGCTGGCGGCCCTCGGCACGGCCCTGCCCGAATGCATCGTTACCCTGACCGCATTGCTGATGGGGGATGCCCCCTCTCAGCAGCAGATCGGGATAGGCGCCGCCCTCGGCGGTCCGCTGGTACTCTCCACCATTGGTTATGCCGCCGTCGGCGTGACCCTGCTGTTGTGCATGAGCCGCGAGCACAGGGCCATCGATGGCGAGGTGCAGCGCGAGATAGGCCGCGATCAGGCCTGGTTCGTCGGCATCTTCCTGGTGGCGGTCGCCCTCGGCATGGTGGCCTTCACCGGTAAAACCTGGCTGGCCCCGCTGTTCGTGCTGGTGTATCTGGTCTATGTGCGGCGCGAGCTGAAACAGACCGACAGCCACGAGGTCGAGTTGCCAGAGCCCCTCAAGCTGGATCCGGGTGCCGAGATCCCGGCGCTCGGCAAGGTGCTGCTGCAAACCCTGGTGGCGCTGGTGGTGGTGGCGCTGGCGGCCCAGCTGTTCGTTCACCAGCTGGAGAGCATGGGCGAGCTGTTCGGCCTCTCGCCGGTGCTGGCAGCCCTGTTGCTGAGCCCGGTGGCGACCGAGATGCCCGAGCTGATGAACGTGCTGATCTGGGTGCGGCAGGGCAAGCACCGGCTGGCGCTGGCCAATATCTCGGGGGCCATGATGATCCAGGGCACCATTCCCAAGGCGTTCTGCCTGTTGTTCACCCCCTGGCTGCTGGACAGCACCATGATGGTTTCCTCGCTGGTGACGCTGCTGGCGGTTGTGCTGTTGTGGTGGGGGTTCAGTCGGGAGCGGATGACGGCGAGCAGGCTAGCCTGGGTGGGGCTGATCTATCTTGGCTTCTGCGGCTGGCTGATGGCGAACTGAGGCACCAGCCACATCGCATGCAAAAGGGCGGGATCATGTCCCGCCCTTGTTGTTGTCATCATCCCTTGCCGGCCGATGCCGGCAAGGAGGTCAGAACTGCTGGAACCAGCGCTGGATCTGGGCCGGATCCTTGCTCTGGGTGAGCGAGAGCATCAACAGGATCCGCGCTTTTTGCGGGTTGAGGGTCTCGGCGGCGACGAAGCCGTATTTGGCGTCATCGATCTCGGCATCCAGAGTGGTGGAGCCGGTCGGTACGCGGGCAGAGCGCACGACGCGGATACCATCCTTGCTCGCCTTGGCCAGGGTGTCGAACAGGGTGTGGTAGAGGTTGCCGTTGCCCACCCCGGCGCTGACGATGCCGTCGAACTTGGCATCCACCATCGCCTTGGCCGGCAGATCGGTGGCGTTGGCGTAGCTGTAGACGATGCCGACCTGCGGCAGCTTGTCGAGCTTGCTCACGTCAAACGGGGTCTTGCTGGTGTGCAGGCGGGCCGGGCTGCGCTGATAGTCGATCTTGCCGTTGTGGATGTAGCCGAGCGGGCCGAAGTTGGGGGAGGCGAAGGTCTGCACCCCTGTGGTGTTGGTCTTGGTGACGTCGCGGGCATCGAGCACGGTGTCGTTCATCGCCACCATGACGCCACGCCCCTTGGAGGCGGGGTCAGAGGCGGTCACCACGGCGTTGTAGAGGTTCATCGGACCGTCGGCGCTCATGGCGGTGGAGGGACGCATGGCGCCGACCAGCACTACCGGCTTGTCGCTCTTGACGGTCAGGTTGAGGAAGTAGGCGGTCTCTTCCATGGTGTCGGTGCCGTGGGTGATGACGATGCCGTCCACGTCATCCTTGGCCAGCAGCTCGTTGACCCGCTTGGCCAGCTTGAGCCACACCTCGTCGTTCATGTCCTGGGAGCCGATCTTGACCACCTGCTCGCCCTGCACGTCGGCCACGTTCTTCATCTCGGGCACGGCGGCGATCAGGGTCTCGATGGCCACCTTGCCCGCTTCATAGTTGGATTGGGTGGCGGACTGTCCCGCACCGGCTATGGTGCCACCGGTCGCCAGGATATGAACCTGCGGCAGGGCCATGGCCAGGGGGAGAGGGTCAGGCCAACGACGGCGGCGAGCAGGGTCTTGCGGATCGGGAGAGTCATGCAGCAAATCCTTCTGAGGTGAGAAAAATTGCAGCAAGTTTGCGCTTTCTGTCGCCGGGGTTTGTGATGACTCTCACCAAAAAACAGCTGGGTACAGAATTTTAACCTGTTTTATACCTATATGGAGATAATTTAACTCGCCGAAAAGCCCTTGGCTTCGATCAGGGCGATCAGCTCGGCCTTGCTCAGTTCGCTCTCGATGACGGCCTTGCTGCTGGCAAAGTCGACGCTGGCGGTGCTGACGGCAGGCTGGGCCAGCAGGGCTTTTTGCAGGCTGGCGGCGCAGCCACCGCAGGACATGCCGGAGACGGTGAGTTCGATGGTCATGGGATATCTCCTCTGTTGATAGGCAGTCAGCGTAAAGCTGCCGCCCGCGGCAAGGTCAAGGGGGTGATGAGGGAGTGAGGGCCAGCACGTTTGCTGCTGGCTAGCCCATCAGTCCCAGGTAGTTCATCAGGGCTGCGCCCAGGCTGGTGCTGACCAGCGAACCCAGCGTAGTGGTGGCGATGATGTTGGCTGCCAGCACGCTGTCGCCCCCCATGGCGCGGGTCATCACATAGCTGGCTGCGGCGGTGGGGGTGGAGCTGATGAGAAACAGGATGCCAAGTGCCTGCGGGCTGAAGCCCAGCGCCCAGGCCCCCATCACCAGCAGCACCGGGATGCAGAACAGCCGGTTGACGGTGGCCCAGCCGGTCAGCAGGGCGCCCCCGCGCAGGGCTTTGAGATTGAGGCTGGCACCGGTGCAGAGCAGGGCCAGCGGCAGGGTCATGTTGGCAAAGTAGTTACCGGTGGTGATCACCAGCTGGGGCAGCTCTATGCCCAGCAGGCCGAAGGGCAGGGCGGACAGAATGGCGATGATGAGAGGGTTTTTGGCGATCCCCTTGAGGATCGGCTTGATCCCCTTGCTGCCCCCCAGACTGCGGGTCAGGGTGATCACCGCGAGCACGTTGTAGAGCACGGTGACCGAGCCCACCAGCAGGGCGGCGGCGCCGATCCCCTCGGCGCCGTAGGCGTTCTGTACATAGGCCAGCCCCATGATCCCCATGTTGCCGCGAAAGCTGCCCTGCACGAAGATGCCGCGCTGGCGTCGCTCGGGGATGAAGCGGGCCGCCAGCAGCTCCAGCACCAGAAAGCCGGTGAGGGTGCCGAGCAGGCCGTAGAGGATGAGCCAGGGGCTCGGCATGGTGGAAAAGTCGGTGCGCACCATGCTGAGGAACAGCAGGGCGGGCAGGGTGACCTGGAACACCAGGCGGGAGGCGGACTCGACAAAGCTGTCGGGCAACAGACCCAGCTGCTTGAGCCAGATGCCGAGCAGCAGCACCACGCAGATGGGGCCCGTGATGGAGAGGGAGAAGTGCAGACTTGCCAACAGATCCATAATACGCGTCCTGTGCGATGGCGAATGGCACGGCGTTCGCCGGGGCCAAAGGGGCATTCTAACGCCATGGGCTTGTATTCACAGGGGTTAATCACAACAATGTGGGCAATTCCACCGCCGAGCCCCTGTGAGCCACTTCATGGACAAAAAACTGACCATCCTCGATATCGCCCGACTCAGTGGTGTCGGCAAGTCGACCGTCTCCCGGGTGCTCAATCAGGATCCCAAGGTGAAGCAGGCGACCCGCGATCGGGTGGAGCAGATCATCGCCGAACACGGCTTCGTGCCGAGCAAGTCGGCGCGAGCCATGCGCAGCCAGAGCCAGCAGGTGGTGGGGATCATCGTCTCGCGGCTCGACTCCAGCTCGGAAAACCAGGCGGTGCGCGGCATGCTGGAGACCCTCTACCAGCGCGGTTACGACGCCGTGCTTATGGAGAGCAAGTTCTCCCCCGCCAAGGTGCAGGAGCATCTGGCGGTGCTGGAGCGGCGCGGGGTGGATGGCATCATCCTGTTCGCCTTCAACGACCTGGACTATGCCGCCATGGCGCCGCTCAGGGAGAAGCTGGTGCTGGTGGCCCGCGATCACCCCGGCTTCTCCTCGGTCTGTTTTGACGATGCCGGTGCAGTGCACACCATGCTGGACCAGCTCGCCGCCCGCGGCATTCGCGATATCGCCTACCTGGGGGTGGATACAACCGACCTCACCACCGGACAGCGCCGGCTCGACGCCTACCTCGACTACTGTGTTGAGCAGGGGCTGGCGGCGCGCAGCGCCCTCGGCGATCTCAGCCTGCAGAGTGGCTACCGGCTGGCGGGGGAGCTGCTCACCCCGACTACCGGCGCTCTGGTCTGCGCCAGCGACACCCTCGCCATCGGCGCGGCGAAGTACCTGCAGGAGCAGGGGCGCAGCGAGGTGCTGGTGACCGGCCTTGGCAACAACCCCATGCTCAGCTTTCTCTTCCCCAACGCCCTCAGCCTGGATCTCGGCTACAAGGGGGCGGGCGAGCAGGCGGCCCGTCAGCTGCTCGGCCAGATCGAGCAGGATCTGCCCCCGCTGGCGACCATAGCCCCCAGCCACCCGCTGTGATTGCCATCACCTAGTCCTGCACAAAAACTGTGCTTTTTGTGAGCTCGGCCACGAAATGGGAACGTTCCCATTTTGATCTGGCCAGATTGTCGGCATGCTAAATGGGAAAGATACCAAAAACGCTCGGGCCCACTGACTGGCCCAAAAGGGCGACGCAGACCAATATCAATGGAGTCACAGAGGGAAGACTCATGTCCAAGATCAACGCACAACACCTGGCCACGCTCATCGACAAGATCGGTGGCAAGGAGAACATCGCCACCGTCAGCCACTGCCTGACCCGGCTGCGCTTCGTCCTCAACGATCCGGCCAAGGCCGACAGCAAAGCCATCGAAACCATCCCGGCGGTGAAGGGGAGCTTCACCCAGGGCGGCCAGTTTCAGGTGGTCATCGGCAACGAGGTGGAGCAGTGGTACAAGGCGCTGACCGAAGAGATCGGCGTCAGCGGCGGCAGCAAGGAGGCCGCCAAGCAGGCGGCGCGCCAGAACATGAATCCGCTGGAGCGGGGCATCTCCCATCTGGCGGAGATCTTCGTGCCGCTGCTGCCCGCCATCATTACCGGCGGTCTGATCCTGGGCTTTCGCAACGTCATCGGCGACATCAAGATGTTCGACGATGGCACTCACACCCTCACCGAGATCAGCCAGTTCTGGGCTCAGGTGCATGCCTTCCTCTGGCTGCTGGGCGAGGCGATCTTCCACTTCCTGCCGGTGGGCGTCTGCTGGTCTGCGGTCAAGAAGATGGGTGGCTCCGAGATCCTGGGTATCGTGCTCGGTATCACCCTGGTCTCCCCGCAACTGATGAACGCCTACGGCATCGGTCAGCAGACCCCAGAGGTGTGGGACTTCGGCCTGTTCGTCATCCAGAAGGTGGGTTATCAGGCCCAGGTCATTCCGGCCCTGCTGGCGGGGGTATTCCTGGCCTGGGTGGAGACCAACCTCAAGCGCATCATTCCGGCCTATCTCTATCTGGTGATCGTCCCCTTCATCTCCCTGCTGCTGGCGGTGATCGTGGCCCACGCCTTTATCGGTCCGTTCGGTCGCTGGCTGGGTGACGGCGTCGGCTTTGCCGCCAAGGCCGCCATGACAGGTTCGTTTGCTCCCATCGGAGCCGCCCTGTTCGGCTTCCTCTATGCGCCGCTGGTCATCACCGGCATCCACCACACCACCA
This sequence comes from Aeromonas sp. 1805, assembly GCF_013085525.1. Lineage (NCBI taxonomy): Bacteria > Pseudomonadati > Pseudomonadota > Gammaproteobacteria > Aeromonadales > Aeromonadaceae > Aeromonas > Aeromonas sp. 1805. The sequence continues at coordinate 967,394 of NZ_CP038515.1, read as the reverse complement.
ACGCGGTGGATCTGCAGCTGATGCAGAGCATGGGTGGTACCCCGATCTGGCCGCTGATCGCCCTCTCCAACATCGCCCAGGCGTCTGCGGTCGTCGGCATCATTCTGATCAGCCGCAAGGAGAACGAGCGGGAGATCTCGGTGCCTGCCGCCATCTCCGCCTACCTTGGGGTGACCGAGCCGGCCATGTACGGTATCAACCTCAAGTACAAGTTCCCCATGCTGTGCGCCATGGTGGGCTCCAGCCTCGCAGCCCTCATCTGCGGTTTCGCCGGGGTGATGGCCAACGGCATCGGGGTAGGGGGCCTGCCGGGCATCCTCTCCATCCAGCCGCAATACTGGGCCGTTTATTCCCTCGCCATGCTGGTTGCCATCGTAGTGCCTGTGGTGCTGACCCTGCTGGTCTACAAGCGCCAGCAGGCGGCCGGCAAGCTGGCCCAGGCCAGCGCCTGATCCCACGCATCAGGGCGACCCGCAGGGGTCGCCCTCTCCCTTTTTCATTCGAGACAAGAGCAAGACCCATGAGCCAAACACCCTGGTGGCAGAGCGCCGTGATTTACCAGATTTACCCCAAGAGCTTTCAGGATTCCGCTGCCCGTGGCACCGGCGATCTCAAGGGGATCATGGCCCGCCTCGACTATCTCAAGACCCTCGGTGTCGATGCCCTCTGGCTGACTCCGGTTTACGTTTCCCCGCAGGTGGACAACGGCTACGACATCGCTGACTACCTTGCCATCGACCCCGCCTACGGCACCATGGCCGACTTCGAGGCGCTGCTGGCTGCCGCCCACGCGCGCGACATCCGCATCGTGATGGATATCGTGGTGAACCACACCTCCACCGAGCACGCCTGGTTCAAGTCGGCGCTGGGGGATAAAAACAGCCCCTACCGCGACTACTACATCTGGCGCGATCCGGTGGATGGCGGTGTGCCCAACAACTGGCAATCCAAATTTGGCGGCAGCGCCTGGGAGCTCGATGAGCTCACCGGTCAGTACTACCTGCACCTGTTTGCCCGCGAGCAGGCGGATCTCAACTGGGAAAACCCGGCGGTACGTGCCGAGGTGAAAAACATCATCCACTTCTGGGCCAAGAAGGGGGTGGATGGGTTCCGGCTCGACGTCATCAACCTCATCTCCAAGGATCAGGCGTTCCCGAACGACGAGGTGGGCGATGGCCGCCGCTTCTACACCGACGGGCCGCGCATCCACGAATTTTTGCAGGACGTGAGCCGCGACGTCTTCGCCCCGGTCGGTGCCATGACGGTGGGGGAGATGTCCTCTACTTCGCTGGAGGATTGCCAGCGCTACGGCGCGTTGGATGGCTCCGAGCTCTCCATGGTGTTCAACTTCCACCACCTCAAGGTGGATTACCCCAACGGCGACAAGTGGACCAAGGCGCCGTTCGATTTCCTCGAGCTCAAGCGCATCTTCAACCACTGGCAGAGCGGCATGCACGGCAAGGGGTGGTCGGCGCTGTTCTGGTGCAACCACGATCAGCCGCGCATCGTCTCCCGCTTCGGTGACGAGGGCGAGCATAGGGTGGTGGCCGCCAAGATGCTGGCCAGCACGCTGCACGGTTTGCAGGGCACTCCCTACATCTATCAGGGGGAGGAGATCGGCATGACCAACCCCGGTTATCAGCACATCGATGACTACCAGGATGTGGAGAGCCGCAACATCTTCGCCATCAAGCAGGCTGAAGGGATGAGCGAGGCCGAGATCCTGGCCATTCTCGGCGCCAAGTCCCGCGACAACTCGCGCACCCCGATGCAGTGGAGCGCCGCCCCCAACGCCGGCTTCACCAGCGGAACGCCCTGGCTCAAGCCCGCCGCCAACTACCCGGTGATCAACGCCGAGGCGGCGCTGGCCGACCAGAGCTCGGTGTTCTGGCACTACCGGGATCTGATCCGCCTGCGCAAGACTCATCCCATCTTCACCCAGGGGGATTATCAGGAGCTGCTGGCAGGGCACCCGCAGATCTGGGCCTATGCCCGCCGTGCCAACGGCCAGACATTGCTGGTGGTGAGCAACTTCTACGGCGAGCCGGCCACCTTCGCCCTGCCGGACGAGCTGGCCACCGGCAAGGGGCGCCTGCTGCTGGGCAACTACCCCGATAGCCCGGCCCGGCCGCAGTCCTGTATGCTGCGCCCTTATGAATCCCTGATCTGGCTGGTGGAGTAGACGATGAGCGAGGTGATGACAAAGACGGCGGTGCGCGGCGTGGAGTGGCAGAAGATGGTAGCAGGGGCGCCTTATGATGCAGGCGACCCTGAACTGAAAGCGGCGCGCGAGCGTTGCCGCAGGCTCTATCACACCTTCAACACCAGCTGGCAGGAGAAACCGGCGCGGGATGCCCTGCTCCATGAACTACTGGGCGGCCGTGGCCAAGCGTGCGCCATCAACCCGCCGTTCTTTTGCGACTATGGTGCCAACATCTTCGTGGGGGAGAACTTCTACGCCAACGTGGGCTGCACCATCCTCGATGTGTGCGAGGTGCACATCGGCGACAACGTGCTGCTGGCGCCCGGGGTGCAGATTTACACCGCCGCTCACCCGGTGGCGGTGGCGCCGCGCATCAAGGGGGTGGAGTTCGGCAAGCCGGTACGGATCGGCCACAACGTCTGGATCGGTGGCAGCGTCGTCATCTGCCCCGGCGTCACCATAGGGGACAACAGCGTCATCGGCGCGGGTTCGGTGGTGACCAAGGATGTGCCGGCAGGTGTGGTGGCGGCCGGCAACCCGTGCAAGGTGTTGCGGCCGATGACGGCGGAGGAGCTGGCGGCGGTCTGACCCAGCCGGGGCGGGCAATCCCGCCCCGGTTGACCTCTGGCGCCGCGTTCAAGGCGCCATCCTTCATCGCATTTCTTCCCAAGGACGTGCCGGCCCGACCCGGCAGCCGTTCTCACCTCAGGCAGGCAGCAAGGCTCCGCAGCGTTTGTGCTGTTTCATGACCACCAGGGTCTTGAAGCTGCGCACCTGCTCCCTGGCATGCAGCACCCGCCGGGTAAACAGGTCGTAGCTCTGCATGTCCCGTGCGGCGACCTGCAGCACGAAGTCCTGCTCCCCCGTGACGTACCAGAGGTCCATGACCTCCGGCTCCCCTTGCAAGCTGGCAATCATCTCATCGACGATGCGGCCGTGATCCCGCTCCAGCGTCACGAGCACCAGCATGGTGATGGGCCAGCCCATGGTGGCCGGTGCCACCAGTGCCACTTCCCGTTCGATGAGTTCTGCCTCCCGCAGCGCCCGCACGCGGCGGTAACAGGCCGGCGCCGAGAGGCCGACCCGGTGGGCCAGCTCGGGGATCGGCAGGCGGGCATCCTGCTGCAGTTCGGCGAGGATGAGCAGATCGAATTTGTCGGTCATGGGAAGAGAGATAAAAATTATCGAATAGGGCCAGTTTTAGACCGAAATTACGGCCGTCGCCAGATATATTTTACTTCTCATTGTCTGCTCAGGTTTGAACAAGATGCCGCCGAACACCACTGCTTTCTCCTCCCTGCTGGCGGTCATCCTCGCCATGCTGTCGATTACCCTCGGCGCCTCGCTGGCCAAGTCCCTGTTTCCCCTGATCGGGGCTGCCGGTACCACCTTGTTCCGACTGGGATGCGCCGCCCTGCTCCTCTCGCTGGTGTTTCGGATCTGGCGAATGCCCTTCGATCGACGCACCCTGCTGGGGGCCATCCCCTATGGGCTGTCGCTGGGAGCAATGAATCTGCTCTTCTATCTGGCGATCGAGCGGATCCCCCTCGGCGTGGCACTGGCCATCGAGTTCATCGGCCCCTTGACGGTGGCGCTGCTCGGCTCGCGCCATCGGGCAGACTTCCTCTGGCTAGCGCTGGCCATCGTCGGCCTGCTGTTATTGCTGCCGCTGCGGGCGGCCGAACAGACCCTCGATCCCCTGGGGGCGGCGTTGGCGCTCGGGGCCGGGGTGTTCTGGGGGCTCTATATGCTGACCGGCAAGCGTGCCGGTGCCCTGCTGGGGGCGCAGGCACCGGCTCTGGGCATGTGGGTGGGAGCCTTGCTGGTGCTGCCCTTCGGCCTCGGTGGTGCGAGCGAGGCCACCTTCACCCTGCCCGTGGTGCTGACTATCGTGGGGGTAGGGCTGCTCTCCAGCGCGATCCCTTACTCCCTCGAGATGTTTGCCCTGCGCCGGCTGCCGCTCAAGAGCTACGGCATTCTGACCAGCGGTGAACCCGCCATGGGGGCCCTGATGGGGTTGCTGTTGCTGGGGGAACAGTTGCCCCCGGCCCAGTGGCTAGGGATAGCGGCGATCATCGTCGCCTCCATGGGTACCACCTGGCAGGGCGGGCGCCGGCGCACTGAGCCGGCGTGATCTGCCGGGCCCGTACGGCAGCCGAATTATCCTCATGACCTCGCCGGTGGGGGTCTGCTCTTCGCTGAACCCGGGATGTACAGCCACTTCAGATTTTTTGAACATCTAGGCCAGTTTATCTCGCTAACAATGGCGAGCCTGGATGTTTAATATTCACTCAACGCTTAGGCAGGAACGCCAAGCGGCCAAATAACTGGTCGTTCAAGGCTGTGGCACTCTCAAACAGGGTGCCGGATGTCGGTGAAAGAACAACACACTATTTGAATAACCTCTTGCAAGGATGCATTGATTCGGGCCCGTCGGCCCAGGCAATGACATAAAAACCAAGAGAGTGAATGAACATGAAAAACGTAATCAAGATGCTGGCCGTTGCAGGCCTGATGACCGCAGGTTTCGCCCAGGCTTCCGTTCCGGCTGACTTCAACGCCGCCCCGGGCGTGCTGTTTGTGAACTGGCACGCGACCGCCGCCGTCGAAGGCAAGGCCAACCCCATGCTAGAAGTGCGTGACGAGTCTGGCGACGTGGTTGCCTCCGTCCATGCCAACCTGATGGGCACCCAGCAAGTGCAGATCCCGAGCCGCACCCAGGGCAACCTGACCGTGAGCCTGGGTGATCAGAGCAGCGACTACCGCATCCCGTTCGGTATCGGCAGCGGCAAGCAGCGCTAAGCCGACGACGCCCTGGCGCGATGGCCGCAGACCGCACCGGTTTGACCGATACTGTCCCCGGCCATGATCGCCACAGTGGCGTGAAGATGCAGAGTGCTCAGAGAGAAGGCCCCGCCATGCGGGGCCTTCTGCTTTTCGTGTTCGGTTGGCCGGGTCTCACAGCTTGAGCATGATGTGGCGCGGCACCGTGTAGTCCTCCAGCGCGTAGAGGGAGAGATCCTTGCCGTAGCCGGACATCTTCATGCCGCCGTGGGGCATCTCGGAGGTGAGCATGAAGTGGGTGTTGATCCAGGTGCAGCCGTACTGCAGGTGGCTGGCCACCTTGCTGGCAAGGCCGAGATCCCGGGTCCAGACCGAGCTGGCGAGGCCGTAGTCCGAGTCGTTGGCCCACTGTACCACCTGCTCGGCGTCGCTGAAGCGGGTCACCGACACCACCGGGCCGAACACCTCCCGGCGCACGATTTCATCCTCCTGGCGGGCATGGGCGATCAGGGTCGGCTCGAAGAAGAAGCCGTTGCCTGGGCGGATCTTGCCCCCCGCCGTCACCTCCACGTGACCGCTGCTCTGGGCCCGCTCCACGAAGCTGGCCACCCGGTTGCGCTGCCGGTCCGAGATGAGCGGCCCCATCTCCACCCCCTCCTCGCGCGGACCGCCCACCTTGATGGAGGCGACCGCCTCGGTCATGGCGGCGACAAACTTGTCGTAGATCTTGCCCTGGGCATAGATGCGGCAGGCGGCGGTGCAATCCTGGCCGGCGTTGTAGAAGCCGAAGGTGCGAATGCCGGCCACCACGGCCTCCAGGTCTGCATCGTCGAAGATGATGACCGGTGCCTTGCCCCCCAGCTCCAGGTGGGTTCGCTTCATGGTGCGGGCGGCGCTCTGCAGGATCTTCTGGCCGGTGGCGATGTCACCGGTGAGCGACACCATGCGCACCAGCGGGTGCTCCACCAGCGGCGCCCCCACGCTCTCGCCCCGGCCACAGACGATGTTGATGACGCCGCGCGGGAAGAGCTCGCTGGCGAGCTCCGCCAGGCGCAGGGCGGTGAGCGGGGTCTGCTCGGAGGGTTTGAGCACCACCGTATTGCCGGCGGCGAGTACGGGAGCCATCTTCCAGGCCGCCATCATCAGCGGATAGTTCCAGGGGGCGATACTGCCCACCACCCCGATGGGGTCACGGCGGATCATGCTGGTGTGCCCCTCGATGTACTCCCCGGCGAGTGGCCCCTGCAGGCAGCGGGCCGCGCCAGCGAAGAAGCGGAAGCAGTCCACCACCGCCGGCAGCTCGTCATTGAGCACCGCCAGATAGGGCTTGCCGCAGTTGAGGGATTCGAGCGCCGCAAACTCCTCGGCGTGGCGCTCGATGGCGTCGGCCAGGCGCAGCAGCAGGGTACTGCGCTGGGCCGGGGTAGTGCGGCTCCACTGGGCGAAGGCGCGCTGGGCGCCGTTCACCGCCCGGTTCACCTGCTCGAAAGAGGCTTCTGGCACCGAAGCGAGAAGTTCCCCGGTGGCCGGGTTGAGGATGGGCTCGGCCTGGCCGTCACCGGTGACGAACTGACCGTCGATCAAGAGTTGGGTAGAGAGTTTCATGGTTGCATCCTTGCGCACGCGTTGAGTCGTTATTTGCCACTGCCGGCGACGTCCTGGCCGTCGCGGGTGAGGTAGTAGGCAAGCAGAATGGGAATGGTGGTGAAGGCCACTATGATGAGCGCCACCACGTTGGTGACCGGCCTGTCCCGTGGCCGGATCAGCTCCTGATACATCCAGATCGGCAGCGTGGTCTGCTGGCCAGCGGTGAAGGTGGTGACGATCACCTCGTCAAAGCTGAGGGCGAACGCCAGCATGCCCCCCGCCAGCAGCGCGGTGGCGAGGTTGGGCAGGATCACGTAGCGCAGGGTCTGGAAGCCGTCGGCCCCGAGATCCATCGACGCCTCGATGAGGCTCTGGTTGGTACGGCGAAAGCGCGCCAGGGCATTGTTGTAGACCACCACCACGCAGAAGGTGGCGTGACCGATGACGATGGTCCAGAAGCTGAAGGGGATCTCCATCACTCCATAGGCGGAGCGCAGCGCGATGCCGGTGACGATACCGGGCAGGGCGATGGGCAGCACCAGCAAGAGTGACACTACCTCCTGGCCGAAGAAGCGGCTGCGGGCGATGGCCCCCGCCGCCAGGGTGCCAAGTACCATGGCGGCCAGCGTCGCCAGCCCAGCTACCTCCAGCGACAGCTGGATGGCGCGCCACACGTCGGGGCGGTTGAGGGTCACCTCGAACCACTTGAGGGTGAGCCCGGGCGGCGGGAACTGGTAGCTCTTGCTCTCGCTGGTGAAGGCGTAGAGGAAGATGAACAGGATCGGAAAGTGCAGGAACAACAGGCCGCCGATGGCCGCGTACTTGAGCAGGCCGGAGGGCTGGCTGCCATGGTCCCGTTTCATGGAGGTATTAGAGCGCATCGAAGGCCCCCAAGCGTTTCGCGATGGTGAGGTAGATGGCGATGATGAGGATCGGCACCAGCGAGAAGGCGGCGGCGAAGGGCAGGTTGCCCGCCGTCCCCTGCTGCATGTAGACCACCTGACCTATGTACATGGTGGAGTTGCCTATGATGCCGGGGATGATGTAGTCACCCAGCGTCAGGGAGAAGGTGAAGATGGAGCCCGCCACCACGCCGGGCAGGGCCAGCGGCAGGATCAGGGTGCGAAAGGTCTGGGCCGGGGTGGCGCCGAGATCGCCGCTCGCCTCAAGCAGGGAGCGCGGGATCCGCTCCACCGCCGCCTGGATGGGCAGGATCATGAAGGGCAGCCAGACGTAGACGAACACGATGAAGGTGCCGATGCGGGAGAACGAGAGCGACGGCCCGCCGATCACCGGCAGCGAGAGGATGGCGTCCAGCAGCCAGTCCAGTCCCAGGGTGTCTGCCAGCCAGCTGATGACCCCCTCCTTGGCCAGGATCAGCTTCCAGGCGTAGACCCGCACCAGATAACTGGACCAGAGCGGCAGCATGATGCCGACGTAGAACAGGGCCCGGGTCTTGCCGCTGGTGTAGCGCGCCATGTAGTAGGCCACCGGAAAGCCGAGCAGGGCGCAGGCCAGGGTTACCAGCAGCGACATGCCGACGGTGCGCAGGATCACGTCCAGGTTCTCCGCTCGCAGCAGGGCGACGAAGTTCTGCAGCCCCAGCTCGTGGCGGATCTGGCCGCTGAACTCGTCCAGCCCGAAGAAGGCGTTGGAGAGCAGCATCAGCAGGGAGCCGACATAGATGATGCCAAGCCACAGCAGGGGCGGCCCGAGCAGAATGGCCAGCAACAGACCCGGCCGCCCGTAGAGCAGGGTGGAGAGGCGCCGCAGCGGCCGATAGGAGAGGGGGGCAGTGGGTTGGCTCATGGCAAGGCTCGCACTGTGGGGGGCGCTCATGGTTGAGCTCCCAGGGGGGCGGTGTGCAGGCGATGGATCGCCTGCTCCGGCCAGCTGAGGCTGACCCGGGCGCCACGGGGCAGGCGGGCCTGGCCCTCGTTGGGGTAGTTGACGATAAGCTCGAGCTGCTCGCCAAGATCGACCCGGTAGCGCACGAAGGGGCCGAGGTACTCCACCTCGCGCACCTCCCCTGACCAGCCCGGCGAGCCGGCCTCGGCGAGCCGGATCCGCTCCGGGCGCACCATCATCTGGCGAGCATCACCGCACAGCCGGCGGGCCTGCTCCCCCTCGAACAGGTTGACGGTGCCGACGAAGCGGGCGACGAAGGGGGTGGCGGGGGCGTCGTAGATGGTATCCGGCGCGGCAATCTGCTCGATCTTGCCCTGATTGAAGATGCAGATGCGGTCGCTCATGGAGAGCGCCTCCTGCTGGTCGTGGGTGACGAAGATGAAGGTGATGCCGAGCTGGCGCTGCAAGGCTTTCAGTTCGAGTTGCATCTGCTCGCGCAGCTTGAGGTCGAGCGCCCCGAGCGGTTCGTCCAGCAGCAGGATGCGTGGCTGGTTGATCAGCGCCCGGGCGATGGCGATGCGCTGGCGCTGGCCGCCGGAGAGCTGGCCCGGCTTGCGGTTGCCGACGCCGGGCAGGCGCACCAGCTCCAGCATCTCGTCCACCTTGCGGTAGCGTTCCGCCTTGGCGACCCCCTTGAGCATCAGGCCGTAGCCGATGTTGTCGCGCACATCCATGTTGGGAAACAGGGCGTAGTCCTGAAACACGGTATTGAGGTTGCGATCGTAGGGGGGGACGGTGGAGCAGGGCTCGCCGAACAGCCGGATCTCCCCCTCGCTCGGGTATTCGAAACCCGCAATCATCCGCAGGCAGGTGGTCTTGCCAGAACCGCTCGGCCCCAGCAGGGTGAAAAACTCGCCGGCCGGGATCTGGAAGGAGATGTCGTCGACCGCCTTCACCTCGCCATAGTGGCGGCTGACCCGGTCAAATTGTACGGCATTCATGGGACGTCCTTGTCTGTGTGGGAAGCGGGCCGGACTCCTGTCCGGCCCCATATCGGCATTTACTGAGGCACCTCAGCGACCACCCAGGATGGCGATATAGTCCGAGACCCAGCGGTAGTAAGGCACGCAGGTTCCCTGGCTCTTGCACTGGGTGACGGGGGTACGCCAGAAGCGCACTCGATCGAAGTTGTCGATGCCGTTGGTCTTGCACCCCTCTTTCCCGAGCAGGGCATTGCCCTCGCAGGCGGCCGGCACTACGGGTACGGAGCCGAACCAGGAGGCGAGATCCCCCTGCAGCTTGTTGTTGAGGGAGTGCTCCAGCCACTTATAGGCACAGGTGAGGTTCTTCGCCTCGCTGTGCACCATGCTGGTGTCGGCCCAGCCGGTGACGCCCTCCTTGGGCACCGTCGTGGCGATGGGCTGCTTGTCGGCAATCAGGGTATTGGCCTGGAACGGCCAGGAGCCTGAGGCCACCACCCCCTCGTTCTTGAAGTCGTCGATCTGGACGAAGGCGTCGTGCCAGTAGCGCCCCACCAGCTGACGCTGCTGGCGCAAGAGGTCGAGGGCGGCCTTGTACTGATCCTCGTTCAGCTCGTAGGGATCCTTGATGCCGAGCGCCGGCTGGTGGCTCATCAGATAGAGGGCCGCATCGGCGATGTGGATGGGGCCGTCGAACGCCTGCACCCGCCCCTTGTTGGACTTGCCGTCCGGCAGGGTCTGCTCTTCGAACACCACGCTCCAGGAGTCGGGTGCCTTGGGGAACACCTTGGTGTTGTACATCAAGATGTTGCCGCCCCACTGGTAGGGCACGCCATAGTGCTTGCCGTCCACCGTGTGCCAGGGGGCATTCTGCAGGCGGGGGTCTATCTTGCCGTAGCTCGGGATGAGCGCCAGGTTCAGCGCCTGCACCTTGCCGCCGGCGATGAGGCGCAGGCTGGCATCGCCGGAGGCGGTCACCAGATCGAAGCCCCCCTCGTTCATCAGCGCCACCATCTCGTCCGAGGTGGCGGCCGTCTTGACGTTGACCTTGCAGCCGGTCTCTTGCTCGAAGCCGGTGACCCAGTCGTAGTTCTTGTCGGTCTCGCCGCGCTCCACGTAGCCGGCCCAGGCCACGATGTTGAGCTGGCCTTCACCCTTGCCGAGGGTGGTGGGGGCTGCCTGGGTCTGGCCTGCCAGCAGGGCGGGGATCAGGGCCAGGGTGAGGGGGGTCAGTTTCATCTTGCTCTCCTTGCTGGGGCGGGCACGGTTGTGATGCCACGCTGACAATTAACATCCTGTTAACCAGTCATGAGCGTAGGAGAAGCCGTGAGCAATGAGAATTTCAATTTTTAACGCCAGAGGTATCTGCTAAATCGATATCGAGTGCAGATGAATCTGAATTTCTGCGGCAGATGCCACGACAGTGCAGGGGGCAGGCTCAGCGGGCGAGGGGCTGACGGGCTCGCAGCCGGCTCTGATCCCGCACTATGTCGATGAACTCGCGGGCGGTCCACTCCAGCCGCGAGCCGCGCCGCCACACCAGGCCGATGTCGATGGCGGGGATGGGCTCCTTGATGGCGCGGGCCTCGACCCGTTCCTGCTCCAGCGACCAGGGGCGGTAGGCAAAATCCGGCAGCAGGGCGAGCCCGAGCTGGCTCGCCACCAGGCTGCGCACCGCTTCCACCGAGGCGGTCCGCAGCACGATGCGCGGCGCTATGCCGTAGCGGCGCAGGCCGCCGCCGATGATCTGGTCCAGCTGATCGGCGGTCAGCGAGATCATGGCCTCCTCGCCGAGCGCCTTGAGGGAGAGGGTCGACTCGGCGCAGAGCGGGTGGTTGGCGGCGAGCCAGACCCGCAGCGGCGAGCGAGTCAGCAGCTCGGTATCGAACGCCTCTTGGCGGATGGTGCGGTTGGTCATCAGGATCCCCACATCCACCTCGCCGTTGACGATCTGATGCTCGAGATAGGGCTGCTCATCCTCCTTCACCTCGATCTGCACCGCCGGGAAGGCGCGGCGAAAGCGGCCGAGTGCCTCCGACAGGTAGTAGCCGGCCACCAGCGTGGTCACGCCTATGGTGAGCCGCCCCTGATCTTGCTGGGCCACCGCCTTGAGGGACTGGCCGGCTTCGGTCATGGCGCCGAGGATGCGCCGGGCGTGCAGCAGAAACTGGTGACCCTGGGTGGTGAGGCTGACACCGCGCGGATTGCGCTCGAACAAGGCGGCGCCGAGCTCGGTCTCCAGCTCGCGGATGGCGCTGGTGACCGCCGACTGGGAGATGTGCAGCTCGGCGGCGGCGCGGCTGACCGAGAAGCTGTCGGCCACCGCCACGAAATAGCGGATCTGGCGAAAGGTGAAGTTCATCTGGGCGTCCTGCCGCGTTCGATCAAGGTGACTGCCAGCTTACCCTCGAATCGCGGCCAGACAAAAGGCGCCGTGCTGGCGCCTTTGTCATGGTTTTTCCGGCGGTTAGCGGGAGCTGGCCGCTTCGATCACCGGGATCCGGTTCACCGCCTTGCCGAGATAGGCGAGGGTGATGGTCACAATGATGCAGGTGAAGCTGAGCCACATGTAGGGCAGGTAGTCGAGGGTCGCCACCCCCAGTACCCCGGCCATGAAGATGCCGTTGTCGCTCCAGGGCACCATGCCGCAGGTGAGGGTGCCGCCGAACTCGGCGTTGCGGGAGAGGTTCTTGCGTGCCAGCCCCAGCCGGTCGTAGTTCTTGGCCATGATCTTGGGGGTCAGGATCAGCGACACATACATGGCCGAGCCGAACACGTTGGCCAGGAAGGCGGTACCTATGGTGTGGGTAGTCAGGCTGCCGGCACCGTTGATGCGCTTCTCGAAGGCACTGGCGATGACTTCCAGGATGCCGACCTTCTCCAGCAGGCCGCCAAACCCCAAGCCGAAGATGATGACGGCCACCGAGCCCAGCATGGACTCCATGCCACCGCGGCCCAGGATGTTGTCGATGAAGTCGACGCCGGAGGTGATGGCAAACGGGCTGTAGGCGGAGTGCATCGCCTTGACCGGATCCATGTCCTGGAACAGGATGGCCCAGACAAGGCCCAGCAGGGCGCCGAAGCTGATCACCGGGAAGGCGGGTTTGCGGTTGGCCAACAGGCCCAGCACCAGCACCACCGGGACTATGGCCAGCGGGGTGATGTTGAACTGCTTGTCGAGCGCTTCCATCACCAGGTTGACCTGCTCCAGGCTGACGTTGCCGGAGTACTGCATGCCGACCACGGTGAACAGGGCGGCGGTGATGACATAGGAGAACAGGCTGATGGGCAGCATCCCCTTGATGTGTTCCATCACGTCGACGTTGGACATGGTCGAGGCCAGCACCACGGAGTCGGAGAGCGGGGAGAGCTTGTCACCGAAGTAGACGCCGGAGAGCACGGCCCCCGCCACCAGCGGGGCGGGCACGCCGAGACTGTGGCCGATCCCCATCATGGCGATGCCGGCAGTGGCGGCCGAGCCCCAGGAGGTGCCTGTGGCCAGCGAGGTCAGCGAACAGATAATCAGGGTCGCCAGCAGGAAGATGGACGGGTGAATCACCTTGAGGCCGAAGTAGATGATGCTGGGGACGATGCCGCCGGCAATCCAGGTGCCGACCAGAGCACCGACGGAGACCAGGATCAGGATGGCCCCCATCCCCTTGGCGACGCCGTCTACGGCCGCCTGCTCCAGGGATTTGTAATCATGGCCGAGCTTGATGCCGAGTCCCATGATGACGAACCAGGCGATGAACAGTGCCAACTGGATTGGCAGGTCGAGCACGCTGGTGAAGGAGAAGGCCAGGGCCAGGAAAATGGCCAGGCAGGCAAACACCTGTGACATGCCCGGCAATCGGATGTGGTTTTGTTGGTTTTGCATAGATACTTCCTAAACTCTTGCTCGCCAAGGTCAGTCCCTCTCGTCCTGTGGATACACGTATCCCGAGGGGCCCACCCAAAAAGAGGCCGCAATCTACCACAAACCTGGGGGGGCAAATCCCAACTGATTTAGCAAAAATGCAGTTTTGATTGAAAAACTTACAAATTAGTTGATCTCATAACCCGTTTTTGAGTGCTCTGTTTGCCCCGATGAGACATTCGACTCCGATAGAAAAGTCCGATTGCATACTCCTAAAATACAAATGATAATTGTTATCAATTGTTGGAGGGGAGTGTGTCATGAGATGGATAGTGAGAGCCATGCTGCTGATCGGGCTGCTGGCGATCCTGATCTGGGGTCAGGACAAGGCATACGGTATGTGGAGCCTGGGCTTCTTGCTGGCCGCCTGGGTCATGCTCGAACCCAGGCTGAGGCCTGCGCTGATCCTGCTGCCGGTGGCCGGTATGACGGGAGTCGCGGCCCTGATCTGGCAACAGCCCTGGTTATGACGAGGTGGCCGGGGCGCTTTGCACCTTCTCTTGCGCCAGCTTGAGCGACTCGATGACGTTTTTCTCCATCTCGGTGCGCTTGGCATCGGTCAGGAAGTAGATCATGTCGACGTCGTGACGAATGTAGTGGGAGGGCAGCTGGTTCAGGGTCAGGCAGCAGAGATCGGCCATCTGGTTGGCGCTCAGCTTCTGGTTGAGCCCCTGTCTCTCAATCTCCTTGAGCACCAGATGCTCGTAGAAGTTGTGAATGTCGGTATCCAGTATCATATGCGTTCCTTGGCATGACGATGGGCGGTGAGTCGTCAAAAGCATAGTCATAACAAGGGCTAAAAACAAAAGGCCCGTCACTTTCGTGATGGGCCTTTTGCATAATGAATGGTGCGAAGAGAGGGACTCGAACCCTCACATCCGTGGGACACTAACACCTGAAGCTAGCGCGTCTACCAATTCCGCCACCTTCGCACACTGATTTTCTCCAGCTGGTTTTTAAATGCGGTTGGAGCGCATTTTCTGCGTTTTACATGCCAGAAGCATGGTGCGAAGAGAGGGACTCGAACCCTCACACCCGGGGGGCACTAACACCTGAAGCTAGCGCGTCTACCAATTCCGCCACCTTCGCACATCGGGTTTCCAGTCTGGTTTTACATGCTGTCTGGATAAAGCATGGTGCGAAGAGAGGGACTCGAACCCTCACATCCGTGGGACACTAACACCTGAAGCTAGCGCGTCTACCAATTCCGCCACCTTCGCACATTGTGTTACCAGTTTTGATTTACATGCTGTCTGGAGAAGCATGGTGCGAAGAGAGGGACTCGAACCCTCACACCCGGGGGGCACTAACACCTGAAGCTAGCGCGTCTACCAATTCCGCCACCTTCGCACATTCGGGTTATCAGTCTGGATTGACATGCTGTCTGATAAAGCATGTTGCAGTATGGTGCGAAGAGAGGGACTCGAACCCTCACATCCGTGGGACACTAACACCTGAAGCTAGCGCGTCTACCAATTCCGCCACCTTCGCATCACTGCGGTGGGGGATTCTATAGAGTTTTGAAGGAGCGTCAACAGCCAAAGGGGACTTTTTTCGCTGTTGACGTTCAAAGCAGCATCAAGGGGACAAAACTTCAGCAATCAGCCTCAGTGGCGGGCCAGTGCGTCCTGATACATCTGCTCGTATTGAGTGACCGAATCCGGCCAGTTGAAGCGGGTGTTCATGGCATTGCGCTGCACCCGGGCAAACTGTTCGGGATCCTGCAGGTAGTAGAGCAGGCTGCGGCGCATGGCATCGAGCAAGATGTTGGCGGTCGGATCGTTGAAGCAGAAGCCGGTTGCGTGCTCCGGGTCGGCATCCCAGTCCACCACCGTATCTTTCAGGCCGCCGACGGCCCGCACCAGCGGCAGGGTGCCATAGGCCAGGCTGTACATCTGGTTGAGTCCGCACGGTTCGAACAGGGAGGGCATCAGGAAGAAGTCGGCACCCGCTTCCACCAGATGAGCGAGCCGGTCGTCATAGGTGTTGATGAAGGCGAGCCGGTCCGGGAATTGTTGCGCCAGGGTCTGCAGCTGGGCTGCGAGGGAGGGATCGCCCGAGCCGACGATCACCACCTGCACCTTGTGATGCAGAAACTTGTCCAGCACCGGCAGCAGCAGGTGAACGCCCTTCTGCTCGGTCAGCCGGCACACCATGCCATAGATGGGCAGATCCGCCACCGGCAGGCCGGTCTCCTGTTGCAGGCTCTGTTTGCAGATGCGCTTGCCGGCCAGGTTGTCGACGTCATAGGTGGCCGGCAGGAAGTCGTCGAACGCCGGATCCCAGTCCTGATAGTCACAGCCGTTGAGGATGCCGCGCAGATCCGCCGCCCGCTGCTGGAAGATGCTGGCCATGCCGTGGGCACCAAGGTGGGTCAGCAATTCGCTGGCATAGTTGGGGCTGACCGCGTTTATCTTGTCGGCATAGAGCACGCCACATTTGAGCAGGTTGACGTGGCCGTAGTCGTAGCTGATGCGCTGTTCGTAGTCGGCAATCTCGGGCACCGCCCAGAACTGCTGGCGCTCGAATACCCCCTGAAAGGCCGCGTTGTGAATGCTGATCACGCTGCGAGTGTGCTGGAAGAAGGGATTGTGGGCGTGACGGGTTTTCAGCAGCAGCGGCAGCAGGCCAGTGTGCCAGTCGTTGCAGTGCACTATGTCGGGGGCAAAGGCGAGCTGCTCGCTGGCGTGCAGCGCGGCCGCGGCCAGAAAGGCAAAGCGCTCGCCGTTGTCCGGATAGGCCTGGTTGTTCTCGGCGTAGAGCTGGGGGCGATCGAAGTACTGCGGGCAGTCGAGCAGGTAGACGCAGACTCCCTCCAGATCCATCTGATAGATGCGATAGCCGATATCCGGCAGGCCCGGGTGGGTTGGCAGCCAGCGCGAGACCAGCAGTTTGGCCTCATCCCGTCGCTTTATCGTCTTGTAGAAGGGCAGCATGATCCTGACATCATGCCCCTTCTGGGCCAGGTACAGCGGCAGGGCTCTGGCCACGTCAGCCAGACCCCCGGTCTTCACAAGCCCCTCAACTTCCGAGGCAACGAACAGGATTTTCAGTGGGTTAATAGCCAACTCTTGCTCCCTTAGGTACCACGACGATACCGCCTTCGGACACGGTAAATCGTTCTCTGTCATGGTCCAGATTTTCACCGATCACGGTGCCGGGCGCAATTTCAACGTTCTTGTCGATGATGGCGCGGCGAATGGAGCAGCCCTCGCCGATCTTCACGTCCCCGAGCAGGACCGACTCGCTGATGTGGCTGCAAGGTCCCACGTTGCAGCGAAAACCCAGGATGGATCGCTGGATCTGGCTGCCCTGAATGAAGCAGCCGCCGGAGATCAGCGAGTTGGCGATCTTCACCTTGCAGTCGTCGGTATCGACGAAGGTGGCGGGCGGCAGCGGCGGGTAGTGGGTATGCAGCGGCCACTTGCGGTTGTAGAGAGAGAAGGGGGCATCGTCGGCCACCAGGTCCATGTGCGCCTGCCAGTAGGAGTCCAGCGTCCCCACGTCGCGCCAGTAGACGTTGGGCTTCTCGCCCGGAATGACGTTGGTGCTGTAGTCATAGACATAGACGGGGGCGCGCGGGAACAGGCTGGGGATGATGTCCTTGCCGAAATCGTGGCTGGAGTTCTCCTCGGCGGCATCGCGCTTGAGTTCGCGATAGAGCGCCTCGGTCTCGAAGATGTAGTTGCCCATGGAGACCAGCGCCTGGGTGGGATCGCCGGGGATGTGCTTGGGTCGCTTGGGCTTCTCTTCGAAGCCGATCATCCGGCCCTCCTGATCCACCTCGATCACCCCGAAGGCGCTCGCCTCCTCGATGGGCATGCGCAGGGCGGCGACGGTCAGGGCGGCGGCCTTCTGCTTGTGGAAGGTCACCATCTGGCTCACGTCCATCTTGTAGATATGGTCGGAGCCGAAGATGCAGACGTGCTCGGGGTCGGAGATCTCGATGAAGCGCAGGTTCTGGTAGATGGCGTCGGCGGTGCCGTCATACCAGCGTTTGCCCATCCGCATCTGGGCCGGGATCGGGTCGATGAAGCGATCCGTGATGCCGACGATGTTCCACCCCTTCTTCATGTGCAGATAGAGGGACTGGGACTTGAACTGGGTCAATACGTAGATGCGCAGGAAGTCGGCGTTGACGAAGTTGTTGAGGACGAAGTCGATCAGTCGGTAGCTGCCGCCGAAGGGAACCGAGGGCTTGCTGCGGGTGGTGGTGAGTGGCTGGAGGCGAGTACCTTCGCCGCCGGCCAGGATCATGGTGAGTATGCCTGCCATCGTATTTCTCTCCCTGAATTCATACTATGAAAAGGTTTTCAGCTTGATGCAAAAAAACACCCCTAAAGGGGTGGTTTGAGGTGTAGCAATTACCTTATCAGATCCCGTATGGGGCTCTCTACCTGTTTCCGGTGACTGGTTACACTTATTTACACTTTGCTCAGATAGACCTTGAATTTGGCATCGCTGCTGATCACTTCAGTCCGTTTGAAGTGCGTCTCCAGTATAGGCTGATATCGCAGGAAGGCGTTGGCAACTATCGTCAGCGAGCCCTGGGACTGCAGATGATCCGGCGCCTTGGCCAGGAAGGTCTCGGTGGCCGCGTAGAAGGTCTTGAGGCCGGCGTGGAACGGCGGATTGGAGACGATCCGGTCAAATTTCCCCTGAATGTCGGAATAGACGTCGGATGCCCGCACCTCGCCCTGCAGGCCGTTGATGGCCAGAGTGCGGCGGCTGGACTCCAGCGCCAGCGCGTTGATATCCACCATGGTGACCTTGAGCCCGGGATTGCGCTTGGCCAGCACCGAGCCAATCACCCCGGCGCCGCAACCAAAATCGAGCAGCGATCCCTGCATGGCCGGCAGGCTGGCCAACAGCATCTGGCTGCCGAGATCCAGTTCGGATGCACTGAACACGCCGGGCAGGGCCAGCACGGTCAGTTCGGTCTCGCCAGCCTGGCACTGGTAGTGGCCGAACCAGCCATTCAGCTCGAACGGTTCAACCGGTTTGCTCAGCTCGCCGTGATAGAGGGAGCAGCGGCGGGCCGAGTCGCGCTTGACCGGCTTGTCGCCATAGGGGGCCAGCAGCTTGTCGGCCCCATTGATGCCACCGCGGTTTTCACCGGCGAGGAACAGCTCGGCACCGGCTTCCAGCAGTGGAGTCATCATGGCCAGCAGATACTGGGCCTCGGCCTTGGCCTTGGGCATCAGCAGCAGCAGGGCATCGAAACGGGGAGCGCCACCGAGCTGATGGTCGAACAGGATGGCATCCCCCAGCGCGGCCTGCTGGTTGCGGTAGTAGCAGTAATCCGTGGTAAAGACGGTGAGGGAGTGGGCCAGGGTCGCCAGCTGGCGGGGATAGTCATCCTCCAGCGCGCCGCACACCAGCAGCCGCTTGCCGACAAAGAGGGCTTGGTTTCGTTCCAGCATCTGGCTGACGGCACTGATCGGGCTGCTCATCGGGTCTCTCCACGCAATTTTGGGCGGCCATTATACATAGCCGCTTTCGCCTTGACATTTATGCCGTGTTCCCGAAATATGCCCAGACACCATTTTTTGAGCAGAGATGACGCAATGCGGTTCAACGGGTTGAAACGAAAGCATAAAAAAAGCCTGACATTCGGGCCTGCCGACGTTCGCGCGTAACCTCTCATCTCTGAGCAGATTCAAACCCCGGTTGCGCACATCGTACCGGGGTTTTTTATTGCCACATTCATGAGTCAACGGAGAAGGAAATTCCATGTTCAAAGGTTCAATTGTCGCCCTGATCACTCCCTTTCGACAGGGCAAGCTGGATGAAGAGGCGCTGGCGCGTCTGGTGGAGTGGCATATCGAACAGGGTACCCACGGCATAGTGCCGGTGGGCACCACGGGCGAGAGCCCGACCCTGACCCATGACGAACACTGCCGGGTGGTGGAGCTGGTGGTCAAGCTGGTGGCGGGCCGCATTCCGGTGATCGCCGGGGCCGGCTCCAACAACCCGGTCGAGGCGATCGAGTACACCCGTCATGCCGAGCAGGCGGGGGCCGATGCCACCCTGCACGTGGCCGGTTACTACAACCGCCCCAACCAGGAGGGGCTCTACCACCACTTCAAGGCGGTGCACGACGCCACCAGCAAGCCGATCATCGTCTACAACATCCCGCCGCGCGCCATCGTCGACGTGCAACCGGCCACCCTGGCCCGCCTGGCCGAGCTGCCGCGCATTGCCGGGGTGAAAGACGCCACCGGCGATCTGGCCCGCCCCTGGACCGAACGCCAGCTGATCAAGAAGCCGTTTGCCTGGCTGTCCGGCGAAGATGCCACCGCCGTGGCTTACAACATCGGTGGCGGTCAGGGCTGCATCTCGGTGACCGCCAACGTGGCGCCCAAGCTGGTGGCCGAAGTGCAGAACCTCACGCTGGCCGGCCAGTGGCAAGCCGCGCGCGAACTGCAAGACAAGCTGATTCCGCTCCATCAGGCGATGTTTGCCGAGCCGAGCCCCGCCGGTGCCAAGTATGCGGTCTCCCTGCTGGGCTTTTGCAGCGAGGAGTGCCGCCTGCCGGTGATGCCGCTGTCCGAGGCGACGCGCACCCGCATTCGTGACGCGATGCAGGCGTTGAATCTGTTATAAAAAGTGGGCTCTGGATCGCGCTTTTGACTGGCTAGTCAATTAAAGTGCAATGTTTGCCGATATACTCGCTTGGATACAACCAAGGATGGCAGGCATGCAGGAATGGGATCCAGAGCACTTCACCAGTTTTGAACATCTCTGTGAAGTGACGCTGGCGGCAGTCAGGGAAAAAACCGAAGCCGAACAGATCTACTTGTGGCTGCGGGCGCCCGAGTCCCAGCTATACAGCTTTCAGCTCGAACAGGGGCTGGTCTGCCTGGCTGCCGACGCCCTTGCTACGCTCCAGCTGCCAATCGTTTTCATCGAACATGCCCTCGACAAGGGACAGCTGGTGGTGGAGCAGCTAGCCCACCCTGACGACATCTGGGAGACGGTGGAGCCGCAGACGACACGCCTGCGCGCCTGCTTCCCGCTCAAGCGCCACAAGGGGCTGGAGGCGGTGGTCTATCTGGAGACCCGCCGCCGCCTCGATCGCCTCTCCCGTCGCCAGCAACAGAGCATTCAGCTGTTGATGCACTATCTTGCCGCCGAGCTGGAGAGCCGGTTGCTTGCCAGCCAGATCGATCTGGAGCGGGATCAACGACTCCATACCCAGGCCGACCTCATCCGCAGCCAGGCGCTGCAAGGCTCCTTCCTCAGTATGTTGCAGGCGCTGCATCAGGTGGGGGTTCAACTCTCCCGCTGCGACAGCGAGCATCAACTGCTGCGCGAGGCCGTGGTGCTGGCCCGCCAGGACCTTCAGTTCGATCGCATCGCCATCTTCCTGGTCGACGCCGAGTTCAAGACCATGCACGGCACCTGGGGTACCAACGAGGCGGGCGAGCTGATCGACGAACATCACTTCATCAGTCCCATTCCGGATCACCCCACGGTGCAGGAGGCGCTGCGCCGCAAGGATTATGTGCTGGTACTGGAGGATGCGCCGCTCTACTACGAAAAGCAGGAGGTCGGTCGCGGCTGGAACGCCATGGTGTCGCTGTGGGACGGCGCCACCCCGATCGGCTGGATTGCGGCCGACAACCTGCTGTGGCGTCGACCGCTCAAGGCTTATCAGAGCGAGATCTTCAAGCAGTATGCGGCCATGCTCTCCCAGTTGTTGATCCGCCAGCGCACCCAGGAGGCGCTTGAGCGTTTCAATCGTGAACTGGAGCAGCGGGTCAGCGAGCGCACCATGCAGCTGGCGGAGACCAACCGGGCGCTGGAGGAGGCCAACAAGCGCCTGTCGCTGCTGTCGCTGGAGGACCCGCTGACCGGCATCGCCAACCGCCGCCACTGGGATCTCACCATGCAGCGGGAGTGGGAGTGGGCGCGCCGCCATCAGAATCTGCTGGCGGTGCTGATGATCGATGTGGATGAGTTCAAGTCCTACAACGATCACTTCGGTCACGCCAAGGGGGACCAATGTCTGCAACAGGTGGCCGGTCTGCTGCAGGAGGCGGAGCGGCGGCGCACCAACCTGGTGGCCCGTTACGGCGGCGAGGAGTTCGTGATCCTGTTGTGCGGTCCGCAACCCGGCGAGGCGGAGCGATTGGCGGAACAGATTCACCAGGGGCTCAGTGAATTAAAGATCCCGCATCCGGCCTCCCGAGTTGCTGATTTCATTACGGTTAGCATAGGCTTTAGCTATCTGGTTCCCTCGCTGGATGGAACATGGCAGAGCTTGACCGAACAGGCTGATCAGGCGCTCTATCATGCCAAATCGCAGGGGAGGGCGTGTACGCTAGCCTATCGGTGAGCCCATGTTGTTACGTCGCTATCCCATCTTCAACCGCCGCCTCGCCCTCGTCGCCTATGGCATCGACTATCAGCTTGCCGACCCGTCCGAATGGACGCTGCTGGCGGCCCAGTGCCGGTTGTTGGCACAGGGGCGGCAATACCTGCTGCCCTTCACCCACGGGCAGCTCGATGAACTGCGCCCCCTGCTGTTCGATCAGGACACCATACCGCTGGTAGAGGCCTCGGCCGATCGGCTGCCCGCCTCGTTTCCCGTGCTGGAGCAGTGGCGCGACTACCGGCGCCGGTTGGCGGTGCACGGTGCCCAGCGCGAGCCACGCTGGTTCAACGCCTCCCGGTTGCTGGTGTTCTGGATGGGCGAAGAGGGGATCCGTCAGCCGACCGAGCACAAGCGGATGGCGCTCGACATCGAGACCTGGGGAGACTTCCTGCCGCTCAAGGAGGCGGGAGTCGACTTCTTCGCCGGCGGTTTTCTCGCCCGTCCCGAGCTGGTCAACCAGCGCGCCGCCCAGCCGGACATGAAGCTGGTGCAGGAGATACTGCAACTGATCTGCCGCGAGGAGTTCTCCTTCGCCCGGGTTGCCACCCTGCTGGAGCAGGATGCCTGGTTGCCGGGGCAGTTGCTGAGCTATGTCAACGCCCCCGGTTTCGATCACGCCAGCCCCATCGTCTCGGTCACCCGGGCGCTCTCCTATCTGGGGGAGCAGGAGATCCGCAAGTTCGTGCTCATCTACGGGCTGGCCAGGGTCAGCCAGCACATGCCGGAGGCCTGCACCCGCATGGCCATCGCCCGCGGCCGCTTCTGCGAGCTGATCGCCCTGAATGCGCTCGGCAAGGCGGCTGCCAGCTGGGCTTTTCTGGTGGGGTTGGTTCTGGATGGTTCGCTGCTCTCCGAGCAGCTCAAGGCCCACTTGCCCAAGGACGTGAGGCGGGCGCTGGAGTCTCGCGAGGGGCCGCTGTTTCATCTGTTCCAGCTGGTGAAGAGCTATGAACAGGGGGATTGGCCCTTGCTGGCCCAGCTGGCGCCCACTTATCAGCTGGAGCCCGCCAGACTGACGCCCATCTATTTTCAGGCACAAATGTGGGGGCAAGCGTTTCTCGCCACCTAGGTCGTGGCGAGCGGGGATGGCTCTGATTAGAATGGGGACCCTTTGTTCAGAGACAGACTCCGCACATGACCCTATCCGGATTTAAAGGCCTGGTATTTGACCTCGACGGTACCCTGGTGGACTCCATGCCGCTGCACCTCGCCGCCTGGGCGCACACGGCCCGCGAATTTGGCTTTCATTTCGATGCCGACTGGTTCTATGAGCTGGGCGGCATGCCGAGCCGCAAAATCGCTCTGCTGGTGGCCGAGCAGCAGCAGATCGCGCTGGATCCGCTCATCGTGACCCGCTGCAAGACCGAACACTACGTGGCCAACCTGCACAAGGCGACCGTCTTCCCGGCCATGCTGGAACTGGTTGAGCGCTACCACGGGCGCATCCCGATGGGGATCGGTACCGGCTCGCCCCGTATCAATGCCGAGGCCGTGCTGCGCAATACCGGGCTGGATCGCTACTTCCCCGTGGTGGTGACCGCCGACGATGTGGAACTGCACAAACCCCATCCCGATACGTTTCTGCTGGTCGCACGTCGGTTGGCCGTCGAGCCGGCAGGCTGTCTGGTATTCGAGGATACGGGGATCGGCGTGCAGGCCGGTCAGGCTGCGGGGATGCAGACCTGCATGGTCAGGGATGGCCGACCGGTCGACTTGCAGTATTGAAGGAATGAGAGAGAAAACGGATGGGTCCACTCGGAGGAAGAGTGGAGTCCATTCTCATACGGGACAGACATGATACATGAGAATGGACTCGGTCACCCTTTGACGCAGCAATGGCGTCGGGGTGACTCAGGCAAGTGCATTACTGCTCGCTGCTACCGCCGCCCTGGTTGTCGTCATAACGACCGGGCGCGCCGTGGGGGCGCGGCGCCATGGAGACGCGGGGTTTGCGGGCACGCTGGATGCTGACCTGCGGCCGGCCGGAGTGCATGGCGATGGTGGAAATCTTGGCCTTGTAGACCAGCTGCTGGTTGCCGTGGGCATCGGTCAACAGCACGCTGTACTGGTCGAAACCGCTGATGGTCCCCTCCAGCTTGATGCCGCTCACCAAGAAGATGGCGACCTGACTGCGATTCTTGCGCAACCAGTTGAGGGCAGAATCTTGCCCGTTCCCGAGGGAGAAGGCTTGCTCAATCGTGGAGTAGCTTGGGGATTCAGTTGTCATAAATTATTGTCCCGCGGAAAAAAAGTGGCGTTTGATTGTGCTAAATGGTCACTTGCTTGTCAAAGTCATTCTCACACCTGACCCGGATGGTGCAACGACAGGGCTGGTCGGCGCGGGCCGCTGCTGTAATAATTGGCGGCTCTGGCCCCGTGGCGGGCCTCATGCTGGGGTTTCATCTTGCATCCGGTTTCACACCAACACCAACCCACCTATACCCATGACGCCACCGCGTGCGAAGAGTGCGACCTGCTGGTGCCGGCCACCACACTGGCCGTGGGGGAGGCGAGCAGTTGCCCGCGTTGCGGTCACACCCTGAGCCGCCATCTGCCGGAGCAAGAGCGCAGGCCCATCGCCTACGGCTTTGCGGCCATCATCATGTTCGTGCTCTCCAACTCCTTTACCTTCATGTCCTTCTCCGCCAAGGGGGTGGGGCAGGAGATGACCTTTCTGCAGTGCATCACCACCCTGGTGGATCAGGGCTATTTGTTCCTCGGGGCCGTGCTGAGCCTGACCCTGATCGGCCTGCCGCTGGTCTATATCGGTTCCATCATGCTGGTGTTGTGGCGGGTCGACAAGGATCTGCACAGCAACGCCCTGCGCTCCCTCGGCCGGCTGCTGTGCCGGATCAAGCCCTGGCTGATGGTGGATGTGTTCCTCATCGGGGTGCTCATCTCGCTGGTCAAGCTGATGGGGATGGCCGACATCAAGATGGGCCTGTCGTTCTGGGCGTTCGTCGGCTACACGGTGCTGCTGATCAAGATGATCTCGTCGCTGGACCGGATGTGGCTGTGGCAACGATTGTTCGGGCCGAGCGAGCTGCACGGGCTGACGGTGGAGGATGACGAGGCCAGCGCCATGACCTCCGGGCTGGTGGGCTGCCACATCTGCGGCGCCCTGAGCGAGGCCGGTGCCGACAGTTGCAAACGGTGCGGCGATCATCTGCACAGCCGCAAACCGGGTGGGCTGAATCGGACCTGGGCGCTGCTCTTCACCTCGGTGATCCTCTACATCCCGGCCAACCTCTATCCCATCATGGACACCGTCTTCCTCGGGGATGACAGCCCCTCTACCATTCTCGGCGGTGTGGTGCTGCTGTGGGCCATGGGCTCCTATCCCATTGCCGCGGTGATTTTTTTCGCCAGCGTGGTGGTGCCGCTGGTCAAGATCCTGGCGCTGCTGTGGCTCTGCTACATGGTGCAGCGTGGCCAGGGGGCATCGCCCCTTGGCAAGCTCAAGCTTTATCGCATGACTGAATTCGTGGGACGCTGGTCGATGATCGACGTCTTCGTGGTGGCCATCCTGGCGGGCCTGATCCGGCTCGACAACCTGATGACCATCTATCCGGGCCCTGCGGCCGTCGCTTTTGCGGGTGTGGTGCTGATCACCATGGTGGCAGCCATGAGCTTCGATTCCCGCCTGATCTGGGATTTACAACAAGGAGAACGCGAACGTGAGTGAGCGTAAGAAAAGGTGGAAACCCGGCTCTGATTTTCTGAGCTCGGCCGCCGCTATCTGGATGGTGCCGCTGCTGGCGCTGTTCATCGGGATCTGGATGCTGTTCCAGCACTGGTATTCACAAGGTCCCAGTTTCACCCTGACGGTGGCGACGGCCGAAGGCATAGTGGCGGGCAAGACGGTGATCCGCTCCCGCGAGGTGGAAGTGGGCCGCATCGAGGCGGTGGAGCTCAGCGAGGACTACAGCCATGCGGTGCTGAAGGCCCGTTTGACCAACGCCGCCGCCGGCATGCTCAAGAAGGACAGCCAGTTCTGGGTGGTCAAGCCCAGGGTCGGCCGGGAGGGGGTCTCCGGCCTCGGCACCCTGCTCTCCGGCGCCTACATCGAACTGGCACCCGGCAAGAAGGGCAAGGCGCGCGACGAGTACGCCATGCTGGACAAGCCGCCACTGGCCTCCCAGGACGCCAAGGGGCTGCGACTATCGCTGAGCAGCCGCGACACCCGGGCGCTCGGGGTCGGCTCGCCCATCAACTATCAGGGCTTCACCATAGGCCAGGTGGAAGAGGCGAAGTTCCTGCCCGAGAAGAGCGAGATGCAGTACCAGATCTTCATCAACGCCCCCTATGACGTGCTGGTGAGCAGCAACTCCCGCTTCTGGATGACCCCGGGTTTCGAGGTCTCCATGAGCAGCGAGGGGATGAAGGTGAAGATGGATTCGCTGGAGAGCCTGCTGGACGGCGGCATCACCATGGGGCTGCCGCCCGGCTGGGCGCCCGGCGAGCCGGTGAAGCAGATGGACGACTTCACCCTGTTCCAGGATCAGGCCAGCGTACTGGCCGGTAGCCTGGATCAGTTCATCGACTACGTGTTCCTGTTCGAGGACAGCGTCGGCGGCCTGCACCCGGGCGCGGCGGTGGAGTATCGCGGCATCCGGGTCGGCACCGTTATCTCGGCCCCCTATCTCATCGATGAGAAAGGGGTGCAGATGTTCCAGAGCCGGCAGATCCCGGTACTGGCGCGGATCGAGGTGCAGCGCCTCTCCCACCGCTATGCCAATGCGGAGAAGGAGCAGTGGCGGGCACTGTTCGGCCGGCAGTTCAAGGAGGGGTTGCGGGCGACGCTCAAGACTTCCAGCCTGCTGACCGGGGGCAAGGTGGTGGATCTGAACTTCTATCCAGATGCGCCCAAGTTCCAGCCCACCAAGCTGGCGGGCTATCAGGTATTCCCGACCGTGCAGGCCGGGCTGGATCAGATTGAGCGCAAGGTGAACCAGATCCTCGACAAGTTCGTCGACATGGACACCGCCAAGACGCTGAACCAGGTCAACCACACCCTGGTGACCCTGGAGCAGACCCTGAAGAACGTCAGCGCGGTGAGCGCCAATCTGGACAAGTTCACCGGTCAGAGCGCGACCCAGCAGTTGCCGGCGTCCCTCAACGACAGCCTGAAGCAGTTGCAGAGCACGCTGCAGGAGTATGATGCCAACTCCCAGACCAACCAGGATCTGCGGCAGTCGGTGCAGTCGCTCAACCAGCTGATGCGCGAGTTGCAGCCGTTGGTGCATTCGCTCAACGAGCAGCCGAGCTCGTTGATTTTCGATCGGGCTCGCCCCCGTGATCCCGAGCCCAAGCGAGGTCAATGATGAAGAAACAGATGATGGCGCTGGCCTTGCTGGGCCTGTTGGCGGGTTGCAGTTCTGCGCCGACGCAGCTGCACTACTACTCCCTCGACGCCGAGGCGCAGCAAGCGGCCGCTGTGGTGGCTCAGCCGCAGCACCAGCTGGTGCTCAAGCCGGTGTCCCTCTCCGGCCAGCTGGATCGGATGAGCCTGGTCTATCAGCTGGAGGGCAAGGAGTTGCACTTCGCCGAGTATCACCGCTGGGCGGGGTCGCTGGATGCCCAGCTCGATCAGCTGACTCTGAACGGCCTCTCCAGTCGCTTGCCGGGTTGGGTGGTGCGGCAGGATGGTGCCCGCAAGGGGCCGGTGCTGACCATTTCGGTGGAGCGCTTCCAGGGGCGCCACGACGGGCGCGCCGTGCTGAGCGGCCGCTGGCGCCTGCTGACCGAAGAGGGCACGGTACTGCGTGACGTCCCCTTCCAGCAGGTGCGGGTGTTGCCGGCCGATGGCTACGGCACTCTGGTGAGCGAGCTGGGAGCTGGCTGGCAGCAACTGCTCGACCAGATTGCGGCAGAGGTGCGCAAGAGCGCCTGACGCTGTGCCGATGCACAGACCCAAAATGGAACGGGAGGCCTTGGCCTCCCGTTTTTCATTCGTGGCTGTCAGCCACGCTGGAGGATCACTGCTGAACTTCCGAGATCCCTTCGACCTTGACCTCAACCCGACGATCCGGGGCTAGGCAGACGATCAGCTCTTTCTTGGACTTGCTGGTGCAGCTGTCGCCGGTGACCGGATTGCCCTTGCCGCGACCTTCCACGTTGACCTTGCCTGCCGGCAGGCCCTTGCCGACCAGATAGTCTGCGACGGTCCGGGCGCGCTGTTCGGAGAGCTTCTGGTTGTAGGCATCGGAGCCGATGCGGTCGGTATAGCCGATCACGGTGGCGACGCCATCCTTGGGTCTGGCCTGCTCAATCTGGCTGTAGAGGTTATCCAGCGCCTGGCCGGCGGCTGGCTTGAGGGTGGCCTTGTTGAAGTCGAACAGCACGTCCGAGCTCAGGGTGAACTGCTTGTCGACCACTACTGGCTCGGGCGCCGGGGCCGGTACCGGCGCGGCCACCACGGGGGCTACCTGACCGAAGCGATAGACCACGCCGACTGCCAGCAGGCCGTTGTCGAGTTCGGCCCCGGTCTTGTCGAGCGCCTTGTCGCCGAGCGGGGTGGTGTACTGGTACTCGAGACGGGCAGCCCAGTCGCGGTTGAAGGCGTATTCGGCGCCCAGGGCACCGACGAAGGCGGCGCCGTTGTCATTGTCCAGCTGCTTGCTGTCGGTCCAGGCGTAGGCGCCACCGAGGCGGGTATAGAGATCCAGGCTCTCGCTGACCGGCAGGCCGATCTTCATGGTGAGCTGGGCCAGCTGGGCCTTGATCTCGTCCCGGCTGATGTCGGTGGGGATCAGCTTGTCGGTCGCCGTGTACTTGTATTTGCCGAGCCAGTCATAACCGAGCTCGACGCCGAGGTTCTGGTTGATTTGATAGCCGAGGAAGGCGCCGGCACCGACGTCATTCTTGTCCTCTTCGCTGATGGCGTAGTCGTCCTTGATAGCCTGGTTGTGATCGACGCCATAGAAGTTGGACCAACCCAGCTTGGCACCGCCATACCAGGTGTTGTCCTGTCCGGCTGCCTGGGCGTTGGCCGCAAGCAAGCCTGAAACCAGTAAGGTAATCAGTGTTTTATTCATGTTGAGCCTCTGCAATTTCATATTGTTGGGGGGAGGTTGATAGGGTCGCCTCTCCTTATGGGTCGGGGCTTATAGCACAGCCACAACAGATTAAGGTTAGTCGCTTTAAGCAGGTTCTCAACCAACTGATATAAAACATAATGTGATTACCATTGCCGCAATTTGCCGCGGGGATTTGCGCTCTGGCGAGGGAGCGCAATAGTTAACCGAGGCGGATTTGCTGCGAGGTGGGGATGAACATCAGATGGATATGGCTGTGCTGGGCATTGTGGCTGGCGCCGGGCTGGGCGGCCGAGACCCTGCAGGTAGTGACCGAGGACTATGCGCCCTACAACTATCTGGAGGAGGCCGACGTCAAAGGGCTCGGCACCGAGGTGGTGGAGGCCATGCTGGAGCAGGCCGGCTTCGAATACACGCTGGACATCTACCCCTGGGCGCGGGCCATCTCGCTGGCGCGCAGCCGCCCCAACGTGCTCATCTACAGCATCAGCCGCTTCCCCGAGCGCGAGGCGCAGTTCCAGTGGATCGGGGCGATAGCACAGATCAATTTTCACGTCTTCGCTCTGGCCAAGCGGGATGACATCAAGCCGTTCAGCCAGTTGTCGCAGGCACGGGCCTGGTCCATCGGTACGGTGCGCAACGACGCGCTTGAGCAGTACCTGATCGGTCGCAAGTTCTCCAACCTGCAACGCAACAACAACCATGAGGCCAACATGCTCAAACTGCTGATGGGGCGCATCGATCTCTGGCCGGTATCGCAGGAGACGGCCAACTACTATGTGCGCCAAGCGGGCTATGGGCCTGAGATCCTCAAGATAGTCCACGACATCGAGGATTTTACCGGGGGCGATCTGTACGTGGCGGCGAGTCTGAAGACGCCGCCCGAGGTGATCAAGCGGCTGCAGGAGGCGCTGGCCACCATCAAGCAGAACGGCATCTACGACGGCATCGTCAAGCGCTACCGCTGAGCGGTGGGCCCGCTGGGGCTGCACAACAAGAAAGGGCCGACTGTCGTCGGCCCTTTTTCATCAGTGGGCGAGGAACTCGTATTGAGCCTCGATGAAGGCGCCGGCCCGCTCGCTCAGGGCGGCGTGCACGACGGTGGTGGGGTGCACCTGATCCCAGAACATCTTGCCTTCGCAGTCGAGGGTGCTGGCGCTGCGCCGCACCATGGGGCTGGCAACGGCCTGGGCCAGCAGCGGGTTGCCGGCGATGGCGAGCCGCTCCTGCGGGTTGAAGGCGGAGAGGCTGCTGTCGCTGGCGACACTGGCTGCACTGCGGGAGGCAAACGGCTTCCACACATAGCCGCCGCCGTAGCAGGCGTTCTCGGTGTCACTCAGGCCGAAGTTCTGCGGTTCGCGCAGCATCTCGGCGAACTGTTTGTCGATCTCGAACAGCTTGACGATACCGGTGGGGGCCAGCTGGCGTGCCAGGTTCAGCAGCAGCTGGTTGTGGTAGGCGGAGACATGGCTGGCCGCCTCGACCACCTTCTGGCTGCGGGCCGAGGGGTTCTGGCCCAGATCCGGCAGGTTGAACAACAGAATCTGCTTGGCGCCGTTCAATACCATGCGGTTGGCCGCATCGCTGATGGCGTCGCGCACCCGCTTGGCATCCTGTTCGGTGTTCCAGCCATAAGCCAGGTAATCGTTGGCGCCGACCCAGAGGATCACCAGATCATCGGGCTTGAAGCTGTCCTTTTGCAGGAACTGGGTCACCTCGTAATCCAGGTTGTTGATGACCTGATACTTGGGATTCCAGGAGATCTTGTTGTAGGCCACCGCGGTGGCGCCCCCTTCCGCCTCGTTGGCGATGGTGAGCCCCGGGAACTGCTGGGTCAGCTGCTCCAGCCAGACCGGCCCGTTGGAGAAGCGGCCCTGATAGTAGGGGGGGCTGGAGGGGAGATAACCGCGCATCTTGCTGTACATCTTGCCGGTGTCGGAGAGGCTGTCGCCAAACATCACGATCCGGGAGAAGGCGGGGCGACTGTCGGCTGCCTGAACTGTCAGCGCGAAGAGTCCCAATAAACACACAAACCATTTCTTCATCTTGTTGTTCTCATTGGTTGGAAGCAGGTGGTGCCTGCAGACTGTTCCTCGATAGGCAAAGGTGCTGGGAAGCTGTTTTGCCATCTTGCAGGGTATCTAGCCGAATTTAATTTCGCAGTATGCGGTATGGATTAAATCGATTACGGTCACACCGCTGTCCCCCAGATGGGGAGGCTTCACGTTTGTTTCACGCACCGGCCGGCACACTGCTCCCGTACCCAATGACAGGAGCATGAAATGAACAAGGCAAGCGTAATCGGTCTGTTGACCCTGATGTCCATCTCTTCTTTCGCCATGGCGGCCTATACCGGCCCGCAGGAGCAGAACAAGGTGTCCGTCGCGCAGTTGAAGGATCTGGCCGATGACAGCTGGGCCACCCTGGAAGGGAAGCTGGTCAAGCACCTGGGCGGCGAGAACTACATGTTCCGCGACGCCAGTGGCGAGGTGGAAGTGGAAGTGGATCAGGATGTGTGGCGCGGCACCGAGGTGGGCCCGGACGATCTGATCCGCATCCGTGGCGAGGTGGACCACAGCTGGAACAAGACCGAAGTGGAGGTGGAGAGCCTGGAGAAGGTGGGCGCTGCCCCGCAGAGCAAGGGCGGTTTCATCGCCAAGTAAGGTTTGACCCCCTACGCCAGACGTAACAAGGGCGCCTCCATGGAGGCGCCCTTTTGCTGTTGGTCTGCTCAGCCGGTGCGGGCCAGCGTGCGCTTGAATCCCTTCTCGGCCTGATTGACCTTGTAGAGATAGCGCCTGGCTTCCGCCTTGGGGTGCTGCTCGGTCAGGATCTGGTACACCGCCTCGGGCGAGAGCTGGTTGATCATGCCGGGCGCCGCCTTGCGGTCGCTGGAGAAGGTGTTGAGCACCCCGCCGGCGCCGCCGTTGTAGGCGGAGATGACGGCGTAGCGACGCGAGCGCGGATCCTGGATATCCACCAGATAGACGGTCTGCAGCAGGTGCAGGTAGGCGGTCCCGACGTCGATGTTGTAGGCCGGGTTGAACAGATCCTCCCGGGTCGGCTGGCCGCTCTTGCCCTTGACCCGCACATAGACGTCCCGCCCGGCGGTGGCCGGGATCACCTGCATCAGGCCGTAGGCGTTGGCATGGCTGACCGCATAGGGGTTGAAGCTGCTCTCGGTCTTGATCACCGCGTAGATCAGGCTCTCGGCCACCCCGTACTTGCGGGAGGCTTCCCGGATCAGGCTGGCGTACTTGTAGCCCCGTCGATCCTCGTGGTTGGCCACCATGGGGATGTCGACGAAGAAGATGGTGCGAATGCCGAGGGTGCGCTTCTTCATCGCTGTGTTGAGCAGGTAGTCGGCATAGCGCTCGGCGCGCCAGTCGAAGCGGATCGGCTGGCCCTGGTTGTCCAGCACCTGGCCGTAAAGGAAAGGCTCGCCGCCGGGCAGGATCTCGGCGTCGGAGTAAAGATCCACTTCCGCCGGATCGTCCGGGGTGAGCAGGGTCTCGATGATGGCGCGGCGCAGGTGGGAGCGCGGGTCGATGCCGGAGACGGTCTCGACCATGATGTGGCCGCTGGAGAAGTCGATGTGGGCCCGGCTCTTGTACTGATCCGTGTATTTGACGTAGTCAAACTTGCCCGCAAACAGCGCCTCACGCCCCCATATCTCGTTCACGTTGTGGGAGAGCGCGCTGATCATGTGTTCGAAACCGCGGATGTCCTTGCCGTTGACGAGATCGTCATCCTCGTTGCCATTGGGCTTGGGGGAGGATGAGCAGGCAGAGAGAAACAGCAGGGTGCACAGCAGCCAGAAAATTCGGCCCATAAAGTCCTCAAACTGGGCGGCGGGCCGCCCGTCACTTCCGTCGTTGCCGTGAGTCGGCGGGGCCGGCCTGTACCGGCCCCGTTCACGGATTATTTGCTGGGCGGGGTATAACCGTCGATGGCCACTTCACCCGCTTCGAACAGGTAGTTCACCATCTCTTTCTCCAGCAGCTGGCGATGCTCGAGGTTCATCATGTTCAACTTCTTCTCGTTGATCAGCATCACCTGCTTCTTCTGCCACTCGGTCCAGGCTTCCTTGCTGATGTTGTCAAAAATGCGCTTGCCGAGTTCACCGGGGTAGAGCTGGAAATCGAGACCCGGGCCCTCTTTTTTCAGGCGCTGGCAAAATACGGTACGGCTCATGTTGACCTCTATGGTTGTAAGTCCGGATAGGCGAGCAGACGGGCCGTGGCGGCCGCCAGACCCACCTCTGCAGGATGGCGTAAGTTATACCAGAGTCGGTTATCCGCTTCCATGAGCAGGGGGGCCGGCGGCGCGTCGGTTTCGATCAGCATGGGCCGGATATCGAGGTGAAAGTGGCTGAAAGTATGGCGAAAACCGGCCAGTTCACGGGGTTCGCTGCCGGTCAGGCCGAGCCGCTGCAACAGCCCCGCCACCTCGGCGTCTGACCCCACCTGGGGGAAGCAGTAGAGCCCGCCCCAGATCCCTTGCGGTGGCCGTTTCTCCAGCAGCAGCTGATCGCCGTGGCGGATGAGCAGCATGATGCCGGTACGGGCCGGGATGCTCTTCTTGGGCTTGCTGTTGGGGTAGGCGGTGGGCTTGCCCTGCGACAGCCCCTGGCAATCCTCCCGCACCGGGCAGCGCTCGCAAGCGGGCTTGCTGCGGGTGCAGACGGTGGCGCCCATGTCCATCATGGCCTGGTTGTAGTGAGCTACTCCGAGCTTGGGGGTGAGGCGGGTGGCCAGCTCCCACAGATCGTTCTCCACCTGCTTCTGGCCGGGCCAGCCGGGCAGGGCCAGCCAGCGGGTGAGTACCCGCTTCACGTTTCCATCCAGAATGGCGTGGGGCTGGCCAAGGGAGAGGGAGAGCACGGCGCCCGCGGTGGAGCGGCCGATCCCCGGCAGCGCCATCACCTCCTCCAGCCGCTCCGGGAAGAGGCCGCCATGGAGGTCGCGGATCTGCTGGGCCGCCTTGTGCAGGTTGCGGGCACGGGCGTAATAGCCGAGCCCGGTCCAGTGGTGCAGCACCTCGTCGATGGGGGCGTCGGCCAGTGCCAGCACGTCGGGAAAGCGGGCCATGAAGCGCTGGTAGTAGGGAATGACCGTAGCGACCTGGGTCTGCTGCAGCATGATTTCCGAGACCCAGACTCGGTAGGGTGTCTTCTCCTGTTGCCAGGGCAGGGTCTTGCGGCCGTGGAGCTGATACCAGTCCAGGATCCTGGTGGCGAAGGTCGCGTTATCTGAGTTGTTCACATTATGCTCATGTTATTGATTTAAAACTAAATTGACTAACGTGTAGCGGTCTTGGCGCTGATACCAGTACAACGCCCGGTTGGCGAAGGTGGTGTTGTTCGGATTGCTCACGTTGTTCTCATGTTATTGATTAAAAAGGGGAGCTCTCAGGCTCCCTCTTGAAATGATGGCCAGCCTCGGGCTGGCAGGGGCGCGCTTCAGCCGCGCCAGTCCTGCAGCGCCTTGAGGCTGACGTTCTGGCCGCCCACCTGCAGGATGATGTAATCCTGGGCGATGGCGAGCAGGGTGACGCCGGGGGCGACCTCGCTGCCTTCCCGGTAGGTGCGCCCGTTCAGGGTCACGGCCCGGTTGGCCGGGTTGGAGGAGAAGACGTGGGCGCCGTAGGCCAGCGGCGGCACCTGCTGGCGGAGCGCCTGCGGCAGGGCGCTGAGTGGCGTGGCCTGCAGTTCGGCTGGCACCTGTGGTGGCGCGCTCTGCTGCAACGGGGTGTTGTTGAGGGCATTGAGGATGCGCTCGGCCAGCCCCTGGCTGCTGTCGGCGGGCGCCGGTGCGGGCTGGGCATCGGCTTTGGGGATGACCAGGGGTTCGGGCGGCGGCGGTGGCAGCGGACGGGTGATCATCGGCTTGGGCTCGACCCGCACAAAGGGCGGTGTCACCACCTCTTTCACCTCCACCGTCTTCTCGATGGGGCGGTTGTTGAGCAGGTGCCAGCCGTAGTTGGCGGTGGCCCCCATCACCAGCGCCAGCGGGGCCAGCAGCCACCAGATCCAGCGCCTGGGTTGTTCCTCTTTCTGGCTGACCGGCAGCCCCATCGCCGGGATGTGCGGGGTGAACTGGGGCTGGTCGGCCCGCCGCAGCGCCTTGAGCAGGGTGGACATCAGGAAGCCTCCTCCGACAGTGTGTTGATGGCATCGTCATCCTCTGCCGGATCCAGCCTGGCCGGTTTGCTGGCCCGCTGGGCAGGGTCTTCCAGCTTGGGCATGGGTTCGCCAGCCATCACGTTGAGGCGCAGCAGGGTGTTGCTGCCGGCGATACCGTCCGGGTTCAGCCCCTGGGCACGCTGGAACTGCTGCAGCTTGGTCTTGAGCTCGGCATCGAAGCGGCGGACCTTGCGATCCGGCTGCTGCAGGGCCCGGCTGAGGGCGTTGTCGAGCCACTGTACCTGGCTGGGGCCGGCGTTGTTGCCGATCAGGGTGACGCCACCCTTGGGCATGCGCCACAGCAGGGTGTAGCTGCCGCCCCAGTAATCGCTCAGCCACTGCCTGTCCACCTGCCAGCTCTGGTTGCCGATGAGCAGGTTGGCCTTGTCGGGCCCGAGGTTGACCAGGGTGGCGTAATAGGTGCCGCCGGTCTCGTCGGTCAGGCTGACGAGGGCGGGATACTGCAGGGCCTGCAGATCGGCCAGGGAGGCCTCGCCCTCCTGGCAGCGCAGGCCGGCGCGCGGCGCGTTGTCGCAGGTCGCCTCTTCCAGCTCGGTCTGGTAGCCCCACACCTTGTAGAGATTCTGCATGGCGCTGTCCGGTTCCAGTGCCTGATTGATGGCGCGGGTCAGCTGCTCCTGCTGCTCCGGGGTGTCGTCCACCTTGACCGGCACCTCCACCGTGACCACCGGGCGGGTCGGGAAGAAACCGAAGAACTGCCAGCCCCACCAGCCGGTGGCCACCAGCAAGGCGCCGACCAGCGCCACCATCAAGCCGGACTGCCAGGTGCCCTCGTCACGGATGCCGCTCACCTCGAAGGCCGCCAGGCTGATGTCACCGTGCACTATCTTGTGGCTGCCGCGGGCGAAGGCGGCGATCAGGGCGCGGTCGCAGATGAGGTTGATGAGGCGCGGAATGCCGCCAGAGAGGCGGTGCAGGGTCTGGATCGCTCTGGGGGTGAAGATGGGTTGCACGCAACCGGCCACCTGCAGACGAAAGCGGACATAGGCGTCCACGTCCTGGCAGGAGAGCGGCAGCAGGTGGTAGCGGGCGGTGATGCGCTGGGCCAGCTGGCGCAGCAAGGGCTGGCGCAGCATCTGCTGCAGCTCGGGCTGGCCGATGAGCACCACCTGCAGCAGCTTCTTCTCGTCGGTCTCCAGGTTGGTGAGCAGGCGCAGCTGTTCCAGCACGCCGGGCAGCAGGTGCTGGGCTTCGTCCACCAGCACCACGCTGCGCTTGCCTGCCGCCAGATTGGCCAGCAGGTGATCGCGAATGAGGTCGAACAGCTGCTTGAGGCCGGCATCCTGGCCATAGGCCAGCTGGAACTCGTCGCAGATGGCCGCCAGCAGATCTCGTTCGGTCAGGGATGGATTGAGGATGTAGGCAATCTCGGTCTCGGCCGGCAACTGCTGCAACAGGCAGCGGGAGACGGTGGTCTTGCCGGTGCCCACTTCCCCGGTCAGCAGCACGAAGCCGCCCCCATCCTGCAACCCGTAGTTGAGGTGGGCGAGGGCTTCCCCGTGGCGTTCACTCATGTAGAGGTATTTGGGATTGGGCGAGATGGAGAACGGGTGCTCCGACAGACCGAAGAACTGTGTGTACATAAGGATCCATTCCGTTGTTATGGGCGGCAGGTTAAAGCCTCCCCAAAGGGATGTCAAAGACCCGGATGCCATAAGGGGGCCAGCGCGCACCCTGATTTGCTGGTGGGAGAAAGGGCGCTGCCGGGTTGGCTGGCAAGGTGGGTGGCGAGGGGCGTTTTGCCTCTCATGGGGCCGTCATGGGCTCGTCCCCGCCGACGGGGGATGGGGGCAGCCATAGTCTCCACCGGCCAAACCGGTATAATCGGGACAGGTTTATCAAGGGAGACACAGCTTGCAGACTTATCTGGTTGGGGGCGCGGTGCGGGATCGCCTGCTGGGATTGCCGCAGGGCGACAGGGATCACCTGGTGGTCGGGGCGACCGTGGAACAGATGCTGGCGCTGGGCTTTACCCAGGTGGGCCGCGATTTTCCCGTGTTCCTGCACCCCAAGACCCAGCAGGAGTACGCACTGGCCCGCACCGAGCGCAAGCAGGGGCGCGGTTATACCGGCTTCGTCTGCCACGCCTCGCCGGAGGTGACGCTGGAGCAGGATCTGCTGCGCCGGGATCTCACCGTCAACGCCATCGCCGAGGATGAGGCGGGGCAACTGCACGATCCCTATGGCGGCATCGAGGATCTGAAACAACGGCTGCTGCGCCACGTCTCCCCCGCCTTTGCCGAAGATCCGCTGCGCATTTTGCGGGTGGCCCGCTTCGCTGCCCGCTTCCACGCCCAGGGCTTCGTGGTGGCCGCCGAGACGCTGGCGCTGATGCGCGAGATGACCGAGGCCGGCGAGCTGGCTCACCTGACCCCGGAGCGGGTCTGGAAGGAGCTGGAGAAGGTGCTGCTGGGACCGACTCCGCAGGTGTTCTTCGAGGTGCTGCGCGAGTGCGGCGCCCTGGCGGCGCTGTTCCCCGAGCTGGATGCCCTGTTTGGGGTGCCTGCCCCCGCCAAGTGGCACCCGGAGATCGATACCGGCATCCACACCATGATGGTACTGGCACAGGCCTGCCGGCTTTCGCCGGAGCTGGCGGTGCGCTTCGCGGCGCTGTGCCACGACTTTGGCAAGGGGCTGACCCCGCCGGAGTTCTGGCCGAGTCACCACGGCCACGGCCAGAAGGGCTTGCCGCTCATCCGCGATTTCTGCGAGCGGTTCCGGGTACCGAACGAGTGCCGCGATCTGGCGCTGCTGGTGAGCGACCTGCACACCCATATCCACATCGCCTTCGAGCTCAAGCCCGCGACCCTGCTCAAGGTGTTCGACAAGGCCGATGCCTGGCGCAGGCCGGAGCGCTTCGCCCAGCTGCTGGACGCCTGCCGCGCCGACTTTCACGGCCGCACCGGCTTCGAGGAGCGGGTCTATGCCGAGCCCGACTATGTGGCGCAGGCGCTGGCGGCGGCCCAGGCCGTGCCGGTGAAGGAGATAGTGGCGGCCGGGTTCAAGGGGGAGGCTATTCGCGAGCAGCTGGCCAAGCGGCGGCTCGATGCCATCAGCCGGGTGCGCGACGAGTGGACCTTCCTCGAAGATTGACGAGGCAGAAGACGAAGCATGGACAAAAAAGCCCGGGTCACTGACCCGGGCTTTTTCATTGCTGCGCTTGCACGGCAGGCGGCTATTCACCTGTGCCGAAACGCCCCTGTACGGGGTCGTAGAAGTAGTCCTGATAGTTGAAGTCGATCCCCTCGATGTAGGGATTCTCCAGCCGGAACAGCCGGCGGGTATGGAGGTGGGCGAAGCTCAGGGAGGGTTTGAAGGTCTTCAGCCAGAGCGCCTGCAGGGAGCCGTCGCGCCAGGCGGCCTTGAGTCCCTGTTGCACCCGGGCGATGGCCTGTTGGTTGCTGTTGTGGGTGAAGAAGACCCTGGGCAGCGGATAGTAGAGCGCCACGTTCTCATCCATCACCAGCCCGGGTACATCCCTATGATTCAGTTTCTCCTGGGGCAACTCGTTGATCCCGCGGCAGAAGAGTGCGAAACGGCCACGCGCCACCATCTTGAACAGCTGCTCGTAGCCCTCTACCTCCAGCACCTTGAAACCGGCCCGCTGCAGGATCTGCACGTCGAGCCAGCCCTTGCCCTGACCGATGTCGAAGCGCTTGAGCCCCGCCAGACTGGTCACTCCGGCGACGGCGCTCTGCTGCTCGGGGCTGACGAAGCAGATGCGGTAGCTGACGATGCCGAGGTGGATGGGAAAGCGCACGTAGTCGATGCCGCTCATGTCCCGATCGGAGCGGTAACTGTCCATGGCGAACAGGTTGGGGTAGTCATTGAAGCGCAGGCTGACCCACATCCGGGCCAGGGTCATGGGGGGCGCGGCCTGCATCTTGTAGTCGCCATGGCTGGCGCGGGTCTTCTCCAGCGCCAGGCGCAGCAGCTCGCGATCATAGGTGCTTCTGGGATCGTGCTCGCTCTCCGGACTCATGTAGGTGAACAGGGTCGGGCTGGCCAGCACGGGCAGGGCCAGCAGCAGGGCAAGCAGCGGGGTCCAGTGCATCATGAGCTCCTGTGAAAGGCTGAGACTCCTCTGAGTGTAGTGGCTCTCCCCGGCGGCGAGCGGGGAGCCGCTAGGGTCACTGCTTGCCGCTGGCCGACTCGCCGGGCCCGAAGCGCTGGGTGAGGGGATCGTAAAGGTAGGGCTGGTAATCGAAGTCGAGCCCTTGCAGCAAGGGGTTGTCCAGCCTGAACAGCAGCCGCTGGTCCAGCCTGGCGAAATCCAGCGCCGGCTTGAAGGTCTTGAGCCAGAGCGCCTGCAGGGAGCCGTCCTGCCAGGCCAGTTGCAGGCCGGCCCGAACCCGGCGCAGGGCGTGCTGGTTGTCCTTGTGGCTGTAGAAGAGGTGGATGAAGGGGTAGTAGAGCGCCAGATGCTGGTCGACCGTCAATTGCCCCAGATCCCGGTGCGTATCCAGTTCGGTCAGCAGCTCGTTGGCCCCCCGGCAGAACAGATCCACCCGGCCGCGCACCACCAGCTTGAACAGCCGCTCGTAGCCCTCCACCTCCTGCACCTTGAAGCCGGCCCTGCGCAGTATCTCGGCATCCTGCCAGCCGCGGCCCTGGCCATGGCTGAACTGCTGCAACTCGTGCAGGGTGCGCACCCGGGCCACGGCCTGCTGCTGTTTGGGGCTGACGAAGCAGATGCGATAGCCGAGGATGCCGAGATCCACCGGAAAGCGGACATAGTCGAGATCGTGGCTGCCCTCCGGGCGCGGGAAGCTGTCGATGGCCAGCAGGTTGGGGTAGAGGTTGTACTGCAGCACCTGACGCAGCCGGGTTCGGCTCATAGGCGGGGCCGGTCGCAGCTCGTAGTCGCCGAAGCTGTCGCGGGTCTTCTCCAGCGCCAGTTGCAGCAGCTGCTGGCCGTAGAGGGTGCGCAGGTCCCGCTCACTCTCGGGGCTGACGTGGGTCACTATGTCCAGGGCCGGCAGAAGGGGGGAGAAGAACAGGCTGCCGGCCAGCAGCCCGAGGATCATCACTCTGTGGTTCATCATACCGCTCACTGCTGTCACATTGAGTTGAGTGTAGCGGCTGTGGCGCCAAGGCTGGGGGCCTGGGCCCGGGAAACGCGGCTTTTACCGACGCGCAGGTTACCAGAACAGTTGGCCGAGCAGGGGGGCCAGCAGCACGGTCACCATGCCGGCGATCATCATCACCATGCTGGAGACCACCCCCTCTTCATTACCCATCTGATAGGCCTTGGCGGTGCCGGCGCCGTGGGCCGAGGCACCAAACCCGGCGCCCTTGCCAAGGCGGCTGCGAATGGCCAGCAGGGTGAGCACGCTTTCGCCGACCGCCATGCCGATGACGCCGGTCAGCACCACGAACAGGGCGGTGAGATCGGTCTGGCCGCCGATGGCGCGGGTCGCCTCCACCGCAAACGGGGTGGTAATGGAGCGCATCGCCAGACTGCGCTGCAGCATGTCGGAGAGATCGAGCCAGCGGGCCAGCAGCACGGTACTGCCCACCGCCATCACCACCGAGGCGACCACTCCCACCGACAGCGACAACCAGTGGCGGCGAATGAGCTGGCGGTTCTCGTAGACCGGCACCGCGAAGGCGACGGTGGCCGGCCCCAGCAGCCACAGCAGCCAGTGGGATTCGGCCATGTAGTCCTGATAGGGGATGTGGAACAGCATCACCACCGCCACCAGCAGGGTGGGGGCCAGCAGCAGCGGCATCAGGGGCAGGATGCGTTTCTTGCCGTAGAGCCACTTGCTGGCGTAGTAGAACAGCAGGGTGAGGGCGAAGCAGAGCAGGCCGAGCAGGGTATCAGACATGACGACGACTCCGGCGGGCCAGTTTCAACTCGAGGCGATAGACCCGGTCCACCACCAGCGCCGTGGTGCCGAGCACCAGTATGGTGCTGAGCAGCAGCACCACCATGATGCGCCACCCCTCCTGCAGCAGCAGATCCTGATAGTTGACCACCGCCACCACCGCCGGCACGAAGAACAGCAGCATCTCGGCCAGCAACCAGCGGGCGCCGGCGCTGAACCAGTGGGTCTTGACCACGCCGAGCAGGATCAAGGCCAGCAGGGCCAGCATGCCGGTGAGGTTGGCTGGCAGCGGCAGGTGGAAGGTACGTACCGCCAGATCCGCCAGCAACCAGATGGCGGCCAGCAGGGCGATTTGGAAGGGGGTCTGGAACCAGCGAATGCAGAGGGCTTTCATGATCTAGGTCTTTCTGTGAACTTGCTCACAGTATAGAGAGAGGCCAAACCTGCAAAAAATGAATTTAAATTATCAAAATCATGCCAAAGAGGCATGATCAGGTTTTGCCGTCCGCCAGGAGAGAGCCATGGACATCCGCGCCCTGCGTTACTTTGTCGAACTGGTGCGGGAACAGAGCTTCACCCGCGCCTCCGAGAAACTGTTCGTCACCCAGCCCACCATCAGCAAGATGATCCGCAACATGGAGGAGGAGCTGGGTCAGCCGCTGCTGAGCCGTGCGGGACGCCGTTTCACCCTGACCGACAGCGGTCGGGTGCTGTTCAACCGGGCCCAGACCATCTTGGCCGAGATGCAGCAGCTGGAGGCGGAGCTCGCCGATCTGCAGAGCCTGCAATTCGGCCGGCTGGCGCTCGGCATTCCGCCCATGGTGGGCCACGTCTATGCCGATCTGATCCGCGCCTACCGTAGCCGCTACCCCAAGGTCGAGCTCTCCATCGTCGAGTACGGCGGCCGGCGCATCGAGCAGGCGGTGCTGGAAGGGGAGCTGGATCTCGCCATCACCATGCTGCCGACCAGAGAGGGGGGCGCCCTCAGTGCGCTGGAGCTGGACCAGTACCCGATCCAGGTGGTGCTGCCCGACCTGCCGCGCTGGCGCGATAGCTCTGAAATCCGGCTGGAGGCGCTCTGCGACGAGCCCTTCTTGCTCTACACCCAGGCCTTCACCCTGAGCGAGCGGCTGGAGCAGGCGTGCCGAGTGGCCGGCTTCGAGCCCCAGGTGGCGGCGCGCAGCAGTCAGTGGGACTTTCTCACCGCCATGGTGCGCAGCGGCATGGGGGTCGCCTTTTTGCCCGAGCCCATCTGTCGGCGGCTGGCGCCGGACGGGCTGGTGCTGCGACCGCTGGTGCCCGAGCTGAGCTGGCGGCTCGGGGTGATCTGGCCGAGCGAGCGCTACCTTTCCCGCACCGCCGAGGCCTGGCTGGCGCTCTGCCGCGAGCAGGGGCAAACCGGTTCTCAAGGCTGAGCAGATGGGCTCTCTTCAGCGGGTGGCCAGCAGGCTGCCCAGCTGGCGGCAGAGACGGCGCAGGGCCTGGTTGTCGAGGGAGGCAAAGCCGAGCAGCCACCCCTCCTGCGTCGGTGGGCCCAGGTAGAACTGGCCGAGGGGGCGCAGCCCCAGCCCCTGTGCGTTGGCGGCCTCTGTCCAGCGCGCCTCGCCGCCGGGGGGCAGCAGCACGGCGCACTGCAGGCCGGCCCCGCTGTGGATGGGGGTGAGGGCGGGGCAGTGGCTGGCCAGCTCGGCCAGCAGCAGGTCGCGGCGGCTCTGGTAGACCAGCCGGCTCTGGCGCAGGTGGGTGGCGAAGTGGCCGGCGCGGATGAAGTCGGCGGTGACCGCCTGCAGCAGCTGGTTGCTGTGGCCGTCGACCGCGGCCCTGGCCCGACAGAAGGACTCCATCAACGGCCTGGGCAGCACCAGATAGGCGAGGCGCAGCGAACCGAACAACACCTTGCTGAAGGTGCCCACGTAGAGCACCCGTCCCTGACCATCCAGCCCCTGCAGGGCGGGGAGCGGCCGTTGATCGTACTGGTACTCGCCGTCGTAGTCGTCTTCCAGGATCCAGGCGCCGTGCCGCTCGGCCTCGGCCAGCAGCGCCATCCGCCGCGGCAGGCTCATGGGCACGCCGAGTGGATACTGGTGGGCGGGCGTGGTGTAGATGAGCCGTGGCGCCGGGTGTGCCCCCTGCGGGTTGAGCCCCTCTTCATCCACCGGCACCGGGTGCACCCGGGCGCCGGCACTCTCCATGGCGGTGCGGGCCCCGGGGTAGCCGGGATCCTCCACCCAGACGGTGTCGCCGGCGTCGATCAGCAGCTGGGTCGCCAGCAGGATCCCCTGCTGGGAGCTGGTGAGGATCAGGATCTGGTCCGGCTCGCACACCACGCCGCGCGATTGCACCAGATAGCTGCTGATGGCGCCGCGCAGCGCCTCCAGCCCCTGCGGCTCCCCGTAATTCATCCAGTCACCGGCGTGCCGACGCCACTGCTGCTGCATCAACCGGCCCCACAGGGCCTGGGGGAAGAGGCGGGGATCCGGCTGGCTGGAGGCAAAGGAGCGGCCCACCTCGGGCACGTCGTGACAGGCGCCGCTGTCGGCCATCTCCTGACCTCGGCGCGACAGACCGGCCGCCGA
Organism: Aeromonas sp. 1805; assembly: GCF_013085525.1. Classification (NCBI taxonomy): domain Bacteria; kingdom Pseudomonadati; phylum Pseudomonadota; class Gammaproteobacteria; order Aeromonadales; family Aeromonadaceae; genus Aeromonas; species Aeromonas sp. 1805. The sequence goes on along the minus strand of NZ_CP038515.1, from coordinate 924,047 downwards.
CTGGGGCGGGCGCGGAGTCGGGGAGACCGCGGCCAGTGCCACGAAGCTGCCGGCCCCCACCTTGCGCACCAGATAGCCCTCCGCCTCCAGCCGGCCGTAGGCCAGCTCCACCGTGCTGCGGGAGACCCCCAGATCGGCGGCCAGCATGCGGCTGGCGGGCAGCCGGCTGTGCTGGGGCAGGTGGCCGGCCAGCATGGCCGAGCGCAGGGTGCGGACCAGCTGTTCGTGCAGCGGCAGATCGCTGGCTTGCTGGGTGGCAAACAGGGTGGGCAGGGCAGGCATGGGGATCTCCCGGGCGCTAATTGGTCTGCTCATATTGGCAAAATTGGTCGGCGTGGCAAGGCCATTATGTCGCTACATTGAGGCTCAAGGTTCGGGATTCACAACTATTGGCAATGAAAGGAGTCTGCATGTCGGAGTACAGCGCCACCATCAGCTGGCAGCGCGGGGCCAGCGAGCCCTTCGTCGATCAAGGTTACAGCCGGGCCCACTGGTGGGAGTTCGACGGCGGCGTCAGGGTGCCAGCCTCCTCGTCTCCCCACGTGGTGCCGCTGCCCTGGTCGGTGGCCGAGAACGTCGACCCGGAAGAGGCCTTCGTCGCAGCGATCTCCAGCTGCCACATGCTCACCTTCCTCTGGCTGGCGGCCAGGGCAGGCTATCTGGTGGAGAGCTACCGGGACGAGGCGGTGGGCATCATGGAAGCCAATGCCCGCGGTCGTCAGGCCATCACCCGGGTCACCCTGCAGCCGCTGGTGCAGTTCGGCGGTGAACGTCAGCCGGAGCTGGCCGCGCTGGAGCAGTTGCACCACCAGGCACACGAGGAGTGTTTCATCGCCAACTCGGTCACCACCGACATCACCACCCGGATCCGGGTTTGAGTACAAGGAGCGTCACTATGAGTCATGTATTGAGCAGCGGGTTGGCCAGTGCCGAACAAGCCCGCCTCTTCTTCGAGGCCCAGCTGGCCTTGCGCACCGATCCGGCGGATCTGGCCGCCGATCTGCTGGCCGGCGAAGAGCGGATCGTCGTCATCGACACCCGCTCTGCCGGTCACTATGCCGAGGGACACATCCCCGGCGCCATCAGCTTTCCCCACGCTACCATGACCCCGGCCACCACGGCCGCGCTGGCGCGGGACAAGGTCTATGTCTGCTATTGCGACGGCATCGGCTGCAACGGCTCGACCCGGGGTGCCTGCAAGCTGGCGGCGCTCGGTTTTCAGGTCAAGGAGCTGATCGGCGGGCTGCACTGGTGGCGGCAGGACGGCTTTGCCGTCGCCACCGGTAGCGAAGCGGGGGTGCTGCAAACGGGAGGGATTGCCTGTGGCTGCTGATATCCATCTGAACGAGTTCGGCCAGCCGGTCGGTGCGCCGCTGCCCGATTGGCGGGGCGCCGAGTTCCCGCCCCGTCGCCCCCTCAACGGCTGGGGTTGCCGGCTGGAGCCGCTGGATCCTGAGCGTCACGGCCCCGGCCTGTGGCAGGCCTTCAGCGCCGACAGCGGGGCCATGTGGACCTACCTGACCACAGGCCCTTACGCAACAGAGGCTGACATGCTGGTCTGGCTGCGAGAGTGCGCCGCCAAGCAAGATCCCCAGTTCTACACCATCTTCGACGAGGATGGCGAACAGCCGCTCGGGCTGGCGAGCTACCTGCGCATCGACCCCCTGGCCGGCAACATCGAGGTGGGCTGGCTGCACTTTTCCCCTGCCTTGCAGCGCTCGCGGCTGGCGACGGCGGCCATGGCGCTGATGATGGCCAATGCTTTTGCCCTCGGCTATCGGCGTTACGAATGGAAGTGCAATGCCTTCAACAAGCCCTCCTGGCAGGCGGCGCTGCGCCTTGGTTTCCGCTACGAGGGGACCTTTCGCCAGAGCCGGGTGGACAAGGGGCGCACACGCGATACCGCCTGGTTCTCGGTGATCGACAGTGAGTGGCCAGCGCTGCAGGCTTGCTTTGCGCGCTGGCTGGCGCCTGACAACTTCGATGCGCAGGGGCACCAGCGCCTGCGCCTCTCGACCCTCACGGCCGCCATGCGCGGTGCTTGAATAAACAGGGCGGCCATGGCCGCCCTGTTGTTTTTGCCGTCTTGTCTGCTCGCTGCTGCTCTCCCTTCGCTTCTCTCTCTGCACTGCTTCTCGCTGCGCCTTCACCACCCGGGTGCGGCGAGGATTGTATTAACATTTTTTTAATGTATCTTGTTTTTGAAATTAAATATTATTTCGAACGAAGGTTGTTTGCTGACTTTCACCCATTATCCAGGAGGCAAGATGAGCGTCACTCATACCCAGTTGCCCGCCGATCACAAGGCGGCCATCCGTCAGATGAAACAAGCCCTGCGCGCACAACTCGGCGACGTGGAGGCCGTCTTTGCCGAGGTCAGCCGCCGCATCGAGGCGCGGGTGGCCGAGGTGGAAGCGCTGCGAGCCCGTGGTGAGCCGGTGTGGCCAGAGCTGGATTACCGAGCGCTGGCGGCGGGCCAGGTGGGCGAGGCCGAGCGTGCAGCCATACGGCGGCGCGGCTGCCTGGTGATCCGCGGGCACTTTGCTCGCGAACGGGCGCTGGCCTGGGATCGCGACATGCTCGACTACCTGGATCTCAACCGTTTTGATGAGCTGTATCGCGGTCCCGGCGACAGTTTTTTCGGCTCCCTTGCCGCGTCGCGCCCCGAGATCTATCCCATCTACTGGTCACGGGCCCAGATGGAGGCGCGCCAGAGCGACGAGATGGCGACCGTGCAGTCGTTCCTGAACCGCCTGTGGCAGTTCGAGCGGCCGGATGGGACACCCTGGTTCGACCCGGACGTGAGCATTATCTATCCCGATCGCATTCGCCGCCGTCCGCCCGGTACCTGTTCTCGCGGGCTGGGTGCCCATACCGACTCGGGGGCCCTTGAACGCTGGTTGCTGCCGGCCTACCAGCAGGTGTTTGCGTCGATTTTTCGGGGGGAGATAGCCGCCTACGATCCCTGGGATGCGGCCCATCGCACCGAGGTCGAGGAGTACAGTGTGGAGAACACCACCAAGTGCTCGGTATTTCGTACCTTCCAGGGGTGGACGGCGCTCTCCGACATGTTGCCGGGGCAGGGATTGCTGCACGTGGTGCCGATCCCCGAGGCGATGGCCTACGTGCTGCTGCGACCGCTGCAGCCGGACGTGCCGGAGGATGAGTTGTGCGGTGTCGCACCGGGCAAGGTGCTGCCGATCTCCGAGACCTGGCATCCGCTGTTGCTGCGGGCGATGAGCTCGATTCCGGCGGTGACGGCAGGGGATTCGGTCTGGTGGCACTGCGATCTGATCCACGGCGTGGCGCCGGTGGAGCAGCAGCAGGGGTGGGGCAACGTCATGTATATTCCGGCGGCGCCCCGTTGCGAGAAGAACATGGCCTATGCGCGCCTGGTGCGCCAAGCGCTGGAGCAGGGGGCTTCGCCTGGCGACTTCCCCCGCGAGGATTACGAGGCGGACTGGCAGGGGCGCTTCACCCTGGCCGATCTGAACGACCATGGCCGCCGCGCACTGGGCATGCTCCCGTAAACGAGGCTGGCCGGGCGGGCCTGCGCCGTGGCAGGTCCGCTCACGCTTCTATTCCCCGATGGGGGCGGCAATCCACTTCATCAGGCGCAGCATGTCAGCGGGCGCCACCCCCACCGAGAGGCCGCGCTTGCCACCGCTCACCAGGATCTCGTCAAATTGCATGGCCGACTCGTCGAGCACGGTGGGCAGCAGCTTCTTCTGGGCCAGCGGGCTGATGCCGCCGACCTTGTAGCCGGTCAGCTTCTCCGCCTCCGCCGGCTTCATCATCTCCACCTTCTTGAGACCGGTGGCCTTGGCCAGCTGCTTGAGACTGCACAGGCCGGACGAGGGGACGATGGCCACCACCGCCTGCTTGTCGTGATGGGCGATCAGGGTCTTGAACACCTGGGCCTCCGGCAGGCCGAGCTGGGTAGCGGCATGCTTGCCGAAGTCGTCGTGGGCTTCGCACTCGTAGGGGTAGAGCTTGTGGGGGATCTTGAGCTTCTTCAGCAGGTTGATGGCTGGCGTCATGATGGGTGCCTTGAGTCGAAACAAGGCCAAACAGTCTGCGCCTGTGGGGCGGGTGATGCAAGTTGCTCGCGTCCCCAAGGGGTGGATGAGCGTGCCGAGATAAAAAAGCCCGGGTCAATGACCCGGGCTTTTCATTGCAGCACGCCTCAGGAGAAGCAGATCTGCAGCACGTAGAAGATGGCGATGGCCAGGATGGCGCCAGCAGGCAGGGTGATGACCCAGGAGACCACGATGTTGCGCAGCACACCCAGATTCAGCGCCGCGATGCCGCGCGCCAGACCCACGCCCATGACCGCACCGACCAGGGTCTGGGTGGTGGAGATGGGCAGACCGGTGCCGGAGGCGATCACCACGGTGGCGGCGGTAGCCAGCTGGGCGGCGAAGCCACGGCTTGGGGTCAGGTGGGTGATGCCGGTACCGACGGTGGCCATCACCTTCTCGCCCATGGTGGCCAGACCGATGACGATGCCGATGCCGCCGAGCGGCAGGATCCACCAGGCGATGTGGGAGCTGCCGCCGATCTCGCCGCCGGCCGCCACGATGGAGGCGACTGCGGAGAGCGGGCCGATGGCGTTGGCCACGTCGTTGGAGCCGTGGGCAAAGGCCATGGCACAGGCGGTGATGATCATCAGGATGCCGAACACCTTCTCCACGTTGGCGAAGTGCATCTTGCTGTCATCCTGCGGGTTGTACTGCTGGCCGCGAATGTAGAGCCAGCCGGCAAACGCCACCGCGATGGAGATGGCGATGGAGAGCAGGATGCCCTCGCCGTCGGTCAGGTGCAGACCGACGTGGGTCAGCCCCTTCTTGATGGTCACCAGGCAGATCACCAGCGCGGTCAGGAACATGTAGAAGGGCACGTAGCGCTTGGCGTTGTTCAGCGGATCATCGGTGTTGAAGATGAGCTTCTGCACGCTGATGAACATGAAGTAGGCGATGACGCCGGAGATGGCCGGGGTGATGATCCAGGAGCCGACGATGCCGCCGAACTTGCTCCACTGTACCGCTTCCGGGCCAATGCTCACCACGGCGAAACCGACGATGGCGCCTATGATGGAGTGGGTGGTGGAGACGGGCCAGCCGAAGTAGGAGGCTAGGATCAACCAGGCGCCCGCGGCCAGCAGGGAGGCTATCATGCCGAGCACCAGCAGATCCGGGGTATCGGCAAAGGCGTTGCTGTCGATGATGCCGTTGCGGATGGTAGCGGTCACTTCGCCGCCGGCCAGATAGGCACCGGCAAACTCGAAGATCATGGCGATGATGATGGCCTGACGGATGGTCAGGGATTTGGTGCCGACCGACGTGCCCATGGCGTTGGCGACGTCATTCGCGCCAATACCCCAGGCCATCAAAAAGCCGAACAAGGCCGCCACGAGCACCAGGGTGGTGCCGTAATTCGCGATAATGTCCATTCAGTGTTTACCCAGTCAGTCGATTACGAACGAGCCAGCATCAGTTCCAGACGGGCGCCAACGCGCTCGGCCTGATCTGCCAGGTCACCTACCCATTCGAGGATCTTGTAGAGGAACATAACGTCGATCGGATTGTATTTCTGCTCAACGGCTTGCAGCTGTTGGCGCAGCCCGATCTGCATGGTGTCAGTATCGTCCTCGATAAGATCCAACTGGTGGATCATCTCGGCAACCATTTCAACTTCACGTCCTTTAAAGCCGGTTTCGAGCAGCTCATCGAGTTCTCCGATGGCTTTCTCGGCTTGGGCGGTCGCATCGATACAGCGTTTGAGATAGGCCATGAAATCGGCACGCATCTCGGAGGGGAATTCCATTTTACGGCCAAGCATGCGGCCGGAAATATCCTTGGCACGATTGGCAATCTTGTCCTGCTGGGTCAGCAGTTCGAGCAGGTCGGTACGGGCAACCGGCAGGAACAGGCCGCGAGGCAGCTTCAGCCGAATTTCACGCTTGAGGATGTCCGCTTCTTTTTCCAGCTGGGCAATCTGCTGCCGGATCTTCTCGGCATCTTCCCAACGGTCTTCGGCAACGGCATCAAAGAAGGGAACCAACTGCTGGGAGCACTGGTGAACCTTGACGATATGCTTCTGCAGCGGCTTGATGGGGGACTTGGCAAAAAGCCCCAAAATAGTATTTACTGGCATGGCCAAACCTGTGTCGGTGAAAAAACACTCGATACGATTTTATGAGGGGCGCATGGTAACCGAACTGCGCCATCAATAAAACCGTGAATTAATCCTGATGTATCGCAGGCATTATATCCTCGCGCTTAGCATCACGCCCCCCAAAGTTGCCTGCCAGCCCGGAATGACTATGCAAACTGAGATCGAGATAAAGTTTTTTGTCTCCCGAGATATTCGACAACCTTTTTTCAACCTTCTGAATTCACTGGAAATTATATCCAATTCTCAAGCCGAGCTCGGCAATGTCTATTTTGATACGCCAGCGCTGGATTTGCGCCGCCTGGAGATGGGATTGCGGATCCGTCGCAGCGATGATTTCGCCGAACAGACGATTAAATGTCGGGGTCAGGCGGTGGGCGGATTGCATGCCAGACCCGAATACAATGCCCCGGTCGCTGGCGATATGCCCGCGCTTGGCGCTTTTCCTGACGAGATTTGGCCGAGTCTTTTTGTTCGTGATGCAATCCAGGGCGCCCTGGTGGCCCAGTTTCGCACCGACTTCCTGCGCCGCCACTGGTTGATCGCCTTCGAGGGGGCCGAGATCGAGCTGGCCTGGGATCAGGGGGAGATCGTCGGCGTGCTTGGCAAGAGCCGCATCGACGAGCTGGAGCTTGAGCTCAAATCCGGCGAGGCGAGCGCCCTGTTCGGCTTGGCAGAACAGCTGGCCGGGCTTGGCGGTCTGCGGCTCGGGGCTCAGTCCAAGGCCCAGCGTGGTTATCGGCTGGCGGGGCTCGGCAAGCGGCTGGCACTGCAAGCCTTGCCTGCATTGACCGACCTGAGTGCGGCCGAGCGTATCGCCCTCGGCCTGCAGCACTGGCAGCATCACGAGCAGTACTGGCTTGAGCAGACGGATGCCGAGGCGCAGGGGCTGGCGTTGCAGCAGCTGCGCCTGGGCATGGACCTGATTGCCGAGGCGGCCGACAGGTTGCTGGCAGCGGACTGGCTCGACGACCTGACCCGGCTCGGGCCGCGGCTGGCTTCGGTAGCTGGACAGGCCGACTGGCAGCAGGCGTTGCCGGCCCTGTTCCTTCAGGCCGACTATGTGCACCTGCAACTGGCCATCGCCGCCTGGCTGCACCGGCAAGAGTGATGGGCTGCGCCGCAGCGCCTGCAATGCAAAAAGGTGAGCCTGGCTCACCTTTTCTTTAGCTGTCGACAGGGCCTGCGGGCTGACAATGGAGGCCTGCGTGGCTGATTCAGACCTGGGTGTAGATCAGTCCGGTGCTGCGCACCACGTCTTCCCCCTGGCAGCGCAGTTCCAGTTCGCTGGTGTCGCAGGGCTGGCCGTTGTGCTCGATGCAGAATTCGAAGCGGGTACGGGATTTTACCGGAATGTGCTGCGAGTTGGTGGGGGTGGCCTGCCATTGCCACTGCTGCAACACGGCGATGGCGGCGTCGCTGAACTGCGGGTCGCTGCTGTCCAGTACCCGGATCTGTTCGGCCCGCCCCGCCGGATTGATCACGTACTCGAGCGAGCTGCAACCGGTCTGCCCGGCCAGGATGGCCTCTTTGGGGTAGCGGGACTCCATCCGGGTGAGCGGGCTCCACTGGGCGTTCACGTCCTTGAGATCGCTCAAGGGGAGGGAGGTCAGATGGACGCTGTGGGTCTGCTGGCTGCAGCCGGTCAATGCGCACAGGGCGCCCAGCAAAAGAGTGGCTTTCATGTTCGCTTCCCTTCGTTATTGGTATTGCTGGCGAGCAGGGGCCCGCCGCTCGGCAGGGCCATTAATAAAATATTCAGCCACGAATGAAAACCCTTTACCGGCGACAGGCCAGAAAAAACCGCCTTTCGGCGGCTTTTTCGGTTTTTTCCCACTCAGTAATAGCCCGCATCGTCCGGGTTGGGTCTGGTCTTGAAGCGGCGGTGCAGCCACATGTACTGCTCCGGCGCCTTGCGCACGGCGGCTTCTATCTCGCGGTTGGCGCGGGTCGCATCGACCAGGTCGTCACCGCTCGGATAGTCGGCGAGCGGCGCCCCGATATGCAGGGTGTAACCCTCGCTGGTGCGGATGTTGTAGCAGGGCAGGGTGACGGTGTTCTTCACCCGCGCCAGGGTGGCAGTGCCGGTGATGGTGGCGGCCTGCTCCACCGCGAAGTAGGGCACGAACACGCTGGCATGGCTGCCGTAGTCATGATCCGGCGCATACCAGAGCGCATCGCCGTTGCGCAGCGCCTTGATCATCCCCTTCACGTCCATCCGGTCCACTAGGTATTTGTTGGAGGCGCAGCGGCCGTGGTACTGGGCGTACTCCAGCACCGGGTTGGTGTTGGGACGGTAGACGCCGACCCCGGGCCGTACCAGGCCGAAGCAGCGGGCGTTGAGTTCCAGCGTGAGGAAATGGCAGGAGAGCAGCAGCATGCCCTGACCCTTCTCCATGGCGGTGATGACGTGCTCTTCCCCTTCTACCTTCATCAGGTTGCGCATCCGCCAATCCGGCCAGAACCAGGCCATGCCGACTTCGAAGATGGCGCAGCCCACGCTCTCGAAATTCTGCTTGAGCAGTTTCTCGCGCTCATCTTTAGTCAGCTCGGGCATCGCCAGTTCCAGATTGCGGCGGGCAATCTTGACGCGGGATTTCAGCAGCTTGCGGGCCAGGCTACCCAACTGGCGTCCCAGCCACATCTGGCTGCGCCAGGGCAGCAGCACCAGCAGCCAGAGCAGGCTGAGGCCGAACCAGCTGGCCCAGTAGCGAGGATGAAACAGGCGGGGTTCGAGGCGGGGAGCATTGTCGTGGGCCATGAAAAGTCTCTTGTTCGCAATCGCCATGCACCGGGCAAGCCCGGTCGAATAAGGGGAGGCGATAAAGGCACGTGGGGATCCTGAACGGATCGTTTTATTCGCAAGCGGGGATTCTAGCCGAAAAGCGGGGTCGGGGGCGAATGGCTATGTGCTGGTCAGAGGGGCTGATGGTGGTTCACTGGCGTGACGGGAATCGTCACTACCGGTTTCTTTAAATGGAAACCGCAGGTTTGCTTTTTCTCCCTCAAATAAAAGAGTGTGATAAAATCGGCGACTGATTTTTCAGGTTTTGAGAGTCGATACAGATGAAGATCACCCTGCCCGAGTTTGAAAAAGCCCGCGTTCTGGTCGTTGGCGATGTCATGTTGGACCGTTATTGGCATGGCCCCACCGGCCGGATCTCGCCCGAGGCACCGGTGCCCGTGGTCAAGGTTGAACACATTGAGGAGCGCCCGGGTGGCGCCGCCAACGTGGCGCTCAACTCCGCCGCACTGGGCGCCCACGCCGTGCTGCTGGGTCTGACCGGTCAAGATGAGGCCGCCGATGCCCTGGCTGGCCAGATGGCCGGCGTCAAGGTCGCCTGTGACTTCGTTCGTCTGGCCGACTACCCGACCATCACCAAGCTGCGCGTGCTGTCGCGCAACCAGCAGCTGCTGCGTCTGGACTTTGAAGAGGCCTTCCACGATGTGGACTCCACCCTGCTGATGGGCAAGGTTGAGCAGGCGCTGCCGCACAGCGATGTGATGATCCTCTCCGACTACGGCAAGGGCGCCCTCAACGACGTGCCCGGCATGATCCAGCGCGCCCGCGCTGCCGGCATCCCGGTGCTGGTCGATCCCAAGGGGACCGATTTCGAGAAGTACCGCGGCGCCACCCTGCTGACCCCCAACATGTCCGAGTTCGAGGCCGTGGTGGGCAAGGTGAAGAGTGAAGAGGAGCTGGTTGCCAAGGGGCTGGAGCTGGTCAAGCGCTTCGAGCTGGAGGCCCTGCTGGTCACTCGTTCCGAGAACGGCATGACCCTGATCCGTGAAGGCCAACCTGAGCTGCACCTGCCGGCCCAGGCCCACGAGGTGTATGACGTGACCGGTGCCGGTGATACCGTCATCTCCACCCTGGCCACCTCGCTGGCCGCCGGCAAGAGCCTGGACGAAGCCTGTGCCCTGGCCAACACCGCCGCCGGTATCGTGGTCGGCAAGCTGGGGACCTCCACCGTCAGCCCGGTCGAGCTGGCCAACGCCCTCTACACCGAGCAGGAGACCGGCTTTGGCGTCATGTCCGAAGCCCAGCTCAAGATTGCCGTGCAGGCCGCCCGTCTGCGTGGCGAGAAGGTGGTGATGACCAACGGCTGCTTCGACATCCTGCACGCCGGTCATGTCTCCTACCTGGCCAATGCCGGCAAGCTGGGGGATCGCCTGATCGTGGCGGTCAACACCGACGAGTCGGTGCGTCGCCTCAAGGGGCCGGGTCGTCCGGTCAATCCGACCGAGCGCCGGATGGCCGTGCTGGCCGCGCTGGGTGCCGTGGACTGGGTGGTGCCCTTCTCCGAGGATACCCCGCAACGGCTGATCGCCGAGGTGTTGCCGGATCTGCTGGTCAAGGGCGGCGACTACCAGCCGGAAGAGATTGCCGGCTATGCCGAGGTGACCGCCAACGGTGGCGAAGTGCGGGTCCTCAACTTCGAGGATGGCTGCTCCACCAGCGACATCATCAAGACCATCCGCGAACGCGGCTAATACTGCTGGCTCCGTTTATCCGGGGCCATCGCCAGCAAGCGACGACACCCGGATAACAAAAAGGCGACCTGATGGTCGCCTTTTTCATTGCCGATAACGACTATCAGACTTTGGTCTTGGCTTTTGCAGTGGCAGGCATCAGACCCTGGTTTACTTCCACCAGATCCTGCGCTTCCAGCACACCGGCAGCCTGTTTCAGGCTCAGGATATTGAGGATGTAGTTGTAACGGGCTTCGGAGAGCTTCTGCTTGGCCTCGTACAGCTTGCGGGTGGAGTCCAGCACGTCAACGATGGTACGGGTGCCGACCTCGTAGCCCGCTTCGGTCGCCTTGAGGGCGCTGTCGGCGGAGATGACGGACTGGCTGTAGGCGCGTACCGAGCCGATGCTGGCGTTCACGTTGTTGTAGGAGGAGCGCACCGTGCTCTGCACCGAGCGGAAGTTCTTCTCCAGCAGTTCGCTGGCCGCCACGTAGTTGTACTGAGCCTGTTTCACTTTGGAGCTAGTGGCGCCACCGCTGTAGAGCGGCAGCTTGAAGGTCAAGCCGATGTTGGCCTGATTGTCATTGCCGCCCGGCATGCTATCAAGCTTGTAATCGGTATTGCTGGTTTGCAGTCCGGCACCCAGATCCAGAGTCGGCTCATGGCCGGTCTTGGCCAGGTCAATCTGCTCCTTGGCGATGTCCTTGCCGATGCGGGCACTGTGCAGTTGCAGGTTCTTGTCCAGCGCCAGCTCCAGCCACTTGTCGGAGCCGAAGGCGGTCTTCTGAGGGCTGAAGCGATCGGTGTTGAGCACGTCCAGCTGACGGTGATCGATACCGGTCAGCTCGCGCAGGGTCTCGTAGCTGTTGTCCAGCGAGTTCTCGGCGTTGATCTCGTCCGCCAGCGCCTGGTCACGAGAGGCCTCTGCTTCGTGGACGTCGGTGATGGCGGTCAGACCCACTTCGAAACGCTGCTGGGTCTGTTCCAGCTGACGCTCTACCGCAACCTTGTTGGCGCGCACGAACTCCAGGGTGTCCATCGCCTTGAGCACGTTGAAATAGGCCTGGGCAGTACGCAGCATCAGGCTCTGGATCTCGAGGTTGTAGGCGACATCAGACTGGGTGGCCTGCTTCTCGCTGATATCCAGATTGACCCAGTTACTGCGACGATAGAGGGACTGCGACAGCGTCACTTCACCCTTGGCGTTGTTGTTGCTCTGGGTATCGTTCTTGTTTTTCAGATAATTGAGTCCGGCACCCAGATCGATCTGAGGCAGCAGAGGGGCGCGGGTTTCGTTGATCTTCTCGAAGGCCTGATCGCGAACGGCTTTGGACTGCAGCAACTGCGGGTCTTTGATCTGGGCTTGCTGGTAGATGTCGAGCAGGTTTTCGGCATGGGCACCGGCACTGACGCCCAGCAACACCATGACGGACAAAAGTGTTCTTTTCATAGATCGATTTAACCTTATGTAGTAACCCAAACTGGTTGCTGGAGAGGGCAAATATTGTCACCGACCAAGCTTGATTGCAGCTTAATCACTCTACTATAAGCAAAATTTTATGATAACTGTCTCTTTTCCAGCGACAGGAACGTCAAGAACGAGGGTGAGTTTTCTCCCCCTCGTGCCTAGCCAAATGTCCTGTGGCTGCTAAAATCCGTCCCTCATCTCCGACGGGAGCGAGTGAATGAATGTTCATTCATGTTCCCGGATTTTATGGCCTAACCGAGCCAAGTCAAGCTGGCGGGAGTCTCGTATGTCGCAGCAAGCCTTGCCCCAAACCCGTCACTACTCTGCCGATGACGTGAAAATTATCGATAAATCAGCAGGATATAACGGGTTCTTCAAAGTGAACGTCTATCGTCTGCAGCACAGGTTATTTGCGGGGGGCTGGAACGAGCCCATCGTCCGCGAGCTGTTCGAGCGCGGCCATGCCGCCGCCCTGTTGCCCTACGACCCGGTGCGCGACCAGATCGTGCTGGTGGAGCAGTTTCGGATCGGCGCCATCGAGACCAGCGCCACGCCCTGGCTGCTGGAGCTGGTGGCCGGCATCATAGATCCGGGCGAGGTCGCTGAAGAGGTGGTGCGGCGCGAGGCTGTGGAAGAGGCGGGCATCGAGGTCGGCCGCTGCGAGCACGCCATCAGCTATCTGGTGAGCCCGGGCGGCAGCACCGAGCGTATCGAGGTTTACGTGGGCGAGGTGGATGCCAGCAAGGCCGAGGGGATCCACGGTCTGGCGGAAGAGGGGGAAGACATCCGGGTCCACGTGGTGAGCCGCGAGCAGGCCTATGCCTGGCTCAAAGAGGGGCGCATCGACAACGCCGCCTCCGTCATCGCCTTGCAGTGGCTGGCTCTCAATCACGGCGAGCTGCGTGCCCGCTGGCTGGCGGAGCGCTAAGGTGGCGCTCGTTCATACCCAGGCCAAGCGCTATGTGCCTGATTTGATGTCCTTGCAGCGTACCTGCGAGGTCAACTACATGACCCTGATGAAACTGCTACCCCCGGGCGGCAGTGTCGGCGCCGAACGCCGCTATCAGGTGGGCAACGGCCTGCAGTTTCAGCTCACGGTGAGCGAGGAGAGTCGCTTCACCAGCCAGGTGATCCTAGCCCAGCACAACCCGGAATTGCCGAGCTATTTGCAGGCCCGGATAGAGATTCGTTTGTACCATGACGTGCGGATGGCGGAAGTGTGTGCGGCGCAACAGATTTCAAGGTTGCAACCACGTTATGATTATCCCAATAAAAATATGCACCAGCGGGATGAAAAGGAGCAGGTAAACCTGTTTCTGGCCGATTGGCTAAAATTTTGTCTCAGACATGGTACCAGCCTGATAAACATCCTCTAGTTGAACTCATAAAAAGAAGCGTGATTTTGGAAACAGAGCTACCCCAGGCGCAGGACGGCAGTGTGCGCCTGTTGCAAATTACCGACACCCACCTCTTCGCGAGTGCCGAGGGGCGGCTATTGGCCGTGCGCACCGCCGAGAGCCTGGCTGCCGTGCTGGAACGGGTACAGGCCAATGACCATCCGTTCGATCTGATCCTCGCCACCGGGGATCTCTCCCAGGATCACAGTCCGGAGTCCTACCAGCGCTTCGCCTCCATGATGGCGCCGCTGGCGCGCCCCATCTACTGGCTGCCCGGCAACCACGACGACGGCCCCCTGATGACCGAATACCTGCACGCGGCCGGCATCAGCGAGGCCAAGCAGCTGGTGGGCGAGCACTGGCAGGTGATCCTGCTGGACACCCAGGTGCGCGGCAAACCTCACGGGGTGCTGGGGGATCACCAGCTGGCGGCGCTGGATCAGGCGCTGCGCCAGCATCCCGAGCGCCATGCCCTGATCGCCCTGCACCATCAGGCGGTGCCGGTGGGTTGTGCCTGGCTCGATCAGCACAATCTCAAGAATGCCGACGATCTGTTTGCCGTGCTGGCTCGCCACCCGCAGCAGAAGACCATATTGTTCGGCCACGTCCACCAGGAGTTTGACGAGGTGCACCGCGGGGTGCGGCTGATCGCCAGCCCCTCCACCTGCATCCAGTTCAAACCGCTCTCCGATGGCTTCGCGCTGGACGAATCCGGCCCGGGCTGGCGCTACCTCACCCTCTACCCGGATGGCCGCATCGCCAGCCAGGTGTGGCGTCTGCCGGTGGGGCAGTTCGTGCCCGACCCCAATGCCACCGGTTATTGAGGAGTCGCGATGAAGCCCGTACTCCTCTACCTGCACGGTTTCAACTCCTCGCCGGGCTCCGCCAAGGCGCAGCATATGGCTGCCTGGGTGGCTGAGCACAGACCCGATATCGAGGTGGTGATCCCGGCCCAGCCCAACACCCCGGCGGCGGCTTGGGCGGCCATCGAGCAGACAGTTGCCGATCTGCAGAGCCGTTATGGCAACGAATTCAAGCTTGGCGCCGTGGGCAGCTCCCTCGGCGGCTTTATGGCGACCCGGGTCAGCGAGCGCTACGGCTGCCACGCCGCCCTGATCAATCCGGCGGTGCGCCCGCACGAGCTGCTCTGCGACTACCTCGGTCCCCAGACCAACCCCTACACGGGGGAGCAGTATCAACTGCTGCCTGAACACATGGATGAGCTGCGGGCGCTGGCGGTACCGGTGAGCGCTCCCGAGCGACTCTGGGTGCTGCAACAGCAGGAGGACGAGGTGCTCGACTACCGCAAGGCGCTGGACGAGTACCGCTTTGCCCGCCTCTCGCTGGAGTGCGGCGGCGACCACGCCTTCGTGGCGTTCGAGCGTTACCCCGCCCAGATCGTCCGCTTCCTCGGGCTCTAGCCATGCAGCCGCCGTTGGCCACCTTTCTGGAGCAGGTGCTGGCCACGGCACAAGCGGGCCTCACCTACTCCAACGATCCCTTCGACATCGGCCGCTTCGAGGCGCTGCGAGCGGCCACTGTGGCGCTCATCGCCAGCCAGAGCGAGCTGGCACCGGAAGCCATCAGCGACTGGATCGCTCTCGATAGTGGTTATCCCACCCCCAAGCTCGATGTGCGGGCCTTCATTCAGAACGATGCGGGCCATATCCTGCTGGTGCAGGAACGCAGCGACGGCTGCTGGACTCTGCCGGGAGGCTGGTGCGACATCGGTGACTCGCCGGCGGGGGCCGTGGTGCGCGAAGTGGTGGAGGAGACCGGCCTGGCGTGTCGGGCCGTGCAACTGCTGGCACTGTTCGACAAGCTAAAACACCCTCATCCGCCCCAGCTGCCCCACGCTCACAAAGCGTTCTTCCTGTGCGAGGTAACCGGCGGCCAGCTGCTGGGCGAAACCGATGAAACCAAAGGGGCGGGGTACTTCCCCATCGACGACTTGCCCCCGCTCTCCCGCCATCGGGTCGTGGCGTCCCAGCTGCGCACCCTGTACGACCATCTTTTGCAGGGGCGGCAGGATACCCTGTTTGATTGACTAGCACGGAGCATGAACCTGTCTGCAAGGAGGCAGCATGATCAAGCGCATCGGCAATACCCCCATTCAGGAGCGACACAAAGCCAGCTGCCACTGCGGCGCCGTGGTGCTGGAGCTGACCCTGCCGGACGGCGTGGTGGATCCGCGCCGCTGCGACTGCTCGCTCTGCCGACGGCGGGGCGCCATCGTCGCCTCGGTGCCGCTGGCCGGCATCCGCATCCTGCAGGGGGAGGATGTGCTGAGCTGCTACCAGTTCAACACCCGCACCGCCAAACACTACTTCTGCAGCATCTGCGGCATTTATACCCACCATCAGCGCCGCTCCAATCCGGCCCAGTATGGTTACAACCTCGCCTGCCTTGAAGGCGTCAATCCGTTCGAGCTGGGCGAGGTGCCGCTGCTCGATGGCATCAACCATCCGGCGGATCGGCTGGTCTGACCGGCAGGGTCTCATCTGCTCCTGTAGCGCCCTGCGGGGCTGTGATAGTCTTGCCAGACCCGCCGCATGGCGGGCCTTGAGTCCGCATTATCTCGTTTGCCAACAGGGAGCCCGCTTGTGACAACTTCAGCACTGCCGGATCTGATCTTGGGCGCCTCTCTCTACTTTCCGCCGCTGTTCAAGGCGGTTCTGCTCGGCCTGCTGGGCTGGCTGCCGGTGCACCACCTGCTGCGCGACTGGCTCTACGGCGGGGATGTCTGGCATCCCCTGCTGATGGATCTCTCCCTGTTTATCCTCGCCGTCAGCGGCGCCCTATGGATATTGCTACATGGCTAAATCACCCCTGGCGACCCTCAAATACTTCTCTACCCTGCTGGTCTGCGCGCTGGCGCTGGCGGCAGGCTGGTGGCTGTGGAACTACTACATGCAGGGGCCCTGGACCCGGGATGGCAAGGTGCGGGCCGAGCTGGTCAGCGTCACCCCCGAGGTGTCGGGCAAGATCATCAAGATAGCGGTGAAGGACAACCAGCTGGTGAAGGCGGGGGAGGAGATCTTTACCCTGGATCCCGAGCCCTACCGGATCGCGCTGGACAACGCCCAGGCGGCGCTGGCCAAGGCCAAATCGGATCTCGATAAGGCGGAGCACGAGGCGAGCCGGCGCAGCGGCCTGTCGCGCAGCGTCATCTCCGCCGAGGCGGTGGACGAGGCCCGCCTCAATGCCCAGGCGATGAAGGCGGCCTACCAGGTGGCCCAGGCCAATCTGGAGCAGGCCAGATGGTCGCTGGCCAAGACCCGGGTTCATGCCGCGAGCGACGGCTACATCACCAACCTGCAGACCCGGGTCGGCAACTATGCCAGCGCCGGCGTGCCGCTGGTGGCGCTGGTGGACATCCACTCCTTCTACGTGCAGGGCTACTTCGAGGAGACCAAGCTCAGGCACATAGCGCCGGGCAAACCGGCCGAGGTGGTGCTCTACAGCGGGGAGCAGCGGCTGCGCGGCGAAGTGGAGAGCATAGGGCGCGCCATCCACGATCAGAGCGTGGAGGGGGCCGACAACCTGCTGCTGGACGTCAAACCCAATGTGCCCTGGGTGCGGCTGGCCCAGCGGGTGCCGGTGCGGATCAAGCTGCTGGAGGTGCCGCCCGAGCTGACCCTGATTGCAGGCACCACCTGCACCATCACCATAGGGGAGTAAGGTGGTCGCCTCGCTCTGGCGCCAGACCCCCTGGGGCAAGGCCAATGGCGGCCAGTGGCGCTACGCCCTGCGCAACAGCCTGGCGATGTGCCTGTCGCTCTGGCTGGCCTTCGTGCTGGAGCTGGATTCCCCCTACTGGGCGATGACGTCAGCCGCCGTGGTGAGCTTTCCCACCGTGGGCGGGGTCATCAGCAAGAGTCTGGGACGGGTGGTGGGCAGCCTCATCGGTGCCATGGCGGCGGTGGTGATCACCGGTCTTGGCATCAGCGATCCCTGGCTGTTCAGCTTCCTCATCGCGCTCTGGCTGGCGCTCTGCACCTACATCTCCAACCACCATCAGAACAACGTCTCCTACGCCTTTGCGCTGGCGGGCTACACCGCCGCCATCATCGCCTTCTCCTGCGTCAACGTGACCGACCCGCAGCACATCTTCGACATCGCCCAGGCGCGGGTGAGCGAGGTGATCATCGGCATCCTCTGCGGTGGCCTGTTGATGATGATCCTGCCCAGCACCTCCGATGGCGAGACCCTGCTGCAGTCGCTGCACAAGACCCAGGCCCGTCTGCTGGAGCATGCCCAGCTGCTCTGGCTGGGGGAGGCGAGCCCGGAGGTGCGCACCGCCCACGAGGGGCTGATCGGCCAGGTCCTCACCATGAACGTGCTGCGCATCCAGGCGGTCTGGAGCCATCACAGGTTGCGCCGCCATAACCGGCTGCTCAACTTCCTGCTGCACCGCCAGCTGCGGCTCATCAGCCTCATCTCTAGCCAGCGCCGCATGCTGCACAACTGGCCGACGCAACCTGAGGGGCTGCAGGCGCTGCTGGAGCGGCT
The DNA here is from genome assembly GCF_013085525.1 of Aeromonas sp. 1805. Taxonomy (NCBI): domain Bacteria; kingdom Pseudomonadati; phylum Pseudomonadota; class Gammaproteobacteria; order Aeromonadales; family Aeromonadaceae; genus Aeromonas; species Aeromonas sp. 1805. Next base: position 906,023 of record NZ_CP038515.1, on the reverse strand, counting down.
GCTGGTCGAGCTGGGCCAGCCCGGCTGTGACAAGTACCGCATCGCCCGGCTGCTGGCCCCCTTGGTACCGACGGCGGCCAGCGACTACCGGCTGCACACCTTCTGGCGGCTGCTGCGCCACTTCTGCTGGAGCTATCTGGAGTGTCAGCGCTGGCTGGATCGGCTGGCCCGTTACGACGATCAGGAGTGGCCGGCACCGCCGCGCCACTCTTCGCTCACCAGCCACACCGACACGCTGGAGGCGGCCTACAACGGCGGGCGCACCTTCCTCTGCGTGCTGCTGGGCTGCGCCTTCTGGATCCACAGCCAGTGGGATGCGGGCAGCTCGGCGCTGACCCTGCTCTCCATCTGCTGCGTGCTCTACTCGGCCACCCCGGCGCCCGCCAAGGGGGCGAACACCATGCTCAAGGCGATCCTGCTGCTCAGCCTCATCTGCTTCGCGGTCAAGTTCGGCCTGATGATCCGGCTCGACGACTTCTGGCTCTTCTGCGCCCTGCTGTTCCCCGTGCTCATCACCATGCAGCTGTTCAAGCAGCAACAGCCCAGGCAGGCGGTGCTGTGGGGCCAGCTCATCGTGCTGCTCGGCTCCTTTCTCGCCATCACCAATCCGCCGAGCTACGACTACCTGCAGTACATCAACGGCAGCCTGGGGCAGGCGCTGGGGGTGATGAGCGCCGGACTGGCATTCCAGCTGCTGCGACCGAGCTCGGATCGGCGCAAGAGCCGCCGCCTCATCCGCTCCCTGCGCCGCCACTTCATGGATCAGCTGGAGCCGGCCCCGCGCCAGAGCGAGAGCCAGTTCGAATCGCTCATCTACCACTGCATCAGCCAGCTCAGCCAGAGCCAGGATCAGACCGCCCGTCTCTGGGTGCTGCGCTGGGGCGTGGTACTGCTCAACTGCAGCCACATCGTCTGGCAGCTGCGCCAGTGGCGCGGCGAGGATCAGCCCCTCTACCTGGTGCGCGACAACTGCATCCGCTCTCTGCAGGGGATCCTCACCGAGCAGGGGGTGCAGCACGCCTCCCTGGATCGCACCCTGGCCGAGCTGCAGCGGATCAGTGCGGCTCTGGCCAACCACAGGGAGCCGACGGCGCGGGAGCTGGCCGGCATGGTGTGGCGGCTGCATAGCTCGCTCTCCCAGTTGCAGCAGGCGCTGCCGGTGGCGGCCGAGGCGCGCTGAACGGGCCGGCGGGGCGACTTACCCCGTCCGGATCAAGCTTTGCCGCCGCCGGGTTTGTCCAATACCCTCCCAACGAGTAAGATTCTCCCCAAACGTCAATTCGCAAGGCCCTCCATGTCTACTCAATACAATGCGGATGCCATTGAGGTCCTCAATGGCCTTGAACCGGTGCGTCGCCGCCCCGGCATGTATACCGACACCACCCGGCCCAATCACCTCGGCCAGGAAGTCATCGACAACAGCGTCGACGAGGCGCTGGCGGGTCATGCCCGTACCCTGGAGGTGACCCTGTATGAAGATCAGTCCCTCGAGGTGATCGATGACGGCCGCGGCATGCCGGTCGACATCCACCCGGAGGAAGGGGTGTGCGGGGTGGAGCTGATCCTCTGCAAGCTGCACGCGGGCGGCAAGTTCTCCAACAAGAACTACCAGTTCTCCGGCGGTCTGCACGGGGTGGGCATCTCGGTGGTGAACGCGCTCTCCGAGCGGGTCGAGGTGACGGTGCGCCGCGATGGCCAGGTCTACGACATCGCCTTCGAGAAAGGTGAGAAGGTGCAGGAGCTGACCATCACCGGCACCTGCGGGCGCCGCAACACCGGCACCCGGGTACGCTTCTGGCCGGAAGCCCATTACTTCGATTCGCCCAAATTCTCGGTCTCCAAGCTGGAGCACCTGCTCAAGGCCAAGGCGGTGCTCTGCCCGGGCCTCACCATCAAGTTCCTCGACAAGAACACCGGCATCAAGCTGGAGTGGTGCTATGAAGACGGCCTCAAGGATTACCTGGTCGATGCGGTCAAGCAGTTCACCTGCCTGCCGGAGCAGCCCTTCGTCGGTGCCTTCAGCACCGAGCAGTCGGCGGTGGACTGGGCCCTGTGCTGGCTGCCGGAAGGGGGCGAATGCCTCGCCGAATCCTATGTGAACCTGATCCCCACCGCCCAGGGCGGTACCCACGTCAACGGCCTGCGCCAGGGCTTGCTCGACGCCATGCGCGAGTTCTGCGAGTTCCGCAACCTGTTGCCGCGCGGGGTCAAGCTGACCCCGGAAGATATCTGGGATCGCTGCGCCTACATCCTCTCCATCAAGATGCAGGATCCGCAGTTTGCCGGTCAGACCAAGGAGCGACTCTCCTCCCGTCAGAGCTCGGCGTTTGTCTCCGGCGTGGTGAAGGATGCCTTCAGCCTGTATCTGAACAGCAACACCGAGCTGGCCGAACAGCTGGCCGAGCTCTGCATCTCCAGCGCCCAGCGCCGGATGCGCGCCGCCAAGACGGTAGTGCGCAAGAAGATAACCCAGGGCCCGGCGCTGCCCGGCAAGCTGACCGACTGTGGCTGCGCCGACCCCATGCAGGGGGAGCTGTTCCTGGTGGAGGGTGACTCCGCAGGTGGCAGTGCCAAGCAGGCGCGGGATCGGGAGTTTCAGGCCATCATGCCGCTGCGCGGCAAGATCCTGAACACCTGGGAGGTCGAAGCCGGTCAGGTGCTCGCCTCGCAAGAAGTGCACGACATCTCGGTGGCCATCGGGCTCGACCCGGACTCGGACGATCTCTCCGGCCTGCGCTACGGCAAGGTGTGCATCCTGGCGGATGCGGACTCGGACGGTCTGCACATCGCCACCCTGCTCTGCGCCCTGTTCGTGAAACACTTCCGCGCGCTGGTCAATCAGGGCCACGTCTATGTGGCCATGCCGCCGCTCTACCGGATCGATATCGGCAAGGAGGTCTACTACGCCCTCGACGAGGACGAGAAGAACGGCGTGCTGCAGCGGGTCGAAGCCGAGAAGAAGAAGGGCAAGGTGATGGTGACCCGATTCAAGGGCCTGGGTGAGATGAACCCGAAACAGCTGCGGGAAACCACCATGGATCCCAACACCCGCCGTCTGGTGCAGCTCACCATGGGGCCAGAGGCTGAAGGGGATGAGACCCTGCAGCTGATGGACATGTTGCTGGCCAAGAAGCGGGCGAGCGATCGCCGTGAATGGTTAGAGGAGAAGGGGAACCTTGCCATCATCTAGATCACTCCCCTGTGCTATGAGGAGTTGCTGGAAGAGAAGGGCAACCTCGCCATCATCTAAGCCGTCGGCCGGCCCTGTCGGGGCCGGCAAGCATTTAGCCGGAGTCGCCCTGTGGCGGCTCCCGAACCGAAAGAGATAATCACATGAGTGATGCTATCGAGCTCAGTCTGTGGATGAAGTAGAGCGCCAACCGGCTCTATAACCGAAAGAGAACAAATCTATGAGCGATCTAGAGCTCAGTCTGGACGGGGTAGAGCGCCAGCCAATGCGCACCTTTACCGAACAGGCTTACTTGAACTACTCCATGTACGTCATCATGGATCGGGCCCTGCCGCATATCGGCGACGGCCTCAAGCCCGTGCAGCGGCGCATCATCTACGCCATGAGCGAGCTGGGTCTGTCGGCGCTGTCCAAGCACAAGAAATCCGCCCGTACCGTGGGTGACGTGCTGGGTAAATATCACCCCCACGGCGACAGCGCCTGTTATGAAGCCATGGTGCTGATGGCCCAGCCCTTCTCCTACCGCTACCCGCTGGTGGATGGTCAGGGCAACTGGGGGGCACCGGACGATCCCAAATCCTTCGCCGCCATGCGTTACACCGAGGCGCGGCTGTCGCGCTTCTCCGAGCTGCTGCTCTCCGAGCTCGGCCAGGGCACGGTGGAGTGGACGCCGAACTTCGACGGCACCATGAAAGAGCCGGTGGTGCTGCCCGCCCGCCTGCCGCACATCCTGCTCAACGGGGTGACCGGCATCGCGGTGGGCATGGCGACCGATATCCCGCCCCACAACGCGCGGGAAGTGGCCCACGCCTGCGTGGAGCTCTTGGACAACCCCAATGCCGGCCTGGATGCCCTGATGGCCCATGTGCAGGGGCCGGACTACCCGACCAATGCCGAGATCATCACGCCCCGTGACGACATCCGCAAAATCTACGAGACCGGCAAGGGTTCCATCAAGCAACGGGCGGTGTGGAGCGAAGAAGATGGCGACATCGTCATCACAGCGCTGCCCCATCAGGCCTCAGGCGCCAAGATCATGGAGCAGATTGCCGCCCAGATGGTGGCCAAGAAGCTGCCGATGGTGACCGATCTGCGCGATGAGTCGGACCACGAAAACCCGACCCGTCTGGTCATAGTGCCGCGCTCCAACCGGGTGGACGTGGAGGGGCTGATGGCCCACCTGTTCGCCACCACGGATCTGGAGAAGAACTACCGGGTCAACCTCAACATCCTGGGTCTGGACAACCGGCCCCAGGTGAAAGACCTCAAGACCATTCTCACCGAGTGGCTGAGCTTTCGTCGCGAGACGGTGCGCCGTCGCCTGCAGTATCGCCTCGACAAGGTGCTGGCCCGCCTGCACATCCTCGAAGGCTTGCTGATCGCCTACCTCAACATCGACGAGGTGATCGAGATCATCCGTACCGAGGAAGAGCCGGGCCGGGTGATGATGGAGCGCTTCAACATCAGCGAGACCCAGGCCGAGGCGATCCTCGAGCTGAAACTGCGCCACCTGGCCAAGCTCGAAGAGTTCAAGCTGCGCGCCGAACAGAACGAACTGGCGGAAGAGCGCGACAAGCTGGAACTGATCCTGGGTTCCGAGCGTCGTCTCAGTACCCTGCTGAAGAAAGAGATCCTGGCGGACGCCGAGAAGTACGGCGACGATCGCCGCACCCCGCTGGTGGAGCGCGCCACCGCCGTGGCGCTGACCGAGAAGGAGCTCACCCCGAGTGAGCCGGTTACCGTGATCCTCTCTGACAAGGGCTGGGTGCGCGCCGCCAAGGGCCACGACGTCGATGTGGAGGGCCTCTCCTACAAGGCGGGGGACGGTTATCTGGCCCATGCCCATGGCCGCAGCAATCAGCAGGCGGTGTTCCTCTCCACTCTGGGGAGAACCTACTCGCTGGAGGCCCATACCCTGCCCTCCGCCCGCAGTCAGGGCGAGCCGCTCACCGGTCGCTTTGCGCTGGGGGCTGGCGAAGAGGTGCGTCATCTGGTGATGGGCAACGAAGGCGAGCCGTACCTGATCTGTTCCGACGCCGGCTACGGCTTCGTCTGCAAATACGACGACCTGATTGGCAAGAACAAGAACGGCAAGGCGCTGCTGACCGTGCCGGAAGGGGGCCTGGTGATGGCACCCCAGAAGATAGGCGCGCCGGAGACCGATCTCTGCATGGCCATCTCCAACGAGGGGCGCATGCTGCTGTTCCCGCTCAATACCCTGCCGGTGCTCGGCAAGGGCAAGGGCAACAAGCTGATCAGCATCCCCTCGGCGCGCGTGAAGGCGCGGGAGGAGTTTGTGGTGATGGCCGCCGTCATTCCGCAGGGTCAGTCGGTCACCCTGTTTGCCGGCAAGCGCAAGCTCACTCTTAAGCCATCTGACCTTGACTACTACCGCGGCGAGCGCGGCCGCCGTGGCGCCAAGCTGCCCCGCGGTCTGCAGCGGGTCGATCGTATCGAGATTGAATCCGCCGCCGGCGCCGAGCCGGTAGCCGGGGAAAATCAGGAAGGGTAATAAAATAATAGGGAGCGAATAGTCGCTCCCTATTATTTTGAGGTAATAAATGAAAGCTTAATTTATTACCATCGCTGGGATTAAATGTTAGTTTTCGTAAACTCAGTCTAACCTACGACTTTGCTTAATTTGGTTGAAAAACATATCCCAGAGGTGTTCCGCCATTCCTTCGTTCGTGAGCAATGTTTCTCTTGAAGAACTCATATTGTAACCCCCCATCAATGGACGAAAACCAAGAACTTGACCATTTTCGGTAATGGTCAAACATTCATTGTAACTATTTCTGGCCATGCCATCCTGGCCATAACATATATCACCCACCCCATGACTACGGCCATTGTTACGCCAAATAGCACACTGACCAACCCGGCTGCCGCTGATGTAAATCGCGCAACTGAATGCATTGGCATCCAGCTGATGGAACTCAGAGTCTACTCCTGAATTACGCTTTTTAAGCTCAGACAAGGAGTTTTCAAAATATCGGGTAACGTACTCGAACCCTTCACGGCAGGCACGATCTTTATCGAGATCGGTGAAGCTCTTTGGCAAGGAAAGGTTGCTGGATCTTGGTGTGAAAATTGATCCAGTTTCTTGAGTCGAAGAAAATGTATTAATCTGTGAACGAAGGCCCACATCCTGCTGCGTATTTTTCGCCTCCATATTGTCAATGGCGCGTACTACGGCATCGACCACTTGCACATAACCTTCATCGTGACTAGCGAATTTCGTAATTGGTTTACCATCCACTGTGGCAGCAAGTATTTTGCCAAACGGTAATTGATGCCAGGAACATTCCCTTAAAATTACCGGAATAACTATTGCCTCGCCCCTTCTATGGCGCTCCATAGCATTTGCCATTTCAACCTGATAACAATAATCAGAAGCGATAAAGTCACTACTGATCAGCAAAAGCACAATATCTGCTTCAGAAAAATATTGATCAATCTTATGCTCGAATACTTCCCCTGGAATAATGCACCGGTCGTGCCATGTGGATATTCTCCCCATGCGTTTCAAGGGTGATAGATGTTTTTCAAGTTCATTACGTAATGCTTCATCAGCATGAGAATAGGAAAAAACGAGGCTAGCCATAATTCTAAGATGCTCCTGAACCATTACTGTTAGATACAACTATTCTGACGATTAAGCACGGAAGGTGCAATGAGCAATATGGCTTGTTCTGTGCTTATTACACCTGATGAGAATTGCATACCCCCCTCTCCCATTGGGAGAGGATCGGTGTGAGGGAAAGTAACCGCTGGGTGCCATCAACAGGGGAATGGCACTGCCGTCAATCAGTTATTGAAGTTCCACTCGATGGGCAGCTCAAGATCGAAAACAAGCTGATCCCCGTCGAGACGAAAGGCCACGCTGGTCTGGTGCTGGTCATATTCATCGATAAGCCGGCAGCTTTCGGCGAAGTTGGATTCGTAGCTGAGGCGCGCACTGCCGTCGGTGTGAGCCCCATCGAGTTCCACCCCCAGTACTCGCAGTGGCTCTTTCTGACTGAGCTTGACCCGGCTGTCACCCACATCCACCAGCCGCTCCAGCAGGGGGAAGAAATCCTGCTTGTGGGTCTCTATCGCCCGGGCGATGGCCTGCTCCAGTTCGGCGGGGCTGGCAAGGGGGCCATTCAGGGGGTAGCGGGTCTGTATCCTTTCCTGGGTCATAAACTGTTCCTCTCGGGGGTTGCCGGCGGGCGCTTCTCCCTTGGCTGCGATGGGGTGCTCAGGCGGGGATGCGGCCATTGCGCACCAGGGCCCGGCGGATGTTCTTGCACATCTTGCCGAAGCGGTTGATCTCGTCGAAGGAGGGCGGGATGCCGCGATCGATCTGATATTGCCAGTAGCAGAGATCCGTATCCACCAGCTCCATCAGCTTCTTGGGACAGCCGATGCAGGTGTTGTCCGGCCCGCATTTGAAGGTATCCGGTTGATAGAGCGGAAATTCCGCCTTCACGGCGTCGATGATCTGCTGCATTGCGGTAATGCGGTCCGGCTTTCTACTCACTGCTCGTTCCCCGGCTCTGGTATGGGGGAGTCATTATATCCCTGCCAAAAATGGGGCCAATGACGCTTACGAGGTAGTTTCGTGTGGACGCTATAAGGAAGAAGGTCTTGCTTGTTTTCAGTCGGCGGTTTTGTAAGGCCAGCATTTGTTGGCTAGGTGGCTGTATGTACAAGAGGTTTTATTGAGTTCTTTTACAGGATATTATTGGTTTCCAAATGAGTTAATTCCGCTCCACGGTCCCGGTAGAAACGGGCAAAATCATAAGGAGACGTGATGATGAGATATACCCCGCTCTTACTTTGTTGGTGGGCTTTGTGTGCTCAGGCTGAGATACCCAAGCCAGTACAGGAAGGCACACTCGCCAACCCGCAGCTTATTCAAGATGCTATGGTGGGCGTGGCGTCCTGGGTGGCTACCAAGGGTTGTGAGGCACCGGAGCGTTTTGTGCCCGTGGTGTTGCAGTTGACTAGGGGAGAGCCGGGTAGCCGCTACTGGCAGGAGCGCTGGACCGTGATGGGGTGTGGCAAAGAATACCCTGTGACCATCGACTTTCGGGAAACTGGTATGGAAAGTGCCATGTGGAGCATTGTGAATTGAATTGCTGGTTAGCATGAATCAGTCGAGCAGTAGCTACCTATATCGATATCGTTTCACCTGTTAGGCGAGATGTATTTGATGACGTATCGCAGTTATGTAAGCCCTACAGGGTAGCTACCGCTCTGCTGGGACCACTTTTTCTCAGACTTCACCATTTGAATTGCATCAGTTGAGTTAATATATGTCGGAAGATAAATGGTTGTTGATATGTATATTGTTGGGTAGGCACATGCTTTATTAATCAGGGCTGTGCGGCAATTGATGTATTAAATTGAACTTGCCGGCCATCGTAGTTGTAGAAATTGCTTGAAGATATATTTGAGTGTGAAGAGAAATCAAGTTTGATAGCAATCTCATTTAATAGGTGCGGATTTTTGTCTTTATCAAGTTCATATATCCTCAATCGATGTAGGCCCTGCACAGTAGTAATAAGTTGATAGCCTTGTGATTTATTGTTTTCGTTGCGCCACGTTAGCCCTGCAGTATCTGTGAATGGTTCATCATAGTACACCGGCAGACTATCAGAAAAAATCATCAGCAATGTTAAAAGGACGGCACCAATAAATGCATAGCCATGATACAGCGATTTAAGTAAGAATTTAATGTTTTTCATAAGCTATCGTTTCTATGGGGAGAAAAATTCGTAGTCAGGTGTAATAATGGTATTCTCTCGATACGTTACATAAATGATAGTACCCTCTTCATCCACTATGGCATATGGCCATTTCCCATTGGTTTTATACATGGCTGCATAAAGAGGATGGAAGTAGTCTTGAGTTTTTCCGGTTGGGTCATATGGCAGTCTGACATGATATATCGGATATTTTTTATCGTTACACAACTCAACTTTTTTTAATATGACACCTCGTTCCAACAGTACCTTCTTGGTTGGGTGCCGCCAGTTCTCCAAATCTGCACTTATGCAATTGTATGTAACCTCTTTATAAAGGCGGGTATCCAATAGTAGTGGCGCCTCAGTGCTGAACAGCATGATAAGTGGAAGCAACATATAAAAACGGCCTATATAAGAGTGAGCTTGCCCAGCCCTAAAGTCAGGCGAGTATAGCGATGTATGGGGTTTGAATGAACCTAATTTACCTCCTTTATTCCTCGACTGTTAAGTGAGGTGGCAAGAGGATTGCTGATATAGCAACGCCCGGCAAGCCGGGCGTTGTGGGGAGGAGCGGCGGGTACCGCCCTGCAAGAGGGCATGGCCCCTTAGAAGTCGTGATAGAGCGGCCAGCCGAGCAGCGGGTGCTTGAGCCCGGCGCGCATCTCCATGTTGTCGAGCTTCTCCGGAGAGGCGTTCTCTTTTTGCAGCAGCTGGTACTGGCGCACAAAGCCGAGGGTGTGCAGCAGGTTGGGCACAAAGCCCGGGCTCAGCTCCTGACGCAGGGCGGCGGCCATGTCGGCGGGCAGCGCGCCCAGCATCAGGGTGAGCTGGGCGGCGAGGTAGTCGGTGTCATACCAGCCCTCGTCGAGTTCAATCTCCCGCGCCAGTTTGCGCTTGAGATCCTGCTTCACCTTGAGCGGGGCGGCGCCACTGCCCTTGCCGCAGAGGATGCGGTAGAGCAGCGCTTCGGCCAGCTTGTCCTCCATGGTGGGGTGGTCGCTCTCGCAGGCGAAGAAGTGCTGGTCGATGAGCTCCATCAGGCGGCTCTTGTTGTGCTCGGTCAGCGCCTTCTCGTACTCCTGCCACCCTTGCCACTCCTCCACATCGGGCGGGCTCGAGATCTTGTCCAAGAGCCGCGCATCCACGTCACCGTAGAGGCTGTTGCCAGCCTGCTTGGGGCTGACGGTGATGAGCATCGACCAGCCCTTCTGGAACGGCTTGATGGGGCCTTCCGGCGCCTGCAGCAGCGCCAGCGCCTTGGCCGGATCACGCGCCGAGAGCTCCTGCAGGCCGAGGCTCACCACGCCGATGACGTCGTGGGCGGCCTGCTCCAGCAGGTGCATCTTGTACTTGTTGTAGTACTTGTCGGCGAATTTGAGGCTCATCAGCACCGCCTTGCCCTTGATGGCGGCCAGCTGTTGCTCGGTCAAACGTTCATTGTCGTGGCCAAAGCGCAGCACCTGGGTCAGAAAGGGGCCCTGGTTGGCATCGCGAATGACTAACTGCATGAATGGGCTCCTTAATCCAGAAAGCTGAACATGTCGTCGACGTCGCCGTACTCGTCTTCCTCGACCTTGTTCTTCTCTTTGGCCTGCATCACCAGTTCGGCGGCAAACTTGTTGATGATGCCGTCCCAGCTGGAGTGCTCATTGCGCAGCAGCGCCTTGATGGCTTTCTCCACCTCGGGGGCCAGCTCGCGAATGAGCATCAAGAGGCTGCGCGGATCATCCAGCGCGTAGTCGTGGACATCCTCGCTCTGCTGGCGCTCGCTGTAGCGCAGGGACTCTTCGAGATCTTCCTCTTCGGCGTGCAGCACGTCGCGATAGCCCTCATCCTCTTCATAGCGATCGCCACGATAGAACTCGATAAAGGGGATGGCGAGGTAGAAGAGACCGGCCGGGTCTTCGGCCACGCACTCGAGGATTTCGCGCTGCTTGGCTTCGCTATCCTGGGTGCGGATCAGGTAGTTGAGGAAGTCGAAGGTGTGCTGCTGCAGCTCGTCGGCGTTGTTCTTGATCGCCTCTTCCCAGTAGAGCGGCTGCTGGCAGACGATGTCGCGGATCCGCTCCGGGGTCATCAGCTCGGAGATGATGGAGGGGAAGGAGATGTCGTGCTGGCCGTTAATCTGGGTCAGGGTAACGATATCAATGTTTTCAATCACTTCTGCCAGCTGGTCGTCAGACATGGTCTTGGCGATCAGCTCGAACTTTTCGCTGGCCTGCTTCGGCTCGATGACGGCCAGCTCTTTGATCTCGATGGCGGTAATTTCTATCAGACTGTTGCTCATGCCTTGCCCCAATTAGAAACGGACTTCGTCGTACATATCCTGATCGCCGTCGTCATCACCATAGCGGTCACTGCCGCCATGGTAGTCGGCGTCGGCATCTTCCCCGTCTTCCTCTTCATCGTCCCGCAGCTCATAGTCGTCATCGGCACGGTGGCTGCCGCGCGGCAGCGGGTTGTCGAGCAGGAACAGCACGGCGCAGGCTTCCATCAGCTGATCTTCGCTCTGGGCCCGCACCGCCTTGACCAGCGGCAGGACGGCGTTGTTGAAGCCAACGCTCACCTTGAACTCGTCCCAGGAAGGCTGCTCGCCGCTGGCGAGCCACTTGTTCCACTGCGACTTGGCCTTGGGCGGGAACTGCACCCGGCCATAGAGGGCGAGCGGCAGGTATTCGGGCATGAACTCCAGCATGCTCATGTCGGCCAGCAGCAGGGCCTTCATCTGGTCGGTGAACTGCTCGAGTCCCTTGGGATCGTCCTGATCCCGGTAGGATTCGATGTTTTCACTGGCATCGCTTTGCAGGGCCTTGAGCCGTGCCTGGTCCCATTTATTTTGCATAGTCGCTCTTCTTGCCTGGTGGCTCAGGGGTAGAACTGGTCCCACATCTCCTGCATGGCAGCAGCGGGATCGGTCACGATGACGTTGTTGAAATCCTTGATAAAGGCGGCCCGCTGTTTCGGATCGGACAGCACTTCATAAGCCTGCTTTACCTGGTGCAGCTTGAGGGCTGCCTGCTCTTTCTCTTCTTCGCTCGCCCCGTGCAGCTTGTCGGGGTGGTACTGGTTCGACAGCCGTCGATAGGCTTTTTTGATGTCGTTTTCACTGGCGTTGGACTTGACGCCCAACACCCGGAAGTAGTTGTTCATGACGGATCCTGCCTCACTGGCATCGTGGAATTGACCCTGCGCTGGCCTGGCGGCGGGGCTCTTGGCAAACCAGGCTCGGCAAAAACCCGACATTTTAACGCAAACAGGCCGCCATCGCCATGGATAGGAAGCGAACAGATGGGCGTGCGGGTAGCGTCGTGCGGGGCCTCGTCAGGGGGAGGTTTGGGGCCGTTTGTGACTATTTTGTCAGTTCCATGGTGACCCATGTGTGACAGGGGTTGAAAAAACGCCCGGACTGGCCGGGCGTCGAGGTCAGGGGTCAGCGCAGGCTGGCCCACAGCAGACGGGCCTTGAGCCCGAGCCATGAGCTCCAGCCGATGGTGCTGCTCACCAGCTTCCCATCCTTGATGATGAGGAAGGTGGGGGTGACCCCCACCTGCCAGCGAGCGGCCAGCGCCCCCCGCTCATCGTTGTGGGTGGGAAAGGCAAGCCCCTTCTTCGCCATCCCGGCGCGCAGCTGGTCATCGCTGCCGGAGCGCAGCGCCACCGTCAGCACGTTTTCACCCTGCTGCCAGAGCTGCTCCACCGTGGGGGTGGTGAAGCGGCAGACGCCACACCAGCTGGCCCAGTAGTAGACCAGCAGCGGCTTGCCGCGGCTCTGCTCGGCCAGGCTGGTGATGGTGCCATCCTGCAGGGTGAAGGGTGCCGCCATGGCCCCCGCCGGCAGGGTGGGGCTGTGCCACAGATCCAGCAGAGTGGAGATGACCAGCGCCATCAGCAGCAGCCAGAGCGCCTCCTTGCCCCAGCGGCGCCAGCGGGGTGGTTTTACGACTACATCCTCCGCCATGGCTTAGCTCCGCTTGGCCAGCTCGGCCTTCACCAGCTGCTCCAGCTCGTCATAGGGCACGGCGCCCGGCACCAGCTGGTTGCCGATCAGCGTTGCCGGGGTGCCCTGCACGCCAAGGAGGGTGCCGATGCGCAGGCTGTTACGCAGCTCCTCGGTGGCCTTGGCATCGGGCTTGAGGGCGGTGTTGCCGGTGGCCGCCAGCGCCTTGTTGATGTCCGCCTCGGTCAGCATCCCCTGCTTGCTCATCAGCTTGTCGTGCAGGGCGAGGAAGCGGGCCGGCTCCTGCTGCCACAGGGTCAGGCTGTACTGGGCCGCCTTGGCGGAGCTCTGCCCCTTGAACGGCAGTAGCTTGATCACCAGTCCCAGATCGTCGGGATAGGCCTTGAGCAGCTTGGTCAGCTGGGGATCGAACTGCTTGCAGTAGGGGCAGTTGTAGTCGGTGAACAGCACCAGGGTCAGCTTGGGGTGCTTGGCGCCAAGGCGCGGGCTGGTGGCGCTGTTGAACAGCACGTCTTGGTTGCCCTTGATGAAGTCGCCGAGCTGGGCCTCCTGGGCGGCGGCGTTCTGCTTCTCCCAGGACTCGGCCGCCTCGTCGAGGATCTTGGGGTTGGCGACCAGGGTCTCGCGAATAAGCTCCTTGATGCGTGCCTCCTGCTCCGGGGTGAAGGGCGCCGCCTGCAGCAAGGGGGCGCAGAGGGTGCCGGCAACCAGGGCGGTACAGAGGGTCAGGGTGCGCAGTTTCAGGGTACGCAGGGTCATGGGATTCTCCTTAAAAATGAGGGGCATCGGCCTGGACGAGGCCGGCCTGGTGCAACACGTCGAGCAAGTCGGCCTTGTCCAGCAGGGGCGAGAGGATCTCTCCTTCTGGCAGGCCGGGCCCGTAGATCTGGTTGAAGGGGACGGCGGCCGCGCCGCGCTGGCGCAGGAAGGCGGAGATGGCATCGCTTGGCCGGCTCCAGTCGCCGCGCAGGGCCACCACGTCAGGGGCCGACAGGGCGCTTTGCACCTCGTCACGCAGCAGCACGTTGTACTTGTTGGCCTTGCAGGTGACGCACCAGTCGGCGGTGACGTCGACGAAGACCCGCTTGCGCTGGGCCAGCGCATCGACGATGGCCTGTTCGGAGAGCGGCTGCCAGGTAATGCGATCGACGCTGCCCGACCCCTGCGCCGTGAGGGCGCCACCCAGCAGCAGGGCGCCGCCGATGAGTGCCGAGAGGGAGAGGGCCAGCGTGAAACCGCGCATGCCATAGCGCCAGAGGATGCCAATCAGCAGTGCCAGCAGCATGGCGGCCATCAGCCAGCCGGTGGCCGTGCTGCCCAGATGGTTGCCAAGCAGGCTCGCCAGCCAGAGGCTGGAGCCCAGCATCATCAACCCGAGCAGGATGCGCAGTCGCCCCATCCAGCGGCCCGGTTTGGGCAGCCAGAGGGCGAGGCGCGGCAGGGCCGCCACCAGCAGCCAGGGCAGGCTCATGCCAAGGCCGAGCGCCGTGAAGATGAGCCAGAGCTGGCCGAGCGGCGCCGCCAGCGCAAAGGCCACCGCGGTGCCGAGGAAGGGGGCCGAGCAGGGGGTGGCCAGCAGGGTGGCGAAGCTCCCCTGCAGGAAATGGCCACCGAGCCCCTTGCCGCCGCTGGTGGCGAGGCGAGTGCTGAGATTGCTGGGCAGACGGATTTCGAACAGACCCAGCAGGTTGGCGCAAAACAGCAGGGTCACCGCCACCATGAAGCCGATGAAACCGGCGCTCTGGAACTGGATCCCCCAGCCGACGGCGCCCTGAGACGCGCGCAGCAGGCTGCTCATGGCCGCCAGCATCCAGAAGGAGGCCATGATCCCGGCACTGGCGGCGAGGAACTGCTTGCGCACCTGTCGCTGTTTGCTCTCCTGCTGCTGCAGCACGGTACCCAGTTTCAGGGCCAGCACCGGCAGCACGCAGGGCATCAGGTTGAGGATGAGGCCGCCGAGCAGCGCCGCCCCCAGCAGCCAGATGAGAGGCTGGCCTGGGGCCGGCAGGGCGAGAGGATCGGCGATGGTGGCGCGGGTCTGCCAGGCCTCATCGCCGCTGCCGAGCAACAGGCTGAGGGATTGGCCACGCAAGTCAGGGGCATCCCCCTGCCAGCCATCGCTGACCGGGACCCGGGCAATCAGGGTGTTGCCGCTTACCTCGAGCGTGGGCTTGCCGAACTCGGCCCCCTCCAGCGCATCGATGAAGAGCACAGGCTCCTGCCATCCCTCCGCCCGCTCGGCGCGCAGCTGCAGCTGGTTGTGCTGGTAGCCGAGCTCGACCCGGGTGTCGGCGGGCAGCGTCTGCGGCAGGGTGCTCATGGTCTGGGCCCAGGCGAAGTCGAAACCGGCCGGCGCCTGCCCATCCACCGCCAGGGTGAAGGGGTAGTCGGTCAGGATGCAGACGTTGCTGCAGGTGGAGAGGCGCAAGGTGCCCTTGAGTGGCTGCCCCGCCGGGTAGTCGAGGCTCAGGGGGAAGCGCACCTGTTGCTGATAACCCTGGGTGCTGAGCCCGGCCACCTCGAAGGGGCGCGGCGTGGGCCAGTGCCACTGGAAGTCGCCGACCGGCTGATCCCACAAGATCTGGGGCGCTATGCCCCCTTCACCCGGGCTGCGCCAGTAGGTTTTCCAGCCGGATTCGAGGGCCACCTCGAGCAGGATGCGGGTGTGGTCAGGGGCGCTGCGGTCGGCTTGCAGCCTGACCTTGGCGTGATCGTTCTGGGGGCTGGTGAGCCAGCCCGTATCGCTGGCCAATCCGCTGGATTGCCACAGCAGGCAGCCCAGCAGCAGGCTCGCCTTGAAGAGAGTTGACATAAATGTTGTCTCGCAAAAAATGAATGACAGCAGGCTGAAAAAAGCGCGGCTGAACTCATTCCCGCCAGACACAGAGGGTGAGGTGAAGTCGTCGTTCGGGAGGGGAGACGGCCCGTGGCGGCGGCAGTGGCGGCGTGTAGCGCCAGAGCGGGGCCAGCAGGGCGATGAGCAGGGCCACCGCAAAGAACAGCTGCTCGAGGCAGAGCAGGGTGGTGGCGCTCAGCCACTTGCCGTTGAGCTGGCAACTGCTGGGCTGCGGGCTGGCGGGCTTGCTCTTGTCGGCCTGGTCGTCGGCCGTGACGAAGGAGGGCAGGGCCTGACAGCTGAGAGCGTGATCGAGCAGGGCCAGCCGGGCCAGCGGCTGGGCAGCGCAATTGAGCGCCAGCAGGCAGACCAGCAGCAGGAATCGTTTCGCCACGCGTTGTTGGTGAATCATGCTCGCCCCGTTCATCAAGATGGCCACATCCTAACGGCCAACGCCGGGTGGGGCAAGCCGCCGTCCGTTTTAAGGCAGAGGGGCGAGTGGCAGGGGTGGTCGGTTCTGTTTGGCGAACGCTTGTTCGCTAAAAGGGGGGCCAGTATACTGCGCCGAGTCAAAATCCGAGGTGTTCGATGCTCAAACTTGCCCGTGTGCTGCTGCTTGGTCTGCTGCTCATCTTCTGGTTCCTGTTCGGTCTGCTGCTTTGCCTGGTGCGTCCGCGCCATCCCAACAACGTCTATGTCTTCGCCCGCATGTATCATGCTGTCTGCCCGCTGATCGGCCTCAAGGTCCGGGTTACGGTGGCCGACGAGGTCAAATCGGTGGGGCCGGCGGTCTACGTCTGCAACCACCAGAGCAACTACGACATCTTCACCGTGACCGGCGCGGTGCAGCCCGGCGTGGTGGCGGTGGGCAAGAAGAGCCTGCTGTGGCTGCCTTTCTTCGGCCTCATCTTCTGGCTCTCTGGCAACGTGCTGATCGACCGCTCCAACCGCTCCCGCGCCATCGGCACCATCGGCCAGGTGGTGGAGCGCATCAAGAATCGCGGCACCTCCATCTGGATGTTCCCGGAGGGGACCCGCTCCAAGGGGCGCGGCCTGCTGCCGTTCAAGGCGGGCGCCTTCCACACCGCGGTACAGGCAGAGGTGCCGGTGGTGCCCATCGTCTGCTCCAGCTACTTCGGCCAGATCGATCTCAACCGCTGGGACAACGGCGAGGTGCTGCTGGAAGTGATGGCCCCGGTCTGCAGCAAGGAGCACGGCGCCGCCGGCATTCGCGACCTCTCCGACAACTGCCGCGCCCGGATGGAGGCCAAGCTGGCCGAGCTGGACAGCCAGCTCGGTCATCCCCGGGCCGCCTGAGTACACCGCTGATTGCATGAGGGAGCCGCCGGCTCCCTTTTTTATTGGTGAAAATCACCACTAGATCGGTATTTTTCGCCACTAAGACGATATTGAAAATACCTGATAAAACCTCATCTATATGTAAGTAAAGGGAAAATAATCTTGGCACGGCTCTTGTAATGTCATGGGAAGAGATAGCCATCCCATCAACAAGGAGCCAGACCATGAGCGTATTTAGCCGCCTGACCGACGTGATCAATGCCAACCTGCACAGCCTGCTCGACAAGAGTGAAGAGCCGGAGAAGATGCTGCGGCTGATGATCGAAGAGATGGAGCAGGTCCAGGTCGAGATGAGAACCCAGGCCGCCCGCGTCATTGCCGAACAGAAGCAGCTGGAGCGTCATCAGCAGGCGTTGCAACACCAGATCCTGGAGTGGTCGGCCAAGGCCGAACTCGCCATCGAGAAGGGGCGTGAGGACCTGGCCCGGGCCGCGCTGACCGAGAAGCTGGCCGAGGTCAAAAAATGCGAACAGCTGGAGCAGGACAAGGCGCGGGTCGCCGAGGTGCTGGCCCAGCTCACCGCCGACAGCGAGCGGCTGGCCGCCAAGCTGACCGAGGCGCGCGAGAAGCAGAAGCTGCTGACCCTGCGTGAGCAGACTGCCCACAGCCGGCTGCGGGCCCGTGCCCAGGTAGACAACCAGCGCATGCACGAGCTGATGGCCCGTTTTGACGGTTTTCAGGGCCGGGTCGATCAGCTGGAAGCCCAGCTGGAGGCGGCCACTCTGGGGCAGAACCCTTCGCTGGAGGCCCAGTTCCGCGAGCTGGAGCTGAACGACGAGATTGAACGGGAGCTGGCCCGCCTCAAGGGTCAAAAGGTGGAGGCATAACCATGACGCCCTGGCCGAAGGATCTTGCCCATCGCAAGCTGACCGGGGTCTGTGCCGGCATCGCCAACGGGCTGGGGCTCTCCAGGGTGACGGTGCGGGTCGTGGCCTTGATGGCGCTGATCCTGATGCCGCCCCTGGCGCTGGCCGCCTATCTGCTGGCGGTATTGATCATGCCGCCCCGTCGTGAATTGAAGCGCTGGCTGGATTGACCCCGGGTCACTCAGCCGCATTAACCCAGTGAGGAGCAAAACATGCTGGAATTTATCGTCTTGATGCTGGTTCTGGTCGGCATGGCGCTGGCCGGGTTCACCGTGCTGGCCATGCTGCTGGTGAGCGGCGTCTTCGTGCTGTTTGGCGCCCTGGCCGGCATGTTTGCCCTCATCATCAAGCTGGCGCCCTGGTTGCTGGTGCTGCTGCTGGTGTGCTGGTTCATCAGCAGCCGGCGCAAGCAGGCTAATACCTACCGTTGACACTCCCTGTTACCGGATCCTTCCTTGGCCGCTGCGTACCGCGGCCTTTTTTGTGTCTGCTGTTCAGCCACCGGCACAAGCTGGTTAATCAACCTGCCGTTGACAGTCCCTGTTACCGGATCCTTCCTTGGCCGCTGTATACCGCGGCCTTTTTTGTGTCTGCTGTTCAGCCGCCGGCACAAGCTGGTTAACCAACCTACCGTTGACACTCCCTGTTATTGGATCCTTCCTTGGCCGCTGCGTACCGAGGCCTTTTTTGTGTGCGGGTGTCGGCCAGCCATGACTGGCTGCAGGCGAGCCAGCGCTCCGGCTGGGTGATCAGCTGCTCCTTGAAGGCCTTGCTCTGCTGCTTGAGCCGGTATTCGAGGCGCAGCGCCGCCCCTTTCTCGCCGACGACCTGCTGCCATGCCAGGGTCAGCGGCCCCTTGCCACGCAGGGCGCGGGATCCCTTGCCGCTCTGATGCTGGCGCAGGCGGCGGAGCGGGTCCGTGCTGATCCCGGTATAGAGCAGGCCGCTGGCGGTGCGCACCATGTAGATGAACCAGTGGCTGGCGGGCGGACTGGCAGCCGGTTCGGCGCCGGGAGCGGGTTCTCTCATTCGATCTCTCTGTGCCACACTCAAGAGCAGCTCAAGGAGGTGCGATGCGAGCGTGGTGGTGGTTGTGGTGTTTGCTGTCGATATCGGCTCATGGCGAGACGCTGCGTCTCTACGACTATCATCAGCACCCCCCCTTCATGACCGGGGAGCAGACCGGTCTGAGCCGGGATCTGGTCAAGTATCTCAATGAAAAGCTTGGCGGAGAACCCAGGCTGGAACTTTGGCTGGTGAATCGGGCCAGACTGGCACTGGAGATGTCGGATCCAGGCTTCGATGGCCTGGTGGCCTGGGTCAATCCCGCCTGGGTGGGGGATCCCCAGCGCGAGCTCTACCTCTGGACCTTTCCCATCATGCGCGATACCAACGAGCTTATCTCCAGCGTCGCCAGGCCGGTCATCTATCGCGGGCCCGATTCACTGAAGGGGATGACCTTTGGCGGCATCGAGGGGTATCGCTATCAGGGCATCGACGAGGCGGCGGCCAGGGGGGATCTGGTGCGGGTCGATGCCAAGAAGGTCAAGACCAACTTCAGCCTGCTGGTGCGCGGTCGCATCGACGTGACCCTGGTGCCGGGCTCGGCGCTCACCTTCTTCACCCATGACCCGGCCTTCGAGGGCAAGCTGTTCGTCTCGCCCTTTGCCCAGTCCAGCTATACCCGCCACATCCTGTTGCCAAAATCCCGCAGCGCACTGCACTCCCGGCTGAATGACATCGCCGAGCAGATGGACCGGGATCCCAAGTGGCACGCCATCCTTGAGTCCTACCGCGGCAGACCCTGAGCGTCGGCGCTGCGGCGCGGATGGCGCCCAAGCTTGTGCAGGGGCAGCAGGCTCACCAGCAGGCCGGCCCAGACGAAGGCAAACCCCACCGATTTTACCGGATCCGGCGTCTCGCCAAACCAGAAGATAGCGAGCAGGAAGGCGAGGCTGGGCTCTATGTATTGCAACAGGCCCACCGTGCTCATGCGGGTACGCATCATGCCGTAGCAGAACAGCCCCACCGGCAGCAGGGTGGCGGGGGCGCTGCCCATCAGCAGCAGTCGCTCGGTCCAGTCACCGGCCACGAACTGGCTGGCGCCGCTCACCGCCAGAGCGCCGATGATCAGCAGGGCGACGGGCAACTGCACCAGCGCCTCGAGATAGAGACTGACGCCGGCGTTATAGTGGACCTTCTTCTTGAGCAGACCGTAGAGGGCGAAGTTGGCCCCCATGATGAGGGAGAACCAGGGCAGCTGGCCGTAAGAAAAGAGCATGTAGGCCAGCCCCGCCAGCGCCAGCGCTACCGCCAGGTGTTTTTGCGGGGTGAGCTTCTCTTTGAGGAACAACACGGCAAACACGATGTTGAACAGCGGCGTCATGAAGAAGGCGAGGCTGGTGGCCAGCACCTGGCCGGTGGTGAGGCACCAGGTGAACATGCACCAGCTGATGGACATGACGGGGCCGGCCAGCAGGATGAGGCCGAGCTGGCGCGGTTCGCTGCGCAGCCGCGCCCAGGGCACCCGGTAGCCGATGAGGAGGAACAGGACGCCCAGCAGCACCGCCGACCAGAGTACCCGGTGGGAGAGCAGCTCCCACATGTTGACCGCGGGCATGAACTGGTAATAGAGGGGCAGCATGCCCCACAGCACGAATGAGAGGGCCGCGCTGCCGGTGCCCATCCAGTTCTTCATCTCGCTCCGTTTATTAAATTAAACAAGTGTGGCTGCATGATAAGTATCTGCTGAATCTTTCACAAGCAGGATCCGGCGGAAAACTCTGCTACTATCGGGCCCATGAACCGACTCGACAGTTTGTTTGAACAGATCCGTGCCTGCCACCTGTGCGAGGCACACTTGCCGCTCGGGCCCAGACCGGTGATCCGTGGCAGCGAGCGCGCCCGTCTGCTGATCATCGGCCAGGCGCCTGGCACCCGGGTGCATGCCAGCGGCATCCCCTGGGACGATCCCTCCGGCGATCGCCTGCGCCAGTGGCTCGGGGTGGACAAGGCCACCTTTTACGATGAATCCCGTATTGCCATCATGCCGATGGGGCTCTGTTATCCCGGCAAGGGCAAGTCGGGGGATCTGCCGCCGCGCCCCGAATGTGCACCCACCTGGCACGACAAGGTGCTGATGCTGCTGCCCAACATCGAGCTGACCCTGCTGATCGGCCAGTATGCGCAAGCCTACTACCTGCGGGATGCGGCGAAAGGGTCGCTGACCGAGACGGTACGCAGCTGGGCGGACTACGGCCCGGCCTGGTTGCCGCTGCCGCACCCGTCACCGCGCAACACCTTCTGGCTCAAGAAGAATCCCTGGTTCGAGCAGGATGTGATCCCCCATCTGCAACAAAGGGTCGCCCCGCTGCTGGGGTGACCCTCGTTGGCTAGAGCGCCGGTTCGACCTGCGGTTTGGGCTTGCTGCGGGCCATGGCGATGAGCGGCAGTATGATGCACAGGCACCCCAGCAGCAGCGGCAGGCCCGGCTGCTCATCGAACAGCCACACCCCGATGGCGACCGCCATCAGCAGGCCGGTGTACTCCGCCGAGGCTATTTTGCTCGCCTCCGCCTTGCGATAGGCCACCACGCACAATCCCGCATAGACCATGATCAGCGCCGAAGAGCCGAAGGCGGGCCACCACATCTGCCACTGCCAGTCGCCCCCTTCCCACCAGGCCAGCGCCATGATGAAGGGCATGCTCAACACGTTGGTAAAGAACAGGGTCTGGGCGATGGGCTGCTGGAGCGGGATCCGCTTGATCAGCAGGTTGTTGAGCGCCATGGAGAGCGCCACCCCGAGCGCCGCCAGCGCCGCCCAGTTCACCTCGGTGGGGCGCAGCACGATCAGCACCCCGACAAAGCCGATGAAGGCGGTCAGCACCTTCTGGCGCGAGATCGCTTCCCCCGCCAGCCACACCGCCAGCGGCACCATCATCAGCGGCGCCGCATAAAAGAGGGCGTTGGCGGTGGCCAGCGGCAGCCGGGTGAGGGCGATCACCATCAGGCAGACGCCGACGGCCCAGATATGGGCCCGCAGCAGATGCCACTTGAGCGCCACCGGCGGGTTGCGACGCCATGACCAGAGCAGCCAGGGGGCCAGCAGGATGGCGGCGGAGAGCTGGCGGAAGAAGACGAACTGGAACACCGGCTGGTCCGGCTCCAGCACCTTGACCAGCGCGTCGGAAAAGACCGCCACCATATTGCCCAGCACCAGATAAAGGATGCCGATCCCCACTGCATTCATACCACCTCCCATGTTTGATGAGGGAAGGGTAGCCCGCGTGCTGTTATCCAGTAAAATGATAAAAAATCACCATGCATGAGAATTTTGGATAATGAAGCTGCCCCCCCTGCGTGCCGTTCAATACTTCGAAGTGGTTGCCCGCCTGCTCAGCTTTTCTCGCGCCGCGGTTGAGCTCAACGTCAGCCAGAGTGCGGTCAGCCACCAGATCCGCCTGCTGGAGGATTTTCTGGGTGAGCGGTTGTTGCTGCGCCAGGGCCGGCTGCTGTCGTTGACGGCGCAGGGGGAGGTCTATTTCGAAGGGATCTCCGCCGGGCTCGGCCAGATTGCACAGAGCAGCGAGCAGCTGCGCGGCGGTGGCGAAATGCGGATCCGGCTCGCGGTCTACAGCTCGTTTGCGGTGAAGTGGCTGATCCCGCGCCTGGCGGGGCTGCGCCAGCTCTATCCCGAGCTGGATCTCAGCCTGGAGATGGTGGCGGAGGATCCCGAACTCTCCGATCGGGTGGCGGACTGCTTCATCACTGTCTCCCCCAAGGGGCCCGGTTATATGCACGATCTGCTCTATCGGGAGCGGCTGATGCCGGTGTGCAGCCGGCGGCTGTGGCAGCAGGTGGAGGGGGAGTGGCCCGCGGCCTTGTGGCAACTGCCGTTGCTCTCCATCCAGGCGATCTACAAGGAGAAGGGGGAGGATTGGCGGCGCTGGGCCGACGTGGGCGGGCTGACGATCGCCCCCGAGGCGAGGATGCACCATTTCAGCCACATTCTGCTGGCACTGGAGGCAGCCAACTGGGATCAGGGGGTGGCACTCATCAACGACTATATGCTGCAGCCGGAGGATCCTGGTCTGGTGCGACTGCCGCTGCATGCACTGGAGACCGGGGACAACTTCTATTTCGTCTGCAAGCGCTCGCGTGTCCATGAGCCCGCCATCAGCCGGCTGCGCCAATGGCTCTGGCAGGAGGCGCAAGCGAGCCTGCGCCCTGGTGAGAATGAACCGCTCAGGCGCGTTTGAATCGGCTTAGCACGAGCAGGTTGGTGGCGGAGATCCAGCGAAGGGTCGAGATATGGAGTGGCCTGACGGCAAGGCTCAGGCCACTTAGGTTCAGGCTTTCTTGAACTGGCTCAGGATAAACAGGCTGGTGGCGCAGACCACCACCGAAGGGCCGGCCGGGGTGTCCTGATACCAGGAGAGCAGCAGTCCGCCGAGCACGGCAAGGCAGCCGATGAGGGCGGCAAAGCCGGCCATCTGTTCCGGTGTCCGGCTGAAGCGGCGGGCCGTTGCCGCAGGGATGATCAGCAAGGAGGTGATGATCAGCGCCCCGACGAACTTCATCGCCACGGCGATCACCAAGCCAATCAGCAGCATCAGCACGCAGCGCAGTACATCGACCCTTACCCCTTCCACCCGCGCCAGCTCTTCGGAGATGGTCATTGAGAGCAGGGGATCCCACAACCGCCACAGGGTGAGCAGCACCAAGGCGCCGCCGCCATAGATCCAGAGCAGGTCCATCGGCTGCACCGAGAGCAGGTCGCCGAACAGGTAGGCCATCAGATCCACCCGCACGTTGTCCATGAAGCTCAAGGTAACCAGGCCGAGCGACAGGGCGCTGTGGGCCAAGATGCCGAGCAGGGTATCGGTGGCTACCTGCTGGTTGCGGCTCATGATCACCAGCAGCATGGCCATGGCGAGGCAGCAGACCACCACCGCCAGGGTGAGGTCCACCTGCAGCAGGATGCCGAGCGCGATGCCGAACAGGCAGGCGTGGGAGAGGGTGTCGCCAAAATAGGCCATCTTGCGCCACACCACGAAGCTGCCGAGGGGGCCGGCCAGCAGGGCGATGCCGAGGCCGGCCGCGAGGGCGTATAACAGAAAGCTGTCCACTTGATGATCCTGTCGGGTACGTTATTGATTGCGGGAGGGCAGGCGGATGACGGGGGCCTGCGGTTCATGATGATGGTGTTCGCCGTCGCAGTGGTGATGGTGGGTGTAGACCGCCAGCACCTCCTGCTCCGGTCGGCCGAACAGACGGGCAAACTCGGGGTGACGGGCCACGCTCTCCGGCTCGCCATGACAGCAGACGTGGCGGTTGAGGCAGATCACCTCGTGGGTGCTGGCCATCACCAGGTGCAGGTCGTGGGAAACCATCAGCACGGCGCAGTTGAACTCGGCGGCCAACTGGCTGATGAGGGCGTAGAGCTCGATCTGGCCGTTGATGTCCACCCCTTGCACTGGCTCGTCCAGCACCAGTAGCTCGGGTTTGACCAGCAGGGCACGGGCCAGCAGCACCCGCTGCATCTCGCCGCCAGAGAGCTTTTGCATCCGGTTGTCCAAGAGATCTTCCGCACCGACCCGGTTCAATGCTTCCTCGATGGAGAGGCGGCCATTCTTGCCAAGCTGCAGGAAACGGCGCACCGTCAGCGGCAGGGTAGGATCCAGATAGAGGCGCTGGGGCACATAGCCGACCCGCAGGTCGCGGCTGCGGATGATTTGGCCTGAATCCGGCGTGAGCAGGCCCAGTACCAGCTTGCTCAGGGTACTTTTGCCCGCTCCGTTGGGACCGACCAGGGTCGTGATTTTGCCTTTGTTCAGGGTAAAGGAGACCTTGTCGAGCACGGATCGTCCATCAAATGAAAGACAGACCTCTTTCAGCTCCACCAGTTGGGTCATGACAGCTCCGGGGTTTACAGCCTGTGAGAGTTATAATATAACAATAACGTTGGTTTGTTATATTATCACACACACACTTCCTGACGAGATCTCTATGCGAATTCTTGCCCTGATCACTGCCCTGCTGGCGGTGAGTCTGCCTGTCCGTGCCCTCGAGGTGCTGACCACCATCAAGCCGCTGGGTTTCATCGCGGCCGCTATCACCGACGGCGTAAGCGAGCCCAAGGTGCTGCTGCCGACCGGCGCCTCGCCCCATGATTTCTCCCTGCGCCCCTCCGACATTCGCAGCATCAATGAGGCCGATCTGGTGGTTTGGGTCGGCCCCGAGCTGGAAGGCTTCATGGCCAAACCGCTGGCCAAGCATCCCCATGTGTTGACCCTGACCCGGGTCGAAGGGATGCCGCTGTTCGATTACAGCAAGCAGGCCGGTCACGAAGAACACGCCGACGAGGCGCATGAAGGCCATGACCACGATGGTCATGAGGGGCACCACCACGAGGGCGTCGATCCCCATATCTGGCTGGGACCGACCCAGGCGCTGGTCATTGCCAATGCCCTGAGCGAAACCTTGAGTGCTCAGGATCCTGCCAACGCCGAGCGTTATCGCGGCAACCTGCTGGCGTTCAAGGCCAAGGTGGAGGCCAAGGACAAGGTGATTGCCGAGCAGATGAAGGCGGTGAATCAGAAGGGCTACTTCGTGTTCCACGAGGCCTATGGCTATTGGGAGCGCCACTACGGCATGAGCTCCAAGGGCCACTTCACCGTGAGCCCGGAGCGGCGCCCCGGCGCCAAGACCCTGGTGGAGATCCGCAAGGCGCTGGAAGAGAAAAAGGCGAGCTGCATCTATGCCGAGCCGCAATTCTCGCCGGCGGTGATCGAGTCGGTGGCCCGCAATACCGGTGCCAAGGTGCTGCTGCTGGACGAAGTGGGTGAACAGGTGCCGCTCGGCCCGGATGGCTATCCCCGGTTCATGCAGCAGCTGGCCGACGCTTTCGCCGAGTGCCGCTGACAGACCCACCGAGCCGTGGTGCTCATCGATGGGACGAGCACAGCCAACTATACTGACTTCCAGCATCTGACAGGGAGTGTCTTGTATGAAATGGCTGCTCGTTCCCACCTGCACGTTGGCACTATGCTGTGCCAGCGTGCAGGCATCCCGCCTCTCCGAATACATCGCCAGCCCCGAGCTGCGGGCAAAATTGCAGGAAGTGTATGGTGGTCGTGCCATTCAGCGGGCCGAGGCATTTTCGCGCCTGCTCACGCCCAGGGCTGGTACCACGGATCAGCAGAAGATCGAGCTGGTTAACAACTACTTCAACAACCTGACCTATAGCGATGATCCCAGGTTGTGGGGAGAAACGGATTACTGGGCCAATCCGCTGGAGTTTATTGGCGCCCGCGGTGGCGACTGCGAGGATTACAGCATCTCCAAGTACTACACCCTGATGGAGCTGGGGGTGGACGAGAAGAAGCTGCGGCTGGCCTACGTCAAGGCGGTGCGTTACAACCAGTTCCACATGGTGACGCTCTACTTCGCGACCCCCAAGTCGGATCCAATGGTGCTCGACAACATCAACAGCCGGATCCTGCCCGGCAGCAAGCGAACCGACCTGATCCCCGTCTACAGCTTTGATGCCAAAAGCATCTGGATCATGAAGTCCCGCCGTGAAGGGACGCTGGCAGGCAGTGCCGACAGGTTGGCGCAGTGGACGTCGATGAAGACCCGGTTCTCCAGCGAGCAACTGCGCTCCCCCCGCCGCGAGCTATAGCTTGCCCGCGGTTTTCAACTCCTCGAAATATTTGGCCGCGCCCGGATGCTGGTCGATGCTCAGCACCGGGCCGGTCTTATTGCGTGCCTGGTGGAACAGGTTGGCGTAGCCGTAGGTCTGCTCATTGAACTTGGTTTGCTGGGTCAGCATGGCCTTGGTCAGGCGGTACACATCGGCTTCCGGCGTGCTGGCGGTGGTCACCAGGGTAGCTGCGATGGCAAAGGTCGGCGTCGCCTTGAGGTTGCCCGGGTAGATGCGTGCAGGCACCTGGCTGCGCTGGTAATACTTCACTCCCTTGAGCAGTTGATCTCGGGTCGCCCCCTCGATCGGCAGAAAACGCACGGCGCAGCGTTTGGCTGTATCCAGCACGATGCGGTTGGGGTGGCCCATCACCAGGCCATACGCATCGATCTGCTTGCTGCAGAGCGACTCGGCCAGATTGGCCACGCTCTTGAGATCGAGATCCTGCTCCTTGGTGCCCAGCACGTTGAACAGAGCGAGCGCCGTCTGGCGGGTGCCTGAGCTCTTGAGCCCCATGTCGATGGGGGCCAGCTTGAGCTGCTCCAGGCTGGTGATATCGCCGTCGGCCCTTACCACTATGGTGAAGGGTTCGGCGTGGGTGGCGAAGATGGCTCTGAGCTCTGGCTGTGGCTGACTGGCATACGGACCCAGACCGTGACTGGCCTGGTAAAGCCAGTCCGACTGCACCAGCGCATAGCGGGTCTCTCCACTCTTCAGCTGGCGCAGATTTTCGATGGAGCCCGAGGTCGCCTGCAGCTTGCACTGCAATCCAGCATCGCTCTTGTTGGCCAGCCGGCAGAACTCTTTGGCGATCTGGTGATAGATCCCCTGCTCACCGCCGGTGGCGATGGTCATGGTGTCGGCCAGCAGCGGCAGTGGGCACAGCAGAGCGAGCAACAATCCGGTCTTGTTCATCATGCCTCCTTGCTGGCGTAGCCATCGATGCCCCAGTTGCGCAGGGTATCGATATCCTGAATGTCGCCAGCCTCCGCCAACAGGGTGTAGCCCGCGCTGTGCAGGCACTGAGCCACCAGATTCCAATAGAGCGGGGCCTGGCTTGGCTGGCAGCTGATGAAGACAGGGTTGATGGGGTCGAGCTGATTGAAGGTCTCGTTGGTCATCGGGATGGCGCTGAAGGCCATCTCCACGCCCTGTTCTTGCAAGGCGGCCAGCCGCTCCTGGGCAAGGGGCGGCACATGTTCCTGATCCCAGCGCCAGTCGAGGGTCTTGCCTCTGCCCTTGGCAAGCAAGGGGGAAAATTGCGTCCAGTCAGCGTGGCCGAGCAGGCTGAGCGGCAGTTGCAGTCCCTCGACCGTGTGGTGCAACCAGAGATCGAGCAGGTGCCGGATCTCGTCCGGCGAGCTGTCCAGCGAGGGGGTGACCTCTGGAATGAGGCGGCTGTAGAGGCGAATGCTGCCCTGAGTCGAGAAGAAATGCTGTTGCTGCAGGCCTTCTCCTGCCTCAGTCAGGGTTTGCAGCGGCTGATTTGATATGGCGACCTGTTTGCTGAGCTGGCTTATCTTGAGCCGCTGTTGCAGCAGATCCCGTTTGCGTTCGGACACCAGCTGGTTGACCGAGGCAACCAGCTCCTTGAGATCCTGCAGCCAGGGGGAGGCCAGATTGCCGCTGAATTGGCGCTTGCGGATCTTCACCAACTGCTGGTTGATCTGCTCGAGCGGGCGCAGCAGCCGGTTGCAGACCCAGGAGATCACCAGGGTGAATACCAGTAGACCGGCCAGCAGTGCCGTGCCGGTACGGCTGATGGCATTCCATAGGTGCTGGTAGGCATAACCCGTGTGTCCTTCCAGGGTGAGGGTGCCCAGCATGCGCCAGCCATCGGTCAGCTCCTGCTCAATTTTTACCGGCGGCATGTCGATAACAGAGGGAAGCCAGGTCGGTACGTTTTGCTGCGCCGTGTGGAAGACCTTCTGAAACAGCACCTGGCCATCGGGATCCAGCAGGGTGACTGCGCTGACGAAGCCGCCGTCGAACATGGCGTTGACGATGGTTTCGGCCAGTACCTTGTCATCGTTGAGCAGGGTGCCCTGCAGCACCAGGCCGAGGGCCGTGATGGCGGTTTCCAGATTGGCAGACATCTGATCGAGGATGGACTGGCGTACCGTGGTGACCTCCAGCATGAACAGCAGGATGGCCCCGGCCAGGAACAAGATCAGGATGATTCGATTTAACAGTTTCGCTAACGACATATCCACTCCATGGAAAAGTTATCGCAACATGCTGAAACCTTGGGTCTGATGTGAGCGGACCCGGCTCTTAAAAATAGGAAAAAAATGGTTAAAAAAGACGATCATTTCTGCCCATAAAGGAATGTTATGCATAAAATGTGAGGTTCATGCAGATTGCTATGAACTAATTGTGAGTATTTAGGTCAAACAATCAGTTTTATACGGTTTCATAACAAACAAACTGACCACTAACACCCTTAGATCTAATGACAGGATAGCGGATGAAACGTCTCCGTCCCTTGGTAGCGCAGGCTGCCAATTGGGAACCCCCGGTTCCCCGCAAACACTTTTACGCCATGCTATTGCTGACCGCCATGACGCTGTCAGCGGTAGCCATATTGCCAGCACCGGGTGACATCCTGGAGCGGCCATTGCGTCTGGAGTTGCCGATCGCCACCAACGGCACCGCAACCAACGAAGACAATACGGACTTCAACGACATCCCGGATCACGAGCTGGTGGAAGCCGCGACCCCGGAAGATGACATCCCGACCGATGCCACCCCCCAGTGGCAGGATTATCGGGTACGAAACGGCGAAAACCTGACCACCATCTTCAACAACCTGGGTCTCTCCACCACTACCCTCTACAAGGTGCTGGATGCCGATACCAAGAACAATCTGGCACGTCTCAAGCCCGGTCAAACCATCGAGCTGCTGATCGATCAGGACAACATACTGCAGCAGATGAAGATTCGTCTGAACATCAAGCAGACCCTGATCCTGGAGCGCACCGACGACACCTACAGCGCCAACATGCTCAACGAAGAGGTGGAGTGGCAGAAGAAGGGGTATGACGGGGTCATCAACGGCAGTTTTTACGTCAGTGCCCGCAATGCGGGGATCCCGGCCAACCACATCCAGAAGATTGCCAACCTGTTCCAATGGCGGCTCAACTTCGCCAAGGATCTGAAAAAGGGCGACAAGTTCAAGGTGCTGGTGCGCCAGGAGACGGTCGAGGGCAAGAGCACCGGCAATACCCAGTTGCTGGGGGTGGAAGTGTTCAGCCAGGGCCAGAGCGTGTCAGCCTGGTTGTCTGAAGATGGCAACTACTACGATGGCCAGGGCAACAGCCTGGAGCGCGGCTTCCGCCGTTATCCGACCCACAGCCGCTACCGGGTCAGTTCCAGCTTCAACCCGAACCGCCGTCACCCGATCACCGGCCAGGTGCGTCCCCATGAGGGCACCGATTTTGCCCTGCCGGTCGGCACTCCCGTGATGGCAACCGGCGACGGCGTCGTGCTGAAGGCGACCAGCCACCCGCTGGCGGGCACCTATGTGGTGATCAAGCATGGCCGCACCCTGATGACCCGTTATCTGCACCTGAGCAAGCTGCTGGTCAAGCCGGGCCAGAAGGTGAAGATGGGTGACAAGATTGCGCTCTCCGGCAACACCGGTCGCTCCACCGGTGCCCACCTGCACTACGAGGTGCGGATCAACAACCGTCCGGTCGATGCCATGAAGGTCAAGCTGCCGATGGCTGAACCGCTCTCCGGCAAGGAGAAGCGCCAGTTCCTCGCCAAGGTGAAGAGCTATCGCAAGGAGATGGAGGCCGGTTGATGCCTTTCTCGCCGAAACAAAAAGGCCCCGCCACTCTGGCGGGGCCTTTTTGTTGGCTGGTGGCCATCAATAGCCCTTGTCGAAGTCTATCTTGCCGTCCAGCGGTTGGCCGTCGATGAAGCGGATGTAGTTGCGCACAAAGATCTGGGCCACATCCTCGGGGAAGCTGTAGGCGCTGTTGTGCGGCGTGATGATGAGATTGGGCTGGCCCCAGAGCGGGCTGTCGGCGGGCAGCGGCTCCTGTGCGAACACGTCCAGCACTGCCATACCCAGCTTGCCGGTGCGCAGCGCCGTGAGCAGGTCACCTTCGTGGATGGCGTTGCCGCGCCCCACGTTGAACAGGATGGCGCCCGCTTTGCAGTGTTCGAAACGGGGAGCGGTGAAGAGGTGATGCGTCTCGCGGGTGGCGGGCAGGACGCTGACGATGACGTCTGCCTGCGCCAGCACCTTGTTGAGGGCCGGCAGCTGATACACCTGATCGAAGCCGGCCCGCTCGCGGCCGCTGCGGCTGATGCCAAGCACCTTCATGCCGAAGTGCTTGCCGGTGTGGGCTATGTGCTGGCCTATGCTGCCGGTGCCCAAGATGAGCAAGGTGCGTCCTTTGAGGCCGTGATAGGGGTGGCTTTGCCACAGCCGCTGCTTCTGTTGCTCCCGATAGAGCGGCAGCTGGCGCATCAGGCTGAGGAGATGGCCGAACACATATTCGCTCATCAGCGGGCCGAAGATGCCGCGCACGTTGGTGAGCTGATAGTCGCGGCGGCAGCTGGCATCCAGCAGCACGTCGACTCCAGCGTAGGTGGACTGCAGCCAGCTGAGCTTGCCGGCCTTGGCCAGCAGCGGTTTGGCCCGCGCCGGTTCCGCCATCAGGATGTGGGCTTCGCCGATCAATTTCTCGGCCTCGCCCTGATTGTCGGCCCGCAGAATGCGCAAATGGGGGAGGTGGGCCGCCTTGAGCAGGCGCTCGTAGTGAGCATTGTCCTGGCTGAGCAAAAGAAGGGTACGTTGACTCATACTCTTGTTCCTTATCAGATTTGCGGCGCGGGAGAGAGGCCGCTCTGCCCTCATCTTACCCGAGTTGACCGGCCAACATAGCCGACCAGGCCGCTTTTTCGTTTTCGCGCGGCCCCTCGTGGGCTACAATCTGCCCCACATTTTGCAAAGGATCCGACTCCAGTGTTTGGTGACAAGTTTTATAAGCGACTGGCCGAGCTACAGCCTTGGCAACAGACCGTCTACACCCTGGCGCTGGCAGAGCGCATGTACCCCAACTATGCGCTGTTTTCCCAGGCTTCCGGTTTCGGGGATGCGAAGGCATTTCGCCACGCCCTGGATCAGATGTGGAATTACCTGACGGTGAAGGGTTCCCGCGTCAATCTGGGGGCGATCCTGGAGGCGTTTGAAGTCTATATTCCCGAGCCTGGCAAATTCGAGTCCTACGGTGCCTATCCGGCGCTGGATGCCTGCGTGGCGCTGGGCTGTGCCTACAACTCGGTGATCTGCCGGGTGGGTGAAGAGGCCAACGATGCCAGCCATGCGTCGGTGGGTACCGTGGCCGGTTTCATCGAGATGCTGGAAGAGCGCGACCTCACCGACGAGGAGCTCTACGAGCACGAATACATGGAAGCTGAGCTGGAGTTCCAGGTCGAGCTGCTCAAGCGGGTTGCCCATGAGCGCGACAGCGACCGCATTCTGGCTATCCGTACCTTTGCGGCCCAGGATGGCGTCTCCAATATCGGCATCAGCCTGGAAGAGTGATCGCACTTCCCCGGCTCATAAAAAAAGCTCCCGAATGGGAGCTTTTTTTATGCCCGCTCCTCGGTGAGGGGCCGGACGCTCAGCACCGGGGCCGCGTCTATCTCGTCAGCATTCATCATGGCCGAGATGCGCTGCAGGGAAGAGAGCAACAGGGTCTGTTCCCAGACCTCAAGTGCCTGAAAGCGCTGGATGAAGCGCTCCTGCAGCGGGGTGGGCGCCTGGGCCAGCAGGGCGCGGCCTGCGTCAGTCAGCGTCGCATGCACCTTGCGCTTGTCGGTTTCGCTGCGGATGCGCTGCACCAGCTGGCGGCTCTCGAGGCGGTCCATGATGGTGGTGGCGGTGGCCTGGCTCATGTTGGTGTGATCCGCCAGCTGGCGCATGGAGATCTGACCCAGCTCGTCGATCCCCTTGAGCAGCAAGAGCTGGGGCGAGGTCAGGCCGGCCTCCTTGATCAAGCGCTTGGAGTGCATGTCGATGGCACGAATTATCTGGCGCAGGGCGACCAGCACTTCATCATGTTTTTCCATGGGGAACGAATCGTCGAGGGGCTGTTGAGAGGCGCAAAATTCTCCGCCTAATTCGTCACAAGGTCAATATGGTTTTCACTGTAATGATTTCTGCTCTAATCATTTTTGTGTTAGGTTAGCGGGCATTTTCCGAATTTTGACCCGACCTTTGAGGAGCAAGATGATGAGTGACGAACTGGACATCAAGTCGCTGACGGCCGACCTTCGGGTGGTCAGAGTACGTTATGAACTGCCTGATACCTCGGCTTTCGTGCGTTACCAGCCTGCCTATGACGAAGACCCCAACAACCTCAAGGTGCACCACTACGATGGTGAGCTGCCCCTCTCCTGTAGTGAGACTGGTTCTTTCAACCTAAAGGAGTTGGTGAATGAATTGCGTTACGCCTATGTGCTGGTACACCTCTTCCCGGACGAGAGCGCGATGAACTTCTATCTGACCGGGCTTGATACCGGGCTGGCCCAGCTGGAGTTCATCGGCGGCTCCTACGACTTCAACCGGCTCTGGATCACCAGCGGCATCTCCAACCTGGGCGTGCCCATGGCCATCTTCCTCGGCAAGCGTCATGCGGTGAATGGCCAGCCTTCGGTCAGCCTGGTGGACCACCGGGTGCAGACGGCCGGCAAGCTGGTCTACCGCGCCATCGGTGGTGCCGGCGATCACGTGGGTGAAGACTTTTTCAACAACGACTAAGGAGGCCAGATGAGAGCAAGCAAAGGGCTATTCAAAGGACTCAATCCGACCATGGCCATGACGGCACTCACCGTCATCACCCTGTTCCTGCTGTTCGGGGTGTTCGTCCCCGAAACCGCCGCCAGCTGGTTTGTCGGCGCCAAGGATCAGATCATTGCCGGGTTCAAGTGGTACTATATTCTGGTGGTCGCCCTGTTCCTGTTCTTCGCTGTCTACCTGATGTTCAGCCGCTTTGGCAGCATCCGGCTGGGTGACGACGACCAGGTACCGGAGTTCGGCTACTTCGCCTGGTTTGCCATGCTGTTCAGCGCCGGCATGGGTATAGGCCTGGTGTTCTGGAGCATCGCCGAGCCGATGAACCATCTGCAGGGCAACCCCTTCATCACCGAAGGGATGACCCCTGAAGCGGCCCAGATCGCCATGCGCCTCACCTTCTTCCACTGGGGCCTGCACCCCTGGGCCATCTACGTGATCGTCGGCCTGTCGCTCGCCTTCTTCAGCTATCGGCGCAAGCTGCCGCTGGCCATCCGCTCCGTGCTCTATCCGCTGCTCGGCGATCGCATCTACGGCTTCTGGGGCCACGCCGCCGACGTGCTGGCGGTGTTTGGCACCGTGTTCGGGGTGGCCACCTCCCTTGGGCTGGGGGTCTCCCAGATGAACACAGGGCTCAACCAGATGTTCGGCATGGAAGTATCGCAAGCGAACCAGCTCTGGCTCATCGGCGGCATCAGCCTGATCGCCACTCTGTCGGCAGTCTCCGGGGTCGGACGGGGGGTCAAGCTACTCTCCGAGCTCAATATCTGGCTGAGCGTGTTTGTGCTGGGCCTCTTTCTGGTGCTGGGGCCGACCACCTACATCCTCAACGCCTATGTGCAGAACATCGGTGACTACCTGCAAAACATCGTCAAGCTGAGCTTCTGGACCAACACCGAGGCCAACGGCACCTCGGCCTGGCAGTCGAGCTGGACCGCCTTCTACTGGGGCTGGTGGATTGCGTGGGCGCCGTTTGTCGGCATGTTCATCGCCCGCATCTCCAAGGGGCGTACCATCCGCGAATTCGTGCTCGGTGTGCTGCTGGTGCCCTCGCTGCTCGGCATGTTCTGGCTCACCGTGTTCGGCGGTACCGCCATGAATCTGGAGCTGTTCGGCGGTGGCGGCGTGGTGGCCGCGGTCAATCAGGACGTGACCCTGGCGCTCTACCAGACGGTGGAACTGCTGCACTGGGAAACCTTCGGCTGGATCGCCAAGGGCGTGCTGACCCTGCTGATCTGTACCTACTTCATCACCTCCAGTGATTCGGGCACTCTCGTGATCACGACCCTGCTCTCCATCGGCGATCAGGATCCTCCCGTGTTGCACCGCGCCATCTGGGGGCTGGGTCAGGGGCTGGTGGCCGCCATCCTGCTGGTCTCCGGCGGGCTGGCCGCCCTGCAGGCCGCCAGCATCATAGCGGCGCTGCCCTTCTCGGTGATCATGCTGGCCATGTGCTATTCGCTGATGCTGGGGCTCAAGCAGGAGAGCCAGCACCAGTTCGAATACCGGCAAAAGCTCAAGCGCCACGACGGTTCAACCCACATGAGCCTGCTGGAGCGGATCGGGCCTGCCTGACCTGCTTCATCCTGTTGAGGCCGCCATCAAGCAGCCAAACAAAAAGGGGAACCTCGTGGTTCCCCTTTTTCATGGCTGATCAGCTGCCGCTGGTCACAGCATCTGTTTGAGACGATAGAGCAGATCCAGCGCCTGCCGCGGGGTGAGCTCGTCCGGGCGCACCGCTTCCAGCTCATCGACTACCGGATGACTCTGGGGCGCCATGGCCACCGGGGCCGGGCGAGATTCGCCAGCGGCCACCGGGGTGGCGCTTTCCAGCTCGTGCAGTTTGTGACGGGCCTGCTGGATCACCGATTTCGGCACCCCCGCCAGCGCCGCTACCTGCAGCCCGTAGGAGCGGCTGGCCGCTCCCTCCTGCACCGCGTGCATAAAGGCGATGGTGTCACCGTGTTCCACCGCATCGAGGTGGACGTTGGCCAGCCCGCTCATCAGCTCCGGCAAGCGGGTCAGCTCGAAGTAGTGGGTGGCGAACAGGGTGTAGGCGCCGATCTTGCTTGCCAGCTGTTCGGCGCAGGCCCACGCCAGCGAGAGGCCGTCATAGGTACTGGTACCGCGACCTATCTCGTCCATCAGCACCAGACTGCGGGCGGTGGCGTTGTTGAGGATGTTGGCGGTCTCGGTCATCTCCACCATGAAGGTGGATCTTCCCGATGCCAGGTCATCCGATGCCCCGATACGGGTGAAGATGCGGTCGATGGGGCCGATACGGGCGCTGTCGGCCGGCACGAAGGCACCGATATGGGCCAGCAGCACGATCAGCGCGGTCTGGCGCATGTAGGTGGATTTACCGCCCATGTTGGGGCCGGTGATGATCAGCATTCGCCGCTCCCTCTCAAGCCGGATCGGGTTGGCGATAAAGGGGTCTGTCATCACCTGCTCCACCACCGGATGGCGGCCCGCCTCGATCAGGATCTGATCCTCGTCGATGAGCGTCGGGCAGCGGTAGTCCAGGGTCTCGGCCCGCTCGGCCAGGTTGGCCAGCACGTCCAGCTCCGCCAGTGCGGCGGCGGACTCCTGCAGATCGCCGAGGTGGGGCAGCAGGGCATCGAGCAGCTCTTCGTAGAGGCGTTTTTCCAGCGCCAGCGCCTGAGCCTGGGCGGTGAGCACCTTGTCCTCGTACTTTTTAAGCTCGTCGATGATGTAGCGTTCGTTGTTTTTCAGTGTCTGACGGCGGATGTAGTGGGCCGGCACCAGGTGGCTGTTGGCGCGGCTCACCTCGATGTAGAAGCCGTGCACCTTGTTGTAGCCCACCTTGAGGGTGTTGATACCGGTCAGCAGCCGCTCGCGCTCCTCGATGCGGGCCAGGCTGGCGGTGGCGCCGTTGGCCAGATCCCGCAGCTCGTCCAGCTCCTGGTTGAAGCCGTCACGGATGACGCCGCCATCGCGGATCAGCACCGGCGGCACCTCCATCACGGCGCGCTCCAGCAGGTCGAGCAGTTCGGGGAAGGTGCTGGCGCGTTCGCGCAGCTGCTGCACCGCCTCGTGCTCGCTCTCCGCCAGCAGGCGCTGCAGCTCAGGCAGTTGGGCGAAGGCCTGACGCAGGCGGGTGAGATCGCGCGGACGGGCCGAACGCAGGGCCAGGCGCGCCAGCACCCGCTCCACATCGCCGACCTGGCGCAACAGGCCGCCCAGCTCGTCATAGAGGTTCTGCTCGATGAGCTCCTTGATGGTGCTCTGGCGACCTTTCAGGATCACCCGGTCGCGGATCGGCTGGTGGATCCAGCGCTTGAGCAAGCGGCTGCCCATGGGGGTAGCGGTGCAGTCCAGCACGGCGGAGAGGGTGTTGTCGTGGCCGCCGGCCAGATTCTGGGTCAGCTCCAGATTGCGGCGGGTGGCGGCATCCATGATGACCGCATGATCGGGCTGTTCGAGGCGCACGCTGCGAATGTGGGGCAGGGCGGTGCGCTGGGTGTCTTTCACGTATTGCATCAGGCAACCGGCGGCGCACAGGGCGGTCTCGCTCTGCTCGACGCCAAAGCCCACCAGATCCTGGGTGCCAAACTGTTGGCACAACAGCTTGCGGGCGGTACCCAGCTCAAACTCCCACTCGGGGCGGCGGCGCAGGCCACGGCGACCTTCAACGTGATGCAGGAAGGCGAACGATTCGGGGTAGAGCAGCTCGGCCGGGTTGGTGCGCTGCAGCTCCGCCAGCAGGGTCTCTTCTTTCTCGAACTGGTTAATGAAGAAGCGGCCGGAGCCGATGTCCATGGTGCCATAGCCGAAGCGGCGGCCATCGTGATAGACGGCGGCGATCAGGTTGTCTTGTCGTTCGCTGAGCAGCGCCTCGTCGGAGACGGTGCCCGGGGTGATGATGCGAATGACCTTGCGTTCCACCGGCCCCTTGCTGGTGGCGGGATCCCCGACCTGTTCGCAGATGGCGGCCGATTCGCCGAGCTGTACCAGCTTGGCCAGATAACCCTCGATGGCGTGATAGGGCACCCCTGCCATCGGGATGGGGCTACCGGCCGACTGGCCGCGCTTGGTCAGGGATATGTCGAGCAGCTGGGAGGCCTTGCGGGCATCGTCATAGAACAGTTCGTAGAAGTCGCCCATCCGGTAGAACAGCAGGATCTCCGGGTTCTCGGCCTTGAGGGTCAGATATTGCTGCATCATGGGCGTGTGGGCGCTGAGATTGGCGCCGGGCGCGGTGCCGGTAGCTTGGTGTTGTGCGGTCATGTGCGATTCCAGAAGGGGCCTCTGCGGGCCAGTGTCTGCGGTGATGAGCCTTGAACTTGATGGCGCCATTCTACACATAAGCAGCGCGGCGGGGGAGGTCGGGTTCCGGGGTTGTCTCTGGCTGAGCGGGTCTTGGTGCTGCACATCGATGTCGGTGGGGGTCTGCCCAGCGGTTGCGGGCGGCAGTGACGGGATCGCATAATATGCCTCTTCAACGAATCAGCAGGAGCCGTGATGAAACTGGATGCAGAGATAGAGCACCTTGCCATCGAGCTGGGTAAGGCCCTCGGTCAGCGTGGTTGGCTGGCGGCGACCGCCGAATCCTGTACCGGTGGCGGGGTGGCGACGGCCATCACCGACATCGCGGGCAGCTCAGGCTGGTTCGACCGCGGTTTTGTCACCTACACCAACGAAGCCAAGCAGCAGATGCTGGGGGTGAGCGGCGAGAGCCTTGAGCAGCACGGCGCGGTGAGCGAAGCGGTGGTGCTGGAGATGGCCCGCGGTGCTCTGGCCCACTCCTCTGCCGCCATCAGTGTCGCCATCAGCGGCATCGCCGGCCCTGGCGGCGCGACACCGGGCAAACCGGTCGGCACCGTCTGGTTCGCCTGGGCGGACCGATCTGGCCGTCATCATTCCCTGCTGGCCCGTTTCGACGGGGATCGCCGGCAGGTGCGCCAGCAGGCGGTGAGACAGGCCTTGTCGGGTCTGTTGGCCCTGCTCAGATAAATTGGGCTTGATACTGTATGAATAGACAGTATACTTAGCCCAACTTCATTTTTACTCACGAT
This sequence comes from Aeromonas sp. 1805, assembly GCF_013085525.1. Lineage (NCBI taxonomy): Bacteria > Pseudomonadati > Pseudomonadota > Gammaproteobacteria > Aeromonadales > Aeromonadaceae > Aeromonas > Aeromonas sp. 1805. The sequence goes on along the minus strand of NZ_CP038515.1, from coordinate 867,527 downwards.
TTCCAGCGGAGATTGGCATGGATCAGAACAAACAGAAGGCACTGGCGGCTGCGCTGGGTCAGATCGAAAAGCAGTTTGGCAAAGGCTCCATCATGCGTCTGGGCGACAGCAAGACCATGGATATCGAAGCCATCTCCACCGGCTCCCTCTCCCTGGACGTGGCGCTGGGCATCGGTGGCCTGCCGTGCGGTCGTATCGTCGAGATCTATGGTCCGGAATCTTCCGGTAAAACCACGCTGACCCTTCAGGTGATCGCCGAAGCGCAGAAGAAGGGCAAGACCTGTGCCTTCGTCGATGCGGAGCACGCGCTGGATCCCATCTATGCCGCCAAGCTGGGCGTCAACGTCGACGACCTGCTGATCTCCCAGCCGGATACTGGTGAACAGGCGCTGGAAATCTGCGACATGCTGGTGCGCTCCAACGCCGTTGACGTCATCATCGTCGACTCCGTGGCAGCCCTGACCCCGAAAGCGGAAATCGAAGGCGAGATGGGTGATTCCCACGTCGGCCTGCAGGCCCGTCTGATGTCTCAGGCGCTGCGCAAACTGACCGCCAACATCAAGAACGCCAACTGCCTGTGCATCTTCATCAACCAGATCCGGATGAAGATCGGCGTCATGTTCGGCAGCCCGGAGACCACCACGGGTGGTAACGCGCTCAAGTTCTACGCCTCCGTGCGTCTGGATATCCGTCGCATCGGCGCCATCAAGGAAGGTGACGAAGTGGTCGGTAACGAAACCCGCGTCAAAGTGGTCAAGAACAAGGTGGCCCCGCCCTTCAAGCAGGCCGAGTTCCAGATTTTCTATGGCGCCGGCATCTCCAAAGAGGGCGAACTGGTGGATCTGGGCGTCAAGCACAAGCTGATCGACAAGGCCGGTGCCTGGTACAGCTACAACGGGGAGAAGATCGGTCAGGGTAAGGCCAACGTCATGAAGCTGTTCGCCGAGAACAAGGCGATGGCTGGCGAAGTAGAAGCCCGTCTGCGCGAGCTGCTGCTCTCCGGTGCCGTACCTGTCGATGACAAGGCTGCACCGGTTGAGGCAGAAGAGTTCGATGCCGAAAGCGAACAAGAGTTCGAATAAGGAACAGAGGAAGGCCGGGTTGATACCCGGCCTTGTTATTTATGGTTGATGAATCTGCTGACAAACCGGTCGAACTCACCTTTGAAGAGCAATTGGCTGCGGCCCGCGCCTTTGCCATGCGCAGTCTTGCTCGCCGGGAAAGCGCCGAGTCCGAGCTGGCCAGACGGCTGCGCCAGCAGGGCTATCAGGAAGAGGTGATCGAGGCGGTCGTCGGTTATTGCCGGGGTTACAACTGGGTCAACGACGAGCGCTATGGCGCCATGGCGGTAAGAGCTGGGGCGGCCAAGGGGCACGGTCCCATCAAGATCCGTTTCGAGCTGCGCCGCAAGGGGCTGGATGACAACCAGATTGACGCCGCCTTCGAGCAGCCGGAGCTGGACTGGTTTGAACTCGCCCTGGCGCTGTTGGCGCGGCGAGCCAACGTGGCCGACCTTGCCGATTTCAAGCTGCGGATGAAGTGGCTCAAATACCTGCTGGGGCGCGGCTTTACCCAGGAGCAGGGACGCTATGCGTTGAGCGCCTTGCAGGAGCGCGAGCTGTAAGCACTCCGTTTCTGCTCTCCTGCAAGTCGTCGCAGCCTGCTGATGACCTGCAGGGGGGATGGTGGCGCGCTTGCCAACTAGCCCCAACACCAAATACCAAACACCTAGCAGCCAAGATTGTCATGGCGCAGTTCTGCATTTCACAGGATGTCTTTTGCTCGGGTTGTCCGTATCGCTTATCCCGCCGCTATGGACATGATTGCATGTCATTTACCGCTGGCGTCTGTGGATTCAACAACTTGCATCCTGGTGGCGGACGCGGTGGAAGGCTCCTCGGTGACAAGCCGATTTTCCGCTGCCATCGGCCCAAAGCATGGCTGAAAACGCCCCGGTTTGTCTCCCTTTTCTCCCAGCCCCCATTTATGCGCGCTTTTTCACCCGTGGCGGCCCTGTCCGTTTTACTTTACCCCGCAGAAAACTTACATTAATGCGGTTAAAAGTCCGTATTCGAATCAAGCAGGATTTTCCATGTATATGTCCACGTCAGAGATTCGCGCCGCGTTTCTCGAGTATTTCCGTTCCCAGGGGCACCAGGTTGTCTCCTCCAGCTCGCTGGTACCGCATAACGACCCGACCCTGTTGTTTACCAACGCGGGTATGAACCAGTTCAAGGACGTGTTCCTTGGCGCAGACAAGCGTGCCTACAATCGCGCGACGACTTCCCAGCGTTGCGTGCGTGCCGGTGGTAAGCACAACGATCTGGAAAACGTCGGCTATACCGCTCGTCACCACACCTTCTTCGAAATGCTGGGCAACTTCAGCTTCGGCGACTACTTCAAGCAGGATGCCATCAAGTTTGCATGGGGTTTCCTGACCGAGGTGCTGCAACTGCCGAAAGAGCGCCTGCTGGTGACCGTCTACGCGACTGACGATGAAGCTTTCGACATCTGGGAAAAAGAGGTCGGTGTGCCGGCCGATCGCATCGTGCGCATCGGTGACAACAAGGGTGCACCGTACGCTTCCGACAACTTCTGGGCGATGGGCGATACCGGTCCGTGCGGTCCTTGCACCGAGATCTTCTACGACCACGGCGATCACATCTGGGGTGGCCGTCCCGGCTCACCGGAAGAGGATGGCGACCGTTTCATCGAGATCTGGAACGTGGTGTTCATGCAGTTCAACCGTCAGGCTGACGGTACCATGGAACCGCTGCCGCGTCCGTCCGTGGATACCGGCATGGGTCTGGAGCGTATCTCCGCCATCATGCAGGGTGTGCACTCCAACTACGAAATTGACATCTTCCAGGCGCTGATCAAGAAAGCGGCCGAGATCGTCGGCACCACCGACCTGAGCAACCAGTCCCTGCGCGTCATCGCCGACCACATCCGCTCCTGCGCCTTCCTGGTGGCAGATGGCGTGATGCCGTCCAACGAAGGTCGCGGCTACGTGCTGCGTCGCATCATCCGCCGCGCCGTGCGTCACGGTCGCAAGCTGGGTGCCACCGAAGTGTTCTTCTACAAACTGGCAGCCGAGCTGGCGGCACAGATGAAGGATGTCGCGGCCGAGCTGATTGCCCAGCTGCCGCTGGTCGAGCGCGTGCTGCGTATCGAAGAGGAGCAGTTCGTCCGCACTCTGGACAGAGGTCTGCTGCTGCTGGAAGACGTGCTGGCCAATCTCGGTGATGCCAAGGTCATTCCGGGCGAGGTGGTGTTCAAGCTGTATGACACTTACGGCTTCCCGGCCGACCTGACTGCCGACGTGGTGCGCGAGCGCGAGATCGGCATCGACGAAGAGGGCTTCAAGGCCGAGATGGAGAAGCAGCGTGCTCGCGCCAAAGAGGCTTCCAGCTTCGGCGTGAACTACAACGAGATGCTCAAGCTCGACTTCGAGACCCCCTTCACCGGTTACAAGACCCTGACCGAGCGCACCCGTGTGGTCGGCATCTACAAGGGCGTGGACGAGGTGAGCGGTCTCATCGCCGGTGACGAAGCTGTCATTGTGCTGGAGCAGACCCCCTTCTACGCCGAGTCCGGCGGCCAAATCGGCGACAGCGGTACCCTGAAAGTGGACGACGGCATCTTTGCCGTGACCGATACCGTCAAAGCGGGCAAGGCGATCATCCACAAGGGCTACATGGAGCTGGGCACCCTGGAGAAAGGGGCCGAGGTCGAAGCCGTGGTCGATGGCGAGCGTCGCCAGGCCATCGCTCTGAACCATTCCGTGACCCACCTGCTGCACGCTGCCCTGCGTCAGGCGCTGGGTGAGCACGTGACCCAGAAAGGCTCTCTGGTGGGTGCCGAGCGCATGCGCTTTGACTTCTCCCACTTCGAGGGGATGACCATGGCGACCATTCGCCGGGTCGAGGAGCTGGTCAACAACCAGATCCGCGCCAACCACGAAATCACCACCCAGCTGATGGATCTGGAAGCCGCCAAGTCGGCCGGCGCCATGGCGCTGTTTGGCGAGAAATACGAAGACGACGTGCGCGTGGTGCGCATGGGCGACTACTCCACCGAGCTGTGCGGCGGTACCCACGCGAAGCGCACCGGTGACATCGGCTTCTTCAAGATCATCGCCGAGAGCGGCATCGCCGCCGGTGTGCGCCGTATCGAAGCGGTGACCGGCAAGGCCGCCATCGACTTCATGCATCAGGTCGGCGAGCAGATCGAAGAAGCTGCCGCACTGGTGAAAGGTGACCAGTTCTGCATCGCCGACAAGGTACGTCAGGTACTGGACAAGGCCAAGATGATGGAGCGCGAGCTGGAGCAGCTCAAGGCCAAGCTGGCCGCTCAGGCCGGTAATGACCTGCTGGGTCAGGTTATCGAGATCAAGGGTCAGAAGGTGCTGGTTGCAGCGCTGGAAGGGGCCGATCCGAAATCCCTGCGCGGCATGCTGGACGAGCTGAAGAACCAGATGAAGTCTGGTGTCGTGCTGCTGGCCACCAGTGGCGAGGGCAAGGTTAACCTGATCGCGGGCGTCACCAACGACCTGACCGGCAAGGTCAAGGCCGGTGAGCTGGTCAATCTGGTCGCCCAGCAGGTAGGTGGCAAGGGCGGTGGTCGTCCCGACATGGCCCAGGCGGGTGGTACCCAGCCCGAGGCGGTGCCGGCAGCCCTGCAATCCGTACATTCCTGGCTGGAAGAGCGCCTGTAATCGGGCGAGGTGATCTGTGGCACTCTATGTACAGAAGTACGGCGGCACCTCGGTCGGCACGCTGGAGCGGATCGAGGCGGTAGCTGAGCGGGTCGAGCAGACCCGCGCCCAGGGACATGACGTGGTGGTGGTTGTCTCCGCCATGTCGGGCGAAACCAACCGGTTGCTGGGCATGGCCCAGCAGCTGGATCCTGATGCCAACCGGCGCGAGATGGATGTGCTGGTCTCCACCGGTGAACAGGTCACCATAGCGCTGCTGGCGATCGCGTTGAACAAACGCGGTTGTCCTGCGGTCTCAATGACCGGCGATCAGGTTCGCATTCATACCGATTCCGCCTATGGCAAGGCGCGCATCACCCACATTGACATCGAGCAGGTTCAGGCTGAACTGGGCGCGGGCAAGGTGGTGGTGATCGCCGGCTTCCAGGGGCGTGACGAGCATAACGCCATCACGACGCTGGGGCGCGGTGGCTCTGACACCACGGCGGTTGCCGTGGCGGCGGCCATCAAGGCCGATGAATGCCAGATCTTTACCGATGTGGATGGGGTCTATACCACGGATCCGCGCATCGAGCCCAAGGCGCGCCGTCTCGATACCATCACCTTCGAGGAGATGCTGGAGATGGCCAGTCTCGGCGCCAAGGTGCTGCAGATCCGTTCGGTGGAGTTCGCGGGCAAGTACCGCGTACCGCTGCGGGTGCTGTCGAGCTTTGTCGATGGAGAGGGAACCTTAATCACATATGGAGGTGAGAGGATGGAAGCTCCCCTGGTATCCGGGATAGCGTTCAATCGCAACGAGGCGAGCCTGACCATTCTGGGTGTGCCGGACAGGCCCACCGTGGCCGCGCAGATCCTGAATCCGATCAGCGACGCCAACATTGATGTCGACATGATAGTGCAGAACACGCTGGGCGATGGGACCGCCGACTTCACCTTCACGGTGAATCGCGATGACTATCGCCGGGCGCGCGCCCTGCTGGAGGAGACCGCCAGCGAGCTGGGGGCCGCCTGTGTGCAGGGCAACGGTGAGATCGCCAAGGTTTCCATCGTCGGAGTCGGGATGTGGAACCATCCTGGCGTCGCCCGCACCATGTTCAAGGTATTGGGCGAGGAGGGGATCAACATGCAGTTGATTTCCACCTCTGAAATCAAGATATCCGTGGTGATTGACGAGAAGTACCTGGAGCTGGCAGTGCGTGCCTTGCACTCCGCTTTTGGGCTGGATCAGGAGCCTCATGAGCAGCCCTTGGGAAACAATCCCTGATTGATTTAGTTTCAACCATTTACCATATCGGTATCTTTGTAAGATAATGTCGCATATCGATATAAATACAAAACAGGATACAGGAGCAAGCGAATGCTTATTTTGACTCGTCGTGTAGGGGAAACCCTGATGATTGGTGACGAAGTGACTGTCACCGTACTGGGCGTAAAAGGCAATCAGGTTCGTATCGGTGTGAACGCACCGAAAGAGGTCTCCGTACACCGCGAAGAGATCTACCAGCGCATCCAGGCCGAGAAAGTTCCGGGCCAATCCGGCTTCTAAGCGGCGTTAATGGCTGTGACAAGGCGACACCTCATGTGTCGCCTTTTGTTTTTCTGGGGGGCTGAAAATCATGTCGCAGGGAGTAAAAGAGCGGGATAAGTGTCGATATTGCTTGAATATTCCACGCTTTGACCAAATGCTGAGCGAACGCGCTTTTTTCTCCAAAAAAGTGTTTGACTAAAAATCCCTGTGAAGTATTATCAGCCCCGCAAACGGAGAGGTGGCCGAGAGGCTGAAGGCGCTCCCCTGCTAAGGGAGTATGCGGCTTATACCCGCATCGGGGGTTCGAATCCCCCCTTCTCCGCCATTTGCGCCCGTAGCTCAGCTGGATAGAGTACCTGGCTACGAACCAGGTGGTCAGAGGTTCGAATCCTCTCGGGCGCACCATATTAGACTCACGATGAGTCATGTACTGGCAATCAGCAAGCCGGTACACCTGAAAAAGGCTTACTGTTGAGTAAGCTTTTTTTATCGCTTTAAATCAGGGCGCCCGTAGCTCAGCTGGATAGAGTACCTGGCTACGAACCAGGTGGTCAGAGGTTCGAATCCTCTCGGGCGCACCATTTAAAGCAAAATCAAAAGTTTATGAGCGCCCGTAGCTCAGCTGGATAGAGTACCTGGCTACGAACCAGGTGGTCAGAGGTTCGAATCCTCTCGGGCGCACCATTTTGAAAGCAGTACCAAAAGTTTGTGAGCGCCCGTAGCTCAGCTGGATAGAGTACCTGGCTACGAACCAGGTGGTCAGAGGTTCGAATCCTCTCGGGCGCACCATATTGAAAGCAGTACCAAAAGTTGATGAGCGCCCGTAGCTCAGCTGGATAGAGTACCTGGCTACGAACCAGGTGGTCAGAGGTTCGAATCCTCTCGGGCGCACCATATAGAAGACAGCCTCGACCTCGGTCGGGGCTGTTTTTTTATATGACTATGCCACCAGGAGAGCTAACACGGCTCAGCTCGCGGTATCCTCCCGTTTGGCTCGACAACCGTCATCCGTCTTGCCCTCAGCCCAACAACAGCGTGACGAAGGCTCCTATGCCTGCATAAGGCGCTACCCTGTCGCGTACAATTGCCCATCTCCTAATCCCCTTATGCTCACGCCATCACCTCGTATAGCCGTCTTTTGGCCTGAGGCAATCCTTTATCCTCCTTTGTGATTACTGTCCCCAGATGGGCGCAGAAGCGGTTTGCGGGCAATAAAAAAGGATGCCGCAGCATCCTTTTTCATCCCCGTGGAGCGGGATCAGCTTTTCAGCCACTTGCGAATGCGGTTGGCATCGCCGACCGGGGTGCGTTTGCCCACCGAGTTGAGCAGTACGATGGCCAGCTCGCGGTTGTCCGGCTTGGCACGCATCAGCAGGCAACGGCCCGCCTCGTCGGTAAAGCCGGTCTTGGAGAGGCGCACATCCCAGTCCGGGTTCTTCACCAGCGGGTTGGTGTTGTTGAACATCAGGCTGTAGGCAGGGGTGCGAAAGCGCATGTCCTTGCTGGTGTCCTGGGTGAACTCGCGGATCAACGGCTGGCGATAGGCGGCGGCGATGAGCTTGGCCAGATCCTGGGCGGTGGAGACGTTGCGAGTCGACAGGCCGGTGGAGTCATAGAAGCGGCTGTTGCGCATGCCCAGCTGCTTGGCCTTGTTGTTCATGGCCCGTACGAAGGCGGGGCGTCCACCGGGATAGTGACGGGCCAGGGCCGAGGCCATGCGGTTCTCGGAGGACATCAGTGCCAGGTGCAGGGCATCGCGGCGTGATACCTGGGTGCCCATGCGCACCCGCGAATAGGTGTGTTTGATGGCGTCTCTGTCGTTCTGATCGATGGTCAGGGTCTGGCCGAGATCCTGGCGGGCATCCAGCACCACCAGTGCCGTCATCAGCTTGGTGATCGAGGCGATGGGGCGCACCCGGGTGGCATTCTTCTGGTACAGGGTCTTGCCCGTACCGACATCCATCACCAGCGCGCTGCTCGATTGCAGCTGCAGTTTGGCCGGGTTGGGGGCAGCCAATGCTGCTGGCAATCCCAGCAGTCCAACCAATGCATAAACCAGCGCCATAGCGCTAACCCGACACCGCATACTACCGACTCCATTCACGTCGAAAAAAAAGGCGCTAGATTCACTCATTTTTACTCTCGCTTGACAAGAGCGCCAGCGGGTAAATCGCCATTATTTAGCTAAAAAAAGGGCCATCTTGCGATGGCCCTGTGTATTTGTCTCAATCCCGTGGCGCACTGGCTTTGCGTTTGCTCAGCCAGCGCCAGATCAGCGCGATGAGACCGCCGACCAGCAGTACGATCGGCAGGCAGAGAATGATGCTGAGGAACTGGGACTGATACTCGGACGCCAGCTTGGTGTGGCTCAGGAAGTAGCCAAAGCCGACCAGCGGGCAGATCCACATGATGGAGCTGACCAGATTGACGATGAGAAAGCGCCCCTGCGGCAGTTCGGTCGCGCCGACGATATAGGGGTAGGCGGTGCGCACGAAGGCGATGTAGCGGGCGGTGATCAGGGTCACGATGCCGTATTTGTCCAGCAGGTAGTACACCTTCTGCTGGTGCTTCTCTTCCACATGGGACAGCAGCCGGTGGTAGAGCTGGGTATGACCCAGGAAACGCCCCTGCATGTAGCCGAGCCAGGTGCCGACGAAGGTGGCTAGGATCAGCAGCGGGATCACCCCAAGGGAGAGCACGTCCTGATAGATGAGCACGCCGGTCAGGATCAACAGGCTGTCGCCGGGCAGAAAGGCGGTGGGGATGAAGCCGTTCTCCAGCACCAGAAACGTCAATAACACGCCGCAGACCATGAAGGCCATCTTGGGATCGGATAGCGTCACCAGATCCTGATGCATAAAGGCGTGAGCCAGTTGGTAAAACTGCTCCATAGTTGCAAACTCCGCAGGTTAGCTGGGTTGATCAAGCAAGGGCATGGCCAGCACCTTGTCGATGCGCAGACCATCCATGTCAACAATTTCCAGTTGCCACTGTTCCAGCGTGACCAGATCTCCGGTCTGGGGAACGCGGCCAAGGAGCAGCATGATAAGCCCTCCGAGGGTGTGATAGTGATGTTTTTCTTCTTCCGGTAGCCGAACCAGTCCCAGACAGTCCTTCAGCTCAGGCAGCGGAATGAGGCCGTCGAGCAGCCAGCTGCCGTCGGTGCGCTGGAATGCCCAGTTGTCGTCGCCGTCCTCCTGCTGGAAGTCGCCGGCCAGGGTCTCCAGCAGATCCTGCTGGGTGACCAGCCCCTGCAGCTCGCCATATTCGTCCACCACCAGCACCATGTGCTCGGAGTGGGTACGGAAGTGGTTGAGCAGCTCGAGGCCGTTGAGGGTCTCCGGCAGCAGGCTGCCATCCTGGGTCAGCGCCGCCAGATCGATGGGCTCTCCCTTGATGTAGGCGTGCAGCACCTTGCTGACGTTGATGATGCCCACCAGTTCCGACAGGCTGCCGTCACAGACCGGGAAGAAGCTGTGGCGATACTCCACCAGTCGCTGCAGGTTCACCTCCAGCGGCAGGGCGAGGTCGAGATAGCGGATGTCGCTGCGCGGCACCATCAGTGACGAGAGGCTGCGCTCGTCGAGGCGGAACACATTCCGTAACATGGTGTGTTCATGATCCTCGATGATCCCGGCCTCGGAGCCTTCCACCAGCATGGCGTGGATCTCCTCCTGGGTCACGTTGGCGCCACCGTCCTGGCTGACGCGCAGGATGCGCAGGCTGGCCTTGGTGGAAGCCGACAGCAGCCAGACGAAGGGGCGGGTGAGCGCCGCCAGCCACATCATGGGGCGGGCTACCAAGCAGGCGATGCGTTCGGCACTGAGCTGGCCAAGCCGCTTGGGCACCAGTTCGCCGATGACGATGGAGAGATAGGTGACCACCACGATGACCAATACGGTTGCGAGCAGGCTGCTGCTCTTGGGGGCCATGCCCCACTCCTGCAGCCAGAGCGCCAGTGGCTGGGCCAGCAGGGATTCGCCGTAGATACCGTTGAGCAGACCGATACTGGTGATGCCGATCTGCACCGCGGAGAGAAAATGGGTCGGATCTTCACTCAGTTTGAGGGCGATGGCGGCAGAGCGGCTCCCTTCGCTGACCATCTTGCTGAGGCGGGCCTTGCGCGCGGTGACGATGGCGATTTCCGACATGGCGAAGACGCCATTAAGCAAAATCAATCCAAACAGGATCAATATTTCCATACTGCAACAGCACTCCGAGTAGAAAAGATCGCTGGCAGTGTAATGAATTTGGGGGCGATGCGCTTGTGAAAGCGGGTGATTTGGCTCGCTAATTTTGCATGAAGAAGCGCAAAAAACGCGGGGTGGCGGCGGGCGGGCAATAAAAAGCCCCCTGCAGGAGGGGGCTTCTACCAAGTCAAATCCGGCTTACAGCGCGGCGATCTCGGCCTGCTGGGCTTCCAGCTTGGTCAGCTGGAGACGGTAATCTTCCAGCTTCTCGCGTTCCTTGATGATGACCGCTTCCGGCGCCTTGGCGACGAAGGCTTCGTTGCCGAGCTTGCCTTCGATGCGACCGCACTCACCGACCAGACGGGCAACCTCTTTGGCCAGACGGGCCAGCTCGGCGTCTTTGTCGATGAGACCGGCCATCGGGATCATCAGCTCGGTAGCACCGATCAGCTTCTTCACTGACAGGGGCGCCACTTCACCATCGGCCAGTACGCGGATGGATTCCAGACGGGCCAGCGACTTGAGGAAGGCCTCGTTGTCGGCTGCGCGCTGGGCATCCTTGGCATCGCACTGGAGCAGCACGTTGAGCGGCACGCTCGGCGCCACGTTCATCTCGGCGCGGATGTTGCGGATGCTGACGATGAACTCCTTCACCCACTCCTGATCCGCCATCGCGGCTTCGTCCACCTTGGCGGCGTCGAACTCCGGGAAAGCCTGAATCATGATGGTGTCGGCGTGTACGCCGGCCAGCGGGGCGACCGATTTCCAGATGGTCTCGGTGATGAACGGGATGATCGGATGTGCCAGGCGCAGCAGGGTCTCGAGGACGCTGACGAGGGTGTGGCGGGCAGCGCGCTGCTCGGCCTCGGAACCCTTGGTCAGTACCGGCTTGGTCAGCTCCAGATACCAGTCACAGAACTGGTTCCAGATAAATTCGTACAGCACGCCTGCCGCGATGTCGAAGCGGTAGGTATCGAGGGCGGTACGGAAGTCACGGATGGCCACTTGCAGCTGGGACTGGATCCAGCGATCCGCCAGGCTGAACTGCATCTCGCCACCGGCAAAACCGCAATCCTGATCTTCGGTGTTCATCAGCACGTAGCGGGAGGCGTTCCACAGCTTGTTGCAGAAGTTGTTGTAGCCATCCAGGCGCTTCATGTCCCAGTTGATGTCACGACCGGTAGAGGCCAGCGCCGCCAGGGTGAAGCGCAGGGCGTCGGTACCGTGGGCTTCGATCCCTTCCGGGAACTGCTTGGCGGTACGCTTGCCGATCTTCTCGGCCATCTGCGGCTGCATCATGTTGCCGGTGCGCTTCTCCAGCAGATCTTCCAGCGAGATGCCGTCGATCATGTCGAGCGGATCCAGCACGTTGCCCTTGGACTTGGACATCTTCTGGCCTTCTTCGTCACGGATGAGGCCAGTGATGTAGACGGTCTTGAACGGGACTTGCGGCTGGCCGTTTTCATCCTTGATGAAGTGCATGGTCATCATGATCATCCGGGCAATCCAGAAGAAGATGATGTCGAAGCCGCTCATCAGCACGTCGGTCGGGTGGAAGGTCTTGAGCGCCTCGGTGTTGTTGGGCCAGCCGAGGGTGGAGAAGGTCCACAGGGCGGAGCTGAACCAGGTGTCGAGCACGTCTTCGTCCTGACGCAGCACGGTCACGGACGGGATGCTGTGCTTGGTGCGCACTTCATCTTCGTTGCGGCCCACGTAGACGTTGCCGGCATCGTCATACCAGGCCGGGATGCGGTGACCCCACCACAGCTGACGGGAGACGCACCAGTCCTGAATGTCGCGCATCCAGGAGAAGTACATGTTTTCGTACTGTTTCGGCACGAACTGGATGCGGCCATCTTCCACCGCCTCGATGGCGGTCTTGGCCATCGGCGCCACGCGCACGTACCACTGGTCGGTCAGCATCGGCTCGATGGGCACGCCACCACGATCGCCGTAAGGCTGCTGCAGCACGTGATCCTTGATCTCGGCCAAGAGGCCCAGCTCATCCAGCTTGGCGACGATGGCCTTGCGGGCCGCAAAGCGCTCCATCCCGGCGAACTCGGTCGGCAGGGCGGCGTCATAGGCGGTGCTGGGGTTGCCGTTGCTGTCGACCACTTCGGCCTCGGCACGCACGTGGGCGTCCAGGGTGAAGATGTTGATCATCGGCAGGTTGTGGCGCTTGCCCACTTCGTTGTCGTTGAAGTCGTGGGCCGGGGTGATCTTCACGCAGCCGGTGCCCTTCTCCATGTCGGCGTGTTCGTCGGCGACGATGGGGATCAGACGGTTCACCAGCGGCAGCAGAATGTGCTGACCGATCAGCGCCTTGTAGCGCGGGTCTTCCGGGTTTACCGCGACGGCGGTATCACCCAGCATGGTTTCCGGACGGGTGGTGGCGACGATCAGGTGATCCTGGCCTTCGGCAGTCTTGGCGCCGTTGGCCAGCGGGTAGCGCAGGTGCCACATGTGGCCCTTGATCTCGCGGTTTTCCACTTCCAGATCGGAGATGGCGGTGTTGAGCTTGGGATCCCAGTTCACCAGACGCTTGCCACGGTACATCAGGCCATCTTCGTAGAGACGGACGAACACTTCCTGTACGGCGGCGGAGAGGCCTTCATCCATGGTGAAGCGCTCGCGCTCCCAATCCACGGAGTCACCCAGACGGCGCATCTGGCGGGTGATGGTGCCGCCGGACTCTTCCTTCCACTGCCAGATCTTGTCGATGAAGGCTTCCCGGCCGTAATCGTGGCGGGTCTTGCCCTCTTCTGCGGCGATCTTGCGCTCAACCACCATCTGGGTGGCGATACCGGCGTGGTCGGTACCCGCCTGCCACAGGGTGTTCTTGCCCTGCATGCGGTTGTAGCGGATCAGGGTATCCATCAGGGTTTGCTGGAAGGCGTGACCCATGTGCAGGCTGCCGGTGACGTTCGGCGGCGGGATCATGATGCAGAAGGAGTCTTTGCTGGTGTCGCCGTGGGGCTTGAAGTAACCCTGGGCTTCCCAGTGCTGATAGAGCGCCTGTTCGATGGCGTTGTGATTAAAAGTCTTTTCCATGGTCTCGCCGTATTCTGGATGGATGGATTCTGGTGTTGATTCGTCGTGGATCGAGGGTGGCACAGTCAGGGCTGCGCCGGATCCGGTGCGGCAAGGACGGGCTGATCCCTCATCTCGAGGGCGTGGCCTGCCTGGCGATAGTGCTTGTAGCGCTCGCGGGCTTGCTGCTTTTGCGTTTCGTCAGTGGGGACAAAATCTACCACTTGAGCGAAGTGTCCTGCAAACAAAGGTGTCTGTTTGGCCAGATTGATGAGGCGGGCATAGCGCCGCCGTGGCGGCTGATGGCCGATCTCCACCGGTGCCTGACCGCTCTCGCCCTGCAGCTGGTGCGGCACGAAGCGCTCCGGCGGCAACTGCCACAGCAGCTCGTCGAGGCGCAGGGCCTGCGCTTCGTCGTCGCACAGCAGGTAGAGATGGCCCGCCCCCCAGCTATCGGCTACGAGCTGGCAGGCGAGGCGCTCGACGGCCGAAGCCTGCGCGTCATCCTGCTCGCTCATCAGGTAAAAGGTCACTTGGCTCATCAGGTTGATCCCGTTTGCGGTGACGGACTATTGACCGCCGGTAAGGACGGGCAGGGGATATTCCTGCCAACCCTCAATGAAACAAGGAAGAGGCGGGCCTCTTCCTTGTGATTCAGGGTAACGCCATCCCGCTTGATGCACGCATCGAACGGGATAAAAGGGTTACTCCTTCTCTTCGATGACCACCCCTGACCGGTTCAGCAGGAACTGGGTCAGCAGGGGCACCGGACGCCCGGTGGAGCCTTTCTCCTTGCCACTCTTCCAGGCGGTCCCGGCGATATCCAGGTGGGCCCAGTTGTACTTCTTGGTGAAGCGTGACAGGAAGGCGGCGGCGGTGATGGTACCGGCCGGGCGGCCGCCTATGTTGGCCATGTCGGCAAACGGACTCTCCAGCTGTTCCTGATACTCGTCGAACAGTGGCAGACGCCAGGCGCGGTCACCCGCCTGCTCGGAGGCGTTGAGCAGCTCGTGGGCCAGCGGGTTGTGGTTGGCCAAGAGGCCCGTGGTGTGGTGACCCAGGGCGATGATGCAGGCACCGGTCAGGGTGGCCACGTCGATCACGGTTTCCGGATCAAAGCGATCCACATAGGTCAGCGCATCGCACAGCACCAGGCGGCCTTCCGCATCGGTGTTGAGCACTTCGATGGTCTGGCCGGACATGGAGGTGAGAATGTCGCCCGGGCGATAGGCGTTGCCACCCGGCATGTTCTCGCAGCCCGCCAGCACGCCGATGACGTTGATGGGCAACTGCAGCTGGGCCAGGGCGTGCATGGTACCGAGCACGGAGGCGGCGCCACCCATGTCGTACTTCATCTCGTCCATGCCCTCGGCCGGCTTGATGGAGATGCCGCCGGAGTCGAAGGTCAGTCCCTTGCCGACCAGCACGATGGGCTTGGCATCCGGATGACCCTTGTACTCGATGATGGCCATCATGGCTTCGTTGTCGGAGCCGCGGGCCACCGCCAGATAGGAGTTCATGCCGAGCTCGGCCATCTCCTGCTCGCCGATCACCTTGGTGGTGATGTTGTCGAAGGCATCGGCCAGACGACGGGCCTGGGAGGCGAGATAGGCCGGATTGCAGACATTGGGCGGCATGTTGGCCACGTCGCGACAGACGCGCACCCCTTTCGCCACGGCCAGGCCGTGGGCGATGGCTTTTTCACCAATGGTCAGTTCCCGACGCGTTGGCACGTTGAATACCAGCTTGCGCAGCGGACGGCGTGGCTCGGCCTTGTTGGTCTTGAACTGATCGAAACTGTAGAGGCCCGCCTTGGTGGTTTCCACCGCCTGGCGCACCTTCCAATAGGTATCCCGTCCCTTGACGTGCAGCTCGGTCAGGAAGCAGACCGCTTCCATGGAGCCGGTTTCGTTGAGGGTGGTGATGGTCTTGTTGATGATCTGCTTGTACTGGCGTTCGTCGAGTTCCCGCTCCTTGCCGCAACCGACCAGCAGCACGCGCTCGCTGAGCACGCCCGGTACTTGATGCAGCAACAGCATCTGGCCTGGTTTCCCTTCCAGGTCGCCACGGCGCAGCAGCGAACTGATGTAGCCATCGCTGATCTTGTCCAGTTGTTCGGCAACCGGAGAGAGGCGACGCGGCTCGAATACGCCGACCACGACGCAGGCACTGCGTTGCTTCTCAGGACTGCCACTCTTTACACTGAACTCCATGGAATCTCCTACATCCTAAAGACAAAAGGCACCTTTTATTGAATAATGCGGTGCTTGTTGGGGTATCAGAGGCGGAGCGAACAGGCACTGGCTCCGCAGTTCAAACTGGTAAAAATCCAATATACGGCCCTATTTTTCAGGCATTCGACTAAAAACACAAGTTTACTTGGGAATGACTGTGATCGTTTTCCGATATTTGTTCAGGGAAACCCTGAAAACCCAGCTGGCGGTATTATTCGTGCTGCTGCTCATCTTCGTCAGCCAGCAATTCATCCAGATCATCGGCGATGCCGCCGATGGTGAGGTGCCGACGCGCCTGGTCTCCACCCTGCTGCTGCTCAACCTGCCCAACATGGCTTTGTTGATGCTGCCTATCAGCCTGTTTTTGGCCATCTTGTTCGCTCACGGGCGCCTCTACGCCGAAAGCGAAATGACGGTGATGCATGCGGTGGGCTTCAGCCACCGTTTCGTGATGCGCAGCGCCATGGTGCTGGCCTTGCTGACGGCGGCCGTTGCCGCCTTCAACACCGGCTGGGTGGCCCCGCAGGCCAAGGAGCGCGAGTACCAGGTGATCGACGAGTTCAAGGCCGATCCGGGGATCTCCTTCCTGCAGGCCGGCCGCTTCATGGAGCTCGACAAGGGGCGCCTGGTGGCTTACATCCAGGACCTCAACGACAAGGGCTCCAAACTGCAGAAAATCTTCGTGTTGCAGCGCTCCCAGGACGGCAAGCCGCCGTCGGTGGTGGTGGCGACCGAAGGGGTGGTCACGGTCGACAGCAACGGTCTGCAGTGGCTGACCCTGAAGGATGGCTCCCGCTACGAGGGGCACTTCAATACCCGCCAGTTCCAGATCTCCGAATTCGATGAGTACAGCCTGGTGATCCGCCAGCAGGAGATGGAGCGCTCCAACCGCAAGGCGGCGGCCAAGCCGACCATGGAGCTGCTGGGTACCCAGGACAACCAGCTGATGGCCGAATTGCAGTGGCGCCTGTCGCTGCCGCTCTCCATTCTGGTGCTGACCTTTCTGGTGGTGCCGCTGGCGCGGGTCAACCCCCGTCAGGGCCGCTATGCCAAGCTGTTGCCGGCCATCCTGCTCTACCTCTCCTACTTCCTGCTGCTCAGTGCCGCCCGCTCTGCCATCGACAGCGGCCGGCTGCCGCACTGGCCCGGCATGTTCCTGGTGCCGATGGTCTATCTGCTGCTGATCGGGTTGCCGCTCAACCTGCAGGGCACCAGCTGGTGGAACGGGGTCAAGACCCTCTATTTCAAGAGAAAATCGGCATGATGTTGCCATCTGGGAGTCTCTACTGATGTTTGGCATTCTCGATAGACATGGCGACCGGGTCATTTTGATGTCGTCCCCGCTCCATGCGTCTGTATTTGAGGAAAAAATCAGCATGATGCTGCAACAGGGGGGTCTCTGCTGATGTTTGGCATTCTCGATAGATATATCGGCCGGGTTATTTTCATGTCGGTCCTGCTGTGCGAACTGACTCTGGTCGGGCTGGCGGCGCTCATCAAGTACGTGGAGCAGCTGAAGTCGGTAGGGGAAGGCAACTACGACATGCTCAGTGCCCTCTACTATGTGCTGCTCTCCATGCCGAAAGAGGCGGTGCTCTTCTTCCCGCTGGCGGCTCTGCTGGGCGGCCTCATCGGCCTGGGCCAGCTGGCGACCAGCTCCGAGCTGGTGGTGATGCAGGCGGCGGGCCGCTCCAAGATCAGCATAGTGATGGCGGCGCTCAAGACTGCCATCCCGCTGATGATCCTGGTGGGGCTGATGGGGGAGTACGTGGCTCCCATCGCCAAGCGGATGGCGGACGACATCAAGGCGGGTGCCCTGTCTGAGGGGCGGCTGACCGTGTCGGCTTACGGGGTGTGGGCCCGCGATGGCAACAACTTCGTCAATATCAACGGGGTGCGCAACGATGGCGCGCTGACCGGCATCACCCTTTACCGTTTCACTCCGGAGCGCAAGCTGATCGATATCCTGCAGGCGCAGGAAGGGGTGTTCGAGCAGCATCACTGGCTGCTCAAGCAGGTACAGGTGACCCGCTTCGATGATCCCAGGCAGATCATGAGCGAGACTCAGCCCCAGATGGAGTGGAGCTCAGAACTCACGCCCAAACAGCTGGGGGTGGTGAGCATCGATCCTGAAAACCTGCCGGTGGCGGGACTGCTGGATTACATCGGCTATCTGGATGCCAACAAGCAGGATGCCGGGCGTTACAAGCTGGAGATGTGGCGCAAGCTGCTGTCACCGCTCTCGGTGGTGGCTATGATCCTGCTGGCCTCCTCTTTCATCTTCGGTCCGCTGCGTTCGGTCAGCATGGGGGCGCGGATGCTGATGGGAATCATGACCGGCTTTGCCGTCTACGTCAGCGATCGGGTGTTCGGCCCCATCAGCCTGGTGTATGCGGTACCACCGATCCTGGCAGCCATCGCGCCGAGCCTGCTGTTTGGTGGTATCTCCTTCTATATCCTGAGCCGCAAGCAGTAGCGGCCGGAAGGGCGGTTGCGCTGCTGACAAAAGGCGGCCATCGCTCCTGCTGCACTGCTGTTCGGCGGTATCTCCTTCTACATCCTGAGCCGCAAGCAGTAGCGGCCTGAAGGGCGGTGGCGCTGCTGACAAAAGGCGGCCATCGCTCCTGCTGTACTGCTGTTTGGCTGCATCTCCTTCTATATCCTGAGTCGCAAGCAACAAGCGCGTCGGCCAGCAAAAAGGGCACCCTCGGGGTGCCCTTTTTCGTTGTTGCCACAGGATCAGCGATTGAGCTGTTCCAGGTTCTCCTGTTTGCCGAGCACCACCACCTCGCATTCGGACCAGATGTCCTGAAACGCGCGAGGTGACTTGTGGTTGAACAGGCAGAGCAGGTTGCCGAGGCCGAAGGCCGCCGTGGCCAGCCGGATCAGGGCCTGGGTGATGCGAATGTTGCTGCCGTCGGCATTCTGGATGCGCAGACGCCAGGCCCGCATACCGATAGTCTGGCCGGCGCGGGTCCAGAACCAGGTGTAGAAACCGCAGATGATGAAGGCGAGCCAGGCGCTGTAGATGGGGCTGGTCAGCAGCCAGGCGGCGTCCTTGCCTTCGGGCACGGTCGCCATGCCGGTTGCCAGCAGCAAGTGTGCCACCCCCATCCCGATGAAGCCGGCGATGATCAGCAATGAGATGACCACCAGATAGTCATAGAGCAGGGCGCCGAGCCGGCGCAGCAGGCCGGCGGAAGGGTAGCGCGCAGTCGCGGGAGAGGTCGGTGTCGGTTGGACGGATTTACGCTTGGCCATCGTTTTTATTCCATTAATATGATGCGGGCATTCTATGTAACTGACCCAGCATCGGCAAGGCGTTGAATAAATGAGCAAACAACTGTGAGAGCAAGAAAAACACCTTGCATGCCCAAGCGCCATTCGTATAATCCCTCGCAGTTGCCCGGGTGGCGAAATCGGTAGACGCAGCGGATTCAAAATCCGCCGGTGAATAACCGTGTCGGTTCGAGTCCGACCCCGGGCACCATCAAATTCCAAGATAAAAGGCCATCAGCAATGATGGCCTTTTGTTTTTCCGCTTTTCCCCTTTCTCATCGCTCTTCCGTTTTCTGGCTGATATCGACAGGCTGGCTACTCGTCTATGTCCCGCATGGCGTCCCTCTGCGCTATTTCGGTGCGGCAATATGTGTGTGCACAGCGGAAGTGCGCACTTGCTCAAGTTAGCGCGTCCCGTGCGCCAATCTGGTGCGTTACTTCGCTGTGGCAAGCATAATTGATTGATTTAAAACCATTTATTAAGTTGGCCTGCTTTGTGCTTTGAAGCACTTATGTCGCCATGATGCCGCTCATCCGAGGAATGATGGGCGGGGCGGTCACCAGTGTGTAGCGAATGTGGATGTACGTGAATCGTCGGTTTCGATGTTCATATCAGGAAATGGACCCGGCCGGGAGCCGGGACGACAGGGAAGGAGATGGCTGTATGCTCAAGAGACTCGTGATGACTGGCCTGTTGGCGCTTGCCGCCTTGCTGGCCGCCCCCAGTTGGGCTGAAGAGGTGGTGGCCGCCTCGGCCGAGGTCGTGCAGGCTGCGGCACCGGCAGTCGTGACCATCAACAAGGGGGACAATACCTGGATGCTGCTGTCGGCAGCCCTGGTGATCCTGATGTCCATTCCGGGCTTGGCCCTGTTTTATGGCGGCCTGGTGCGCAGCAAGAACATGCTGAGCGTGCTGATGCAGGTGTTCACCCTGTTCTCGCTCATCTGCGTGTTGTGGATCCTCTACGGCTATTCGCTGGCCTTTACCGAGGGCAACAGCGTTTATGGATCTTTCAGCAAGGCGCTGCTCAAGGGAGTCACCCCTGACTCTATCGCCGCCACCTTCAGCAAGGGGGTCGGCATCAGCGAGTTCATCTATGTGGTGTTCCAGGGTGCCTTTGCCGCCATCACCTGCGGTCTGATCGTGGGGGCCTTCGCCGAGCGCATCAAGTTTGCCGCCGTGCTGCTGTTCTCGGTGATCTGGTTCACCTTTGCCTATATCCCACTGGCCCACATGGTGTGGTACTGGGCGGGTCCGGATGCCTATACCACGGCCGATGCTGCGGCAGCGGCCACCGCGACCGCCGGTTATCTGTTCCAGCACGGTGCGCTGGATTTTGCGGGCGGCACAGTGGTGCATATCAACGCGGCGGTGGCCGGTCTGGTCGGTGCCTACCTGGTGGGCAAACGCCTGGGATATGGCCGTGACCCCATGACTCCGCACAGCCTCACCATGACCATGATCGGGGCCTCCCTGCTCTGGTTCGGCTGGTTCGGTTTCAACGCCGGCTCCGCGCTGGAAGCCAACGGCACGGCGGCATTGGCCTTCATCAATACCTGGGTGGCTCCGGCGGCGGCGGCCCTCTCCTGGACCCTGGCCGAGTGGGTGATGAAGGGCCGTCCCTCCCTGCTGGGCGCGGCTTCCGGCGCCGTCTCCGGGCTGGTGGTGATCACTCCGGCGGCCGGTTTCGTCGGGGTGGGCGGCGGTCTGGTGATGGGCCTCATCAGCGGTGTTGCCGGGCTGTGGGGGGTCCACGGTCTCAAGCGGCTGCTGGGCGCCGATGACAGTCTGGACGTGTTCGGCGTGCACGGGGTGTGCGGCATCCTGGGGGCGCTGCTGACCGGCGTCTTCGCCAGCCCGGATCTGGGCGGTACCGGGGTGTGGGACTACGTCATCAACCAGGTGGCGGAGGGCTACTCCATCCTGGCGCAGGTCAAAATTCAGGCCATCGGGGTCGGTGTGACCATCCTCTGGTCCGGCATCATCTCGGTGGTGGCCTACAAGCTGGTGGATCTGCTGATCGGCCTGCGAGTGAAAGAAGACGCGGAGCGGGAGGGGCTGGATGTCACCACCCACGGCGAGAAGGCCTACAGCCTGTAATCCGCCATCTGTTAGTCAGCAATATTGCCGCCGGCCATGCCGGCGGCTTTTTTATGTCGGATTGTCGGGATTTGATATCTGGGCCGTCGGGGTGATAGCCCATCCGTGGTCACCATGCTCTCTGATAAGAGCAACCCCTGAATCGCGCCGGGGATGCCGGCTTTTCGCCAGATAACGTCAGGCGGGGCAATGTCCTCGGTCTTGTTGCTGTTTTATGCCTGCAATTTGGCCGGATCTCCGCTAAACTCTGCCACCTTTTCTTGATGGGGCTGGCCGGGCCGGTTCCATCACCCCTCTTTATATGTACTTTTGGAGCCGCTCATGCCGTTAGTGGGACATCAACACCAGATCGAGATCCTGGAACTGACCGACAAAGGAGATGGCAAAGGACGCCTGTTCGACCGCCCCCTGTTTGTCGAAGGTTTGCTGCCCGGTGAGCAGGCGCTGGTGGAGCTGACCGAGGTCAAGCCCAACTATCTGCACGGCAAGGTGACCGAGCTGCTCCAGCCCTCCGCCGATCGGGTCGCCGACTTCTGCCCCAACACCGAATGCGGTGGCTGTCAGGTGCGCCCGCTGGCCTATCCGGCCCAGCTCAAGCTCAAACAGGCGCTGGTGGAGAGTGCGCTGGAACAGGCCGGGCTGGGTGATACCACCGTCAGGACGATCCTCGGCATGGACAGCCCGTTTGCCTATCGCAACAAGGCCCAATATGCGGTGCGCGGTTGCGACGCCGGCGCCGAGATCGGTTTTTATCGCAAGCACTCCCATGACCTCATCACCGCCGATGATTGCGCGGTGCAAGATTCCCTGCACGTCGAGCTGAACGCCCGGGTGCGCAACTGGATGCGCGAGCACAACATCGCCGCCTATGACGAGGTGAACCACACCGGCTGCGTGCGCAACCTGATGACCCGCAAGGGTTTCAAGAGCGGCGAGCTGATGGTGGTGCTGGTGACCCTGGGCGAGGAGCTGCCGTTCGAAGCCGAGCTGCTGACCGCCCTGAGCGATCTGCCGGTTACCACCCTGGTGCAGAACATCAACGAGGAACGCACCAACCGCATCCTGGGTGCCACCAACCGGGTGCTGCTGGGCGAAGGGGTGATCCGCGACAAGATCCACGAGCTCGAGTTCGAGATCTCGCCGCTCTCCTTCTTCCAGAACAACCCGACCCAGACCGATGTGCTCTACTCCAGCGCCCTCGAGTATGCCGAACTGACCGGCAACGAGACGGTGTTCGACATCTATTGCGGTATCGGCACCATCTCCCTGTTCCTGGCTGGCAAGGCTGCCAAGGTGGTGGGGATCGAGTCGGTGGAGAGCGCCATCAGCGATGCCCGTCGCAACGCTGCCCTCAACGGCATCGAGCACACCGAATTCCACGTTGGCAAGGCCGAGCAACTGATGCCCGAGCTGCACGCGCAGGGTGTGACCGCTGACGTGGTGGTGATGGATCCGCCGCGCAAGGGCTGTGACAAGGCCGTGCTGCAGACCCTGGTGGCCATGGCGCCGCGCCGGCTGGTCTATGTCTCCTGCAATCCGCAGACCCTGGCCCGCGATCTCGCCTGGCTGGTCAAGCAGGGCTTCGTGCTGGACGAGGTGCAGCCGGTCGACATGTTCCCGCACTCCATGCACGTGGAAGCGGTTGCCCGCCTGAGCCTGTCGGCCAAGGCCTAATCGCCGGGTCATGCACGTAGAGGCCGTTGCTCGACTGAGCCTGCCCACCCAGGCGTGAATTGAATTAGCCAGATGGCTCTGATAAAAACGACTCCAAATGGAGTCGTTTTTTTATACCTGTCCTTCCGGTATCGAGTCGTGACATTAGCGGATTCGGAGCAGATAGATAGAGACGGCAAGGGTGTGACAGAGACGAGGAACAGACCATGAAAGGCATCTTGTTACGCTGGCTGGCTCGCTACGATGGCTGGTGCGAGGAGTGGGGACTCACACCGGAGAACCGGCGCTGCTGCGTGCCGATACGCCGCGAGCAGGATGATGCGCCGCAGACGGAGCAGCAGGGCGAGTCGGAATCGCTCACTGGAAATTGCGGGTCACAGCACCAGTGACGCTGTTGTAGTCGAAGGAGAGGCCAGCGGGATAGGCCGGGAAGCGACCGATGGAGTCGCGCAGGGTATAGCGGCAGTTGCTGTGGGGCTCCCCATCCGCATCTACCTGGTTGGCAGGCAGTTCGCTGGACAGGTAGTCGGCGTTGAGCTGGATCTCGGGATCCTGATCGACTGAGGCGACGGTATAGCTGCTGTCCAGCAGTCCCTGAAACAGCAGGCGACAGTCTGACTGGTTGCTCACCGAGATGTAGTCTCCCTGACCTGCGACATAGGACTCATCTATCCCTTTGCGGCCCTGATCTTCGTCGGTGCCGGCGGGCCAGCCATAGCGGTTGATGTCGAGATTGCGCTGCCCCATGCTGCCGAGATTGTAGAGCGCCTGATCCTGCGCCTTGACCGCCCAGCCGGCATGGGCCAGCTGCACCGCGTTGGCAAAGCTGGTGGCGGTGGTGGCGACCGTACTCTTGAGTGCATCATCCTTGAGATTGATGAAACGGGGCAGGGCGGTGACGGCCAGGATCCCCAGCACTATGATGACCAGCACCAGTTCTATCAGGGTAAAGCCGTGGCTTGTGCGTTTCATCATGATATGGACCCATTAATTACGACAAACAGGTGAGAGCGACATGCAACTGATCGACACCCATTGCCATCTCGATTTTCCGGTCTTCGATCCCGATCGGGCGGCGCTGCTGGCCGAGTGCCGCCAGCTGGGGGTGAGCGAGTATATCATCCCCGCCGTGGGAGAGGAAAACTGGGGCCGGGTGATGGCGCTGGCGGCAGAGCACGACGGTATTTCCTATGCCCTGGGTGTGCACCCCTGGTACGTGGGGGGGCAGACTCCGGTGGTATTGACCCGGCTGCGGCGACTGCTGGCCGAGCGCCCACGCGGGCTGGTAGCAGTGGGCGAGTGCGGGCTGGATCTGCGCTCCCATGTGCCGCAGGAGGGGCAACTCGAGATGTTCGAGGCTCAAATCAAGCTGGCCATGGAGCATGAGCTGCCCTTGATCGTCCATTCGGTGCGCGCCAACGACACGGTTGCCAAGATCCTCAGACGCCTGCGTCCGGCCAAAGGGGGCGTCATCCACGCCTTCAGCGGTTCTCTGCAGCAGGCAGAGGCGTTCTGGCAACTGGGATTTCGGCTCGGTATCGGCGGGGTCATCAGCTTCGAGCGGGCCAACAAGACCCGAGAGGCGGTGCGCGACATGCCGCTGGAATCCTTGCTGCTGGAAACCGATGCCCCCGACATGTCGCTGCAGGGTCAGCAGGGGGCGCCCAACACCCCCGCCAACCTGCCGAAAATTGCGCAACTGCTGGCCGATTTGCGGCAACAACCGCTGGCCCATGTTGCCTCGGTGTTACGTGAATCCACTTTGCAGGCTTTCCAACTGGGCAAGTCATAAATTAACAGCTGATTAACTATTGATAGCGGCATGATAAAAAACGGGGTAAGTAAAAATCGTTTGCGGTCTAATTTGACGACCCCTAGCGCATTTCATGCTTATAAAATGTGACCAGCATTCTACTTTGTCGCACCGTAATTAGTATAATGCGCACCCTTGATTGATGGCTTTGAGATACAAGTTGTTAACAAGCTGGAAGGTGCTACTAAAGAGGAAGTGTTAATAATGAATTTGATAATGGGTCTGGTAGGGATGGCAACGCTCGTCCTTATCGCGGTGCTGTTCTCCAGTAATCGCAAAGCAATAAAAATTCGCACCGTTGTCGGTGCCTTTGCAATTCAAGCTGGACTGGGTGCATTCGTGCTGTACGTCCCGGTTGGCCGAGATATTCTGGTGGGTGTATCCGATGCCGTTTCCAGCGTCATCGGTTATGGCCAAAACGGTATCGAATTCCTGTTCGGTGGTCTGGTCAGCAACAAGATGTTCGAAGTATTCGGTGGCGGCGGCTTTATCTTCGCCTTCCGCGTATTGCCGGTCATCATCTTCTTCTCCTCGCTGATCGCCGTTCTTTATTACCTGGGCATCATGCAGTGGGTCATCAAACTGCTGGGTGGTGGCCTGCAAAAAGTACTGGGCACTTCCCGTACCGAATCCCTCTCCGCTACTGCCAACATCTTCGTAGGTCAGACTGAAGCCCCGCTGGTGGTGCGTCCCTTCATCTCCAAGATGACTGACTCCGAGCTGTTTGCCGTCATGTGTGGTGGTCTGGCTTCTGTTGCCGGTTCCGTACTGGCTGGCTACGCTTCCATGGGCGTCAAGATGGAATACTTGATCGCCGCCTCCTTCATGGCTGCTCCGGGTGGTCTGCTGTTCGCCAAGCTGCTGGTGCCGGAAACCGAGACCCCGAGCTACGACGAGAACAATGCCGATGGCGAGCTGGAAGACAAGCCTGCCAACGTGATCGATGCCGCTGCCGCCGGTGCCTCCGCCGGTCTGCAACTGGCCCTGAACGTCGGTGCCATGCTGCTGGCCTTCATCGGCCTGATCGCCATGATCAACGGCATCTTCTCCGGTGTGGGTGGCTGGTTCGGTTATCCGCAGCTCTCCCTGGAACTGCTGCTGGGCTGGATCTTCTCCCCGCTGGCCTTCCTGATCGGGGTGCCTTGGAGCGAAGCCATCGTGGCCGGTTCCTTCATCGGTCAGAAACTGGTGGTCAACGAGTTCGTGGCCTACCTGAACTTTGCCCCGTATCTGAAAGATGAAGTGCTGATCAATGGCGTGGCCATGTCCGACCACACCAAGGCCATCATCTCCTTCGCCCTGTGCGGCTTCGCCAACCTGTCCTCCGTCGCCATCCTGCTGGGTGGTCTGGGCTCCATGGCACCGAACCGTCGCGGCACCATTGCCAAATTTGGTCTGAAAGCCGTACTGGCTGGCTCTCTGTCCAACCTGATGTCTGCGACCATCGCAGGCTTCTTCCTGGCGCTGTCCGGCATGTAATATCGCCTGACTGTCAGGGTAAAGACGAACGCCACAGCGAGAAGCTGTGGCGTTCGCGTTTGGGGCGGTGACAACCGTTTTCCTTTCTAAACTAATAATAAAATGAGTCAAATCGGAGGTTATATGAATGAAGTGCTACTGGCGATGGCGGCCGGCTTTATCGTTGGCTTGTTGTTTTCTTTCCTCAAATTGCCGATCCCGGCCCCGCCCGTATTGTCCGGGGTAATGGGGATCGTCGGAGTCTATCTGGGGGGGCTGGCATACTCCTGGATACTCACTCGCTTCTTCTCTTAACGCACTTTTCAGTACCGGATTTGCCAGATGTGAGGTACCTCTGAAAATGGCAAATCCGGCTTGCAAACAAGGGGTATCTCGGCTGAAATAGGCATTGCCAGCAGGGTGCTGGCATTGACTAATGCCCGATGAAATCGGGTGTTGGCGGTCAAATGGAATTGATTGGGAAGTCGGGTCAGACCTTGTCTGCCTTTCTCAAGTCTTCATGGAACCAAGTCCGCACTTTTGTAAGAAAGTGACAGGGCTCTTGCCTTATTTGCAGCCTCATTGCCCGTGCAATTGCGCTGCAATTCCATTCCCGTTTCTTTGGGAGTCGTGTCTTGCCGGTTGCGTTGCGACAGGCGGACCCATGCCCTGGAATCCGGACTAAATCGAGACTTTGGAGAACAGAATGACTGATCTGAAACTGGCCGCCCAGCGCGCCCTGAACCTGATGGACCTGACCACTCTGAACGATGACGACACCGATCAGAAGGTGATCGACCTGTGCCGCAAGGCCAAGTCACCGGCTGGCCTGACCGCCGCCGTCTGCATCTATCCCCGTTTCATCCCCATCGCTCGCAAGACCCTGCGTGAAATCGGCGCCGCCGACGTGCGCATTGCGACCGTGACCAACTTCCCGCACGGCAACGACGACATCGAGATCGCCGTGGCCGAAACCCGCGCCGCCGTGGCCTACGGTGCCGACGAAGTGGACGTGGTGTTCCCGTACCGCGCCTTCATGGCCGGCAATGAACAGGTCGGCTTCGATCTGGTCAAAGCTTGTAAGGAAGCCTGTGGTAGCCAAGCCCTGCTGAAAGTGATCATCGAAACCGGCGAGCTGAAAGAAGAGGCGCTGATCCGCCGCGCGTCTGAAATCTCCATCGACGCCGGTGCCGACTTCATCAAGACCTCCACCGGCAAGGTGCCGGTCAATGCGACCCCGGAAGCGGCGCGCATCATGATGGAAGTGATCAAGGCCAAGAACCCGAAAGTCGGCTTCAAGCCGGCCGGTGGCGTGAAAGACGCCGCCGTGGCGGGTCAGTACCTGGCCATGGCCGAAGAGATCCTGGGCAAGGACTGGGTATCCGCCCGCACCTTCCGCTTTGGTGCATCCAGCCTGCTGGCCAGCCTGCTGGCCACACTGGGGCATGGCGACAAGCCGGCCAACACCAGCGGTTACTAATAGGTTGATGAGAGGGCGGACCTGGTCCGCCCTGTTTCGCCCCCACCATGCGGTGTGCGGGCAAGGATTCAGGCTTGTGTAACGCCAGCAATGGCGGAGGGAATGAAAGATGTTTTTGCCTCAAGAAATTATT
The DNA here is from genome assembly GCF_013085525.1 of Aeromonas sp. 1805. Classification (NCBI taxonomy): domain Bacteria; kingdom Pseudomonadati; phylum Pseudomonadota; class Gammaproteobacteria; order Aeromonadales; family Aeromonadaceae; genus Aeromonas; species Aeromonas sp. 1805. The sequence continues at coordinate 839,890 of NZ_CP038515.1, read as the reverse complement.
CGCAAGAAGCGCAACGGTGAAGCGCTCAGTACCCAAGAGATTCAATTCTTCGTTCAGGGCATTACCAACAACACCATCGGCGAGGGCCAGATTGCGGCGCTGGCGATGGCGGTCTACTTCAAAGACATGAGCATGGATGAGCGGGTTGCCCTGACCTGCGCCATGCGCGATTCCGGCATGGTACTGACCTGGGACCACCTCAATCTGGGTGGCCCGATCGTCGACAAGCACTCCACCGGCGGTGTGGGTGACGTCGTCTCCCTGATGCTGGGCCCGATGGTTGCCGCCTGCGGCGGTTTCGTGCCGATGATCTCCGGCCGTGGCCTGGGCCACACCGGCGGTACCCTCGACAAGCTGGATGCCATTCCCGGCTACCAGACCTCGGTCGACAACGATCGTTTCCTGAAAGTGGTGAAAGAGGCGGGTGTCGCCATCATCGGCCAGACCGGCGATCTTGCCCCGGCCGACAAGCGTATCTATGCGGTACGGGACATCACTGCCACCGTCGAATCCATCGCCATGATCACCGGCTCCATCCTCTCCAAGAAGCTCGCCTCCGGGCTGGAAGCGCTGGTGATGGACGTCAAGGTGGGCTCCGGTGCCTTCATGCCGACCTTCGAAGCTTCCGAAGAGCTGGCCAAGAGCATTGTTGCCGTGGCCAACGGTGCTGGCTGCCGCACTTCTGCACTCTTGACCGACATGAACCAGGTGCTGGCCTCCAGCGCCGGCAACGCGGTGGAAGTGCGCGAAGCGGTGCGCTACCTGACCGGTGAATACCGCAACCCGCGCATCCACGCCGTGACCATGGCGCTGTGTGCCGAGATGCTGATCTCCGCCGGCCTGGCCAGCGATGACGGCGAGGCCCGCCGCAAGCTGCAGGCGGTGCTGGACAACGGCAAGGCGGCCGAGATCTTCGGTCGCATGGTGACCGGTCTCGGTGGCCCGAGCGACTTCATGGAGCGCTACGATTACCACCTGCCGAAGGCCGCCATCGTGCGCCCTGTCTATGCTGCCAACAGCGGTTTCGTGACTGCCATGGACACCCGTGAACTGGGCCTGGCCGTGGTCGCCATGGGCGGTGGCCGTCGCGCTGCCGGTGACAAGCTTGATTATGCGGTCGGTCTGACCGACTTTATCCGCCTGGGTCAAAGCGTCGAGGCAGACAAGCCGCTCGCCCTGATCCACGCTCAAACTGAAGAGCAATTCGCTCAGGCTGCCAGCATGGTGCAGGCCGCCGTCAAGATCGGTGACACCCGACCAGAGGCGCTGCCCGAGGTCTACCGTCGCATCGGTCTGGCTGATTTGTAACAAGGGGAAGTCCCATGAAACGTACCTTTATTCTGATGATGGACTCTTTCGGTATTGGCGCTGCCGCCGACGCCGACAAGTTCGGAGATGTGGGCGCCAATACCCTTGGCCATATCGCCAAGGCCTGCGCCGCCGGTGAGATCGAAGGCCGTAGCGCCCTCAATCTGCCGAACCTCAGCAAGCTGGGTCTGGGTCACGCAGGCGAACTCGCCAGCGGCACCTTCCCGGCCGGCCTGAACAAAGACATCGAGGTGGTCGGGGCCTACGGCTTTGCCCAGGAGCTCTCCTCCGGCAAGGACACCCCGTCCGGCCACTGGGAGATCGCCGGCGTGCCCGTGCTGTTCGAGTGGGGTTACTTCCATGACCACCACAACAGCTTCCCGCAGGAGCTGCTGGACGCCATCGTCGAGAAGGCTGGTCTGCCGGGCTACCTCGGCAACTGCCACGCCTCCGGCACCCAGGTGCTGGATGATCTGGGCGAAGAGCACATGCGTACCGGCAAGCCGATCCTCTACACCTCTGCCGACTCCGTGTTCCAAATCGCCTGCCACGAAGAGACCTACGGCCTCGAGAAGCTCTATGAGCTGTGCCACATCGTGCGCGAGCTGCTGGAGCCCTACAACATCGGCCGCGTCATCGCGCGTCCGTTCGTGGGCAGCGGCAAGGGCAACTTCAAGCGCACCGGCAACCGCCACGACTACTCCGTGCTGCCGCCGGCACCGACCGTGCTGGACTACATGAAGGAAGCGGGCGGCCAGGTGGTCTCCATCGGCAAGATCGCCGACATCTATGCCCAGCAGGGCATCACCAAGCAGGTGAAGGGGACCGGTCTGACCGAGCTGTGGGATCGTACTCTGGAAGAGGTCAAAGCGGCCGGTGACCAGACCATCGTCTTCACCAACTTCGTCGACTTCGACTCCTCTTACGGTCACCGTCGCGACGTGAAGGGCTATGCCGATGCGCTGGAGTATTTCGACTCCCGCCTGCCGGAGCTGTTCGAGTTGCTGGAAGATGGCGACGTGGTGGTGCTGACCGCCGACCACGGCTGCGATCCGACCTGGGGTGGTACCGATCACACCCGCGAGTACATCCCGGTGTTGTTCTACGGCAAGCCGGTCAAGGCCGGCTCCGTCGGTCGTCGCGAGACGTTCGCCGACATCGGCCAGAGCATTGCGGCGTACCACGGCCTGCCCAAACTGGCATACGGTACCAGCTTCCTGTAATTTACCCGCCCGCCGCCTCGGCGGCGGGCAACCAATAAAGACAATAAAACTCAACCTAGTGTGAAGGAATCAAGAGAATGGCAACTCCTCATATCAATGCGAAAGATGGCGCCTTTGCTGATACCGTGCTGATGCCGGGCGACCCCCTGCGCGCCAAGTACATCGCCGAGACTTTCCTGGAGAACGTCGAGCAGGTGTGCGACGTGCGCAACATGTTCGGTTTCACCGGCACCTACAAGGGTCGTCGCATCTCCATCATGGGTCACGGCATGGGCATCCCGTCCTGCTCCATCTATGCAAAAGAGCTGATCACCGATTACGGCGTGAAAACCCTGATCCGCGTCGGCTCCTGCGGTGCCGTGCGTGAAGACGTGAAACTGCGTGACGTGGTGATCGGCATGGGTGCCTGCACCGACTCCAAAGTGAACCGTCTGCGCTTCAAGGATCACGACTTCGCCGCCATCGCCGACTTCGATCTGGTTGCCAATGCCGTACAGGCCGCCAAGAACAAAGGCGTCGCCGTGCGCGTGGGCAACATCTTCTCCGCCGACCTGTTCTACACCCCGGACCCCTCCATGTTCGACGTCATGGAAAAGTACGGCATCCTGGGTGTCGAGATGGAAGCCGCCGGCATCTACGGCGTGGCTGCAGAGTACGGTGCCAAGGCACTGACCATCTGCACCGTCTCCGACCATATCCGTACCGGTGAGCAGACCACCTCCGAAGAGCGTCAGCTGACCTTCAACGACATGATCGAAATCGCGCTGGATTCCGTCCTGCTGGGCGACAACTAATCCCCCTCGCGCATGAATAAAATAATGACAACGGCGGCCCTCGGGCCGCCGTTTTGCATTGCAAGGATGGCAGATCAGAGGTCGAGGGCGAAGCGCCCCTTGCCGGCCTGCTTGGCTTGGTACATGGCACTGTCGGCCCGATGCAGCAGATCGTCGATGTGGCAATACTGGCCCGAGTGACAGAGCGCACCGCCAATGCTGCCGGCGAGGGGCAACAGGTGGCCGGCCACGTCGGCTGGCACTGCCATGGCCGCCAGCAGCCGCTCGCACAGGGCGGGCAGCTCCAGCTCCGGCTGGCGCAGGGCCGGCAGTATGATGGTGAACTCGTCGCCAGCCAGGCGCGCCACCATGTCGCCGGGACGCACCTCGGCACTCAGCACGCTGGCGAAGCGTTGCAACAGGGCGTCGCCGACGTGATGGCCGAGCTGATCGTTGATGCGCTTGAAGCCGTCGAGATCGAGAAACAGCAGGCCCAGAGTCTCGGCATTCTGGCGCACCCGCTCCAGCTCCCGGGAAAGGCGCAGGGTGAAGGCGCGCCGATTGGGCAGGCCGGTGAGGGGGTCGTGGGCCGCCTCGTGCTCCAGCTGGTTCTGCAGCGCCTTGAACTCGGTGATGTCGCTGCCGAGGATGTAGACCCCCGGTTCATCGCCCCGGCTCGGGATCATGGTGATCCTGAGATCGCGCGGGCCGATGGGCAGCTCGAAACGGTTCTCGAAGCTCACCTGCTCACCGGCGAGGGCCCGCTCCAGATGGGCGATGGCCCGGCCGTAAGCCGCGTCGCCGATCACCTCCCGCACGCTCATCTCCCGCATCAGCTCGGCATCGAGCCCGAAGTAGCGGCAGTAGGCCTGGTTGGCGAACAAATAGCGCCCCTCGGGCGAGACCATGCTGATGGTGACCGGCAGGCCGTCGGTGATGGCCCGCAGCCTGGCCCGCCCGCGCTCAATCTCAGCCAGCCCCTGGCGGCGGGCCGTGATGTCATGCAAAAACAGGGCGATGCGCACCTTGCCGTCGAACTGGTAGCGCTCGGCAATCACCTCCACCGGGATGCGCCGGCCGTCGTGGGTGCCGATCTCGCACTCCAGCCGGCGCGCAGCACTCTGGGGATGGGTCAGCTGGGCCAGCAGGGGGTGAGCGCTGCCGAGCAGGGCGGGCAGGGTACGCCCCAGCATCTCTTCGGGGTGCCAGCCCAGCAGGGTGGTGGAGGCCGGGTTCCAGCCGGTGATGACCAGCGCCTCGTCGAGTTCGAGGAAGGCGTTGCTGGTGTGTTCCAGCATGTGCTGCAGGCGGCGCTGCTCCTGCCACAGGCGCTGCTGCATGGCGCCGCGCTCCTGCATCTCGCGATGCAGCTGCTCCACCGTGCTCGACAGCTCGCGGGTGCGCTCAAGGACCTGCCGTTCTAGCCCCTGCTGCAGTTGCAGCAGCTCGGCTTCGGCCTGCTTGCGCTCGGTGAGATCGGCGAACACGGCGATCAGATGCGGCGCCATGGTGCGGCTATGGCACAGGGTCACGCTGAGCTGGACCCAGCACTGGCTGCCGTCGGCCCGGATCATCCGCTTCTCCAACCGGTAGTCCTGCCGTTGCCCCGCGAGCAGGGCGTTGAACAGGGGCAGCTCGCGCGGCAGATCCTCGGGATGGGTCATGGCGTGCCAGGTACGGCTCAGCATCGCCTGCTCGCTGTAGCCCAGCAGCCGCTCCAGCCCCGGGTTGGCCCGCAGCCACTTGCCTTCGAGGGAGGAGAGGGCCATGCCCACTGACGACTGGTTGAAGGTGAGGGTGAACAGGTGATCCTTGTCCTCCAGCACCTGATTGAGGCTGCGCACCTGATGGCGCCGCTCCAGATCGTGCAAGGTGTTCTCCACCAGGCGGCCGAAGTCATCGAGATCGCGGCAGGCCTCCTGGTCGAGGTGGCGCGGTGCATGATCCACCAGACAGAGGGTGCCGAGCACCACGCCATCCAGCGCCCGCAGCGGTCGCCCGGCATAGAAGACCACGTGCGGCTCCTCGGTCACCAGCGGGTTGTCGGCAAATCGAGGGTCGAGCCTGGCATCCGGCACCTGCATGATGTCGGGACGCAGGATGGCATGGCCGCAAAAGGAGTGCTCCCGGCTGATCTCGCACAGGGCGACGCCGGTGCGGGCAAGAAACCACTGCCGGTTCACGTCGGTCAGCGAGACCATGGCGATGGGCAGCGAGAAATGGCGGGTAATGAGCCGGGTCAGGCGATCCAGCTGATCGATGGGCTCGCGGTCAAGCAGGCCGAGGATGCGGAGTCGTTCCAGTCGACTCTCTTCATCCAGCGGCAGAGAGGGGGCAATCATACAGCGCTCCTGCTGGTGGCATTGCCAGTTTCGGGTCGGGGGATCGCGCCGCCTTATTGCGGCTCGACCGGTTTGCTTTTCTTCTTGTGCTTGCGCACCCGCATGTAGTTGCGACGGATCCCGTAGGAGATGAGCAACCCGGCCAGCAGGGCGACCAGCAGCATCAGCCGCTGCTTCTCCTGTACCACCTTGAGCCGGGTATCCTTGTCCGCCAGCATCTGCTGCTCTTCCAGCGTAATGCGCAGATACCCCAGGGTCTGCTCCCCATCCAGGATCTCCTGCACGAACTGGATGCGTCCCTTGCCCTGTTCCGGTATCGACTTGTTGCTGTCGCCGATGGGCAACAGGCTGTCCAGCGGCACCGCATTGTCCGACTGGGCGAGGGGGATGCCGCGGGCATCGTAGAGGGTGACATCGAGGATCTCGGGCTCGGCAGCCAGATCCTGGGCCAGCCGCTCCAGCTCGCTGTTCTTGTCCTCCTTGAGCCAGCGTTTCATGTCGCGGGCGGCGTAGGCCACCAGCGCCTGGGCTCGGTTGCGTGCCTCGCTGTGCAGCGAAGCCTGGCTCTCACCCTGCATGTGGATGAGTACCGCGAGCACCCAGAGCCCGAGCAGGACGCCGGCACCGAGACTGAGCACACGTTTGATGGGGAGATGACGCAAGCGTTGAGCCTTTTGCTGACAAGGGGTGGCGGGATCTTGGCGCTTGCCTGTACAAAAAGCAATACGCTACTCTGGACCAGCATTGTTAACCCCATGATCACCAAGGAAGGCGTTATCCCTATGTTGTTGTCCCAATTGCCCGCAGAGATTTCAGAGTGGCCCGAGTGCCTGTCCGGCGCCCCCTGGTGGGAGGCGACGCCGCAGGCGTTGCTGCCTGCCGCCAGTGCGCTGGCTGGCGGCTGGCTGGTGCTGTTCGGGCGCGCGCTGGCCGGCCATCATCTCGGGCGGCTGGCCGGGCTGCTGGCACGGCACGAGTTGCAGGCCAGGCTCTATCCGCCCGCCATGCCGGCCGGGGTGCCTCTGCTGCTGCTGGGCACGGATCGCTTCTCACCCGCTCTGGTACAAGCGCTCAAGGGGGAGGAGTGGGACATCGATCTGTGTCATCTGTCGGCCCTGCCCAGTCTGGCGGAGCCCGGTCTGCTGGTGATGGACATGGACTCCACCGCCATCCGCATCGAGTGCATCGACGAGATTGCCCGGTTGGCTGGGGTCGGTGAGCAGGTGGCGGCGGTCACGGCGGCCGCCATGCAGGGCCAGCTGGAGTTTGCCGACAGCCTGCGGGCCAGGGTCGCCCTGCTGGAAGGGGCGCCGGTCTCCCTACTCGACCAGGTGGCGGCCGACATGCCCTGGATGCCGGGCCTGCAGTTGATGGTCGATACCCTCAAGCAGGCTGGTTGGAAGGTGGCGATCGCCTCCGGTGGCTTCACCCGTTTTGCCGGCCAGTTGCAGCGGGAGCTGGGGCTGGACGCCATCTTCGCCAACGAGCTGGCGGTGGAAGGGCAACAGCTGACCGGCAAGGTGAGCGGGCGCATCGTCGATGCCGCCGTCAAGGCCGAGGTGCTGCAGCAGTTGGCTCAGGAGTACGGCATCGCCGCTGGCCAGACCGTGGCCGTCGGCGATGGCGCCAACGATCTCAAGATGATGGGGGTGGCCGGGCTCGGCATCGCCATCCACGCCAAGCCGCTGGTGCGGGCGCAGGCGGCGGCCACCCTCAACCACCACGATCTGGAAGGGGTGATCTGCCTGCTCGGCGCCCTGGCCTGCCGCCAGCAGCGCTGGGATCGCCGCTAGTCCCGGCGCCTCGGCAAGCCCCTCACGTCACGGAGGACGTAGTCTCAAAATGGAACTGTTACAGCAATCCCTGTTTATTCCCTGCGGCGCACATCGGCTGCATGTGCGCCACATTCAGCCGCGGGTCGCGGTACATGGCGAGCCGATCCTGATGGTGCACGGTGCCATCGAGAACGGCCGCATCTTCTACACCGAATCGGGCAAGGGACTGGCCTGCTTTCTGGCCCGCCATGGCTATCAGGTCTATGTGGCCGACCTGCGGGGACGGGGGCTGAGCACGCCGGCCATCGCCGAGCAGGCCGAACATGGCCAGCATGAGCTCATCACCGAGGATTTGCCGGCCCTGCACCGCTGGATTGCCGCCCGCCATGCCGGCTTCAAGCTGCACTGGATGGCCCACTCCTGGGGCGGTGTCATCATGGCGTCGACCCTGGTGCGCTTCCCCGAGTTGGCGGATCAGGTGGCCAGCCTAGTGTTCTTTGGCACCAAGCGCGGCGTGTCGGTACAAAATCCGGAGCGCTGGCTGAAAGTGGATCTGATCTGGAACCGGCTGGCCCCCTGGCTGGCCAGGCGCAACGGCTTTCTGGCCGCGCGCAGTCTGAAGATCGGGGCGGATGACGAGCCGCTGCGTTACCTGCAGGAGACCATCCCCTGGGTCAAATGCGGCCCCTGGCAGGATCCCAGCGACGGGTTCGCCTATGACGAGGCAGCCGCTAGGGTCAACTGGCCACCGCTCTGGATGATCTCGGCCAAGGCGGACAAGGTGCTGGGTCACCCGACCGACGTGCGCCGCTTCAGCGCCGAGATGGGCTCGGCCGCGCGCCATACCCGCCTCGGTCGGGACAACGGCAACCGGCTCGATTACGACCATATCAACATGTTGACCGCCCCGCAGGCGCAGGAAGATCACTTCCCGCAGATCTTGGAATGGTTGCTCAACCCGCAGGCTGCCTGACAAAGACCGGTTGGCGGAGCCGGTTATTCGGTGTACTGATGGATGAATGAACCATGGCGGGCCAGAGGCCCGCCATGGTTTTATTGCCTGCCCGCCAGGTTGAGGGCCGTGCTTTGCAGGGGCCTGCTCAATTGACGGGGGCCGTGAGGCCGAGCCGGAACAGGGTCGCCTGGCTGGTATCGGTCAGCTCACCCACCCCCACCACGCTCCACAGCTCCTCTTCCAGCTTCTTGGCCTTGTGAATGGCGAACTTGGCGATGTAGTCCAGCTCGTTGGCGATGAAGTTGGTGTCGGGGCGGCCAGTGCGGGAGATGCCCACCAGCACCGAGTAGAACTCTCCCTGGCGCAGCGCCTGTTCGATGAAACTGCGCTTTTCCGCCACATTCTTGAAGCTGCTGGCGAGCCGGCTGGTGAAGATGGGCAGGCCGGCCGCCGTCTGCAGGCTGGCGATGTAGACCTCCTCCTCCTGAGGCTGATCCTCCCGCTCGATGGCCCGCAGCGGGTTCATGATGAGCTGTTTGAGCAATTCGCCCTGGAACAGGGGATAGAGGTTGTCCTGGTCGCCCTGCTCGGCACAGGCCTTCAGCAGCCGCGACAGGCTGCGCGCCTGGGGGGCATGACCGATGGAGGCCGGCCTGGGGGCGCCCTTGAGCTTGTTGATGTAGACCGGGGTGCTGAAAACGTGGTGGGTGTAGATGTTGCGCAGCGCCCGCGCCATGCCGCGATAGCGGCGCTGCTCCTGGGCTGCTTTGAGCTTGTTCTGGTTGCTCTCGATCAGCAGCTTGAAGAACTGGCGGCCGGTGTGGCGCTCCGGATCGCCCTCGATGCACAGGTGCAGCACGGTGCGGGTCAGGTTGATGCTGACCAGGCGGTAGGGCAGACGCTGCAGATCCATGCTCTTGGAGAGCTCCTGCAGGCGCGGCAGGGCGATGGTGACGATGTCGTCCTTCACCCCTTCGAACGGCTCTTCCAGCTCGATCTGCATGCCGTGGGCCGAGATGTCGCGGGTCCAGCCGAGCCAGGCCCGGCCATTGTGCTTGATGGCCACGGCCGTCTTGTGGATGTAGCGGGCCTCCTTGCGCAGCTGGACATAGTGCAGCGTCTCGATTTCGAAGGGGGCGGCACTGCTGTCGTGGCCGAAACGTTGCAGTTCGTTGGCATTGTGCTGCGCGGTGGCATCGTACTGGAACTCCTCCCGCTGACTGTCGAGGCCGACATCCTGCAGCAGGCCGACATAGCTTATCTGCTTGAGCCGCTCCTGCAGCAGCATGTCTTGCAGCTGGGGGCTCTCCTTGCTCTGCTGGCTGGCCAGATCGGCCTCGTGCAGGTCACAGCGCTCCAGGCTGAATTTGTAGACCCGCCAGCTGGGGCGCCGGGCGCCGACCTGGAAGAAGAGCGACATCAGCCCGCTCTGCAACAGCTCTTCCCGGGTGGCGGAGAAGAAATAGAGGTGGCTGCGTACCGAGTGGGTGAAGCAGTAGATCAGGGTCTCTTTCAATTCCCCCGCCGCCGGCAGCAGGGCCTGCATGCGGGTGGCGGAGAACAGGCTGGCGAGCATGTCGCGGTTCTTGGCATCGCGCCAGTATTCCAGGATGTGCTGGTTGTTCTCGGTGCGCAGGGCGATCTCGAGGCTGGGGCTGTCGCCCGAACCGAAAAACAGCGGCATCCCGGTCATGCGCGGCAGATAGAACTGCTCATACCCCTTGATGATGGCGGCGGAGAGCAGGTAGTCGACGCTGACCCGATAGCGGCTCTTGTTGCTCTCGATGAACTCGCTCAGGAACTGGTCGAAGCCGGGGTGTTCGCCGGTTTTGACCAGCCTGAGCCAGAACTTGCCCTCCTTGCTCTCTTCCCCGAGGATCTGGTAGCTGACCGAATGGTGCAGGACCGGGTTGGCATGATCCCGCTCCAGCCCGGTGAAGAACACTTCGACCTGGGCGCCGGTCTGGTAGTTGGGCAGATAGGGCACCGAGACCCGGATCCCGCCGAGGGAGAGGTCGGAGCTTTTGGCAAACAGCTTGTCGCCATCGGCAAACTTGATGAGCACGGGGGAGCTGAAGTGCATCCGCTCCTGGCGTCGGCCATAGTAGCTGGCAAAGGCGATGGGGTTGACGTCGTACTGGCGAAACGGGCTGGCAGGTGGTTGCAGCGGGCCATCGCTCTTGCCATGGTGGTGTTTCTGCCAGTATTGCAGTGCCTCATAGACTCCCAGGGTGTAATCGTCTTTGTAGAGATAGCACTGTGACTGGAACAGACCGATGGCCTCGGCCGGCATGAAGTGGGTGATCCCGTCGGATTCATGGACCAGACACTCGTCACCCAGTTCGTCCCGCATGTCGATCACGCGACGGCAGGGGGTGCATCTGCGCTTGATCTCCATCTTGATCAGAAAACGGCTGTTGCTGTTTTCGTCCTGGGTCAGGCGATTGAAGATGTCATCGAAATCCTTTTCTCTGAGCAGGGGGATGAGCTGTTCAATAAGGTGCTGTTGTTGTTCTGAATCCATGTGTTCCTGCCACGGAAAGTCACTTTTCCGATTCTGGGTTTGATCTGTCGGTCGCAAACAAGTATATCAAGCAGGAATTCATCCTGTCCCCGAGTTATCCATGGCCAAAAACAAAACTGCCTATGTTTGTACCGAATGTGGCGCCGACTTCACACGCTGGCAGGGCCAGTGCAGTGAGTGCAAGGAGTGGAACACCATCAGCGAGGTGCGCCTAGGCTCGGTGACCCCGGGCAAGAGCGCCCGCTATACCGGTTATGCCGGCGCCGTTGGCAGCCAGGTGCAGACGCTGGCGGAGATCGCCACCACCGAGATCCCCCGTTTCTCTTCCGGTTTCAAGGAGTTGGACCGGGTTCTGGGTGGCGGGGTGGTGCCGGGCTCGGCGATCTTGATCGGTGGCAACCCAGGGGCGGGCAAATCGACCCTGCTGCTGCAGACCATGTGCGGTCTGGCGGAGCGGATGAAGACCCTCTATGTCACCGGCGAGGAGTCGCTGCAGCAGGTGGCGATGCGCGCCTCGCGCCTCGGCCTGCCGACCGACAAGCTGCGCATGCTGTCGGAGACCTCGGTCGAGCAGATCTGCCTGATTGCCCAGCAGGAGCAACCGCAGATCATGGTCATCGACTCCATCCAGGTGATGCATGTGGCGGATGTGCAGTCGGCGCCGGGTTCCGTGTCTCAGGTGCGGGAAGCCGCCGCCCTGCTGACTCGCTATGCCAAGCAGAATCATGTCGCCATCTTCATGGTGGGCCACGTGACCAAGGATGGCACCCTGGCCGGCCCCAAGGTGCTGGAGCACTGCATCGACTGCTCCGTGCTGCTCGATGGCGGTCACGATTCCCGCTTCCGGACCCTGCGCTCCCACAAGAACCGCTTCGGGGCGGTCAACGAGCTCGGTGTCTTTGCCATGACCGGGCAGGGGATGCGGGAGGTGAGCAACCCCTCCGCCATCTTCCTCAGCCGCGGTGAAGAGCAGGCGCCGGGGTCGGTGGTGATGGTGATCTGGGAAGGGACTCGTCCTCTGCTGGTGGAACTGCAGGCGCTGGTGGATTACTCCCAGCTCTCCAACCCACGCCGGGTGGCGGTGGGGATGGATCACAACCGTCTCGCCATGTTGCTGGCGGTGCTGCATCGCCACGGCGGCCTGCAGATGGCGGATCAGGATGTCTTCATCAACGTGGTCGGCGGGGTCAAGGTCGAAGAGACCAGCGCGGATCTGGCTCTGCTGCTCTCCATGGTCTCCAGTTTCCGGGATCAATCCCTGCCCAAGGATCTGGTGGTGTTCGGGGAAGTGGGGCTGTCTGGCGAGATCCGCCCCGTGCCCTCCGGCCAGGAGCGGTTGCAGGAGGCGGCCAAACATGGCTTCCGCCGGGCCATAGTGCCGTACGCCAACGCGCCCAAGCATCCCATCGAAGGCATGGAAGTGGTGCCGGTCAAGAAGCTGGCCGATGCCCTAGAGGCGTTGTAATCGGCATGGTGGCCGCAGGCAGGTAATAAAAAGGAGCGCAACGGCGCTCCTTTTTACATTGAATGTACTGCTCAGGGGTGAGGGTGTTCGAGATGTTCGCTCAACAACTGTTCCAGCTCCCGGTGCAGCAAGTCTTCATCGCCGACGTTGAGCTCGATCATCCGCTTGAGGTGGGTGGCGCTGTCGATGTCGATGTGATGGCAGTAGAACCCTAGTTTCTTGCTGGCTTCATGGGTCAACATGACCTGCATCTTGATCTCGATGTCGCTGCCGCTCAGCACGAAGCTGAGTGAATACTCTTTGTTGTCGTGACTTTCCCAGTCATCGGGCCGGATCAACAGGGCGCCCTGCAGGGAGATATCCACCAGCTGGGTCCGCCATTTCTTATCTCCCTGGACGAGGTCGGCCATGGTCAAGTAGAGGATCCGTGAAAAACGGCGACGCTCGGACATTCTCATCTCCTGTCAGCAATAGGAATTGGAGCTAAAGGTCATGACATAGAGTGTAATGCACCTTGCACATCAGGATCTTGAACTGGCTCCGAAATTGGATATCAAACCTGCTGGGCGCTGAGCGACTCCACCACCTGCAATGCCTTGATCAGCCGATCTTCCTGTTTGAAACGATCTTCCAGCACGGGGCCCAGCTGGTTCAGATCCTCATCCAGCAACAGCAACTGGGCCTCATCGGCATTGCTGTACTTGTCGTTGAACTCCAGCGCGAACTCGGTGCAGGCCCGGATATGGGGATAGATGCGTTTCGCCAGTTCCAGCTTGTCGCCGCTGGCCTGTTCGAAGGCGGTCACCACATGGTTGTAGATTTCGAAGTGTCCGGCGCTGACATAGTCGACCAGGCGTTCACAGAAGCCTTGCAGTTCCACATGGCCGGGCAGCGAACGCTGCTTGGTGCGGGCGGGAGTCAGTCCGGCAAGCCGCATGTACTCGACCAGCAATGCCTGCCTGGCATCCAGCCAGTCGTCGATAGCTCTGTGCTTTCCTGCCAATGCGCGTTTGGTTTGTTCCAGTTCAGTTAACATAGTCCCTCCGTGGGGCATAGGCATGGAGTGCTATCGTGACGGGCCTCCGGCCTTTTTATTGACTGACGACACCCTCCTATAACTAGGGAAAATCCAGTTGACCGTCAATAGGGGCATGGGGATATTGTTACACCGGGTGGCGTTTTGGTTACAAGGCACCATCATTTGCTCTCCTCTTCCCGTCAATTACGATCACGAAGGGGCGAGATATGTGACTATTTCCGCAGATCTTGATGAAAACCCCAGCATTCAAGCCAATCCGGCTGATAAAGCCTTTGCCTGAGTGTTTTTTTTTGAATAGAGTGGCCCGGTGCTAAATGCCCGATCATAAAGGAAATGTTATGAACAAAGCTCAACTTGTCGATGCAATTGCAGCCAAAGCAGATCTGAGCAAAGCTCAGGCCAAAGTCGCTCTGGAAGAGATCATCAATGGTATTACCCAGAGCCTGAAAGAAGGTGATGCTGTGCAGTTGGTGGGTTTTGGCACCTTCAAGGTGAACCATCGTGCTGGCCGTACCGGTCGCAATCCGCAAACTGGTAAAGAGATCCAGATTGCAGCCGCGAATGTGCCGTCCTTTGTGGCAGGCAAGGCGCTCAAAGACGCCGTCAAGTAATCCCCAAAAACCCGGCGCCAGCCGGGTTTTTTATTGCCATCGTCAGCGGAAATTGTTTCAGATACACTCAAGATATGGCGTGCGCCGTAGTGAGGTGGATGATGGAACAGAAAAATGCCATTCGGCAGGTTGCCGTACCTTGGGCTCCGTCCCGCCAACTCCCCCCGGGCCTGGTTGTGGCCGAACTTCATCAGGATATCTGGAGCGACTCCCTCACCATCATGCTGGGCAGGGCTCGCAGCATCGATCTGCCGCCGCAGATCCTTTACCGGGTCTATTTTCGCCATATCTACGCGGTGCGGGTAATGGAAGATTGCGATCTGGCGGAGGGCAAGGATAGCCATGCCATCGAGGAGCAGATCCAGCTCATCACCCCGTCCCGGTTTGCCAGCTGGTTCCATCAGGAGTCGGACGGCCTGCACCTGGACGAGGATCTGCAGCACTACCGCATTTCGACCTGGGATTATTGCGCCGATGTGCTGACGTCCAGAGCGCCCGAGCTGCAGTTCGTGGACAAAGGCGATTAGCGAGGCTGAAGAGACAATAAAAAACCGGCAACACTGGGTGTTGCCGGTTTTTTATTGGTCGACGCGGGGTGAACTCAGCCGAGCAGCTGATCCCGATGCAGCCCCAGCACGATGAGCAAGCCGAGGAAGTAAAAGGCGCTGAGTTTGATGCCAAGAATGGCGAGCAGGCCGGCGCAGAGCCGGACGATGGCCTTGTGCAGCCAGGAGCCGGTGAAACGGTACATGGTTACTCCGCCGCCTCCGTGGTGGCGAATTCCGGCACCTTGGCCATTGCATCCAGCACTACCTGGATATCCGCTCCCGGCTTGCAGGCGTTTTCACTCAGATGGCGGCGCCAGGCGCGGGCTCCCTGCATGTTCTGGAACAGCCCCAGCATGTGGCGGGTCATGTGGGAGAGATAGTTGCCCTTGGCCAGCTCCTGCTCGATATAGGGCAGCATCATCCGCACCACCTCATGGCGGCTCGGCACGGCATTGTTCTGGCCGAATACCAGATTGTCCACCTGCGCCAGAATGTAGGGGTTCTGATAGGCTTCGCGCCCCATCATGACACCATCCAGGTGCTGCAGGTGTTCGAGGGTCTGCTCCATGGAGGTGACGCCGCCGTTGATGGCGATGGTTAGATCCGGGTAATCCTGCTTGACCCGATAGACACGGGGATAATCGAGCGGTGGGATCTCGCGGTTTTCCTTGGGGCTCAGGCCGCTCAGCCACGCCTTGCGGGCATGGACGATGAAGGTGTCGCAACCGGCATCGCGCACCTGTTCGATGAAGGCCTGCAGAAATTCGTAGGAGTCCTGATCGTCGATACCGATACGGGTCTTTACCGTCACTGGGATATCGACCACATCGCGCATCGCTTTGACGCAGTCAGCCACCAGTGCGGGTTCGCCCATCAGGCATGCGCCAAAGCGGCCGTTTTGCACTCGATCGGAGGGACAGCCGACGTTGATGTTCACCTCGTCATAGCCGCGTTCCTCGGCCAGCTTGGCGCAGCGTGCGAGATCGGCCGGATTGCTGCCACCCAGCTGCAGGGAGATGGGGTGCTCCTGCTCGCTGTAACCCAGATAATCGCCCTTGCCGTGGATGATGGCGCCGGTGGTCACCATCTCGGTATAAAGCAAGGTCTGGCGAGTCATCAGACGATGGAAATAACGGCAATGCCGATCGGTCCAGTCCAGCATGGGGGCGATGGAAAAACGCTGCGCCTGCATAAAAATCATCCGGGTTGGCTAAACAAAGGGGGCGGATTTTACCACAACGTGAGGCAGCCCCAGAAAATGAATTTTGTCACCGCGTCAAAGGGGGCCCTGTGATAGTATCCGGCTAATAAAAAGGGTAATTGCGTGATCATGAATCAAGACCAACTTTTACAACGAGCCGAACGACTCTGCGAACAACGCGGGATCCGCTTCACCCCTACCCGGCGTCAGGTATTCAGGCTGCTGGCTGCCCACGGCAATGCCATCAGCGCCTATGATCTGTTGGCCCAGTTGCAGCAGACCGAGGCCCATGCCAAGCCGCCAACCGTTTATCGGGCGCTGGATTTTCTGCTCGAACAGGGCTTTGCCCACAAGGTGGAGTCGCTCAACGCCTTCATTTTCTGCTGTCACTTCGATCATGCCCACCCGATGCAACTGCTCATCTGCGATCGGTGTGGCGAGGTGGTCGAGTTGCATGACTCGGCGATCGATGGCGCGTTTTCCGAGCAAGCCCACTTGCATGGCTTTACTATTACCAATAAGACAATAGAGGCACATGGCCAATGTGCTCGCTGTACGCCCACCGTAGGAAGTCAACATGAAGGCTGATTTTGTAAACCCGTTCCTGCTCTCCCTGCTCAATGTGCTCTCCACCATGGCACAGCTCGAGCTCAAGCCGGGCAAACCCAAACGCAAGATGGACGAGCTGGCACGCGGCGATGTCTCTGGTCTCATCGGCATGGTCGGCCCGCAGACCCGTGGCTCGCTCTCCATCAGCTTCGAGAAGGGGCTGGCGCTGGAGATCATGCGTCGGATGCTGGGCGAGGCACCAGCCACCATCAATGAGGAAGTGACCGACATGGTGGGCGAGATCACCAACATGGTGACCGGCGGCGCCAAGCGCATGCTGGGGGAGAAGGGGTATGAGTTCGACATGGCGACTCCCATCATCGTCTCCGGCCCCAACCACACCATCACCCATCGTGCCGACGGCACCAAGATCATGATGCCGTTCGAATCAGATTACGGTCGTGCCACCATCGAGATCTGTTTCGAGTAATCCTATGTGGAAAGCGCTGAAATGGTTCTTCATCGGTTGGGCCCTACTGCTCATCCTGTCTGATCTCCAGATCACCACCTCGCTCTACAAGTACGAAGACAACCGGGTGGTGGTGAACTTTCCGCGCTGGCAGGCAGATCAGCCCTGGGGCACCTTTGAGTGGCATGCCGGGCGGGTGGAAACCCATTGGTATGGTCTGGCAGGCAGACCCAAGCCGGTAGACCCGCTGCTGTAGCAGCCAGGGTGACAGATGCAATGCAAGAGGCCAGCTGATGCTGGCCTCTTGTCGTTGGTCGCCCGGTTGATCAGGCCGCTTCTGCGGCCAGATCTTCGCGGGGGCGCAGCAGCATGCCGAGGCAGCAGGTCAGCAGGGTGGGCAGCAACCAGGCCAGCCCCTTGTCGAACAGCGGCAGGAAGGCGAACGCATCCATCTGCATGCCGGCCGCTCCCAGCCCGTCTAAACAGCCGAACAGAAACGCCACCAGCAGCACGGCACGAAACGCCAGCTGTGGCCGGCCAAAATAGCCCTGTACAAAGGTCACCAGCACCAGTGCGATGGCGACCGGGTAGATGGCGACCAGCACCGGGATGGAGAGGCTGATGAGCTGGCTCAGCCCGACGTTGGCCACCAGGATGGAGACGCATCCCATCAGCAGTACCCACTTGCGGTATGTCCAGCCGGCCAGACCGTGGAAGTAGTCGGCGCTGGCGCAGAGCAGGCCGACCGCGCTGGTGAAGCAGGCCAGGGTGATGATGGCGGCCAGGATCAACTGGCCGTAGTGGCCGAACAGGCTCAATACATAGGCGTTGACGATGGCGCCGCCATTGTCGACGTTGGTCACCACGCCCGCCGCGCTGTTGCCCAGGTAGAACAGGGAGATGTAGACCGCCGAGAGGCCAACCGCCGAGATGAGGCCTGCGATGGTCAGGTACTTGAACTGGCTCGGGTAGTCCTCGATGCCCCTGCGTTGCAGTAGACCGATGATGAGAGCACCAAACATCAGCGAGCCGAGGGTATCCATGGTGTTGTACCCCTCCAGCATCCCCTTGATGAGCGGCGTATCCGTGTAGTCGCCGCTGGCCTCTGGCAGGGTGCCTTGCGGGTCAACCAAGACTCCGACCGCCAGGATCAGCAACATCACCATCAAGACAGGCGTCATGTACTTGCCCACCGCATCGAGCAGCCTTCCCCGATCCAGCGATACCAGGATCACCAGCGCGAAGAAGAGCAGGCTGTAGAGCAGCAGCCCGTGTTGGCCGGCTTCGCCGAGCCAGGGTTTGAGCCCCATTTCATAAGCCACCAGCCCGGTGCGGGGGGTGGCAAAGGCCGGCCCCATGATGATGTAGATGGCGATGGCCAGCGCCGTGGCCGCCCAGGTCGGCAGATAGCGGGTCATTGCCGTCCAGCCGCTGCTGCCTTGTCCGGCGCTGCCTCTGGCAACGGCGACCAGCGTCAGCAGAGGGAGACCCACCGCCGTCAGCAGAAAGCCGACCATGGCTGGCATTAGATGCTCACCGGCCATAAAGCCGGCGAGCGGCGGAAAAATGATATTGCCTGCCCCCAGATAGAAAGCAAACGTCATAAAACCCAGTCCGAATACGTCGGACAACTTCAGTGATTTTGTCAAACCTGACCTCATCTGCCTTATCAGCTTGTTCTTGTTGATTGCACCCACTGCCTGGCAGATAACCGGATAACAATGCTTCCCTCTCCTCCACGATGAGCACATCGATAAAGGAGCACTCTTCTGAGCATAAAGAAGAGAAATTTGATCTCAATCACACATTAATATCTTGAAACAATTTAATTGGCCAGAATAAATCACCGATTAGCCAGCGGTTGGCAGCAGTGAAAGAGGTCGGCATGGCGGCAGGGGCTGGCCGCAGGAAAGGGGTAACTGGTGCTGAAAGGCTGTGGGCAGACAAACAAAAGAGCCTGCGCAAGGCAGGCTCTTTAATACGGACGGGAGTGAAATCAGGCGGCTTCGGCGGCCAGTTTCTCGCCGGAGCGAACCGCCATGCCGAGGCCACAGGCCAGCAGGGTCGGCAGCAGCCAGGCCAGGCCTTTGTCGAACAGCGGCAGGAAGGCAAATGCATCCATCTTCATGCCGGCGGCGCCCAGACCGTCCAGGCAGCCGAACAGGAAGGCAACCATCAGCACGGCGCGGAACACCAGGCGCGGACGACCGAAGTAACCCTTCAGGAAGGTGACCAGCACCAGTGCCACGGCAACCGGGTAGATGGCGACCAGCACCGGGATGGAGAGGCTGATGAGCTGGCTCAGGCCCACGTTGGCGACCACGGCGCAGATGACCCCCAGCAATACCACCAGCTTCTTGTAGCTCATGCCGGTCAAGTTGTGGAAGAAGTCGGAGCAGGCGGAGATCAGGCCCACGGCGGTGGTGAAACAGGCCAGGGTGATGATGGCGGCCAGGATGAACTGACCCGGCTGCCCGAACAGGCTCAACACGTAGGCGTTGACGATGGCGCCGCCGTTGCTGATGTCGGTGGCGACACCGGCTGCGGTGTTGCCCAGCTGGAACAGGGAGACGTAGACCACGGACAGACCGATGGCGGAGATGATGCCGGCAATGGCCAGGTACTTGAACTGGCTCTGGTAGTCATGAATGCCTTTCTGACGCAGCAGGTCGACGATCAGGGCGCCGAACATCAGGGACGCCAGGGTGTCCATGGTGTTGTAGCCTTCCAGGATCCCTTTCACGAAGGGGCCGTTCTGATAGTCACCGGAAGAGGCCGGCATATCACCTTGCGGGGCGACGAACACACCGATGGCCAGGGTCAGCAGCAACAGCATCAGCACCGGGGTCAGGTATTTGCCGATGGCATCCATCAGCTTGCCCTGATTCATGGAGACCAGGATGGCCACGCCGAAAAACAGCACAGTGTAGGCCGCCAGACCGGCCTGACCCATGTCACCGATGAAAGGCTTGAGGCCCATTTCGTAAGCTACCAGCCCGGTACGGGGGGCGGCGAAGGCCGGACCGATGATGATGTAGATGGCGACGGCCAGTGCGGTGGCCACGCCGGCCGGCAGCAGCTTGGTCATGCCGGCCCAGCCATTGCCTGCCTTGGCGACGGCGATGATGGTGATGAGGGGCAGACCGACGGCAGTGACCAGGAAACCCAGCATGGCGAGAGAGAGGTGCTCACCTGCCATGTAACCGGCCAGCGGTGGGAAGATGATGTTGCCGGCGCCCAGATAGAAGGCGAAGGTCATGAAGCCCAATCCGAGCACGTCGGACAATGTGAGTGATTTCGTCAAGTTCAACCTCGTCTGTCTTGTAAACTATTGCTTGTTATAGTTTTTTATTGGTCAGTGACCGATATTGTTCAGGGGTAAAAAAAAGGAGCCCCGCTTGTTTTTTCATCACAACCAGTGGTTTGAGCTGGTCTTGAGCGGGCGCTCGTTTAGGAGTCAGCATAATGGCGTGAAAAAATAGTTCAAGACGAAATTTACATCTTCAAATAGAAGGGACTGGTTAGTTGGATGTATCTGTCGGAATAGGTTCCATCAGCAGAATGGATCACAATTTCACCCTGCTCACACTTGTTTAATCCTCTGCCAAGTCGCAATAAAACACGATTTGCCTCTTTTCCAACTCTGGTGATAACAGCTGTATAACAAACGGCGTGCAGATCATAATCCGCCGAGATGCATAAAATTTCATCGGCCATGGCCGTTGGTACGACCAGCGCAACCTCGCCGTTGGGGGCCAAGAGTCGGTCACAGGCGGCCAGCAGATCCCGGCTGTCGAGGCCGCCGGTATGACGTGCCAAGGCCCTGGCCGGATCGCGAAATGACTGGCCCGCCACGAAGTAGGGTGGGTTGGAGACGATGAGATCGTAAGGGTCAGCCTGATAGGTTTGAATGGCACTCTCGATGACGGTGACCCGCTCATGCCAGGGGGAGGCTGCCGCATTCTCGCGAGCCTGCCGGGCTGCATTGCTATCCAGCTCTACCGCATCGATGCGGCAGTCGGCAGGGCTGCGCTGGGCCAGCATCAGGGCGATGAGGCCGCTGCCGCTGCCAATGTCGAGCACCCGGCATGTGTTGGCGACAGGTGCCCAGGCGCCGAGCAGGATGCCATCGGTGCCGACTTTCATGGCGCAGCGATCGTGCGCGACGTGAAATTGTTTGAAGGTAAAACCGCTGTTTCGTCCCATCCGACTCCCGTCCTGTGCCAGCGCCGCAGAAAATGGTCGGCGATTATAGCGACTAAGCCACAGTCGCCATAGGAGCCGACGACATAATCGCCTATAATCTGCCGTTTCCTTAATGACCGAGTATTGCCATGAGCCAGTCCTTTGATGATTTCGACCTGAATCCAGCCCTCAACCGGGCCTTGGCCGAGATGGGTTTCACCCGCCCCACCACCATTCAGCAGATGGTGCTGGAGCCAGCCCTGGACGGCCGCGATATTCTGGCATCCGCCCCGACCGGTACCGGCAAGACCGCCGCCTTCCTGCTGCCCGCCCTGCAGCACCTGCTGGACTTCCCGCGCCGCAAGCCGGGCCCGTGCCGCATGCTGGTGCTGACCCCGACCCGTGAGCTGGCGCTGCAGGTCACCGCCCACGCCAAGGCGCTGGCGGCTCACACCAATCTCAGCATCGAGACCATCATCGGCGGCGTCAGCCATGAAGAGCAACTGCCGGCCCTGACCAAAACCACCGATATCGTGGTGGCCACCCCGGGTCGTCTGCTCGAGTACATCGAGAAAGAGGAGTTCGAGAGCCACGACATCGAGGTACTGGTGCTGGACGAAGCGGACCGCATGCTGGACATGGGCTTCATCAAGGATGTGAACCGCATCGTGGAAGAGGCGCGTTATCGCAAGCACACCATGCTCTTCTCCGCCACCCTGGAAGGGGCCGGCCTTGAGAAGTTCGCCAACGATATCCTGAAGGAGCCGGTGGAGTTGCACGCCGAGCCGCCCCGCAGCGAACGTCGCCCCATCACCCAGTGGGTGCACCTGGCCGACGATGCCGCTCACAAGCTGGCCCTGCTGGTGCATATCCTGAAAGATCCCGAGACCCAGAAAGCCATCATCTTCGTCAAGACCCGTGAGAGGCTGGCGGAGCTGTCCGGTCAGCTGCAGGCGGCTGGCGTCTCCTGCGCCTGGATCCGCGGCGAGATGGAGCAGAGCAAGCGCATCGAGTCGATCCGCAAGTTCCATGAAGGGGAAGTGCCCTTCCTCATCGCCACCGATGTGGCCGCCCGCGGCATCGACCTGCCCAACGTCAGCCATGTCATCAACTACGACATGCCCTACGGCGCCGATGTCTATGTCCACCGGATCGGCCGCACCGGCCGTGCCGGCAACCGTGGTTGCGCCATCAGCCTGGTGGAAGCCCACGACATGGCGATGGTCGCCAAGATCGAGCGCTACACCGAAGAGCGTCTCAAGCGCCGGGTGATCGACGAACTGCGCCCCAAACATAAAGAGGCGCGGGTGCCGGTGAAGAAGAAAAAGCCGAAGGACGACAAGAAGAAGTCGGCCAAGAAGAAAAAGAAGTAAGCCTGCCCGCCACAACGGCCATCCCCGGATGGCCGTTGTGCTATCTGCTGCCCACTCGGCGGGGGCCAGAAAAGAAAAAAGCCGACGTATAAACGTCGGCCAATAAAAAGTGCTTACAACAGAGGATTCACCTATTCAGACTTGGGGATCCTGAATTTGGTTCCCTCGGGTCGTAATTAATTTTCAGCGCGTTTGAACATCAGGGTATGGGCGTCGGACTCTTCCGGTACGAAGTAGTAGCCATCGGCGTTGAACCCGGTCAACTGCTCTACCTTGGTGAGTCGGTGTTTGATGATGTGACGGGCCATCATGCCGCGCGCCTTCTTGGCGTAGAAACTGATGATCTTGAACTGGCCGTTCTTCTCGTCCTTGAACACCGGCGTGATGATGCGCCCCTGCAGGGCCTTGGGACGTACCGACTTGAAGTACTCGTCGGAAGCCAGGTTGATCAACACCTCGTCTCCCTGAGCAGCCAGTGCCTTGTTCAGGTGGGCGGTGATGATGTCGCCCCAGAACTGGTAGAGATCCTTGCCACGCGCGTTGTCGAGGCGGATCCCCATCTCCAGCCGGTAGGGCATCATCAGATCGAGCGGGCGCAGCACCCCGTAGAGGCCGGAGAGCATGCGCAGGTGCGCTTGGGCGAAGTCGAGATCAGCCTCGCTGAAATCCTCCACCGCCAGCCCCGTGTAGACATCCCCCTTGAAGGCCAGCAGCGCCTGGCGGGCGTTGGCCGGGCTGAAGTCGGGTTGCCAGTCGGCAAAGCGGGCGGCATTGAGGCCGGCCAGCTTGTCGCTGATCTTCATCAGGCTGGCGATCTGGTCCGGGCTCAGCTGGCGGGCCCGGCCGATCAGCTCGGCGGAGTGGTCCAGCAGCTCGGGTTGGGTGAAACGGGAAGTCACCAGCGGCGACTCGTAGTCCAGCGTCTTGGCCGGGGAAACCACAATCAGCATAACGATCCTTTATAGCGGTGACGTACGCCCCTCATTCATCCAGGGTGACGTTGTCGAGAGTGCCTGCACCCAGCTGCTCGCGCCCCGACAGCTTGATCAGCAGTCGCAGGTCGTTGGCCGAGTCGGCATGGGCAAGGGCCTCACTGTAGCCAATTTGGCCGGCACAGAACAGGGCGAACAACGCCTGATCGAAGGTCTGCATGCCGAGCTCGGTGGACTTGGTCATCACCTCCTTGAGCCGGTGCATCTCCCCCTTGCGGACGATATCGGTGATGAGCGGGGTGTTGAGCAGCACCTCGAAGGCCGCACAGCGGCGGCGTCCGTCCAGGCTGGGCAGTAGTTGCTGGGCCACGATGGCACGCAGGTTGAAGGAGAGATCGAACAAGAACTGGCGATGTTTCTCCTGAGGGACCAGGTGCAGGATGCGGTCCAGCGCCTGATTGGCATTGTTGGCGTGCAGGGTGGCGAGACAGAGGTGGCCGGTCTCGGCAAACTGCAGGGCAAACTCCATGGTCTCCTGGCTGCGGATTTCACCGATCAGGATCACGTCAGGGGCCTGGCGCAGCGAACTCTTCAGCGCCACGTCGAATGACGCTGTGTCTATACCCACCTCGCGCTGGGTGATCAGGCTACGGCCGTGCTGATGCACGAACTCCACCGGATCTTCCACCGTCAGGATGTGGCCGTCCACATGCTGGTTGCGATAGCCGATCATGGCCGCCTGGGTGGTGGATTTGCCGGCGCCGGTGGCTCCGACGAACAGCACCAGCCCGCGCTTGGCCAGGGCGATCTCCTGCAGGATGGGGGGCAGCGCCAGCTCGTCGAAGGTGGGGATGCGGGTCTCGATACGGCGCAGCACCATGCCCGGCAGCTCCTGCTGCCAGAAGGCGCTGACCCGAAAGCGGCCAAGTTCCTCGCGGTGGATGGCGTAGTTGGCCTCCTTGGTATGCAGATAGCGCTCGAAGTGCTCCTGGCTCAGGGTCTCCTTGACCAGCGCCAGCGCCCTTGCCTTGTCGAGGGGGGCTTCTGCCAGTGACTGCAGGTGGCCGTTGACCTTGAGGGTCGGCGGCGTGCCGACCGTGATGAACAGATCCGAGCCTTTGCGGGCGACCAGCTCGGTCAGCAGGGCATCCAGATTCATAACGACTCCTTCCCTAGATTCGTCGTGGTTAGATGGTGTTGGGATCGACCGCCTTGGCCTTGGCATCCAGCGCCGCCACTACGCCGCGGCTCACCAGCTGCTTGAGGCTCTGATCCATGGTCTGCATGCCGTGGGTCATCCCGGTCTGTATCACCGAGTAGAGCTGGGCAATCTTGTCTTCCCGGATGAGGTTACGCACGGCGGGAATGCCCATCATGATCTCGTGGGCCGCCACCCGGCCGCCGCCGATGCGCTTGAGCAGGGTCTGGGAGATGACCGCCCGCAGCGACTCGGAGAGCATGGAGCGCACCATGTCTTTTTCCGCACCGGGGAAGACGTCGATGATCCGGTCGATGGTCTTGGCCGCCGACGAGGTGTGCAGGGTGCCGAACACCAGGTGGCCGGTCTCGGCCGCGGTCATGGCCAGACGAATGGTTTCCAGATCGCGCATCTCGCCTACCAGGATGATGTCCGGATCTTCCCGCAGCGCCGAGCGCAGGGCGTTGCTGAAGCTCTTGGTATCGCGGTGTACTTCCCGCTGGTTCACCAGACAGCGCTTGTTCTCGTGCACGAATTCGATGGGATCCTCGATGGTGAGGATGTGGTGATGAAAGTTCTCGTTGATGTAGTTGACCATGGCCGCCAGGGTGGTGGATTTACCCGAGCCGGTCGGGCCGGTCACCAGCACCAGGCCGCGCGGGTATTCGGCAATCTTGCGAAAGATCTCCGGCGCGTCCAGATCTTCGAGGCTCAGCACAGTGCTGGGGATGGTCCGAAATACCGCGCCGGAGCCGCGCGCTTGCTGGAAGGCGTTGACCCGGAAGCGGGCCAGGTTCGGCACCTCGAACGAGAAGTCCACCTCGAAGTTCTCTTCCAGTTCCTTGCGCTGGTGGTCGTTCATTATGTCGTAGATGAGGGCGTGCACTTCCCGGTGTTCCAGGGCGGGCAAATTGATCTTGCGAACCTCGCCATCAACCCTGATCATCGGGGGAACCCCGGCCGAGAGGTGTAGATCCGAGGCTTTATGTTTTACACTGAAAGCCAATAACTCTGTGATATCCATAGATTTGTCATTCTCCCATCACAAGATCACTAACGAAACATGAACCAGATTGCCGAGCACCTGCTTCAGGTCAAGGAACGTATTGTACAAGCCGCCAGTCGCGCGGGCCGAAGCCGCGATCACATCCAGCTGCTGGCGGTCAGCAAGACCAAACCGCTGGAGGCCGTTTGCGAGGCCTATGCCGCCGGTCAGCGCCGCTTTGGCGAATCCTACGCCCAGGAAGCGGCGACCAAGATAGATACCCTGCGTGAGCAAGGGGCCTGTGCAGACATAGAGTGGCACTTTATCGGCCCGCTGCAATCGAACAAATCCAAGCTGGTGGCCGAGCGCTTCGACTGGGTGCAGAGCGTGGACAGAGAGAAGCTGATCGAACGCCTGAACAACCAGCGCCCGAGCGGGCTCGCGCCGCTAAATGTCTGTCTGCAAATCAATATTAGCGGAGAGAGCAGCAAATCCGGAACGTCGGAGCAAGAGATTTTCCGCCTGGCTGAACTGGTCTCCCGCTGTGAACGGCTGCGGCTGCGCGGTCTGATGGCGATTCCGGAGCACACCAGCGACGAGGCGGTGCTGGCCGCCCAGATGGTGCGCATGCAGACTCTGTTCACCGAGCTTGCGCAACAATACCCGGGCGTCGACACCCTCTCGATGGGGATGACCGAGGATCTCGAACTGGCGATCGGCCACGGCAGCACCATGGTACGGGTCGGTACCGCTATCTTCGGTGCCCGCGACTATTCATGAGCAAGGCCTGGGATGCGATGCATCGGGCCGTGCTTTTTTCAGGTAACAGGAGCGTTTGATGCAGCATAGAATCCTCGCCTTTATCGGGGCGGGCAACATGAGCCGCAGTATCATTGCCGGTCTGGTTCAGGCGGGCTATCCGGCCGGCCGGATCATCGCCGCCAACCCCAGTCGGCCCAAGCTGGATGCGCTGGCCAACGACTACGGCATCCGCATCACCCAGGACAACGCCGAGGCAGCCCGGGCGGCGGAGGTGATCGTGCTGGCGGTCAAGCCGCAGCTGATGGCGGCCATGCTGAGCGCGCTGGTGGCACAGCTGGGTACGCTGGAGGGCAAGCTGCTCATCTCCATCGCCGCCGGCATCAAGGTGGCGCGGCTGGCCGAGATGGCGGGCGGCCACGGCCGGATCATCCGCACCATGCCGAACACCCCCTCTCTGCTGGGGCTGGGGATGACCGGGCTGTACGCCCCGCCCGGTATCGAGCAGGCTGACCGCGCGCTGGCCGAGCAGATGATGCAGGCGGTGGGCAAAACCCTCTGGGTAGAGCAGGAGTCCGCCATCAACGGCGTCATCGCCGCGGCCGGCAGTGCACCTGCCTACTTCTTCCTGTTCATGCAGGCCATCGCCGAGGAGGCTGAGGCCATGGGCTTCTCCCCCGAGCAGGCTCGCCTGCTGGTGCAGCAGACCGCCCTTGGTGCGGCCGCCATGGTCGAGCAGAATCCCGAGCTGTCGCTGCAGACCCTGCGCGAGCAGGTGACCAGCAAGGGCGGCACCACCGCCGAGGCGATCAAGACTTTCCAGCAGCAGGGGCTGATGCCGCTGACGGCACACGCCATGCAGGCGGCCGTTGCCCGGGCCGGCGAAATGGAAACCCTGTTCTGAACCCGATTTCTCTTACTCTCTGTCTCAACCTGGAGCCCAGATGAACACTGCTTACTTTCTGATTAACACGATTTTTGACCTCTATCTCATGGTGGTGCTGTTGCGCGTCTGGCTGCAGTGGGCCCGCGCAGATTTCTACAACCCCATGAGCCAGATGGTGGTCAAGCTGACCAATCCGCTGGTGGTGCCGCTGCGCCGGGTCATTCCCGGGTTTGGCGGGCTGGACATGGCCTCTGTGCTGCTGGCCATCATCATCGCCTTTGCCAAGCTGGCGCTGCTCAAGAGCATGAACGTGCTGCTGGCCGACTGGCTCACCCTCAGCCTGTTTGCCGGGCTGACTGTGCTGAAGAAGGCCGGCTCCATGATCTTCTGGGTGCTGCTGATCCGCGCCATCCTGAGCTGGGTCAGTCAGGGTCGCAACCCCATCGAGTACGTGATGCACCAGCTGACCGAGCCCTTCCTGGCCCCCATCCGCCGCATTCTGCCGGCACTGGGCGGGCTGGATCTCTCCGTGCTGGTCGCCTTTATCGGGCTGCAGGCCATAAACTATCTGTTGGGTGATCTGTTCGGCCAGCTGTGGTGGATGATTTGATGGCAGCCGTCCTGCGGGAAGGGGATGAGCTGATAATGCATCTGATGATCCAGCCCAAGGCGAGTCGGGATCAGATCGTCGGATTGCATGGAGAAGAGTTGAAAGTGGCCATCACGGCGCCGCCGGTGGATGGCCAGGCCAACAGCCACTTGATCAAGTATCTGGCCAAGCAGTTCAAGGTGGCCAAGGGGCAGGTTCGCATCGTGCGGGGGGAGCTGGGACGGCACAAGACGGTCGCCATCGAGGCGCCCAGACAGATCCCCGCCGAGGTCAGTGCCCTGCTGGACAATCAGGGTTAACACGAGAAGGATGACACCATGAAAACAGCCTGGATAAGCTGCCTGCTGGCATTGCTGCTGACCTTGCCCCTGCGGGCCGAACAGATGAAGGAGCTGGGCCCCTGGCAGGTGCACTACAGTGCCTTCAACTCCAGCTTCCTCACCCCCGAGGTAGCCAAGGCCTATGGCCTGGAGCGCAGCCGCTACAACGGCATCGTCAACATCGCTGTGCAGAACAAGCAGGGGGTCGCCCAGGCGGTGGGGATCAGCGGCGAGGCCAAGAACCTCACCGGCACCATCCGCAACCTGAGCTTCCAGGAGGTCAAAGAGGGGGATGCCATCTACTATCTGGCGGTGCTGCCCTATCGCAACGAGGATACCTACCAGTTCACCCTGAAGATCATGGGAGAGGGGCAGCAGCAGACGCTGACCTTCCAGCAGACCTTCTACGTCGACTGATATTGGTACCTGTCATGCCCAGAAAAAGCCCCGAACGCAGGTTCGGGGCTTTTTTCATGATGGCGAGTCGGTGGGCGGGGTGAAGTCGTGGATCTCCCCGATCCGCGGGGTGAAGCGGGGATCCTGATCCCGGTTGTGTTCCACCCACTCCATGGCCTGACAGAAGCTCTCCCGCTTCGAGAACTCGCTGCGCACCTGATCGATGGCCCGCTCCGCGCTGCGCCGCTCCATCTTGCTGGCCTTGCGGTCGCTGAACTGCTTGTGCTGGGCCAGCATCCACTCGGTGAAGGCCTGGCGGCACTGTGCCTCGCTGGCCGCCTGGACGGGCAGGGCCGCCAGCAGGGCGATCATCAATAAATAGCGCATAACAACATCGGTGACTGAGGGGAGTGGTTGTCTGAAAGGGCGGCATTCTATGCCGAAAACTTGAGCATGAACAGGGGAAGAGAGGGGGCCGGCATGGCCGGCCCCCACAGGGTCAGTGTTTGACGAGGTAGAGCTGGCGGCTGTAGGCCACGTCTTCCGGATTGTTGATGGGATAGCCTTTGAGCCAGGGCTTGATCAGCCGGGCGTTGGTGTACTGATAGATGGGGGCGATAGGCGCCTCGTCCTGCAGTATGGTTTCGGCCTCATCGAACAGGCGGGCTCGTTCACGGGGATCCTGGCTGTTGGCTGCCTGGGCCAGCAGGGCATCGTAGCCGACGTTGGCGAAGCGGGCCATGTTGCCGCTGTGGTGGGAGCCCCACAGGCCGAGGAAGGCAGACGGGTCGTTGTAGTCGGCCACCCAGGAGGAGCGGATCACCTCGAACTGGCCACTCTGGCGGCTGTCGAGATAGGTTTTCCACTCCTGATTGGTGAGCTCGACCCGGGCCCCCAGCTTCTGTTTCCACAGGTTGGCGATGGCCAGCGCCATCTTCTTGTGTACCTCGGCCGTGTTGTAGAGCAGGGTCAGCTTGAGCGGGTTGGCCGGGCCATAGCCCGCCTCCTTGAGCAGGGCTCTGGCCTTGTCGTCCAGCACCTGCTGACTGCTGCTGGAGAGCAGGTTGGCCTTGGGCTCGAAGCCGGCGACCACGTCCGGGGTGAAGTGATAGGCCGGTTTTTCTCCGGTGCCCAGGATCTTGCTGGCGATGAGGCCACGGTCGATGGTGTAGGAGAGCGCCTTGCGCACCCGCACGTCGTTGAGGGGGGCACGCTGGGTATTGAATGCGTAGTAGTAGGTGCCGAGTTGATCCGGGGTATAGACCTCACCCGGGATCTGCTGCATCAGCTTGTGATACTGCTCCTTGGGGAAGGATTCGGTGATGTGCAGGTCGCCGGCCAGGTAGCGGTTGGTGGCCGCGCTCTCCTGGTTGATGGGCACGAAGGTGACCTTGGTCAGCACGGTATGGGCGCGATCCCAGTAGTAGGGGTTGGGAGTCAGCTCCAGCTTCTCGTTCACCACCCGCTGACTCAGCACGAAGGCGCCGTTGCCGACCAGCTTGCCGGGCTGGGTCCACTGGTTGCCGTATTGCTCCATGCTGGCGCGATGCAGCGGCGACAGGCTGGGGTGGGTCAGCAGGCTCAGGAAGTAGGGCACGGGCTGGGAGAGGGTCACCTGCAGGGTATGTTCATCGAGGGCCTTCACCCCGAGCTCAGCGGGGGGCAGCTTGCCGGCCACGATGTCATCCACCTTGTCGAAGCGGGCCAGCTGGGCGAACCAGGTAAAGGTGGCGGCCTCTTTGGGATCGACCAGTTTGCGCCAGCCGTAGACGAAGTCGGCGGCCTGCACGGGATCGCCGTTGGACCAGCGGGCGTCCGGTCGCAGATGGAAGGTGAAGCGCTGATTGCCCTGGTTGTCCCAGCTGGCGGCCACCCCGGGCTGCACCTTGCCGTCCGGTCCCTGGGTCAGCAGCCCCTCGTAGAGATCCCGCAGTACCTGCAACTCGGGCAGGCCGACCAGCTTGAGCGGGCTCAGGCTCGCCGGCTCGTCTTTCAGATGACGCACGACGGCCTGTTCGGCGGCGAGCTGGGTGCCGGGTGGAACATCGGCAGCCTGGACACAGGCACAGCCCAGCAGGGCCAGCAGGGGACTCCATCCTTTCATGATTGATCCTTCAAATAGTGTGAAGCGGGGTGAAAACTCGGCGAGAAGTGATCGCCGACAGACGGGAAATCATGATATCCCGTTTGCTGGTCAGACCGCCAGTATGAGTCCCTTGGATGAGGGGACTCCCCGGCATCTTATTTGACCCGCCATTCGGGCAGAGGAGTGAGCAATGAGAACATGGATCCTGTTGGCCCTGGCCATCAGTCAGGGGGCCTGGGCGCTGGCGCCGTGTGAGCGCGAGAGCCAGGTTGGTAGCTGGTGCGAGGTGAACATAGATCAGCTGCATCCGACCCAGGGCGGCGTGGGCCAGATCCAGGTCGACAACACCCAGGCCGAGCTGGCGGGCAAGAGTGCAAAACAGCTCGACAAGCTGATGAAAAAGAAAGAGATCCCCATCGTCATTGCGCCCGATGGCGGTTACTGGCTGGTGGACAGGCACCATCTGACCAAGGCGCTATGGCAGTCTGGCGTGAAGCAGGTACGGGTCAAGGTGATCGCCAGGTTGCAGGACAAGGAGAACTTCTGGAGCCAGATGCAGTGCAACCACTGGGCCTGGCTCAAGGATGAAAAGGGCGGTGCACTGACGCCGCAGCAACTGCCGGCCCACATCGGCGAACTGCCGGATTACCCCTACCGGACGGTGGCCGGGCTGCTGCAGGATGCGGGCTATTTCGACAAGCGGGAGCAGGTCTACTTCGTCGAGTTTGCCTGGGCCAGCTGGCTCGGCCAGCAGATGGACTGGTTGCCGGTCGACAGTGCCAACCTGGCGGATCGCCTCTATCAGGCCAAGCGGCTGGCATGCAGCAGCAAGGCGGCGGATCTGCCCGGTTATCCGGGCAAGCAGTGCCGGGTCAATCAGTCGCGCAGCGGCAACTGAGCAGATAGTCGCTGCCAAAACAACTGCGGGGGGCCTATGCCCCCCGCTTCGTCATGATGGCTGCCGGGCCTGCTGCCAGTGCGCGGCGGCCTGTTCCAGCATGGCCACTTCGCCTTGCTGGATCAGCGGCAGCAAGGCCTGCACCTGGGCATCCGGCCATTCCCACCAGGCCAGCGCCTGCAAGCGGGCGATCTCCTCCTCAGCAAAGCGCATCCTGATCACCTTGGCCGGCGTGCCGGCCACCATGGCATAGGGCGGCACATCCTGATTGACCAGGGCGCGCGC
Source organism: Aeromonas sp. 1805 (assembly GCF_013085525.1). Lineage (NCBI taxonomy): Bacteria > Pseudomonadati > Pseudomonadota > Gammaproteobacteria > Aeromonadales > Aeromonadaceae > Aeromonas > Aeromonas sp. 1805. Next base: position 808,195 of record NZ_CP038515.1, on the reverse strand, counting down.
CGCTATGATGGCGCCGTCGCCGACGGTGACCCCCGGCATGATCATGGCGTCCATGCCGATCCAGACGTCGTTGCCGATGCGGGTGTCGCCGGCAGGGCGATAGCTGCGCTGGAGGGCATCGAGATCGGCAAACGGATAGGTGCTGATGAAGTCGGCATTGTGGGTGTGGTTGCCGCCCATCAGGATCTTCACCCCGGCGGCTATTTGCACATAGTCGCCGATATGAAGCTGATCGATGTGCCAGAGCGGCTCCCAGCCGGTCTCTGGGCTGCGGCTGAAACGGTCGCCGTGCAGATAGCGTACGGCGGCCTCTTCAAACGGGCCATCCCAGGCGCCGGAGTAATAGCTGTGGCGCCCTTTCAGGTGGATGTTGGGGTTGCTCACCGTCAGGTGCAGGTACTCGACCTGCGACCAGTGTTGGCAGGGTTTCATGATTGTCTCCTCGTTCAAATGGATAGGGTGGATGACGCGAGGAGCGCAGCTAATAGATCCAGACCAGCAGGCGGGGCACGCACAGGGTCGAGCAGCCCAGATCCTGGGGTAAACGGGGTCGCAGCATGGAGTGTGCGGGTCCTGAAGAGTGGATTAGCATGGTAAGTCATATGGGGATGGGGGCCAAGCCAAGCATCGTTATCTGGTCAAAACCTGCACGAAATATCGGGTTGATATTCATTCTCAACTGGGCATGATAAAAGTCCCACCCATCAACTTGGGAGATCGGCATGACCCATCAAATCTGGCAGCGTTACATGTTGGAGGCTGAAAACGCACTGGGCGCGGGCGCGCTCGGCACCGCCATCTGCCTCTATCAGCAGGCCCTCGCCGAGGTATATGAACTGAGTGACGGTGAGCTGGACGAGTTGGCCAGCATGCGGGTGGCGACCTGCCACCGGCTGGCCGATTTCTGGCGCGCCATGGAGGAGCCGGCCTACGAGTTGCGCTACCTCAAGCTGGCCTCCGAGCTGGTGACGGCGTTGGTGCCCCAGTGTCCGAACCAGGAGTGCGAATCCCTCATCAGCGAACTTGGCTGTTGTCGGGCGGCGCTGCTCTCTTTCCTCAAGCGCCACCCCAATCCCGACATCGCCCGCTTGATCCAGTTGCAGGATCAGGTGCAGGGCTGCGAGCTGATCGGCCGTTTTCGCCTCAACTGAGGATCATTTACGGCCTTTGAGGCGCTGGGCGATCCGCGTTTGTGCCTCTTCCCCCTGCAGGGCGAGGGAGAAGGCGCGTGCCTCCAGATCGATGACGAAGTGCACCGCCTGCCTGAGCTCCTGCTTGAGCAGCGCCTTGCTCTTTTGCAGCGCCTTCGGCGCCTTGGCCGCCAGCTTCAAACCCTGTTCCCGGGCAAAGGGGATCAGCGCTGCGGCCGCCAGCACCCGGTTGGCGAGCCCCAGCCGCAGTGCCTCGTCGGCATCGATGGCTTCGGCCAGCAGCAACAGCTCCGCCGCCTTCAAGTGACCCACACTGCGCGGTAGCAACAGGCTGGAGGCAAACTCCGGCACCAGCCCCAGCTCGACAAAGGGCAGTTGCAGGCGGGCATTGTCGGCCAGATAGACCAGATCGCAGTGCAGCAGCAGGGTGGTGCCAATCCCCACCGCCGCACCGCCGACCGCGGCGATCACCGGTTTCGGGAAGTCGGCCAGGGTGTGGAGGAACTGCAAGATGGGATCGTCCGCCTCTAGAGTCTCTTTCCCCACGAAATCGGCCAGATCATTGCCGGCGGTAAAGCAGTCGCTCTGCCCCTGGATGAGCAAGGCGTGGATGGCGTCATCTTCCGTCGCTTGTCGCAAGGCGTCGGTGAGCGCACGATACATGGCGGTATTGAGGGCATTGCGCTTGTCGGGACGATTGAGGGTCAGGGTGAGCAAGCCATCCTGCTGCTCGACAATGATAATGGGGTCCATGTCTAAATCCTTGTTATTGCTGGCTGCCAAAAGCTTACCGCTGCGGTAATCTTTGCTGCGTTTAACAACATCATAAAAGGATTTCAACCATGTTTAAACGTGCGTTCTATTCCCTGCTGGCCCTGGGGCTGGCTGCTCCCGCCCTGGCCAAGGTCGAGGCCGTCGACGGCTATGTGCGTCTGCTGCCGCCGGGCTCGCCCAACACCGCCGCCTTTTTGGTGCTGAAGAATGATGCCGACCAGCCGGTCAAGCTGGTGGCTGCCGCCTCGCCCGAGGTGGGCCGCGCCGAGCTGCACACCCATCTGCACGAGAACGGTGTGATGAAGATGCGCCAGGTCGAGAGCATAGAGGTGCCGGCCAAGGGCGAAGTGGCGCTCAAACCCGGCAGCTTTCACATCATGCTGTTCGAGGTGCGCGAGCTCTCCCAGGGCACCCCTTTCCCGCTGACGTTGACCATGGATGATGGTCAGAAGCTGGAGTTGAGCCTGCCGGTGAAGCCGATTGAACCCATGGCAGGCATGCAGCACTGACATTAATGGACGCTTGTTCAGTTTTTTACACTGTGTATTCCCGTCGCACTGGGTAAAATGATGGCCTTTCCAGTCCATAGATAGAGAGTGACGTGATGAAGAAGACCTTGATTGCCGGTTGCGTACTGGCCCTGTTCAGCCAGGCAGCCATGGCTGCCGATGACTGGCGTTTCGCTGCCGGTACCGATGTATGGAATGCTCAGGGCAGCGGCCAGATCAACGGTGTCGGGGCCAACGGCAGCTACGACGAGAACTACAACTGGAGCGGCTACCTGCAACTGGAGCACGGCATCATCCTGCTGCCCAACGCCAAGTTCGAGATCTCCGATTTCGGTACCAGCGGCGGCGCCCTCAACAACGATCTGATGGCGTATGACCTGAGCCTCTACTATCGCCTGTTCAACAACGACCTGTTCCAGATCGATCTGGGCCTGACCGGTCGTCGCTACGATGGTGATTTCAACACCCAGCACTACTCCTATGACAAGGACGTGCTGATGGCCTACACCGGCGCCGAAGTGCGCATCCCGGGTACCGGCTTTGCCGCCTTCGGTGATGCCCGCGTGCAGGATGCCGACAACTACGACTACCGTCTGGGTGGCTCCTACAAGTTCGCGACCGTACCGCTCAAGGTGCGTGCCGGCTGGCGTGATGCGAGCATGGACTTCGATCGCGTTGACCAGCGGGTCGACGGCTGGTTCATCGGTGGCGAATTCACCTTCTAATTCCGGCAACGGCTGATGACGATGGCCCCATCATCCCGATGGCGGCATCCGACGAGGAAAGAGCATGGGTCATATCATAGTGACGGGGGCGGGGTCCGGTCTGGGCCGGGCGCTCACCATAGGTCTGGTTGAACGCGGTCATCAGGTCTCCATGATGGGGCGTCGTTATCAGAGGCTGCAGGAGCAGGAGGAGTTGCTTGGCAAGGCGGTGATCGGCATTGCCGCCGATCTGGCACACCACGAGGAAGTGGACGTGGCGTTCGCCGCTGCGGTTGAGTGGGGCGGCCTGCCCGAGCTGGTGCTGCACTGCGCCGGCGTGGGCGAGTTCGGCCCGGTCGGCGTCTATACCGCCGAGCAGATCCGCCGGGTGGTGGAGAGCAACCTCATCTCCACCATTCTGGTGGCCCAGCAGACGGTGCGCCTCATCGGCGACAAGGGCGGTGTGCTGGCCAACGTGCTCTCCTCCGCCGCCCAGGTGGGCAAGGCCAACGAGAGCCTCTACTGCGCCTCCAAATGGGGCATGCGCGGTTTTCTGGAGTCGTTGCGGGCCGAGCTGAAAGGCTCGCCGCTGCGGCTGGTGAACCTCTATCCGAGCGGGATCCGCAGTGAATTCTGGGACAACTCGGATCATGTGGACAGCAGTGGCTTCATGACCCCGGAAGACGCCGCCGCCTACATGCTGGATGCGCTGGAAGCCAGAAGCAGCTGCCATGTGACCGATCTCTTCATCGGTCGCAACTAGCTGCGGCCAGCCTCGCCTCTGCCCTGCGGCAGAAAACAAAAAGCGCGCCTAATGGCGCGCTTTTTTATGGGGGCAAGGGGGCGTAATTAACGGCCCAGCTTGGCCTTGAGCAGGGCAACGATCTCGCTGATCGCCACTTCCTGCTTCTCGCCGGTGCGGCGGCACTTGTACTCCACAACGCCGTTGTCCAGACCGCGATCGCCGATGACGATGGCGTGTGGCACACCCAGCAGCTCCATGTCGGCGAACATCACGCCCGGGCGCTCTTTACGGTCATCGAACAGCACATCCACACCGGCGGCTTTCAGCTCGGTGTAGAACTGCTGTGCCTGCTCGGCCACGCGCTCTGATTTGTGCATGTTCATCGGCACGATGGCCACTTCGAACGGGGCGATGGCTTCCGGCCAGATGATGCCGTACTGGTCGTTGTTCTGCTCGATGGCGGCAGCCACCAGACGGGAAACCCCGATACCGTAGCAACCCATCTCCATGGTGACGGACTTGCCGCCTTCGTTCAGCACGCTCGCCTTCATGGCTTCGGAGTACTTGGTACCCAGCTGGAAGATATGACCCACTTCAATGCCGCGCTTGAGCAGCAGCTTGCCCTGGCCGCACGGGCTCGGGTCGCCTTCTACCACGTTGCGCAGGTCGGCCACTTCATAGGAGGCGATGTCGCGATCCCAGTTGGCGCCGGTCAGGTGGAAGCCGGTCTCGTTGGCGCCACAGACAAAGTCCGCCAGATGGGCAGCGCTGCGATCGGCGATGATGCGACCGGCAAAGCCGACCGGACCGATGGAGCCTGCGTCGCAACCGGCGGCAGCCTTGATCTGCTCGTCGTTGGCGAAGGTCAGCGGGTTGGCTACACCCGGCAGCTTCTCGGCCTTGATTTCGTTCAGCTCGTGATCGCCACGCAGGACCAGCGCGATGACGGCCTGTTTTCCGTGCTCGTCCTCTTCACCCAGCACCAGCAGGGTCTTGGCGATTGCGACCGGCGCTACGGCCAGGAAGGCGGCCACTTCGTCGATGGTGTGGACGGCCGGGGTGGCAACCTTGGTCAGGGCCGCGGTGGCGGCAGGGCGCTCGCCAGCCGGTGCCAGCGCTTCGGCCATCTCGATGTTGGCGGCGTAGTCGGAGCTGTCGGAGAAGGCGATCAGATCTTCACCGCTCTCGGCCAGCACCTGGAATTCGTGGGAGCCGGTACCACCGATGGAGCCGGTATCGGCCTGCACCGGACGGAAGTTCAGCCCCATGCGGGTGAAGGCGGCGCAGTAGGCGGCGTGCATCCGCTCGTAGGTTTCGATCAGCGAAGCCTTGTCGATGTGGAAGGAGTAGGCGTCCTTCATCAGGAATTCGCGGCCGCGCATCACGCCGAAACGGGGACGCACTTCATCGCGGAACTTGGTCTGGATCTGGTAGAGGTTGAGCGGCAGCTGCTTGTAGCTGTTCACTTCGTAACGCACCAGCGAGGTGATCACCTCTTCGTGGGTCGGACCCAGCACGAAGGGACGGTTGTGACGGTCGGTCAGACGGCACAGCTCGGGACCGTAGTCATCCCAGCGGCCGGACTCCTGCCACAGCTCGGCGGGTTGCACCACTGGCATGGAGACTTCGATGGCACCAGCATTGTTCATCTCTTCGCGAACAATGTTCTCGATTTTTTTCAGAACCCGCAGACCGGACGGCAGCCAGGCATACATGCCGGAGGCCAGTTTGCGGATCATGCCGGCGCGCAGCATCAGCTGGTGGCTGACGATCTCGGCATCGGACGGGGTTTCCTTGAGAGTGGAAAGCAGATATTGGCTGGTACGCATCGCGGTAGACCTTAGCTAAGACGGGCGGCTGGGCCCTGGATAATTTCAAGAGCGGAATTTTAACAGGCCGGACCCTGCGGCCCAAGGGCTAAATTCGTACGATGGGAGAAAGCGGGGGCATTGCCCCCGCGTTGGTCAGACCCGAAATTGCGACAGCAGGCGCTGTTGCAGCAGGCTGGCCTGATGCAGGGATGAGGCGAGCTGCAGGCACTCCTGCGCCTCCTGCTCGCCGGTCTGGGCCTGCAGGCTGATGCCGGAGACCTTGTCCGAGGTGTGGCTCAGGGTATGGGAGAGCTGGCCGGTGGCATCCGCCACCTGTTGCACCATGTCCGCCAGATGGTCGATGGCCTCTTCCACCTTGAACAGGATCTGTCTGGTGTTGTCAGAGTCCTCCATGCCGGATTCCACTGTCTTCAGATTGCGCTGCATCATCAGATAGGCTTTCTCGGTCTGTTGCTGGATGTTGTTTATCACCTCGGTTATTTCGGCGCTGGAGGAGGCGGTGCGATTGGCCAGGGTACGTACCTCGTCGGCCACCACGGCAAAGCCGCGACCCATTTCGCCGGCCCGGGCCGCCTCGATGGCGGCGTTGAGCGCCAGCAGGTTGGTCTGCTCCGAAATGCTGCTGATGGTGGAGATGATCTGGCCAATCTGGCTGGCCTGCTCCTTGAGGGCGTTGATGGCGTTGGCGCACTCGCCCACTTCCACCACTACCCGCTGCATGCCGTTGCTGGCGGAGGTCACGTATTGGCTGCTCTCGGCGGTGAGCTGGCGCACCTCGTTGGCGTTTTGGGCCGCCAGGCTGCAGTTGTCCGAGATGGAGGTGGCGACCTGAACCATCTGCTCGCTGTCGTGGTGCAATGCCTGGGCGTGTTCGGCGGTCTGGCGGCTGCTCTGGCTGATGGCTTCGACCCGGTTGACCGAGGTGTGGACGTGCTCGCTGATGTGCTGGTTGTTGTCCATGGTGGAGCTGATCATCTTCTGCAGTTTCTCGATGAAGCGATCCACGCTGCCGGCCAGCGAGCCAATCTCGTCGTCGCGCTTGAGATTGATGCGGGCATTGAGGTCGCCTTCTCCTGCCGCGATATCCTGCATGCGCTGATTGACCTGCAGCAGGGGTTTGACGATGGTGCGCACCAGCCAGAAGCCGCACAGGGTCACGAGCAGCAGGCTCAACAGCAGGCCCCCCAGCAGTAGGTTTTTGGTGTGGCTGATGATGCTGTTGAGCTGGTTCACCTGATCCTCGACCGTGGCGTCCCCCTTGGCTTCGACCTCGACCAGTTGCCGCTTGAGCTGGTCGGCGCTGCGTTCATAGTTGACCAGTTGACCCTGATACTCGCTCAGAGCCGCCATCCACTGCACCATCAGCCGCTGCACCTCGGTTTGCAAGGTGCGGTACTGGGTTGCCAGCGACTGGCCGGCAAATTCTCCTTCGCCGGGCACATCAAACATGCCGCTGCCCAGCATGGCGTCGACCGCTTCCTGGTAGAAGCGGGTTGCCTCCTTCATCTCGGCCTGGATGGCGGGAGTCGGCCCCTCGCTCTGCATCTTCTCCAGTGCATAGAGCTGGCGCAGGAAGCCGATGTTGGCCTCCATGCCGCCATCGGCAGCATGCCAGCGGGTCGCCAGACCGCCATTCCAGCTGATGGCCTGATCCGGCGACTGGGTCAGGCTCTCGACCGCGCCGTCCCCCACCACCTCAAGCTGGGTCGAGAGGCGGGACATGCGCTCCGAGCTGGCGCGCAGCGCCTGATCGACGCTGGTAAAGGCCCGGTAGAGTGCCAGCAACTGCTCCTGTTGCTGCTGATAGGCCAGATGCTGCTGCTCCATCGCGCTGATGGCGGTGGCGTCGATCAACCGGCCTTCCCCCACCCGGCGCATGGCATCGGCGGTGGCTGCTCTGGCGCGCTGCAGCTCCGGCTCGTCGAGCGGCATGCCTCTGAGCATCTTCTGGATGTAGAGCGATTGGTTGCCGAGCTCGATGGACCCCTCCATGGCGCCATCGGCAGTCTGCCAGGCGGCGCCCAATACATAGGAGAGCAGATCCGCCAGCCGCTGGCTGCCATACCAGCCGACGATGCCCATCCCCAGTGTGCAGCTGAGCAGAATGGTCAGCCCGAGATTCGATGTGGTGACAATTTTCATGATGCAGGACCTTCCTTGGCTCCGAACAAACCCAATTCAGTGTTTTATCAATGGCGGGGATTCGCCATTCCCGATGAAAAATAAAGTTACTGCCATGCCCGGATCCAAGCATGGCTGGCAACGGGCAAACGTGCCGAGAATCCGCCCCGATCCTCACCGCCCTATGCTGGATACTTATCCAGTTATTCTTTATGCTATGAGCCAATTTACAGATAGCTGGTTTGGTGAGGAGATTGCCGTGATTGGTCGCTTGAGAGGCGTAGTCATTGAGAAACAACCCCCCGAGGTACTGCTGGAGGTCGGGGGCGTGGGCTATGAGGTACAGATGCCCATGAGCTGCTTCTATGATCTGCCCGAGATCGGCAAGGAGGCGACCATCCACACCCACTTTGTGGTGCGGGAAGATGCCCAGCTGCTATATGGCTTCAACCACAAGCAGGAGCGGGCGCTGTTTCGCGAGCTGATCAAGACCAACGGGGTCGGTCCCAAGCTGGCGCTGGCCATCCTCTCCGGCATGACTGCCACCCAGTTCGTGCTGAGCGTCGAGCGCGAAGAGATAAGCTCCCTGGTCAAGTTGCCGGGAGTGGGCAAGAAGACCGCCGAGCGGCTGGTGGTGGAGATGAAGGACCGGCTCAAGGGCTGGGTCAGCCACGATCTTTTCTCGCCGGCCGAGATCACCCTGCCTGCCAGAGAAAGTGCCCTGCGGGCGCCGGATTCGAGCGAAGAGGCGGCCAGCGCGCTGGTGGCGCTCGGCTACAAGCCGCAGCAGGCCAGTCAGATCGTCAGCAAGGTCGCTGTCGACGGCATGTCGGTGGAAGATATCATCCGTGAAGCACTGCGCAGCCTGGTGTGAGGTAGACAATGATTGAAGCGGATCGTCTCATCTCTGCCTCCGGCGGGCGAGAAGAGGAAGTCATCGATCGGGCCATCCGGCCCAAGCTGCTGGCCGATTACACCGGTCAGGATCCCGTCTGCGAGCAGATGGAGATCTTCATCGCGGCGGCGCGCCAGCGTGGCGAGGCGCTCGACCACCTGCTGATCTTCGGCCCGCCGGGGCTTGGCAAGACGACGCTGGCCAACATCGTGGCCAACGAGATGGGGGTCAACATCAAGACCACTTCCGGCCCGGTGCTGGAAAAGGCCGGCGATCTGGCGGCACTGCTCACCAACCTCGAACCGAACGACGTGCTGTTCATCGACGAGATCCACCGCCTCAGTCCAGTGGTGGAGGAGGTGCTCTACCCGGCGATGGAGGATTACCAGCTCGACATCATGATTGGGGAGGGGCCTGCCGCCCGTTCCATCAAGCTTGATCTACCTCCCTTCACCCTGATCGGTGCCACGACCCGGGCTGGCTCCCTCACCAGTCCGCTGCGGGATCGTTTTGGCATAGTGCAACGGCTCGAATTCTACAATGTCAAGGATCTGACCGACATCGTCGCGCGCAGCGCCCGTTGCCTCGGGCTCGACATGACGGAAGACGGTGCACTGGAGGTGGCGCGTCGTTCGCGCGGTACGCCGCGAATTGCTAACCGTTTGTTGCGCCGGGTGCGCGATTTTGCCCAGGTGAAATCTGACGGCCGCATCGATGGACCCATAGCGGCCCGAGCCATGGACATGCTGGACGTGGATAATGAAGGCTTCGACTTCATGGACCGCAAGTTATTGTTGGCTGTGATAGACAAGTTTCTGGGCGGGCCGGTGGGGCTCGACAACCTGGCGGCTGCCATCGGGGAGGAGAAGGACACTATCGAGGATGTACTCGAGCCTTATCTGATCCAGCAGGGCTATCTGCAACGTACACCCAGAGGGCGGATCGCGACACCAAGAGCTTATGCGCATTTTGGCCTGCAACGGCCAGATGAAGGGTGAAAATAGCTGATTGAACAAAAAACCGCCGCCAGAGGCGGTTTTTTGTTATCCGGGCAAAAAAAAAGCCCACTGCGGATGCGGTGGGCAAAGACAATTCAGGATGGATGTTCACAGACAGTGAGTGCGTCTGGAGACAGACCGGTAAAAAAACAGAGGAGCCGTCGCGAGGCCTCAGAGTCGGTTCATTTGATAGAGCTGCACGAACGAAAGCTTGTAGTAACGGATGGTTTTAGCAACAAACTTTTTCATCTTTGATTCCAATAAACAGGTTCGAAATGTTCATCGAATACGTACCGGGAACCCAGATTGACCGGCCTGTATCCAAGGGTATGCCCTCACTGCGAGGCGCATTGTAGGAGCTCTATCGGACTCGGACAAACAAGAAAAATTACCTATCTCAGATTAGATTAACTAATCATATTGCCGGCTTGTGGAATTAGCATGAACATGCGTTTTTGGTGGTTTTTAATTAGTTTTATTCGGACCCGGCACAGCCACAGGAAACATTATGAAAACGACCTTGCCAGTTGTTTTTTAACAGAACAATTACTAATTGGTGGTAAATATAAATTTGATTTAAATCAATGATTTGCGATCTTCATTTTTTTGTGACACAGCTCTCTAAAATAAATCTCATCGGTCGTGAAAATGCCTTTGAAAGGCATGTATTCATGATGGTTTTACATTGATTTCAATCAAATAAAGGTGATATAAAACGCAGGTCATTATGGGCGGGAATAAAGCAAGCTGGATTGTTTTGTAATTGTTAAACATTAGCTTTTTTTGTTCCCTATTATTGCCTTGTTGTTAATGTGGTGGCAGTCGAATCCGGTCGTCAGTGCAAAACTGGAACATGACCGATAATTCGGGGACTTCCAACGGAAGCTTTGTCCTTAAAACTTAAAATAGCCGTGCCAATAATCGGTGAGGAAACATCATGATTGCTGAGCATGTGGTAGACCTATCGCGGTTCCAATTCGCTGCGACGGCCCTTTATCACTTCCTGTTTGTGCCCCTGACGCTCGGAATGGCCTTCATTCTGGCGATCATGGAGTCTGTCTATGTGATGACCAACAACCCTGTCTACCGGGACATGACCAAGTTCTGGGGCAAGTTGTTTGGTATCAACTTTGCCCTTGGGGTCACCACAGGGCTGACCATGGAGTTTCAGTTCGGTACCAACTGGGCTTACTACTCCCACTACGTCGGCGATATCTTCGGGGCCCCGCTGGCCATCGAAGGCTTGATGGCCTTCTTCCTGGAATCCACCTTCGTCGGTATGTTCTTCTTCGGTTGGGATCGCCTCTCCAAGCGTCAGCACCTGGCTGCGACCTGGCTGATGGCACTCGGGACCAACCTCTCCGCCCTCTGGATCCTGGTGGCCAACGGCTGGATGCAGAACCCGGTCGGTGCCGAGTTCAACTTCGAATCCATGCGGATGGAGATGGTGAGCTTCGCCGAGCTGGTGTTCAACCCGGTTGCCCAGGTCAAGTTCGTGCATACCGTCGCGGCCGGCTACACCACGGGCGCCATGTTCGTGCTGGGTATCTCTTCCTACTACCTGCTGAAGAATCGTGATGTGGCCTTTGCCCGTCGCTCCTTCGCCATTGCAGCCGCTTTCGGCATGGCTTCCATCCTCTCCGTGCTGATCCTCGGTGACGAGTCCGGTTACGAGACCGGTGAAGTGCAGAAGGTGAAACTGGCGGCCATCGAGGCCGAGTGGAACACCGAGCCGGCACCTGCCTCCTTTACCCTGTTCGGCATTCCGAATCAGGAAGAGATGCGCACCGACTACGCCATCAAGATCCCCTATGCGCTCGGCATCATCGCCACCCGTTCCCTGGATGGTCAGGTCACCGGCCTCAAGGATCTGAAGAGCGAGCATGAGCTGCGCGTGCGCAACGGCATGACCGCCTACGACCTGTTGACCAAGCTGCAATCCGGCGACAAGTCCGACGATACCCGTGCCCGCTTCGATGAAGTGAAGCAGGATCTGGGCTACGGTCTGCTGCTCAAGCGCTACACCAACAACGTCACCGATGCCACCGACGAACAGATCAAGGCTGCCGTGGATGACTCCATCCCGCAGGTTGCGCCGCTGTTCTTTGCCTTCCGCATCATGGTTGCCTGCGGCATGCTGATGCTGCTGCTGATCGGTCTGGCCTTCTATGACAGCACCCGCCACAAGATCGGCGAGCGCAAATGGCTGCTCAAGGCGCTGCTGTACGGTATCCCCTTGCCCTGGATCGCCATCGAGTGTGGCTGGTTCGTCGCTGAGTATGGCCGTCAGCCCTGGACCATCGCCGAAGTGCTGCCGACCTCCGTCTCTGCATCCAATGTGCCGGCGTCCGAGATCTGGTTCTCCCTGATCGGGATCTGCCTGTTCTATACCGTACTGCTGATCATCGAGATGTACCTGATGTTCAAGTACGCGCGTCTGGGCCCAAGCAGCCTGAAGACGGGCAAGTACCACTTCGAACAGAGCAAGGCATAAGGAGAGTAACCCATGTTTGATTACGAAATGTTGCGTCTGGTCTGGTGGGTGCTGGTCGGTGTCTTGCTGATCGGTTTCGCCATCACCGACGGCTTCGATATGGGGGTGGGCGCACTGCTCCCCTTCGTCGGCAAGAAGGATGTCGAGCGTCGGGTGATGCTCAACACCATGGGCCCGCACTGGGAGGGCAACCAGGTATGGCTGGTGACTGCCGGTGGTGCCCTGTTTGCCGCCTGGCCCATGGTCTATGCCGCCGCCTTCTCCGGCTTCTACATCGCCATGATCCTGACGCTGATGGCCCTGTTCTTCCGTCCGGTCGGTTTCAAGTACCGCTCCCTGCGTGAAGACGCCAAGTGGCGCAGCAACTGGGACTGGGCGTTGTTCGTCGGCAGTGCGGTACCGCCCATCGTGTTTGGCGTGGCATTCGGCAACCTGCTGCAGGGCGTACCGTTCGACTTCAACCAGTTCATGATGCTGACCTATCACGGCAACTTCTTCGGTCTGCTCAATCCGTTCGGCCTGCTGGCCGGCCTGGTGAGTCTGTTCATGCTGGTCACTCAGGGTGCGACCTGGCTGATGATGAAGACCGACGGTGAAGTGCTGGCCCGCTCCCGCACCGCTGCCATGATCTGCTCTCTGCTGACGCTGGTGCTGTTCGGTCTGGCCGGTTTCTGGGTCAGCGGCATGGAAGGCTATGTGGTGGTCAAGGCGGCCGCGACCGATGCCGTTTCCAATCCGATGAACAAGGAAGTGGTGCGTCAGGCCGGAGCCTGGATGAACAACTACAGCCTCTATCCCTGGATGGTTGCAGCACCAGTGCTGGGTCTGGCCATGAGCCTGCTGACCGCGCTGTTCGCCAAACTGAACAAGGGCTGGCTGGCGTTCACTACCTCCTCCCTGGCGGTTGCCGGCGTGATCCTGACTGCTGGCTTCTCCATGTTCCCGTTCGTGATGCCTTCCAGTCTTGAGCCGTCACTGAGCCTGACCATGTGGGATGCCACTGCCTCCTTCAACACCCTCAAGGTGATGACGGTGGCGGCTGCCATCTTCGTACCGATTGTGCTGGGTTATACCCTGTGGACCTACATCAAGATGTTCGGCCGGGTGACCAGCAAGCACATCGAAGACAACCAACAATCGCTCTACTAAGAAGGTGCCCTGATATGTGGTATTTCACCTGGATCCTGGGTCTGTTGCTGGCTTGCGCATTCGGCATCATCAATGCGCTCTGGCTGGAGCACACCGAGAACATGGATCGCCAGATCGATGAGAACAAGTGATCGACTCGCCTGGTTGGCCGCTCCATTGGAGCGCCAACCCTGGCAGGGGTTGATGCTGTTGGCGGCGGCCCTGCTGGCCGTCGCCATTTTACAGGCTCCCAACCTGGTGGCCGCCAATACCAGCGAGCACGGGCTCTGGCTCGCGCCCTGGCTGATGTGGGCGGTCTGTTGTGGCGTCATGCACGGGCTGGGATTTCACCCCCGCAGCCTCATCGGTCGTGTGCTGTTTTGCCCCTGGCTCGCCTGGCCCAGTTTGTTATATGGGCTCTGGTTGACCCAAGGCTATTTCCTTTCATAAAAAACGGGGGGAGGCAGGATTTCCCTGCTTCCCCCTGCTTCTTTCCTATTCAGCCCTGCGCTATGATAGCCCCCCATCTGACTGTCGAATGGATCACAGATTGTTATGGGGGAAGTCTCTGAGTTTCCGGTACGGGTCTACTACGAAGACACCGATGCCGGGGGCATCGTCTACAACGCCAATTATCTCAAGTTTATGGAACGTGCTCGCACCGAGTTCCTGCGCTGCGGCGGCATCGAACAGGATGTCATGCTGCGCGACGGGGTCGCGTTTGTGGTGAGTCGAACAGAGATCGATTTCCGCTCGGCGGCCCGATTTAATGAGCTTTTGACTGTATTAACGCAAGTGACTGAAGTGAAACGCGCCTCCATGCGTTTTTCACAACGGATACTGGCGGCTGATGGACGACTGATCACCCAGGCCATGGTACAGATAGCCTGTGTCAGTCATCCGCATATGAAACCTGTTGCAATACCTGAAAATGTGAAGGGAGTGCTGTTAAGTGCACGCTGAAATTTCGTTTATTGGCCTGTTTTGGCAAGCCAGCCTGCTGGTAAAACTGGTCATGATGACCCTGATGGGTATGTCGGTAGTCTCCTGGGCGCTGATCATCCAGCGTTCCAAGGCCATCAAGGCAGCCAATCTCGCATCGGAGCAATTTGAAGACAGATTCTGGTCCGGGGTCGATCTGAACCGTCTCTACCAGGAGTCCTCCTCCCGTCGCGACGACATCGAAGGCATGGAAGACATCTTCTACTCCGGCTTCAAGGAGTACGCCCGTCTGCTCAAGGCCGGTGCCCGTGGTCAGGATGCGGTGATGGACGGTACTTACCGTGCCATGCGGGTCTCCCTTTCCCGTGCCGTGGACGAACTGGAATCCAACCTGCCGGTGCTGGCCACCATCGGCTCCATCAGCCCCTACATCGGTCTGTTTGGTACCGTCTGGGGGATCATGAACGCCTTTATCGCCCTGGGTCAGGTGCAGCAGGCCACCCTGCAGATGGTGGCACCCGGTATCGCGGAAGCGCTGATCGCCACCGCCATGGGTCTGTTTGCCGCCATTCCGGCCGTTATCTTCTACAACCGCTTCTCCAACAAGGTCGAGCGGCTGGAAAACGCCTACGCCAACTTCATGGACGAGTTCACCACCATTCTGAACCGTCAAATTGCTCAGCAGCAGGGTGATCAGTAATGCAAACCTATCAGCGGATCCGGCGCAAGAAGGTGGCCGAGATCAACGTGGTTCCCTATATCGACGTCATGCTGGTGCTGCTTATCATCTTCATGGCGGTGACGCCCGTGATCACGCAAGGGGTCAAGGTTGACCTGCCGCAGGCGGAATCCGAGCAGTTGCCGGAAGATGCCAAGCCGCCCTTCATCGTCAGCGTCAACACCGAGGGTGAGTACGTCATCAAGGCCGGTGAGGCCGATGACGAGCCGGTGCCTGCCGGTACTCCCGAGGCGATGCAGCAATACATCACCGAGAAGGCCATGGGTTACCTGGCCATCAACCAGAACGCCCCCGTGGTGGTAGCCGGCGACAAGTCGGTGCGCTACGAAGAGGTGATCCTGCTGATGGTGGCCCTCAAGAAAGCGGGTGTGCCTCAGGTCGGCCTGATGACGGATCCGGTGAACTGACGGAGATGGATGTGAAGCGTGGTATTTCCGGTTATCTCATCGCGTCGCTTCTGCTGCACCTGATCATCGGCATCATCCTGTTTGTCGGGCTCGATTTCAGCAAGCCGAAGCGACCCGAGTCGAAGGGGCAGATCGTCAATGCCGTCATGCTCGACGAGAATTTCCTCAACGAGCAGGCCAAGCAGATCCAGCAGCAGAAGTCTCAGCCCAAGCCGCAGAAGGTAGAGAAAGAGAAGGATAAGGAAGACACGGACATCGCCAAGCGCGAGCTGGCCCAGCAGCAGGAGCGGCTGCGTATCGCCGAGACCAAGCGCAAGGAGGCCGAAGAGGCCACCCGCAAGGCCGAGGCTGAAAAGCAGAAGAAGGTAGCCGAGCAGAAGCAGGCGGAAGAGAAGGCCCAGAAGGCCGAGGAAGCCCGCAAGCTGGAAGAGCAGAAAGCCAAGAAGGTGGAAGCCGAGCGCAAAGCCGCGGAAGAAGAGAGCAAGGCGCTGGCGCTGAAGAAGAAAAAGGAACAAGAGAAGAAAGAGGCCGAAGAGAAGCAGGCCAAGGCGGACGCAGCCAAGAAGGCGGAAGCCGAGAAGAAGGCCAAGCAGGAGGCTGAGAAGAAAGCCAAGGCCGAAGCGGACAAGAAAGCCAAGGCGGAGGCCGAGAAAAAGGCCAAGGCCGAAGCCGACAAGAAAGCCAAGGAGGCCAAGGAAGAGGCCGCCAAGAAGGCAAAAGCTGACGCAGAGAAGAAAGCCAAGGCGGAGGCCGACAAGCAGGCCAAGATCGCGGCAGAGCGCAAGCGCAAGGCGGCCGAGGAGGCCAAGCTGCAAAAAGAGATGGAAGACATGATGCAGCAGCAGCTGGCGGCTGAGGCCAATGCCCGCAGTCAGGCGGCATCTGCTGCAGCGCAGGGCGAGGTCGACAAATACGCGGCACTTATCAAGGCGACTGTTGAGCGATATATGATTTTGGATCCCACCATGCGGGGCAAAACATGTACTATCGGCGTACGTCTTGCGAGCACTGGCTTTGTCATCTCGGTAGATAACGGCCAGGGTGACCCGGCGGTATGTCGTTCCGGCAAGGCGGCCGTATTGAAGGCCAACCAACTGCCGGTGCCGAAGGATCCTGCGGCGTTCGAGATGTTGAAGGAGTTCAACCTCAAGTTGGAACCGAGCATCTAAGGCCTGGGTAAGGTAAATCGTGTAGCGTGGTTGGCAGCATCTTGCCGAGAAAGGAAGTTAATCTCTCATTTTTTTGGAACCGAGTATTTAAGCCATGATAAGAAAAGTGTTTTTTGCTTTGGTTGGCTGTTTGTTGCTGGGCCAGAGTGCCCAGGCGGCCTTGGACATCGTCATCACTGGCGGTATCGACAGTGCCCGACCCATTGCGGTCGCCCCCTTCAAGTGGGAAGGCAATGGCCAGCTGCCGCAGGACATCGCGGAAGTGGTCTCCAACGACCTGATGCGCAGCGGCAAGTTCAAGCCGCTGGCTCGTGGCCAGATGCCGCAGATGCCGAGCACCAGCGGCGAAATCAACTTCGCACCCTGGGCTTCGCAAGGGGTCGAGGCCGTGGTGGTCGGTTCCATTGCCGCTGTCGGCGACGGTACCTACAAGATCAACTTCGAGTTGGTTGACGTGCTGAAGGGCCAGCTGGCCAAGGCGCAAGGTGGCGAGAGCAACGGCTACATCCTGGACAGCCGCATGGCGACCATCCCGGGTGCCCAGATGCGTCAGTTCGCTCACCGCATCTCCGACATCGTCTATGAGCGTCTGACCGGCGAGCGTGGGGCCTTCCTGACCCGCCTGGCTTATGTCTCCGTCCAGCAGGGTACCCAGTTCCCGTATCAGCTGCGCATCGCCGACTACGACGGTTACAACGAGAAGACCCTGCTGCGCTCCCGCGAGCCGCTGATGTCCCCGGCCTGGTCGCCGGATGGCAGCAAGCTGGCCTACGTGAGTTTCGAGAACCAGAAGTCCGAGATCTACGTGCAGGATATCTACACCCAGCAGCGCAGCCTGATCACCAGTTTCCGCGGGATCAACGGTGCGCCTGAGTGGTCTCCGGATGGTCGTCGTCTGGCTATCGTTCTCTCCAAGGATGGTTCACCGAACCTCTATGTGGTTGATGTCGCTAGCAAGCAGCTGACCCGCGTCACAACCAGCCGGGTGATCGACACCGAACCCTCTTGGATGCCGGACGGGCAAAATTTGTTGTTCACCTCTGAACGTGGTGGCAAACCCCAGATTTATAGCGTAAATTTGGCGACTGGTATGACTCGCCGGATGACTTGGGAAGGTGAATCCAACCAGGGCGCATCCATCACTCCTGATGGCAAAATCATGGTGATGGTGACTCGTGTTCAGGGGCAGTACCGTATTGCCCGCCAGGACATGGAAAACAATGCCCTGCTGGTCCTTACCCAGAGTGCGCTGGATGAGTCGCCAAGTGTGGCTCCCAATGGCAGCATGATCATTTATGCCACCATCTATCAGGGTC
This sequence comes from Aeromonas sp. 1805, assembly GCF_013085525.1. Taxonomy (NCBI): domain Bacteria; kingdom Pseudomonadati; phylum Pseudomonadota; class Gammaproteobacteria; order Aeromonadales; family Aeromonadaceae; genus Aeromonas; species Aeromonas sp. 1805. Next base: position 790,271 of record NZ_CP038515.1, on the reverse strand, counting down.
GTAAGAGTCTCGCGTTGGTGTCGACTGATGGTCGCTTCAAGGCTGTGCTTCCGACCAGTAGCGGTGAAATTCGTGCACCAGCTTGGTCGCCCTTCTTGAATTGATAAAAATCCAATTGTTTTTTGTTTTGTTATAAAGGTTTAAGGAAATAGCATGCAACTCAATAAACTGCTCAAGGGTTTGGCCATCGCACTGCCACTGTTCACCCTGGCCGCTTGTAGCTCTTCTTCTGATTCTGACGCCGCTGGCGCTGAGTCAGGTATGACCGACGGCATGGGCGGTGTACAAACCGGCGGCGCCAACGGCATGTTGTCTCCGGAAGAGCAGATGCGTCAGAAGTTCGAAGCGCTGCAACGTGACAACGTGATCTACTTCCCGTTCGACGGTTACGATATCCAGGGTCAGTACGCTGATCTGCTGGATGCCCACGCCAGCTACCTGCGCGAGCGCCCGAGCGTGAAAGTCCTGATCGAAGGTCACGCCGACGAGCGCGGTACTCCGGAGTACAACATCGCCCTGGGCGAGCGTCGTGCCAAGGCCGTTGCCAAGTATCTGCAAACCCTGGGTGTGCAGGCCGAGCAGCTCTCCATCGTCAGCTATGGCGAAGAGAAGCCGCTGGACATGTCCCACACCGAGGATGCCTTTGCCAAAAACCGCCGTGCGGTTCTGGTTTACTAAGGTTTAAACCGAACAAAGTTCGTTTATATGCAAGCGGCCATTTCGATGGCCGTTTTATTTGCACTAAACGCCAAGGTTTGATCCGAATGAAATCTGCATAAGCGAGCGACGATGGCGCTGGCCGTTTTATTTGCCCTAAACGCTAAGGTTTGATCCGAATGAAATCTGTGTACAAGCAAGCTGTTGTTGCGCTGGCCGTATTGGTTGCTCTGAATGCGCAGGCGGCGGCTCCCGTCAGCGATCTGAGCGGTGACTCGGGTGGCGGTGTTGTCCTTAACGGCAACAACGGCGCCATCGTGCCCACCGGCAGCCTGGAAGACAGAGTTGCCCTGCTGGAACGCACCCTCAATGCCCGTCTGCGCCTGCAAGCCGAATTGCAGCAGCAGGTCGACTCCCTGCAGGGGGAGGTCTCCGAGCTGCGCGGTCAGCTGGAACAGCAGACCTACCAGATGGAACAGTCGCAAGAGCGTCAGCGTCAGCTCTATCAGGAGCTCGACAAGGTGGCCAACAGTCAGCCTGCTGCTACGCCAGCTGCCCCGGCAGCCGCCGCTGCGAGCCCTACACCGGCTGCTGCGGCCAACTACTCGACCAACCTGAATGAGAACCAGGCCTACGATGCGGCCGTGAACATGGTGCTCAAGGAGAAGAACTACGACAAGGCCATCCCCGCCTTTGAAGGGTTCATCAAACAGTATCCAAGCTCGAGCTATGTCCCCAATGCCCATTACTGGCTGGGTCAGCTGCTGTTCAACAAGGGTGATCGGACTGGCGCTGCTGCCCAGTTCACTACGGTGGCAACCAAGTTCAGCAAGTCGCCCAAGCGAGCCGATGCGCTGTTGAAGCTGGGCATGCTGGCACAGCTTGACGGCAAGAAGGCGGAAGCGAAGAACTTCTATGAGCAGGTGATCAAGGGCTATCCCAACACCTCGCCGGCCCAACTGGCCAAGCAGAGTTTGAGCAAGCTGTAACATTGCTGCATGTCACTGTTTTCGTAACAGTCTTGTAAATACAGCCCCGCTTTGTATGCGCAATGAACAAACAGATTGAATTTAAGATTTTTCTATTGCGCCAGGATGATAAATCCGTAATATAGGCCGCCGTCAGAGCCGGTGCAGTATTGCAGTCGGTCCTGGTCGTGGTGAGGGTCGTTAGCTCAGTCGGTAGAGCAGTTGACTTTTAATCAATTGGTCGCTGGTTCGAATCCAGCACGACCCACCATTCTCTCCACCAGGTGGAGACAGCATTCCCAGGTCGCTTAGCTCAGCTGGGAGAGCACCTCCCTTACAAGGAGGGGGTCACTGGTTCGATCCCAGTAGCGACCACCAGTTTTAAACTGTTTGCCAAGGCAAGCAGTGTGCCAGGCAAGTCGGTGTGGGTCGTTAGCTCAGTCGGTAGAGCAGTTGACTCTTAATCAATTGGTCGTAGGTTCGATCCCTACACGACCCACCAATCTGGCCACAAGAATTCCCAGGTCGTTTAGCTCAGCTGGGAGAGCACCTCCCTTACAAGGAGGGGGTCACTGGTTCGAGCCCAGTAACGACCACCAAGTTTGTAAAAATGATTTAGATGGGTCGTTAGCTCAGTCGGTAGAGCAGTTGACTTTTAATCAATTGGTCGCTGGTTCGAATCCAGCACGACCCACCATCATTTCAGAATCCCAGGTCGTTTAGCTCAGCTGGGAGAGCACCTCCCTTACAAGGAGGGGGTCACTGGTTCGATCCCAGTAACGACCACCAAGTTTGTAAAAAATGATTTAGATGGGTCGTTAGCTCAGTCGGTAGAGCAGTTGACTTTTAATCAATTGGTCGCTGGTTCGAATCCAGCACGACCCACCATCATTTCAAGAATCCCAGGTCGTTTAGCTCAGCTGGGAGAGCACCTCCCTTACAAGGAGGGGGTCACTGGTTCGATCCCAGTAACGACCACCAAGTTTGTAAAAATGATTTAGATGGGTCGTTAGCTCAGTCGGTAGAGCAGTTGACTTTTAATCAATTGGTCGCTGGTTCGAATCCAGCACGACCCACCATCATTTCAGAATCCCAGGTCGTTTAGCTCAGCTGGGAGAGCACCTCCCTTACAAGGAGGGGGTCACTGGTTCGATCCCAGTAACGACCACCAGTTTGTAAAAAATGATTTAGATGGGTCGTTAGCTCAGTCGGTAGAGCAGTTGACTTTTAATCAATTGGTCGCTGGTTCGAATCCAGCACGACCCACCATCATTTCAGAATCCCAGGTCGTTTAGCTCAGCTGGGAGAGCACCTCCCTTACAAGGAGGGGGTCACTGGTTCGATCCCAGTAACGACCACCAAGTTTGTAAAAATGATTAAGATGGGTCGTTAGCTCAGTCGGTAGAGCAGTTGACTTTTAATCAATTGGTCGCTGGTTCGAATCCAGCACGACCCACCATCATTTCAAGAATCCCAGGTCGTTTAGCTCAGCTGGGAGAGCACCTCCCTTACAAGGAGGGGGTCACTGGTTCGATCCCAGTAACGACCACCAGATTGAAAAAGCCCGCAGCAATGCGGGCTTTTTTTATGGCCGTTCGGCGTCAGGTTCTCAGTCGATCGAGCTGGGTGGCCAGTGCCGTGGCAGCCTGCTCCAGCTGCTCGCTCAGGTGATGGCTGGCGTTGGCCTCCTGCCCCAGGGTGGTGGCGGCGTCGCCGATCCGCATCAGATTCTGGTTGATGGTGTCGCTGACGGCGCTCTGCTGCTCGGCCGCCGTGGCCACCTGGCTGATGTGATCGTGGATCTGCTGGATCTGGGTGACCACCTGATTGAGGGCCTCAAAGGCCTGCTCCGTCCCTTCCACCGTGCTGGCCGAGCGAGTGATGCCGGTACTCATCAACTGCTGGCTGCTGTTGACCTCGGTCTGCAGGCTGCCGATGAGCTGGCCTATCTCGTCGGTGGACTCCCGGGTCTTGTTGGCCAGCGCCCGCACTTCGTCCGCTACCACGGCAAAGCCGCGCCCCATGTCGCCGGCCCGCGCCGCCTCGATGGCCGCATTGAGCGCCAGCAGGTTGGTCTGCTCGGCAATGGCTCTGATCACGTCGAGAATGCGGCTGATGTTGGTGCTGCGCTGGGCCACCTGGGCGACGGCCTTGTCGGCGAGGTGCATGTCTTCAACCAGGGTGTGGATCTCGGTGCGGGCCCGGCTCAGGGTCTGCTGGGCCGTGCTGATGTGATGGGTGGCCGTCTCCGACTCCTGGGCTGCCTGCTCGGCATAGCCCGCCACGCTGACCGCCGTGGTGCTCATCTGATGCATGGCACTGACCACGCTCTCCAGCTCCAGGCTTTGCTCGTCCAGACTGCTGCGCATGGTGTCGGCTGTCTGCTTCATGCCCTGGGCCTGCTGGTGCACCTGCTGGCCGATCTGCTTGCTGCCCTGCACCATGCCGCGCAACTTGCCGAGGAAGGCGTTGAGGTGGCCGCCCAGCTCGATCAGCTCCTGGTGGGTGTCTATCCTCATCTGCTGGGTCAGGTCCCCCTCGTTGCTGGAGAGGTGGGACACATGGCGACTGATGAGGGAGAGGGGGGCCGTGATGGTCTGGATGAACCAGATGAGCAGCGCCAGCGCCAGCAGGGTGATGACGACGATGGCAATCAGCTGTTGCTGCTGGGTGGCCTGCAGCAAATCGCCAAGCTGGTTGCTGATGGTGTTGGCCTGGCTGAGTGCCAGCGCCTTGGGCACCTTGAGCATCAGCCACCACTGGGTATCGGCGGCATCGATCCTGACCGGCTGTTGCAGGATGAAGTCGGTCTCTGTGTCCTGCTCCTGGCCGGTAGGGGCGGTGAGGCCGGCTTCCGTCAGTGGCCGTCCCAGCTTGTCGGCGTGACGGTTGCTGCCGACGATGAGGCCCATCTTGCTGACCAGGGTGACCTCGGCCTGGTTGTCATACAGGCTCTTGCCGAGGTTCTCGGCCAGTTGCTGGAAGATGGGCAGGTTCATGTCGACGCCGGTGATGCCGGCAAACTTGCCGGCTTTCAGAACGGGCACCGTCAGGCTGGTCATCAGCATCTTGTTGCCGGGGCTTATCTCGTAGAGGTAGGGCTCCATCAGACAGGGGCGCAGGGTGTCGCGGCCGCACAGGTACCATTCGCTGTTGCGGATGCCAAATTCGTTGACCGAAGTGTCGTATTTGGCGGCACTGGTGGCGGCATCCACCGGCTGCTGGCTGATCTGGCCACCCTGGTCGCGGGTGAAATAAATCTCCAGGCTGCCCTTGCCGACGACGGAGTGGGAGGCGCCGGCTTGCCAGTTGGCATCCTGGCCGTCGTACCCGTCGGGTTCAAACTGGGCATAGATGGAGCTGATGCCGCCCGCTTGCTGCAGTCGGCTGTGAAGCAGCGTCTCGACCTGGGGGCGGCTCAGCAGCCTGTCCGGCTGTGCCATGCTGCCCTCCAGCTGGGCCGCCATGCCCAGCGGCACCTGATAGGACTGCTGCAACAAGTCGGCGATCTGCACCGCATAGCGTTCGGCCTGGAACTGCAGGGTACGGGAGACTTCCTGCTCCAGCGCCTGGCGGGTCTGGCTGACGATGTTGCTGCGCAGGGTGTTCAGCGAGGAGGACTGCATCAGGGTCATGGCGAGGCCGCTGGCGAGAAACAGCCCCATGGTGAGCAATAGCAGCTTGGTTTTGAGGGAACGTTGTTTCATTCGACAACTCCTTTGGCAAGAATGACAACGAATTACTTGAGTATATTCGGACACTTGCGCAGCACCGGATTTGTTGATGGGTTTGTGCGCGGCTTCTGGTTATAATTTTTGCCTTTCCAAGCGTTGATGGAACAGTCGCAATGAGCAATGCACTGAACAATGTCCCGCCGGTAGTCGAGATGGACTATCCGTTTCCGGCCAAGCCCCTTCCCCTGAGCGCCGAGCAGAAGACGACCCTGATCGCAGACATCAAGGCACTGCTCAAGGAGCGCAAGGCGGTGCTGGTCGCCCACTACTACACGGATCCCGAGATCCAGGCACTGGCGGAGGAGACCGGTGGTTTCGTCGGCGACTCCCTCGAGATGGCTCGCTTTGGCCGTGATCACGCCGCACAGACCCTGATCGTCGCCGGGGTGCGCTTCATGGGAGAGACCTCCAAGATCCTGAGCCCCCACAAGCGAGTCCTGATGCCGACGCTGGAGGCCGAGTGCTCGCTTGATCTGGGTTGCCCCATCGAACAGTTCTCCGCCTTCTGCGACGCCCATCCCGACCATATCGTGGTGGTCTATGCCAACACCTCGGCGGCGGTGAAGGCGCGGGCGGACTGGGTGGTCACCTCCAGCATCGCGCTGGAGATCGTCGAACATCTGGATAGCCAGGGTCACAAGATCATCTGGGGCCCGGACCGTCACCTCGGTGCCTACATCGAGAAGAAGACTGGCGCCGAGATGTTGCGCTGGCAGGGCCACTGCATCGTCCACGACGAGTTCAAGGCCCGCGCCTTGCGTGAGCTGAAGGAGCAGAATCCGGATGCCGCCGTGCTGGTCCACCCGGAGTCCCCAGCCTCGGTGATCGAACTGGCCGATGCGGTGGGCTCTACCAGCCAGCTGATCAAGGCGGCCAAGGAGCTGCCCCAGCAGAAGCTGATCGTGGCGACCGATCGCGGCATCTTCTACAAGATGCAGCAGGCCTGCCCGGAGAAAGAGATGGTGGAGGCGCCGACCGGTGGCGATGGCGCCACCTGTCGCAGCTGCGCCCACTGCCCCTGGATGGCGATGAACGGCCTAGTGGCCATCAAGGAGGCCCTCACCGATGGTGCCGAGCGTCACGAGATTCTGGTGGACGAGGATCTGCGGGTGAAGGCCTTGATCCCGCTCGACCGCATGCTCAACTTCGCCGCCGAGCTCAAGCTCAAGACCCAGGGCAATACCTGACTGGGGTCATGAAGAGATGCAAAGAGGGCTCCCGCGGGAGCCCTCTTTATTTATCTGAACCTCATCCGACTCAGATGATCACTGTGGAGAAGCTGTGCTCTTCATCCGGTGCGACGGTCACGCCTGCCTCACTGGCGATGGCCGCTTCGACGCAGAGCATGGTGCGATAACCATCATCGCTCATGTCGGCCATGGCGCGGGCGCCTTCCAGCCAGGGGGTCCAGACCACCACGCTGTCGTGGTTGCCACTGACCACCCGGGTCTCGCGTTCGCCATCCTGGATGCTGACGTGAGCCGCAGGCTGCCAATAGACCCGATCCAGCGGGCCGTTCAGGGTCAGAGGGCCCTGCTGCTGGCCATTCTGGCCGCTCAGTTTGTCGGCATAGGGCTCGCCAAGGCCGCTGACGCTCACTGACTCCGGTGAACTTATCTGCAGGTAGGTGTGCAGGGCGCCGCTGTAGACGAGCGGCGCTTTGCCGGTGTTGCGGGTGGTCAGTACCAGGGCCAGCTCCTTGCCGACCAGCACGTCCAGCTCCAGCTCGAAGGCATGAGGCCAGAGCTGACGGGTTGCCTCGTTGTCACGCAGAGAGAGATGGACGAGTGTACCGTCACCGTGATCGGAGACACCGTCCAGCGTCCACAGGCTGGTGCGGGCAAAGCCGTGGGAGGGCTTGCCGCTGCCGACGCGGGCAGGAGCCGGGCCGAACCAGGGCCAGCAGAGGGGAATGCCGCCGCGGATGGGTTTGCTGCCATCCAGTACCGCCTTGTCGCTGAGCCAGATAGAGGCGGGTTCATCGTGACGCTGGTAGCTGAGCACGTGGGCGCCAAACAGACTGATTTCTGCCTTGGCGTAGCCGTTGTCAACGGTCAGCAAGGGTTGGCCAGCCGGGTGGTGGCTGAGGGTACAGTGGGCAGTCAGAGAGCGTGTCGGTTGCATGAGGACTCCTGTGCTCGCGCACATTCAGAAGAGAGGGTTGGAAAAATCCCGGTCCAGAATACAAAAAGGCGGCCCATGGCCGCCTTTTTCAAGCTACTTGATTGCGTATCTCAAATTACTTGGAGATGTGAGCGATCAGGTCCAGAACTTTGCTGGAGTAGCCCATTTCGTTGTCGTACCAGGATACAACTTTAACGAATTTGTCGTTCAGCTGGATACCAGCCTTGGCGTCGAATACGGAAGTCTGACGCTCACCCAGGAAGTCGGTAGAAACCACTTCGTCTTCGGTGTAGCCCAGAACGCCCTTCATGGCGCCTTCGGAAGCAGCTTTCATTGCTTCGCAGATTTCTGCGTAGGTGGCAGCTTTCTTCAGGTTGACGGTCAGGTCAACAACAGACACGTCCGGAGTCGGAACGCGGAAAGCCATACCGGTCAGCAGGCCTTTCAGTTCCGGGATAACCACGCCAACAGCCTTGGCAGCACCGGTAGAGGACGGGATGATGTTCTGAGCCGCACCGCGGCCACCGCGCCAGTCTTTGGCAGACGGACCATCAACGGTCTTCTGGGTAGCAGTAGTAGCGTGAACGGTAGTCATCAGGCCGGACTCGATACCGAAGGTATCGTTCAGAACCTTGGCGATCGGAGCCAGGCAGTTGGTGGTGCAGGAAGCGTTGGAAACGATGTCCTGGCCAGCATAGGTAGCGTCGTTAACGCCCATTACGAACATCGGGGTAGCGTCTTTGGACGGACCGGTCAGAACGACTTTCTTGGCGCCGGCAGCGATGTGCTTGCGAGCAGTCTCGTCGGTCAGGAACAGACCGGTAGCTTCGGCAACAACGTCAACACCGATTTCGCCCCATTTCAGGTTGGCCGGGTCACGCTCAGCGGTAACACGTACGGTTTTGCCGTTGACAACCAGGTTGCCGTCTTTGACTTCAACGGTGCCCTTGAAGCGGCCGTGAGTGGAGTCGTACTTCAGCATGTAGGCCATGTAGTCAACGTCGATCAGATCGTTGATACCAACCACTTCGATGTCAGAACGCTCAGCGGCCAGACGGAAGACGAAACGGCCGATGCGGCCAAAACCGTTAATACCTACTTTGATAGTCATAATTGGTTACCTAACTGTTCAGTAGTCAAAGAAAATTCCGTTTGTAAATTTACTAGAACTCCCCCGTGAGTCAACCAACAATCTGTCTGAAATTGCGCTATATCATGAAAAACTGTGAAATTTATTTTCTGTTTATGTAACTGACTACCAGCTTTTGTCGAAATAACTATCTATCTCCTGGCGGTGCGGTTATCAACAATAGTGCCTGCTCTGTCACACAACCAGCCAGGCAGATGTGTAAAAATGTGCGCGGTTTAGCATGGCCCATAGAGCCACTGTTCAAGTACCACCCATAAAAATTAATCAAAATAGTATAGATAGAATCCACAGCGGGAATTCTCAAACTATGACCACCCTGATTGAACAGCTGGCTGCCGCCAAAGGTATCGCCAGCGAGTATGTTGATGCCTGGGGCCACCCGGCTCAGGTATCCGAAGAGAGCAAGGCCGCCATGCTGGGCGCCATGGGTTACCGCGTCGATGACGAGGCCGCCCTGACCGAGCAGCTTGAGCAGGAGCACCGCCAGCACTGGCTGCGTGCGCTGGATCCCGTGATGGTGGTCCGCAGCGGCGAGCCCATTACCCTTGAAGTTCGTCTGCCCATCGAATTCGTCAACGACGCTCTCAGCTGGCAGCTCAAGCTGGAGCAGGGCGGCCTGTTGTCCGGTCAGCTTACCCCCATCGACGGCGAGCTGGTCGGCGTGGCCGAATTCGAAGAGATGGAGTGCCAGGCCTATCGCGTGGCCCTGGATGTGCAGCCCGAGCTGGGTTATCACGATCTGATCCTGCTGGAGGAGGGCAATGACGAGCCGCTCGCCAGCATGCGCCTCATCGTCGCGCCCAAGGCGTGCTATAAGCAGCCTCCCATCGCCAATGGCCGCAAGGTGTGGGGCCCGAGCGTGCAGCTCTACTGCCTGCGCAGCCGTCACAACTGGGGCATCGGCGATTTCAGCGATCTGGGCCAGCTGGTCGAAAAGATGGCCGCCTGGGGCGCCCACTTCGTCGGTCTCAACCCGATTCATGCCCTCTATCCGGCCAACCCGGAGAGTGCCAGTCCCTACAGCCCCTCGTCCCGGCGCTGGCTCAACGTGGCCTACATCGATGTGGAAGCGGTGCCCGAATTTCTGGCCAATGCCCGGCTCAAGGCCGAGGTGGCGAACCCCGCCTTCCAGCAGCACCTGAGCGAGCTGCGTGCCAAGGGCAACGTGGATTACACCGGCGTCGTCGAGACCAAACTCGGCATGCTGCGTCAGGTGTTTGACCAGGCCAGCCTGAGCGCCGAGCGTCAGGCCGCCTTCGATGCCTTCGTTGCCGCTGGCGGCGACAGCCTGCAGCAACAGGCCGCCTTCGATGCCCTGCAAGCCCACTTCTACGCCAAAGGCGAGAATGCCTGGGGTTGGCCGGTGTGGCCGGAGCCGTTCCGTGACTACCACAATCCCGAAGTGGCGGCCTGGATGGCCGAGCACAGTCAGGATGTGAATTTCTACCTCTATCTACAGTTCCTGGCCGACGAGCAGCTGGCCCGGGCCGACGCCCGTGCCAAGGCTGCCGGCATGGTGATGGGGATCTACCGCGATCTGGCGGTGGGCGTCTCCGAAGGCTCCACCGAGATCTGGGCCAACCGGGATCTCTACTGCCCGAAAGCCTCGGTCGGTGCGCCGCCCGATATTCTGGGCCCGCTTGGCCAGAACTGGGGTCTGCCCCCCATGAACCCGAACCAGCTGTTCGAGGCGGCCTACCAGCCGATGGTGGATCTGTTCCGTGCCAACATGCGCTCCTGCGGTGCGCTGCGTATCGACCACGTGATGGCCTTGCTGCGCCTGTGGTGGGTGCCGCCCGGAGAGTCGGCCGCCAAGGGCGCCTACATCTATTACCCGGTCAACGACCTGCTCGGCATCCTGGCCCTCGAGTCCCACCGCAATCAGTGTCTGCTGATCGGCGAGGATCTGGGTACCGTGCCGGAGGGGATCGACGTGACCCTCAAAGAGAACGGCGTCCACTCCTACAAGGTGTTCTTCTTCGAGCGCTCCAAGGGCGATGGCGGCTTCATCTCTCCGGCTCACTACGCCGAGCAGGCGATGTCGGCGCTGACCACCCATGACATGCCGACCCTCAAGGGTTTCTGGCATTGCGACGATCTGGCGCTGGGGCGCGAGCTGGGCCTGTATCCGGATGAAGACGTACTCAAGACCCTGTATGCTGATCGCCACCAGGCCAAGCAGCGTATCCTCGACAGCCTGCACGGCCACGGGGTGATCTCCGGCAACATCAGCCACGACGTGAACTGGGTCGGCATGAACACCGAGCTCAACCACGGTCTGCAACTGCACATGTCTCGCGGCAGCTGCGCCCTGTTCAGCACCCAGCTGGAGGATTGGCTGGAGATGGACAAGCCGGTCAACGTGCCGGGCACCAGTTACGAGTACCCGAACTGGCGCCGCAAGCTGTCTACCGATCTGGAGGATATTTTTGCCAATGAGGCGCTCAAGGCGCTGGCAGGCAAGATGAGCCAGGCCCGTGACGAGGCCAGTCGTTGAGCCACTGCCGACAAAACGTGACTCACTTACATCCGCTTCGGCCCAGGCCGGAGCGGATGCTCAGCTATGAAAGGAAATCTCGATGCTCGTTGAACGTTTGGTTGCAGCCCGCTGTTCCGATCCCTTCTCCCACTTAGGCCTGCAGGCCAATCCGGATGGGCCCGGCCTCAAGCTGACCGTCTGGTTACCCGATGCCCAGGCCGTACGGGTCAGGGATCTCAAGTCGGGCAAGATTGTTGCCACCCTGGCGCCCACCGATGATTCGGGCCTCTTTGAAACTGTTTTCACCCGCCGTAAAAATCCCTTCCCCTACCAGTTGCTTGCCGACTACCCAGATGCCACCGTCGAGGTCATCGACCCCTATCAGTTCCAGGATGCGGGTTGGGCCGGGTTGGCGGAACTCACCTACCAGCCGGAAAACCTCTACCACACGCTGGGTGCCCAGCTGCGCACTGTGGTGCATCTGGATCAGCAAGTGGAGGGGGTACGCTTTGCGGTTTATGCGCCGAGCGCCACTGCGGTGAGCCTCATCGGCGATTTCAACTTCTGGGATGGCCGTCGCCACCCGATGCAGCGCAGCCAGTGCGGTCACTGGGTGCTGTTCGTACCGGGGCTCAAGGCCGGGGATCGCTACAAGTTCGAACTGAAAGACCCGGCGGGCAACCGGCTGCCGCACAAGAGCGACCCGGTGGGTTTCTACTGCGAGCAGTACCCCTCGTTCGCCTCCGTGGTCTATGACCACGACCAGTACCAGTGGCAGGATGCCGCCTGGCGCGAGAGCCAGCTCAACGACAAGCGCGAGCAGCCGCTCTCCATCTACGAGCTGCACGTGGGCTCCTGGAAGCGTCACCCCAACGGCGACAGCCTGAGCTGGCGCGAACTGGCGGTGGAACTGGTGGATTACGTCAAGGGGATGGAATACACCCACATCGAGTTGCTGCCGGTCTCCGAGCACCCGTTCAGTGGCTCCTGGGGCTACCAGCCGGTGGGCATGTTCTCGCCCACCAGCCGTTACGGCACGGCTGATGATTTCAAATACTTCGTGGATCAGTGCCACCAGGCCGGCATCGGCATCATTCTGGACTGGGTGCCTGCCCACTTCCCGTCCGATGCCCACGGGCTGGCCCGCTTCGACGGCACCCCGCTCTACGAGTACGAGGATCCGCGCCGTGGCTGGCACCCGGACTGGAACTCCTACATCTATGACTTCGGTCGCAATACGGTGCGCCAGTTCCTGGTGGCCAGCGCCCTGTTCTGGCTCGACAAGTTCCACGTCGACGGCCTGCGGGTGGATGCGGTCGCCTCCATGCTCTATCTGGACTATTCGCGCAACGCCGGCGAGTGGGTGCCCAACGTCGATGGCGGCAACCACAACTACGAGGCGATCAGCCTGCTCAAGTGGACCAACGAAGAGGTGTACGGCAAGTACCCCCACGCCATGACCATCGCCGAGGAGTCCACCGCCTTTGCCGGGGTCTCCCGTCCCACCTTCCTGGGGGGCCTGGGCTTTGGCTTCAAGTGGAATATGGGCTGGATGCACGACACCCTCACCTACATGCAGAAAGAGCCTATTCACCGTCGCTACCACCACAACGACATGACCTTCTCCATGGTGTACCACTATGACGAGAACTTCATTCTGTCGCTCTCCCACGACGAGGTGGTGCACGGCAAGCACTCCATGCTCTACAAGATGCCGGGGGACGAGTGGCAGCAGGCGGCCAACCTGCGCGCCTACATGGGCTTCATGTATGCCCATCCCGGCAAGAAGCTCAACTTCATGGGCACCGAGATCGCCCAGAGCAACGAGTGGAATCACGATGCCCAGCTGCCCTGGCACCTGCTGCAGTATCCCAAGCACGGCGGCCAGCAACGGCTGATCCACGATCTCAACCACCTCTACCGTCACGAAGCTGCCTTGTATCAGGCGGATTATGAGCAAAACGGCTTCCGCTGGCTGGATCACAACGACGCTGACAACAGCATCTTTGCCTGGCTGCGGGCCGACAAGCAGGGGGCCAACCCGCTGGTGATAGCCTGCAACTTCACACCGGTGCCGCGGCTTGCCTATCGGCTCGGGGTACCGACGGCCGGTCACTACCGGGTGGTGCTCAACACCGACAGCGAGCATTACTGGGGCAGCAACTATGATGTGGGTCTGGTCTTCGTCGCCGAGCCGACCCCCTGGCAGGGGATGGCGTACAGCATAGTGCTGGATCTGCCGCCGCTCGCGACCTTGTTCATCAAACAGGAGTCTTGATGTTCGTAATGGAAAAGGGGCAGGACCATCCGCTGGGGGCCCTGCTCGACGAGACGGGTTGTCACTTCTGCGTTTGGGCGCCGCAATCGGACAAGGTGGAGCTCTGCCTGTTCGACGAGCAGGAGCGGGAGCTGGCTCGCCTCGAGCTGCCCGGCCGGCGCGGCCAGTACCGCTTCGGCCATGTGCGCGGCGTCAAGGCCGGTCAGCGTTACGGCTACCGGGTGCACGGCACGTCGCAGGAGGGGATGCTGTTCGACCCGGACAAGCTGCTGATCGACCCCTACGCCAAGGCGCTCAGTCGCCCGACCCACTGGGATGATGCCCTCTATCAGGGTGACAGCGCGGCCATGGTGGCCAAATCCGTGGTGGTGGACGATGCCTTCGACTGGCAGGGAGTGGGCAAGCCCGCCATCGAGCCGGCCCGCACCGTCATCTATGAAACCCACGTCAAGGGCTTCACCCGCCAGCATCAGGGGGTGCCGAGCGAGCTGCGCGGCACCTATCTGGGCATCTGCCACCCGCTCATCATCGAGCATCTCAAATCCCTCGGCATCACCTCGGTGCAGTTGATGCCGGTGGCAGCCTTCATGTCCGAGCCCAGGCTCGAGCAGCTGGGGCTGACCAACTACTGGGGCTACAACCCCATCGCCTTCTTCGCCCCCGAACCGCGCTATGCGGCGCAGGAGGCGGTGACCGAGTTCAAGACCATGGTGCGCGAGCTGCACAGGGCCGGGCTCGAGGTGATCCTGGATGTGGTCTACAACCACACCGCGGAGTCGGGCTTCGATGGCCCCATGCTCTCCTTCAAGGGCTTTGACAACGCCGGTTACTACGCCTTCGAGGCGGGCGCCCACGGCCCCGATTACACTCGCCACGCCAACGTCACCGGCTGCGGCAACAGCGTCAATCTGGATCACCCCAACAGCCTGCGACTGGTGCTCGACGCCCTGCGCTACTGGGTCACCGAGATGCAGGTGGATGGCTTTCGCTTCGATCTGGCGGTGACGCTGGCGCGCGAGGCGGGCGAGTTCGACCCCATGGGGGCCTTCTTCAAGGCCATGATGGCAGACCCCGTGCTGGCACGGGTCAAGCTCATCGCCGAGCCCTGGGATATCGGCCCGTTCGGCTATCGGCTCGGCCAGTTCCCGAGCCAGTGGCTGGAGATAAACGATCGCTACCGCGACACGGTGCGCGCCTTCTGGCGCGGCGATGCGGGCAAGATGGGGGACTTTGCCACCCGGCTGGTCGGCTCACGGGATCTGTTCCCGAAGAACTGGCGCTCCCCCCATACCAGCGTCAACTACCTCTGCTATCACGACGGCTTCACCCTGGAGGATCTGGTCTCCTACAACCAGCGCCACAATCAGGCCAACGGTGAGGACAACCGGGATGGCCACGGCAACAACCTCTCCAACAACCACGGCGTCGAGGGGCCGACCCTGGATCCGCGGGTCAACAACCTGCGCCAGCAGCAGAAGCGCAACCTTATCGCCACCCTGCTGCTGTCGCAAGGCACCCCGCACTTCCTCGCCGGCGACGAGATGGGCCGCAGCCAGCTCGGCAACAACAACGCCTACTGTCAGGACAACCAGATCAGCTGGGTCAACTGGCAGTGGCGACCGGAGGATGAGCGGCTGCTCGCCTTCACCCAGCAGATGCTGGCGCTGCGGGCGGAGTCCACCGTCTTCTCCAACCTGCAGCTGAGCGACGACAGCTGGAACGGTGCCCCCAACAGCTGCCACCAGGTCAACTGGTATCACCCTGATGGCCATCAGCTCACCGATCAGGACTGGCATGCCCCCATGGGGCAGGCGTTCGCCATGGACATCGGCATGATCGGCTGCGGCGGGGAGCGCTGGTACGTGCTGTTCAACGCCAGCGACTACGACATCCAGTTCCGTCTGCCGCCGCCGGGGGAGGGGCTGGAGTGGATCCAGACCATTGACACCGCCACCAACGATGGGCTGCCGTTCCTGCCCGACGACATCAAGCGGCAGGTGGCGGTGGGCCGGGCCCACTCCCTCAAGCTGCTGGAGCGGGTCGCCCTGAGTGCGGTGGCGCTGGCCGAGGAGGGAGTGGTCGCCACCCCGGATGTTGCCGTCGTGTTGCCAAGCGGATCACAGTTCCCGCTGGCGGGGTAGAGCGCGGCGCCCTGACTGGGTATGCTGGGCACCGATATTCACGGCAAGGAGTCAGTATGAGCGGCAACATCCCCAACCCCGAGCAGTGGCGCCGGCAGTTGAGCGCCGAGCAGTATCACGTCTGCTGGGAGAAGGGCACGGAGCGTCCCTACAGCGGCGCCCTGCTCCACAACCGCAAGAGCGGCGACTACCTGTGCGTCTGCTGCAAGCAGGTGTTGTTTCACTCGGATGCCAAGTTTGACTCGGGCTGCGGCTGGCCCTCGTTCGATCGGGCCATCGAGGGGACAGTGACTTACACCGAGGATGGCAGCCACGGCATGAAGCGGGTGGAGATCACCTGCAGTCAGTGCGGCTCCCACCTTGGCCACGTCTTCCCGGACGGGCCGACCGAAACCGGTCAGCGCTACTGCGTCAACAGCCTGAGTCTGGATTTCGATCCCGAGCCCTGAGTCTGGCGCCCGGCATCCATGCAAAAACGGCCCCCTGCCTCGGCAGGGGGCCGTTTCTTTGTGGCCGCAGCCTGGGCCTATCAGGCCAGCAGCAGGGTGGCTACCACCAGCAGGGTAGCCAGCGCCAGAATGGGCAGCTTGAGTCCCCGCAGCAGATAGAAGCCGATGGCGGCCAGTGCCAGGTCGGTGGGGGCCAGCACGGCGCTCTGCCAGACCGGCTGATAGAGCGCCGCCAGCAGCAGACCCACCACGGCGGCGTTGATGCCGGCTACGGCGCCGGCGAGGCGAGGGCGGGCCAGCCAGCTCTGCCAGCAGGGTCCCATGGCCCACAGCAGCAAAAAGCCGGGCAGGAACAGCGCCAGGATCGCCAGCAGGGCGCCGCCCACCGGGCTGGCCGGCAGCAACTGGGCACCGAGATAGGTCGCCAGGGTAAACATGGGGCCGGGCACCAGCTGGGCCAGGCTGTAGCCGGTCAGAAACTGCTGCTGGTTGAGGCTGTGGCCCACGCTCTCCGCCAGCAGGGGCAGCACCACGTGGCCGCCGCCAAACACCAGGCTGCCAGCCCGGTAGAAGTCGGCGACCAGCTGGCCGACGGGGCCCCCCAGCAGTGGCAGGCCGACAAACAGCAGGGCAAACAGCAGCAGGGTGGGCCAGTGGGGTTGGTGCACAGGGATGGACTGAGCGGGTGAGGGCTGTGGGTCTGGTGTTTGCGGCGCGCCGACGCGGGCACAGAGCAGGACGGCGCCCGCCAGCATGACGAGCTGGGTGAGCAGGCCGGGCTGCCACCAGAGGGCGGCTGCGGTGGCGACCATGATCCCCTGATTGCGCGTCGTCTTGCAGAACTGGCGGCTCATGGTGAGCACCGCATCGGCGACCACCACCAGCGCCAGCAGCTTGAGGCCGTGCAGGGCGGCATCGAGCCAGACGTTGTTGCCGAGCTGGCCGAGGCCGATGGCGGCGGCCAGCAACAGCAGAAAGGAGGGGAGGGTGAAACCGGCAAACGCGGCCAGTGCCCCACCGAGCCCGGCCCGCTGGCGGCCGATGGCAAAGCCGAGCTGGCTGGAGGCGGGGCCCGGCAGCAGCTGGCAGAGGGCCAGCAACTGGGCGAATTCGGCCTGGGTCAGCCAGCCCAGCCGCTCGACGAAGGTGCGCTGGAAGTAGCCGATGTGGGCGGCGGGTCCGCCGAAGCTGACACAGCCCAACCATAAAAACTGAATAAACACCTGCCCCACGTCCTCACTCCCTCGTTGTCATCATCGCCCCCGATGATATGACAAAGCGGTGACTTTTTTATGACAAATCAGGGGGCTGCTGGCAGGTAGCCGCACCTTGTCAGCCGCAGGTCACTCCATCGGCTGGCCTGGTTGTGGCAGATAGCAACGGCCAGCAAGCCAGCAGGCGATGGTTTATGGGGCCGGCTGGCTCGAGGTTGGCAGGTAGCAACGATTCGCCAGCCGGCAGGCGATGGCTTATGGGGCCGGCTGGCTTGAGGTCGGCAGGTAGCAACGATTCGCCAGCCAGCAGGCGATGGACTGGCGGCTGGCATCGAAGTGGGGCTCCGGCAGATTGCGCGGGTCGCACCAGATCCAGCCTTCGCACTTCTCCGGCTCCAGCAGCTGGGGCTCTCCCTCTACCTCGGCCAGCAGGGTGACCGAGACATAGTGCAGGCCGCTCTCACGCCAGGTCTCCAGGTTGTTGGTGACGGCGATGACGCTGGGGTTGCTGATCTGAAAACCCGTCTCCTCGGCCACCTCCCGGATCGCTGCCGATTCGAACGTCTCTCCCAGTTCCAGATGACCGCCGGCAATGGACCAGTAGGGGGCGTGGCTGCCCTTGCGCTTGCCAAGCAGCACCTGGCCCTGGCGGTTGGTGAGGATCACGCCGACACCGACGCGGGGATAGGGAGTAGACATAAGCAGAGCTCCTTGCA
Organism: Aeromonas sp. 1805; assembly: GCF_013085525.1. Lineage (NCBI taxonomy): Bacteria > Pseudomonadati > Pseudomonadota > Gammaproteobacteria > Aeromonadales > Aeromonadaceae > Aeromonas > Aeromonas sp. 1805. Next base: position 772,361 of record NZ_CP038515.1, on the reverse strand, counting down.
GGGATGACGCGAGACAAGCAGGGAATCCATGAGCGGCTCCTTGCACAAGCGGTGAATTGCACCATAAAAAACGGGCCCACCTTAGGGCGGATGGGCCCGTCATGCAAGCAGTCTGCGGCGTCAGGCGCCAGGGCTGCGGATCACGCCAGTTTGACCAGCATCTTGCCGGTGTTGCGCCCCTCGAACAGCCCGATGAAGGCCTGCGGCATGCTGGCGAGCCCCTGATAGACGGTCTCCTCGGCCTGCAGAGTGCCGGCGTCGAAGGCCGGGGTCACCTCGGCCAGAAACTCACCGTAGTGCTGCCAGTGATCGAACACGATCAGCCCCTGCATGGTGAGGCGTTTGCGGATCACCTGGGAGAGGTTGCGCGGGCCGCTCGCCTCGCTCTGGCCGTTGTACTGCTCGATGAGGCCGCACATCACGATGCGGCCATGCACCACCATGTGGTTGAGGGCGGCGTCCAGCATGGCGCCCCCCACGTTCTCGAAGTAGACGTGGATCCCCTCCGGTGCCAGCCGGGCCAGCTCGGCATCGAGATCCGGGGTCTCGCGGTAGTTGATCACCTCATCGGCCCCCAGGCTCTTGAGGTAGGCCACCTTGTCGGCCGACCCGGTGGAGCCGATGACGCGGGCCCCCGCCCGTTTGGCAAGCTGCACCACCATGGAGCCGACGGCGCCGGAGGCGGCCGACACCAGCACGGTTTCACCGGACTGCAGTTTGGCGATGCGGTTGAGCCCGGTCCAGGCGGTCATGCCCGGCATGCCGAGGGCGCCGAGAAAGAGCTGGGGTGGCAAGCGGGTGTCGGGCAGTCTGGTCAGCTGGGCGCCGTTGGCGACGAAGCGATCGCGCCAGCCCAGCATGCTGCTCACCCGATCACCCACCGCAAAGTCCGGGTGACGCGAGGCTTCCACCACGCCGATGGCGCCGCCATCGAGGGGGCCGTTGAGGGGGAAGGGGGGCACATAGCTCTTGGCTTCGCTCATGCGACCGCGCATGTAGGGATCCACCGACAGCCACTGGTTGGTGACCCGCACCTCTCCTTCTTGCAGCTCGGGCAGAGCCACCTCGGTCAGGGTGAAATCGGCCAGGCTGGGCAGGCCGACTGGGCGACGCAGCAGCTGGATCTGATGGCTGGACTGATTCATGGTTTTTTCTCCAGTGTAAGGGGGGTTGGCAACCTGCGGGTCGCCAGCATGGCTATTTCCAAGGGGTTGAGGCTGAACGGGTTCACGCTGTTTCATCCAGCGGGGCGCCGTTGAGCCGCAGCCGGGTGACCACATTGCCCCGCATGGCGTTGGAGAAGGGGCAGGTCTGGTGGGCCAGCCGCACTATCTGCTCGGCCTGCGCCGCCTGTTCAGGTTGGGTCGTGGCGAGCACTACGTCCAGCGTGATGGCGAAGTTGAAGCGGCCATCGTCCAGCGCCAGCAACTCGACTCCGGCGGTGACGGGTGCACTGGATAGGGGCGCATCCAGTTTGTGGGCCACGTGGATCAGCGCATTGGAGAAGCAGGCGGCATAACCGGCGGCCAGCAACTGCTCCGGGTTGTTGCCCTTGCCATTGCCGCCGAGGGCGGTGGGCAGGGCCAGTGCCAGCTGCAGGCTGTTGTTCTGAGTGTGAACCTCACCGTTGCGGCCGGCCTGGGCGATGGCTTGAGTGCGATAGAGCGTCTTCATGTCGGGGTCTCTGATTTTGTTTGTGTGCAAAGTAAATCCAGACTAATCCCGAAAATGCAGGCTGACAACTATTTTGTGTGCAAATTATTCGACCCCCGATTTTCCTGGGGTATACTGGCCCCAGTCGTCAGCGAGGTGCCCCATGAGTGAATTGAAAAAGCAGGTCTGTTTTGCCCTCTACAGCGCCTCCAACGCGGTGATGCGGGCCTATCGGCCGCTGCTGGACAAGCTGGATCTTACCTACACTCAGTATTTGGTGATGCTATCGCTGTGGGCGCGGGACGAGGTCAGCCTCAAGGAGATCGGTCAGGAGACCGGGCTGGATGCGGGCACCCTGACCCCCATCGTCAAGCGGCTGGAGAGCAAGGGCTGGTTGACCCGCACCGTCTCCAGCGAGGATGAGCGGCAAAAGTGCATCGGCCTGACCGAGGCGGGGCGTCAGCTGCAGCAGGAGGTGAGGGAGTGCTGTCTGGCGGACAACTTGCGCAATCAGGTGGATCTGGCCGATGCTGAACTGGCCCAGCTCAAGCAGCTCTGCGATCGCATCTCGGCCCAGCTGGGGCGCTGAGTGCAGCCCATCCATCCAGCCTGAGGATCCACCCCATGAAACTTCTGTTGCCCCTGTTTGCCCTGTTGCTGACCGCCTGCAGTGCCGGCTCCCATGCCCCTTCGATGGCCATCGACGATGCCGATGCCTGGCAGGCTATCTGCAAAGACGGAACCCGGGTGCGGGCCGTGGTGGAGGAGGGGAGCTGCGCGGATCATCGCGGTGTTGCCATGTGGACGAATAAGCCAAGAGCCGCACGGATGGCAGAGGAAGCCGCCAAATAGTGTGATCCAGGCGCCATAAAATGACACAACCGGCCGGCTGGCCGGTTTTTTTCGCGATCCCGTCGGCACTTTGCCATCTTGTTCATGGTGCGCTCAGTTTTCTCTTCCCATACTGGCCCTACAGTTCCAAAAGAGGAGAGACGAGATGCAATCATCGTTGGTTGGGCTCTCCATTCTGTGGGGGCTGGCCAGTTTTGGTGTTCAGGGGGATTTCATCGAGAGCCGTGATTCCGTTGCGCCATCCTGGCAAGCCGAGTCCAGAGTGGAGATGGAAGGTTATCTGATCGAGTCGCTGGGTGAAGATCGCTGGCTGTTCGACAACGGCAGCGAGAGCCTGCTGGTTTCCCTGCCCCAGGGGCAGTGGGTGCCGACCGGCGAGCGGCTGCGGGTCAGCGGCGAGCCCCAGCAGGAGCAGGCCGGCTGGCTGTTGCAGGTGCAGGATGTCAGCCAGGTAGCGGTCTGAGTACAGGCCGCAGACTGAAGATAAAAGAAGAGGAGGCCAGTGGCCTCCTCTTCTTTTATCCAGTCTGGCCCGCAGATCAGGGCCGGTGGTCAGCCCAGATGGTTGAGCGGCAGCGCCGTCTTGTGCTTGATCCGGCGCAGCACGAAGCTGGAGCGCACCCCGGTGACTCCGGGGATGTGGGTCAGCTTGTCCAGCAGGAAGTGCTGGTAGTGTTCCATGTCCCGCACCACCACCTTGAGCTGGTAGTCGGCGTCGTTGCCGGTGATGAGGTCACACTCGAGCACTTCGGGCAGCTCACTGATAGCGCGGTCAAAATTTTCGAACCGCTCCGGGGTGTGCCGGTCCATGGAGATGTGAATGTAGGCGGTGAGGGTCAGCCCCAGTTGGCGGGCGTTGAGCAGGGTGACGTGGGTGTCGATGAGACCGGCATCCTCCAGCGCCTTGACCCGGCGGGAGCAGGGGGAGGGGGAGAGCCCGACCAGCTCGGCCAGCTCCAGGTTGCTGATGCGGCCATTCTCCTGCATCAACTCCAGAATATGCCTGTCTATGCGATCAAGTTTCAGCATTCTCCGTTCCTCGTTGCAATTACTAATTCACTTTTCCTAGATTAAGGGTGAACTATTGCAAAAACAACTGAAAATACATGCTACTTCGCAACCACTCACCGGGCCGGCATGGATACCATGGTTACATCTTCCGGTGGCAAGACAGAAACCCAACCCGGTCTCTGTGGTGAAGGACCTTACCGGGTCAACAACCCCATCAGCCGTCTCACCTTATCGGGCAACGACGGGCTGGAACGAGAGCATCCCCTCCCCGAAGGCAACAAAGCAGGCATCCCGGCGCCTGCTTTGTTGTTTTTGGCGTTCGCGGATCAGGGCTGCGGCCTGATGCGATAGAGGCAGCGGTGATCCCCCTCCAGCAGATACTGCTCCCGCTCCACCCCGGCCGGCGCCAGCAAGTGGCGAAACATCTCCAGTTCGCTGCGACAGAAACCCCGGCAAGCCCGCGCCGCCGCGCAGATGGGGCAGTGGCTCTCCCACAGCAGCCAGCTGCCATCCTCTTCCTGGCGATAATCCGCCATATAGCCCTCTCGCGTGCGCTGCGCCGTCAGTGCCGCCAGCCGGTCGGCCAGCGCCGGCTGGGTCAGCTCGGCCTGATAGCGGGCCAGTTGCTGTTGCTCCCGCTGGGCGATCAACCGCTCCATGCCGACCTCGCCAAACAGCTGCTGGATGTTGTCGATAAGCTGCAGCGTCAGTTCGCTGTGGCTGTCGGGGAAGCGTTGCCAGGCCTGTTCGGTCAGATGCCACAAGCGTACCGGTCGACCGCGCCCGCGGGCCTCGTCGTTGAAGCTCACCCAGCCGTCCGCCTCCAGCGTCATCAGGTGCTGGCGAGCCCCCATGGAGGTCATCTGCAACTGCTCTCCCAGCTCGGCGGCGCTCTGTGGCCCGTGGCTCTTGAGCAGAAACAGTATCTTGTCGGTGCTGGCATTCATGGCAAGGCTCTCATCGTCGGCAGGTGCGGCCGCTTGCGTGGCAGCGGTTCTGGCATGGATAAGAGCATTATGGGGAGGGGGATTTTTTAAATCAACAATTCGCTTTACTTAATCTGGTTTGATTGCCAACATAAATAAACCAATAACTTTATTTAACGGGGCGAACATGGAAGGGATCAAGGGGCAGGCCAGCCTGTGGGTATTGGTGATGACGGTGACGCTGGCGGTGGCGGGCTTCAGTCTGCCGTCTCCGGTGCTGGCGCCGCTGTTGCTGGATCCGGCCCAGGGCATGCTGACGCCGGAAGCGTCGGACTGGAGCCGCAAGGTGTGGCTGGGGGTCATCATGGGCCTCTATCCACTGTTTCAACTGGTAGGGGCCCCCTGGCTCGGCAAGCTCTCCGATCGTCATGGCCGCAAGCCGGTGCTGACCCTCTGTCTGGTGGGCGTGCTGGTGGGCTACGCCCTGATGGCGCTGGGGATCGCCTGGCGTTCCTTGCCGCTGCTGTTGCTGAGCCGGGTGGTGGAGGGCTTCTTCAACGGTGACATCGCCATCGTGCAGGCCATGGCGGCCGACATGAGCACTGCCAAAACCAAGGCGCGCAGCTTCGCCTGGATCAACATCGGCATGAACCTGGGCTGGGTGGTGGGGCCCATGATCGGCGGCTATGCCGCCGTGGTGTCCGGCGATTACAGCCTGGCGGCCTGGCTGGCGGTGGCCATGACCCTGGTCAATCTGCTGCTGGTGCTCTGGCTGCTGCCCAATCGGCCGGCGGCGGCCCGCAGTGAGCAGCCGGCACCGGCCCTCTCTTCCCGCCAGTTGCTGCTGCAACCGGCGCTGCTGCCCTACTTCGTGCTGACCCTGCTCAGCTACGGCGCGGTGCAGCTCTACTTCACCTACTTCAACGTCTGGCTGGTGGAGCGGCTGGCCTGGGATCCGGTGCAGCTGGCACAGGCCGCCGTGCTGGTGAGCGTGCCCATGATCCTGGGATCCTGGCTGGGCTCACGTCTGGCTCGTCATTGGCGTGGCAGCAGTCTGGGGGTGGTCGGCCATCTGGTGATGGCGGCGGGCATGCTGATGTTCGTGCTGCCCGGCCACTGGTGGGGGCTGGCTCTCACCTTTATTCCCACCGGTATCGGCATGAGCCTGGGAGAGCTGGCGACCTCGGTGGCGGTCTCCAACCGCAGCCATGCCGAGCAGCAGGGGCAGGCGATGGGGCTCTATCGCGGGCTGGCGGTGGGCAGCGAGATCCTGGCGGTGGTGGTCGGCAGTCTGGTGCTGCTGGCGGGCACCGAGTGGCCCTTCTATCTGGCGGCGCTGTGCAGCCTGCTCTGTGCCGTCGGCTTCTATGGCCTGCGCCGGGCGGCGGATCGGCGGCAGCGGCTCGACGTCCAGGTAGAAGCCGGCTGACGGGATCACAGAACGACGCGAAGGGGGCAACCGGCGCTTGCATCGTGGCGCCGACTCTGGGACGGTATGGCTCTTTGCCTTGCTTGCCCGATCGCCCGGTGCTCCCTTGCTCCATCATGCACCTTGCGATACTCAGCCTTTGGCGATGGTATGGATCGTTATCAGGCCATTACGTTGAAAGCGGGTTGGTATGGCGCCGCATTCGTTTCGACATGTTGGCGGTGACATGAGTCGTTTTCAGGCCGTTGCACTGGAAGCGGGACTGTATGGCACCCCAGCCGTTTCGACATTTTGGAGGTGATATGAGTCGTTTTCAGGCCATTGCGTTGGATATGGACGGTACCCTGCTGACCCGGGATCACAAGATCTCGTCCGCCACCCGGGCCGCGCTGGCCCAGGCGCGGGCCCACGGCATCAAGGTGCTGCTGGTGACGGGGCGCCACTTCATGACGGCCCGTCCTTTCCATCACGAGCTGGCCCTCGACACCCCCATCATCTGCAGCAACGGCGCCTACCTCTATGATCCAGTGCAGGAGAAGATCCTGGCCGGGGATCCGCTGGCGGTGGCTCCCCTCAGCCGGCTGCTGGCGGAGGTGCAGGCGCACCAGATGGGGGCGCTGTTCCACCTCGACGAGGGGATCGGCTACCTCGGCTGTGAGGAGCATGTGACCCGGATGCGCCACTGGTCGGCGAGCCAGCCGGATCACCTCAAGATCTCCCTGCTGCCGGCGGAGGATCTGGCGAGCTGGCTCAGCCGGCCGGTCTGGAAGCTGGAGCTGTTCAACCAGGATCCCGCCCTGCTCCATCACTTCATGGCAGAGGTGGTCGAACAGTTGCCCTTCACCCGTGACTGGGCGGCACCCTATGCGGTGGAGCTGGTGCAACCCGGCTGCAGCAAGGGCAACCGGCTGGCCCAGTGGGCGGCGAGCGAGGGGATCGCGATGGAGAACGTGGTGGCGTTTGGCGACAACAACAACGACATCAGCATGTTCGAGCAGGTGGGGCTGGCGGTGGCCATGGGCAACGCGGCGTCACAGATCCAGGCGCTGGCGGATCGGGTCACCGCCGATCACAACGAAGACGGCATCGCGCTGGCGCTGCAGCGCTGGGTACTGCCCGCCTGAGGGGCAGAAACAGCAACAGAAAGGGGCCATGTCGGCCCCTTTTTTGTTTGTCAGTTCCCGAAGGAGAACTGGATCACCCGATCCGGGAAGCGGATCCGGTTGTAGTCACGGCGCAGCCCCTCGTAGTGACGGATGGCGCGCTCGCGCTGGGCACGGTAGTAGTCGCGCTGCTTGCTGTCGTTCTCGTTGCGGATCTGGCGCTCCAGCGTCTCGATGTCGCGCTCGGTCCGCTCCATGTCGCTCTTGAGGTCGCTGAGCTGTTTCTCCACCAGGTACTCCTGGCGGCCGCGATCGTACTGGGTCAGGAAGCTGGCATCGTTGGGACAGACGCCCTGATACTCGGCGCCGGACTTGCCCTTGCTGTAGGCGAGCTCCGGAATACAGTAGAGCTCCAGCCCCTTGGCATAACCCCGTTTCCACTCCGCCTCGTCCACCTTGAGGCCGTATTCGCCGCAGGTCGAGACGTAGTCGCGGGTGGCGGCCCGGGTCTTGCCCTGCTCGCCGTCCTGATAACCCAGGTTGTACCAGCTCATGGTGCGGCACTCTTCTTCCGACAGCGAGCTGCAACCGGCGAGCAGGAAAGGCAGGGTCAGCAACAGGATCTTGGGGGACATGGACGACGGGCTCCGAGAGGGATGATGGGGGCATTCTAGAGAGGATGCCGGGGCAGGACAAGGGATGAAAAACGGTGCTGGCCGGCGCCGTATTCTGAGCGGTTTGTCACTATTTGCGCGGGCTGGCGGCGTGGCGACCCGCACCCTTTCCTTGTTGCCGGTCACGGGGTAAACTGCGCCATCTTTTAACTGGCGCGTAACAAAAACAATGAAAGTCCTGACCGTCGATTACCGCTCGCCCGATGCGGCGCAGCGCTTCACCGAATCCCTGCGGACCACCGGCTTCGGGGTACTGACCCATCACCCCATCCCGAAAGAGCTGGTGCAGTCCATCTATGACAACTGGTACCGCTTCTTCATGAGCGAGCAGAAGCAGGATTTCCTGTTCAATCGCGAGACCCAGGACGGCTACTTCCCGCCGTCGGTGTCCGAGGTGGCCAAGGGCCACAGCCAGAAGGACATCAAGGAGTACTTCCACCTCTACCCCTGGGGCCAGATGCCGGCCGAGCTGAAAGAGCAGGCGATGGAGTACTACCGGCTCGCCAACAACCTGGCGGCCGAGCTGCTGGGCTGGGTCGAGCAGTACACCCCGAGCGACATCGCCGCCCACTACAGCTGCCCGCTCTCCTCCATGATTGAAGAGAGCCAGAAGACCCTGCTGCGGGTGCTGCACTACCCGCCGTTCGACGGCACCGAGGAGCCGGGTGCCATCCGCGCCGCCGCCCATGAAGACATCAACCTGCTGACAATACTGCCCGCCGCCAACGAGCCGGGCCTGCAGGTGAAGGGTTCCGATGGCGAGTGGATGGACGTGCCGTGCGATTTTGGCACCCTCATCATCAACATCGGTGACATGCTGCAGGAGGCCTCCCACGGCTACTACCCCTCCACCACCCACCGCGTCATCAACCCGACCGGTGGCAGCGCCAGCAAGTCGCGCATCTCCCTGCCGCTGTTCCTTCACCCGCGCCCGGACGTGGTGCTCTCCGAGCGTCACACCGCCCACAGCTACCTGATGGAACGACTGCGGGAGCTGGGGGTGATCTAGTCCCCGGGCCAGGCTCACCACCCTGTAAAACCGGAGCAAAATTGCTCCGGTTTTTATTTTTTGGCAGGATTGCGCGTTAAATATAATTTAATTAGTTAATGATGCCAATAATGCGCGTTTTATCCAGATAAGCGGCGTTGTGATTGCGCAGTCCCCCCCGTACTCTGAGCGTCATTCTGGGCCCCTTGTGGCGGGCCCCACGGTTGGAGTTCTTATGAAGCAGTCCCAATGGTCATCCCGGCTCGGTTATATCCTGGCCGCCGCCGGTTCCGCAGTCGGTCTCGGCGCTATCTGGAAGTTCCCCTATGTGACGGCCGCCAACGGCGGTGGCGCCTTCCTGCTGGTGTTTCTGCTGTTCAGCTTCACTCTGGGGGTGGCGGTGCTGATGGGGGAGACCTTGCTCGGCAGCCTGAGCCGGCGCGGGGTGGTGGGGGCCTTCGGTGCACTGATGGGCAAGCGCTGGCGCTGGGTCGGCGCCATGGGGCTGCTCAGCAGCCTGCTCATCTACAGCTTCTACAGCGTGGTGGGCGGCTGGACCCTGGGCTACACCGGCATGGCGCTGGCGGGCAGTCTGCAGCACGGTGACGGCGCGGCCCTCACCGCCCGTTTCAACGACTATGTGGGGGATCCGCTCTGGCCGGTGCTGACCCACCTGCTGTTTGCCGGGCTCACTTGGTGGTTCGTGCAGGGAGGCGTGCAGAAGGGCGTGGAGCGCACCCTGCGCTGGATGATGCCGGCCCTGTTCATCATGATCCTGATGCTGGTGGCTTTCGGCCTGACCCTGCCCAACGCCATGGCCGGGGTGCGCCACTTCCTGATGCCGGATTTCAGCAAGCTCGGCATGTCCGGCGTGCTCGACGCCATGGGGCTGGCGTTCTTCTCCCTCTCCATCGGCCTTGGCATTCACACCACCTATGGCGCCTACCTGCCCTCCAGTGACGGGGTCGGCCGCTCCAGCCTCTGGGTGGTGCTGCTGGCAAGCCTCATCGCCGTGCTGGCGGGCTTGATGATCTTCCCGGTGTTGGCGGCGACCGGCATCGATCCCGCCTCCGGCCCGGGTCTCACCTTCATGACCATGCCGGCGGTGTTCCAGCAGTTGCCGTTCGGCCAGGGGCTGGCGGTGGTGTTCTTCGCCTTGCTGGTGGTGGCGGCGCTGTCATCGGCCATCTCGCTGCTGGAACACCTGCAGTGCTTCGTCAGCGAGAGCCTGGGCTGGTCACGGCGGGCCGCTTGCGGCCTCATCACCGCGCTGGTGATGGCGGGCGGCATTCCGGTCAGCCTGTCGTTCGGGCCCTGGGCGCAGGTGACCCTGTTTGGCAAGAACATCTTCGAGCTGCTCGATTTCGTCACCTCCAACCTGATGATGCCCATGTTCGGCTTGGCGCTCACCCTGCTGCTGGGTTGGAAACTGGGTCGCCAGGCCTTGCCCACCGGGCTGGCGCTGCACTGGCGTACTCTGGTGATGGGTTGCTGGCGCTGGCTGGCACCGCTGCTGATCGGCGGCATCCTGGTGCGCGGGCTGGTGTAATCAGGGTTGGCGGATGGGCTGCTGCGGCTGCTGGTGACGGTCTCTGACCTTGTCGATGGCCGCCTGCCAGCGGGCGATCACGGCGTCATCCTCGCTCTTCGAGAAGACGATGTAGAGCCAGTTCTCCTGCAGCAGCAGCCCGGAGTTCACCACGCTGCGGGGGGAGAACTTCATCTTGGCCAGGATGGCCGGCATGATCTGCTCCCCCATGGGGAAGGCGTCTATCTTGCCGAGCATCAGTCGTTCGATGGCATCTTCGATGGTCTGGCAGCGCACCAGGTTGGTGTAGCCCTCGCGGGTGAGCAGCTCGTCATCGGCATTGCCGAGCAGCACGCCGACCCGCGCCAGCTGGCGCAGCTGGGCCAGATCGGTCAGCGGCTGGCTGCCCCTGGTCTGGTAGATCACCACCCGGTTCAGAAACAGCGGCCCTACCCACTTGAACTGGGGCTCCCGCTGGGGCGTGCGCAGAATGACGAACAGGGCGAAGCCGGGCTCGACCCGAGTCAGCGCCAGCGCCCGCTTGAGGGGGTAGATCTTGATGGGGTAGTCGACCCCCATCTCCTGCTGGGCCTCCTGCACCAGTTGCACCGCCAGCCCGCCGAGCTTGCCGTCGCTGGTATGGGTAAAGGGGGGCAGCTCGTGGCTGAGCAGGGTCAGCGGGGGTTGCGTGGCCTGCGCCAGTCCGGGCAACAGTAGCCAGGGCAGCAGCCATTTCATCCAGTATCCGGTCAGGTGCGTCACGTCGGTACATCCATGTTGCGCAAGGGAGTGGCAGGGCAGGTCGGTCCCATCCGGTTGCGCCGAACCCGCTCAAGCTAAGACTATTATCGTTCAAGGCTGTGGGTGGGGAGGCTACGGCGCTGATTTTTGGCGCCGGCCGGGTGAAAACAAGATTTTTTTGACCACATGAAAAAAAGTTTGGTCATGTTGTGTCAATTTTTCTTTCCATGGTTTAGGCTGTGATCCCTTTTCAGCATTCAGATCAGATTATTCATGTCACGTCGCGTTGCCCTGTTCGGTCGATTTTTTAGCTCGCAAGAGAGGTGACCTTGCACGCGCAGCTTGTCTGAATGTTCATTGCAAAGGTCGCCACCAGGCGGCCTTTTTTGTTGCCCCGCATCGTGCGGTTACCCATGGAGTATCGAATGTTGTCTTGCCCGGAGGTTGTATGAGCCAGGTTCAGTGGTCTTCCCGTATCGGTCATGTGCTGGCAGCCGCCGGTTCGGCGATCGGCCTTGGCGCCATCTGGAAATTTCCCTATGTGACGGCTACCAACGGCGGCGGTGCCTTCCTGCTGATGTTTCTGCTGTTCAGCTTCACCCTGGGGGTGGCCGTGCTGGTGGGTGAGACCCTGCTTGGCAGCCGCAGCCAGCGCGGGGTGCTCGGTGCCTTCCACAAGCTGGTGGGGCCGAACTGGCGTTGGATGGGGTACATGGGGATCCTGTGCGGCTTCTTCATCTACAGCTTCTACAGCGTGGTGGGCGGCTGGACCGTGGGTTACGCGGCGCTGGCGGTGAGCGGGCAGCTCAACCTGAGCGAGGGCACGGCGCTGACCGCCTTGTTCAACGGCTATGTCAGCCACCCCTGGTGGCCGGTGCTGACCCATCTGGTGTTTGCCGGGCTCACCTGGTGGTTCGTGCAGGGAGGCCTGCAGAAGGGGGTGGAGCGGGCGCTGCGCTGGATGATGCCGGCCCTGTTCGTGATGATGATGCTGCTGGTGGTGACTGGCCTCTCCATGCCGGGCGCCATGGCCGGGGTGCGCCAGTTCCTGCTGCCGGACTTCTCCATGCTGACCGGCCAGGGCGTGCTGGACGCGCTGGGGCTGGCCTTCTTCTCCCTCTCCATCGGTCTTGGCGTGCACACCACTTATGGCGCCTATCTGCCCAGCAGCGAGGGCGTGCTGCGCTCCGGCGTCTGGGTTGTGACCCTAGCGAGCCTCATCTCGGTGCTGGCGGGGTTGATGATCTTCCCGGTGCTCGCCTCCACCGGCATCGATCCCACTGCCGGGCCAGGGCTCACCTTCATGACCATGCCGGCGGTGTTCAACCATCTGCCGTTCGGCCAGGGGCTGGCGGTGGTGTTCTTCCTGCTGCTCTTGGTGGCGGCACTCTCCTCCTCCATCTCCATGCTGGAGCACCTGGTGCGCTTCACCACCGAGGAGTGGGGCTGGTCGCGGCGTGGCGCCTGCCGGGTGCTGACCCTGCTGATCATGGCCTCCGGGATTCCGGTCAGCCTGTCGTTCGGCCCCTGGAGCGAGCTGACCCTGTTCGGCAAGACCATTTTCGATCTGCTGGACTATCTCACCTCCAACCTGATGATGCCGCTGTTCGGTCTGGTGCTGACCCTGCTGCTGGGCTGGCGACTGGGTGAATCCGTGCTGCCTGATGGCCTGTCGCCGCTGCTGCGCGGCTGCCTGCTCTGGTGCTGGCGGCTGGTGGCGCCGCTACTGATCGCCGGCATCCTGGTGCGCGGGCTGCTGTAACCGCGGCCCGGCTGACCGGGCCTAGTTGGGGGGCGTGGTGGGTAGACGGGGATTGAGGTGGGAGCGGATCTGCAGCAGGGTCTTGTGGTACTCCTCGGCGTGGTGCTCCATGAAGGAGGCGCTGTGGTTGAGGCGCCGTTCCAGCCGATCCACCAGCAGGGCCACCCTGGGGGCGGCCATGCCGGCCGGCCAGCACAGTTGCAGCAACTCCAGCAGTTGCCAGGCATCGCCGGGCAGGGCGGGGAACTCCTCCTGCAGGGTCAGCGCATACTGCACGGCCAGCTGGTGCTGGCCCGCCGCGCTGGCCCGCTGCCGCTCCTGGCGCAGGTAGGTCAGCCGCAGCTCGCGCCGCTCCAGCTGTTTCATGAAATCGCCGATGACCTGCTTGAACAGCTGCTGTACCAGCGGGGCCGGAGCGACCCTGGCCTGATACTGGCTGAGCTGGCTCAGGTAGCGCTGGGCGTGGTGGGGCAGGCCGCAAAACTGGCTGACGGCAAAGCCGAGCAGCTGGTTGAGGTGGTGATCCCGGGCGCTCTCCGGCGGGTGCTTGGCGAGCAGCAACAGGGCCTCGTCGAAGCGGTAGTCCAGGCTCAGCATCAGCGCCTTGAGCAGGGCCTCCTCGTGGGCTCGCAGGGTCACCGCCTGGCTGAGGTAGCGATACTCCTGCTGCAAGGCACTGATCCGGGCGGCGCTCGGGTAGTGCCAGAGCACCGCCAGGCTGGCATTGAGGATGAAGTTATCGATGGACACCCGGAACTTGTGATCGCCGAAGAAACGCAGGCTGAGGGCGTTGGCCTGCTCCAGCGCCTTGCCCTCGTCCTTGAGCAGCAGCGCCAGCAGAATGGCCGCCTGGCGCCACTCCGGTTGCCAGGCCTGCTTTTGCAACAGCAGGGTGAGCACGTCCCAGGCCCCTTCCCACTGCCGCTCGTGCAGCAGACAGGCCAGCGCCAGCTCCAGTTGCAGGGGGGCAGGCAGCCGTTCCCGGTTGCGGGCCAGATCCTTGCGCGCACTCTCCAGCTTGTTCAGCCCCAGCAGGGCATGGATCAACCCCTTGCGCGGCCACCAGGCGTCGTGCTCCGTGGTGCAGACCGCGTAGTGCTGGGCGGCGTGAAAGTGATCCTGCTGCTGCAGCAGCATGTAGCCCTTGATCCTGTCCAGCAGCGGCCCCAGCTCCCGGTATTTCTGCTGTTGATAGAGCAGGTCCTCGCACAGGGCGCAGCTGACCTGCCACTCCCTGAGCTTCATCGGGGCGGGCAGGGTGCGGGTCAGCCCGGTCAGCTGCACCAGTTCGCGCAGGCTGGCGGTGAGCTGATCGGCGGTGAACGGCATGGGCAGCAGCAGCGGAAAGTAGAGGTCGGAAGGGGGGAACTGCAGCTGATCGTGATCCTCGTCCAGCAACAGCAGCACGCAGCCCGGCTCGAGCAGACCCAGATAGTGGGCCTCCTGCAGCAAGCGCACCCCCTCACGGGCCTGATGGTGGTACTGGCGGCAGATGACCACATCGAACGACTGCTGGCGCAGCAGGGTGGGCAGGGTCGCCAGCTCCTTGCAGTGGGTCAGCTGGGCGGGGGTGATCCCCTGCTCATTCAGCCCTCGGGAGAGGGCCGTGCTGAGCATGGCATCATCTTCGATCAGGAGGATCTGCATCCTTGGCGCTCCTTGGCTGGTTCAGGATACGGACAAGTATGGCATGTTGCCGGAGTCAAAGAGCTACCACACTCGACGCCAGCCTGGGGGCGGTCAATTCCTCCCCGGCGTCAGGCACCTGGCGGGTTGATGAGAAACACCACAGCGCCGCGATAGGCCGCCGAGTCGGCCAGCCTGCTTTCCCAAGTTTGATCCCACTCGCCTCCCTGCACCAGCCCCACCTTGAAGGGCAGGGTCAGCCGCGTCAGCGCCTGCAGGTAGCGGGCGTAGCCCGGCTCGGTGCGGCGGCCGCGATAGGTCTGTACCACCAGCTCGTCGACCACGCCGGCAAGGGCGTTGAGGGTGGCGACGTCGCCGGTGCGGGTCCAGTCCAGCAGGCCGGTGATGCTGATGGCGCAGTCGGCGGGCAGCTGGCGACGGAGCTGGCGCAGGAAGTCGCCATAATCCGCCAGCCGGTGGGTGCGGGCGTCAAAATCGATCTGGACGCCGCGCACCCCATTGCCTTTGCGCTGCCAGGCCGCCAGCTGGTTGGTCAGGCTCTTGAGCAGGGCCTCATCCCAGTCGAGTCGTTCCACCCGGTAGGCGAGCCAGAGCTCCTTTACCGGCAGCTTGCTCGGCGCTATGCCTTGCCCCTGAAAACGCACGGGCTGGCGCGCATCGAGCGGGCCTATCTCCCCCTGATGCAGATAGAGCCGCTCGGCCTGTTGCAGCACCGGCTGGGGCCTGACCCCGGCCCACAGCCAGAACTGGCGGTAGTGGCTCGCCTCGACGGCGGCGCTGGCCTCGGCGCCCAGCAGCACCAGCATCACCAGTAATATTTGAGCTGCTTGGCCCACTGGCTCGTTCCGTACTGGCGTTTGAGGGTGTTGAACCAGCCCTTGCGCTGGCTGAGGGGGATCTCCTGGTTGCCGCAGCTGTTGTTGCCGCTCGGGGCGTAGCAGTTGATGGCGCGGTAGAGGGCGTAGGCCTTCTCCTCCTTGGCGGCCTTGGGGTTGGCGATCACCTGTTGATACCAGTCGAGTCGGCTGCGTTGCTGGCCGGCAAACAGATCCCGGCTGCCCGCCAGGGTGTCAGGCCCCGGTCGCTGCAGGAGCGGATCCCAGTCCAGCCCCTGGCTCAGGAAAAACTCGCCGAGGCAGTTGAGCGCCTTGGGCGATTTGGGGTTGTCCGCCAGGGTGGTGACCACCGCCGTGAGCGCCGGGCACTGATACTCCTGGCTCCCTTGCCAGTCGAACGGGGTGGCCAGCGGAGCCAGCGCCAGATCCTGCAGGAAGCCCCGGTAGTCGCCGTGGGTCAGCTGCTTGTAGCGCAGGGTGTTGCCAGCACGCTGGCGCAGGGTGTCGGAGGCCTGCTCATCCTGCACCATGCGGCGCAGCAGCGGGGCCGGTGCCACGTACTCCAGCAGCGGAATGCGGTAGTGATCGCTCTGGATGGGGCTCTCCTTGGCGAACACCTGCTCCAGCCGGCCGGCCCGCTCCAGGGTCATGGCCAGCGCCAGCTGCAGCAGCTGATCCTGCAAGGGGGTGGGCTGGCTGGCGAGCAGGGCGCGCCACTGCTGCTCCGCCTCGGGCAGTGCCTGACTGGCCGCCAGCGCCATGCCTTTGAGCACTTGCTGGCTGAAGGCCAGGTTGTCGAGTGGCCCCTTGCCGAGGGCGGGTGCGGCGGCGATGACGGCGGCATAATCCTTGGCCAGATAGTAGCGCTCGGCCTGCTGCAAATAGGCGAGCCAGACCGGGTTGCTGGCAAACTGAGCGTTCTGCTGCGCCAGCTCGCCGCTTTGCAGCGGTTGCCACTCGTCCCAGCTCTCGTGCAGCCGCAGCCGGCGCAGATCCTGCACCAGGGTCAGCTGCGGCATGGCGGCTGAGCCGGTGAAGCCGGGCTGCATCAGCAGCTTGAGGTCTATTTCGTTGAGCAGCTCCGGGTTGCCCGGCTGGCGGCTCGCCTGCTGGAACAGGCCGGCCAGCGCCGCCTCGTCCCCCTTGAACCAGGCGAGCCGGCGCAGCAGCCCGTTGGCGGAGTCGAGATAGCGCCCCTCTGGGTAGCGGCCGCGATAGTCGGCAATGAACTGCTCGGCGCGCTGCACGGCGGCCTGGTCAATCTGGTTGCGATCCAGGGTGCCCCAGTCATCGAAGGCGCTTTGCTGGGACTGGTTGAGGGCGACCCGGATCCGCATGTAATCCGCCGTCTCTTTCAGCCAGGGCTGATCCTGCCCGGCGAGGGCGGCAAACAGCGCATCGGCCTGGGCGAACTCCCCCTGATAGAAGCGTTGGCTGGCGGCCAGATAGTCGGCAAAGCCCTGGCCGGCGGCCGACAGCGGTGCGGCCTTGTCCTCCGGCGTCGTTTCGGCCTGCTGGGCACACTGGCCCAGCATGGCCAGCCGCTGGCGGGCCAGCTGGCTGCGCTCGTCGGCACCCAGCGCCGGGGTGTCGACCAGCGCCTGCAGGAAGGCTTCGGCCGCGACCGGATTGTTGCTGATGCAGCGCCCCTCGCTCCAGCCGGCGGCCCGCTCCAGGGCGGCCTGGGTGGTGCTCTGCTCGATGCCGAGACCGGCGGCCAGCGCCAGCAGGGGATCCGGTCCGGCGGGGGCCGGCTCGGCCTGGGTCGGGTTGAGCAGATCCTCGATGGCGAAGGGCAGCGGCAGCGGCGCCTTGGGCAGCGAGAAAGCCTGCTCATCGGCCAGCAGCAGCGCCAGGTTGGTGCGGGTGTCGTTGTCGGGGGAGAGGAACGGCAGCCCGTTCAGATGGCACTGGGCGGCGGTCAGTTGCAGGGTGAGCGGCGTCTCGCAGCCATCCGGGCCGCAGGCCAGGGCGGGCAGGCTGCACAGGGCCAGCCACAGGGGAGTCAGTTTCATGGGCGCTTCCAGCAGGAGTCGGGATGCTGGCACGCTACAAGATGGCTTCGCCCCTTTCAACTGACCATAGGGGCAGGTCGGCCGGCGGCGGGCCTATTGCAGACCGGGCCCTTTGGCCGAAAAGGGGCAGTCGCGCTGCTGGATCAGTTGCTCCCCCGAGCCCGCCGCCCCCTGCCAGTGCAGGGCGAGCTGGCCGAGGCGGCCCAGGTGGCGCAGCTCGAATTCGTAGCGCAGACAGGGCTCGGCGAGGGGCAGGCTGGCCATGCCGGCCGGCAGCCGGTAGTCGTAGCGCAGCAGGGGGCCGTCTGTCAGCGTGCTGCGGCTGGGCAGCAGCCCTTCCGCGGTGGGGACGGGGGCGCTCAGCCGGCGGCGCAGGCTGAGGGGGGCATCGATCGCCTTCTGGTAGTGCAGGCCGTTCATGGCCGCCAGCTCCTCCTCCAGCCGTTGCAACTCTCCCTCCAGTCCGCTCAGCGCGGCCCCCAGCTGCTGATGGCCGGGCGCGGCGCAGCCCCCCAGCAGCAGGGTGAGGAGCAACAAGGGGGCGCGAATCGGGGGCATGGGCTCTCCTTTGAGCGCACGGATGGGCAGGGCCGGGGCTGACTATAGCAGGGTATTGGTGGGCGGCGCGGCGCGCAGCAGGCTGGCGAGCCGCTCCAGCCCCTCGGCGACGCGGGCGTCGGTGGCCGGCTGGCTCAGGCTCAGCCGCACGCCTTGCGGCGCGGCAAACTGGCCGGCGGCGAAGTGTTCCCCGCTCGCCACGCCGACGTCAAGGGCGTTGGCGGCCTCGGCAAACTCCTGGCTGCGCCAGGGTTCCGGCAGCGGCAGCCAGGCGTGCATGGAGCCCGCCTGCCAGCAGGCCCCCGGCAGCAGGTGGCGCAGCAGCTCGCCGCGACGTGCCAGGATCTGCCGCTGCTGCTCTACGAGAGGCATGATCTGGCGCTGGCTCACCAGCTTGCAGGCCAGCTCGATGAGCAGCGGGCTCACCATCCAGCTCGACAGCCGCATCGCCTGGGCGAAGGCGCCGCGCAGGGCCGGCGGGGTCAGCACGAAGCCGACCCGCAGGCCGCCACAAGCGATCTTGGCCAGGCTGCCCAGATAGATGACCCGCTCCGGTGCCAGGTTGACCAGCGGCGTCACCGGTTGCTGGGGCAGCAGGCCGTTGACGTCATCCTCGATGATCAGCAGGTCGTGGCGACGGGCGATGGCGACGATGGCCTCGCGCCGCGCCAGGCTCATGGTGGCGGTGGTGGGATTTTGCAGGGTGGGGGTGAGGTATAGCAGCTTGGCGCGGCGGGTACGGCAGGCCGCCTCCAGCGCATCTGGCAGCAGCCCCTCTGCGTCCATCGCCAGCCCCACCACCTGATTCTTCAGCTGACGGGCGTTGCCCAGCATGCCGGGGTAGCTGAGCCCTTCGCAGAACAGGGTCTCCCCCACGCAGCCGGTGGCCAGCAGGGAGAGCATGATGCCGTGCTGGGCGCCGTGGCTGAACAGCAGATACTCCTCGCTGCCCGCCACCCCCTGCTCGGCCAGCCAGTCGATGAAGAGCTGGCGCTGGCTCGGCTGGCCCGCCTCCTTGTCATAACCGAGCAGAGCGTTGAGATCCCCGTCCGCCACTTCCGCCAGCATGGGGCGGATGATGGCGGCCCGATCCAGCTGCACCGGCAGGTTCTGCCACAACTCGATGCGATGCCCCTCCTCCTTGCGGATCACCCAGGCGTTGGCCGGATCCTCATGCTCCCCCTTGACCCAGGTGCCGTGCCCCACCCGGGCGGCCAGCAGCCCGCGCCGCTCCGCCTCGCCATAGGCGCGGGTGACGGTGCCGACGGTGACCCCCAGCTTGTCCGCCAGCGCCCTGTGGGTGGGCAGCCGGGTCTCGGGCGGCAGGGAGCCGTCCTGAATGGCCTGCTCGATGGCTTTCACCAGTTTGAGGTAGAGGGGGCCGGCGAAGGGGGTGAGGTCCGGGGTCCAGATTGTCATGGTGACAATAAATCCATTGATCGAAATGTATCGGCAATATAGCGTGAATTTGAACCCAATAACAACCAAAAGTGGCACATTGCATCGATACAATGTGCGCAGTTCAGGAGTACAAAGATGACGATCGAATGGTATGCCACCCTGTTTGGCTTTGCGTTGCTCACCTGCGGCACGCCGGGCCCCAACAACCTCATGCTGACCGCCTCCGGCGCCAACTTCGGGGTGCGTCGCACCCTGCCTCATCTGATCGGTGTCGTGGTGGGACAACCCGTCCTGCAACTGGTGCTGGCGCTGGGGCTCTACCCCCTGTTCGAGCGTTGGCCGCTGCTCAAGCTGAGCCTGCAGGTGCTGGGCAGCCTCTATCTGCTGTGGCTGGCATGGCGCATCGCGGTGGCCGGCGCCCCCGGCGATCCGGAGCGACGTTCGCGCCCGCTGACCCTGCTGGAGGGGCTGGGCTTTCAGTTCCTCAACCCCAAGGCCTGGATGATGGGGATCTCCGCCATCAGTCTGTTCAGTCTGCCGGGCAGTGCTTACTGGCCGAGTCTGTGGGGCATCATGGCGGTCTTCCCCATGGCCGGATTGCCAGTCTGCTTTGCCTGGGTGCTGTTCGGTCATCAGCTCAGCCGCTGGATCAACTCTGACAGAGGCTGGCGCCGGCTCAACGGCAGCCTGGGGGCGCTGACCGCGCTCTGCGTGGTGATGCTCTGGTACTGAGTGCTGCCAGAGGCCGCATAAAGATGCGAAGAAAGTGCATCTGCGGCCTTGTCTGACGGGCACCGGCTCTGCATATTAGAAGGCTTGTCGCCGAGTCGGCGCCCTGCATCATCAAGAGGTTGAGATGGATCTGAACTGGTTGCTTCCCCTGGCGGGCTTTGCCCTCATCACCTGCGGCACGCCGGGCCCCAACAATATGCTGCTCACCAGCGCCGGTGCGGCCCAGGGCTTTCGCCGCAGCGTGCCCCTGCTGGTGGGCGTGGTGGGGGGGATCAACCTGATGATCCTGGCCACGGCGCTGGGGCTGGGGGTGATGTTCGAGCAGCTGCCGCTGCTGCACGACGGGCTCAAGCTCATCGGTTCGGCCTACCTGCTCTGGCTGGCCTGGAAGGTGGCGACCGCCAGCGGCCCGGCCGAGGGCAACCGGCCGCTGATCCCGGCCCATCAGGGGGCCATGCTGCAGCTGCTCAACCCCAAGGCGTGGATGATGGCGCTCTCCGCCATCAGCGGCTTCACCCTGGCGGGAGAGGCCTACTGGCCCTCCGCCATCTGGGTACTCGGCATCTTCTTCGTGACCGGCCTCTATACCGGGGCCTTCTGGGTGCTGTTCGGTGCCCAGGTGCGCCGCCTCATTCGCACCGCCAGAGGCTGGCGTCGTTTCAATCTCGGCATGGGGGTCGCCACGGCGGCCTGCGTGCTGATGATCTGGATTTAGTCTGGGCCTGCGCCCGGGCCTTTACCGGCTGTCTTGTTGGCCCTGCGGGGCCTTTTTTATTCACGGGGCGGTGCGATGACGCGCGTCGCCCTCTGCTCGGTTTGCACGATCGATTCACACACTCGGTTTGCATGATCGTTTTACACAAGGAGGTCCCATGAAATGTATCGGTCTGCTGGGTGGCATGAGCTGGGAATCCACCGTCAGCTACTATCAGGCGCTCAACCGGGGCATGCGTGAGCGGCTCGGCGGCCTGCACTCGGCGCGGGTGCTGCTGAGCAGCGTCGACTTTGCCGAGATAGAGCGGTTGCAGCACATCGGGGACTGGCCCGCCACCGCCCGTCTGCTGGCGGCCGAGGCGCGGGCCATCCAGGCCGGCGGCGCCGACTTTCTGCTGATCGGCACCAACACCATGCACAAGGTAGCGCCCGAGATCGAGGCTGCCATCGACATTCCGCTGCTTCATATCGCCGATGCAACCGCGCGTCAGCTGCAAGCGGACGGGATCCAAAGGGTCGGCCTGCTCGGCACCCGCTTCACCATGGAGCAGGATTTCTACAAGGGGCGCTTGCAGGAGAAGTTCGGGCTGGAGGTGCTGGTGCCTGATGCGGCGCAGCGGGAGCGGGTGCACCGCATCATCTATGACGAGCTGTGCCTTGGCGACATTCGCGAGGCATCGCGGGCCGAGTATCTGGCCATTATCAGCGCGCTGGCCGACGCGGGTGCCCAGGCGGTGATCCTCGGCTGTACCGAGATAGCCCTGCTGGTGGGGGAGGCCGAGGCCGCGGTGCCGCTCTACGACACCACCGCCATTCACGCCGAGGCGGCAGTCACTCTGGCGCTGGCTTGACGACAGGGGCCTGCTGGCAAGCGGATAAGCCAGAAATTGTCCGGCCGCCGGCTCGGCAGGGCTTGACCTTGCCGCAGGGTTGCTGCTTAGGCTGAAGGTCCGCTTTGGCCAACGAGGTACGACTCATGCAGCGTCGCGATTTTCTCAAGTTCTCCACCGCCGTCGGTATCGCTGGCGCCCTGCCCTGGTGGGGCCGGACGGTTGCCGCCGAGCGCCCAGCCCTGCCGATTCCTGCGTTGCTGGAGGCGGATGCCAGCGGCGTGTTCCAGCTCAGGGCCCAGCCGGGCCAGATGCAGTGGCGACGCCAGCCGACCCATAGCTGGGGTTACAACGGTAACCTGCTCGGCCCCACTCTGCGTGCCCGCCAGGGGCAGGCGGTGCGAGTCCGGGTCGCCAACCAGCTGGCGGAGACCACCACGGTGCACTGGCACGGGCTGGAGGTGCCCGGCACTGCCGATGGCGGCCCGCAGGCCAGCATCCCTGCCGGCAAAGAGTGGCAGGCGGCGTTTCGCATCGAGCAGCCGGCGGCCACCTGCTGGTATCACCCCCACACCCATGGACAGACCGGCCATCAGGTGGCCATGGGGCTGGCCGGACTCTTCATCCTCGACGACGAGGAGAGCCTGCGGCTGCCGCTGCCCCAGCGCTGGGGGGTGGACGACATCCCGCTGGTGCTGCAGGACAAGCGGCTCGATGGGCGGGATCAGGTGGATTACCAGCTGGACGTGATGAGCGCCGCGGTCGGCTGGTTCGGCGATCTGATGCTGACCAACGGCGCCCTCTATCCGACCCACGACGCTCCCCGTGGCTGGCTGCGCTTGCGGCTGCTCAACGGCTGCAATGCCCGCTCTCTCAAGTTAGCGGCCAGTGACGGCCGCCCCTTGTATGTGATTGGCAGCGATGGCGGCCTGCTGGCGGAGCCGGTGGCGCTGAGCGAGCTGGCGCTGCTGCCGGGGGAGCGCTTCGAGGTGATGGTGGATGCCCGCAACGGCAAGGCGTTCGACCTGCTCACCCTGCCGGTACGCCAGATGGGGATGACTCTGGCGCCGTTCGATGCGGCTCTGCCGTTGCTGCGGATCCGGCCCTCCCTCATCGAGGGCAAGGGACGCTTGCCGGACAGCCTGGCCCGGCTGCCGGCGCTGCCCGCCACTCAAGGCTTGCCGAGCCGCACCCTGACCCTGTCGATGGATCCCGAGCTGGATCGGCAGGGGATGCAGGCGCTGATGAGCCGCTACGGCCATGGCGCCATGGCGGGCATGAGCATGGCCCACGGCGATACGGGCGCCATGGCCGGGATGAAGATGGACGGGCAGGGCGACGGGATGGCGGGGATGGATCATGGCGCCATGGCCATGCCAGCGGGCGAGATGCAGCACGACACCATGGCGGGGATGCAGGAGGACAAGGGCAGTGCCAAGCCGCTGGATCTGCACGGCGGCAACCGCATCAACGGCCAGCCCTTCGCCATGAACGACCCGCAGTTTGCGGTCAAGCGCGGCCGCACCGAGCGCTGGGTCATCTCGGGGGAGGGGGACATGATGCTGCACCCCTTCCATATCCATGGCACCCGCTTCCGGATCCTGAGCGAGAACGGTCAGCCGGTGGCCCCCCATCGCGCCGGCTGGAAGGACATCGTCAAGGTGGAGGGCGGGCGCAGCGAGGTGCTGGTGCGCTTCGATCACACGGCGCCCAGGGAGCGGGCCTACATGGCCCACTGCCATCTGCTGGAGCACGAGGATACCGGCATGATGCTCTCGTTCACGGTGGAAGAGTAAAAAAGAATGACCCGAACGGGGCCATTTGTTCATTTCACTGGTCAGATCTCACTATCTACGCACGCCACATACCCCTCGGCATAAAAGCGTGTAAAATTGCGCCCTGAATTTTCCGGCCAGCGCGCGCTGGCCGCGACTCCTTACCTGCAAGGCTGACACTGTGACTGAAGTAGATAGATTCGCGGACATTCGCCCCTACCGCGATGAGGAAGTGCCGGCAGCCATCGAACGGCTGATCCGGGATGATGAATTTGTCGGCGCCATCGCCAAGTATCGTTTCGGCTCCCTGATGAGCTGGCTGGGCTGGGCCATCCGCCCGCTGATCCGCCAGTTCCTGCGCTACAAGTGGTCCAAGGTGACCACCATCCATCAGGTGCAGATGGGGGTGACCCGCTACATGAGCCGGATGATCGCCACCTCCACCCAGGGGGTGACCTTCTCCGGGCTCGAGCATCTGAAGAAGGAGCAGGGCTACCTGTTCGTCTCCAACCACAGGGACATCGCCATGGATCCGGCGTTCGTCAACTGGGGGCTGCACACCCATGGGTTCGATACCGTGCGCATTGCCATCGGCGATAACCTGCTGCGCAAACCCTGCGCCACCGAGTTGATGAAGCTCAACAAGAGCTTCATCGTCAAGCGCTCCGCCAAGGGGCCGCGGGAGATGATGAAGGCGCTCGGCGAGCTGTCGGCCTACATCGGTCAGTCGGTGCACGAAGGCCACTCCATCTGGATCGCCCAGAAGGAAGGGCGCGCCAAGAACGGCGATGACAAGACAGATCCGGCCATCCTCAAGATGTTCTACGTGGACGGCAAGAAGCAGAAGATCGAGTTCGTCGACTACATGCGCAGCCTCAATATCGTGCCGGTCAGCATCAGCTACGAGCTGGATCCCACCGACAAGGCCAAGGCGCGCGAGCTGTACGAGA
Organism: Aeromonas sp. 1805; assembly: GCF_013085525.1. Classification (NCBI taxonomy): domain Bacteria; kingdom Pseudomonadati; phylum Pseudomonadota; class Gammaproteobacteria; order Aeromonadales; family Aeromonadaceae; genus Aeromonas; species Aeromonas sp. 1805. Next base: position 748,236 of record NZ_CP038515.1, on the reverse strand, counting down.
AGTCGGTCAACGGCAGCTACGAGAAGGGCGAGTTCGAGGACATCGAGAGCATCGTCGCCGGTATCGTCGGCCAGAAGGGGCGGGTACACGTCTCCTTCGGCGCCCCCATCACCGAGGGCTTCAGCGATCCGGATGAACTGGCCGCGCTGATCGACAAGGCGATCTGGGGCAACTACCGCCTCTTCCCGGGCAACTACCTGGCTGCAGATGTGTCCGGCAAGGCCAACACCATCGAGCAGGCTGCCTTTCTGAGCCGTCAGTCGGAGGTGCCGGAAGAGCACAAGGCCATCTGGCGCGCCATGTACGCCAAGCCGGTGGAGAACGCCGGCAAGGCTTGAATGGCACCAGTTATCACCAGGTGATGCGAAAAAAACGGGAGCAGATGCTCCCGTTTTTGCGTCTGGTCAAAGTCGACGGTGCTGGAGTAGTGAATAATATTGTTTCAGCTGGTACGATCACTGGGCGAACGCGCTTGCGCCTCTTGGCAAGCCGCAGATGAGTGTGTAACAGTGCACTTATCCCGCTTGATACGAGCAAATGCTCTATCTCTGTCTGCACGGATTGCAGGCGGTGTGACACAAGGACCTCAACAGGGTCCTTTTTCATTTTGCGGCTAAGATGTCGCCTGAATACACCTAAGGAAGCGCCATGATCACCGGCAGTCTGAACACCCTGCAGCGCACGCCGCTGCCCGCCCCGCTGGACCGCATCATGGTCGAGGTGGTGCAAAGTGTCGAACAGTGGCTGCAGGCGCCGCTCGGCAAGCAGGAGATCGACGGCCTCAAGCTGTTCTGCCTGGTGAGCGAGGAGCTGACCGAGCCGGCCGCGGATCGCCGTGGCGAGTTCCATCAGCAGTATCTGGATATCCAGCTGCTGCTGCGTGGCGAAGAGTGGATCGGGGTCGGGCCCCATGGCTATGTTGCCGAAGGCGCCGATCACCCCCATCCCGACCTCTGGTTCGTCGATGACGAACAGACCAGTTATCTGGCGTTGCAGCCCGGCGACTTCGCCATCTTCTGGCCGGGAGAACTGCATCGCCCCCTCTGCACCCCCAACCAGCCGGCTCAGGTGAAGAAGCTGGTGGTCAAGGTGCACCGGGATCTGCTGGCCGGCCTGTGACCGCTGGCGCAGCCTGGCTGAGACGAGTGCCCGGAATGATCCGGACTTGCACTTAACATATTGAAAAATTGGGCGCACTTTCCTGCGACCATAAGCCCCCGGCAGGGGAATCCCATCCACTTTGGATGACACGACACTGTCGGCATAAAGCCGAAGCACAGGAAGATGTAGAACATGAGCAAGTTGGTATTGATCCTTAACTGCGGTAGCTCTTCCCTGAAATTTGCCGTAATGGACGCCGAAACAGGTGAGGACATGCTGTCCGGCCTGGCCGAATGCTTCAATCTGGATGATGCACGTATCAAATGGAAACTCCACGGGGTCAAGGGCGAAGCCATGCTGGGCGCGGGCGCCGCGCACCAGGAGGCCCTCGACCACATCGTGGGTCACATCCTGCCGCAGGATCCGACCCTGGCCGAGCAGCTGGTGGCCATCGGTCACCGCATCGTGCACGGTGGCGAGCAGTTCTCCCGTTCCGTTCGCATCGATGACGGCGTGATTGCCGGCATCGAAGCCGCCATTCCGTTCGCCCCCCTGCACAACCCGGCGCACCTGATCGGCATCCGTGCCGCGCTTAAGGTGTTCCCGGCGCTGGCAGAGAAGAACGTGGCCGTGTTCGACACCGCCTTCCACCAGACCCTGCCACAGGAAGCCTACCTCTACGCGCTGCCCTACAAGCTCTACAAAGAGAACGGCATCCGTCGTTACGGCGCCCACGGCACCTCCCACCGCTTCATCGCAGAAGAGACCGCCAAGGCGCTGGGCAAGCCGCTGGCAGAGCTCAACATCATCAACTGCCACCTGGGTAACGGCGCCTCCGTCTGCGCCATCCGTGGCGGCGAATCCGTTGACACCTCCATGGGCCTGACCCCGCTGGAAGGGCTGGCGATGGGCACCCGCTCCGGCGACATAGACCCCGCTGTGGTCTTCTTCATGCACGACCAGCTCGGTTACAGCGTGGAGCAGATCAACCACACCCTGACCCGCGAGTCCGGCCTGCTGGGCATGACCGAGGCGAGCAGCGACTGCCGCTACGTCACCACCAACTACGCCACCGACGCCGGTGCCAAGCGCGCGCTGGACGTGTTCACCTACCGGGTGGCCAAGTATGTCGGTGCCTACGCTGCCGCCATGGATGGTCGTCTGGACGCCCTGGTGTTCACCGGTGGTATCGGTGAAAACGCCGCCATGGTGCGCGAGATGGTGCTGGCCCGTCTGGCCCTGTTCGGCTTCAAGATCGACAAGGAAGCCAACAACGCCGCGGTGCTGGGCGGTGAAGGCCCCATCACGGCCGAAGGCAGCCGCCTGGCGCTGGTGATGCCCACCAACGAAGAGCTGGTCATCGCCCGCGATGCCCTGAGCCTGGTCGGCTAACGCCCCCTCGCTCCCAGACAACGCCCGGCCCCTGCCGGGCGTTGTCGTTTGTGGCGGCCGTGGCGCCGGCTGTCATTTGACATGGGGTGGCAGATACGTACCCTGACCGCAGTTTCACGCACAGGAGGATGGGATGAAGGAGATGTTTTTTCGCTGGCTGGCCGGGCTCGGGCTGGAGGTAACCGGCATGATGGGGCTGGTGATCGCTCTGGGCTTTATCGTGCTCACCTCGCTGCTGCTGCACATGCTGCTGCACCGGGTGCTGCTGGTGCGGCTGGTGGGGGTACTCGGCAAGACCAAGCAGGTGTGGCTGCCGCCCCAGTTGCAGCAGCGATTGTTCTACCGGCTTGCCTTCGTGCTGCAGGGGGCCGTGCTGCTCGGTCAGGCCGAGATCTGGCTGCCGCGCAACTCCGATAGCCTGCAACTGATCGAGATGGTGGCCCAGCTCTGGATCCTGCTGTTCCTGCTGCTCTCCCTGTTTGCCCTGCTCGATTGCATGCTGTCGGTGAGCCGCTATACCCGGCTCGGGCGGGATCTGCCCCTGCGCGGCATCTTCCAGGGGGTGAAGCTGGTGGGCAGCATCCTGGTGGGCATTCTGATGATCGCCCTGCTGCTCGGCAAGTCGCCGCTGTTCCTGTTCAGCGGTCTGGGTGCCATGACCGCAGTGCTGATGTTGGTGTTCAAGGACCCCATCCTCGGGCTGGTGGCCGGCATCCAGCTCTCCGCCAACCGGATGCTGAGCGTCGGTGACTGGCTGCAGATGGACAAGTACGGCGCCGACGGCGAGGTGACCGACATCGGCCTCACCACGGTCAAGGTGTCGAACTGGGACAAGACCATCACCACCATCCCCACCTATGCCCTCATCTCCGACTCCTTCAAGAACTGGCAGGGGATGACGGAGTCGGGCGGGCGGCGCATCAAGCGCAGCGTCAACATCGACATGACCAGCGTGCGCTTCCTGACGGCGGACGAGCAGCTGCAGCTCAAGCAGGCCCAGCTGCTGGCGCCCTATCTGAGCCGCAAGGAGCAGGAGCTGAGCGCCTACAACCAGCAGTTGAGCGACGCCATCAGCTGCCCCATCAACGGTCGTCACCTCACCAACCTCGGTACCCTGCGCGCCTATCTGGACGCCTACCTGCGCGCCCACCCCGGCATCCGCAAGGACATGACCCTGATGGTGCGCCAGTTGGCACCGACCTCGGACGGCCTGCCGCTGGAGATCTACTGCTTCACGGCGACCACCGCCTGGGCTGATTACGAAGGGATCCAGGCCGACATTTTCGACCACATCTTTGCCATCATTGAGCAATTTCATCTGCGGTTGCACCAATCTCCCACAGGTTACGATATGCGCGCCTGGCAAAAGGGATAAACCACCGACCGGCAGGGGCTGGCGGCGGATAAAAAAAGCGATATTAATCGCTGACCCGCCGCCACTTGTCAGTTGAAATTTGCCCGGCAGAGGAGAAAAATGGCGGCCTTCTCTTCGCCCCCCGGATCGCCCGCCGCTCCCGGGTCAGCCCAGAGTCTTGAACCACGTCATCCATTACAGGAAAGTTATGAAGCTCCTCCACACTACTGCGGCCGCGCTGTGCTGCAGCCTCCTCTTGGGCGCCGCGCCTGCGCTCGCGGTTGAATACGCCCTGCCTGCGGCCAACAGCCGCCTGGTGGGTGAAAATCTGGAATACGTGGTCCCGGCCGAAGAAAACGGCCAGCCGCTGGAGGCCGCCGCCGCCAAATTCCAGCTGGGGCTGACCAACATGCTGGAGGCCAACCCCAAGGCGGATCCCCTGCTGCTGCAGACCGGCGAGAAGCTGATCGTGCCGCACCAGCTGATCCTGCCGGATGCGCCCCGTGAAGGCATCGTGCTGAACGTGGCCGAGATGCGCCTCTACTACTACCCGAAAGGCAAGAAGGTGGTGGAAGTGCTGCCCATCGGTATCGGCCAGCTCGGCACCGACACCCCGGAAAACTGGGTGACCAGCGTGCAGCGCAAGAAGGCGGGCCCGACCTGGACCCCGACCGCCAAGATGCATGCCGAATATGCCGCCCGTGGCGAAAGCCTGCCGGCAGTATGGCCGGCCGGCCCGGACAACCCCATGGGGCTGTTCGCGCTCTACATCGGCAAGATGTACGCCATCCACGGCACCAACGCCCAGTTCGGCATCGGCCTGCGGGTGAGCCACGGCTGCGTGCGCCTGCGCAACGACGACATCGAGTACCTGTTCAAGAAAGTGCCGGTCGGTACCCGCGTGCAGTTCGTCAACCAGCCGATCAAGGCCAGCGTCGAGCCGGATGGCCGCCGCTACCTGGAAGTGCATCAGCCGCTCTCCCGCAATCAGGAGGAGTTCAACTCCAGCCTGCCTGCACCGCTGCCGATGACCCCGGCGGTCACCCGCTTCATCGCCCACGCCGACAGCGACTCCCAGCTGGTCAAGCAGGCGCTGGAGCAGCGCAGCGGCATGCCGATCGCGATCAATCGCTGATTGGCGCTTGCCGAGATGGCCCCGACCTCTGGTCGGGGCTTTTTTTTTGCGGCCGTGGCGGGGTTGTGCCGCGGATCGTGCCCGGTGGATAAGCAGTTGCTGCGTCAGGATAAAATCTGGCGGAACGGGGTAAAGCTGGTCTGTTGGTTAAAGATGAAACGTTTATATTGTGTTTTCTGTTTGTTAAAAAAGGTTGTGGTCATGGGATCTGCTGATTAAGCTAGGGCGGTTTTTTTAAGGAAGAGCCCGTCGTCAGAACGGGTACACACGTCACATAACGGAGTTTTGAATGACAGCCAGCACCCCCATGCTCATCACCTTTCTGGTGTACATCCTCGGGATGGTCCTGATCGGCTTTATCGCCTATCGCGCCACCCGCAACTTTGACGACTACATTCTCGGCGGCCGCCGGATGGGGAGCTGGGTGACCGCCCTCTCCGCCGGTGCCTCCGACATGAGCGGCTGGCTCCTGATGGGCCTGCCGGGCGCCGTCTTCATCGGCGGCATCTCCGAGAGCTGGATCGCCATCGGTCTCACCCTGGGTGCCTATCTCAACTGGCGCTGGGTCGCCGGCCGGCTGCGGGTGCATACCGAGAAGAACCGCAACGCCCTGACCCTGCCGGACTACTTCACCTACCGTTTCGAGGACAAGAGCCGGGTGCTGCGGATCCTCTCTGCCCTGGTGATCCTGCTGTTCTTCACCATCTACTGCGCCTCCGGCGTGGTGGCTGGTGCCCGCCTGTTCGAGAGCACCTTCGGCATGAGCTATGACACCGCCCTCTGGGTCGGTGCCGCGGCCACCATCACCTACACCTTCTTCGGCGGCTTCCTCGCGGTGAGCTGGACCGATACGGTGCAGGCCACCCTGATGATCTTCGCCCTGATCCTCACCCCGGTGTTCGTCATCATTGCGGTCGGCGGCATCGACACCGCCATGGTGCAGGTGGCGGCGCAGAACGCCAGCAACCTCGACATGTTCAAGAACCTGGACTTCATCGCCATCATCTCGCTGATGGCCTGGGGCCTGGGCTACTTCGGCCAGCCCCACATCCTGGCGCGCTTCATGGCGGCGGATTCCCACCACTCCATGGCCAATGCCCGCCGCATCAGCATGACCTGGATGGTGCTGTGCCTGGGGGGCGCCGTGGCCATCGGCTTCTTCGGCCTGGCCTACTTCTCCACCTTCACCGAGCAGGCGGCCGGCGTCACCGGTAACCCGGAGCGGGTCTTCATCGAGCTCTCCAAGATCCTGTTCAACCCCTGGATCGCCGGCGTGCTGCTCTCCGCCATCCTGGCGGCGGTAATGAGTACCCTCAGTTGCCAGCTGCTGGTCTGCTCCAGCGCCATCACCGAGGATCTCTACAAGCCGTTCCTGCGCAAGAACGCCTCCCAGCAGGAGCTGGTGTGGGTCGGTCGTGCCATGGTGCTGGTGATCGCGCTCATCGCCATCGCCGTCGCGATGAACCCGGAAAACCGCGTGTTGGGGCTGGTGAGCTACGCCTGGGCCGGCTTTGGTGCCGCCTTCGGCCCCGTGGTGCTGCTCTCCGTGCTCTGGTCGCGGATGACCCGCAACGGCGCCCTGGCGGGCATGCTGGTGGGCGCCCTGACCGTCATCGTCTGGAAGCAGTTCGGCTGGTTGGGGCTCTATGAAATCATCCCTGGCTTCCTCTTCTCTGGACTCGCCATTGTGGTGTTCAGCCTGCTGGACAAGGCCCCCTCCAAGGCCATGCTGGAGCGTTTCGACGACGCCGAGCGCGAGTTCCAGACCCCGCCGGATGCGCTGGGTCAGCCGGTTACGGTCAACTGAGTCGGCCACCCTGGATAACAAAAAGCCCCGCAATGCGGGGCTTTTTTATGAGCAAGGGGACCAGTTCACCCAGCTTGCAACCAAGTTGCCGGGTCTCGCGGATAAAGCCGACCCACTCCAGATCCTCGGCCCGGTAGGCGCGATATTTGCTGCGTCGCCTGGGTTTGGGCAGCAGCCCAAGCTGCTCGTAGAGACGGACAGCCTTTGGGGGGCTGCCCGCCAGCCGGGCAAATTCCCCGATATACATGGTGCTGTTTGCAAAGGTGGTGTGAAAGGTGCCCACTATAGGCCAGTAGCGGCGGGATTCAATCCCCTAGAGGGCGGTGGAGCCATTGGACAGCACTACGGTGATAGAAGACACCCACCTGGCTAGGCAACTCTGTTATCGAGATGTGGGTGTTCCAGGTTACTATTCATAACGTAGAACTAACCGGCTCTACGCGGCTTTCATCTATCGCGCAGCGTCCAGCGACCTAAGGGGGCGAGGTTGAACTGCATGTTTATGCAGACGTCACCTTTGTCGCTTCAGCTTGAAACACAACATTGATGATTTGTCGTGTCGTGCTTACAACCGAATAGAACAATAGAAACGATGAGATGACAAAAATTGATGCAAGATCAAAATCACCAAATCCGGTAAAAAAAGCGCCTCCAAAGAACAGTTGTAAATACAGCCCCTTCAACAGAGCAAGTGACGTACTCCCAGAAAATCCATAAGTGGCAATGGTAAATACGACATCAGCGTAGCCGCCAAAGTTTTGATAGATTAAGCCTCCAGTTCCATTTCCTTCAGGTTCGCGGAAGTACTTGCCAGCACCAACGCCGACGATAGCAAGAAGCCATATGACGACTGTTGGCCAATTTGACTCAAGGAGGACGCGGACGATGTTCTTTGCTTCATCTTTGCTATACACGAAAATGAGCCCAAGAATGATCAATGTAATGATTACGGCTAACCTCGATAGGCTGAACTTGCCACGGCTCATGCAATGCTCCCGTTGAACTGAGCAACTTCAGCTTCTTCTTTTTTGTCTTGTTCCTTTCCGAGCAGTGCACCAATTACCCCCCCCGCTGCAACCCCCGGACCGCCCCCCAGTGCACCAATTACGCCACCAACCAACATTCCAAGGGCGGTGTTATCGGATCCCTTTTCAGCCACAACATCGCTCACGTAGTAAGTAATACCGTTAGCCTTAAATGCTTGGGCCCCAAGCTTTTGCGCGAGGGCCTGTCTGTTTGGAGCAACGGTTCGGAGGAAGACTTTCCCGTTGTTCTTTTTATCAAGTACATAGAGTTTCAAATTTGCTCCTCATGTGCATAACGCCGTCAGCAGGGGGCAGGAAAAACGCGCAGCGGTTTGGCTGCCCCTCTGGCTGGTTTTGTTATACATTTTCTTCACGGCGCTGGCGACGCCTTTCTTGCGCCAACCTAAGACGTTCTGGCTCAGTGTAAATTCTTTCAAGTAGTATTGTGGTGAAATCCAATAAGTCGATTGCATCATCTTTAGTTAATGTTCCTTGATGTGCTCCGTCGTTACCGTCTTCTCTTACACATGTTGAAAGATCCCTTAATGCCTCAGGTAGAATGCCGTTATCAAATAGCCAAGGAAGCCGCAAACCTAAATCTCGACGTGTTCTATGGTTTAAACCTTCTCCTTCTTCGGGCAAAAAAAACCTTGTGACTAGATCAATACATAGTCTGAACATTGTTCCGGCAGCATTGAAGCAATTAAGAGACAAACAAGTGGCACCCTCCCTAAAAATAGCCTCAACACTTTCAGGAATAAATTCAGGAGGCTCCTCTTTTACGGAATCTTTGAGAGTAATAATTCCTTCGATATCAATATAGCTATTTACAGCGCCCTTGATATTAATTAAGCCTGTTTTATGTACATATTCATAGTTTGCATTCACGCTTTCAGAGACAACAAATATTGTTGAGCGGGAGCATTTTCTACAAACACAAAATGTTTCATACCAATGCTTCCAGTTATATTCAAAGCGGACAACGATTGCCTGGGTTAAATCAAAGGTGATTTTATTTGCCCCACATCTTGGGCAGTCGGAAACTAATTCTGCCATTTAGTGTTCTCCTTAATACTGGTTTTATACATAACGTGTCAAGTCAAGTAGCATCGTAGCTTTGTTGCGTCCCTTTGCTTGATTTGTTAGCTATTTTCGCCTTTTGATCCGCTATCGGAAGCACTTGTCTTATCTCCATCAGTGTTGTCCTTAAAGACTACATTTTGTGAACCCGCTGGCTTAGGAGGGGCTGAAGGCGTTTGCGAAGAGGTTGCGCTTGGAGCGGCTTGCTGACATTGGTTGCTGCTACCTGAATCATTATCAGCCATATCTTCTTCCTCTTTTTTGGATATGTTATTAATTAAATTTACTTGGTAAACCTTATCTTCTGAAGTGACTCGCTCGTAAATATAAAAAGGCGAGTCTGCTGCTTGTTACTTGTGAGAGGGCTGGCGTGGCTCATGGGGTGACTCCGACGAGGCTTGGATTGCCATTCGGGTATGGTAGCGAGAGAGGGGCGCAGGGGAAGGACGGGGTGATAAATGTTGGGGCGGGATCAACAAATTGGTCAGTACGGCAGGGGGGAGTCCCCTTGCCGGGGGAGAGAAGCTGGTCCAAGCGTGGGGAAGGGCCGCAGCCCCTCCCTCAGGCCAGTGCCAGCGACTGGCGGTTGCGCCACAGCCGTTCGTGGAAGAAGAACACCACTGTGTTGATGGCAGGCTCGATCATCGCCATCACGCCGCCGGTGAGCAGCTCGCCGCTCAGCAAGTAGGCGACACCGAAGGCCACCGAGAAGTGCACCAGGGCGAAGCTGCTGGTCTTGGCCTGTAGGCTGTGGTGGGGCTTGAGCTTGTGCCAGCCGAGATCGTGGAAGTAGAAGGCGACCGTGTTGACGGCGGGTTCGATCAAGGCGATCAGGCTGGCGGTGAGCAGTTCACCGGTCAGCAGGTAAGCCACGGTGAAGGCCACGGTGAAGTGCAAAACGGCAAAGCTGATGGTCTTTTTCATGATGGCGGCTCCCTCTGGTGATGAACAGAGTATCCCCCGAAACCGCATTAAATGAAAACTATTCTCATCTAATGGTTGGATAGGGAGGGCCTATCAAGTGAGAACGCCCTCACCGGATTGGGAGTTGCATGGGGCCATAGCGGCGCTAGAGTGAGCCTTTGCCATGAAAAAGGAGCTTTCATGCATATGAATATCAATGCCACCCTGATGGGGCAGTTCATCCTGTTGCTGATGATCATCGTCGGCGTCGTGGCCTGGCGACTGGCGCGCCGCAAGAGCGAGCATCCGGTGCTGATCACCGTGCTGTGCATGCTGCTCAGCCTGGCCCCGCCTTTCGCTCTGCTGGCGCTGCTTATTCTGGCGCTCTGGCGGGATCTCCCGGGCAAAACGTGAGGTTGGCTGGCATGGAAAAAGCCCCGTGACGGGGCTTTTTTATTTGCGCGTCTCCCGCGCAGCTGCCGGTTGGGGTGGCAAGAGGCGGGGGAGGGGCTCACCGGCTGAGAGCGGCGATCCGCTGATGGGCCTGGCGCATGCCCTGCTCCGCCCCGTGGGGGAGCAGGTCCATCCCCTCCGCGTAGACGAACTCCACCTGCGCGATGCCCATCAGGCCGAGCACGGACTCGAGGTAGGGGGTGACTGCATCCGTTGCCTGTCCCTGATGCACGCCGCCGCGGCTGCTGAACACCAGGGCTTTTACCCCCTCCACCAGCCCCATGGGGTAGCTGTCGGTGTAGCGAAAGGTGACCCTGGCCCGTGCCACCAGATCGAACCAGTTCTTGAGCGGGGTCGGCACGTTGAGGTTGTACATGGGGGCGCCGATCAGCAGCAGGTCGGCGGCCTTGAGCTCGGCAATCAGTTGATCCGACAGCACCACCGCCTGGCGGATGGCCTCGCTGGCTGGCTCGGCCCCCCGCAGGGCGTGAAACAGTGCGCTGTCCAGTGGTGGCAGGGCGAGGGCGGGCAGGTCGCGTACCACCACCTGGTCCTGGTGGCCCTGCTCCCGGCGCGCTTGCAGAAAGTTCTCCATCAACTGGTTGGTGCGGGACGCGGGGCCGTTGAGGCTGGATTGCAGCAGCAGGATCTGACTCATGAGGTGAACTCCATCTGACAAAGTGTGGGGATGGAGGGAGCTTATCAGTCATTTTTTTCCGCAGTGCTGATACTATTTCGCCATATTGGTTCCACAAGGTATGCAATAGATGGCAAACAGCCTCAATGGCCTCGATCTGTTCGCCAGCGTGGTGGAGGCGGGCAGTTTCGCCCAGGCCGCCGAGCGGCTCCACCTCACCCGCTCGGCGGTGGGCAAGGGGATTGCCCGGCTCGAGCAGCGTCTAGGCGTCCAGCTGTTTCACCGCACCACCCGCAGCCAGAGCCTGACCGAGGAGGGGGCGCTGTTCCATCGCCACTGCCTGCGGGCATTGGAGGAGGTGCGCCTCGGCGAGGCGGCGCTTGCCAGCAACAAGCTGACCCTCAACGGCAGCCTCAAGGTCTCCATGCCGGTGCTGTTCGGTCAGCTGTGCGTGGCGCCCCTGCTGCTGGAGCTGGCGCAGGCCCATCCCGGGCTGGCGCTGTCACTGTCGTTCAGCGATCGCAAGGTGGATCTGGTGGAGGAGGGGCTCGATCTGGTGATCCGTAATGGCGAACCACCGGACAGCCTGGATCTGGCGGCGCGCCGGCTCGGCGAGCACGGCATGACGCTCTGCGCCGCGCCCAGCTATCTGGCCGAGCGGGGCGAACCGATGACGCTGGCGGCGCTGGCCGAGCACGAGGGCATCGCCTATCAGCGACAGGGGCGGGTGCTGGCGTGGCAGTGGCAGCTGGATGGCCAGTGGCAATCGGTGCGGCCGACGGGGCGCCTGCAGCTCGACGATCTGCACGCCATCACCCAGGCGGCCATCGCGGGCTTTGGCCTGGCCTGGTTGCCGAGCTGGCTGGCGCGCCCGCACCTTGAGCGAGGCGAACTGCGCGAAGTGCTGGGCTCGCTCAAGGGTCGGCGCTACCCCATCAATGCCCTCTGGCCCCACAGCCCGCACCTGCCGCTCAAGACCAGAATGGCCATCGACTGGCTGGCGAGCCGGCTGCCGGAGCGGCTTGCCAGCGTGGCAGGGGCGGGCAGTCATGGTCAATAAAAAGGGCCTGCAGTGGCAGGCCCTTGGCGGTGTGCGAGTGATGCAAGGCGTTACGCTTCAACCTTGTTGAGCCACTCGACCTTGTACTGGGCGCCGGCGCCCTGCGCCAGCTTGGCACAGAGGGGTTTGAGGAAGGCTTCGATCTGCTCGTCCAGCAGCCAGGGCGGGCTGATGATCAGCATGCCTGAGCCGTTCATGCCCCAATCGGTGGTCTGGCCGGCCACTTCCAGCTCGGCCACCAGGACGTTGCCGAAGTTCTCGCGCTTGATGGCGCGCAGCATGTCGCGGGACTTGTCCGCCTCTTCCCCGAGGATGGGATACCAGAGGGCGTAGATGCCGGTGGCCCAGCGTTTTTGCGCCTTTTTCAGGGTATCGACCACCGCGAAGTAATCTTCCTTGAGCTCATAGGGCGGGTCGATCAGCACCAGGCCGCGGCGCGGCGTGGGCGGCAGCAGGGCCACCAGCCCCTCGAAGCCGTCCCTATGGTGCACGGCGACGCGGGGGTCGTAACCCATGTTGGCGCGCAGGTCTTCCACCTCGTTGTTGTGCAGCTCCATCAGCGCCAGCTTGTCCTGCTCGCGGGCGAGGCGGCGCGACAGCTCCGGCGAGCCGGGGTAGTAGTGCAACTGGCCATCGCTGTTCATCTCCTCGATGACGCCGAGATAGGGCGCCATGGTGGACCACTGGGCCCGCTCGTCCCACAGCCGGCCGATGCCGTCAGCATATTCCGCCTTCTTCTGCGACCAGTCGCCGCGCAGGTCGTAGAGACCGCCGCCGGCATGGGTGTCCAGCACGATGAAGGGTTTCTCCTTCTTCTTGAGGGACTCGATGATCAGGGCCTGAACGGCGTGTTTCAGCACGTCGGCGTGGTTGCCGGCGTGAAAGGCGTGGCGATAACTCAGCATATTAGGTCTCTGAGGGGGCCCTGCTGGGCCCCCAGTAACAATAGATAGTTCAACAGGTTGCGGCTGTTGCCGCGAAACAGGGTGAGGCTGCGCAGGGTCTGCAGCAGCACTCCCTGTTGCAGTCGCTCCAGCTCCAGCTCGTGGGCCAGCATGGCCTGATACTCCTGCTCGCCGAGCCGCGCCTTGGCGCTCGAACGCAGGGTGCGCCAGGGGCCGAGTACCGCCTCGGTCTGCACCAGCGCCGGTTGCAGGTCGGTCAGATCGACCGGGATCCCGCACTGATCCAGCCGGTGCAGCAACAGGGCCAGATTGACGTTGCCCCCCTGCGCCTGCACGCTGAGCCAGTCCTGGCTGCGTGCGCCATAGACCTCGCCGCTCCACTGCCAGAAGTCGAGCGGGCCCGGCAGTTCGTGGGCGGCGATCCGCTCGCTCGCCATCAGCTGTTCGTCACGCAAGGAAGGCCTGCTCCATGGTTTCCAGCTCCTCGGAGAGGCTCATCCACTCCAGCTCCACCCCTTCCAGCTCCTCCTTGATGGGGCCCTGGGACTTGAGCAGCTCGGAGAGCTTCTGCTTGGCGCTCTCTTCATAGATGGCGGGGTCGGCCAGCTGCTCTTCCACCGCGGCCAGCTTGGCCTGCAGTTTCTCCATGCTGGTTTCGAGCTTTTCGAGCTTCTGGCGCAGCGGCCGGGTCGCTTGCCGGAATTCCGCCTCGCGCCGCTTCTGATCCTTGCGCGCCACCGCCGAGTTGGCAGAGACAGGGCCGTCGTCCGGTTTGGCATTGGCCTCTTTCTCCTGCTCGCCGAGCCACTTGTGGTAGTCGTCCAGATCGCCGTCGAACGGCTCGACCCGGCCACCGTGCACCAGATAGAAGTCATCGGTGGTGGTACGCAGCAGGTGTCGGTCGTGGGAGACCACCACCATGGCGCCCTCGAAGCCTTGCAGCGCCATGGTCAGGGCGTGGCGCATCTCCAGATCCAGGTGGTTGGTCGGTTCATCCAGCAGCAGCAGGTTGGGCTTTTGCCAGGTGATGAGAGCCAGCACCAGCCGTGCCTTCTCGCCGCCGGAGAAGGGGGCCACCTTGTCGAGCGCCTTGTCACCGTGAAAACCGAAGCTGCCGAGGTAGTTGCGCAGCTCCTGCTCGGTCTTGTCCGGCGCGAGGCGCACCAGGTGATCGAGGGGCGAGTCGTCCAGACGCAGGGTCTCCAGCTGATGCTGGGCGAAGTAGCCGATGCTGACCCCGGCGCTCACCTCAAGCTTGCCGGAGAGCGGCGGGTTGGAGCCTGACAGCATCTTGATGAAGGTGGATTTGCCGGCGCCGTTGCGACCGAGCAGGCCGATGCGCGAACCGGGCACCAGGTTGAGTTTGATCTTCTCCAGGATCACCTTGTCGCCATAACCGGCGCTGAGGTTCTCCATGGCAATCAGCGGGGTCGGCAGGGCCGATGGCTCGCGAAACTCGAAGCTGAACTCGGAGTCGGCGTGGGCGGGCAGGATCTTCTCCATCCGCTCCATCGCTTTGAGCCGGCTCTGGGCCTGGCGGGCCTTGGAGGCCTTGTAGCGGAAGCGGTCCACATACGCCTGCATGTGGGACATCTCGCGCTGCTGCTTCTCGTACATGGATTGCTGCTGGGCCAGGTGTTCGGCGCGCTGCAGTTCGAAGTCGGAGTAGCCGCCGGTGTATTCGTTGAGCTTGCCGTTCTCGATGTGGATGATGCGGCTGATGACCGAATCGAGGAAGTCGCGGTCATGGGAGATCAGCACCAGCGTGCCCTGATAGGCCTTGAGCCACTTCTCCAGCCAGATGACGGCGTCGAGATCCAGGTGGTTGGTCGGTTCATCCAGCAGCAGCAGATCGGAGCGGCAGAGCAGCGCCTGGGCGAGGTTCAGGCGCATGCGCCAGCCACCGGAGAAGCTGCGCACCGGCGAACTCAGCTGCTCGTCGCTGAAACCGAGGCCGTGCAGCAATTCGGCGGCGCGGGCACGAATGCTGTAGGCGCCGATGGTGTCGAGCTTGCCGTGCAGCTCGGCCACCAGCAGCCCGTTGTCATCCTGCTCGGCCTGGGCCAGCTGGGCCTCCAGCGCGCGGAACTCCTTGTCGCCGTCGATCACGTAGTCGAGGGCGGAGCAGTCCAGCGCCGGGGTCTCCTGCGCCACGCCGGCAATCTGCCAGCCGGCGGGCAGGCTGAAGGTGCCGCTGTCGATGGCCAGCTCGCCCCGTACCAGTGCAAAAAAGGTGGACTTGCCACAGCCGTTCTTGCCCACCAGACCCACCTTGTGGCCGGGATGAATGGTGGCGGATGCGTTGTCCAGCAGCTTGCGGCCGCCGCGGATCAGTTCGATTTGACTGGCAACTATCATGGATTGGTCTGCTTGGCTCAAATGGAGGAGAAAAACTGGCGCGGATCTTACGTGAAACGGCGCAGATTTGCACTTGAGGCGGGGGGCAACCACTGGCTGGGGGGGCAAAAACATGCCATAACAGAGCAATCAGTCAGGGTTGGGGAGGTTAGCATGCTTATCAGGGACATCATGACGACCAGGGTCGCCACCGTTTCCATGGATGACAGGCTCAATGTCATCAAGGAGATCTTCGAGCAGGCTCACTTTCGCCACCTGCTGGTGCTGGAAGAGGAGGAGCTGGTGGGGGTCATTTCAGACCGGGATCTGTTCCGCGCCATCAGCCCCTATCTGGACTCCGAGGCCGAGATGAGCCGCGACACCGAGACCCTCAACCGGCGCGCCCACCAGATCATGAGCCGCCACCCCATCACCATCGCTCCTCAGCTTACGGTGCGGGATGGGGTCAAGATGATGCTGGAAAAGAACGTCTCCTGCCTGCCGGTGCTGGAAAACGGCGCCCTGGTCGGCATCATCAGCTGGAAGGATCTGCTGCGCGCCGCCCTCGACAGCGACGCCTTCTAGCCCCGCCGCCGCAGCTTGCAAGACAGCGAAAAGGGCTCCGAGGAGCCCTTTGTCGTTGGCGGTCATGGCGCCTTGCCCCTCTGTCAGGGCAGCGGCTCCACCAGCAGGATATGGGAGTCATGCCCCGTCACTCGCACCTTGCTGCCGGCGCTCAGCGGCTGGTTGCAGCGCACCGTCCAGGCGGTGTCGTCCAGGTGCACCCGGCTCATCCCCTGAGTCACGTCATCCAGCAGCACCAGCTCGCGGCCCAGATAGCCCTGCATCCGCTCGTTGATGGGGGCGGCGGCATCCCGGCTGGAGCGATCCCGGCGGTGCTGCCAGCGCCACCAGGCCCAGGTGGTGAGCAGGGATTGCAGGCCGAACAGCAGCAACTGAGCCTGCCAGCCGAAGGGCCAGACCAGCAGCAGCAGGCCCACTTCCAGCGCGGCGATGCCGGTCCAGAGCAGAAAGCCCACCGAACCCAGCACCTCGATGGCCAGCAGCGCGAAGCCGAGCCCCAGCCAGTGCCAGTGGGTCAGCCCCTCGAACAGGGCTGTCATGACTTGCCGCCCTTGCCATCCTTGAACAGCTCGGCCATGCCGGCGACGGCACCGATCAGGCTGCCCGCCTCCAGCGGCATCATCACCACCTTGCTGTTGGGGCCTTCGCCGATGCGGGCCAGCGCCTCGGTGTATTTCTGGGCCACGAAGTAGTTGATGGCCTGCAGATCCCCTTCGGCGATGGCCTTGGAGACCATGTGGGTCGCCTTGGCTTCCGCCTCGGCGGCCCGCTCGCGCGCTTCGGCGGCGAGGAAGGCGGCCTGACGTTCACCCTCGGCCTTGAGGATCTGGGACTGCTTCTCCCCCTCCGCTTTCAGGATCTTGGACTGGCGCACCCCTTCGGCCTCCAGTACCTCGGCCCGTTTCTGGCGCTCGGCCTTCATCTGGGCGTTCATGGCTTCGACCAGTGCCAGCGGCGGACGTACATCTTTAATCTCGATCCGGGTCACCTTGATGCCCCAGGGGGCGGTGGCGGCATCCATGGTGCGCAGCAGTTTCTCGTTGATGGTGTCGCGCTGGGAGAGCATCTCGTCCAGCTCCATGGCGCCGAGCACGGTCCGCATGTTGGTCATGGTGAGATTGCGGATGGCGCTGGTGAGATCGTTGACCTCATAGCCGGCTTTGCGGGCGTCTACCACCTGCACGAAGCTGATGGCATCGATGGTGACGTTGGCGTTGTCGCGGGAGATCACCTCCTGCGCCGGGATGTCCAGCACCTGCTCCATCATGATGATCTTGTGGCCGACCCTGTCCACATAGGGGATCAGCAGGTTGAGGCCCGGCACCAGGGTGCGGGTGTAGCGGCCGAAGCGCTCCACGGTCCAGTTGTAGCCCTGCGGCACTATCTTGATGCCGGCGCTCAGGGTAGCGAGCACCAGAAACACGAAGATCCCCAGCACAATCAATGACTCATTCATTATTAAGCTCCTTATGAAACACTTTCACTAGCCTATGGCCTTGCGCCTGGCACCACAAGCGCCTTGCTTCGCCTTTGTCATCATACGGCTTTGTTAATTACTAAAATGCATTAAAAAGCATTTTTTATTATTTTGAGGGATAAGCAGCCCTGCCTATAGTCGCCCCATATTAGTCGTGTTCCGAGGGATGGGCCGAAATGGATTATTTGCCGATGTTTGCCAAATTGGACGGTCGCCCGGTGCTGCTGGTGGGAGGGGGCGAAGTGGCCCTGCGCAAGGCGCGCCTGCTGCTGGCGGCCGGCGCCAGGCTGACTCTGGTCTCCCCCGAACTGGAACCCGACTTCCACCAATTTGCCGATCGCT
The DNA here is from genome assembly GCF_013085525.1 of Aeromonas sp. 1805. Lineage (NCBI taxonomy): Bacteria > Pseudomonadati > Pseudomonadota > Gammaproteobacteria > Aeromonadales > Aeromonadaceae > Aeromonas > Aeromonas sp. 1805. The sequence goes on along the minus strand of NZ_CP038515.1, from coordinate 730,643 downwards.
TCACCCATCTGGCGGAGCGCTTCACCCCGGCCCATCTGGCTGGCCAGATCCTGGTGGTAGCCGCCACCGATGATCTCGAAGTCAACGCTTTGGTCTATCAGAGCGCCAACCAGCTGGGTCTGTTCGTCAACGTGGTGGACGACCCCAAGCGCTCCAGCTTCATCTTCCCTTCCATCATCGATCGCAGCCCCATCATGGTGGCGGTCTCCAGCGGCGGCAAGGCGCCGGTGCTGGTGCGCCTGCTGCGCGAGCGGCTCGAGAGCCTGCTGCCACGCCATCTCGGCGCTCTGGCCGAGCTCTCCGGCCGGGTGCGCGACCAGGCCAAGCGGGTGCTCTCCTCGATCTCCGACCGTCGCCGCTTCTGGGAGCGCGCCTTTGCCTCCAACACCCTGGCCGGTCTGATTGAGAAAGAGGATTGGCAGGGGGCCGAGCAGTGGCTGAACGATGGCCTCGACCAGGCGAAAAACGAAGTGGGCGAGGTGGTGCTGGTGGGGGCGGGCCCCGGCGATCCGGGCCTGTTGACCCTCAAGGCGCTGCAACAAATTCAGCAGGCCGAAGTGGTGCTCTATGACCAGCTGGTTTCGCCCGAGATCCTGGATCTGGTGCGCCGCGACGCCACCCTGGTGTCGGTCGGCAAGAAGGCGGGCGCCCACAGCGTGCCGCAGGAGGAGACCAATCGCCTGCTGGTGGAATACGCCAAGGCGGGCAACCGGGTGGTGCGACTCAAGGGGGGCGATCCCTTCATGTTCGGCCGTGGCGGCGAGGAGCTGGAAGTGCTGGCCGAGGAAGGCATCCCCTTCTCGGTGGTGCCCGGTATCACGGCGGCTGCCGGTGCTACCGCCTATGCCGGCATTCCGCTCACTCACCGCGACCATGCCCAGAGCGCCGTCTTTATTACCGGCCACTGCCAGATCGATGGCAAGGAGCCCGACTGGCAGCAGCTCGCCGCCACCAGCCAGACCCTGGTCATCTACATGGGGCTGATGCGCTCCGAGCATATCCAGCAGCAGCTGGTGAACCATGGCCGAAGTGCCGCCACCCCCATCGCCATCATCGAGCGTGGCACTACTGCCCGCCAGCGGGTGCTGACCGGCACCTTGGCGGAGCTGGCCGAACTGGCCCAGCAGGCAGTGAGCCCGTCGCTCATCGTCATCGGCGAAGTGGTGGCCCTGCGCGAGCGGCTCGCCTGGTTTGGCGAGGGGCAGCAGCAGGGCGCCTGCGACCTCAAGCTGGTGAGCCTGGCCTGAGCGCCGGCGGCGACAGCCATCGATTTGACGGTGCGGCCATGGCGGCACCGACCTGAACCAACACCGCGCCCTGACCAGGCGCGTTAGCAATGAACCGAGGACCCAGACATGGACCGTGAAAGACTGACACACTTGCAGCAGCTGGAAGCCGAGAGCATCCACATCATCCGCGAGGTGGCTGCCGAATTTGAAAACCCGGTGATGATGTACTCCATCGGCAAGGACTCCTCCGTCATGCTGCACCTGGCCCGCAAGGCCTTCTATCCGGGCAAGATCCCGTTCCCCTTGCTGCACGTCGACACCGACTGGAAGTTCAAGGAGATGATCAAGTTTCGCGATGAGACCGCCAGGAAGTACGGGCTGGATCTGATCGTCCACAAGAACCCGGACGGCCTCGCCATGGGCATCAACCCCTTCGTGCACGGCAGCGGCAAGCACACCGACATCATGAAGACCGAGGGGCTCAAGCAGGCGCTCAACAAATACGGCTTCGACGCCGCCTTCGGTGGTGCTCGCCGCGACGAGGAGAAGTCTCGTGCCAAGGAGCGAGTCTACTCCTTCCGCGACAAGTCCCACCGCTGGGATCCGAAGAACCAGCGCCCGGAGCTGTGGCGCGTCTACAACAGCCAGGTCAACAAGGGGGAGAGCATCCGGGTGTTCCCGCTCTCCAACTGGACCGAGCTCGACATCTGGCAATACATCTACCTCGAGAACATCGACATAGTGCCGCTCTACTTTGCGGCCCATCGCCCGGTGGTGGAGCGTAACGGCATCAAGATCATGGTGGATGACGAGCGCATGCCCATCGGCCCTGAAGATGAGGTGAAGCAGGAGCTGGTGCGCTTCCGTACCCTCGGCTGCTACCCGCTGACCGGTGCCATCGAATCCGCTGCCACCACCCTGCCGGAGATCATCGAAGAGATGCTGCTCACCACCTCGAGCGAGCGGCAGGGGCGACTGATTGACCACGATCAGGCCGGCTCCATGGAGCAGAAGAAGCGTCAGGGCTATTTCTAAAAAAATGTTCTAAGGAATCGCAACATGAACAACCACATTCAGACCGCCATCAGCGAACAGGGCATTGAAGCCTACCTGCACGCCCAGCAGCACAAGAGCCTGCTGCGCTTTCTCACCTGCGGCAGCGTGGACGACGGCAAGAGCACCCTCATCGGCCGCCTGCTGCACGACTCCCAGCAGATCTATGAAGATCAGCTCAAAGCGCTGGAGTCCGACAGCCAGAAGCTTGGCACCACCGGCGAGAAGCTGGACCTGGCGCTCTTGGTAGACGGCCTGCAGGCGGAGCGCGAGCAGGGCATCACCATCGACGTGGCCTACCGCTATTTCTCCACCGCCAAGCGCAAATTTATCATCTCGGACACCCCGGGCCACGAGCAGTACACCCGCAACATGGCCACCGGCGCCTCCACCTGCGATCTGGCCATCATCCTGATCGACGCCCGCAAGGGGGTGCTGGATCAGACCCGTCGTCACAGCTTTATCGCGAGCCTGCTTGGCATCAAGCAGTTCGTGGTGGCGGTCAACAAGATGGATCTGGTGGAGTTCAGCCAGGAGGTGTTCGAGCGCATCAGCTTGGAGTATCGCGAATTCGCCAAGAAGCTCAGCGTCGACACCATCCATATCGTGCCAGTCTCGGCGCTGGACGGTGACAACGTGGTCAACCCAAGCGACAAGCTGGCCTGGTATCAGGGCGAAACCCTGCTCTCCTTGCTGGAGTCTGCCGAGGTGGAGCGCGAGCTGGAGCGTCACCCGGTGCGCCTGCCGGTGCAGTACGTCAACCGCCCCAACCTCGATTTTCGCGGCTTCGCGGGGACCCTGGCCTCCGGCATCCTGCGGGTCGGCGACAAGCTTGCCGTGCTGCCGTCCGGCAAAGAGAGCACTGTGACCCGCATCGTCACCTTCGACGGCGATCTCGACTACGCCCTGCCGGGTCAGGCCATCACGGTCACCTTTGCCGATGAAATCGACATCAGCCGTGGCGACCTGCTGGTGGATGCCGCCAGAAAGCCGCAGGTGACCCAGAATGTGCTGGCTCACATCGTCTGGATGGGGGAGGAGTCCCTGCAACCGGGCCGGGTCTACGACGTCAAGCTGGCCACCAAGAAGAGTCGCGGCCAGGTGGAGGCCATCCGTCACCGCATCGAGATCAACAAGCTCGATCAGCTGGATGCGAGTGAACTCAAGCTCAACGAGATCGGTCTGTGCGAGCTGAGCCTGACCGACCCGGTGGCGTTCGACCCGTATCAGGAGATCCGCGATACCGGCAGCTTCATCTTCATTGACCGGCTGACCAACGTCACCGTCGGTGCCGGCATGATAGTGGAGGGCTTGGCCGCTAAAGTGGCAACAGGGCACTACAGCGAGTTCGAAGTGGAGCTCAACGCCCTGGTGCGCAAGCACTTCCCCCACTGGCAGGCGCTGACCATCAGCAACGACGCAAGCAAGGAATAAGCCCATGACCTGGCAACAATCCCTGGTGCTGGGTCTGCTGGCTGCCCTCGTCGCCCTGCTGATCCAGGGCAAACTCCGGCCGGCGCTGCTCTTCTCGGGCGCCGTGCTCATCACCTATCTGAGCGGCCTGGCGGACATCAACGCCGTGGTGGCGGGTTACACCAACAGCGCCCTGCTGACCCTGGTGCTGTTGCTGCTGGTCTCGCTCGCGGTGGAGAAGACCCGGGTCATGAGCTGGTTCGCCAACCTGGTGGGCACCGGCTCCTTCAACAAGGTGCTGGTGAAGGTGTGGTTCTCCACCGCATTCCTGTCGGCCTTCGTCAACAACACCGCCGTGGTGGCCTCCATGCTGGGTGCGGTCAAACGCAATCCCAACCATGCGCCGTCCCGGCTGCTGCTGCCCATGTGCTTCGCGGCGACCTTTGGCGGGGTGCTGACCCTGATCGGCACCTCCACCAACCTCATCGTCAACAGCTTCCTCATCAAGATGGGGGCCAAGCCGCTCGGCATGTTCGACTTCTTCATGGTGGGGGCGGGGACCCTGCTGACCGGTCTTATCGCCGTGCTGCTGTTTGCCCGCCACCTGCCGGAGCAGGACACCGAGATGAGCCGCGAATCCGGCTACTTTCTCGAGGCCAAGGTGGGCTCCGGCTCGCCCATGGCCGGACGCAGCGTCAAGGAGAACGGCCTGCGCAGCCTGAAAAGCCTCTATCTGGCCGAGATCATCCGGGGCAACCAGGTGATCTGCCCGGTGCAGCCGGAACACGAGTTGCACGAGGGTGACATGCTGCTGTTTTGCGGTGACGTGGAGAGCGTCGGCGTGCTGCAGGAGCTCAAGGGGCTAGATCTCTACGGCCAGCATCGGCTCAACGGCCAGCACCTGGTGGAGGTGATCGTCAGCCACAGCTCGCGGCTGGTGGGGCAGACCATCAAGGACGCGGAATTTCGCACCCACTTCGATGCGGTGGTGCTGGCGGTGCGCCGGGGCGAGACCCAGCTCACCGGCGGCCTCGGCCAGATTGAACTGCACGCAGGGGACACCTTGCTGCTGGCCCCCGGCCCCAAGTTTGCAGGCAACAAGTCCCTCTCCCGCGAGTTCGTGGTGGTGAGCGGGCTGGAGGCCTCCACCCGGCTCGATGCCACGCGCAGCGCCGCCGTGGTGGGCGGTTTTCTCGGGGTGCTGGCGCTGTCGGTGTTCGATCTGGTGCCGCTGTTCAAGGGGCTGCTGGTGATGCTGGTGGTGCTGCTGTTCTCCCGCATCCTGGCCCTGGACGAGATCCGCCGCCGCTTTCCGCTGGATATCTGGCTGGTGGTGGGCGGGGCACTCGCCATCGCCGATCAGCTGGAAAAAAGCGGGCTGGCGCGGGTCATCGCCGACTGGCTGATGGGGGAGTTCAACGGCGCCAGCCCCATCATCGCCTTTATCGGCATCTACCTGTTTACCCTGGTGCTGACCGAGCTGATGAGCAACAACGCGGCGGCGGCGCTGGCCTTCCCCATGGGTTACCAGCTGGCGCTCAGCATGGACGTCTCCACCATGCCGTTCATTCTGGCGGTGCTGTTTGGGGCCAGCTCCAGCTTCATCCTGCCCTACGGCTACCAGACCAACCTGATGGTCTATGCGGCAGGCAACTACAAGATGCCGGATTACCTTAAATTAGCCCTGCCGGTCTCCCTGGCTTACAGCCTCGGGGTGATCGTCATGGTACCCCTGCTGTTTCCGTTTTAAGGCGCCGCAACTGGGGGCCTGATGCCTTGCAGGGAATATAGATACACGACGACCATGGCCCCGTCAGTGGCGAGTGGCCAGAGGCTGAGCTCCAGGGAGCCAGACCGTTTCAGCATTGAGGCGTGAGCGCCAAGCAAGGAGTGTGAATGAGCAATATCGTGTGGCATCAGCATGCCGTGGGCAAAGAGCGTAGGGCCGAATTGAAAGGGCAGAAGCCGCTGGTGATCTGGTTCACCGGCCTCTCCGGGGCGGGTAAATCCACCCTGGCGGGAGCCTTGGAGCAGGCGCTGGCCGCCTCGGGCAAGCACACCTATCTGCTGGATGGGGACAATGTGCGCCACGGCCTCTGCGGCGATTTGGGCTTTGATGACGCCGCCCGTCAGGAGAATATCCGCCGGGTCGGCGAAGTGGCAAAACTGATGGTGGATGCGGGACTTATCGTGCTCACCGCCTTTATCTCGCCGTTTCGTGCCGAGCGGGAGCTGGTGCGCAATCTCGTGGGTGAAGGGGAGTTCGTCGAGGTGTTTGTCGATGCGCCGCTCGCCGTCTGCGAAGAGCGCGACCCCAAGGGGCTCTACAAGAAGGCGCGAGCCGGGGAAATTCGCAACTTCACCGGTATCGACTCTGCCTACGAGGCCCCCGAGCAGCCGGAAATCCATCTGCAGAACGCCGGTAAGCCGGTGGAAGTGCTGGTGGATGAGTTGTTGACTGCGTTAAGGCTGCGGGGATTGATCGATTAAGGTCGATTGTTGGTACCGAGCGTAAATAAGCAAGGGGGCAATTGCCCCTTTGTTTATTACTCACCAACTATTCCCATTGTTGTAGTGGCTAATTACTTAATGGGGCGTGTTACATGGCGCGTAAAGGTGGATTTCCTTCTGACTAACGCCTCATATTACCGTAACAAAAAAGCGTTGTGGCTGGAGCTCAGTGGAAGCCGTACCGAGTGCATGTAATTAATATGTGATTTCATGCACAGATTTCAGCAATTCTTCAGCTTTTCTGAACTGAGCAATGGTGGCGTCCATATCTATAATTCCATCAGTCGTCTTTCGATATTCACCATCAAATACACAAACCGTCATATACTCCCCATATCCGAATCTAATTGGCCTCACAAGATTAAGTTGAGTTTCGCTAGCTTTGTTGCTAATGATTTTGTGCCATTTTGATCTAAGAAATTTTCGTTGATTTTCTTTTTTTACCCATACTTTGAAACAAAATTTATCTTGTTCAAGCTGTAAATATTGCTCACACTCACTATTGCCTTGGAAGTGCCACCAGAAGCCAAGAAACCCTCCATTTGGATTGGCTACGTAATCCCAACAACCGTCACCAAGCCTTTTCTGCAATTCAAGGTAGAAGCCTATCCACGAATACCAACCCCACTTCGGTAATTCAATAAATTTATAACCATTGACATTGTCAGTAATGGATTGTAGATAGTTTCTATAATCAATAAGTATTGAGTTCTTGCCTTTATAAAAACTCAATACACTTAAGAAGTCTGCTCTTGAAAATGGTTGGTAGCCATTTTTAATCACATCTGAATAACTGGCTTGATCCTCCGTCTTGAAATAAATTGGGATTATGTCTTTATCTTCATAATCACGTCCTTTGATATCCTCAAGGTATCTCGTTAATTGATTGGAATGATGTTTTGTTCTTGTTTTGTTCTTGTTTTGTCTTCAATGATAATGGGGTGTTTAAAGTTTATAATGCACAGAACATCAATATTATTATCTTGCTTTCTGACTTCGACTTGCTTTATTTTTGGTGGTGCGCTTAGTTTGTGCTTTTCAAAAAATACTTTTATAAGCCTTATTGCACATTCATATAATTCAACGTCTGAATCCTTGTATTCTGGCGAAGCCCAAGATAGTAGCCAACAAATGAATGCATCTTGAGACAATTCACTTGTTGCATATGTGAAAAGATTTGGTTTGTTCATAGTTTGATTTTTACACATAACGTTCGCGGCACGTGTAGCTTTGCAGTGAAGGCGCAGCCGCAACGAAACAGCCGTCGCTGTGACTGCGATTGTCATGTTTAGACTTCCTGAGCATAGACAATAACTCGTTCTCTCGAAGCATCCTCTAGGAAGTGGCTGTAAAGCGCGGTCAACTCAGAATATGTCATTTCTCGAGATCCAATTTTTCCTTTGTTAAATAAAAACTCAAATATTTCACTAGAAAGAGATATTTCTTTTATTTTATCATATTCAAGTTTTCTTCCGCCACGATCACCAATTGTTGCACATTCGTCAATTTTACAAATTGGAAGATGCTCTCCAGTTGAGAGGAATTTTTGGTCAGCTTTTTGCAACTTGTCTGTTGGTCTGATAAAAGCAGAGCAGCAAGGAAATCTATATCCATGATCATCCTTGGCAGCTTCACATATCCTTTTATCGCATAAGAAACTTCTCATTTTATCAATCTGATCCAGCATGCGATCATCAGACAAATATAGTTTTCGATCTTTCCAAATTTTATACTGTACCGCTACGACAGAAACCGTTTCATTTTTAAGGTGATGTCGTTCATAAATTAGATCTGCCCCAGTTATATGCTCTACCCTATCAGGGTGAAGAACTCTTAGCCTTAGCACTCTACCGCTTGGCAGCTCAAAATCTCTATGCCCATGACCACTGGCAATGCTGGGTATAACCCTTGAGACATTATAGGCATCTCTAAATATTAGCTGGTTTTCGCTATGATCTTCTGGGTCAAGTTCTTTCTTGGACTTATAAAACTGCGCAAGCTTCCTCTTCAACTGATCAACTTTCTGATTGTTTTTCTGGCCCTCAGCTATTGACAAAAGACCTTCGTATTCAATTATATCTGAAGAAACCAAATCAAAAGCTAGGACTTTCTTTCCATCCCTGATGGAGCATAACTCAGCCTTCTGCCTGTACTCTTTCGTCGTATCACTTTCTCGTTCTCTTTTGAGCAAGCTGACCTCATCTCCAAGCAATTCAGGATAGACCTCTCCGCCAAGCTGCAAGGCGTTGTCATAAGTAGATTTCACCATATCTCCGCCAGAGGCGATTTTGGTTAACCCTCTGAAAGCATTTAAGGAAATCCACTCTGCATTTAGCCTATCAATATCTTCCATTGCCATTTTCTCTCTCAGATATGAATAACATAATGTTTGGTTAGGGGCCGCGGATCGCGGTCCAGGGCGAGCAACTTGAACTAATTGTTAGAGCTCTTCTCTGTGGCGAATTCCTAGCCCATTGGGTTTTAGTCTTTCGTTCATAATCCATCTCGTATGTTGGGCTAAAAATCGTAAGTTGGTGCTGAACGTAGTGAAGCCCAACGTTTACCGCGAAACGTATCTGCACATTTGTGTTACCGCTCGACCCAATCCATATTTATTCAGCTTTGGTTGAGGTGATCATGCTCGTATGTTGGGCTTCGCTACCACTTTCTTCCTTTCCCATCACTACAAAAATATAATGTTTTGTTAAGGATAGACTTTAGTCATCCCCATTAATCGCAACGAAAGACCTGACCATGTGTTACTTTATTTTTACTCTTGCCATGCCCATATAGCTACAACGTTTCCGGTGTAACCTGGTTCTATATTGCTAAAGGTCACACCCTCGCAAGTTAAGTATTCTTTTTTAATTTCATTAAGGGTCTTGCTGAAGTATTCAAGGGCTTGTGAAACAAATGAGGCTGGTGAGTAATATTGTCCTGCTCCAGCCCCCATAGTTGGATTCCCTGTAGCGGTGCCGTACTCGCTTTGAATCAAATTCCATAGCTTTGGAAATTTTGTCTCAATGGTCATACAAATTTGATATGCAGAAATAAACCGTGTATCTGCGTCTTGCAGTATCTGAAGTAGTTCTTTCTTGGCATCAATAAATTTCATCGGTCACCTGAGTTAGTTTAGTTGCATAAAGTAAAATTGAGGGGGTTCGATACGTATATTTCTCGAATGACGAGTTAGTGATCTTCCAAGCCCCACTAATTACTGTGATATTTCTCAATGTCTTCTCTCTATACAGAAGAATTTGGCTAGCTATAGCCACCATGTCTGACGATCTTGCGAACTACCTTGCTTGGAACAAAATAATATCTCATATGTTGGGCTTTGCTAAGCTCTGTGCCAACCTACAAAAACCACGCTACCGCCCCTGAATTTCAGCCTCCAGTCTGCTGCTTTTTACCTACGGTGTTGCTCTGGTCTGGCTCATGGGTGACTCCAACGAGACATTTACCAAGTGGCAGTGTTACCGAACGGGGCTGGGGAGAGAAGCGGCAGAGGGGCGTTTTCTGGGCAAGATCAACAAATTTATTAATAAGTTGGTGATGGGTATCTCTGCATTGGCAGCGCATCAGAGCAGAGTAGTGAAATCGAGGCGAGCACCCTGTTGAGTGAGGTACTGCTCAGCTGCCATGGTGAGAGTGGCAAGGTCAAGCCGGTGGTGGCACGGGTGGATGGGCCGCTCGATGGATTGCGGATCGGGGCCTGATCTCGGGACCTCATAATGTCGATGAGCCCCGTCTCTGACGAGACGGGGCTCATGCTTTTTTGTATTAGCGCACGGTCTTAGGTCTGATCTCTTCCGCGAAGGCTTAGCGGGCCAGCAGGGGTTGACCGTTGGTCAGGGCGGCGCTGGTTGGCCAGGTGGCGGGCTGCTGCTGGAACTGGCGTACCAGCCGGTCCAGTTCGCTCAGTTGCCGCACCAGCTGGTTGATGCCCTGTACGGCATGCTGGCTGCCTAGGCTTGAGTCATCGGCCAGGGTCTTGATGCTGAGCACGTTGCGATCGATGTCGGCGGTGACCTGGGACTGCTCCTGCACGGCCTGGGCTATCTGGCTGCTGCCGGAGGCGACCTGCTGCAACATGCTGTTGATCTGCTGCAGTATGGTGCCGGTGGCGGAGGCCTTCTGCTGGCAGCTGGCGGAGAGCGCCCCCCCTTTCTCCATCGCCAGTTCGGCATTGCCTGCACTGGCCTGCAGCAGGGTGATCATCTTCTGGATTTCGCCGGTGGAGGACTGGGTCTTGATGGCCAAGGATCTGATCTCGTCCGCCACCACCGAGAAGCCGCGGCCCGCCTCGCCGGCTCGGGCTGCCTCGATGGCTGCATTGAGGGCGAGCAGATTGGTCTGGTTGGCGATGCTGTTGATGACATCGAGAATGCCGTCGATGTCCCGGCATTGTGCCGCCAGAGTGTGGATCACCGTTTTTGAGGTGGTGAGCTCGCTGTGCATCCCCTCGACCGCCCCTATGGTCTCCTGCACGCTGCGGTTGCCCTCCCGGAACAGTTCGGCGGTTTCATCGAGCAGGCCGGAGGCGGCGGTGGAGCTGTGGGAGACCTCGTGGATCGACTCGGCCATCTGGGTGATGGCGGTGGCGACCTGATTGGTCTCGGCTTGTTGTTGCTGCAGGTTGCTGGTGATGGACTCGGCATTGCGCAGATCGCCTTCGGCCGAGCGCAGGATCCGGCTGCAGGTCTGCTGGGTACGCGCCAGCACCGCGTTGAACTCGGCCTGATTCATCAACATGGCGAGCTCGATGGCGGCGATGTTGTCGACCTTGTTGGTGTAGAGCAGTTGCATCAGCGGGTTGTCGAAACGGCTGCGGGCCATCTTGTCGAGCTTGCCGAGGCGACGGGCCAGGGCATGGTTGATCATGGCTGCCAGCAGCAGCGGTATGGCCGCCAGTGCCAGCTGCCAGAGCGCAGCCTGCTGATAGCCCAGCGCCACCATGGCCGTCAGGCTCAGCAGCAGGCAGAGCCCGATCGCCAGGGTGTGGGAGAAGGTCGGCAGCCTGAGCGCCAGCGGGGCCTTGTCAGCGCGCAGCCCGGCATAGATACGCTCGGCCCGCTGCTTGATCTCCTCACTGGGGGCGGTACGCACCGATTGATACTCCACCACCTTGCCGTGGGCATCCTTGATCGGCGTGACGAAGGCGCTGACCCAGTAGTGATCGCCATTCTTGCAGCGATTCTTCACCGGCCCCATCCAGCTTTTGCCGGCCCGAATATGGTGCCAGAGATCGGCGAAGGCCTGCTTGGGCATATCCGGGTGGCGCACCAGGTTGTGGTGCTCCCCTTGCAGCTCCTCCAGATTGAAGCCGGCGATATGGCAAAACTCGTCGTTGGCATAGGTGATGTGGCTCTCCAGATCCGTGGTGGAGATCAGGCTCTGGTGCTCCGGATAGAGGCGTTCGCGCTGGGTAACGGGTTGATTGATTCTCATGGTGGCTCCGGAACAGGGTTGCTGGAAAGATGCATGGCAAATGCAAGTCATAAGCCAGCACGCAGAGATTGATGATTATTTTGTGAATAGTGGGTGATGAAGGTGAAACGAGTCAGCCTGGCTCAGCCAGGAGGGCAATTATTGGCAGCGAAATGGAGAAGGATTCGCATTTCGAGAACCGTTTTGGCAACGGCTGGTCGATATTTCGCAAGATGCTGCGGCGGTGCGCGAAACAACGGAGCCCGGGGGCGGGCTCCAGGGGATCAGGGGGCAGGGTCGACGGGGGCAGGCTCAGGCCCGGCGGGCGGGGTCAGCATCATGGTCTCGATCTGCAGTCCCTGCACCAGCACGGTTTTCAGATCCTGCAGGTACTCTTCCAGCGGCGGCTCTTGCAGCAGCTGGGCTAGCTCGTTGCCGACCGGGGTCAGCCGGTAGTAGAGCAGGGTGATGTTGGCTTGCTTACGCTGCAGGCGCCAGCGCTGATCGCCGAACTCCAGCTCCACCCCGTCGGCGGGCAGCGGGCCGGACTCCAGCTCGCCCCGGTGCAGCAAGCCGAGTTCGAACAGCTGCAGCAGGGCGTTGTAGGGGATGCGGTACTTGCCAAGGCCGAGCCGGGTCACCCGGGCCCGGCTGAGCAGGCTGGCCCCCTTGTGCAGCCCCAGCAGCAGCCGCTGTTCGTCGCTGCCCACATAGTGGCAGGAGAGGGAGCAGATGCGCTGGAACAGCTGGGCCTCGCGCTGGGTCATCTCCTTGAGGGTGGAGAGCGCCCGGATGGAGAAGCGGCCCGGGGTGGCGATCTCGATGGCGAAGATGCGGCCCCACAGCTGCTGCATGGGCACCATGCTGATGTCTTCCGCCAGTTGCAGGAAGCGGGTCAGCCAGTCGCTGTCCATCTCGCCGCCGGCGGCCGTCTCCTCGCAGTGGCGGGAGGCCATCACCATGATGGCTTCCAGGTTGCGCTGGCGGGCGGCCTGATCCGCCAGCTGGCGAAAGGTGGCGCGCTGCTCGAAGGTGCTGTCGCTGTTGCGGGTGAGCATGCCGTCGATACCGCGGCTGCGGGCCAGGCGCAGGGTCTGCTCCTGGCTGCTCAGGATGGAACTCTCTTTCTTGGGCGGGGGCAGGTCAGCCATGCTGGCTCCGTGATCGCAAGGTCTAGCCTTGAATGTTACTCCAACCGGGATGGCGGGCAATCCCTCAGGCAGGGGCCGGCCGGGATCTGGTCGTCGCGGATAACAAAACGGCCTCCCGAGGGAGGCCGTGTGTGGCTGGTTACTGCTCTTCGTAGACGCTCACCTCGACCGCCTCCATGGAGTAGGAGGCGGTGGCCATCTCGTGGCTGGAGCTGACCGTGCGCATCTTGCCCTTCACCCAGATGGCGTCCCACAGGTCGTCCACCGGCGCCCCCTTGGGGTAGCTCACGTAGACTACCTGGTTGGTGGGCGGAGGCGGCACATGGATGCAGGCGCCGAAGTAGGGCACCAGCAGGAAGGCGGTGATCTTCTTGGCATCCCCCTCCAGCGGCACCACGAAGCCCGGGATGCGCACCTCTTGGTTGTCCAGCTTCTGGTTGACCCCGCCCACCGGCTGCGGCACCGAGGCAAGATTGCCGTCGTGGCTGACCTGGGGGGCGGCAGCAGTTTTTCACCGGCGGGAATGAGCACATCCCAGTCGATGGTCTTGTACTCCACGGCCATGGCCGGCAGCGCCAGCAGGGCGGCCAGCAGCGCCACAATTTTCCACTTCATCATCTGTCCTTCTCGTTTTTATGGGCGTCTGGCTAGACGCGAATGCTCATGCCGTCGCTCAGGCTGTAGCGATAAGCGCGGGCCGCGGGCAACAGGCCGATCACCATGCCGGCCAGCCAGACCAGCCCCAGCAGCAGCCACTCGTGGGCGCTCGGCAGCCCCAGGCTCAATTGCAGGCCATAGTGGCTGAGCAGCCAAGGGGTGGCAAGCCCCTGCCCCAGGTAGAGCACCGCCACCCCGAGCGCGATGCCGGCGGTGGTGAGGGCCATCGCCTCCAGCGCCAGCAGCAGGAACAGGTGGGCGGGGCCGGCACCGAGGGATCGCAAGATGGCAAGCTCCCGGCGCCGCTCGTTGAGGCCGGCCAGCAGGGTGGTCAGCATGCCGATGAGGCCCGCCACCACCACAAAACCGGCGATCACCGACAGCGCCGTCTCCGCCACGCTCATCAGGCTCCACAACTCCTGCAGGGCGGCCCCCGGCAGGATCGCCATCAGCGGCTCACCCCGGTAGGTGTTGACGCTGCGCTGCAGCTGGAACGCCAATATCCGGTTGCTGAGCCCCACCATGAAGGCGGTTATGGTCTTGGGGGTGAGATCCTGCGCCAGCGCCTGCTCGGCGGTCACGTTCTTGCTGTGACGGCCGGTGTCCCAGCCCAGGTGGATCGCCTCGATGCCGGCCAGCGGCACGTGGATGGTGCGATCGATGGGGGTGCCGGTCGGTGCCAGGATCCCCACCACCTTGAATGGCAGGTTATCGTGCTGGCTGAACGAGGTGTTGCCGGCGCCGTGGGCGATGACGATGGACTGCCCCAGGTGATAACCGAGCTTCTCGGCCACCTGGGCGCCGAGCACCGCCTCGAACGGCGTGTCGAATGCTCGCCCTTCACGCAGGTCCAGCGCCTGCTGCTGGCCGTACTTCAGGTGGGTGAAGTAGTCGCCATTGGTGCCAAGCACGCGAAACCCCTTGTGGGAGTCGCCAAGGGAAAGCGGGATGGTCCAGGCGATGCCGCGCTGGTTCTTGATGGCCTGATAGGCATCCCAGCCCACGTTGTTGGTGGGATTGCCGATGCGAAACACCGAGTAGAGCAGCAGGTTCACCTGGCCGGAGCGGGCGCCGACGATGAGATCCGTGCCCGACACCGTATTGGCGAAGCTTTCGCGCGCCTGGTTGCGCACTCGCTCCACCCCGAGCAGCAGGGTGACGCTGATGGCGACGGCCAGCAGGGTGAGCCCGGCGGTGAGGCGGCGGGCCCAGAGGCTTTGCAGGGCGAGTTTCAGCATGATGCCCTCCGGTTTTGTGGTCGTGCCGCATGGGGGCGCCTGGCGTTGAGCGGGGCGATGCAGTGAGGAAGGGGGATCAGCATGCGGCCCTCCTGTTCAGTTGTTGCAGGTTTTCCACCCGCGGGAAGAGCGGTTCGAGGTAGGGGTCGTGGCTGACGAAGACCAGGGTCGAGCCCTGCTTGTCGCACTCCTCGAACAACAGCTTGATGAAGGCGGCCCGGTTGTCGGTATCGAGGGCCGAGGTGGGCTCGTCGGCGATCACCAGCGGCGGTGAGCCGATGAGCGCGCGGGCGGCGGCCACCCGTTGCTGCTGGCCGATGCTGAGGGCATGGACGGGTCTGTGCAGCGCCTCCTCGGGCAGTTGCAATTCCCGCAGCAGGCGGCGCGCCTCGTCGGCCGGGCTGCCCTGCAGCCGGGCCCGCTTCTCGGGGGAGAAGGTGAGGGCGCTGGTGACGTTGTCCTGCACGGATAAAAACGGCAGCAGGTTGAACTGCTGGAAGATGTAACCCAGATTGGCCGCCCGGAAGTGGTCACGGGCACGGCCAGAGAGCCGGGCCAGCGGCTGGCCCAGCACCTCCAGGGTGCCGTGGTTGGCGGTCTGGATCCCGGCCAGCAGGCCGAGCAGGGTCGACTTGCCGGAGCCCGACGGTCCCTTGATGAACACCCGCTCTCCTTTGCTGATGGTGAGAGCGGGCAGATCGAGTACAACCTCGTGACCCGGCCAGGCAAAGGCCAGATCGCGGATCTCAACCACGGCATTTTTCATGGCGTTACCAGCTCAGTTTGTTGGCGGAGGGGGTCAGCTCGGCTGCGGTCTGGCCGCTGGGCAGTATGCCTTGCACGCTCAACTTCTCCAGGCTCGGATAGACGCTGAACAGGGTGGCCTCCAGTCCGGTCAGCTTGGCCGGGGTAGCGCAGGTGTAGGTGTACATGGCGCCCATGTCGGCGTGACCAGCGTCGTCGTGTTGGTGTTCGTCGTGCTTGCCGTCAGACTTCTGGTGGTCATGGTCATGGTCATGGTCATGGTCATGGTCATGGTCATGGTCGTGGTCTTCCTTGGCGGCCTGCAGCTCCTGCTGGGTCAG
Source organism: Aeromonas sp. 1805 (assembly GCF_013085525.1). NCBI lineage: Bacteria > Pseudomonadati > Pseudomonadota > Gammaproteobacteria > Aeromonadales > Aeromonadaceae > Aeromonas > Aeromonas sp. 1805. The sequence goes on along the minus strand of NZ_CP038515.1, from coordinate 714,876 downwards.
TTTGCAGCCGGCGGCCGGGTCGAAGCGAAACAGGGCATCGGGTTGCTTGAGTTGAGTCATGGCCTTGGCGTATTGCGCCTTCTCTTCGTCGCTCTTGGCGGCGTGCTCGAAGCCCACCAGATCGGCGGCGGGGGCCTGCAGCTCGATCATCAGCTGGTTGCCATCGAGCACCAGATTGAGGTGACCGTGGCCGTGCTCGTGGGCGCCGTGGCCGTGACTGTCGTGTTCATCGTGGTTTGCCTGCACGCCAAATGCGGCGGCCGCCAGTAACAGGGTGACTGCTTTCATCGTTAATCCTTTGAAAAATTAATTGAAAAATGGATTTAGCCGGATAAGCGATGAAGCAGTGGCGGCGCGCGAATGCGGCACTGGCCTGACGGGGTGGCATGAGGTTTGGGCAAGGCGGCATCAACGAGCTTGCCGATGACCACTTGTGAAAACGGGATGACCAGGGTTGGGGTGAGTGCCAGCTTGCCATCCAGATGCAGGGCGCAGAGGACGCAGGCGTGGTTGTGGCCGGGCAGGTCGGCTTCCAGCGGATGTTGTGCCAGCACCGGTTGCAACCACAACCAGCCCAGCAGCAGCAACCAGATTTTCAGCTTGGTACGACCCATAGACCCCTATCAAAGGGGCGTCATCAGCGCCCCTTCTCTCTGACTTAGAGATGGGACTTGATGAGCCCCATCACGGTAGCGATATTGTTGGCATCGAGCTGGCCATCTTTGGCAAACAGCACCTTGCCCTCTTTGTCCAGCAGGATGATGGCCGAGCTTTCCGGCGCCAGATCCCAGGCGTTGCGGGCCATGCCCTTGGCATCCAGCACCATGGCGGACCAGGGGAATTCTTTTTTGCTGTCCTCGGCACTGCTCTTCACAAAGCCCGAGGTGCCCCAGATGGCGTCATTGCTGTTGATGATGGTGACGGTCTGGTACTTGTCATGGGGCAGCTTGGCCGCCTTGATCGCTTCGATCATGGGGGCGTTGAGCTCCTTGGCGCTGGAACGACCGGCGATGTGCTGGATCAGAAAGACCTTGCCGGCCAGCACCTTGCTTTGCCAGGGCTGATAGCTGATCTCTTTCTCTTTCAGAACCAGTTCACCCTTGTCGCTGATGTTGACCAGCGGCACCTGGGTCGACTCCTTGATGTTGTGAGCCAGGGCCAAGGTTGGCAGCAGCGCCAGAGTAAGTACGAGATGTTTCATCCTGATGACACTCCTTTTGTTATGTTATAACGATTTTTGCATTGAGGGAATGGGGCAGTACTCATCCTAAACTGATCGGATCTGTTTAAGAAGTGTTAAATAAACGTGTGATTGGCCCGCTTGCCTGCCCGCCAGCACGGGGCCTGGCTGGCAAAGGCGGCTAGGATGGCATGCAGTCGATAAAAATCAATTGCTTATCAACTGGTTTGAGGAGTCTGGCTGCGGCCAGCAGCCAGACTGGAGGTGAGGGGGAGAGCTCAGTAGAGCGGTTCGCTTACCAGCGGGATCTTGGCCATGGTCATCTGTTGGGCCAGCAGGGGCGAGCCGGTCAGCAGAACGTGGCGCTGATTGCCGATCACCACTGTATCCCCTTTCAGGCCGCTGTCGGCGGTAATGGCGAGCCAGGCCGGCGAGACGCTACCGATGCTGATGTTCGGGTAGATGATGCTGAGCATGTACTGGGGGGCCAGCTCGGCCAGCAGGCTGGCCATCAGCAGCGCCTTCTCGTCGCTGTCAGCCTTGTTGCTCTGCAAGGCTTGCAGCGGCGGCGCGAAGTGGTCCATCTGCTCGGGCGGGGTAGGAATGCCGTTCAGCCACTCCTGCAGCAGGCCGACGCTGGTGGCCAGATCCTTGGCCAGGAACTGTTTTGCCAATGGCCTCAGGTCGCCCTTGAACTGGTAGAACAACTGCGAATAGTTGGGACGCACGCAGGGCAGCTTGCGATTGGCGGGATGCACGCAGGGCACCACCCGCATCTGATAGAAGGCATCGTCCTGATATTGCTGGTAGGCCTGCCAGAACAGGGTCGACTCCATGCTGTCGTCGTGCAGGGTGAAGGCCTGCTCCAGATTGCGAAACTTGGTGGCGGTCTCGGGGCTGGTCTGATTGATCAGGTTGATGCTGTTGTAGAGCCGCGGGCTGATGTAGGAGTAGAGGGTCTCCAGCGGATAGTTGAGGGAGGCATCGAGCAGGCTCATCTCGTGGCGGCTGGCGGAGATGACCCGCTCATCCGTGTTCAGTAGCAGATGCTTCTGCTGGCCGTCGGCCGATTGCCACTGCCAGCTCAGGGTGACCTCGTTGGCCCCGGCCATGGACGCGAACACTAGACTCAACAACAGACCTTGTGCCAGTTTCATGATGTGCATCCTGCTCGGGGTGATAATAAACAACTAGGTGAGCTGGCCGATTTTGGATGAGTCTGGCATTTGTGATTTTGATAACAGATTGATCGGGCTTTTAATTTAATTCTGGAAATAAGTCATGCAGGAAACCGTCATGAAGCGAATCACAACATTGTTGCTGCTGTTGGCCACCTTGCCGGCCGCGGCGGGGCCGGTCATCGTCAACCAGGGGATGTCCAGCGCGGATACCTTTGCCCTGCGGGACAAGCTGGCGCGGGAGCATGAGTGGCAGGAGTGGCTGCGTTTCCGGCAGGCCATCAAGTGGCTGGAGGTGCTGCCGGTGAACTGCGAGCTGATGAGCGATCAGGATGGCAGCTATCGCTGTGGGGGAGACTACTATCGGTCCTATCGACAGGATGGGCGCGACATCTATATCCAGGGGGATCCTGCCGATGTGACGCCGGGTCAGCGCCCGCAACAGCCCATAAAAAAGGCGCCCTGAGGCGCCTTTTTCACGAGAGATACGCTTACTTGGCAGCGTAACGCTCGGCAGAGCTGATGATCTCAGCTTCGGCAGCGGCCTTGTCGCCCCAGCCTTCAACCTTGACCCACTTGCCTGCTTCCAGCTCTTTGTAGCGCTCGAAGAAGTGCTGGATCTGGGCGCGCAGCAGCTCGGGCAGGTCGTTCACATCCTTGATGTGATCGTACTGCTTGGTCAGCTTGGAGTGAGGAACGGCCACGATCTTGGCATCTTCACCGGATTCGTCGGTCATCTTCAGCACGCCAACCGGGCGGCAGCGAATGACGGAGCCGGCCAGCAGCGGGTAGGGAGTCGGCACCAGCACGTCGACCGGATCACCATCCAGAGACAGGGTAGCGTTCACGTAACCGTAGTTGCACGGGTAGAACATCGGGGTAGACATGAAGCGATCGACGAAGATGGCACCGCTGTCCTTGTCGACTTCGTATTTGATCGGGTCGGCATTCTGCGGGATTTCGATGATGACGTAGATGTCGTCGGGCAGGCTCTTGCCAGCCGGGACCAGGTTCAGGCTCATGACGTTTCCTTTGAGTGTTGGAGTCAAGTTTGCAGGCCGATATTATAGCGATGTCGCGTCAAATGACCATATTTCAGGGCCACTGCGACAGAGTTGGTGGATACCGCACAGCTTGGGTCTGCCAAATTGCCGTCACCTTGCTAGAATGCGCACTCCCTTTACTGGAAAAGGCAGCGGTATGCACATTCACATCCTCGGGATCTGCGGCACCTTCATGGGTGGTCTGGCGGTGTTGGCAAAACAGCTTGGTTACCGGGTGACCGGTTCGGATGCCAACGTCTATCCCCCCATGAGTACTCAGCTCGAGCAACAGGGCATCGAACTGACCGAAGGCTATGACCCTTCCCAGCTCGATCCGGCGCCGGATCTGGTGGTGATCGGCAATGCCATGAGCCGCGGCAACCCTTGTGTGGAGTATGTGCTGGACCGCAATCTGCCCTACATCTCCGGCCCCCAGTGGCTGCTGGAGCACGTGCTGCAGGATCGCTGGGTGCTGGCCGTCGCCGGTACCCACGGCAAGACCACCACCGCCAGCATGCTGGCCTGGGTACTCGAATACGCCAAGCTGGAGCCCGGTTTCCTCATCGGCGGCGTGCCCGGCAACTTCCCGGTCTCCGCCCGTCTCGGCTCCGCCCCCTTCTTCGTCATCGAGGCGGACGAGTATGACTGCGCCTTCTTCGACAAGCGCTCCAAGTTCGTTCACTACCACCCGCGCACTTTGGTGATGAACAACCTGGAGTTCGACCACGCGGACATCTTCCCGGATCTCGCCGCCATCCAGCGTCAGTTCCACCACCTGATGCGCACCGTGCCGAGCAACGGCCGGGTGCTCTTCCCCAAGGGGGACGAAAACCTGGCTGCCGTGCGCAAGATGGGCTGCTGGAGCGAAGTGGAGCTGGTGGGTCAGGACGACGCCCAGTGGAAGGCGGTCAAGCTGGCCGACGACGGCTCCGCCTTCGAGGTGTGGCTGGACGGCGTGAAGCAGGGCGAAGTGCACTGGGAGTGCATCGGCGAGCACAACGTCAACAACGGCCTGATGGCCATCGCCGCCGCCCGCCATGCCGGTGTCATGGTGGAGCACGGCATTGCAGCCCTCTGCCAGTTCAAGTCCCCCAAGCGACGGATGGAGCTCAAAGGCGAGGTAGCCGGCATCAGCGTCTATGACGACTTCGCCCATCACCCCACTGCCATCGAGACCACCCTCGGCGGACTGCGCGCCAAGGTGGGCAAGGCCCGCATCCTGGCGGTGCTGGAGCCCCGCTCCAACACCATGAAGCTGGGGGTCCACAAGGAGGAGCTGGCCGGCTGCTTCGATGGCGCCGACGAGGTGTTCTTCTTCCAGCCGCCCAACATCGGCTGGGATCTCGGCGAGGTGACCGCCCACATGACCCGACCGGCCAAGGTGTTCAACGATCTGGAGACTCTGATCAACCGGCTGGTGGCCGAGTGCCGCGATGGCGATCATATTCTGATCATGAGCAACGGTGGCTTCGGCGGCATTCATGACAAGCTGATCGCCCGCCTCAAGGACTATCACGGCCAGCTATGAACAAAGCGATCACCCTGGCGCTGACCGGCGCCTCCGGCGCCCCTTATGCCCTGCGCCTGCTGGAATGCCTGGTGCAGGCGGATTATCGGGTCTACCTGCTCGCGTCCTCGGCGGCTCGTGTGGTGCTCAAGACCGAGCAGCAGCAGGAGTGGCCCGGCTCGCCCAAAGAGCTCTCTGCCTATCTCTGTCGTCAATATGGCGCCAGCGAGGGACAGATAGTGGCCTGCGGCAAGGAGGAGTGGTTCTCGCCGGTGGCTTCCGGTTCGGCGGCGCCCAGACAGATGGTGGTCTGCCCCTGCTCAATGGGGACCGTCTCTGCCATTGCCAACGGCACCTCCGACAACCTGCTGGAGCGGGCGGCGGACGTGGTGATCAAGGAGCGCGGCCAGCTGATCCTGGTGCCCCGCGAGAGCCCCTTCTCGGCGATCCACCTGGAGAACATGCTGAAACTGGCGCGGCTCGGGGTGACCATCATGCCGGCGGCGCCGGGCTTCTATCATGAGCCAAAGAGCATCGCGGATCTGGTGGACTTCATGGTGGCGAGGATCCTCGACCATCTGGGGATCGAGCATGATCTGACCCGCCGCTGGGGCTACGCCAAAGGGTGAGACGAGAGATAGCGGACAAACAAAAGCGGCGCCGACCTGAACAGTTCGGCGCCGCTTTATTTTGACGGAGCGGGTTAGGCTGCCTGGATCGGGGCCGTCACGTACTTGAACAGAAAATCGGTCACTTCTTCCCGGTCAGGGCGTTGTGGCTGATTGATCATCTGCATCATGACGTAACCAAAACCGGTCAGGGAGCGGGCCAGGTCCTGGGCGGACAGCACGCTCTGGATCTCGCCGGCATCCATGGCGCGTTGCAGGTGGGGTGCAATGCGCTCCAGTGCCTTGTCCAGCAGCTTGGCGTAACGGGGCCAGACCTCTTCCCGCACCGATGAGCTCCACTCCAGCCAGATGCTGGCGTGGTCAGGCTGATCGTAGGCGGCGTCGACAAACAGCTTCACGTGGCGGCGAATACTGTCGCTGACCGGGCCCTGGCCGGTGTAGGCCTGTTCCAGCATCTGATGCACGAAACGTTCGATCTCGGCCAACACTTCATCCACCAGCTCTTCACGGGTGTTGAAATAGTTGAACACGGTAGCAACCGAGACCTTGGCCTGTTCTGCGATTTCGGCGTGACCCGCACGGCCAATGCCGCGACGGGAGAACACCTCGATGGCACATTCCATCAATTGATTGCGTCGGGCCTCCGGCGAAAGCCGGGTTCGACGTCTTATTTCTGCGCGTGGTTCCATAGTTTTTTCATCTAATAGTTATTGATTATGGTGTTTATAGTATTGTCACCGATAATGCCCGAGGGCCTGCTAACTCTATCAATTAAAATAAGCCGATAAAAGCATCACGTATGCCTGACGCCCTTCGGCTTGAATGGTAGAATCATCGGTTTTGACGTTAATGAACGGCCAAATTCGCTTTGGCCATTATGGAGTAAGTGATGAAACACACTGTCGAGGTGATGATCTCCGAGGCTGAAGTCGCCGCCCGGATCGCCAAATTGGGTGAAGAGATCACCGCCCGTTATCAGGGCTCTGACGAAGTGGTCATGATCGGCCTGCTGCGTGGTTCCTGCATCTTCTTGGCCGACCTGTGCCGCCAGTCCCAGCTGCCCATCACCCTGGATTTTATGACCGCCTCCAGCTATGGCTCCGGCATGCACAGCACCCGTGACGTGCGCATCCTCAAAGATCTGGATGACGACATCAAAGGGAAGGACGTGGTGATCGTCGAAGACATCATCGATACCGGCTACACCCTCAACAAGGTGCGCGAGATCCTCTCTCTGCGCGAGCCGAAATCCCTGGCCATCTGCACCCTGCTGGACAAGCCGTCCCGCCGCGAAGTGCAGGTGCCGGTAGACTGGATCGGTTTCTCCATTCCCGATGAATTCGTGGTGGGCTGTGGCATCGACTATGCCCAGAAGTACCGCAATCTGAAGTTCATCGGCAAGGTAGTACCGCAAGAGTAAGCAAGGTTCAGGAATATCACGGGCGAGGTGGCAGAGCGCCATTTTCTGTCTGCAGGCGGCCTTGGCCGCCTTTTCTGTCTCGAGATGGGATGCGCCATCACAGGGGTTGCAATGAACGCACTGGAAATCAGCGGCCTGAAAAAGACCTATCAGGGGGGCGTCGAAGCCCTTAAAGGCATCGATCTCACCGTCAAGCAGGGGGATTTCTTCGCGCTGCTCGGACCCAACGGGGCGGGCAAGTCCACCACCATCGGCATCATCAGCTCGCTGGTGAACAAGAGCGCCGGCAAGGTGAAGGTGTTCGGCCATGACATCGACACTCACCTGGAAGAGGCCAAGGCCCAGCTCGGGCTGGTGCCGCAGGAGTTCAACTTCAGCCAGTTCGAGAAGGTGATCCAGATAGTCACCCATCAGGCCGGCTTCTATGGTGTGCCGCGGGCCGAGGCCAAGATCCGTGCCGAGAAGTACCTGCGCCAGCTCGACCTGTGGGACAAGCGCGACATGCCGGCCCGCACTCTCTCCGGTGGCATGAAGCGCCGGCTGATGATCGCCCGCGCCCTGATGCACGAACCCAGGTTGTTGATCCTCGATGAGCCGACCGCCGGGGTGGACATCGAGATCCGCCGTTCCATGTGGAGTTTCCTCAAGGATCTCAACGAGCAGGGCGTCACCATCATCCTCACCACCCACTATCTGGAAGAAGCCGAGATGCTGTGCCGCAACATCGGCATCATCGACAAGGGCCGCCTGATTGAGAACACCAGCATGAAGAATCTGCTGGGCAAGCTGGGCCGCGAGACCTTCATGCTGGATCTGGCGCCGGGCTCCGCCGTGCCGAACGTGCCCGAGTTCAACGGTCGCATGCAGGACGAACGCACCCTGGAGGTGGATCTGGACAAGAGCCAGTCCCTCAACAGCCTGTTCGAGCAGCTGTCGAGCCAGCAGGTGCAGGTATTGAGCATGCGCAACAAGGCCAACCGACTGGAAGAGCTGTTCGTCACCCTGGTCGAGGAGGGGAGAAAAGCATGAACCTGACCACTTACTACATCGCCTTCAAGAGCATTCTGGCCAAGGAGATCAGCCGCTTCACCCGGATCTGGATCCAGACCCTGGTGCCGCCCGCCATCACTATGAGCCTCTACTTCGTCATCTTCGGCAACCTCATCGGCGGCCGCATCGGTGACATGGGGGGCTTCAGCTACATGGAGTTCATCGTGCCCGGCCTCATCATGATGTCGGTGATCACCAACTCCTACTCCAACGTCGCCTCCTCCTTCTTCAGCGCCAAGTTCCAGCGCAACGTGGAGGAGCTGCTGGTGGCGCCGGTGCCCAACTACGTCATCATCGCCGGCTACGTGGGCGGTGGCGTGGCGCGCGGCCTCTGCGTCGGTCTCATCGTCACCCTGGTGTCGCTGTTCTTCGTGCCGCTGCAGATCCACCACCTCTTCAGCGTCTGCTTCACCGTGCTGCTGACCGCCATCCTCTTCTCGCTGGGCGGCCTCATCAACGCGGTGTTTGCCAAGACCTTCGACGACATCAGCATCATCCCCACCTTCGTGCTGACGCCGCTCACCTACCTCGGCGGGGTGTTCTACTCCATCAGCCTGCTGCCACCCTTCTGGCAGGGGGTCTCCCAGGTGAATCCGATCATCTACATGGTGAACGCGTTCCGTTACGGCTTCCTCGGGATCTCCGACGTGCCGCTCGGCACCGCCTATCTCATCATCATCGGCTTCATCGTGGCCCTCTACGGTCTGGCCTGGTGGCTCATCTCCCGCGGCACCGGGCTGCGCCACTGATGCAATGCAACGGGCACCCTGGGGTGCCCGTTTCTTTGTCGCCTCTTTTCCCTTTCCTGCGCTGACCCCATCTCGTACAGGGTTAATAACCACCCTATTATCAAGGTTTTATCTGACACCTTGTGATCCACCGCAATTTTCAGATTACCCCCAAAGGTATAATTCCCGCGGTTGGAAGGTCTGCACTATGGAGATCCTCCGTCTCTTCTTTTTCTCACCAGGGCAGGATCGCCTATGTCACTGATCACCGAGTTGCCAGCCATTTTTGACAGTTTTTCAGATGCCCGCCGTCAGGGCTTTCTGGCCGTGATGGCACTCAAGGAGCGACAGATCCCCCTGGTCGGCACCTACTGTACCTTCATGCCGCAGGAGGTGGCGATGGCTGCCGGCGCCGTGGTGGTATCGCTCTGCTCCACCAGCGACGAGACCATCGAGGAGGCCGAGAAAGACCTGCCCCGCAACCTCTGCCCGCTGATCAAGAGCAGCTACGGTTTCGGCAAGACCGACAAGTGCCCCTACTTCTACTTCTCCGATCTGGTGGTGGGAGAAACCACCTGCGACGGCAAGAAGAAAATGTACGAGTACATGGCCGAGTTCAAACCGGTGCACGTGATGCAGCTGCCCAACCGCGCCGATGACGAGGCCTCCCGCACCCTGTGGCGCAGCGAAATAGTTCGCTTCAAGGCGTTGCTGGAGCAGCAGTTCGGCAACCCCATCAGCGAGCAGGCGCTGCGCGACGCCATCGTGCTGAAAAACCGCGAGCGCCGCGCGCTGGCCGACTTCTACCGGCTGGGCCAGCTCAACCCGCCGGCGCTGAGCGGCACCGACATCCTCAAGGTGGTCTATGGCGCCACCTTCCGCTTCGACAAGGAGCAGCTCATCAGCGAGCTGCAGGAGATGACCCGCCGCATCAAGGCCGAGTATGCCGAGGGCAAGCGGCTCGATGCCCGCCCGCGCATCCTCATCACCGGCTGCCCCATCGGTGGTGCGGCCGACAAGGTGGTGCGTCTCATCGAGGAGCACGGCGGCTGGGTGGTAGGCTACGAGAACTGCACCGGCGCCAAGGCGACCGAGCAGTGCGTCAGCGAGGAGGGCGACTTGTTCGATGCGCTGACCGACAAGTATCTGGCCATCGGCTGCTCCTGCATCTCCCCCAACCATCAGCGCATGAATCTGCTGAGCCAGATGGTGGAGGAGTATCAGGCGGACGGGGTGATCGACGTGATCCTGCAGGCCTGTCACACCTATGCGGTGGAGTCGCTGGCCATCAAGCGCCACGTGCGCGATCGCCACGGCATCCCCTACATGGCGGTGGAGACCGACTACTCCAGCGCCGACAAGGGACAACTGGCCACCCGGCTGGCTGCCTTTATCGAAATGCTGTGAGGAGGCGCAGTGTCACTCTCCATCGGGATTGACTCGGGCTCCACCGCGACCAAGGGGATCCTGTTCGACCACAGGGATGGCGGGCGCATCGTCCGCCGTTTTCTGGTGCCGACCCCCTTTCGCCCGCTGGCTGCCATCGAGCAAGGCTGGGAGACGCTCTCAGCCGATTTGCCAGAGCGCCCCCATCTGACCCTGACCGGTTATGGCCGCGATCTGGCGTCGTTCGCCGATCGGCGGGTCACCGAGATCTCCTGCCACGGGCTGGGGGCGCGCCTGCTCTGCCCGTCGGTACACACCGTCATCGACATCGGCGGCCAGGACAGCAAGGTGATCCAGCTCGATGGCGAGGGCAACCTCACCGACTTTCTGATGAACGACAAGTGCGCCGCCGGTACCGGCCGCTTTCTCGAGGTGATCACCCGCACCCTGGGGGCGCGGGTCGAGCAGCTTGACGAGCTGCTGCAAGGGGCCGATCCCCACGACATCAGCAGCATGTGCACCGTGTTTGCCGAGTCGGAGGCGATCAGCCTGCGCTCGGCGGGCATTCCCGCCGAGTCGATCCTGGCCGGCATCGTCCGCTCCATGGCCCGGCGCAGTGCCAACTTCATCGGCCGCCTCGGCGCCAGGCCGACCGTGCTCTTTACCGGCGGCGTCAGCCACTGCGCCACCTTCCGACACTATCTGGCGCAAGGATTGGGCTGCGACGTGGCCACCCACCCGGACGCCCAGTTTGCCGGTGCGCTGGGGGCGGCCCTGTTCGGTGCGCGTGCCCGCACGGGAGGCAAGTCATGAACGCAGAGTTCCTCTACCTGTTCCACTCCACCCTCGGCACGGTCAGGCTACGCAAGCGGCTGGAGCAGCAGCCCCACCCGTTTCGGGTCTGCGACGTACCGCGCCGGCTCAGCGCCGGCTGTGGCCTCGCCATCCGCCTGCACTGCCCGCCCGAGGAGTGGCAGCAGTGGTGCCAGAGTGGCGAAACCGCCGCCGTTTTTCGTTGTGACGAAGACGGTGAGTATTGCGAACTGGCCCGCTATCCGGCCGCCGACTAGGGCATGATGACGCCTGGTCGGGGAGTTGGCAGTGGGGGGCATGGATGATAAAGAACTATCCCATGGCCGTGTATCTGCGGGTGCTGGCCAGGTTGGCGCTGGGGGGATTCTTCGTCGTATCCGCCGGGTTCAAGCTGGCGGCACCGGACCTGTTCGCCGAGCAGATCGGCGCCTTCGGCCTGCTTTGGTCGCCGTTCATTCCCCTTGCCGTCTGGGGGCTTGTCGGGCTGGAGCTCTGCGCCGGGCTTGCGGTGATCGCCAACCGGCGCTGGGGGCTCTGGTTGGTGGTGGCCCTCTTGGCCCTGTTTATTCCGGTGTTGGGCTATGGCATCGCCATCGAGCTCGACATCTCTTGCGGCTGTCTTGGCAGGGCTGATCTCGGCTCGCTGCCACAGGCCCTCTTGCGGGATCTGCTGCTGTTGATGCTTGCGGGCGCCTTGCTGCGTCACTCCCGCCCCGTTTTTACCGTTCCAAAGGAGCAGTGACATGATGAGATTGCAATCCCGCACCCTGATGGCCGCGCTGATTGCGGCCAGCTTTGCCCTCGGTGGCTGTGGTGACAACCAGTTCGAGCAGGAGACCAAGCTGGAGCAGGCGGCGGTACAGCTCTCCCAGGAGACCCAGCAGGGTGGCTATCAGCTGCTGACCGTGGCGGAGCTGAAGACCCGGATGGATAAAGGCGAGGCGCTGGTGATCATCGACACCATGCCGCTTGAGGACTCCTACAAGAAGGAGCACATCCAGGGGGCCAAGAATTTTGCCTTCGTGAAGGAGGCCAAATCCGGGGATGACTGGAGCCAGATCGTCGAGGGGAGCGGCACACCCGAGCAGCTGCTGGCCCTGCTGGGAGACGACAAGACCCGTCCGGTGGTGTTCTACTGCGGCTTCGTCAAGTGCGGTCGTAGCCACAACGGGGCTGCATGGGCGGTCACCCAGGGCTATCAGCAGGTCTATCGGGTGCCGGGCGGCATCTTCGCCTGGAAAGGGGCGGGTTACCCGGTCACCGCCGAGTAGGCAGGAAACGCTCAGAAACAACAAAGCCCGCGCATGCGGGCTTTGTTGTCAGTGGCGCTGCGGCTCAGGGGCGGGCCAACGCCACCACCCGGTTGTCGATGAGGCGGGCCTTGCCCAGATAGGCAGCCATCAGGATCACCAGCTGCTCGCTCTGGTCGGTGGCAGCTTCGAGGTTGGCGGCATCGACGATGTCGATGGCGTCGGTGCGAAAACCGGCGTTGTCGAGGCGCTGGCTGGCCTGGGCCACCAGGGAGGGCAGGTGGTGATCACCCGCTTCGATCTGCTCGGCGATCCAGTTCATGGTGCGCGCCAGCTCGGGGGCCAGGGCCCGTTCGGCCGCGGTCAGGTAGCCGTTGCGCGAGGAGAGCGCCAGCCCGTCCTCGGCCCGCACGGTGGGCACGCCGACGATCTGGATGGGCATCGCCATGTCGGTCACCATTTTGCGAATGAGCGCCAGCTGCTGGAAATCCTTCTGGCCGAAGCAGGCCACATCCGGCTGTACCAGATTGAACAGCTTGGTGACCACGGTGCTGACGCCGCGGAAGTGACCCGGGCGCAGCGCCCCTTCCAGCAGACCGGAGAGGCCCGGCACCTCGACGAAGGTGTGGCTGGCCAGCCCCTGCGGATACATGATCTCCGGCGTCGGCGTGAACACCATGTCTACCCCGGCCGTTTCCAGCGCGGCGCAGTCCTGTTCCAGGGTGCGCGGGTAGTTGGCGAGATCCTCGGCCTTGTCGAACTGCATCGGGTTGACGAAGATGCTGACCACCACCTTCTCGGCGTGGCTGTGCGCCTCCTTCACCAGGGTCAGGTGGCCCTGATGCAGATTGCCCATGGTGGGCACGAATGCGATTGTGAGCCCGTCACGGCGCCATTGGCCGATCTGTTCACGCAGAGCGGCGGGATTGTTAACGACCAACATCAGCAGTTCACCTTCGAAAAGATCAAAGAGAGGCGGGCGGTATGGGCCCGCATGAGTAAGAGAGGAGTGGCAACGGGCAGCATCATCGACAGGTCACCTTGGGATGAATCATCAAGAGACGGGTTGCTCAGTCAGCACCAGAGGGCGAAGCGGGGGCGCAGGCCCCCGCTCTCGTCACGCTATCGGATCAGTTGAAGCAGTGTTCCGGGCCCGGGAAGGTTCCCTCGCTCACCTGCTTCACATAGAGCCGGATGGCGGCGCGCATGTCGCCGGTCTCGGCCAGGAAGTTCTTGGTGAACTTGGGCACATAGCCGGAGGTGATGCCGAAGGCATCGTGCATCACCAGGATCTGGCCGTCGGTGGCGGGGCCGGCACCGATGCCGATCACCGGAATGCGCAGCGCCTTGCTGATGCGCTCGGCCAGCGAAGTGGGCACGCACTCGAGCACCAGCAACTGGATGCCGGCAGCCTGCAGTTCGAGGGCCTGACGATAGATCTCCTGAGCCTGGAACTCGTCGCGCCCCTGCACCTTGAAGCCGCCGAATACGTGCACGGATTGCGGGGTGAGGCCTAGGTGGCCACAAACCGGCACGCCGTTGCGGGTCAGGTGGCGAATGGAGTCGCACAGCCAGTCGCCGCCTTCCATCTTCACCATGCGGGCACCGGCCGCCATCAGCCGGGCGGCGTTCTGATAGGTCTGCTCAGGGGTGGCATAGCTCATGAACGGCATGTCGGTCACCACCAGTGCGTTGGTGGTGCCGCGCACCACGCAACGGGTGTGATAGACCATCTCATCCATGCTGACGCCCAGGGTATCCTGACCCCCCTGCAGCACCATGCCCAGCGAGTCGCCGATGAGCAGCACGTGGGCGCCCTCGTCGTCGAACAGCTTGGCAAAGGTGGCATCATAGGCGGTGATGGCGGTGATTCGTTGGCCTTCCTGCTTCATCTTCAGCAGGTTGGTGGTGGTGATCTTGCTCATAGAGGCTCCTGTTCGTCTGCACCGGGGGCAATGATGGCAAGATCATTGTGCGGGCAGCGGGCAACCAGTTCTGCGAGTGGGGTGCCGCAAGGCAGTACCAGAGCGGGTGCAATCTCGGCCAGGGGCAGCAGCACGAACTCCCGCTCCTTCATGCCGTAATGAGGAACGATGAGGCGTTCATGCCTGATGATCTGATCGCCAAACAGCAGCAGATCGAGATCCAGGGTTCTCGGCCCCCATCGCTCATCCTTGCGCACACGTCCTTGTTCCAGCTCGATGCTTTGTAGTTGATCCAGCAGCGCCAGCGGCGTCAGCCGGGTGTTGAGCCGGGCCACGGCATTGACGTAGTCCGGCTGGTCAGCAGGGCCCATGGGGCGGCTGCTGTAAAACGACGAGGCCTGCACCAGCACGGATTCCGGCAACCTTGCCAGAGCGGCGACGGCGCGACGAGCCTGACCGACCGGGTCAGACAGGTTGGAACCAATGGCGATGAAGACCTCGGTCATCACGTCAGTTGTCACTCGGCCGCTTTCGGTTTGCGGCGACGGGGGCGACGACGGTTGCGGCTGTTGCTGCTGCGCTTCTCGCCATCGTTGCTGCGGGCCTCACCGGCCTGACCGCGCTCACCGCTTGCCGGGCGGCGGGTCGCCTCCCGTTGCAGCTGCGGGCGCACGTCCGGATTGGACTCCACGTAGCGTTCCCACCAGCTGGCCAGCTCGCCCAGACCGCGCTCGACCCGGTTGCGCAGCAACAGGAAATCAAACGCCGCGCGGAACTTGGGATGCTCCATGGCCCGCTCGGGGTGGCGGCCCTGACGGCGGGTCAGCCGCTGCTGCAGGGCCCAGATGTCGCGCACATCGGTGGTGAAGCGGCGCGGAACGGCGATGATCCGCACCTGGTTGTCCAGCACCTCGTTGATCGCCAGCATGAAGGCGTCATACCAGGGCAGGCCGCTCTCGTTCTCCAGCACCCGGCCGCGGGCCTCGACACAGCCCCACAACAGGGTGGCGTAGAGGAAGGCGGGGGTGACGCGCTTGTCTTCCCGTACCCGGGTGTCGGTATCGATCAGCGCCTGCTCGATGAACTGCTCGTAGGGCGAGTTGCCGTGCGGAGTAAACAGCGCCGCCACCTGCGGGAACAGCTGTTGGAACAGGCCGTATTCGCGCAGCAGCTTGTAGGTGGCCAGGCCATCGCCAGCCAGGAACAGCTTGAGGGTCTCCTCGAACAGGCGGGCCGCCGGAATATCCTGCAGCAGCGGCGCCAGCTCCTTGATGGGGGCGGCGGTGCGCGGGCTGATGGTCATGTCCAGCTTGGCGGCGAAGCGCACGGCGCGCAGCATCCGCACCGGATCTTCGCGGTAGCGGGTCTCGGGATCGCCAATGAGCTCCAGCTTGCGCTCGGCCAGGTCTTCCAGCCCGCCCTCGAAATCGTGCAGGGTGAAATCCTTGGCACTGTAATAGAGGGCGTTGACGGTAAAGTCGCGACGCTCGGCATCCTCTTCGATGGTGCCGTAGACGTTGTCGCGCAGCAGCATGCCTTCATCGGATTGGGCCGACACATGTTTGCTGGTATTGACCTGATGGTGGTGACCGCGGAAGGTGGCCACTTCGATCACGTCACGACCAAACACAATGTGGGCCAGCCGGAAACGGCGGCCGATCAGGCGGCAGTTGCTGAACAGAGACTTGATCTGCTCCGGCGTCGCATCGGTGGCGATGTCGAAATCCTTGGGCGTCTTCCCGAGCAGCAGATCCCGGACTCCGCCGCCGACCAGGTAGGCTTCGTAGCCGCCCTTGTTCAGGCGATAGAGCACCTTGAGTGCATTCTCGCTGATCTCTTTGCGCGAAATCGGGTGCTGGTCACGGCTCAAGGTACGACGTTGTCCGGCGACACGGGCCGGAATGGGGGACTCCGCCGACTGCTCGCCGTCTTCCTTGCCGAGCACTTTGCGGCAAAAGTTTGCGATCTGGGAAAAAATGGTACACCTCGTTATGACTTCAAATTGACGGGAGGCCAAAAAAATAGCGGCCTATCATAGCTCACGCCTAACCAAATGAAAAACCGTGCTGGCAATTGATCTCGTTTGAAGCGGATCATCCCGGTAAAATCACGGCCAACAGCGGCGATTTACGTTCAATCAAACCAAAATTGCCTGCGCGATTCAGTAATCAGCCAGCTGGATCTTCTCGCTGGCGGGCACCCGGGCCAGCTGCCAGTGGGCGATGCCCCAGTCGACGATCTCGTCCACCCGGCTTGCCATCAGCTCGGGGAGCGGGCACTGGCCGAGAAAGTGCAGCGCCTGCCACAGGGCCGGGCGCACCTCGTCCGATGCCAGCGCTGGCGCGTGATTCTGCTTGGAGAGCTTGTGGCCGTCGGCCTGCACCGCCAGCGGCAGATGCACCCAGGCGGGCACGGGGGCGCCCAGGGTCTGGTAGAGGGCAATCTGGCGCACCGTCGGCTCCAGCAGATCGGCGCCGCGCACTATCTCGGTAATGCCGCAATCCATGTCGTCCACCACCACCGCCAGGTTGTAGGCGTAGAGGCCATCGCGCCGGCGCACGATGAAATCTTCCTCGGCCAGCGCCGCCGGCACCGCAATGCGGCCCTGCAGCCCATCCTCGAAATCGTACACCGGGTGGTGCTGGCGCAGGCGGGCGGCGCACCCCTCTGCCGTCAGCCCCAAAGTGCGGCAGTGGCCGTTGTAAAAGCCGCCGCTCGCCATGATTTCGCGCCGGGTACAGCGGCACCAGTAGAGATCGCCCGCCCGGTAGAGCTGTTCGATGATCTCGTCATAGCGGCCGTGGCGCGCGCTCTGGAACATCACCTCGCCATCCCACTCAAGACCGTATGCCTCAAGGGTTTTGAGAATAAGGTCGGCCGCACCCGCCATCTCCCGCGGCGGATCGATATCCTCGATGCGCACCAGCCAGCGCCCCTGCTGCGCTCTGGCCTGCAAAAAGCTGCCGAGCGCCGCGATCAGGGAGCCGAAGTGAAGCGGGCCTGAGGGGGAGGGGGCAAAGCGGCCGATATAAGGGCGGGTCTGGGATGAAGGGGTGGTATTCACGGGCATGCGGATTCGGGCAAACGGGACATTGAGGCTGCATTCTGGGACGACCCGGCCAAAAGCTCAATAAAAAAGGGAGCCCGCGAGCTCCCTTTTTTCTGTTATGCCAGAGGTCGGTATCAACCGGCCATCTGTTTTTCCTTAATTTCAGCCAGGGTCTTGCAGTCGACACAGAGGTCGGCGGTGGGTCTGGCTTCCAGACGGCGGATACCGATCTCGATACCGCAGTGTTCGCAGTAACCGAAGTCATCGTCTTCGAGCAGCAGCAAGGTTTTCTCGATCTTCTTGATCAGCTTGCGCTCACGGTCGCGGGTACGCAGTTCAAGAGCGAACTCTTCTTCTTGCGCGGCGCGATCCACGGGATCCGGAAAGTTGGCAGCCTCATCCTTCATATGGTCAACGGTGCGGTCAACTTCCTGCATCAGTTGGTTGCGCCAGGCTCCCAGGATCTTGCGAAAATGTGCCTTTTGTTGGTCATTCATGTACTCCTCACCCGGTTTTTCCTGGTAAGGCGCCACACCCGCAATGGCCAGGGGGCCCAGAGATTTCCTGTTTTCGCCTGTTGGCATGCCCTGTCTCCTAATTCAGCACGCTACCCGTGCCATCCATAAATTGAGGGCGACATCTATAGCAGAAGGGTAACTTGGAGGCAAACAAGCCGTACCAATAATGTTACCCACTCCAACATTTATTCGCTGCCCTCGGGTAGCAGGTGACAAGATTCAAACGGGATAAAATCTTGGGCCACCATGCTCTGCACCCCAACATGGGGTCGATAGCATAAAATTTCAACCCCTGCCGTAATTGCTTGCTCAATAAGCAGACTATAGTGCGGATCTATATGCGCTGCCGGGCGCATTCTCACGATTCCGGAGTGCAAAACCATAAATAACAGCACGGCTCTGTGGCCTGCCGCCTTCATGGCCATTAATTCACGCAAGTGCTTGGCGCCACGGGTGGTGACCGCATCGGGGAAGTAGCCCATGCCGGCTTGCTCCCGCTCGTCGAGCAGGGTCACCGATTTCACCTCGATATAACAGGCCGGCCGGTGGTCATCTTCCAGCAGCAGATCGATGCGACTGTTCTCTTCGCCGTATTTCACCTCGGTGCGCAGCCTGGCATAGCCGCGCAGCGGGGCGAGGGCATCCTGCTCGATCAGCTCCCGGGCCAGCTGGTTGGCGCGGGCCGTGTTGACACAGATGAAGTGACCAGCCGGGCTCTCGGCGATCTCCCAGCTGTGGGGCAGCTTGCGCTTGGGGTTGCTTGATGTGGAGTACCAGACCCGGGTGCCCGGCTCGGCGCAGCCGGTCATGGCGCCGGTATTGGCGCAGTGGATGGTGATCACCTCGCCGTTGTCGAGCTGCACGTCGGTCAGGAAGCGCTTGTAACGGGAGATCAGCTGCCCGGATTGCAGGGGGGGATCGAAGATCATGGTATGGCTCTCTTAATCGATGAGTCTGGGCATGGCCGCCGGTCAGGATGCCATTTTCTCTCTGGCCCGCAGCGGCCAGCAGGCGAGGGGCTCGTAGCGCACCCCGTCCGGGGTGGAGAGGGATTGATAGAGGCAGAAGCGGTCGGCCTGCAGCACGAAATCGGGGGCGGGCAGCAGCGCCGGCGGTTCGCTCGCCTTGCGCGACAGGGTGATGTGGGGGCGATAACCTTGCTCGCCGTTGCCAAGTCCCAGCTTCTCGCCGTGGCGACGCAGCGCCCTGGCCAGCACGGTGAGCTCGTTGGGCCACTCCGTCGGGCCGACCCAGGCGGCCTTGGCGCGGCCGAACCAGCCAGTTTCATTAAGCGCTATGGTGAGCGGCGGGCAGTGCTGGCGCTCGACGGCGGCCATCAGGCGGGTGGTGGTGAGCTGATCCGCTTCGCCGAGGAAGGCCAGCGTCAGGTGGAGATTGGCGGCGGGCACCGGTTGACCCGGCCAGGGCAGTTGGTCGCGCCAGGCGACGAGATCGGGTGCCAGCGCCTCGGCGGGCAGGGCAAAGAAGAGTTTGGCCATTCGGGTGAGCATGCCTCTTTCACGCAGACAGGGTGGCCCATTCTAGGGCAGCCACTGCATCCTGTCTCGCCGGCCGACATCCGCTCACGGTGGCCAGCCTGGCTGTGGCAGAATAGGCGCCGCTTTACGACTTGCAACAAGAAGGTGCAGATCCCTTTGTCTTCCCTCCCCATAGTGTCGGTGCTGCCCGCACTCTTTGCCGCCATCGACAACCATGCCAGCGTGATCCTGCAGGCGCCGCCCGGCGCGGGCAAATCGACCCTGCTGCCGCTGGAGCTGGTACGCCAAAACCGGCTGCCCGGCCGCA
The DNA here is from genome assembly GCF_013085525.1 of Aeromonas sp. 1805. Classification (NCBI taxonomy): domain Bacteria; kingdom Pseudomonadati; phylum Pseudomonadota; class Gammaproteobacteria; order Aeromonadales; family Aeromonadaceae; genus Aeromonas; species Aeromonas sp. 1805. Next base: position 695,394 of record NZ_CP038515.1, on the reverse strand, counting down.
TCATCATGCTGGAGCCCAGACGTCTGGCGGCGCGCAACATCGCCGGCTTTCTGGCGCGCCAGCTCGGGGAGAAGGTGGGCGAGCGCATCGGTCTGCGGGTGCGCGGCGAAAGCCGCACCAGCGCAGCCACCCGGCTCGAGATCGTTACCGAAGGGGTGCTGACCCGGATGCTGCAGCAGGATCCCGAGCTCACCGGCGTCTCCCTGGTCATCTTCGATGAGTTCCACGAGCGCAGCCTGCACGCCGATACCGCGCTGGCCTTCGCCATCGAGAGCCAGCAGGGATTGCGCGATGATCTCAAGCTCTTGGTGATGTCCGCCACCCTGGATGGCATGGCGCTGGAGCGGCTTTTGCCGGAGGCCCCGGTGGTTCGCTCCGAGGGGCGCGGTTTTCCCATCGACTACCACTATCGCCCCGCCAATCGCCAGCAGTGGCTGGAGCCCCAGGTCGGCGCCGTGGTGCTGGAGGCGCTGGCCGCCCACGCCGGCAGCCTGCTGGTGTTCCTGCCGGGCCAGGGGGAGATCGAGCGGCTGGCGCAGTGGCTGGAAGGGCGGCTGCCGGACGAGGTGACCCTCGCCCCCCTCTACGGCCGCCTCGACATGGCGGCCCAGCAGGCGGCCATCGAGCCGGCACCTGCGGGGCGCCGTAAGCTGGTGCTCACCACCAATGTGGCGGAGACCTCGCTCACCATCGAGGGGATCTCAGTGGTGGTCGACAGCGGGCTGGAGCGGCGCGCCTCCTTCGACATCAAGAGCGGCGTCACCCGGCTGGAGACCCGCCCCATCGCCAAAGCCTCCGCCACCCAGCGGGCGGGCCGCGCCGGTCGTCTCGGCCCCGGTGTCTGCTACCGGCTCTGGAGCAGCGAGGTGCAGGAGCGCCTCGCCGAGCAGAGCCCGCCGGACATCCTCACCCAGGAGCTGACCGGTCTGTTGCTGGACGCCGCCCAGTGGGGGGCCAAGGTCGAAGAGCTGCCGCTGCTGGACATGCCGCCGGCCGCCGCCGTGGCCAGCGCCCAGCGGCTGCTGGTGGCCCTCGGTGCCATGAAGCCGGAGGGTGAGCAACAACTTACCCCGGCCGGCCGCGCCATGGCGGCCTTCGGTACCCATCCCCGGCTTGCCCGCATGCTGCTGCGTGCGCGCGAGCTGGAGACGGAGGGTCTGACAGGGATTGTCGCCGATGCGGCTTTCCTGGTGGCGCTGCTGGAAGAAGATCTGCGAGGATCGGAGCGCCTCTCCGTGTTGTTCCACCGCCGCCAGGGGGCCCTGCGCCAGAGTGCGGCGCGCTGGTTCGAGCGGCTCGGCGCCCGCCCCGCCAGTGCGCAGGGGCAATGGTTGGGGCTGCTGTGCGCCCTCGCCTGGCCCGATCGCATCGGTAAACTGCGCAGCGGCAGCCGCTATCAGCTCAGTGGCGGGGTGAGCTGCGATCTGGTAGAAGGTCACCCTTGTCAGGGGCAGGGGGCGCTCATTGCCATCGAGATGGGCCAGAACGAGCGTGGCAGCCGCATCTTCATCGCCGAGCCGGTGGAGCTGGATGAGCTGGTGCGCCAGCTGCCCGAGCTGGTGAGCGAGCGCCAGTGGTTCGACTGGGACGAGCGTGAGGAGCGGGTGCGGGCCGAACGCCAGCAGGTGCTCGGCGAGCTGGTGCTGAGCCAGCGGCCGCTGACCGATCTCTCCGATGAACAGAAGGGGCGCTGCCTGCTGCAGGGCATCCGGCGCAAGGGGCTGCATGTGCTGCCCTGGGATGACGCCAGCGAGGGGCTGCTGGCCCGGTTGCGTTGCGCCCGTGACTGGTTGCCCGACGAAGGGTGGCCGGCCATGGACGAGGCGAGCCTGCTGGCCGACCTGGAGCAGTGGCTGCTGCCGGCGGTGAGCGGCATGACCCGGTTGGAGCAGTTGAAAAAGCTCGATATGAGCGACATCCTGCGCCAGTCTCTGCCCTGGCCATTACCTAAGCGGCTGGACGAGGCGCTACCTGGCCACTTTAGCGCGCCGACCGGCAGCCGGGTGCGGATCCGCTATCAGCCGGGTCAGGCGCCGGTGATCCCGGTGCGCATCCAGGAGATGTTCGGCCAGGCTGCGACCCCGTGCGTGGCCGATGGCCGGGTGGCGCTGGTGGTGGAGCTGCTCTCCCCGGCTCAGCGGCCGCTGCAGATCACCGCCGATCTGGCCGCTTTCTGGGCCGGCTCCTACGAGCTGGTGAAAAAAGAGATGAAGGGACGTTACCCCCGCCACTACTGGCCGGACAATCCGCTGGAAGCGATGCCGACCAGGGTCACCAAGAAGAAGATGGGATTGTAGGTTCGATTGGCCAAGTCTGATCGGACGTTCGCGAATGCGACATAACAAGTAGAAAGGAAAGCAAAGAGGATTTATGGCAACGCAACGACGCAAGCGCACCCCCAAGAAGGCGGCGCCCAAACGCACCATCTGGCGCACGCTGTTCTGGCTGGGCTTCAAGCTCTCCCTGGTGGGAGCGGCCTTCATGGTGGTGTTTGGCATCTACCTCGATACCAAGGTGCGTGAACGCTTCGACGGCGAGAAGTGGCAGTTGCCGGTGATGGTCTACAGCCGGCCGCTGGAACTCTATCCCAGCCAGCGCCTCTCCCAGGCCCAGATGCTGCGCGAGCTCAACATGCTGAGCTACAAGCAGGTGCGCCAGCCCCATACCCCGGGCGAGTATGCAGTGAGCGGCAACCGCATCGAGCTTATCCGCCGGCCATTCGAATTCCATGACGGGGCCGATGCCGCCCGCGGCCTGCGCCTCACCTTCAACGGTGCGCGGCTGGAGGGGATCCAGTCGCTCGAGAACCAGCGTCAGCTCGGCTACGCCCAGATGGACCCGGTGCTGCTCGATCGCCTCAACACCGAGGATCGGGAGGACCGTCTGCTGGTGCGCATCGCCGAGGTGCCGGACAGCCTGCTGATCACCCTGCTCACCACCGAGGATCGCGACTTCTACCAGCACGGCGGCGTCTCGCCGGTGGCCATCATGCGCGCCATGGCGGCCAACCTGCTGGCGGGTCGCACCGTGCAGGGCGGCAGTACCCTGACCCAGCAGCTGGCCAAGAACTTCTTCCTGACCCGGGAGCGCAGCCTGTGGCGCAAGGCGCAGGAAGCCTACATGGCGGTGCTGATCGACTATCGCTACAGCAAGGACGAGATCCTGGAGGCCTATCTCAACGAGGTCTATCTGGGGCAGAACTTCTCCCAGGGGGTCTATGGCTTCGGGCTTGCCTCCTACTTCTACTTCGGCATTCCGGTCAATGAGCTGGACATCGATCAGGTGGCCCTGCTGGTGGGCATGGTGAAGGGGCCCTCCTATTACGATCCCTGGCGTTTCCCGGAGCGGGCCAAGGCGCGCCGTGATCTGGTGCTCAAGCTGCTGATGGATCACGGCAGCCTGCAACCAGCCGAGTATGAGCTCGCCAGCAAGCAGCCGCTCGGCATCATTACCCGCGGTCAGATGAGCTATGGCCGCACCCCGGCCTTCATGGGCCTGCTCAAGCGGGAGATCCAGAGCCGCTTCGGTCCGGATCTGCTCAAGCAGTCCGGCCTCAAGATCTTCACCAGTCTGGATCCCATTGCCCAGCACGCCGCCGAGCAGGCGGTGGAGTCGGGTCTGGCCCAGATCGAGAAGCTGCGCGGCAAGAAGAAGCTCGAGGCGGCCATGGTGGTCTCCGACTGGCACAAGGGCGAGGTGGTGGCCATGGTGGGCGGCCGGGATCCGCGCTACGCCGGCTTCAACCGGGCGCTGGATGCCCGTCGCCAGATAGGCTCCCTGGTCAAGCCCGCGGTCTACCTGACCGGCCTCTCCAACGGCCTGACCCTGGGCACGCCGCTCAAGGACCAGCCGATCCGCATTCGCGGCAAGGATGGCCAGATCTGGACCCCGCAAAACTACGATCGCAAGTTCCGCCAGAGCGTGCCGCTGATGGATGCGCTGGCCAGCTCTCTCAACGTGCCGACCGTCAATCTGGGGCTGCAGGTGGGGCTGGACAAGGTGGTGGACACCCTGCACAAGCTGGGGGTGGAGCAGGAAATCCAGCCCTATCCCTCATTGGTGCTGGGGGCGGTGGCGCTCTCGCCGATGGAGGTGAACCAGATGTACCTGCCCATCGCCAACCAGGGGCTGACCCAGCCGCTGTCGGCGATCCGGGCGGTGGTCAACAGCGACGGCAGCAAGCTCTATCAGCATGACGAAGCAGCCAAGCGGGTGACCGATGAGCAGGCCAGCTGGCTGACCCTGTTTGCCATGACCAAGACGGTGAGCCAGGGCACGGCGCGCGCGCTCGGTGCCAAGTTCCCCGGCGCCACAATGGCGGCCAAGACGGGCACCACCAACGAGCTGCGCGACTCCTGGTTCACCGGGCTCGACAACAACGAGCTGGTCAGCATCTGGGTCGGTCGCGACGACAACACCCCGGCCGGCCTGACCGGTGCCAGCGGTGCCCTGCAGCTGTTCAGCGGCTACATGAGTCAGCGTGGGGTCAACAGCCTGGCCATGAACATGCCGCAAGGGGTGAGCTGGGCCAGCTTCTCCCGCGCCAGCGGCACCCGGGTCACCAGCGACTGCCCGGGCAGTCTGCAGGTGCCGGCCAAGCTGGCCGGGCTGGCCGAGCCCATGGGCTGCGCCAGCCCGGTGTCCAGCCCGGCCAATGCGCTGGACAACTGGTTCAACGGTTTCTTCAACTGACCGCAGCGGGCAGCTCAGGCTGCCCGCTTGCCCGGAGAGCTTATGTCACATCCCCTGTTCGATGCCATCCACCACGTGGCCATCATTGCCAGCGATTATGCGCGCTCGCGCCACTTCTACCATCAGGTGCTGGGGCTGCCCATCATCGCCGAGACGCTGCGCGAGGAGCGCCAGTCGTGGAAGCTGGATCTGGCGCTGCCGGACGGCAGCCAGCTGGAGCTGTTCAGCTTCCCGGCGCCACCGCCGCGCCCCTCCCGGCCGGAGGCGTGCGGCTTGCGCCACCTGGCCTTTCGAGTCGCTGAGCTCGACCGGGTCATCGCCCATCTGCAGGGCCATGGTATCGAGGTGGAGCCGGTGCGGGTGGATGAGCTGACCGGCAAGCGCTTTACCTTCTTCGCCGACCCCGACGGCTTGCCGCTGGAGCTCTACGAAGCGAGCCGCTGAGGCAGACTCGCCGTGAGCCCGCATTGCCCCATAAAGAGCAGAAGCCGCCCGGTTAGCCGGGCGGCTTCTTTCATGGTGAGCAGTGCGTGAGGGGCGATCAGGCGGTGGTGAGCAGGGTCACCGCGACGGCCATCACCAGCATGCCGACCCAGCCGATGGGTTTGAGTCGCTCGCCAAACAGCAGCAAGCCGCCGAGGGCGGTGCCCAGGATGCCGATGGCACCCCAGGTGGCATAGGCCACGGCCAGATCGATCTTGCCGGTGCTCACCGCTTCCGACAGCAGGGTGAAGGCACACAGCACCAGCAGGATGCCGAGAAATCCCCAGCCTTTGTGACGAAAACCAACCGAGCGGTTGATCGCCATGTTGGCGCCGATATCCAGCAGGGCCGCCCCCAGTACGATGATCAGCGGGTGCATACGGCCTCCTTGGCAGCGCCAAGGCTGCGAGTACTGCTGGTTCCTGCAGCCGGTTTGTCATGGGCTGTGGCAAGGTGGCGGAGGCTGCCGGTATCTGCGGCCGGTTTGTCATGGGCAGTACCAAGACGGCGGATGCTGCCGGTGCCTGTGGTCGGTTCGTCATGGGTTTCACCCATTGTCACCAGAACAATACCCACTATGGCCAGCGCCAGTCCGATCAACTCCTGAGCATTCAGGTGGTAGTCGAGGAACAGCACGGAGACGACGGTGATCAGCGCGATCCCCAGCCCCTCCCAGAGCGCGAAGGCAATACCAATGGAGATTGTTTTGGCGGCTTTGGCCAACAACAGATAGGAGAAGGAGATGAGCAGCCACATCGGCAGATAGTTGAGCCAGCCGGCCTCGTTCTCCGGGATCATGGCCATGCTGGAGGTCCCCGCTACCTCGGTCAGGATGGCGCCCGTCAGGAAGATGCGGGCCAGGAGCATGCGATTGAATAACATAAAATGTCCTTTTGTTACTGCGACGGGACCATGATAGCCGCAGCTCGCTCAGGCGGCAGAATCGCTGAGCGTCGACAATTCAGACGCTGACGGTTTGCCTTGCTAGAAGGGGGCAAGGTAAGGTGAATATCGGATACCCTGCTCACGACCCAGATCATGAAGCTCTACCAGATACAACTCTTTGTGGAATCAGCCAGCAGTGGCTCCATTGCCAATACGGCACGCCGGCTTGGCAAGAGTCGCAGCGCAGTCAGCACGGCGATAGCGGCGCTGGAGGTTGAGCTTGGCGTCGAACTTTTTGAACGAGGTGCCAACCAGAGCCGATTGACCGAAATCGGCGAGCAGGTGCTGGATGACTGCAAGCGGCTGCTGCAGGCCGCCAACAGCCTCAAGCTCAAGTGCGAACACTACGCCTCCGGCGCCGAGGTGGCGCTGCGGGTGGCGCGGGATGACGCCATTCCCGAGGCGGTGTGGCGAGAGATGCTGGGGGCGCTGCGCCACCAGTTTCCCGGCACCAGCATCTCGCTGGTGCTGGCCTCGCCGCCGGAGCTGCCCGCGCTGGTGGAGGAGGGGTTTGTCGATGCCGCCTTCGGCCTCATCACCGAGGAGCAGGAGCGCAGCGGCCTCAACATCGAGGTGCTCAACCCGATCCGCACCCTGATGGTGGTGGCCCCGAGCCACCCGCTGGCGAGTCTGAAGCGGGTATTGCAGCAGGATCTGACTGGCCATACCCAGGTCACCCTCTCCTATGTGGATGAATTTTCGGTCAAGAGCCTGCTGCCCATCGGCGGCCACCACATCGGATTGTCGAGCTTCGAGCTGATGCGCGATGCGGTGCTCGACGGCCTCGGCTGGGCCGTGCTGCCGTCGCCGCTGATCCAGAGCCAGCTGCGGCAAGGGGAGCTGCTGACTTTGAAGCACAAGTTCAGCCTGCAGTGGCGCGACTACGGCGTCTATCTGTCGGAAAATGCCTACCACGGCAAGGTGTTGGCGTGGCTGAGGAAGGCAATCCAGGCCTATCTCGAACCGTTCGAATAAGCCGGCCGGCGCCGGGCGGGCATGAGGGGGGCAAGTGCAGGGGCTTGTGATCCATCACTGCCTGATGGTACATACTGTCAGTACCCTCATGCAGCGCCTGGAGGCGTGAACGATATGAGCAGTGCCCAAGACAAGGACGAGCTCTGGCTGGATGACGACATCATCGAGCTGGATGACGATGAGGCCGTGGTGACCAAGGCGATCAACCCCTGGCAGGTGCTGATCGTGGATGACGAGCCGGACATTCATCATGCCACCCGGCTGGCACTTTCCAACATTCAGTACAAATCCCGCCCGCTTGAACTGCTCAACGCCTACAGCGGCGCCGAAGCGGCCCGCATGCTGCTGGCCAATCCGCGCATCGCCCTGATCCTGCTGGACGTGGTGATGGAGACCGAAGATGCCGGCCTGCGGCTGGTGCACCAGATCCGCAACGAGATGCATAACAGCCTGGTGCGCATCGTGCTGCGCACCGGCCAACCGGGGCAGGCCCCGGAGCAGCGGGTGATCCTCGACTACGACATCAACGACTACAAGACCAAGACCGAGCTGACGGTGCAGAAGCTCTATACCACCGTCATTGCCTCCCTGCGCTCCTACGAGACCCTCTGCGCCATCGACAAGAGCCGGCAGGGGCTCGGCAAGATACTGGAGGGGGCGGGGGATCTCTATCATCTGCACTCGCTGCGGGAATTTGCCTCCGGCGTGCTCAAGCAGATCAGCGCCATTCTCGACGTGGGCACCGAAGGCGCCATCTGCGCCGAACGCCGCCCCGGCTCGCAGGAGCTGGAGATCCTGGCGGCCACCGGCGACTATGAATCCCTGCTGAGCGATGTGCCGCTCAGCGCCTTCCCGGCCCTGCACGACTCGGTGATGAGTGCGCTCGCCAATCGCTGCAACCGCTTCGAGCATCCCCAGGATGCGCTCTATATCGCGGCCCAGAACGGGCGCGAGTTCGTGCTCAATTTCACCCCCACCCAGCCGCTCGACCCGCTCGAGTGCGATCTGCTGGACGTGTTCTGCCAGCGGATCTCGGCGGCGTACGACAACCTCTATCTCTACAACCAGCTGCTGCGTGCCCAGGAGGCGACCGTGGTGGCGCTGGCGGCGCTGGCGGAGTTCCGCGATTCGGATACCGGCGATCACGTGCTGCGGGTGCAGAAGCTCTCCGATGCCATCGTGGCCGAGCTGCAGCAGGCGGGGGCCTATCCCGACGAGCTGACGCCGGGTTTCGTCGACATGATCGGCATGGCCAGCATACTGCACGACGTGGGCAAGGTGGGCACGCCGGACCACATCTTGCACAAGCCGGGCCGGTTCGAACCGGATGAGCGGCTCATCATGGAGCAGCACGCGGACATCGGTGCCAGCATATTGCACAAGGCGGGGGAGATGGTGGAGGGCACCAGCTATCTGTCTCTGGGGGCCGAGATTGCTCGCGGCCATCATGAACACTTCGATGGCAAGGGTTACCCGGAGCAGCTGGCCGGCCAGCAGATCCCGCTGTCGGCCCGCATCGTGGCCGTGGTCGACGTGTTCGATGCCCTGCTCAGCAAGCGGCCCTACAAGGAGCCCTGGTCACTGGCCCAGACCATGGAATATATCCTGTCACGCTCCGGCAGCCAGTTCGATCCCCAGGTGGTGCAGGCGCTCCAGCGTTTGGTGAGCCAGTCGCGGCTGCCATACGAGCTGTGACACCGAACGGAAACAACAAAGGGGCCAACGGCCCCTTTGTTGTTTCTGGCTGCCTGCGCCACCGGGTCGATCTCGTCAGCGCGGCGCGTAGCGTGTGCGGGGCTGCTGCCGGCGAAACGGCAGCAATACCAGGCTGAGCAGCAGATCGCCAAGCAGGGCTGCGAGCAGGCCTGCCGCCATGCCGCAGACGATGGCGGCCTGCTTGAGCGGCACCACGTAGCTGTAGTTTTGCAGGGTATCCTGCCAGAGCTGGGGCTCGGCGCGCAGCAGCAGGTGGGAGAGTTGCCGGTACCAGGGATGGTGCTTGTAGACGCTCTCCTGCTGCAGGGTCTGGCGCTGGCTGACCAGCAGCTGCAGGCTGGCGGCATCCTTGGCGAATACCGGATCCGGATTGGTGCGGTAGTGGTTGACCAGGGCCGTCAGATCGCCGTTGAAATGCTGGTCCGCCGTCTCCTGAAAGGGGGCCAGGCTGAGGCTGGCCTGCTGCAGGCGGGCATCCAGCCGCTGGTAGTAGAGGTCGATCAGACCCGGGATCTGCACGCCGGCCAGCAGGCCCAGGGCAAACAGCATCATCCGAAGGTAGCTGCGCATAGCTCTCGTCATCTCGCGAAATAGAGGGACTCCATACTAGCCGCAAGGCTGCAACAGGCCAAGCCGGCAGGGGACGCGCCGGCTTTCCGGATAGTGGACATGACCCTTTCCTCCCTCGTTTGTGTGATTCACGTCACGCTTTTTATGCTTTAAAATACGGCCCCATTTTTCGGGGAGGAGAGTCCGTATGCGCAAATTTATACCCTGTTATCTGTTGGGTGGTCTCATCGCCATCAGTTGGGCCGCTCTGCCCGATCACGGCCCCTGGGATCAGTGGGATCTCGCTGTCTTCCATCTGGTCAATGGCTGGCTGGGTCAGGCCCAGTGGTGGGCCGATCTGGTGGCCGTGACCAACAACCGGCTGTTCGATCTGGCGGTACTCTCCTGCATGGGGCTGATCCTCTCTCGCTGCTTCTGGTGTGCGGACGATCAGGGACGCCGCCGGCTGGTGGCCATGGGGCTCGTCATGCTGCTGGGGGCCCTGGTGATCAACCAGTTCGGTCATCTGCTGCCGGTCAGCCGGCCGAGCCCGACCCTGACGGTGACGGACGCGCTGCGGGTGACCCAGCTCAGCGGGATCCCGACCAAGGACTCCTCCAGCGACAGTTTTCCCGGCGATCACGCCCTGTTCCTGATGATCTTCGCCGGCTTTGCCCTACGCCATCTACCGCGCTGGGCCGGGGTGACCGCGCTGCTGATGGTGCCGTTGTTCTCGGCGCCCCGCATTCTCTCTGGTGCTCACTGGCTGACGGATGTCTATGTGGGGGCCCTGTCGCTGACCCTGCTCTGTCTGCCGCTGCTGCTGTTGACCGGGCTGTCGGATGCGCTGATCGGCTGGATCGCCCGGCGACTGCCACGCCTGCCGGGCTGGCAGTGGCTGGCGGGCAAAACGCCGGCGAGTCAGCAATAAAAAAAGAAGGTCGGTGCATACCGGCCTTCTTTTTGGCTACTTCCCGCCGGTGACTGTGGTCGTCGCGAAATGACCATGACTACCACCGGTGGCCCCAGGCCTGCTGGCCCTCATAGACAAGTATTAGCAGATTCGTTCGGGCGTGCTCGTCATGACTTTCTCCAGATAATCGTTTGCATGGGCTGAATGCTTGATCCTGACCAAGATTTTTTATTTTTGCTGCCTTAGAATCGCCGCCCGTTGCTGGAGAACTCTGTATGTTAATTAATCTTTTGCGCCTGATATTCATCATCTGCGCCCTGGTGTTCATCTTCATGCTGGTACGGGCCTGGTGGCACAAACGGCAACAGGGGGCGCTGGAATCGACCCCCTTCTGGCCGGTGGCGGCCATCGGTTTTGTCGCCAATTTTCTCGATACTCTAGGGGTTGGCAGCTTCGCGGTGAAGACCGCCTGCTACAAGCAGTTCAAGCTGATCGACGACCGGCTGTTGCCGGGCACCCTCAACGGCCAGTGCGTGTTGCCGACGGTCACCCAGTCGCTGATCTTCATCGGTGCCGTGCAGGTGGATCCGCTCACCCTCATCGGCATGATGGTGGCCGCGGCCGCCGGGGCTGCCTGGGGGGCGCGCCACGTCGCCTCGTTCGATCGCCAGACCATCCGGCTGGTGATGGCGGTCTCCCTGCTGGTGGTGGCCGGCCTCATCTTTGCGGGCCTGCTGGGGCTGTTCCCCCTCGGTGGCGATGCCATGGGGCTGACCGGTTACAAGCTCGGGATCGCGCTGCTCGGCAACTTCATCTTCGGCGTGCTGATGAACGTGGGCATCGGCCTGTTCGCCCCCTGCATGACCCTGGTCTATCTGCTCGGCATGAATCCGCTGGCGGCGTTTCCCATCATGATGGGCTCTACCGCCGTACTCAGCGTCTTCTCGGCGGGCACCTTCATCCGCAAGGGGGCCTTCGACGCCAAGGCGGTGCTGGCGGTGGCCATCTTCGGCCCTGTCGGCGTGGTGCTGGCGGCCATGCTGGTCAAATCCATGGACATGGCGATGCTCAAATGGCTGGTGGCCTTCATCGTCATCTATACCTCCTGGACCATGTACGCTTCCTGGCGGGCGGCGCGGCGGGAACTGCAACCCCGGCTGGCAGGCGTCACTGGTTAGCCTGTACGGCGCGTGTCGGCGCTGGCAGGTGATTGCAGGCCTTTGGCGTTATCTATACCTCCTGGACCAGGTACGTTTCTTGGCGGGCGGCGCGGCGGGCGCCACAACCCCGGCTGGCAGAGGTCGCAGGCTTGCCTGCACCAGCGCCGCTTCGGCCCTGGCCCCCAGAAACACATAGAGGCCGAGGGCCAGCAGCAGCCCCACGGCGCACCCCATCACACCCACCGCCGGCCAGAGCAGTTCGCTCTGGCCGAGTGACCCTTTGAACAGCAACAACAACCCCTCGATGGAGACCGCGATCAAGATGGCGGCGATGAAGCGGGTAATGGTGCGGCGAATGGCGCTGTGGCGAAAGATGTCCTTATGCAGCAGCACTTCCTCTTCCAGAATGGTCTTGCCCAGATCGAATACCGCCAGCGCCAGGGTCAGAAAGATGATGGCGCTGAAGGCCCCCAGCCGGTTCTGCTGCGCCCCGCACAGCAGCAGATAGAGCTGCTCCAGCCCGTGCCAGATGAGCGTCGCGACGATCAGAAACAGCGCCAGACTCAGCACCACATAAACCCCCTTGAACCAGGGCATGGCCCGGCGTCGCTCCCTGTCTCCCATCAGCCAGGCGATGAGCTGGTTCAGGCAGAGGGTCAGCTCACGGCCCTGGCCTCTCACGATTAGATGCAAACGGGCTTGCGGCGCTGGCACCGGTGGCAGGATCCCGAGCGGTTCCCGGCTGGGTACCTGGTTCAGGATGAAGGGATAACTGCTGAGTGAATCGGGCGATGCCGTGAGCAGTCCCAGTAGCAGGGGGGCCAGTTCGGCTTCGTACTCCTGATAGCGCCGCAGCACATCGATGGGGCTCATTTCCGCCATATATACCTCGCTCAAACGGGCTTGCATTCAACTTGCAGGGTGCAAATTGTGGGCCCGTTTTATGACGGACAGAGGGGCGGGATATGCACCGTTTGGTGACAGAGCCGCACCGCTTGCACAAATGCTGCACCAACATCGGGCGTACCGAGGTCGGCCGAAGGGCGCCGAAGCTGCAATGAAAAAGGGCCCGTGAAGGGCCCTTTTGCGACACGCGACGGCTTAGCCGGCCAGCTTGGCGAAGCTGCGTTCGGCGGCGGCCAGGGTGTGTTCAATCTCCTTGTCGCCGTGCGCCAGCGACAGGAACCCGGCCTCGTAGGCACTTGGCGCCAGGTAGACGCCCTCTTCCAGCATCAGGTGATAGAAGCGCTTGAAGCGTTCCATGTCGCAGCGGGTCACCTGCTCGTAGCATGTGACCTCGGTCTCGTCGGTGAAGAAGAAGCCGAACATGCCGCCCACGTAGTTGATGGCAAGCGGGATGCCGTGCTTGGCGGCAGCGGCTTTGAGCCCTTCTGCCACACGAGCGGTCTTGGCGCTCAGCTGTTCATAGAGGCCCGGCTCCAGCAGCAGATCCAGCATGGTGAGGCCGGCAGCCATGGCCACCGGGTTGCCGGAGAGGGTGCCGGCCTGATAGACCGGGCCGGTCGGGGCGATGTGCTGCATCACCTTCTTCTTGCCGCCGAAGGCACCGACCGGCATGCCGGCACCGATGATCTTGCCGAGGGTGGTGAGATCCGGGTCGATGTTGTAGTGGCCCTGGGCGCCGCGCAGGGAGACGCGGAAGCCGGTCATCACCTCATCCAGGATCAGCAGGGCGCCAAACTCGTCACAGATGGCGCGCAGCCCTTCCAGAAAGCCGGGTACCGGCGGGATGCAGTTCATGTTGCCGGCCACAGGCTCGACGATGATGCAGGCGATCTCGCTGCCGTACTGGCTGAAGGCTTCGCGCACCGAGTCCAGATCGTTGAACACGCAGGTCAGGGTGTGCTTGGCAAAGTCGGCCGGGACGCCCGGGCTGTTGGGCTGACCCAGGGTCAGCGCGCCGGAGCCGGCCTTGACCAGCAGGGAGTCGGCGTGACCGTGGTAGCAGCCTTCGAATTTGACGATCTTGTCGCGACCGGTGTAGCCGCGGGCCAGCCGGATGGCGCTCATGGTCGCCTCGGTGCCGGAGTTGACCATCCGGACCTGCTCCATGGAGGGGACGATCTGGCGCACCTTCTCGGCCATCAGCACTTCGATCTCGGTCGGCGCGCCGTAGCTCAACCCTTTCTCCACCGCCTTGATGACGGCGGCCTTGATGGCCGGGTGATTGTGACCCAGCAGCATGGGGCCCCAGGAGCCGATGTAATCCACATAGGCCTGGCCATCCACGTCATAGAGGTAGGCGCCATCGGCGTGATCGATGAAGCGGGGTGTGCCGCCGACCCCATTGAAGGCGCGGACCGGTGAGTTGACGCCGCCCGGAATGGTCTGGCGGGCCTGTTCAAACAGCTGATCTGATTTTGACATGGATCATCCTTAATGGGATTTTGGTCGTCACACAGGCGCAGGTGGCCGATTGCGGCTCGGCAGTCAGGGGACGCTGGAGTATGCTTGCGCTCTTGACCCCGGCCAAGGACTGCCCCGTGTTAAATGAAACGGGCCGACTATAGCAGAAAGGCCCGGTGCTGGGCAGCCGGACAGCAGGCCGGATGATCGTCACCTCCGTCAGCAAACGAATGTGGTTTTTTCATGTCGCAACAAGCTCTCTCCTCCTCCGAACCGCTCTCGCCTCCCCGCGGCCCCGTCCTGCGGCGGATCATTCATCAAGACAAGATGCCCCTGCTGGTGCTGCTGTTGGCGGCGCTGGTCGGCACCCTGGCCGGGCTGGTCTGCGGACTGTTCGAGTCCGGCGTGCACTGGCTGGCACAGCAGCGTATCGACCTGCTGGCCGATCGCCCCTGGTGGCAGCTCGGCTTGCTCGGCTTTGGTTTCAGCGCCTTGCTGGGTTGCATTGGCTATTTCCTGACCCATACCTTTGCGCCGGAGGCGGGAGGTTCCGGCATTCCCGAGATTGAGGGGGCCATGGACGAGTTGCGCCCGGTACGCTGGTGGCGGGTGTTGCCGGTCAAGTTCTTCGGCGGTATCTGCACCCTGAGCTCCGGCATGGTGCTGGGGCGGGAAGGACCGTCGGTGCAGATCGGCGGCAACCTCGGCAAGATGGTGGCAGATATCTTCCGGCTGCCGAAGGAGCATGGCCACGCCCTGCTGGCAGCCGGGGCGGCGGGCGGTCTGGCCGCGGCCTTTAATGCGCCGCTGGCGGGGATCCTGTTCGTGATGGAGGAGATGCGCCCGCAGTTTCGCTACTCCTTTCTGGCCATCAAGGCGGTGGGCATCTCCGCCATCATGGCAACCCTGATGCTGCAGAACATGAAGGGGCAGGGGGCGGTGATCAGCTTGCCTCACTACGATGCGCCGGCCCTCAGGGCGCTCTGGCTGTTCCTCTTCATGGGGGCCGCTTTCGGCGTGCTGGGTTTTGTCTTCAACAAGCTGGTGCTGGCCTGTCAGGATGGTTATCTGGCGCTGCATCAAAACAAGCGCCACCGTTTCGTGGCCATCGGGACACTGGTGGCGGGGACCTTCGGCGTGCTGTCGCTGGTTGCCCCGGCGGTGACCGGCGGCGGTACCGAGCTCATCCCCCATCTGATGGGCGGGGAGTATGCAATAGCCACCCTGTTCCTCATCTTCTCCATCCGGTTGGTGGCCACCCTGGTCTGTTTCTGCTCCGGCGCACCGGGCGGGGTGTTTGCCCCGACCCTGGCGCTGGGCACCCTGTTCGGGGTGGTGTTTGGCCACCTGTTTCATGCGGCCTTCCCGGAGCTGGGCATCGAACCCGGCGCCTTTGCCATTGCCGGTATGGGCGCGCTGTTTGCCGCCACCGTGCGTGCCCCCATCACGGGGATCGTGCTGGTGACCGAGATGACCGACAACTATCAGCTGATCCTGCCCATGATGATCACCACGGTCGGTGCGACCCTGGTGGCGCAGTGGTTGGGGGGCCGCCCGATTTATTCCCAGATCCTCGAGCGAACTTTACGGCTCG
>NZ_CP038515.1:0-675000 GCF_013085525.1 Aeromonas sp. 1805 | reverse complement strand
GCGAAGGTGTGTCGAGAGGCATGCTGGAGATATCAGAAGTGCGAATGCTGACGTAAGTAACGATAAAGGGGGTGAAAAGCCTCCTCGCCGGAAGACCAAGGGTTCCTGTCCAACGTTAATCGGGGCAGGGTGAGTCGACCCCTAAGGCGAGGCCGAAAGGCGTAGTCGATGGGAAGCAGGTTAATATTCCTGCACGACTTGTAATTGCGATGGGGGGACGGAGAAGGCTAGGTGGGCCAGGCGACGGTTGTCCTGGTGAAAGTGCGTAGGTGGTGTTTCTAGGCAAATCCGGAGACACAACACTGAGACACGAGACGAACGCACTACGGTGCGGAAGCCATTGATGCCCTGCTTCCAGGAAAAGCCTCTAAGCTTCAGATTACAAGTCATCGTACCCCAAACCGACACAGGTGGTCGGGTAGAGAATACCAAGGCGCTTGAGAGAACTCGGGTGAAGGAACTAGGCAAAATAGAACCGTAACTTCGGGAGAAGGTTCGCTCTTGACAGTGAAGTCCCTTGCGGATGGAGCAGTTGGGAGTCGCAGTGACCAGATGGCTGGGACTGTTTATCAAAAACACAGCACTCTGCAAACACGAAAGTGGACGTATAGGGTGTGACACCTGCCCGGTGCCGGAAGGTTAATTGATGGGGTTAGCGCAAGCGAAGCTCTTGATCGAAGCCCCGGTAAACGGCGGCCGTAACTATAACGGTCCTAAGGTAGCGAAATTCCTTGTCGGGTAAGTTCCGACCTGCACGAATGGTGTAACCATGGCCATGCTGTCTCCACCCGAGACTCAGTGAAATCGAATTCGCCGTGAAGATGCGGTGTACCCGCGGCTAGACGGAAAGACCCCGTGAACCTTTACTACAGCTTGGCACTGAACATTGAACCTACATGTGTAGGATAGGTGGGAGGCTTTGAAGGCGTGACGCCAGTTGCGCTGGAGCCGTCCTTGAAATACCACCCTTGTATGTTTGATGTTCTAACGCAGGCCCATGAATCTGGGTCGCGGACAGTGCCTGGTGGGTAGTTTGACTGGGGCGGTCTCCTCCCAAAGAGTAACGGAGGAGCACGAAGGTTGGCTAATCCTGGTCGGACATCAGGAGGTTAGTGCAATGGCATAAGCCAGCTTAACTGCGAGACGGACAGGTCGAGCAGGTACGAAAGTAGGTCATAGTGATCCGGTGGTTCTGAATGGAAGGGCCATCGCTCAACGGATAAAAGGTACTCCGGGGATAACAGGCTGATACCGCCCAAGAGTTCATATCGACGGCGGTGTTTGGCACCTCGATGTCGGCTCATCACATCCTGGGGCTGAAGTCGGTCCCAAGGGTATGGCTGTTCGCCATTTAAAGTGGTACGCGAGCTGGGTTCAGAACGTCGTGAGACAGTTCGGTCCCTATCTGCCGTGGGCGTTGGATGATTGAAGGGAGTTGCTCCTAGTACGAGAGGACCGGAGTGAACGAACCTCTGGTGTTCGGGTTGTCACGCCAGTGGCACTGCCCGGTAGCTAAGTTCGGAATCGATAACCGCTGAAAGCATCTAAGCGGGAAGCGAGCCCTGAGATGAGTCATCCCTGACCCCTTGAGGGTCCTAAAGGGCCGTTGGAGACCACAACGTTGATAGGTGGGGTGTGTAAGCGCGGCGACGTGTTGAGCTAACCCATACTAATTACCCGTGAGGCTTAACCATACAACACCCAAGAAGTGTTCTAAGGCTTGTAGCAGATACCGAGAACGAACAACAAAATCAGCTTTCTTAGATTGAAGAATTTGCCTGGCGGCCATAGCGCCGTGGAACCACCTGATCCCTTGCCGAACTCAGAAGTGAAACGCGGTAGCGCCGATGGTAGTGTGGCATTCGCCATGCGAGAGTAGGACACTGCCAGGCACCCAACACGAGAAACCCCGCTCATCTGAGCGGGGTTTTTTATTGCCTGAAATTCAGCGTGTTGTGGTCTTGGTGCCAGTTCTAATCATTGCTCCCCCTTTGTCGTGACTGCTTCAGTGCCGCTAGATTGGTGTTGTTGAGCATTCGATATCTCGATGTTCATCACCTCATTTTCAAGTCTCACCATTCCCTCCGGCCACCTGATCTGATCGCTTTTAGCGCTTGGGCTGCCCAGCTATTCCATTCGTCGATGATCACTATTGCTGCTGCGGGGGATGACAAGGAAGGCTGGATCCATAGACTGTCTCTTTCAAGCATAAGGAGCTGTGTATGTTGGGGATCCATGATCTGGCGTTGTTTGTCGTATCCGGTCTGCTGTTGAACATGATGCCGGGACCGGACTCCCTGCTCATCATGCTGCGCAGCGGTTCACAAGGTTGGCGGGCCGGTTCGGTGGCAGCGTTGGGAATAGGGACGGGCACCATGGTGCATGTGCTGGCGGCGGCGCTGGGACTGTCGGCTTTGCTGAGTGCCTCGGCCGAGCTGTTCACCGTCATCAAGTTGATGGGGGCGCTCTACCTGGTCTATCTGGGAGGCTCGCTCCTGTGGCAAGGGACTGGCTCACCGACTGTGCGCGAGCCTGCCGTGCGGCTGCCTGTGCTCTCCTACGGCCGGATCTTCCGGCAAGGGTTTCTGACCAATGTGCTCAACCCCAAGGTAGCCCTGTTCTTTCTCGCCTTTGTTCCCCAGTTCATCGCTCCCGATGCACCGCAGAAGGCGCTGGCCTTCATCGTGCTGGGCTGCATCTTCAATTTCAACGGCATGATCTGGTGCCATCTGCTGGCCTTCTCGACCGCCTATGCGAGCCGCAAGGTGGCCTTGCCTGGCTGGTTGGGCCGCTGCCTCAACCGTTTGATGGGAGGCTTGTTCGTGGGGCTTGGCATCAAGCTGGCGGTGGAGTGAGAGGGTAAACGCCGGGCATAGAAAAAGGCGTATCCCATTGCTGGGATACGCCTTCGTCTGCACTGCAGCAGGCTGACTGAAATCAGTTCATGCCGTAGCGCTTGAGTTTCTTGCGCAGAGTACCGCGGTTGATGCCCATCATCACGGCGGCGCGAGTCTGGTTACCACGGGTGTACTGCATGATCACGTCCAGCATGGGAGCTTCGACTTCGGAGAGAACCATATCGTACAGATCAATCACTTCCTGACCGTTCAACTGGGCCAGGTAGTTACGCAGGGCCTGTTGCACAGAGTCACGCAGGGGGCGCTGGGTCGGCTCGGCAGCGTGATTGTGAGTAGTTGTTACCAATGCATCAGAAGTCAGGGTTTGTTCGAACATATTCGGTCGGCTCTTTAGTTATGCGTTAACCTAATCCATCGAAATACGCTTCGAGTGCCTCGAGTTGTGCATCTGCACAATCCAGGGCATTGAAGTGCTTACGGAATTCTCGGCCCGTCTCTTCTTCATCCAGATACCAGCCCACGTGTTTACGGGCAATGCGCGCTCCCAGATATGCACCATAAAACTGGTGCAGGTTGGTTACATGCTCGTTCATCAGGGTGCGAACCTCTTCCCTTTCGGGAGGCGGCAGCTTGGTGCCCGTCTCAAGAAAATGACGGATTTCCCGGAAAATCCAGGGTCGTCCTTGCGCAGCACGGCCGATCATCACGGCATCAACGCCGGTATAGTCGAGGACATACCGGGCCTTCTCCGGGCTGTCTATGTCGCCATTGGCGACAACAGGAATCGATACGGCCTGCTTAATCGCCCTGATAGTGTCGTACTCCGCCTCGCCCCGATAGAGGTCGGTACGGGTACGACCATGCACGGCAAGGGCCGCGATACCGCAATCTTCGGCGATTCGGGCGATCTCCTCGCCATTGCGGTTATCCGGATCCCATCCTGTGCGGATCTTCAAGGTGACAGGTACCTCCACCGCGTCCACTACGGCCCGGCAGATGGTTCTGACCAGGTCGGGTTGGCGCAGCAGGGCGGAGCCTGCCAGCTTCTTATTCACTTTTTTTGCCGGACATCCCATGTTGATGTCGACGATCTGAGCGCCCTGCTCCACGTTGTAGCGGGCAGCAAACGCCATCATCTCGGGGTCGGCTCCGGCAATCTGGACCGATCGCAAGCCACCTTCTGCAGAGTGATCCATTCTCATCCTGGTTTTCTGGGTATCCCAGACATCCGGGTTGGCCAGCAGCATCTCGGAAACGGCCATGCCGGCGCCCAATCGCAAACAAAGTTCACGAAATGGTCGGTCTGTTACACCGGCCATGGGAGCCACAATCAGGGGAGTTTCAAGCGTGTGGGGACCTATCTGCATTCCACGGTTACCATCGGCTTAGGGCGGCGTATATTACGCATTTTTTAGTCAGGAGAAAAGGTTAGTATTTGAGCGTCAGCCATTTTTTTCTGAAAAAAACGTCGCGCCAAGGCTTGCAAATTCAGGAGTGCTTGAAAATCAGGCATATTGTCGAGCCGGGCTGGCGGGGCCAAATGGGTGAGGGGAGAGGCGATTTGCCTGTCCCCATCCCGGACCGGTTTGCGTTATGATAGCGAGCTTGTATCGAGCAAAGGCTCCAAACAATTTCATTACAAACAGATTGGGGATGTATGACGGCAAGGTTCATCAAATCTCTCTACCCGTGTCTGCTTGGTGCCGTGCTGGGCTCGGCCCAGGCCCAGACGGTCAGTTTCAGCGAAGCCTGGAGTCGGGTCATCCGCCAGGATGACGGGCTGGCGGCCGAGCAGGCAGGGGTGGAGCGGGCGCAGCAACTGCGCGAGGCGGCCAAGGCCATGTATCTGCCCAAGGTGGACGTGGGGGCCAGCTATACCCACCTCGATCAGCCGATGGAGCTCGACATGATGGATCTCAACCCCATCGCCAACCATCCGGAATTCGGCAAGGTGCTGGCGCCCATCATGCAGGCGCTCAAGCTGACGCCCAACGACTTCGTCACCCCCCTCACCAAACAGAACGTGGTGACCAGCTCGGTCAAGATGCTGTGGCCGCTGTTTACCGGTGGCCGCATCGATGCGGCGCAGGACATTCGCCAGGCCCAGGTGAGCGAGGCGCAGCAGTTGCTGGTTCTGAAGCAGCAGTCCACCTTCGAGAGCCTCTCCCAGACCTACTTCGGGGTGGTGCTGGCGGCCCAGGTAGTGCAGACCAAGCAGGAGATCGAGCAGGGGCTGTCCCACCATCTGGAGCATGCCAAGAAGCTGGAGGCTCAGGGCCAGATTGCCCGGGTCGAGCGCCTCTCCGCCCAGTCGGCCTATGACCGCGCACGCATCGATACCCAGAAGGCAAGGCGCAGCCTGGAGATCGCCCAGCTGGCCCTTGGCCACATGCTCAAGCTCAAGCAGGCCGAGCCCAACACCCAGCTCTTCATCAACCAGCAGATGCCCGAGCTCAACGCCCTGGTGCAGGAGACGCTGGCGGTGCATCCCGGTCTCAAACTGCTGACGGCCAAGAAGGAGCAGGCGCAGGGGATGATCAAGCTGGAGAAGGGCAAGTACGCCCCCGAGCTGTTCCTGTTCGGCAACTACAACCTCTATGAGGATGATTCGCTGGCCTCCAAGACCACGCCGGACTGGTTGGTCGGGGTGGGCGTCAGCATGCCGCTGGTGAGCCGTGACGGCCGCTCCGAGACGGTACAGGCGGCCAAGAGTGCCGAGCTGCAGGTCAATCTGCTGCAGGCCAAGACCCGCCAGGATCTGGAACTGCTGGTCGAGAAGACCTGGCGCGAGGCGGCGCAGGGGCTGGAGGAGTTCCAGTCGCTCTCTTCCACCCAGGCGCTGGCCGAGGAGAACGTGTTGCTGCGGGACAAAGCGTTCGGGCAGGGGCTCTCAACCTCCCTCGATGTGGTGGATGCCCGCAACCAGTTGGCCGGGGTCAAGACCCAGCGCGCCGCTGCCGCCTATCAATACGTGATCTCGCTGGCCCGCCTGTTGGCACTCTCCGGTCAGATGAACAGTTTCAATCAATATCAGCATGGGCAAGTGATCGAGGTGAACTCATGATCGCGCGCCACTCTGCTCCTTTTTTCATGTCTGTTTCGACCGCCAAGGGTCGCCCGTTTGCCGAGGTGAATGCATGAGTCATCCCCCCATCAAGAAGAAGATGAGCCAGGCCAAGCCGCTGCTGCTGCCACTGGCGCTGGTGCTGTTGGTCATCTGGCTGGGCTGGCGTTTCTGGCTGGCCTATCAGCCGGAGCCGGTGCGCCTGCAGGGGCAGATCGAGGCGCAGCAGTACTCCGTCTCCTCCAAGGTGGCGGGCCGCATCGACGAGGTGCTGGTCAAGAAGGGTGATCAGCTGGCCAAAGATCAGCTGGTGTTTACCCTGGCCAGCCCGGAAATCGAAGCCAAGCTGAGCCAGGCCAAGGCGGGTCAGGCGGCAGCTGGCGCCATGGCCGAGGAGGCCGAGAAAGGGGCGCGCGCGCAGCAGATTGCTGCCGCCAAGGATCAGTGGCAAAAAGCCAAGGCGGCCGCGTTGCTGCGCGGCAAGACCTACGAGCGCATCGCCAGCCTGCATCGGGATGGCGTGATGCCGCTGCAAAAGCGCGATGAGGCCTGGACTGCCTGGCAGGCGGCCAAGTACAGCGAAGGCATGGCCTGGCAGCAATACCAGATGACTCTGGAAGGGGCGCGGGAAGAGACCAAGATTGCGGCGCGTGAGCAGGCCAAGATGGCCGCCGGCGGCGTGGCCGAAGTGGAGGCCTACCTGGCCGATACCCGCATCGCCAGCCCGCACACCGGGGAAGTCTCCCAGGTGCTGCTGCGCAGCGGCGAGCTGGCCCCGCAGGGCTTCCCTGTGGTGACCCTGCTCGACATGAGCGATGCCTGGGCCCAGTTCCACGTGCGCGAAGATCTGTTGCCCCGCTTTGCGCTGGGGACCGAGTTCGATGCCCGTATTCCCGGCCTTGGCGAGCAGACGGTGCGCTTCAAGGTGACCCATGTGGCCGTGATGGGGGATTTCGCTACCTGGCGTGCCACCGATACCCGTCAGGGCTTTGACATGAAGAGCTTCCAGGTAGAGGCGCGCCCGCTGCAACCGGTTGAGGGGCTGCGGGTCGGCATGAGCGTGCTGGTCGAACTCTGATGGGACGTGAATGGCGGTTGCTGTGGCAGGATCCGTTCGGTCGAGCGCTGGCAAGCTGGCTACCCCTGTTGCTGATAGGGATCCTCTGCTGGGTCTTCTCGGCCGGGCTGGCGCGGGATCTCAAGATAGGTCTGGTGGATCTGGATCAGAGCCTGCTGTCACGTGAGCTGGCCTTCTCGCTGGATGCCTCCGCCGGACTCAAGGTCGCCCAGCAGTTTGATTCCATCGAGGCAGGGGCCAGCGCGCTGCGCGGGGGGGATATCTACGCCCTGGTCGTGCTGCCGAGCCACCTGGAGCGGGATGCCCGGCAAGGCACTCAGCCGCAGGTCACCGTGTTCAACAACGGCCAGTTCATCCTGATCGCCAAGCTGATCAACTCGGCGCTGGCCCAGGTGGTCGGGACGCTCAACGGTCAGGTGGGCGTGCTCTCGGCCATGGCGGGCGGCAAGGCGCTACCCGGTGCGCTGGGGCAGGCGGTGCCCATCGCCAGCCAGGTGACGGCGCTCTACAACATCAACTCCAGCTATGCCCAGTTTCTGCTGAGTGCCCTGTTGCCGGCGGTGTGGCAGATCCTGGTGGTACTCTACGGCATCAATGCGCTGGCCCGTACCGATCGGCTGGGGCTGGACTGGACCACTAAAGGGGTCTGGTTCGGTCTCTGGCGCACCCTGCTGCCCCACGTGTTGATTGGCTGGGGTTGGGGGCTGGGCTGGAGCCTGCTGCTGTTCAAGGGGTTTGGTTACCCGATGCAGGGCAGCTGGCTGGTGTTGACGGCAGGACTGGGGCTGGCGGCGGCCGCCTGCGTCAGCATGGGGGCCTTCTTCTACGGCATCATCCGGGATCCGGCTCGCGCCCTGTCGCTGGCCGGTGCCTACACGGCGCCGGGGTTTGCCTTCATGGGGGTTACCTTTCCGGTCAGCGCCATGGGGGATTTCGCCCAGTTCTGGCGCAGCCTGCTGCCCATCTCCCACTATGTCGAGTTGCAGGTAGGCCAGACCAACTACGGTCAACCGTTGGTGGCGGCCCTGCCGCAATTTGGCGCCCTGCTGCTGTTTCTGCTGCCCCTGCTGTTGGTGGTTCGCCGCTATCAGGCCCAGGCGAGCTCGGCCCCCGTTAATGAGGAGCCCAGGTCATGATGGGATGTTGGGATTTGCCACGCCTTGAGTGGCGGCCGATTGATTGGTGCCTCTCGCTGGCGCCACAAATTGCTGCCTCCTGGCGGTGGAAGGAGCCAATGACATGCTAGGTTTCTGGGATCTGCTGCGCCTCGAGCTGCGTACCCTGCTGGCGGACAGGGCCATCATGCTCACCCTGTTCGGCGGCGTCTTCTTCTACTCCTTCCTCTACCCACAGCCCTATCTGCACCAGCTGCCGCGGGAAGAGGCGGTGGTGGTGGTCAACGAGGACGGCAGTCAGCTCTCCCGCCAGCTGGAGTTCATGGCCGATGCCACGCCGCAGGTAAAACTGGTGGCGCGGGCGGGCAGCCTGGATGAGGCTCGTGCGTTGCTGCTGGCGGGGCAGGGCAGCGGCATTTTGCACATCCCCCGCCACTTCTATCGGGATCTGATGCAGGGCAAGAGCGTCACCTTGGGCTATGCCGGTGATGCCTCCTACTTCCTGGTTTACGGCACCATTGCCGAGGGGCTGGCCCAGGCGGGCGGCACCCTGGCCGCTCAGGTGAAGGTCGCCAGATTGCTGAGCCACGGTGAAGCCCTGCCGCAGGCCGCCATGGGCTGGAATGCGGTGGCGCTCAACGTGTTGCCGGTGTTCAACCCCACCATGGGTTATGTGAACTACGTGGTACCGGCGGTGTTCGTGCTGATCCTGCACCAGGTGCTGCTGATGGGCACCGGCATCCTGGGGGCGACCCAGAACCAGCGCAGCCAGCGCGGCGAGGCGGGCTACTGGCAGAATGCCCCCATCCTGCCACTGCTGCTGGCCCGCACCCTGGTGGTGGGGGGCTGTTCGTGCTGCCGGTGAGCTACTTCTTCGGCTTCTGTTTCGATCACTACAACATAGTGCGCACCGCCGAGCCGGCCGTACTCTGGTTGTTCACCCTGCCGTTCTTGCTGGCCACCACCTGGCTGGGAGTGGTGTTGGGGGCACTGTTTACCCGCCGGGATCTGCCGACCCAGGTGGTGCTTGTCTCCTCGCTGCCGCTGGTCTTTCTGGCCGGCTTCATCTGGCCGCTGGAGCTGATCCCGGCCCCGCTCAACTGGCTGGCCCAGTGGGTGCCGAGCACCCCGGCCATCGAAGGCTTTTTGCGGCTCAACCAGATGGGGGCCGAGTTTGCTCAGGTCTCCCACTACTGGTGGCAGCTGTGGGGGCTGGCACTGCTCTACGGTGCGCTGGCCTGCTTGCTGCTGCGTTGGCGGCAGCAGTCGTTGCCGGTTGCCAGCCAGCCTGCCTTGCAGAGTGAAACCACCGCCGGTTGAGCGGGATGGTACCAGCACGCGTGAGACGGCGTGCGTGGTAAAGCAAAAAACGGTCAGCCCTTGGGCTGACCGTTTTTGTATGCGCTGGATCAGTGAAGCTGGCGCTGGTTTAGCCGCGCTGGAGCTCGGGATCGCCGATGGCGTAGATCTGGCTGTGTGCTGCCTTGTCGCCGAGCAGACGCAGCCCGCAGGCGGCGACGTCGGCACGACGTACCAGGCCGTGCACCTCCTCGCCCTGGCTCAGCACGGCCTGACCGGTGGCCTCGCCATCCTGCAAACCTGCCGGACGCAGTATGGTCCACTCGAGCGCACTGGTCTGCAGCCAGCTCTCCGCCAGACTCTTCAATCTGACCTCGTGACCGAAGGCAGCCCGGGCTCGCTGCGGCAGATATTGCCAGCTGTCGCCGCAACCGAGTGAGGTCACCAGCAGCAGGCGCTTGAGCCCGGCCAGCTCCATCTGATCGATCACCTGACGATTGCCCAGATAGTCGACAGGCTCTGCCTGGCGAAAACTACCGAGGGTAGAGATGACCTGCGCCCCGTCACCGGCCAGCTGGCAGGCCGCTGCTACCGCCTGCGGGTCGAGGGCATCACCGCTGACGACCTCGACTCCCTGAGCGCGCAGCTCGGCGGTTACCTCGGGACTGCGGATCAGGGCGATGACCCGGTGGTCCTGCTGCAAGGCTTGTTCGGTGAAGGCGCGGCCCAGCCCGCGGCTGGCTCCGAAGATGAGTGTGGTTGGCATGCTGCTGCTCCCTTTGACGAAAGGGCTAGCCTAGAGGGTTGTGGGGAGACTGTAAATGAGAGTTGTTTTTATTTGTCTGGAAAAGAGGGAAGCGGCGAGCCAGGGGCGGGACCTGGCTCGCACGGGGATCAGCCGTTGTAGTGGCCGATATGGGGGCGACGGCTGGGGCCGCTCAGGTGGATATCCACCGGATTGAACGCCTTGATCGCTTCGAACGCGAAATCACCTATCGCCTGATGCAGGCTCTGGGGATTGTGGTTGGTGATGAGGATGACGCTTTTCGACAGGTTGCGACGGCGGCGCAGCAGGTGGCCGAGGAAGCTGGACTGGCTCTCCGCCATCTTGGCGCGGTTGGCCGAGACCTCGTCGATGATCAGCAGATCCACCTCTTCCAGGGCACACCGGTACTGGTTGCGCTCTTCCTGATCCTGGATGACGTTGAAGAACAACCTGTCCACGATGGAGGCCCACTGCTGGAAGATCACCGACTTCTGGTGGCGTGCTATCAACTCGTGCGCCACGGCGCCCGCCAAGGTCGATTTGCCGGTGCCGTAGTCACCGTAGATCAGCATGCAGCCACCACCGCTTTTCTCCCAGTGCTCGAAACCGCTGATGAAGTAGCGGGCGGTCTCGATGGGATATTGCAGCGCCGGATCGCCGGCATCCATCCGTTCAAACACCCAGTCGGGGTTGAGGTCGGCCTGGGCGATCAGCTTCTGGATCCGCTCCTGGCGCGCCGCCTTCTGCAGCTCGCGCACCTCGGCGTTGGCCTTGGCGTCGTATTCTTTGCGCAGGGTCTCGTAGTCGTACTGGCTGCCGCCGGTCTCTTGCTGAAGGCGACGAATGCGCTCCAGCAGGCCTCCAACGTGGCGGCTCAATTCCGGGTCGTGAACGCGATGATCCTGCTTGGCCTTGGCGATCTTCTGGCGCTTGGCTTCGATCTCTTCCAGCTCCTGGCGCAGGGGATCGTGCGGGTCAGTCATGGAATGCTCCTTCTGCTCGGTCTGGGGTGGGGACAGGTCTCTGATTTTGCCTGCTGGCGGTGCCTGCTATCAATCATTATCCGGCTCCTGCGGTTGGCCGGCCAGCCGCTTGGCCTCTTCGATCATCTCCTGGGCCCGCTTGCTTGGGCCCGCCTCGACCTGTGCCTGGGTCACCTGCTGATAGCCCTGCACCTCCATCGGCTTGCGGCGGGTATAGCGGCGGGTCTTGAGGGCGCGGATGAACTTGAGCATCCACTGGTGCTGGGAGTCGAACACCTCGGGTCGCCCCAGCCAGTAGGCGATGAACTCGCCGAGATCCTCTTCGCTGTAGCTGGCATCGATGACCCCGCACAGGCGGGCGAGGGCCGGCAGCTCTGTATCCGGGCGCCATTGCAGGTGCATCTGGAATGGGCGCTCCGGCAGCGGGCTGCGCACCCGCTGGGTCAGCAGCGGCAGCTGGAACGGACACTGATGGTAGTGCTCACTGTCGTTTTGCGCCTCGACTTGCAGCAAACCCGCCTCCATCAGCTCATCGAACAACTCGGTCAGCTGGCGGGCATTGACCTGAAAGGAAAAACCGCTGGGATCGCCCGGGTCGACCACCGCCAGCGCCCGGCCGAGTTCGGGGTAGTTGAGCCTGGCCAGCTGATTTTCCAGCACCAGTCGGCGCAGCTGCAGGGTATAGAGGCTGCGGGCGGGGTGGGACAATCTGGGATGGGCGAGGGCGCTGTATTCGGCAGGGGTCATGGCATGCTTCATTGACGGACGTGGCGGTATTATCCCCCATGGCGCAGCCTCATACAATTGATGGCATGCCCAGCACCGCCGGCGGGTGGCCGGTTTGCCCGCAATCGAGGGTGGGTGTTTTCGTATGACGCTGTTTCTTTGGCTGCCAAGCTGCAAAGAGGAGAAAAAGCTGAGTTTCGATGAGCATCATTAGCTGCTTTATTTCAAGCAGTTGGCCGCCAGAATAGCTGGCGGGCATGGATTTTTCGGCGATTATTCAATCATCTGATTGGTCAATGCAGTCGGTTATGGTCTAGGCTTGAGGCTAAATAACTGGTTGACTAATAAGAGCTTTATCAAGATGTCAAAAGCCGGACTACGGATCCTGGTGGTGGAGGATGAAGCGGTTTTTCGCCACTCGCTGGTCAATTATCTCGCTCACGATGGTGCCTGCGTGTTCCAGGCCGAAGACGGCATTGAAGGTCTCTCTGCCGCCGCGCTCTATCACCCCGATGTGGTGTTATGTGATTTGAACATGCCCAACATGGATGGGCATGAGGTGATCGCCTGCCTCACGGCCCGCTACCCTCATATTCCTGTCATTGTCATCTCGGCCCAGAGCAAGATGGAGGCGGTCGAGCGAGCGCTGCGCGCCGGTGCCCGCGATTTTCTGCTCAAGCCCATCTCGGACTTCGGTCAGGTGCGTCGCAGCATAGAGCAGTGCCTGAGCGCCAACCACGGTTATGGACAACAGCTGGAGTTGATGGAGCACATCGACTTCTTTCGTGAACACGACCAGGCGGCAACCCGGCTGCTGGCCTGGTTGAAGCCGCCGGGCTTGCAGGAGTGGGGGCCCTGGCAGGTCACCTTTGAAGGGATGGGCAATTTGTTCATTCCCGATACCTTCAAGGTGGATGACAAGCTGCTGGTGCTGGTGATGGAGCTGCCGATCCTCGGGGTGGATGCCGCCTTTTGCGGCGCGCTGGTGCGCTCCCTGATGAACGCCCCGTATCGCCAGTTTCAGCGTGGCGAGAGTCTGCTGCTGACTCAGCCCCATCGGTTGCTCGATTACCTCAATCTGCAACTGGTCGAATCCGGTCTGCGCCACTCCTTCGCCATGGCCGCCCTGTTGTTTGATCAGGAGGACGGGCTGGTCTTTGCCAATGCCGGGCTGACTTCGCCCCACTGGCTGGTGCGCTCCGGTGGCCTGCCACTCGGCCTGCTGCGTACCAGCCACTACGCCTTGCACAGGCGCAGCTGGCATGAACCCTTTGACCTGCAGTTTCGCAGTGACAGCGGCAGTGCCCTGCATGTGCAGGTTCGACATCATTGAGGCCGTGTCAGACGGCCACATACAAAGAGGGCGCCCATGGGCGCCCTCTTTGTTGCTGACAATCCGGACCGCTTAGACGGCGGCAGATTGCAGCTTCTTGTCGTGTTCCTGCGGCTCTTTGGCCGGACCTTCTGCACCGTGCATCCAGTAGACCAGGCGATTGGCCATGGTCAGCAGGATCAGCGCGCTGATCACGGCGGCCAGTGCGATGCCACCGAAGATGGCCATGGCACCGGATTCGCCGACGAAGGAGCCGATGAAACCGGCGGCATAGTTGGCCAGGGCCACGAAGCCGAACCAGGCACCCATCATCAGGGAGGCCAGGCGCAGCGGAGCCAGCTTGGTCACCATGGAGAGGCCGATCGGGGAGAGGCAGAGCTCGCCCAGGGTGTGGAACAGGTAGGCACCGACCAGCCAGAACATGGAGGTCTTGACGGCCTGATCACCACCTTGCTCCAGCACGGCACCGATCATGAACAGGAAGCCCACGGCCAGGAACAGCAGACCCATGGCGAACTTCACCGGGGAGTTCGGCTCTTTCTTGCCGAGCTTGATCCAGATGGCGGCCACGATGGGGGCCAGCGTGATGATGAAGAAGGGGTTCAGGGACTGGAACCAGGCGGTCGGCACTTCGAAGCTGCCGATCATGCGGTCGGTATACTCCTGCGCGTACAGGTTCATCAGACCACCGGCCTGCTCGAAGCCTGCCCAGAAGATGATGGTGAACAGACCCAGCACCAGGATGACCTTGATGCGATCCACTTCCTGCTTGGTCAGCGGTGCCTTCTGCTCCTTGGAGCGCTGCTCGGCGGCGCGCTGGGCGGCCGGCACGCGGCCGATGTCACCCAGAAAACGCTGGGCCATGGTGGCTTGCACCACCAGGGAGAGCAGCATGCCGATACCGGCGCTGACGAAGGCGGCTTGCCAGCCATAGGCGGTGGCGGCAGCACCACAGATCACGCCGGCCAGCAGGGAGCCCAGGTTGATACCCATGTAGAAGATGGTGAAGGCACCGTCACGACGGTGGTCACCTTCCTGATACAGGTCACCCACCATGGTGGAGATGTTCGGTTTGAACAGACCGTTACCCACGATCAGCAAGCCGAGACCCGAATAGAAGACGGTGTTGACCATGTCCGGGAACATGGCGTGCGGCAGCGCCAGGGTAAATTGGCCGGCGGCCATCAGCACAGCACCAAACAGAATGGCGCGGCGTTGGCCGAGGAAGGTATCTGCCAGCCAGCCGCCGATGATCGGGGTGATGTAGACCAGACCGGTATAGATGCCGTACAGCTTGAGGGCATCGGCCTGAGTCCAGCCCATCCCGCCGTTGGCAGTCATGTCAGTCAGATAGAGCACGAGTACGGCACGCATGCCGTAATAGGAGAATCTCTCCCACAGTTCGGTACTAAAGAGCAAAAAAAGCCCTTTAGGGTGACCTAAAAAGGTCCCTTTGGACGGATTATTCATTGGAACTTCCACCTGTGTCTTATATTTTTTTAGAAATTTTATGCAAGGGCTAGGAACAAGCCATAATCCTTATAGAACAAGCGTGATTAAATTACAATATTATGATTTAGCGATATTTTATCTATCAATGGTTGAATATATGTTTATAAAATGAAAAAGGGCATCGAATGATGCCCAGTGTTTTATTCCATTAATAGGTTAAATATTCAGCTATTACAGCTGCTTGGCAAACTGTTTCAACCAAGTGATAAATTCGCCGTTCAGTTCCGGATGGCGCACTGCATATTCCACGTTGGCTTTCATGTAACCGAACTTGCTGCCGCAGTCGTGGCTGCGCCCTTTCATGAAGTAGGCATTCACCTGCTCCTGCTCCATCAGCATGGCGATGGCATCGGTCAGCTGGATCTCGTCGCCGGCACCGGCGGGGGTCTTCTCCAGCAACGGCCAGATGTTGGAAGAGAGCACGTAACGGCCGACCACGGCCAGATTGGAGGGGGCCTCGTCACGGGGGGGTTTCTCGACGATGGCTTGCATCGGCAGAGACATGCCCTCGCTCAGCGCTTCTCCCTTGATGTCGGCGATGCCGTATTTGTCCACTTCACTCTCGGGGACGGCTTCCACCATGATCTGGCTGATGTGATCCTCTTCGAACATGTGCACCATCTCGGCCAGGTTGTCCTGCTTGAGGTCGCTGGCTACCTCGTCGATCAGCACGTCCGGCAGCAGCACCGCAAACGGGTTGTCGCCGATCAGCGGACGGGCACAGAGCACCGCGTGCCCCAGACCTTTGGCTTCCCCCTGGCGGACGTGCATGATGGTGACGTCTTTCGGGCAGATGTGTTGCACCTCTTCCAGCAGTTGCCGCTTGACCCGCTTCTCGAGGGTCGCTTCCAGCTCGAAGCTCTTGTCGAAGTGGTTTTCGATGGAGTTCTTGCTCGAGTGGGTGACCAGAATGATCTCCTTGATGCCGGCGGCGATGGCTTCGCGCACGACATACTGGATCAGCGGTTTGTCGACGACGGGCAGCATCTCCTTGGGGATGGCCTTGGTGGCTGGCAGCATGCGGGTGCCCAGACCGGCGACGGGAAGAACGGCTTTGCGTACAACGAGCGGTGTCTTTTTCATGGAGAGAGTCCAGAGATACAAAGTGGGCCCATGATACCCGAAGAAAAATAGGGCAGCCACAGGCTGCCCTTATGATGGAAGGGGTATGGATCGGTTACTTGACGATAATCATGTCCCGATTTGCTTCCAGCGTGGCTGGCCCGATGCCGCTCACATCGGTCAGCTGATCCACGGTAGTGAACTTGCCCTGCTTCTCGCGGTAATCGACGATGGCCTGGGCCTTCTTCTCGCCAATGCCCTTGAGTGCAGTCAACTCATTGATACTGGCGGTGTTCAGGTTCACCTTGCCGCTCTCCTTGGCGGCGGTGACCGTGGTTGCCGGCTTGGCAGCAGGCTTGTCGGCGGCCAGCAGAGGCTGGCTGAGCAGGGGCAGGCAGCTCAGCAGCAGGGTGGCGGTCAGGGTCTTGTAGTTCATGGCATCACGTCCTTGTGTGGTTTGGTATGCCTATTGAGAATTAGCCGAGTCGCGCCACTTTTTGTCTGTCAGAAGTGACAGGGTTATAACTCAGCTGAATCGGCTATAACCCCCGCCATTCCAAAATAGGTACACTGTGCTAACCATTTGACCAGGATGTCTTTTCTTATGTTTTTTCCCGCGATTTTCGAGCTGGAACCCATCGCCCGTGCCGCCGGTGACGCCATCATGGCCATCTACAGTCAGCCCTTTGCGGTGGAGTACAAGCAGGACGAAAGCCCCTTGACCGCCGCCGACAAGGGCGCGCACGAGGTGATCGTGCAGGCGCTGGCCCGGCTGACGCCCGAGATCCCCGTATTGTCCGAGGAGTCCGGGCCCGAGGTGATGGCGGCGCGTCACGGCTGGTCCCGTTACTGGCTGGTGGACCCGCTGGACGGCACCAAGGAGTTTGTCTCCCGCAACGGCGAGTTCACCGTCAATATCGCCCTCATTGAAGAGGGGGCACCGCGCTGGGGGCTGGTCTATGCCCCGGTATTGGACCAGCTCTGGTATGGCGGCAAGGGGCTGGGGGCCTGGCGGGTGGCTGATGGCAAGCGTGAGGCCATCCAGAGCCAACCTCATCAGGAAGGTATGCCCTGGCGGGTGGTCGGCAGCCGCAATCACCTCTCCCAGGCCACCCTTGATTACCTGGCGGGCTTTGGTGACATGGCGCGGGGCGAGATTGAGCTGGTCTCCATGGGCAGTTCGCTCAAGTTCTGCATCATCGCCGAAGGGGGGGCCGAGCTTTACCCGCGCCTCGCTCCCACCTGCGAGTGGGATACCGGTGCGGCGCAGGCGGTGCTGGAGGGGGCGGGCGGCAGCGTCACCCAGCTCGATGGCTCGCCGCTGCGCTACAACAAGCCGGACATCCTCAACCCCTGGTTCGTGGCCAAGGCATAAAACGGGATATCGGGATAGAAAAAGGCCGGACTGGCGTGAACTGCCAGTCCGGCCTTTTTTATTTCTCTATTCGCGTTGGGTCAGAAGACCTTCTTGAACGGCTTGATGGTCACCTTGGCATAGACACCGGCCGCCACATAGGGATCGGCATCAGCCCAGGCCTTGGCATCCGCCTGTGAGGCGAACTCGGCGATGACGGTGCTGCCGGTAAAGCCGGCATCGGCCGGATCCTCGGCATCGATGGCCGGGTTGGGGCCGGCGGTGAGCAGTCGCCCTTCATCCTGCAGCGCCTGTAGCCTGGCCAGATGGGCCGGGCGCGCCTGCTTGCGCAGCGGCAGGCTGCCCTGGACATCTTCGGAATAGATGAGATACCACATGAGACGATCCTTTTCTTGATGGCAGTTATTTTTTCATTTCATTTTTCTGCTCGGCGGGCAGATGGCGATAGAGATAGACACCGCTTAGCAGAGTGAATACCAGGGTCATGCCGAGCAGACCGAACACCTTGAAGTTGACCCACATCTCCTGCGGCAGGGTGAAGGCCACATAGAGGTTGAGCAGGCCGCAGACGGTAAAGAAGCCGACCCAGCCGAGATTGACCCGATCCCAGACGGGATCCGGTGCCTGCAGCTCCTTGCCCAGCATCTGCTTGATCAGGTTCTTGCCAAAGCCGTAACGGCTGATGAGCAGGCCCAGCGCAAACAGTACGTTGATGACGGTGACTTTCCACTTGATGAAGGTGTCGTCGTGGAAGAAGACGGTGAGGCCGCCAAAGAAGCCGACCAGCAGGAAGGTGAACAGCTGCATCTTCTCGACCTTGCGATAGCGGATCCAGCTGTAGGCGAGCTGCAGACCGGTCACCACCACCAGGGCGCCGGTCGCCATGTAGATGTCGTAGAACTTGTAGACTGCAAAGAAAACGATAAGAGGAATAAATTCAATAAATTGCTTCATGTCTGGCTCGTCGCCCTCAAAAGTGGACCGCAAAATTTGATTCAGTGTACCTGCCCGATGGGCAACGGCAAATGAATAAGACCGCTCATTCGCCAGCCAGTTCCTCAGCCAAATAGCTGCCTTGCGATCTCGGCGCCCAGCCGCAGCTGATCCGCCAGCAGATCGCGGATATGGCGCTCTTCGATGAGCGGATTGAGCAGCACGGCCCGCAGCAGGGTGAGCGGCTGGGGGCCGTAGCGACCCACGGCGCGCTGGGTGCGGGAGACAAAACTGTGCCCCTCGGCGCGCTGAGCCTTCTGCAGGGCGACATTGAAGGTATTGACCTGTTCGTTGGCGGCCTCGTCCAGCACCTTGCCCTGCAGATGAGGGGGGATGCAGCGATAGGAAAGCAGGTTCATTACCGGAGCCGACATCAGCTCGAAGGCGGGAGCCTGGTCGATAAGGCTGGCCATCAGGCGTGCTCGGTCGTAGTTGGCCTCGATGAGCTCGGCATAACCCTGCTGGCCGAACAGCTGGAAGGCGGCATCCAGATAGAGAGCGTTGGCCGGGCGGGTGCCCTCCAGGGTGAAGCGCCCCTGATCAAAGGAGCTGGCGCGGATGGCGTAGGGTGCCTCCCGCTTGACCGCCATCATCAGGTCCGGCTGGCGGCAGAGCAGCATGCCGGTACCGAGCGGCACCAGCAATTGCTTGTGGCCATCCAGGGTGACGGTATCGGCTCGCTCGATCCCTGCCAGCAGCGCCTGATAACGAGGCGAGAACAGGGTCGGGCCGCCCCAGGCTGCATCCACGTGGAAGTGGATCTGCTCGCGCTCGGCAATGTCCGCCAGCTCAGGCAACGGGTCGATGGAGCCGAAATCGGTGCTGCCGGCCACGCCGACCAGTGCCAGCACCTTGAGCCTCTGCTCCTTGCACTGGGCAAGGGCCTGCTCCAGCGCCGCCATGTCGAGCCGGTTCTGGTCGTCGGTGGGAAGGCGCCAGACGCTGCGCGCCCCCAGCCCCAACAGATCCATCCCCTTGTCGAAGGAGTAGTGCATCAGCCGCGAGCCCAGGATGACGGCGCCGCGATAGCCCTGCTCATAGAGCGCGAACAGGTTGTCGCCGCAGGCGCGGTTGCGAGCCAGCCAGAGGGCGGTAACGTTGGCGATGGTGCCGCCGCTGGTCATGACCCCGAGCGCGGCATCCTTGGCATGCATCTGGGCGTCATAGAAGAGATCGTCGGCGCGATAGATGAGGCGGTGCAGCTTGGCCAGCACCTCCCGCTCCAGAAAGCTGAGCAGACGGGAGGACTCCATCTTCATCGGGTTCTGGTTGAGCATCACCACCAGGCGGGACAACTCGGCGGTGAAGGCCGGTAACGGGGCCGTCATATGACCCATGTAGCGTGGCGAGGTGAGGTGGGATGCGCCAGGCACCAAGGTGGCCAGGCGCGCCAGGTACTCATCCATGGCGATGCCGGTGGCCGGCATACGGGATTGATCGAGCTGGTGGGTGAACTGGTCGCGCTGGTAGGGAGCCTGACTGTCATCCGAGTGGTGGAAGGTCTCCAGCAGATCCGTCATGGCTTGGCCGAAGGCCGGATCCGGTAGTGCAAACAGTTCAGTCAACTTCATCAGGTTCTCCAGACCGGGTTGCCAGGGAGTCACTGGGTGGTGAGCAAGCGCGGTGGCAACAGCTACGTGGGCATCGGCCGCAGAGCATACACCAAAGGTCAGCGGGTGACAGCCATGTGCATCTCCTCAACGCACGGCAAATGGCATGAAAATCACTTTAAGCTAACACTTGTACTCTGAAATGGCGGCAGCTAGAGTGTGCGCAGTTTGGGCAGGAGTATGCAATGAGCAGTGTGACGGATTATTCGCCCCGCGAGGAGCTGGCCAACCGCCTCAGCCACGGCCTGGGGCTGGTGCTGGGGATCCTGGGGTTGGTGTTGTTGTTGAACAAGGGCTGGGCGCAGGGCCCTCAGGCGCTGGTCAGTTACAGCCTCTATGGTGGCAGCCTGGTGCTGCTTTACTTGGCCTCGACCCTCTACCACAGCATGGCGGAAGGGCCGGCCAGACGCTGGTGCAAGGTATTCGACCACTGCGCCATCTATCTGCTGATCGCCGGTACCTATACCCCCTTCCTGCTGGTGGCGCTCGACACACCGCTGGCACAGGGGTTGATGGTGGTGATCTGGGGGCTGGCACTGGCGGGGGTGGTGTTCAAGTTGCTGTTCATCAACCGCTTCAAGAAGCTGTCGCTGTTTACCTACCTGATGCTGGGCTGGCTGTCGTTGCTGGTGGTCTATCAGCTTTATATCCATCTGGAGGGGGAAGGCTTGCTGCTGCTCGGGCTGGGTGGTCTCATCTACAGCCTGGGGGTGATCTTCTATGTGGCCAAACGTATCCCCTACAACCACGCCATCTGGCATCTGTTCGTGCTGGGGGGCAGCGTTTGTCACTTTATGGCCATTTATGGTTACGTCGCCTAACTAGCCCTTAATTGGTATTTTTTGCTGCTCAAAAGGATAAATTCGTGCGGTATCACACAGTTGGCCGCGACGTTTGCTGACAAGCTAGGGACAGTTCAATTCGCAAAGGATGCACGAAATGAGTGATATCGCGCTTTCCATCAGCATGTTGTCGCTGGTGGCAGTGCTGGGGCTCTGGCTGGGAAACTGGCGGGTCTATGGCGTCGGTCTCGGGATCGGAGGGGTGCTGTTCGGCGGCATCATAGTGGGCCACTTCGCCGGCCTCTCTGGGCTGGCGCTGGATGAGCAGACCCTGCACTTCATTCAGGAGTTCGGCCTGATCCTGTTTGTCTACACCATCGGCATTCAGGTCGGTCCCGGCTTCTTCTCCTCCCTGCGCAGCTCCGGCCTCAAGCTCAACGGCTTCGCTGCTCTGCTGGTACTGCTTGGCTGCGCCGTGGCGGCAGCCCTGCACCAGCTGTTCGACGTGCCGCTGCCGGTGATCCTGGGGGTCTTCTCCGGCGCGGTGACCAACACCCCTTCTCTCGGTGCCGGCCAGCAGATCCTGGCTGAGCTGGGCGCTGCACCCGGTTCCACCGGCCTGATGGGGATGGGCTATGCGGTCGCCTATCCGTTCGGCATCTGCGGCATCTTGTTGACCATGTGGCTGATCCGTATGTTTTTTCGCATCAAGATCGACGAAGAAGCAGCCCAGTTTGAACAACAGGCCGGCAAGACCAAGGAGAGTCTGCAGACCATCAACATCGCGGTGCGCAACCCCAACATCCACGGTCTGATGCTGAGCGAGATCCCGAGTCTCGACGAGGCAGACGTCATCTGCTCGCGCCTCAAGCGCGGCGAGGAGCTGATGGTGCCGCGGCCGGATTCGCGCATCGAACTGGGCGACCTGCTGCACCTGGTGGGTGAGCGGCACGCCCTGCGCAAGGTGCTGCTGGTGCTGGGGGAGGAGGTGGAGACCTCGCTCTCCACTCGCGGCACCGATCTGCGGGTAGAGCGGGTAGTGGTGACCAACGAGCAGGTGCTCGGCAAGAAGATCCGCGATCTCGACATCAAGCAGAAGTATGACGTGGTGATCTCGCGCCTCAACCGGGCCGGTATCGAGCTGGTGCCGACCAGCCAGACCAGCCTGCAGTTCGGTGACATCCTCAACCTGGTGGGGCGGCTCGACGCCATCGAGGCGGTCACCAATGTGGTGGGCAACGTGCAGCAGAAACTGCAGCAGGTGCAGATGCTGCCGGTGTTCATCGGCATCGGCCTTGGCGTGCTGCTCGGCTCCATCCCCTTCTACCTGCCCGGGTTCCCGGCGGCGCTC
This sequence comes from Aeromonas sp. 1805, assembly GCF_013085525.1. Classification (NCBI taxonomy): domain Bacteria; kingdom Pseudomonadati; phylum Pseudomonadota; class Gammaproteobacteria; order Aeromonadales; family Aeromonadaceae; genus Aeromonas; species Aeromonas sp. 1805. The sequence goes on along the minus strand of NZ_CP038515.1, from coordinate 653,093 downwards.
AAGCTGGGCCTGGCGGGCGGGCCGCTGGTGGTGGCGCTGATCCTGTCGCGCATCGGCAGCATCGGCAAGCTCTACTGGTTCATGCCGCCGAGCGCCAACCTGGCGCTGCGGGAGATCGGCATAGTGCTGTTTCTGGCGGTGGTGGGCTTCAAGTCCGGCGCCGGCTTCATCGATACCCTGATCAACGGCGATGGCCCGGCCTGGATGATGTATGGGGTGGCGATCACCCTGATCCCGCTGCTGGTGGTCGGCGTGCTGGCCCGTCTGTACGGCAAGATGAACTACCTCACCCTGTGCGGCTTGCTGGCCGGTTCCATGACGGATCCTCCCGCCCTGGCGTTTGCCAACGGCATGCACCCCACCAGCGGTGCCAGTGCCCTGTCGTACGCGACCGTCTATCCGCTGGTGATGTTCCTGCGCATCATCTCACCCCAGTTGCTGGCCATCCTGCTGTGGGCTGGCGCCTGATATGAAGCCCCGGACGGGGGCACTCGCAGTGCTCCCGTCATCAAAATGCAACACATTGATCATCTTGATTTTATTTTCCATCCCCGCCGTTGTTGACCCTTCTGTTTAACCGACCGTTCCAGCCTCAAATCAGTCTATCCATTCGAATTTTCTAACTGGTTTCCGGCGCCATTCGCGGGCACATTAGACGGTGGAATATTGCATGCCAATAGAGATTCAGGAGAGAACATGAGCAGCCACAATATCGCATTGGATCAGGACGTCGTCGTTACCCAGTTGAAAGGCAAGGTTTACCTGGTGGCCGCTGATGGCAGCCAGAAGCAGCTCGCCGAAGGCGATATCCTGCCCAAGGATGCGGTGCTGCTCACTCCTGAAGGCGCCAGCTTCAAAGGCGGCAACCAGACTTTCACCCTGAGCCCGACCAACGAGCAGCAGGTTGAGGATGAAACGTCTCAAGAGCCGCAGCTTGCCCAGAATGTGCCGTCCGGCAATCCCAATGACATCGCGGCCCTGCAGCAGGCCATCCTGGGCGGCGCCGACCCGACCAAGGCATTTGAAGCATCTGCCGCAGGTGGGGCGCCTGCCGCCGGTGGTGGTGGCATTGGTGGCGTGGCTGGCGCCAGTGGCAACGGTGGCTTCGTTACCATCGATCGTACTGGTGATGCCACCATAGCCGCGGCCGGTTTTGATACTGCCAACCAGACCGATGCCGGCGTGATCGCCGATGCACTGCCGGGTGAAGAGAATCGCCTGATTGATCTCGTCCCGCCGGTGATCACCGTCTCCGCACCTGACAATACCAACGACACGACCCCGACCATCACCGGAACCACGGATGCCGACGCAGGCAGTACCGTGACCCTGCTGGTGACCGATGCCAACGGCAACCAGCAAACCCTGATCACCACCGTCAATCCGGATGGCACCTTCAGCGTGGACGTGACCACTCCGCTGGTTGATGGCTCCTACACAGTGACGGCCAGCGTCACCGATCCGGCCGGCAACACCGGCACCGCGACCGATGACGGCAGCGTGGACAGTACCGCCCCCTCGGCGCCGCAAGTGGAAATCCAGGACGGCGCGGACAATGTCATCTCCGCGAATGAGCGTGAAAACGGGGTGGATGTCATCATCCGGTTGCCAGGCGATGCCAAGGCTGGCGATCGTCTCGATGTGGACTGGAACGGTGATGGCGTGCCTGACTCCAGCAGAATTCTGACGACTGACGACATCGGCCGTACCCAGGTCACTCTGACTATCCCTACCACGGATCTGCCGGTCAACGGCCCCATCACGGTGGATGCCACCCTGACCGACCCGGTGGGCAACACTTCGCCCAAGGGGACCGACAACAGCGTGGTGAATGCCGCGCCTCTGCCGGGTGACGACCAGTTCACCGTGGCGGAGGACGGCACCGTCACCATCAATGTGCTTGGCAACGACACGGATGTGGATGGCGATCGTCTCACCATTACCGCCATCAACGGCCAGACCATTGCCGAAGGCGGCACGGTAGCGATCAGCAATGGTTCCGTCACCCTGAGCAATGGCCAGCTGATCTTCACGCCGGCTCCGGATTTCAATGGCAACATCGCGTTTGAATACACCATCACCGATGGCCTGAACAGCGCCACAGGCGGCGTGACCGGGACTGTTACGCCGGTCAACGACGCGGCTGTCATTACCGGCACCGACACCGGTGGCGTGGTGGAAGACGAAACCAACCCGACTCTGACCGAGACCGGTACCCTGAGCGTGATCGACGTGGACGGCGCCGACGAGGCCAAGTTCCTGGCCGGCAACGGCACCCCGAGCGCGGGTGCGCTGGGCAGTCTGACCATCACCGAAGGCGGTGCCTGGACTTACAACGTCGACAACAGCAAGGTGCAGTACCTGGGCGAAGGCGAGACCAAGGTCGAGACCTTTGTGGTCAAGTCCGTGGACGGCACCGAGCACACCGTCACCATCACCATCACCGGCGTCAACGATGCCGCGGTGATCACCGGTAGCGATACTGGCGCGGTCACCGAAGACGAAACCACCCCGCTGCTGACCGAGACCGGCACCCTGAGCGTGACCGACGTGGACGGCGCCGATGAGGCCAAGTTTGTGGCCGGCAACGGCACCCCGAGCGCGGGTGCGCTGGGCAGCCTGACCATCACCGAAGGCGGGGCCTGGACTTACAACGTCGACAACAGCAAGGTGCAGTACCTGGGCGAGGGTGAGACCAAGGTCGAGACCTTCACCGTGGCCTCGGTCGATGGCACCACTCACACCGTCACCATCACCATCACCGGCGTGAACGACTCTGCCGTGATCGGTGGCACTGACAGCGGTGCAGTCACCGAAGACGAGACCAACCCGACCCTGACCGAGACCGGCACCCTGAGCGTGACCGACGTGGATGGCGCCGACGAGGCCAAGTTCCTGGCCGGCAACGGCACCCCGAGCGCGGGCGCACTGGGTAGCCTGACCATCACCGAAGGCGGGGCCTGGACTTACAACGTCGACAACAGCAAGGTGCAGTACCTGGGCGAAGGCGAGACCAAGGTCGAGACCTTTGTGGTCAAGTCCGTGGACGGCACCGAGTACACCGTGACCATCACCATCACCGGCGTCAACGATGCGGCTGTCATTACCGGCACCGACACCGGTAGCGTGGTGGAAGACGAAACCAACCCGACCCTGACCGAGACTGGCACCCTGAGCGTCACCGACGTGGATGGGGCGGATGAAGCCAAGTTTGTGGTCGGCAACGGCGTGGCCAGCACTGGCGCACTGGGTAGCCTGACCATCACCGAAGGCGGGGCCTGGACTTACAACGTCGACAACAGCAAGGTGCAGTACCTGGGCGAAGGCGAGACCAAGGTCGAGACCTTTGTGGTCAAGTCCGTGGACGGCACCGAGCACACCGTGACCATCACCATCACCGGCGTCAACGATGCGGCTGTCATTACCGGCACCGACACCGGTAGCGTGGTGGAAGACGAAACCAACCCGACCCTGACCGAGACCGGCACCCTGAGCGTGACCGACGTGGATGGCGCCGACGAGGCCAAGTTCCTGGCTGGCAACGGCACCCCGAGTGCGGGTGCACTGGGTAGCCTGACCATCACCGAAGGCGGGGCCTGGACCTACAACGTCGACAACAGCAAGGTGCAGTACCTGGGCGAAGGCGAGACCAAGGTCGAGACCTTTGTGGTCAAGTCCGTGGACGGCACCGAGCACACCGTGACCATCACCATCACCGGCGTCAACGATGCGGCTGTCATTACCGGCACCGACACCGGTAGCGTGGTGGAAGACGAAACCAACCCGACCCTGACCGAGACCGGCACCCTGAGCGTGACTGACGTGGACGGGGCCGACGAGGCCAAGTTCCTGGCTGGCAACGGCACCCCGAGTGCGGGCGCACTGGGCAGTCTGACCATCACCGAAGGCGGGGCCTGGACCTACAACGTCGACAACAGCAAGGTGCAGTACCTGGGCGAAGGCGAGACCAAGGTCGAGACCTTCACCGTGGCTTCAGTCGATGGCACCACTCACACCGTCACCATCACCATCACCGGCGTCAACGATGCGGCTGTCATTACCGGCACCGACACCGGTAGCGTGGTGGAAGACGAAACCAACCCGACCCTGACCGAGACCGGCACCCTGAGCGTGACCGACGTGGATGGCGCCGACGAGGCCAAGTTCCTGGCCGGCAACGGCACCCCGAGTGCGGGCGCACTGGGTAGCCTGACCATCACCGAAGGCGGCGCCTGGACTTACAACGTCGACAACAGCAAGGTGCAGTACCTGGGCGAAGGTGAGACCAAGGTCGAGACCTTCACCGTGGCTTCAGTCGATGGCACCACTCACACCGTCACCATCACCATCACTGGCGTCAACGATGCGGCGGTGATCACCGGTAGCGACACTGGTGCGGTCACCGAAGATGAAAGCACCCCGCTGCTGACCGAGACCGGTACCCTGAGCGTGACCGACGTGGATGGGGCGGATGAGGCCAAGTTTGTGGCCGGCAACGGCACCCCGAGTGCGGGTGCACTGGGTAGCCTGACCATCACCGAAGGCGGTGCCTGGACCTACAACGTCGACAACAGCAAGGTGCAGTACCTGGGCGAGGGCGAGACCAAGGTCGAGACCTTCACCGTGGCCTCGGTCGATGGCACCACTCACACCGTCACCATCACCATCACCGGCGTGAACGACTCTGCCGTGATCGGTGGCACTGACAGCGGTGCAGTCACCGAAGACGAGACCAACCCGACCCTGACCGAGACCGGCACCCTGAGCGTGACTGACGTAGACGGGGCCGACGAGGCCAAGTTCCTGGCTGGCAACGGCACCCCGAGTGCGGGTGCACTGGGTAGCCTGACCATCACCGAAGGCGGGGCCTGGACCTACAACGTCGACAACAGCAAGGTGCAGTACCTGGGCGAAGGCGAGACCAAGGTCGAGACCTTTGTGGTCAAGTCCGTGGACGGCACCGAGCACACCGTGACCATCACCATCACCGGCGTCAACGATGCGGCTGTCATTACCGGCACCGACACCGGTAGCGTGGTGGAAGACGAAACCAACCCGACCCTGACCGAGACCGGCACCCTGAGCGTGACTGACGTAGACGGGGCCGACGAGGCCAAGTTCCTGGCTGGCAACGGCACCCCGAGTGCGGGCGCACTGGGCAGTCTGACCATCACCGAAGGCGGGGCCTGGACCTACAACGTCGACAACAGCAAGGTGCAGTACCTGGGCGAAGGCGAGACCAAGGTCGAGACCTTCACCGTGGCTTCAGTCGATGGCACCACTCACACCGTCACCATCACCATCACCGGCGTCAACGATGCGGCTGTCATTACCGGCACCGACACCGGTAGCGTGGTGGAAGACGAAACCAACCCGACCCTGACCGAGACCGGCACCCTGAGCGTGACTGACGTAGACGGGGCCGACGAGGCCAAGTTCCTGGCTGGCAACGGCACCCCGAGTGCGGGCGCACTGGGCAGTCTGACCATCACCGAAGGCGGGGCCTGGACCTACAACGTCGACAACAGCAAGGTGCAGTACCTGGGCGAAGGCGAGACCAAGGTCGAGACCTTCACCGTGGCTTCAGTCGATGGCACCACTCACACCGTCACCATCACCATCACCGGCGTCAACGATGCGGCTGTCATTACCGGCACCGACACCGGTAGCGTGGTGGAAGACGAAACCAACCCGACCCTGACCGAGACCGGCACCCTGAGCGTGACTGACGTAGACGGGGCCGACGAGGCCAAGTTCCTGGCTGGCAACGGCACCCCGAGTGCGGGCGCACTGGGCAGTCTGACCATCACCGAAGGCGGGGCCTGGACCTACAACGTCGACAACAGCAAGGTGCAGTACCTGGGCGAAGGCGAGACCAAGGTCGAGACCTTCACCGTGGCTTCAGTCGATGGCACCACTCACACCGTCACCATCACCATCACCGGCGTCAACGATGCGGCTGTCATTACCGGCACCGACACCGGTAGCGTGGTGGAAGACGAAACCAACCCGACCCTGACCGAGACCGGCACCCTGAGCGTGACTGACGTAGACGGGGCCGACGAGGCCAAGTTCCTGGCTGGCAACGGCACCCCGAGTGCGGGTGCACTGGGTAGCCTGACCATCACCGAAGGCGGGGCCTGGACTTACAACGTCGACAACAGCAAGGTGCAGTACCTGGGCGAGGGTGAGACCAAGGTCGAGACCTTCACCGTGGCCTCGGTCGATGGCACCACTCACACCGTCACCATCACCATCACCGGCGTGAACGACTCTGCCGTGATCGGTGGCACTGACAGCGGTGCAGTCACCGAAGACGAAACCAACCCGACCCTGACCGAGACCGGCACCCTGAGCGTGACTGACGTAGACGGGGCCGACGAGGCCAAGTTCCTGGCTGGCAACGGCACCCCGAGTGCGGGTGCACTGGGTAGCCTGACCATCACCGAAGGCGGGGCCTGGACTTACAACGTCGACAACAGCAAGGTGCAGTACCTGGGCGAGGGTGAGACCAAGGTCGAGACCTTCACCGTGGCCTCGGTCGATGGCACCACTCACACCGTCACCATCACCATCACCGGCGTGAACGACTCTGCCGTGATCGGTGGCACTGACAGCGGTGCAGTCACCGAAGACGAAACCAACCCGACCCTGACCGAGACCGGCACCCTGAGCGTGACTGACGTAGACGGGGCCGACGAGGCCAAGTTCCTGGCTGGCAACGGCACCCCGAGTGCGGGTGCACTGGGTAGCCTGACCATCACCGAAGGCGGCGCCTGGACTTACAACGTCGACAACAGCAAGGTGCAGTACCTGGGCGAAGGTGAGACCAAGGTCGAGACCTTCACCGTGGCTTCAGTCGATGGCACCACTCACACCGTCACCATCACCATCACTGGCGTCAACGATGCGGCGGTGATCACCGGTAGCGACACTGGTGCGGTCACCGAAGATGAAAGCACCCCGCTGCTGACCGAGACCGGTACCCTGAGCGTGACCGACGTGGATGGGGCGGATGAGGCCAAGTTTGTGGCCGGCAACGGCACCCCGAGTGCGGGTGCTCTGGGTAGCCTGACCATCACCGAAGGCGGTGCCTGGACCTACAACGTCGACAACAGCAAGGTGCAGTACCTGGGCGAGGGCGAGACCAAGGTCGAGACCTTCACCGTGGCCTCGGTCGATGGCACCACTCACACCGTCACCATCACCATCACCGGCGTGAACGATGCGGCGGTCATTACCGGCACCGACACCGGTAGCGTGGTGGAAGACGAGACCAACCCGACCCTGACCGAGACCGGCACCCTGAGCGTGACCGACGTGGACGGCGCCGACGAGGCCAAGTTCGTGGCCGGCAACGGCACCCCGAGTGCGGGTGCACTGGGCAGCCTGACCATCACCGAAGGCGGCGCCTGGACCTACAACGTCGACAACAGCAAGGTGCAGTACCTGGGCGAAGGCGAGACCAAGGTCGAGACCTTTGTGGTCAAGTCCGTGGATGGCACCGAGCACACCGTCACCATCACCATCACCGGCGTCAACGATGCGGCGGTGATCACCGGTAGCGACACCGGTGGCGTGGTGGAAGACGAAACCAACCCGACTCTGACCGAGACCGGCACCCTGAGCGTGACCGACGTGGACGGCGCCGACGAGGCCAAGTTCCTGGCCGGCAACGGCACCCCGAGTGCGGGTGCACTGGGCAGCCTGACCATCACCGAAGGCGGTGCCTGGACTTACAACGTCGACAACAGCAAGGTGCAGTACCTGGGCGAAGGCGAGACCAAGGTCGAGACCTTTGTGGTCAAGTCCGTGGATGGCACCGAGCACACCGTGACCATCACCATCACCGGCGTCAATGATGCCGCGGTCATTACCGGTAGCGACACCGGCGGCGTGACCGAAGACGAGACCAACCCGACTCTGACCGAGACCGGTACCCTGAGCGTGACCGACGTGGACGGCGCCGACGAGGCCAAGTTCCTGGCTGGCAACGGCGCCCCGAGTGCGGGCGCACTGGGCAGTCTGACCATCACCGAAGGCGGTGCCTGGACCTACAACGTCGACAACAGCAAGGTGCAGTACCTGGGCGAAGGCGAGACCAAGGTCGAGACCTTCACCGTGGCCTCGGTCGATGGCACCACTCACACCGTCACCATCACCATCACCGGCGTCAACGATGCCGCGGTCATTACCGGTAGCGACACCGGCGGCGTGACCGAAGACGAGACCAACCCGACTCTGACCGAGACCGGTACCCTGAGCGTGACCGACGTGGACGGCGCCGACGAGGGCAAGTTTGTGGCCGGCAACGGCGCCCCGAGTGCGGGCGCACTGGGCAGTCTGACCATCACCGAAGGCGGGGCCTGGACCTACAACGTCGACAACAGCAAGGTGCAGTACCTGGGCGAAGGCGAGACCAAGGTCGAGACCTTCACCGTGGCTTCAGTCGATGGCACCACTCACACCGTCACCATCACCATCACTGGTGTGAACGACTCTGCCGTGATCGGCGGCACTGACAGCGGTGCAGTTACCGAAGACGAGACCAACCCGCTGCTGACCGAAACCGGCACCCTGAGCGTGACCGACGTGGACGGGGCGGATGAAGCCAAGTTCCTGGCCGGCAACGGCACCCCGAGTGCGGGTGCGCTGGGTAGCCTGACCATCACCGAAGGCGGTGCCTGGACCTACAACGTCGACAACAGCAAGGTGCAGTACCTGGGCGAGGGCGAGACCAAGGTCGAGACCTTCACCGTGGCCTCGGTCGATGGCACCACTCACACCGTCACCATCACCATCACTGGTGTGAACGACTCTGCCGTGATCGGCGGCACTGACAGCGGTGCAGTTACCGAAGACGAGACCAACCCGACTCTGACCGAGACCGGTACCCTGAGCGTGACCGACGTGGACGGCGCCGACGAGGCCAAGTTCCTGGCCGGCAACGGCACCCCGAGTGCGGGTGCGCTGGGTAGCCTGACCATCACCGAAGGCGGCGCCTGGACCTACAACGTCGACAACAGCAAGGTGCAGTACCTGGGCGAGGGCGAGACCAAGGTCGAGACCTTCACCGTGGCCTCGGTCGATGGCACCACTCACACCGTCACCATCACCATCACCGGCGTCAACGATGCCGCGGTGATCACCGGTAGCGATACTGGCGCGGTCACCGAAGACGAAACCAACCCGCTGCTGACCGAAACCGGCACCCTGAGCGTGATCGACGTGGATGGGGCGGATGAAGCCAAGTTCCTGGCCGGCAACGGCACCCCGAGTGCGGGTGCGCTGGGTAGCCTGACCATCACCGAAGGCGGCGCCTGGACCTACAACGTCGACAACAGCAAGGTGCAGTACCTGGGCGAGGGCGAGACCAAGGTCGAGACCTTCACCGTGGCCTCAGTCGATGGCACCACCCACACCGTCACCATCACCATCACCGGCGTCAACGATGCGGCTGTCATTACCGGCACCGACACTGGCGGCGTGGTGGAAGACGAGACCAACCCGACTCTGACCGAGACCGGCACCCTGAGCGTCACCGACGTGGACGGCGCCGACGAGGCCAAGTTCCTGGCCGGCAACGGCACCCCGAGTGCGGGTGCGCTGGGCAGCCTCGCCATCACCGAAGGCGGCGCCTGGACCTACAACGTCGACAACAGCAAGGTGCAGTACCTGGGCGAGGGCGAGACCAAGGTCGAGACCTTCACCGTGGCCTCGGTCGATGGCACCACTCACACCGTCACCATCACCATCACTGGTGTGAACGACTCTGCCGTGATCGGCGGCACTGACAGCGGTGCAGTCACCGAAGACGAAACCAACCCGCTGCTGACCGAAACCGGCACCCTGAGCGTGATCGACGTGGACGGGGCGGATGAAGCCAAGTTCCTGGCCGGCAACGGCACCCCGAGTGCGGGTGCGCTGGGTAGCCTGACCATCACCGAAGGCGGCGCCTGGACCTACAACGTCGACAACAGCAAGGTACAGTACCTGGGCGAAGGTGAAACCAAGGTCGAAACCTTCACCGTGGCCTCTGTCGATGGCACCACTCACACCGTCACCATCACCATCACCGGCGTGAACGATGGCGCTGTGGTGGCGGGGGATGACCTGGGTGCAGTGACCGAAGATCTGAACGTGGTCGGCGGCAAGCTGAGCGACAGCGGTGTGCTGACCATCAGTGATGCGGATCAGGGTCAGGCCAAGTTCGTGGCTGGCAACGGCACCCCGAGTGCGGGCGCACTGGGCAGCCTCTCCATCACCGAGACCGGTACCTGGGGCTACAACGTCGACAACAGCAAGGTGCAGTACCTGGGCGAAGGCGAGACCCGTATTGAAACCTTCACCGTCAAGAGTGTCGATGGCACCACCCACACCGTCACCATCACCATCACTGGCGTGAACGATGGCGCTGTGGTGGCGGGGGATGACCTGGGTGCAGTGACCGAAGATCTGAACGTGGTCGGCGGCAAGCTGAGCGACAGCGGTGTGCTGACCATCAGTGATGCGGATCAGGGTCAGGCCAAGTTCGTGGCTGGCAACGGCACCCCGAGTGCGGGCGCACTGGGCAGCCTCTCCATCACCGAGACCGGTACCTGGGGCTACAACGTCGACAACAGCAAGGTACAGTACCTGGGCCTGGGCGAGACCCGGGTCGAGAGCTTCACCGTCAAGAGTGTCGATGGCACCACCCACACCGTCACCATCACCATCACCGGCGTCAACGATGGCGCCGTGGTGGCGGGGGATGACCTGGGGGCGGTGACCGAAGACCTGAACGTGGTCGGCGGCAAGCTGAGCGACAGCGGCGTGCTGACCATCAGCGATGCGGACCAAGGGCAGGCCAAGTTTGTGGCGGGCAACGGCACCCCGAGCACTGGCGCACTGGGCAGCCTGGCCATCACCGAGACCGGTACCTGGAGCTACAACGTCGACAACAGCAAGGTGCAGTACCTGGGCCTGGGCGAAACCCGGATCGAGAGCTTCACCGTGCAGTCGGTGGATGGCACCACCCACACCGTCACCATCACCATCACTGGCGTGAATGATGGCGCCGTGGTGGCGGGGGATGACCTGGGGGCAGTGACCGAAGATCTGAACGTGGTGGGTGGCAAGCTGAGCGACAGCGGCGTGCTGACCATCAGCGATGCGGATCAGGGTCAGGCCAAGTTTGTGGCCGGCAACGGCACCCCGAGCGTGGGGGCACTGGGCAGCCTCTCCATCACCGAGACCGGTGCCTGGAGCTACAACGTCGACAACAGCAAGGTGCAGTACCTGGGCCTGGGCGAGACCCGGACAGAGAGCTTCACCGTGCAGTCGGTGGATGGCACCACTCACACCGTCACCATCACCATCACCGGCGTGAACGATGGCGCCGTGGTGGCGGGGGATGACCTGGGTGCAGTGACCGAAGATCTGAACGTGGTCGGCGGCAAGCTGAGCGACAGCGGCGTGCTAACCATCAGCGATGAAGATCAGGGTCAGGCCAAGTTCGTGGCCGGCAATGGCACCCCGAGTGCGGGCGCACTGGGTAGCCTCGCCATCACCGAAGGCGGTGCCTGGACCTACAACGTCGACAACAGCAAGGTGCAGTACCTGGGCGAAGGTGAAACCAAGGTCGAGACCTTTGTGGTCAAGTCCGTGGATGGCACCACCCACACCGTCACCATCACCATCACTGGCGTGAACGATGGCGCCGTGGTGGCGGGGGATGACCTGGGGGCAGTGACCGAAGATCTGAACGTGGTGGGTGGCAAGCTGAGCGACAGCGGCGTGCTGACCATCAGCGATGCGGACCAGGGTCAGGCCAAGTTTGTGGCCGGCAACGGCACCCCGAGCACGGGCGCACTGGGCAGCCTCGCCATCACCGAGACCGGTACCTGGAGCTACAACGTCGACAACAGCAAGGTGCAGTACCTGGGCGAAGGCGAGACCAAGGTCGAGACCTTTGTGGTCAAGTCCGTGGATGGCACCGAGCACACCGTGACCATCACCATCACTGGTGTGAATGATGGCGCTGTGGTGGCGGGGGATGACCTGGGTGCAGTAACCGAAGATCTGAACGTGGTCGGCGGCAAGCTGAGCGACAGCGGCGTGCTGACCATCAGCGATGCGGATCAGGGTCAGGCCAAGTTCGTGGCTGGCAACGGCACCCCGAGCACTGGCGCACTGGGCAGCCTCTCCATCACCGAGACCGGTACCTGGAGCTACAACGTCGACAACAGCAAGGTGCAGTACCTGGGCCAAGGTGAGACCCGCGTCGAGAGCTTCACCGTCAAGAGTGTCGATGGCACCAGCCATACCGTCTCGGTCACCATCACCGGCACCAACGACGCACCGACCCTGAGTATCGACAAGGGGGCTGTGGTCTCCGAAGAGGGGCTGGCTGGCGGCATTGCCGATACGGCAGGCAGCAGCGATACCACCGACAGCGTGGCCGCCAGCGGCAAGATCACGGTCGGCGATGTCGACAGCCAGGATACGCTCACCATCAGCCTGAACGGGCCGGCTGGCCTGACGGCTGGCGGTGCCGCGGTGCAGTGGAGCTGGAATGCCGCCACCAAGGTGTTGACCGGTTATACCGGTACACCGGGCGGCGCCGACTACAAGGCGGTCATGGATGTGAAGCTGACCGCGCCCGCCGGCAACGGCAAGGGCGACTGGAGTTATGACGTGACGCTCAAGGCCCCGCTTGATCACCCGGTCAAGGGCAGTGAAGACGTACTCAACTTCCAGATCGGTGTGACCGTCTCGGATGGCAAGACCACCACGACTGGCAGCCTGCCCATCTCGGTCGAGGATGACTCGCCGGTGGCCGGTGACATGGCGGCCGTCTCCGTCATCAAGACCAACATCCCGGATACCCTGACCGGCCTGTTTGATCTGACCAAGTACAGTGGCAGCAACCAGACGACCCTGAACGTGAGCGGCTTCAGCATCACGGCGCTGGGCTTTACCTCGTCGACCAACTCGGCCCTGATCACCGCCAATGTCAACGGTTCCAGCTCCGGTCTGGGGGTTTCCAGCGTCGGTTCACCGAACCACAACCTCGCCAACGAGGTGGACTTCCGCCACTTTGCAAACGGTACTTCTGCTTCCGAGCAGCTGATCGTCAAACTGGATGCGGGCAAGGTGGCCTATGGCGCCAACATCAAGTTCAGCCAGATGTTCGGTGGCGAGCTGGAGAGCGGCGTGGTCGAGTTCTACCGCGGCGGCGTGCTGATCGGTACCCAGACCTTCAGCTCCAACGCGGCGGGTGGCGACTATGCCGGCAACTTCCAGGTGCAGCAGGGTGGCTTCGATACCATGGTCATCAAGGCCACCAACAATGGTAACGGCCTCTACGCCGACAACAGCGACTTCACCGTGAAGAGCATCGAGTTCCTCGGTGCCACCACGGCGCCGGCCATCGCCTACGGTTCCGGCACGGTCACCCCGCAGTGGGGCGCCGATGGCAAGGGCTACATGCAGCTGGTCGGTTCTACCGAGACCGGGCTGACCACGGCGACCGGCAAGCTGATCACCACCACGATGGAATCGGCCAATACCCTGGTCGGCAAGGCCAGCGATGGCACCTTGGTGTTCCGTCTGGAATTTACCCCGGCCACCGGCAAGTGGGAGTTCTTCCAGTATCAGAACATGTCCAAGCCGCTGGGAGATGGCGACATCGACTTCCAGATCAAGGTGGTGGATGGCGACGGCGACTACAGCCTGGGCTCTTTCGCAACCAAGCCGCTGTTTACGCCCATCGTACAGTTGGTCTCCAGCGAGAGTGCAGCCGAGGGCGGCAACCTGCTGCACACGGTGACGCTCTCTGATGCGACCCAGGAAGCGACCCAGTATGACTTCGGCATCAAGGGCAGCGGCACCAACCCGGCCTCCAGCCTTGACTGGGGTACTGCCCAGTTCAGCAACGGGGTGACCTACAACAGCGCCACCGGCAAGATCACCGTGCCGGCCGGGGTGTCGGGCTTTACCGTGACCATCCCGACGGTGGACGATCGTCTGGTCGAAGCGAATGAGACCCTGACCGTGACCGTGGGCGGTCAGAACGGCATCGGTACCATCATCGACAACGATCGTGCGCCGGTGACCACGGGTGGCTACAGTGCCGGCAAGGAAGACACGCCGCTGGTGCTGAAGTGGGCCCAGTTTGGTGCCAGCGATGATCAGGCCGCTTCTGACCTGAGCGTGCAGATCAACACCCTGCCGCTGAACGGCAAGCTGGAGTACCTGAACGCAGCCGGCCAGTGGATTGCGGTGAAGGTGGGGGATCTTGTCTCCTACACCGATATCGACAGCGGCCACCTGCGCTTCGTGCCGGGCCTCAACGAGTCGAGCACCAACGCCAGCAACGGCAATGGCGTCGTTACCGGCAACCTGCAGGGTGATTACGCCAGCTTTGGTTACCAGATCAGTGACGGCGCCAACCTGAGCAACAGCGGCAAGCTGGTGATCGATATCACTGCAGTCGCGGACAAGCCGGTGGTCGACATCAGCCTGACGGGCAACGGCGTCCCGCTTTATACCCAGTACCCGTCGTCCGGCATCTCCACCGGGGCGTTCCAGAGCGGCAGCTTCAACAAGGGCAACTTTGGCATCACCAGCAGCTTTACCGACAGCACCACCACTCAGGACAGCGTGGTGGGGACCAGCGGCAACGACTACATCGTCAGCGTGAAAGGGGGCGGCGATTACTTCGTCGGCGGTGCGGGCAATGATGTATTGGTCGGCGGCAACTCGGTCTCCGGCGATACCCTCGACGGCGGCACTGGCAATGACATCCTGGTGGCCGGACTGGGTGGCGATACCCTGTATGGCGGCGCCGGTACCGACCTGGCCGTACTGATGGGCTCGCGTGCCAACTATGTCATCGAGCGCAGAAGTGATGGCGGTTTCAACTTCCTGGTGAAGGAGAACGGCGTCACTATCAGCAAGTCGCTCTACGACATCGAGCTGGTGCAGTTTGATGACGGCATCTACCAGTTCAACCAGACCGACGGCACCCTGACGGCGGTACAGCCGAGCGTGGTGGATTACCCGTTCGAGATCAGCGCTTCCCTGACCGACCGGGATGGCAGCGAGCAGTTCGACAGCCTGGTGCTGACCGGCATGCCGACGGGGTCGACCCTCTATCAGGGCTCGACCATGCTCGGCACCGTGGGGGCCTATGGCAAGCTGACGCTGACCGGTCTGTGGAACCAGAGCGCGCTGGACGTCAAGCTGACCGGCCTGACCCTGCGGGTTCCGGGCAGCAGTGCCGGCCAGTTCGACCTGAAGGTAGAAGCCATCGCCAAGGAAGTGGCGACCGATCAGACCAGCAGTGCATCGGATCAGGATTCGATCCGCATGAGCTATTTCCTTTCCACCGAAGGGGAGCCGGGCGATCAGAACCGCACCTATGGCAACGAGCACAATATCGTGGTCGGGGATCTGGATGGCAGCGTGGTACTGCCAGGCCAGAATTACAACATCGCCTTCATGGTCGACAGCTCGGGCAGTATCGGCAGCAGCGCCATGAACACCATCAAGAGCCAGCTGGCACAGGTGTTCTCCAGCCTCAAGGCGAGCGCCGGCACCGATGGCGCCGGGAAGGTCAACATCTTCCTGGTGGACTTCGACACCATGGCCAACAAGTCGGTCAGCGTGAACCTGAAGGACAGCAACGCCCTGAGCCAGCTGCAAGCCATTCTTGACAGCATGGATGGCAGCACCAACAGCGGCGGTGGCACCAACTACGAGGATGTGTTCAAGACCACGGCCAACTGGTTCAACAGCTCGACCGTACAGGGTAATACCAATGCCAAGAACCTGACCTACTTCATTACCGATGGTAAGCCGACTTACTATCTGAGCAACGAAGGTAGCAATCCGTTGATCGATGACTATCCGAATGATTCTCGTGATGTCTATCTCAATCAGCTGTTGCAGAACGGCTATGTTCCCGGCCAAGTCTACAAGAGCAGCGGATATACCATTATCGATGCTCAAGGGGCGGTTTATAAAGTTGATACCAAGGGGGATTCAACCAAGATCGGCTACATGCGCCCTGATGGTCTGGGTGGTTATACCTACTCGACCCTGGCAGGCAATGGACAGGATTCCACATCCACCACCATCAGCAATGCCGTTGCCGGCTTTGCCTTGCTGACGGGCATGGGGGTCACGGTGGAGGCGATCGGACTGGGGGCCAACATCTCCTACAACGATCTCAAGTCCTACGACTCTGACGGCGTCATCATGACCGGTGTCAACGCCAGTGACCTGGCCAACGCCATTCTGGGAACCTCGGTGAACAACCTGCCGGGCAGCGACCGGATCGACGGCGGTGCCGGTGACGACATCCTGTTCGGGGATGCCATCCACTTCGCCGGCATCAACGGTGAAGGCTACGCGGCCATCAAGCAGTACGTGGCCGGCAAGCTGAGCGCAGGCTCGGTGACCGATGCCCAGGTCCATGACTACATCACGGATCATGCCAGCGAGTTCGATCAGTCCTCCAGCAATGACAAGGCGGACGTGCTGATCGGCGGCGATGGCAACGACATCCTGTTCGGCCAGGGTGGCGATGACTTCCTGTTCGGTGGCGCCGGCAACGACATCCTGTTCGGTGGTGCCGGCAACGACACCCTGTACGGCGAGAGCGGCAACGATACCCTGTACGGCGGCAGCGGCAACGACACCCTGTACGGCGGTAGCGGTGACGATACCCTGAGCGGTGGTCTGGGCAATGACATCCTGGTCGGCGGGCTGGGCAATGACATCCTCAAGGGGGATGGCGGCGCCGATACCTTCACCTGGCTGCAGGGCGATACCGCTGCGGGCAGCGTGGCCAAGGATTACGTGGTCGACTTCTCCAAGGCGGAAGGTGACAAGCTGGATCTGAGCGACCTGCTGGATCACGATGGTTCTCGCAACCAGAACGATCTGAAGAGCCTGCTCTCTGTCTTCCAGGACAGCGAAGGGGTTCACCTGCAGGTCAAGGAGAGCAGCGCCGCCCCCGTGACCCAGGAGATAGTGCTGATGAACCATACGTTCGACAGCCTCACCGGCAGCGCGTCGGCCACCTCGTCCCAGGTGATCGACTACATGCTGAACAACAACATGCTGGATATCGACAAGTAATCCGGTCGACTCCAGGCAAAAAGCGGCAGATTCATCTGCCGCTTTTTTTATGTCATGGGATTGAAGGGGGGGCTGATTTTCATCGGATAATCAGGGCCGTATCACCGTCGACAGAGGATTATGAGCGAATGGTTACTGACAAGCTTGAAGAGAGCCCGGCCGCGAGCCGGGTCTCGCTTTTTTTTATCAAGTTCCGGCATCATCTGGCCGACATAGGATAAGAATACGGGTCGTGTTGGGATTCTGACCCTTCTATACTATGGCGAGACTCGGGCAACGGACGTAAGGGCTTTATATGGCGAGCATATTGGATTCAGTGGACCAACGTACCCAGCTGGTAGGGGAGAACCGCCTGGAGCTGTTGATGTTCCGTTTGGGATCCCAACAGTTGTTTGCTATCAACGTGTTCAAGGTGCGGGAAGTGGTCAAGCTGCCCCATCTCAACAAGATGCCGGGAGCGCACCACAACATCAGCGGGGTGGCCAACATTCGTGGCACCTCCATTCCGGTGATCAACCTGCGCAGCGCCATCGGCATGCGCCCCATGCCCATCGATGCTGAGTCCAACCTCATCATTACCGAATACAACCGCACCATTCAGGGCTTTCTGGTGGGGCAGGTGGCCAACATCGTCAACATGACCTGGAAGGACATACTGCCGCCGCCGCGTTCCGCCGGGCGGGCGAACTACCTGACCGCCATCACCCGCATTCCCGAGGACGGTGTCGATCAGATCGTCGAGATCATCGACGTGGAGAAGGTGCTGGCCGAGATCATCACCTATGACATCCGCATCTCGGAAGAGGTGCTGGATCGGGAGATCTTGCCGGAAATGCATGGCCGCAAGGTGCTCATCGTTGATGACTCCAGCACGGCCCGCAATCTGGTGCGCGAAACCCTGGGCCAGCTGGGGCTGGAAGTGATCGAATGCCAGGATGGCCTGCAGGCGCTCAATCTGCTCAAGGGTTGGTGCGATGCGGGCAAGAAGGTGACCGACGAGATCCTGCTGATGATCACCGATGCCGAGATGCCGGAGATGGACGGCTACCGGTTGACCCATGAAATTCGCAGCGATGCCCGCATGTCCGATCTCTTCATCACCCTCAACACCTCGCTGAGCGGCAACTTCAACGAGGCCATGGTCAAGAAGGTGGGCTGTGATCGCTTCATCTCCAAGTTCCAGCCAGACCTGCTGGTCGGGGTGGCCCAGGAGCGGCTGCGCCAGATCCTGGAACGCTGAGACAGGAGCAATAAAAATCCCGCCTTGGCGGGATTTTTATTGGGGTGGGAACCCGGAAGATAGGCAAGGCCATGACACCGGGATCACTGGGTCAGCAGCGGCTCGATGAAGCTGGCCACCCGGTCGCGGATCTGCGGCTGGGCGGCGGCGGTGGGGTGGATGCCATCGTTCATCATGAGTTCAGGGCGCAGCGCAATATCATCCATGAAGAAGGGCATCAGCGGCAGCTGATTGGCGCTGGCCAGTTCCGGGAAGATCTGCTCGAACTGGCGCAGGTAGCGTGCGCCGTAGTTGCGGGGCAGCTGGATCTGGGTCAGCACGGTTTTTACCTGTTGAGCCTTGGTCAGCGCCACCATCCTGGTGAGGTTGTCCCGGGTGATGGCCGGCGCGAACCCGCGCAGCCCGTCGTTGCCACCCAGCTCGATCAGCACCCAGTCCGGTTGATGTTCCTTGAGCAGGGCCGGTAATCTGGCCAGCGCCCCTTGCGTAGTTTCACCACTGATGCTGGCATTGATAAGCTGATGTTTACCCCCCTGCTGCTGCCATTTCTGATTGAGCAGCGCAGGCCAGCTCTGCTCCGCCGGCATCTGATAACCCGCACTCAGGCTGTCGCCCAGTACCAGCAGGGTCTGGGCCTGCACCGATGACACCAGGCAGCACAAGGCAAACAGGAAACGCGTCATGAATTCAACTCCCATTATCAACGTCAAGGGCCTGGGCAAGACAGTGCGCCTGGGCCAGGAAAGCCTCACCATCCTTGAAGGGATCGACCTGCAAGTCAATAGCGGCGAAACGGTGGCGCTGGTCGGCGCTTCCGGCTCCGGCAAGTCCACCCTGCTGGGGCTGCTGGCCGGGCTGGATCTGCCGAGCCAGGGGGATATCGAGATCCAGGGCCAGTCGCTGCTGCAGCTGGACGAGGAGGGGCGTGCCCGGTTGCGGGCCGAGCAGGTCGGCTTTGTGTTCCAGTCCTTCCTGCTGCTGCCCACCCTGAGTGCGCTGGAGAACGTCATGCTGCCTGCCGAGCTGCGTGGCGAGACCCGCTGCGAGCCGCGGGCTCGCGAGCTGCTGGCGGCGGTCGGCCTTGGCGAACGGCTGCACCATCTGCCGCCGCGCCTCTCCGGCGGTGAACAGCAGCGGGTCGCCATTGCCCGGGCCTTCATGACCCGGCCCAGCCTGCTGCTGGCCGATGAGCCCACCGGCAACCTCGACAGCAAGACCGGGGAGCGGGTGATCGAGCTGCTGTTCGAGCTCAACCGCGAGCATGGCACCACGCTCGTGGTGGTGACCCATGATCACGAGCTGGCTCAGCGTTGCCAGCGGCAACTGGTGATGGCGGCAGGACGACTGGCGGCGGCTGCGTCAGCATCCGAAGCCGCTTCTGCAGCAAGAGTCAGGGAGCTGTCATGAGTCAATGGCGACTGGGATTCAAGCTATTGCGCCGGGAAGGATTCAACGGCGAGCTGCGCTGGTTCGTGCTGGCGCTGGCGCTGAGCGTGGCCTGTGTGCTGAGCGTGGCCCTGGTGGCGGATCGGCTGGATGCCGGGCTCAAAGCCTCCGGCCGCGACTTTATCGGTGCCGACCGGGCGCTGCGCTCGGCCACGCCGGCGCCGGCCGCCTGGCTCGAGCAGGCGGCAAAAACGGGCCTGGCGGTGCAGACCACGGTCAGCTTCAACAGCATGCTGTTTCATGGCGATGTCCTGCAACTGGCGTCCATCCGCGCCGTGCCTGAGGATTTCCCCTTCTACGGCAAGCTGGAGCTGAGCCCCCAGCGGGCGCCGGCACCCGGCGAGATCTGGCTCTCGGCCCGGGTGATGCAACTGCTGGCGGCCAAGCCGGGGGATGCGCTGGAAGTGGGCAATACGGTGCTCAAGGTGGCGGGGGTACTGGGTCAGGAGCCGGATCAGGGCTTCAGCCCCTTCCTGCTGGCGCCGCGGGCGCTGATCCACAGCGCCGATGTGGAGGCGACCGGTGCCCTGCTGCCGGGCAGCCGCCAGCAGTGGCGCTACCTGTTCAAGGGTACCCGCGAGCAGGTGGCCGACTATGAACGCTGGCTCAAACCCAGACTCAAGGCGGGACAGAAGCTGATCAAGCCGGACGACCAGGGCTCCCAAGTGGGCCGCTCGCTGGCCAATGCCGAGCGCTTCTTCCGGCTCGCCTCCCTGGCGGGAGTGCTGCTGGGGGCGCTGGCCATGGGCATTGCGGTGCGTCACTTCGCCGAGCGCCAGACCAACATGGTGGCGCTGCTCAAGACGCTCGGCGCGTCGCGGCGCTCACTCTGGCAGTTGATGGGCACCCTGTTGCTGTCGCTGACGCTGGTCGGCGCCCTGCTCGGTCTGGTGGCGGGCAGCGCCATGCAGTGGCTGACCCTGCATCTGCTGGGCAACCTGCTGCCCGCTGATCTACCGCCGCCGTCGTGGCGACCCTTTGCACTGGGGTTGGCGGTGGCCTTCTTCATCACCCTGCTGCTGGCCTTCGTGCCCTTCCTGCGTCTGCTCAAGGTGCCGCCGCTGCGGGTGCTGAGGCGCGAGCTGGAGGCGGGGATCCCGCCCTGGCTGGCGTTGCCGGTGGCGCTGCTCGGGCTGTTTGGGCTGGTGTGGGGCTTCACCGCCGATGCGACCCTGGCGCTGGGGCTGATCGGCGGCATGGGCTTGCTGATGGGGCTGCTGGCGCTGATCGCCTCCTTGCTGCTGCGACTGGGTCGCCGGGTGCAGGGGCCCCACGCGCTGCGGCTGGCCATCAGCCATCTCTCCCGCGAGCGGGGCAGCGGCCTGTTCCAGCTGGCGGGCTTTGCGCTGGCACTGATGCTGTTCGGCCTGCTGTGGGCGGCGCGGGTCGATCTGCTCGGCGAGTTCTCGGCTAGGCTGCCGGCGGATGCCCCCAACCGCTTCCTGGTCAACGTGGCAGACGGAGAGCGGGAGGGGATCCTGGCCGATCTGCGCCAGGCGGGGGCCGTGACCTCGGACTTCTACCCCATGGTGCGCGGCCGGCTGGTCAGCATCGCCAGCGAGGCGGTGCGCGACACGGATGAAGATGGCCGCGAAGGGGTCAATCGCGAGCTCAACTTCACCACCACCGCTACCCTGCCGCCGGACAATACTCTGACCGCAGGACGCTGGCTGGATGGCCCCGGCCAGGTATCGGTAGACAAGGATCTGGCCAAACGGCTCGACATCGCCCTCGGCGACACCCTGGGCTTCACCATCGAAGGGCGCAGCTTCAAGGCGCAGGTGACCAGCCTGCGGGCCATCAAGTGGGACAACATGCGACCCAACTTCTACATGATCTTCTCGCCGGACGTGCTGGCGCCTTTCTCCCAGACCTGGCTTGGCAGCTATCGTCTGCCTGAGCAGGGACGGGTGGCCGAAGTGGAGTTGATCCGCCGGCACCCCACGGTGAGCCTGATCGATGTGGACGATTTGATCGTGCGGCTGACGGCGGTGTCGGATCAGGTGAGCCGGGCGCTGGGGCTGATGCTGGGGCTGGTGACGGTGGCGGCGCTGCTGGTGCTGCTTACCCAGACCCAGGCCAGCATGGCCCATCGACGCCGGGAGCTGCTGCTGATGCGCACCCTGGGGGCCGGCAGTGAGCTGCTCCGGAAGATGCTGCGCTGGGAGCTGGTTGCCAGCGGCCTGCTGGCGGGGCTGTGCGCCGCCATGGTGGTCGAACTCTGTTCACTTGGTCTGCAGTGGTGGTGGTTCGAGGGGCAGTGGCAGTTCCACTGGGCCATCTGGGCCGGTCTGCCGTTGCTGGGGGCCGTGCTGGTGACGCTGGCGGGGCAGGGCATGCAGCGCCAGCTGCTGGCGGGCACCCTGAGCGATCGGCTGCGTGGGTTGGGGCAGGGCCTGCTCTGATCACCGCATCCTGTGCGGATGCCGCAATAACAAGCAGCCCGGCCAATGGCCGGGCTGCTTGTTATCCGGCTGGCTGATAAGCCCGGTCAGCGGGGAGTGCTCAGCAGATTGGCAAGGGCCTGGGGCAGCGCCGGGTAGGTGAAGTGGAAGCCGGCCTGCTGCAGACGGGTCGGCAGCACCCTCTGGCCGGTGAGCAGCAGATCGGCCGCTTCGCCCATCAGCAACTGCAGCAGGGGGGCCGGCACGAAGAAGAGGTGCGGCCGGTGCAGGGTGCCTGCCAGGGTCTGGCTGAACTCGCGGTTGCTGACCGGCTGCGGTGCCGTGCCGTTGAACAGGCCGTCGCACTCGTCATGCTCCAGCAAGAACAGGATGGCGCGCACCAGATCCTGGATGTGGATCCAGCTCATGATCTGGTTACCCGTGCCCATGGGGCCACCGAGGCCAAAACGATAGGGAGGCAACATTTTGGGCAGGGCGCCGCCGTCGGTGCCGAGCACCAGCCCGATGCGCACGATGCAGACCCGGGTATGCTTGCTGCGGGCCTCGCGGGCCAGGGTTTCCCACTGCTGACAGAGCTGATGGGTGAATTCGTCGTGAGGGGTCTGGCACTGCTCGTCCAGCGGTTCATCGCCCTGACGGCCATACCAGCCGATGGCGGAGGCGTTGATCAGCACCCTGGGCGGCGTATCGGAGAGCTTGACCAGATCGACCAGCTGTTCGGTCAGCAGCCAGCGGCTGTCACACAGCAGCTGCTTGCGCCGCTCGCTCCAGCGGCCGTTGGCGATGGGCTCCCCCGCCAGGTTGATGACCGCGTCTACGTCGTTGAGGTTGTCGAGCCGATCCAGGCTGTCGAGCAGTTTGACGTCGTGGCCGAGCAGATCATAGGCGCGGCTGCCCTGACGGGTCAGCACCAGCACCTCGTGGGCCACCTTGAGATGGGCCACCAGACGGCGACCGATGAAGCCTGTCCCTCCCGTGATCAATATTTTCATATGCAGACTCCCTGACGCTGTTGGCTCTACTCTAGTGGGCTGGCACCAGATGAACAAGCAGCTGTTTTTGCAAAGATTATAATCGTCACAGCAGGCATCTGGCGCATCGCGCCAGGGGGCGTGCAGCGAACACTGCGCACATGCGAAGGTATGGCGGCAACTGCCGCTGTCGCCCCGTTGCAGACGCGATATAGTGTTGGTCAGAGCGCCCCGCTCTGCCGTCAGAGTTGTCAGAAAGGCTTGTCAGAGAAGGGGATAGGAGTAGACTCGTCCGCTTTTTCACCGTTGCCGCGAGGGTGGGTATGCCGTTTGGTCGTTTGAGGTTGCGCCAGTTTTATACCAGGCTGGGGGCGGCGTTGCTGGCCGGCCTGCTCCCCTTGCTGCTCGGGGTATTGATCGTCTCCTGGCAGACCTTTGCCGGCATGAAGCAGGATGCCGAAGAGCGCCTGCTCCATGCCAGGGAGATGCTGGAGCGGACCCTGGATCACGCTCATCAGGCGGCGGCCATGGTACAGGGCAGCGTGGGGCGTCCCTGCGAGGAGGTGGTGCAGGGGCTGCGGGATCAGGTGGCGACCGTACCGGACGTGCGCACCGTCAATCTGGCCAAAGGGGAAGTGGTCTACTGCTCCTCGCTCTACGGCCCCTATCAGGGCCCCTTCAAGCTGGCCGATTATGCCAATGGCCAGCTGGATCTGATGCGGGGCAATCCGGTGACGCCGGGGCGGCCTCTGGTGGTCTATCGCCAACCGGTGGGGGAGTACAGCGTGCTGGTCGGCATCGACGGCTACTACCTGCACAATATTCTCGACATGCTCAGCCGCAACTCGCCGCTGACCCTGGTGATCGGGGCGCAGAGCATGCTGGCCGACGGCCAGATCCACGACGAGGTGCCGCCCGTGGCGCTGGGGTCGCTGGAGCAGACCTCCGGCAAGTATCCGTTTCGGGTGGTCACGGATCTCTCCCATGACGAGTACGGCAGCCATATCTGGAACTACTCTCGGGCCAGTCTCATCATCTACCCATTGCTGGGTCTGCTGGTGGGCTGTCTGGTCTACTGGCTGGCCGGCCGCTCGACTTCGCCCTCCCAGGAGCTGCGACGGGCGCTGGATCAACGGGAGTTCATCCCCTACCTGCAACCCGTGGTGACCGGTGACGACGCGCACTGGAGCGGCTGCGAGGTGCTGATGCGCTGGCAGCATCCGCGTCAGGGCCTCATCTCGCCGGATCGCTTCATTCCGCTGGCCGAAGACAGCGGTCTCATCGTGCCCATGACCCGGCTGCTGATGGAGCAGGTGCGCGAGCAGTTCGCAGGCCGAGTGCACAGCCTGCCCAGAGGGTTCCACTTCGGCTTCAACATCAGCGCCAGCCACTGCAAGGACATGAGCCTGCTGGAGGATTGCCGCGACTTCATCAACGCGTTTCGGGAGAACCCCATCAAGCTGGTGCTGGAGCTGACCGAGCGGGAACTGATCGTGGCGGACGAGACGACCGACCGCTTGTTTGCCGAGCTGCATCAGCTGGGGGTCTTCATCGCCATCGACGATTTTGGTACCGGCCACTCCAGCCTCACCTATCTGCAGCAGTTCCAGGTGGACTTTCTCAAGATCGATCAGAGCTTCGTCGGCATGATCGGCTCCGATGCCCTCTCCAGCCACATCGTCGAGAACGTCATCGATCTGGCGACCCGGCTCGGTCTGCTGCTGGTTGCCGAAGGGGTGGAGAACGAGGTCCAGGCCGCCTATCTGCGGGCGCGTCAGGTGAACTTCCTGCAGGGCTATCTGTATGGCAGGCCGATGCCGATGAAGGAGTTTGCCGGCCTGCTGGCGCAGGGCTGAGCCAAATTTCGCGCATAAAAAACCAGCGACCGAGGTCGCTGGTTTTTTTTCACCCCGAGGCTGGTCAGAGCATGCGGGCGAGGGCGCGGCACAGACGCTTGACCCCCTCCTCGATGGTGGCTTCATCCACGCAGGAGAAGCTCAGGCGCAGGGTGTTCTGGATCTCGGGGCGCACGTAGAAGGGGGCGCCCGGTACGAAGGCCACCTTTTCCTTGATCGCCTCGTCAAACAGCGCCATGGCGCTGACACTGGCGGGCAGGGTGAGCCAGAGGAACATGCCTCCTTCCGGTCGGGTATAGCTGACGCCGGGCGGGCAGTGACGGGCCAGGGCGGCCTCCATGGCGGCACGTTGACGGCCATAGACCTCCTTGATCTTCTCCAGATGGGCGTCCAGCGAGTTGTCGATCAGGAAGCGGTGCAGCACTTGCTGGCTGAAGGCGTTGCTGTGCAGGTCGGTGGCCTGTTTGGCGATGGTGACCTTCTTGCGCAGCCAGTCCGGCACCAGCATCCAGCCGAGGCGGAAGGCCGGGACGACGGTCTTGGAGAAGGAGCCGAGCAGCACGGTATTGTTCGGCGCCAGCTTGGCGATGGGGGGCAGGTGTTCGCCCTCGAAGCGCAGCTCGCCATAGGGGTCGTCTTCCACCATCAACAGCTCGTGGCTGACCAGTCGCTCGGCCAGCGCCTCGCGGTTGGCACGGTTGTAGGAGACGCCGCTCGGGTTCTGGAAGTTGGGCACGCCGTACAGCAGCTTGGCGTTGGAGCCGCTCGCCAGCAGCGCATCCAGCGCCGCCAGATCCAGCCCCTCCTCACCCAGGGTGATGGGCTTGAAGGCCGGTTGATAGACGGAGAAGGCCTGGATGGCGCCGAGATAGCCCGGCTCCTCGATGATGAGATCCTGCCCCTCGTCGATCAGCACCTTGCCCAGCAGATCCAGCGCCTGCTGGGAGCCGCTGGTGATGAGGATGTTGTCCGGATTGACCTGCATGCCGTGGCGGGCCAGATAGCGGTCGGCGATGTACTGGCGCAGCGGGGCGAAGCCCTCGGTGGCGGCATACTGCAGGGCTGCGGCACCCTGCTCGCGCAGCACATCCTGGCAGGCCTGGTCGATGGCCTTGACCGGGAACAGGTGCGGATTGGGCAGACCGCCGGCGAAGGAGATGATCTCCGGATTGGCGGCGACCTTGAGGATCTCGCGGATGAAGGAAGGCTCTACCTTCTCGAAGCGCTGGGCAAAAAACGGCTGCATAGGATTCTCTCTGGCATGGTGAGCGGTCGCTCCATTCGACCGCCAAGTTATCCGTTTGTATCAGATTTAAAAAATGAGGCAATGGCTGTAACAAAAATCGATAAAAAAGGCAGGTTTGGCACCTGCCCGAATTTTATCGGTCGGGGACGGCCATGGGGCGCAAAAGCCCCGGCGTGACCCGTTACAGTCCCGGCTCCTTGAGGAAGCGGATCATCAGCTCGGTGTTGGCACCGAGCTGCTGCTGCACCCGGCCCGGGAACAGTTCGGCCATCTTGTCGAGGCGGTCATACTGGGTATGCCAGATCTTGCCCCACTGGGTTTCACTGTCCCGATCGCAGGCGCTCTTGGTGGCATCGTCGTAGCAGTCCCACAGCGCCGGATTGGTGGTCTGGGAGTAGCCGTCGTAGCCATCCGCCCCGTTGATGGTGAAGTTGGTGGCCTCCACGTAGGCGATGGGCACCCCGAGGCAGGCGAACGGCGCATGATCGGACCAGCTGCCGGTCTCCCCTTCCGGGTAGCCGCTGTAGCTGGGGTGGATGGCAAACGGGGTGGCGGTCTGCTTGGAGATGGCCAGCAGGCGATCCCGCACCTTGGGATCGAAGCTGTAGCGGCTCGGATCGGCGCAGTTGTACTCGGCCACGTCGGAGTGGGCCGAGTGGACGTAGACGATGTCGCCCCCGGCGATGGTGTCGTAGTTCACCATGGCCAGCAGCCTGGCGACGGCGGTGCTGTCGAGGCTGGCGGCATAGGCCTTGGAGCCGTTGAGGCCGTTCTCCTCGGCGCCGAAGAAGGCGAAGCGCACCGTGTAGGGCAGGGTCTGCCCCTTGAGCGCTTCGGCCACCGCCAGCAGGGCGGCGACCCCGGCACCGTTGTCGGTGGCCCCCTCGGAGCCCTTCTTGTCGCCGGTGCTGTCATAGTGGGCACCGATCAGGATCACCTTGTCGCTGCTGCCCTTGAGCTCGGCGACCAGGTTCTGGGAGGTCTTGCTGGCCCCGCTCTTGGTGTAGGTGAAGGGCTGGTTCTGCACCTCGTAGCCCCAGCCGGCCAGATGGTCCTGGATCCAGGCGGCGGCGCGGGTCTCGGCCTCGCTGCCGGTGGGTCTGGCGCCGATCCCCTCGGCGGTGGAACTCAGCTGCACCAGGTATTCATAGGCCTGCTCGGCGGCAGAGGGGGCCTGTGAATCGTTGCTGGAGGTGTTGCACCCGGTCAGCAGGGCTGTGATGGCAAACGCCAATGCGGTGTGTTTCATACTGCAATCCTTTGTTGTGTATGGTTTTATTTGCGCAGGTCAGCATGCACCCGGCGCCTGGCAGATTCTGTGAAGGGGGTGGCATTTGTCAATCGCAGTGGCGGAATTGGTCAGTGGCGGGGGATTTGTTGCGCGAAACACTTGCGCCCTGAGCCTATCTTGGGATAATTCGCTACCCTGTTTCGCCGAGCGATGAAATGACGAACAAGTTCGCGTTCGTCGGCGAGGTGGAACGATGAAACAACGAGCAATTCATCTCGGTCGTCTGTGACCAGTACGACGAGATAACGAGCAATCCATTTATGTGGTCTGTGACCCAGACCGATGCAATAACGAGCAATTTGATTATGCCAGTGACCCAAGATGTGTTTAACGAAGACGGCAAGTTCATGCGCAAGATCCGCAGCTTTGTCCGTCGCGAAGGCCGCCTGACCAAAGGGCAGGAGAAGGCCCTGGAAGAGCTCTGGCCGGTCATGGGTATCGATTTCGCACCGGAGCCGCTCGATCTGGTTGCCCTGTTTGGCCGCGAGGCCCCGGTGGTGCTGGAAATCGGCTTCGGCATGGGCGCCTCCCTGGTGGAGATGGCCAAGAATGCCCCCGAGAAGAACTTCATCGGCATCGAAGTGCACTCGCCGGGTGTCGGTGCCTGCCTCGGTACCGCCCAGGAGGCGGGAGTCACCAACCTGCGTGTCATCTGCCACGACGCGGTCGAGGTGCTGGAGCACATGATCCCGAACGGCTCGCTCGCCTGCCTGCAGCTGTTCTTCCCGGATCCCTGGCACAAGAGCCGTCACCACAAGCGCCGCATCGTGCAGCCGGCCTTTGCCCAGGACATTCGCCAGAAGCTGGCCATCGGTGGCGTGTTCCACATGGCCACCGACTGGGAAAACTACGCCGAGCACATGCTGGAAGTGATGAGCGCCGCCGAGGGGTATGAGAACACCTCCGCCACCGGCAACTGGGTGCCGCGTCCAGACTGGCGCCCGCTGACCAAATTCGAACAACGTGGCCACCGTCTCGGCCACGGGGTGTGGGATCTGATTTTCAAACGTGTCAACTAACTGAAGGAGCTATCATGGCCAATCGTAGCCGCCGCCTGCGCAAGAAACTGCGCGTCGATGAATTCCAGGAAATGGGCTTCGACATCAGTTTCAACTTCCCGGTCGGTACCGCCGAAGAGACCATCGATGCGGTAGTCGACGCGATGATCGATGAAGTGATCGAACCCCGCAAGCTGGCCTTCGCCGGCTCCGGCCACCTGGCCTGGGAAGGGATGATCTGCACCCAGCAGCTGGGCAAATGCAGCGAAGAAGACCGCGCCGCCGTCAAAGCCTGGCTGGAAGGCAAGGGGATGGAAGCCGTGGTGGTCACCGAGCTGTTCGACCTCTGGTACGGTGAACCGGCCTGATGACAGGCTGGCTGTAGCAGGCGCCCCGGTGTCGACAGCCTGCGACAGCAGATAGACAAGTCCCGCCGCTGGCGGGATTTTTGTCGGTGGTGATGGGATCGCCACGTTAGTTATGGAATCGCTTATGGTGTTGTCATCCGAATTACTGGCCAGCATCCTGGATGAGGTGCGCCCGCTGCTCGGACAGGGCAAGGTGGCCGACTACATTCCGGCGCTGGCCCAGGTGCCGGCCGACCGGCTCGGGATCGCCGTCTGTACCGTGGAAGGGGAGCTGTTCACCGCCGGTGATGCCAGCGAGCCCTTCTCGATCCAGAGTATCTCCAAGGCCCTCAGCCTGACGTTGGCGCTCACCCTCTATCAGGAGGAGGAGATCTGGGCCCGGGTCGGCAAGGAGCCCTCCGGCCAGCCCTTCAACTCCCTGGTGCAGCTGGAATTCG
Organism: Aeromonas sp. 1805; assembly: GCF_013085525.1. Lineage (NCBI taxonomy): Bacteria > Pseudomonadati > Pseudomonadota > Gammaproteobacteria > Aeromonadales > Aeromonadaceae > Aeromonas > Aeromonas sp. 1805. The sequence goes on along the minus strand of NZ_CP038515.1, from coordinate 623,708 downwards.
AGCAGGGCATTCCCCGCAACCCCTTCATCAATGCCGGTGCCCTGGTGGTGAGCGATCTGCTGGAGACCCGCCTCACCGCGCCACGCCAGCGTACCCTGGAGCTGGTGCGCCGCCTCTCGGGCAACCCGGCCATCATGGCGGATCAAGTGGTGGCCCGCTCCGAATATCAGCACTCTGCCCGCAACGCGGCCATCGCCTATCTGATGAAGGCGTATGGCAATTTCGAGAACGAAGTGGACAAGGTGCTGCAGAGCTACTTCAATGCCTGTGCGATCCGCATGAGTTGCGTCGATCTGGCGCGGGCATTCATCTATCTGGCCAATCGCGGGGTGCCGCTGGGCGCGACGACTCCCTTGCTGCCGGCCCGCACCACCAAACAGGTCAACGCCCTGCTCGCCACCTGCGGCCTCTATGACGAGGCGGGGGATTTTGCCTATCGGGTCGGCATGCCGGGCAAATCCGGGGTCGGTGGCGGTATCATCGCCCTGATCCCGGGGGAATTGTGCGTCTGTGTCTGGTCGCCCGAGCTCAACAAGGCGGGCAACTCGCTGGCGGGCACGGCGGCGCTGGAACTGCTGGCCGAGCGTCTGGGCCGCTCCATTTTTTAACCTTGTCACTCTGAATCGAGAGATCACCATGAAACGAATAATGAGCTTGTTACGGGCCACCCTGGCAACCTTGCTGCTCTGGCATGCCCTGCCGACCCTGGCTGCCGAACTGCCACCGCTTTCGCTGACGGATGCCAACGCCAAGCAGGCGGTCATTCTGGATACCCGTGCCAGCTACTTCTATCAGGGCTGGCCGATGGAGGGCGAGCAGCAGGGCGGCCACGTGGTCGGCGCCGAGAACCTCTCCGCCGAGTGGAAGTACAGCGATGAGGAGTGGCCGGCGGCACTGGCGACCAAGGGGCTGAAGGCCGATCGGCCGGTGGCGCTCTACGGTGCCCCGCGCGAGGTGGCCGAAGTGGCTCGTCTGCTGCGCCAGCAGGGCATCAAGCAGCTGTTTGAGCTGCAGGGCTGGAAAACCGCGCCGCGCGAGCATCTGGCCCGCTGGCAGCAGCTGGTCTACCCGCGCTGGCTGGCCGACCTGCAGGAGGGCAAGCCGGTGGTGGCTGCGCCCAAGGGCGACTGGAAGCTGTTCGAGGTGGCGTGGGGTTCACCCAAGGCCTATCTGCTGAGCCACATCCCGGGGGCCGGCTACATCGACACCAACCGGCTGGAAGAGGAGCCGCTGTGGAACAAGGTCTCTGACGAGGCGCTCAAGGCGCTGCTGCTGGAGAACGGCATCCGCCACGACACCACCGTCATCCTCTACGGCCGCAACACCATGGCGGCGGCCCGTGCGGCCCACCTGATGATGTATGCCGGCGTGCAGGACGTGCGGCTGCTGGACGGCGGCCTGGATGCCTGGTTCGTGCAGCATCTGCGCACCGAGACCGGGCTGGCCAACAAGTTCACCCCGGCCAAGGAGTTCGGCGTCGCCATTCCGGCCCATCCCGAGTACTACACCACCCTGAGCCAGGCCAAGGAGCTGCTCAAGCAGCCCGACGGCGCCCTGGTCAGCGTGCGCACCTGGGACGAGTTCGTCGGCAACACCTCCGGCTACAGCTACATCAAGCCGAAGGGCGACATTCCCGGCGCCAAGTGGGGTCGTGGTGGTGTCGATGCCAACAGCATGAGCGACTTCCACAACCCGGACGGCACCATGAAGCCGGCCCGCGAGATCCTCGCCATGTGGGACGAGTGGAACATAGAGCCGACCCAGCAGACCGCCTTCTACTGCGGCACCGGCTGGCGCGCCTCCGAGGCGTTCTTCTACGCCTGGCTGATGGACTGGAAGCGGATCAGCGTCTACGACGGCGGCTGGTACGAGTGGAGCGCCGATCCCAAGAACCCCATCGTGACCGGCGAGCGCAAGCCCGCCAAGTAACCGATGACGATGACAGAACAGGCCGGACCCATGTCCGGCCTTTTTGTACCCGCTCGGGCCTGCGCCAGCCGGACACTACACTTTGCGAGTGACAATCAGGTCGATGCAAGGAGTGACTGATGAGACGGATATGGCTAGGCCTGCTGGTGGCAGGCGTGCTGGGACAGGGGGCGATGGCCGCCGAGCGGGATCGCTATCTGGTGCAGCTGAAACCGGGGGCGGAGGCGGCAGTGTTGGCCCAGAGCAAGGGAATGGGGGGCGAGCTGGCCCTGGCGCTGCCCGAGCAGCACGCGCTGGCGCTCTGGTTGCCGGCGGCGGCAGCCACGGCGCTGGCGCACAATCCCAACGTGATCTGGGTGGAGCCGGACGCCAAACGCTATGCCAGCGCGGAGACCCTGCCCTACGGCATTCCCATGGTGCAGGCGCCGCAGCTGAGCGATGCCGCCGCCGGGGAGGTACTGGTGTGCATCATTGACTCAGGCTACAGCGGCGGCCACCCGGACCTGCCCCACGGGGCCCAGGTGCAGGGCAGCAACGATGCCGGCACCGGCAGCTGGAGCAGCGACGAGAACGGCCATGGCACCCACGTGGCAGGCACCATCGCCGCCGTGGGCGGCAACGATCTGGGGGTCGTCGGGGTGCTGCCGAACCAGAGCGTGCCGCTGCAGATCGTCAAGGTGTTCGGGGCCAACGGCTGGGCCTACTCCTCCAATCTGGTGGGGGCGCTCAATGCCTGCAAGCAGGGGATGAGCAACCGGGGATTCACCCGCATGGTCATCAACATGAGTCTGGGGGGCAGCGTGCCCAGCAAGACCGAGGAGCAGGCCTTCAATCAGGCCTATGGCCAGAACGTGCTGAGCGTGGCGGCGGCGGGCAACGCGGGCAACACCAGCAAGTCCTATCCCGCCTCCTACGGCAGCGTGGTGAGCGTGGCCGCCATCGATGCCAACAAGCAGCTGGCCTATTTCTCCCAGCGCAACGATCAGGTGGAGCTGGCGGCCCCCGGTGTCTCCGTGCTCTCCACCGTGCCGACCGGCTACGCCTACTACAGCGGCACCTCGATGGCGACGCCGCACGTGGTCGGGGTGGCGGCGCTGGTCTGGTCACAGCGGCTGGAGTGCAGCAACGATCAGCTGCGCCAGACCCTGCGCAGCAGTGCCCAGGATCTGGGGGCATTGGGGCGCGACAACAGCTATGGCTACGGCCTGGTGCAGGCGAAGGCGGCGGCAGACAGAATGGCGCTCGGTTGTGGGCCGGGAACCGGTGGCAGTGGCAAGCCGGGTGGGCGCAAGTAGCTGATTGTTGACGTTGATCCCGTTGCAGCAATGGCGGCAAACGGGCTCATCTGGTTGAACTAGGCTTCAGACACCACCCTCGTGGTGAGGGTGAAGCGGGAGGCAAAACAGGCGATGAAGCAACTGATGATGATCCTGGTATGTGCCCTGGCACTGGTGGCGTGCAGCTCTCAGTACATCATGAGCACCAAGGATGGCAAGATGATCACCACCGACAGCAAACCCAAGCTGGACGAGAGCACCGGCATGTACCGCTATTACGATACCGAAGGGCGGGAAGTGATGATCAAGAAGGATGACGTCACCCAGATCATGGAGCGTTGAGGCTCTCCTCAAGCAACAAGGGCTGCCCGCGGGCAGCCCTTGTCATTTTCGGTCCTCACACCGTCTGGGGCACCTGGCGGTTCACCTGACCCACGAACAGCTGGTGGAAGCGGGAGTGGGAGTTGGCCAGCAGGCTCACCGGCGACCCCTGCTCCACCACGGTGCCGGCCTCCATCACCACCACCCGGTCCACCGACAGCAGCGGCTCCAGATGGTGGGCGATCACCAGATAGCTGGCCTCGGGCCGGTAGCGATAGAGCAGCTCCGCCATCTTGCGCATGCCGATGTGATCGAGATCCGAGGTGGCCTCGTCCAGCACGATGAGCGGGCGGCGCGACAGCAGGATGCGGGCGATCACCAGCAGCTGGGTCTCGCCGGCGGAGAGCTGCAGCTTGTCGAGCTCCTCATCCAGCCGGCCGGCGCAGCGCTCGGCCAGCCCGACCCGGGCCAGCGCCTGCTCCAGTGCGGCGTCGTCGTGCTCGGTCAGGGGAGCCAGATTGGCACGCAGGGTACCGAAGAAGGTGAGCGGGATCTGGGAGACGGTGTCGTAGAGATCGCGCACCGCCTCCGGTGCCAGCCGGGACAGTGGCTGCTCGCCATAGTAGATCTCCCCCTGGGAGGCGGGATACATGGCCTGCAGCACCCCCAGCAGCGAGCTCTTGCCGGCGCCGGTGCGGCCGCACACGCCGACCTTCTCGCCGGGGGCCAGCTCGAAGTTGACCTTGTGCAGCGCCCACTGGCTGGCCTGCGGATAGCGCAGCCCCAGGTTGTCGAAACGCACCGCAGGGTGAGGGGTGGCGAGGGCCTCCCCCTCCTGACGCTCGCTCTCTATTTCGCTGTATTCGCGCACCCGCTCCACCGCGTTCATTACCTGCTCCACCTCGGCAAAGGTACGGATGAGGGAGTTGAGCATGGCGGAGGCGGTAAAGGCGTAGGTGATGGCCACGGCCCCCAGCAGCGAGCTGTTGCCAAAGGCCACCATCAGCGCCACGGCGCCCACCAGGGCGGCGGAGAGCAGGGTCTGGTGCATGCCGAGCCAGCGATTGATGGAGGTGGTGGTGTACCAACTGCGCAGGTTGTTGTCATAGTGCAGCAACACCTGATCCAGCGCGAAGCGCTCGGCCCCGGCCAGGCGCAGGGCGGGGGCACCGCGGATGGTCTCGCTGATGCTGATGTAGAGCGGCGAGCGCAGCACCGATGCCTGTCGCCGCAGCTTGAGCTGCACCGCCCGGTAGCGGCGCTGCAGTACGTAGAGGGCCCAGCCCACCAGGGGGGCGATGAGCAGTAACAGCGGCATGTTGACGCCGATCACCACCACCTGCAGCGCCACCGACACCAGCATGCCGAACAGCCCCATCAGCATCGACAGCAGGATCTCCTGGGCTTCCCCCAGATCCCGGTCGAAGCGGTTGAGGATGCGCCCCTGCGGCACCTTGTCGAAGAAGGCCATGGGGGCGCGGCTGATGCGTCCCAGCATGCCGTCGAACAGGGTCCAGGCCAGCTTGAGGCCGAGTTTGTAGTTGATGACCCGCACCACCATGATGCAGGTGAGAGAGCCCGCCCCCAGCAGCACATAAATGCCGAGCAGCTCGCTCACCCCGGTCACCCCGGCCTTGCCGCCGAGCCAGAGATCCGAGGCGATGCGCAGCCCCTCCTGACCCAGGGTGAGCAGCAGGGCGAGCAGGATGGCGCCGGGGGCGGCCAGGCGCTGCCACATGAAGCCGAACAGCCCCCAGTCCACCTTGCCTTCCACCACCTTCTCTTCGCTGAACTGCTCCGCCTCCTGAGGCGGCACCGGCGGGGTGGGGCGGGGATGCTGGATGAGATCCGCCAGCTGGTGGGCATCGAGTTCCACCAGTCGGCCCTGCTCGATGCGGATCACCCGATCGCAGTGGGCCAGCACGTCCGGATCGTGGCTCACCAGCAGCCGGGTCGGCCCCGGCTTGAAGGCGAGCCCCTGCTCCAGCACCTGGGCCGAGACGATGGGATCGAGCGCCGACAGCGGGTTGTCCAGCAGCAGGATGTCGGCTTGGGCGTAGAGGGCGCGGGCAAGCGCGACCCGCTGTTGCTGGCCGCCGGAGAGGCGGGTGCCGAGCTCGCCCACCAGGGTCTGGTCGCCGTGGCTGAGCAGGGTGAGGTCGGCGCCCAGCGCACAGGCCCCCAGCACCCAGCGATAGCGCTCGCCATGCCAGGGCTGGCCGAACAGGATGTTGTTGCGGATGGTGTCGTTCATCAGCCAGGGCTTGTGGCCCAGATGGGCGACCCGGCCGTGGCGACGGATGCTGCCCTCGAAGCCGTTGTCGAAACCGGCGATGAGGTGCAGCAGGCAGCTCTTGCCTGCCCCGGTGGCACCGGTGATCCCCACCAGTTCCCCCGGCTGGATGTGCAGACTGATCCCCTCCAGCACCGGTTTTTGCTGGTGCAGGGCGGTGACGTTGTCGAGCCGCAGGCCGCCCACCGGCAAGCTGGGGTCGGTGAGATCCCGGTGCTGCTCGGGGCCGTTCAGGAACTCGCACAACCGGTTGAAGCCGGTGTTGAAGTTGATCAGGGTGCGGATGAGGTAGGGCAGCCGCATCATGGGGATGCGCAGCACGGTGAACAGGGCGATGGTGGTGAACACCTGGGGCAGGGTGAGCTCTCTGCCCGAGACCAGATAGGTGGTGAAGGTGGCCAGGGTCACCAGCAGCGGGGTGCTCAGCATCAGGCTCTGGTTGATGGCATCGAGCCTGAGCACTCGCCCCAGCCCCCCCAGCTCCTGCTGGCGCTTGTGGCCGGCGGCCCGGGTGAAGAAGGCGCCGAGCCCGTTCTGGCGCACCAGCCGCAGCTTCTTGATGTACTCCGCCAGGATGCCGTTGCGCTCGTCCTGTTGACGCTTGAGCTGCTGCTCCTGCTGGTTCATGCGTCGCACCACCCGGGTGGAGATGAGCAGCAGCAGGGTGAGCACGGCAAAGCCGACCAGCCCGGCGCTGCCCACCTGCCACACCAGCAGGGCGATGGTGCCGAGCAGTTGCAGCAGCATGGTGAGCGGCATGGCGGGGTCCGCAAGAATCCAGGTAATGTCCCACACGTCCCGGTTGATGAGGTTCTGCACCCGGCCACCGGCCCGGTCGTCGAAGCTCTTGCCGCCGAGCTTCATCACCTTGGCGAGCAGGGACTCGGCCAGCAGGCGGCGGATGGGCACGTGCATCTTGAGTGCCAGCTGCAGCGAGTGCTCCGCCAGCATGCCGGAGGCGAGCACCGAGGCAAACAGGGCGAACGCCAGCAGCAATTTCTGCTCGGTGGGGGCGCCGGCACCGAGCTGGGTCATGCTGTGGTTGAGCAGCCAGGGGCTGGCCAGGGTGGCCAGCATGCCGAGCATCTGCAGCAGGGTGAGCAGACCAATGCGCCCGCGGTAATGGCGCCAGATGAAGGCGGTGATGGGCCAGGGGCGCACCGGCTGGGCGGCGGTGAGTGCGAGGAAGGCGTCGGCGCGGCCATCGCGCCTGTCTTCCGGCAGCAGGGGATAGAGATCGTCGAGGTTGACCTGGGGCTCGCTCAGCCCCTTGCGCTGCAGCGGGCCGGTCCAGTGATAGAAGAGGCGGCTCAGCCAGCCGGCCGAGATTTCCGGATGATCCAATGGGTGTCCTTATTATTTTGTGCTGCTTCCAGAGGGGCGGGGCGACTCATGGGCCGCCCTCGATATTGTCGTCTTGCTGCGGGCGCGAGCCCGGCGGGATCAGCGATCCCGATTCATGCGGATGAGCCGGTCCAGGATCTGCTCACCATCGACCCGCAGGCCGTTGTGTTCGTATTCGTTGGTGATCCAGGCGCGGCTGTTGCCAAGCCCCTTGAGGGTGTCGCGGCAGTAGTCGAACTCCACGTACATGTCCTCGGCATAGACGGCGCAGGCCACCGGCACGGTGTTGCGGGCCAGCTGCACCGGGTCGTAGAGGGGGCCCCAGTCCGCTTTCTGGGCCAGCAGGTGGGCGGCTTCCTTCAGCGGGATGAGCTCGCGGAACTGCTCGAACATCCAGGGGAAGATCATCTCGCCGGTAAAGGCGAAATCCTTGCCCGGCGCCCAGGCCAGGGCCGGGTATTCGCCTCTCACCCGCTCGGCCGCCCAGTTGCTGGCGCTCCCCTCGCAATAGATGGACTCGTGCAGGATGGCGAACACCGGGTTGGTGTTGAACGGCTGCATCGCCTGCACTTGGTAGAGGAAGGCGGGGTTGAGCCGCTCACCGATGAAGGCGTCCTCCAGCAAGTAGTAGAGCTCCTCGAAGGCGCCGCTGGCACCCAGATCCAGCCCCTGCTGCTGCAACTGCTCCACCGTCAGGCGCTGGCCGTTAGGCAGGCGCACCTCATGGCTGTGCAGGTGGTTGGCCAGCCGGTTGGCGATGGCCTGGGCGTGGGGGAAACGGGCGAAGAAGGCGCGGTTCTTGTCTGCCACTCGCTGGTAGGTGGCGCGGTAGACCTCGTCTGCACGGCGGCCGATGGGGGCCACCCCGCCGGTGAGGTAGACCTCGTGCAGGCTGTCCGGGAACAGGGAGAGGTAGGTGAGGCTGCAAAAGCCGCCGAAGCTCTGGCCGAGCAGGCTCCAGGGACGCCCCGGGCTCAGCACTTCGCGAATGTATTCGGCGTCGCGCACTATGCTGTCGGCGCGAAAATGGCCGAGGTACTCCGCCTGCTGTGGGGCGGTGAGCTGGGCCAGCGCCTCGGCGCTGATGGGGCTGGAGTGGCCGGTGCCGCGCTGATCGAGCAGCAGCACCCGAAACTCCTGCAGAGCCCGCTTGATCCAGCCGCTGTCGGCGGTCGGACGCGGGGCACCAAAGCCGGGCCCGCCCTGCAGGAACAGCAGCCAAGGCAGATCGTCGTGCAGCCGGTCCTGGCGACAGAGGGTGCGGCCGAACAGGGTGAGGGTCTCCTCGTCATCCGGTCGCTGGTGGTCGAGGGGCACGGTGAAGAAGCGGGGCTCGCAATGGATGCCATCCAGCACGTAACGCAACGGGCTGCTCATCTGGGGTCTCCCTGAGGGTAGGAAAATCGTCGGCCTCATCATAGCCCCGGCGTGGGAACGGGTCACGCCGGTTTTCCAAATTGTTAACATTGTCACGAAGGGAAAACGGGCGGTGGCAGCGTGATGAATTTATTGTCGGCAAGGGAGTTGACGGCGCCGGGCGGCTGCACAAAGATGGCTCGCCTGCCGACGGGGCAGGGGTCGTAACAGGACGAGGTGGGCTTGATGAAGCCTAAGTGGATACGATTTCGCAAAAAAGAGAAACGGGTAAACCCGGAGGGTGTGCTGCAGACAGGATTGCTGCTGTTCAGTGCCACCTGCGGAGCGACCCTGCTGCTGGCAACCTGCAACGGCAGCTGACCGAAATGAAAAAAAGCCCGCTCGATGAGCGGGCTTTTCAAATTTGGCTCCTCCTACTGGACTTGAACCAGTGACATACGGATTAACAGTCCGCCGTTCTACCGACTGAACTAAGGAGGAATTGTGGTGCCCAGAGACGGAATCGAACCGCCGACACGGGGATTTTCAATCCCCTGCTCTACCGACTGAGCTATCTGGGCAACGGCGCGCATTAAACCCTTTCTGAACGGATGTGTCAACCGCAGGGCGCAGATAGTCGGACTGTTCGCTCGACAAGTGAGCAATCAGGGCGTTTGTTGGGCGGTTTGGCCCGTTTTCATCTTGGGCGGCAGGTCAGCAGATAAAAAAAGGGGGCCTGAGAGGCCCCCTGCTCATAACTGTCGTGCTCAGTGGCGGCTGACGATGATCCGCCCGGTGCTCATGTCACGGGCCTGGCCGGTGACGCTGATCTTGAGCCCATATTCGGGCAGCAGGCGACCGGCATCCGGGATCTCCTTGCTCTGGTAGCTGCGGGAATCCTTGAACACCCGGTTCGGGGTGATCCAGAAGTCGCGCAGCAGGGAGCCGCTCGGGTGCTTGAGGTTGAGCGGCTGCTGGAAGCCCAGGCTGAAGGTGGCGTCGTGGATCTGGTAGCGGGTGCCGGCCACGGCGCCGTCGCTCCACTTGAGGGTGCGCTGATCCGCATCCACCACCCCGAGGAAGCCCTCACCCGGATGGACACCCACCCAGTTGTTGGCCTGGCTGTTGTCCACGTACCAGAGCAGCATGCCCGGCTCGTAGCGCATCAGCTGGTCGGCCACGTTGATGTGGGCCAGCCCCTTGTCCACCCCGGCGTGGTTGCGCCACTCGGCCAGGTAGTAGTGATCCTTGGCCTCGTTGCCGTTGCTCTTCACAAAGCCGGCCAGGGTAAAGGCAGAGCTGCCCTCGGCCCCGTCGCTCAGCAGGGTGTCGCCATCGGCGAGGATCTGCAGCTCGTCCACGAACAGCCCGTTTTCGGCCACGCCGCCATCGCTCTGGTATTGCAGAGTGAGGGTGACCTGCTGACCGGCCCAGGGGGTGAGATCGAACTCGGCATCGGTCCAGCCGTTGGAGTTGCCGGTGATGCCGATCCCAAAGCCCACCCCGTTGGGATCGTCGCTGGTGGTCAGGTTGCCCGCGATGGGCTGGCCATTGACCAGCACCCTGGCGTAGTCGTACCCCTCTTCAATCTGATACCAGGCCTTGAAGCCGAGGCTGGCGCTCTGTTTGCCGCTCAGATCCAGCTTGAGGCTCATGCGGTTGTCGAGGTTGTTGCCCTTGCCGCCATGGTATTGGTACTGGCCGGCGTAGGGCGGGTTGAGCGGGATCTGCTTGGCCGGCAGGTTGATGCGCACCACGTCGTCGTTGCGCCCCTTGTCGTTGGCCTGATCCAGCATGTAGACGTTGCCGCGGGGGCTGAGATCGGCGAGCTGCACGTTGCTGCCGTGCAGCCAGTTGCCGCCGAGGGAGGCCTGCAGGAACTCTTTGGCCCAGGCGGAGAACCCGGTTGGCTCGGTGCCGCCGATGACCCCGGCCCAGGAGCCGGAGGACATGATGGACCAGGTCGCCACCGGTTCACCCTTGCCGGTGTACTTGGTGTCGTACTCGTCCGGCAGCCCCAGGTCATGGCCATATTCGTGGGCACAGACCCCGGCCGCCGCATCGATGGGCTGGATGGTGTAGTCGTAGGCGGCAAACTGGCCGCCGAAGTTCTGGCTCGGGCTGCTGGTGCCGGGGATGGGGTAGGGGGCACCCAGGTTCCAGCGATGGGCCCAGATGGCGTCTTCGCCGAGATCGCCGCCACCGGCCTCCTCGCCGACGCTGGAGTGGAAGATCATCAGGTGGTCGATGAGACCGTCCGGCTCGTTGCGGTTGCCGTTGCCGTTGAGATCGTAGCGATCCTCCTGGTCAAACTGCGCCAGATCGATGGAGGGGTCGTTCGCCACCTGGATCAGCGCCTCCTTCACCAGCTCCCGGATGGTGTTCGGGGTGGCGTTGGCGCCGTAGTAGGCTGCGTTCTTGTCGGCGGTATACCAGCCCGCCACCTGACCGCGCACGCTGTAGCTCTGGCCGGACTGCTGCTCGTAGAACTGGCGCATGGAGATGAACCGCTCGCCGTTCGGGCCGGCATAGCCTTTGGACGAGAACAGCAGATCGTTGTAGTGCGCCGGGGTGTAATCCGGGTAGTACATCTTGGTGAGCTCGGGGCGCACGCTGTTCTTCGGGTAGTCGGGGAAGTCCACCAGGATGGCGAGGATCTTGTCCTTGCGCATCTGGCCCTGGTAGTGCTCCCGCTCGATGGCCTTGAGCAGCAGGGTGGGTACCCGATCGCCGGGACGGGCGGTGCCGTTGAGGCGGATCTTCTTGAGGATGGTTTCGCGCACCTTGCCCTCTTTCACCGCCAGAGTGCCGCTGTTGCCCTGATAGGCTCGCGATTTCTCGCGATAGTAGCTGGCGAGGGCCGCCTGCTCCTGCTCGGGGGAGGCCAGGGTGGGGATGCGGCCGCTTTTTTTAAGCATCTCCAGCACCTTCACCTCGTCGGCCAAGGGGGCATCGAACGGACCGTGGACCGGGGCGGCCATGGTCTGGTTTCCAATCATAAGGGTTGAGCCGACAAGCAGGCTCATTATTGTTTTTTTAGGCATTATCTATGTGCTCCTTCACATGATAAAAAGGGAGCCTGGCTGGCTCCTCTTTCCGTACGGGCAGTGCTCCGCCCGCGTCCCTTGATACACCTCGTCCATGGCCTTTGTCACCGGGGCGATGCTGGTGGATCCTGCTGATTTAAAACGGCTTGTTGCGGGGGTTGTGCGGTTTTCCCGTGTCTCTCTGAAGCTCCATATGGAGCAATTCATTCCCGGCAAAAGATTACGCTTTATTAACCTTTTGTGATGGCACCCCATTTGGGGTGGCCGCCGCCAGCTGCTTATCTTGGCTTGCCGCATTGAGCCAAGGTGGCTGTGCGGGTATGCTTTGCCGCAACCATGCCTGCGGGGCAGGGGCACAGCCGCTACGGCGCTCGCCCGCGCGGGCATTTGATACCAACACAGTCGCATCTGGGGTTAATATGAGTCTTGATATGCAAGAGTGGCGCGAAGAGACCACCGCCATCGTCAACGAGTTGCTGGCCGATGGCAGCAACCCGGATCTGGAATACGAGATTGAGCACCACTTTGCCTGCCAGGATTTCGATCTGCTGGAGAAGGCGGCGGTCGACCTGTTCAAGGCCGGTTTCGAAGTGACCGATGCCGAAGAGATGGAGCTGGATGACGGCGCCACCATCTTCTGCTTCGACGCCACCACCGAGTGCAAGCTGGACATCGAAACCATAGTCGCGGACATCGCCAAGATGCTGCCCATCCTCGAAAAATACGGCGTGGATTACGACGGTTGGGGCACCTACTTCCAGGAGTAAGGTACCCGCTCACGCACGCGTTGCAAAAACAACAAGGCCACCCTCGGGTGGCCTTGTTGTTGCTGGCTTACTGCTCCGGCAGCTGGTAGCTGCGGGCAAACTCGGCGGGGGGCAGGGGGCGGCTGAACAGGTAGCCCTGCAGCCGATCGCAGCCGGCCTGCACCAGCCACGTTTGCTGCTCCTGCGTCTCCACCCCTTCGGCGGTGATCTTGATGCCGAGCTCGTGGCCCAGCCCGATGACGGAGCGCACGATGGCGGTGGTCGCCTGGTTGGTGGCCAGCCCCTGGGTGAAGCTGCGGTCCAGCTTGAGGGTGGCCACCTGCAGCCTGGGCAGATAGGCCAGCGAGCAGTAACCGGTGCCGAAGTCGTCGATGGCAAGCTGAAAGCCGGCCTCGATCAGGTTGGCCAGGTTGCTCTCAATCTCGTCGGCATTCTCCATCAGCACCCCTTCGGTGATCTCCAGCTCCAGCTGCCAGGGGGCGAGCCCGTGGCGTTCGATGCAGGCGAAGATCTGCGGGCAGAGCTCGGGGTCGCGAAATTGCAGCGGCGACAGGTTGATGGAGAGCACCAGATCCGGCGCCGCCACCTGCCAGCGGGCTAGCTGGGCACAGCCCTGCTCCAGCATGTGGCTGCCGAGCAGACCGATGAGCCCCAGCTCCTCCGCCAGCGGGATGAACTCGTCCGGCGAGATCATGCCAAGCTCGGGGTGGGGCCAGCGGCAGAGCAGCTCGGCCCCGTGCAGCTGGCTGGTGCGGGTGCTGATGATGGGCTGGTAGACGGCGGTCAGCTGGCCGGATTTGATGGCCAGCGGCAGTTGGGCGGCGATCAGCTGGCGGCGCTTGAGCTTGGCATCGAGTTCGGGATCGAACAGGGTGCAGTGCTGCTGCTGGCGCTTGCCCTGGGCCAGCGCGGCTTCGGCGTGGCTCAGCAGGCGTTCGGCGTCATTGGCCTTGCCGTGGGCGATGCCGAGGAACACCGGGATCTGGATCCTGTGCTCTTCCACCTGGTAGGGTACCATCAGTGCCCCCTGCAGGCGGCGGCTCCAGCTGGTCAGCGGCTCGCTCAGTTCGGGTAGCAGCATGGCAAAGTCGTCGGCGGCGACCCGGCATACCAGCGACTGGGGCGGGGCCAGCTGTTGCAGGCGGCGGGCCACCTGATTGAGCAGCCGGTCGGCGACCCGGATGCCGAAGCGGTCGTTGATCTCGCGAAAGTGCTGCAAATCGACCAGCACCAGGCTCGCCTTGCGGGCGCCGAGATGGCGGCTGGTCTGCAGAAAGTGGGAGAGCTTGAGCAGGCCGGTTAGGCTGTCGTAGTGCTGCTCCTGCTGCAGCTGGGCCTGGGTGGTGCGCAGCCCGGTGATGTCGCGGCTCAGGGTGAGGATACCAAGGGAGTTGCCCTCGTCGTCCGGCACATCGACCCGGGTCACTTCCAGATGGCGACCCTGGCCGTTGGCGTCCACCAGGCAGTATTCACCGCGCCCCATCGGCAGCTCGGTGGAGAGACGGTGGGCGACCCGCTGGCCGAGCGCCTCGCTCGCCACCATGCCCATGAAGTCGAGAAAGGCCTGGTTGCAGTCGATCAGCAGCCCCTGGTGGTCTTCCAGCCGGATCGGATCCGGGATGGCATCCAGCAGGCGGCGTTGCAGCAGTTGCTGCTGGCGAAAGGTCTGCTCCAGCTCCTTGCGCTGGCCAATTTCATTGACCATGCCGAACAGGGCCACCGGTTTGCCTTGCACATCGTAGAGCGGGATCTTGTGGATCTCCATCCAGCTGGTGGCATCACCGCTGCTGCAGTGCAACTGCTGATAGAGCAGCGGTTTGCCCTCCGCCAGCAGGCGCAGATCCTCTTCCCGAAAGATGTCGCCCCAGGGCATGTCGGCATCGGTCTTGCCGATGAGATCCGCCGGTTGCGGCAGGCCCGCCTGCTCCGTGAAGGCACGGTTGGCAAACAGGTAGCGCCCATCCGTATCCCGGCAGAAGATATTCATGGGTAGCTGGTCGATGATCTGCTGCAGCAGGGGCAGGGTGAGCAAGGAGTTCACACAGACACTCACGGGGGAAATTTCGAGCAAATCTATGATAGCAGGCTGGTTTTGTAAAGCTTGGGTTAAGGCTGACTCATTTCTGCCGATCCCTGCTGACAGTCTGTGTCGCTGACGCCATAATAGCCGCCGGTCGGCCGATGGCCGGATTATATGGATGAGAGAAGCAGCATGAAAAAGATTGTGGGAGTAGCACTGGCCCTGTTGATGGCCGGTTGTGCCAGCGATAACAATGGCGGCGAACAGTACCGCTATACCCCGCCGGTAGCCAAGGCGACCAACAACACCCAGGAGATGCAGATCCCGGTGGATCTGGTGTGGGCCCGTGCCGAGAAGTGGTTTGGCGATCACGGTCTTAACATCGAGAACAGCCAGCGTGGCTCCGGCCTGATGACCGCCAACGTCGAGAATTCGGCCGACGGTCTGGAGTGGCTGGATTGCGGTACCATGGGTTCAAAGGTCGCACTGGGCAACCCCAACCTGCAGATCAACCTGATCATCACCCAGAGCGGCAACAACAGCGTGGCGACCGTCAACGTCAAGGGCAACACCCAGCTCTACTTCGTCGAGTCCTCCGGCGAGCGGGTGCTGGCACCCTCCATCACCCCGGTGTGCGTCTCCCGTGGCAGCCTGGAACAGAGCCTGTTCTCCACCCTCGGCAATTAAGTCGCGCCGAGTGCCAGCAAAAACCCCGTTGCCTGCAACGGGGTTTTTGTTTGTGGCCCGCTAGCCGGGCAGGGCCGGCCAGCCCTGCTGGCGAAAGCGGCCAGGCGCCATCCCGCTCGACTGTTTGAATGCCTTGGCAAAGGAGGCCTCCGACTGATAGCCGACCCGCTGCGCGACCTCGCCGAGGGGGAGCTGATCCGGGTGGCGCAGCAGCTCGGCCGCCCGCACCATCCGCACCCGCACCATGAACTCCCAGACGCTGCAGCCCAGCCGTTGGCGAAAGTGGCGAAAAAAGGTGGCGCGGGACATGGCGGCCCGCGCCGCCAGTTCATCCACGTTCCAGGGGTGGGCCGGGTCGGCCAGCATGGCCTGCAACGAGCGCCCCAGCCTGGGGTCCTGCAGGGCGCCGACCAGCCCGAGCGCCCCGTGCGGATCGCTGGCATGGGCCCGCAGCCCCATGGCCAGCAGCACCTGGCTGAGGGCCGTCAGCACCGCCCCCGAGCCCTGCTGCTCGCGCTGCAGCTCCTGGTGGATCAGCCTGAGCACCAGGCTCAGCGCCTGTTGCGACTCGCTGGCGAGCAGCGGGATGCAGAGCGGGCTGGGCAGGGCATCCAGCAACAGCGGCCGCAGCGGCCCCTGATAGCGGTACTCGCCGCACAGAAACTCCACCTGATCGCCGCCATCGCCCCTTAGCGGCAGCAGCCCGTCGCCCGGCTCTGCCAGGGCCAGGGTATCGCCTTCGCGCCAGATGGTATGGGGCTCGCCACCGGGCAGCAGCAGCAGATCGCCCGGCCGCAGGACCACGTCATCGCCCTGCGCCGTGCTGACCCGGATCTCTCCTTTCATCAGCAGGTGAAACGGCATCACCCCGGCCGGGCTCTGCTCATGGGGCAGTCTGAAACCGCCGCGATAGAGGCAGCGCACGTCGAACGTGCCCTGGATGCCGGCCTGACTGATCAGCTGGTCTATCTGGTTCATGATTCTATTTGACGGTTATTTGCGTCTTTAAAGTATTAAACGACTCACTCCTCGATGCAATACTGGCTTCATCGAGCAGGCAGGGGCCTGTTCTGCCAAACCGGAGAGTCAAGATGCAAGACTGGGATCAATACCGTAAACAGTTGATGGGCCGCGTCATGGAGCTGGGCACTCTGAGCCCGGATACCCTCAAGGGCTATCAGCAGCTGTCATCCGCCGGCAGCAAGAGCGGCGTGCTCGATGGCAAGACCCGCGAGCTCATCTCGCTGGCGGTGGCCGTCACGACCCGCTGCGATGGCTGCATCGCCGTCCATGCCGATGCCGCCCTCAAGCAGGGGGCCAGCCGGGCGGAGATCGCCGATGCACTGGGCGTCGCCGTTGCCATGAATGCCGGAGCCGCCATGGTCTATTCCGCCCGGGTGCTGGATGCCATCGATCGTTGAGGCCGTGCGGGGCCGGCTGCGGCCGGCCCCTGAGGAGTAAGGATGTTGATATTCAATCGCTTGCTGACCGTGCTCGCGGGGGTGATCGTCTGGGCGCGACCCTCTGTCGCATTGCCGTCGGGGTCGTGTTCATCTGGATCGGGCTCTTGAAGTTCATCCCCTACGAGGCGGACAGCATCACCCCTTTCGTGGCCAACAGCCCCTTCATGTCGTTCTTCTATGAACATCCGGACCAGTATCGTCAGCACCTCAATCACGAGGGGGAGCTGGTGCCGGAAAACCGGGCCTGGCACGAGCAGAACAACACCTATGGCTACTCCCATGGCCTGGGCGTGGTGGAACTGGTGTTCGCCCTGCTGATCCTGGCCAATTTCCGCTTTCCCCTGCTGGGATTGATCGGGGCCTTGATGGCGTTTCTGACCCCCTTCGTGACCTTCAGCTTTCTGGTGTTCACGCCGGAAACCTGGGTGCCGGCGCTGGGCGATGCCCACCACGGTTTCCCCTATTTGTCGGGAGCGGGGCGGCTGGTGCTGAAGGACATCATGATGCTGGCGTGTGGTTATATCGCCATGGTGGATTCGGCCAGGACCCTGCTGGCCAGACGTGGATGAGTGACCCTGCCTGCCGTTTGCCGCACCCTCTCGGGTGCGGCTTTTTTATGGGGCGCGAGGCATGCATAAAAAAGCCCCCGGCGGGGCTGGGGGCTTGCAGAAGATTGCCGCGTTAGCGGGCGACGTCGCCGTGAAACAGCGTCTGCTCGCCGGCTTTGAGCACATAGCCCTTCCAGGGGAAGAGGGTGTAGCCGCCGCCTTGCCACGACCAGTTGCCTTCCGCCCCCTGGCGGGTGAGCAGGTGCTGCTCGCCGCTTGGCAGGGTCAGCTCGGCCTGGCTCTGATCGGCGTTGAACAGCACGAAGGCGCTGCTGGTCTGGCCGGCATCGGTCGGATTGAGCCGGATGCCCTGCTCGAACAGCCGCACGCACTGCTTGGTCAGCGCCGACCACTGATAGCCCGCACTGCCGATGCAGCCGTGGCTGTCGCGATCACTGCCAACCAGATGTTGTTCCGGGGTACTGCAGGCCGCCAGCAGCAGGGAGGCGGCCATCAGGGTCAGGGTGCGCATGCTTACTCCTTGGCGTCCCGCTCGATGACGATGTTGGAGAAGCCCAGCTCCTTGAAGTAGTTCTCCCGGTAATCCTTCACGCTCTTCTTGTCGCGCCGGCACACCTGGGCCAGCTGCTCTTCCATGGCGTGGAAGCTGGCCAGGTTGATCCCCTCGGCAGCGGCAATGGCATCGTAGATGCTGTTGAATTTGTCGTTGGCGTAGCCAATCTCTTTGGTTTTTTTGCCGTAGGTGTAGGTAATCTTGAACGCCATGGCGTTATTCCTTTGATTTGGCCTGCTTGCGCTGGACATATAGATAGAGGCTCTCGACCTTCTCTCTGGCCCAGGGGGTCTTGCGCAAGAACTTCAGGCTGGACTTGATGCTGGGATTATCGGTGAAGCAACGGATATTGATCTGCTGTCCCAGCTCTTCCCAGCCATAGTATTCGACCAGCGCGGTGACGATGGCTTCCAGCGTCAGCCCGTGCAGCGGGTTGTTCTTCTGCGAGGAGGCGGGCTGTTCGCTCATGCCTGCGCCGCCAGCTTGGCAAAGGGCTGACCCATGCGGGTGGTGACCCCGTTGGCCAGATGGGGCTCGAAACCGGCCAGCATGCCCGGGCCAAACAGGCAGACCACGGTACTGCCCAGTTTGAACAGGCCCATCTCGGCACCTTTTTGCAGGGTGATGGCTTCGTCGCCGCTGTAGTCCCAGCGCACGACGCGCTTCTCTTTGGTCGGCGCAATGTTGCCGGCCCAGATGGTCTCGATGCTGGCCACGATAGTGGCACCGACCAGCACCAGCGCCATGGGGCCGTGCGGGGTGCGGAAGGTGGCCACCACCCGCTCATTGCGGGCAAACAGGTTGGGCACGTTCTCGGCGGTGAGCGGGTTGACGGAGAAGAGATCCCCCGGCACGAACACCATGCTCTCCAGCACGCCATCCAGCGGCATGTGGATGCGGTGGTAATCCTTGGGCGCCAGGTAGATGGTGGCGAAGTCGCCATCCTTGAACGGCGCCACCAGATCCTCATAACCGCCCAGCAGCTCACGGGCGCTGTAGTCGTGGCCCTTGGCCTGGATGATGCGACCCTGCTGGATCGGGCCGAGCTGGCTGACGGTGCCATCCACCGGCAGCGCCAGGGTCATGGCATCCTCGACCAGGGGGCGGATCCCCGGCTTGAGTTCGCGGGTGAAGAATTCGTTGAAGCTCTTGTAGTGGGCCGGACTCTCGTGCAGCGCCTCGCTCATGTCGACCTGGTACTGCTTGATAAAGGCCTCGATCACCCTGGTGGTGAGGTTGCCTGCTTCGGCAGCCGCAAGTTTGCCGACCAGGCGGGAGAGGGCGTGTTTGGGCAGACAATATTGACCGGCAATTTTCAGGTTGTCAGTAATGCTCATGTTCATCATCAAGGTAGGTTGAATAGGGTCACAGGCGCGCCTGTTGGCGACCGTGACGGGCTTCCTGCATGGTTTCCAGGATGCGGTGATAGTTGTGGAAGCGATCGGCGCTGATGGCGCCACTGTCGACGGCGGCCCGCAGGGCGCAGCCGGGATCGTCCTTGTGGGTGCAGTCGCGGAACTTGCAGCCACCCAGATAGTCGCGAAACTCGACGAAGCACCAGGTGATGCGGTCGGCTTCCAGATGCCAGAGGGCGAACTCGCGGATCCCCGGGGAGTCGATGAGATCGCCACCGCTCGGGAAGTGATAGAGCCGCGCCGTGGTGGTGGTGTGCTGGCCGAGCCCCGAGTTCTCGGAGATCTCGCCGGTGAGCACATCCAGCCCCGGCATCAGGGCATTGGTGAGGGACGACTTGCCGACCCCGGACTGGCCGACGAAGATGCTGATCTTGTCGGTCAGGGCGGCTTTCAGCTCATCGAGCCCTTCGCCGCTCTCGCAGCTTACCAGCAACACCTCGTAACCGAGCTTGCGGTAGGTTTCGAGCTGGCGCTCGATACGGGCACGGGCCGCGTCATCGAGCATGTCGACCTTGTTCAGCACGATCAGGGGGCGGATCTCCACATCCTCGGCGGCCACCAGATAGCGGTCGACGATGTTGGTGGAGAACTCGGGCATCACCGCCGAGACGATGATGATCTGGTCGATGTTGGCGGCGATGGGTTTGACCCCGTCGTAGAAGTCCGGCCGGGTCAGCACCGAGTGACGCGGATGCACCGCCTCGATGACGCCGGCAGTCGCGGCATTGAGGCCGGGACGCCACACCACCTTGTCGCCGCACACCAGGCTGCTGATGCTGCTGCGCCGCAGGTTGCTGCGGTGGATGGCACCATCGCTTGCCTCGACATCTGCGTGCTGACCAAAACGGCTGATCACCACCCCTTCGATGGCCGGGCCAAACAGGGTGTCATCCACGACCGTGGTGTGCTCTTTCTGCAGCCGCCGCTCGCGGTTGGCCTGGACGCGCCTTTGTTGACCCAGATTGAGTTTTGCTTTCTTTGCCACTCGATTCGCCAGTTTATGAACAGATCCAAAGCCAGTATGATACATGCAAATTGGCAAAATTCCGCCATTCCTCCCAATAGAGAGAGCAATCATGACAGTCAGCGCGCAGAACCTGGTATGGATCGACATGGAGATGACGGGTCTGGACCCCGAGCAGAATGTGGTACTGGAGATCGCCACCATCGTCACCGACAAGGACCTGAACGTGCTGGCCGAGGGGCCGGTCATCGCCATTCACCAGAGCGATGAAGAGCTGGGCAAGATGGACGACTGGAACGTCAACACCCATACCAACAGCGGTCTGGTGGCCCGGGTCAAGGCGAGCCAGCATGATGAGGCGAAAGCCGTCGCCGAGACCCTCGAGTTCATTCGCCAGTGGGTGCCGGAGCGCACCAGCCCGCTGTGCGGCAACAGCATCGGTCAGGATCGCCGCTTCATGGTCAAGCACATGAGCGAGCTGGAAGCCTTCTTCCACTATCGCAACGTCGACGTCAGCACCATCAAGGAGCTGGTACGCCGCTGGCAGCCGGCGCTGCTGGACCAGTTCAAGAAGAGCGGTACCCATCAGGCGCTGGACGACATCCGCGAATCCATTGCCGAACTGCAGTTTTACCGCAGCCACGTCTTCAAGATCTGAGTCTGCGGCAAGGGCTTGTGCTCTCCCGGTTGCTAAAATCGACAGTTCGACCAGCTTTTGAGCGAACGCGCGCAACCAGACAAAAAAGCCCTTGCAATTGGAATGTCTGCTCTTATAATTCGGCTCCCGTACAGTAGCGCAAGCAACCAAATGCTGTACGGCCGTTTTAAGGTAGTTGCGGGAATAGCTCAGTTGGTAGAGCACGACCTTGCCAAGGTCGGGGTCGCGAGTTCGAGTCTCGTTTCCCGCTCCAAAAAGTTTGCTGATGACGTTCCGATGCGGGAATAGCTCAGTTGGTAGAGCACGACCTTGCCAAGGTCGGGGTCGCGAGTTCGAGTCTCGTTTCCCGCTCCAATCATCAGCACAGCCTCAAGACAATCTAATGTTGCGGGAATAGCTCAGTTGGTAGAGCACGACCTTGCCAAGGTCGGGGTCGCGAGTTCGAGTCTCGTTTCCCGCTCCAAAAATTTGTAAGTGATATTCCGATGCGGGAATAGCTCAGTTGGTAGAGCACGACCTTGCCAAGGTCGGGGTCGCGAGTTCGAGTCTCGTTTCCCGCTCCAATCACTTGCAGATGACATCCTGTTGCGGGAATAGCTCAGTTGGTAGAGCACGACCTTGCCAAGGTCGGGGTCGCGAGTTCGAGTCTCGTTTCCCGCTCCAAAAATTTGTAAGTGACATTCCGTTGCGGGAATAGCTCAGTTGGTAGAGCACGACCTTGCCAAGGTCGGGGTCGCGAGTTCGAGTCTCGTTTCCCGCTCCAATCACTTGCAGATGACATCCTGTTGCGGGAATAGCTCAGTTGGTAGAGCACGACCTTGCCAAGGTCGGGGTCGCGAGTTCGAGTCTCGTTTCCCGCTCCAATCTCTCTTAATTTCTTCAATATCTCCCCCCAATTTGAATTGCCCATCACATCGCGCCGCGATGATTTGCCGTATCCGGCGTTTAGCCAGATCAGGCCCATGTCTTCTGTACCCGCGTGGTACACAGGTGCTGGGGAGGGCTGTGGTTATAGGCAAGCCTATGATTGCCGTTGGGAAAGTTGTTGTTGCTGCGGGCAGGTTTATTGCCGTGGCGGGGAAGGGGGAACGGCGGGCAAAAAAATAGGAGGGCCGATGGCTCCTCCTACAGGCTCACTGGCGTGGCTTAGAGCAGGGTAACGTTCTCAGCCTGAGGGCCTTTTTTGCCCTGGGTCACAGTGAACTGGACTTTTTGACCTTCAGCCAGGGTCTTGAAACCGGCGCTCTGGATGGAGGAGAAGTGAACGAAAACGTCCGGTCCCTGGGATTGCTCGATGAAGCCAAAACCCTTGGTCTCATTGAACCATTTTACTTGGCCGGTGCGAATGTCAGACATGTGGTAAGTCCTATCTATAACAAAATGAAACTAAGCCTTGTTGGGCAGCATTTGCCTAGAAATCAGGGGTTGAAGCATGACTGACCACGTCAATTTGTCCCAGTAGCATGTAGAACAATCCCTGTCTAAAGCACAAACGATTGTACGTGAGCGCGATCCCTTGTCAATTTGGCACTTTTCATTTTTTGAGCAAGCTAAAAATATTGTGAACTCAGCGGCTTATTTCATGGATTCAGGTCAAAAAAACGGGAGGCACCAGGCCTCCCGTTGTTTCATTCCTTGAGGGCGAATCCTTCACCCTGTCGGTCGTAGCGGTAGATGGCCTGACCGTAGGAGCGGATCTCGACCCGCTGGATGCGGCGGGTGTCATCGATCAGGATGAACACGGCCCGCCCCGATTGCAGGCGGGTCAGCGGCCGATCAGGCCCTTCGATGGCGATCAGGCGGCTCAGCTCGGCGCCCGGCAGCTCGAACTTGCGGAAGATGGAGTAGAGGGTCTCGCCGGCTTGCACGTCGTGCTGCAGCCAGGTGCCATCCACCTTCTCTTCGACCGGTTTGGCAGCGGCCGGTGCACTGCCTGTGGCGCCATTGCCGACGGTGAGGGCCTGCGCCGGTACGGCGATGGGGACCGCCAGCGAACCGGACGGCGCGGCTTTGGGCGCGGGGACTGCCGGCTCCCAGGCCAGCACCAGCAACCAGAGCGGGATCAGGATCAGCAGCCCTATGGTGTGCTTGCGCGGCAGCGGGCTGGCCAGCTTGAACTTGCCTGTTTTGGCTTCCTGGCCGCGTTGGCCAAGCCCGCTCATGCCCTGGCCGATGCGTTGGCGCAGGGGCAGGGTGGCGGCATTGATACGATGGAGCAGGGATCCTTGTGATTCGTCTTGGCGACGCTGCTGGGCTCGTCTGTTGTGGCCACGGGGGCGACGGTCCGGGGTGGGCACGGCATTTACCTCTCACTACATTGCCTGCCATCAGGCAAATTCGTGCCTATGGTAAACGGACTCGCCCCCGAGGGGGAGAGTCCTGAGGTGGAAAATTATCAGCTGAGACGAAATTGTCCCAGTAATTGCTGTAAACGCTCGGCCGCCTGGCGCAACGCCTGACTGGCTTTGGCCGTTTCGGTCGCATCCAGTGCGATATCGTTGGCCAGTGCGTTGGTTTTTGACAGGTTGCCGGAGACGGTCTCGGAAACCGAGCTCTGCTCTTCGGCGGCGGAGGCGATCTGGTAGGTCATGTCGTTGATGGTGGAGATGGCCTGATAGATGCTGCCGAGCGCCTCTTCCGCCAGATCCGCCTCGCCCACCGCCTGATGGGTCAGCTGCTGGCTCTGGTTGATGGCATTGACCGCGTTGGCCGAGCTGTGGCGGATCTTCTCGATCAGCTCCTGGGTATTCTGCACCGCCTGCTGGGTGTTGCCCGCCAGCTTGCGTACCTCGTCGGCCACCACCGCAAAGCCGCGGCCCTGCTCGCCGGCCCGGGCCGCCTCGATGGCGGCGTTGAGCGCCAGCAGGTTGGTCTGATCGGCGATCCCCTGAATGACGGTGAGGATGCTGGTGATCTGCTCGCTGTCGTGGGCCAGCCCCTCGACCACCTCGGCACCCTTGCCGGCCTCGGCGGCCACCTTGTGCATCGACTGGATCACCTGCTGGAAGCGGACCTTGCCCTGATCCGCCGCCCCCTGGGCCTGCTTGGCCGAGTCGGCGGTGTTGTTGGCGTGGGTCGCCACCTCCTGGCTGACGTAGGACATCTCTTGCACCGCGGTCAGCATCTGCTCCATCTCCGCCTGGTGGTGCTGCAGGTTGGTGTCGGTCTGGCCGGCGATGCGATCCGTGTCGCCGGCGTGACGGTTGACCTCGCTGGCGGTCTTGAGCACATCCCCCAGCAGCACCTGCAGCTTGTCGATGAAGCGGTTGATGCCCTTGGCCAGATCCCCCAATTCATCGCGGGACTGGGTATTGAGCCGCTTGGTGAGATCCCCCTCGCCATCGGCGATGTCATCCACCAGGCTGACCATCTGGCGGATGGGGCCGGTGATGCTGCGGGCAATGACCAGCATGGTGGCCAGCGCCAGCACCAGCACGACGACGGCGCCCACCAGTTGCTGGGTCATGGCGGCCCGGTTCATGTCGCTCAGCTGGGCTTCCAGCTGGTCGGCCCCGGCCAGCACCACCTTGTAGGGCAGGGTGACGATGATGGCCCAGTTGCGGCTCATGCCCGGCACCGCGATGGGTACCGAGATACGAAACGCATCGTCGAGCTCCTGGCGCTGAACCTCGGGTTTGAGGTACTGCTGCCAGCCGTTGCCAAGCAGCTTGTCGGCGCGGCTGCCGAGCAGGCTGGCATCACCGCTGGTGCCGGTGATGACGCCGGCGGCGCTGACGATCAGGGTCTCGCCCTTGCCGTCATAGATGTTGCTGTTGAGGGACTGGGCCTGACGGCTGATGGAGTCCACCGCCAGATCGAGCGCGGCGATCCCCTTGAACTGGCCGCCCACCATGATGGGGGTGGTGATGGTGCTCACCAGCACCTGCTGGCCGTTGATGTCCACCTTGAAGGGGTCGATCAGGCAGGAGCGTCCCTCCCGTTTCGGGCAGGCGTAGTAGTCGTTGGCCGGATTGCCGAATTCATCCGGATCGCTCTTCTCGATGGAGAGCAGCAGGTCGGTGCCTATGCTCTCCTTGTCGCGATAGAAATAGGGTACGAAGCGCCCCTTGCTGTCACTGCCCAGCGCCGTCTGGCCGGCGAAGCTGGCATCCTGGCCGTCGAAGCCGTTGGGTTCGAAGCCGGCGAAGGCACCGTAGAGCTGGGGTTCGAGGGCGAGCTGGGCCTTGAGCAGGTCGGTGGCCTGCTGGCGATCTAGCGGTAGCTTGCCCTCCTGCTGCAGGGCGAGGGCACTGGCCATCTGCTGGGTATAGGAGAGCCCTTTTTGCAGCAACTGGGTGATGGTGGCGGCCTCGGCACGGGCGTTGGCGCTGACCTTCTGCCATGCCTCCTGCTGCAGGGCGGCGCGGCTGGAGCTGATGGTCAGCTTCTGGGTCTGTTGACCCGAGTACTGGTTGAGCAGGATCAGGATGACCAGGGCGGCGGTCATGGCGATCCCGGCCATCACCAGAATGCGATTCTGGATAGAACGGAACTGCATCGTCTCTTCCTTGTTGGTGAGCGTTATTTGGATATCGGCCGGAGGAGGCAGCTCTCCAACACTTGTCATAGCAAAACGGAAACCGGGATTTTGTTTTGCGATCCCCTTCAAATATCAGGCGGCAAGCGGCTGGGACGCCTGTGCAACCCCCTACTTTTGCCCGCTGCGGCTGCATGGTTTTCCCATCCGTCATTGTCGGTGCTAAAATGCGACGGTTTTTTTAACGAATTGGCCCAAGGCCCTCTACACAAGGCTTAAAGATGAAAGTCAAAACCCGTTTTGCTCCCAGCCCGACCGGCTTTTTGCATGTCGGCGGTGCCCGTACCGCACTCTATTCCTGGTTGTTTGCAAAGAACCAGGGCGGTGAGTTCGTGCTGCGTATCGAGGATACCGACCTGGAACGTTCCACTCAGGAGGCGATCGACGCCATCATTGAGGGCATGGAATGGCTGGAGCTGAACTGGGATGAGGGCCCCTACTACCAGACCAAGCGCTTCGATCGCTACAACGGGCTGATCGACGAGATGCTGGCTGACGGCCGTGCCTACAAGTGCTACTGCTCCAAGGAGCGGCTGGAAGCGCTGCGCGAAGGCCAGATGGCCAACGGCGAGAAGCCCCGCTATGACGGCAAGTGCCGCGATCACGCCCACGATCACCCGGCCGATGCGCCGCACGTGATTCGCTTCCGCAACCCGACCGAAGGCTCCGTGGTGTTCGATGACCACGTCCGTGGCCGCATCGAGTTCGCCAACACCGAGCTGGATGATCTGATCATCCGCCGTACCGACGGCGCGCCGACCTACAACTTCTGCGTAGTGGTCGATGACTGGGACATGGAGATCACCCACGTGGTGCGTGGCGAAGACCACATCAACAACACCCCGCGCCAGATCAACATCTACAAGGCGCTGAACGCGCCGGTGCCGGAGTTTGCCCACGTCTCCATGATCCTGGGTGACGACGGCGCCAAGCTCTCCAAGCGCCACGGTGCGGTCTCCGTGATGCAGTACCGCGATGACGGTTACCTGCCGGAAGCGCTGCTGAACTATCTGGTGCGTCTGGGCTGGTCCCACGGCGATCAGGAGATCTTCAGCCTGGAAGAGATGATCAAGCTGTTCAGCCTGGATGCCATCTCCAAGTCTGCCTCCGCCTTCAACACCGACAAGCTGCTGTGGCTGAACAACCACTACATGCGCAGCCTGGATCCGGTCTATGTGGCCAAGCATCTGGCCTGGCACATGGCCGACCAGAAGATCGATACCAGCAAGGGCCCGTCACTGCCAGAGGTGGTGACCCTGCTGGCCGAGCGCTGCAACACCCTGGTCGAGATGGCTGCCCAGAGCCGCTACCTGTTCGAAGATTTTGAGGCCATCGACGAAGCGGCTGCCAAGAAGCATCTGCGCGGCGTGGCTGCCGAGCCGCTGACCCTGGCCAAGGCCAAGCTGGCTGCCCTGGATAGCTGGACCACCGAAGCGCTGCACGAGCTGATTGAAGCGACCGCCGCCGAGCTGGGTCAGGGCATGGGCAAGGTCGGCATGCCGCTGCGTGTGGCGGTCACCGGTCTCGGTCAGTCCCCCGCCATCGACGCCGTGATGGCGCTGGTGGGCAAGGAGCGGGTACTGGCCCGCATCGACCGCGCCCTGGCGTACATCGAAGCACGCATGGCTGCCGAGTAAGCTTGCCGTCGCACATTGCCGTCAGCGGTCTGGGGTAATCTCCCTCCCGCCATCGACGCCGTGATGGCGCTGGTGGGCAAGGAGCGAGTACTGGCCCGCATCGACCGCGCCCTGGCATATATCGAAGCGCGCATGGCCGCCGAGTAAGCGCCAGTCAACGCTTGAGAAAGGGCTCCCGTACGGGGGCCCTTTGTTTTTGGCCAAAGGCCGGTTTTGTGACATAAAACAGCGAGATAGCTGTGTCATTGCCGGTTAAATCGGCTAACTGCTTGAATTTTGACTAAACGCGCGAATAGGCGCTATTTTTGGGTTGACAGCAAAGCGGTCGGTGCCTATCATGCGCCTCCGTTGCCGGAGATAACTTTGGTAGCGCCGAGGTGAGTTGGGGTTATAGCTCAGCTGGGAGAGCGCTTGCATGGCATGCAAGAGGTCCGCGGTTCGATCCCGCGTAGCTCCACCAAATTCTCCTCGAACAATCTGGAATCCAAGGGGTTATAGCTCAGCTGGGAGAGCGCTTGCATGGCATGCAAGAGGTCCGCGGTTCGATCCCGCGTAGCTCCACCAGGTTCCTGATTGAAATGAAGTACCCAGGGCAGTGCGGTGTGTATCACCCAGGCCGACCTTTGTGGGGTTATAGCTCAGCTGGGAGAGCGCTTGCATGGCATGCAAGAGGTCCGCGGTTCGATCCCGCGTAGCTCCACCATTATTGAGGATGAATGGCCGCCAGAACCATTCGTTCAGTGCCGAATTTGGGGTTATAGCTCAGCTGGGAGAGCGCTTGCATGGCATGCAAGAGGTCCGCGGTTCGATCCCGCGTAGCTCCACCAAATTCAGAGTGACTCAACGTTACTCACACACATCGGGGTTATAGCTCAGCTGGGAGAGCGCTTGCATGGCATGCAAGAGGTCCGCGGTTCGATCCCGCGTAGCTCCACCATCTTTCGTAATGAAAGTAGAAAAGGCCACCGCACTGCGGTGGCCTTTTTGTTTTTCGCTCGGCACACCGGTTATGCCGGCCGGCCCATAAAAAAGCCCGCATCGCTGCGGGCTTTTGGTTTGATGGCGATGAGTCATCAGCCGTGGCGACGGCGCCAGGCCAGCGGCAGCAGTGCCAGCAGCAGGGCGCCCATGGCACCGCCACCGCCGTTGCTCTCCTCTTTCAGCTTGAGGTCGACGATGATGGGGTCGTGGTCGGAGGCGCTGAACGGGTTGTCAGATTTGATCATATCGCCGGTGAAGTCCCGGCCGTACTCGAACAGGTTGCTCTCGAACGAGTTGATGTGCCAGTCGGCCACGGCGATCACCTTGCCGGCCAGCGCCGGGTTGGCGAGGGCATAGTCTAGGGTGCCGAGCTCGGCCTCGTAGCTGTAGGAGATGGCCTTCTCCTTGTTGAACTTGACGTTCATGTCCACCAGGCCGTAGCTCTTGGCCACTTCGCTGCCGGTCTGCTCAAAGACCTGGTCGCCGAGGAAGGTCTGGGAGGCGGAGACAATCTTGCGCTGGCCGTCGGTCGGCACATAGTCGGTCAGCACCCGGATCGCATCTTCCCGGG
This sequence comes from Aeromonas sp. 1805, assembly GCF_013085525.1. Classification (NCBI taxonomy): domain Bacteria; kingdom Pseudomonadati; phylum Pseudomonadota; class Gammaproteobacteria; order Aeromonadales; family Aeromonadaceae; genus Aeromonas; species Aeromonas sp. 1805. Next base: position 595,319 of record NZ_CP038515.1, on the reverse strand, counting down.
CGTAGGAGTTGAAGTCGCCCACCAGCAGCACCTGACCGGGCAGCTTGCTCACCGCGTCGCCCAGCACCTTGGCGGCACTGACCCGGAACTCGGTGCACTTGCCCTGCAGGTCGGCCGGCTCCTTGCCGTCCAGGTTTTCCAGGCAGCCTGAGCCCTTGGACTTCAGGTGGTTGACCACCAGGGTCAGCGGATCCTTGCTGCCCTCGACGGTGAAGGTCTGCACCAGGGAGTCACGCTGGGAGGCCTGTTTCTCGACCCCTTTGGCATCCAGGTATTTCTGCACCGGCAGGGTGATGACGTTGGCGTCCCCTTGCGGAGCCAGCTTGGCCGGCCGGTAGATCATGGCCACCATGATGGCGTCGCCACCGAAGTAGTGCTCGTCCTGCAGCAGCGCCTTGGGCAGGGTGACGAAGGCGTACTGCTTGCCCGCCTCTTTCTGCTGGGCGTTGAGGGCCTGTACCAGGTCGCTGATGGCGGAGTGGCTGTCAAAGCCGTTGTTCTCCATCTCCATCAGGCCGAGCAGGTCGGCATCCATCTCGGTGATGGCATTGACGATCTTGGCGCGCTGTTTCTGGAAATCTTCCAGGTTCTTGGCGCCGCGGTTGCAGCCCTTGGCGCTGTCCGCATCCGCCTGATCCTTGCACAGCACGTTGAGGGCACCGCCCACGCTGGAGTGGCTGGTGAAGTAGTTGAGCACGTTGAAGCTGCCGACGCGCAGATCGGTGCCGTCGGCACGGGCCGGGGCGCTCTGGCGGTCGTTGTCGCTGGTGCGCAGCAGATCGCCGGCGGTGATCACCTGATCTTGCGGCACGATCAGCCGGTACTCGTTGTAGCTGTAGCCCACCATGGCGTCCAGATTGACCGGGGCGTCGCCGATGCGCAGGTAACCCTGCTCCGGCTCCCAGGCCGGCAGCCAGGGCAGTTTGCCGTCGGCGGCCTTGAAGTCCGACTCGAGGAACACCCGGTTGCCGGCGTTGGCCTTGGCCAGCGCCTTGGCGGCCTTGCTGTCGGCGTCGTGCAGCTGGGTCGGTTTCATCAGCGGCGCCTGGTGGGAGAGCACCAGGTTGTTGCGCCGGGCGGCGTAGTCATAGCTGAAGTTGCGGCTGATTTTGAGCGCGCTGTCGGCATCGAGCCGTACCCGCATCCCTTCGTGGCGCTCCAGCGCCCGGGCCAGGGTCTCGTTTTCCAGCACCCGCAGCGGGATGGCGGCCGGGACCGCCCCCTGGGCGACGACCTGCAGGCGCGGGGTACCGCTGTCAAACACCGGCTTGAGCTGGGTGTGGTTGTAATACTCCTCGACCTTGGCCTCCAGGCAGACTTCGGCACCCGGCTTGATGTCCGGGTACTTGCTGGCGAAGTTCTTGTCGTTCAGGAAGACGAAGATGCCGTCCGAGGTCTGGGGGTTGCCGTCGCCCTGCACATCCAGCAGGTAGAACCCCTTGTTGAGGCTCTCGCCAAGGCCAGAGACCACCGCCTTGACCGTGACGCTCTGGGGGCTTTCGAACTTGTCGGCGGGAATGAGCGGGCTCTTGTCGCCGCTGCCCTGAATGACCGGGATCGGGGTGAGGGCGCTGTCGGCCGGGCAGCTGAAGCCGGCGGCATAGACGGACGGGGAGGCGAGCGCAAGCCCCACGGCCAGCGACAGCAGGGTACGTGTTCCTTTCATAACTGTTCCTTTTTTATTTTTTGCCAGTGTTTCCATAGCCTTGGCGCATTGGCCAAGGGCGCGCATTGTCACATTTCTGGCATGTCATACCAGTGAGCCAACGCACATTACGGGGATACAAATGAGGGCAATGCCGGTTTTTTTGACTTGGCTAACAGTATGAAATTAATGACAAAACAGTTATTTCGTCACATCAGTGAAAATGTGATCTGGCTGGCATCCACATATTTTTCCTCGAGAATGAAGATTGAGACTCGGCTGGTTGATTCCTATACTCGGCTTGTTCCTCACGGAACCCAGGTAAAGGGCAAACCGGTCGAGATGCCGGGACGCAATGCCTCCGGTCTTCAGATCGCGCGATCCAGATAGCGTGGCTTCCCAGGGTGAGGGTGACGTTTGTGGCAGGTCCATTGCCAGTTGTCTGCGCCCATCACGCAGGTTGCGCTTGTTCTTTGCCTTGGTGACCAATGCCAAGACAAAACAAGGAAGATAACAATATGCAACAGACCCTAAGGCCCAGCAGGCTTGCCATGCTGGTGGCTTTGGCTGCCATGCCCGCCTGGGCACAGGCCGCCTATCCTGCCTATCAGGCCGGTACCGCCTACAAGGCCGGCGACATCGTCAGCAACGTCGGCAATCTCTATGAGTGCAAAGAATTTCCCTACTCCGGCTGGTGCGGGGCTTCGCCCTATCACTACGCCCCCGGGGTGGGTGTGGTCTGGGCCGATGCCTGGAAACTCTATGGTGGGGACGTGCCACCCCCAGCACTCGGCGTAGCCGTCAGCTCGCCGGCTGCCGGCGCCAGTTTCAACGAGGGGGCCAGCGTTGCGCTGGCGGTGACCCTGAGCGGCCCGGTGACGGCGCTGGTTAGGGTGGAATACCTCATCGACGGCAAGCTGGTGGCCACGGCGAGCGCCTCGCCCTGGAACGGCAGCTGGAGTGCCGCCGGTGTCGGCGCCCACGCCCTCAAGGCTCGGGCACTGGATAAAGATGGCAAGGTGCTGAGCGAGGCGGATTCGAGCTTCAACGTCGCCGCCGTGGTGGCGCCAGAGGCGCCCAAGGTGAGCATCAGCAGCCCGGCCAGCGGCGCCAAGGTGACCCTGGGTCGCAGCGTGGCGGTGAGCGGCAACGTCACCGATGCCAACAACGACGTCGCCAAGGTCGAGCTGTTCGTTGATGGCAAGAAAGTGGGCGAAGACACCAGTGCCCCCTGGCAGGTGAACTGGACGCCCCAGAGCAAGGGGCTGGCCGGCCTCAAGCTGGTGGCGACCGACAAGGAGAACCTGAGCGGCGAATCGAGCCAGGTCGACGTACAGGTGGAAGAGGCGGCCCTACCGCCCACCGGCGGCAACCTCTCCTGCGACATTCGCCAGATCTACCGCCCGGACGGCTACGAGTGCATGGGGGATGACCATGCCCGTCGGGTCATCGGCTACTTCACCTCCTGGCGTACCGGCAAGAACGGTCTGCCCTCCTATCTGGTGAGCGACATCCCCTGGGACAAGATCACCCACATCAACTATGCCTTCGCAGCGGTGGATGAGCAGAGCCACACCATCAAGGTGGACGACTCGGCGACCAAGATGACCTGGGACGGCGTGCCGGGTGCCGAGATGGATCCGGAGTTTACCTACAAGGGTCACTTCAACCTGCTGTCGAAGTACAAGAAGCAGTATCCGGACGTGAAGACCCTGATCTCGGTGGGGGGCTGGGCCGATACCCGTGGCTTCTATACCGCCACCACCAAGGGTGACTGCTCGGTCAACAGCGACGGCATCAACGCCTTTGCCAACTCGGCGGTGAGCTTCATCCGTCAGTACGGCTTTGACGGGGTCGACGTCGACTACGAATACCCCACCTCCATGAAGGATGCGGGCAACCCCAATGACTTCCCGCTCTCCAACCAGTGCCGCGGCAAGCTGTTTGCCAACTACAAGGTGCTGATGCAGACCTTGCGCAGCAAGCTCGACAGCGCCGGCAGCGAGGATGGCCGCAAGTACATGCTGACCATCGCCTCGCCGGCCTCGGCCTACCTGCTGCGCGGCATGGAGAACTTCCAGGTCACCCAGTACCTCGACTACGTCAACCTGATGACCTACGACTTCCACGGCGCCTGGAACAACTTCGTCGGTCACAACGCCGCCCTGTTCGACAACAAGGCGGATGCCGAACTCGCCCACTGGGGCGTCTATACCCAGAGCCAGTTTGGCGGCATCGGCTACCTCAACGCGGCCTGGTCTGCCCACTACTTCCGTGGCGCCCTGGCGGCCGGCAAGATCAACGTGGGTGTGCCTTACTACACCCGCGGCTGGCAAGGGGTCAGCGGTGGCACCCACGGCCTTGCCGGCAAGGCAGCCCTGCCGAGCCAGAGCGATTGTCAGCCGGGTACCGGTGGCAGCACCATTCCGTGCGGCAACGGGGCGGTCGGCATCGACAACATCTGGCATGATCTCGACAAGAACGGCAAGGAGATCGGTGGTGGCGCCGTGCCCATGTGGCATGCCAAGAACCTGGAGAACGCCGCCAGCCTGGGTATCACCACCATGCCGAGCTACGGCCAGGCCTGGGGTCTGGATCCCAACAACCCGGCTCACGTGATGCAGGGCAAGTACGTGCGTTACTACGATGACAAGGCGCAGGCGCCCTGGCTGTGGAACGAAGAGAAGAAGGTGTTCCTCTCCACCGAAGATGAAGAGTCCATGGGCCACAAGCTCGACTACATCGTCAAGCGGGGCCTGGGCGGGGTCATGTTCTGGGAGATGGCGGGTGACTACGCCTTCGATCCGGCCAAGAACGAGTACGGCATGGGCAGCACGCTGACCACGCTCGCCTACGAGAAGTTTGCCAAGGCAGCCAAGTACAACACCAAGCAGAACGATCTGGCGGCGCCAACCACCCAGCTCGACATCGCGGTGAGCCTCTCCGGCTTCAAGGAGGGGGATTCCAACTACCCGATCAACCCGACCCTGAAGCTCACCAACAACTCGACCCAGACCATTCCTGGCGGTACTCGCATCGAGTTCCTGGTGCCCACCTCCACCTCCGACACCATCACCGACCAGAGCGGGATGGGGCTGAAAGTGGTGGAGAGCGGCGGCAACCAGAACTCCGACGGCATCGCGGGCGAGAAGGACTTCCACAAGGCGGCCTTTACGCTGCCGACCTGGAAGGCGTGGGCACCGGGCAGCGACGTGGAAGTGGCGATGACCTACTATCTGCCAGCCGCCGGTGTGCCGAGCGGTATCCGCATCATCAGCGGCACCCAGACCGCCGGCCTCAAGGCCGAGTTCCCGACCCTGCCGGAGGCCGTATTGGGCAGCAGTGGTGGCGGTGAGAACCCGGGCGGCGCCACCTGCAGCAGCCAGAACGTCAACCCGGCCGCCTACAAGGCCTATCCGACCTGGCCGCAGGGGGATCACGCCAACGGCGGTGACCGGATGACCAACAACAAGGCGGTGTGGCAGGCCAACTGGTGGACCAGCAGCGAGCCCAAGGCGGGCGATGGCAGCTGGAAACTGGTATGCAGCTACTGAACTGATGGCCGTTTCAGAGGCAGGCCGGTACTCAGCCTGTCCTCTCGCAAGGCAATGACCCAATCCGGAGCCCAGGCTCCGGATTTTTTTATGGCGGGATAATAAAGGCAGAGTCATAAAAAAGACCGCTCCGGGGAGCGGCCAATTGCCACCAAGGCAATCTGCGGGGTGACCCCCTTGTTGTTGGCCGGCAGGGCGGGGAGGGTGCCTGTCCTGCCGGGTGTCATTGCGTGTCATGCCGGGAACAGATGCCCCAGGCCGGCACGCCTGGGTTGCTTATTGGGTGACGGCGCCGCCCTGCTGCTCTTTCAAGAAGCTGATCCAGGGTGACGCGCGACCACTGACGTTGCCGTTCTGGGCAGCCTGAGTGAAGGCGCTGAGCGCCTCCTTCGGTTTTTGCTGCTCAAAATAGGCGACCCCGGTCAGGAACTTCAGATCCGCCCGCTGCTCGCTGCTGGCATTGGCGGCGGGCTTGGCGGCGAAGGCAACCAGATCCTGGTAGCGCTTGCTCTGGATCATCATGCGCGCCATCTTGAGCTGCAGCTCGGCGTTGGGGGCCAGCTTGTAGGACTTGGCCAGGGTATCGATGGCCGGGTCCAGCTCCTTGGCCTGGTGCCAGTAGTTGGCCAGCGCCTTGTAGTTGGCCGCGTTGCTCTCGATGGTCCCCTCCTTCATCGCCTTCTCCATCACGCGGGCGGCGCGGTGGGGAATGCCGGCGAAGGCCAGGTAGTTGGCCAGACGCTGCAATTCGGCCGCCTCGGTCAGCATGCCGAGGTTGTAGGCCCCCTCCAGCGCCGCCAGCGCCTTGCCATCGTTGCCAGCCTGCATGTGCATGGCCGACAGCTGGGTCCAGTACTTCTTCTTCTCCGGATAGCGGTCGACCAGCGCGGTCAGCACCTCGGTGGCCGGCTTGTACTGCTTCAGCTCGTAGTGGGCCGCCATCTTCAGCAGATACCAGGACTCTGGCGCCTTGCCGGCGGAGAGCTTGATCGCGTTGTCCACCGCCGGTATGGCTTCCCGATACTGCTTGAGCTGCACATGGGCGTTGGCCAGCGTGATGTAGGCGTGCGGGGTCGGCTTCTCGTCCTTGCCCAGGCTCGCAAACCACTGGTTCATGGTGCTGATGGAGGCCTTGAAGTTGCCCTCCGCCATGTAGAGCTGGGCCAGGTTGTAGCGCACCTGCTGGGCCACCGGCTGGGGCAACCCGCCGGTGGCGATGGCGTCGGCGAAGTACTTGGTCGCCTGACCGTACTTCTCCTGCTGCGCCGCCACGAAGCCCAGGGTCTGCAGAATGACCCCCTTGTCGTAGACCCGCTCGCCGGCGCCGGACAGCGCCTCCTGCAGCTTGGTATTGGCCTCGCCGTATTTCTTCTCGGTGATCAGTGCCTGCGCCTTGTTGACCGCGCGGTAGGCGCGATCAGAGAGAGCAGGCTGCTCGGCGGCCCAGCCGGCGGTGCTGAGCAGCACCGCCATGGCGACCGGGGCGAGGATCAGGGTATGTAACTTTTTCATCGCCACCTTCCTTAGTTGACCGCAAACTCGATTTCTTGCTGCATGCGGGTGGCCTGCGGCTTGCCATCGACCATGGCCGGCTTGAACGTCCATTTGGCGATGGTCTTGCGGGCCTCCTTGCCGAGGTCGTAGCTGCGGGGATCCTCTTTGACGATCCGCACGTTGCTGACGGTGCCGCGCTCGGTGACGGTGAACTCCACCAGCACCTTGCCGGAGGCAAGGCCGGCCAGCGCCGCCTTGCGGGGCATCATGGGCTCGAAGGTCGCCAGCGGAATGGCGCCGTTGTTGCCACCCATGCCACCACCACCGCCGCCGGTGCTGTAGGCGCCGAGGGCGTTGCCGCCACCGATGTTGACCGGGATGTCGAGTTTGGGCATGTCCATCGGCGAGCTCTCCATCTGCGGCCGATCCGTGCTGGCCACTTCCATCTCGGGAGGGGGAGGGGGCCGGTTCGGGGGCGGCGGCTTGGGCAGCTCGCGTTGTCTCTCTTGCAGGGTCTCCTGAGGCTTGATGCGGATGAAGTCGGTCATGCTGACGTCCTCCTTCTCCACCAACTCCCGGTGATCCGGTGTGATGAGCTTGTTCATTCCCAGAAACAGGAAGAACACCACCACACAGGAGACCGCCAACGATATCAGGTATCTCATGGTGCTCGCTCCGGCATCAGCTGCTCTTGCTCGCCGCGATGGAGATGTTCTGGACACCGGCCATGCGGATCTGATCCATGACCTGGACCACCAGACCTGAACGGGATTCGGTATCGGCCTGGATCACCACGGCGCTCTCCGGGTTCTCGGCCCGCAGCCGCTCGATGTTGGCGCGCACGGCACCCACTTCGACGATGCGCTTGTCGACCCAGACCTGGCCGTTTTCACGGACCGCGACCATGATGTTCCCCTTCTTCACCGTCTCGGCCGTGCTGGCGCTCGGGCGGTTGATCTCCACGCCGGACTCCTTGACGAACGAGGTGGTGACGATGAAGAAGATCAGCATGATGAACACTATGTCCAGCATGGGGGTCAAATCGATGGCCGCCTCATCAGCACTGCTGTCGCTGTGACGTTTTCTCATGGCAAAAACTCCTTGCTTGTTCTGTGCCCCCGCCAGAGCCGGGCCCGGCGGGGGAGTGCATCCTGCATCAACCGTGTTTCAGGTTGTCTTCCAGCTTCTCGACCGCCAGCTTGGCCTTGTGATCGAGCTGGTTGACAAAAAACAGGCCGGAAAGGGCGGCAATCATGCCCGCCATGGTCGGTACCGTCGCCTTGGAGATCCCCGAGGCCATCGCCCGCGGTGAGCCGGTGCCGGTGATGGCCAGGGTGTCGAACACCTGTACCATGCCGACCACGGTCCCGAGCAGCCCCATCAGCGGGCAGAGGGCGATCAGCACCTTGATGACCGGCATCCCCTTGTCCACCGCCATGGCCACCCGGGAGACCAGCTCGCGCCGGATCTGCTTGGCAGACCAGGAGAGGTGATCGCTGCGGGCCAGCCAGGCGGCCTTGGTCTGTTTCACCTGCTTGGGGTAGACCGCCATGAAGTAGAACCAGCGCTCCAGCAGCAGGGCCCACATCATCAGGGTCAGGAAGAACAGGGCGACCAGTACGTCGCCCCCCAATCCCAGAAACCGGCGGACCGACTCGACTTCTTCAATCAACCAGAACCACATGGGTGACTCCTTACGCTGCGGCTTTGGAGGCGTGCAGACGTTCTTGGTAGCGGGCGACGAAACCGGCGCTCTGCTCTTCCAGCACCTGGATCAGACGACGGCTCTGGGTCTGTACGATGGTGTAGAGGAACAGCATGGGCACGGCGACCACCAGACCCTGCATGGTGGTGACCAGGGCTTCGGAGATACCGCCCGCCATCAGCTTGGGATCACCGGTACCGAACAGGGTGATGGCCTGGAAGGTGGCGATCATGCCGACCACGGTACCCAGCAGACCCAGCAGCGGCGCGACCGAGGCGATCAGCTTGATGATGCTGATGCCCTTCTCGAACTTGGGCACGTTGCGCAGGATGATCTCGTCGAGCTTGGACTCCAGATCCTCGATGTTGTCGCCACGATGGCTCTGGTAGGCCCCCAGCATCTCGCCGATGGGATTGCCCTTGATGATCTGATCGGATTTGAGCTGCTTGCGCATGGATCCGCCGATGAGGGAGAGGCGAGCGCCGCAGAACAGCGCCAGCAGGGTGCCGAGCACGCCGAGCACCATGATGACGTAGCCCACTTCACCACCCTGGTCGATCCGCTCCTTCAGGGTTGGCGACTGCACCAGCAGGGAGAGGATCACGCCGCGGGACGGGTCGACGAAGATCGGCTTGACGCCGCCGCCACCCTGTTCAAAGTCGGCGATGGGTTCCAGCACCCCCTTGTCGGGTTGGCGGGGCAGCTGTTCGAACTTGCCGGTCTCCGGCACGAAGGTCAGGTACTTGCCTTCGGAAACGGTGTTGAACTCGCCGATCTGGGTGACGGTCTTCTCGGCCTGGTTGCCCTCGCCATAGACCACGGTGGCCGGGATCTGGCTCACCTTGCCACCGTCGACCATGCGGCTGAGGGTGGTGGTCCAGAAGGCGGTCAGGTCATCGCTGGAGGGCAGCTCCTTGCTCTCGGCCAGGCGGGTCAGCAGGGCGGTCTGTTCCGGATGCTCGACCCGGCGGGCAGAGGCGTTGAAGATCCCCTTGAACTCGCCGGCGAACTGGCGCAGTACCCCGAACATCTCGCCCATGTTGCCGGCACGCTGGCGCAGGGTCTCGGTCAGCTCGGTCAGCTGCTTGTCGTTGGCATCGAAGGTGGCCTTGAGCCGCTCACCCTTGGCCGTTTCGGCGGCCAGTTCTGCCTTGGCCTTGGCCAGCAGGGCAGCCTGCTCGTTCTTGTCGGCCAGGAAGCGGGCTTCCCGCTCCTTGTTGAGCTGGGATTCGGTGGTGCTGGCGGCCTTGACCTGATTGAGCAGGGCGTTCAGGTCCACCGGTTTCTCGGCGGCGGTCACCGGCAGGGTGATCAGGGTGGCGCCCGCGATCAGCGAGGCGATGGCAAGTTTGATTCCTTTCATGATGCTTTCTCCGCAGTTTGAACCGGCAGCTTGATGAGGGCGGGGGGCGCCTGCTTCTTGGCGATGCGAAGGCCCTGTTCCACTGCACTGCGATACTCCTGGGGCAACTCTTCCCACTGACGGGTCTTCTTGTTCCACATGCCGGTCTCATTGCCGTCCGGGGACTGGTAGAGCAGGGCGATGCGGCCGACGCGCAGGAACTCGTAGGTCTTCTCGCCACCATCCTTGGCCAGGCTGGCCTTGTAGGATTCGATGGTGCGGCTGAAGCCCTCCTCGATCTGGTAGGCCTCCAGGATCTTGCGGTACTTCTCGGAGATGGTGACGTCAGCCCGGTTCATCAGGTCGGTCAGGGCCGCGACGCGATCCTCCCGCTCGACCTTCTGGAACGGCAGATCCAGCGCCACGAACTGCTCGAGGGAGTCGATCATCTTGAGCATCAGCGGCACCACTTCGGTGCTGGTCTGATCGATCTGGGCGATCTGGCGCTGCATCGAGGCCAGTTCGCTGCTCTGGGAGTCGACCATCTTGCCCACCTGCTCGTTGTAGGTACGCAGGCTGTCGACCTGACGCAGGGCGGCCTTGTACTGGGCGAGGGCGGATTCGGCAGAGTCGGCATAGTTGTCGATCTTCTGCTGGGACACTTTGGATGCATTGTCGGTGGCGGCTTGAGCGTCCACTGCCTGGCTGGCAGAGGCGGCACTCAGATTGAAGCTGGTCAGCAAGGCAGCGGAAACCAGGCTGCCGAGGAGCGCTTTCTTCATTGTAATTGTCCTTGTTTTCATAGGATTACCCTATCTCCGTAACTTCCTTGGACGTTGGGCAAAGCCGGCCCGACCGGGCCGGCTTGGGTTTATATCTCAACGGGAATTGATTAGAACTTCTGGGTGTAGTCGAGGTAGACGATGCGCCCGTCGATGCTGTAGAGATCGTCGTCGTAGGTGAAGCCGTCGCTGGAGAGCGAGGGGCCTACGTTGAACATGTTCTTCACACCGGCTTGCAGCTTGCCGTTCCAGGGGGTGTCCACACCGACGTTCAGGTTCCAGGTGGTCTGGGAGGCGATATGGCCCTCTGTCTGACCATCCACGTAGTCCTGGCTCTGGGAGTCGATGTAGTTGGCACTCAGGTAGGCGTCCATGTTCCACCACTGCGGCACATTGACCCCGACACCGGAGTTGAAGCGCAGTTCAGGCTTGGCGTTCCAACCTTTCTTGTCGACCATGGGACCACCGGCGAACAGACCCTCTTCGTATTTCAGGATGTAGGTGCTGCCGAAGTCGTAGCGCACGGTCACGACGTTGAAGTCGTACTTGTAGTCAGCCTTGAAGTCCAGACCGCTGGTCTTGAGCTGACCCAGGTTGACCATGCCGGCGTAAACCTGTTCCACATCGCCATTGGCATCGCGGATGACGTTCGGGTTGCTGCCGGTGTTCAGCTCCTGATAGAACTGGGTCTGGGTGGTGGCCAGCTGGATCACGTCATCAATCTTGATGTAGTAGTAGTCCAGCGAGAGGTTGAGATCGTCGATCGGGCTGTAGGCCGCGCCGATGCCGAAGGTGTCAGCCGTCTCTTCCTTCAGGTTCTTGTTGGATTGACGCACCGTGGTGTACTGCTCTTCCGGACAGTTGGCGACACCGTTGGCCTGGCAGGAGACATAGTCCTTGGCGAAGTCGGCTGAGTCGGCATCGGCTGCATACAGGTCATCCAGACCCGGGGCACGGAAGGATTGTGACCAGGAGGTACGGAACAACAGGTTGTCCAGCGGCTGGTAACGCAGGCTCGCCTTGGGCGAGAAGGCGCTGCCAAAGTCGCTGTACTTGTCGAAACGGCCGGCCAGGTTCAGCTCGATCTGCTCGGTGATGGGGATCAGGCTCTCGATGTAGGCGGCGAAGACGTCGCGCACGCCACCGCCCGAGTTGCCGGAAGAACCGATGACGTTGCCGGCCGCAGACTGGCTGTCATAGGTGTCGGAGTAGACCCAGTCGTTGTACTCGGCCCCCAGGTACCAGCCGATGGGGCCGGCTGGCAGTTCACCCATGCTCCAGCCCAAACCACCGTACCACTGGAAGAAGTCCATCTTGGAGGTGCGGCTGGTGTCGTAGGAGAGGCTGTTGGTGGCGGCACTGGAGAACTCGCCGTTCTTGAAGTTGCCGCTGTCGACCTCCTGCTGGACCGCCGGGTTCAGCACATAGCCGGTGCCGCGGTTCTTGTTGTCGGTCTTGGAATACATGTAGCCCGCATTCCACTCCACATCGCCCACCGCTTCGGTCGGCAGGGTGCCTTCGAAGCCCAGGTTCATGCTGCCGGTCATGTCGGTGACATCGTTGTCACGGGGACCGACGTTGCTGAAGCGGTAGTAGACGGTGGCCTTGTCGCCGATGAAGCCGTTTTCGGCCAGCAGTTCGGCGCCGCCCGGAGTGGTGCCGTCGATGGAGAAGGGGCCGGCGGCCGGGGCGAAGCGGCCGAAGCTGGTGACTCGCGAGCCGATCAGCTGGGGTACGAAGTCGACGTTGTCATTGATGTGATAGCGACCGTTGACGTAGACGGTGTCCCGGGTACGGGAAGCGGTCTTGGCGGCGACCTGGGCAAAGTCGAAGCGGCAGGCGGTTCCGACCGGCACGAAGCCAGGGCCGGTATTGGCACAGTCGATGCCATCCAGGGTACGGGTCACGGTCTTGCCGGTGGCGGCATCGATGCCCTTGATGTTGCGGCCATACAGGCTGGGAGCGGAAGAACCCTGCAATGCCAAGTAATCGCGATCCTTGTAGTAGATCTCGTCCTTGACATCGTGCTCGTAGACCATCATCAGGGCGCCTTTCTCCCCGGTGATGCCGCTGACGATGGAGCCGCTCTTCTCGTCACCACCCTCTTCGGTGGGAGATCCGATACGGCCCTGGAATTCCAAGCCTTCATAGTCCTGTTTCAGGATGACGTTGATGACGCCGCCGATGGCATCGGAACCATACAGGGCAGAGCCGCCATCCAGGTTCACTTCCACCCGCTCCACCGCCGCCATGGGGATGGAGTTGAGGTTGATGGAGCTGCCCCCCATGGAAGGAGAGCCGGCGACCCGCTTGCCGTTGAGCAGCACCAGGGTGCGCTCTGAGCCAAGGCCGCGCAGGCTCACAGTGGCCTGGGATTGGGCAGAGTTGCCGGAGGAAGGGGAAATACTGCCGAAGGAGTTGTAGGAGGCTTGTTTCAGGTAGTCGGCCACGGTCTGCTGACCAGATTGCTCGATCTTGGCCTTGCTGATGGCGACGACCGGAGTGGCGCCTTCCACGTCGACACGGGAGATGCGTGAACCGGTAACCTTGATCTTCTGGAGTTTTTCGACGTTTTGGCCTTCTTCGGCCAAGACAGGGGTGGCCACTACTGCCGCGCTCGCCAAGGCAAACGCTACGGCAGCAGAGAGTCTGCTTTTCCTAAGCATCGCTATATCCTTCCTGGTTGTTTTTTTGTTTGCTTCCATACCGCCCTCGTTGGAGCGATGCGTAAGGCTTATCAAGCTTTGACGGCTGACGTCAATTGAGGCGGTGCGGATGGGGAAAGAGAGCGCAATAAGCTGACTATGTTTTAATACTTCTGGTTTTGCAGCGATTTATTCTGACTTGATGATATTTTACGATGTGAAATCGATGTTAAAATGAGAGGTTTCCATTTTATTGATTAATTTTGAACTTATCGATAAGGGGGATGTCTCGCTAGTTTTTATATTGTTAACCAAGACTTTTTTAGCATTATTTTCTGTTTTGGTAGCGTGTTCGGCTGAGGTTCAGATTGCATAGTCGAAGCGGATTTCAGTTTGTGCATATAGAGAAGGGATTTTTATTTTGGTTTTTCACTATGTCATTGTTTTGTAATTTAAAATAACTTTTCTGAGACTGTTTTTATGGATTTTATTTAAGTTTTAAACGTTATTTAAATTGTTCATCTCGCAGTTTTTTATCTTGAAGTTGGCTTTTTCATAAAAAACTCACAGTAAATTCCACGGTTTGCCAAAGGGGCATGTCATGCCCTTCGTTCTACTTGATTTTTGTTGCAGAGCTTTTACAGTGACCAAGCGGATAGTCTGTCAATAACCGGCTATCCAGTGAGTAATGCCAGGAAGGACAGGCCCGTCGCCGGATGTGACTGGCCATAAAAGAACAACAAGGACGAGGTTCCACCATGCTGTCGTATTTCTTACGTCGGATGCTTTTGATCATCCCGACGTTTCTCGGTATCACCCTGCTCGTCTTCACCATCACCCGCTTCGTGCCGGGCGGCCCGGTCGAACGCATGCTGCTGCAAGCCCAGGTTTCTCAGAACGAATCGGGCCGCTCCAGCGGCAGCAAGGGGGCGCAGGCGCTCTCCGACGAGCAGATCGAGGAGCTCAAGGCCTTTTACGGGCTAGACAAGCCCATGCTGGTCGCCTATTGGGAGTGGCTGCAGAAGCTGGCAGTGCTGGATCTTGGCGAATCGACCCGCTATTACGAACCGGTGTGGGGCCTCATCAAGGACAGGTTGCCGGTGACCGCCTTCTTCGGGCTGGCGACCTTTCTGCTCAGTTATGCCGTTTCCATTCCGCTCGGGGTGGCCAAGGCGCTCAGGCACAACAGCCGCTTCGATTCGCTCAGCTCCATGCTCATCTACATGGCCTATGCGCTGCCCGCCTACGTGGTGGGGATCTTCCTCATCACAGTGTTCGCGTTTCATCTGGAGTGGCTGCCGATGGGGGGCTTCCCGGGGGACGAGTTCGACGGCATGGAGAGCAGCTGGGATCAGATCCGCACCGTGTTTGCCCATGCCCTGCTGCCGCTTATCGCCTACGCCATCGGTGATTTCGCCATCCTCACCATGACCATGAAGAACAGCCTGATGGAGAATCTGTCGGCGGATTATGTGCGCACCGCCGTGGCCAAGGGGCTGCCGTTTCGCAAGGCGGTGACCGATCATGCCATGCGCAACAGCCTGATCCCCATCGCCAGTCACCTAGGGTCGGTGCTCACCGTCTTCTTCGGCGGATCCTTTCTCATCGAGACCATCTTCAACATCGACGGCATCGGTCTGCTCGGCTACGAGGCCATCGTCGAGCGGGATTACCCCACCGTGATGGGCATTCTGGCCATCACTTCCATGCTGATGCTGGTGGGCAATATCGTCTCCGACATCTGCGTTGCCCTGGTCGATCCCCGAGTACGGTTTGGAGAGTGAGCATGAATCCAATCTCTCTTGTCATGCCGATGCTGATATCACGCCATATCGTCTCCGATATCTGCGTTGCACCTTTTGTTGCCCCCCGCGTGCGGTTCGGAGAGTGAACATGAACCCTGTCACCTTAAAAAAACTCAAACGTTTCAAGTCGATCAAGCGCGGTTACTACTCCTTCATCATCTTCACCACCCTGGTGCTGCTCTCCCTGCTGGCGGAGCTCTTGGTCAACAGTCGGGCACTGATGGTGAGCTATCAGGGGGAGCTCTATTTTCCCACCTATGGCGACGTGATCCCGGGTCAGCAGTTCGGGCTCGATTACGAGTACGAGACCAATTATCGCCAGCTCAAAGACAAATTCGCTGCCGATGGCAAGGAGGATTGGGTGGTGTTGCCGCCGGTGCCTTGGAACCCCTATGAGCAGGATTTCAAGCAGGATGCCTACCCACCCTATGCGCCGAGCCTGGCCGAGCGCCACCTGCTTGGCACCGACACCAGCGGCCGCGACGTGTTGGCACGCTTGGTCTACGGCTTTCGCATCGCCATCGGTTTCGCCTTCATCGCGCTGGTGGCCAGCTATGCCATCGGGGTCACCATCGGCTGCATGATGGGCTTTCTTGGCGGGCGGTTTGATCTGGTGCTGCAGCGCTTTATCGAGATCTGGTCCCAGGTGCCGTTTCTCTACGTCATCATGATCCTGGTGTCGCTGGCCAAGCCCAACTTCGGCCTGTTTGTGGCCATCAACGTGCTGTTCGGCTGGATGGGCATCACCTGGTACATGCGCACCCTCACCTACAAGGAGCGGGCGCGGGACTACGTGATGGCGGCGCGGGCCCAGGGGGCCGGCACCGGGCGGATCATCTTCCACCACATTCTGCCCAACACCCTGATGATGATCGTGACCCTGGCGCCGTTTGCCGTGGTGGGCAACATATCCACCCTGACGGCGCTGGACTATCTGGGCTTCGGCCTGGCTCCGCCCACCCCGAGCTGGGGGGAGCTGCTCTCCCAGGGCATCAACAACCTGGATGCCATCTGGATCGTGAGCTCTGTGGTGGCGGCGGTGAGCCTGGTGCTGATCATGGTCTCCTTCATTGGCGAGGCGATCCGCGAGGCGTTCGATCCGCGTAAATTTACCCGTTATCAGTGACCTGGGGCGGGCTTGTGGCCCCGGTTGCTCACCCTTGAATCGACAAGCCCCCAGTGCAGGGGTATGACCTGGAAGTCAAACATGAAAAATAAAATCAAATGGATAGGTGCTCTCTTTGTGCTGGTGAACGGCTCCTGGGTGTGGGCGGCCAGCCTGCCTGCGGATCTCAAGTGGGAGACCAATGACACCGACCCCGTGTTCGCCTCGCCCAAGGCGCTGCCGGGTGGCAGCATCACCATGTTCGTGGACAGTTTTCCACTGACGTTTCGCACCGTGGGGCCCGACTCCAACGGCGCGTTCCGCTCCTTCATCATGGACAACCAGCTGAGGCTCATCAGCTTCCACCCCAATACCGGCAACCCCATTCCGTCGCTCGCGACCCACTGGGCCATCGCGCCGGACAACCAGACCGTCTACTTCAAGCTGGATCCGCGCGCCAAGTGGTCGGACGGCAAGCCGGTGGTTGCCGATGACTACACCTTCGGCTACGAGATGATGCGCTCCAAGGACATCAAGGGGCCCTGGTTCAACAACTACTACACCACCGAAGTGGTGGCGGTGGAGAAGGTTGACGACCACACCATTCTGGTCAAGGCGGGTACCCGCAAGGCCAAGCTGGACCTGCTCAACACCACCGAGCTGTGGCCGCAGCCCAAGCACTACTACAAGCTGACCCCCAACTGGGTGAAGCAGTACAACTGGGCCGTGGTGCCCACCACCGGCCCCTACGTGATGAGCGACGTGAAGAAGGGCAAGTCCATCACCTTCAGCAAGCAGAAGGAGTGGTGGGCAAAGGACGATCGCTACAACCAGCACAGGTTCAACCTCGACACAATCAAGGTGCAGGTGATCCGCGATCACAACATCGCCTTTCGTCACTTCCTGAAAGGAGAGCTGGATACCTTCGAGATGATCCTGCCCAACTGGTGGCATGAAAAAGCGGTCACTCCCGAATACAAGCAGGGATACGTGCAGAAGGTGATGGCCATGACCGACACCAAGCAGGGCGGTCAAGGGCTGCATCTCAATATCGCCACTCCCAAGCTGGCTGACCTCAACGTGCGGCTCGGCATCCAGCATGCCCTCAACATCGACAAGATGATTAAAACCGTGCTGCGTGGCGACTACGACAGAGCCACCACCTTCGGCTCGGGTTTTGGCGAGTTCACCGACATGCAGCTGCCGGAGCGGGCCTACGACATCAGCAAGGCGCGCGACTACTTTGCCAAGGCGGGTTACAGCAAACCGGGGCCGGACGGCATCCTGCAGAACGACAAGGGGGAGCGGCTGACCCTCGCGCTCACCTACACCAGCCAGGAGCACTCCAAGCGGTTGACCGTGCTCAAAGAAGAGGCCAAGAAGGCGGGGCTGGATCTGGAGCTCAACCTGGTGGACGGCGCCACCGGCTTCAAGGCGATGCTGGAGAAGAAACACGAGGCGGCCTGGATGGGCTGGGCCGGCGGCGGTCTCTATCCGCAGTATTGGGAGTCGTTCCACTCGGCCAACGCCAACAAGCCGCAGACCAACAACCTGTTCAACGTGGCCGACAAAGAGCTCGATGGGCTGATCGACGCCTACAACGTCGAGTTCGACATGGCCAAGCGGGCCGAGCTCTCTCGCCAGATCCAGCAGCGTATCTATGATCTCGCCATCTTCGTGCCCGGGGTGCAGCTCAACTACGTGCGGGCCAGCAGCTGGCGCTACGTGATGCTGCCCGAGGTGCCCGCCACCAAGAACACGCCGGATCTGCTCTACTGGCCCATGGATGGCTACCCTCACAGCAGCGGCGGCCTGCTCTGGCTCGATTCCAAGGTGAAGGAAGAGACCCTGAAGGCCAAGGAGGCAGGGGAGGCGCTGACGCCCATCAACCTGCTCGACAAGACTTATGCACGTCATTGATATGGCGCAGAAGGGAGCAGCAGTCATGTCCAACACACAGGCTCCTCACCCCGAAACCCGGGATCATGGGGGGCAGCTCGGCGTTGATGATGACCAGAGCAAGGCCCCCATTCTGGAGGTGCGCGATCTGGCGGTGGAGTTTGCCGTCGACGACGGCAAGATCAAGGTGCTCGACGGGGTCAGCTTCAAGGTGGCCCCGGGTCAGACACTGGGGGTGGTCGGTGAGTCCGGCTGTGGCAAGAGCGTCACCTCGCTTGCCATCATGGGGCTGTTGCCCAAGCCCCATGGTCAGGTGGTGGCGGGCTCCATCCGCTTTCAGGGGGAGGAGCTGCTGTCGCTTGCGCCGGATCAGATGTACAAGGTGCGCGGCAACCGCATCTCGATGATCTTTCAGGAGCCGATGACGGCGCTCAACCCGGTGCAGACGGTCGGCGATCAGCTGATGGAGGTGTTCCACCTTCATCGTCCCGATTACAGCAAGGCCCAGCGCAGGGAGGCGGCCATCGCCATGCTGCAGAAGGTGGGGATCCCCGACCCCGCCCAGCGCTTTGCCGTCTATCCCCACAACCTCTCCGGCGGCATGCGCCAGCGGGTGATGATCGCCATGGCGCTCGCCTGCGAGCCAGCGCTGCTCATCTGCGACGAGCCGACCACGGCGCTCGATGTGACCATCCAGGCCCAGATCCTGGAGTTGATGAAGGAGCTGCAGGCCCAGACCGGCATGGCCATTATCTTCATCACCCATGATCTCGGGGTGGTGGCGGAGCTGTGCGACGAGGTGGTGGTGATGTATGCCGGCCGGGCGGTGGAGCAGGCCGACGTGTTCGAGCTGTTTGACCACCCGCGCCATCCCTATACTCATGGTCTGATGAGCTCGATCCCGCGGCTCGAAGATGAGCCCAAGAGCCTGCTCAAGACCATCAAGGGGCAGGTGCCCGCCCTGCACGAGATGCCGGCCGGATGCCGTTTCTCCAACCGTTGTCCCCATGCCACCGAGATCTGCGTGAGCGCCATTCCGGCCACCGAGCA
This sequence comes from Aeromonas sp. 1805, assembly GCF_013085525.1. Classification (NCBI taxonomy): domain Bacteria; kingdom Pseudomonadati; phylum Pseudomonadota; class Gammaproteobacteria; order Aeromonadales; family Aeromonadaceae; genus Aeromonas; species Aeromonas sp. 1805. The sequence continues at coordinate 576,293 of NZ_CP038515.1, read as the reverse complement.
GCTCGCCGAGCGGCATGGAGTGGCCTGCCACCACTGGAGGGAGCTAGCCGTATGAAGACGCTTTTATCGGTGCGCGACGTGAAGCAGCACTTCCAGCTGGGCGGCGGCTTGTTGCGCAAGAAGTATCATGTCTACGCGGTGGACGGCATCAGCTTCGATCTCAAGCAGGGGGAGACGCTGGGGCTGGTGGGCGAGTCCGGCTGCGGCAAGTCGACCCTGGGGCGCACCCTGCTCAAGTTGTTCGAGCCGACCGCCGGCACCATCACCTTCGAGGGGCGTGACATCACCCACCTTCCGCCCAAGGAGATGCGATCTTTGCGCCAGGAGATGCAGATCGTGTTTCAGGATCCTGCGGAATCCCTCAACAGCCGCCACACGGTGGGGCAGATCCTGGAGGAGCCCTTCGTCATCCACGGCAAGGGCAACGCCGAACAGCGGCGCGTCTGGGTGCAGGAGCTGCTGGAGAAGGTGGGGCTGCCCGGCAGCGCGGTGGATCGCTATCCCCATGAGTTTTCGGGCGGCCAGCGCCAGCGCATCGGCATTGCCCGGGCCATCGCCCTCAAGCCCAAGCTGTTGGTCTGTGACGAGGCGGTGTCGGCGCTGGATGTGTCGGTGCAGTCCCAAATAGTCAACCTGCTGCTCACCCTGCAGCGGGAGATGAACCTCGCCATCATCTTCATCGCCCACGACCTGTCGGTGGTCAAGCACATCTCGGATCGGATTGCGGTGATGTATCTGGGCCGGATCGTTGAACTGGCCGAGGCCCAGTCGCTCTACCTGGCGCCCCGCCACCCCTATACCCAGGCGCTCATCTCGGCCATTCCGGTGCCGGACCCGCGTCGGCGCAGCCAGCGTATCCTGCTGACGGGGGATGTGCCGTCTCCCATCTCGCCGCCGAGCGGCTGCCACTTTCATCAGCGCTGCCCTTACGCCGGCGAGCTGTGCCGCACCAAGGCGCCGAGCCTGCAGCCGTGCGACGGGGCCGATCATCAGGTAGCCTGCCACACGCCGTTGCCGCTGGCCGAGGCCATCCCCCTGGGAAAGGCGGTATGATGCCGGTGCCCGCATCGCAGCAAGATGGCACGGGAAACAGCGAATAAAAAATGGGGCCTGCGGGCCCCATCTTCATGGTTGGAGTTCAGGTTTGGCCGTGGAACATCTGGCCAGGGCAGGACAGCTCCCCCGCAAGGGGATGGCTGCTGTGTGGATTGCTGTTTTTGTAATTTTACTACTTAAAAGTTCGATCACGCTTTCACGAAATTGCCCGCTGGCGGCATCAGGCGCCATAGCGGAAGTAGTAGTTGCGGGTTGCCGGCGCATAGGTATCTTTCTCTACGACGCCTTTCTTGCTGGTTACACCCTTCAGGTGGAACAGGACTGCCAGATTCTCAAACATATATTCACCTCATCGCTCTGTCGTTGACTTGTTATCTGTGACCTGGGTCACGCTTTGATCCTATGGCCTCCTGTGAGCTGGATCAACTTTTTGTGTTGTAAATTTACATAAATCATAGAAAGGGTTTTCAAATCCAAGGTTGCTTATGGAGACGGTTTCAGCAGACTCTCAGATTGATACCCGTGGTCTGGCTGAGCCACGGATGGGGGCGGCAGAGCCGTCCGGCGGTTTCGAGGGTAAACATGCCAGGGGGGGTTGGAGCAGGCAAAAAAATACCCCGCACCTGGCGGGGTATGTGGTGTGGCCGGTCGGCCTTGACCTGCGGGCTTATTTGGCCGGGATCTGTTCCAGCACGTGAACCAGCAGCTGCCAGAACCGCTCGACCGCCGGGATGTGCACCTTCTCGCCCGGGGCGTGGGCGCCGCGGATGGTCGGGCCGAAGGAGACCATGTCCCACTCCGGGTAGGCGCTCTTGAACAGACCGCACTCGAGGCCGGCGTGGATCACCATGACGTTCGGCATCTCGCCGAACAGGGTCTGGTAGCTGTTGCGTACCAGCGCCATCACCGGGGAGTCCACGTTCGGTGCCCAGCCAGGATAGGCGCCGGTAAACTCGCAGCTGGCGCCAGCCAGATTGAACAGGGAGCGGGTCATCTGTTCGACGCTCTCGCGACCGGAGTCGATGAGGGAGCGGATCAGGCACTGTACGTACACTTCGCCATCCTGGGTCTTGATGACCCCCAGGTTGGTGGAGGTCTCGGTGACGCCCGGGATGGCATCGCTCATGCGGATGACGCCGTTCGGGCAGGCCATCAGGGAGTCCAGCAGGCGGGCCTGCAGGGACTCGCTCATCAGCTGGGCCGGTTTTTCCTGGGATGTGAGCAGCACGGTCAGGTTGGCTTCGGTGGCGGCGAGCTCGCTCTGGTAGATGCCGGTATAACGATCAATCAGGGCCTTGAATTCGTTGACGCTGGCGGCGGGCACCAGCAGCTTGGCACGGGCCTCGCGCGGGATGGCGTTGCGCAGGGTGCCGCCATGGATCTCGGCCAGACGCACGCCCAGTGGCTCGGCGGCCTTGAGCAGACGCACCAGCAGCTTGTTGGCGTTGCCGCGGCCGCGATGGATGTCGACCCCGGAGTGACCGCCGCGCAGGCCCTTGACCAGCAGCTCGAAACCTTCACCCTCGGTGGCGGCGACCAGCTCCAGCGGGAAGCGGATATTGGCATCCACCCCGCCGGCGCAGCCCATGTAGACCTCGCCATCCTCTTCGGAGTCGGTGTTGAGCAGGATCTCGCCCTCCAGCCAGCCCGCTTCCAGACCGAAGGCGCCGGTCATGCCGGTCTCTTCGTCGGTGGTCAGCAGCACTTCCAGCGGACCGTGCTTGATGGTCTTGTCGGCCAGCACGGCCAGGCAGCCGGCCATGCCCATGCCGTTGTCGGCGCCCAGGGTGGTGCCGCGGGCGGTGACCCATTCACCGTCGATGTAGGCATCGATGGGATCCTTGGTGAAATCGTGCTGGGTGTCGGCGTTGGCCTGCGGCACCATGTCGATGTGCGCCTGCAGCACCACGGCCTTGCGGTTTTCCATCCCCGGCGTGGCCGGTTTCTTGATGATGATGTTGCCGACGGCATCTTGCTTGACCGCCAGACCTTCCCCTTGGGCCCATTGGACGATCCAGGCGCTCAGCTGGGCTTCGTGCTTGGAAGGGTGGGGGATGGAGCAGATCTGTTCGAAGAAATGCCAAATCAGTTTGGGAGAGAGAGAACTAAGCTGTGCCACGTCGGGACTCCTTACCAGCACGGAAGATGACAGGGCCCCGGTAGCGGGGCGAGCAAGAGGATAACGATAATACAGTCAATCACACAAAAATGTGAGCGATCAGCGCAAATTGCGGGCGGCTTGTGCTGGCAAGCGGGGGAATGGCAGCGTACAGCTCCGGTATGGACGAAACGAACCAGCACAAAAGAAAATTTGTGACTCGCATCACAAAAATATTGAGTTTATGGCGCCGGCTGGTAAATTAACGACCGTGGTTCGCCACCCGTCAGGATGACGATGAATGCCTCCAGGGAACCGAAGCAAAGCAAGTGCGCCTCCATGGAACCGAGTGTCCGTTCAAGGATCTGAACCCGCATTAAGGTACGTAACTTGTTAAGCAATCAGGAGTTTATGATGTCAGGCAGCAATTCAACCTATTGGTTCGCCCAGTCTCTTTATACCCAGGGTTTCAACTATCCGAACCCCTACGCCAGCCGCCGTTAAGGCAGGTTGCCGGCCGGGCTGACAGGCAGATCGAAAACAGCAGGCGAGTGAGGAATCCATCCTCCCCCTGCTATTTTTTTATCTGCTGCTCGGCGAGCGTCGCCCGTGAGAGGGAAAAGAGGGAGTCAGCCGGACTTGCTTCGATTTTTTTCCTGCATTTCGCATACGTTTGCCAGTCAATTTATCCGCAAACGATGGTATCATGCCCGCCCAACAGCCTGTCTGCGGTCCTGCCCCCTCTGTGACATGACCGCCAGCTCTGCCCATCCTGCTTCCATTGCATCTGTTTTCGCTGCCGAGGGTCTTCTCCCGAGGCGGTCGTAGTGCAAGCCGAATTTGGGAAAAAGGGCCGTCAGCATTAACGAAATCACGTGCGTCAGCACGGGTTTTCAAGTCGTAAGTGATTGTTTTTATAACTCGTTGAGATCGATAGCATGCCAAAAAAATTCTACGTATCGTGGGACAACCTGCAACGTGAAGCGCGCCGTCTGGCCCGTCGTCAACTGCCCGTCAGCCAATGGAAAGGGATCATCGCGGTCAGCCGCGGCGGCCTGGTACCGGCTGCACTGATGGCGCGTGAACTTGGCATCCGCAACGTCGAAACCCTCTGCATCTCCAGCTATGACCACAACAGCCAGCGTGACCTGGTGGTGGTGAAGGCCGCCACCACCGCGGGTGACGGCGAAGGCTGGCTGGTGGTGGAAGACCTGGTGGACACAGGCACTACCGCCAAGGCGATCCGCGAGCTCTACCCCAAGGCCAAGTTCATCGCGATCTTCGCCAAGCCGATGGGTGAGCAACTGCTGGATGACTTCGAAGTCGCCATCCCGCAAGACACCTGGATCGAACAGCCGTGGGATATGGCGCTGGAGTTTGCCACGCCGATCTGCGACGAAGAGTAAGCAGCGAATCAGCTTCACAGGGCTCCTATATGGAGCCCTGTTTTTTTGTGGTGCAACTGGCTGCCGGGCGGGAAAAGTGGTTAAGATGGAGCCATTGCATGACAGTATGAGTAATAGCTTTGGACTTGAACGACGACCTTAACCTGACCGAGAAGCTCTTTACCCGGGTAAAAAAGGTGCTGGAGACCTCTGAAGTCTCCAATTCCAGCCCGGTCGCGGAGCAGGATGACAATGTCGATGAGACCTTCATCGACGGTTCCATGTCATCGCGCTGGTATCGTCTGCTGCGCCGGCCGACCTGGGCCTGGCAGGGAGCGGACCCGGTCGAGGTGGAGCAGACCCTGGCCTGCATCGCCATGGGAGAGGGCGAGCGTACCCACGAGCGCTTCCTGGATACCATCAAGGGTTATGTGCCCGGCAACTGGGTCTATGAGTGGAGCCAGCTGGCCGGCCGCTACTTCAACCGGGGTCGCGAGTTGGTGGCACAGGGCGAGCGGGCCGCCGCTCTGAAAAGCCTGCTCAAGGCGGTGCGCTACTATTCCATCGCCAGCTATCCCCATCTGAAGAATGACGAGCTGGCGGATCAGGCCCAGCTGCTCGGCAACATGGCCTACCGCGAGGCGGGACGCCTGTTCAAGGTGCCGCTCAAGGAGCTGCAGGTGCCGTTTCGCGGCAAGCACATTCAGGGCTACCTGCATCTGCCGACCACCGACAAGCCGGTGCCTCTGGTCATCGTCAGCGGTGGCATCGATTCGCTGCAGGTCGATTTCCTCAATTTCTATCTCAAATGCCTGGAGCCCAACGGCATCGGCATGTTGTCGCTCGATATGCCGGGCATCGGCTATGCCGAGCACTGGCCGCTGGTGCAGGACACCAGCCGGCTGCATCAGGCGGTATTGAATCATCTGTCCGAAGTGGCCTGGGTCGATCACCAGCGCATCGCCATGGTGGGTTTTCGCCTGGCGGGCAATGTGGCGGCGCGCCTCGCCTTCATCGAGCCGTTCAAGCTCAGGACCGTGGTCTGCATCGGTGCCGGCGTCAATCAGGTGTTTACCAACCAGGAGATGTTTGCCCGTTGCCCGCGCATGATGCGCGACGGGCTGGCCAACCGGCTGGGGGCTGATGCGGCCCAGTGGGAGTCGCTGCGTACCAAGTGCCAGGTATTTTCACTCAAGACGCAAGGATTGCTGGGGACTCGCACTTCCGTGCCGATATTGAGTATTGGACACAAGAAAGATTTTATTTGTCCCGAGCAGGATGTCCGGGCATTGGCGTCCGCCAGCCGCAACGGCAAGGCGGTGGTGTTCGACAAGCAACCCTTGCTGGAGGTATACGACGAGGCGTTGAAAGAGATGGTCGACTGGCTCAAGAAGCACCTATGTACATGATATAGCGCTAAAATATAACGTCATCCCAGGGTGATGTGGCTTGTTCAACAGGGAGGTTAACATGTCAGAAAGAGTGACCTACAAGCGACTGCTGAGGCAGTTTGCCGCGATTGGCCCCTATTTACGTGAGGACCTGTGTGAAGAGGGGCGTTACCGTTTCGACTGCCTTTCCGTCTGTGTCAGCGCCAAGCCGGCGCCGGACAAACGGGAATTCTGGGGCTGGTGGCTGGTGCTGGAGCAGCAGGATCACAGCTTCAGCTATCACTATCAGGTCGGCTTCTACAACGCCGAAGGGGAGTGGCTCAACAAGCCGCTGCCCAAGAAGCATCAGGCTGAAGTCGAACGTACCCTCAATCACTTCTACAAGCTCATCAGTGACAAGCTGCATCAGCTTGGTTGCCAGCTCGCTCCCGCCGAGCAGGTCACCAACGAGCTGACCGTCACCGCCGCCTGATGACCCGCCGCCCCGCCAGCCACCCATCGGCTGGCGGGGCGTTTCTTTGCCGCTTGCTCCGCTTTGCCTGCACCCGCCGCTGCCCTGGTGTTAATTGCCTTGCAGGGCAACAGGGCCGTGGGTATAAAGGGATTCCTTATATTTCAGCCTTTTTGCTCCCATGGAAAACAGAACCATAGTCGTCAAACTGGGCACCAGCGTGCTCACAGGGGGATCTTCCCAGCTCAATCGTGCCCACATGGTCGAGCTGGTCAGACAGTGTGCAGCCTTGCACCGTCACGGCCACAGGGTCGTGGTGGTCACCTCGGGGGCCATCGCGGCTGGCCGTGAGCATCTGGGCCACCCTCCATTGGCGCCAACCCTGCCCAACAAGCAGATGCTGGCGGCCGTCGGCCAGACCCAGCTGATCCGGGTATGGCAGGATCTGTTCAACCTCTATGGGCTGCACATCGGTCAAATGCTGCTGACCCGCGCCGATCTTGAAGATCGCGAGCGTTACCTCAATGCCCGCGACACCCTGCGTACCCTGCTCGATCACCGCATCATCCCGGTCATCAACGAGAACGACGCGGTGGCAACTGCCGAGATCAAGGTGGGGGACAACGACAACCTCTCCGCTCGCGCCGCCATCCTGGCCGATGCGGATCTGCTGATCCTGCTGACCGACCAGAAGGGGCTGTTTACCGCCGATCCCCGTACCAACCCGGATGCCCAGCTCATCGAAGAGGTACAGACTATCGACGACACCCTGCGCAAGCTGGCGGGTGACAGCGTCAGCGGGCTCGGTACCGGCGGCATGGCCACCAAGCTGCAGGCCGCCGACGTGGCGCGCCGCGCCGGCGTCAACGTGGTGATCGCCACCGGCCAGATGCCGGAAGTGGTCGGTCGTCTCGCCAAGGGCGAGCGTATCGGCACCCTGTTCCCGGCGCTGGCGTCGCCGCTGGAAGGGCGCAAGAGCTGGATCCTGGCAGGGCCTCCTCCCCACGGCGAAGTGCAGGTGGATCAGGGCGCCGTGGCCGCCATGCAGGAGAAGGGCTCCAGCCTGCTGCCCAAGGGCATAGTGGCGGTGAAGGGCGATTTTGTGCGTGGCGACGTGGTGCGCATTCTTGACCCCAAGGGGGCCGAGCTGGCGCGCGGCATCTGCCGTTACAATCACCTAGAGCTGGACAAGCTGCGCGGCGTCCATTCGGACAACATCGAACAGGTGCTGGGTTACGGCTATGGGGCCGTGGCCATCCACCGCGACGACATGGTGCTGCTGTGAGTCGCCAGCCGCTGCAGCGTAGGGGCAGCGGCACATCAAGATAAGGGGGGACGCCACCATCGGGCGGCCCCGCAAGAACCAAAGGGAAGAGAGATGAGTCTGGAGAAAATGGGGCAAGCGGCCCGTGAAGCCGCCTATCAGCTGGCTACCGTCAGCACGGCGCAGAAGAACCGGGCGCTGGCCGCCATCGCCGACGAGCTGGAGGCGCGCAGCCACCAGATCCTGGCCGCCAACGAGAAAGACATCGCCGCCGGCCGTGCGGCGGGCTTGTCAGACGCCATGCTGGATCGGCTGCTGCTCAACCCGGCCCGGCTGGCCGGTATCGTGGCGGACGTGCGCAAGGTGATCTCTCTGGACGATCCGGTCGGGGCCGAAATCGACAGCCGGGTGCTGGAGAACGGCCTGCGCCTCTCCCGCCGCCGGGTGCCCATCGGGGTCATCGGGGTCATCTACGAGGCGCGTCCCAACGTCACCATCGACATCGCCAGCCTCTGCCTCAAGACCGGCAACGCCAGCATATTGCGTGGCGGGCGCGAAACCTTCCACTCCAACCTGGAGCTGGTGCGGGTGATCCAGAGTGCGCTGGCGGCCTCCGGCCTGCCGCGCGATGCGGTGCAATACATCGACAACCCGGATCGGGCGCTGGTGGGCGAGCTGCTGCGCCTCGACCGCTACGTGGACATGATCATCCCCCGCGGCGGCGCCGGGCTGCACAAGATGTGCAAGGAGAACAGCTCCATTCCGGTGATCATCGGCGGTTTTGGCATCAGCCACATCTTCGTGGACGAGAGCGCCGATCTGGCGCGCTCCCTGGCGGTTATCGACAACGCCAAGGTGCAGCGCCCCTCCGCCTGCAATGCCCTCGACAGCCTGCTGGTGCACGAGAAGGTTGCCGCGACCTTGCTGCCGCAGCTGGTGGGCCTGATGAACGAGCGCAAGGTGGCCCTGGTCGCTACCCCCGAGGCCCTGCCGCTGCTGGCGGGCGCCGACAGCTTGCGTGCCGCCGGCCCGGAAGACTTTGATACCGAGTGGCTCTCGCTGACCCTGGGGGTCAAGCTGGTGGCGGATGTGAACGAGGCGCTGGCCCATATGCGCGAGCACAACGCCGGCCACTCCGATGCCATCCTCACCAACGATCTGGCCAATGCCGAGCGTTTCGTCAATGGGGCCGGTTCGGCGGCGGTCTACGTCAACGCCTCCACCCGCTTCACCGACGGCGGCCAGTTCGGGCTGGGCGCCGAGGTGGCGGTCTCGACCCAGATGCTGCACGCCCGCGGCCCCATGGGGCTGACCGAACTCACCAGCTACAAGTGGGTGGGATTGGCGGACTACCTGAGTCGCGCCTGACGCCTTTGTGGTCCTGTGTGAAGATGCCGACTCAGGTCGGCATTTTTTTGCTTTTTTCTTGCCTGCTATCAGGGGCTTGCATATAACTATCCAGCGAGGTGTGGCGATATTTTGAGCGCTGCGCTAGCCACAAAAACGGGAGCAGATTCAAGGATGAAGCAAACAGATTGGATGAAGCGCTGGGGCGCGCTCTGGCTGGGGTTGCCGCTGCTGCTGGGGGCGATCTGCTTCAGCAGCAGCAGCCATGCCAGCTGGGATCAGGATCTCTACCGCCAGTTGGGGCTGGCCGGCAAGCTCGACAAACAGGTATTTCGCAAGGCCATCAACAGTTACCAGAGCGTGCGCCACAAGCGCAAACCCATTCTCACCATCATCGACTACAGCAAACCCTCGACCATGCGCCGGCTGTTCGTCATCGACGTGAAGCGCCACAAGCTGCTCTACCACACCTGGGTCAGCCATGGCCGCAACTCGGGCGAGCTGGCCGCCAACCAGTTTTCCAACCAGTTCAATTCCATGAAGAGCTCGCTCGGGGTCTATCGCACCGCCGAGACCTATCAGGGCAAGCACGGCTATTCGCTGCGCCTCGACGGTTTGAGCCCGGGCCAGAACAGCAATGCCCGCAAGCGGGCCATCGTGGTGCACGGCGCCGACTATGCCAGCCCGCGCCATCTGCGCAAATATGACAAGCTGGGCCGCAGCTGGGGCTGCCCCGCACTGCCCAAGGAGCAGTCCAGGGCCATCATCGACATCATCAAGGGGGGCAGCGTCATCTACGCCCACGGCTGAGGCCTGCCCGCGAGCCCCAATAGAAAAGGCCAGCAGATGCTGGCCTTTTGCAGTGAGTCTGGCGTTGCGGCTACTTGCGCACCACCAGCACGGGGCAGGGGGCATGGCGCACTACGGACTCGGCCACGCTGCCGACCAGCAGATGGCTGATGCCGGAGCGGCCGTGGCTGCCCATCACCACCAGATCGGCTTTCTCTTCCTTGGCCTGCACGACGATCTCGTCGGCGGCGCGACCGAAGCGCACCTCGAAGGTGGCCGGAATCGGCAGGCTGGCGATCAGCTCCTTCATCTGGCTCTTGGCCTGACGCTCCATCTCGTGGGTGATCTCGATGGCGGTCATGTGCAGGATCTTGTAGCTGTCGAAGCCGTGCAGTTGATCCACCACGTGGACCAGTTTGAGTTCAGCCTTGTGGCTCTGGGCCATGAATACGGCATAGTCGAGCACGGCCTGTGACATCTGGGAAAAATCGACCGGACAGAGCAGGGTTTTAATGGATGGCATATGAAGGCTCCCCTATGTTGGGTTACTAATGAATCTTATTGTCAATAATACCGATTCAGCGGGCAATAACCCTCGACTCGCTCGCAAAACCGGGAAAAAGAGGTGCGTTGCCGGCAGATCTTCATATCATGGGGAATGGCTTGGGCGCGGCTGCAAATGGCATCGCCTGCGGAGAAACGGTAAGACATGATTCGTTTGTTGCTTTCATTGACGTTGCTGATTTGCTGGCCGGGTCGGGCCGATCCCCTCTATGTCTATTGCGATGACTGGCCGGGCTTCTGCCAGCCGGATGGCAGGGGCGTCTATCTGGACATAGTGCGGGCCATCTATCAGCCCAACGGCTACCAGGTCATGCCGCGCATCGTGCCCTACAAGCGGGCCCTGGCGGTGATCGCCCAGAAAGGAGGTGATATGGCGATGGGGGTCTATCGGGATGAGGTGAGCGGCGTGCTGCAACCCCGCCATCCCGCCTCGGCCGATGATCTGACGGTGCTGATGCTCAAGAAGTGGCGGCCCCAGTGGCAAGGGGAGCACAGTCTGAGCGGGCAGGGGGTGGTGTGGCTGCGGGGCTGGGCCTTTGACAAGTACATACCTGTCTCCATGCGCTGGCACGAAATTGACAGCCACGACATGGCGCTGCAGTTGTTGGCCAAGGAGCGCTATCGCTACTACCTGACCGCCGGGGTGCTCTACTCGGCGGATTCCATTCCCGCCAACATGCAGCGTATCTTCCTGCGCTGGGTCCCGACCTATCCCATCTTTGCCGATACCGAGAAGGGACGCAGCCTGCAACAGCTCTGGGATCAAGGCATGGTCAATCTGGTGCGACACGGCACCCTGGCCGAGATCTACCGGCGCTACCAGCTCTACGACTATTACCGCGATTTCATCAAGCAGCAGGAGCAGAGGCTAACCCCTGGCAACTAAAGCGCCCTGCGTCGGGGGCTGGTTACCTGTTCAGGAACTTTTCTGTCAGCTTGCCGAGTTGCTGCGCAACTGCTTGGCCAGTCGGTCGTAGAGGATCACGTTGACCGAGGCCACCAGATTCATACAGCCCTTGGGTTGGCTATGTAGAGCCTCTGCTGCTTACTTGGCACGCAGCCGCTTGGCCAGCCGGTCGTAGAGGATCACGTTGACCGAGGCCGCCAGGTTCATGCAGCCCTTGGGTATGGTTACGTAGAACACCTGCTGCTTACTTGGCACGCAGCTGCTTGGCCAGCCGGTCATAGAGGATCACGTTGACCGAAGCGGCGAGATTCATGCAACCGTGAGTCGGGACATAGATCACCTCCTGCACCGCCTTGAAGCGGGCGGGATCCAGGGTACCGTCCTCCGGGCCGAAGATGTAGAAGGCGCGCGCCGGGTGCACATAGTCCGGCAGCGAGGTGGCCCCCTCGATCAGATCCACCAGCACCGGCGTGCAGCCGGCCGGCACCATCTCCATCAGATCGTCGACCCCGAGCAGGGGGATCTTCTCCACCATCTGCTTGGTATCGGTGGCGAAGCGGCGTGCCAGTTCGAAGCGGTTGCCGGTGTAGTAGACCTCGTCCGCCCCGTAGCAGCCGGCGGCCCGCATCACGGCCCCCACGTTCTCCGGTGACTTGGGGTTGACCAGCCCGATGCAGCAATAGCCTGCGTCGCCGTGCGCTTCCGGCTCGTCCCCCTGTGGTGGCAGGCATTCGTGGTCTGACTCTCTCATCTCGCTCTCCTCTGTGGCGGCGGCATTATAAGCCGTGCCCGCCGGCAAACGCAGAAAAAGTAGCAGATAGAGGTCGAGAGTCGCTTGCTTCCTATCGTCGAATTTTTGTGCGCAAGCCGACAATTTTTGCACGAGACGATGGCGGGTAAACGTTTTTCGGAAATAATGGACAAACGTTTGTAACTGGATGTTTGTCTATGACTGAACGTGAGCAAGAGATCCTCGCCCTGCTGCGCCAGGACCCCATGATTGCCCAGCAGGAGCTGGCGGACAGGCTCGGTATCAGCCGCTCGGCGCTGGCGAGCCACATCTCCAGCCTGATGCGCCAGGGCTATGTGCAGGGGCGCGGTTATGTGCTGCGCGAAGGACCCTACGCCGTGGTGATCGGCGGCGCCAACATGGATATCTGCGGCTGCAGCCACGACAACCTGCGCATCGGGGATTCCAATCCCGGCAAGGTGCGTACTTCGGCCGGCGGGGTGGGGCGCAACATCGCCGAGAACCTGGCGCGCCTCGGTACCGACACCCGGCTGCTGAGCGCGGTGGGCAATGATCAATACGGCCATCATCTGCTGGACGTGACCCAGCGCGCCGGCGTCGACGTGCGCCAGGTGCTGATGCTGGATGGCCAGGCGACCTCCTGTTACTTGAGCCTGCACGATGGCAGCGGCGAGATGAGCTGCGCCGTCAACGACATGGCGATCATCGAGCAGCTCACCCCGGCCCGGCTCACCCCCTTGAGCGGTTTTCTTGGCGCGGCCCGGCTCTGGGTGCTCGACACCAACCTGGCCACCCACACCCTCGACTGGCTGTTCGAGCGCCAGGGTGAGCACATCATCTTCGTCGACACCGTCTCGGTGGCCAAGGTGGAGAAGATCCGCCCCTGGCTGCACCGCATCCACACCCTCAAGCCCAACCGCAGCGAGGCGGAGCAGCTGTGCGGCTTCACCATCGCGGGGCCCGACACCTGGCCCATGGCGGCGGCCTGGTTCCACCGCGCCGGAGTGCAGCGGCTGTTCCTGAGCCTCGGCGATCAGGGGATTTTCTATAGCGACGGGGAGTGCCAGGGCCATCTGCCCGTGCTCGGCAGCCCGGTCGTCAACGTGACCGGCGGCGGCGATGCCTTCATGGCAGGGCTGGCCCACGCCTGGTTGCAGGAGCAGGGCATCATGGAGACAACCCGGTTCGCCCTCGGTTGCGCCGCCCTCACCGTCAATTGTTCCGATACCGTCTTTTCCGGCCTATCCAAGGCCGCCGTTGAACGCATGCTGGAGGAGTACCCATGTTGAACGCTTACCTCGATATCCAACCGGTCGTCGCTGAAGCCCTTGCTGCCGGCAAGCCGGTGGTGGCCCTGGAGTCCACCATCATCTCCCACGGCATGCCCTATCCGCAGAACGTAGAGACGGCGCGCCAGGTCGAGCAGGTGGTGCGCGACAACGGCGCCGTGCCGGCCACCATCGCCATCATCGATGGCCGCCTCAAGGTGGGTCTGGATGAGGGGGCGCTGGAAGCGCTGGGTCGGGCCGGTCATGCCGCCACCAAGTGCAGTCGCCGCGACATTCCCTTCATGCTGGCCAACAAGGGGCTGGGGGCGACCACGGTGGCCTCCACCATGATCATCGCTGCCATGGCCGGGATCCGAGTATTCGCCACCGGCGGTATCGGCGGCGTGCATCGCGGCGCCCAGGAGACCTTCGACATTTCGGCCGACCTGCAGGAATTTGCCCAGACCCCGGTGGCGGTGGTCTGCGCCGGCGCCAAGTCGATCCTCGACATCGGTCTGACCCTGGAGTACCTGGAGACCCAGGGTGTGCCGGTGATCGGCTACCAGACCGAGGAGCTGCCCGCCTTCTACACCCGCGAGAGCGGCTTCAAGGTGGATTACCGCCTCGAGAGCCCGGCGGCGATCGCCGAAGCGCTGCGCCTCAAGTGGGAGCTGGGACTGGCCGGCGGTGCCGTGGTGGCCAACCCGATCCCGACCCAGTTTGCCATGCCCAAGGCCGACATCGACGCCGCCATTGCCCAGGCACTGCGAGAGGCGGACGAGCAGGGGGTGAAGGGCAAGGAGTCCACCCCCTTCCTGCTGGCCCGGGTGTGCGAACTGACCGGCGGCAACTCGCTGGCAGCCAATATCCAGCTGGTACTGAACAACGCCGCCCTGGGGGCGCGCATCGCCGCCAGCCTGTAACGGCTCGTGGTGAATGAAAAATAGAGGGCCCACGGGCCCTCTTTTTTCATGTCGACTCGGTGAGCGACGGGGGCGTTATTGCAGCACCAGCCGACCGTGCAGCGGTTGCACGGGGCGGTTGTTGGGGTGGTGCATCACCGCCTTGAAGGCATCGATCTGGGCCTGGCTGACCTGCACCGGCTGCTTCATCACCAGCCAGCGCACCCCTTCCGAGCAGGGCGGGGTGGTCAGTGACCCGCTGAAGCGGTAGTAGTCGCGTTTGGCGGGCAGCAGTTGTTCGGCCGAGAGAGGTTCCTTGAAGGCGTGGCTCTCTCCCGCCTTGGCTGGCAGCACCTGCCAGGCCTGGCTCAGGGCAGCATTGGCCTGGCCCGGCTCGAACATCACCGCCACCACCGCCAGCTCACCCTTGGCGTTGGCATGCACCAGGTGCCCCTCCAGCGGATAGGAGTGGCCCTTGATGAGGTTTTCGCTGGGGGCGTGGAAGTGGAACTGCTTGAGCTCAAAGCGCATGCCGTCGAGCTCAAGGCTGCTGCCGGGGGCATAGTCGACCTGCACCGTGTGGCCGTTGTTGGTGACGCTGCGGCCCCCCGCCAGGTAGTGAAACTGCAGCGGGGCCAGCTCGGCCTCGACCAGACCGTCGAGGTTGACCGGCGACTGGTTGCTGCCTGCACACTGGCCAAATTCCGGAGTCAGTCTGGCCCACTGTGCCGGGCCGGCCTTACCGCTGTATTCCCAATGCGGGGTGGCGGCGAAGGCGGCGGGGCAGAGCAACAGGGCAACGGCCAACAGGGACTTTCTCATCATGCATCCTTATCTTGATTGAAAAGCACGGCGATCCGTTTCCTGCATTGACGAGGAAATAACGGAAGGCATCATCTGAATTGCGGGATACAGAAGGTCAGACGGTATTTTTATTATTGGCTGGGTGATCGCCGACGATATTTATGATGTATTCAAGATGAATCTAAATAATGGGCGGCCATGCCTGCATATTGAATAATCGCTTTATTCAATGACAGCAATCTAATTAATTGGCTGTCATCGCAGATGAATTTGCTCATAATTCATTCATCGGAATTCAGCTCTTTTTTGCCGCGCAAGTCCCCGCCACTAGTCCGTCTGCAATATATTAATTACTTGTTTTTAATGTGGTTTTTGTTGGTCTCATTTGATCTTGAACAAATAATGCACAGGCTTTCCCGGGCAGGCTGAGGCTGCTGTTATGCACAGCCACAAGGGAGAGAGAAAAAATGAATAAATATTGTCTGTTGCTGGCGCTGGGCCTGCCAGGGATGGGGTGGGCGAACGAGCCGATCCAGCCGGTGGAAGCGGCCAAGGTGAGCGCACCGGAAAAAGTCGAGCTGGGCAAGATGCTGTTCTTCGAACCACGACTCTCGAAATCCAACGCCATCTCCTGCAACTCCTGCCACAACCTGGCGACCGGCGGGGTAGACAACCAGGTCAGTTCCCTCGGCCACAAGTGGAAGGAGGGGCCGATCAACTCGCCCACCGTGCTCAACTCCAGCCTCAACTTCGTGCAGTTCTGGGATGGGCGCGCCAAGGATCTGCAGGCGCAGGCGGCGGGCCCCATCGAGAACCCGCTGGAGATGGCCTTCACCCACAAGCTGGCGGTGGAGACCCTGCACACCCTGCCCGAGTACCGGGCCCGGTTCAGCGCCGTGTACGGCAAGGCGGACTTCGGCATCGACGAGGTGACCGATGCCATCGCCGCCTTCGAGGAGACCCTGGTCACCCCCAACGCGCCGTTCGATCGCTGGCTGAAGGGGGATGCCAAGGCGCTGACCGCGCAGCAGCTGAAGGGCTATCAGCTGTTCAAGGATAAGGGCTGCACCGCCTGCCACAACGGGGTGGCCATCGGCGGCAACTCCTACCAGAAGATGGGGCTGGTCAAGCCGTTCAAGACCGACAACCCGGCCCAGGGACGCGGTGGGGTGACCGGCGAGAAGCAGTTCATCGGCTGGTTCAAGGTGCCGACCCTGCGCAACATCGAGCTGACCTACCCCTACTTCCACGACGGTTCGGTGTGGGATCTGAAGGAGGCGGTGCAGATCATGGCGGATATCCAGCTCGGCCAGACCCTGAGCGAGCAGGAGGCGGACGACATGACCGCCTACCTCAAGAGCCTGACCGGCGAGCAGCCGCAGATCGTGTTGCCTATTCTGCCGCCCTCCCAACCCGATACCCCCAGGCCTCAGGTCAAGAGCTGAGCGGGAGTGATGATTGCAGCGGAGCCACCGGCTCCGCTTTTTTGTTCCTATCTATCTGATAAGCCTCTCGAAGTTACTGCACTACACAATGACAAAAGGATGACAATCCCCCAGCTGGCGGCGCCGATTTTACCGATTTGCAGCCCTCTTCACATTTCCGACACGCTCACAATTTGTTCGATTGCCTTACTCATCCGACCCGGTGTCAAATCACTCCGCCTAATACAAGGAGTGGCATAATAATGAATAATATCAATAAATTAGTTCTGGCTATCGGATTCACTCTCACCACCTTCCCGAGCCTGGCGGCGGGCTTCCAATGCAAGGATCACGTCAAGCTCGGGGTGCCCAGCCAATCCAGTCAACTGCTGTGCCGGGACGGCTATGCCGCCGGTTACAACTACGACACCAAGGTCTCTGACTGGGTCTCTTATCGGATGACGGCCGCCAGCGCCCAGGGCCAGGTGCCGCGCAAGGATGCCTTTGCCGAGGACAAGGAGGTGCCGGTGCAGTTCCGCGCCACCCTGGCCGACTACAAGGGCTCCGGTTATGACCGCGGCCATCAGGCACCGGCGGCGGACATGCGCTCCACCGCCACCACCATGAAGCAAAGCTTTCTGCTGACCAACATGACCCCGCAGCTGCCGGCGCTCAACCAGGGGGCCTGGCGCATCCTGGAGGAGAAGACCCGGCAGTGGGCCATCGCCTATCAGGATGTCTATGTGATCACCGGCCCCATCTTCACCAACTCCGATGCCTCCATCGGCAACGGCGTGACCGTGCCCCACGCCTATTACCGGGTGGTGATGGATGTGGCCAACAAGGAGGCGATCGCCTTCATCCTGCCGCAGCAGAACGTGTCGGCCAGCAAGCTGGCAGACTACATAGTGACGGTGGATGCGGTGGAGGAGCAGACCGGACTGGACTTCTTCGCCGAGCTGCCGGATGAGCAGGAAGAGGCCATGGAGTCTCAGCTGATGGCCATGTGGGGCAACTGAGCCAGGCCATGAGCATCATGAAAACAGGGGCCGCGGCCCCTGTTTTCATTTGCTCAGTTCATCCCCGACCTTCTTGACGGTATCCCGGGTGCCGTGGCCGATCTCCCGGGTCACGTCGCGGGTGGTGTGGCCAATCTCGCGGGTCACGTTGCGGGTGGTGTGCCCCACGGTTCTGCCCGCCTCCTTGATGTCGGCGCAGCCGCCGAGCAGGCTGCCCAGGGTCAGGCCGAGGGCCATCAGGGTCATGCAGTCACGCCTCATGCCGTGCTCCTTCTCGTTTCATCATCATCTCCATGCCGATGGCGGCATTATGGCCTCGTGTGCAATGGGCGGGCAACCAGCAGGGTGTGGCCGGGCCCCGGGATCTCGTGCTCGGCCTCCACGTGAAAGTGGGCCTCGCGCAGGCACTGGTACAGCTGTTTGGAGTGGTAGAAGCGGCTGTTGCCGTTGGCCAGACAGGTGAAGTAGAGGGAGGTGGCGTTGAGACTGAAACTGGCGGCTTCAAAGGATTGTCTGTCCCAGAACAGCTCCAGGATGCAGACCCGGGCGTCCGGTTTCATGGCCAGCCGGACCCGGTTCAGGATGGCGACGATCTGCGCGTGGCTGAAGCAGTCGAGAAACTGGCTCATCCACCAGATATCCGCCTCGCCGGGCAGGGGGCCCGCTTGCAGCAGATCCACCGGGTGGCCATGCACCCGCGCCGCCAGCCCCGCCTCCTCGATGTTGCAGCGGGCCAGCGCCAGCTGCTCGGGCAAATCCAGGATGGTGACCTGCAGCGCCGGATCCCGCCTGGCGCAGGCGATGGCCCACTTGCCGGTGTTGCCGCCCAGATCGTAGAGGTGGCGCGGCTCGTAGCCGAACACCTTGTCCTGGGCCTGCTGGAAGGCCCAGTCGGAGTAGAAGTGATCGAAGGCGAACCAGCTGCGGCGAGCCGGTTCGGGCAGCTCGCTCAGGTGCGGGTAGAGGGTCTGCCAGGGGCCGAACTCCTGCAGACCGGCCGGGGTGCCGTCGCGGATGGCATCGAGCAGGTGGGCGAGGGGCTGATAGCAGACGTGCTGGGTGAAGTCGAGATTGACCCGGCTCATGGCGTCGTGCAACAGGTACTTGCCGACCCGGCCCAGCACATAGTGCTCCTCGCTCAGATAGCAGAGTCCGCCGCCGAGCCCCATGTCCAGCAGTACACCGGCGCCGTATTCGCTGAGCTGACACGCCTGGGCGATGTCGGCCAGCGCGGCCCCCCGCGAGCCGCGGGTCTCGAGATAGGCCAGCACCCCGGTTTCACGCAGGCACCAGCTGGCCTGAAACAGCATGGGCCCGAAGGCGATTTTCTGGGCCTCGCTGATGGCTTCCAGCGCGTTGTAGGGATCCGCCTGATAGTGATTCACGGGGTGGCTCCTGCCGGATCAGCGGCTCTGGGTGCGGGCGAGTTCCGCCTGAATGGCCTGGTTCAGACCCAGTACCCAGCGGTTATAACTGCGGTGAATGCTGCCCTTGCCTTTGTCGTCCAGATTGACGCTGCTCACATAATTAATGGAATAATCGCGAGCGCTATAAGGAATATTGATCACCGCCTGATGCTGGCGCACATTGACCTGGCCTCGAATTAGTCCTGGCTGCTCTTGGCGCATTACCCAGCTCTTGCTGATGCCGGCCGTAATAATGGCATTGGCCACCTGTTCTTCGGTCAGATTGAAGGGCACCGGATTGGCTGCCATATTGCGAATTGGCTGGCTGGTGGAGCAGGCGGCAAGCAGGGCACAAGCCAGCAGCAGGGATATTTTATTAATGAGTTTCATAATATTTTCCTTGGGAAGGATATTCATCAATTTGGGCGTGGCAATGAGACAACACAAATAGTTTATTTTCAATCACCAAGGCGGTTGATAATCTGCGCTGGCTATTATTTTTGATGAATAATGGTATTATCCGCCGGTATTAAGCCGATGACGCCATTCAATGTCGTGGAGCAGGCACTGCCCGCCGGGTGAGTGCCTTTTATCGTCTTCGCGTCCACCCATCGATGTAAGGACAGGTTGCCCGAAACATGCTCTCTTTCTCGCTGCTGGATAGCCAGGCCCTGTCACCCGGTCTGGCCGATGAGGCTGCCTGGCAGGCGTGGGCGCAGCAGGGCCGCTGGCCGGTCGACCCGCCGTTTCCCGCCACCCCCTTGCTGCCGATGATGATGGCGCGCCGCCTGAGTCAGGGGGCCCGGCTGGCGGTGCAGGTGGGGCTGAGCCTGCTGGCCCGCCACCAGATAGACAGTGCCGTCTTCGTCAGCCGCCACGGCGAGCTGGCCCGCTCCATGACCCTGCTGCAGGCGCTGGCGGACGGGCAGGCGTTGTCGCCCACCGATTTCTCCATGTCGGTACACAACACCGCCGCCGGGCTCTGCTCCATTCAGGGCAAGGCCGCCATCCCCATGACCTCGCTGGCCGCGGGGGAGGACAGCCTGATGGCGGGCCTGACCGAAGCGGTCTGCGCCCTGCAGGCCGGTGCCCGTCGGGTGTTGCTGGTGGCCTTCGAGGGGCCGGTGCCCGCGTTTCACCGCCCCTGGTTGGCGGAGGAGGCGCCACCCCACGCGCTGGGGCTGGTGCTGACGACGGGCGACCAGTGGCGCTGCGCGGGGGCGCATCGTACCGTCGAATCGGTCGCCCGCCCGCAGCCGCAGAGTCTGGCCTGCTGGCGTGCCCTGCTGCGAGGCGAGCCGACCCTGATCCTCGCTGACGACCGTCAGGAGTGGAGATGGCAGCGTTGCTGAACCGGGGCTGGCGACTGATCGGCACGGCTCTGGGCTTCACCCTGTTCGGGGTGGGGGGCTTGCTGCTCTCCCTGTTCTGGTTTCCGCTGCTGGCGCTCTGTCTGCGCGGCGAGCGGCGCCGTACCCTGGCCCAGCTCACCATTCGCCACAGCTTTCGGCTGTTTCTCGGCGTGCTGCGCGGCTGGGGAGTGCTCGATTACCGCGTGAGCGGCATGCCCGCCCACTTGCGCGGTGCCCTGGTGGTGGCCAATCACCCCAGCCTGCTCGATTACGTCATGCTGGCGGCCGAGATGCCGGTGTGCGACTGCATCGTCAAGCAGTCCCTCTGGCGCAACCCCTTCATCGGCGGTGTAGTACGGGCCGCCGACTACCTGCCCAACGTGGCCGGCGAGGATCTGCTGGCCCTGTGCCAGGCGCGGATCCGGGCCGGCGGCCTGCTGCTGGTGTTCCCGGAGGGAACCCGCACCACCCCGGGCGAACCCATCAAGCTGCAGCGCGGCGCGGCCCAGCTGGCGGTGCGCAGCCAGGTGCCGTTGCAACTGGTGCGGATCCACTGCAGCACCCGATTTCTCACCAAGCAGGACAAATGGTTCAAGATCCCGGAAAATAAGCCGATTTTCACCATAGAATTCCTGCAGCAAGTGGCGGCGGACGAGGTGGTCGCCACCGGCCAGAGCTGTGCGCTGGCCGCCCGCCAGTTGACCCGGTTTCTCACCCAGGCCCTGCAACCGGGGCCTCAATGACAGCATGTGGAACAGTTATGCAAGACCTGCATCTAGAGATAAAACAACTCATCATCGACAGCCTCAACCTCGAGGGGCTCACCCCTGACGACATCGACAGTCAGGCGCCGCTGTTCGGTGACGGCCTGGGGCTGGACTCCATCGATGCGCTGGAGCTGGGCCTTGCCATCAAGGGCCGCTACGGCATCGTGCTCTCCGCCGAGGATGAAAACACCCGTCGTCATTTCGCCTCCGTCACGGCGCTGGTCGCCCTGGTGCAGGCCCAGTCGAAAGGGGAGGCCTGAGCCATGACCCGTGACGACATCTTTGCCCAGATCAAGGCTGCCCTTGTCGAGCTGTTCGAGGTCGACGAAGAGGCCATCACCCCCGAGGCCCGTCTCTATCAGGATTTCGAGCTCGACAGCATCGACGCCATCGATCTGGTGGTGCACCTGCAGAAGCTGACCGGCAAGAAGATCAAGCCGGAAGAGTTCAAGTCGGTGCGCAGCGTCAACGACGTGGTGGATGCGGTCGAGCGTCTGCTGGCCGACGCCTGATGCCGGTGCACGCCCAGCTATGATGCGCTGGCTCTCCTGGCTGGCCGGTGGTGCCCTGCTGCTCTACCCGCTGGCGGTCTACTGGGGGCTGACCCACGCCGGTCAGACCCCGCTGCTGCTCGGTCTGCTGCTCATCTTCTCGCTGCGACTCTTGCCCGGCCTGCTCAAGGGGCGGGTCCGGCTCGGCCCCTTGCCGGAATGGCTCTGGCTGGGCCGCCTGCTGGCCTGCATCGGCTTGGGGCTGACCCTGCTGTCTGCCCTGTTCAGCGCCCGGCACTGGCTGCTCTACTACCCGCTGGCGGTGAGCCTGGCGCTGCTCTGCCTGTTCGGCTGGAGCCTGACTCGTCCCATGAGCCTGGTGGAGCGGCTGGCCCGCCTGCAGGATCCCGCTTTGCCGCCGGCAGCCATCGGCTACACCCGGCGGGTGACCCAGGTCTGGTGCGGCTTCTTTGTCATCAACGGCGCGCTGGCGGCCTTCACCATCTGGCACGGGGATCTGGCGCTCTGGAGCCTCTACAACGGCCTCATCAGCTACGCCCTGATGGGCGGTCTGATGGGCGCTGAGTATCTGGTGCGCCGCCGCCTGCTCAAGAGGCTGGCCCCATGACCCTGCTGCAAACTATCTGGCTGCGGGACGGCGAGCGCGTGGTGGCGTTCGGCCCGGATGGCGAAGTGACCCTGGCCGAGCTGCGTCGTGGCAGCCTGCAGCTGGCGCAGGCCATGGCCCGTCTGGCCGGCCCAGATCGGCCGGGCATGCGCTGGGCACTCTGTTTCGATGACAGCCTGCTGTTTGCCCAGGCGCTGCTCGCCTGCGCCCTCGGCGGGCACCGGGCCATCCTGCCGGGCCATCAGCGGCTGGCCGGTCTGCAGGCGCTGCAGAGCCAGTTCGACGGCCTGCTCACCGACGGCGAGCTGCCGGGGGCGGCGCTCACGGCGGCGCAGCTCAGGCTGCCGTTGCTGGTGGCGGATGACGAGCCGGAGGCAGACGGCGCTGCCCTGCCGCCTGAGCGCCTCGATCTTACCCTGTTCAGCTCCGGCTCCACCGGCGAGCCCAAGGCGATCCCCAAGGCCTGGCCCCAGCTGGAGGCGGAGTTGCGGGTGCAGATGGCGCTGTGGGGCGAGCGGCTGGCGGGCACCCGGGTGCTGGCCAGCGTCAGTCACCAGCACATCTATGGCCTGCTGTTTCGTATTCTGTTGCCGCTTGGTCTCGGCCGCCCCTTTGATCGCCGCAGCATCGACTACCCGGAGCAGCTGGCGCTGCAAACGGCCCCCTGGTGCCTGATCGCCTCGCCAGCATTTCTGAGCCGGCTCGATCCGACCATTGCTGCCGCCGGCTGCCGGCTGATCGTCTCCTCCGGCGGTCCCCTGCAACCGGGCGATGCCCAGCAGGCCAGACAGCTGTTCGGTCAGCTGCCGGTGGAGATCTTCGGCAGCAGCGAGACCGGCGGCATCGGCTGGCGTCAGCGCCACCAGGTACAGACCCCCTGGACGACGCTGCCCGGGGTCGAGGTGCGAGTCGGCCCGGAGCAGGGTCTGCTGCTGCGCTCCCCCTTCCTGCCAACGGCGGAGTGGCTCGCCTGCGCCGATCGCATCGCCTTGCACGAGGGCGGTTTCGAGCTGCTGGGCCGCCAGGATCGGGTGGTCAAGCTGGAGGAGAAGCGCATCTCCCTCGACGAGGTGGAGGCGCGCCTGCAGGCGCTGGCGGAGGTGGAGGCGGCCGCTGTGCTGCCCCTGCAACAGGGCCAGCGCCAGATCCTCGGCGCCGTGCTGGTGCTGAGTGAATTGGGCACCGCCCGCTGGGCCGAGCTTGGGCCCGGGCGTTTCCTGCTGGCCCTGCGCCAGCAGCTGCGTCCCTGGCTCGAGCCGGTCGCCCTGCCGCGCAGCGTGCGCCGGGTCGAGCAGATGCCTGTCAACGCTCAGGGCAAGCGGCCCTGGCCACAACTCAAGGAGCTGTTCGATGAGCCTCTCGGTTGATTCTCTGCCAGCGAACACCTTGCCCACCGTGCTGGCCTGCGAGACGCTGGCCGACGGGGTGTGCCTGCAACTGCGGCTCGATCCCGATTTGCCCTGGCTTGCAGGCCATTTTCCCGGTGTGCCCCTGCTGCCCGGGGTCACCCAGATCCACTGGGTGATGCACTACGCTGCCTGCCTGCTCAAGCTGGCGCAGCCGTTTCACGGGGTGGATCAGCTCAAGTTCCAGCGCCCCCTGCGCCCCGGGGCCGAGTGCAGCCTGCACCTGCAGTGGCAGGCGGACAAGGGCCAGCTCCTCTTTCAGTACCTGCTCGGCGATGAGCCGGCGAGCAGCGGCCGGGTGCGGCTGATCCCATGACGCCCTGCATTCTCATCCCCTGTTACAACCACGCCGGCCCGCTGGCCGCCGTGCTGGCACGGCTGGCCGAATACGGGCTGCCCTGCCTGCTGGTCGACGATGGCAGCGAGCCCGTCGCCGCCGCCGAGCTGGCTGCGCTGGCTGCGCGTTACCCCTGGGTTACCCTGCTGCGCCACCCCCACAACCAGGGCAAGGGTGGTGCCGTGATGACGGGGCTGCGCCGCGCCCATGAACTCGGCTTCAGCCACGCCCTGCAGGTGGATGCCGACGGCCAGCACGATCTGGCGGACATTCCGGCCCTGCTGGCCGAGGCGGACAAGCACCCGGCGGCGCTTGTCTCCGGCCGTCCGCTCTATGATGATTCCGTGCCCAAGGGGCGCCTCTACGGCCGCTACATCACCCATGTCTGGGTCTGGATCGAGACGCTGTCGTTCGCCATCAAGGACAGCATGTGCGGCTTTCGGGTCTATCCGCTGGCGGCCACCTGCGCGCTGCTCGAACGGGTGGCGCTCGGCCGGCGGATGGATTTTGACACCGAGGTGATGGTGCGCCTCTACTGGGCCGGGGTGGCGGTGCGCTTCGTGCCGACCCGGGTCATCTATCCCGCCGATGGCAGCTCCCACTTCCAACTCTGGCGCGACAACCGCGATATCTCCTGGATGCACACCCGGCTGGTGTGCCGCCTGCTGTGGGATCAGCTGCTGCGCCTCTGCCGCTGGCCCCGCCGCCTCGGCACCCGGGCGGCGCAGTTGTGGCGCGAGCGGCGCACCCACTGGTCGCGCACCCCGGAGCGGGGATCCCTGCTCGGCATGCAGATCATGCTGACCAGCTACCGTCTGCTGGGGCGGCGCGGGTTTTCCCTGCTGCTCTATCCGGTCATCGGCTACTTCTGGCTGACCGGCCGGGCCCAGCGCCAGGCATCCCAAGCCTATCTGGCCCGCCTCGAGTCCTTCGCCGATGCGAGCGGTGTGGCGCTGCCCCCTGAGCCAAGATCGAGCTTTCGCCACTTCCTGCGCTTTGGCGAGGCGGCGCTCGACAAGCTGGCGGGCTGGCGCGGTGATATCACCGAGCAAGAGGTGGAGCTGGTGGGGGCGGAGCACTACCAGGCGGCCATCAACAGCGGTCAGGGCGTGCTGCTGCTGGGCTCCCACCTCGGCGATCTGGAGCTGTGCCGCGCCCTGGGCAGCCGCAAGCAGGGGCTGCGCATCAACGCGCTGGTGTTTACCCGCCATGCGGCCCGCTTCAATGCCCTGCTCAAACAGATCAACCCGGATTCGCACCTCAATCTCATCCAGGTGCAGGAGCTGGGGGCCGATACCGCCATCCTGCTCAAGGAGAAGTTGGAGCGGGGGGAGTGGGTGGTGATCGTCGGCGATCGCACCTCGGTGACCCGGGAGAAGCGGGTGATCTGGGCCGACTTTCTCGGCGCGCCGGCGCCCTTTCCGCTCGGCCCCTTCGTGCTCAGCAGCGTGCTGGGCTGCCCGGTCTACCTGATGTTCGGCCTCAAGGAGCAGGGCCGCTTTCGGGTGCATTTCGAGCCCTTTGCCGACGGCCAACCCCTGCCACGGCAAGGGCGCCAACAGATTCTTGCGTCCCGGGTGCAGGCCTATGCCGATCGCCTGCAGCATCACTGCCTGCAGGCCCCGCTGGACTGGTTCAACTTTTTTGATTTCTGGCAGCTGACCGATGAACAAGAGTGAGATGAGAAGGGTCACCTTCGGCGCCGAGCCGCTGACCATAGAGGACGTGGTGGCACTGGCCGAAGGGCGCGCCACCCCCGCACTGAATCCGGATCCCGCCTTCATGGCCCGCATCCAGCGGGGCGCCGACTTTCTCGACCGGCTGCTGGCCGAAGAGGGGGTCATCTACGGGGTGACCACCGGCTACGGCGACTCGGTGACCCGGCCGGTACCGACCGAGCTGGTGGCCGAGCTGCCGCTGCACCTGACCCGCTTTCACGGCTGCGGGCTGGGGGCGGATCTCGAACTGGATGCCGGTCGCGCCGTGCTGGCGACCCGGCTCTGCTCGCTGGCGCAGGGGGTCTCCGGGGTCAGCCCGGCCTTGCTCGAGCGGCTCTGCTGGCTGCTGGAGCAGGATCTGGTGCCGCGCATTCCGGAAGAGGGGTCGGTGGGCGCCAGCGGCGATCTCACCCCGCTCTCCTACGTCGCCGCCGTGCTGGTGGGGGAGCGTGAGCTTCATCATGATGGTGTGCTGCGCCCCGCCGCCGAGGTCTATCGGGAGCTGGGGGTCACCCCCCTGACCCTGCGGCCGAAAGAGGGGTTGGCGCTGATGAACGGCACCTCGGTGATGACGGCACTGGCCTGCCTCGCCTACGCCCGCACCGACTACCTGATGCGGCTGGCGACCCGGATCACCGCCCTGGTGAGCGTCGCCATGGGGGGCAACGCCTTCCATTTCGACGAGCGGCTGTTTGCCGCCAAGCCACACCCCGGCATGCAGGGCATCGCGGCCTGGCTGAGGGAAGATCTGGTGGCCGGCGAGCTGCCGCGCCACAGCGACCGGCTGCAGGACAGATACTCGTTGCGCTGTGCCCCCCACGTCATCGGGGTGGTGGCCGACAGCCTGCCCTGGTGGCGCCAGCTCATCGAGAACGAGCTCAACAGCGCCAACGACAACCCGCTGATCGATGGCGAGGGGGAGCACGTGATGCACGGCGGCCACTTCTACGGTGGCCACATCGCCATGGCGATGGACAGCATGAAGGCGGCCGTCGCCAACCTGGCCGACCTGCTGGATCGCCAGCTGGCCCAGCTGGTGGACAGCAAGTTCAACGGCGGTCTGCCGAGCAACCTCTCCGGCGCGCCAGAGGGGCGGCAGATGATCAACCACGGCTTCAAGGCGGTGCAGATCGGCGTCTCGGCCTGGACCGCAGAGGCGCTCAAGCAGACCATGCCCGCCAGCGTCTTCTCCCGCTCCACCGAGTGCCACAACCAGGACAAGGTGAGCATGGGCACCATAGCGGCGCGCGATGCGCTGCGGGTGCTGACCCTGACCGAACAGGTGGCGGCCGCCTGCCTGCTGGCGGCGGTGCAGGGTGTGGAGCTGCGCCTGGCCCGGCCTACCCCCTTCACCCGTCCGCTTGGTACGGCGCTGGCCGCCATGGTCGCGCAGGTGCGGGCCGAGTTCGCCCTGCTGCTGGAAGATCGGGGGCTCGAGCCCGAGCTGAGGGCGCTGATCGCCCGCATTCGCCAGCGCCACTATCCCCTTTATGGGCCGAACCGGAACTGAGACAAGGTCACTATTGATGAGACAAGCCATGCAGAATGAACCCTGGCAGATCAGCGCCGAGATCGAAGTGACCATTCCGTTCCACGATGTGGACATGATGGCGGTTGCCTGGCACGGCCACTACTTTCGCTACATCGAGCTGGCCCGCTGCGCCCTGCTCGATCTCATCGACTACAACTACCCGCAGATGGAGGCCTCCGGCTACCTCTGGCCCATCATCGACACCCGGATGAAGTACCTGGCGCCGCTGCGCTTCGGCCAGCGGGTGCGGGTGCGCGCCACCCTGACCGAGTACCAGAACCGCCTGAAGATCGACTACCTGCTGAGCGACGCTGCGAGCGGCACCCGCACCAGCAAGGGTTACAGCATCCAGGTGGCGGTCAGCAAGGCGAGCGGCGAGATGTGCCTGGCCTCGCCCCAGGTGCTGCTGGACAAGCTGGGGGTGAGCCAATGAGCCGGCTGACAAGGCCGCTGCTGGCCGGTCTGTTCCTGCTGCTGACATGGCCGCTGCAGGCGGCGCCCCTGAGCCGGGCCGAGGTGCAGCAGTTGCTCGCCCTGAACGAGGCCAAGCAGGCCAGTTTCGAGCAGGAGAAGCAGGTGGCGGGGTTGAGCCAGCCGCTCAAAGCCTCCGGCGAGCTGCTGCTGGTGCGCGATCAGGGGCTCTGGTGGCAGCAGCAGAAACCCTTCCCGCTGACCCTGGTCCTGACGCCGACGCGCATGGTGCAACAGATGGCGGGCCAGCCCGCCACCGTCATCGACAATCCCCAGCTGCTGGAGTTCAGCCAGATGCTGCTGGCGCTGTTCGGCTCGGACGAGGCGACCCTGAGCCGCTACTTCAGCATCGATTTTCACAGCACGGAGGCGGGCTGGCAGCTGGTGCTGGTGCCGACCCTGGCACCGCTCGACAAGGTGTTTGCCAGCCTCACCCTGAGCGGACAGGGGCAGCTGGATCAGCTGCTCATCGCCGACAAGCAGGGTGACAGCACCCGCATCCGCTTCACCGCCTGGCGGGATCGCGCCCTGCCGCTGACCCCTGAGGAGCAGGCCCGCTTTGCTGCCCACTAGCACGATGACGCGCCAGCGCGGCGCCCCCGCCGGGACGAGGAGAGCCCCTCTTGCTGCAAGCTGAAACCACCTGGCGCTGGCTCTCCTGGCTCTGGCTGCTGCTCAGCGCGCTGGCGCTGGCGCTGCTCGGCTGGCAGCTCTCCCACAGCCGCATCAACACCAGCCTGATGGACCTGCTGCCCCACGAGGAGCGCTCCGCACTGGATCCCGCCCTGCGTGAGGGCTTGTTGCGCCAGGTCGACAGGCAGCTTGTCTGGATGCTGAGCCTGCCGGCAGGGCAGGATGGCCAGGCCGCGGCGCAGGCGTGGGCAAACAACCTGCAGGCCCTGCCCGAGCTCAGCGCGGTACGCGCCGCCCAGCCGGAGCTGGCCTCCGCCTGGCAAGGCTTCATCTATGACTATGGCTGGCAGCGCCTCGACGAGGGCAGCCGGGCGCGGCTGGCTGCGGGGCCAGAGGTCTGGAGCCAGTGGGTGCTCGGCCAGATCTACAGCCCCTTTGGCGGCGTCTCTCGCACCGAGTGGCAGGCGGATCCCCTGCTGCTGACCCGGGCCGCGGTGCAGGGACAGATGGCCAGTCCCCTGCGCCTCGACCACGGCTGGCTGATCAGCCGGGACGAGGCCGGGCGGCAGTGGTATCTGCTGCGCGCCGAGCTGGACTTGTCGGCCTTCGATCTTGCCCGCAACAGCGAGCTGCTGAGCCGGCTCAACGAGGCGGAGCAGCGCCTCAAGACCGAGTTTCCGGGCGTGGAGCTGCTGCGCCGTGGCACCCTCTTCTACAGCCAGCATGCCAGCGAGCTGGCCCAACAGGACATCTCCACCATAGGGTTTGGCTCCACGGTCGGGGTCTTGCTGCTGATGTGGCTGGCGTTTCGCTCGTTGCGGGCGCTCTGGATCTCCCTGCTGCCCATCGCCGTCGGCCTCGCCTGGGGGGTATTGGCGGTGCTGCTGTGGTTTGGCGAGGTGCACATGTTCACCCTGGTGATCAGCTCCAGCCTGGTCGGCATCATAGATTACGGGATCCACTTCCTGACCGAGCGGCGCCTGCATGGCCGGCAGGAGAGCCCGCACCAGACCCGTGCCCGCCTGCTGCCCAGCCTGTCGATGGCACTGTTCGCCACCCTGGTCGGCTATGGCCTGCTCTGGCTCGCTCCTTTCCCCGGCCTGCAGCAGATGGCTCTGTGCGCCCTGGTGGGGCTGACGGCGTCGTTCATTACCGTGCTCTGCCTGTACCCGCTCTGGCTTGGGGAGTTGCCCCAGCGGGAGGCGCGTGTGCTGGTGCCGATGGCGCTCTGGCTCAGATGGTGGCGCGAGTGGCGTCTCTTGCGCTGGGGCGTGCCCCTGCTCTGGCTGGCCCTGATCGGCGCGGGCGTGAGCCGGCTGGCCGTCGATGACGACATCGCCCGCCTGCAACCGCTGCCCGTCGAGCTGCAGGCCCAGGAGCGGCAGATCCAGCGCCTCACCGGCCAGCAGGGGGGCATGACCGGCTTCCTGGTGACGGCGGCCGACGGTGAAACGGCGTTGCAGCGGCTCGAGGCCATGAGCCGCAAACTGGCCGAGGCCAAGGCAGAGGGTCAGCTGACGGGCTTCGTGTCACTGGCCCAGTGGCTGCCCTCGCTGGCACGCCAGCAGACGGATCACGCCGCCCTCACGGGTCTGTTGCCAGAGGTGGTGACGCGACTCAACCAGGCCGGGGTGCCGGTCAAGGCCGAGCCTCGCCCCTGGCATCCTCTGACCCCGCAGCACTGGCTGGCCAACCCGGTCAGCGAGGGCAGCCGGCTGCTGTGGCATACCATGGCCGATGGCCGGGTGGCGCTCTGGCTGCCGGTCAACGGCGTGACGGATGTTGCCGCCGTGGCAGAACTGGCAGAGGGGCAGGAGGGGGTGTTCTGGCAGGATCCGCGCAATCAGTGGAGCCAGCTGTTCGCCCACTACCGGGTCAAGCTGACCGAACTGCTGCTGGTGGCGATCGCCCTGGTGGGAGGGCTGCTGTGGGCCCGCTTCGGCTGGCGCAAGGGGGGGCGAGTCCTGCTGATCAGCGGGTTTTCGCTGGGGGCCGGGCTGGCCCTGCTGGCTGCCTGCGGCCAGCCGCTCACCCTGTTCGGCGTGCTGGCCATGAGCCTCATCTTCGGCATCGGCATCGACTACAGCCTGTTTTTTGCCTACAGCGGCGGGGATCCTCTGCGCCAGCGCTCGACCATGTTCGCCATCCTGCTGGCCAACCTGACCACCCAGCTCTCGTTCGGTTTGTTGGCGCTGAGCCACACCTCTGCCATCGCGGGCTTTGGTCTGGTGCTGAGCGGCGGTATCTTTACCGCCTTCCTGTTGTCGCCTCTGGTGCTGGATAAACAGGGATTGGACAAGCCGGCATGTACCCCGCCGGTGCGCGACCACCGGGAGCAGGAGCAACCATGAGACCACTGTTCGCCTTTATCATTCTCTTGCTGGCAGGCTGTAGCAGCCAGCCGACCCCCACCGCTTATCTCGACAAGGGGACGGTCATGACGCTGCCGGCCCCCGTGCTGGCCGCCCCTTTCTATCGCCAGCAGCTGTTGACTGCCAGCGTGGGGGAGAGCACTCACCAGCTGATGACGGTGCTGGAGGCCGACGGCCGCCAGCTGACCCTGGTGGGGCTGACCCCGAGCGGGGTGCGGCTGTTTCTGGTGCGCTATGACCAGCAGGGGATCTCCACCCGCCAGCTCAGCCCGCTGCTCACCACCGGCATGCCGCCGGTGAGCCAGGTGCTGGCAGACGTGATGCTCTGCTACTGGCCGCTCGCCAGCTGGCAGTCGCAGCTGCCACCGGGCTGGACGCTGCGCGACGAAGGGCCGCTGCGCCGGCTGCGCGCCCCCGACGGCACTTTGGTGACCGAAATCCGCTACCGCGACGTCGACGGCGTGCGCGAGCCGGTCGGCTTGCAGCAGCACGTGTTCCACTACCGTCTGCAACTGGAGACCCTGAGCCAATGAGCTGTTATATCGCCGCCTATGGCCTCGTCTCGGCATTGGGGACGGGGCGCGATGCCAGCGCCGAGGCGCTGCTGGCCTGGCAGCAGTCGGGCGTGAGCCCGCTGGATCGCCACCGGGCGCCGCTGCTGGATGGCCGCCAGACCCCGGTGGGGCGAGTGGAGGGCGAGTTGTCGGCCATACCGGCGGCGCTGGCCCCCTACGCTTCGCGCAACAACCAGCTGCTGCTGGCGGTGCTGGCCCAGGTGCAGCCCGCCCTCGACGAGGCGCTGGCAATGCATGGCCCCGCGCGGGTGGGGCTGGTGCTTGGCACCAGCACTGCCGGGATCGGCGAGGCCGAGCTGGCGGTGGCCGCCGCCCGACGCGGGGAGGCCGTGCCGCCCGCCTTTGACTATCGTCAGCAGGAGCTGGGCTCGCCGTCCGAATTTCTGGCCCGTCATCTGGGCCTGACCGGGCCGGCCTGGACTATCTCCACCGCCTGCTCCTCCAGCGCGCGCGCCTTCATCAGCGGCCAGCGGCTGCTGGCGGCCGGGCTGGTGGACGCCGTGCTGGTGGGCGGCGCCGACAGCCTGTGCGGGCTCACAATCAACGGCTTTGACAGCCTGGAGTCCCTCAGCTGTGCGCGCTGCCAGCCGTTTGATGAGGCGCGCCAGGGGATCAATATCGGCGAGGGGGCGGCGCTGTTTCTGCTGAGTAACATGCCTGCACCGCTGGCGCTGCTGGGGGCGGGGGAATCGTCCGATGCCTGGCACATCTCGGCGCCCCATCCAGACGGTATCGGCGCCGAGGCGGCCATGCAGATGGCGCTGGCCCAGGCGGGCCTGACGCCGGCGCAAGTGGGCTACGTCAACCTGCACGGCACCGCCACCCGTCTCAACGACGCCATGGAGAGCCAGGCGGTGCATCGGCTGTTTGGTGCCGAGGTGCCCTGCAGCTCCACCAAGCCGCTCACCGGTCATGCCCTGGGGGCGGCGGGGGCCATCGAGGCCGCGCTCGCCTGCCTGCTGCTGGAGCGCGCTCTGCCGCTGCCGCCCCAGCGGGTGACGACGCCGGATCCGGCGCTGGCGCCCATCCAGCTGGTGAGCGGTGAAGTGCCGCTCGCGGCGCCCCGGGTGCTCTCCAACTCCTTTGCCTTCGGTGGCAACAATGTCAGCCTGCTGCTTGGGAGCGTCCACCATGAATGAGCCAAGTTCACTGCCCGCCATCGAGACCCTGCTGCCCCACCAGGCCCCCATGCTGCTGCTGGACAGGCTCTGCACGGCGGATGCCCAGCAGGCGCGCTGCGAGACCCGCATCGGTGCCCGCCATGCTCTGCTGCTGGATAGTGAGGGCAACCTGCCCGGCTGGGTCGGCATCGAGCTGATGGCGCAGACCATCGCCGCCTGGGCCGGCATGCAGGGGCGTCTGCGCGGCGAGCCGGTGCGCATCGGCATGCTGCTCGGCAGTCGCAAGTATCGCTGCCTGCGCCCCGCCTTTGCGGCCGGCAGCCTGCTGACCATCGAGGTTTGCTGCCTGTTGCAAGACGGCGGCATGGCCAGTTTTGATTGCCGGATCCTGCTGGCGGGAGAGGAGTGCGCCCAGGCGCGACTCTCCACCTACCAGCCGAGCCCCGGCGAATTGTCCGATTTGTTAGCCTGAGGAAGCTTCATGATCTCTAGCGTATTGGTCACGGGCGCCAGCAAGGGGATAGGCCGCGCCATCGCCCTCAAGCTGGCGGCCGACGGTTTTTCCATCGTGGTGCACTACCACAGCGATCGGGCCGGGGCTGAAGCCACCCTGGCCAGCCTGCAGGCAGCCGGTGGGCAGGGGCGCCTGCTTCAGTTCGACATCGCCGATCGGCAGGGCTGCCGCGCGCAGCTGGAGGCCGACATGGCCGAGCACGGCGCCTATTACGGCGTGGTCTGCAACGCCGGCATCATCCGTGACGGCGCCTTCCCCGCCCTCACCGACGAGGAGTGGGACGGGGTGCTGCACACCAACCTGGACGGCTTCTACAACCTGCTCAAGCCCTGCATCATGCCGATGATCGGCCTGCGCCGGGGTGGACGCATCGTGACCATCTCCTCGGTGTCCGGGCTGATGGGCAACCGGGGCCAGGTCAACTACAGCGCCGCCAAGGCGGGCATCATGGGCGCCACCAAGGCGCTGGCGCTCGAGCTCGCCAAGCGCAAGATCACGGTGAACTGCGTGGCCCCCGGCCTCATCGACACCGGCATGGTGGACGAAGAGGTGAAGGCGGAGGCGCTGAAGCTGATCCCGCTCAAGCGGATGGGGCAGGCCGACGAGGTGGCCGGGCTGGTCTCCTACCTGATGTCCGACATCGCCAGCTATGTCACGCGCCAGGTCATCTCCATCAACGGAGGCATGGTATGAAGCGGGTCGTGGTAACCGGCATGGCCGGGGTGACCGCCTTCGGGCAGGATTGGCCGAGTGTGCGGGCCCGCCTGCAGGCGGGGCGCAACGCCGTGGTGAACATGCCGGAGTGGGCCATCTACGACGGCCTCAACACCCGGCTGGCGGCCCCCATTCCGGACTTCACGCTGCCGGCTCACTATCCGCGCAAGAAGACCCGTGCCATGGGGCGGGTGTCCCAGCTGGCGACCGTCGCCAGCGAGCTGGCGCTGGCGCAGGCAGGGCTGCTGGACAACCCGGCGCTCACCGACGGGCGTACCGGCATCGCCTACGGCTCCTCCACCGGCAGCACGGATCCCATCCGCGCCTTCGGGGTCATGCTCAACGACAAGAGCACCGCCAGCATCACGGCCACCACCTATGTGCAGATGATGCCCCACACGGCGGCGGTCAACACCGGGCTGTTCTTCGGCCTGCGCGGGCGGGTCATTCCCACCTCCAGCGCTTGTACCTCTGGCAGCCAGGGCATCGGTTATGCCTATGAGGCGATCAAGCACGGCTATCAGACCCTGATGGTGGCCGGCGGGGCGGAGGAGCTCTGCCCGTCGGAGGCCGTGGTGTTCGATACCCTGTTTGCCACCAGCCAGATGAACGACAACCCCGAGCTGGCACCGCGTCCGTTTGACCGGCAGCGGGACGGGCTGGTGATAGGCGAGGGGGCCGGCACCCTGGTGCTGGAGGAGCTGGAGCATGCGCAGGCGCGCGGCGCCACCATCCTCGCCGAGCTGGTGGGCTTTGCCACCAACTGCGATGCGGCCCACGTGACCCAGCCCCAGCAGGAGACCATGCAGCTCTGCATGGAGATGGCGCTGGCCCAGGCCGGGCTCGCGGCCGCCGACATCGGCTACATCAGCGCCCACGGCACCGCCACCGAGCGCGGCGACATCGCCGAGAGCCACGCCACCGCCGCCATCTTCGGCGACCGCACCCCCATCTCGTCGCTCAAGAGCTACTTCGGCCACACCCTGGGGGCCTGTGGCGCCATCGAGGCCTGGCTGGCGCTGGAGATGATGCAGGAGGGGTGGTTTGCCCCCACCATCAACCTGAGCGAACCGGACCCGGCCTGCGCCCCGCTCGATCACGTGGTGGGCAGCGGCCGCACGCTGGCGGTGGAGTACCTGATGTCCAACAACTTCGCCTTCGGCGGCATCAACACCTCCCTCATCTTCAAACGCTGGCCCTGAGTGTCGGTGCCCTGCCTGGCAGGGCGCCGGTACAGGCTGGGTTTAGCCTTGATGAATTAATATGCCCCCCGTTTTTTTCGGGAGGCATCATGTCTTTGTTATCTGGTTTTTCTTGTGCCGCCGCGCGGCTGCGTGTCCTGCAGGGCGTTCTGTTATCCAGCTTGTTGTGGGCGCTGGCCGCCCCCGCCATGGCCGATGATGAATTTCGGCTGGGCAAGACCATTCTGCTCGGGGTCGGCGATCATCCCGCCATCATTCCCATGCTCGCCTGCCGGCCGACCAAATCCATCATGGTCAAGGCTGGGCGGGAATTGACCCTGGAGCGGGTCAAGGTGTTTTATGGCAACGATCGCAGCAAGACCCTCTATTTCGACAAGGATCTGAAAGAGGATCAGGAGTCGGGGTGGAAATCCCTCGGTAGCCGGCTCTGCATCAAGCGGATCGAGGTGTACGGCAATTCGGAAGGGAGCAAGGCCGGGGTCAAGGTATACGGTCGCAAATAAGCAAAGGGCGGGGCAAATCCCCGCCCAGCTTTTATTTCTTTGGACGGAACGGCTTGATGACGGTCTCGTCGCACTCGAGATAGGGGCCTTCCATCAGGTCGATGCAGTAGGGGATGGCAGGGAAGACTGCATCCAGGCACTCGCGGATCGACTTGGGTTTGCCCGGCAGGTTGACGATGAGCGAGCTGCCGCGCAAACCGGCGGTCTGGCGCGACAGGATGGCGGTCGGCACGAACTTGAGGGATTCGGCCCGCATAAGCTCGCCAAAGCCCGGCATCATGCGATCGCACACCGCCTCGGTGGCCTCCGGGGTGACGTCCCGCTTGGCCGGCCCGGTGCCGCCGGTGGTGACGATGAGACTGCACTGCTCCTGGTCCGCCAGCCGGATCAGGGTCGCTTCGATCTGCTCCTGTTCATCGGGGATCACCTGATAGACGGGCTCCCACGCCGAGGTCAAATATGCGTTCAGCGTGTCGATGATGGCCTTGCCGGACAGGTCTTCATAGATGCCTGCACTGGCGCGATCGCTGACGGTGACGATACCGATTCTTGCCTTGCTCATGGTCTGCTCTTGGTTGCCGCTATAAGTGGCAAATAAAATAACATAATCAGCAAGATATGTTAAACCAGCCGGATGGTGGCGCGAAGGCGAGCGTCAAATGGCAAGCCATATTGGCAGCCTCCTTTCAATAAGACATAACATCGGCATATTGCCGTGCCAAAAATGTATAAACGAACCCGCCATCGATATTCAGGAATAATCGGTTGATCCATAACGAATAACCCGCCTGAGGTCCGGCAGCGCCGTCATCTTTTGGCGCAAGAGGAGGAGAAAGCAGGCTCGGCGGATTGAACCGCGGCGGGGTTCGGCTTATATAACTCCATATGCGATTGGTGAAAATATGAACCGATTGTTGTTGTTTGAGTATCACCATGCAGCGGCTGGCCGCGGGAGGGCATATGGAGTTGCCTGATTTTGATACCTTGAAACGGTTGGCGGTGGCGGAGCCCGAGCGGCTCGACGAGTTGCTGCAGCAGCAGATTGAGGGGCTGATCGACCGGGTCAGCCCGCAGCAGCAAATGCGTCTGCGCGGCCTGCAATTTCGCATCGACTGTCAGCGTCAGCTGGCCAAAAACAACCTGGACAGCTGCATCCGGATTGCCGCCATGATGCACGACTCTTTTTATTCCATGCGCTGTGAAATGGTTCATCTCAATGATCCTGATTACGCTGAACCACTACCGGAATATAAGGAGAACAATGTCCTCTATTTCAGCGATTATTACCGCAAGAAAAAATAATATTATTCCCGAGTAATTATTGAAATATATCCCCGTTATTCTGCACCGTTGCCGGGTGAGGCCGGCTGGCCAACGTTGTATAGTTTGGCGTGATTTGTAATCCATTTGATGTATTTTTGTGTCGCCTTTTATTTTATTTGAGTTTGGTTATTGGCGTGATATGTGTAGATGTATGGCGCCGATTGTTAGGCTAATATGGCGAGACTTTTTTAATTTGCTACGACTCGAAGGGATTATGAGAAGTATCACACCAAGACGGGTGCTGTCGCGGGAGCAGCAGACGGAAATCACCCGCATTATCGTCAAGGTGGGCCAGATGCTGGCCCAGTTCGGCGCCGAGAGTCGCATCATCGAGCAGACCACGGTCCGGCTCGGCATGGCGCTCGGGCTGGAGAGCGTCGAGATGGCCATCTCCTCCAGCGCCATCGTGCTCACCAGCCTCTATCAGGGCAGTTGTGTCACCACCACCCGGCGGGTGCGCGAGCACGGCATCAACATGCAGGTAGTGTGCGAGATCCAGCGCATCTGCATCATGGCGGAGAAGGAGCTGATCGGCGCGCGGGAAGTGCGTCAGCGGCTCGATGCCATAGTGCCGTTTCACTATCATCCCTGGCTGGTGGTACCCATGGTGGGGCTCTCCTGCGGCGCCTTCAGCCTGCTGTTTGGCGGCGACTGGCCCATCTTCCTGGTGACCTGCTTCTCGGCCTCGGTCGCCATGCGGGTGCGCCAGCTGATTGCCCGCCACCACCACAGTCCCCTCATCAACTTTGCCGCCACCGGTTTCATCGCCACCCTGCTCGCCTCCAGCGCCACCTTCTTCAACTGGGGGGCGCAGCCCTATCTCGCCATGGCGGCCAGCGTACTGCTGCTGGTGCCGGGCTTTCCGCTGATCAACGC
The DNA here is from genome assembly GCF_013085525.1 of Aeromonas sp. 1805. NCBI lineage: Bacteria > Pseudomonadati > Pseudomonadota > Gammaproteobacteria > Aeromonadales > Aeromonadaceae > Aeromonas > Aeromonas sp. 1805. The sequence goes on along the minus strand of NZ_CP038515.1, from coordinate 538,933 downwards.
GGTCTCCGACATGGTGAAGGGTTACTTCAACATGGGGCTGGCCCGCTGGGGCACGGCGACCCTGCTGACCATCAGCGCGGCGATAGGGATTATTCTCGCCATGTCGGTGACCGGCATCTGGGGGTGGAAGGTATGATGGATTTCATCTGGCTGCTGGCCAAGGATGCCTTCTGGTCGGCCATTCCGGCGGTGGGGTTTGCCATGCTGTTCAACGTGCCGCCACGGATGTTGAAGTACTGCGCCATGGGCGGCGCGCTGGCTCACAGTCTGCGCACCCTGCTGATCCATCAGGGCATGCCCATCGAGTGGGCCACCCTGGCGGCGGCGACCACGGTCGGCTTTGTCTGCGTCTACTGGTCGCGCCGGCTGCTGGCACCGCGCCCGGTGTTCAGCGTTGCCTCCATCATCCCCATGATCCCGGGCAGCTATGCGTTCAAGGCGATGATCGCGGTGGTGGAGCTCAATATCTCCGGAGTGACCATGGAGCTTATCCAGAGTGCGGTAGAGAACGGCCTCAAGGCGCTGTTTATCGTGGGGGCCCTGAGTTTCGGTTTGGCGATCCCCTCCCTGGTCGTGTACCGTAACCGCCCCATTATCTGACCGACGGTTCGAGAGGTTGACCCCATGATGATTTCCATGATTGCCGCCATGGCCCACGATCGGGTGATAGGGCTGGACAACCAGATGCCCTGGCACTTGCCGGCGGATCTGGCCCACTTCAAGCGGGTGACCCTGGGCAAGCCGGTGCTGATGGGGCGCAAGACCTTTGAATCCATCGGACGGCCGCTGCCTGGCCGCCGCAATCTGGTGATCAGCCGCAACCCCGACTACCGGGCCGACGGCGTGGAGGTCATCGATTCGGTGGGCGCGGCGCTGGCGCTGCTGGCTGGCAGCGACGTGGCCGAGCTGATGGTGATCGGGGGCGGTCATCTCTACGGTCAGCTGCTGCCACGGGCCGACAGGCTCTATCTGACCCGCATCGATCTGGCGGTGGAAGGGGATACCCGCTTCCCGGCCTTCGACGATGGCGACTGGTCCTGCATCGAGCGCGAGTCACATCAGCCCGACGAGAAGAATCCCCACTCCTACTGTTTTGAGACCTGGCAGCGGCGCTGACGGGCGACGTTAACTCGCTGGCAGATAAAAGGCCCCTTGTGCTGCACAAGGGGCCTTTTTGTTGCCCGTAGCTGCCGCGCGAGGGATAAATGGCGCCGCTGACGAGCGAGTGGTTGGCCTGCGCCCTCTCTGTTTTTTCCTAAAACAGAACTAAAAATTCGTTAGCTGTCTAATCATTTTATTGCCGTTGGCAGATACGCGCGATTCCTTCCTTGTCTGGCGCATCATCTTGACCTTTTCCCGGCTTCCCCCCTCAATCAATCCGGCATTGTGATTGAATTCGTTTGCATTTCATGGCCTGATATAGAGTCTTTCACCATCTTCTGATGAATTTTTATGGTGTTAAATAATCCTTAAAAATCAAATTGTTGTGATTTGGCCTTTTTGTTTGGACTCTTTTGGTTCTTTTGTTTTGACTGAAAATTACTTAGTGTTAAAAGTAATTGGCTCACGTTCGACGGTTTGCCAAGCAAGTCGTCGGCCAAGAAAAAAGGACAATATGACAGTCAAACTCGAGGTTAAATCACTCTACAAAATCTTCGGCGATCAACCGGAAAAAGCGTTCAAATTGCTGGCGAAAGGGTATGACCGCGCCAGCATCCTGCAAAAAACCGGGCAGACCCTGGGGGTCCAGGATGTCAATCTGGCCATCGACGAAGGGGAGATCTTCGTGGTGATGGGCCTCTCCGGCTCGGGCAAGTCCACCCTAGTGCGTCTCTTCAACCGGCTGATCGAGCCGACCCGCGGCCAGGTGCTGATCGATGGCGAGGACATCGCTGCCATCTCCGACAGCGAGCTGCGTCAGGTGCGGCGCAAGAAGATCAGCATGGTATTCCAGTCCTTCGCCCTGATGCCGCACCTGAGCGTGCTGGAAAACACCGCCTTCGGGCTGGAGCTGGCCGGTGTGCCGCTGGCGGAGCGTCAGCAGAGCGCCCGCCAGGCGCTCCATCAGGTGGGCTTGGGTCAGTGGATCGATGCCTTCCCCGATGCCCTCTCCGGCGGCATGAAGCAGCGGGTCGGCCTGGCCCGCGCGCTGGCCAACGACCCCGATATCCTGCTGATGGACGAGGCTTTCTCCGCGCTGGATCCGCTGATCCGCACCGAGATGCAGGATGAGCTGCTCAAGCTGCAGGCCAGCCAGCAGCGCACCATCATCTTCATCTCCCACGATCTGGACGAGGCGATGCGCATCGGCGATCGCATTGCCATCATGCAGGACGGCCAGCTGGTGCAGGTCGGCACCCCGGACGAGATCCTCAACCAGCCCGCCAACGACTATGTGCGCGCCTTCTTTCGCGGGGTGGATCTCGCCAACGTGTTCAGCGCCCGCGACGTGGCCAGCCGCAAGCAGATGCCGCTCATCAAGAAGCACACCACCGACGGGCCGGGCAACGCCCTGCGCCAGCTCAAGGAGCAGGAGCGGGAGTTCGGTTATGTGGTGGATCGCCGGCGTCGCTTCATCGGGGTCGTCTCAGTGGAGTCGCTCGGTCAGGCGGTCAGGGCCAAAGGCAGCCTGGAGCAGGCGCTGCTGGCGGACATCCAGCCCATTCTGGCGGACACCGCCCTCAACGAACTGATCAGCCAGGTGGCGGCCGCCCCCTGTCAGGTGCCCGTGGTCGAGGAGGATGGCACTTACCTGGGCCTCATCTCCAAGGCCAACCTGCTGAACACCCTGGACAGGAGTACCCCGGCATGAAGCGGATGAATCCCCATTTTTTACTGAGCGGGCTGCTGGCCCTGGTGCTGCTGGCGAGCCCCTCCCTGCGTGCCGATGAGGCTGCTGTCGACCCCTGGGGGGCCAGTGCGGCTGCCACCGAGGTGGCCGATCCCTGGGGCAGTACCGACACTGAGGCGACCGACTGGCAGAACCAGATCGAGGCGGTTGACACCACAGCCGCCGTCGACTGGCTGGATCCCTTCCAGCAGGCGCTGGTGCCGCTGGATAGCTGGGTCGAGGGCGGCATCGGCTGGCTGGTGGATAACCTGCGGCCGCTGTTCCAGCTGATCCGAGCGCCGGTGGAGCTGGCGCTGGGCGGCATGACCCATCTGCTGCAGACGGTGCCCTCCACCCTGATGATCGGCCTGCTGACCCTGATCGCCTGGCAACTGGTGAACGGTCGCATGGCGCTGGGAACCCTGTTCTCACTGGTGGTGGTGGGGCTTATCGGCGCCTGGTCTGATGCCATGGTGACCCTGTCGCTGGTGCTGACCTCGCTGTTCTTCTGCGTGCTGATCGGGCTGCCGGTCGGCATCCTGCTGGCGAGGAGCGAGCGACTGTCGCGCTGGACCCGGCCGCTGCTGGATGCGATGCAGACCACCCCGGCCTTCGTCTACCTCATCCCCATCGTCATGCTGTTTGGCATCGGCAACGTGCCCGGGGTGGTGGTGACTGTCATCTTCGCGCTGCCGCCGATGATCCGGCTCACCATGCTGGGCATTCGCCAGGTGCCAGCCGATCTGGTGGAGGCGGCCCACTCGTTCGGCGCCAGCCCCTCCCAGCTGCTGTTCAAGGTACAGCTGCCGCTCGCCATGCCCACCATCATGGCCGGGGTCAACCAGACCCTGATGCTGGCGCTCTCCATGGTGGTGATCGCCTCCATGATCGCGGTGGGGGGCCTAGGCCAGATGGTGCTGCGCGGCATCGGCCGACTCGACATGGGTCTCGCCTCCATCGGTGGCCTCGGTATCGTGCTGCTGGCCATCGTGCTCGACCGCCTGACCCAGGCGATGGGACAGCCGGATCGCAGCCGTAGCGGCCGCTGGTATCAGCGTGGCCCCGCCGCCCTGCTGCTGCGCCTGCTCGGCCGCGACAAGTCTATCGATTACAAAGGAGTAAATGCATGAGACTCATCACCAAGACGCTGACCCTGGGTTCCCTGCTGTTAAGCTCCCAACTGCTCGGCCCGCTCGCCATGGCCAGCACCGAGCTGCCGGGGGAGGGCGTGCGCGTCCAGCCCCTGCAGAGCTCGTTGCCGGAGGAGAGCTTTCAGACCCTGCTGGTGAGCAAGCTGATGGCACGCCTCGGCTACGACGTCCAGCCGGCCCAGGAGGTGGATTACAACGTGGCCTACGCCTCGGTGGCGCAGGGGGATGGCACTTTCCTCGCCTTCAACTGGATACCGCTGCAGAACAACAAGTATGAGCAGGCGGGGGGCGACAAGGTGTTCTTCCGTGAGGGCACCTATGTGGCCGGGGCCGCCCAGGGCTATCTCATCGACAAGCAGACCGCGACCCGCTACGGCATCACCAACCTGGGTCAGCTCAAGGATCCCAAGCTGGCGGCGCTGTTTGACGGCGATGGTGACGGCAAGGCCGACCTGGTGGGCTGCAACCCGGGCTGGGGCTGTGAAGAGGCGATCAACCGTCATCTGGCCGGGTTTGGCCTGACCCCGACCGTCACCCACAAGCAGGGCAACTACGCGGCGCTGATCGCCGACACCCGCGCCCGTTACCAGGCCGGCAAGCCGGTGCTCTACTACACCTGGACCCCCTACTGGCTCAGCAGCGAGCTGGTGCCGGGCAAGGACATGGTGTGGCTGGAGGTGCCCGCCGATGGCCCTGATGCAGCCAAGACCCGGCTGCCGAACGGCAAGAACTACGGCTTCCCTGTCAACACCATGCACATCGTCGCCAACAAGCAGTTCGCCGAGGCCAACCCGGCAGCCGCCAGGCTGTTCTCCATCGTCAAGCTGCCGCTTAATGACATCAACGTCCAGAACGGCCTGATGAACAAGGGGCAGAACAAGCCGGCGGACGTGGAGCGTCACGCCGACGCCTGGCTCAAGGGCCACGAGGCGCTGGTGAACGACTGGCTGACCCAGGCGCGCGCCGCCGCCAAGTAATGAGAGGCGGTAGCTCGCTCTTTGCGCAAAGAAAAACGCCCGGCAGTTGCCGGGCGTTTTTTATGGGCGCCGTGCGGGCGGGCCCTCTGGCTCAGATGCCGGAGCCGTCGTTCTCGCCGTTCTCCTCGTGCAGGCCGCATTCGCGCTTGAGGCCGAAGAAGCGGGTCTGCTCCTCGCTCATGCCGGGCTCCCACTTGGTGGTGGTGTGCACGTCGCCTACCGACAGGTAGCCCTGCTCCCACAGCGGGTGGTAGGGCAGGTCGAACTCCTTGAAGTAGTAGAAGACGTCCTTGTTGCTCCAGTCGATCACCGGCAGGAACTTGAAGCGGCCGCGCTGGATGGCCAGCACCGGCAGCTTGCCCCGGCTGCCTGACTGCTCCCGGCGCAGGCCCGAGAACCAGGTGCGGGCGCCCAGCTCGTTCAGGGCGCGGTCCATCGGCTCCACCTTGTTGAGCTGGTTGTAGCGGGTGATCCCCTCCACCCCCTGCTCCCACAGGAGGCCGAAGCGGGCCTCCTGCCAGGCCGGACTGAGCTCGGCCCGGTAGATTTTGAGGTTGAGGGCGAGCCGCTCGGTCAGCTCGTCGATGAAGCGGTAGGTCTCGGGGAAGAGATAACCGGTATCGGTCAGCACTACCGGCACGTCGGCCCGCTCGCGGCTCACCAGGTGCAGCATCAGCGCCGCCTGGATGCCGAAGCTCGATGACAGCACGTGCTCCCCCGGCAGGTTGGCCAGCGCCCAGCGCACCCGCTCGGGGGCGCTGATGGCATCGAGAGCCCGATTGATAGGGGCCAGTGCCTCGACCTGCTCCTCGCGACTCAAGGCCAGCAGGGCGTCGAGGTCGAGCCGGCCGTCGGCGGTACGCGCCAGCCGCTCTGTATCGGTCTGATCAGGCTGCATAGAAGTCCCTCGCGGAGTCGATGACCGGGGCTATGATGCCGGCGCGGATGACAAAATCGCCGAAGCACTCGCCCGTGTTGCGATCCTTGGCCCAGCGGCCGATAAGCGTATCCAGCTCGGCCAGGATCTGCGGCTCGGTGATGTTCTCCAGGTGCAGGCGCGGGATGCGGGTCCCCTCGAGGTTGCCACCCAGGTGCAGGTTGTAGCGTCCCGGCGCCTTGCCCACCAGACCCACCTCCGCCAGCATGGCGCGGCCGCAGCCGTTGGGGCAGCCGGTGACCCGGAAGATGATGGCATCATCGGCCAGACCGTGCTTGGCCAGCAGCCCCTCGATGTCGGTGACGAAGGCCGGCAGCATGCGCTCGGCCTCGGCCATCGCCAGCGGGCAGGTGGGCAGGGCGACGCAGGCCATGGACTGCTTGCGCTGTTCGCTCACGCCGTCATCCAGCAGGCCGTACTGGCGTGCCAGCGCTTCGATGCGGGCCTTCTCGCCGGCAGGTACGCCTGCGATGATCAGGTTCTGGTTGGCGGTGAGACGGAAATCCCCCTGATGTACCTTGGCAATTTCCAGCATGCCGCTCTTGAGCGGCTTGCCCGGGAAGTCCAGCAGGCGGCCGTTCTCGATAAACAGGGTCAGGTGGTGCTTGCCGTCGATCCCCTCAACCCAGCCGAAGCGATCGCCACGGCTGGTGAACTCATAGGGGCGCACCGGTCCGAACGGGATGCCGGCGCGGCTCTCCACCTCGGCCTTGAAGGCCTCGACGCCGACGCGCTCGAGGGTGTACTTGGTCTTGGCGTTCTTGCGGTTGACCCGGTTGCCCCAGTCGCGCTGGGTGCTGACTACGGCGGCCGCCACTTCCAGCACGTGGGAGAGCGGCACGAAGCCGAAATCGCTCGCCTTGCGCGGGTAGGTGCTGGTGTCGCCGTGGGTCATGGCCAGACCCCCGCCCACCAGCACGTTGAAGCCCACCAGCTTGCCGTGATCACTGATGGCCACGAAGTTGAGATCGTTGGCGTGGATGTCCACGTCGTTGTGGGGCGGGATCACCACAGTGGTCTTGAACTTGCGCGGCAGGTAGTTGGAACCCAGGATCGGCTCTTCATCACCCCCCAGCTTCTCGCCGTCCAGCCAGATCTCCACGTAGGCGCGGGTCTTGGGCAGCAGGTGCTCGGAGATCTTCTTGGCCCACTCGTAGGCCTCCTGATGCAGCTCGGACTCCACCGGGTTGCTGGTGCAGAGCACGTTGCGGTTCACGTCGCCGGCGGTGGCTATGCTGTCGATGCCGGTGCTGTTGAGGGTCTGGTGCATCATCTTGATGTCGCGCTTGAGCACCCCGTGGAACTGGAAGGTCTGGCGGGTGGTCAGGCGGATGCTGCCGTACAGGCTGTGATCCTCGGCGAACTTGTCGATCACCTGCCACTGGGCCGGGCTGATGATGCCGCCGGGCAGGCGGGCGCGCAGCATGACGTTGTGCAGGGGCTCCAGCTTCTGGGCGGTGCGCTCCGGGCGGATGTCGCGGTCATCCTGCTGGTACATGCCGTGAAAGCGGATCAGCTGGAAGTTGTCGCCGTTGAAGCCACCGGTGAGCGGGTCTGTGAGATCCTGCGCTATGGTGCCGCGCAGGTGATCGCTCTCGCGTTTCAGACGTTCGTTGTCGGCCAGCGGTCCTTCCACCGGCCCTGGAATAAGTTGCTTGCTCATCAATAGACATCCCTTTGATAACGTTTGGCACGACGCAATTCGCTCAAATACTCTTCTGCTTCCTCACGGCTCTTGTGGCCATGTTCCGCAATCACATCCAGCAGGGCTTCCTGCACATCCTTCGCCATCTGGTTGGCATCGCCGCACACATAGAAGTGGGCGCCTGCTTCCAGCCACTGGTAGAGCTCCTGGCCCGCTTCCCGCAGGCGGTGCTGTACGTAGACTTTCTCGGCCTGATCCCGGCTGAAGGCCAGCGAGATCTTGCTGAGCAGCCCGCTCTTCACATAACGCTGCCACTCCACCTGATAGAGGAAATCCTGGGTGAAGTGCGGGTTGCCGAAGAACAGCCAGTTGTTGCCTTCGGCCCCCTGGGCCTCGCGCTCCTGCAGGAAGGCGCGAAACGGTGCAATGCCGGTACCCGGCCCCACCATGATGACGGGGGTGTCGGGGTTTGACGGCAGGCGGAAGTTGTCGTTGTGCTCGACGAATACCCGTACCTCAGCGTCTTCGGCCAGCCTGTCCGCCAGGTAGGAGGAGGCGGCGCCGCTGCGTACCGTGCCGTCTTCCTGCGGATAGCGCACCACGCCGACGGTCAGGTGCACCTCCTCTTCCACCTCGCTCTGGCTGGAGGCGATGGAGTAGAGGCGCGGGGTGAGCGGGCGCAGCAGGCCCAGCAGCTGCTCGGCAGTGAGCGCGGTCGGGAAGCGTTTCAGCACATCCACGACCTGGGCAGAGGCCACCAGAGCATTGACCTGGGCCTTGTCGCCAGCCAGATCTTTCAGCGCCGCGTTGCCCGATATGTCAGCGAGTCCTGTGATGAAGCCGCCGTGCAAGCGGGTCAGCTCCAGCTCGCGGCTGAGCACTTCGCGCAGGCTGCCGCGGGCGGTGGCCTCGTCGCCGGAGAGACTGGCCAGCGTCAGCACCTCGTTCACCAGTGCGGGGTCGTTGTCAAACCAGATGCCGAGGGCATCGCCCGGCTGGTAGCGGATGCCGGACTCTTCAAGGCTGATCTCGATGTGGCGGATATCCTTGGTCGAGTCGCGGCCGGTGATCTTCTGGTTGACCGAGAGCCTGGCCGGGAAGGGGTTCTCCTTGCTGTACTGGCTGTGGCCGACCGCCTGCTGTACCGCGCTGGCCACGTTGCTGTTGGCGGGACCGGCGGAGAGGGTGGCGGCGATGGCATTGAGCGCCTGTTCACCCCACGCCTTGGCGGCATCCTGATAATCCACGTCCAGGCTGGCGAGTTCATGCACCCGATCGGCGCCGGCCTTGGTCAGCAGGCTGTCAAAGTCCTTGCCGGTCTGGCAGAAGAATTCATAGGAGCTGTCACCCAGCCCCAGCACGGCGAACTTGAGCCCTTCCAGCTTGCCGACCTTGCCCTTCTTGAGCTGCTCGAACAGATCGACCGCACTCTCCGGCGGTTCACCCTCCCCGTAAGTGCTCACTACCACCAGCAGGTGGGTCTCTTTCTTGAGCTGCTTGGGTTTGTAGTCCGCCATGGAGATGAGGGTCACCGGCAGACCGCGCGCCTCGGCCTGCGCCTTGATGGCGCTGGCCACGCCCTTGGCGTTGCCGGTCTGGGAGCCGTAGAGAATGGTCAGATTGCCGCTGGGGGCAGTGGCGGCTGCGCCGGTCACGGCCGGCTGGCTGCCCGCCTGGGAGAGACCGTAGAGATAACCGCTGACCCAGGCCAGTTGCTGGGTATTGAGGGTCGATAGTGCCTGGCTCAGCTGTCGCTGCTGCTCGTCGGAGAGGGGAGTCAGGTTGGTCAGGGAGTCCTTCAATTGCATCACACACGTCTTCCATGGTCTGATTTTTGGTCAGGTTAAGGGGTGTGATGGATAACAACAAAGAATAAAAATGTCTTTTTTATTCTATTACTGCATTAAAACGGTGATGGATAGGGGCGCAAAGCGACTCAGGTCGACAGGGCTCTCATGGTATAAAGGGCAATGAATGAACCCGTATTACCCACACAGGAAGCGTGAATGTCGACCATCAGCTTGTTTCATGTCAATGCCTTCAGCCGGCACCCCTTTGGCGGCAACCCGGCGGTGGTGGTGCTGGGGCCGAGCCAGCCAGATGCCACCCTGCTGGCCATGGCGGCCGAGTTCAACCTGTCGGAGACCGCCTTTCTGGTGCCCCTTGGCCATGCCCGCTACCAGCTGCGCTGGTTTACCTCCGCGCTGGAAGTGGATCTCTGCGGTCACGGCACCCTGGCAGCGGCCCACGTGCTGTGGCAGACGGGGGCGGTGGCAGAGGATGAGGTCATACGCTTCGAGACTCGCAGCGGCGAGCTGCTGGCCCGGCGTGAAGGGGAGTGGATCTGGCTCGATTTCCCGCGCATTGCCACGGCGCCGCTCGTTCTGGATCCGGCCTATGCGGCTGCGGTCGGTTGCCGGCCGCTGCAAACCCTGGCGGCTGGCGCCAAGTTCTTGCTTGCGCTGGCCAGCGAGGAGGAGGTTCGTGCGCTCACTCCCGATTTTCAGGCCCTGCGCGCGCTGCCTGGCCGCGGCCTGATGGTGACGGCACCCTCGAGCGACCCGGACCATGACTTTGTCTCTCGCTATTTTGCCCCCTGGGTCGGGGTGGATGAGGATCCGGTGACCGGCTCCAACCACTGCACCCTGGTGCCCTTCTGGGCCGAACGGCTCGGCAAACGGCAGTTGCGGGCCCGCCAGATCTCGGCAAGGGGCGGGGAGCTGCGGCTAGTACTGCAGGAGAATCGGGTGCTGATGGCCGGTCAGGCCGTCACCTTGTGGCAGGGGGAGTGGCTGCTGCCAGTGGCCTCATAAGCGGCAAGCTGGCGGCGTCTTGAAGGTTCGTCACCGGTTTGTGCCTGCCATAAAAAACGCCCCGCAGTGGCGGGGCGTTTTGATTGTCATGGACGGCAGCTGTGCTGCTGCAGCCCTGTTTCTTCGGCTCTTACTTTTGTGGACGCAGAGCCGGGAACAGGATGACGTCGCGGATGGTGTGGCTGTTGGTGAACAGCATGACCAGACGGTCGATACCGATACCCTGACCGGCAGTCGGCGGCAGACCGTGTTCCAGCGCGGTCACGAAGTCGGCGTCGTAGAACATGGCTTCGTCATCGCCAGCGGCTTTCTGGTCAACCTGAGCCTGGAAGCGCTCGGCCTGATCTTCCGCATCGTTCAGCTCGGAGAAGCCGTTTGCCAGCTCGCGGCCGCCGATGAAGAATTCGAAGCGGTCGGTGACGTCCGGGTTCTGGTCGTTGCGACGGGCCAGCGGGGAAACGGCAGCCGGGTACTCGGTGATGAAGGTCGGTTGCAGCAGCATGTGCTCCACGGTCTCTTCGAAGATCGCGGTGATCACGTGGCCCAGTTCCCAGCTCTTCATCAGCTCGATGTGCAGGCGCTTGGCGACGGCGGTGGCCTTCTCCAGGGTCGCCAGATCGTCACGGGTCACATCCGGGTTGTACTTCAGGATGGAGTCAACCATGGAGAGACGCTGGAACGGCTGACCGAAATCGATGGTGAGACCCTCTTCGCCCTCTTTGGCGTAACGGATCTTGGTGTCGCCCAGGATGTCTTGCGCCAGGGTGCGCAGCATCTCTTCGGTGAGATCCATCAGATCGATGTAGTCGGCGTAAGCCATATAGAACTCGAGCATGGTGAACTCGGGGTTATGGCGAACGGAGATACCTTCGTTACGGAAGTTGCGGTTGATCTCGTAGACACGCTCGAAACCACCGACCACCAGGCGCTTCAGATAGAGTTCCGGAGCGATACGCAGGTACATGTCGATGTCCAGCGCATTGTGGTGGGTGATGAACGGACGAGCAGAGGCGCCACCCGGGATGACCTGCATCATGGGGGTTTCCACTTCCATGAAGCGCTTGTCGTTCAGGAACTTGCGGATACCGGCCACGACCTTGGTACGGGTCACGAAAGTCTTGCGGGACTCTTCGTTGGCGATCAGATCCAGATAACGCTGACGGCAGCGGGCTTCCTGGTCGGTCAGACCTTTGTGCTTCTCGGGCAGCGGGCGCAGGGCCTTGGTCAGCAGGCGAATGTCGGAGACGTGAACGGAGAGTTCGCCTGTGTTGGTGCGGAACAGGGTACCTTCGACACCCACGATGTCGCCCAGATCCCACTTCTTGAACTGCTCGTTGTAGAAGCCTTCCGGCAGGTCGTCACGGGTGACGTAGACCTGGATCTTGCCAGCCATGTCCTGCAGGGTGGCGAAAGATGCCTTGCCCATGATCCGGCGGGTCATGATGCGACCGGCAATCTTCACCCGTTTACCCAGTGCGGCCAGTTCGTCGGCGCTCTTGTCACCAAACTCGGCGTGCAGATCGCCGGAGAGGCTGTCACGACGGAAGTCGTTGGGGAAGGGGTTGCCCTGGGCGCGCAAGGCGGCCAGCTTGGAACGACGCTCCTGCATCTCGTTGTTCAGATCGAGAGTTTGGTCGACTTCCGGAGTAGTGGTTTGTTCAGACATGGTGATTCCTGCTGTTCTGTTTTTTTACAGGCCTGATTTCAGGCTAGCTTCGATAAACTTGTCCAAGTCGCCGTCGAGTACCGCCTGGGTGTTGCGGGTTTCGACGCCGGTACGTAGATCCTTGATGCGCGCATCATCCAGCACATAGGAACGGATCTGGCTGCCCCAGCCGATATCGGACTTGGTCTCTTCGAGGGCTTGCTTCTCGGCATTCTGCTTCTGAATTTCCAGCTCGTAGAGCTTGGCCTTCAGCTGCTTCATACACTGATCTTTGTTTTTGTGCTGGGAACGATCGTTCTGGCACTGTACCACGACCCCAGTAGGAATGTGGGTAATACGTACCGCGGATTCGGTCCGGTTGACGTGCTGACCACCGGCGCCGGAGGCACGGTAGACGTCGATACGCAGGTCGGCCGGGTTGATCTCGATGTCGATGTCATCGTCGATCTCGGGGTAGACGAACACCGAGCAGAACGAGGTGTGGCGACGGCCACCGGAATCGAACGGGGATTTGCGCACCAGGCGGTGCACGCCGGTCTCGGTACGCAGCCAGCCGAACGCATACTCACCGGTGAACTTGATGGTGGCGGACTTGATGCCGGCCACGTCGCCTTCGGAGCATTCGATGAGCTCGGGCTTGTAGCCGTGGGCATCGCCCCAGCGCAGGTACATGCGCAGGACCATGTTGGCCCAATCCTGCGCTTCGGTACCACCGGAGCCGGACTGGATGTCGATGTAGCAGTCGGAGGGATCGTGCTGACCGGAGAACATGCGGCGGAACTCGAGATCCACCAGCTTGGTTTCCAGTACGTCGGCTTCGGCCACGGCTTCGTTGAAGGTGTCTTCGTCTTCACCTTCCACGGCCAGCTCGACCAGCATGGCCACGTCGTCGGCGCCCTGGGTCAGGGTGTCGATGGTGCCGACCACGTTTTCCAGCGCCACGCGCTCCTTGCCCAGCGCCTGTGCGCGCTCGGGTTCATTCCAGACGTCCGGCTGTTCCAGCTCGGCGTTGACCTCTTCTAGACGCTCTTTCTTGGCGTCATAGTCAAAGGTACCCCCTAAGCAGCTCGGTCCTCTCAGACAGCTCCTTAAGCTTGTTTAATACAGGATTGACTTCAAACATCGTGAAAACTCTCGGGGTCGATGTGATTTAAAAACGGGATATTCTAGCCAATTGTGGAAGGAATAAACAGGGTCGGCTGTTCTTGTGCATGCCTCGTAGTCAATTTCTGGTGCAGTTTTCCCCAACTCGGTGGAAAATATCGCCCGCCGGCCCATTTTCCGGTTTAGTTTTGCGCCGACGGGTCGTTAATAACTACGCAGTGCTGTGCACTTTTTGGGAAATCCTGTTCCTGACCTCATAAGAAGAACGCATGATGAAAAACCTATCACTCAAGCAGAAGATACTGTTGTCGGTGGTGATCGCCCTGTCGCTGGTGATCCTGCTGCTCTCCTGGCAGAGCTATACCAGCCAGAAGTCCCTGTTGCTGCAAGGCAGTCAGGAACAGGTACAACGCCTCGGCAGCCAGCAGGCCGCCAGTGTCAGTGACTGGCTCGCGGCCCGTCGCGACGTCATTCAGGCGCTCGGCAACAAGGCCGGTGCCGAACCCCTCAACGCCCTGCAACAGGCGCAAGTCTCCGGTCGCTTCCAGCTCACCTATTTTGGCGAGAGCAGCGGCAAGATGAACGACTCCGATCCCTCCATCAACCGTGACGGTTACGATCCCCGCTCCCGCGGCTGGTATCAGGAAGCGATGAGCAAGGGCGGCCTGATCGTGACCAAACCCTATCTGGATGTGGCCTACAACATCATGGTGGTGACCCTGGCCCAGCCGGCTCAGGGCGGCGTGGTCGGTGGCGACCTCTCCATCGCCTCGCTGGTGGAAGACGTCACCAAGATGAAGCTGCCGGCCGACGGTTTCGCCATCATGATGCACAAAGACGGCACCGTCATCGCCTACAAGGACGCCGCCAAGGCGATGAAACCGGCCACCGAGATCGACAACGATCTGACCAATGCCCTGATCGAGCAGAGCAAGACCAGCAACAGCCTGGTACCGGCCTACTTCGACAACGAAGGGCGTGACAAGCTGCTGTGGGCAGTGGACATCCCCGATACCGACTGGGAACTGGTGCTGGTGCTGGACAAGGAGACCCTGGAGGCGCCGCTCTCTTCCCTGCTGATGACCCAGCTCGGCCTGGCCCTGCTGGTGCTGGTGGGCAGCATCCTCGCCATCTCCTGGCTGGTCAGCATGCTGCTCGGCCCGCTTAGCAAGGTCTCCCAGGCCCTGGCGCGCATCGCCGACGGTAACGGCGATCTGACCCAGCGCATCAAGATCGACACCAACGACGAAGTGGGTCAGCTGGCCAACAGCTTCAACCGCTTCGTCGGTAGCCAGCATCAGCTGATCGGCAATATCCGCAAGCTGGCCAACGAGCTGAACGCCGATGCCGAGCGCAGTCTGGTGACCAACCAGGCCGCCGTGGACGAGCTGCAGCGCCAGCAGCAGGAGGTGACCATGGTCGCTACCGCCGTCACCGAGATGGCGAGCGCCACCATGGAGATCGCTGGCAACGCCGAGAACACCGCCGCTGCGGCCCAGCAGTCCGCCCAGAGCAGTGAGCAGGGCAAGATGCTGGTGAACCAGACCCGTCAGTCCATCAACGGTCTGGCCGAGGAAGTGGGGCAGGCGACCGAGGTGATCGGCGAGCTGAGCCGCCACGCCCAGGCTATCTCCGGCATCCTTTCCACCATTCAGGGCATCGCCGAGCAGACCAACCTGCTGGCGCTGAACGCGGCCATCGAAGCGGCCCGCGCCGGTGAACAGGGTCGCGGTTTCGCGGTGGTGGCGGACGAGGTGCGGGTGCTGTCGCGCCGTACCCAGGACTCCACCCAGGAGATCCAGTCCACCATCGAGACCCTGCAGCAGACTACGGCCCGTGCGGTGAGCCTGATGCAGACCAGCCAGGGGCTGGCGGACAACAGCGTGAAAGACGCCGATGCCGCTGCCGCCGCGCTCGAAGAGATCACCCAGGCGGTGTCGCTCATCTCCGACATGGCGGGTCAGATCGCCACCGCCGCCGAGGAGCAGACCCAGGTGACCGGTGAGATCACCCAGAACACCACCGCCATCAAGGATGTGAGTGACGAGATCACCGCCGCCGCCATGCGCGATCTGGATCAGGCCGAGAGCCTCAAAGGCCGGGCCACCGACCTGAACCAGCAGGTCTCGACCTTTATCCTGTAAGTGTTTGAACGCGGCGAGCACGGCCGCAGTGACAAAGCCCCGCCCTCTGCCGAGTGCGGGGTTTTTTGTTTATATGACTCGCCGCGGGCAGCCATGAAGGGTGAGGGGGATCGCTGGCGAGCAGAAAAGGCAGAGCCCACCAAGGGGTGGGCTCTGTTCATAGACGTCTGACGGGAAAGGAGTTACAGGAAGGGCAGTGCCAGGAACAGCTTGATCACCATGGCGTTGATGATGTCGATGAAGAAGGCGCCCACCATGGGCACCACCAGAAACGCCAGGTGGGAAGGGCCGAAGCGCTGGGTGATGGCCTGCATGTTGGCAATGGCGGTGGGGGTGGCCCCCAGACCAAAACCGCAGTGGCCTGCCGCCAGCACGGCCGCATCGTAGTTGCTGCCCATCACCCGGAAGGTGACGAAGATGGCGTAGAGCGCCATGGCCACGGTCTGGGCCGCCAGCAGGACGAAGATGGGCAGCGCCAGGTTGGCCAGATCCCACAGTCGCAGGCTCATCAGCGCCATCGCCAGGAACAGCGACAGGCTGACGTTGCCAAGCAGGGAGACTTCGCGGTCGCTCACTTCGTGCCAGTTCAGCAGGGTCAGCACGTTGCGCAGCAGCACGCCGACGAACAGCACGCAGACGAACACCGGCAGCTCGAAGGCACCGCCCTTGAGGTAGGCGGAGAGCATCTCGCCCCCCTTCAGGCTGATGGCGATCAGCGCCAGGGTCTCGATCAGGCTGAAGGTGGTGAGCGGGCGCTCCATGTCCGGCATCTCGAAGCCTTGCGGCGCGTCATCCCGGTTGTGCTCCTCGCCGGGTACTTTCACCTTTTTCACCAGATAGCGGGCGACCGGGCCGCCGATGAGACCGCCCAGCACCAGGCCGAAGGTGGCACAGGCGATGGCCAGTTCGGCGGCGGATTGCACGCCGTACTTCTCGGTGAAGGTGGCGCCCCAGGCCGCCCCGGTGCCGTGCCCGCCGGAGAGGGTGATGGAGCCGGCCAGCAGCCCCATGTGGGGATCCAGACCGAGCAGGGTCGCCAGACCCACGCCCAGGCTGTTCTGCACCAGCAGCAGGCCGGTGACCACCAGCAGGAAGGTGAGCACCGCCTTGCCGCCGCGCTTGAGGCTGGCGAGATCGGCGGAGAGACCGATGGAGGCGAAGAACGCCAGCATCAGCGGGGTTTGCAGGCTGGTATCGAACTGCAGCTCCATCTGCAGGGTGGAGCGCAGCAGCAGCAGCACCAGGGCGACCACCAGGCCGCCGGCAACCGGTTTGGGGATGTTGAAGGTTCGCAGCAGCCCGACTCGGGTCACCAGCAAACGACCGAGCAGCAACACCAGGGTGGCTGCGACCAGGGTGGCGTAGGAATCAAGTTGTAGCATTCAGTACTCCCATGTTGATTGGCTGTGTCTTTCGTTGATGCAGACTCACAGATTCAGCCGGGATAAAAACAGTGTGGCTCAGGTGCCAACAAAGAAGGGGCGACATGCCCCCGCCCCACGTAAAAATGGGACCAGTGCGGGCCTGAACGGATCAGGCTTCCAGATGAGATTTATGAAAAATCGAGCGGATAGTAGCAAAAAGCACCACTTATATCCACATTTGTCAGATAAATGGTCACTCTTGCTGTATCTTGTGACATTTAACACTATTGGGTTAGTCGCCGTTTAATACCGGCCGCAGGCCATTTCCCGGCTGTCATCTGGGGCGCCAGTCCCTATAATTCGGCGGTTTTTGGCCCGCCGGACGGCACTGGTGGGATGTGAGCCGGCGGCCCGGCGCGCTATCATGGGCGGGCTTTTGGCCCATGGCGAACGCGGCAGGCTGTCGATGCCGCCGTTTCGCCCCGTGTGAGCCACGATTCGCGGGTGTTGTGCCCATCAAAGAGGAGAGGGTGTGAAGAAGTCCATCTACATCGCCTACACAGGCGGCACCATAGGGATGCAGCGTTCCGACCACGGTTATGTGCCGATGGCGGGCTTCATGGAAGACTGTCTGGCGCGGATGCCCGAGTTCCATCGTCCCGAGATGCCGGATTACCATATTCACGAATATGCGCCCCTCATCGACTCTTCCGACATGACGCCGGCGGACTGGCAGCGCATCGCCGAGGATATTCGTGACAACTACGACAAGTACGATGGTTTCGTCATTCTGCACGGCACCGACACCATGTCGTTCACCGCCTCGGCGCTCTCCTTCATGCTCGAGGATCTGCACAAGCCGGTCATCATCACCGGCTCCCAGATCCCGCTCGCCGAGCTGCGCTCCGACGGTCAGCAGAACCTGCTCAACGCCCTCTACATCGCGGCCAACTACCCGATCCACGAGGTGACGCTGTTCTTCAACAACCAGCTCTATCGCGGCAACCGCAGCAAGAAGGTGCACGCCGACGGCTTCCACGCCTTCGATTCGCCCAACTACCCACCGCTGCTCAATGCCGGCATCGCCATCTCGCTGGAAGCGGGCGAGCTGGGCGTGCCGTCCGAGCGGCCGCTGGTGCTGCACGACATCACCCCCCAGCCCATCGGTGTGGTGACCCTTTACCCCGGTATCTCGGCCGAGGTGATCGCCAACATCCTGCAGCAGCCGGTGCGGGCGCTGATCCTGCTCTCGTTCGGAGTGGGCAATGCGCCGCAGAATCCGGCCATGCTGGCGCTGCTCTCCGAGGCCTCGGCCCGCGGCGTCATCATCGTCAACCTGAGCCAGTGCCTGCACGGCAAGGTCAACATGGGCGGCTATGCCACCGGCAATGCGCTGTCGCGGGCCGGGGTCATCTCGGGCTTCGACATGACCGCCGAGGCGGCGCTGACCAAGCTGCACTTCCTGCTGAGCCAGGATCTGCCGGCGCCGCGTATCCGCGAGCTGATGCAGCAATCTCTGCGTGGTGAGCTGACCCCCTGAGAAACTGTCCACGACCTTACTGCGAAGCCGTGATCAAGGCTCATGTGCTGCTCGGAATCCTCATGTATGCGTATACACTCCGGTTCCTGCGCTGCTCTTCACCTTGCTGACGTCTTCTCGCGACAGGTCGTGAACAGCTTCTGACCTCCCTACCATGGGGGGAGAGGGGATAGATCGAGGTGGCGAGGTTTGCCATGAAGATCGCCGGCAGGTGGCCCGCTTACTGTTCGCAGGTGTGAGCTTGCTCCCTTCTCCCCTGGCGGGAGAAGGGCCGGGGATGAGGGGGATATGTCAGGAAAAAAGAGAGGGGAGCCATATTGGCTCCCCTCTTTCGTTGTGGCGGGCGGGTCTGACTCAGTGGTTGAGGTCGACCCGCACTATCTCTTCCTCGTCGCGATACTGACGCTTGAGCTCGCTCTTGCTCTTCATCACGATCTCGCCGTCACGACCGATGTTCATGTGCTCGGGGTTGTCGAGGTGCATCGCCTGCCAAGCCATCACCGCCTGCAGGGAAGTGGCCTTCTGCTCGTCGGTGAGCGGCTTGCCATCGGGCCATTTGCCGAGCTCGACCGCCGTCTTGAGGCGCTCGTACACCTCTGCGGGCATCTGCCTGATTGCTTGTAGAAACTCACCTTGTTGAAACGACATCCGGCCTTCTCCTTGCACATTGAGCCATGACGAATCGGGATCAGACCGGCAGATCCTGGCGAACCGCGCCAGCCATCTGCTCCATCACCCGCACTACCTGACAACTGTACCCGAACTCGTTGTCATACCATACGTAGAGCACACAGTGATCCCCCTCGGCGATGGTAGCCTGGGAGTCGACGATGCCCGCAAAACGGGAGCCCACCATGTCGGAGGAGACCAGCTCGGTGCTGGCGCTGAAGTCGATCTGGCGATGCAGGGCGGAGCTCAGCGCCATCTGCTGCAGATAGGCATTGAGGCTCTCCCGATCGGTGGTCTGTTCCAGCGACAGATTGATGATGGCCAGCGACACGTTGGGGGTGGGCACCCGGATGGCGTTGCCGGTCAGCTTGCCCTTGAGCTCGGGCAGCGCCTTGGCCACCGCCTTGGCGGCGCCGGTGCTGGTCATCACCATGTTGAGGGCCGCGCTGCGACCGCGGCGCTCGCCCTTGTGATAGTTGTCGATGAGGTTCTGGTCGTTGGTGTAGGAGTGCACCGTCTCCACGTGGCCGTGGCGGATGCCGTACTTGTCCTGCATCACCTTGAGCACCGGGGTGATGGCGTTGGTGGTGCAGGAGGCGGCGGAGATGATCTTGTCATCGGGCCCTATCACCTCGTGGTTGACCCCGAACACCACGTTCTTCATCTCCCCCTTGCCGGGAGCGGTCAGCAGCACCCGGGCGGCGCCGCGCGCCTTGAGGTGTTCAGACAGCCCTGCCTCGTCTCGCCAGACCCCGGTGTTGTCGACGATCAGCGCATCGTGAATGCCGTAGGCGGTGTAGTCGATGTCGGCCGGGCTGTTTGCATAGATCACCTGGATGAAGGTGCCATTGGCGATGATGGCGCTGCGTTCCACATCCACTTCGATGGAGCCGTTGAAGGGGCCGTGCACCGAGTCGCGGCGCAGCAGGCTGGCACGCTTCTCCAGATCCCCGTCACGACCGCCGCGTACCACGATGGCGCGCAGCCGCAGGGAGTTGGCGGCGCCGGTGCGCTCGATCAGCAGCCGGGCTAGCAGGCGGCCGATGCGGCCAAAGCCGTACAACACCACGTCGGTGGGGGCCGGTACGCCGCGACCCAGGGCCGGTGCCAGCTTGGCACGCAGGTAGTCGTCGATGCCGGCTTCATCCTGGTGATCCTGCCAGTAACCCACGGCCAGCTTGCCCAGATCGATCTCGGCAGCGGTCGGGTTCAGGGCCAGGATGGCTTGCAGCAGGGGAAAGCTCTGTTGGATCGGGAGGGGGGCTCCCTGGTGGCGGCGAACGACCCGGTGGGCCTTGAGGATATCGATGGTGGAGGCGTTTTGCAGCGGGCGGCCGAAGATGGTGATCTCGATCCCCTGCTGGCGGTAGAGGCGACCGATCAAGGGTTGCATGGCTTCGGCGAGCTCCTGGCTCTCCTGCCACGCCTGCAGATAGTGCTCGTGGGTCATTAACCAGATCCTTTATTTCACGTTGTTGGGGCAAATAGAAATTCGTCGAATGCAGATCAGTGTAGGGGTGTATATTTCGTTATATTATTCTGCAGTCGCGGCCTTATACGGCGCGCGCATTGTAATGGATATGTAATCTGTTTGCTAGCCAAGGGTGGCCATGGCAGGCTGCAATTGTTACCAACAAGATATGAACCATGACCCCTTTTCCAGCTTGTTCCCTGTTGTTTGGCCTCTGTTGCGGCCTGCTGCTCACCGCCTGTGACGATGACAGGATCCACAACATCTGCGCCAATTACCCGGCCCTCTGTCAGGATCTGGTGGACGACGGCTGGTGTCGTTACGAGCGCAGCGACATCATCCGGGCCCGCTACTACCTGCAGGCGGAGGGGACAGAGCGGCGCCAGTACGAGTTGATGCGCAGCCTGGAGCGTTATCTCAAATGCGCCGAACGTTCCACCAACATCGAGTACAAGCGGGCCCGCGAGCAGAAGAGCCCGCGGGTGGAGGGGATGCTGGCGGCCGGCGAACAGCTGGCCCAGCTCGATGCCGCCACCCGCAACGCCACAGATCCCTACTTGCTGCTCTGGCACTGGACCAACAACACCAACGAGCTGGCTCGCCAGCAGTTTCTGGCGCTGGAGGGGCAACCCGTGCTGGAGGAGCCCGAGCTGCAACTGGCGCTCGGCGGCATCTATGCCAAGAGCGAGCCGCAAAAGGCCATCGCGCTGATGCAGCACGCCCTCTCCCTCTACCGGGAAGGGGAGCAGGTCAACGGCCGGATCCTCACCTCCCTCAGCACTCTCTACATGGGCCAGAAGCAGTACGGGCAGGCATATCTGTGGGGCAAGGTGAGCGAGTCGTTCCAGAATGCCGCCGAGGTGTCGGCCACCCGTTTCAGCCTCTATCACTCTCTGAGCAAGCAAGAGCAGGAGAGCCTGGACAGCCAGGCCGCCACCCTGGTCGAACAACTTAAAAGCGGGACCTATCGTCCCTGAACCCTGATGAACCACATTGAACCTCTGGCCAGCGACTGGCCACACCCCTTCGACATCCGGCTCACCCACGGCCGGGTCAACGCAGATGGCCGCCAGCTGGAGCGGGTCACCGTCAGGGCCGTGGTGCTGCGCGGTGATCAACTGCTGCTGGTGCATTCCCGGGTCAACGGCGATCTGATGTTTCCCGGTGGCGGCATCGAGCACGGGGAGTGTCACCGCACGGCCCTCGCGCGCGAGCTGCGCGAAGAGTGCGGCGCCGAGCTGGTGGCAGTCGGTGCCCTGCTCGGCGAGACGCGGGAGTACCGCCCGGCCCGCGAGGCCGACTACGATGCCTACTGCATCCGCTCTTTCTACTACCTCTGTCAGGTGGGGGAGGCGTGGTGCGAACCCCAGCCCCAGCCCTACGAGATAAGGCTCGGTTTCACCCCCGGCTGGTTCGAGCTGGCCGAGGCGCTGCAGACCAACAAGACCCAGCTGGCGGGCCCTTGCCCCCAGTGGACGGTGCGGGAGACCAGGGTGCTGGCCGAACTGCACCACTGGCACGGCGCAGGCCTGCTGGGCTGAACGCCACCCGATTCCATAAAAAAAACCGCCCCAAGGCGGTTTTTTTGCGTTTGCTGCTGCTCAGGGCGTACAGACCGGGCAGAGGGCGTAAGTGCCTTGCGGATCGTTGAAGCGAGTCAGCGGGTCCAGGCTGCGGTTCACCTCCACCAGCGCCTTGCCAAGCCCGGCCGGCAACCAGCTCTGCAGGTGCGAAGCCAGCACTTGGGCGCTGCTGTCGAACAGCTGGCGCAGGAACTTGTCTTTGGCCGACTCTTCCTGCTCGATGGGGGTGACCTGCCACTCCTTGAGGTTGGCCAGCTCGGCCGCCGCCTTGATGGCCGCCTCCTGATCGCCAAACTCGTCCACCAGTCCCAGCGCCTTGGCATCCTGACCGGTCCAGACCCGGCCTTCGGCCGCTTTCTCGGTCTCTTCTGGACTCAGGCCACGGCCCTTGCTCACCAGGCCGACGAAACGCTGATAGGTATCTTCCACGCTCAGCTGGATCGCCTGGCCGACGTGTTCCGGCAGGGCACGGGTCAGGCCGACGCCGACATAGTCGGTGGTGCCAACACCGTCGGTGTGCACCCCGTACTGGGAGAGCGCCTTGTCGATGGTGGCAAACATGCCGAACACCCCGATGGAGCCGGTGAGGGTGGTGGGGGAGGCGAAGATCTTGTCTGCATCGGCGGAGATCCAGTAACCGCCGGAGGCGGCATAGCTGCCCATGGAGATCACCACCGGCTTGCCGGCCTGCTTGAGGGCCAGCAGCTCGGCGCGGATCTGCTCGGCGGCGAAGGCGCTGCCGCCCGGGCTGTCGACCCGCAGCACCAGGGCTTTCACCTTATCGTCGCGGCGGGCATCGGCCAGCAGGTCGGCGAGGCTGTCGCCGCCGATGGTGCCGGCAGGCTGGACGCCATCCATGATGGCGCCGCTGGCGACGATGAGACCCACCTCATCCTTGCCGCTCTGGGGATATTGGCTCGGAATGGCGGCCAGGTACTCCTTGAGGCCCACCCCCTTCCAGCCGTGGTCATCGCTCTCGCCCACTTCCTTGATCACCGCCTGGGTCATCTCGTCGCGGGTCGCCAGCTGGTCCACCAGACCGTTGTCGAGGGCATAGTTGGCGGCATTGCCGCCGGCCTTGCGCAGCAGCTCGAGGAAGCGATCCTTGCCCGGCGCCACGGCGTCCGGTTCGATCTCCCGCTGCTCGGCCACGTCGGCCACATAGGATTGCCACAGCTGATCCAGCCAGCGCTGGTTCGCCTCCTTGCTCTCGGGGGACATCTCGTCACGGGTATAGGGCTCGACGAAGGATTTGTAGGTGCCGACCTTGAACACGTGCGGGGTGATGTTGAGCTTCTCCAGCGCCGACTTGTAGTAGGTCTGGTAGACGCCGAGTCCCTCGATCACCACGGCGCCGCTCTGGTTGAGCAGCACGTGATCGGCGTGGGCGGCCAGCAGATATTGGCCCTGGGTGTAGAAGTCGGCCATGGCGATGACCGGCTTGCCGCTCTCCTTGAAGGCATCGATGGCGCTCGCCACCTCCTGCAGTTTGGAGAAGCTGGTGCCCTGCAGCCCCTGGGGCTTGATCACCAGCGCCTTGATGCGATCGTCATCCTTGGCGCTTTTGATGGCCCACAGCAGATCGGAGAGGACGATCTCGCTGGGCAGCTCGTCGCTGTTGTCCACCTGGCGCAGCAGCTGTACGGTGGGATCGGTCTGCGAGCGCTGTTCCACCAGCACGCCGGAGAGATTGAGGGTGAGGGCCCCTTCGATGGGGGCGCTGGGCGCCTCTTTCTGGCTGACGCTGAAGACGATGATCAAGACCACGACGAGAAACAGCAGATTGACCAGCATCAGCCGGGTGAAATTGAGCAGGCGCCACAGGCTGCGAAACAGCCAACCCAGACCTTTGAAAATAGACATAGTCGCGTTATCGCCCTGTTAATGGGGAGGGAAGCGCCATTATTAACCAGTTGGCCGGTGAAATGCCATTTCCGCTTGGACAGGATCGGAGCCCGGTTGTTCGGAACACGTCTGTTCGCCGAAAAATTGTCCAAACATTTGTTTGAAAAAGCATTTTCGATTCTTTACTCTAGCCTCGGTTTGATAACAAAAAATTAACTGGAGGCCCTGTGAGCCGCCCACCCATCCTGCCGTCGTGTCTTGGGCTTGAGTCCGGACGGTGGAGAATGGGCGTGGTGCCATCCAGCCCGGCCCCGACAAGGAGTTCATGATGAGCCGTTACCCGACCCTGCTGACCCCCCTCGATCTCGGCTTTACCCAGCTGCGCAACCGCGTGTTGATGGGATCCATGCACACCGGCCTCGAAGAGGAGAAGGGAGGCTTTGACAAGCTGGCCGCCTTCTATGGCGAGCGTGCCCGGGGCGGGGTCGGCCTCATCGTGACCGGCGGCATCGCCCCCAATCTGCGCGGCCGGTTGGTGCCCCACGGCTCCCAGCTGAGCTTTCCCTGGCAGGTGGCCAAGCACAAGAAGGTGACCAGTGCGGTGCATCAGGAGGGGGCAAGATAGCGCTGCAGATCCTCCATGCCGGCCGCTACGCCTATCATCCGTTCAGCCTGGCGCCGAGTGCCCTCAAGGCCCCCATCTCTCCGTTCAAGCCGCGCGCCATGAGCGAGCGGCAGATCCGCGGTACCATCCGCGACTTCGCCGCCACCGCGCAACTGGCCAGAAGTGCGGGCTACGACGGGGTCGAGGTGATGGGGTCGGAAGGCTATCTTATCAACCAGTTCATCTGCGAGCGCACCAACAAGCGCACCGATGGCTGGGGCGGCAGCAGCGAAAAGCGCATGCGCTTCCCGGTGGAGATTGTCCGCGCCATCCGCGAGCGGGTCGGGCCGGATTTCATCATCATCTTCCGCCTCTCCATGCTGGATCTGGTGGAGCAGGGCTCCTCCCTTGAGGAAGTGATCGCCCTTGGCAAGGCGCTGGAACAGGTGGGGGTCACCCTCATCAATACCGGCATCGGCTGGCACGAGGCGCGCATTCCCACCATCGCCACCAGCGTGCCGCGCGGCGCCTTCAGCTGGGTGACGGCGGAGCTCAAGAAACATCTGAGTGTGCCGCTTATCACCACCAACCGCATCAACACCCCCGAGGTGGCCGAGCGCATTCTGGCGGGCGGCGAGGCGGATATGGTCTCCATGGCGCGCCCCTTCCTGGCCGACCCCGAATTTGTCATCAAGGCCGCCGAGAACCGGGCGGACGAGATCAACACCTGCATCGCCTGCAACCAGGCCTGCCTGGATCACGTGTTCAAACAGAAGCGGGCCTCCTGCCTGGTCAACCCGCGCGCCTGCTTCGAGACCGAGCTCATCTTCGGCCGGGTGCCCCAGCCCAAGAAGCTCGCGGTGGTGGGCGCAGGTCCCGCCGGGCTGGCGTTTGCCTGTTATGCTGCCGAGCGCGGCCATCAGGTGAGCCTGTTCGATCAGGCCAGCGAGATCGGCGGCCAGTTCAACTTCGCCAAGCAGATCCCGGGCAAGGAGGAGTTTCACGAAACCCTGCGCTACTTTGCCAAGCGGCTGGAGAAGTGCGGTGTCGAACTCTACCTGGGCCAGCGCCAGAGTGCCGAGAGTCTCTTGGGCGGCGGTTTTGACGAGGTGATCCTCGCCACCGGCATCCGCCCGCGCACCCCCAACATTCCGGGTATCGAGCATGCCAAGGTGATGAGCTATCTCGATGTCTTGCGGGATCACAAGCCGGTGGGCGAGAAGGTGGCGGTGATCGGTGCCGGCGGCATCGGTTTTGACGTGGCGGAATATCTGGTAGAGGGCAAGGGGGATCGCAGTCGCGATCACTGGCTCAAGGAGTGGGGCATCGACAAGCAGCTCGGCGAGCGTGGCGGCTTGATGGCCCCGGTGATCGACGCTCCCGAGCGCCAGGTCTGGCTGCTGCAGCGCAAGGAGAGCAAGGTGGGCGACGGCCTTGGCAAGACCACCGGCTGGATCCACCGCACCGTGCTCAAGAACCGCAAGGTGGAGATGCTCTCCGGCGTGCAGTACCTGCGCATCGACGACGAGGGGCTTCACATTCAGGTGGGCGAACAGCAGCAGTGCCTGCCGGTGGATCAGGTGATCATCTGCGCCGGCCAGGAGCCGCTCAAGGAGCTGCAGGCCGGTCTGCAGGCGGCGGGCAAGCCGGTACACATCATCGGCGGCGCCGACGTGGCCGCCGAGCTGGACGCCAAGCGTGCCATCCGCCAGGGGGCCGAACTGGCGGCGGTCATCTAGGCGACGGGCCGCCACGTATTGCGACAAACCCCTGATGCTCAGGGGTTTTCTTCATCCGGTGCTGTGCTAAGGTAGCGCCATCATAGCCCCTGACAAGGAACTGCCCATGGATGCCCTCCACCTGTTACTGCATCGTCACTCCTGTGGTCGTCTGGCCGAGCCCGCCCCGAGCGGCGAGGTACTCGACAATATCCTCAAGGCCGGGCTGCGGGCGCCGGATCATGGCACCCTGACCCCCTGGCAGTTCATCCTGTTCGAAGGGGAGGGGCGCGAACGGCTCGGTACCCTGCTGGCACAGGCCGCTCGCAGCCGCGGCGAGGATGAAGAGAGCATCAAGAAGTGTCAGGAAGCCCCGCTGCGCGCCCCGCTGCTGATCGCGGTGGCAACCCGCTATCAGGAGCATCCCAAGGTGCCGCGGCTGGAGCAGGAGCTCTCCGCCGGCTGCGCCCTGATGGCGATGCAGATGGCGGCCCAGGCCCAGGGCTTCAACGGCATCTGGCGATCCGGCTGGTTCATTTTCGACGAGCAGATCAATGAAGGGTTGGGACTGACACCGGAGGATCAGCTGGTGGGCTTCCTCTACCTCGGTACCCCCATGCTGGAGGCCCGCAAGCTGCGCGAGCTGCCGGTGAGCGAATTCGTACGCCGCTTCTAGTCTGCCTCATTACCGGCAAGGCCCTGACTTGTCAGGGCTTTTTTGTTTCTGGTGACAGGCTGTACTGATATTTGGAGGATTGCCAAGAGGGAGGCAGTGGCTGGCAGGGAATTTTTTAAATAGTGAGATGCCGTTCTCAATCCTGGTTTATTACGCTATGTAAAACGTTTGCGCATCGTTAATATCCCTGTGCCAGTTTAGAAGGTGACCCCTTCTAATTTTCTGCGATGAGAGTCGCAATTCCGTAGCACCTTTTTACAGCCCAACGTCTTGATGACATTGGGCTTCATTTTTATGGGCGTTTTTCAGATGCCAATACCCTTAACCGGCAAACCCACCCTTTTACAGGCCATCATGGTCTTGATGGCGTTGGGCTTCATTTTTGTTGGCGTTTTTTCAGATGCCAATCCCCTTAGCCGGCAAACCCACCTTTTACGGGTGGTTCTCGGTTCGTGCTGCTAGCTCACCTGCGTCTTGCCTTTGACGGGCAGCACGCGGGCCGGGTTGCCCACTACCCGTGCGCCGGCCGGCACGTCTTTGGTGACCACGGCTCCGGCGCCCACGATGGCCTCCCGCCCTATGGTGACACCGGGCAGCAGGATGGCGCCGCCGCCAATCCAGACCCTGTCCTCGATGGTGACCGGCAGCGCGGTCTCGACCCCCAGGATCCGTTCATCCGCGTCCAGCGCGTGAGAGGCGGTGTAGATCTGCACGTTCGGCCCAATCATCACCTCGGCGCCGATGCGAATGGGGGCGTTGTCCAGCAGGGTGGCTCCCATGTTGATGTAGCTGCGCTCGCCAAGGTGGATGTGGCGGCCATAGGTGCAGTAGAGGGGCGGGCAGATGAAGGCCCCCTGGGCCAGCTCGCCGACGATCTGCTGCAGCAGCGCCAGCTGTTCATCCTCCTCGTCGCTGCGATTGAAGCGGCGGTACAGGCGGGCCGTCCCCCGGCGCAACAGATCCAGTTCCGGTGCCATGCAGTTGTAAGGCTGGCTGGCGATCATCTTGTCGTACTCGGTCATGGCTGCTCCTGTGGCTTGCCTTGGTGGCGCATGGGGTTCACATGTTAGCGGTCTGGCCGCCGGATAACCGTGATCAGCGGCCCGCTACGGGCAGCACCAGATTGGTCGGCCTGCCCTCGGCAAAGGCAATCAGATTGTCAAAGGCGGCCTGAAAGTAGAGCTGGTAGCTGTTGCGCTCCACATAACCGAGATGAGGGGTGGCCAGCACATTGGGCAGGCGCAGCAAAGGCTCGCTTTGTACCGTGGCAGGCTCTGCGTCGAACACATCGAGCGCTGCGCGCCGGGTGGGGTTGGTTGACTGCTCCGGTGAAGAGGCGGTCTGATCTAGTGGGCAGAAAACAGACGGGGCTCCCATGTGGGAGCCCCGTTGGCAACGGCTGTGTCGATGACTTAGCCGAGTTTGCGGCCGGAGAGGCGGCACCACTCTTCCTTGACGGCGGTCGGGTCCATCTCGAACCACTGGCCGTAGATGGTCTCCAGCTCTGGCGCCTGGCTTTCCAGTACACCGGAGAGGGCCATCAGGCTGCCCGCTTTGCCGTGGCCGGCGATAAGCGGCGCCAGTTCGCGTAGCGGGCCGGCCAGGATGTTGGCGACCACCACGTCTGCCTCGACATCTTGCGGCTGATCCGCCGGCAGATAGAGCTCGATCTGATCGGCGACGCCATTGCGCATCGCGTTGTCACGGCTGGCCTGGATGGCCTGCGGATCGATGTCGATGCCGATGACTCGGGCGGCACCCAGTTTCAGGGCAGCGATGCCGAGGATGCCGGAGCCGCAACCAAAGTCGACCACGGTTTTACCGGCCAGATCCAGCCCGTCCAGCCACTGCAGGCAGAGCGCCGTGGTGGGGTGGGTACCGGTACCGAAGGCCAGACCCGGGTCCAGCATGACGTTGACCGCATCGGGGTTTGGCACGTCGCGCCAGCTCGGGCAGATCCAGAGCCGCTCGCCGAACTGCATGGGGTGGAAGTGATCCATCCACTCGCGCACCCAGTCCTTGTCCTCCAGTTGCTCCACCTTGTAGCCCACGTCTTCACCGAAGATCTGCTGGAAGAAGGCGATGGTGGGCGCCGGATCGGTTTCGGCGTCGAACAGCCCCATTACTTCGGTCTCGCCCCACAGCGGGGTTTCGCCCGGCATGGGTTCATAGACGGGCACATCCTTGGCATCCATAAAGGTCACCGCCTGGGCACCACGCCCCAGCAGCATGTTGCTCACCTTGTCTGCGGTCTTGGCAGTGGCGTTGATTCGAATTTGTATCCAGGGCATGGCGTCGACTCTTCATAAATGTGAAACCGCGGGATTCTATCATCATGGGCGTGTGCTGTCGTGGTTTGCCCATGCAGTGTGGTGGAGGATGGGGACTTTGCCGAGTTGGCACGGTTCATGTATTCCTCATTGGGTGACGGGAAGCAACCTGTTCCCGCTGAATGCTTTGCTCTAGGAAAGTTCCGTCATCTTTTTCAGCCACCTTCGGGTGGCTTTTTTTTTGCCTGCGGATCTGCTGGGGGCTACAGACCACCGCTGGCAGGGTGCAATGTGGCAAGCAAGCGGGGAGGCGGGCGGGATTGGCACACTAGCTGCAAAGATATAGAGGTCCTGCATAAGGATATGTGTGTGATTGTTACCCCAACGTTCAGGTATTTAGGGCCATCCCGGCGGGATGGCCCCTTTTTTTGACTCTTTTTATGGTGATGCTGCGTGGTGACTGTCTGTTGCCTGATGTGAGCTGTGCTGTGATGGGGCTTGTCACTGGTGAGTTCACCCCATGATGGTGCAGTTTTTACCCATAAGGGATTAGTTGCCGAACTGACTCATGTCGATCACCAGCTTGCCCACCATGCGGCCGGCTTCCACCTCGGCATGGGCCTGAGCCAGGGTAGTCGGGGTCAGCTCGGCCACCACCTTGCTGAGGGTGGTCTTGACCACGCCCTGGTCCACCAGGGCGGCGACCAGCCCCAGCAGGTTGTGCTGCTCGATCATGTCCGGAGTCTGGAACAGGGAGCGGGTAAACATGAACTCCTGGCTGAAGGTGACGCTCTTGCTCTTGAGCAGGGAGAGGTCCCAGGGCACGCTCGATTCGGCGATGGTGCAGATATGGCCGAACGGGCTGATGAGGCTGGCCATGGCATCCCAGTGCTGCTCGGTGGCATTGGTGCAGAAGATGGCGTCCACCTGAGTGATGCCTAGGGCGGTGAGCTCCTCCTGCAACTGGTGATGGCTCACCACCAGGTGGGCCCCCATCTGCAGGCACCAGGCCCGGGTCTCGGGGCGCGAGGCGGTGGCGATCACCTCCATGCCGGTGAGCTGGCGGGCCAGCTGGATGGCGATGGAGCCGACCCCGCCGGCGCCGCCGATGATCAGCAGCTTGCCGCTGCTCTCGCGGGTGAGGCGCATGCGCTCGAACAGGGTCTCCCAGGCGGTGATGGCGGTGAGCGGCAGGGCGGCCGCTTCCAGGTCACTCAGGCTGGTGGGGGCGAGGGCGGCGATACGTTCATCCACCAGTTGCAGGGCGCTGTTGCTGCCAGGGCGGCTGATGTCGCCGGCATACCAGACCCGGTCGCCCGCCTTGAACAGGGTCACCTCAGGGCCGACGGCGATCACTTCGCCTACGGCGTCCCAGCCCAGTACCCGCGGGCTGTTCTCGACCTTGGCCTTGGGGGCACGCACCTTGGTGTCCACCGGGTTGATGGAGGTGGCCTTGACCCGCACCAGCAGGTCGCGCGGGCCCGATGTCGGGTCGGTCAGATTGGCTTCGATGAAGCAGTGGGGGTGATCGCTCGGCAGATAGTGGGTCAGGGCGATGGCTTTCATGGCAGTTCCTTTCAAATCGGTTGGATGGGGATTGCCAGCCACTCTAGTCTGGTTGATTATTCAGATTAAGATGGGTAATTGGTAAAGACTGTTTGAATATATGAACAATGTCGAACTGGAGCTGATGGGGCTGTTCGCCACCGTGGTGGAGCAGGGCAGTTTCACCGGCGCGGCCGAGCTGCTCGGCATGCCCAAATCCTCGGTCAGCCAGAAGATCTCGCGGCTTGAATCCCAGCTCGGGGTGCGCCTGTTGCAGCGCACCACCCGCCGGCTGAGCCTGACCCCGCAGGGGGAGGTCTATGTGGAGCAGTGCCGGGCGCTGCTGGCACTGGCCCGCAGCGCCAATCTGGCGATGGCGCGGCTGCGCGCGGCCCCGGCCGGCCGGGTGCGGATCACCGCGCCGGAGGCGACCGGCACTCTGCTGCTCGGCCGGATCCTGGCCGAGTTTCGGGCTCTCTACCCCGAGGTGGTGCTGGAGCTGACCCTCTGCGATGAGCAGCTCGATCTGGTGGGGGAGGGTTACGATCTGGCGCTGCGGGCGGCGCCGTTGAAAGATTCCAGCCTGATCTGCCGGCGCATCGGGCAGGTACCTCGCCATCTGGTGGCGGCCCCCGCCTATCTGGCGGCCCACGGCACGCCGCAACAGCTGAGCGAGCTGGGCCGATACGCCTGCCTGGTGCACACGTCGCTGCCGGTGTGGCCGCTGCAGGAGGGGGGCTGGCGGCCGCAGGGGGCCTGCATCAGCAACAGCCTGCTGGCGCTGCGGGAGCTGGCCATCAATGAGGGGGGAATCGCTCTGCTGCCCCATCACGTCTGCGAGGGGGATCTAGCGGCGGGGCGCTTGCAGAAGGTGCTGCCGAGTCACCCCATTCCGGCCAACCCCTTCTACCTCATCTATCCGAGCCGGGAGCACCTGGCGCCCGCCCTGCGCAGCCTGATGGACTTCGTCGCCGAGCGGTTGCCGTTTGCCTGAGACTACCAGCCGCTCTGGCCGGCGGACTCCTGATTGGGTTTGAGGCCGAGCGGCACCGACTGACGCTCCGCCAGCATGCGGATCTGCCCCTCGATCAGGCTGGCGTTGGGGCCCAGCACCAGTACCAGCTGATGGTCATTGAGCTGGATCCAGGAGAGGCAGCCCAGCCCAAGCAGGCGGGATTGATCCACCAGCGAGATATCGCGTACCCGCAGGCTGAGACGGGTGAGGCAGACGCTCATCGCCTGCAGGTTGTCCATGCCGCCCAGCACCTTGAGGTACTGGATCGCCAGCATCTGGGGGTCAGAGGGGGCGACGCTGGCCAGGCGCGGGTGCTCCGGCGCGATGGGCTTGCTCGGCAGGCTGAGGGGCGTGCGCTCCAGCAGCTGATAGAACAGCAATGTGTAGGCGACGAAGAACAGGATGCCGACCGGAATGAGCCAGAAACTGTGCTCGCCGGCGTGGTAGCTCAGCACCAGATCCAGCAGGCCGGCGGAGAAGTAGCTGCCCACCTTGATGCCGAGCGCGCTGCAGGTGGCGAGCGACAGGCCGGTCAGCAGGGCGTGGGCCAGAAACAGCCAGGGGGCGGTGAAAGCGAACAGGAACTCGATGGGTTCGGTGATGCCCACCAGCGCCGAGGTGAGCGCCAGGGTGAGCAGCAACCCCCCCTGCGGCAATCGCTGCATGCGCTGGCGGTGCAGCCAGATGGCGAAGCAGGCGCCCGGCAGGCCGAACATGATGATGGGGTAGAGCCCGGCCACATAGCCTTCGTGCAGCGGCTGGGCGCTGGCCAGCGCCTGCAGGTTGCTCTCCCCCAGCCCGATGAGACTGCCCAGCACCTGATGCAGGCCGAGCGGGATCAGCAGCCGGTTCAACACGCCGTAGCAGAAGGCGCCGAACGGGGTGGTGAGCAGTTCGGAGGCGAGCAGGGTGATGCCCTGTTCCAGCAGCGGCCAGAGCAGCGCGAGGGGGAAGGCCAGCAGCAGACAGGTGAGCGCCGAGGCGAGCAGGCTGGTGAAATCACCGTTGACCAGCCGCAGCCAGTGGGGCATGGGGTGGCGCTTGAGCCAGGGGTAGACGATGGCGGTGGTCAATCCCGCCAGCAGGCCGCAGATCATGTCGCTGTGCAGGCCGGGGGCCAGGGTGCCGAGCGCCGAGCTCAGCAGCAGAAAGTTGACCGCGCCGGCCAGCGCCTGGGTGCCTTCACCCTGGCGGCTCAGCCCGAAGGCGATGGCCACCGCATAGATGAGCGGCATTTGGCTGAACAGGGCGCGGCCGGTAAGGGAGAGCACCGCCAGATCCAGCACGTCCGGCTGGCCGAGCCGATAGAGCAGCGCGGCCAGCGGCAGGATGGAGACCGGCAGCAACAGGGCGTAACCGAGTCGCTGCAGGGCTTGGGTCAGGATCTGTCTGGCGTTCTGTACGGGCATAAGGGCACGGCATTTTGTGACATGGCGCACAGTTTACCCGTAAAACACCCATTTTGGGATAGTTTCGGAACCCTTTATTAATCCATCGATGATTGCGGCTCAAACAAGCGCCGCACATGCTGGCTCGGAGCCGGGGTGAGCAGGCTGACCAGCACGAAGGCAATCAGCCCCAGCACCAGGCTCGGCACGATGGCGTGCAGGCCGGCCGGCTTGATCTCCCACTGGCTCAGGATGGCGTAGCAGAGGATGCCGCACACCATGCTGGCCAGGGCCCCCGGGCCGTTGGCCCGCGACCAGTAGAGGCCAAGCACCAGTGGCCACAGGAACACCGCTTGCAGGCCGCCGAAGGCGAGCAGATTGAGCCAGATGATCATCTCGGGGGGCTGCAGCGCCGCCAGCAGTACCAGGGTGCCCAGGCTCAGGGTGCAGAGCAGGGAGAGGCGCGGCACCCGCACCTCCAGCTTCTCCTGGCCGGCCTTCTCCGGGCTCAGGTAGTTGAGGTAGAGATCCTTCACCAGGGTGGCGGAGGCCTGGATCAGCTGGGAGTCGATGGTGGACATGATGGCCGCCATGGGCGCCGCCAGGAAGACCCCCGCCAGCCAGGGGGGCAGCACCTCCATCATCAGGGAGGGCATGATCTTGTCCGGGCTGTCCATGCCGGGCAGGATGGCGCGGCCCAGCGCGCCGGCCAGGTGCATGCCGAACATCAGCAAGGCGCTGACGATGGTACCGATGAGGATGCCGCGATGGAGCGCCTTGCTGTCGCGATAGCCGAAACAGCGCAGCGCCGAGTGGGGCAGCCCCACCACCCCGATGCAGACCAGCACCCAGAAGCTCAGCATGAAGGGCTGGGTCAGCAGGTCGCCGGCCCCCTGCGGGCTCACCAGCTTGGGATCGATCACCTTGAGCTGGTGGATGAGATTGGGCAGGCCGTCACCGGCCACCAGAATGCCCGCCAGCAGGGCGCCGGTGCCGATCAGCATGATGATCCCCTGCAGCGCATCGGTCATCACCACGGCGCGAAAGCCGCCGATCACCGTGTAGAGCAGCACGCAGCTGGCAAACAGCAGGAGCCCCTGCTGGTAGCTGAGGCCGGTGGCGGTCTCCAGCAGACGGGCGCCACCGATGAACTGCACCACCATGGTGGCGATGAAGGCGAGGATGATGGTGACCGAGCCCAGCACCACCACCGCCTTGCTCTGGTAGCGGGCCCACAGCATGTCGTTGATGGTCACCGCATTGACCCGGCGGGCGATGATGGCGAACTTCTTGCCAAGCACCCCCAGGGTGAGCCAGACGGTGGGCAGCTGGATCATCGCCAGCAGCACCCAGCCCAGCCCGATCTTGTAGGCCGCCCCCGGCCCGCCGATGAAGGAGGAGGCAGAGGTGTAGGTGGCCACCAGGGTCATGGCCAGCACCAGCCCGCCCATGCTGCGGTTGCCGATGAAGTACTCCTGCACGAAGTCGCCGCCCACTCGGTGGCGGCTGGCCCAGAAGCCGACTCCCAGCACCAGCACCAGATAGATGATGAGCGGCAGCATCAGCTCAAGATTCATGGGAAGGCTCCTTGGCATCGAGGGGAGGGGAGTCGAGGGGGATGTCCACGAACAGACGATCCACCATCAGGCCGCACAGCACGATGAACAGCAGCGGCATCAGGATGCAGCTGAGCAGGAACCAGAGCGGCATGTCCCAGCATTCGATCTCTGCGGGGATGAAATAGGCCGTGCCATACCAGGCAAGGAAGTAGAGCAGGGTCAGCAGCAGGCAGAGGGCTGCTTCCCGGCGAGCGAGCGCGAAACGATTCACCTTGGCCTCCGACAATTTTGAGGGGCGCAAGGATAACAAAAAAGGGCCATGTCGCCATGGCCCTTTTTCAACAGAGGCTCCTTGCGGAGCCGACGTTCACCGACATGGCGGTCTTCGTCAAGGATCCTTACAGACCGAGCTTCTTGTGCAGGTAGTGGATGTTGGTCCCACCGTGCTGGAAGTTTTCGTCCTTCATGATCTCTTTTTGCAGGGAGACGTTGGTCTTGATCCCTTCCACCACCAGCTCGTCCAGCGCCTGACGCATGCGGGCGATGGCGACGTCGCGGTTTTCACCGTAACAGATCAGCTTGCCGATCATGGAGTCGTAGTAGGGCGGTACCTTGTAGCCGGCGTAGATGTGGGAATCCCAACGGACGCCCAGACCGCCCGGCGCGTGGAAGCGCTGGATCAGGCCCGGAGACGGCATGAAGGTGGCCGGGTCTTCGGCGTTGATCCGGCATTCGATGGCATGGCCACGGATGCGGATGTCCTGCTGGGTGATCGACAGGGGCTGACCGGCGGCAATGCGCAGCTGCTCCTTGATCAGATCCACGCTGGTGACCAGCTCGGTGACCGGGTGCTCAACCTGGATACGGGTGTTCATCTCGATGAAATAGAACTCGCCGTTCTCGTACAGGAACTCGAAGGTGCCCGCACCGCGGTAGCCGATCTCAATACAGGCGCGCACGCAGCGCTCACCGATGAACTTGCGCATCTCTTCGGTGATGCCGGGTGCCGGCGCCTCTTCGACCACCTTCTGGTGACGACGCTGCATGGAGCAGTCGCGCTCGCCCAGGTAGAGAGCGTTGCCCTGGCCGTCTGCCAACACCTGAATCTCGATGTGGCGCGGGTTCTCCAGGTACTTCTCCATGTAGACCATGTCGTTCTTGAAGAACTGGCCTGCTTCAGATTTGGTCAGCGCGATGGCGGCAGACAGCTCGGCTTCACTGCGCACCACGCGCATGCCGCGACCACCACCGCCGCCGGCGGCCTTGATGATCACCGGGTAGCCAATGCGCTTGGCGATGGCGGCGTTGTGCTTGGCATCGCTGTCGACCGGACCGTCGGAGCCCGGTACGCAGGGCACGCCTGCTTTCTTCATCGCCTCGATGGCGGAAACCTTGTCACCCATCAGGCGAATGGTCTCGGCGCGCGGGCCGATGAAGATGAAGCCGGATTTCTCGACCACTTCCGCGAAGTCGGCGTTCTCGGAGAGGAAACCGTAACCCGGGTGGATGGCGACGGCACCGGTCACCTCGGCGGCGGCGATGATGGCCGGCACATTGAGGTAGGAGTCGGTACTGGCCGGCTTGCCGATACAGATGGTTTCGTCGGCCAGCAGCACATGCTTGAGCTCCCGGTCGGCGGTGGAGTGAACGGCCACTGTCTTGATCCCGAGCTCTTTACAGGCGCGCAGGATCCGCAGGGCAATTTCACCGCGGTTGGCGATGACTACTTTGTCCAACATGGGTGGCGACTTCCCTTATTCGATGATGAACAGCGGCTCGTCGAATTCGACGGCCTGACCATTTTCAACCAGGATCGCTTTGATCACACCGGCCTTGTCAGACTCGATTTGGTTCATCATTTTCATGGCTTCGACGATGCACAGGGTATCGCCGACATTGACGTGTTGACCGACTTCCACGAACGGCTTGGCTTCCGGGCTGGAGGAGCGGTAGAAGGAGCCAACCATCGGGGAGCGCATCAGGTGACCGCTCGGGATGGCGTCGGCAGCCGGGGCTGCGGCAGCCGGTGCGGCGGCAGGAGCGGCAACCGGGGCGGCAGCTTGTTGCATGATCATCTGCGGAGCAGCGGTCACCTGACCGGAGAAGTTGCGGCTGATGCGAACGGACTCTTCACCTTCGGAGATCTCCAGTTCGGCGATGCCGGACTCTTCAACCAGTTCAATCAGCTTCTTGATTTTGCGGATATCCATTAGCATTCTCTTTCTTCTTTATCTGATCAGTGATTATCAAGCCGCGCGCAACTGGTGCACGGCCGCGGTTAAAGCGAATTGGTAGCCATCGGCCCCCAGCCCACAAATGACCCCCTTGGCGACATCAGACAGATAGGAGTGATGACGGAAGGGTTCCCTGGCATGGACGTTGGACAGGTGAACCTCGATAAAGGGGATGGCCACACCCAGCAGCGCATCGCGGATGGCGACGCTGGTGTGGGTGAAGGCGGCCGGGTTGATGATGATGAAATCCACCTGACCCATGGCCTGGTGGATGCGGCCGACCAACTCATGTTCGGCATTGGATTGCAGGTGTTCCAGTGTGACCCCGAGTTCGCCGGCGTTGTGCGTCAGATCGGCGACGATCTCATCGAGCGTCTTGCTGCCGTAGATGCCCGGTTCCCGTTTGCCCAGCAGGTTCAGGTTTGGCCCGTTGAGCAGGAGAATTCGGTGTTTTTGCGACATATTGAGTACATCCTCGATGATAATGCTGCTATCTGTCAGCCATCTTGTGGACTATCAGAAATCTAGTCATTTTCTGCGCAAATCGGTGTGCACTGGCACACAGATTTCGCAATTATATTGATTTCGTGAAAATTAGCAGCATTTTACTGGTCTAATCTCTACATCTGTCTATTTTTTGCACTAACTGGTGCATTGTTGAAACTCTCAGTAGCAAAGACGACAAAGCCGGCTCGAGGCCGGCTTTGGAGGCGGGAACGCAGTCAGGATCAGGCGGCTTCCGACTTCTCGCGGATCAGCTTGTCCACCACGCCCGGATCCGCCAGGGTGGAGATATCCCCCAGGCTGTCGGTCTCGCCGGTGGCAATCTTGCGCGGAAATATGGTGCGCATGATCAAGCCGCTTCTGACTTCTCGCGGATAAGCTTGTCCACGACCCCGGGATCCGCCAGGGTGGAGATATCCCCCAGGCTGTCGGTCTCGCCGGTGGCGATCTTGCGCAATATACGGCGCATGATCTTGCCGGAGCGGGTCTTGGGCAGCCCCTCGGCCCAGTGGATCACGTCCGGGGTGGCGATGGCGCCGATCTCCTTGCGGACCCACTCCTTCACCTCTTTATGCAGCTCCCGGCTCGGCTCCTCGCCGGCGATCAGGGTGACATAGGCATAGATGCCCTGACCCTTGATCTCGTGTGGCACGCCCACCACCGCCGCTTCGGCGATCTTGGGATGGGAGACCAGCGCGGATTCGATCTCGGCGGTGCCCATGCGGTGACCGGAGACGTTCAGTACATCATCCACCCGCCCGGTGATCCAGTAGTAGCCATCCTCGTCGCGACGGGCACCGTCGCCGGTGAAGTAGCGGCCGGGGAAGGTGGAGAAGTAGGTCTGCTCGAAGCGTTCGTGATCGCCGAACACGGTGCGCATCTGGCCCGGCCAGGAGTCGGTGATCACCAGGTTGCCCTCGGTGGCCCCCTCCAGCGGCTCGCCCATGTTGTCCACCAGCGCCGGCTGCACGCCGAAGAAGGGACGGGTAGCCGAGCCTGGCTTGAGATCGGTGACGCCGGGCAGCGGGCTGATGAGGATGCCGCCGGTCTCGGTCTGCCACCAGGTATCGACGATGGGGCAGCGCTCCTCGCCGATGGTGCGGTAGTACCACTCCCAGGCTTCCGGGTTGATGGGCTCGCCCACCGAGCCCATGATGCGCAGGCTCGAACGGGAGGTGCCGGCTACCGCCTCGTTGCCCTTGGCCATCAGCGCGCGGATGGCGGTAGGGGCGGTATACAGAATGCTGACCTGGTGCTTGTCCACCACCTGGCTCATGCGGTTGGTGGCCGGGTAGTTGGGCACCCCTTCGAACATGATGGTGGTGGCGCCGTTGGCAAGCGGCCCGTAGACCAGATAGGAGTGGCCGGTGACCCAACCCACGTCGGCGGTACACCAGTAGATGTCCTCTTCGTGGTAGTCGAAGATGTACTTGAAGGTGAGGGTGGCATAGACCAGATAGCCGCCGGTGGTGTGCAGCACTCCCTTGGGTTTGCCGGTGGAGCCGGAGGTGTAGAGGATGAAGAGCGGATCTTCGGCCCCCATCGCCTCGGGCGGGCAGTCGGTGCTGACGGTGGCGACGGCGTCGTGCCACCAGATGTCCCTGTGGTTGTGCCAGGCGATGTTGCCGCCGGTACGCTTGAGCACGATCACCTTGTTGACCTTGGTCTCCGGGTTGGTGAGCGCTTCATCCACGTTCTTCTTGAGCGGCACCGGGCGGCCGCCGCGCAGCCCTTCATCGGCGGTGATGACGATGGAAGAGCCGGAGTCGATGATGCGACCGGCCAGGGCTTCCGGCGAGAAACCGCCGAACACGATGCTGTGCACCGCACCGATGCGGGTACAGGCCAGCATGGCGATGGCGGCTTCCGGCACCATGGGCATGTAGAGGCAGACCACGTCGCCGCGATGCACTCCCTGCGCCTTCAAGACGTTGGCAAACTTGCACACCTCGGTGTGCAGCTCGCGGTAGGTGAGCTTGCGATCTTCGGCCGGGTTGTCCCCTTCCCAGATGATGGCGACCTTGTCGCCGCGCTGGGCCAGATGGCGGTCCAGACAGTTGGCAGAGACGTTGAGCAGGCCGTCTTCATACCATTTGATGGAGACGTGGCCCGGATCATAGGAGGTGTTCTTGACCCTGGTGTAGGGCTTCATCCAGTCGAGGATCTTGCCCTGCTCGCCCCAGAAGGCATCCGGATCCTGCACCGAGGCCCGGTACATGGCTTCATAGCCTGCCTTGTCCAGCAGGGCGCCGTTGCTGATGTGGGCTTTGACCGGGTAGACCTTGCTCTCGCTCATGTGTCACTCCTTTGAATACATTCTTGTAATGATTAGGTAACAACTTATACCTTTGGCGGGGGAGGGCAATTAGACTTTTGGATAGATGGCAACATCCGCTTACAGTCGAGTCGATGACAATTCATCGCTGATTGGGTAAAACGTCGTTTTATCGACGGAGATAGTCCCATGTTGACCCTGCTATTGTGCT
Organism: Aeromonas sp. 1805; assembly: GCF_013085525.1. Lineage (NCBI taxonomy): Bacteria > Pseudomonadati > Pseudomonadota > Gammaproteobacteria > Aeromonadales > Aeromonadaceae > Aeromonas > Aeromonas sp. 1805. The sequence goes on along the minus strand of NZ_CP038515.1, from coordinate 499,195 downwards.
CCTCCCTCTGGCAGTTCGAGGCCCCGCAGGCCGCCGATGAGGCTGCATTGGCCGCCCCCCATGCCAACGGCCTTGCGCTGACACCGGCACAGCCCGCTTCGCCATCCCTGCGGGACCACATCAGCGGTCAGTTGAGCGAGGCCTGGTTGGCGCGCAAGCCGTCGGTGTCCGTCACCCTCGAAGAGAAAAAATCCTCCTATCCGCAGGACTCGTTGCTGGAAGAGTCACGCCGGCAGCAGGACGAAGGGTGGGATGCTAGGCTGACTTTCAACTGATGAGCGTCACCTGCGCCGCTGGCGCGGTGCGGATCCCGGCGCACCGCTAGCACCAGGCGCCCTTGCGCGAGCCCAGTTGCTCCGCCAGATGGGGCTCGGCCAGCGGATGGCTGAACAGATAGCCCTGCCCCTCCTGGCAGTGCAGGGATTGCAAAAACTGGCGCTGGGCCTGGGTCTCAATCCCTTCGGCGGTGACCACCATGCCCAGGCTGTCAGCCAGATTGATGATGGTGCGGCACAGCTCCCGGCTGTGCTTGTCATCGGGTAGTGCCTGCACGAAGGTGCGGTCAATCTTGATGCGATCGATGGGCAGGCTCTTGAGCAGGCTCAGGGAGGAGAAGCCGGTACCGAAGTCGTCGATGGCGATCTGTACCCCCAGCGCTTTCAGGCGTCTGAACAGCTGCAGGCTCTGATCGACCCGCTGGATGATGCTCTCGGTGACCTCTATCTCCAGCTTCTCTGGCGGAAAGCCGGTCTCGGCCAGGATGGCGGCGACCCGCTCCACGTAACCTGCCGAGCGCATCTCCCGCACCGACACATTGATCGACAGCCTGGGGACCGCCAGCCCGGCGGCCAGCCACGCCTGTCCCTGCCGGCAGGCGGTACGCATGACCCATTCGCCGATCTGTTCGATGAGCCCGCACTCCTCGGCCACCGGGATGAAGCGGGTGGGCCCTATCATCCCCTCGCTGGGGTGCTGCCAGCGCAGCAGGGCCTCCAGCCCGCTCATGCGGTTGCTGGCGAGCTCCGTCATGGGTTGATAGAGGACGCAGAGCTGATGCTGCTCGATGGCCTTGAACAGCCCCTGCTCCATGCTCATTCGCTCCCGGGTCTGCTCGGTCATGTCCGGGGTATAGAACAGATAGCCGTTGCGGCCCCGGTTCTTGGCCTCGTACATGGCACTGTCGGCGGCGCTGACCAGGGTATCCGGACTGGTGGCGTGTTCCGGATAGAGGGCGATGCCGATGCTGGCGGAGACGGACACCCGCTCGTGATCGAGTTCGACCGGCTCGCGCAGGCAGGCCAGCAGTTGCTCGGCGAGTCGCTCCAGCTCCTGTGGCCGTTCAAAGAAGGGGATCAGCACCAGGAATTCATCGCCACCGAGCCGGGCGGCCACGTCGTTGTGGCGCAGGACGCGGCGGATCCGCTCGGCCAGCAGCTTGAGCAGCTCATCGCCGGCGCGATGGCCCAGGGTGTCGTTGATCAGCTTGAAACCGTCCAGATCGATGAACAGCAGGGCCAGTTGCTGGTGGTTGAGCTGGGCGGTCTTGAGTTCTAGCTCCAGCCGCTCCTGCAGCAGGTTGCGGTTGCCGAGCTCGGTCAGGGGATCGTGATAGGCGAGGTGGTTGAGCTGTGCTTCGGCCTTGCGAATGGCGCTGATGTCGGAGAAGGCGATGACGTAGTTGGTGGTGTTGTGGCGGCTGTCGTGCACGGCGCTGACATGCTGCCAGGAGGTAAAGTAGCCGCCATCCTTGCGCAGACACATCATCTCGCCATGCCAAGCGTGACTGCCGGGCAGCAGGGTATGCCAGGGATAATCGATGTCGGTGTGGCGGCGCGGGTGCATGATGGCCTCCGGCGACTTGCCCACGATCTCCGCCTCTTCATATTGAGTCATGCTGGAAAAGGCCGGATTGACCGAGATGATCTGGCGCTGGCCATCCATGATGATGATGCCTTCGGCGGCGGTCTCGAACACCACGTTGGCCTGGCGCAGCTTGTCCTCCTGGTTGCAGCGACTGGTGGCATCGTGGATCACCCCGGTGATGCGCCGCCCCTGATGGTCGGTGGCCGCCACGTGATCGGCGTGAATGTCGACCCAGCCCCGCAACTGATCCGGCCCGAGATAGCCGAGGGTGAGGTGAATGGGGGCCGTGCCGTTGATCGCCGCCCTGAACTGCTCGCCAGAGAGCGGATCGAAGCGCTTGATGAACTGCTCCATCCCCCCCTGAAACTGGCTGGCTGTGGTGCCGAGCAGGCGCTCGACCTGGCCGTCAAACTGCAGCCTGTCCTCCGTTACATGCCACTCCCACACCCCGATCTGGCCGGCACTCATGGCCAGTTGCAGCCGCTGCTGCGCTTCGACCTGCTCGGTGACGTCCCGCACTATGGTGAGGATGCGGTCGGGCACCCCCTGTTCGTCCAGCATGGGGCTGTAAATGGCCTGCCAGTGGCGCTGCCGACCCTGATGGGCTGCGGTATGGCCGCTCAGGTTCAGCTCGACCCGGGGAACGCCGCTGCTGATGATCTGCTGGAACAGGGGTTCCAGCACCGGAGCCAGCGTGGGGACGATTTCACGCAGGTATCTGCCGTAGTGCTCTTCTCGGGAGAGGCCGTTGAGATCGGCCAGGGTCTGGTTGACGCTGCGGCAGCGAAAGTGGCGGTCAAACACGCCTATGCCAAACGGGGCCAGTTCGAACAGCTGCTGCAGCTCGTTCATGTTCAATTGCCCCGCCAGCGGTGGATCCGGCATGGCATTGAAAGTCTCTTCGCCCATCGCGCGCTCCTGAATTGACTTCTTTGTCATTTAAGCTGCTGTCAGTATGGCATGAAGCATTCTGGAGGGAAGAGAGGGGGCGTCATTCGCCCCCTTTTTACGGTGTTACCAGCTGAAGTGATAACTCAGGGTCAGGTTGATCATCGGTTGCCAGTCGTGCTCCTTGATGAGCCACTGCTTGGCGCCGAACTCGGTGCCAAGGCGCCACTGCTGCCAGCGCCAGCTGCGTTCCAGCGTGACTCCCCAGTCCCGCAGGCCCTCGTCTGCCCCATAGGCGGCCATGTGGGCCTGACTGCCCCGGGTCAGCCAGAGGTTGAGGGAGATCTCGGCCGGCAGCGGCAGGCTGTGCTCCATGTACCAGAGCTGGCCATAACGGCCGCTGACGTCATAGAGCTGGCCCAGGGTGAGCTGGTGATCGTCGTCCAGTTGCCAGCCGAGGCGCCAGAAGGCGCTGAAGCGGTTGCGATCGACCACCTGCATGGGCGCGACGCCGACGGCGAAGAAGCTCTTTTTGTAGAGCGGCAAGGCCAGCCCGGCGCTCTGGCCATCGGCGAAGAGCAGACCGACCTGGGTTTCCCGCTCATAGGCGAGCCAGAACTGCATGCTGGCATCGGCGCGGACCCCCGCCTGATTGCTGCCGAGCTGCCACTGACCGCCCAGCTGCCACTGGTTGTCCGGCTCTTTGGCCGACAGGGGCAGGGTCAGGAACAGCAGCAGTGGCAGCCAGCACTTATTTGCCATAGAGCCGCGCCCAGTCCCGGTCCTGATGCATGCCCATCAGGTGGCAGATGATGCCGGAGCGCTGGAAGGCGTAGATGAGCAGCACGCTGGTGGCGCTGAGCGCCATGATGAGGCCGAAGTTGTTGGGCAAGATGGTGCCCTGACGGGCGGTCCACCACAGCAAGAGCGGGCCCCACAGGTGCACGAAGATGCTCTTGTGGAAGATGAAGACGGTCAGCGAGTACATGCCTATCCAGTTGAGCGGGCGCCAGCACAGCCGGATGTTGCGCTGATGCAGCCAGAGCACGGCCCCGATCACCAGAAACTCCATGCCCCAGATGCCGGCGCGGCCGACCATGTCCATCGCCAGTTCGTGTTCGTTGGCGTAGATGTCGCTGAGCTCGACCGTGCTGGTCTCGCCGAACATGAGATAGACGGCCAGCGCCACCAACGAGAGCGTCAGCACCAGGGCGTTGAGGCGATCCCGCCATTGGGGCCGCTGATGCCAGCACCAGCCATAGAGGAAGCCGAAGCAGCCGCTGGCCATGAAGAGGTCGAGGCGGGCATCCAGCTCGTAGTCGGGGTGCACGTGCAGCTTCATCCAGCCATCGATGTGACCGAGCAGATCCTGCACGCCGAGCTGATCCAGCTGCAGGCTGAGCAGGGTCAGCAGCAGCATGCCGCGAATGCCGAACCAGGCGTAGACCAGCGAGAAGAGCGCCAGCAGGCACATCCACAGCATCACCGGGTAGAACGAGATGGCCTCGCCGAAGTTGGGGGCGATCACCAGCCCTTCCACATAGAGCACCAGAATGATGCTGGCGAACAGCACCAGCTTGCCGCCCAGCTGCGGTCTGAAACTGGCCTGATCGCGGCGACTGAGATTGAAGGCGGCCAGTGCCAGGTAGATCTGGCTGACCCAGGGAATGAGCCAGGCCGAGACCTGGGCCGTGGTGTGATCCATGGGCAGCAGCTGGCCGGCCATCGCCTTGTGCGACAGATAGAAGCTGTCCCACAGGGCGTGTTCCCGGTTGAAGAAGTCGATGTACCAGTAGTTGAGGTAGCCGGTGTAGTGCTCGAAGACGGCCATGAAGATGACGAGCCCTCGCAACAGGTCGAGACCCGTGATGCGTGCATCCTGTGGAGGCATGCTGATGCTCCTGCATTGGTTGGAAAAGGAGCGGCACTATAACGGTTGTGGCGAAACTGAACGGGAGCTGAATGTAAGCGAATGTTACCAGCAATTGAGGGTCTGCCCTTGTGACAAGGGCGGATGGGCGGATCGGGCTGTCATGATTTGTAATAGTTTTGGCGGTTTATCAGCCTTTCTGGCGGCCGAAGGCCTGGATGCCGCGCACCAGCACCAGCAGGCCGAGCCCGTGAAACGGCAGCGCCAGGGCAAGCAGCAGCAGCCAGTGGGCCTCGCTGCCGCTGCTGTTGATGAAGTCGACCCAGGCGGCCAGCAGGGCCAGCATGCCCGCTATCTGGAAGCGGCGGCGCAGCACTACCTCCACCCCGAGATTGGCGAGGTAGAGGGTCAGCAGGATGCCGGCGAAACCGGTGAGCTGGGCAGTGCCGTAGAGGACGCGGTCCGGGTTGAACAGCAGGGTCACGAGGGGGGTAAGGCCCTGATCCTGCGGGATCAGGGCCAGCAGCCAGCAGGCGATCAGCAGCAGGGCCGTCTTCATGTCGAACTCAGTCGGCGGCTGGCGCCGGTTTGACCAGGCTGAGGTAGTTGGCATCCATGGTGAGGAAGACCCCCAGCAGGCGGGCGCTGGCGCCGTAGAAGCCAAACGGATCGGCGGCGCGGCAGGCGCGCTCGAAATGCGGGAACCAGGCCAGCAGATGGCCGTGCAGCAAGGCCTCCTGCTCGCCGAGCCACTGTTCGCGCAGATCGGCGCTGGCGGCTTCGGCGGCGCGAATGATGAGATTGCCCATCAGATCCAGTTCAACCCCCAGATGATCGACCGGTTGTTGGTATTTGGCGCTGACATCGATATTGAGCCGGCTCAGCCGCGCCTGCATGCGCTCTAGCGCAGCGGCGTCCTGGTGGGCGGATTCATGGGGAGAGACGGCGTCGTTGGCCAGGAACAGCTCATGGAAGTCGCCGGCCAGCGCGTTGGCCCGCTCGGGGCGCACCAGCAGGCGGGCGATGGCGTCATTGAGCTCGGCCACGGCCGGGCGCATCGGATCGAGCGTGGAGAGGCTCTTCAGGAAGCTTCGCACATCATAGCTGTCGTATTCGGCGATCTGTTCGTCGCTGAGCTGGGCGGTAAACAGGGTGGCAAACCACCAGTAAAGTTCGGCCCGACGTTCGCTAGTGGCCAGAAATTCCTGCATTTTTCCTCCGTGGATGGCAAGCGGGAAGCAGACTGAGCCCGATTCTAACGGCTTTGGCAGAAAAGTTAACCCATAGGTGACAATCCGCCGAACAAGTCGGGAAAAACGCCGCCAGAGGCGGCCTTTTCAGGGCATGTCGGCGACGGTGTCAGGCGGTGGGGCGAGTCTCGAACTGCGGCAGCTCATCGGAGATCTCGTGCCAGGGAGCCTTGGATCCGACGAAAATGTGAAAGCCGGGTCGCTGGCTCGGCGCCGTATCGAGAATGCCGAGGCGCAGATTCAGCTTGCCGCTGCTGCGCTTCTCGCTGAACAGGCTGGAGCCGCAGTGGCGGCAGAAGGCGAGGCTGGTCTCGGGGGATTTCTGGAAGCGGCTGATGGCCTCCTCTCCTCGGGTGATGGTGACGAGTGCACCATCCAGGCCGCCCACCGGGGCGTAATCGGCGCCGGAAAATTTGCGGCACTCGGAACAGTGGCAGTTGCCCAGATAGTCGAAGCGGTCGGGCAGGCTCAGGGCGACGGCGCCGCACAGGCAGCTGGCGGTCAATGATGTCATCTTGCGGATCCTTGGCTGATGGGTCAGAGCTCCTCGCGATAGAGCGTCTTCTTGCAGCGGGTGCAGATATGCTGGCGCCGGAAATCGGTCTGGTGCACCAGGCCCACATCCAGTTGTTGATGGTGGCCGCAATGAATGCAGAAGATGATGTCGCCATCGATGGCTTCCGGGTGCGCTGCCAGATACTGCTCGCGGGTGGGCAGTTGATCCCACTGCGTGACAAAGGGACTCTTGCGAGTGCCGGTATAGTAGATCCAATAGAACAGCGCGAATACCGAAATAATCAGAAACAGCATCAGGTTATCCAGCATGGCTTACTCCCGTGTGGTCTGCGGTGCAAAGAGGCAAGGGGGTGACGTGAGCAGCAGTTGACCGGATGCGATGAGAGGGCCCTTCTGTTGCCAGTCGCGTCGTTGTTGCGCATGCCGGACAACCGCTGTGCCAGCTAAAGATGTTATCTGTTAGTAAATGCTATATCCATGATCTGGCTCTGGTTTTGGCAGTTAGGCCAGTCCGGGCCAGGTCATGATGCCCGAGAGGTGACAGGGGATGGCACGGCTGGCGTGGGTGTCGGGCGATGACGGGCCAGCCGATTGGGGGCCATGGTCATTGTGAATTTCGCGACACATTTTACATTTTTTAAACAAATTTTTGGGTGGTTGGACTGTCTCTTTGATCCAGCTCACGTTACAATGCGCCTGCCCACTTCACCTATCGCGCAAACGATTTTCAGGAGAGAAACGGATGTTGAAACGTGACATGACCATTGCCGGCTATGATCCAGAGCTGTGGCAGGCCATCACAGACGAGACCCGTCGTCAGGAAGAGCATATCGAGCTGATTGCGTCCGAGAACTACACCAGCCCCCGTGTCATGGAAGCCCAGGGCTCCCAGCTGACCAACAAGTACGCCGAGGGTTACCCCTCCAAGCGTTACTACGGTGGTTGCGAGTATGTGGATGTGGTTGAAACCCTGGCTATCGAGCGCGCCAAAGAGCTGTTCGGTGCCACCTACGCCAACGTGCAGCCGCACTCCGGCTCCCAGGCCAACAGCGCTGTCTACATGGCCCTGCTGCAGCCGGGCGACACCGTGCTGGGCATGAACCTGGCCCACGGCGGTCACCTGACCCACGGCTCCCCGGTCAACTTCTCCGGCAAGCTGTACAACATCATCCCCTACGGCATCGACGAGTCCGGCAAGATCGACTACGACGACATGGAACGTCAGGCGGTCGAACACAAGCCGAAGATGATGATCGGTGGTTTCTCCGCCTACTCCGGCATCGTCGACTGGGCTCGCATGCGCGAAATCGCCGACAAGGTCGGTGCCTGGCTGTTCGTCGACATGGCTCACGTGGCAGGCCTCATCGCCGCTGGCGTCTACCCGAACCCGGTGCCCCACGCTCACGTGGTTACCTCCACTACCCACAAGACTCTGGCTGGTCCGCGCGGTGGTCTGATCCTCTCCGCCGCCGACGACGAGGAGCTCTACAAGAAGCTCAACTCCGCCGTCTTCCCGGGTGGTCAGGGTGGTCCGCTGATGCACGTCATCGCCGGTAAAGCGGTGGCTTTCAAAGAGGCGCTGGAACCCGAGTTCAAGACCTATCAGGCTCAGGTCGTGAAAAACGCCAAGGCGATGGCTGCGACCTTCATCGAGCGCGGCTACAAGATCGTCTCCGGCGGTACCGACAACCACCTGATGCTGGTTGACCTGATCGGCCGTGAGCTGACCGGCAAAGAGGCCGATGCGGCCCTTGGCAAAGCCAACATCACCGTCAACAAGAACTCCGTGCCCAACGACCCGCGCTCCCCGTTCGTCACCTCCGGTGTGCGGATCGGTACCCCGGCCATCACCCGCCGTGGTTTCAAGGAAGCCGAGTCTATCCAGCTGACCAACTGGATCTGTGACGTGCTGGACAACCACGACAACGATGCCGTGCTGGCCACCGTACGTGAACAGGTGCTGGACATCTGCCGTCGTTTCCCGGTGTATGCCTGATAAGGGCTCTCACCCGGTTTGAGACCAATGCCACCCACGGGTGGCATTGTTTTTTTGTAGCGTTTGGCAACACAGGAGGGCCTGATGACGCTGAACGGTGAAGAGCATAGCGGGCGAGGCAATCTGACCATGGCCAGCGAACAGCAAGAGCTGGCACTGGAGGCGGCGCTCAGGCAGGCGATCCGCGCCCAGTACCACTTTCGCGCCAGCGAACAGGGGCAGCTGGCCTGGGATGTGCGCCGGCTGGTGCGACTGAGCCGCGATCTGCCGGTGCTGGCGGTGGCGCTCGGCGAGATTGCCGAGCTCGATCAGGTGCACTGGTACGGCCATGACGCCGCCCGCCCCACGGTGCGCAGCGTGGTGGAGCACTGCCAGTTGATGATGGCGGCCGATCTCGCCTATCCCATCCTGCTGGACAGCGCCGGCCGGGTGATGGATGGCATGCACCGGGTGGGCAAGGCGTTGCTGCTGGGTCACAGCCATATCGAGGCGCGTCGCTTTGCTGTGGATCCTGAACCCGATTATCAGGGCTGCGACCCCGATACCCTGCCTTATGACGACTGAGCAAGGGGCCGCCTGGGTGTATGCCATTCCTTGTTTCCACGGGCTTTTACCGGCTCCGGATGGCCGTGCTACACTGGCCGGCCTAGAGCCAGCCCCCGGGGCCGGCGCCCTTTTCCGTCAACGCCGGAGGTCCGATGCATTGCCCTTTCTGTAGTGCGGTAGATACCAAGGTGATCGATTCCCGTCTGGTGGCCGAAGGCCATCAGGTGCGCCGCCGTCGCGAATGCCTGCTCTGCCACGAGCGCTTCACCACCTTCGAGATGGCCGAGCTGGTGATGCCCCGCGTCATCAAATCCAACGGCTCGCGCGAGCCATTCAACGAAGACAAGCTGCGGGCCGGCATCTTGCGGGCGCTGGAGAAGCGGCCGGTGAGCATGGAGGCCATCGAAAAGGCGGTCAACCACATCAAGTCCCGCCTGCGCGCCACCGGCGAGCGCGAAGTCGCCTCCCAGCTGGTGGGCAACCTGGTGATGGACGAGCTCAAGAGCCTGGACAAGGTGGCCTATATCCGCTTTGCCTCCGTTTATCGCAGCTTTGAAGATATTCGCGAGTTCGGCGAAGAGATCGCCAAGCTGGAGAAGTAAGTCTTTCTTCCAAACTCGGTTGCCGCGTTCGATTACGCTGCGCTAATCGAACCGACGATATTGCGTAAGCCTGGATGTGCTGTCAGAGGAGCCCAGATGTTTAGTCAAGACGATTACCAATGGATGAGCCGGGCCCTCGAACTGGCCCGCCGCGGCCGTTACACCACGGCCCCCAACCCTTGCGTCGGCGCCGTGCTGGTGAAGGCCGGCGTGGTGGTGGGAGAGGGCTGGCACCAGCGCGCGGGCGAGCCCCATGCCGAGGTCTATGCCCTGCATGCCGCCGGTGACAACGCCCGCGGCGCCACCGCCTACGTGACCCTGGAACCCTGCTCCCATCACGGTCGCACCCCGCCCTGCGCCGAGGCGCTGATCAAGGCCGGGGTGACCCGTGTGGTCGCCGCCATGGTGGATCCCAACCCTCAGGTGGGCGGACGCGGCCTGCGCATGCTCTCCGAGGCCGGCATCAAAACCGATTTCGGCCTGCTGGCAAGCGAAGCCGAGGCGCTAAACCCGGGCTTTTTCAAGCGGATGCGCACCGCGTTTCCACAGGTGACGGTCAAGCTTGGCGCCAGCCTGGATGGCCGCACCGCCATGGCGAGCGGTGAGAGCCAGTGGATCACCTCCCCGGAGGCGCGTCGCGACGTGCAGCGGCAGCGGGCTCGCCACGATGCGGTGTTCTCCAGCGCCGAGACGGTGCTGGCGGATAACGCCTCCCTTACCGTGCGCTGGGACGAGCTGCCTACCTCGGTCAAGGCCGTCTATCCCAAAGAGACCCTGCGCCAGCCGCTGCGGGTCATCGTCGATTCGCAAAACCGGCTCTCCCCGGATCTGCCGCTGTTCCAGAGCGAGGGCCCGGTGCTGCTGGCTCGCCACAAGGCATCCGGTGAGTGGCCCGCCTGGGTGCAGCAGTTGGAAGTGCCGCTGCTGGACGGCAAGCTGGATCTGGTTAGCCTGTTCATGCTGCTGGCCAAGCAGAACGTCAACTCTGTGCTGGTGGAGGCGGGGCCGCAGCTGTGCGGCGCCCTGCTGGACAAGGGGCTGGTAGACGAGCTGGTGCTCTATCAGGCGCCCAAACTGATGGGGGATGAAGGGCGCGGCCTGTTCCACCTGCCGGGGCTGACCCGGCTGTTCCAGGCGCCCAAGCTCAACATCAAGGATGTGCGCATGGTGGGGCCGGATATCCGCATTACGGCCAGACTGGCCTGATTTATCAATGTTAAAGGGGGCGGTGCCGCCCCCGTCATCAGCAAGGTGATCTGCATGTTTACCGGAATTATCGAAGCGGTGGGAACCCTGGCCGAGCTGCGCCGCCAGGGTGAGGACATGGCCCTCACCGTGCACGCACCGACCCTGGACTTTGGCGACGTCAAGCTGGGCGACTCCATCGCCACCAACGGCGTCTGCCTCACCGTGATTGCGCTGGGCGACAAGAGCTATACCGCCGACGTGTCGCTGGAGACCCTCTCCCGCACCGGTTTCGCCACCGCCAGGGTGGGCGGTCGGGTCAACCTCGAGAAGGCATTGATGCCCACCTCTCGCCTTGGCGGCCATCTGGTCTCCGGCCATGTGGACGGCATCGGCGAGGTGAAGAGCAAGTCCGCCAGCGGCCGCGCCATCGAGTACTGGATCAAGGCGCCGGGCGAGCTCTCCCGCTATATCGCCGAGAAGGGCTCGATTGCGGTGGACGGCATCAGCCTCACCGTCAACGCCGTGCAGGGGGATCTGTTCCGGCTGACCATAGTGCCCCACACAGCCCAGGAGACCACCATCGCCCAGTGGAAACCTGGCTACAGGGTCAATCTCGAGGTGGATCAGATTGCCCGCTATCTGGAGCGGCTGATGACGGGCAAGCGCGAGGAGAGCAACGCCTCCACCCTGACCCTGGAAAAGCTGGCCCAGTCCGGCTTCCTGTGATGGCCCCTCGGCGGGAAAAACGCTTTTCTGTGATCCAGCGCCGATTGAAATGGGGCCCCCTGTGCCCCATCTAGAGCACAATAGGCAGTATCAAGCCGAGCCGACTGGCTCAATCCCCGCAGCATGTTGATGGAGTAGCCCATGGCGCTAAGCACGACCCAGGAAATCATTGCCGATATCAAGGCTGGCAAGATGGTGATCCTGATGGATGACGAAGACAGGGAGAACGAAGGGGACCTCATCATGGCCGCCTCCTGTGTCCGCCCGGAAGATATCAACTTCATGGCCCGTTACGGCCGGGGGCTCATCTGTCTGACCCTGACCCGGGATCGCTGCAAGCAGCTGGCGCTGCCGCTGATGGTCGATCGCAACAATGCCCAGTTCTCCACCGCCTTTACCGTGACCATCGAAGCGGCCGAAGGGGTAACCACCGGCATCTCCGCCGCCGACCGCGCCGTCACCGTGCAGGCGGCTGTTGCACCGAACGCCAAGGCCGCCGATCTGGTGCAGCCCGGCCACATCTTCCCGCTGATGGCGCAGGACGGTGGCGTGCTGACCCGTGCCGGCCACACCGAGGCCGGTTGCGATCTGGCCCGGCTGGCCGGTTACGAGCCGGCGTCCGTCATCGTCGAGATCCTCAACGAAGATGGCACCATGGCGCGCCGCCCTGATCTGGAGCTGTTCGCCGAGCAGCACGGCATCAAGCTCGGCACCATCGCCGACCTCATCGAATACCGCAACCAGCACGAGACCACGGTCGAGAAAGTGGCCGAGTGCAAGCTGCCCACCGAGTTTGGCGAGTTCGACCTCATCACCTTCCGCGACACCATCGACAACCAGGTGCACTTCGCCCTGAAAAAGGGTGAGGTACAGGCCGAGCAGCCGACCCTGGTGCGGGTCCATCTGCACGACGTGCTGAGCGATCTGCTGTTGACCGACCGTCACAGCGCCCGCAGCTGGCCGCTGCCCAAATCCATGGCCCGCATCGCCGATGAAGGCGGGGTGCTGGTGATCCTGGGGGCGGAAGCCCATGGCGCCGAGCTGCTGGCCCGGGTCAAGGGATTCGAGGCGGCGGACAAGGGGCTGGCACCGGAAGGGGCCAAGTGGCAGGGTACCTCGCGCCGGGTCGGCGTCGGTTCCCAGATCCTCAAGGCGCTGGGTGTGGGCAAGATGCGCCTGTTGAGCTCACCGAAGAAGTACCACGCCCTCGGCGGTTTCGGCCTGGAAGTGGTGGAGTACGTCGGCGAATAAGCCTGATGCGATGAAACGGAGATGAAACAAGGGATGACCTCGGTCATCCCTTGTTGTTTTGCCTCAGCGGCGCCGGCGCAACCAGGCCAGCGGCAGCAGCAACAGGGCTGCGAATCCGGTGGCGCCACCACCGCCACTGCCACCACCATTGGAAGTGTTGGTGGTAGTCGTTGTCGGAGTCGTTGGCGTGACAGTGGTATCCGGGGTCTTGGTGGGCTCCTTGGTGAGGCTCATCAGGACGCTCTGAAAACGCTGGCTTGCGCCTTGGTCATTGGTGGCGGTGAGTTCAACGCTCTGCACGCGCAGGGTTCCGACTGTGTCGTTACCATCGGCGCGAAGCCGCAGGGTGCAGGTTTGACCCGCTTCCAGACGGCCGGGGCAGTCGTTGTTCATGGCGGGGGCATCGCTGTAGATGCCGCTCAGGGTGACCGCCTGGTTGCTGCGGTTGGCCAGCAGGTAGTCGGCCCAGCCACTGGTGCCTGAAGGCAGGATCAGGCCGCGGATTGTGGTCAGGGTGACGCCTTGCTGCTGCCCGGCGATCCAGTCACTGAAGGCAGGTGCGTAGGTATAGCCACCGGCGCTGCCGGTAGCGCAGGGGAAGGCCCCGTAGCTGGTCACGCCGACCAGTTTTCCACCATAAGTGAGCGGACCACCGCTGTCGCCTTTGCAGGTGTCCTGACCGGCCAGCTTGCCGGCGAAAATATGGGTCGTGGTCGGGTCACCGTACCAGTAATCCCGCTCACCCCGATAGGCGAGATCTACCGCCAGCAATTGTGGACTGGATTTGGTTGCGTCAGGATTGATGCCGCCATAGCCAATGGCGTGCAGCATAGTGGTATTCCATTGCCAAGTATCCTTGGTTGTTATATCGGCCATGACGATGGGAGCCTGCGTAACAGGAGTAGCCAGGTGCAGCAGAGCAACATCGGAAGAATATGGTGTCTCGCGATAACCCAGATTGCTCAACAGATTGACATAATATTCCGGGTGCATCAGCACCTGATCGACCTTGCTGCGGGTGTGAGGACGGCTGAGATCACTCACCCCGATGGCGACTTCCATGGGACCTGACTGGGCATTTGCTACGCAGTGCGCTGCGGTGAGTACCCACTGCTTGTCGATGAGGGTGCCACCGCAGAAATTGCTCCAATTGCCGTTGACGACTTCGCCGACGGCCACCATCCAGCTGGGGGCTGTGACGGCGCTGCCGCCGATGATGCGTTGGCTACCAGCATCGGCCTGAACAGCCAGCGGCAGCAGGCAGGCGAGTGCGACGCCGCTGCGTTTTAAATCCAACATACTGAACTCCTTGATGTTATTATTTTTACCCCGTGCCGGGGCGACGTATTATTAACAGGTCGGAGCAGTTAAGCAAAAGGTCAATAGAGGTCTCGTTGCCAGAATTGTGATGCATGTTTTTGTCCGATTCCCCTTTGTGCTAGAATGTGCGCACTTTTGACTCCGGCCCCTTTTGATTGCACAGAGACAGGATTTCCCATGAAGGTTATCGAAGGAAATATCGCCGCTCCTGAGGCGCGCGTTGCTATTGTCGTTGCCCGTTTCAACAGCTTCATCAACGAAAGCCTGGTGGACGGTGCGGTAGACGTACTGAAGCGTCAAGGTCAAGTCCAGGACAGCAACCTGACCCTGGTGCGAGTGCCGGGCGCAGTCGAAATCCCCCTGGCCATCAAGAAGCTGGCCAAGAGTGGTCAATATGACGCCATCGTGGCGCTGGGCACCGTCATCCGTGGCGGCACCTATCACTTCGATCTGGTAGCAAACGAGAACAGCAAGGGCATGGCCCAGGTAATGATGGAATATGAAATTCCGGTTGCCTTCGGCGTACTGACCACTGAAAACATTGAACAAGCCATCGAGCGTGCCGGTACCAAGGCGGGTAACAAGGGTGCAGAGGCAGCATTGAGCGCGCTCGAAATGATCAACGTCCTGAAACAGCTGGACGTGTAACGAGGAGAAATGCATTGAAACCGTCCGAGCGCCGCAAGGCCCGCCATTGTGCCACCCAGGCCATCTACCAGTGGCAGATGACCAAGGCCAACGTGGGCGACATCGAAGAGCAGTTCAAGATCGATCAGGACACCAAGGGTGTGGACCTGAACTACTTCCGCGATCTGCTGTTCGGGGTAGCCCTCCACTGCAACGAGCTGGACAAGGTCTTCGCACCTTTCCTCTCCCGTCCGCTGGAAGAAGTGGACATGGTGGACAAGGCGATCCTGCGTCTGGCGACCTATGAGCTGACCCGTCGTGATGATGTGCCGCCGCGCGTGGCCATCAACGAAGCGATCGAGCTGGCTAAATCCTTTGCTGCCGATGACAGCCACAAGTTTGTCAACGGTGTACTGGACAAGGTGATCAAGTCGCTGAACAAGCGTTGATCCTGCTGTCTGTCAACAGCATCTAAGAGAGGAGCCAGCTTATTGCTGGCTTTTTACTGTATGGGTGAATTCGAGCTGATTGATAAGTACTTCAAGGTCCCCCACGCCCGCAAGGACGTGGTGATGGGCCCTGGAGATGATTGTGCCCTGCTGACCCTGCCCCCCGACACCCAGCTGGCGGTGAGCACGGATACCCTGGTGAGCGGCGTCCACTTCTTTCCCGACATGGATCCGGTGGATCTCGGCTACAAGGCGCTGGCGGTCAATCTCTCCGATCTGGCCGCCATGGGCGCCGAGCCACGCTGGGTGTCGCTGGCGTTGACCCTGCCCACCATCAACGAGGCCTGGGTAGCCGGTTTTGCCGAAGGGTTCCTGGAGCTTGCCGAATACTACAACGTGGCGCTGGTGGGCGGCGACATGACCCGCGGCCCGCTCTCTATCACGGTATCGGTGAAAGGGTCGGTGCCGGCTGGACGTGCCCTGCTGCGCAGCGGCGCCAAGGCAGGGGACGGGGTCTATGTGACCGGCACCCTGGGCGATGCCGCCCTGGCGCTCTCCCATCTGCTGGCCAAGCGAACCCTCAACGAGAACCAGCTGGCGGCCGTGCTGCCGCGCCTCGACCATCCTCATCCCCGCATTCTGGCCGGACAGGCCCTGCGCGGGCTGGCCGGCAGTGCGCTGGATCTCTCCGACGGGTTGGCCTCGGATCTCGGCCATATCCTCAAGGCCTCCGGCGTGCGGGCCCAGATCGATCTGGATCTGCTGCCGCTCTCGCCGGTGCTGCAGGATGCGGTGAGCGAACAGGATGGCTGGCAGCTGGCACTGGCCGGTGGCGATGACTACGAGCTCTGCTTCACCGTGCCGGAGGAGCATCGCGGCGCGCTGGACACGGCGCTGGCCAACTGCGGCGTCAAGTTTACCCGCATCGGCCGCATTGTTGCCGGCGAACCGGGCATCGACTACCTGCGGGGTGAACAAACGGTGGCGCTGGAGCTGAAAGGGTGGGACCACTTCGCATGAGTCTGTTCGCGATAAAGCCCGAGCTGAAGCGGCTGAACTTGAAGCATCCACTGCACTTTCTGGCGGTGGGCTTTGGATCCGGCCTCTCGCCCAAAGCGCCGGGTACCATGGGGACGCTCGCCGCCATCCCCCTTTACCTGCTGGTGAGTGGTCTGTCGACGCCCTGGTTCATCGCACTGCTGATAGTGGGCTTCGTGGCGGGTATTCGCATCTGCCAGAGCGCCACCGATGCCATCGGCATGCCGGATCACGGCGCCATCGTCTGGGACGAGGTGATCGGTTTTGGGGTCACCATGATAGCGGCCCCGGCCGGCTGGGAGTGGGTGCTGGCCGGCTTCGTGCTGTTCCGGTTGTTCGACATCCTCAAGCCCTGGCCCATCTCCTGGTTTGACCGCCGCATTCATGGCGGCCTCGGCATCATGCTGGACGATCTCATCGCCGGCCTGTTCGCCCTGTTTTGTATGCAATCACTGGCATACTGGCTGGGTTGAGGGTGACAGCAAGGGGGAGCGCCATGCTGGCATCCCCCTATATATCTCTGTTTAGTTTTCATTCATCGGCATATGCTGCCGTTAAAAAATCATTTCACATAAATATTCACTACTCATTCGAAGCTTAAGACTATTGTGTCAATAGTGAATATTCCCGCCTGTTACGCCATTGTTGAAAGTAAAAGCACTAGTCAGGCATTTTATCGGTAATATAGTCTGTATATGTGATGGAAGTCATGATTTATGACTGCTGGCTTGGCTGCTAACTGAGCAAAGTATTGCGAAATTGTATAACCCGATCATTTACACTCGCCGCCAAACCGTCTAAGTTACTCGCGGGTTATTCCAAAAAAATGCAAAAAACCCGCCCGGATCGCTGGTTTCGTTGTCTCATGGATTGAGCGTTTTGCAGTCATATCAAGCACTCAAGATCACCCCAAGGCACGACCGGCATCTGCGGCCGATTTACGGACGAATTATTTGGGACGGATGTCCCCCGCAGAGGTAAACATGTCCTTGCTCGAAGTGAAAAACTTGCGGATCGAGTACCCCTCCCGCTACGGGGTGCTGGCCGCAGTGAAGGATCTCTCTTTTTCCGTGGAAAAGGGGGAGATAGTCGGTGTGGTAGGCGAGTCCGGTGCCGGCAAGTCCACCATAGGCAACGCCGTCATCGACCTGCTGAGCCCCCCTGGCCGTATCGCCCGTGGCGACATCTATCTCAATGGCGAACTCATCTCCGGCAAGAGCCAGAACGAGATGCGGGCCATTCGAGGGTCGCGCATCGGCTTCATCTTCCAGGACCCCATGACCTCCCTCAACCCGCTGTTCACCGTCGAACGGCAGCTGGTTGAAACCATTCTGGCCAATACCGACCTCACCCGTGAGGCTGCGTTTGCCAAGGCGCTTTCCCTGATGGCTGCGGTGGGCATCCCGCAGCCTGAGCTGCGCATCAAGCAGTATCCCCATCAGTTCTCCGGCGGCATGCGCCAGCGGGTGGTCATTGCCATCGCCCTCTCCGGCGACCCCGAGCTCATCATCGCCGACGAGCCGACCACGGCGCTGGACGTCTCCATTCAGGATCAGATCCTCCAGCTCATCCGCAACCTCTGTAAAGAGCGGCAGGTGGGCTGCATGCTGGTGACTCACGACATGGGTGTGGTGTCCAACGTCACCGACAAGGTGGCGGTGATGTATCGCGGCGATCTGGTGGAGTTCGGTACCACCGAACAGGTGCTGGGTCGCCCCAATCACCCCTATACCCGCAGCCTCATCTCGGCGGTGCCCCGCTCGGATGTGAAGCTGGTGCGTTTCCCGCTGGTCTCCTATATCGAGGACGCCGGTGCGGTGGATACCAGCATCGATCTCAAGACCCACTGGCTCGGCCAGAGTCAGGACGAGCGCGCCTATGAAGGGGCGTTGCTGCGGGTGGAGAACGTGGATCTGAAGTTCGTCACCAAGGATTCCCTCTTCCCGAGCCGCCGTCAGTACGTGCGGGCCTGCAACAACATCAGCTTCGAGATCTTCGAGGGTGAAACCTTCGGCCTGGTGGGGGAGTCTGGCTCCGGCAAGTCGACCATCGCCCGTGCCATCACCGGCCTCTATCCGCCCGATACCGGCAAGATCTTCTTCGAGGGGATCGATCTGACCGCGCTCAAGGGCGAGCATGAGCGCCGCCCGCTGCGTCGCCAGATGCAGATGGTGTTCCAGAACCCCTACTCCTCGATGAACCCGCGCATGAAGGTGCGTGACATCATCGCCGAGCCGATCCGCTTTCATAAGCTGGCCGGCAGCGAGAGCCAGATCGAGGGGATCGTGGGGGATCTGCTGGATCACGTCGGCCTTGGCCGTGGTGCCGGGGTCAAGTATCCCCACGAATTCTCCGGCGGCCAGCGTCAGCGCATCTCCATTGCCCGCGCCCTGGCGACCCGGCCACGCTTCCTCATCTGCGACGAGCCCACCTCGGCGCTGGATGTGTCGGTGCAGGCCCAGATCCTCAACCTGCTCAAGGATCTGCAGCAGGAGCTTGGCCTCACCATGCTGTTCATCAGTCACGATCTGCCGGTCATCCGCCAGATGTGCGATCGCATCGGGGTGATGCAGCACGGTCATCTGGTGGAAGTGGCGGAGACCGAGAAACTCTTTACCAATGCCGAGCATGAGTACAGCCGCAAGCTGATCTCCCTCATGCCGGAGTTCAAGGGAATGTCCCGCGAGGGGCTGGAAATCGCAAGCTAGGAAAGGGGCGGCCCGCCGCTCTGCTTGTCAAAAAAAGTGTCAATAAAAAGCCAAAAGCATGGAGAAAGACATGAAGAAAGGATTATCCAAGATTGCCCTGGCGCTGTTTGCCGCCGGTTTCGCTTTTAACGTTTCCGCCGTCGACATCAAGGTTGCCGTCGCCTCCGATGCCACCTCGCTGGATCCGCAGGAGCAGCTCTCCGGTCAGACCCTGGAGATGTCCCACCTGGTGTTCGACCCGCTGATGCGTTACACCCAGGACCTGAAATTCGAGCCGCGTCTGGCCGAGAAGTATGAGCGCATCGACGACAAGACCGTGCGCTTCTTCCTGCGCAAGGGCGTCAAGTTCCACTCCGGCAACGACTTCACCGCCGATGACGTGGTGTGGACCGTCAACCGTCTGAAGTCCTCCGTCGACTTCAAGGCCATCTTCGACCCCATCGCCGAAGTGAAGAAGGTCGATGAGTACACCGTCGATCTCGTCACCGCCAAGCCGTTCCCGCTGGTGCTGCAGACCGTCACCTATATCTTCCCGATGGACTCCAAGTTCTATACCGGCAAGACCGAGGCTGGCAAAGACAAGGCCGAGATCGTCAAGAACGGCGACTCCTACGCCTCCACCCACGTCTCCGGTACCGGCCCGTTCAGCGTCAAGTTCCGCGAGCAGGGCGTGAAGCTGGAGTACACCCGCAACGCCAACTACTGGGACAAGGCCTCCAAGGGCAACGTCGACAACCTGACCGTGGTGCCCATCAAGGAAGACGCCACCCGCGTGGCGGCCCTGCTGGGTGGCGACGTGGACGTGATCTACCCGGTTGCGCCGAACGATCTGGAGCGCGTGAAGAACGGCAAGGACACCCAGCTGGTGACCCTGTCCGGTACTCGCGCCATCATCATCGAGCTGAACCAGAACACCAACCCGGCGCTGAAAGACAAGCGCGTGCGTCAGGCGATCAACTACGCCATCAACCAGGTGGGCATCGTCGAGAAGATCAACAAAGGCTTCGGCACCCCTGCCGGCCAGCTGAGCCCGAAAGGCTATGCCGGTCACAACGAGGCGCTCAAGCCCCAGTATGATCTGGCCAAGGCCAAGCAGCTGATGAAGGAAGCCGGCTATGAGCAGGGCTTCAAGATGAGCTTCATCTCCCCGGCTGCCCGCTACGTCAACGACGTCAAGATTGCCCAGGCCGTCTCCGCCATGCTGGCCAAGATCAACATCAAGGTGGATCTGAAGACCATGCCGGTGGCCCAGTACTGGCCTGAGTTTGACAAGTGCGCCGCGGACATGCAGCTGATCGGCTGGCACTCCGACACCGAAGACAGTGCGAACTTCTTCGAGTTCCTGACCTTCACCAAGGATGCCAAGACCGGCATGGGCCAGTACAACTGCGCCGGTTATGCCAATGCCGAGGCTGACAAGCTGGTCGAGCAGGCCAACGCCGAGACCGATCCGGCCAAGCGTGCCGAGATGCTGAAGAAGGTCGAAGCCATGCTGATCGATGACGCTGCCTACGTGCCGCTGCACTGGGAAGATCTGGCCTACGGCGCCAAGAAGAACGCCGACATCAAGCCGGTGGTCAACGTGATGAACTTCCCTTACTTCGGCGACCTGGTGGTCGGCAAGTAAGCGAAGGTTGCAAGGAAGGACGGGGCGGGGTGGTCAGCCGGCCACCCCGCCTGCTAACAGAAGCCTGTGCCATGACACAGGCCACGTAGAAGGACAAGCATGTTTACATTCCTGCTGAAACGGTTCTATCAGGCCGTGATAGTGATGTTCGTCATCAGCCTGGTCGCCTTCTCCATCCAGGACAACCTGGGGGATCCGTTGCGCGAGCTGGTGGGACAATCGGTCTCCGAAGCCCAGCGCCACGAATTGCGCGAGAAGATGGGCCTCAACGATCCTTTCCTCGTCAAATACAGCCGCTTCTTGAAGAACGCGGTACACGGGGATCTGGGTACTTCCTACTTCTTCAAGCGACCAGCCCTCGAGGTTATCCTCGACAAGCTGGTGGCTACTCTTGAGCTGGTGTTTGGCGCTGCGCTGATCATCGTGGTGGTCTCCATTCCGCTTGGGGTCTACTCGGCGATCCGCCCGCACAGCATACCGACCAAGATCATCATGGCGGGGAGCAGCATCGGCATCTCGATCCCGGTGTTCCTGACCGCCATCATGCTGATGTACCTCTTCTCCATCCAGCTGGGCTGGCTGCCGGCCTATGGCCGCGGCGAGACCTACAACCTGCTGGGCTGGGAGTCTGGCTTCTTCACCTGGGACGGCATCAAGCATTTGATCCTGCCCTGCGTGGCGCTCTCCTCCATCATGCTGCCGCTGTTCATCCGGCTGGTGCGCTCCGAGATGCTGGAGCAGCTCTCCTCCGAGTACGTCAAGTTCGCCCGTGCCAAGGGGCTGGACAACAACAAGGTCTACTATCAGCACGCTCTGAAGAACACCATGCTGCCGGTCATTACCGTCGGCGGTGTGCAGATCGGTACCATGGTGGCCTACACCATCCTGACCGAGAGCGTGTTCCAGTGGCCGGGGACCGGCTTCCTGTTTCTCGAGGCGATCCACCGGGTCGATACGCCCCTCATCACCGCCTACGTCATCTTCGTCGGGCTCATTTTCGTGGTGACCAATACCCTGGTCGACCTGCTTTACGGGTTGATCAACCCGACCGTCAACCTGACCGCCAAGGGGTAACAGATGACTAATGCTGTAACTGCAAGCCCAAGCCGTTGGGCACGTTTTAAAAATTCCGACATCGTCTACTACTTCCTGCGGGACAAGGTAGCCATGTTCAGCTTTGCGGTGTTCGTGGTGTTCGTACTGGCGGCGCTGCTGGCACCCTGGCTGGCCCCGTACAACGTCTACGACCAGACCAGCTTCGATCTGATGGATGCCGAATTGCCGCCCTCCTGGCTGGAAGGGGGCGAAGAGCGCTTCTGGCTCGGTACCGACAACCAGGGTCGTGATATCTGGAGCACCATTCTCTATGGCGCCCGTATCTCGCTGACCATAGGTCTGTTCGCGGTGGCGCTGCAGCTGGTGCTTGGCATCGTCATCGGGCTGATGGCCGGTTACTTCGGTGGCCGCATCGACAGCCTGCTGATGCGCTTTGCCGACGTGCAGCTGTCGTTCTCCACCATGATGGTGGCGATCATCATCTCCGCCATCTTCCAGGCTACGTTTGGTTCCGAGTTCTACTCGAAGTTCGCCATCCTGATGCTGGTGGTGATCATCGGTATCGCCGAGTGGCCGCAGTACGCCCGAACCGTGCGCGCTTCTGTGCTGGCGGAGAAGAAGAAGGAGTATGTGGAAGCGGCCAAGGTGATGGGCTTTCGCGCCCCGCGCATCATGTTCCGCCACATTCTGCCCAACTGCCTGTCGCCGATCCTGGTCATCTCCACGGTGCAGGTAGCCAACGCCATCATGAGCGAGGCGGCGCTCTCCTTCCTTGGTCTGGGGATGCCGGTGGATCAGCCGTCGCTGGGCTCGCTCATCAGCGTGGGCTTCAACTACATCTTCTCCGGTTCCTGGTGGATCACCGCCTTCCCGGGCATCTGCCTGGTGGTGCTGGTGCTGGTCATCAACCTGCTGGGTGACTGGCTGCGGGATGTGTTCAATCCCAAGCTCTACAAGGGCTGATGGCCACAGATAAACAAACGAGACAAACAAAAAGGGCGCCATAACGGCGCCCTTTTACTGTGTGTGCTGAGGGGGTCAAGCCTGCAGCCACTGTTCGATGCTGCGCTGGATGCCGGCGCCATCGAGCCCCAGCAGAGCATAGATCTCCTCCTGGGTACCCTGTTCGACGAAGCGATCCGGCAGGCCGAGGTTGAGCACCGGCTTGCACTGTTTGCTGCGCATCAACAGCTCGTTCACCGCGGAGCCGGCACCGCCCATGATGGCGTTGTCCTCGAGGGTGACGAACTGATCGTGGGTCGCGGCCAGGGAGCGCACCAGCGCCTCGTCCATCGGTTTGACGAAGCGCATGTCCACCAGGGTGGCATCGAGCGCCTCGGCTGCCGCTTTGGCCTGTTGCAGCAGGGTGCCGAACGCCAGGATGGCGGTGCCCTTGCCCTGACGCACGATCCGGCCCTTGCCGAGCGCCAGCGCCTGCATCTCGCTCTCGACCTGGATGCCGGTGCCGCTGCCGCGGGGGTAGCGTACCGCCGCCGGCCCGTTGCACTGGTAGCCGGTGTAGAGCATCTGACGGCATTCGTTCTCGTCGGACGGGGTCATGATCACCATGTTGGGCACGGTGCGCAGGAAGCTGATGTCGAACGCCCCCTGATGAGTGGGGCCGTCGGCGCCCACCAGACCGGCCCGGTCGATGGCGAACAGCACCGGCAGCTCTTGCAGCGCCACATCGTGGATCAGCTGGTCGTAGGCCCGCTGCAGGAAGCTCGAGTAGATGGCGACCACCGGCTTCTGGTCGGCGATGGCGAGACCGGCGGCGAAGGTGACCGCATGCTGCTCGGCGATGGCCACGTCGAAGTAGCGATCCGGATACTGCTGGCTGAACTTCACCAGGCCGGAGCCTTCTCGCATGGCCGGGGTGATGCCGACCAGCCGCTCATCCTTGGCCGCCATGTCGCACAGCCACTGACCGAAGATGGCGGAGAAGCTCGGCTTGCCGCCGCTCGCCTTGGGCAGGGTGCACTCGTCCGGATTGAACTTGGGCACGCCGTGATAACCGATGGGGTCCTTCTCGGCGGGCTCGTAGCCCTTGCCCTTCTTGGTCTTGACGTGCAGCAGCTGCGGCCCCTTGAGGTTGCGCATGTTGCGCAGGGTCTCGACCAGGGCGTTGATGTCGTGGCCGTCGATGGGGCCGATGTAGTTGAAGCCAAACTCCTCGAACAGGGTGCCGGGCACCACCATTCCCTTGAGGTGTTCCTCGGCCCGCTTGGCCAGCTCCTTGACCGGCGGCAGACCGGCCAGCACCTTCTTGCCACCCTCGCGGATGGTGGTGTAGAGCTTGCCAGACATGATGCGGGCCAGGTGGTTGTTCAGTGCCCCGACATTTTCTGAGATGGACATCTCGTTGTCGTTGAGCACCACCAGCATGTCCTTGTGGACATCGCCGGCGTGATTGAGTGCCTCGAACGCCATGCCGGCGGTGATGGCACCGTCGCCGATCACCGCTACCACCTTGCGCCCCAGCCCCTCGCTCTCGGCAGCAACTGCCATGCCGAGCGCCGCACCGATGGAGGTGCTGGAGTGGCCGACCGAAAGCACGTCATATTCGCTCTCGCCGCGCCAGGGGAAGGGGTGCAGACCGTCTTTCTGGCGGATGCTTTGCATCCGATCACGGCGACCGGTGAGGATCTTGTGGGGATAAGCCTGGTGGCCCACGTCCCACACCAGCCGATCGAACGGGGTGTTGTAGACGTAGTGCAGCGCCACCGTCAGTTCGACGGTGCCGAGCCCGGAGGCAAGATGGCCACTGGAGCGACTCACCGAACGCAGCAGATATTCACGCAGTTCGTTGCACAGTACGGGCAGTCGCTCGAAGGGCAGGGATCGCAACTCGACCGGCGTATCCGCGAGGGCCAGGTTGGGGAAATTGCTTATATCAACGCTCATATTGTTACTGTTATCCAGCGTTTAGTGGGTTCGCTCGATGATGTAATCGGCAAACGCTTCCAGAATGTCGGTATTGTAGGGCAAAGATTGCAAGGCTGTTAAGGCTTTACCATGCAGTTCGCGAGCCAGCTCACGGGCATTGTCGAGCCCCAGCAGCGCCGGATAGGTACTCTTTTCCAGCGCCAGATCGGAACCTTGCCGCTTGCCGAGGGTGGCGGTATCGCCCGTGATGTCGAGGATGTCATCCTGCACCTGGAAGGCGAGACCGATGGCGGCGGCATAGGTTTGCAGCGCGCTCAGGGTGGCGTCATCCACGTCCGCCTTGCACAGGGCGCCAAGCGCCACGGCGCACTCAATGAGAGCCCCGGTCTTGTGGCGGTGTACCTGTTCCAGCTCGGCGAGGGAAATCTGGCGCCCTTCCGCCTGCAGGTCCAGCGCCTGACCGCCGCACATGCCGAGATAACCCGAGGCGCGGGCTAGCCGGCTAAGCATCCGTACCCGGTTGGCCAGCAGCGAGTCTGGCATCGGGTGATCGGCCAGAATGGTGAAGGCCAGGGTTTGCAGGGCGTCGCCGGCCAAAATGGCGGTGCCTTCATCGAATGCCTTGTGCACCGTCGGCTGACCGCGACGCAGATCGTCGTTGTCCATGGCGGGCAGATCGTCGTGCAGCAGGGAGTAGGCGTGGATGCACTCCACCGCGGCGGCCGGGCCATCCAGCAGTTCGTTCTTTACGCCCAGCATCTCGCCGACGGCGTAGACCAGGAAGGGGCGTACCCGTTTGCCGCCCAGCAGCAGGCCGTAACGCATGGCATCGCGCAGGCGAGGGGCCATTGCGGGCAAGGATTCAAGTTGTGCAGACAGACAGTCGTCAATACGTTGCCGGTGCAGGCGGGAAAAATCGTCCAGCGTCACTCACTCCTCTCCTTGCTCTGGCTGGAAGGGGACGGCTTGCTCGCTGCCATCGGCCTGAGTCAGCAGGATCTGGATCTTCTGCTCGGCCTGCTCCAGCTTCTGCTGGCCGGCCCGCACCAGATGAATGCCCTGCTCAAACTGCTTGAGGGCCTCTTCCAGCGGCAGGGAGCCCTGTTCCAGTTGATGAACTATGGTTTCCAGCTCTTCCAGAGTGGCATCAAAACTCAGGCGGTCGATTTTTTTACTGGCCATGTCCATCCTCGGGGATTGAAAAAAACGGCTTATCTTAACATCGACGACGGGCAGGGGGGAGGCAGAAAAATGCCGTCGGCTTAAACTCTCGGAAAAGTGGCCGATAATAAGCCATCTTCCGAACGGGGAAAATTGTGGCAAGCCTTGCCGCTGATGAGCCAATAGCAGAAAATTCAACAAACTGCAGATACAACAAATTTCAGCTGACAGGAGTAGGGATGTGGATTTAGGCAGTCTGATAGGCATAGTGCTGGGGTTCGGGGTGGTGGTGTACGGCATGCTGCTGGGTGGCCCCATGAGCATGTATGTGGATATGCCCTCGGTCTATATCACCATTTTGGGTTCTCTGTTCATCTGCATGATGAAGTTCAACCTCGGCCAGTTTCTGATGGCGTTCAAGGTGGCCGGCAAGGCCTTCATGTACAAGGGGGACAAGCTCGATGACCTGATTGCCAAGGCGGTGGAACTGGCGGACGCGGCCCGCAAGGGGGGCTTCCTGGCCCTGGAGGCGGCTGAGATCCCCAATACCTTCATGAAGAAGGGCATCGACATGCTGGTGGATGGCCATGACGCCGACGTGGTGCGGGCGGTGATGGAGAAGGACATCGAGCTGACCTCGGAGCGCCACGTCATCGCCGTCAAGGTGTTCCGCTCCCTGGGGGATCTTGGCCCCGCCATGGGGATGATAGGTACCCTGGTGGGGCTGGTGGCCATGCTGGCCAACATGAGCGATCCCAAATCCATCGGCCCGGCCATGGCGGTGGCCTTGCTCACCACCCTGTACGGCGCGATCGAGGCCAACATGATCGCCATCCCCATCGCCGACAAGCTGGAGCTGCGCAGCGGTGAGGAGCAGCTGAGCCGTACCCTGATCCTCGACGCCATCATGGGCATTCAGGACGGCCAGAACCCGCGGGTGATCCAGGCCATGCTGCAGAACTACCTGAACCAGTCCAAACGCAACAACGGGACCGAATAGGAGCGCGCATGGCAAAGTGCAAGTGCCCACCTCCCGGTCTGCCCGGCTATATGGGAACCTTCGCCGACCTGATGTCGCTGTTGATGTGCTTCTTCGTGCTGCTGCTCTCGTTTGCCGAGATGGACGTGCAGAAGTTCAAGCAGATCGCCGGCTCCATGGAGAAGGCATTCGGGGTGCAGAACATTCTCGAGGTGAAGGACATCCCCAAGGGAACCTCCGTCATCGCCCAGGAGTTCAGACCGGGTCGCCCGGAGCCGACCCCCATCGATACCATCATGCAGCAGACCATGGACATGACCCAAACCGAGCTGGATTTTCAGCCCGGCGATGCCGATCAGGCCGGCGGTCATGACAAGAGTGAAGAGAAGCTGGTGGGGGGCGACACCCAGCAGGAGGCGCAGAAACAACAGCAGCAGGAGCAGTCCAACGCACTGGCCAAGGCGCTGGCGGATCAGATGAAGGCGCAGATCCAGGATGGCGCCATCGAAGTGGAGGCGCTGGGCCAGCAGATCATCATCCGGATCCGGGAAAAAGCGGCCTTTCCGGCGGGGTCCGCCTTCCTGCAGCCCCAGTTCTGGCCGGTGGTGCGCAAGGTGGCAGCCCTGCTCAAGGATGTGCCCGGCGAGATCACCGTCTCGGGCCACACCGATGATGCAGCCACCGAGGATGAGCTGTTCCAGTCCAACTGGGAGCTATCCTCCCAGCGGGCGGTGGCGGTCGCCCACCAGATGATCAAGGTGCCGGGCTTCGATGGCGGCCGGCTGGTGGTACAGGGCATGGCCGATTCCCAGCCGCTGGTGCCCAATACCAGTCCGGAAAACCGGCGCATGAACCGGCGGGTGGAGATCTCCATCATGCAGGGAAAACCGACGGTGTCAGCCCCGATCAGCGCGCAGGAGCAGAAATAGTTCCGGCAAATTCTGATGAGAAAGCGCGATCCCGCTCGCAGGGACTGACATGGATTTTGTGCCGGCTTCATATTAAGATGCCTCATCCGAACCGACAGCTGCGGCTCTCTCTGATAGCCGCAGCTTCTCTTTTCAAGCAACCCAGGTTTCGACTATGAATCATACTCCGATGACTGTTCGCGGCGCTGAAAAGCTGCGTGAAGAGCTCGAATATCTCAAGACCGAGCTGCGTCCGCAGATTATCGAAGCGATTGCAGATGCCCGTGAACATGGTGATCTGAAAGAAAACGCCGAATACCATGCTGCCCGCGAGCAGCAAGGCTTCTGTGAAGGCCGTATCCAGGAAATCGAGAGCAAGCTCTCCAACGCCCAGGTGATCGACATCACCAAGATGACCAACAATGGCCGCGTCATCTTCGGGGCAACCGTGACTCTGCTCAAGAGCGAGACGGAAGAAGAGGTGGTCTACCGTATCGTGGGCGACGACGAGGCGGACATCAAACAGAACATGATCTCCGTGAATTCGCCCATCGCCCGTGCTCTGATCGGCAAGGAAGTGGACGATGTGGCCATCGTCAAGACGCCGGCAGGCGATGTGGAGTACGAGATCCTGGAAGTTGCCTACCTCTGAGGTAGGTGGATGCCAGAACAGGGGAGCCCCGGCTCCCCTGTTTGTATTTAGCGGGGCTGGTAAGCCTGGGTGAAGGCGTCCTGATGACGTTGAAACATCCAGTTGCGCAGCAGTTCAAGGTCCGCTTTGGCCATCTGGAAATGCAGTGCCCAGCCCTGAATGCCGTTGCGACGATGAATGTGCCTGACCAGCTCTGCGCTGAGCGGCAGGGGGGCGAGATCCTCAATGAGCAGGCTGCCCGTCAAGGTGGCACCGACGGCCAGTCCGGGCGGCAGGCCCTCGACGACCAGACCATCGAGCGACAGGCTGTGCACCAGATACTCGTGCTCACCCATCCTGAAACTGGCCTGCTCGTCCAGCCGCCAGGTGCGCGGATGGGGATAACCCAGCTCCTTGATGACGGGGGCGGCGATGCGTGGCTCGACAAAGCCATCATCTCCTTGAGTGAAGCGCAGCGGAAAACGGAGCTGATGCCCGGCAAAACGGGCTTCCAGCACCAGCTGGTCGGCGCGTTGCAGCAGGCCTAGCAGGGGAGTGGCGAGATAACCGCTCAGGGATTGACCGGCGGCCGTCTCCTGATCGCTTCCCAAGTCCCGTAGCATGGCCAGTTCATCTTCGGTGAGAATCTGATGGTGATCCATAGCGGGTATCCACGAGTATTCATCGCAGGTTAAGGGCCTGGCGACTACTTTGGCAAGCGACTTGGGAAGAAGGGAAATGAAGGAAAGAGCGATGCTCTTTCCTGTTACTTGCGGGGCAGTTGGATTTTCGGCTCGTTGGCTTGACGATAGATGGTCAGCACGTGGCCGATGCTCTGTACTTTCACCGCGCCGGTTTCACGGACGATGGCATCCATAACCAGCTGTTTCATCTCACGATCTTCAGACGCAACCTTAACCTTGATCAGCTCGTGGTGGTTGAGCGCCAGATCGATCTCGGCCAGCACACCTTCGGTCAGACCGTGTTGTCCCAGCAGGACGACCGGCTTCAGACTGTGGGCAAGGCCCTTGAGGTACTGTTTCTGTTTATTGTTGAGAATCATGGCAATTTCTTCATAAGTCAGGGTTGAAAGGGGCGTATTCTACCCCCACTTAGCCCTTAATACTAATAACCCTTGTGGTTTTTTAAAGTCGACGATCATGACCCAGAAAAAACATTCCCCCAGTTCAACCCGCTGGTTAAAAGAGCATTTTGACGATCAATACGTCAAAAAAGCCCAGAAGTTGGGACTGAGATCCCGTGCCGTGTTCAAGATCGACGAGATCCAGGGCAAGGACAAACTGCTCAAGCCGGGCATGACGGTCGTGGATCTGGGGGCGGCCCCCGGTGGCTGGTCCCAGTTTGCCATCGATCAGGTTGGTGACAAGGGCCGGGTGATCGCCTGCGATATTCTGCCGATGGATTCCATCGCCGGTGTCGATTTCCTTCAGGGCGACTTTCGGGAGGAAACTGTGCTGGGCGCTCTGCTTGAACGGGTAGGTCCGGACAAGGTTGACGTCGTCATGTCGGACATGGCACCCAACATGAGCGGTACCCAGCAGGTGGATCAGGCCCGTTCCATGTATCTGGTCGAACTGGCGCTGGACATGTGCAATCAAGTCCTGAGGGCCAACGGCAGCTTCGTGGTCAAGGTGTTCCAGGGGGAGGGGTTTGATATCTATCTCAATGAAATCCGTAAACTTTTCACTGCCGTCAAGATTCGTAAACCAGACTCGTCTCGTGCCCGTTCACGAGAAGTCTACATTGTGGCTACCGGTTTTAAACTGTAGTACCCTAACCTTCATCGTTAACTGTCAGTCTGCGAGGTTACTGATTTGAGTGACATGGCGAAAAACCTAATCCTGTGGCTGGTCATCGCCGTCGTGTTGATGTCGGTGTTCAATAGCTTCAGCCCCAGCGATACCACCAGTCGCCAGCTGGACTATTCCAGCTTCGTTAAAGAAGTGACCCAAGAGCAGATCCGTGAAGTGCGGATGGATGGCAAGGTCATTAATGGCGTCAAGCGCACCGGTGAACGCTTCACCACCATCATCCCGGCGCCGGATCCCCAGCTGCTCAACGACATGCTCAATCACAATGTCAAAGTGATGGGCGAGAAGCCGGAAGAGCCGTCTCTGCTGACGTCCATCTTCATCTCCTGGTTCCCGATGCTGTTGCTGATCGGTGTCTGGGTCTTCTTCATGCGTCAAATGCAGGGCGGTGGTGGCAAGGGTGCCATGTCGTTCGGCAAGAGCAAGGCTCGCCTGATGAGTGAAGATCAGATCAAGACCACCTTTGCCGACGTGGCTGGCTGTGACGAGGCCAAGGAAGAGGTGAAGGAGCTGGTCGACTATCTGCGCGATCCGAGCAAGTTCCAGAAACTGGGCGGCAAGATCCCGACCGGCGTGCTGCTGGTTGGTCCTCCCGGTACCGGTAAGACCCTGCTGGCCAAGGCCATTGCGGGCGAGGCCAAGGTGCCCTTCTTTACCATTTCGGGTTCTGATTTCGTCGAAATGTTCGTGGGTGTCGGTGCCTCCCGGGTACGCGACATGTTCGAGCAGGCCAAGAAGTCTTCTCCCTGCATCATCTTCATCGACGAGATCGATGCGGTCGGCCGCCAGCGTGGCGCCGGTCTGGGCGGTGGTCATGACGAGCGTGAGCAGACCCTGAACCAGATGCTGGTCGAAATGGATGGTTTTGAAGGCAATGAAGGCATCATCGTCATCGCCGCCACCAACCGTCCTGACGTACTGGACCCGGCCTTGCTGCGTCCGGGTCGTTTTGACCGCCAGGTTGTGGTCGGTCTGCCGGATGTGCGTGGTCGCGAACAGATCCTGAAAGTGCACATGCGCAAGGTGCCGCTGGCGGATGACGTCAATCCGGCGCTGATTGCCCGTGGCACCCCCGGTTTCTCCGGTGCTGACCTGGCCAACCTGGTCAACGAAGCTGCTCTGTTCTCGGCCCGCGAGAGCCGTCGCGTGGTCTCCATGGCCGAGTTTGAAAAGGCCAAGGACAAGATCATGATGGGTGCGGAACGTCGTTCCATGGTGATGAAAGAGTCCGAGAAAGAGATGACGGCCTATCACGAAGCCGGTCACGCCATCATTGGTCGTCTGGTGCCGGATCATGACCCCGTTTACAAGGTCTCCATCATTCCGCGCGGTCGTGCGCTGGGTGTGACCATGTACCTGCCGGAGCAGGATCGCTGGAGCCATTCCAAGCAGCATCTGGAGTCCATGATCTCCAGCCTGTACGGCGGCCGTCTGGCGGAAGAGCTGATCTACGGTGCCGAGAAGGTATCGACCGGTGCGTCCAACGACATCGAGCGTGCTACCGACATCGCCCGAAAGATGGTGACCCAGTGGGGCATGTCCGAGCGTCTCGGCCCCATGCTCTACGCGGAAGAAGATGGCGAGGTGTTCCTCGGTCGCAGCATGGCCAAGGCCAAGCACATGTCCGATGATACTGCGCGCGTCATCGATGCCGAGGTCAAGCAGGTCATCGATCGCAACTACGCCCGCTCCAAGCAGATCCTGCTGGACAACATGGACGTGCTGCACAGCATGAAAGATGCGCTGATGAAGTACGAGACCATCGATGCCAAGCAGATCGACGATCTGATGGCTCGCCGCGAAGTGCGTGCCCCCAGCAACTGGCATGATGAGCACGGTGATACCCCGCAAGGCGGTGCCACGGTTGCAGCAGAAGCCAAGCCGGCGGTAGCCGAGACCGAGCAGGTGGCTGATGTCGATATCGACAAGGCCAACGATCTGCCGGCCAAATAAATCGTGATGATACAAACCCCGGGCTGGCCCCGGGGTTTTTCTTTATGTCAACGGAAGTAACGATGCAGCTAACCAGCAAGGGGCTCAGCCTCTCCCTCGAACGTCCCCACGTCATGGGGATCCTCAATGTGACACCGGACTCCTTCTCCGACGGTGGTCATTTCAATCAGCTGGAGCGGGCGATGACCCATGCGCGCCAGATGGTGGCGGAGGGGGCGACCCTCATCGACATCGGTGGCGAGTCGACCCGTCCCGGTGCTCCCGATGTGAGCGAGCAGGAGGAGCTGGACCGAGTCATTCCCGTGGTGGAGCGCATGGTCGCCGAGCTGGAGGTGATGATCTCCCTGGATACCTCCAAGGCGGCGGTGATGCGGGAAGGCTGCGCGGCGGGTGCCCATCTTATCAACGACGTACGAGCCCTGCTCGAGCCGGGGGCCCTGGCCGCGGCCGCCGTTGCCGACGTTCCGGTGTGCCTGATGCACATGCAGGGGCAGCCGAGAACCATGCAGGCAGAGCCGCATTATGACGACCTGCTGGAGGAGGTGAGGGCTTTCTTCGACGAGCGGATCGCCGCCTGCCTGGCAGCGGGAATAGAGAGGGGGCAGTTGTTGCTGGACCCCGGTTACGGTTTTGGCAAGACACTCGCACACAACTATCAGCTGCTTGCGCAGCAGGAGAAGTTGCTCGATTACCAGCTTCCGCTCTTGGTCGGTATGTCGCGAAAGTCTATGATAGGCAACCTGCTTGGCTGCCCGGTTGATGAACGGCTGGCCGGCAGTCTGGCCTGTGCGCTCATCGGGATGCAGCGCGGTGCCCGCATCATTCGGGTGCACGATGTGCGAGCGACCATGGATGCCTTGCGTACCGGCTGGATGGTCATGACGGGACAAGATTTCATATCCAAATAAAAAAACGAGAACAGAAAATGGCAAGAAAGTATTTTGGCACCGACGGTGTACGCGGCAAGGTGGGTGAATACCCGATCACCCCGGATTTCGTGATGAAACTGGGCTGGGCTGCGGGCAAGGTGCTCTCCAAGAAGGGTACTCGCAAGGTGCTGATCGGCAAGGATACCCGCATCTCCGGCTACATGCTGGAGTCCGCACTGGAGGCGGGTCTGTCCGCCGCGGGTCTCAAGGCCATTCTGATGGGCCCCATGCCCACCCCGGCCGTCGCCTACCTGACCCGCACCTTCCGGGCCGAAGCCGGCATCGTCATCAGCGCTTCCCACAATCCCTATTACGACAACGGCATCAAGTTCTTCTCCGCCGACGGTACCAAGCTGCCTGACGAAGTCGAGATGGCCATCGAAGCCGAGCTGGACCACGAGCTCAAGTGCGTGGAGTCCGCCGAGCTGGGCAAGGCACTGCGCATCGACGATGCCGCCGGTCGTTACATCGAATTCTGCAAGAGCACTTTTCCTTCCAATCTGAGCCTGGAAGGGCTGAAGATGGTGGTGGACTGTGGTCATGGTGCGACCTACCACATTGCGCCTTCCGTGTTCCGCGAGCTGGGGGCTGAAGTGATCGCCATCGGCTGCAGCCCGGATGGTCTCAACATCAACGACGGTGTCGGTTCGACCGCCCCGGAAGCCCTGGCGGCCAAGGTGCTGGAGTGCAAGGCAGATCTGGGGGTGGCCTTCGATGGTGATGGCGACCGTCTGGTGATGGTGGACAACACCGGCTATATCATCGACGGCGACGAAATCCTCTACATCATTGCCCGCGATGCATTGCGCAATGGTCGCCTCAAGGGCGGCGTGGTGGGCACCCTGATGGCCAACATGGGTCTGGAACTGGCGCTGCAGACTCTCGGCATCCCGTTCGCCCGCGCCAAGGTGGGTGACCGCTACGTGCTGGAGATGATGAACGAGAAGGGCTGGCGCATCGGCGGCGAGAACTCCGGCCACATCATCTGCCTGGATCAGACCACTACCGGGGATGGCATCGTCGCCGCCCTGCAGGTACTGACCGCCATCTGCACTGCCGAGATGCCGCTGGCCAAGCTGCGCTCCGGCATGAACAAGTTCCCGCAGGTGCTGGTCAATGTACGTTTTGCCGAAGGCAAGGATCCGCTGGCGGCTGACGCCGTGCAGCAGGAAGTGGCCAAGGTGGAACAGGAGCTGGCCGGTCGTGGCCGTGTGCTGCTGCGCAAATCCGGCACCGAACCTCTGATCCGCGTGATGGTGGAAGGGGAACATGAACAGCAGGTGCGTGATATGGCCCAACGCATCGCACAACAGGTCGAATCGGCGTTTTAATGAACAAAAAGGGCGGCCTTTAAGCCGCCCTGGTTGTATCTTGTTCAAACGATTCGAAAATTTGAAAATAGCGCTTGTCAGCTGACAATCCTCTGGATATTATCAGCCCCGCTTTCGCAAGGGAGTTGCCGATGGGACATCGCAAGCCGTTTGTAGCAGCCAACTGGAAGTTACACGGTAGTAGGTCGCAGTTAGAGCAGTTTACTGGTCAATGCCTGAAGGGCATTGATGAACGAGTAGACGTGGTCTTGTGTCCATCCCATGTGCATCTCGACTTCACGGCCGCATTGCTCGGTGAGCAACGGACAATGAAGTTGGGGGCTCAGAATGTGAGCCAGCACAGACAGGGCGCTTACACGGGGGAAATCTCGTGTCAGATGCTGGTCGAGGCAGGGTGTCGATACGTACTGGTAGGGCACTCCGAGCGCAGGCGTCTCTTTGGTGAGACCAGTTTTATCGTCGCAGAGAAGTTTGCGGCAGCCAGAGCGGCAGGTCTGATTCCCATCCTCTGTTTGGGTGAATCAGGGGCGGCGAGGCAGGCGAGAAGAACCTTCGAGGTGATCGCCGAAGAGCTGGACATCGTCATAGAGAAAAATGGCGCGATGGCTTTCGATAATGCTATCATCGCCTACGAGCCGATTTGGGCTGTAGGTACAGGTAAATGCGCCACACCCGAGCAGGCACAAGAGGTTCATTCCTTTATACGTGGTCGCTTGGCGGAGGATACTCCGGTCATAGGTGAGAAAGTCAGAATCATCTATGGTGGGAGCGTGACGCCGGCCAATGCGAGAGAGTTGTTTGCCCAGCCCGACGTTGACGGCGGCCTGATTGGTGGAGCAAGTCTCGATGACCAGACGTTTTTAGGAATTGTTGAAGCGGCAAAGGGTGCAAGTTAAATGTACGAGATTCTTTTGGTCGTTTATCTGCTGGTGTCACTGGCTCTGATTGGTCTGGTGATGATTCAGCAAGGTAAAGGGGCTGACATGGGCGCCTCCTTCGGCGCAGGGGCATCGAATACCGTATTCGGCTCCGGTGGTTCAGGCAGCTTCCTGACCCGCACAACAGCGATTTTGGCTACTCTGTTCTTCTTGATTAGCTTGGTGCTTGGCTCTATGTCCAGCAACAAGGTCAAACAGGGTAGTGAATGGGAAAATCTGCAACAAACCCAACAGGTTGAGCAGAGCAAAGCGCCAGTCAAGAAAGACACTGACGTTCCCGAGTAAGAGTTTTGCCGTGGTGGTGGAATTGGTAGACACGCTATCTTGAGGGGGTAGTGCTCTAGGGTGTGCGGGTTCGAGTCCCGCCCACGGCACCAATTAAGCAGTGAGCCCGGGTAACCGGGTGTATTATAGCCAGTCAGTCTTGTGTGACGAGGGTGAAGTGGCTATAATCTCGCACGATTTCGGACGCGGGGTGGAGCAGCATGGTAGCTCGTCGGGCTCATAACCCGAAGGTCGTCGGTTCAAATCCGGCCCCCGCAACCAAATTTCACGCATTTCCTACGCTCAGGAAGGCGGTCGCTGCGAGGCGACAATCAGGGTAAAGCGCCAAGCCCCGATTTGACATCGGGGCTTTTTGTTATGTGCAATTTACTCTGAACCAATTTCTATCTGGGCTTTATGCCCTTTTTTTGTTTTTTCGGAGGGTGACTTTGGCTACGTTGGAACAACGTTTGACCGATCTGCTCGAGGCTCCTGTCGTTGCCTTGGGCTTTGAACTGTGGGGTATTGAGTTTATCCGTGCGGGTAAACACTCCACCTTGCGCGTCTATATCGACGGCGAGCATGGCGTGAGCGTCGAGAACTGTGCTGAGGTCAGCCATCAGGTTGGCGCCATCATGGATGTCGAAGATCCCATCACCGAGGAGTATTACCTCGAGGTGTCTTCCCCGGGTCTGGATCGTCCCCTGTTCAAGGTTGCCCAGTTCGAAAAATACGTTGGCCAAGAGGCGGCGGTAACGCTTCGGATGGCAACAAACAACCGCCGCAAGTTCAAAGGCGTAATCAAAGCCGTGCAGGGCGACATGATCACCCTGACGGTAGATGGTAAGGACGAAGTGTTGGCTTTCACCAATATCCAAAAAGCGAACATAGTGCCGAACTTTGGTTAACGAGGCTATCGGATATGAATAAAGAGATTTTGCTGGTCGTTGACGCAGTTTCCAACGAGAAGGCGGTACCCCGCGAGAAGATTTTCCAGGCTCTGGAAACCGCGTTGGCGACAGCGACCAAGAAAAAATACGAAGGCGAGATTGAAGTTCGGGTCGAGATCGATCGCAAGACCGGTGACTACGACACTTATCGCCGCTGGGTAGTCATTGCAGATCAAGCTGCGATGGAAAACCCCTACGCCGAGATTACCCTGGAAGCTGCCCAGATCGAGCAGCCAGAAATCCAGATCGGTGAATACGTTGAAGATCAGATCGACTCTGTCACCTTCGACCGCATCACCACCCAGACTGCCAAGCAGGTCATCGTGCAGAAAGTGCGCGAAGCCGAGCGTTCCCAGGTCGTTGACCAGTTCAAGGACAAGGAAGGCACCATCATCAGCGGCGTGGTCAAGAAGAGCAACCGCGACAACGTGATCCTGGATCTGGGCAGCAACGCCGAAGCCGTGATCTTCCGCGACGACATGCTGCCGCGCGAGACCTTCCGCCCGGGCGACCGCATCCGTGGTCTGCTCTACGCCGTGCGTCCGGAGGCCCGTGGTTCCCAGCTGTTCGTCAGCCGTTCCAGCCCGGACTTCCTGAAAGAGCTGTTCCGCATCGAAGTACCGGAAATCGGTGAAGAGATGATCGAAATCATGGGTGCAGCCCGTGACCCGGGTTCCCGCGCCAAGATCGCGGTGAAGACCAACGATCGTCGTATCGATCCGATCGGTGCCTGTATCGGCATGCGTGGCGCCCGCGTTCAGGCGGTCTCCGCCGAGCTGAGCGGCGAGCGCGCCGACATCGTCTTGTACGATGACAACCCGGCCCAGTACGTGATCAATGCCATGGCGCCTGCCGATGTGGCCTCCATCATCGTTGATGAAGACAACCACACCATGGACATCGCCGTGGAGGCCGCCAACCTGGCCCAGGCCATCGGTCGCAACGGTCAGAACGTGCGTCTGGCTTCCCAGCTGACCGGTTGGGAGCTGAACGTGATGACCGTCGAGGACATGCGTGCCAAGCACCAGGCCGAGAACGACCGCATCCTGACGCTGTTCACCAGCACTCTGGACATCGATGACGATTTCGCCAGCCTGTTGATGGAAGAGGGTTTCTCCACTCTGGAAGAGATCGCCTTCGTGCCGGTCAACGAGCTGCTGGCCATCGATGGCCTGGACGAAGACATGGTGGAAGAGCTGCGCAAACGCGCCAAGGATGCTCTGACCACCAAGGCTTTGGCCAAAGAAGAATCCTTTGAAGGTGTAGAACCTTCCGAAGAACTGCTCAATCTGAACGGCCTTGGCCGTGAAATGGCGTACGCACTGGCCGCTCGCGGCATCGGTACCCTGGAAGATTTGGCAGAGCAAGGCATCGATGACCTTGCTGATATTGAAGGGCTGACGGCAGAGAAAGCCGGTGAGCTGATTATGGCTGCTCGTAATATCTGTTGGTTCGGAGAAGAGCAGTCTGAGTAAGATCAAACGGAGGAAAATGAATGGCAGAAGTATCAGTCAAACAACTTGCCACTGACATCGACACACCGGTTGATCGTCTTCTCCAGCAGTTTGTCGATGCCGGTATCAGCAAGAGCAAGGCCGACGACATGGTCAGCGAGTCTGAGAAACAGACACTGCTGGCCCATCTGAAGAAACAGCATGGAGGTGACGAGGTCGCCGCACCTGCCCGCATGACCTTGCAGCGCAAGACCAAGAGCACCATCAGTGTTCAGGGGACTGGCGGCAAGAACAAGGAAGTGCAGGTAGAAGTGCGCAAGTCTCGCACCTATGTAAGACGTTCGGCGCTGGAAGATGAACAGCGCCAGGCGGAAGCCGAGGAAACAGCGCGTTTGGAAGCAGAAGAAAAAGCTCGTCGCGAGGCCGAAGAGAAGGCCCGTCTCGACGCTGAAGAGAAGGCTCGCCGTGAGGCTGAGCAAGCTCGTCGTGAAGCTGAGGAAAAGGCGCGGATCGAGGCACAACAAAAGGCTCGACAGGCTCAACAGCCCGCCAAAGCAGCCGGTAGCACAGCTCAGCAAGAGGCAGAAAAGATGGCCAAGCGCGAAGCAGAAGAACTGAAGCGCCAACAAGAACAAGCAGCCTTGACCAAGGCTGAGGAACTCGCCGCGAAGAAAGCCGAAGAGGCTCGTGTCATGGCGGAACAGAACGCAGCCCGCTGGGCTGAAGAAGAAGCCGCTCGCGCCAAAGAGAGCAGCGATTACCATCTGACCACCAACAAGCACGCTCAGGCGGCTGAAGATGAGTTGGATCGTAAGGAAGAGACCAGCCGCCGCACTGCCGCTGCTGCCAAGGGCCCGAAAAAGGCCGGTCGTCGTGAAGACGATCGCGATGCGCGCAACCCGCGTGCTCGCAAGGGCAAGCGTGGCAAGGTTGCCACTCCGAACGCCATGAAGCACGGCTTCAACAAGCCGGCTGCCGCGGTGAACCGCGACGTGGTGATCGGCGAGACCATCACTGTGGCCGACCTGGCCAACAAGATGGCCGTCAAGGGCGTTGAAGTCATCAAGGTGATGATGAAGATGGGGGCCATGGCCACCATCAACCAGGTGATCGACCAGGAGACCGCTCAGCTGGTCGCCGAGGAAATGGGTCACAAGGTGGTGCTGCGCCGCGAGAACGAGCTGGAAGAGGCGGTACTGTCCGATCGTGACGAGACCTCCGAAGCCAAGCCGCGCGCGCCGGTCGTGACCATCATGGGTCACGTTGACCACGGCAAGACCTCGCTGCTGGACTACATCCGTAAAGCCAAGGTTGCCGCGGGCGAAGCCGGTGGTATTACCCAGCATATCGGTGCTTACCACGTCGAAACCGACAGTGGCATGATCACCTTCCTGGATACCCCGGGTCACGCGGCGTTTACCTCCATGCGTGCTCGTGGTGCCAAGGCGACCGATATCGTGGTGCTGGTCGTTGCTGCCGATGATGGCGTGATGCCGCAAACCATCGAAGCCATCCAGCACGCCAAGGCCGCTGAAGTGCCCTTGGTGGTGGCGGTCAACAAGATCGACAAGCCGGAAGCGGATCCGGATCGCGTCAAGACCGAGCTGGCCCGTTACAACGTCATGTCCGAAGACTGGGGTGGCGATTGCCAGTTCGTCCATGTCTCCGCCAAATCCGGCCAGGGCATTGATGACCTGCTGGAAGCCATCCTGATCCAGTCCGAAGTACTGGAGCTGAAAGCCGTGGTTGACGGCATGGCCAACGGCGTCGTGATCGAGTCCTTCCTGGACAAGGGGCGTGGCCCGGTTGCTACCGTGCTGGTACAAGAAGGTACCCTGCGTCAGGGCGATATCGTGCTGTGCGGCCTGGAATATGGTCGTGTCCGTGCCATGCGTGACGAGCTGGGTCGCGAGATCAAGGAAGCGGGTCCGTCCCTGCCGGTGGAAATCCTCGGCCTGTCCGGCGTTCCCTCTGCCGGTGACGAAGCCACCGTCGTGCGTGACGAGAAGAAAGCCCGTGAAGTGGCGCTCTACCGTCAAGGCAAGTTCCGCGAAGTCAAGCTGGCTCGCCAGCAGAAGGCCAAGCTGGAAAACATGTTCGCCAACATGACCGAGGGCGAAGTGTCCGAAGTGAACGTGGTGATCAAGGCCGACGTACAGGGTTCCGTGGAAGCGATTTGCGATGCCCTGGTCAAGCTCTCCACCGACGAAGTGAAGGTGAAGATCGTGGGTTCCGGCGTGGGTGGTATCACCGAGACCGACGCTACCCTGGCTGCCGCGTCCAGCGCCATCCTGGTGGGCTTCAACGTCCGTGCCGATGCCTCTGCACGCAAGGTCATCGAGGCCGAGAGCCTGGATCTGCGTTACTACTCCGTCATCTATGACCTGATCGACGAAGTGAAGCAGGCCATGAGCGGCATGCTGGCCCCCGAGTACCGTCAGGAAATCATCGGTCTGGCCGAAGTGCGCAGCGTGTTCAAGTCACCGAAGTTTGGTGCCGTGGCCGGCTGTATGGTCACCGAGGGTGTGGTCAAGCGTTCCAACCGTATTCGCGTTCTGCGCGACAACGTGGTTATCTATGAAGGCGAGCTGGAATCCCTGCGTCGCTTCAAAGATGACGTCAACGAAGTCAAGAACGGCTACGAGTGTGGTATCGCGGTCAAGAACTACAACGACGTACGCGAAGGCGACCAGATCGAAGTTTACGAGACCGTTGAAATTCAACGGACTCTGTAAGGCTGGAGTCAGATTAAATAGGGGGCCGCGGCCCCCTTTTATCGCAGGATAGAATATGGCCAGAGAATTTAGCCGGACCCGTCGGGTCGGACAGCAGATCCAGCGTGAAATCGCGCTCATTCTGCAGCGCGAGGTCAAGGATCCGCGCATCGGCATGGTGACCGTTTCCGATGTGGAAGTGTCCCGTGACCTCAATTACGCCAAGGTGTATGTCACCTTCTTGCAGCTGGAAAATGATGCCGAGCGCATCAAGGAAGGGCTCAAGGCGCTGACGGAAGCCGCTGGCTACATCCGCAGCCTGCTGGGCAGCGCCATGCGCCTGCGCGTGGTGCCCGAGCTGCGTTTCTTCTACGACCAGACCCTGGTCGAGGGGATGCGTCTCTCCAACCTGGTGACCAACACCATCCGTGAAGACAAGCGTCGCATGGCCGAATCCGGTCGTGAAGAAGACGA
This sequence comes from Aeromonas sp. 1805, assembly GCF_013085525.1. NCBI lineage: Bacteria > Pseudomonadati > Pseudomonadota > Gammaproteobacteria > Aeromonadales > Aeromonadaceae > Aeromonas > Aeromonas sp. 1805. Next base: position 458,270 of record NZ_CP038515.1, on the reverse strand, counting down.
TGCCGCGCCGGATGAAACTACTGAGGATAACGCCTGAGATGTCTCGTAGACGTCGTTTCAAGGGCCGTGACGTGCACGGTATCCTGCTGCTGGACAAGCCGACCGGGCTGACCTCCAACGATGTGTTGCAGAAGGTCAAGCGGATCTACAACGCCGCCAAGGCCGGCCACACCGGCGCCCTGGACCCGCTGGCAACCGGCATGCTGCCGATCTGCCTCGGCGAAGCCACCAAGTTCTCCCAGTATCTGCTGGAAGCGGACAAGCGCTACGAGGTGACCGCCAAGCTGGGTGAGCGCACCAATACCAGCGACTCCGATGGCGAGGTGGTCTCCACCCGGCCGGTGAACGTGGCCGTGGGTACCCTGATCGAGTCGCTGGACCAGTTCCGCGGCCCCATCATGCAGGTGCCGTCCATGTACTCCGCCCTCAAGCACAACGGTCGCCCGCTCTACGAGTACGCCCGTGAAGGCATAGAGATCGAGCGGGAAGCCCGCCCCATCACTGTGTTCGAGCTCAAGCTCATCAGCTTTGAAGGGGACGAGGTCAAGCTGGAGGTGCACTGCAGCAAGGGCACCTACATCCGCTCCCTGGTGGACGATCTGGGGGAGGTGCTGGGCTGCGGCGCGCACGTCACCCAGTTGCGCCGTACCCAGGTGGCCAGCTACCCCTATGAGCGGATGCTGACCCTGGAACAGCTCGAGTGCATCTTCGAGCAGGCCAAGGCCGAAAGCATTCCGCCGCGCGAGCAGCTGGATCCGCTGCTGCTGCCGATGGACACCGCCGTGGCAAGCCTGCCCGAGGTGAACATGCTGGCCGCCGTAGCCGCCTATGTGAACCAGGGCCAGGCCGTGCAGGTCGCCGGAGCGCCGCAGAGCGGTCAGGTGCGCATGACGGTCGGCCCGGAGCGCGAGTTCATCGGCGTGGGCGAGATCGACGACGAGGGGCGCGTGGCGCCCAAGCGTCTGGTGCGTTATCACGACGAACACGACGAGGAGTGATCCTCAGGCGGTATCGTCGCGTGTTGGCCGTTGTGGCTCTTTCCCGTTGCGAAAAGTGACGGGGACGATTATGATACCGCCCTCATTTCACGGCTGAATTAGAGATTGGCTGTGAACCTTTAAACACTCTACTGGAGTAATACCATGTCTCTAAATGCTGAGATCAAAGCTCAAATCGTTGCTGACAACGCTCGTTGCGCCAACGACACTGGCTCCCCCGAAGTGCAAGTTGCCCTGCTGACTGCCCAGATCAACCATCTGCAAGGTCACTTCAAGGAGCACTCCAAGGATCACCACGGTCGTCGCGGTCTGCTGCGCATGGTTTCCCAGCGTCGTAAGCTGCTGGACTACCTGAAGCGTAAAGACGTTCAGCGTTACGCTGCTCTGATCGCCAAGCTGGGTCTGCGTCGTTAATCGACCATCAGATTTCGCGAAAAAGGGGAACCTCCGGGTTCCCCTTTTTTATTGCGCGTCAGGCTGTTGCCGCCCTCACAGAATTTGTGTCGCTGCTTACCTTTTGCATCGAATCAAGTATACTTGCACGCGAATTTAAAGCGCCAAATTGTAAAAAGGAAATTCACGTGAATCCTATTGTAAAGTCATTCCAGTACGGTCAACACACCGTCACTCTGGAAACCGGAGTGATGGCCCGTCAAGCCACTGCGGCCGTCATGGTCAGCATGGACGATACCTGCGTATTTGTGACCGTAGTTGGCAAGAAAGAGGCCGATCACGGCCGTGATTTCTTCCCGCTGACCGTCAACTACCAGGAGCGTACCTATGCTGCTGGTCGTATCCCGGGTGGTTTCTTCCGTCGTGAAGGCCGTCCGAGCGAAGGCGAGACCCTGATCTCCCGTCTGATCGACCGTCCTATTCGTCCGCTGTTCCCGGAAGGCTTCCTCAATGAGGTTCAGGTGGTTGCCACCGTCATGTCCGTGAACCCGGCCGTTTCTCCCGACATCGTTGCCATGATCGGTGCCTCCGCGGCGCTGGCCATCTCCGGTATCCCGTTTGGCGGCCCGATCGGTGCAGCCCGCGTGGGTTACATGAACGGTCAGTACGTGCTGAACCCGACCACTACCGAACTGCCGCAGAGCGATCTGGACCTGGTAGTTGCCGGTACCGCCAACGCCGTGCTGATGGTTGAATCCGAAGCGGCCATCCTCTCCGAAGAGGTGATGCTGGGTGCCGTGGTATTCGGTCACGAGCAGATGCAGGCCGTTATCAACGCCATCAACGAATTCGCTGCCGACGTCGGCACCAAGCCGTGGAACTGGACTGCTCCTGCCGTCAACGAAGCGCTGAAAGCCAAGGTTGCCGAGCTGGCGACAGCCGAGCTGGGTGAAGCCTACCGCATCACCGAGAAAGCCGTGCGTTACGAAACCATCGGTGCCATCAAGGCTCGCGTGGTTGAGCAGGTGATTGCTTCCGGCGTGGAAGAAGATGCCAAGAAGATCGGCGAAGAGTTCCACAGCCTGGAAAGCCGCATCGTCCGTGGCCGCGTCGTCCGTGGCGAGCCGCGCATCGATGGTCGCGATCCGGAGATGATCCGCGCCCTGTCCGTCGCCACCGGCGTACTGCCGCGTGCCCACGGCTCCGCCCTGTTCACCCGTGGTGAGACTCAGGCCATGGTCGTTGCCACCCTGGGTACCGAGCGTGACGCCCAGAACATCGACGAGCTGACCGGCAACCGCGCCGATCGCTTCATGCTGCACTACAACTTCCCGCCATACTGCGTCGGTGAGACCGGCATGATGGGTAGCCCGAAGCGTCGTGAAATCGGTCACGGTCGTTTGGCCAAGCGCGGCGTTGCTGCCGTGATGCCGAGCGCCGACGAGTTCCCGTACGTGGTACGCGTGGTGTCTGAAATCACCGAATCCAACGGCTCCTCCTCCATGGCCTCCGTCTGTGGTTCCTCCCTGGCGCTGATGGACGCCGGTGTGCCGATCAAGGCCTCCGTTGCCGGTATCGCCATGGGTCTGGTGAAGGAAGAAGAAGGTTTCGTCGTGCTGTCCGACATCCTGGGTGACGAAGATCACCTGGGCGACATGGACTTCAAGGTTGCCGGTACCACCGAAGGTGTGACCGCACTGCAGATGGACATCAAGATCGAAGGCATCACCAAAGAGATCATGGAGATTGCCCTGAAGCAAGCTCGTGGTGCTCGCCTGCACATCCTGAAAGTGATGGACGAAGCCATCCAGGCACCGCGTGCCGAGATCTCCGATTTCGCCCCGCGCATCCACACCATCAAGATCAACCCGGAGAAGATCAAGGACGTCATCGGTAAAGGTGGCTCCGTGATCCGCGCCCTGACCGAGGAGACCGGCACCAACATCGAGCTGGATGATGACGGTACCGTCCGCATCGCCGCCGTTGACGGTGATGCCGCCAAGGAAGCGATCCGCCGTATCGAGGCCATCACCGCTGAGATCGAAGTGAACCGCATCTACGAAGGCAAGGTTGTACGTCTGGCTGACTTCGGTGCCTTCGTCAACATCCTGCCGGGCAAAGATGGTCTGGTGCACATCTCCCAGATCACCGATGCACGCGTGCAGAACGTGGCCGACTATCTGAAGATCGGTGACGTGGTGAAGGTGAAGGTACTGGAAGTGGACCGTCAGGGCCGCGTGCGTCTCTCCATCAAGGAAGCGAACGCCCCGACCGAAGCCGCAGCCGAGCCGGCTGTTGCCGCCGTCGAAGAGCCGGCCGCCGAATAAGCCGCCGAGCCGTGAAAAAGCCGACCTCAGGGTCGGCTTTTTTTATATTTGCGGCTTGATGTTGTCTCTTTTGAGACCTCTTGTTATAACGAAAGGCTTCCCGCGCGACGGGTAACAAGGAGCAGTATAATGTCGTGGGCCCTCCTCAGGCAGTTTCCTCCCCTGGTCTGGACCGTGATCCTGGGCACCTTCATGGTGCGCACCAGCTATTACATGGTTTGGCCGTTTCTCTCCATCTTGCTCTATCGGGAGTATGGCCTCTCGGCGACCGCCATCGGCGCCATGCTGGGGGCGACTGCGGCCATCTCCACCCTGGTCAGCTTCTATGGCGGCTGGTTGTCCGACAAGCTGGGGCGGCGCAACATCCTGCTGGCGGGTTGTCTGGTCTCGGTGCTCTGCTACGGCCTGCTCGGCTTCTCCCATTCGGTGTTCTGGCTCGGACTCGGGGTACTCGGCAGCGGCCTCTCCTCCGGGCTCATCGATGCGCCCGGCAAGGCGCTGATGGCCGACAGCCTGGCCTCGGCCAAGGCCCGCGAGCTGGCGCTGCACCTGCGTTATTTCCTGCTCAACCTGGGGGCGGCTCTCGGTCCCCTGCTGGGGGTGACCCTCGGTATCAGTGCCCAGCAGCAGACCTTCCTGCTGCTCAGTGGCAGCTACCTGCTGCTGGGGGCTGCCTTCCTCTGGGGATTTGCGCAAAGCAGGGTAGTGGCGACCCACGGCAGCGAGTTGGGCTTGCGTGCGGCCATCAAGGTGCTGTGGCTGGACCGTGGCTTCTTGCTGCTGGTACTGGCCAACCTGCTGATGAACCTGGTCTATTCCCAGTTCCACTCACCGCTGGTGCAGTATCTGACTAGGGCCGGGACGCCAGAGGTAGCGAGCCTCATCGCCCTTCTGGTGGCCACCAACGCCCTGACCGTGGTCTTGCTGCAATTCCCGCTGCTGCATCTGCTCGCCCGCTGGCCCGGCAAGGTGCGCCTGCAGGTCGGCATCACCCTGTTTCTGGGGGCTCAGGTGCTGTTTGCGCTGGGGGATCCGCAGCAGTGGTCGCACTGGGTCGGGGCAGTACTGATGCTGAGCGTGGGGGAGACCATACTGTTTCCGCTGCTCAACGTGCTGATCGATCAGATGTCGCCCCCGCATCTGAAGGGGAGCTACTTCGGTGCCGGTGCGCTGGCCGGGCTGGGTGGTGCCCTCGGTGCTCTACTGGGGGGCTGGATCCTTGCCGTGTGGGGCGGTCAGGCGCTCTACATGCTGATGGCGGTGCTCTGCCTGTTTACCTTCCTGCTCTATGAGTGGGGCGCCCGCATTGCGCGCCCGGAACGGATTCGGGTCAGGCAGGATTGAACCTCAGTGGGTACTGTTCTGGTTGACCTGCTTCATCGCTTTCTTGGCGGCGTACATGCGCTCGTCGGCCAGCCGGATCAGGCTGTTGCCCTCGTCGAACTGGACCGGCCCGGTCTGTACCAGACCGATGCTGAGGGTGACGTCACTGATCTGCTCGGCCAGCGCGTTGGTCAGCCGCTGCAGGTAGACGTCTCTGGCCTGCTCCTCGTTGCAGTTGGGCAGGATCAGGCAGAACTCGTCCCCGCCATAACGGAAACAGCAATCCTCTGCTCGTGAGACCTTGCGAATGCAGTCGCCGACGATGCGCAGGATCTCGTCCCCGCGCTGATGGCCCTGGCTGTCGTTGATCTGCTTGAAGTCGTCGATGTCGAGATAGGCGATGACCACCGGCTCTGAGCGGCGCTGGCAGGTACGCAGAGTGCGGGTCAGGTTCTCCTGCAGATGGCGCACGCTGAGCAGGCCGGTGAGGGCATCGGTCCGGCTCATCTCCTCCAGCTGCTGGGTGCGCTCGCGCACCTTCTCCTCCAGTGACTTGGCGTAGATCTCCGATTTCTCCTTGGAGGACTCGATCTCCGACACCAGGCTGCGAATATAGGTCTCGAACACCAGGGTGATGTCGAACAGGAACAGCTTGTCGAGGGCGGTCAGCATGGTGATGCGGTCCGGCTCATGGTCTATCTGGGTGAAGATATCCTCGATGAGCAGCCCCTTGAGGGTGTTGATGGCAGCCAGATAGAGCTTGGGCTCCACTCCAATCCGCTTGTGCACCAGCCCGATCCGCAGCCGGTTGTTGACGTATTCCAGGTCGTACAGGCCGCTGAACAGGTCGAGAATGTAGCGGCGCTGGGCGGCCCGCAGCCGGGTGAGGGTGTCGGCGTCACCGATCAGCAGGGCAATTTCGGTGATCCCGGTCTGCAGGGTGTAAAACTTGTCGACCAGGGCGTCGATGTGGGGCTCGATTTTGGGACGGTAGCTGGCGAGCAGGGCGAAATCCCGTTCATCCAGCAGCAACAGCTCCTTGCGATGAGCGATTTCGAACTCGGTGATCCGCATTTGTTCCAGCAGAGTCTGTTCGGTTGGATTCATGGCAGTTCCCTGAACGAAAATGAAAGCGCGCACGTTGTTATCTAACTGACAGTGTAGACATTAACAGCTGTGAACAGGTTTTCAAATGGCGCAGGATTGTTGCAGATCAATGCCTGCGCCCGGTTCTCGCACCGCTAGAAGGTCAACACCTTGTCGGCCGCCAGTGTCCACTGGGCCAGCAGCGGCAGGGTGCCGATCTCGATCCCCTCGATGAGCGGCAGCGTCGTGATGCCACGGGCATCGGTACAGGTCTTGCAAAGGCGGATGCTGATCCCCTGAGCCAGCAGGATCTCCAGCATCTGGCGCAGATTGTAGCCCTCGGCCGGGGCCTGGCCCGCCAGTGCGGCGCTGACCGCATCTGACATCAGAAACAGTTTCAGGTTGGCACCGCCCTGTTCGCGCAGGGCGATGGCCAGGCGCAGGGCATTGAACAGGGATTCGCTGCCATAGGGGGCGCCGTTGGCGATGATGACAATCTCTTGATTCATAACAGACTCCTTGATGAAAGTAGCCATTGTAGGCCCATCGGTACCCCGTTGGCGTGATGTCGCACAAACTCTGTCGTAGCGGTTTGCCCGCGCCTTGACCCGGCCGGCCGAGTACGGTCTGATAGGCGGCCATCAAACATGACAGGGGAACGAGGTCGTTATGTGGAAGGTTATCGGAATGAGCATGCTGCTGTTGGCCGGCCAGGCCTATGGCAGTGAGGCCGTTGGCTGCAAGGCGCGCCAGCAGGCCGTCAAGGATCAGCTGGTGTTTGCCAAGGCACACGACAATGCGGATCAGGTCGCCGGGCTGGAGCGGGCCCTGCGCAATATCGAGACTCACTGCACCGACGCCGGCCTGTTCAAGGAGCAGCAGCAGCGGGTGGCCGAGCTCAAGGAGCAGGTCAACGAACGGTTGGTCGAACTGCAAAACGCCAGGGTAACGGGCAAGCCCGACAAGATCGCCAAGAAGCAGGCCAAGCTGGAAGAGGCCCAGACCAAGCTGCTGGCCGCCCAGCGCGAGCTGGATGCCCTGAGCAAGTTGATCAAACCCTGACTCATTGATGAAAAAAGAAGCCGGCGCAGTCCGGCTTCTTTTTTATCTCATGTTTCACTCCGGGCTGGCTCAGCCGCCACGCCGACCCACCATGTCGGCTGGCACCACCCAGGCATCGAACTGCTGCGCCGTCAGGTGGCCGGAGGCGATGGCCGCCTCCCGCAGGCTGAGCCCTTCATGGTGGGCCCGCTTGGCGATCTCTGCCGCCTTGTCATAGCCGATATGGGGGTTGAGCGCCGTCACCAGCATCAGGGAGCGGGCCAGCAGCTCGTCGATTCGGGGCTGGTTCGGGGTGATGCCGACGGCGCAGTGGTCGTGGAAGCTCTGCATGCCGTCCGCCAGCAGCCGCACGCTCTGCAGGAAGTTGTGGGCGATCATCGGCCTGAACACGTTGAGCTCGAAATTGCCGCTGGCACCGCCGATGTTGATGGCCACGTCGTTGCCCATCACCTGGGCGCACAGCATGGTGAGTGCCTCGCACTGGGTCGGATTGACCTTGCCGGGCATGATGGAGGAGCCTGGCTCGTTTTCCGGGATGAGCAGCTCCCCCAGCCCGCTGCGGGGGCCGCTCGCCAGCCAGCGCACGTCGTTGGCGATCTTCATGAGGGAGGCGGCCAGCGTCTTGAGGGCGCCGTGGCCATGCACCAGGGCATCGCTCGCTGCCAGCGCCTCGAACTTGTTGGGGGCGCTTATCAGCGGCAGGCCGGTCTGCTCGGCCAGGGTGGCGGCCACCGCGTCGGCGAAGCCGGGCGGGGTGTTGAGGCCGGTGCCGACGGCGGTGCCTCCCAGCGCCAGCTCACACAGATGGGGCAGGGCGGCCCGGATATGGCGCTCCCCCTGCTCGAGCTGGGCGACCCAGCCGGAGAACTCCTGCCCCAGGGTGAGCGGGGTGGCATCCTGCAGATGGGTGCGGCCTATCTTGACGATGTCGTCGAAGGCCGCCGCCTTGCCGGCCAGGGTGGTGCGCAGGGTCGCCAGGGCGGGCAGCAGGTGCTGGGTGAGGGTGGTGACTGCGGCCAGGTTCATGGCGCTCGGGAAGACGTCGTTGCTCGACTGGCTCTTGTTCACCTCGTCGTTGGGGTGCACCAGTCGCCCCTCGCCACGGGTGCCGCCGAGCAGCTCGCTGGCCCGGTTGGCCAGCACCTCGTTGAGGTTCATGTTGGTCTGGGTGCCGGAGCCGGTCTGCCATACCCGCAGCGGGAACTCCTCATCATGCTGGCCGCACAGGATCTCGTCGGCGGCGCTCATGATGGCCTGCGCCGTGCGGGCGGGCAGCAGCCCGTTGGCGTGGTTGACCCGGGCACAGGCTGACTTGATGCGGGCCAGGGCGTGGATCAGCGCCATCGGCTGGCGTTCGCCGGAGATGTCGAAGTGTTGCAGGGAGCGCTGGGTCTGGGCCCCCCACAGCCGATCGGCCGGCACGGCGATCGCGCCGAAGCTGTCGTGTTCAGTCCTGCTCTTCATCTCATCCTCCCTTCATTGCGAAAAAAGGGGCGACATCCTGCGCCCCTGTGGGTTTTCAACCGGTCAGCACCATTCAGCCGCGCGGGCGAAACGGCGTCAGCTCGGCCAGCGGTGCGGCCGTGCTGAACTCCTGGGTGGTCTCGGCGTGCTTGAAGATTTTGAAACCTTCGCCGCGGGCGCTCCAGTATTCGATGTGCTCACCACTGACCTGGAGCAGGCTTGCCTCGCGCAGGGCCACCACGTGTTCGCTCGGGTTGATGGAGCAGAACTCGGCCAGGCGCTCGTCGCGGGTCTCCCCCATGTGGCCGCTGATGCTGGCATCCAGATAGTGCGGGTTGATCTGCAGCGGGAACAGCCCCAGCGCAGGCAGCACGGCGGCGCTGCAGACCGGCATGTCGTTGGTGGTGCGGATGCTGGGGGTCGCCACGTTGCAACCTGCGCTCCAGCCCACATAGGGCACGCCCCGCTCGCGCACGGCGCGCTGGATGGGCACCACCAGGCCGTTTTCGTGCAGCAGCTGGTTGAGGCGCCAGGTGTTGCCGCCGCTGATGAAGATGGCGTCGGCATGGTTGATCGCGTCCACCGGGTCATCGAACTGATGGATGCTGATGGCCTCCACCCCCAGGCTCTCGCTGAGCTCCAGGGCGCGGGCATCCCAGTCGCTGCGGATCACCGCGTAGGGGATGAGCAGGATGCGCTTGACCTGTTTGCGGGCGAGCAGGGTCTGCACCCGATCCCGGGCCCAGCCGAGCAGGCCCGGGCATTCGGTGGCTTTGCCGTTGCTGAGAAGAAGCAGTTCCATGAAGCGTGTCCTCGATAAGTGAAAGCGCGAAGAGGTCACCGGCCCCAGGCCGGGTGACGGAAGCCCCCATTCTAGCCCGATCGCTGCTCGGGTTCTGTGATCGATGGCGCCATGTACCCTGATGAGGCCGTTTTTTGACCGCCAGATGCAACAAACCCCGGCATGCCGGGGTTTGTTGTTGCAGCGGATGGGTCAGCTGGCGCTGGCCGGAGCAATCTGGAATTCGGGCTGCTGGCGCAGCTTCCACAGCTCAATCCACTTGCGGATGGCCGACACCAGGATGACGGCGCCCAGCCCCAGCATCAGCAGCGAGATGCCGCCGTTGAGCAGGTTGTAGCCCTTGGCTTCGGGGTTGAAGTAGACGTGGCTGACCATCCAGTAACCGGCGTAGTTGACGGTGACGAACAGGTAGGCCAGCGGGATCAGGCAGGTCAGCATGTAGCGGCGCTTGCTGGCCAGTCGCAATATGATGGTGGCACCTATGATCAGGCCCACCGAGGCCATCAGCTGGTTGGAGACCCCGAACAGCGCCCACACAGATCCGATATCACCGGACATCAGCAGATACCCCCACATCACGCAGGCGAGCACGCTGGCGCCGATGGCACCCGGCATCCAGTCAATGCGCTTGAGGGGCGGGTAGAACTCGCCGAAGAAGTCCTGAATGAGGTAGCGGGAGACCCGGGTGCCGGAGTCGACGGCGGTCAGGATGAACACCGCTTCAAACATCACCACGAACTGGAAGAAGTAGGAGGCGAGGTTACTGAACCAGGGCACCTTGGTGAAGATGTAGGACATGCCCACCGCCAGGGTGACGGCGCCGCCGGTGCGACCGTTCAGATCCATGCCGATCTCCTGGGAGAGGAACGGCAAGTCCACCACCTGCATCCCCAGTTTGGCGAAGGCCTCCGGGGTGGCGTTGATGGCGAAGTAGTCCGCCGGGTGCAGGGCGGTGGCGGCGATCAGCGCCATCACGCCCACCACGCACTCGGCCAGCATGGCACCGAAGGCGACCGGCAGGATGTCGCTCCACTTGTCCACCAGTTTCGGGGTGGTGCCTGAGCCGATGAAGGCGTGGAAGCCGGAGATGGCGCCACAGGCGATGGTGATGGAGATGAAGGGCCAGACCGGGCCACCCAGTACCGGGCCGCCGCCGTGGACGAACTGGGTCATGGCGGGGAACTGGATTTCCGGGTTGATGCAGATGACGCCGATCACCAGGGCGCCAAATACGCCGATTTTCATGAAGCTGGAGATATAACCGCGCGGGGTGAGCAGCAGCCAGACCGGCAGGGCGGTGGCGAAGAAGGCGTAGATGGGCAGCGCCAGACTGATGGTCTCGGCACGCAGGGTCAGCCAGGCACCGAAGGCGCTCTCCTGCACGTAGGGGCCGAAGAAGACGCAGGCCAGCACGGCGATGAAGCCCACCCAGGAGGCGGCTTGCAGGTTGCCGGTGAGCTTGTGCCAGATCCCCACCACCATGGAGATGGGGATGGTCATGAACACAGCGAACACGCCCCAGGCGTTACGCTCCAGCGCGTGTACCACCACCATGGAGAGACCCGCCATTGTGATGGTGATGATGAACAGCATCGCCAGACCCGTGCACCAGCCGGCGATGGGGCCGAGCTCGGCCTTGGCCACCTCGGAGAGGGACTTGCCCTGATGCTTCATGGAGGCGAACAGCACGACTGTGTCGTGCACCGCGCCGCCGATGACGCAGCCGATCAGCAGCCAGAGAAAGCTCGGCAAGTAGCCGTACTGGGCGGCCAGGACCGGGCCCACCAGCGGGCCGGCGGCGGCGATGGCCGCGAAGTGCTGGCCGAAGTTGACCCACTTGTTGGTCGGCACATAGTTTTTGCCATCTTCCAGCTGGTGGGAGGGGGTGACCAGCTTGTCGTCGGCCATCAGCACCTTGCGCACAAAGAACACGCCGTAGAGGCGATAGGCGATGGCGAGGATGCAGAGGGCCGCAATGACGAAGGTGATTGCGTGTTGCATGACGGAGTTTCCTTTTCCTGCGGCCAATCCGGCCGGGCTCAGGCTGCACTTTACGCAGGCGGCAGGGAAAGGGGAGCGCAGAAAAGGTCAGTGGCCGGGTTCTGCCCGCGAGCGGTAGAAAAGCGGCCCCGAGTGGTTTGAAGGGTAAGCCGGCGGGCGTGGCAAGCGGGTGAGCGGTAGCCGGCAGAGCAGGAGCGGGGGGAGTGGCCCTCCCCTCAGGGGATCTCCAGCAGCTCCTTGAGGGGCTTGAGGTAGCGGCGGCTCACCGGCACCTTGTGGCCGCCCTGGGTCACCACTTCCGCCAGCCCGCCGTCCAGCAGCAGGATCTCGCGGATCTGGCCGGGGTTGAGCAGGTATTGGCGGTGACAGCGCACGAAGCCGGTCTTCTCCTCCAGAGTGCGCAGGGTCAGCTCGGTGGTGCCCTGCTGCTGGGCGCTCACCACCTTGTTGCCGGCCAGATCGCTGTGGACGAACTCCACCTCGCCAAGGGGCAGCAGCAGAATGCGGTTGTGGCCGCTGCAGGGGATGCTGCGCAGGGGCTGGGCGATGCGGGTCGGATCCGGCAGCAGCTGGCCTGCCAGCTCACCTTTTGGCGAAAGCAGCCGCTGGATGCGCTCCAGTGCCTTGTTCATCCGCTCTGCCGTGACCGGCTTGAGCAGGTAGTCGAGGGCGTTCTCCTCGAACGCGCGCAGGGCAAACTCGTCGTAGGCGGTGATGAAGACGATGTGGGGGCGCAAGTCCGGGTCCAGCATGCTCACCAGCTCCAGCCCGCTGATGCGCGGCATCTGGATGTCGAGAAACAGCAGGTCGGGTTTGAGGCGGTGAATGGCGGGCAGCGCCTCCATGGCATGGGCACACTCCCCCAGCAGGCGGATGTTGCCCGCCTGCTCCAGCAGCAGCCGCAGCTCCTCGCGGGCGAGGGGTTCATCGTCGACGATAAGGGCGGTCAGCATGGGTTCTCCTGCAGGGGAAGGGTGATCCTCACCCGGGTGGATTGATGGGGCTCGCAGTGAATGGTGACCCCGTACTCGGCGCCGTAACGGGCCTTGATGCGCCGGTCCACTATGTTCATGCCAAGGCCGCTCTCCTCCCGTTTGGCCTGATAGAGGCCGGCGTTGTCACAGACCTCCAGCACCAGCTGCTCGCCCTCCTGCCGCGCCGTCAGGGTGAGCCGGCCGGGCTCGAACATCTGGGAGATGCCGTGCTTGATGGCGTTCTCGACGATGGGCTGCAGGGAGAAGGTGGGCAGCCGGTACTCCAGCAGCGGATCGGGGATGTCGATCTGCACGCTCAGGTGCTCGGCGAAGCGGGCCTGCTCGATGTGCAGGTAGGCGTTCACGTGCTCCAGCTCGTCGGCCAGGGTCACCTCGTCCCCCTGGCGCTTGAGGTTCTTGCGAAAGAAGGTGGAGAGGTGATGCACCAGGGTGCGGGCATCCTCGGGGTCGCGCCGGATCACCGCCGCCAGGGTGTTGAGGGCGTTGAACAGGAAGTGCGGGTTGATCTGCGCCTGCAACAGCTTGATCTCCGACTGGGCCAGCAGCCGCTTCTGCTCGTTGTACTTGCTGGCCAGGATCTGGCCGGAGAGCAGCCGGGCGATCCCTTCCCCCAGGGTGCGGTTGATGGAGGAGAAGAACTTGCGCTTGGGCTCGTAGAGCTTGATGGTGCCCACCACCGACCCCTCTTCCCCCCGCAGCGGAATGACCAGCGAGGAGCCGAGCCGGCACTGGGGATGCAGGTTGCAGCTGTAGGGGATGAGGTTGCCGTCGGCATAGACCACCTCGTTGTGCTGGATCGCCTTGAAGGTGTGGGCCGAGTTGATGGCGGTGCCCGGCAGGTGGTGATCCTCGCCGATGCCGATGAAGGCGAGCAGTTTCTCCCGATCGGTGATGGCCACCGCGCCCACTCCGGTCTCCTCGTAGAGGATGCGCACCATCTGCTGGCACGCTTCCTGGGTGAAGCCCTTGTCCAGCACCCGCATCGCCCGCTCGGCAATCTTGAGGGCGCGGGCGGAGAAGGCGACCGAGTACTTCTCCAGCATGGCGCGGTGATCGAGGATCATCCGCATGAACATGGCGGCCCCCAGCGTATTGGCCACCAGCATGGGAGCGATGATGTTCTCGATGAGGTGGACGGCGTCGTCATACGGGCGGGCCACCAGCAAGATGATCCCCATCTGCATCAGCTCGGCGACGAGGGCCACAGATCCCACCACCCAGGGGCTGAACAGCAGGTCGAGCCGGTGGCGGGCGACGAAGTGGCGGTGCACCAGGCCGCCGAGCAGCCCCTCGGCGATGGTGGAGAAGGTGCAGGCGAGCGCGGTAAAGCCCCCCAGCGAGTAGCGATGGATGCCGCCGGTCAGCCCCACCAGCAGCCCCACCACAGGGCCACCGACGATGCCTCCCAGCACGGCGCCGATGGCGCGGGTGTTGGCGATGGAGTCCTCGACTCTCAGGCCAAAGTAGGTACCCATCACGCAGAAGCCGGAGAAGATGAGGTAGCAGAGGATCTTGTGGGGCCAGCTCAGGGTCACCTGAGTGAGCGGCATGAACAGCGGCGTCTTGGAGAGCAGCCAGGCGATCACCAGATAGACGCACAGCTGCTGGAAGAGAGATATCACGAGCGCGAATTGTTCGAAAGCCACGGCACACTATCTCGAAAGGGGATGCTCATCCAATGGACGCGGAGTATTAGCAAACCCCGATTTGCGCTGCAAGCCGCGGGCGCCGGAATAGCGCGCCTGCGCACAGATTTGCCGGCACCCTGAGCCAAAGGCATCCCCTGTGCGGCCGATGGGGGATGGCCATAGGCCCGGCAAGTGGGTCACTCTCCCGGCCCGGCTCAGGGGCCTGGATTAGTGGCTTGGCTCAGGGGGCTGAATGGACGTTTGCATAGAGCAGCATCAGCTCAGCCAGGGAATCGACCTCGAGGCGTTTCATCAGGCTGGCGCGGCACACCTCGACGGTGCGCACCGAAATGCAGAGATCCTGCGCAATCTGCTGGTTCTTGTGGCCCCGGGCGATGAGTTGCAGCAGCTGGTGCTCGCGCGGGGTGAGCCGCCGGTAGGCGGCCAGCTGGGCGAAACGGGTGGCCGCGCTCAGGGTCGCCTGCTCGGCCCGGCCGATGGCGGCGAGCAAGGGGGCCAGCTGCACCGGCTTTTGCAAGAAATCCACCGCCCCCTGCTTGAGGGACTCCACCGCCAGCGGCACCTCGCCGTGGCCGGTGAGAAACAGGATGGCGATGGGGCTCTGGGCCGCCTTCAGCCGCTGCTGTACCTCGGGGCCCGACAGTCCCGGCATGCGGCAGTCGAGGATGAGGCAGGCGGGCTGGTGCAGGTCGACCTCGGTTAGAAAGCGCTCACCATCGGCAAAGCTGAACAGCGGCCGTTCGTCGCAGCTCTCCAGCATGAAGCGCAGGGAGTCGAGCACGGCCTCGTCGTCGTCGACCAGATAGAGCGGGGGGCGGGAGGGGGACGTCATCTCAGTTCCTCGGGATGTCGGTGGATGAAGGGAGGGGTTCGGGTGGTGGCACGGGCAGGATGACCCGGGCCAGGCAGCCTTGGGGGCTCAGGTTCTCCAGGGTTAACTGGCCGCGATGGCTCTCGACCACCTCCCGGCAGATGGCCAGCCCCAGCCCCATGCCATCCGGCTTGTCGCTGTAAAACGCCTGCTGCAGTTCGGTGGCGGGGACCCTCAGGCCGGCGCCGTTGTCGCGGATCTCCAGCAGCAACCTCTGCGCCTCGAAGGCGATCAGCAGCTCGACCCGGGCAGGCGCCTGTGCCGGTGTCTGCGTAGGGGGGTGAGCAGGAGAGTGAACAGCAGCGTGGGCCCTCTTCACCGCACTCTTCGCTACACTCTGCGCCGCACTCTTCGCTGCACTCTCGGCGCCATTCTTGATGAGGTTGACCAGCAACTGCTCCATCCCGGTGCCATCCAGAGGCAGCCGGCGCGGCTGGCCCCGCCAGTGCAGGGAGAAGGCGACGTCGAGGGGCGCCAGCATCTGCTCCAGCAGGGGGCGCAACTCCGCCACCAGGGTGGGCAGATCGCAAGGATCGAAGCGGGGAGGGCGCTTTTGCAGCCTGGCCCTGAGCCGGTTGACGGTCTGGGTGATGCGCTGGACCTGGAGCCCTATCTGCTCCAGGGCCTGACGCAGGGAGGCCTGGGCGGCAGACTGGGCCGGATCCTGTGCCAATTTGTCCAGTCGCAACAAGGCCCCCTGGCTGTAGTTGGCGATGGCGCTGAGGGGCTGATTGATCTCGTGGGCCACGTTGGCGCCCAGCTCGCCCAGTTCGGCGAGCCGTCTGGCCTGTGCCAGCTGGCGTCCCTTCTGCTCGAGCTGGTGGCGGGCTTTGAGCAGCCGGTGCTGGCTGCGGTTGAACAGGTATTGCAGCAGCAGGTGGTGGCCCCCCAGCAGCAGTACCAGCGCCAGGGCGCCCCAGCCCCACTGCTGATGCTGGCGCAGCCAGTGCCAGGCCGCTTGCCACCAGGGGCCCTGCAGCGGGTGGCGATCCATCGCCTTGAGCAGGCGGTCGATGGCGAGCTCGCTGGTGGGTACGGTCCAGCCCGCCGAATCGGCGGCGATGGCCGCCTCGCTATCAGCGGGCAGACCGTACAGCGCACGGGTCACCGTCAGCGCCAGGGCGGGGGAGGCCCGCTCTGTCTTGGCGAAGGACCAGTTGGGGTAGAGCCGGGTCGAGCTCTGGCAGCCAAAGCCGGCCGGCGCCTGATCGTCCAGCACCCGATATGCCCCCCTGGGGACCTTGCCTTCCCGCTCCATGCGCTCGAGCTGACACACCGGCACGATGGCGGCGGCCACCTCACCTGCCGCCAGCCGCTCGATGAGCCGGTCCAGCGGAAAGCCGGTGAACTGCACGGTGGAGAAGAAGTGCTCCAGCCTGACCCCCTGTTCGCCCGCCTCGAAGCGATAGGCGAGGTAGCCGCCGAAGGCGTTCTCCGAAACGGCGGCGACCGCTTGCCCCTCGAGGTCACGCCAGTGTCGGTAGGGGGCTGGGGCGGGCACCACCAGCGCCGCTCCGATGGCGAGGTTGTCCCCCCCGGCCGGGCTCTTGAGGGTAGCGAGCCAAGCCAGCGGGTACTGGCGCGCCAGACTCACCGACTGGCCAGGGTTGGTGATGACGAAATCGAGGTGCTCGCGGGCGACGGCCTCGGCCAGTTCATCGAGCCCCAGCGGATGCAGCACGAAGCGATGGCCGGGCACGCGCTGTGCCAGCCAGCGCAGCAGCGGTTGCCACTGGGCTCTCGCCAAGGCCGGGCCGCGGGTGGCCAGCACGCCGATGCGTATCGGCTCGGCCAAGGCCTGCACCGGCGTGGCCTGGGATGGGGCGGATTCCTGTCGGGCCGGCGCTGGCAAAGAGGGAGTCAGGGCGGCCTGCACCCGCAGCGGCAGGGCTGACAGGGCGAGCCAGAGCAGCAGGCTGAGCAGGGGCAAGGGAACTGGGGCGTGCAGGGGGCTCTCCTCTCGGTGCAAAGGGGGCAGTCTATCACCGGGGCGCGCGCTTGCACGCGAACGGGGCCGGGAGGGGCGGCAAACGCCGCCCCGGTCACAGTTCAGCAGGGCTGGGGTATTTTTTATTGCGCTGGATCAACCCGGCTCCCGGTATGTGGAAAACCACAATAGAGGCGACTTCCTGCGTTGAGGACAATCGGCCCAACCCCTTTCAAGCCAGCTCAGCAGAAGGAAAGACGCCATGGAGCCCAGCAAGCGCCGATTGTTATCCGGGATCGCCGCCCTCACCGCAGGGGCGGCCCTGATCCCCGTCACCCAGGTTCAGGCGCAGTCCGTTCCCGCTCCCCGCAACGGGCGGGCGGCCATCCACCGGGGGGACGGGCGCAAGCGTTACGGCATGCTGATCGACCTGCGCCGCTGCGTCGGCTGTCAGGCCTGCACCGTGGCCTGTACCATCGAAAATCAGCCTCCCCTCGGCCAGTTTCGCACCACGGTGAGCCAGTACGAGGTGAGCGACGTGGCCGCCCTCGAGGCTCCCGCCTCTCTCTTGATGCTGCCGAGGCTGTGCAACCACTGCGCCGAGCCCGCCTGCCTCGATGTCTGCCCCACCGGCGCTACCTTCCAGCGCGATGACGGCATCGTGGTGGTCAACAACGACTGGTGCGTCGGCTGCGGCTACTGCGTGCAGGCCTGCCCCTACGACGCCCGCTTCATCAACCACGAGACCAACACCGCCGACAAGTGCACCTTTTGCGCCCATCGGCTGGAGGCGGGGCTCTTGCCCGCCTGCGTCGAGAGCTGTGTCGGCGAGGCGCGCATCATAGGCGATTTGAACGACCCCAAGAGCCGGGTAAGCCGCTTGCTGCGCCAACACGAGCCAGCGCTCAAGGTGCTCAAGCCGGAGGCCAATACCCAGCCGCGGGTCTTTTATCTCGGTATGGACGAGGCCTTCGTCAGCAAGGTCGACGGCAACCCGGCCCTGCGCACCCTGCTCACGGACGATGGCAAGGAGATAGCCCATGGTCATTAACGAACTGCTGGCCCCGGCTCAGCCCATCACCTGGCTGCCCTGGGCGGTGCAATATTTCTTCCTCATCGGCCTCGCCTACGGAGCCCTCTGGCTCGGCGCCTTTGAGCTGTGGCGCAAGGCGCCGGACCCGCGGCTGCAGACCCTCGCGGCGGTGCTGATGGTGGCGGCCGGTCTGGTGGCCCCCATCGCCCTGACCGCGGATCTGCACCAGCCGGCCCGGGCCTGGCACTTCTACGCCCAGACGCGCGTTGGCTCCATCATGTGGTATGGCGCCTATCTGCTGCCGCTGTTCAGCCTGCTCTCCATGCTGCTCGGTTGGCTGCTGCTAAGGCCCGCCCTGGCCCGGCGCGGTGCAGAAGGGGACAAGATAGCCCGCCTTGCCAGGCTGCTCTGTCTGGGAAACTGGTCGGGGCACGTCTGGCTGCGGCCCCTCTCTCTGCTGGCCGCCCTGAGCGGGCTCAGCATCGCCCTCTACACCGGGCTCGAGACCATGGCGGTGGCGGCGCGCCCGCTCTGGCATACCCCCTGGTTGCCCTGGCTGCTGACCCTGAGCGCCGTGCTGGGGGCCCAGAGTGCCCTGCTGTTGCTCAACCGCTTGCTGACGGGCTGGGGGGCCGAGACCGAGTCGACCCTGCTGCGCCAGGGTGGCTGGACATTAGGCCTGCTGGCCCTCTCCCTGCTGGGCTGGGCCCTGTTTGGCGGCGCCTCGGCAGCAGAGGCCGCGGCCCTCTATCGGCTCGACCCGAGCTGGCGGCTGGCGGTCCACTGGCTGTTGCTGACCCTGGGGCTGGCCAGCCTGCTGATGCTGATGCGGCGAAGGATCTCTGCCCGCCTGGCACTCTGGGGGCTGGGGCTGCTGGGGCTGCACCTGGTGTGGGGCCTGCGCTGGCTGCTGCTGATCCAGGGGCAGCTCGCGCCCAAGTACGGGGCTGGCGTCTATCTCTATGAAATTGCCTGGGGCCCGGCCGGTGTGCTCGGCATTCTCGGCACCTTCGGTCTGTTGCTGGCCCTGCTGGTGGCCCTCTCGGAGCTGGTGCGCCCCTCTGTTTCCCCCGCCATCAAGGCACCCACTCCTTTTGCACGCGAGGCACTCTGATGGATCACAGCAAACGCAAGTTTCTCAAGGGCGCCGCCATCGCCGGCGGCACCGGATTGTTCGTCGCCGGCTACAGCGACACCCTCAAGCAGGTGGCGACTGGTCTCGCCACCGGCAGCTCGGGCCAGCCAACCCGGGATCCCATCCATGGCAACTCGCTGGCCGTGGAGTACCGGGTTGATGAGCAGGGAGAGTTGCACCCCAACCCGGCCCAGCGGGTTGCCAACACCATGTGCCTCGGCTGCTGGACCCTGTGCGGAGTGCGGGCCCGCATCGACAACGAGCGCGACCAGATAGTGCGGATCCTGGGCAACCCCTATCACCCGCTCTCCGCCCGCCACCACATCGACTTCAAGACCCCGGTCAAGCAGGCGCTGCTCGCTACCAGCGGCTACCAGGAAGGGGGGCTGGACGGGCGTTCCACCGCCTGCGCCCGGGGCAACGCCATGCTGGAGCAGCTCGACAGCCCGCAGCGAGTCACCCGCTGTCTCAAGCGGGTGGGGCCCCGTGGCAGCGGCCGCTGGCAGAGCATCCCCTTCGAGCAGCTGGTGGCCGAGGTGGTGGAGGGGGGCGATCTGTTTGGCGAGGGCCAGGTTGATGGGTTGCGGGCCATTCGCAACCTCGCCGAGCCGCTCGACCCGGCCAACCCGGAGTACGGCCCCAGGGCCAACCAGCTGCTGGTGAGCAACGCCTCGGACGAGGGGCGGGATCACTTCATCAAGCGCTTCACCTTCAACAGCTTTGGCACCCGCAACTTCGCCAACCACGGTGCTTACTGTGGCCTGTCGTTCCGGGTCGGGGCCGGCGCCCTGCTGGACGATCTGGAGAAGAACGCCCACCTCAAGCCGGACTGGGACGAGAGCGACTTCCTGCTGTTCATGGGCACTTCGCCCCAGCAATCGGGCAACCCCTTCAAGCGCCAGTCCCGTCAGCTGGCGGCGAACCGGGCGCGGCCGGGCAAGCCGTTCTCCTACGTGGTGGTGGCCCCCAGCCTGCCCAACACGGTGAACATGCCGTCCGCCCCCGCCAACCGCTGGCTGCCCATCCGCCCTGCCACCGACTCGGCGCTGGCCATGGCCATGCTGCGCTGGATCATCGACAACGACCGCTACGCCGAGTCCTTCCTGACGGCACCCCATGCTGCCGCCGCCGAGCGGGCCGGCTATCGCGGTTTTTGCAACGCCAGCCATCTGGTTGTCTGTGACGAGGGGCATCCGCGCTTCGGCCAGATGCTGCGGGCCAGCGATCTTGGCTTGCCCTTTGATGGGGAAGCCTATGGGGAGGGGGACGCCATGCTGGTAGAGGAGGCGGGTAGCGGCGAGCCGAGACCCGCCGACCAGTGTGAGCGGGCCAACCTCTGGGTGGATCGCACCATTCAGGGCCCCAAGGGGGCGCTGATGGTGAAGAGCAGCTTCCAGCTGCTGGCCGAGGCGTGCCGGGAGCACACTCTCGCGCAATACAGCGCCGAGTGCGCCGTGCCAGTGAGCGATATCGAGGCGCTGGCGCGGGAATTCACCAGCCATGGTACCCGGGCGGCGGTGGTTTCCCATGGCGGCACCATGAGCGCCAACGGCTTCTACTCGGCCTGGGCCATCATGATGCTCAACGTCATGGTAGGGAACTTGAACGCAAGGGGCGGCGCCGTGGCGAGCGGCGGCAAGTTCGATCCCTTCGGGGCGGGGCCGCGCTACGATCTGGCGAGCTTCCCCGGCATGGTCAAACCCACCGGCGTCTTCCTGTCGCGATCCAAGTTCCCCTACGAGAAGACCTCTGAGTATCGGCGCAAGCGCGAAGCGGGCCAGAATCCCTATCCGGCGCAAGAGCCCTGGTTTCCGATCTCGGGCCCACTGCTCGGCGAACACCTGACTGCGGCGGTGAACGGCTACCCCTACCGGCTCAAGGCCTGGATCAACCACATGGGCAACCCTCTATACGGCCAGGCCGGGCTCGCCAAGGCCATCGGTGAGCAACTGAAAGACCCCAAGGTGCTGCCGCTCTTTATCAGCATCGACAGCTTCATCAACGAGTCGTCGGCGCTGTCGGACTACCTGGTGCCGGACACCCTGACCTACGAATCCTGGGGTTGGGCCACCGCCTGGCACGGGGTGATGACCAAGGTCTCCACCGGTCGCTGGCCCATCGTGGAGCCCCGTGTTGCCAATACTGCCGAGGGGGAGCCGGTCTGCATGGAGTCCTTCTTTATCGCGGTGGCCAAACGGCTGGGACTGCCGGGCTTTGGCGAGGGGGCGCTCAAAGGGGCGGATGGCAAGGTGCACGGCTTGAACCGGGCGGCGGACTTCTCCCTCTACGGCGCGGCCAACGTCGCCTATCTCGGCGAGCCGGTGCCTGCCATAGATCCTGAGGATCTCGCCTGGTCCGGGGTGGAGCGGATCCTGCCAGTGCTGAACGCCACCCTGAGTGCGGAGGAGGCGGGCCGCGCCGCTTATCTCTTCGCTCGCGGCGGGCGCTTCGAGCCGGCGGCCAAGGGGCGCGACGAAGCGGGTCAACCGAGCAAGCGCTGGCCAAAGCCGCTGATGGTGTGGAACCCCGAGGTGGGCAGCCGTCGTCACAGCCAGAGCGGCCAGTTCTTGAGCGGCACCCCGCGCTTCTTCCGCCCCCAGCTGGCGGACGGCACGCCGCTCAATGAGGCGTTCAAGCCGGCCCAGTGGCCGCTGCTGCTCACCAGCTACAAGTCCCACACCATGAGCTCCATGAGCATCGGCTCGGATCGCCTGCGCCAGGTGAACCCCAGCAACCGGGTGCGGCTCAATGCGCAGACGGCGGCGCAGCTGGGGATCGAGAGCGGGGACAGGGTACGGGTCAGCACCCCGGATGGCAGCGTGATCGGGGTGGCCGAGTGCGTGGCCGGGGTGCAGGCCGATGCCATCGCCATCGAACACGGCTTCGGCCACAAGGAGCTGGGGGCGCGGGAACACTGGATAGACGGTCAGAAAGTGGTTGCCAATCCGCTGCGCGGAGCCGGGGTCAACCTCAACGATCTGGCGGTGCTGGATCCCAGCCGCCATGGCCGCTACCCCCTGGTGGACTGGGCCATCGGCTCGTCGGCCCGCCAGGGGCTGCCGGCCCGGGTGGAGAAGCTGGTATGACGATCCAATGAAAACGGGGCCTGCGGGCCCCGTTGCTTATCTGCTCTGCGTCACTGTCACAGTTTGAAGTCGACCCACACCAGGCGGTGATCCGAGCTGACGCCCTTGGCGATGCCCAGCTTGGCGTCATACACCAGGTGGTAGCCCGGCTCGAAGCTGGCCGGCCAGAACACGCCGGAGGCGACCGCGTTCAGGTTGGCGGAGGGCAGCACGTGGTCGAGCTGCAGGCCGCTGCTGCTGGTGATGCGCTCCGGGGTGGGGCGGTTGTTGTTGCGCTTGCACTGATCCGGCTGGCTGGCGAGGCACTCGGGGCCGCCCTGGCTGACCGGGATCAGGGCGCCGTTGGTGACCGCCTGATTGACCAGCACATGGTTGTGCAGATCCTGAATGGCGGTGAGATCCCCATCGCCAATCTGGGGATCGGCATTGAGATCACCGGCGATGACGAACTTGGCACCCTCGGCCAAGCCACCCGCCTTGCCGGCGTCATCCACCATGTAGCTGGCGGTCTCCACGTAATCCTGCCAGAAGGCGACTTCGGCCCGGTTGTGCTTGACGTTGTGGCGCGCCGCGTTGCCGAAGATGGGCGGAGTCGGGTGGGAGATGAGGAAGTGGATCACCTCCTCCTTGTTGCCGCGCTTGATGCGCACCGGCACGTCGGCGTGGTTCTTGGACGAGAGCGGGAAGGCCTGCCAGGCGGCATCGTCATACCAGGCATCGCCGCACTGGCGGCCGGCCGGGATCGGCGCCTTGGCATTGTTGCAGTCGTCGATGACGGGGTTCACTTCGCCCGGCATGTCCTTCCACTTGAATTTCTGGAAGGTGCGGATCTGCTTGGTATCGATGGGGTACTGGGACATCACGGCGAAGGCGTACTGGCCGTGGTAGTTGCCAAAGCCCCAGGCGTCGTCCGGCCCGTTGTTGACCTTGCCGTCCAGGTTGAGGTCATGGCCGCTCATCAGACCGGTGTTGGTGGCAAAGTTCTGCAGCACCGGGTAGCTGATGGCCTTCACCTCGTCGTGCTGGGCGTGGGCCAGGTAGTTGTCGTTGAAGGCTTTGAGGTCCGTAGTGTCGGCGCCCTTGCCGTCATTGTCGAATTCGTTGAGCAGGAACACATCCGGCCGGGTGCGCTGGATGATTTCGGCGATGTTGCGGATCTGCTGCACGTCGAGGGCCTTGGTCTTCTCGGCGCCGCTCAAGGTGCCATCGGCGAGGCGGGCCAGCAGGGCATCCTGCTCGGTGCGACTGAGGGCCAGTTCACCGGCGAGCATGCCGGCGGCGGTGCGATCGAAGGAGAGGTTGAAGGTAGCGAAGCGAACCATGGGGGTCGGGGTCTCGGAGTCATTTTGGCTGTTACAGCCTGCCATCAATCCGAGGGAAATGGCAGCGGCCAGTAGGGATTTGCTGATATTTTTCATTGTAATATTCCGTAGCATCAATAAGTTATACCTTGCTCATGGGGAGCGAAGGCGTGCCCATTATAGGGATCCCGGCCGACAGTCGGGCTCTGAATGGGCCAAAGTGTGAGACCATTCACAGAGCAAAACGGGGAGGCGAGATGAGTCGGCGACAGACGGCCCTGGTGGTCGAGGGGGGCGCCATGCGCGGCATTTTCGCCGCCGGGGTGCTGGATGCGTTTCTGGCCAAAGGCCGCACGGCGTTTGATCACTGCATCGGGGTATCGGCCGGGGCGGTCAATCTGGCGGCCTTTCTGGCCGGTCAGCAGGGGCGCAACCACAACGTCATCACCGACTACTCCTGCCGTCCCGAGTTCATCAACCTGGCCAAGTTCTTGCGCGGCGGACACTGGCTTGATCTCGACTGGCTGTGGGCGATCACCATCCGCGAGTGCCGGCTCGATCTGGCACGCTTTGCCGCCAACCCGGTGCCGCTGACCGTGGTGGCCACCCGGGTAGCGGACGGCCAGGCCGCCTACCTCAAGGCCAACGCCGCCGAGCTGGAGCAGCAGATCAAGGCCTCCTGCTCGGTGCCGCTGGTCTACCGGGATTTCGTGCGCATCGACGGGGAGGCCATGACGGACGGCGGGGTGGCCGACTCCATTCCGGTGCGCCACGCCTATGAGCAGGGGGCGCGCGACATCACTGTGGTGCTCTCCCGCCCGTTGGGCTATCGCAAGCGGGCGCCGCGCCTGCCAGCCCTGCATCGCTATCTGCTGCGCGAGACGCCGGCCCTGGCTCGGGCTAGCCTGTCGCGTCATCAAAGCTACAACGATGCCATCGACTTCATCCGCCAGCCGCCGGCCGATTGCCGCATCCGGGTCATAGTGCCGCCGGCGGGTTTTCGGGTCGGCCGCATGACCACCGACCGGGGGCGGCTGGAGCAGGGTTACCAGATGGGCTGGCAGGCGGCCCTCGACTACCTAGGGAGCGCTTAGGCGCTCTTTGCACACCGTTGCGGCCCCGATCGGGGTCGCCACCATGAAAGCGCATGGCGATGGTGCAGCAGATCTGCGACGCGTCATTTCGCCCGCTCATTCCCCTTTTGCGCGGCGGTGGCTGCACTCGGTTGGTCTGCTTAATATGTAGCTGGATAATTATTTGCGATATTTACAGCGAAATGGTCAGGATTGCCGCCATGAAAAAATATCACTATTAAGTTGTGCTAAATAATCCACGAGTCAAATTGTGACCGAATAATAAAGCGGTTGGGGAACTTTTCTGATTGGTGATATTTGATACGCATCAATTTAAATAAAATCTGTTTTTATTCATATGTATAGTTCAACTTAACTTATGCGAAATAGATTATTCGCTGCGGGTTGAATCTGTTTACATCAATGGCGAATTGATAGCCTGACTTCATCTCGGCTACTGTCCCCTCTCGATTCGTTTGGGTAGCAAACGGATACAAAAATAATAACAACAGAGACTGGACGCATTGATAAAGAGTCATCTTTATTGATTTTAATCCTGCCAAAGGAGCCGGAATAATGAGTGGTTTATCTTCCCATCATATTGCCCAAAATATATTTGCCGAGCTGTTGCCTTATCGCCGCCGCTTCCCCGATCCCATTCTGGATCGGCAGCAGGAGGAAGCAGAGGTGGCCGCCATCCAGATCCCCCGTCTGCAGGCCTTCATCGAGCGGGGCGAGACCATCACCTGCGTGCTGCCCGCCTTCCCCACCAAGTCGCCCAATCCGAACAAGGTGCTGGGTACCCTGCCGGACATGGCGGAGCGGCTCTCCCTCAGCTTTCTTAACCACCTCTGCCAGCGTATCCAGCTGCACTACGCGCCCGGCATGCGGATCCTCATCTGCTCGGACGGCCACGTGTTCGGTGACCTCATCCGGGTGGCGGACCCGGCCATCGACGCCTATCAAGCCCACATCGAGCAGCTGATCCTGGAGCTGGGGGCGACCCACCTCGGGGTCTTCCACCTGGGCATGGTGGCGGGCATGGCCGAGTTTTGCGCCAGCCGCGACTTCGACACTCTGCGCGAACAGCTGGTAGAGCGCTATGCCGAGCCGCTGGCACAGATAACGGAAGAGGTAAGAAGCACCGAGGAGGGCATTCGCCTCTATCGCGCCATGACCCGCTTCCTCTATGAAGACAGCCAACTGCCGGACACCCCGCTCTCCAACACGGCGTTGCAGCGGGATGCCAAGGCGCGCACCCATGCGGTGATCCAGCGCAGCCGCGCCTGGGGCAACCTGCTGGCGGAGCGCTTCCCCGAGGCGATCCGTCTCTCCATCCACCCCCAGGCGAGCCACAGCCTCAAGATGGGCATCCACATGCTGCCGACCCGGGATGACTGGCTCACCCCCTGGCACGGGGTGGCGGCCAACCTGGATGGCCAGTTCGTGCTGATGAAGCGGCGCGACGTGCTGGCGATGGAGCATGAGCTGGTCCATATCCACGGCCGTCCGAGCCACTACCTGATCAACGGCAAGCAGGCCGCCGCCTGAGGAGTTTCCCATGACTGCATCCATCGTTACCCTCGGTGGCGAGCGCTGCCGCATCCTGCCACAGGCCCCGTTCGGCCTGCTGATTGAACCGGCCCGTAACGCCCAGCCGGTGCAGAGCCTGGCTATCGAGGCGCTGCGCGAACTGGCCCGCCGTCACGGCGTGCTGATCCTGCGCGGGTTCGAGTCCGGCTTCACCGATCCCGAGCGGCTGACCCGCTACGGCGAGGGGTGGGGCGAGATCATGATGTGGCCCTTCGGCGCCGTGCTGGACGTGAAAGAGCACGAGAACGCCACCGACCACATCTTCGACTCCAGCTATGTGCCGCTGCACTGGGACGGCATGTACAAGCCGACCCTGCCCGAGTTCCAGCTGTTTCACTGCGTGCACGCCCCGGCGGCGGACGAAGGGGGGCGCACCACCTTCATCAATACCCGTCAGCTGCTCACCGAACTCGACGGCGAGCGGCTGGCCCGCTGGGAGCGGGTGCACATCACCTATCGCATCAAGCAGGTGGTGCACTACGGCGGCCAGGTGCGCTCGCCGCTGCTGGTGCCCCACCCGGTGAGCGGCGAAACGGTACTGCGCTACAACGAGCCGCCGCGGGAGGGGGTGCGTTTTCTCAATCAGCATGCCCTCGAGATTGAGGGGGTGGCACCGGCCGAGCAGGCCGCCTTCCTGCAGGATCTGCACCAGCGGCTCTACGATCCGCGCTACTTCTATGCCCACCAGTGGCAAGGGGGAGACGTGGTGATCGCCGACAACCTCGGTCTGCTGCACGGCCGCGAGGGGTTCACCGCCCGTTCCGCTCGCCATATCCAGCGGGTCCACATCCAGGCCAGCCCGGTCTGTCTCAACCCGGCGCTGGCGCCGCAAGGGGCGGCGTGATGGCGACCATTTTGCTGGCGGCCACCGCCACCCCGGGCCACGTCAATCCCATGCTGGCGGCGGCCCGTCTGCTGGTGGAGGAAGGGCACAGGGTGCTGATGCTGTGCGGCGCCCTGTTCGAGCAGCGCATCCGTGCAGCCGGCGCCGAATTCGTGCCCTTCGCCCCCGAGGTGGACTTTGACTACCGGGCGCTGGAGCGGCATTTTCCCGAGCGGGCCAGCCTGAGCGGCGCCACCCAGATGGCGCTGGCACTCAAGCGCTTCTTCGCCGCCCCCATGGCGCAGCACGATAGCCATTTGCGGGCGCTGCTCGCGACGGAGGGGGTGGATCTGCTGCTGGTGGAGAACGGCTTCTACGGCGTGCTGCCGCTGTTGCAGCAGAGGGACGGGCGGCGCCTTCCCATCCTGATGCTGGGGGTGAACCCGGTCTCCTTCTCGAGCCCGGATGCCATCTTCTACGGCCCGCGCATTCCTCCCGAGTTGCGCCGCTCCCTTGGCGAGCTGCCCTGGCTCGATGAGCCGACCCGGCAACTGCAAAGGGAGGTACAGCAGAGCTTCGATGCCGCGCTGGCCGAGGCGGGGGCGCCGCCGCTGACGGCTCCCTTCACCGATGTGATGGTGACGGCCCCCGATGCCTTTTTGCAGCTCTCCTGCGCCGGCTTTGAATACGAGCGGCCGGAGCTGGAGGGGCTGATCCGTTATGTCGGCCCGCTGCTGCCACCCCGGATTGAGCTGACGCCACCGCCCTGGTGGGAGCGGCTCGATGAGCGGCCGCTGGTCATCGTCAGCCAGGGCACCCTGGCCAACGTGGATCTGGGGCAACTGCTGATCCCGGCCATGCAGGGGCTGGCCGGCGACGAACTGCAACTGCTGCTGACCACCGGCGGGCGGGATCCGGCGCGGCTGGGCGCCGCCGTCCCGGCCAATGCCATCGTCACCGAACACGTGCCGTTCGAGCTGGCGCTGCCCCGCGCCGCCGTGCTGGTGACCAACGGCGGTTATGGCTCGGTGCAGGCCGCGCTGGCCCATGGAGTGCCGCTGGTGGTGGCGGGCACCGGGGAGGACAAGGCGGAGGTGGCCACCCGGGTGGCGTGGAGCGGTGCCGGCATCAATCTGCACAGCAACGAGCCGACGGCGGACGCGGTGGCGGCGGCGGTGCGCAAGCTGGTGCACGAGCCGCGCTATCGGGCCAGGGCCCGGCTGCTGGCCGACGAGATGGCTGCGCTCGATGCCCGCGCCGCCATCGTCGGGACGGTAGCGGCCCTGCTCGGCGGGCAAGGGTGATCCCGTGATGAAACAGGGAGGCTCGATGGCCTCCCTGTTGTTCAGCTTGCGCTCAGTTTGTGGCTGCTAGGGTGGCCAGGGTGACAAGAGGCGGCGTCAGCGGCGCCGGATGCGCTTTTTCATGCAAAAAGAGCGATCCCGACGTTGAATTTTTGGCCGACTCAGGAAAGAATGCGCGCTCGGTAATCGACCTCGGACGCAAGGTGACTCGTCACGGGCCAGACCGAGGATGAAATGGCCGTCGGCCAACTTGGTACAGGAAACCACACAGGAATTTTATGAATCCCCTTCGCACTGCCGCTTCGGCTCTTTTATGTACTCTGGCGCTGGTCAGCCAGCAGGCCGCCGCCGTTGAATACCAGCTGCCTGCAGCCAACAGCCGTCTGATCGGTGAGAACCAGGAGTACGTGGTACCCGCGGACAATCGTCCGTTGGAGCAGATCGCCTCCGACTTCCAGTTGGGTCTGACCAACATCATGGAAGCCAACCCGGGTGTCGACCCCTACCTGCCCAAGGCGGGCAGCAAACTGGTCATCCCCCATCAGCTGATCCTGCCCAACGCTCCCCGCGAAGGGATCGTCATCAACGTGGCGGAGATGCGTCTCTACTACTACCCGAAAGGCAAGAACGTGGTGCAGGTGCTGCCCATCGGCATCGGCCAGCTGGGGGTCAACACCCCGGAGAACTGGATCACCAAGGTGGAGCGCAAGCGCGCCAACCCGACCTGGACCCCGACTGAGAACATCCGTCGCCGCTACGCCGCCCAGGGCAAGACCCTGCCTGCAGTCTGGCCGGCCGGTCCGGACAACCCCATGGGTCTGCACGCGCTCTACATCGGCAACCTGTACGCCATTCACGGCACCAACGCCACCTTCGGCATCGGTCTGCGAGTGAGCAGCGGTTGCGTGCGTCTGCGCGCCGACGACATCAAGTACCTGTTCGACAACGTGCCGGTCGGCACTCGTGTCCAGTTCGTCAACCAGCCGGTCAAGACCACGGTCGAGCCGGATGGCGGTCGCTACATGGAAGTGCACGAGCCGCTGTCACGCAACGAGGAGGAGTTCAACTCCACCGCCTCCGTGCCGCTGCCCATGACCCAGGCCACCACCCGCTTCATCGCCCACATGGACAGTGACTCCAATGTGGTCAAGCAGGTGCTGGAACAGCGTACCGGCATGCCGACCCGTCTCAACCCGCAGGTCTGATGACCGGGGAGACTGGCTAATGCACAACGGCGACCATGAGGTCGCCGTTGTTGTTTCTGGCACAGCCATCGGTTATCAGCTGGCAGGAGGGGCATAGAGGGCCAGCCAGTTGCCCTCGGTATCTTCGATGATGACCCGGGAGCCATGGCCGCTGCCGATGCTGTGCAAGGGTTCGAGCACCCGTCCGCCGATCTTGGGCACCAGCTGTTCAGCCTCCTGCAGGCGCTGGCCAAGGGCGAGGTAGATGAGGGGGCCCGTGTGCCCCGGCTGGTGGTACTTGTCCATGGGGCCGAGACAGGCCGCCGCGTTGTTGCCATCGTGGCGCAGCATGGCGAAGCGGATCTCCTCCTGTATCGGCGTGACCGGCACGTCGAGCAGGGCCGAGTAGAAGGCCATGGCGCGATCCAGATCCCGTGTCGGAATGTCGGCCCAGACCAGGGTATTGTCCATCTTGGTGATCTCCAGCATGTTCCGGCCGATGCGACCGGCGGCGCTGTTCCTTGCTGGCGGCCTCTGGCGGCAGCTCGCAGGCAGCTTCCTAGAGGTTAGGAGCGGCCCATGCGGGGCGCCAGAGCTAAAAAAGCGGCGCCTGATGGCGCCGCTTTCGGGTGGGGAACGGGAGGTTTTTTCCCTCGATATACAGTTACTTGCCGGCGATGCTCAGCCCGCCGAAGCGGACGAATGGAGAAGCATGATGCTCCTGGTCATCCATAGATGGCTACTTGCCTGCAATGCTCAGCCCGCCGAAGCGAATGAGCGGGGCATAGAAGCTCTTGCCATCGTCGTGGTGCAGCACGTTGGCGACCGCTTCCAGCTCACCCAGCAGGCGATAGAAGTTGCCCGCCACCGTGATGCCGCGCACCGGCGCCACCCGCACGCCATCCCGGCACAGGAAGCCGGAGGCGCCGAACGAGAAGTCGCCGCTCACCGCATCGGCGCCGGAGTGCAGGCCGTCCAGCTTGACCAGCTCCAGGTACTCGCCGCCTTGCGCCTCGGCCTCGCTGTGGGGGCCGAGCCCGAACACCAGGTGGCGCGGGCTGACATCCAGCGCACTGCGGGCGCTGCGCGCCGCCGAGCCGTTGCTGGCTAGGCCGAAGTGGTGGGCGGTGGCGCTGTTGTGCAGCAGGGTTTTGAGCTCCCCTTCGCCGATCAGCAGCAGATCCCGGGTGGGGGCACCCTCGCCATCGAAGGCCTTGATGTGCATGCCGCCCGGCATATAGGCCCGGCTCTCCAGGGTGAGCCAGCGGGAGGCCACCGACTGGCCCAGCTTGTCGCGCCAGGGGTTGATCCCCTGCTGGGCCCATTTGCCCGACAGCGCTGACTGGAAGCAGCCGAACAGGCTGGCCAGGGCATTGGTGTCGAAGATGGCGCTGTAGTGGCCGCTCGGCACCGCTTCTCCCGCCAGCAGGCCGTCGGCCACGGCGTGGATCTGGCGGATGAGGGTCTGGCTGTCCAGCGCATCGAAGCGGCGCTCATACTGCCCCTGGGAGAACATGGACTGACGGCCGTCGCGCTCGATGAGGGCGGAGCTGTAGCAGCCGACGCTGAACGCCTGATGCTGGCAGAGGCTGCCCTGGCTGTTGGCGAGCCACAGCCGGCCTTCTCCCTCGAAGAAGCTGTTGTAGGGGGCGCCGGTCACGTCCGGCAGCGCCAGCATGTCCGACTCGAGGCGCAGGGCCAGGGCAATCTTCTCCTCCACGGGAGTGGTGTCGGGTTGATTGATCTCGGCGCAGTCGGTGGTGAGCCGGCTCTGCTGCACGGTGATGGTCTGATCCGGGTCCACCTTGGCGAAGCGGCTGGCATCCAGCGCATCCTGCAGCATGGCGGCTAGCGCCGACTCGTCGAGGGACTCCGAATAGGCGATGCCGACCCGGCCCTCTTTTATCAGCCGAATGCCGATCTGCTGGCTGCTGGTGACCTTGTATTCGCTGAGCTCGCCCTTGTCGGCCTTGAGGGAGAAGGCCTTGTCCTGGTTGGCGATGATGTCCGCCTCGGCACCGAGATCGGCGACCTGGTCCAGCAAACGGGTCAGTAGTTGGTTCATGTCGAGTTGGCTCATCAGGCGTTCCCTCCGACCAGGATATTGTCGACCTTGAGCGGCGGCTGGCCGACGGATGCCGGGATTGAGCCGGAGACCGAGCCGCACATGCCGGCGGAGAGGGCCAGATCGCGCCCCACCATGGAGATCTCCTTGAGCACCTGCGGGCCGGTGCCAATCAGGGTGGCCGACTTGAGTGGCCGGGTGATCTTGCCCCCCTCGATGAGGTAGGCCTCCTGCACGTTGAAGTTGAACTCGCCGGTGCCGGGCTGCACCGAGCCCCCTCCCATCCGCTTGGCATAGATGCCGTGCTCCACGGTTGCCAGCATCTCGTCCAGGCTGTGATTGCCCGGCTCTATGTAGGTGTTGCGCATGCGCGAGGCCGGCGCGAACTTGTAGGATTCGCGGCGCCCGGAACCGGTACGGGCGTAGCCGGTGCGCAGGGCCCCCATCCGGTCCACCAGAAAGCCGGTGAGCACGCCATCCTTGATGAGCTGGGTGTGCTGGGTCGCCATTCCCTCGTCATCGACGTTGATGGAACCCCAGGCGTTGCCCTGCAGCCCCTCGTCCACCGCGCTGACCGCCGGATTGGCGATGAGCTGGCCCATCTTGTCGTGGAACACCGAGGCCTTCTTGGCCACCGAGGTGGTCTCCAGCAGGTGGCCGCACGCCTCGTGGAAGATGACGCCGCCAAAGCCGCTCTCCATGATGACCGGCAGCTTGCCGCTCGGGCAGGGGGCGGCGCCCAGTTTCACCAGTGCCTGGCGGGTGGCGGTGAGGGCCAGCTCGCGGGGATCCACGCCGGCGGCGTGCTCCCAGCCCATCATGGCGCCGGGGGCTTCGTAACCCACGCTCTGTTCGCTGCCAAGGGCGGCGATGGTCTGGGCCATGATGCGGTTGTAGTGACGGCGATCGCTCACCTGCACCCCTTCGCTGTTGAAGATCTCCACCTCCTGCTCCCAGCCCAGCACGTTGCCGGCAAACTGGCTCACCTTGGTGCTCTCGGCGCGGGCCGCGGCATCCATGGCGTGCAGGTAGGCGATCTTCTGTTCCAGCAGCTTGTCGGCCGACAGCGGCAAGGCCACCGGGTTGCGATCGCTCAGGCGACTGAAATCGAAGGCGGTGGCGGTCACCACGGGGTCACGCCGGTCCTTGGCCGCCAGCAGGCTGACGATGCGCAAGAGCTCATCGCGGCTGGCCAGGTTGGTGTAGCCATAGAGCACCTTGTGGCCGTAGCACAGGCGCACGCCGATGCCGAAATCGAGGCCACCGCTGATGTTTTCTATCTGGCTGGAGAGCAGGCTGAGCTGGCTGCGGCGCTTGCGCTCCACAAACAGCTCGGCGAAGTCGGCACCCAGCGCCAGCGCGTGATCGAGCACGTCGCGGGCGATGGCGGGGGCCAACAGGGAGAATGGGGTCATAGAATTTCCTTATTCTGGTCTGTCCGTTTGCTTCCGATACCCGGCTGTGATTGTTATGGGGTACCGTTTCCATTGTTGCAGACCAGCACAAAAAAGTCGCTATAGCGTCATGCGATGATACCGATTGAGAAAATCGGAGCGATTTATGCGCCCGGCAGCCCGAAACCCGGCCGCCGGTAGTCAGGGAGGCGTCGCCGTTGACGTTTGTTCAAGGGGGCCTTTCCAGGTCTTTTTCGTCATGCCATGCGGGGAGAGGGCGATGGCTGGGGGCCATCGCCAGTTGTATCAGGCAACCCTGTGTGGTTGCTGGCTCACAGCAGCTCGTGGATCTCGCTCAGGATCTGGTCAACCCACTGTTCGATGCGGGATTCGGTCTGGTCGTACTGATTGGCGTCGTCGAGCGCTAGGCCGACGAAGTGACGGCCATCGTCGATCAGCGCCTTGGAGGCATCGAACTCGTACCCCTCGTTGGGCCAGTAGCCCACCAGCTTGACTCCCTTGGGGACCAGCTGATCGTGCAGCAGGCCGAGGGCATCCTGATACCATTCGCCGTAACCCAGCTGATCACCCATGCCGAACAGGGCGATGATGCGGCCTTCCAGCTCGACATCCTGGATGTCTTCCCAGCGGGATTCCCAGTCCTCCTGCAGCTCGCCAAAGTCCCAGGTAGAGATGCCCAGGATCAGGATGTCGTACTCCTGCATGAGGGTGAGGGGCACATCCTTGATGTTGTGGAGATCGACCAGCTCGGGGCCAATGAGGGCGCGGATCTTCTCGGCGGCCATCTCGGTGTAGCAGGTGGTAGAGCCGTAAAACAAACCTATCTTCATCGCTCTTCTCTTGATCGCAGTCGGCAATGGGGGCGGGCAACCGCAGGGTGGCGCCCGGGGGAGGGCGTCAGTCTAGCAGATTGGCCGGCGCGCTTCACCGCCTGGCGGGCGATGGACAACGGCAACTTGCGGCCGCGGTGGGTCGGCACGTTACAATGGGCCATGTTTCCCCTGAGCGCGGCGCACCATGAGCAAGTCTGAATCCCATCCCCTGATCGAGCCGTTTCTGGACGCCCTCTGGCTGGAGCGGGGTCTCTCCGACAATACGGTCAGCTCCTATCGCACCGATCTGGAAAAATTCTCCCTCTGGCTCGACGAGCAGGGTGGCTCCCTGCTGCTGGCGGGGCTGGACGATATCCAGCACTATCTCGCCTGGCGGGTGGACCAGCAGTTCGCGGCCAGCAGTACGGCCCGCTTCCTGTCGGCCCTGCGCCGTTTCTATCAGTATCTCAACCGGGAGAAGCTGCGCAGCGACGACCCCACCGTGCTGCTGGAGGGGCCCAAGCTGCCCAAAAAGTTGCCATCGGATCTCAGCGAAGCCGAGGTGGAGGCGCTGCTGCAAGCGCCGCTGGTGGACGAGCCGCTGGAGCTGCGGGACAAGGCGATGCTTGAGCTGCTCTACGCCACCGGGCTGCGGGTCTCCGAGCTGGTGGGGCTGACTGCCGAGCATGTCAGCCTGCGCCAGGGGCTGGTGCGGGTGGTCGGCAAGGGTAACAAGGAGCGACTGGTGCCCATGGGAGAGGAGGCGGTGCACTGGCTGGAGCGCTACTACCGGGAGGCGCGTACCCTGCTGCTCGGCGGCACCAGCTCGGACGTGGTGTTCCCCTCCAAGCAGGCGCGCATGATGACCCGTCAGACCTTCTGGCACCGCATCAAGCTCTATGCCCAGCGCGCCGGCATCCAGGGCGAGCTCTCCCCCCACACCCTGCGCCACGCCTTCGCCACCCATCTGCTCAACCACGGCGCCGATCTGCGAGTAGTGCAGATGCTGCTGGGCCACGCGGATCTCTCCACCACCCAGATCTACACCCACGTGGCCAACGAGCGGCTCAAGGCGCTGCACGGCCAGCACCATCCGCGCGCCTAAGCGAGAGAGAGGCGGTCCTTCCCTTCCTGTTTGGCGCGATAGAGGGCGGCGTCTGCCTGGGCAAGCACCTGGGCGGGGGGCGCGTCCAGCGCCTCGGCCAGCCCGCCGCTGAAGGTGACGGTCAGGCCGGGCTCGCGCCAGTTCTGCTTGCCCATGGCGCGGCGCCACTGCTCCATCTGCTGATGGGCCTCCTTCAGCCGACCCTGTTCGAAGATGGCGACCAGCTCCTCGCCGCCAAAGCGGCAGAGAGTAGCCTTGCCATCCAGCAGCTTGCTGCCGAGGGAGGCGGTGCGCCTGAGCACGCTGTCGCCGGCGGGGTGGCCATATTGGTCGTTGATTTGCTTGAAGTTGTCGATGTCGATGATGGCCAGCACATAGGGAGTATGCTGCTGGTGCAGCTCGGCCAGCAGGGTGTCCATGTAGCGGCGGTTGTAGAGCCCGGTCAGGGCATCGCGCTGGGCTTTTTCGCTCTCGGCCAGCATCTGGTCGGAAATCATGGTGATCTCCTCTTCCAGCTCTTCGATACCCGGAATGCGAGGGATGATGAGGGGCTGGCCCGGCGGGGTTATCCGCAGCTGGCGCACCACCTGCACCAGCATGCCGATGGTGTTTTCCAGTCGCTGATGGAAGATGACGGCCACCAGTATGTACATGGTGAGCGAGAGGAGCAGCCCGACCATCATGGTGGGTAGCAACTCCTTGATGACGAAGGAGTTGCTGAACGGGTAGATGATGATGACCCGCCAGTTGGGGTTGTTGGTCAGGGTGTAGTAGGCGATCAGCTCGTCATTGTCGCTCAGCAGGGAGCCGCTGCGCCCCTTGAGTTCGGCCAGCCGCTCGTCATCAAGCGGGGCGCCGTTCTTGAGGGGATCGCTGTGGGCCACCACGCTGTGGTTTTTCATGTCGTACAGCAGATAGCTTATCTGGCGCCCTCCCTGCAGTAACCGGCCAATCCGTTGCGATATCTCCGACAGGTCGATATCGATGCCGATCACCGCCAGCAGCTCTCCCTGCCGGTTCAGTACCGCCCGTGACAGGGTGATGACGGGGACGTGCTGAATGGCGTCGAGGTAGGGGGCACTCCAGACGTTGATACCGGGGGTCTTGATCGCCGCCTGATACCAGTTGCGCCGGCTTGCATCGAACGAACCGGGAATGGGCAGATGGGCGAAGTTGACCAGCTTGTTGTCCCGCTGCACATAGTAAAGCCCCTTGAGCATGCTGCCGGTGCGGCTCAGTTGCTGCCACACCTGGTGATGGCGCTGGCTGAGCACGGAGGGCAGGATGCCGTCATTGAGCTCGAGATCCGCCGCCAGAATGTTGATCTGTGCATCGACGGAGGCCAGTGCGCCATCCCACTGCTGGGCGGAGCTGTTGCTGAAAAACTCGAACCGGTTGCGCATCGTCTCCTGCTGCTTGGTGACGAACAGATAGCCGCTGCCGGCGGTCAACAGCAGCAGGGGCAGGGCGAGCAGCAGCAGATATCGCAGGATGAAGCTGTGATGGGGCCTGGCTGTCACTGTGAGGGGGGGCATGATGGCGACTCCGGTAGCGAATGCGGTTCGGTTAGGCTCGATATTACGCCCGTTCTGTCGGGCGGGGAGGGTGGGCGGCTCATTTCGTGATGGCAGGGGCCTTCATGCGCCTTGCTGGTTGCCCTCAGTCTAACTTCTGGTATCAAAAAAACCGCCAGAAGGCGGTTTTTTTCGAATACACGACAGGAGCTGGCGCTTATTTTCCCTGCTGGGATTTGAGCAGATCGCGGATCTCGGTCAGCAGCTCCTGATCCTTGGTCGGGCCGGCCGGGGCCGCTTCCTCTTCCTGCTTGCGCTTGAGGGTGTTGATGGCTTTCAACCCCATGAAGATGGCGAAGGAGATGATCAGGAAGTCGATGATGGTCTGGATGAACTTGCCGTAGGCGATGACCACGGCCGGGGTGCTCCCCTCGGCGGCCTTCAGGGTCACGGCGAGGTCGCTGAAGTCCACGCCCCCCAGGATCAGGCCGATGGGCGGCATGATCACGTCCCCGACGAAGGAGGAGACTATCTTGCCGAAGGCGGCACCAATGATGATACCGACCGCCATGTCGATGACGTTGCCTCTGGACGCAAAGGCCTTGAACTCTTGAATCAGACTCATTTTCCCCTCCAAAAATGGGCAGGGTACGGCCAGCGCCGCACCGGTATTTGAATAATTAAAGCTTCAGGAAAACAGAGGATGACCGTCGTGTTTCCTGTCGTCCCGGTTAGCTTGCTGGGCCTTTGCCCGATTGGCAACCTGTCAGATCGGGATTTTTTTGCGGCCCTCGCTATTAATCAATCGGTAATTAAGCGGTTGAGGAGAGAATATTCACTGAGTTACCTTGTGAGTCCATTCGTTCATGCCAAGTGAGTAAAAGAGTGAAGTATTTACTGCTGGGAATGATGCTGCTGGGCTCTTTTGCCGCCAGCGCGGGGATGGATCCCCAACTGTTGAAGCAGACCATAGAGCAACGGCTCGGGGTACAGGTCTATCTGGTGGACGAGACCCCCATGCCCGGTCTCTACATGCTGGGCACCGCCCAGGGGCTGCTCTATACCGATGCCAGGGGCGACTATGTGCTGCAGGGCACCATGCTGGATCTGGCCCACGACATGAAAAACCTCACCATGCTGGGGCTGCGTCAGCAGCGGCAACTGGCTCTGGCCCAGATCGGCGAGCGGCGGGTACAGCTGCGGGCCGAGCAGGAACGCCATCGCGTCACCCTGTTTACCGATCTCGCTTGCAGCAGCTGTCGCACCACCCTGGCAGAGCTGCCGGTCCTGCAGGCGAGGGGGGTCAGCGTGCAGCTGCTGCCGGTGCTCGGCACCTTTGCCGATCTGGCCGAGGCGCAGGCGCGTTGGTGCGATCCCCGGCAGTTCGGCGCACTGGATCTCAGTGATCGTTTGCCTGAGACCGGCTGTAATGAGATCCTTGCCCATCATATCGGCCTGAGCCAGTGGCTCGGGATCAAGGCGCTGCCGAGCTGGGTCCTGCCAAATGGCGACCTGGTGCGCGGTTATCAGAGCCCTGAACAACTGCTCAAGATACTGGATCACATCAATGCCCCTGCTAATCCGTCGTCGTCCGCGAGTTGATGATTCCCATCTGCCCGCTACCCTGCACCCGCTGCTTCGTCAAATCTTCGCCAGCCGCGGGGTCGAAGATCCCGCTCTGCTGGAACGCAGCGCCAGCCAGCTGCTGCCGCCCCAGCGCCTGTTCGGCATGGCGCAGGCGGTGCCGCTGCTGGCCGAGGCACTGACGGCGCAAAAACGCATTCTCATCGTTGGTGACTTTGACTGCGACGGCGCCACCAGTTCGGCGCTGTGCGTGCTGGCGCTGCGCGCCATGGGTGGTCGCCACATCGATTTTCTGGTGCCCAACCGCTTCGAGTTCGGTTATGGCCTCACCCCCGAGATCGTCGAGCTGGCGGTGGCCCGCGGCGCCGAGTTCCTGATCACGGTGGACAACGGCATCTCCAGCATCGCCGGGGTGGCGGCGGCCAAGGCGGCTGGTATGCAGGTACTGGTTACCGATCACCATTTGCCGGGCCAGGAGCTGCCTGACGCCGATGCGATAGTGAACCCCAACCAGCATGGCTGCGACTTCCCCTCCAAGTCGCTGGCCGGGGTCGGGGTTGCCTTCTATCTGATGGCGGCCCTCAACACCCAGCTGCGCCAGAGTGGCTGGTATGAGCGCCAGGGGCTGCGCGCCCCCAACGTGGCGGATTACCTCGATCTGGTGGCGCTCGGTACGGTCGCCGACGTGGTGGCGCTCGATGGCAACAACCGCATCCTGGTCCATCAGGGCTTGCAGCGGATCCGGGCCGGCCGTTGCCGTCCCGGCATCCAGGCGCTGGTGGACGTGTCGGGTCGCGACGGTCGTCGTCTGTGCGCCGCCGATCTCGGCTTTGCGTTGGGGCCGCGCCTCAACGCGGTGGGCCGGCTCGACGACATGTCGCTTGGGGTCGCCTGCCTGCTGAGCGAGGACATCAACCTGGCGCGCCAGCTCGCATCCGAAATGGACAGCCTCAACCAGGAGCGCAAGGAGATCGAGCAGGGGATGCAGCAGGAGGCGCTCGCCACCCTGGAGCAGATCCGTTTTCGTGACGGCGAGGTGCCGTCGGGTATCGTGCTGCATCGGGACGAGTGGCATCAGGGGGTGGTGGGGCTGGTGGCCTCCAAGGTGAAGGAGAAGTACTACCGCCCGGTCATCGCCTTTGCCGAGAGCAGCGAGACCGAGCTCAAGGGCTCCGGGCGCTCCATTCCCGGGGTGCACCTGCGCGATGCGCTGGAACTGCTCGACACCCGCCACCCCGGCTTGATGGGCAAGTTTGGCGGCCACGCCATGGCGGCCGGGCTGACCTTGCCCAAGGCCAATATCGAGGCCTTCGGTCGGGCCTTTGAGGCGGTCATCGGCGAGCTGGTGACGCCTGAGCTGTTGACCGGGGTACTGCTCACCGATGGCGAGCTGCTGCCCGATGAACTGAGTCTGGAGCTGGCGGAGCTGATCCGCGCCTCAGGCCCCTGGGGCCAGGCCTTCCCCGAGCCGCTGTTTGACGGCGAATTCGTGCTGGTGCAGCAGCGGCTGGTGGGGGAGAAGCACCTCAAGATGATGCTGACCACGGATTCCGGCCACGCGGTGGATGCCATCGCCTTTGGCGTCGACTTGCAGCGCTGGCCCGATGCCTCGGTGAAGCGGGTGCGGCTGGTCTACCGGCTCGACGTCAACGAGTGGCGCGGCAACCGCAGCGTGCAGCTGCTGGTGGAGCATCTGGAGGCCGCCGGCCTCTGATCCCGTGAGTCTGTTTGACTGCCGATGACGGCCACCTCAGGGTGGCCGTTTTTTTATGGGGTGAACCCGGATTTTGCCGTTGACCCGTCTATTGCTTCACAGTTTAAGCTTCCCTGCATCGGGTCACAGACCCCTCAGCGAGTGGTTGTCATGAAAATATCCGAACTGGCCCGGCGCTGCGGCCTAGCCCGCTCCACCCTGCTCTATTACGAAAAGCTGGGGGTGATTGCGGGCACGAGGGCCGCCAACGGCTATCGCCACTACGACGATGAAGATCTGCAGCGGTTGCGGATGGTACAGGCCCTGCAGGCTGGCGGCCTTAGCCTCAAGCAGTGCCTCGCCTGTCTGGCGGGCGAGCTGGAGCAGGCGACACTGGCAGCCCGGGTCAGGGAGCTGGATGAAGAGCTGGCGCAGATGCAGCGCGCCAGGGATCTGCTGGCGGATCTCGCCGGTTTGCGTGCGCACTCCGGCGACGAGTTCAAGGGCTGGCAGCGGCAACTGCAGCATCAAGCCCCGCAGGCCTACTTTGCCTGGGTGATGAAGCAGGGATTCAGTGAAAAAGAGCGTTACCACCTGCAATGGCTCAGCAAAGACATGAACGAACATGAGCGCTACATAAGGGATTTCAAGCTGCTGCTGGATGGAATGAGTTATTGGGGGCCGGGGGATAGCCTCTTCACCCAGCAGCAGTTTGCCGCGCTGCCCAGCCAGCCTCGCCGGATCCTCGACATGGGTTGCGGGCGCGGCGCCGCCACCCTGGCGCTGGCACAGGTGACGGACGCCACCATGGTGGCCATCGATCTGGACGAGGAGGCGCTGGCCGCCGTGGCCCGCAGCGCCAGTGCGGCGGGGCTGAGTCAGGTCACCACCCTGTGCGCCAATATGGCGGACTTGCCCATGGAACTTGCCCCCGCCGATCTCATCTGGGCCGAGGGGAGCGCCTACACCATAGGGGTGGCCAACGCCTTGCAAGCATGGCGGCCGTACCTTGCCGGCCCTGCTGCCTGCCTGGTGCTGAGCGACCTGGTGTGGCTGACGGACACGCCGCCAGAGGAGGCACTGGCGTTCTGGCAGCGGGATTATCCCGCCATGCAGACGCTGGCGGGTTTGCTGAAGACGGTGCAAGAGGCGGGTTATCGCTGTCTGTCGCACACCCTGTTGCCACAAAGGGCCTGGCACAACTATCTGGATCCCATCGAGCGCAATCTGGCGCGCCATCGCGCCGAGCTGGGGGATAGCCCCGCCTGGCAGGATCTGAGTCGGGAAGTGGCCATCCACCGCCAATACCTGGGCAGCTACGGCTATGTGATCTGCTGCCTGCAGGCAGCCTGATCAGGTCATCCATTGCAAGAGAACAAACGGAGAATCCCTATGAACATCATCATTCGGCCCGAAACGGGCGCCGATCACGACGCCATTGAAGCGGTGACCGTGGGCGCGTTCCTCAATGCCCCCCATACCGATCACAACGAGCAGCTGATCGTGCGTGACCTGCGCCAGGCCGGGGCACTCAGCCTGTCGCTGGTGGCGGAGCTGGAGGGGCGGGTGGTCGGCCACCTCTGCTTCTCGCCGGTGACCATCAGCGATGGCAGCCCGCACTGGTATGGTCTTGGTCCTATTTCCGTCTCTCCCGAGCTGCAAGGCAAGGGGCTGGGTTCACGGCTGATGGACGCGGGTCTGGCACAGCTCAAGGGGATAGGAGCGGCTGGCTGCGTGGTGCTGGGGGATCCCGGCTTCTACGGTCGTTTCGGCTTCGTGTCCGAGCCGGGGTTGACGCTGCCCGGCGTGCCGGCGGAGTACTTCATGGCCCGCTCGTTCGGCGCCGCCATGCCCCGTGGCGAAGTGTGCTACCACCCGGCCTTTGTGCAGGCGTGAGGGTCACCGTGAGGGCAAAGAGGGTGCTCCTTGCGCTCATTGTGGTTTTTAATTGCCGGCTTTATTGATAACGAGGGTTTTTAGTATCAATTCGTGGGTGTTTGCAGGGTTTCAAATTCAATAAAAAGATGAATTGTGATATATTCGGCCTCGCTGAATCCTCTTTTAAAGAAGGGACTTCCCGCTTGTCACCCTCTGGCCGACGCTCGACCTGGCCGATGGCCCTCGCCATCGCCTGCCTTCTGTGGCTTGCCGCCTTCGCCGCGGCAGAGGTCGGTGCAGCCGTACGTCAGGCTGCGGTCGGCCAGGGCGCCTCGATGCAGTTGCATGAGCCAGCCGATCCCGGGCTGGTCAACAGCGTCAGCCTGCCGCCGGGCGGCCAGTGGCGGCTCAGCTTCGAGCAGGGGCGACGGCTTGAAGGGGCCGCTCAAGCCGAGCTCTATCAGGTGCTGCTGGCCTGGTTCCAGCACGATATCCTCGGCCTGCTCTGCGGCCTGCTGTTTTTCCTGCCCCTCATCTACCTCAGACAACTGAGCGACTACTTCGGTTATCTGCACCGGTGGCGCTTGAGCTGCCATCAC
This sequence comes from Aeromonas sp. 1805, assembly GCF_013085525.1. Lineage (NCBI taxonomy): Bacteria > Pseudomonadati > Pseudomonadota > Gammaproteobacteria > Aeromonadales > Aeromonadaceae > Aeromonas > Aeromonas sp. 1805. Next base: position 416,175 of record NZ_CP038515.1, on the reverse strand, counting down.
CTGCAATTTCGTTTCTGCCACAGCGACTCGTGTCCAGCTGCTTGCTGAGCGCCCGTCCGCCCAAGGCTTGCTCCCTCGCTGATTGATGTCAGCCGCGAAGGCATGCCCGTGCGGTCCGGTGCCTCCTTGCACCGTCTTCATGCCTGCCCGCCGGCGAGCACGAAGGCGGCTCCCGCCCCGTACACGTTGTGAGCCGACCCGATGGATTATTATGTAAACCTGTTTATTCACTCGATTTTTGTCGAAAACCTGGCGCTGGCCTTCTTCCTTGGCATGTGCACCTTCCTGGCCGTTTCCAAGAACATCAACACCGCCTTTGGCCTTGGCATGACGGTGCTGGTGGTCATGGTGATCGCCATTCCCCTCAACAACCTGATCTACCGCCATATCCTGCGTCCCGAGAGTACCTTCCTCGGCGAGTTTGATCTGAGCTTTCTCGATTTCATCGTCTATATCGGGGTGCTGGCGGCGCTGGTGCAGGTGATGGAGATGGTGCTCGACAAACATTTCCCGGCGCTCTATCACGCGCTCGGTATCTATCTGCCGCTGCTGACGGTGCATTGCGCCATCTTCGGCGGGGTGATGTTCATGGCCCAGCGGGATTACGACTTCATCGAATCCGTGGTGTACGGGGCGGGCTCAGGGCTGGGCTGGCTGCTGGCCATCGTCGCCATCGCCGGTCTGCGCCAGAAGATGAAGTATTCGGATGTGCCAGAGGGGCTGCGCGGCATCGGCATCACCTTCATCGTGGCCGGGCTGATGTCGCTCGGCTTCATGTCTTTTTCCGGCATCTCGCTCTAGCCGGCGGAGTGTTGCAACGGCCACGCAAGTGGCCGTTTTGCCATTTATTGGTCCTCGATCATCCCCAGCAGCCGGTCGTGTACCAGCGGCAGCTCCAGAAAACCGTCCCGATCGAGAAAGTGACCGCCATGCTCCAGGCTGTAGAGCGGCGCGGCCAGCTGTTCGCTCAGGTGCTGGCAGTAGCGATAGGGCACGATGGCATCGTCGCGGGAGGCGACCACGACCCGCCGGGGCGCCAGCGCCATGATGTGGGCCGGCTCGTAACCCTGGGTCATGAAGGGATCCAGCTCAGGCAGGGTGTGCAGCGGCTGATCGAAGCCGGATACCAGCAGGATCCCGCCCACCCGGCGGGAGGCGGGCAGGCGGCTCAGCTGGCGCAAGATGGTGATGCAGCCGAGGCTGTGGCCCAGCAGAAAGGTCCGCTCATCGTGATCGCGCACCAGGCTGTCCATGGCGGCGTCCCAGGCGGCGGGTTGCGGATGGTGGGGGTCAGGCATGGCCAGCACCTCGACCCGGATATCGCGGGCTTCAAGCTGCGCCTTGAGCCAGGGGAACCAGTGGGAGTGGGGGGAGGCGGTATAGCCGTGCACGATGAAGACGCGGGTGTGTGACATAAGCAGGATCCTGAAACGGGGCGACAGGGAACAAACAGGGCGTGCGCAGCGACGCAGGCCGGGGCGGCCTCATCATATCAGCGCCAGCCGGGTGGTGGCACGCCCCTGTCCGGGTAGAACAAGGGTGGGACAAGGCGTTCAACCCAGCCGTTTGGCCATGTTGTAGCCGGTGATGGCGAAGCCCGCCTCCTGGTAAAGCGCCAGGGCGCGCGGGTTGTCGTGGGCGACCCGCAGGGTGATCTGGCGGATGCCGCTGCTTGTGAGCTCGGCTTCCAGCAGCGCCATGGCGGCCTTGCCGATCCCCCGGCTGCGGTGAGCCGGCGCGACATAGAAGTCATAGATAAAGGTGGCGGCGCCGTCGCTGTCGATGGCGTGCCAGAGATAACCCAGTGGCTCCTTCTCGGCTGGGGCAACCGCGCTCTCTGCATCTTCGGGCAGGATGCAGAGCAGGCTGTGACCGGCGCTGGCCACCCCTTGCGGCAGATAGCGCTGCAGAGAGGCCTCGGCCTTGTGGCGGGCGGTGGCGAGGTCGTGGCCCTGGTTGCTGGCGAGATCCTGCGCGTACTCCTCGATGAAGCAGGCGCAATAGGCGGGGTAGTGCTGCTCGCTCATGGGCAGCAAGCGGATAAGCGGTGTCGGCATCCTGCAGATCACTCAAGGGGAGAAGGGAGGCTCACGTTAACCCGGCGGCGAAGTGAGTGCAAACGGCGCTGGTCGTGGTCGGCAACCGGAGCTGCGGCCGGCCCATAAAAAAGAGCGCCCAAGGGCGCTCTTTTTTGACCAGGGGGAGCGAGGTTATTTCACCTCTTCGCCCTTGGCTTGCAGGTCCGCATGGTAGGAGGAGCGGACGAAGGGACCGCAGGCGGCGTGGGAGAAGCCCAGCCCCATGGCCACGTCTTTGAGCTCGTCGAACTCTGCGGGCGGCACGTAGCGCTTCACCGGCAGGTGGTGGCGGCTCGGCTGCAGATACTGGCCCAGGGTCAGCATGTTGACGCCGTGCTCGCGCAAGTCCTTGAGTACCTGCACGATTTCTTCGTTGGTTTCGCCCAGACCCATCATGACGCCGGATTTGGTCGGCACATGGGGGTGCATCTCCTTGATGCGGCGCAGCAGCTCCAGCGACCACTTGTAGTCGGCACCCGGACGGGCGACCCGGTACATGCGCGGGGCGGTTTCCAGGTTGTGGTTGAACACGTCCGGCGGGGTCTCGCGGAACACTTCCAGCGCCTGCTCCATCCGGCCGCGGAAGTCCGGGGTCAGGATCTCGATGCGGGTCTGCGGGCTGTGCTCGCGGATCTGCTTGATGCAGTCGGCGAAGTGCTGGGCACCGCCGTCGCGCAGATCGTCGCGGTCCACCGAGGTGATCACCACGTATTTGAGCCCCATCTCCTTGATGGTCAGCGCCAGCTTCTTCGGCTCGTCCGGATCGAGCGCCAGCGGGCGGCCGTGGGCCACGTCGCAGAAGGGGCAGCGACGGGTGCAGATGGCGCCCATGATCATGAAGGTGGCGGTGCCGTGGTTGAAGCACTCCGCCAGGTTGGGGCAGGAGGCCTCCTCACACACTGAGTGCAGCTTGTTCTTGCGCAGGGTGCTCTTGATGTGCTCGATCTTCTGGCTCGACGGCGGCAGCTTGATCCGCATCCAGTCCGGCTTGCGCAGCACTTCCTCGTTGGGATCCGGCATGAATTTCACCGGGATCAGGGCCATCTTGTCGCCATCGCGCAGCTTGACGCCCGGCTCCATACGAACGGGTTTGCTCATGATTCACTCTCGGTGTTTGTTATTGTCTGGTTGATAGCCACCAGGGTCATCTCGGTGCCCTCATGGCCAGGCAGCATGGGCTCGCTCATGCCGCCTCTTCGGTATTCGTGATTGTCTCATAGCCGATCAGGCTGGCCAGTTCGGCCACCAGCATCGCTTGCGCCTCGGCCACACTCTGCGGGCCGCCCAGGGCGCTGGTCTGGGTCATGGCCATGCCCGCATAGCCGCACGGATTGATGCGCAGGAAGGGGGTCATGTCCATGTTGACGTTGAGGGCCAGGCCGTGGAACGAGCAGCCCTTGCGGATGCGCAGGCCGAGCGAGGCCAGTTTGGCTTCTGTCTGCAGCGCGGCGCCGAGCTCGTTTTTCACGTAGACGCCGGGGGCGTCGGGTTTGGCATAAGCTTCAATCCCGCTCTTGGCCAGGGTGTTGATGATGGCGGTCTCGAGGCAGGTCACCAGCTCGCGCACCGTCAGCTTGCTGCGGCGCACATCCACCAGCACGTAGAGCACCAGCTGGCCGGGGCCGTGATAGGTCACCTGGCCACCGCGATCGCTCTGCACCACCGGGATGTCGCCGGGGGCGAGCAGGTGTTCGGCCTTGCCGGCCTGACCCTGGGTGTAGACGGGATCGTGCTCCACCACCCAGAACTCGTCCGGGGTGTCGGGGGTACGGCTGTCGGTGAAGGCCTTCATGGCATCCCATACCGGCTGGTAGGGACGGCGGCCCAGCTGTCTGACCAGCAGCCGGGGGGCTGACGATGGTGATTCGGCGGGGTTTTGGAGTGACATCTTTCCTCACTGACAGGCGCTGGGGTCGGCCAGCGCGGCCAAGACAGCCGGCTGGCAAATAATCAGTCGCCCCGGTGGCGGGGCGAGAGAGGCGACTTACAGGACGTAGCGAACCAGCTCTATGTTACCGAGTGCGGTATACATGGCTTCGATATGTTCCTTGCTCTGGGCGGTCACAGTGACCCGGACCGAGTGGTAGTTGCCCTTGGAGCTGGGCTGCACGGTCGGGCTGTAGGTACCGGGGGCGTGCTGCTGCAGCACTTCCACCACCATGTCCGGCAGCGCCGGGTCGGCTACGCCGAGCACCTTGAACGGGAACTTGCAGGGGAACTCCAGCAGTTCATCAAACTTGGTATTCATTTACTCACCTTTTGGTGTCGTCACGGGACGACTTCATCGCTTGTGGCTAGTGGCCGATGGCCCATCAGGGCCGCCATCTACCCGTCTGTGGCGGGCACTGCTCAAGTGTATATGGGCATTGCCCAGGCCGGGATCAAGGTCCGGTCTGGCAGACGAGGCATGGAGGTGCTGCTTTTTACCACAAATCGTCAGTCGGCGGAACCTGCAGATTGCAGGGTTATTGACTGGCCCGACCGCAAAAGACAGCAGCGGCGCCTGTTGGCGCCGCTGTTTGGTCAGGTTTGTGCGCAGGTTACTTGAACCAGCTGGAGACCAGCATCACCAGGTAATCCCACAGACGGCTCATCAGGCCACCCTCTTGCACCTCTTCTAGGGCGACCAGCGGAACCTGCTTGATCTCCTTGTCGCCTTGCTTGAGGAACACGGTACCGACCCGTTGGCCCTTGGCCAGCGGGGCTTTCAGCTCGCTCTCTAGCTGGAAGTCGGCCTTGAGGTTGTTGCCCTGGCCACGGGTGACCAGCACGGAGACGTCCTTGTCGACGCCCAGTTTCACTTCAGACTTGTCACCCATCCAGATCTTCTGGGTCACCAGCTCGGTGCCAGCCTTGTACGGGGTCAGGCTCTGGAAGAAACGGAAACCGTAGGTGAGCAGTTTCTTGCTCTCGGCGGCGCGGGAGGCTTCGCTGCTGGCGCCCAGCACCACGGCGATCAGGCGCATGCCTTCGTTGTTGGTGGCGGAGGAGACCAGGTTGTAGCCGACCTGGCTGACGTGGCCGGTCTTGATGCCGTCAACTTGCAGGGATTGATCCCACAGCAGACGGTTGCGGTTGTGCTGGGTGATACCGTTGAACACGAAGGACTTCTGGGCGTATATCTTGTACTCGTCCGGCAGGTCGCGGATCAGGGCCTGGCCCAGACGCGCCATGTCGTGGGCGGTACTGTAGTGACCTTCCGCATCCAGCCCGTGCGGGTTCATGAAGTGGCTGTCGTTCATGCCGAGCTTGGCGGCCCAGCTGTTCATCAGGCTGGCGAAGGAGTCGGTGCTGCCGGCCAGGAATTCGGCCATGGCGACGCAGGCGTCGTTGCCGGACTGGATGATGATGCCCTTGTTGAGATCATCGACCGAGACCTGCTTGCCCACCTCGATAAACATCTTGGAGGAGTCGGAGTAGTTCTTGGACCAGGCGTTCTGGCTGATGGTCACCATGTCGGTGCGCTTGATGTTCCCCTTCAGCAGCTCCTGGCCGATGATGTAGGAGGTCATCATCTTGGTCAGACTGGCGGGCGGCAGACGCTCTTCGGCGTTCTGCTCGGCCAGCACCTGACCCGAGTAGTAGTCGATCAGAATATGGGCCTTGGCGGAGATCTCCGGCGCGGCGGGAACGACCACGGGGTTGGCGTTCGGGGTCGGTACAGGCGTGTTGGCCTGAGCGGTGGCGCTTATCAGGGAGGCCAGAATAACTGAACGGGCAAATTTGGACATCTTGAAATTCCTGGAGCCTGGTTGGGGTAACCCAAGTTAAAAATGCGGGCTTCACTATACCAGAAGCGACCGTCGGTCAAAGCCCGACGTGCCATCTGGCCTGGTTTTTTATCCATCCGTTGCCGCCATCACGCCGGGAAACGACGTGATGGCGGGCGGTTGGCGGTGGTTCATGCTGGCTGAGCCACTCCCTATCAGGGGACGATGAAGGCTTGCTCCAGCCCCCCCTGACGGATCTGTTCGAGCAGGGCGGTCTGCTGAGCGGCGGGGACCGGTCCCAGCAGGACCCGGAAGATGGCGCCGTGGGCCGCCACCTGGTAGGGCACCCCATGGCGCTGGGTCATCACCTTGCCCATCGCCTCGGCCCGCGCCTGCGAGCCGCTGGCCAGCACCTGGATCATCTTGCCCTCGCCGCTGCTAGCGGGCGCGGTCGGCTTGGCCGCTGCCGGTTTGGCAGGTTTGGCAACCGGAGCCTTGGCGGGGGCGGGTTCGGCGGCAGCCGGTGTGGCCATGGCCAGTTCGGTGGGCTGACCGACAAAGCCATCCTGAGCGGCGGGGGCCGCGGCAGCCGGCCTGGTCGGTGTCATCTCGATGGGCTTCATGGGGGCCATTATCACCATCTGGTCCGGGGTGTCGTTGATGAGCTCGACCCGCACCCGTGCCTCGCCCCCTTCCACCATCTTCAGCTGCTTGGCCGCCGCATGGGAGAGATCGATCAGCCGGTCGCTGCCGAAGGGGCCGCGATCGTTGACGCGCACTATGGTCTCCAGCCCGTTGTCCAAGTTGGTGACCCGCACATAGCTTGGCAGCGGCAGGTTGCGGTGGGCTGCGCTGAACAGCTTGCTGTCCTGCACGTCGCCATTGGCGGTCTTCTGGCCGTCCAGATCCTGCGCCAGCCAGCTGGCAGTGCCCTCTTCGCTGTAGTGTTTGATGTCGCGCCACACCTCGTTCTTCTGCTTGCCTATCCAGTAATCCCGGTTGCCGCTGGCGCTCAGGGGCTCGGGGCGCGGGATGGCGCCGGTGGCCTGCGGGATCTCGATGACCTGGGGTTTTTCCGGCTGGATCGGTTCGGGAGGCGGGGGAAGCTGCTCCGGCTGGCTGCTACAGGCGGCCAGCAACAAGGTCAGGCTGAGGGGGAGAAGTTTGTGGCTGTAATGCATACGCGTCCTGGATTGCTTGACTGAGTTGATGCACCGCCATCGCATAGAGCGGGCTGCGGTTATAGCGGGTGATCACATAAAAATTGTGGCGCGCGACCCAGTATTCCGGTCCATCGGCCTGTTCCAATGCCAGCAGTTTCACCGGCGTGTCGGGTGCCAGCGGGGCGGCGAGTTCAATGCCTGCGGTGGCCAGCTCGGCCCAGGTCTGGGTCAGCTCGGGGGCAGGCCCCAGCAGGGTACCCACTGGCGCCAGCCCAATCAAGGCGGGTTCGACCGGCGACTCCCCCCAGCGCCACTGGTGCTCGGCAAAATAGTGGGCAACGCTGCCGATGGCATCCACCGGGTTGGCGAACAGATCGCGCTTGCCGTCGCCGTCGAAGTCGACTGCGTAGTGGCGATAGCTGGAGGGCATGAACTGACCCATGCCCATGGCGCCGGCATAGGAGCCCTTCAGGCGGGTGAGTGGCCACTTCTCTTCCCGGGCAAGCAGCACCAGCTGGGCAAACTCCTTGGCGAAGAAGTCTGCCCGTTCGGGGTAGTGGAAGCCCAGGGTATAGAGGCTGTCGAGCACCGGATGGCGGCCCATCTGGCGGCCGTAGAAGGTCTCGATGCCGATGATGGCGACGATGAGGGAGGCCGGCACCTGGTAGGTCTGCTCGGCCCGTGCCAGGGTGGCGGCGTGGCGTTGCCAGAACGCGACCCCGTCCCGGATCCGCTCCGGGGTGATGAACAGCGGCCGGTAGCGGTGCCAGGGTTTGGCCTCCCAGGGGCGGCTGATGGTGTCGAGCACCTCCTGGCGCAAGCTGGCCTGGGCCGCGGCGGCCTGCAGTTCGGCCAGCGGCACCTGTTGCTGCTCGGCGAGCCGGGCGAGCCCCGGGGGCTCGACGGCCGCCGTTGCAGTGAGTGCAACGAGAGAGAGCAGCAAACCGGCCAGTCGCATCAGGCGAGCAGCCTTCTGTGGGTCTGAATGGACATCAGTATTCCGAAGCCGGCCATCAGGGTCACCATGGAGGTGCCGCCGTAGCTCACCAGCGGCAGGGGGCCCCTACCACCGGCAGAATATATCCACCTCATCATGCCAGCAGCCTTCTGTGGGTCTGGATGGACATCAGGATGCCGAAGCCGGCCATCAGGGTCACCATGGAGGTGCCGCCATAGCTCACCAGCGGTAGGGGAACCCCTACCACCGGAAGGATGCCGCTTACCATGCCCATGTTGACGAACACGTAGACGAAGAAGGTGAGGGTCAGGGCACCGCCCAGCAGGCGCTCGAAGCTGTTCTGGGCCTGCATGGAGATGAACAGACAGCGGCTGATGATGTAGAGGTAGATCACCAGCAGGAGGGCCACGCCCACCAGGCCGAACTCCTCGCTGAACACCGCGAAGATGAAGTCGGTGTGGCGCTCGGGCAGGAACTCGAGCTGGGACTGGGTGCCCTGCAGCCAGCCCTTGCCGAACACGCCGCCGGAGCCGATCGCTATCTTGGACTGGATGATGTGATAGCCGCGACCGAGCGGGTCCTTCTCCGGGTCCAGCAGCATCAGCACCCGCTGGCGCTGGTAGTCGTGCATCAGGAAGAACCAGAGCACCGGCATGAAGGCGCAGATGAGCAGCACCGCCAGCCCGATCAGCCACCAGCTGATCCCCGCCAGGAAGATCACGAAGAAGCCGGAGGCGGCCACCAGGATGGAGGTGCCGAGGTCGGGCTGGGCCGCGATCAGCAGGGTGGGCAGCAGCACCATGATGAGACTCAGCACCAGGTGGCTGAACTTGGGCGGCAGCGAGTGGCGGCTGAGCCAGGCGGCCACCATGATGGGCATGGAGAGCTTCATCACCTCGGAGGGCTGAAACTTCATGAAGCCGAGGTCCAGCCAGCGCTGGGCACCCTTGCCGATATGGCCGAACACGTCCACCGCAACCAGCAGCAGCACCACCACCACGAACAGCGGCACCGACCAGCGGGCATAGAGGGAGGGGGGCAGCTGGGCCATGCCGATCATCAGGGCGAACGCCAGCCCGCCGCGCACCAGCTGGCGCACGATGGAGTCGACGTCCTGGCCGGAGGCGGAGTAGAGCACCACCATGGAGAGGGACATCAGGGTCAGCAGGCCGAGCAGCAGCGGCAGGTCGATGTGCAGCTTGTACCAGATGCTCTGCTGGCGAGCGGAATTACTCATGAGGAGCGACCTCTTCAGATTGGGGCTTCTTGGCCGGCGCCGGCGGCAGTTGCGGCTCCGGCGGCAGCAGGTAGGCGTCCAGCATGTTGCGGGCGATGGGCGATGCGGCCCGGCCGCCGCCGCCGCCAATTGAGTTCTCCAGCACCAGTGCAACGACCGCTTTAGGTGCCTCGAAGGGGGCATAGGCGACGAACAGGGCATTATCGCGATGCTCTGCCTTGACGGTTTTGATGTTGTAAACCTGATTTTCCTTCAGGCCGACAACCTGGGCGGTGCCTGACTTGCCGCCTGAGGAGTAAGGGGCCTTGGCAAATGAGTGGCGACCACTCCCTTCATTGCCATGGTTGACTCGCCACATCCCGTCCTGCGCTACTTTCCAGTAGCTGTCGTTCTTGAGTTTGAGGGCGATATTGGGGTTGACGGGAGCATCGACGATTCCTTCCTGAGAGGCGGTACTCTTGAGCAGGTGCGGTGTCACGTCGTGGCCGTTCTGGGTCAGAATGCTGATCGCTTTGGCCAGTTGGAGCGGGGTGGCGCTCCAGTAGCCTTGGCCGATGCCGATGGAGATGGTGTCACCCTGATACCAGGGCTGGCGCCAGCGGGCCATCTTCCAGTCGCGCGACGGCATCACCCCCTTGGTCTCCTCGTACAGATCGACGCCGGTGTACTGACCGAAGCCGAACTTGGTCATGTAGCTGTTGATCTTGTCGATACCGACCCGGTAGGCGAGATCGTAGAAGTAGGTGTCCGCCGATACTTCGATGGCGCGGTAGACGTCGAGCCAGCCGTGACCCCAGCGGCGCCAGTCGCGAAACTTCTTGGTGGTGCCGGGAATGGAGAAGCTGGGCCCGCCGAAGTAGCGGTAGTTGGGGGTGATGGCCCCCTCATTGAGCCCCATCACCGCCATCATGGGCTTGACGGTGGAGGCGGGGGCATAGATGCCCTGGGTGGTGCGGTTCACCAGCGGCCTTGCCGGATCGTTGAGCAGCGCCGAGTAGTTGGCGCCGGAGATGCCGGTCACGAACAGGTTGGGGTCATAGCTCGGGCTCGACTCCAGAGCCAGGATGGCGCCAGTCTTGGGATCCATCATCACGATGGCGCCCCGCTGTCCAGCCAGTAACTCCTGCGCTTTGAGCTGCAGGCGGATGTCGATGTTGAGGTAGATGTCCTTGCCGGGTTCGGGCGGCTGGAACTTGAGGGTACGTACCACCCGGCCGCGGTTGTTGACCTCGACCTCCTGGTAGCCGGCCACGCCGTGCAACTGATCCTCGTAGTACTTCTCCACCCCCTGTTTGCCGATGTCCTTGGTGGCGGCATAGTTGGCGAGCTTGTCCTCCTTGTCGAGGCGCTCCACGTCGCGGGTGTTGATCTTGGCCACATAGCCCAGCGCATGGGTGAGGGTGTCGCCAAACGGGTAGTAGCGCTTGAGGTAGGCCTCGATGCTGGCGCCCGGGTAGAGGTGCTGGTTGACCGAGAAGAGGGCGACCTGATACTCGGTCAGCTTCTCGAACAGGGCCACCGGCTTGAAGCGGCGCTGGCGCTTGACCTCGGCCAGGAACTTCTCCTTGGTGCCTTCCGGCAGCTTCAGCAGGGCGATCAGCTCGTCGGCGGTCTTCTCCAGATCCTTGGTCTCTTCCGGCACTATCTCCAGGCTGTAGACCGGGCGGTTCTCCGCCAGCAGCACGCCGTTGGCGTCATAGATGAGGCCGCGCGGCGGCGCCACCGGCACCACCCGGATGCGGTTGTCGTTGGAGCGGGTCTGGTAGGTGTCGTAAGACTCGACCTGCAGGTAATAGAGGTTGCCCAGCAACACCAGCATCAGCACTATCATGCCGATGTAGGCGACCAGGGTACGTCGGAAGAAGAGGCGACCCTCGGCGCTGTGGTCGCGCATCTCGATGCGATTCTTCAGCATGCCGCTACCTTATGACTGTCGAGCAGGTGAGAAACGGGGTGCAGATGTGCATGCTCACGCTCTGTGATTCTGGTTTGAGAGGGGGATGCTGGAATAGTGCATGGCTCACTCTCTGTGATACGGATGATTGGTTGTGATGCTCCAGGCGCGATAGAGGCTCTCGGCCACCAGCACTCGCACCAGCGGGTGGGGCAGGGTCAGCGGCGACAGCGACCAGCTCTGTTCGGCCGCAGCCTTGCACTCGGGCGACAGCCCTTCAGGGCCGCCCACCAGCAGGGCCACGTCGCGGCCATCCAGCTTCCAGGCTTCCAGCTGCACGGCGAGCTGCTCGGTGGTCCAGGGTTTGCCGGGAATATCCAGGGTCACGATACGCGAACGACCGGCCGCCGCCAGCATGGCTTCCCCCTCTTTTTGCAGAATGCGGGGGATGTCGGCATTTTTGCCACGTTTGCCGGCGCCGATCTCGACCAGCTCGAACGGCATGTCTTTGGGGAAACGACGACGATACTCTTCGAAGCCATGCTCTACCCAGGCGGGCATCTTGGTGCCCACCGCAATCAACTGGATCTTCATCGTTTATTACACTTGTACTCGGTTATTGCGCGTTCACTTGAGCGGTGCCGCTCCAGAGTTTTTCCAGCTGGTAGAAGTCGCGATGCTCATCCTGCATCACGTGCACGATCACCGACCCCAGATCCACCAGTACCCACTCGCCGGTGAGCTGGCCTTCCACGCTCAGCAGATCGAGCCCAGCATGACGGGCTTCGCTGGCTAGATGGTGGGCGATGGCGCTGACGTGACGGCTGGAGTTGCCGGAACAGACGATCATGGTGTCGGTGATGCTGGATTTGCCGCGTACATCGAGGGTGATGATGTCGCGGCCTTTCATGTCATCGATCTTGTCGACGATAAAGGCATGCAATTCTTGACCTTGCAATGAGTCTCTCCTGTATTCCGGCGCGCTTTCACGGCGTGAGGGCGGCGGATTATATCATGGTCACTCCCGTTTCCCAGTGCGGCGAAGGGGAGTGGAACAGGGGCTGTGCTCTCTTGGCAAACTCGCCCCCTGTTGATCACTATAGTGCGCGATCCGTGCCGGACAACCGCCCGGCCGCGATCGGGTTCATGCCGGTCGGTACAGTCCCTGCTGGCGGATGTATTGTGCCACCGACGGCGGCAGCAGATAGCGGGGATCCGCGCCCGTTGCCAGCAGCGCCCGCAGGCGGGTGGCCGACAGCTCGACCGGAAGATTGTCCGCCAGCCAGATGCTGCCATGGCGCAGCCGATGCAGATCTGCCACCTGCTGGCTCTGGTGGCGGGCCAGCAGCTCGGCCACTTCGGCCGGGTAGTCCGGCTGCCAGCCGGGGCGGGTACTCACCACCAGATGGGCGTAATCGAGCAGCTCCTGCCAGCGGTGCCAGCTCGGCAGGCCGAGCAAGGAGTCCATCCCCATCAAAAAGCAGAGCGGGGTGTCCGGCAGTTCATGACGCAGCTCGATGAGGGTATCGATGGTCCAGGAGGGGGTGTCCCGCTTGAGCTCCCGCTCATCCACCACGAAGCCCGGGTTTTCCGCCGCTGCCAGGGCGACCATGGCCAGACGCTGCTCGCTCGAGCAGAAGGGGCTGGCCCGGTGGGGCGGAATATGGTTCGGCAGCAGGCGCACTTCGGCCAGGCCCAGGGCGTCACGGGCCTCGATGGCCGGGCGCAGGTGACCGATGTGGATGGGATCGAACGTCCCCCCCAGAATGCCGATGGGTGGTTTCAACATGGGCTCCCTCCGGTGACGACCGGGATGTCGACGGGCTGGATCATACGTCAGATCCCGCCAGCGGCAAGGGGGTGCCATCGCGAAAACCGAGGGCGAGGGTCTGCAGCATCAGCCAGGCCTGTTCGGTATCGAAGCGACGCTGAGCGTCGTCGAGCCGGGCCATCAGTTGCCACAACTGCTGCAGCTTGGCAAAGGGCAGCCGGGTCAGCGCCTGTTGAATGAGCTGCTGGCGGCTTTGCCAGATGCGCAGGCGGGAGAAGTGCTCCACCAGCGGCTGACCGGCCCTGGCCGCCAGCGCCAGCTCGGTGAGCTGCTCCAGCTCGCGGCACAGGGCCCAGGCCAGCATGCCGGGTTCGGTGCCCTCGGCGCGCAGGGCCAGCAGGATGCGCTGGGCCCGGTTCACCTTTCCTTCCAGCAGAGTGTCGATGAGCTGGAACGGGGTGAAGTGGGCGTGGCGGATGATGGTCTCCTGCAGATAGGCGACGCTGATGGGCTGGGGCGGCGAGAGCAGGGTCAGTTTCTCTATCTCCTGGCTGGCGGCCAGCAGGTTACCTTCGTAGGAGTGGCACATGAAGTTGACCGCATCCGGCAGCGCCTTGAGGCCGAAGCGCTGGAAGCGGGCGCTCATCCAGCGCGGAAAGAAGCGGGGCTCGGGGTGGTTGACCGGAACATAGGTGCCGCTCTGGCTCAGCTTGTCGAACCAGGCTGCCTTCATCTGGGTCTGGTTGAGGCGATTACCGCTCAGCACCAGCAGCAGATCGGGGTGCAGCTGCTTGCCGATCTCGCTGATGCGGGCGGCCAACTCCTTGTCGACCTTGGCCGGCAGCTCCAGCTCGATGATCTGGCGGGCCGAGAACAGGCTCATGGCCTGGCAGGCATCGTAGACCTGATTCCAGTCCAGCCCCTGCTCCACCACGAAGCTGTGACGCTCATCGAAGCCCTGTTTGCGCGCCACCTGGCGCACGGCGTCGATAGTTTCCAGCTTGAGCAGGGGCTCGTCCCCAAAAATGAGATAGCAGGGCTTGAGCCCTGCTTTGAGGTGATCCGCAAACTGCTCGGGATAGACTCTCATCAACGAACTCTCATCAAGATACGTGCATCAGAACTTGACCTGGCTGAGCTGGCGGATCACCAGGTTGGCGGCCTGCTCCTGCATCTCCTTGCCAAGCTGCTCCTGCTCGCGGGAGGAGGCGAGCGCCGCGTCCGGCTTGTTCAGGAAACTGCGGTTGAAGGCGATGGGAAAGACCTGGGTCGGTTTGCCCGGCATGGAGACGGTGAACTGGGTGTTGTAGCCCAGCACGTATTCACGGGCCTGGCCGATGGAGTCGACGGAGGCGACCTGGCTGGTGCTGCCGACGCCGGACAGGGTCAGCACCGGGATGCCCTCCTTGTCGGCAAGCTGCACGCCGGCCGCCTTGAGGCGGGTGGTGACCAGTCGATAGAAGTCGCTCTTGTTGTCACCGACCACCTTCATGGTCATCAACTCGGGCGGGATGGCGGTGCCGCGCATCTGAAAACCGCAGGCCTGCAGCAGCAGACCGGTCAGCAGTATGGTCAGCCAGCGAGTGAGGGTGGTGCCCATAGAAAATCCTCTTTGCATGAAGTGAAGAGCGGCGGGCGCAGGGCCCGCCGTTATCATCCGTTTGCTGTTACCGCCTGGCAACCAGACGGTCAGTCTGCATGGCCAGGCGGTATGGCATCAGTTGGCCACGATGTTGAGCAGTTTGCCCGGCACGTAGATCACCTTGCGCACGGTCAGGCCGTCGGTGAACTTCTGTACCGAGGCATCGGCCATCGCCAGCTTCTCGACGTCGGCCTGGCTGATCTCGGCCGGCACGGTCAGCTTGCCGCGCATCTTGCCGTTGATCTGCACCACCACCAGCTTCTCGGTCTCGACCATGGCCGCTTCGTCGGCCACCGGCCAGGTGGCGTGATCCACGTCGTCGCCCTTGCCCAGCATCTTCCACAGCTCGAAGCCGATGTGCGGGGTGATGGGGTAGAGCATGACCACCACCGCTTCCAGCGCTTCCTGCATCAGGGCGCGATCCTGCTCGTCGCTGCCCAGCTTGGCCAGGTTGTTCATCAGCTCCATGATGGCGGCGATGGCGGTGTTGAAGGTCTGACGGCGACCCACGTCGTCGCTCACCTTGGCGATGGTCTTGTGCAGCTCGCGGCGCACGGCCTTCTGGTCGCCGCTGAGTGCCGCCACATTCAGTGCGGGAGCTACGCCGGCACTGACGTGCTCGAAGGTGATGCGCCACAGACGGCGCAGGAAGCGCTGGGCACCCTCGACGCCGGAGTCGGACCACTCCAGGGTCATCTCGGCCGGTGAGGCGAACATCATGAACAGACGCACGGTATCGGCGCCGTAACGCTCCACCATCAGCTGCGGGTCGATGCCGTTGTTCTTGGACTTGGACATCTTGGTCATGCCGGAGTGGATCACTTCACGACCTTCATTGTCGACGGCCTTGGTGATGCGACCCTTCTCGTCACGCTCAACCTTGACGTCAGTCGGGCTGACCCAGACGTTGCCGCCCTTCTCGTCTTTGTAGTAGAAGGCGTCGGCCAACACCATGCCCTGGCAGAGCAGGCGCTTGAACGGCTCGTCGCTGTTCACGAGGCCTGCGTCACGCAGCAGCTTGTGGAAGAAGCGGGCGTAGAGCAGGTGCATACAGGCGTGCTCGATGCCGCCGATGTACTGATCCACCGGCAGCCAGTGGTTGGCCGCCGCCGGATCCAGCATGCCCTTGTCGTAGTCCGGGGAGCAGTAGCGGGCGTAGTACCAGGAGGACTCCATGAAGGTGTCGAAGGTATCGGTCTCGCGGAACGCTTCCTGACCGTTGTAGGTGGTCTTGGCCCACTCGGCGTCGGCCTTGATCGGGCTCTGGATGCCGTCCATCACCACGTCTTCCGGCAGCAGTACCGGCAGTTGATCTTCCGGAGTCGGCACGACGGTGCCGTCGGCCAGGGTCAGCATCGGGATGGGGGCACCCCAGTAGCGCTGACGGGAGACACCCCAGTCGCGCAGACGGAAGTTGACGGTGCGCTTGCCGCAGCCAAGGCTCTCCAGCTTGCTGGCGATGGCATCGAAAGCCGGCTGGAACTCGAGGCCGTCGAACTCGCCAGAGTTGAACAGCACGCCCTTGTCGGTGTAGGCGGCGTCGATCACGTTCGGCAGCTCGCCATCGATCGGCTTGATGACCGGTTTGATCTCGAGACCGTACTTGGTGGCGAACTCATGGTCACGCAGGTCGTGGCCCGGTACCGCCATCACGGCGCCGGTGCCGTAGTTCATCAGCACGAAGTTGGCGACCCAGACCGGCACCTTGCGGCCATCCAGCGGGTGAATGGCGTAGAGGCCGGTGGCCATGCCCTTCTTCTCCATGGTGGCGAGCTCGGCTTCGGCCACCTTGGTGTTCTTGCACTCTTCGATAAAGGCGGCGAGCTCGGGGTTACTCTCGGCTGCCTGTAGCGCCAGCGGGTGGCCGGCGGCGATACCGACATAGGTCACGCCCATGAAGGTGTCCGGACGGGTGGTGTAGACCTCCAGATGCTCAGCCTGACCCTCGATGGCGAAGCTGATGTTGACCCCTTCGGAGCGGCCAATCCAGTTGCGCTGCATGGTCTTGACCATCTCCGGCCAGCCTTCCAGATTGTCGATATCGTTCAGCAGCTCTTCGGCGTAGTCGGTGATCTTGATGAACCACTGGGGGATCTCTTTCTGCTCCACCGGGGTGTCACAGCGCCAGCAGCAGTTGTCGACAACCTGCTCGTTGGCCAGTACGGTCATGTCGTTCGGGCACCAGTTGACGGAGGAGGTCTTCTTGTAGACCAGCCCCTTCTCGTAGAGCTTGGTGAAGAACCACTGCTCCCAGCGGTAGTAATCCGGCTTGCAGGTGGCCAGCTCGCGATCCCAGTCATAACCCAGACCCAGCATCTTCAGCTGGTTCTTCATGTATTCGATGTTTTCGTAGGTCCAGGGCGCCGGTGCCGTGTTGTTCTTGATGGCGGCGTTTTCCGCCGGCAGGCCGAATGCGTCCCAACCGATGGGTTGCAGCACGTTCTTGCCATTGAGGCGTTGATAACGGGAGATCACATCACCTATGGTGTAGTTGCGAACGTGCCCCATGTGTAGACGACCAGACGGATAGGGGAACATGGAGAGGCAGTAGAACTTTTCCTTGTCTACTTTCTCCACCGCCTTGAAGGTTTTCTTGGCATCCCAGTGCTTTTGCACTGCTGGTTCTATGGATTGGGGAACGTATTGCTCTTGCATTGGTGACATCCGGATCTGTGAAATGGATAGATAAATCAGCTGGGAAATCGCAATAGAATACCCATATCCTGCGGCGGCAACAACCGCCAGCGTCCCTCGGGCCTTAAGCCGGGCCTGATCAGGGTTCAGTAGAGGAGTAACGGCCATGGACAAACGTCAAAAAGGGTACGAAGCCTTCATTGCCGAGCTGCAAAAGCAGTGGCAAGAGACAGAACAGTTCCAGGGGGAGCGCCTCAACCGGATGATCGCCAAGGTGCAGGCTTATCTGGAGGCGGCCGGGGATCTGACCCAGGACGAGCTGGCGCTGATCGCCGAGTATGTGAAGCGGGATCTGGGCAACTATGACGAGGGGCGCAAGGATGAGCAGGTGGAGGAGTCCGCCTTCATGCTGGCGCTCAAAGACACTGCCTGGTCATGGCTGGCGGATGTGACCGACCGCACCCAGGTGGAGTGGCAGGAGCTGGCGGACGAGCTGGAGCACAAGGGGGTCTACCGGGCCGGCGACTGGGTGGGGCTCGGGGTCTTGGTGTGCGATCACTGCGAGTGGCGCCATACCGTGCTGCACCCCCAGCAGCTCGGCACTTGTCCCGAGTGCGGGGCCGATGAGTATCACCGTGAGCCGCTCTCCCCCTGAGAACCTGCCCACGCTCTTGCTGCGAGGCCGTGATCAAGGCTCATGTGCTGCTCGGAATCCTCACGTATATCTATACGCTCCGGTTCCTGCGCTGCTCTTCACCTTGCTGACGACCTCTCGTTACAGAGCCTGAACAGGTTCTGATCGGGTATCAGACTGAACAGAAGAGAGGCGCCCTTGGGCGCCTCTCTTATTTATCGGGTTGAACGACCGGGTCAGCCCTTGCGCGCCCAGGGGTGGGCGCGGGGGCGCAGCCCCAGTCCCAGCGCCAGCAGCAGGGCGGCGATGCCATACATGGGCCAGCTGCCAAAGCGCAGGTAGGGGGTCTCGCCGTGGGCGGGACGCACCTCGGTGCGCAGCACGCCGGCCTCGAACTGCGGGATCTGGGCGATGATGCTGCCGTCGATCTCGGTGACGATGGTGATGCCGGTGTTGGTGTCGCGCAGCAGCGGGCGGGCCAGCTCGAGGGCACGCATGCGGGCGATCTCCATGTGCTGCCAGGGACCGATGCTGGTGCCGAACCAGGCGTCGTTGGAGACGGTCAGCAGGAAGTCGGTATTCGGCTGCACGTTGCGGCGCACCTCGTCCGGGAAGATGATCTCGTAGCAGATGGCGGCGGCAAACTTGAGCCCCTTGGCGATCAGGTTCGGTTGCACCTCGTCGCCACGGCTGAAGGAGGACATGGGCAGGTTGAAGAAGGGCGCGATGGGACGCAGCAGATCTTCAAGGGGCACGAACTCGCCGATGGGCAGCAGGTGGTATTTGTAGTAACGGTTCTTGTGCTGGTAGTAGTAGGACTCCTTGCCTTCCGCATCCTGCACCCCCATGCCGAGCACGGTATTGAAGAAGCGCTGCTGCTCGAGATCGTAGTGGATGATCCCCGCCAGCAGGCCGGTATCGTTCACCTTCATCGCCTTGTCCAGGCTCTCCAGGTAGTTGCCCATCTCCTTTTCGATGGCCGGGATGGCTGATTCCGGCCAGACGATGATGTCGGCGTCCTGGTTCTCGCGGCTGAGATCCTGATACTTGCGCACGGTCGGCACCAGCGCCTCCGGATCCCACTTGAGGGACTGTTCGATGTTGCCCTGCACCAGCGCCACCTTGACCGGTTCACCGCGGGTCACCCAGTTGAGCTGCATCAGCCCCTGGGCGGCGCCCACCAGGGCCACCGGCACCAGCAGCCAGGCCGGCTTGCGGCTCTGCCAGAGCAGCCAGAGGGCGGAGGCGGTCAACAGCAATGCCAGGGTGATGCCCTGCACGCCGAGGATGGGAGCAAAGCCCTTGAGCGGCCCGTCAATCTGGCTGTAGCCGAACCAGAGCCAGGGAAAGCCGGTCATCACCCAGCCGCGCAGCCAGTCGGCCATCAGCCAGAGCGCCGGGAAGGCGAGCAGCCAGCGACTCCAGTGGCGACCGCTGAAGAAGCGGGCGAAGGCCCAGCAGGCCAGGGTCGGGTAGAGCGCCAGATAGGCCGACAGCCCGGCCAGCAGCACGAAGGCCACCGGCAGTGGAATGCCGCCGAACATGGTCATGCTGACGTGGATCCACCACAGCCCCGGCAAAAACAGCCCCATGGCGTAGCCAAAGCCGCGCCAGGCCGCCTGCTTGGGGTTGGCCTTGTCCAGCAGGGCGTAGAGACCGAGCAGGGAGGGGATCACCAGCGGCCAGTAGTTGAAGGGCGAGAAGGCGAGCACGGCGATGGCGCCAGAGGCCATGGCGAACAGGCTGGTCAGGAATTTTGATTTCACGGGCTGTAATTTCACGGGCTATAAGGCTCGGATTGAACTGCAATGGGTTGAGTGGCCGGTATCTTAACCTGTAAAGGCGGTCAACGGCGAGCCTCCTGGCCGACGGCCCGAAGCGAGGGAATAAAAGGCGATGACGGGCCCTTTGAACGGTGGAAAGCAGGGGCGTGCGGCCAAACGAACAGCGCCCCGACGGGCGGGGCGCTGTTGGCACGGGTCAAGGCTTATTGGGCCTCGGACTGGGCCGCGACATGGTTGTCGGGGATCTTCACCTGCAACTGCTGCAGGCGGCGCTTGTCGGCGTGCATCACCTTGAACAGGTAGCCTTCCAGCTCGATCTCCTCGCCCTTCTTGGGCAGGTGGCTGAAGGCGTGCATCACCAGACCGCCCACCGTATCCACCTCTTCATCGCTGAACTGGGTGCCGAAGAAGTCGTTGAAATCTTCGATCTCGGTGAGAGCGCTGACGGCGAACACCCGCTTGCTGATGCGGCGGATCTCGTCCGGCTCATCCTCGATGTCGTCGAATTCGTCGTCGATCTCGCCGACGATGAGCTCGAGGATGTCCTCGATGGTCACCAGACCTGAGACGCCGCCGAACTCGTCCACCACGATGGCCATGTGGTAGCGCTCTTCACGAAACTCTTTGAGCAGACGGTCGACCCGCTTGCTCTCGGGGACGATCACCGTGGGACGCAGGATCTTCTCCAGCTGCAGCGGCTCGCTGGCGTGGTGGCCGCCAAACCCGAACGGCAGCAGATCCTTGGCGAGCAAGATGCCCTCCACGTGATCCTTGTCTTCGTTGATCACCGGGAAGCGGGAGTGACCCGACTCGATGATCACCGGCAGGATCTCGTCCACTGGCTGGGATTTCTCGATGGTCACCATCTGGGAGCGGGGGATCATGATGTCGCGCACGCGCAGCTCGGCAATTTCGAGCACGCCCTCGATCATGTCCTTGGTGTCCTGATCGATGAGATCGCGCTCTTCGGCGTCGGCTATCACTTCCACCAAATCGTTGCGGTCTTTTGGCTCGCCCTGGAAGAGTTGGCTGAGTTTGTCGAGCCAGGTTTTCTTCGGCGAGCCGGTACTAGGGTGATCGTCGGTCATTTTCTCTCTTGGTTACTCGTATGAACACACTTGAAATCGTTGTGGCTATATGAGGATAGGCATCGGCTGTTTCAAGACGATGACCATCCGGTTCTTTACTCTTCGTCGTTCAGATAAGGATCGGCGAAACCGAGCTCCTGCATGATGTCGCGCTCGAGCGCTTCCATCTCTTCGGCCTCGTCATCCTCAATATGGTCATAACCTAGCAGATGCAGACTGCCGTGCACAACCATGTGGGCCCAGTGGGCCATCAGCGGCTTGCCCTGTTCGGTGGCTTCGTGCTCCACCACCTGGCGGCAGATCACCAGATCGCCGAGCAGCGGCAGCTCCAGGCCGGGTGGGGCCTCGAACGGGAAGGAGAGCACGTTGGTGGGCTTGTCCTTGCCGCGATAGGTAAGGTTGAGCTCGTTGCTCTCCGCCTCGTCGACGATACGCACCGTCACTTCGGCCTCCTGCTGGAAGCCGAGAATGGTGCCGTCGAGCCAGCCCTGCAGCTGGGCCTCGCTCGGCAGGCCGTCGGTGCTGGCGCTGGCCAGTTGCAGATCCAGGGTCACGCTCATTGGGCACTCTCTTTACTGGTGTGGGGGGCGGCTTTGTCGGCCGCCTGTTTGGCATCGAACGCCTCGTAGGCCTGCACGATGCGGGCCACCACCGGGTGGCGCACCACGTCCTTGGATTCGAAGAAGTTGAACGACAGGCCGTCGACGTCCTGCAGCACTTCCAGCGCGTGGCGCAGGCCCGATTTCTGGTTGCGGGGCAGGTCTATCTGGGTGATGTCGCCGGTGACCACCGCCTTGGAGTTGAAGCCGATGCGGGTCAGGAACATCTTCATCTGCTCGGTGGTGGTGTTCTGGGCCTCGTCCAGGATGATGAAGGCGTCATTCAAGGTTCTGCCTCGCATGTAGGCGAGCGGCGCCACTTCGATGATGTTGCGCTCCATCAGCTTCTCCACCCGCTCAAAGCCCAGCATCTCGAACAGGGCGTCGTAGAGCGGGCGCAGGTAGGGATCCACCTTCTGGGAGAGATCGCCGGGCAGGAAGCCGAGCTTCTCGCCCGCTTCCACCGCCGGACGGGTCAGCAGAATGCGGCGAATTTCCTGACGCTCCAGCGCGTCCACCGCCGCCGCTACCGCCAGATAGGTCTTGCCGGTCCCGGCGGGGCCGATGCCGAAGCAGATGTCGTGGCGCACGATGTTGGCGATGTACTGGGCCTGGTTGGGGCTGCGCGGCTTGATGAGGCCACGCTTGGTCTTGACCGTCACCTCCTTGCCGTAAGGGATGCTCGGCGCCGGCTCGTCATCCTGCTCCAGCACCCGCGACTCCTGAATGGCCAGATGGACCATGTCGGGGGTGATGTCGGTCACCTTGCCACCCTTGAGCGGCTGGGTTTCCACATAGAGGTGCTTGATGATGACGGCGGCCGCCTCCACCTGGGCCTGCTTGCCCAGCAGCTGGAAGTGGTTGTCGCGGTAGCTGATCTCGACGCCGAGGCGGCGTTCCAGCTGTTTGACGTTGTCATCGAACGGACCGCACAGACTGGCGAGACGCTGGTTGTCGGCGGGTTCCAGATGCAGATTCAGGGTCGAGATGTGTCGGCTCAAAGTGTCCTCGTCTTGACGCGACCCCACCCGGCCGGTGCCGGATGGGGTGAACAGATTAGTGGGGAGTGAAGGCGGCCACGCCCAGCTGGTCCGGTACGTTGTCCGGGCGACGGGCGAGGATCTCGCTCGGGGCGGTGGCGATGCGCAGGTTCATCTCGTTCTCGCCGCGCAGGAATCTGCCGCGCAGGGAGTTGGGACGCACCTCGGTGATCTCCACGTCGGCAAAGCCGCCGATCAGGGTATGCGGGCCTTCGAAGTTGACCACCCGGTTGTTCTCGGTGCGACCGCACAGCTGCATGGGATCGAGCTTGGAGGGCCCTTCCACCAGGATGCGCTGGGTGGAGCCCAGCATGGCGCGGCCAATCTGCATCGACTGGTTGTTGATGACGTGCTGCAGGCGGGTCAGGCGGGCTTTCTTCACCTCCATGTCGACATCATCGGGCAGATCGGCGGCCGGGGTACCGGGGCGCGGGCTGTAGATGAAGCTGAAGCTCATGTCGAAGTTGATCTCTTCGATGAGTTTCATGGTGGCCTCGAAATCCTCGTCCGTCTCGTTCGGGAAGCCGACGATGAAGTCGGAACTGATGGTGATGTCGGGACGGGCGGCGCGCAGGCGACGGATCTTGGACTTGTACTCCAGCACGGTGTGCGGGCGCTTCATCATGGTCAGGATGCGGTCGGAGCCGCTCTGCACCGGCAGGTGCAGGAAGCTGACCACTTCCGGGGTGTCCTTGTAGACCTCGATGATGTCGTCGGTGAACTCGATGGGGTGGCTGGTGGTGTAGCGAATGCGATCGATGCCGTCGATGGCGGCCACCAGCCGTAGCAGCTCGGCGAAGGTGCAGATGCCGCCGTCGAAGGTCGGGCCCCGATAGGCGTTGACGTTCTGGCCGAGCAGGTTCACTTCGCGCACGCCCTGCTGGGCGAGCTGGGCGATTTCATAGAGCACGTCGTCGAGCGGACGGCTCACCTCCTCGCCGCGGGTGTAGGGCACCACGCAGAAGGAGCAGTATTTGGAACAGCCTTCCATGATGGACACGAAGGCGGTCGCCCCCTCGGCGCGCGGCTCGGGCAGGCTGTCGAACTTCTCGATTTCCGGGAAGGCGACGTCCACCTGGGCACCGCGCCCTTCCTGCACCTGCTTGATCATGGTGGGCAGGCGATGCAGGGTCTGCGGGCCGAAGACGATGTCCACATAGGGGGCGCGAGTGCGGATGTTGTCCCCCTCCTGGGAGGCGACGCAGCCGCCCACGCCGATCACCAGACCGGGTTTGTTTGCCTTGAGCTTCTTCCAGCGTCCCAGCTGGTGAAACACCTTCTCCTGCGCTTTTTCGCGGATGGAGCAGGTGTTGAGCAGCAAAACGTCTGCCTCTTCGGGCTCTTCGGTAAGCGTGTAGCCATTGCTGGCATCCAACAGGTCGGCCATCTTGGACGAGTCGTACTCGTTCATCTGGCAACCCCAGGTTTTGATGTGAAGTTTTTTGCTCATTGCTTCTCTTGACTTGTTTTGAATGCGGCATGGTCAAAGGACCGGGCATTTTACTCCGCAATCCGGAGACTGCCTAGCGAATATCCAGCCGGCCACGGCCGGAGCGCCGCTGGCGGGCTTCCTGTCGGCATCGGCTTTCTCCTTGATTTGGCGCACTAATTCTCCACACCCTTCACTGTTTCCCGGCGCCCCTTGCGGTATCATGTGGTCATTCGGTCCGGCTGCGTTTTCCCCTTGCCCGGGCTCACCCCTTGCAGGAATCAAGTTATGGAACAGTGTGATATCGCCATCGTCGGGGCCGGCATGGTCGGCGCCGCCACCGCCTGTCTGCTGGCGGCGCAGGGTCTCTCGGTGCGGGTCATCGAGACCCGGCTGCCGGAGCAATACGCCCCCGAGCAGCCGCTGGATCTGCGGGTCTCCGCCATCAGCCAGGCTTCGGTGGCGCTGCTGGAGCAGGCCGGCGCCTGGCCGCACCTGCAACAGATGCGGCTGTGCCCCTATCGCCGGCTGGAAACCTGGGAGCTGGACGGCTTCGCCACCCGCTTCAATGCCGCCGACCTCGGTCTGCCCCAGCTTGGCTACATCATCGAGAACCGGCTGGTGCAGCTGGCGTTGCTCAGACGCATGGAAGATTTCCCCAACATCCAGACCCACACCCCGGCGGCGGTGACGAGCCTGCGCCAGAGTGCGGACGAGGCGGTGCTGACCCTGGATGATGGCAGCGAGCTGGCCGCCCGCTGGGTGCTGGCGTGCGACGGCGCCGAATCCCACACCCGCAAGCTGGCTGGCATCGGGGTGTCGCGCTTTGAGTACCGCCAGCACTGCATGTTGATCAACATCGACACCGACTTCGAACAGGAAGACATCACCTGGCAGCAGTTTACCCCGAGCGGCCCGCGCGCCTTCCTGCCGCTGCCGGGCCGGCACGGCTCCCTGGTGTGGTATGACAGCCCGGCCCGCATCCGGGCGCTGGCCGCCATGAGCAACGAGGGGCTGGCCGCCGAGGTGCGCCGCCACTTCCCGAGCCGGCTCGGCGGGTTTGCCGTGACGGCCAAGGGGAGCTTCCCGCTGGTGCGCCGCCACGCCAACGACTACCACGCCGGCCGGGTGGTGCTGCTGGGCGATGCTGCCCACACCATCAACCCGCTGGCGGGGCAGGGGGTCAACCTCGGCTTCAAGGACGTGGCCTGCTGGCGCGATCTGCTGCAGGGGGCTGGCGCCGACTGGCATCAGCTGGCGCTGGCCGGGCGCTATGAGCGGCGCCGCCGCCCCGACAACCTGTTGATGCAGTCGGGGATGGATCTCTTCTACGGGGTGTTCAGCAACGAGATAGGCCCGCTCAAGCTGGCTCGCAACCTGGCCCTCAATCTGGCGGACAAGGCGGGCCCGCTCAAGGAGATGGCGCTACGCTATGCGCTGGGGCTGGTTTAAGGCGCGCGGCGCCATCATGAGGGAGCAGACAGCATGAACAAGGCATTGCTGGTGATCGATTTCATCAACGACATCGCCCACCCGGACGGGCGCATCGCCGCCTCGGCGGCCCATGTGCTGGAACAGGCCGCCATCGTGCACGCCAATCAGGCGCTGGCCCATGCCCGCGCCCACGGCTGGCTGGTGGTGCTGATCAAGGTGGGTTTTGACCCGCATTATCTGCTGCAACCCAAGGGCTCGCCCATGTTTGGCCGGGCTCACCAGTTCGGGGCGCTGTCGCTTGGCGATAGCGGCACCGACTTTCACCCCGACCTCGACGTGCAGCCGGGGGAGCTGGTGCTGACCAAGCCCAGAGTCAGCCCCTTCTACGGCACCGCGCTGGAGCCGGCGCTGCGGGCCAACCACATCGACCACCTCTATCTGTGCGGGGTGAGTACCAGCTGGGCCATTCAGGCGGCGGCGCGGGAGGGGCATGATCGCGACTACGCCATCACCATCCTGGAGGATGCCTGCGCGGCGGCGGATGCCAATGAGCACCATGCTGCGCTGCGAATGCTCGGCCGCATCGCCGAGATCTGCAAGGTGGCCCAGCTGGCCTGATCCCGGCGGCAGGCGGAGCTTGCTCACTGTTTTGACATTTTGTCTGCGGCCCCCTGTCGGGCCGCAGCCATTTTGGGCAACATGAAGTGAGCATCGATTGCCACAAGGATGAGGGCATGCGTTATCAGGGACGGATCGTGCGCTGGAACGAGGCGCGCGGCTTTGGTTTTATCGCCCCCGAGCAGGGGGATGGCGAGCCAAAAGGAGCCGAGCTGTTCGTGCATATCTCGGCGCTGCAGTCAGATGGCTCGCTGCCCAAGATTGGCGAGCGGGTCTCCTATCTGCTTGGCAGCGGCCAGGACGGCAAACCCAGGGCCGAGCAGGTGTTCTTTTTGGCTCGGCCGCTGTCGCTGGCAGGCGCCCAACCAGCGCCCTCTGTGGTCAGACAGGCTGTGACCGGGGAGCGGCCTATGCCAACCAGGGCACGCCCGCGCCCCGTCTATCGGCGCCGCAGCAACTGGCGCGGCAAGCTGATCCCGCTGCTGGTGCTGGCCGGGATCTTCTCCATTTACTCCCGCTTCTCGGCCGAGTCGGTCTCGCCTTCGCCAAGCTCTTCTTTCAGTCAGCAGACAGCGGACAGCACAGACAGCCCGCAGGCGGCGCCCACCTTCGTCCGCCAGTGCGACGGTCGGCAGTACTGCTCCCAGATGACCTCCTGCGAGGAGGCGACCTGGTTTTTGCAAAACTGCCCCAATACCAAGATGGACGGCGAAGGTGACGGCATTCCATGTGAAAACCAGTGGTGTAGTTACTAGCGAGGGGTGGGGCGGGTGCAAGTGGTTGATCATCTATCTTTATCTTGCAGGCCGGGGGCGGGCCATGGCCGCCGATGCCCCTTCGTCATGGACGGAACGCCGGCATTACGCTGGTGGTGGCGGCAGGTGCGGTGCGTCGTTGTTGGGTGAGGAGCAGGGTCATGGCGGACTATTTTCAGGGATCACTGTTTCACTTCTCCGATCGGGCGCAATACCTGTCTGCACTGCTCAATTCGCTGGAGGAGCAGATCTCGGTGATCGATCGGGATGGCGTCATCCATTACACCAACCTCGCCTGGAATAGCTTCGCCGAACAGAACGGCATGCCGGAGGGGTACGACTGGCTGGGCGTCAACTATCTGAGGGTGTGCGACAATTCGGTGGAGCCGCTGGCCCAGATGGCAGCCGAGGGGATCCGGCGGGTACTGCGCCACGAGCAGCAGCACTTTCATCTGGAGTACCCCTGTCACAGCCCGGATACCCAGCGCTGGTTCATGATGCGGGTCTCCGCCATCCCCGGCATCGAGGTCGAGTTCTACACCATCAGCCACATCAACGTCACCGAACGCAAGCTGCAGGAGCTGGACATGGCCTACCTCTCCCTGCACGACCCGCTGACCGGGCTGGCAAACCGGCGGCTGTTCAACAGCTTTCTGCACAACGAATGGCGGCGCAGCATGCGCGAACAGACCCCCATCTCCTTCATCATGCTGGATCTGGACAACTTCAAGCTGTGCAACGACCACTTCGGCCATCAGGTCGGGGACGGTTTCTTGCAGCAGGTGGGTCAGCTGCTGAGCACCTTCTGCCAGCGGGCCACCGATCTGCCGTGCCGCTTCGGCGGCGACGAATTTGCCCTGATCCTCGGCAACACCGGGGACGAGGCCGCCTCCCGCATGGGGGAGGCCATTCGCGTCGGCATCGGCGAGCTGCTGATCCCGGGGGCGGATGGGCTTAGACTCAGCGCCAGCGTCGGCATCGCCACCCTGTTGCCGCAGCAGGCCCGCGTCTCGGAAGAGGAGCTGCTGACCGCCGCCGACATGGCGCTCTATCTGGCCAAGCAGGGGGGCAAGAATCGCTGCCACTGCGTCAGCTGCAGCGCGCTGCCGGCCGCCTGATACTGACCGAGATTGCCACACTCCCCATGGCGATACCTCGCCTGTCCCCTGATATCGACTCCCTGAACCTATCGCATCAGCGATCCGGCAGGGCTGGCTGCGGCGCCGGGTGGGCATCGATGACCAGCTGCACGAAGCGATCGCGGATGGGATCGGCGAATTCCGGGTTCCACACCAGGCTTATCTCCCACTCGGAGCAGGGGCCGGACAAGGGGTAGAGGGTGACGTCCGGGCCGGCGATGAAGCTGACGCTGCGCGGCAGGATGGCGTTGCCGATGCCGGCGGCCACCAGTGCCACCAGGGTCTGGATATCCTCCGCCTCCTGGATCATACCGGTCAGCCGGTTGGCGCCGAGGAAGCCGGCGATCTGCTGGCTGAGGCCGGGGCAGCGGTGGCCGACCATCTGCAGCAAGGGCTGGCTGGCCAGCGCCTGCTCCACATCGAAGGTGGCCGGATCCGGCCGGGTCATCAGAGTTGGCACCGCCAGCACCAGCCGATCGGTCAGCAGTTTGTGCTCCTGCAACTGCGGCGCCTGGGGCCGGCGCATGAAGCCGAGCTGCAGCTGGCCCGACAGCAGCCGCTCCTGCTGGATGGCGGAGGTCATGTCCTGCAGATGCACCATCACCTCGGGCACCTGCTGCTTGAAGCTGGCCACCAGTGCCGGTGCCAGCGCGAAGCTCGACAGGCCGAAACCAATCTTGAGGCGCCCGGCGATGCCGCTGGCCAACGCCATGGCATGGCGCTCAAAGCCCTTGCCATGCTCAACCAGAGCGCTTGCCTGGGTGAGCAGCTGGGCGCCGATGGCGGTCAGCTCGGCGCCGTGGCGACCCCGGTTGAACAGGGTACTGCCGAGGGTCTGCTCCAGCCCCTGGATCTGCTTGGTGAGCGCCGGCTGGGTGATGAACAGCCGGCTGGCGGCCTCCCGGTAGTTGGCGGTGTCGGCCAGGGTGACGAATGCCTGCAGTTGCTTCAGATCGAATTTCATTCCATGTGGTTATCTAAAGTGGCCATTTTGTGATTATAAATTATCTAACTGCCTTGTTCTAATGGTCTGGTAGCGGGCCCCATTGGCCCCATCCGATCCGTCACAAGGAGTCATCTCATGCCTGCCGAACGCTATCTGTTTTTGATCAAGGGAACCCTGGTACTGGCCCAGCCGCTGGCTGCGCCGGAGACGGGAGAGCTGCTTACCAGCCTGCTGCAGCAGGGCTTTGCGGTCGGCCCCTTGCAAGTCTGGGCGAGCAATGCCGAACAGGCGCTGGCCTGCTATGAGCAGGCGGCTCAGCGGCGGGCCTTCGGCGATATTCTGGCGGGGAGCGAACCAGGCCTCGTGGGAGTCGGCGCATGAGCCGGCTTGTGCTGCGGGCCAGCGCCCTGCTGCTGGACATGGATGGCACCCTGGTGCACTCCACCGGCGAAGTGGAGACGGTATGGCGGCTCTGGTGCCGCCGCCATCAGCTGGCGCCCGAGCCGGTGCTGGCCATGTGCCACGGGGTGCGTTCGCGAGAGGTGCTCCGTGCACTGGCCCCGCAACTGGACATGGCGCAGGAGGTGGCCCTGCTCGACGAGCTGGAGATCAACCACACCGGTCAGGCGGAGGCCATCGCCGGAGCCCGGGCTCTGCTGGCAGGTTTGCCAAGCGAGCGCTGGGCGCTGGTGACTTCCGCCAGCCAGCGGGTGGCCCGTCATCGGCTGCGCAGTGCCGCTCTGCCGTTGCCCACCCTGCTGGTGGGTGCTGAGGATGTGGTGCATGGCAAGCCGGATCCCGAGCCCTACCTGCTGGCGGCCGAGCGTCTGGGGCTGGCGGCGGCCGATTGCCTGGTGTTCGAGGATGCGCCGGCCGGCATCACCAGTGCCCTGCGGGCGGGTTGCCGCGTGGTGCAGGTGGGAGGCAGGCAGCGGCTGGATCCGGACATCAGCGCCCTGATCCAGGACTGGCGCCAGGTGAGCGTGGTGGAGGAGGCGTCGGGTCTGCAGCTGACGCTGCTGGCCTGACAACAAAAAGCCCCCGTCGAGCGGGGGCTTGGATGGTGGACGACGCGCTTATTTGAACACGCGAAAACGCGCGGCGTCGTCCATGAAGGTCTTGTCACCGGCCGGTTGCTTGATGCTGCCAAAGGGCATCTGGGCGCGCAGCAGCCAGCTGGTAGGCAGGTTCCACTCCTTGTGTACCGCCTGGTCGATGAGCGGGTTGTAGTGCTGCAGGGAGGCGCCGATCTTCTCCTGGGCCAGGGTGGTCCAGACCGCAAACTGGGCGATGCCGGTGGCATGTTCCGACCAGATGGGGAAGTTGTCGGCGTAGAGGGCGAATTTTTGCTGCAGATCCTTGATGACGTCGGTGTCCTCGAAGAAGAGCACGGTGCCGAAACCTGCGCGGAAACTGCCGTCCACCTTGGCTTCACTCTGGGGATAGGCTTCCGGCGGCACTATCTTCTTCAGCTCCGCCTTGACGATGTCCCACAGCTTGTGGTGCTGGGCGCCAAACAGGATGACGGCGCGGGAGCTCTGGGAGTTGAACGAGGAGGGGCTGTGCTTGATGGCATCCTGGATGAGAGTGGTCAGCTGCTCCGGCGTATGGGAAACCTGGTCACCCAGGGCATAGATGGTACGACGTACTTTGATCTGTTCGATAAACGGACTGCTCATAACATCTCCTTTGTTTGACAGGGAATCGTCTTCGGTGGTCCTTGGCAAGGCCATCCGGCTCCGATTGTTCAAGCTATAGACTATAACACCCCCTTCCTGGTTAGCCGTCAACGCACAGTGGTCACTGTTTTTACTTTTTGTTGATATACATATCCACGGCATGGATGAGCAGTATCACGTTTATATGTTTTTTGTCAGTTAGCCGGAGGGCGGCTGATTTTAATCAATGAATGATTCTGTTCGGCCGCCATAGAATCCTCGCATTACAGAATTTTTTGCGGGGTGTTGATGATCCAATGGTTGATTAGTCGGCGTTACTACCTGTTGACCTCGCTGACCCTGCTGCTGGGTACCCTGGTGCTGGTGGTGACCCTGGCCCTGGCGACGGCCAGCTATTTGCGCAGCATCGACAAGACGGTGGCCGGCTACGGCCACATGCTCTCCTCCCTCGATGCGGCCCTGATCCACGAGCTGGTGCTGGCCAACCAGCGTCAGCTGGCGGTGCTGGAGGCGTCGCTGGACAAGGTTGCCATCGCCCGCGGCGAGCCGGCCGACAACCCGCTCTGGGCCATTGCCCACCAGATCAAGCGCGACAGCCACTACATCTATTTCTACAACCCGCAAACGGACCGCATCAGCAGCTACCCGGCCTGGCAGCAGCCGGCCGAGTATCGCGCCGCCAGCCGGCCCTGGTATCGGGCGCTGTCGATGCCGGGCGATGACCTCATCTGGCTGGGTCCCTACCAGGAGTTCGGCTCGGACAAGCAGATCCTGACCCTGATCAAGCGGGTAAAGGGGCTGGATGGTCAGCTGCTCGGCCTGCTGATGGTCGACATGTCGTTCAACGCCATCCAGCAGGCACTGCAGCGGGCCATGGGTCGCAACCAGGCGGCCATCTACATCAGCTCGCGGGGGGGAGATCAGCTGGTGGTGGGCTGCAACATGACGCTCTATCAGCCGCCAGTGACCACGGCGGGCGTGGTGGGCAGCGGACTGGAGGTGATCTGGCATGGCCGCCATCTGCGCCGGGAGCTGGAGGGGATCGACTGGGATCTCAACATCTATCTGCCGCCCGAGCTGTTTCACGACGGCCTCGAGGAGGCCCTGCTGATGGTGGTGCTGCCGCTGCTCTCGCTGTTTGCCATCTGGTTTTGCAGCATCAACTTTCTGGTGCGGGTGTTCAATCAGGAGCAGGCGCTGGTGGCCGGCTCGCTGACCGGCATAGTGCGGGATCCGACCCAGACTCCCTGCCAGCTGAAGACCTGGTTCGTGCACAGCAGCCTGAGCGAGATAGACCAGGTGCGGGCCAGCTTTCTGCAGGGGCAGGATGCCCTGCTGCACGACCCCCTCACCGGCATCATGAACCGGCGTGCCTTCACCCAGCGCCGCAGCGAGCTGGAGGAGAGCGCCACTCCCCACTGGCTGCTGCTGTTCGACGTCGACAACTTCAAGCGCATCAATGACAACTGGGGACACACGGTGGGGGACGGCGTGCTCTGCCGGGTGGCCGAGCTGCTGGTGGCGGAGCTGGGCAGTGGCTGCGTCTACCGGATCGGGGGAGACGAGTTCGCCGCCCTGCTGCCCTGGCCGCGCAGCGAGCTGGAGTCCGGGTTGAGCCGGCTGCTGGCGCGGGTGCGCAATCAGCAGTGGCGCGAGTTTCGCGAGGCGGTGACCCTGAGCGTGGGCGGAGCCCATAGCCCGGATGACGGTGTGCTGCTGTTCGAGCGGGCCGACGAGTGTCTCTATCGGAGCAAGCGGCGGGGGCGCGATGGCTGGTCTTTGACGGAGCGGACCCGGCAGGAGCAGGGTGCTGACAGATCCTGTCATATGGATAACGGCTAAGCGACCCCTGCCGCTGGGTGGGCCCCGGCACCGTTCGCTGTCCAATTTCCATGCGATGTCATTTACGTATTTAGATTCAATATCTTATGAGCTAATTGACCGACATCGAAGGCGGTGCGGGAGGCGGTGTCGCTCTCCTGCGACAGTGGCGCCCTTTGGCGGGAATCGTATAGTTCGGGGAAATTAATCAGGTTTGACAGGAGTACCCCATGGAGATGAACAAGCGTGGCATGAGCGCCCTGGCCCTGCTGGGCTCACTGCTGCTGGTCAGCGGCGTAGCGCAGGCCTCGGAGACACTCAATACCATCCTCGGTGGCGGTGCGGGTGGCGTGGCCGGCACCATGATCGGCAAGGAGCTGGGCGGTGATACCGGCGCCCTGGTGGGGGCGGCGCTGGGCGGTGCGGCCGGTGGCGCCGCCACGGCCAACAAGGGCAACAAGAATGAAGCGGCGCTCGGTGGCGCGGTCGGGGCGCTCGGTGGTGCGGCCATCGGCAAGAGCGTGGGTGGCAGCACGGGTCAGCTGATCGGGGCTGGGGTCGGCGGGGCCAGCGGCTCCGCCATCGGCGCCAAGACGGGCGATGGCCACAAGAGCAACAACGATCGTTACTACGACGATGAGCACCGGCACCACAAGAAACACAAGAAGCACAAGAAACACAGATGGCACGACGATGATTGATCGCAGCCAGCAATGAGAGAGGGGCCGACAGGCCCCTCTCTTGTTTGGCCCGACCGCCGCTCACACCAGCCGGTGTTGGCGGCGCCCCTCGGCGAAGGCGTTAATGTTGTCGATCAGCTGATCGGCGAGGCGCTGCATCGACTCCTCGCTGGCCCAGGCCACGTGGGGGGTGAGGATAAAGTGGGGGTACTGCAGTGCCTGCATCAGCGGATGGTCGGGAGGGGGCGGCTCGACGCTCGCCACGTCGAAACCGGCGCCGCCGAGGCGGCCGTTGGCCAGTGCCCGCAGCAGGGCCTCCTCGTCCACCAGACCGCCGCGGCCGACGTTGATCAGCAGGGCGCCCGGCTTCATCAGCTCGAGCTCCCGCTCGCCAATCAGGTTGCGGGTGTAGGGGGTGAGCGGGCAGTGCAGGCTGATGACGTCGGCGCTTTGCAGCAGCTCGTCCAGCGGCAGCCGATCCTCGTCGCGGCTGGCGCCGACCTGGCTCTGGGCGTAGCGCACCTCCATGCCGATCCCCCTGGCCCGCTCGCCGAGGGCCTGACCGAGCGTCCCCTTGCCGATGATGCCGAGCCGCTTGCCGTGCAGATCCGTGATGTGGTGATCGAAGAAGCAGAACTGGCCGCTCTGCTGCCAGCGCCCCTCCAGCAGCGACTGGCGCCAGCAGAAGAGGTTGCGCGCCAGGGCCAGCATCAGCGCCATGGCGTGTTCCGGCACCGAGGGGCCCGAGTAGTTGCGGATGTTGCAGACGCCGACGTTGGCGGCGCGGCACGCCTCCAGATCCACGTTGTCGCTGCCGGTGGCGGCCAGGGCGATGAGTTTCAGGTCCGGCAGGCGGGCCAGCTCGGCGGCGCCGATGCGTACCTTGTTGATGATGGCGATGCTGGCGTCTTTGAGTCGCTCCACCACCTGCTCGGGGGCCGTGCTCGGGTAGCTCTGCCAGTGATGGGGAAAGTCGGGGTGGCGCAGGGTGATGCCGGTATCCAGGGTATCGCTGTCGAGAAACACAATTTGCTGCATGGAGCCTCCTGCCGTTGAGGCGTTCATGATGCCAAACATCGGCGACCGAGGGCCAGTTTGCTGCGCATCAATGGCTTGGCAATCACGCCGGATGTGAGGCAGGCGGCATTTTTCGGGTCAGAGCCAGCCGAGGTGGGTGAGCCAGCCCTGGATCCGGGTCGGCGTTTCGTCCAGCTCCAGCAGGGCGTAGGGGCGGTAGTTGAGCTTGTGGCTGCGGCGGCTCTCGCTGCGGCGAGCTTCGGCGGCCAGCAGCGGCCAGCGTCCGCCATCCTCCTGATAGAGGTCGAGGGTGGGCATGGTGGCCTGAGCGATCTCCTTGGCGAAGATCTGGTTGCTCTGCTGGTCGGGGAAGAAGCCGTCGAGCAGCACCAGCGCATCGGGGGCGGGCAGCTGTTCGCTGGCGATGAGGTTGGTGGCCCAGGCGGCGCCGGTGCCCTGCGCCAGTATCAGCTTGAAGCCCCCCTCCTGCAGCTTGGCATCCCCCAGCTTGCTGATGCGGGTGGCGAACTGCTTGCGAAAGTCGTCGATGGCCTGCTGCTTTTTCTCGGCGGCAGGGTCCAGTTCGGTCTGTTGGGGCGAGGGGAGCAGCAGCAAAGTATCGAAGCCGAGCCGGCCGAGGGCCCGGGTCAGATGCCACAGCTGGCCGCTGCGCTGCCAGTCGGGCAAGAGGATGGCCAGCCCCACATAGCTGTCGCTGTCGTGCTTGGCGAACAGCACTGTCTGCTTGTCGATCTGGGTGCTGTTGGGCAGCCCCTGCCAGTCGTTGTTCTGCCAGTAGTCGAGCGGCGTGAGCTGTGTGCCCTCGCTGGCCTGCAAAGGGTTGCTTGCCAGCAGGGTCAGTAACAGCAGTGATAAGAACAATCTGGCCATAGTGCGCTCCCCCGGTTACTCGGGTTAGCGGCACCAGGCCGGTTTTCTGAAGGGAGAAGTGGCAGCGCTACGGTGACGGCCGCTCGGTGCTGGCGAGTCCGGCCAGCTGGCGGTCGTGCAGGGGCGAGAGCAGCAGCAGGGCAGTGACGGCGCCAATCAGGGCGAAGAACATGTCGGACTGGGTATCCCAGGGGTCGCCCTGGGTGCCGAGAAACTCATCCGCCCCCTGACCGAGCGCGAGGGCGGCCCCCCACTCGATGAACTCGTAGGTGGCGCTGATGGCGAGCACCACGCAGACCACCAGAAACGCCAGTATGCGCCGGCCCTGCACATAGCCTCCGCGCAGCAGGATCTCCCGACACACCAGGGCGGGCACGAAGCCTTGGAAGAAGTGGCCAATCTTGTCATAGGGGTTGCGACTGAGCTCGAGCCACTGCTGCAGCTCGAATCCCAGCGGGACGCGGGCGTAGGTATAGGCGCCGCCCAGCATCAGCACCATGGCATGCAGGGCGATGCACAGATAGAGCAGGCTGGTGAGCGGAAAACGGCGGTGCGTCAGGGCAAGCAGCGGCATGGCGATGAGCACGGGGGCGACCTCCATCAGCCAGGTCGCCCGGTCATAGGGTTGCCAGCCGGAGAGGATCAGCAGTACCAGGGTCAACAGCAGCAACAGACCTTTATGCAGAGATGTCATGGGGCGCTCCGGGGGATGGCACAAACCAGCTTGCCCATTTAGCCATGTTTGCTCTGCGAATACAGCCGGGGGGCGCCGTGCACCCATAAAAAAAGCGAGCCAAAGGCTCGCTTTTTCACCATGGATTCAAGGGGTCAACTTAGTTGACGCGACGCTTGAATTCACCGGTGCGGGTATCGATTTCGATCTTGTCGCCGATCTCTACGAAGGCGGCAACGGCCAGCTCGTAGGTGGTGCCCTTCAGGCGGGCCGGCTTGGTCACTTTACCGGAGGTGTCGCCACGGGCGGCCGGCTCGGTGTACTCGACTTCGCGAACGATGGTGGTCGGCAGTTCTACGGAGATGGCTTTCTCGTTGTAGAAAGTCACTTCGCAGATGTCTTCCATGCCGTCAACCATGTAGTTCAGGGCATCACCCAGGTTGTCTTTCTCGACGTCGTACTGGTTGTACTCGGTGTCCATGAAGACATACAGGGGGTCGGAGAAGTAGGAGTAGGTGCACTCTTTACGTTCCAGCTGAACAACTTCCAGCTTGTCGTCGGCCTTGAATACGGTCTCGGTGGCGCTGCCGTTCAGCAGGCCTTTCAGCTTCATCTTGACCACGGCGGAGTTACGGCCGGATTTGTTGAATTCGGCTTTCTGGACCACCATCGGCTCGGTACCGATCATGACGACGTTACCAGCGCGGATTTCCTGTGCGGTTTTCATGTAAAAATTCCTGTTCGTATACGGGCAGATAAAAACTGCCAGATTATATACGGCTTTCTAAAAATTTCACCAGCCGAGTGACGAGATCCCCATCCCTGAGCTGCTTCTGTGACCAAGGTCGCCCATGTTGCCGCCATATCGCGGCGTGTTCCGGCCATTGCGCCCACCAATCGCGACAGTTTTCCCCCTGATTGAGGGCGTGGCTGAAACCGCGCAGCCACTGGCCGGTGGCGGTGGGCAGCTCTGCCAGATAGTGGTCGAGAAAGCCGTCCAGCTTGACCATGTGGGCCTGCTCTTCCTGCGGATAGATATGCCACAGGAAGGGGCGAGCGGCCCACTGGGCCCGCACGAAGGAGTCCTCCCCGCGCACCAGATTGAGATCGCAGCTCCACAGCAGCCGATCGTAACCGGCCTGATCGGTCATCGGCAGCAGCTTGATGGTGAGGTTGCCCGCCTGCAGCAGTTCCCCTGCCTTGGCCATCGGAATGGCCGCTGCCAGCCCGGCGCCGGTGAGCACGTCGTTGAGGGAGCGCCCGAGCGGCAGCAGCAGGGTGACGGGCGTGGCGCTCTGGCACCAGCTCTCGACCAGGCTGGTCAGGGCGGGGCTCTCGTAGGTGAAGAGGCTGACCCGCAGCTCGTGCTCTTGCTTGGGCGGCAGGCCGAGGCTGGCCCAGTAGGCGGCAAGCCCGGCTTCATCCTGTTGCCAGCGCTCGCGCTCGACGATGAGGCCGCGCTCGCACAGGAGGCCGCCGGTTTTAGCGGTAAAGCCCGGGAAGAAGAAGTATTTGTTGAGGCTCTGGTTGCCGACCCGTTGGGGCGAGGCGAGGGCGTGGCAATCCTCGACCCAGCTCTCGGCCGAGAGGTACTCGAGGTTGATCCAGCAGGGGGGCCTGGGCTGGCTCGCCATCTGCTCGGCCATTCGTTCAATGAAGGGGGCGGGCAGCTGGCAGGCAAAGGCCTCGATCACCACCCTGGCCGGGAGGGTGTCGGCCGGCAGGGTATCGTGCCAGTGCTGGATATGGATGCCATCGACCCACTGGCTATCCAGCTCGGGGTCGAGCCCCGGACAGATACGGGCAAAGCTTGCCAGATCGTCCACCCAGAGCCGCACCTGCACCTCATTGCCGTGGGTCGGGAGTGCGCCTTCCTGTTTCAGCTGGCGGGCCAGCCGCCAGGTGACGCCAATGTCGCCGAAGTTGTCCACTACGCAGCAGAAGATATCCCAGTCAAACGGGGGGAGGGGCTGGTCATGTCAGGGCATCCAGATACAAAAAAACCGGTGCGCAGGGTAGCACACCGGTTGGCTGGCTTCTAACCGTCAGCGCGTGACGGTGGCTGTGGCAGGTTACTCCTTGCCGTAGACATTGTTCTCTTGCTCACGCACCCGGATAAAGGTGGTGCGTTTGGTGAGTTCTTTCAGCTGGCTGGCACCCACATAAGTGCAGGTGGAGCGCACCCCGCCCAGGATGTCGCGCACCGTGTTTTCGACCGGGCCGCGATAGGGCAGCAACACGGTTTTGCCCTCGGAGGCGCGGTACTCGGCGACACCGCCGGCGTGCTTGTCCATGGCGCTTGAGGAGCTCATGCCGTAGAACTTCATGAAGGGGTCGCCATCCACATCGACGATTTCGCCGCCACACTCCTCGTGGGCCGCCAGCATGCCGCCCAGCATCACGAAGTCGGCGCCGCCGCCAAACGCCTTGGCCACATCCCCCGGGCAGGTGCAGCCGCCGTCACCGACGATCTGGCCGCCGAGACCATGGGCCGCATCGGCACACTCGATGATGGCGGAGAGCTGCGGGTAGCCGACCCCGGTCTTGACCCGGGTGGTGCAGACCGAGCCCGGGCCTATGCCCACCTTGACGATGTCGGCGCCGGAGAGGATCAGCTCCTCCACCATCTCGCCGGTGACCACGTTGCCCGCCAGAATGACATGGTTCGGGCAGGCCTCGCGGATCTTGCGCAGAAACTCGACGAAGTGCTGGGAGTAGCCGTTGGCCACGTCGACGCAGATGAAGCGCAGGGCGCTGGACATGGCCAGGATCTGGCGGGTCTTGGTGAAGTCATCCTCGGAGGTGCCGGTAGAGACCATTACGTGACCTAGCAGCGCCGGGTCGGTCTCGTTGACGAAGGTTTGCCACTGAGCAAGGCTGTAGTGCTTGTGTACTGCGGTCATCATCTCGAAGCTGGCCAGGGTACGCGCCATGGCGAAGCTGCCGACGGTATCCATGTTGGCGGCGATGACGGGCACCCCTTGCCATTGGGTCTGGGTGTGCTTGAAGGTGAACTGACGGGTCAGGCTGACTTGGGAACGACTCTTGAGAGTAGAGCGCTTGGGGCGGAACAGGACATCCTTGAAACCGAGCTTCAAGTCTTCTTCGATACGCATTACGAATTCCTTATTGAGCCTTGTTTGATAGGTCACTTTGCAGTGGCAACTTTTCGGCAGGCGCAAAAAAACCGGTGGTTTTCAGGCCCTCCGGTTTACAACAGTGTAGGCAAAAATCCCGTCGGAACAAGACTGATAATTCACTCAGCGTTGTGGTAGCCTTTGGCGTCACAACCTGAGCGCAGCCTTGGGTTTCATCCAGCCCCGCTCATGTCTCCCCGTTCGTCTACTTGAAAGATCCTGATTGAATCCTGTTTGGCAAGCTGCTGCGTGATCCTGACGTTACGCGCGCTGGCCGCGCTGGTGGCGGCGAGGCGGCCACGTTCACCAGTTGACAGCTGCCTTTTCCATCCCCACTCTGGGCTGCTCGGGCCAGCGTCGGCCCTACCCTGACAAGGAGTGAAGATGTTCGGATTGCGAATGATGCCGCTGCTGTTGCTGGTCGGTCTCGCCCTGCCGGGAGCGGCTCGGGCTGCCTCCAATCCCGCCGTTTATGGCTGGATTGAGAAGGGACTCATCATGCCGGGCGGGGTGGCGGTGAAGATGAAGCTCGATACCGGGGCGCTCACCTCCTCGCTTGATGCGCGGGATCTGCGCCACTTCAAGCGTGACGGCAAGTCCTGGGTGCGCTTTACCCTGCAGGTGACCGATGCCAACACCGACCGGCAGGTGAGCCAGACCCTGGAGCGACCGGTGGAGCACATGGTGACGGTGCGTGGCGCCGGTGGTATGGAGCAGCGCCCCACGGTCACCATGTCCATCTGCCTGGGTGACAAGGTGTATGAGGAGTGGTTCACCCTGCGCGATCGCAGCAAGATGATCTATCCGGTGCTGTTGGGGCGCCGCCTGCTGGCGGATCTCGGCGCAGTGGATTCGAGTCGCACCTTCACGGTGCAGCCGAGCTGTCGTTAGTGTAATTTCGGCGCAGATCTAAAAAACGGCGTTTCACAGCTAAATCACACTGTCTCTGCTAGAGGTAGCATTTGCACCATACCCTCGATGCGGGCGAGTCCATTCGCCCGCAAGGGATGGAGCATGGAGTGGAGCATAGTGAAAGCCTACCAACAAACTGTATCTGAATGGCTATCGCTCGCAGGTGAGCAGCAAGGTGTTGCCTTGAGCCTGGGAAGTGATGGTCACTGCCGTGTGCCGTTCGGCCAGGATGGCGAGTGTCTGGTCGAAGTGCCAGACAACGACGAACTGCAGGTATGTTACCTCTATATCCCGTTACTGCGTCTACCTGATGATACTGCCAGCCAGTTGCAGCTGACCCGCTCCGCCCTCGAACTGAACATGTTCGGTCTGGCCACCGGGGGCAGCCAGATCAGCCTGGACAGTCGCAGCAACCACCTGGTGCTGACCTTTTCTTCTCTCATCGAAATGCTCGACAGCACTCTCTTTATGCAGACCCTGGGCGAGTTTCTCGATCTCGGCGTTACGTTGCAGGCGCAGTTGCAAAACGTGCTCGCGCAGCAGAAGAGCCCTTCACAACCATCCCCGTTGTCCGGCGTCATCATTCCATGTTGACGGGT
This sequence comes from Aeromonas sp. 1805, assembly GCF_013085525.1. NCBI lineage: Bacteria > Pseudomonadati > Pseudomonadota > Gammaproteobacteria > Aeromonadales > Aeromonadaceae > Aeromonas > Aeromonas sp. 1805. The sequence continues at coordinate 376,213 of NZ_CP038515.1, read as the reverse complement.
GTCCATCTGTCTTAATCAGGAACAGAATATGTCTATCCAAAGCATTGGCCAGCCTATGCATGCTACTGCGGTTACCTCTCATGCTCATGGCGAGGTACAGAGCTCGTCTGGTCAAAACAAGGTTCATCACAATCTGGCATCCCATTACACCAGCCTCGGATTGGGGTCCCGTGTACAGCCTGGTAAGGTATTGAATACCTCGCTCAAATGGCTGACCCTCAGTGCCCCGGCTCGCAAGATTGGCATCGCCATTCAGGGCGGCCATGATTCCCATGCCCAGAGTGTCAAAGGCAAGGCGCGTTACTGGACCGGTGCCCTCATCAAGGGCCTGGCCAATATCACCGGGGGCGTCAGCAGTGTCGCCAGCGGCGCGGTGGCCGCTGGCGCTGCCGGGGTGAAAAACCTGGGTGAGTCGGCCGCCCGTCTGGTTGCCTTCTCTTCATTGGGATTGGCCGGTGCCGTGATGAAAGGAGCCTCCCATCTGCCCCTGGGAATGTCGGAGCGACTGCAGCAAGGGTCACAGCAGGCGTTGAGTGCAGCCAAAGAGGTGCTCAAGCCTGCCTTCGTGGCCAAGGCGGAACAGGAACCGCTCACTGCCGAAGGGGCTCGTGCCGTCATGGATGCCGCCCAGCTGGCAAGAGTCAGTTGTTCCAGCAGTTATCGTGAGATGCCGGCAGGCTACCATCACGCTACGCTGGCGGACATTCCACCCTCTATTCTGGCACGGCGTGAAGATGGGACCGGTGGTAGCGGGAGTGCGCTGGCCCTGCATGTCGTTGCGAAAAAGGGTGAGAACGATCCCTTCATCTTGGCTGGGGATGCCTGGTCTGCGCTCAAGGTCGCTGTCTACAAGCGTGACGACACCCTGGTGCTCTCGTTTGTTGGTACCCAGCCAACCAAGCGGCCGGGGACGCTAAAGAGCGATGCCGGTGCAGCACTCGGGATCAAGGACAGTGCGTTTCAGGATGCAGACCGTCTGGTCAAGGCGTTTGCCGAGCAGCATGGGGGCAAGGTCGAGGTGCTGGGCCACTCTCTGGGAGGCGGCCTGGCGCAATATGCCGGCATCAAACACGGGTTGAAGGTCACCGCCTTTAACAGCATGGGACTGCATGTCGGGTTGCGGGATCGGCTCGCCCACAAGCTTGATCAAGCCAACGTTACCCATATCAACACCAGTGGCGATCCGCTGAGCCAGAAGGTTGAGCACGGGATTTTCGGGCTGGATGCCTCTGCTCAGGTGGGCAAGCGGTATGTCATAGAACATTCCGGTGGTCACCGAATGGAGGCCGTGACGGCCGGTTTGGACGAGCTGCTTGCGTGATCTACCGACCGCAGCCTGGCTCCTTTTGCGTAACCAACCTGTGTGAACAACGCCTCCGATGGGAGGCGTTGTCGTTTCTGGGTCATGGCTGGGATGAGTTGCGAGCGGGCAGCAGCACGCTCACCTCCAGCCCCCCTTCCGGCCGGTTGTGGATGTCGAGATCGGCGCCGTGCAGCTGGGCGATGCGCGAGACGATGGCCATGCCGAGGCCGACCCCGTCCCCCTGCTGGGGATTGACCCGAAAGAAGCGCTCGCACAGGCGTGACAGGGCGGCGGTGGGGATGCCGGGGCCGTTGTCGCGAATGTCGACCCTGACCCTGTGCCCCTCCGGGCGCGCCTCGACCGCGATCTCGCCCTGCGCCTGGGTGTAGCGCAGGGCGTTGTCGATGAGGTTGCTGAACATCAGCTCCAGCAGGGTGGCCTGCCCCATTACCGTCAGCTGTTCGGTGCCTTCCAGCGACAGCTGCTGATCCTTTTTCAGGGCGATGGGGGCCAGGGTGGCCAGGGTGCCCTGCAGCAGCTGGTTCAGGTTGAGCTCGGTCAGCTCCAGCCCCTGCTGGTTGTCGATGCGGGCCTGGGTCAGCAGCTGGCGCAGCAGCCGATCGCTGCGATCGAGCGCCAGCAGCATCTTTTGCAGGGAGTGCTGACGGCTCTCTGCATCCTCGGCGGCCAGCGCGTTTTCGCTGTGGATGCGCAGCACCGCCAGCGGGGTACGCAGCTCGTGGGCCGCCTCGTTGGTGAACTGCTTCTCCCGCTCTATGGTGTCGGCCAGCGCGTGCATCAACCGGTTGATCTCGTTGGTGAGCGGGGTCAGCTCCTGGGCCCGGATCTTCAGGGTGAGCGGGCTCAGGTTGGCCGGGTGGCGCTCACCGATGGCCTGGGCCAGCTGTCGCAGCGGTGCCAGCCCGCGGGAGATGAGCCACCACAGCAGGCCGAGCAGGAAAGGCAGGGTGATGAGCAGCGGCAGCATGGCCAGGGTGGCCATCTTGCTGGCCAGCTCGCTGCGCTCGTCATCCCGCTCCGCCACAATGAGCCAGGTGTGCTCGTCCTGGTTGTAGAGGGTGAAGGTGCGCCACTCGTGGTTGTCCTTGGTGACGTTGTTGAAGCCGGGAGCCAGGGCGCCGAGGGGCTGGCTCGGGGCGCTGGGGGAGCGCAGCAATATGTGGCCCTGCTCGCTCAGCAGCTGGAAGTAGAGGTTGCGCTCGAATTCGTGGCCGAAGGGGGTGAGTTCCCTGTCTTCCCCCCGCAGGTTGAAGCTGGTGTCCTTCTGCCACTGATCCGGGTTGTGCTGCTCCCAGTCCTGATAGACGGTGCCGTTGGCGGGCAGTTCGCCATTTTGCTCCAGATAACGGCTGAGCAGCTGGTTGGTGATGCGGGAGGACTGGGCGAGACGGGCATCGAACAGCTCCTCCATCTCGTGGTTGGCCTCCAGATAACCGATGAGGGCGCTGATGGCCAGGCTGGCGCTGACCAACGCCAGGATGCCGGAGAGCAGGAAGCGGCGGATGGAGCGGGGACGCGTCATGCCCGGTGATCCCGGCGCTGGGCCTGTTCAAGCTGGGGGACTATGTAGCCGACCCCGCGGATATTGCGGATGAGGTCGCTGTAGAACTTCTTGCGCAGGTGGTGAATGTGCACCTCCACCGCGTTGCTCTCGGCCCCCTCGTCCCAGCCGTAGAGGCTCTGCTGCAGCTGATCCTTGCTCAGTACCCGGCCGCTCTGGGTGATGAGCTCCTGCAGCAGCTTGTATTCGTGGGGGGTGAGCTTGACCGGCTCGCCGCGATAGGTGACCTGCTGAGACTCGGGATAGAGCTGCAGCTCGCCGTATTCCAGTACCGCCTGGGCCTGGCCCTTGCTGCGCCGCACCAGGGCGCGCAGGCGGGCGTTGAGCTCCTGCAGGGCAAACGGCTTGACCATGTAGTCGTCGGAGCCGGCATCCAGCCCCAGCACCCGGTCGTCCAGGGCATCGCGGGCGGTGAGGATCAGCACCGGCAGCGTCTGGCCTTCCCGGCGCAGTTTGCGCAGCAGGCTGATGCCGTCGATGTCCGGCAGGTTGAGATCCAGAATGAGCGCGGCAAACTCCTCGCTCTTGAGCACCGACAGGGCGGGCAGCCCCTGCTGCAGCCAGTCCACCGTGTAGCCACTGCTGCGCAGGGCATCCACCATGCCGTCACCCAGCATCACATCATCTTCCACCAACAGGATCCGCATTGTTATTCCTCTCAAAAGACGCTGCCCACCAGTATGCAAGCTGGTGGGCAGAGTTTAAATAGCGCTCTGATCCGACTTGGGTTTACAGCTTGTCGAGGCGATCGCGGATCTCGATGCGTCGGCCCTGATCCGCCAGCTCGCGACCCGGCCGGGGCGGGGCGCTCAGCGCCTTCTCCAGATAGCTCTTGGCCTCGGCCTTGCGGCCCTGATCCAGCAGGAAGTCGCCGTAGAAGAAGTTGGGGTCGATGCCGGTCGGGTTGATGGCCAGCGCCTGCTTGAGCAGCTGTTCGGCCTTCTCGTCATCGCCAAAGCCCACCGGCCAGCCCGGCACCTGATAGTAGAGCGAGCCCAGGCTGGTGTAGGCGGAGCCGTCCAGTGCCTTGGGGTCCTGCTTGAGGGCGATCTCCAGCTTGGCCTTGGCCTCCTTGACCAGGCCCAGCGCCCCCAGCCCGCCCTTGGCACCGGCCCAGGTGCTCTTGACGATGGCCGACCAGATCAGCAGGTCGGTGCGAAAGGCCTCCTTGGCGCTGGCCTGATCGGCCTGGCTGCTCAGCTGTTCGAGACAGCTCTCCTTGGCCTTGCCGGTCTGCTGATACTGACAGACGGCCCACTGCTGCTGGATGACGGGCAGGGCGTCGGCGGCCTGGGCCATCCCCGAGCCCAGCATGAGCAGCAGGAGGGCGCCATGGGTGAAACAGGGGCGGAAAGTGGCGTGCTTCATCTTAACGTTCCTTCTCTGTCATGACGGAAGTGGTGTGCCCCGCATTGCCGGCAGCGGGCGCCGCGTGGCGGGCATAGCGCTCTATGATGGGTTTTTGCTTGGCCAGCGCCCGGTCGACCAGGCCGGGCAGCAGGCCGTTCAGTCGCACGAACAGCTTCTCCGGCCAGCCGAGCCAGCTGCGGCGGGTTTCGTTGCACAGGGCGATGACGGCCTCCTCGGCCACGTCCTGGGGGCTGTCGGTGTGGGTGCCGAGCTCGGCATTCATCTCGTAGGCCGCCTCCGAGTTGAGGCGGGTACGGGTGGCGCGGGGGGCAAAGTGCAGCACCTGGATGCCGGTGCCCTCCAGCTCGCGGCCGAGCGCCTCGCTGAAGCCGCGCAGGGCGAACTTGCTGGCGCAATAGACGCTGTAGCCGGCGTAGCCGATGGCACCAAAGCTGGAGCCGACGTTCATGATCACCGCCGGTTTGCGCAGGCGGGGCAGCAGCATGCGGGTGAGCTGGATCGGCGCCTCGACGTTGAGCAGCAGCTGGCGCTCCACCTGCTCGCTGCTCTGATCCTCCAGCCAGGCAAACTGGTTGCAGCCAGCGTTGTTGATCAGCACGTCCAGCCCCTCGTCCAGTGCCGGGTGCTGCAACAGTTTGGCCCGCTCCTGGGGCGAGCCCAGATCGGCGATCACCGTCTGGTGGCGCTCCGGGTGCGGCAGCTCCTTGCGAAGCCGCTCCAGCGCACTGGCCCTGCGTCCGTGCAGCAACAGGTGTGCCCCCTGGACCGCCAGCTCCTGGGCCAGCGCTTCGCCGATCCCGCCGCTGGCGCCCGTGAGCAGCACGAGTTTTCCTTCAAGCTTCATGATGTCTGGTTTTCCGTCAGTTGATAGAGCATGTCGGCGTAGAGGCGGTAGACCACCTTGGCCGAGTGAATGATGGCTGCCTGATCGGCCGGGGCTTCTACCCGGTTCATCAGGGACTCGAAGAACTTGAGGTGCTCCTGATCCAGCGCGCCGTGGGAGCTCAGGTAGCTCATGGCCTGAGGGGGCAGGCCGAGACCTGCCTTGAGCTGATCGGCCACGGTCAGGGCGATGGCGACGCTGGTGCCTTCCAGCACCTGGACCATGCCGAAGAACCCCATGGGGTTGCCGCGTTGCACCTGGTCGTAGAGGAAGGCCACCATCAGTTCGATGGGCAGCTCGGGCTGGCCGTGACGCACCGCCTCGGCATCGCCGCCACAGGCGCGGATGTCGCTCAGGATCCACTCCTGATGGCCGTACTCCTCATCGATGTACTCGGCGATGGCGCCGCGCACCCACTCATACTCCTGACCCAGCTTGCCGCCGGTGGCCATGAGCAGCGGCACCGTGTGGCGCACGTGATAGAAAGCCTGGGCGAGAAAGCGCAGGTAGATGTCGCGGGAGATCTCCCCCTTGCGGCACGCCTCTATGATGGGGGCGTTGAACAGATGCTCCCGGGCCGGGGCGGTGGCTTGTTGCAGCACTTGATAGAAGCTCATGAGGTCTCTCCTGTAAGGCATTGGCTGATCTGCCGGGAAAAGTGGTGATAAATCCGTTCGCGACGGGGGCGACCGTTGGCGGTCAGCAGTTCCGGATGCTGATCCAGTGCCACCGGCAGCCAGTGATGGATGCGGGCATAGTCGGGCAGGCGGTGATTGAGCTGCTCGATCTGCTGGGCCAGCTGGGCGTCGGCGCCGGGCAGTGGCTGGATCAGGGCGACGTTGGCCGGCTGGCCGTCGCCGAAGATCACGATGCGGGCGATGGCCGGACAGAGCTGGGCTTCCGCCTCGACCCACTCGGGGGAGAAGTTGCGGCCAAAGGCGGTGATCTGGACGTTTTTCTTGCGCCCGGTGATATGCAGATAGCCCTCATCATCCAGATGGCCCAGATCGCCGGTGGCGACCCGTGCTGGCGTCGGCTCGTCGCTGCCCAGATAGCCGAGCATGGCGGCTCCCTCCACCAGGATCTCGCCGTCGGCGGCGATCGATACCCGGCAGTGGGGCAGTGGCTGGCCGACGCTGCCCAGGCTGTGGCCGTCGGGGCCGTTGAGGGCCACGACGGAGCCGCACTCCGACAGACCGTATCCCTCGTAGACCGGCAGCCCCAGCTTGCGGGCCCGGCTGATGAGCTCGGGCGAGACTTTGCCGCCGCCCACCGCGACGAAGCGCAGGCCGGCCAGCTGCTCGGCCAGCGCCGGGTTGGCGCTGCACAGGGCCAGCAGCAGGCGTAGCAGCTCGGGCACCAGCACCAGACTGTGGGTGGGCCAGCGCAGTAGGGCCTGGGCCAGGGTGGCCGGGTCCAGCTTGCTGGAGCCGGCAAAGCCGAGCTCAGCCAGCGAAGGGATGCAGCTGCAGGCGCCGGTGAGCAGCGGTACGTAGAGGCCGGTCAGGTTTTCCAGCAGGGTGGTGAGCGGCAGCAGGGTCAGGTGCTTCTCGACGTTGGCCGGGGCGACCCGCTCAGCCAGCGACGCGCAGACCGCCATCATCTGGGTCAGCGACAGGCAGACACCTTTGGGCTGCCCTGTGGTGCCGGAGGTGTAGGTGATCTTGGCGGTGCCGGCCGGCAGAGGTGGCAGCCGGGCAGGTGTGCGGCGCCACAGCGGCAGCTCGCCGACCGTCAGTTGCAGCGGATCGCTGGCCTGCCAGCCGGGATGGTGGGGGCCGATCAGGGCGTCAGCGCCGCTGCTCTCCAGCAGCCACTCCTGCTGCTCCAGGCTGAAGAAGTGGGGGATCGGGATCGCCACGATGCCGGCCATGGTGCAGGCGAGATCGATGAGCGCCCAGGGCAGGCCGTTGTCCAGCTGCAGCGCCAGCCGGCTGATCCCGGCCATTTGCAGGCGGTCGGCCAGCGCTGGCAGCTGCTGCCACAGCGCCTCGTAACTGAGGCTGTGCTGGCTGCTGGCAAGAGCCGGGCTGTGGGGCATCTGGCGGGCGAAGTAGGCGATTTGGTCAAACAGCATCATAAGGCGCTCCGGTGCGGGCAGTTGAACAGGGACGGCATGGGTGCCAGCAGGAAGAGCAGCAGGCTGCCCTGGGCCAGTGCCTGCCGTCCGAGGCCGAGATCGCCGACCATCACCTTGGGCTGGCAGTGGTAATAGGCGCCCCAGGCGCTGGCGTCGTCCCCCACCTTGTCGGCCTGGGCGGGGGCCAGCTCGACCGGGGTGAGGTGGAGGCGGTGAAAGCTGTTGCGTAGCTTGGCGGTGCCGGTGAATACCACGTAGTCGAGGTCGTTGTCGCACAGCAGGCGGCATAGCGCCGCAAACATCAGGCGGGCGTTGCCGGGCTCGCTGCAGGCGAAGTTGCCCACCTCGACGATGCGATCACGCCGGGCGGGGGCGCCGAGCCGGGTTTCGATGGCAGCCTCGATGGGCTGCTCCAGGTACTGCTCCAGATAGAGGCGCTCGCTGCCGGCCAGCTTGAGACCGCAGGCGCCGACCAGCAGGCCGTCGGCCCGGTAGAGGCCGAGCAGGCAGGGCAGAAAATGGGGAATGCGGGCGTTGAACTCCTGGCTGTAGGCGGCCTGGATGTAGCCCTGCAGTGCCATGACCTGTTGCGGGGTATCGGCCAGCGTCAGCCGATAGGGGGCTTGAATGTCGGTGGTCATGGATGGCTCCTTCTTGTCGATTGTCATCAGACTAAAGGGGCAAACTTAAGAAACCCTTAAGAGGTAAAAAATCTGTTTCACACAGAGGCAACTGGTTGAAAAGAGAGGTAAAGCTGCGACCCGAACGCGGGGCAGCCGGACAAAATCCTTGTCAGCCATCAGGCGGGCAGGCAAGCTGCGGTCACTTTTGACCGCCCCGCTTTCGAGAGGAGATGCCATGACCCCCTTATCCTGCCCGCTCTGTTGCGCCGCCGATGCCTATGAGCTGCCGGTGGCCGGCAAGCTGTATCATCGCTGCCGGGCCTGCGAGCTGGTCTGGCTGGATACGGCCGAGCACCTGGATCCCGCGCGCGAGAAGGCAGTCTATGACGGCCACGACAATCAGGTGGATGATCCCCGTTATCGCCAGTTTCTGCAGCGGGCCTTCGGCGAGGTGCAGCGCCGCCTGCCTCCGCCAGCCAGCGGCCTCGATTTTGGCTGCGGCCCGGGCCCGGCGCTCATCGCCATGGGCCGCGAGGCGGGCTACCAGATGGCGGGCTACGACAAGTTCTATGCCGACAAGCCCGAGTTGCTGGCGCAGCAGTATGACTTCATCACCAGCACCGAGGTGATCGAGCACATCGCCACCCCGCGCGCCGTGCTGGACGGGCTGTGGGGCTGCCTCAAGCCCGGCGGCCTGCTGGTGCTGCAGACCCAGCGGGTGCTGGGGGACGAGCGCTTTCGGCAGTGGCGCTACCGCCACGATCCGACCCACATCGTCTTCTTCGCCGAAGCCTCGTTTCGTGCCCTGGCAGCCCGCTGGCAGGCGCAGGTCGAGTTTCCCCACGCGGATGTGGCGGTCATCACCAAACCCTGAACGGGGCATTTTCATTTGATGGCGGCTTGGGCATGCTGATGGCCTGATTGGCGGGGCCCGCTTGCCTGTTTCCCTGCATTGAGCCCCAGGCGCCGCCAGCCGCCCGTCCCCCGATACCAAGGAGTGGTTCCTCATGTCGATTCCCCATCTTTCACTGCAGGATGCCCGTCATCTGCAACTGGCGGCCCAGGGCCTGCTGACGCCGCGCCGCGGCAAGGCGCGCGCGGCAGAGCTGCTGGCGACTATCCGCCGCATGGCGTTGCTGCAGATAGACACCATCTCGGTGGTGGCCCGCAGCCCCTATCTGGTGCTGTTCAGCAGGCTGGGGCAGTACGATCCGCGCTGGCTGGAGCAGTTGCTGGCCGATGGCGAGATCTTCGAATACTGGGCGCACGAGGCCTGCTTCGTGCCACGCGAGGATTACCGCCTGCTGCGCCATCGCATGCTGGATCCCGCCGCCATGGGCTGGAAGTTTTCGGCCAACTGGCTCGCCACCCATCAGCAGGAGATTGGCGAGATCATCGAGCGCATTCGCCAGCACGGCCCGGTGCGGGCGGCGGATTTTGAACGCAAGGAGGGGAAGGGCAACGGCTGGTGGGACTGGAAGCCGGAGAAGCGCCACCTGGAGGTGTTGTTTACCGCAGGTCAGCTGATGGTGCGTGAGCGGCGCAACTTCCAGCGGGTTTACGACCTGGCCGAGCGGGTGATGCCCGAGTGGCGCGATGAGCGGGATCTGCCGAGCCAGGAACAGGCACAAAGGGACATGGTGCGAGCCAGTTGCCGGGCGCTGGGGCTGGTCAAGACCGGCTGGGTGGCCGACTACTATCGGTTGCGGCGCGGCAAATACGATGCACTGCTCCACCAACTGGCGGACGAGGGAGAGCTGCTGCCGGTGCGGGTGGAGGGGTGGCAGCACGGCGCCTTCGTGCACGCTTCGCTGGTAGAGGAGCTGGCCCAGGCCCAGTCCGGCACTCTCAAGGCCAGCCACACCACGGCGCTGTCGCCGTTTGATCCGCTGGTCTGGGATCGCAAACGGGCCAGCGAGCTGTTCCAGTTCGACTATCGCATCGAGTGCTACACCCCGGCGCCCAAGCGCCAGTACGGCTACTTCGTGCTGCCGCTGCTGCATCGCGGCAAGCTGGTGGGCAGGATGGACGCCAAGGCCCATCGCCAGCAGGGGATCTTCGAGGTAAAGAGCCTCTATCTGGAGGCGGGTGTCAGGGTGACCCGGACTCTGGCGCAGGATCTGGCCAAAGCGCTGCAGCGGCTGGCCGATTGGCACCAGACCCCGACCTTGCACTACGGCGCCATCCCCGCGCCCCTGCTGGCCCTGTGGCAGGAGGGGACACCCTGACGGGGAGCGTCACGCCCACCTGAACTAAGCTGCAAGGGAAGCGAAGGAGGGAGACGATGACGCGATCCATGTTGTTGCTGCTGGGATGGGGTTTGGCCGGGCTGGTGGAGGCGGCCCAGCCCGAGGTGCAGATCTGTCTGGGGGAGGGCAACGAGTGGGCCCCCTTTACCTACTGGGAGCGCAAGGATGGCGTGCCCGACACCCGCCGTCTCACCGGCTCCGCCACGACCCAGGTGCTGGAGGCCCTGAAAAAGCTCGGGTTGCCCTACAAGATCCGTTATCTGCCCTGGGCGCGAGTGCAGCAGGAGCTGGCCGATTATCGCCAGAACCGCTTGTGCGAGCTGACCTGGGATGCCAGCTACAAGCCGGAGCGGGCGGAATATGCCTTCTACAGCGTGCCGCTCTACTACACTCACCTCGGATTTTTCTACCTCAAGCGGCGCTTCCCCGAGGCGCCCGATCTGCAGACGGTCAATCGCTCCCGGGTGTGCGGGGTGATCGGCTACAACTATGCCCCTTACGGACTGGCGCTGGAGCCGCGCCGGGTCAAGCAGCTGCAGCAGGCGCTCGACATGCTGGGGCGCGATCGCTGCGACTTCCTGCCCAGCGAGATTGAACCGCTGATGAGCGGCATCGGCCTTGGTATCTACCAGAGCGAGAGCGGCCTGCTCAACCTCGCCCTGCCCAGCCGCAAGGGCTTCTATCTGCTGGTGAGCAAGGGGTCGCCACGGGCCTATGAGCTGGTGACCCGCCTCAACCAGGTGTTCATCGAGTTTCAGGACAGCGGTTACAGCGACGAGGTGATGCGCCGCTTTTTGCCGCCGACAGAGTGAGCACCATCAACAACCGGGCCTGGCGCCCGGTTTTTTATGGCGGTGATGGGGGGGCTGGCGGCTTTTGGGCAGGTTCCGCGCTCGGATGTCATCTCCCCCGTTGCCCTGGCGCAGCTTCCTTGCCGAGGGGGCTTTACTCTCGCACCAGACCGGGCAACACCAGGGCTACGGCGGCGGTGATGCGCGTGTGGATGTCGCTGCCCGGCGCCAGCAAGCCGAGCGCCATCTGGCGCAGCGGCTCCGCCATGGTCATTGCCAGCAGCAGATCGCTGGTCTGGGCGGTGTCCAGCTCGCGCAGCCAGCCCAGTTGTTGCTGGCGCTGTAGCCACGCCGCCAGCGTCGCCCTGCCGCGCGCAATGCCGTTCTCCTGATAGGCCGCCAGCAGGGCATCGCGCCCCGCGAACTCATGCTGCAGTAGCCGGAACATGCCGACTGCCTGCGTACTCAACACCTGGCTGGCAATGGCTTGCAAGCCCTGCTCCAGCATCTTCCCCAGCTCCTCGGGGTGGGTTGCATCCTGCTCGAAGGCCGGCTGAAAGGCATCGGTCCAGCTGCGCACCGCCTGCGCCACCAGCTCGTCGCGGTTGGCGGCGAAGCGGTAGAGGGTCTTCTTGGCAACTCCTGCCTGTTTGGCCACTGCATCCACGGTCGCGGCGCCGTACCCTCCCTTGAGCAACAAGGTCAGCGTCGCCTCGGCCAGGGCGGCGCGCAGGTCGGCTTCCGGGGTGAGCGGGCGGCCCCGTGAGCGTGTCTCTTCATCGGTTTGCTGTGACATGATTGACTCCTGGAAAGCATTGACAGACCCAGCATACAGGCATAGCTTAAATTAGGAAACGAAATTCGTTTCCTAATTTATTGGAGTCTCATCATGGATACTTCCCCGTTGTTTGCCCCCTGGGGCGTCAATGACATCAATGAGTTGCTCAGGCCGCAGCCGCTGCGCCTGGAAATGGGCCTGACCCGCAGCACCGACGGCCTGCTGACGGTCGCCATCCGCACCGATCTGCACGGCTGCAAGGGGCGCATGCTGGATTGGTGGTTCACCTTCTTCGAAACGACCCAGCACATCAGGTGGTGGCACCCGCACGACCACGTCGAGCACCGGGGCTGGGATCATCACTGGAAAAAAGGGGAGCGCTACGTGGGGGCCAGCATAGCGGCGGTGGAGTGGCTTGCCGAGCTGCCACCGGTGGCGGCCCGCCTCAAGTTTCATGACGCCGAAGAGGTGTTCGCGTCGCAACCGCTGCAGGAGGCGCGGGAGACGCAGGCACTCTCTGCCGCCATCTGCGCCCGTATCGGCTTTGGCGACGAGGTAGCCCTGGATGAACAGGGGGCGCCGCTGGATGGCGAGATGCTGCACCTGGCGCGCGATACTTCCTATGGCTGTGTGCTGCGCAGCCGCTTCCTGCTGGGCAAGGCCTGCGCCAATCCGTTTGACGAGGTGCCGGACGAGGTAGGCTTCAACCTGATGCGCCACTGCTACAGCGAGTTCAGCTATCTGGCGCAGTTTCTGCCGTCGCTCTACTACGCGGAAAATGGCCGTGAATCGGCGCCGACGCTCTGGTGACGGGGCTGACAGTTGGCATTGAACGTTGCTGAGTGTCTTGGCACACCCAGGGATCATGCCCGCTATCGGGCTGCGGTCTGAGCTGCCGAGGAGCCATAAAAAAACCGGGCGCTTGGCCCGGTTTGTCATTGCGTCAGGATGCGTTTACTGGAATACCAGTACCATCAGCAGACCCAGAGTGATGGCGGACACCAGGAAGGCGAAGCCATAGAACACATAGTGGTGCAGCTTGGTGGTGTGGATCCCCAGATCATGCAGACCGTGGTAGATGCGGTGCATGCCGTGCCAGATGGGCAGGGCGATGATCACCAGCAGGATGCAGGCACCCCACCAGGAGCTGGCGAACTCGAGTGCGCGTTCGTAGCTCATGGTCTCCACGTCCATGATGCCCATGGGCACCAGCAGACCGGTGATGAGGACAATGACCGGCAGCAGCATGGCAACCACCATGCCGCCGGCACCAAACAGTCCCCAATATATAGGCTCGTCAGAACGTCTCATATTTTTTCCTCAAATCATGATTGAGAGATCGTGGCCAACGTTTCTGAGTGACAGCCCGGCACCAAACAGGCACCAATAACTGGGTTCGTCAGAACGTCTCATGGTTTTCTCCTTAGGCCACGATGATCAGGACAAGCAGGGATACCACCGCCAGCGCCACATACTGGGCGATGACGATCGGCTTCTCCGGCACCAGGTCTTCGCCACGGAAGATGCGCATGGCTTTCGGGGCAAGTGCGAACCAGGTCTTGGCGTGGAACAGGCAGGCTGCCAGGGCGATGACATGGAACAGGATGGCGATCGGGCTTTGCAGGGATTCCAGCCAGCCGTTGAACGCCTCCTGACCCTGTACCAGCCGCAACAGACCCCACATCAGCACGACGGCGTAGATGGAGACGAAGATGCTGGTGCCTTCGCGGATCATGTAACCGGTGTAGAAGGCATTCTTCAGCCACCAGTCTTTCTTCATTTCGCGGACGTAAGGCTTACGTTTGCTATTGGTGTTGTTCATGGTCTCATTCCTGATCTCAATCTGGCTTGAACATGGCGATCATGTAGTCCTTGGCGCTCTCGACCTTGCCAAGCTGGATGGCCGCCGCCGGATCCACGCCTTTCGGGCACACTTCGGAGCAGTAGCCCACGAAGGTACAACCCCAGACGCCCTCGTCCTGGCTGATGATCTTCATCCGCTCTCTGGACGCGCTGTCGCGGTTGTCGGCGTTGTAGCGATAGGCCAGCGCCAGTGCTGCCGGACCGGTGAACTTCTTGTTGATGCCATATTGCGGGCAGGCCGCATAGCACAGACCGCAGTTGATGCACATGGAGAACTGGTGATACTTCGCCATGTCAGCCGGGGTCTGGGTGTACTCGCCGTCGCACAGGCTGCGCGGCTCGGCCGGGATGATGTACGGCTTGATGCTCTCCAGCTTCTCGATGAAGTCGGACATGTCGACCACCAGATCGCGCTCGATCGGGAAGTTGTTGAGCGGCTCTATGGTCATCTTGCCCGGCAGGTAGTCGCGCAGGAAGGTTTTGCAACCCAGCTTGGGAATACCGTTGACCATCATGCCGCAGGAGCCGCAGATCGCCATCCGGCAGGACCAGCGGAAGCTCAGGGTAGAGTCCAGATGATCCTTGATGTATTGCAGCGCATCCAGCAGGGACATCTCTTTGAGGTAGGGCACCTGGAAGGTCTGCATCCAGGGCTCGTTATCCTGCTCGGGACGGTAGCGCAGGATTTCAATTTCGATCATCTCAGCCATTCTTCTTAGCCTCGTCTTGTTTCTCACCCTCGGAACCGTATACGCGTTTCGCCGGTTGGGATTTAGTGATCTTCACATCGGAGTAATCGATGGTCGGGGCCCCTTCACCGTTGTAGAAGGAGAGAGTGTGCTTGAGGAAGTTCACGTCATCACGCTCTTCGTAACCGTCCAGACGCTGGTGGGAACCACGGGACTCTTTCCGGTTGAGGGCGGAATGCGCCATGGCTTCGGCCACGTCCAGCATGTAGCCCAGTTCGATGGCGTACAGCAGGTCGGTGTTGAAGACCGAGGACTTGTCGTTGATCTTGACCTTCTTGTAACGGGCTTTCAGCTCGTTGATCTTGTCGATGGTGCCCTGCATCAGCTCTTCGGTACGGTAGATACCGACCCCGGCTTCCATGGACATGCCCAACTCGTTGCGAATATCGGCCGGGTTTTCGGTGCCGTCGATATCGAGCAGGGAGAGGTGCTGCTTGATCAGCGCCTCGGCCTTGGCGGCCAGCGCCTGGGTGTTGCCGTGTTGCTGGGTCTTGGCAAACTCACCGGCGTGCTCACCGGCTACCTTGCCGAATACCACGATCTCGGACAGGGAGTTGGAACCCAGACGGTTGGCGCCGTGCAGACCGACGGAGGCACACTCGCCCAGGGCGTACAGACCCGGCATGCGGGTGGCGCACTGACCGTTGGTCTCGATGCCGCCCATGGTGTAGTGGGCAGTCGGACGGACCGGGATCGGCTCTTTCACCGGATCCACACCCACGTAGGCCTTGGCCAGTTCGCAGATGAAGGGCAGACGCTCTTTCAGGTACTTCTCGCCGAGGTGGCGCAGGTCGAGGTGAACCACATCGCCCATCGGGCCCTGGATCACGCGGCCTTTTTGCTGCTCCTGCCAGAAGGCCTGGGAGAGGCGGTCACGCGGACCCAGCTCCATGTGCTTGTTCTTCGGCTGGCCGACCGGGGTTTCCGGGCCCAGACCGTAGTCTTGCAGGTAGCGGTAGCCATCCTTGTTGAGCAGGATGCCGCCTTCACCACGACAACCTTCGGTCATCAGGATGCCGGTACCCGGCAGGCCGGTCGGGTGGTACTGCACGAACTCCATGTCGCGCAGCGGCACGCCGTGGCGGTAGGCCAGCGCCATGCCGTCACCGGTGACGATGCCGCCGTTGGTGTTGTAGCGGTAGACACGGCCGGCGCCACCGGTGGCCAGAATGACGGATTTGGCCTGGATGAAGCGGGTGATGCCGTTCTGGATGTCGAAGGTCAATACGCCCTGGACGCGGCCATCTTCCACGATGAGATCCATGCAGAAGTGCTCGTCAAAGCGCTTGATAGTCGGGTACTTGATGGAGGTCTGGAACAGGGTGTGCAGAATGTGGAAACCGGATTTGTCTGCCGCGAACCAGGTGCGGGGGATCTTCATCCCGCCGAAACGACGCACGTTGGCCTTGCCGTCCGGCTTGCGGCTCCAAGGGCAACCCCAGTGCTCCAGCTGGATCATCTCGTTGGTGGCATTGTTGACGAAGTAGTCGACCACGTCCTGCTCACACAACCAGTCGCCACCGGATACGGTGTCGTTGAAGTGGTTTTCGAGGGAGTCATCATCACGGACGACACCGGCGGCACCGCCCTCTGCGGCCACGGTGTGGCTGCGCATCGGGTAGACCTTGGAGATCAGGGCGATCTCCAGCTCCGGGTGGGCTTCTGCTATGGCGATTGCGGCACGCAGGCCACCGCCACCAGCACCGATGATGGCGACATCGGTCTTGATAATATCCACATCTGCCTCCTTAGGGATAGATTTGCTGGGCACGATTTTGCTCTATGAAAAAAATTCAGGCTTGATGCAAGTCAAACTGGTTTGTTTTAGTGCTTGGCAATGGTGACTTTTATCAAAATCACCCCATTCCTTGGATGAAAACGCCGTAATTATCGCCATCCTTCAGTTATCGGTATCAGCCGCTGTCATTGCTATGGTTATTTTAAGCTCAGGATTATACGTAGTTTTCTTTCAAAAAAATGAGAAACACCTCTCTTTTTAGGTATTACCCATAAAGTTTTTAAGTTTTTTATCAAAAATATTTAATAAGAATTATTCACGGATAGAACAATACTGTGCTTGAGTTCAAAAAACTAATCCGAATGTCGGCCTTGATGCGTTGATTTATGACGAGATACCGTTTCGTATGGGGATTTCCATCCCCATAGTCCTGATGGTTGATGTGGTAATAACTATTGAAACAAAAGCATTTTTTCATAAAAAAAGGGGCCTGAGTGGCCCCTTTGATTTCGGTTGATCAGATCCGGAACATGCCGACCTGATTGCTCAGTTCACCTGAAATATTTTTAAGTTGTTCAGACAGATGGCGCGAACTGTCGGCATCGACCGCCAGCTCGTCCGAGACATCCTTGACCGCCTGGATGTTGCGGCTGACCTCGTCGGTCACCGCCCGCTGCTCCTCGGCGGCGCTGGAGATCTGGGTGGCCATGTCGGAGATCTGGTTGATGGAGGCGGTGATCTGCTCCAGTGCCTGGGTGGCATCGTTGGCATCTTCCACGCTGTTCTGGGCCAGCAACTGACCCTCGTGCATGGTGCTGACGGCGCCCTGGGTGTTGCGCTGCAGGGTTTCGATCATGCTACGGATCTCGACGGTGGAGCTGTGGGTACGCTGGGACAGTACCCGCACCTCGTCGGCCACCACCGCAAAGCCGCGGCCCTGTTCACCAGCCCGGGCCGCTTCGATGGCGGCGTTCAGCGCCAGCAGGTTGGTCTGCTCGGCGATGCCCTGAATGGTGGAGAGGATGGTGTTGATCTCCTGGGCGTTCTTTTCCAGTTCCTGAATGATGCCGGAAGCCTGCTTGACCTGGGTGGCCAGATCCGTGATGGAGCGCTGGTTGCGGGCGATCACCTGCTTGCCGTGCTCGCAGCTGCTGGAAGAGCTGCGGGCCGCATCGGCGGTCTGCTCGGCGTTGCTGGCCACTTCCACCGCGGTGGCGGACATCTCGTGTACTGCGGTGGCGATCTGGGAGATCTCGTTTTGCTGGCGAGCCAGACCCTGGCTCGATTTTTCCGCCATGTTGTGGGACGACTTGGCTTGCTGGTTCAGTTGCCCTGAGGAGTTGGAGATGTCCTGCACCATCACGTGGATCCGGTCGATGAAGGTGTTCACGTGCTTGGCGACGATACCCACTTCGTCTTCACGCTCGATCTTGACGCGGCGGGTCAGGTCGCCGTTGCCACGGGAGAGATCGGCAATCGCTTCGCCCAGGGTTTTCAGCGGGGCCAGCGAGCCGTTGATGGCGACATAGGAGAAGCCGGCGACGATGAGGATGGTGAGCAGACCTTGCAGCAGGGCGGAGGTCACCATGCGGGAGACGGACTGATAGGCGACTGCTTCATCCACCACTATGCCGAAATACCAGTTGGTGTTGGGGATCTCGGTCAGGTCGAACACGCTGGGTTTGCCGCTGATATCCATCTCGGAGATGGTGTTGTCATGGGCCAGCTCGTTGACCTTGGCGGCAGTCAGCTCGGGGGAGATGGCGGTCGCCTGTTTGAGGGTCAGATCCTTGTCCGGGTGGGCAATGATGGTGCCATTGCTGTCCACCAGGATGGCGTAGGTCCCTTCCGAGTTGATGGCCAGTACGTCGCGTACCAGGGCATCGATGGAGACGTCACCGGCGATGACCCCCTGGGTATTGCCCCGGGTGAAGGGCTCGGCGATGGTGATGATCAGCTGGCCGGTGGTGATGTCGGCATAGGGGGCCGTGATGGCCAGCTTGCCGGCGGCCATGGCGTCCTTGTACCAGGGGCGCTGACGAGGGTCATAGCCGGCCGGCAGATCGGTCGGCTTGCTCTGGATCATCTTGCCATCCTTGGTGCCCACGTAGACCAGGTCAAAGTTGCCGGCATTCATGGATTGGGCCAGATGGCTGATGGGTTCGTCCTCCTTGGCGAAGGCCTCCTTGGTGGAGGTGACCATGCTGATGCGGGCGTCCAGCCAGCGGGAGATGCCTTTCACATTGGATGCCGAGCTGTCGTCGATGAAGCTCCAGATCAGGCGCTGGGTTTCGCTTCTCAGCTGGGTGGTGTTGTACCAGACCTGCAGGCCGGTGATGACCAGGATAATGACCCCGATGGCGAGGACAAGTTTGTTCTTGATGGATAAGTTCATGTTTACATCCTTGTGAGCGTCAGTCTGCGATGTGTGGTTTTATTGTTATGGGCCAACACTGTATCGGCCAAAGTAGAACTTTTTGTATCCCGGTGCGCCTTTAAATTTATAGCTTAAATCAGCGGTTATCGAACTCCCCCTGGCACAATGAGTCCGTTTTTGGCCGGCGGCAGGAAGCGGTCCGGCCGGTTGGTAAAGATGCCATCGACGCCGATGGCGGCCAGCATCGCCTGATCGGCGGGTTCATCGACCGTATAGACCAGCACCTTGAGCCCGCGGTCGTGGGCATCCTGCACCAGCGACTGATCGACAAAATCCACGTCGCAGTTGAGCGACCAGGCCCCCAGCTCGGCTGCAAACTTGGCGAGGGTGAGGGGAATGGTGGAAGTCAGTGCCCCCAACCGGATGTCGGGGCGCAGGGCGGCAAAGCGGGCGAGCTCCGGGTGGTGGAAGGAGGAGACGACCCACTGCGTGGGTGCAAAGCCAAGCTCTGCCTCGGCACGTCGGGTCAGTCGGGCCACCTCGTCGGCTGTTTGTGCTCCTTTCAGCTCGATATGCAGCTCGGCCTGGCCGGCAATCGCCTCCATCACCTGCCACAGGGTCGGGATCCCTTCTCCCTCACCGGCATTCAGGCTCGCCAGATAGGTGCGCGACTGGGCCGTCAGCACGCCGTCGCCGTCGGTGCAGCGCTCCAGCCGCCGGTCATGGAACACCCACAGCTCGCCGTCGGCCAGCTGCACGTCGATCTCGATGGCCCCTGCGCCCAGCGCCAGTGCCAGCCGGATGGCCTTGAGGGTGTTTTCCGGCGCCAGTCCGCTGGCACCGCGATGGGCAATGATCTGCATGATGTACTCCTGTGGTGCCTGCTCAGGCCCGGCTCAGACGAATGTCGATCTGCTGGTGCGGCAGCCCCAGCCCCTGTTGCTGCAATTTCTCCAGCACCAGCGAGTGAACCTCGTGGGTGATGGGCATGCGGTGATCCATGCTGTTCACATAGAGCCGGATCTCGTAGATCAGTGCCGAGTCGGTGAATTCGATCAGGAACACCTCGGGGAGGGGGTCTCCAGCACCAGGGTGGAGGCCCGGATCGACTCTTCCAGAATGGTCTGTATCTTTCTGGGCTCCTGGGTCAGGCCGATGCGGATGCGCAGCCGTACCCGGGTGATGGCGTCTGACAGCGACCAGTTGATGAACTGTTCGGTGATGAAGGCCTTGTTGGGGACGATGATCTCCTTCCTGTCCCAGTCCACTATGGTGGTGGCGCGGGTCTTGATCTTGGTGACGGTGCCGGTCAGCTCGCGAATGGTGACGGTGTCGCCGAGCCGGATCGGTTTTTCGAACAGGATGATGAGGCCCGACACGAAGTTGGCGAAGATCTCCTGCAGCCCGAAACCCAGACCCAGGGAGAGGGCCGCCACCATCCACTGCGCCTTGGACCAGTCGATGCCGAGGATGGAGAAGCCGGTCAGGGCCCCCACCACCAGCACTATGTACTTGGTCACCGTGGTGATGGCAAAGCCGGTGCCGGGGGAGAGGCTCAGGTGCTGGAGCAGGGTCAGCTCCATCAGGCCAGGCAGGTTGCGGGCGGTGACCACGGTCAGGATGAAGGTGAACACCGTCAGCATCAGATCCTGCAAGGTGATGGCGGAGAGCTGTTCGATGCCGCCAATCTTGCTGCTCACCTGCCACACCTCGATGCTGCGCAGGAAGCTGAACGCCGAGTTGAGTTCGGACCACTGCACCACCACCAGCATGGTGAAGCCCAGCATCAGCAGGGTGCGCACCAGTCCGAGCGACTGGGCGCTGATGGTATCCAGATCCAGCTCGGTGTCTTCCACCACGTCCGGGATCTCGGAGCTGAGCTCGTCATGCCCCTCTTCCCGGCCGCGCTGGGCCAGGATCTCGGCCCGTTTGCTCTTGGCCCGCTCGAAGGCGAGGCGACGGCGCTGGATCAGCATCCAGCGGTGCGCCAGATAGTAGACGAGCAGGCAGCCCAGCCCCATCAGCAGGCTCAGCTCCAGCTGGCGCAGCAGGATGCGGGAGGTGTAGAAGTAGCCGAGCAATGAGCCGATCACCGCCAGCAAGGGGGCCAGCATCAGGCTGTTCCAGATGAAGTGGTGCAGCAGGTGCGGCTTGGTCATGTCGGCCTGGCCCCAGGTGAGCGGCAGCCGCTCCCGGTTGAGGCGGGCGAAGAACAGCAGCAGCCAGAGGGCGCCGACGATGAAGGCCAGCCGGCCGAGGGAGTCGTAGAAGGCGTGCTCCTGATAGCTGTTGGCCATGCCCTGCACGAAGAAGCTCGGGATGATCACCAGCAAGAGGGTGCGAAACTGGCTCCACACCTTCTGCACCCGCTCCTTCTGCCAGCGGAAATGGAGGATCAGGATCCCCTTCTCCAGCGTCAGGTGACGGGCCATCAAGAGTGCCAGCAGCAGGAACCAGATCTCGCCGAGGCCACGGGCCACCGCCACCGCGAACGGATATTGCCAGGCGCCGTCGAGCAGGCCGCGCACCATCAGCACCATGGCGGGCAGCGGCAGGGAGGCGAGCAGGGAGCGCATCAGCAGCCGGCTGGTGAGGCTGAACTTGTCCTGGGTCACCTTGCCGATGCGGGGCGCTATGTGCTGGCTGTAGTGGGTCAGGTGGCGAGCCAGTTTGAACCAGCACCAGGCCAGCACCAGGATGCCGATGCCGGCGAAGGTGAGGGTGATGGGGTTGTTCTCGGCGATGGCCTGGGGCAGTTGCAGCCAGTTGACCGGGTTGAGGGCGAGGCCGAGGGCTGCCGGCACCCCGAGCAGCACGGCCGGGGTGAGCGGGCGCACGTCCGGCATCCAGAACAGGTGGCTGGCGCTGAGCTCGCGGATCTCGTCGATCTTGCTGTTCTGGCGGCTGTAGAGCAGCTTGAGCCGGGTTTGCTCCTGAATGAGGCTGTCGGAGGCGTCGTTGAGCCGGGTCAGCAGCTGGCGACGGGCCTTGAGCAGGTTGTCGAGCACCGCCTGCTGGGCGCGATCGAGGGCCACTTCGTCGGTGGCCAGCAACTGATCGCGCATCTGGCGCGGATCCTTGAGCGCGTCCTGCTCGGTCTCGTACTGGTACTTGGCCATGCGGGCGTTGACGATGGCCGACTCCAGCTTGTCGAGGGGGAAGTAGGCGGGCAGATCCGAGAGCTTGCTGCGCAGGTTCTCGCCGTAGGCGTTGCTGATCTGCAGCCACTCCAGTTGCTCGCGCACCGAGTTGACCAGGTCGTTCAGGCTCGACAGGTTCTTGTCGATCACCCGCTGCTCATCCTGCACCCGCTCTATCTGATCCTCCAGCGCGCCGAGCTGGATGGAGAGCGCCTGGTTCTGCTGTTGCTGCTCCAGCAGCAGCGGCATGTCGGAGGTGAGCTGCTTGCGCAGCCGCTCGCTCTCCGCCAGCGCCTGTTCGGTCTTGTCGCGGCGCAGCTGGTTCTGCTGGTTGAGCAGGCTGGTTTGCCACTCATCCTCATCGGTGATGGCGAGGTTGAGCTCCTGCAGCCTGAGCTTGCCGAGATCGTTGCGCTGCTGGGCGGAGAGCTGCTCCAGCTCCAGCATCTGGATCCGGTCCGACAGGCTCTGCTCCTTGAGGCGGGTGACCAGCTGCTGGGCATCCTGCAGGCGATCCGATTCGCTGCTGAAGCTGAGCCGGTCGAGCAGGGCGCGGGTCTGCTGCAACTGTTTGCGCAGCTCGTCGACCCGCATGTGATACTCCTGGCCGGTGCTCTCCAGCTGGTTGAGGCTGTCCATCACCCCCTGGCGCTCCTTGCGCAGGTTGAGCTGGCGGTTGCTGCTCAGGCCGATGGCCTGGCGCAGGGCCTCCTCCTTCAGGGAGGAGAGGGCCGGGCGAGGCTGGGGCTGGTAGTTGTGCAGGCTCTCCTTGAGGCGGGCCGACTCCTTGGGATAGTCGATGAGGATCTGCTGATAGGCCTTGCCCTGCTCGCGATAACGCTGGGCCTCCCGGGCAAACTGCAGCGCCTGCTGGTAACTTTCCCGCAACTTCTGGTTTTCCGGGGTGTCGGTCTTGGGCACGCTCTGCAGCAGCTCTTCCACCTGGGTGATGGCGTCATCGGCATGGGCAAGGGGAGCAAGAAGAGTGAGAGAGAGCAGCAGGCAGAGCAGGCGTTGCAACATGGCGCACGTTTCCGTTCAGGTGAGGTCGCCCTAGCCTAAAGCAGGGGCCGGGGCGGGTAAAGTTTTCCATATTAATGATTTGTAACATAAATAACGGGCGTTCCCGGCCCGCTTTGGCTATTATTCTGGCCGTTTTTCCCTCCGTTGAGCGTTTTATGTCCGCAGTCGATCTGGGCACGGCCCCTCTTTCCCGCCTGTTCTGGCGTTACGTCACCCCGACCGTGGCCGCCATGCTGGTCACCGGCATCTATGTCACCATAGACGGCATCTTCGTCGGCCATATTCTGGGTCAGGACGGGCTGGCCGGCATGATGCTGGCGTACCCCATCTGCGCCGTGCTCTATGCGGTGGGGGCGCTGATCGGCATGGGCTCCTCGGCGCTCGCCTCGTTTTATCTGGGCAAGGGGGAGCAGGCGAGGGCACGCCACATCGTCGGCAATGCGCTGGTGATGGTGCTCATCGCCTCTGGGCTGCTCGCCTTCATCGGCATCCGTTACGGCGAGGCCATGCTGATCTGGATGGGGGCGGAGGGGGTCATCTTTGACGCAGGTTTCGCCTATTTGCAGTGGTATGCCTGGCTCGGGGTCTTTGCGGTGCTCTCCATGGCGTTTACTGCCCTGCTGCGTAACGACGGGCGACCCGGCCTCACCACCTGGATCCTGGTGGGGGGTGGCGTGCTCAACGTGCTGCTCGATTACCTGCTGATGGCGGTGATCCCCTGGGGGCTGGCGGGTGCCGCCATTGCGACCATGCTCTCCCAGGCGGTGACCGGCGGCCTCTGCCTGTGGCACTTCTTCACCCCGCGCAGCCAGCTGCGCATTGGCTGGGACACCCTGCGACCCGACTGGCGGTTGATGGGGGAGACGCTGCGACTCGGGGTGTCGAGTTTTCTGATGTACCTCTACCTGTCGGTGGTGCTGGCGCTGCACAACAAGGCGCTGCTGGCGGTGGGCACCTCGCTGCACGTGGCGGCCTACGGCGTCATCAGCTACAGCGAGGCCTTCTTCTATCTCATCTTCGAGGGGATCGCCATGGGCATCCAGCCCATCGCCAGCTTCAACGCCGGGGCGGGCAACTGGGCGCGGGTGCTGCGGGTGCGCAACCTGGCGCTCGGGGTGACCCTGTTGGTGGCCCTGTGCGGCATGTTGCCGCTCTATCTGTGGCCGGAGGGGGTGGTTTACCTGTTTGCCGGGGACAACGCGGCCCTCTTGCCGGTGGCCAGCCTCGGCATCTGGCTCTACTTCTGGGGCTTGCCGATGGAAGGGCTGCTGCTGGTGGGGGCCACCTACTTCCAGGCGATCAACCGGGCCCGTATCGCCTCCCTGCTCACCGGCGGCAAGCTGGTGCTGATCGGCGGCTTCCTGTGGGGCTTCTCCTCCCTGTGGGGGGTATCCGGCGTCTGGCTGGCGCTGCCCACCTGCAGCACCCTGCTGGTGCTGGTGATGTGGCGAGCCATGGGCAAGGAGGCGCGTCAGCACGCCGCCTGACATGTCGTCATTCGGCCATGAAAAAGGCAGCCCAGGCTGCCTTTTTCGTTTTGAGCGCCCCTGACAGGTCACCCGCTCAGGGCTTGAAGGCGCCGATGAAGATGGCGGGGTCGACCCGGGCGTCGTTGAGGCTGACATTCCAGTGCATGTGGGGACCGGTGGCGCGGCCGGTGGCGCCGACCCGGCCGACGATGCCGCCGCGGGGCAGGCTCTGGCCCAGCTTCACGTCGACCTTCGACATGTGGCAGAACATGCTGATGAGGCCCTGACCGTGATCGACGAACACCGTATTGCCGTTGAAGAAGTAGTTGCCGATCAGGATCACCTTGCCCGCCGCCGGCGACTTGATGGGGGTGCCGGCACCGACCGCGAAGTCGAGGCCGGAGTGGGGGTTGCGCTCCTCGCCGTTGAAGAAGCGGCGCAGTCCGAACGGGCTGGAGAGCGGGCCCTCTACCGGCTTGTCGAACAGCAGGTTGCTCGGTTGAGCCGGGCTGAAGGTCTGGTAGGCGCGGGTCTGCTCCGCCAGTTCGCGGTTGATGCGGGTCATGTCTTCGGCCAGCGGGTTGACCTGACGGCTGTTCTTGAGCTTGATGTGCTGCTCCCGGTAGTGCTTGGTGCCGACCGTGAAGCCGAGGGTGCGGCCATCGCTCACCTGCAGCTGGTGGGGGCCGGGCTGGCTCTTGAGGGGGATGCCGACGATGGCAATCCAGTGCTTGCCCTCTTCACGCACCACCAGCACCGGCTTGCCCTGATAGCGGGCGGTCGGGGCCTGCGCCTCGCTGCCGAGCGCCACCACGGCGACGCCCCCCGGCACCGGGTGGCTGAGCAGGCGACTGATGAAGCCCTCGGCGAGGGCGGACTGGCTGGCCAGCAGCAACAATAGACAACAAACGACTCTCATGATGATTCCAGGCTGGGTTGACTAAAACGAAACGGTAACGAAATCAGGATGCTGGCTGGAAGCGCTGGTAGATGGCCTCCATCTGGACCGACACCTCCTGGCGCACCAGGTCCAGCTCCAGCATGTCTTGTACCACCTTGAGCTGATCCGGATTGAGGAAGCTGCGACTGCTCTCCAGTACCCGCTGGGTATAGGCGCGCTGGTTCTCCAGATAGGTGCCGGCATCGCCGCTCTCCTGCTGGGCCAGCTGCTGGTTCGCCTCGCTCAGCAGACGCGTCAGGGATTGGCGCTGGGCCGGTGCCAGCAGCTCGCCGTGCTCCGCCAGGCGACCCTGGATCTCCAGCAGGCGGTTGGTATCGCCCGAGTAGATCTCCTGTTCGAGCCGGGTGCGGGTATCCTCCCCCAGCAGGTTGCTGAGGTTGCCCCAGATGCGCTGGCTCTCCTGCTCATAGGCATCGGGATGGTCGAAACCGAGGCGATAGAGCTCGCGCAGTTGCTCCTGGACCTGGCCGCGCACGTCTTCCACTATGTCGAGCCGGTCGAAGACGGTGGTGAGCTGGCTGCCCTGTTCGGCGTCATAGAGCCGCTCGATCAGCACGGAGCCTTCGCTCGACTGGCTCCACTGACTGATGGCGGCCTCCAGCTCGGGGTTGGGAGGCAGCACCTCCTGGGTGGGGGCGGGCTCGCTCTGGCTGCCCTTGCCGGGCAGCTTGGCCAGCAGGCTCTGCCCGGTACTCTGGCCGCTGCTCTGACTGGTGGATGAATCGCATTGCGACGGGCTGTTGGTGGGGCTGGCGGTGTTGGTTCCCGGCTGAGGTTCGACAGGGTCGGCCTGCCACTGCCAGAGGTTGAGCAACAGGGAGGCCAGCAGAATTGGCGCCAGGTGAGATGTACGCATCTTGGATTCTCTTGAATAAGTGAATGCCCCTTGCAAAGGGGTCTCTTATGATAACCGTAACGTCTGATACAAGCAGCCATGACGTGCAAAACCGGCCTCGGCGGTGACCCGCCATTGAGTCGGTCGGCCCATGGCTCTAGAATCGGCAACCAGCCGTTTTGAACCGAGGAAATGTTATGAATGGATTGTCCCCCCTGCGCGCAGAACCTGCTCGTCACCCCATCGGGCGTGGCTGGGTCTGGGTGCGATCCGGTTTCGATGTCTTCAACAAGGGAATGGGGGTCAGTGTCGCCATGGTCCTCATCTGGTTTGCGGTCGGCCTGCTGCTGGAGCGTCTGCCAGCGGGCAGCCTCATCTCCCAGCTGCTCTACATGGTCTGGGGTGCCGGCTGGGTGGCGGTGGCCCGTCACGGTTATGAAGGCAATCCGCTGCGCTTCGCCGATTTCTTCTCCGGTTTTCGCCACAAGCTGACTCCGCTGATGCTGGGGGGACTGCTGGTGCTGGCCCTGTTCAGCCTGATCGGTCTCATCTGCCTGGGGCTGCTCTCCATGTGGGGGCTCACCTCCCTGCTGACCCAGGACCCGGAATCCCTGGTGGTCACTGCCGCCCAGGCCCAGGGGCTGCTGCTCTGTCTGCTGCTGGGGCTGGCACTGCTGATCCCGGTGCTGATGGCCATCACCTTCGCCCCCGCCCTCATCTTTTTCCACGATGTGGGGATCCTGCAGGCCGCCAAACTGAGTTTCAAAGGCTGCCTGACCAACATGTGGCCCTTCCTCTGGTGGGGGGTGATCGCCGCCATCCTGATGCTGTTCGGCGCGGCGCTGATGCTGGTGGGTCTGCTGGTGGTGATCCCGGCGCTCAACTACTCCATCTATGTGGCCTACCGGGATATCTATCTGGACGTGACGCAGGAGACGCCTGCCGAAGCTCCGCTGACCGGCTTCGAAGCCTGACGCCAGCAGACTGGTGTGACATATGCGCGAAAGGGGTCTGCTGGCCCCTTTCGCATGTTTGCGTTGTCTCTTGTTCCCGCCACTACTCTCGCCACATGGGGTCGATGGCCATGCGTTCCACCAGAAAGTCGAGGAAGCTGCGCAGCAGCGGTGACATCTGCTTGCGGGTGCCGTAGACGGCGTAGACGCCGAGTCGCTTGGGTTGCCACTGCGCCAGCAGAGGCACCAGGGTGCCGGTGTCGAGGTGGGGCTGGACCGAGTAGCGGGGCTGCAGGCTGATGCCGGCGCCCTCCAGCGTCGCCTCCAGCAGCAGGTTGGAGATGTTGGCGCTGAGGTTGCCGCTCACCGGCACCGATTCGGGTCCGTCCGGTCCCTGGAATTCCCACAGGCTCTTGCCGAAATAGGTGTAGGTGAGGCAGTTGTGCAGGGCGAGATCCTGCACCTTGTGCGGGGTCGGGTGTCTGGCTAGATAGGCCGGGCTGGCGCAGACCACGGAGTGACAGGTGCCGAGCCGGCGGGCTACCAGGTTGGGGTCGAGGTCATTGGTGATGCGCACGGCGAGATCGATCCGCTCCTCCACCAGATTGACGGTGCGGTCCAGCAGCAG
Organism: Aeromonas sp. 1805; assembly: GCF_013085525.1. Lineage (NCBI taxonomy): Bacteria > Pseudomonadati > Pseudomonadota > Gammaproteobacteria > Aeromonadales > Aeromonadaceae > Aeromonas > Aeromonas sp. 1805. The sequence continues at coordinate 348,817 of NZ_CP038515.1, read as the reverse complement.
GATGTCGATGGCGGTGCCCGCATAGCGCGCCAGGTAGTCGTTGGCGGCGCCCACCAGCAGGGCTTCCGAGAGTGAATAGCTGCTGGTGATGCGCAGTTGCCCCTTGGGGGCCTCGTCGCCGCGCACGGCGATCTGCTCCATCTCTTCCCCCAGTGCCAGCATGGCGCGGGCCCGGTTCAGCGCCTCTTCCCCAGGGCCGGTCAGACTGAGCCGGCGGGTGGTGCGGTGCAGCAGCCGTGCCCCCATCCACTGCTCCAGCTCCGCCAGGTAGCGCGTCACCATGGCGCGCGACATCTCCAGTTTCTCCCCGGCGCCGCTTAGGCTGCCCTGTTCGACTACGCTGACAAAGACCCGCAATGCGGTCAGTCGATCCATCTTAGGCTCTCTATATGCTCGATTAATGCAACAGTGATGCGCTTATTATGCTGTATTTGTACCGGAATCGATCCAATAAACTGTGTCCATCTGATGAACCCCTGATGACTTGATGAGGAATACCCGATGAACAACACCCTGATCCGCAACCTGACCCTGGCCACCACCCTGCTGAGCGGTGCCGCCATGGCCGCCCCGCTCACCGTGACCGTCTACAACCCGGGCGAGAAGGCTATCTTCCCGGTCTCCTCCTCCCTGGTGACCGGCGACAAAGAAGCGATCCTGATCGATGCCCAGTTCGACGTACAAAACGGCCAGGCGTTGGTGGACATGATCAAGAAGAGCGGCAAGAAGCTGACCACCGTCTATATCAGTGCCGGTGACCCCGACTTCTACTTCGGTCTGGAGCCCATCAAGGCAGCCTTCCCGGATGTCAAGGTACTGGCGGACCAGCATGTGGTCGACCATATCAACCAGACCAAGGACGCCAAGCTGAGCTACTGGAGCCCCATCCTCGGCAAGGGTGCACCGAAGAGCCTGACCGTGCCGCAAGTGATGACGGCCAGCCATCTGACACTGGATGGTGAGAAGATCGAGATCAAAGAGATGAACACCCCGAATGCCTACCTGTGGGCACCGTCCATCAAGACGGCGTTTGGTGGCGTACCGGTCTACAGCGGCGTGCACGTGTGGATGGCTGACAGCCAGACCAAGGCTGCTCGCAGCAACTGGGTCAAGGCACTGAACAATCTGCTGGCGCTGAAGCCCGAGCGCGTGGTGCCGGGTCACTTCCTGGGGACTGCTCCCAAAGGCAGCGCTGCTGTGACCTTCACCCGTGACTACGTAGAGCGCTTTGAGCAGGAGCTGGCCAAAGCCAAGAACTCCGGCCAGCTGATTGAAGCACTGAAGAAGGCTTACCCGTCCCTGCCGGTCGACGACGGTCTGGCCATCGGTGCCAAGGTCAACACCGGCGAGATGAAGTGGTAAACCCCTGACGCCTACTTCCCTGTGTTTTTGTACCGGGCCCGAGGGCCCGGTTTTTTTAGCCGAATGAACGAGTGAATCACATGAACGAAACGACTCTGCATTATGTATACGACCCCCTCTGCGGCTGGTGCTACGGCGCTGCCCCGCTGTTGAAGGCTGCGGCTGCCATCCCGGAACTGCGCATCGAGCTGCACGCCGGTGGTCTCTGGCTTGGCGGGCGCAGGCAGGCGATGGGCCAGGCCCTGCGCGATTACGTCCGTCCCCATGATGAGCGGATCCAGGCGCTGACCGGCCAGCCTTTCGGCGAGCGCTATTTCAACGAGCTGCTGCTGCGCGATGGTCTGCTGCTCGATTCGGAGCAGCCCATCCGCGCCATCCTGGCGGTGACGGCCCTGGGTGGCAACGGTCTGAGCCTGCTGCACCGCATCCAGCAATCCCACTATCGCGATGGCATCTGGACTGGTTCGCTCGAGCATCTGACCAGCCTGGCGGCGGAGCAGAACATTGGCGGGGATGATTTTGTGAAGGCCTATCAGCAGGCCGACCTGGCGAATCATCTGGCCGACAGCCAGCGCTGGATGCGCCGTCTCGGCGGACAGGGCTATCCGACCCTGGGGCTGGTGCAGGGCGACAATGTCACCCCCTTGTCCGCCTCCTCCTTCCTGGGTGAGCCAGAGGCGTTTGCTCGCCAGATCCAGCTCATGATGAGTCGTTGAGCGAACAGCAGGCAGTATCCGGTGGCGGATGTGCAGCGCCCGAGGTGCTCGTTGCAGATTTTTCCTACCTGTCCGGCACTCATGCTATCCCTAGGCGAGACGATATATTCAGTAGCGGACAGTTTGAAAATCATCCGCTTGCGATCATCGCGCTATGCTCTATGGGGATAGCCCGGGCGTTTGAGGCCACGGGCTTGCGTCTAGCCGCCAAGGATACCAATCATGTTCAAAAATATGTCTATAGGTCAGAAGTTGAGCGCCGGTTTTGCCGTATTGGCCCTGCTAGTGGTGGGGCTGGCGTGGTTCTCCATCACTCAGCTGTCCCATCTTTATGCCGATACCGCCACCATCTCGGGCAACCTGTTGCCATCGACCCGTTATGCCAGCCAGATGCACGTGGCCATTCTCGATGCCCGTCGCTCCGAACTGGCGCAGGTGATTGGCGGCCTCAACAAGGATGCCCAGGAGGTGAGCGAACGTACCGTCACCTTCAACAAGGCCAAGCAGGAGTTTGACGCGGCGGCGCAGAAGTATGGCTCCTTGCCCTTCAGCACCGATGAGGAGAAGCAGACTTACGAGGCGTTGTTGGCCGCTGGTGCCAAGTACTTCTCGGTACACGAGCAGCTGATTGCGGCTTTTGCCAGCGGCGATCTGGAAAAAGTGAAGAGCCTGCGCAAGAACGAGACTCGCGCCGCACTGGAAGAGGCGGGGGCCAAATCCTACCGTCTACGCGAGATCAACAACGAGCTGGCTGACAGCATGGTGAAGTCGGTGGCCGACCTCTACAGCAGCTCGCGTACCATGAGCATCATCGTCAGCCTCATCACCGTCTTGTTCGTGGTGGTGGTGGCCTGGCTGCTGACCGGTCAGATCCGCAATCCGGTGATGGCGATGCTGGAACAGACCCGCAAGGTAGCAGCCGGCGATCTGGCGGCTCATCTTGACGCCAGCCAGTTCAACAACGACGAGCTTGGGCAACTGGCCAAGGGCTTTGGCGAGATGCAGAAGAACCTGCGTACCCTGGTCAGTGAAGTCTCCGGCTCCGTAGTGCAACTGAGCTCGGCAGCCGAAGAGATCAGTGCGGTGGCGCGCCAGTCCGCCAACAACATGAACAGCCAGCAGCACGAGCTGAATCAGCTGGCCACCGCCATGAACGAGATGCAGGCGACGGTGCAGGAGGTGTCCCGCAACACCAGCGACGCCGCCAGCGCCGCCAGCGCCGCCAGCAGCACCGCCGAACTGGGGGCCCGCACCGTCAACGACTCCATCAAGCGTATTGAACAGGTTGCCGGCGCCATCGAGAGCACTGCCGTGGTGATCCGCCAGCTCGGCGACGACAGCCGCAACATCGGCATGGTGCTGGAGGTGATCCGCGGGATCGCCGAGCAGACCAACCTGCTGGCGCTCAACGCCGCTATTGAGGCGGCTCGGGCTGGCGAGCAGGGCCGCGGCTTTGCGGTGGTGGCCGACGAGGTGCGTACCCTGGCGAAGCGGACTCAGGATTCCACCTCCCAGATCAACACCATCATCGCTGAACTGCAGCAGCGGGCCGAGCAGGCCGGCACCACCATGCAGCAAAGCCAGGACATGATGAATTCCACCGTGAGCACGGCGCGGGAGGCGGGGGCATCCATCTCCGAGATCAGCGGCTCGGTGGAGAGCATCTCCCACATGAATATCCAGATCGCGACCGCCACCGAAGAGCAGGGGGCGGTGAGTGAAGAGCTCAACCGCAATGTGGTCAATATCAGTCATGCCTCCGAGGAAGTGGCCGCCGGTGCAACCCAGATGGCACAGGCTTGTAACGACCTCAATCACCTGGCGACCCAGTTGCAGGAGATGGTGCGCCGCTTCCGGGTGTAAGGCGGGTTGGATGCTCGCTGTTGCGGGCCCGGATCCTGGATCCGGGCCCGCCTTGTTTTATCGGCCTGCCGACTTTCCCTCTTGCACCATCCCTTGTTCGCTCCGCCGTTCTTGGGCATGCTAATGGCCCCATTGGTTGGCAGGATTCTGGATGTATGAACCTTCGCGATCTCGAGTATTTGGTGGCGCTAGAAGAGGAGAAGCACTTTCGCAAGGCGGCGGAGCGCTGCTTCGTCAGTCAGCCGACCCTGAGCGGCCAGCTGCGCAAGCTGGAGGATGAACTCGGGGTGATCCTGATCGAGCGTACCTCGCGCAAGGTGCTGTTTACCCCGGCTGGCGATGCCATGGCCCAGCAGGCCCGCAAGGTGCTCAAAGAGGTGCGCGAGCTCAAGAGCATCGGCCAGCACTTTGCCGAGCCCATGTCTGGCGAAATCCACATCGGCTTCATTCCTACCGTCGGCCCCTATCTGCTACCTCACATCATTCAGGATCTGCGCGAGCACTTTCCCAAGCTGGAGTTCTACCTCTATGAAGAGCAGACCCAGGTGTTGCTCAAGCGGCTGGAAGAGGGGGAGCTGGATTGCCTGATCCTGGCCGAGCTGGAGGGCATGGACGGGTTTGGTTCGATCCCGCTCTACCAGGAGCCCATGTGGCTGGCGGTGCCCCAGCAGCACCCGGAGGCCAAGGCCAAGGCCAAGGCGGTGCCGCTCAGCAATCTCAAGGGCAAGAAGTTGCTGATGCTGGCCGATGGTCACTGTCTGCGGGATCAGGCGATGGGATTCTGCTTCGCCGCCGGTATCGGCGAGGATCAGCGCTTCAAGGGCACCAGTTTGGAGACGTTGCGCAACATGGTGGCTGCCGGCAGCGGCATGACGCTGGTACCCAGGCTCGCCGTGCCCGCCAACGCCGAAGAGGGCGGCGTCAGCTATCGACCGGTGATAGACCCGGTGCCTGGGCGCACCATAGCGCTGCTCTATCGCCACTACTCGGTGCGCCGTCCCTGCTTCAACGAGCTGGCCGCTCGTATCTCGCGCTTGATGCAGAGCCTGCTCGGCTAACTGCGCATCGCTACTACAAGGCCACAAAAAAGAAAACCGGCGCATTGCGCCGGTTTTTTTATCTTCTGCGGTGGTTTAGAAGATATCGTCGGTAGAGACGGGGCCATCGGTGGGCGAGCCCTCACCGCCGTACACCTGATTGCCATCCGAGCTCTGTGTCGCGTAGCGGGTCGGCTCGGTGCCTTCCTTGAAGAACTCTTCCGTGCTGCTGCTGTCGGTCCGATTGGTCAGCAGGCCGGTCTCACGATCGATCCGCACCGTGATGATCCCTTCCGGTACCGGCATCTTGCGCTCAGGCACCTGCTTGAGCGCCGTCTTCATGAAGTCGATCCAGATGGGCTGTGCGGCACCGCCGCCAAATTCGGCCCGGCCCAGACCACGCTGGTGGTTGTCAAAACCGATCCAAGAGGTGGCGACCAGATTCGGGGTATAGCCGGAGAACCAGGCATCACGGGATTCGTTGGTGGTCCCGGTCTTGCCGGAGATATCGTGGCGCTTGAGGTCGCGCGCCGCCCGCCAACCGGTACCGCGCCAGCCATTGCCCCCCAGATAGCGGTGGTCAGGGTGTCGGTCACCAGGAAGGTGCTCTGGGCACTGATGGTCTGTGGAGCCATGTTGCCGGGAACGACCGGATCGATGGGGCACTGGGCTTTCCAGTCCGGCGCCGTATTGGCATAGGCATCCGCACTGTCGAGGCCGGCAGCGGCCAGCACGCCACAATCACGGCAGGCGGCTGCCGGGTTGGCCTGATAGAGAGGCGCGCCGAAGCTGTCGGTTACTTCGGTGATAAAGTAAGGGGTGACCTGGAAGCCGCCGTTGGCCATGACCGAGTAGCCGCGCACCACTTCCAGGGGGGTGAACTCGGCAGCACCCAGGGCCAGCGACTCGTTGGGCGAGATGGTATCGCGAGCAAAGCCGAAGCGGGTCAGGCCGTCGATGTAGGTATCCAGCCCGATGGCGCGCATCAGGCGCACCGACATCACGTTCTTCGACTTGGCGAGGCCGAGGCGCAGGGAAGTGGGGCCTTCATAGATGGCCGGGGAGTTTTTGGGCTGCCACATGGGGCCCTTGGAGGGATCCCACTGGTTGATCGGCGCATCGTTGATGAGGGAGGCCAGGGTGTAGCCCTGTTCCAGCGCGGTGGCGTAGAGGAAGGGCTTGATGTTGGAGCCTATCTGGCGGCGCGCCTGATCGACCCGGTTGAACTTGGAGAGCTCGAAGCTGAAACCGCCGACCAGCGCCTCGATGGCACCATCCTGCGGGTTCATGGCCACCAGAGCGGCGTTGACCTCGGGGATCTGGGAGAGCAGCAGCTCTTCACCCTTTTCCCGTACCCAGATCTGGGCGCCCACTTTCAGCATGTCGCGGGCCGAGCGGGGAGCAAAGCCCTGACGATCGTCGGTGATGAAGGCGCGCGCCCACTTGATGCCGTTCCAGCCAAGCTCAGCCTGCTTGCCGTTCTTCAGCACTATGGTTGCACTCTTGTCAGCCAGCTTGGTGACGACGGCGGCCATCAGCGGCTCATAGGTGGGCTGCTTGGCCAGATGGGCCATGATCTTGTCATAATCCCAATCGGCTTCGCCCGCTTTCCACAGCTGGGCGGTCACGCCCTTGTAGCCATGGCGAGTGTCATAGTCGAACACGCCGTCGAGCAAGGCCAGACGGGCGGCGCGCTGGCGCTTGGCGGTGACTGTGGTGTAGACGTGCAGACCCATGGTGTAGGCATCTTCACCAAACTGCTCCACCATCTTCTGGCGCACCATCTCCCCCAGATAAGGGGCATTCAAGGTGATCTCGGCACCGTGATAGCGGGCCTTGACCGGCATCTTGGACGCTTCGTCGAATTGGGCCTGGGTGATCTTGCCGGTTTCCAGCATGCGGCCAAGTACCACGTTGCGACGGGCAAAGGCACGCTCCGGCGAGCGGATCGGGTTCAGCATGGACGGCGCCTTGGGCAGACCGGCGATGATGGCGATCTCGTCCAGCGTCAGGTCCTTGACCTCCTTGCCAAAGTAAACCTGGGCGGCGGCACCGACCCCGAATGCCCGATAGCCGAGCGGGATCTTGTTGAGATAGAGCTGCAGGATCTCGTCCTTGGAGAGATTCTGTTCGATGCGCCAGGCCAGGAAGACCTCTTTTATCTTGCGCACCAGCGTCTTTTCATTGCTCAGGAAGAAGTTGCGGGCGACCTGCTGGGTGATGGTGCTGGCGCCCTGGCGGGCCTGACCGGAGACGGCCCAGACGGTGGCTGCACGAATGATGCCGATGGGGTCAATCCCCGGGTGCTCATAGAAACGGGCATCTTCGGTCGCCAATACTGCATCGATCATGGACTGGGGAATTTCATCCAGATGCAGCGGGATGCGACGAATTTCGCCAAATTGGGAGATCAATTCCCCATCCCGGCTGTACACCTTCATCGGGGTGGCCAGCTTGACGTCGCGCAGCGCGGTCACATCCGGCAACTGGGGCTTGATGTAGAAGTAGATACCGATGAGGCTGGCAACACCCAGCACAGCACCCAGCATCATGACAATAAACAGGCGTACGAGCCATTTCAGCATGGAAGAACTACCAATCGTCTTAAAATTAGCCAACGGGCGCAGAGTATAGCCCTTTTGCCTCCGGAAATTCGAGGTTTTCCTGACGGCTGCCCGGCTCCTCGAGAAGAGGCGGGAGGTTAGCATTCTGTGGCTCAATAACCAAGGGGAGGCGAGGGGCGGCCGGAAAGCGAGTTGTATCACTTTTCGGCATAAACTTTATGACATTGATAGATAGAGCATTTAGGATGAGTTAAGTCATCATCTTCTGATTAGCTGTCCTACAATCAATCCTAAAACCCAATAACGCATGGATGTGTATATGTTTGGGCTATTCAACAAAGGTTCTCTGCTTCCTCTGGCGGGTATTGATTTTGGCAGCCAGACCATCAAGGCCGTGACCATTACCGGTCGTCCCGGCAAGCTGCATCTCGAATCGGTGGCCGAAGTTGCCACTCCCAAAGGCACTCTGGTCGATTATCAGCTGCAGGATATCGAACGGGTCAGCCAGTCTCTGAAGGCCCTCAAGCGCCTCATCTCGGGCAGCAGCCAGTACGTTGCGACTGCCGTCACCGGTTCCAACGTGATCACCAAAGTCATTCAGGTGGATGCCGCGCTGGGTGAAAACGAGCTGGAGAATCAGGTTCAGCTCGAGGCCGAGCAACTCATCCCCTTTCCCCTAGATGAAGTGAGCCTGGATTTTGAGATTCTGGGCAAGGTCAATGATCAGGAGCGCCGCGAAGTGTTGCTGAGTGCGGCCCGCACCGAGAGCGTGAGCGGGCGGGTGACCGCGCTGGCGGAAGCCGACATGACCACCAAGGTGGTGGATGTGGGCGCCCACGCACTGGGCCGCGCCGTGCTTGCCTGCCTGCCGGAGCTGCAGGAGTGGGAGAAACCGGTCGGCGTTATCGATATCGGAGCGAGCGCCATGACCTTTGCCGCACTGGTAAAGGGAGAGGTTATCTACTCACGCCTGCAAAACTTCGGTGGCGATCAATATAGTCAGGCGCTGGCCTCTTTCTACAACCTGTCGCTGGACGATGCCGAGCAGGCCAAGTTGCAAGGCAAGCTGCCGGTTGATCACGAATTGGATGTGTTGCTGCCCCATATGAATGCTCTGCTGCAGCAAGTCAGGCGGAACGTGCAGCTGTTTTGCAGCTCTTCCGGGCACAGGGAGCTTTCCAGACTGGTGCTCACCGGTGGTGGCAGCCTGCTGCCCGGGCTGGCGGCCCAGGTCGGCAGCGAGTTGAACTGTGAGGTATTGCATCCTGATCCTTTTGCTCTGTTCGGCAAGCCGAAAGGGGAGGGCGCGGTCCACGGTGCCAAGTTCATGACGGCGCTGGGTCTGGCATTGAGGAGCTTCACGCCATGTCAAATATAAACCTCCTGCCCTGGCGTGAGGCCAGGGCCCAGCGGCAGAAGAAGCAATTCGGGGTCATGCTGGGCATCTTCATGGCCATCACGGCTTCACTCGGCTTTGCCGCCGACTGGCTGGTAGAGCAGCAGATAGGCCATCAGCAGCAGCGCAACCAGCGTTTGCAGCAGGAGATGACCATCCTTGATGCCCAGCTTGGCGAGATCCGCCTGCTCAAGGAGCGACGCAAGGAGCTGATCGATCGCATGCAATTGATCGAGCACCTGCAGATGCGCCGCAATCTGCCGGTTCGCCTGTTCAACCAGTTGCCTTCGCTGGTTCCCAACGGGGTTTACCTCAATACGCTTGCCTTGCAGAACAATCAAATAGATGTGAATGGCAAGACCGAGGCCTATGGCAGGGTAGCCAGCATGATGCGTCGCATCGATGGCTCCGGCTGGTTGGGGCAGTCGCAGATCAGCACGATTTTTGCGGCCGATGTGGCGCCCGTTTCGCTCAGCCAGTTCTCCATGATGTTCCAGGTCGCGGGTGCGGCAGGTGCCACGGTCGATGTGGCTAAGGGGCAGCAATGAATCTACAACAGTTCAACGAACTGGATCTCAACAACATTGCCAGCTGGCCCAAGCTGGCCAAGGGGATTTTCATCCTGTTCTTCTGTGCCTTGCTGGGGGGAGCCATCTATTACTACGTGATTGCCAACTCACTGACCCTGTTGACCCAGGAGACCAACAAGGAGGCCGAGCTCAAGGCGCAGTTCGAGAGCAAGGCGATGCTGGCTGCCAACCTCGGTGCCTACAAGACGCAGATGGTGCAGCTCGAACAGCTGGTGGATACCCAGCTCAAGCAGTTGCCGAATACTCACGAAGTGGCCGGATTGCTGGATGACATCAGTTTCATTGCTACCGACAATGGGCTCAAATTGAATCGCATCAATTGGGAACCCGAGATAAAACACGAGTTCTCCACCGAGCTGCCCATGCGAATCGAAGTGGTGGGTACTTATCATGAGATAGGCAAGTTCACGGCCGACATGGCGGCCTTGCCGCGTATCGTCATCCTGGAATCGTTCACGCTGGGACAGGGCAAGGAGCAGGGTGACATGATTGCCATGTCGATGCTGGCCAAAACCTACAAATACAATGGCAAAACCGTGGGGCAGACCAAATGAAGCTACTCTGCGTGCTGTTGCCTGCTCTGTTGTTGACCGCCTGCGGTGGGCAGGACGACATGGACAACTATGTGGCCGCAACCAAGGCCAGAAAACCAGTACCCATCGAGCCTCTTCCCGAAATCAAGCCCTTTTCCCCTATGGCTTATCACCTCAGCGATCAGCGCAGCCCCTTCATCGCCCCCCAGCCTGAAACCAGCAGTGCCAAGGTGGATGCCAAGGTGAAGCCGGATTGCGCCCAGATCGTGGCCAACAGGGAGAAAGAAGTACTGGAGCGCTATTCATTGGCCAGCCTGAGCATGCAGGGCTCACTTGGCAAGCAGGGACAGTTGTGGGCCTTGATCAGGACTCCTGATGGTCAATCCATCCGGGTGGGTCTCAATCAACACATGGGACTGGATCAGGGACGGGTGATCAGGATCACTGACACCTATGTGGATTTGATTGAGACTATACCGGATGGCAAAGGATGCTGGGTGACCCGAGAAACTCAGCTGGGCATGGCCAATCTTGAAGCAAAACGATAATCAGGGATGATGCGATGAAAACAACAATAGGTATGGTAGCCCGAGTTACCCTGCTGTTTTGCGCCGGAGCATGGAGCCAGGCCTGGGCCGTGGCAACCCTGCAGGAGGTCAAGGTCAATCCGCTGATGGCGGACCAGCTGTTGCTGGAGTTGAGTTTCAGTGAACCGGTCAGCGGATTTACCGATCGTCTCTCCTATGAACCCAACCAACTGCTGCTGCATGTGCCGGGGGCGGTGGGTGCGCTCAACGTGAACCCGTTGCCCATCAAGCAGCAAGGGGTGGACAACCTCAAGGTTGAGGGCAAGGGAGCAGGTCTCGATATCAAGATCGCCCTCGATCAACTGACCCCCTATCAGGTGCATCAGCAGGGCAACAAGTTGTTGGTGGCACTGGGAGAAAAAGCAGCCATGCCGCTGCCAGCCACCACAGCATCCTCCGGGCTGGTGGCCCCCCAGCCGACCTCGTCTGCACTTATCAATACCCAGCCGACCTCGTCTGCACTTATCAATACCCAGCCGGCAGCCTCGTCCGCCCTGATCAACAGTCAGCTGCTTGCTCGCCAGAGCGCTCCAGTGGCAGCGCCCGTGGCCAGCAAGCCTGTCTTGCCATCACCACAGACGGCGGCCAGCGGTGCCTACTTCAATTCCGTGAAGGGGGTCGACTTCAGGCGTGGCAAGGACGGGCAGGGAGAATTTCTGGTGACGCTGGACAACAGCTCCGCCGCCGTTGACGTCAGCAGCCGTGGTCAGACGGTGCTTGCCAAGTTTCACGGTACCCGGGTACCGGACGATTTGCTTAATCTGATCAACGTGCAGGATTTTGCTACCCCTGTCTCTCAGGTTGAGGTGTTCCGCCAGGGTAACGACACCCTGTTCGAACTCTCGGTCAACGGCCAGTTTGACTACCGTTATGATCAGGCGGACAAGATGTTCATCGTCGAGGTGAAAAAGCGCACCGCGGCGACTGCCGGCAAGCAGTATCAGGGCAAACCCATCTCTCTCAACTTCCAGGATATTCCGGTGAGAACCGTGCTGCAGCTCATCGCGGATTTCAACAACCTCAATCTGGTGACCACGGATTCGGTGTCGGGCAACATCACCCTGCGGCTGGACGGGGTGCCCTGGGAGCAGGCACTCGACATCATCTTGAAGGTGCGGGGGCTCGACAAGCGGCTGGATAACAACATCCTGCTGGTCGCACCGGCCGAAGAGATTGCCGCTCGCGAGAAACAGCAGCTGGAGAGCCGCAACCAGGTCGCCGATCTGGCACCGCTTTATACCGAGTATCTGCAGATCAACTATGCCAAGGCATCCGAAGTGGCGGCGCTGCTCTCGTCCGAGAGTACCAAGCTGCTCTCTTCCAAGGGGGCGGTGAGTGTCGATGAGCGGACCAACGTGCTGGTGGTCAAGGACACTGCCGACGTCATCAGCAACATCAAGCGCATGCTGGATATCCTGGATATTCCGGTCAAGCAGGTGGTGATCGAGGCGCGCATGGTGACCATTGATGACGGCTTTGACGAGGCGCTCGGGGTGCGTTGGGGGGTAACCAAGAATGACGGTCACGGCAACAGTACCTCGGGCACCATCGAGGGCAATGACGGTTCCGGCAACAACAATGGCGGCTCGACCATCACCCGACCAGGGGTGGACGATCGGCTTAACGTCAATCTGCCAGTGACCAATGCGGCCGGTACCCTGGCCTTCCAGGTGGCGCGGCTGGCGGATGGTACCTTGCTGGATCTCGAGCTGTCGGCTCTGGAGAAAGAGAGCAAGGCCGAGATCATCGCCAGTCCCCGGGTCACCACGGCCAACCAGAAACCGGCGCTGATTGAACAGGGTACCGAGATCCCCTATGTGGAGTCCTCTTCCAGCGGGGCAACCTCGGTCACCTTCAAGAAGGCGGTGCTGAGCCTCAAGGTGACGCCGCAGATCACTCCCGACAACAGGGTGATCCTGGATTTGACCGTGACTCAGGATACCAAGGGTGAAACCGTGCCGACCGGTACCGGTGATGCCGTCTCCATCAACGCCCAGTCCATCACCACCCAGGTGCTGGTCAACAATGGCGAGACCCTGGTGCTTGGTGGCATCTATCAACAGACCATCAAGAGCGACGTCAGCAAGGTACCCTTGCTGGGGGACATCCCGGGTCTGGGCGTGTTGTTTCGCAAGACAACCAGCGAGAACAAAAAGCGCGAGCTGCTGATTTTCGTGACGCCGAAGATAGTCACCGACGCCTTCTGAAGACTTTACATGTGAAGGTAAAACACATATAACCTTACGCCCCAATGAGGCTGGGGCGTAAGGGCTGCGGTTGCCAGTCCTGATTTCTATTGAGATAATCCCCCTCCTGATCCATCGCAAGATAAGGTTCATAGGTACCCCGATCGAGAGTTTGTCGGGGTCGTACAGTTTGTAATTACTAACGAAAAGACATGGCTGAGAAACGCAATATTTTCCTGATAGGTCCCATGGGTGCGGGCAAGAGCACCATAGGTAGACATCTGGCAGAACAACTGCATATGGAGTTTTTCGACTCAGATCATGAGATTGAGCGCCGCAGTGGTGCCGATATCGGCTGGGTGTTCGATGTTGAAGGCGAAGAGGGTTTCCGGATCCGCGAAGAGAAGGTCATCGGTGACCTTTCCGAACAGCAGGGTATCGTGCTGGCGACGGGTGGCGGTGCCATCAAGAGCCGTGAAACACGCAACAAGCTCTCTGCTCGCGGCATCGTGGTGTACCTCGAAACCACCATTGAGAAGCAACTGGCACGTACGCAAAGAGACAAGCGTCGCCCCTTGCTGCAAACCGAAGAGCCGCCGCGCGAAGTACTCGAGCGTCTGGCACAAGAACGCAACGCCCTGTATGAAGAAGTGGCTGACTTTGTCATCCAGACTGATGACCAGAGCGCTAAAGTTGTTGCCAATCAAATCGTTAAGTTGATCGGCATGTAATATAGAGGACGTCCATGGAAAGGTTGAAGGTCGAACTGGGTGAACGCAGCTATCCCATCGAGATAGCCGCAGGTCTGTTGCAGCACGCAGAGGTGCTGACGCAAACCATCAAGGGCAAGCGGGTCATGATTGTGACCAACACAGTGGTTGCGCCCTTGTATCTTGAGCGGATTGTCCAGTTGCTGTCGGGCTATCAGGTTGAACACCTGATCCTGCCGGATGGCGAGGCCTACAAGACCCTGGCTACCTTTGAGCGGATCATGTCCGCTCTGCTGGAAACCAACCATGGTCGTGATACCACTCTGATTGCCCTGGGTGGCGGTGTGATAGGGGACGTTGTCGGCTTCGCTGCTGCAAGCTATCAACGTGGCATTCCGTTCATTCAAGTGCCTACCACACTGCTCTCCCAGGTTGATTCCTCCGTTGGTGGCAAGACCGCCGTCAACCACCCCCTCGGCAAGAACATGATCGGGGCCTTCTATCAGCCCAGACACGTCGTGATCGATACCGAGTGCCTCCAGACCCTGCCTGCCCGCGAATTTGCCGCCGGCATGGCCGAGGTGATCAAATACGGCATCATCTGGGATGTCGAATTCTTCTGCTGGCTCGAAGCCAACATGTCCCGTCTGCAGGCGCAGGAGCCGGCCGCGCTGGCCTATGCCATCCGCCGCTGCTGCGAGATCAAGGCCGATGTGGTTGGCCAGGACGAGACCGAACACGGTGTGCGTGCCCTGCTTAATCTGGGCCACACCTTTGGCCATGCCATTGAAGCCGAGAAGGGCTATGGCAACTGGCTGCACGGCGAAGCCGTGGCGGCAGGCACCATGCTGGCCGCCAATACCGCCCTGGCCCGTGGGGACGTGACCGAGCAACAGGTAGACCGTATCCGGGCCTTGCTGCTGGCAGCCAATCTGCCGGTGACGGCGCCGCCAGAGATGGATTTTGCGGCCTTCATTCGCCACATGCGCCGCGACAAGAAGGTGCTGGAAGGCAAACTGCGTCTGGTGCTGCCGGTCGGCATTGGTCATGCCCAGGTGGTTGCCGATGTCTCCGATGCTGAACTGCTGGCGGTGATCGAGTCTGGTCGTGACGAATAAACTGCTGAAATTTCCCTCCCAGCGGCAGCTGGTTGACCGGCTGCTGCATCTGATTGAATTCAATCATCCTTTTATCTTTCTTTCCGGCAAACCCGGCAGTGGTCGCGGCACGTTGTGCGAATCCCTGCTGGGAGCGCTGCCGGAAAAAGTGCGGGTCGTCAGCCTGATTGGCAGCCCCGCCATGAAGATGGTGGACGTGCGCCAGCTGTTGCTTCCCCAGGTGGTGGCCCGGCCGTTGTTCAACCCGCAGGATGCGCTGGCAGACAGCTTTTTCCGCATGCTGGAAGGCAAACCCGCCACCCTGCTGCTGCTGATCGAGCGGGCGGATGAGCTGCCTGCCGAGCTGGTCGGCGAACTGTGGAGCCTGTGTCGTCACAACGATACCCTGAAGATCCCCCATCAGTTGGCCATCGTGCTCTCCGGCAGTGACGTCTGGTGTCGCAATCAGAAGGCGCAGCTGAAAGGGCGGGCCATGCCCGCGCTGGAGCTGGAAGTTGCGCCGCTTGGCGCGCCCGAACAACGCATCTTCTTGTATGAGAAGGCCAAAGAGCTCAAGATCCCGACAGCCCTCTTGCCCAAGCCGAAAGTGGAAGAGATCCTGAAAGTGGCAAATGGACATCCGTCCACCATCATGCAGTTACTGGAGGATATCATGACCGACAGAAGGCCCAAGAAACGTCAGGCCGAGTTGCCCGTCAAGAAGATTGCGACCCTGCTGGCCCTGTTGGCCGGCGGTCTGCTGGCGCTGAGTTATCTGCTGCCCGCCCTGTTTGGCGGCGACAGCAAGAGCACCGCCCCCGAGCCCACCCAAACCACGGCGTTGCCCATCCCCGTCTCGGGTGGCGATCCGCTGACCATCGGCGGCAGCAACACCAGCCAGAACGGCAGCCAGAGTGCGTCCAGTGATAGCGCCGCCAGCAACCCCGGCGGCGTGGTACGCGACTGGCAGCCGGATGCCAAGGTATTGCCCAAGGCGGTGGAGAGCGACACCGTGACCACCGAATCGACCAACTACGAAGGACGCCGGGTGGTGATCTCCGACGAGGTGGTCGAGAAGCTGATGAAGCAGCCCAACGTCAGTGGCGCCCTGCCCACTGCGGTGGTGGATGAGCTGACCGGCGCCGATTCGCAAGCGGCGGCCACTCAAGTTGCTCCTGCCGAGCAGGCTGTTACACCCAATGCTACTGCTCAGACTGCCCAGCCGGCAAACATCGCCAAGGCCCAAGCCACGCCAGCGGCCAGCAAGCCGGTGGCCAAGCCAGTCGCAGTTGAACCGGTGGCGGCACCTGCTCCCAAGGTGGCGCTGACCCCCGCTGCCACTCTGAACAAGAAGCCCAGAAACCACTACAGCATCCAGCTGATGGGGGCGAGCAACACCAAGGCGGTCGACAAGTTCGTGGCCGAAAATGGTCTGGCCGGCAAGATCTGGGTCTATCAGACCAAGTTCCGCGGCAGCCCCTGGTACGTGGTGCTGCAGGGGGACTACGCCAGCAGCAACCAGGCCAAGGCCGCCATTCGCAAGCTGTCGCCCGCCTTGCTGAAGGGTCAACCCTGGCCCAAGTCGTTTGCGCAGGTACAAAAAGAGTTGAAGCAATAGCCATTTTGACCGGGAAGGGGGTAGAATCGTCCCCCTTTTTTGGTCGATGCCTTCTTAACACCGGATTTCCATGAAAAAAACACGCGCTTTTTTAAAATGGGCCGGGGGAAAATACTCCCTGGTTGAAGAGATTGCCGAGCGTTTGCCGGCCGGGCGTGTGTTGCTGGAGCCCTTCGTCGGGGCTGGGTCCGTGTTTCTCAACACCGACTACGACGCCTATGTGCTCAACGACATCAATCCGGATCTGATCGGTCTTTACAATCATCTCAAGTTGACGCCGGATCGGTTCATCGCTGAGTCGCGCAAGCTGTTCGTGACCGAGCACAACCACAAGGCGGCCTACTACCGGCTGCGCACCCAGTTCAACCAGACCGACACCAGCTTCGAGCGTGCCCTGCTGTTCCTGTTTCTGAATCGGCACGGTTTCAACGGCCTGTGCCGGTACAACAAGAAGGGGGGCTTCAACGTCCCGTTCGGTTCCTACAAGAAGCCCTATTTCCCGGAAAAAGAGCTGTGGGCCTTCGCCGAGAAGGCGCAGAAGGCGACCTTCATCTGTGAAAGCTATGCCGATGCCATCCAGCGCGCCGAAGAGGATTGGGTGATCTATTGCGATCCTCCCTATGCCCCGCTCTCCACTACGGCGAGTTTCACCACCTATTCGGCCGGCGGTTTCACCCTGGACGATCAGGCCGTGCTGGCCAGGCTGGCTCGCCACACCGCGGCTCGTAAAGGAGTGCCCGTGCTCATCAGCAACCACGATATCGAGCTGACCCGCGAGCTCTATCGCGGTGCCCGCCTCGACGAGATCCTGGTCAAGCGCACCATCAGCCGCAACGGCGGCACCCGCAACAAGGTAGCCGAGTTGCTGGCGCTCTATCCGCCTGGCATCGAGCCGGAGCAGGGCTACTACCCGAGCGACGCCGACCTGGCGCCACTCGGCTGACGCAGACGGCACCTCGGGGTGCCGTTTTTTATGTCTGCTGTGGCCGATGACGGCGTTCGCTTTCTCCGTACCCTGTGCGGGTCGTTTTCAGCATCCATTTGCGGTGATGATGGCGTTCGCTTTTTCCGTACCCTGTGCGAGTCGTTTTCAGCATCCGTTTGCGGTGATGATGGCGTTCGCTTTTTCCGTATCGTGTGCAGGTCGTTTTCAGCGTCCGTTTGCGGTGATGATGGTGTTCGCTTTTTCCGTACCGTGTGCGGGGCATTTTCAGCGTCCATTTGCGGTGATGATGGCGTTCGCTTTTTCCGTACCGTGTGCGGGTCGTTTTCAGCGTCCGTTTGCGGTAAAATTGCGCCGCTTTTTCTGCCACGCTGCCAATGGATGACGCTGATGAAAGACTTTCTGATTGCCCCCTCGATCCTCTCCGCCGACTTTGCCCGTCTGGGGGACGATGTCGCCAAGGTGCTGGCCGCCGGTGCCGACGTGGTCCATTTCGACGTGATGGACAACCATTATGTGCCCAACCTGACCATAGGCCCCATGGTCTGCCAGGCCCTGCGTGACTACGGTATCGAAGCCCCCATCGACGTGCACCTGATGGTCAAGCCGGTGGATCGCATCATTCCCGACTTTGCCAAGGCGGGTGCTTCCCTCATCACCTTCCACCCGGAAGCGTCCGACCACGTCGACCGCTCCCTGGGCCTCATCAAGGAGCAGGGCTGCCAGGCCGGCCTGGTACTGAACCCGGCCACGCCGCTCACCTGCCTGGAGTACGTGATGGACAAGCTGGATGTGATCCTGCTGATGTCGGTCAACCCGGGCTTTGGTGGCCAAAGCTTTATTCCAGGCACCCTCGACAAGCTGCGCCAGGTGCGTCGCCTCATCGACGAGAGCGGCCGCGACATTCGCCTCGAGATCGACGGTGGGGTCAAGGTCGACAACATTCGTGAAATTGCCCAGGCTGGCGCCGACATGTTCGTGGCCGGCTCGGCCATCTTCAGTCGTCCGGACTACAAGGCGGTGATCGACGAGATGCGGGCGGAGCTCTCTCATGTCAAACGCTGAACGTGATTTTGACTTGGTGCTGTTCGATCTGGACGGCACCCTGATCGACAGCGCCCCGCAACTGGCGCTGGCGGTCAACCGTACGCTGACCGAACTCGGGCTGACCGAGGCCGACGAGGCCGTGGTGCGGACCTGGGTCGGCAACGGTGCCGACAAGCTGATCCAGCGCGCGCTGGACTATCGCGCAGCGCCCGAGCTGTTTGCCAGCGCCCGTCCGCTGTTTGACCGTCACTATCAGGCTTGCCTGCTGGAAGGGCTGGCCATGTATGACGGGGTCGAGCAGAGCCTGCGCCGCCTACAGGCGCTGGGTTACCAGCAGGCGATCGTGACCAACAAGCCGAGTCACTTCGTGCAGCCGATCCTCGATGCCCTCGGCATCGCCGATTGCTTTGCGCTCTGGCTGGGGGGCAACTGCGTGCCCGTCAAGAAACCGAGCCCGGAGCCGCTGCTGCTGGCCTGCCACGAGCTGGGTGTCAGCCCGTCGCGCACCCTGATGGTGGGCGACTCCGAAAATGACGTGCTGGCCGCTCAGGCTGCCGGCATGAAGGTGGTGGGACTGACCTATGGCTACAACTACGGCCGTCCCATCGCAGATTCCCGCCCGGACTGGGTATGCGAACAGTTTGCCCAGCTCGACGCGCTGCTGGCCGAATAAGCTGGCCAGGCAGGCCGAATAACAAGGATCAACACTCTGATGACTAAACCTATCGTATTGAGCGGGGCCCAACCGTCGGGCCAGCTGACCATCGGCAACTACATGGGGGCCCTGCGTCAGTGGGTCAACATGCAGGATGACTTCGACTGCCTCTACTGCATCGTCGATCTGCACGCCATCACCACCCGCCAGGATCCGGCTGCCCTGCGCAAGGCCTGCCTGGACGCCGCCGCCCTCTATCTGGCGGTCGGCATCGATCCGGCCAAGAGCACCGTGTTCATCCAGTCCCACGTGCCGCAGCACGCCGAGCTTGGCTGGATCCTGAACTGCTACACCCAGATGGGCGAGCTGTCGCGCATGACCCAGTTCAAGGACAAGTCCGCCCGTTTCGAGAACAACGTCAACGTCGGCCTGTTCGGTTATCCGGTGCTGATGGCGGCCGACATCCTGCTCTATCAGGCCAATCAGGTGCCGGTGGGCAACGATCAGAAGCAGCACCTGGAGCTGACCCGCGACATCTGCACCCGCTTCAACAACCTCTACGGCGAGGTGTTCACCCTGCCGGAGCCCTTCATTCCGACCGAAGGCGCCCGGGTGATGAGCCTGCAGGATCCGACCAAGAAGATGTCCAAGTCGGACGATAACGAGGCCAACTTCATCGGCCTGCTGGAAGATCCCAAGCAGATCGTCAAGAAGATCAAGCGCGCGGTGACCGACTCCGACGAGCCGGCGGTGGTGCGTTTCGATCCGGAGAACAAGCCGGGGGTCTCCAACCTGCTGACCCTGATGTCCGGGGTGACCGGCCGCTCCATCCCCGAACTGGAGCAGCATTTCGAAGGCAAGATGTACGGTCACCTCAAGACCGAAACCGCCGAGGCCGTAGTCGCCCTGCTGGAGCCGATTCAGGCCCGCTTCCACGAGCTGCGTCAGGATGAGGCTCATCTGCAGGCCATTTTGGCGGCAGGTGCACAAAAGGCGCGGGAAAGGGCTGAAAAAACCCTGGCCAGCGTATATGATGTAGTCGGCTTCGTTCCTCGAGCCTGACATACTGGGAAGGTGTAGTAGAAGAGAGCTGGGTATTTGCCTGGCTTTCTTTGTTTTACCCGACCTGCTATTCGTTATTTCATCTTCCAATTTCAAACGCGGGCGTCTGCCCCAAGAGTTAGCATGTCTGTCGAATCAAATACCACGATTGAAGAGTTGGGTGACAAGGGTCACTGGCTGCGCAAGTTTCGCAAGGCCAAAAACCTCAATACCCTGCAACTGATGGTCTCCAATGCCATCGACAAGCACCACAAAACCCCTGCCATCGCCGCCGCCATCTATCTGGCCGAGTGCCAGCGCGAGCGTGAAATGGAACAGGGTCGCTATCTGGATCGTTAATTCTCTGCCCTGGTTGACCCATGCTGTTGTTGATCGATAACTACGACTCCTTTACCTGGAATCTGGTGCAATATTTTGGCGCTCTGGGACAGGAGGTAGTGGTGAAGCGCAATGACGAGCTGACGCTGGACGCCATTGCCCGGCTCTCTCCCCGTTATCTGGTGATTTCTCCTGGTCCCTGCACCCCCAATGAGGCGGGTATTTCGCTGGCGGCCATCGCCCGTTTTGCCGGCCAGCTCCCCATTCTTGGCGTCTGTCTCGGCCACCAGTCGCTGGCACAGGCCTTCGGTGCCAGTGTGGTGCGCGCCCGTCAGGTGATGCACGGCAAGACCTCGCTCATTCGCCATCGCGGCGAGGGGGTATTCAAGGGGCTCAACGACCCGCTGCGGGTCACTCGCTACCATTCGCTCATCGTGGAGCGCGACACCTTGCCCGATTGTCTCGAGATCACCGCCTGGAGCGAACATGCCGATGGCAGCCCGGACGAGATCATGGGACTGCGCCATAAGCAGTTGAATATAGAGGGTGTTCAGTTCCATCCGGAGAGCATTCTGAGCGAGCAGGGTCATCAGTTGCTGGCCAATTTTTTGGCCAATCCCTGAATAGTTGTGATCGGCCTCCCAGAATTGAAAGGAGGCCAAAAATATTTTCCCTGACACTTTATTCACCTCCCTCCCTGTCCAAATTATCTCTTGCCAACACCCCCTGAGCCGTTATGCAATGCGGTTGCCTAAAATCTCACGGGCAGTCGAACATTGTTCCCTGTAACGCGCTTTGTTGCAGACTTTTAGCTTTTTTTCTGTGACAATGCCGATGTGTTTACATGGATTTAACTTTTGGGCGGTGGATTATTCTGTCGCCAGATCGAAGGAGAGCAATATGTCAGAGTTGTTGGCAGTGACACGTGAAGTGTTTGATGAAGTGATGGTTCCCAACTATGCGCCCGCCAAGATCATCCCGGTGCGTGGTGAAGGGTCACGTGTCTGGGATCAGGAAGGCCGTGAGTATGTGGATTTCGCCGGCGGGATCGCCGTCAATGGCCTGGGCCATTGCCATCCCAAGCTGGTCGAGGCCCTGAAAACCCAGGGCGAGAAGCTGTGGCACCTCTCCAACGTGATGACCAACGAGCCGGCCCTGCGCCTGGCCAAGAAGCTGGTCGCCGCGACCTTCGCCGACAAGGTCTATTTCTGCAACTCAGGTGCCGAAGCCAACGAAGCCGCTCTCAAGCTGGCCCGTCGCTACACCATCGAGAAGTTCGGTGCCCACAAGACCCAGATCATCGCCTTCCACCAGGGCTTCCACGGTCGTACCTTCTTTACCGTCAGCGTCGGCGGCCAGGCTGCCTACTCCGATGGTTTCGGTCCCAAGCCCGCGGACATCACCCATGTGGCCTACAACGATCTGGCGGAGCTGGCTGCCGTCATCTCCGACAATACCTGCGCCGTGGTGATGGAACCGCTGCAGGGCGAGGGCGGCATCATTCGTCCCACCGACGAGTTTGCCAAAGGGGTGCGCGAGCTGTGCGACCAGCACAACGCCCTGCTGATCTATGACGAAGTGCAATCCGGCGTCGGTCGTACCGGCGATCTGTTTGCCTACATGGGTCTGGGCGTCACGCCGGATATCCTCACCAGCGCCAAGGCACTGGGCGGCGGCTTCCCCATCGGCGCCATGCTGACCACCACCGAAATCGCCTCCCACTTGAAAGTGGGCACTCACGGCTCCACCTACGGCGGCAACCCGCTGGCCTGCGCGGTGGCCGAGGCGGTGATCGACGTGGTCAACACCCCGGAAGTGCTCAATGGCATCAAGCAGCGCGAACAGCTGTTCCGCGAAGGGATCGAGGCCATCAACGCCAAGTACCACTGCTTCAGCGAAGTGCGCGGCAAGGGTCTGCTGCTGGGCGCCGTGCTGAACGACGACTACAAGGGCCGCTCCCGCGACTTCCTGCTGGCCTCCATCGACCAGGGTCTGATGGCGCTGGTAGCCGGCACCAACGTGGTGCGTTTTGCGCCGTCCCTGGTTATTCCGGAAGCGGACATCAAGGAAGGGCTGGTACGGTTCGAGAAAGCGGTTGCCCAGGTGGTTAACGCCTGATCCAAATTGAGGTGGGGAGCCCTCCCGGCAGGAGCCGGGACCCCACCTGTCGTCAATGAAAGGGAGTTGTCATTTATGTTGGTTATCCGTCCCATCGAGCAAAAAGATTTTGCCGGTCTCAAGACCTGTGCCATCGAATCCGGCACCGGCATGACTTCGTTGCCCGTCAACGATGAACTGCTGCAGCGCAAGATAGACGCTTCCACCCAGACCTTTTCGGACAAGCCTGCGGGCAAGGGTGACTGCCTCTATTTCTTCGTCGCCGAGGATCTGGAGACCGGCGAAATGGTCGGTACCTGCGCCATCGATGCGGCCGTGGGCCTGTCCCAGCCGTTCTACAACTATCACATCGGCAAGGTGGTGCACTCTTCCCCCAAGCTCGGCATCTACAACGTCGTGGAAACACTCACCCTCTCCAACGACTACACCGGTAATTCCGAGCTCTGCACCCTGTTTCTGCGCGAATGCGCTCGCGAGGGGCTCAACGGCCGTCTGCTCTCCAAGCACCGCTTTCTGTTCATGGCCGAACACCCCGAGCTGTTTGACGAGACCGTCTTCGCCGAGATGCGTGGCGTCTCCGATGCCGATGGTCACAGCCCCTTCTACGAGTGGCTGCAAAAGCATTTCTTCTCGATGGATTTTCCCACCGTCGACTATCTCACCGGCATCGGCAAGAAGCGCTTCATCGCCGAGCTGATGCCCAAGTACCCCATCTACGTCAATCTGCTGAGCAACGAGGCGCGCGCCGTCATCGGTCAGACCCACGAGAAGACCCGTCCGGCCATCAAGATGCTGCAGGACGAAGGATTCGTGAATCGCGGCTATGTCGACATCTTCGATGCCGGCCCCACCGTCGAGTGCGACGTGAAGAATATTCGCAGCGTGCGCCGCAGCCAGAAGCTGCGGGTGCTGGTGGGTGAGCCCATCGGCGGCAAGACCCATCTGGTCTGCAATACCCGCTACGAGCACTACCGTGCCTGCTACGGCAACATCCGGGTGGATCTGGACAAGCACGAAGCCATCATCCCGCCCAAGATGGCGGCCGCACTCAAGGTGCAGGATGGCGACATGGTGCGCGCAGTCGATCTCGATTGAGCCATATCAGCAGCAAAACCGCATATGAAACAGGCAGCCAAGGCTGCCTGCGAACCACAGGGAGTGAAGGATGAGCCAGTTAGTTCAGTTTATTGACGGTCAGTGGCTGGCCGGTGCAGGCAAGCCGTTCGAGTCAAAGGACCCGGCCAAGAATCAGGTGATCTGGCAAGGGGAGGCCGCCAGCGCCGCCCAGGTAGAGACTGCCGTCAAGGCTGCCCGCCATGCCTTCTATCATTGGTCCGATCTGGCCCTCGACGATCGTCTGACCATCGTGCGCCGCTATGCCGACCTGCTCGGCGAGCACAAGGAGGCGCTGGCGCTGACCATCGCCCGCGAAACCGGCAAGCCGCTGTGGGAGACCCGCACCGAAGTGGCCGCCATGCAGGGCAAGATCGCCATCTCCATCCGCGCCCATGACGAGCGTACCGGCACGGTGGAAAACCCCATGCCGGGCGCCAAGGCGTTCGTGCGCCACAAGCCCCACGGCGTCGTGGCCGTGTTCGGCCCCTACAACTTCCCGGGCCACCTGCCCAACGGCCATATCGTACCGGCGCTGATCGCCGGCAATACCGTGGTGTTCAAGCCTTCCGAGCTGACCCCCATGGTGGCCGAGGCCATGCTGAAGATCTGGCAGGAGGCGGGGCTGCCCAAGGGCGTGCTCAACCTGGTGCAGGGCGAGGTCGACACCGGCAAGGCGCTGGCCGGCAATCCGGACATCGACGGCCTCTTTTTCACCGGTTCGTCCCGTACCGGCCACTTCCTGCATCAGCAGTTTGCCGGCCAGCCGGGCAAGATCCTGGCCCTGGAGATGGGCGGCAACAACCCGCTGATAGTGAAAGACGTGAGCGACATCGACGGCGCCGTCCATGCCATCGTGCAGTCCGCCTTCATTACCTCTGGCCAGCGTTGCACCTGCTCGCGCCGCCTGTTTGTCGAGCGCGGCGCGCGGGGCGATGCCCTGGTCAAGCGCCTGGTAGAGGTGGTTGGCCAGATCAAGGTCGGCCTCTATGACGCCGCCGAGCAGCCGTTCATGGGCGCCATGATAAGCGAGAAGGCAGCGCTTGGCATGGTCGAGGCGCAAGCCAACCTGCAGCGCCTCGGTGGCGAGAGTCTGCTTACCCTCACGCACCTGGAAGCGGGCACCGGCTTCGTCTCCCCGGGCATCATAGACGTGACCGCGGTCAGCGCGCTGCCGGATGAAGAGTACTTCGGCCCGCTGCTGCAACTCATTCGCTACGACGACTTCGATGCCGCCATCGAGAAGGCGAATGCCACCAGCTTCGGCCTCTCGGCCGGCCTGCTCGGCGACAGCGAGGCGGACTGGCAGCACTTCTTCAAGCGCATTCGCGCCGGCATCGTCAACTGGAACAAGCCCATCACCGGTGCCTCCAGTGCCGCGCCGTTCGGTGGCATCGGCGCCTCCGGCAACCACAGGGCGAGCGCCTACTACGCCGCCGACTACTGTGCGTACCCGGTGGCTTCCGTCGAAGACAGCAAGGCCGCCATGCCGGATCAGCTGTCTCCCGGCCTGACGTTCTAAGCAAGACAAAGGCGGGCGCTCTCTGCGTTGGAGCCAGCGCCCGACCACGACAATAAAAGGGGCACTGAACTGGTGCCCTTATCTGTACCCGCAATCAAAGGAAAGAGAGATGCAAAAGGATATCGACACCCTGTTCGGTCATTTGTGGGATAACTACATTCAAGTCACCCCGAGTGCCCACAAGGTCCATCAACTGCTGGGTGGCGGCGAGCCCATCGTCAACGACCACGTGGCGTTTCGCACCTACAACCTGCCCAAGCTGGGGCTGGAGAAGCTGGCCGCCCACTTCCTGGCGCTCGGCTACGAGCAGAAGGGCGAGTACGTGTTCAAGGCCAAGAAGCTCTACGCCAAGCACTTCGAGCATAAAGACCCGGACGCTCCCAAGGTGTTCATCAGCGAGCTGAAGGTGGAAGAGCTCTCCGACGCGGCCCAGGCCATCATCCACAAGCTGGCGGCTCAGGTGCCCGATCACCTGACCGACACCCAGGCCTTCCTCTATGCCGGCGCCCCCTGGCAGGTCTCCTGGGCCGATTACCAGACCCTGCTGGCGGAGAGCGAGTATGCGGCCTGGATGGCGGCCTGGGGCTATCGCGCCAACCACTTCACCGTCAACATCAACCGCCTGAAGGACTTCGACACCATCCAGCAGGTCAACGCCGCCCTCAAGGCCGCGGGCTTCGTGCTCAATGGCGTGGGTGGCGAGGTGAAAGGGGACCCGCAGGTGATGCTGGAGCAATCGTCCACCATGGCCGACAAGGCGGACGTGGCCTTCACCGACGGCGTGCGCACCATCCCCAGCTGCTTCTACGAATTCGCCCTGCGCTACCCGCAGGCCGACGGCGTGCTCTACCCGGGCTTCGTCGAAGCCTCGGCCGACAAGATCTTCGAATCCACCAACGCCATGTAAGCCGGGGCCGGGTCATTCCGGCACTGCTGCATGCAAAACGCCTCCCTTGCGGAGGCGTTTTCATTGGTGGCAGGAGAGGGGGAGTGGCCTAGCGCTGGTAGAGCTCGCCCTCCAGCGCCAGTACCGTCTCCATCCCGGCGGCGCGGCCCGCCTGCAGGCCGATCTGGGTATCTTCGAACACCAGGCAGTTGGCGGGATTGGCGCCGAGCAGCTCGGCCACTTTCAGGAAGGTGTCGGGGTGAGGCTTGTGGTTGTCGATGTCATCGGCACTGACCAGCACGGGAATATAGGCATCCAGACCGGTGTTTTTCAGGATGTGCAGGGCGTGCTCGCGCGATGAGCCCGTGCCTATGCCCATCGGGACCTTGCCGTGGCAGCGCTTGACCAGCTCCCACATGGCGGGAAACACGCTGACCTTGTCGATATGCTCCAGATAGAGCGCCACCTTGCGCCGGGTGAAGGCGTCCACATCGATATCCAGCCCATGCTGTTCGGCCAGGATGGCGACTATCTTGCGGGTGGGAATGCCGCCGAATTCATTGAGCTGGGCGCGATCGAAGGGCAGGCCGAACTCGGCGCTGGTCTCCTCCCAGGCATCCAGATGCAGGGGCATGGAGTCGACCAGGGTGCCGTCCATATCGAAAATCAGGGCATCGTATTGCTCAAACCGGAACTGCTCGGACATGGGGCTGCTTCCTCTTGGGGGGTGAACAGCCAGCCTATCAGAATGCAGCAGGCAATGCCGCGACCGGGGTCATGGTTGCGGGTCGGCGGCGCCATGGCAGTGGTTTTGGCCATCGACTGGTGATTTATGAGACAATAATAAGTTCTGCGCCGCAGATCCTGGCATTTCAAATTAGCGAGCCCCTATATGTCCCCAAAAACCATCTTCTCGAGCGTGGCCCTGGTGATCGCCCTGGGTTCACTGGAAAAGAGCATAGTCACCACCCCCTTGCCCATCATAGGTGCCGAGCTGAACGCCGGCGCCGCCCTCACCTGGGTGGTCACCGCCTACCTGCTGGCGGCCACCGCCGCCCTGCCCATTTATGGCAAGCTGAGTGACATGTTTGGCCGGGTGCGCATGCTCAACATCGGCATCGGCCTGTTTCTGGCCGGATCCGTGGCCTGCGGTCTGGCCCAGGATCTACCGACCTTGCTGGCGGCCCGCGTGCTGCAAGGTCTGGGCGGCGGCGGCCTGATCGCGCTCGCCTTCACCGTCATCGCCGACAGCATACCGCCGCGGGAGGTGGGCAAGTATCAGGGCTACATCTCGGCGGTCTATGCGGTCTCCAGCATTGCCGGGCCCCTGCTCGGCGGCTACTTCACCGAGCAGCTCAGCTGGCGCTGGATCTTCTGGATCAACCTGCCGCTCGGGGCGCTCGCGCTCTGGCTGGTGAACCGCAACCTGGGTCACCTCAATGTGCGCCGTCACAGCCGCTTCGACTGGAAAGGGGCGGCACTGCTGATCACCGTCACTACCCTGAGCCTGCTGTTGCTCTCGCCGGAGACAACCCTGCCCGCCATCTGGCTGGCGGCGGGACTGGCGCTGGCCTTGCTGCTGCTGATCCTGGTGGAGCGGCGGGCCCACGACCCTATTCTGCCGGCCCATCTGGCCCGGCTGCCCGGCTATCTGGTGAGCGTGCTGCTGGCGCTGGCTTCACAACTGCTGATGTTCGCCGTGCTGGTCTATCTGCCGCTGCAGATGCAGTGGCAGAAGGGGATGGGGGCCAGCGAGAGTGGGCTCTACATGGTGATCTTCATGGTCTGCATCACGGCGGGGGCCTTCGTCGGCGGCAAGCTGATCGGCCGCACCGGTTACTACCGGCGCTTCGTGGTGGTGGGCTTCGCCCTGTCGGCGCTGGCGCTCTGGCAGATCCACTTCGACCTCTGGGCCAGACTGGGACTGGGGTTTGCCGGATTGGGGCTGGGCCTGGTGCTGCCAGCGCTGTCGGTGGTGGTGCAAAACGCCCTGCCACGTGAAGATCGCGGCATCGGCATGTCGCTGTTCAACTTCGGCCGCGAGCTGGGGGGCGCGGTCGGGGTGGCCATCTGCTCCGTGCTGTTTCACTCCGCTCTGCCGGCGGGCAGCAGCCACAACCTGGCCAGCCTGAGCCCGGCCGAGCTGGCACCCGGTTTCAGCGCCACCTATATCGGCATGGCGCTGATCGCCACCGCCGCGCTGCTCATCACCCTGCTGGCGTTGAAACGCCACGAGCTGGCCAGCATCCACGCCTGATGGCGTCACCGCGACATGGCAACAGGGCTCCCCATGGGGAGCCCTGTTTGTTGGTGGGTCTGCGTTTCTACTCCTGGGCTGGCGCCTCCTTGCCCGCCAGCTGGCTCAGCCAGGCGAAGCGGCGGTTGGCGTCCAGCTCCGCCTCCCGATAGAGCTGGCTGGCAATCTCCGGCAACTGGCGTTCCAGCCGCTTGAAGCGGGGCTCCTGCTGCAGGGT
Source organism: Aeromonas sp. 1805 (assembly GCF_013085525.1). NCBI lineage: Bacteria > Pseudomonadati > Pseudomonadota > Gammaproteobacteria > Aeromonadales > Aeromonadaceae > Aeromonas > Aeromonas sp. 1805. Next base: position 320,420 of record NZ_CP038515.1, on the reverse strand, counting down.
CTCGGCCAGCGATGCGCTGGGGGCCCGGGAGTCCAGTGCCAGCGGCGCCTTGCCCTCCTCGCTGCGGCGCGGGTCGTAGCGGTAGAGCGGCCAGAAGCCGGTGGCGGTCAGCTGCTTCATCTGCTCGTGGCTCTGGGCCAGATCGTAGCCGTGCTCCTCGCAGGGGCTGTAGGCGATGATGAGCGACGGGCCCGGGTAGGCTTCCGCCTCCTGAATGGCCTTCACCGTCTGGTTCATCTGGGCGCCGAGAGAGATCTGCGCCACGTAGACATGACCGTACATCATGACGTTGGCGCCAAGATCCTTGCGCCCCTTGCGCTTGCCCTGCTCGCCAAACTTGGTGATGGCGCCGAGCGGGGTGGCCTTGGACTGCTGGCCGCCGGTGTTGGAGTAGCACTGGGTGTCGAGCACCAGCACATTGATGTTCTCCCCCAGGCTCAGCACGTGATCGAGCCCGCCGTAGCCGATGTCGTAGGCCCAGCCGTCGCCGCCGATGAGCCAGACCGATTTCTCCACCAGGTAGTCTGCATCACGGGCCAGCTCCTGGGCCGCGGCGTCGGCGCGCCCCTGCAGCAGTGCGCGCAGATGCTCGATATGGGCGCGCTGCTCGGAGACCGGCAGGCTGGCATCTTGCAGCCCTTGTTGCAGTTCGGCCGGGACGGCGTCCCCCAGGCTCGCCAGCAGGCGGCGTACCCGCTCGCGATGCTGATCCACGGTGAGCCGGAAGCCCAAGCCAAATTCGGCGTTGTCCTCGAACAAGGAGTTGGCCCAGGCCGGCCCGCGCCCGTCGGCGTTGGTGGTGTAGGGGGTGCTGGGCAGGTTGCCGCCATAAATCGACGAACATCCGGTGGCGTTGGCGATGAGCAATCTGTCCCCGTAGAGCTGGGTCAGCAGCTTGATGTAAGGGGTCTCGCCGCAGCCGGAGCAGGCACCCGAGTATTCAAACAGCGGCGAGATGAGCTGGGAGGTGCGGATGTCGATGCGCTCCAGCTGCTCGGCGCTGCGCTCGGGCAAGTCCAGGAAGAAGTCGTAGTTGGCCTTCTGGGCCTCGAGGTGATCCAGCCTGGACTCCATGTTGATCGCCTTGCGGCTCGGCTCGGTACGATCCTTGGCCGGGCACACCTCGACGCAGAGGTTGCAGCCGGTGCAATCCTCAGGCGCCACCTGCAGCACGTATTGCTGGCCGCGCATGTCGCGGGCCTTCACATCGAGGGCATCCAGGGTGGCGGGGGCCCTTTCCAGCGACGCTTTGTCCACCACCTTGGCACGGATGGCCGAGTGCGGGCAGGCGGCCACGCAGTAGTTGCACTGGGTGCAGAGGTCTGCCTGCCAGATGGGCACCTCCTTGGCGATGTTGCGCTTCTCCCAGCGGGTGGTGCCCACCGGCCAGGTGCCGTCCGGCGGGAAGGCGGAGACCGGCAGGCTGTCACCCAGCCCCGCCAGCATGGCGGCGGTGACGGTCTGCACGAAGTCGGGGGCCTTGGCCGATACCACGGGCGGGCGCTGGGGGCTGGCGGGGTCAAGCGCCTGCAGCGGCACCTGCACGAGGGCCTCGCAGGTGGCGGCCAGGGCCTGCCAGTTGCGCTCGACCAGCGCCTGCCCCTTGCTGCCATAGCTCGATGCGATGGTCTGGCGCAGCAGCTCGGTCGCCTCTGCCGGCGGTATGATGGCGGTCAGCTGGAAGAAGGCCATCTGCATCACGGTATTGATGCGGTTGCCGAGCTGGCACTCGCGGGCAATTTTGGCGGCGTTGATGGTGTAGAGGCGCGCACGCTTCTGGAGCAGGGCCTGTTGCACCTCCTGGGGCAGTCGCTGCCAGATCTGCCCGGCGTCGTAGGGACTGTTGAGCAGGAAGATGCCGTCGGGCCTCAGCCGCTCCGCCATCTGGTACATGTCGATGAACTGCCACTGGTGGCAGCCGATGAAGTCCGCCTCGTCCACCAGGTAGGCCGACTGCAGCGCCCGTTCGCCGACCCGCAGGTGGGAGACGGTGAGGCCGCCCGCCTTCTTGGAGTCGTAGACGAAGTAGCCCTGGGGGTAGAGGTCGGTGTGGTTGCCGAGGATCTTGATGCTGTTCTTGGCCGCCGACACTGTGCCGTCGCTGCCAAGGCCGTAGAACAGTGCCTCCAGCTTGTGCCGGTTGCCAAGGCCTGGGCTCGAATAATCGAGGGCCGGCAGCGGCAGGGAGAGGCCGGTGACGTCGTCGAAGATGCCGACGGTGAAGCGCGGCCTTGGGTTATCCAGCGCCAGCTCGTCGAAGATGGCCTGCACGCAGGCCGGGTTGAACTCCTTGGAGGAGAGGCCGTAGCGCCCGCCAATGACCCGCGGCAGGCTGGCACGCTCCCCCCGGCTGACCGCCTCGGCCAGCGCACTCATCACGTCCAGATAGAGCGGCTCGGCCAGGGCGCCCGGCTCCTTGGTGCGATCCAGTACCGCAATCTTGCGGGCGCTCTGCGGAATGACCGCCAGCAGGTGCGCGGCCGAGAAGGGGCGGTAGAGCCGCACCTTCACCAGCCCCACCTTCTCGCCCTGTGCGATCAGCCGCGTGATCACCTCCTCGCAGGTGCCGATGGCGGAACCCATCAGCACCAGCACCCGCTCGGCCTCTGGGTGACCCAGGTATTCGAACGGCCGGTAGTGGCGGCCGGTGCGCTCACCGAAAGCGTCCATCGCCTTGCTCACATGGCGATACGCATCGTCATACCAGGGGTTGGTGGCCTCCCGGCACTGGAAATAGGTGTCCGGGTTGGCGGCGGTGCCGCGAATGACCGGTTTGTCGGGGGTCAGCGCTCGCTCCCGATGGGCACGGATCGCCTCGGCGGGCAGCAGGGCGCGCAGGGTGTCGTCATCGAGCGGCACTATCTTGGTAATTTCGTGGGAGGTGCGAAAGCCGTCGAAGAAGTGGATGAAGGGCAGTCGGCTATTGAGGCTGGCTACCTGAGCGATCAGGGCAAAGTCCTGGGCTTCTTGCACATTGCTGGCGCAGAGCAGGGCGCAACCGGTCTGGCGCACTGCCATCACGTCCGAGTGATCGCCGAAAATCGACAGGGCATGGGTCGCCACCGTGCGCGCCGCCACGTGCAGTACGAAGGGGATGAGCTGACCCGCCAACTTGTAGAGGTTGGGGATCATCAGCAGCAGGCCCTGGGACGAGGTAAACGAGGTCGCCAGCGCGCCGGTCTGCAACGCGCCGTGGACGGCGGCGATGGCGCCCCCTTCTGACTGCATCTCGACCACGCGTGGCACGTCGCCCCACAGGTTCAGGCCCCGCTCGCTCGACCAGGCCGACGCCTGCTCCGCCATGCTGGAGCTGGGGGTGATGGGATAGATGGCGATGACTTCGCTGGTGCGGTAGGCCACCGAGGCGACCGCGTTGTTTCCGTCTGTGGTGATCATGAATTGCCCACTTGCTATGCCAGTTTGAATGACGGCTGCGATCAGCCGGCCATGGATAGGTCGTCGTCATAGTAAGAGTGGAAATTAACGCGGAACAAACGGGATAAATAATCAGGCCGAAGGCAGTGGCGGCGCGGGATGGCGGCTCACGGCCGATGACGAGGGCAAGCCGAAAGAGGGGCGGGCGGGATGGTTGTTGAGGGTAATTCGATTAACTGGATCGGCCGCAAAACGGGTCGAGTCGGCCCCGTCAATAAATAATCAAGCAGCAAATAAATTTGCGCCGTCGAGCGATGCGAGAGTGTTTCATGGCCAGGATGACAGGGTCATGGTACGGGAGGGCCTTTCACATCAGCCATAAAAAGGGCTCCCAAAGGAGCCCTTTTGAATCGCCTTGGCGGCTCTCTGCCACCATTATTTCCCTTGCACCTGGCGGCGGGGAACGGACCAGCCTGATGTGATGCCGGCCCGTGCGAGGGGGTTGCCCTACTCGTGGTGCAGGGTGATGCAATCCAGCCCGCCGCTGCCGCGCAGCAGGGCTTCCGCCTGGTTGAACTCCTCCCGTTTGTTGCTGGCAGCCTGACCCACGAAATAGGGGGTGAGCCCGGCCACTTCGCGTTGCAGCCAGGCGGCGAATGCCTGATTGAGGGGGGAGATGCTGGCGGCATTGGTGATGTAGAAGGGCTGCTGGCGGGTGCCCATGATGCCGTTCATCCAGTTCACCGGCCGCTTGCCCACGCTGAACACGCCGGGGGTGGCGATGGGGGTCAGGCCGGCATCGCTCAACTGCTGGCGGATGAGGGCGTGGATCTTGTGCCAGCGCTCGCTCTGCTGGCGCAGGTCGGTCACGCTCTGGCGAAGTGCTTGCCGCTCGTTCTCGCTCAGGCTGCCGCCCTCGGCCAGCACCTGTTCGATCAGTGCTGCACTGGCACCGTGATCGTTGAGCAAGATACGACCGTCGGCCAGCGGGCGCATGGCCATGTCGAGGTGAAAGCCGGGCTGGGCTAGGATCACCAGATCCCGCTCGGCCACCTTGAGCTCCTGCGCCATCAGGCGCTGGCTGATGGCCATCATGGCGAGGAAGCGGCGGGTCTGATGATCTTGCTCGGCGTCAGCCAGCCCTGTTCGTTGGTAGCCGCCGGCCTGCAACATGCGGCCCAGCCGGGCCAGAGTGGCGGCATCGGCCGCCAGCGTCGGCAGTGCCTGGGCTATCTGCTCATCATTGAACTCGGAGTGAAGCTCGGCGGTCACCACCAGGCTGGCGTACTCCTGCTTGAGGCGGGTCAGCAGATCGAAGGAGGCCGGTAGCGGTTGGCCATGGATGGCGCGATAGCGCTCGGCAATCCGCTCCCCTTGCTGCGGGCTCAGAAACATCCGCTGCTCCGCGGCTTCCCGGGTTGGCCCATCCACTTCGTACTTGGCGAGCTCGGCCTTGGCACGCGCGGTTCTGGCAAAGGCGTGGCGCTGCGGCTCATCCAGCCCCTGCGGCAGCAGGTTGGCCGCTTCCAGCAGGATGAGGTCCACCTCGGTGTCATGGCCCTTCTGGAAGGTATAGGGGCTGCCCAGCCACTCCTCTTCGCTGAGTTTCAGCCGAAACTCGCCGTCGCGCTCCATCTTCTCCTGCAGAGTGGCGATGCGCTCACTGTCCAGCCGGCTGTGGTGCAGGGTGGTCTGCAGCAGAGCGTCGCGGCCGATCAGGGCATAGGGGGTGCCGTCTGCTCGCTGGCCGGTCAGCATGTTGCCGCCATCGATGATGGAGAAGGTGGGGATGAGCTCGCGCCCCTGCGCCTCGGCGAAGGTGTTGGCCTGGGAGAGCATGCTCTCGTTGAGCCCCTGGGAGGCCTGGCTGCCGAGGCTGTGATGGCCCTCCTGCTCGGCCTCCGGGCTCTGCCCGGTCAGGGCGGTGACGAAGGCGTGGTAGCTATCCTTGTCGGCCAGCGGTGCCCGGGGACGGAAGATGAGGGCACCATCGCGCGACAGCCACATGTTGTCCTCGGTCCAGGTGTACATGTCAGCGTGGGTGCTGACCGAAAAGCCCTGCTCCCTGCCGATCTGCTCCAGCTCCGCCACCAGTTCCGGTTCGGTCTGGAGGGGCAGGTGGAGCTGGTGGATCCGGTTGCCCAGATCGTCCTGGGCCAGCTGGAAGGTGGGAGCGAGGGCGGGCATCTCTGCTCCAGAACCGGCCAGTGGGTCGTCCGGGAATATGATGGGGGTTGCCATGGCCGAGTGGAACCAGAAGAGGGTGGAGATGGCGAGTGCCACGCCGGTTTTGCGCATGATGATTTCCTGTTGTTATGGCGGGAGAGTGCCCGCGAGCCTGAACGTCGGCGTGCGGCGCCGTGCCGCACGCTTCGGATGGAAACCATAAGGAGCCGGGGAAGAACCACAAGGGCGCAAATCTGAATTGACTTTTAACCCTGACTAAACAGCGTTTAATATCGCCAGTTGATGATAAAAACGTCGTTTTTGATGGCGATTATTGCCAATAAAAACAGGGTGTTGAACTATTTCAATTGTCGATAGCGAGCAGTGACTGGATATTGCCTGGCAAGGCGGTGCGGGCCTGAGAACGCGAAGTTTTTAAGTGAATAAATCGCCGGGGCGTATCGACCGCCCAGGGGAGGGAAATTATCAATGGGCAGGAGCCACCCTCCATGGCGGAGGATGGCACGGGGATAGAGCTGCCCGTTACTCCCTTGCTCGCAGCAGCCAGGCGGCCGCCTGATAGGGGGCAAAGGTGGCGGCGGGTTGCCCCGGGTAGTTGCTCATCAGCAGGGTGGCACCTGGTTCCACCTGATCAAGGTGTGGCATGACCAGAGGGTGCTCGGTGAGGTTGGCGAGCAGCAGCAGGGTATGCCGCTCTGCGCTTGCCGGATCCTGCCAGTGGCGGCGATAGCTGATGCGCTCCGGGTCGTCCCCATCCAGTAGCTCGAAACCGCCGTGGCGAACGACAGGGTGAGCCTTGCGCAGGGCGATGAGCTGGCGATAGCAGTGAAACGGCGAGTCGGGGTGGGCCAGCTGCTCGGCGGCGTTTATCTCGACGTGGTTGGCGTTGAGGGCAATCCAGGGCGTGGTGGTGCTGAATCCGGCGTGGGGGCCGGCGTCCCACTGCATCGGGGTGCGGGCGTTGTCGCGGCCGATGGCATCGAGCCGCCGACTCAGCTCGGCAGGCGCCAGTCCCGCCTGGCTGGCGCGGTAGTTGATCGCCTCCACATCGCGCAGTTCGTCCGGCTGCCAGTGGCGGTTGGTCATGGCCAGCTCCTCCCCCTGATAGATGAAGGGAGTGCCCTGCATCAGCTGCAGCACCATGGCCCACAGCTTGGCGCTGGTTTCACGCCACTTAGGGCTGTCATCGCCAAAGCGGGAGACGGCGCGGGGCAGGTCGTGGTTGTTCAAAAACAGGCTGTTCCAGCCCCGCCCGTGCAGTCCCTGCTGGTGGCGGGCCATGGCCCGTTTGAAGGCGAGGGGATCGAAGCGGGATGACCACTTGTCACTGCCGAGCCCCAGATGCTCGAAGTTGAACACCATGCTGAATTCGCTGCCATCGGGGTTCGAATAGTTCTGCATATGGGCAAGATCGGCCCCCCAGGTCTCCCCCACCGTGATGATCCCCTGGCCGCCGAAGCTCGCGGCATTGAGCTCGCGAATATAATCGTGCAGGCGCGGGCCGTTGCTCATGGCAAGCCGGTGCCACTCCTTGCTCACCATGTCGATCACATCGAAGCGAAATCCCTTGATTCCCTTGCCCAGCCAGAAGTTGATCACCTCTGCCATTTCGGCCCGCACCGCCGGGTTGTCCCAGTCCAGATCGGCCTGACTCGCATCGAAGTTGTGCAGGTAGTAGCGATCAAGCGCTGGCACGTACTGCCAGCCGCTGCCGCCAAAGATCGAGGTGACCGGGTGGGCATCGACGAAGGCTTGATCCCGAAATACGTAATAGTCCTGATAGCGGGGATCGCCGGCCAGCGCCTGCACAAACCACTCATGCTCGGTGGAGGTGTGGTTGGCGACGATATCCATCATGATGCCTATGCCGTGAGCCGCCGCGTCGGCGATCAGTTGCTCCATCTCGGCCAGGGTGCCGAAGGCGGGGTCGATGGCACGGTAGTCTGCCACGTCGTAACCGTTGTCCCGCTTGGGGGAGCGATAGAGAGGGGTGAGCCACAGCATGTCGACCCCCAGGGTAGCCAGATAACCGAGGCGCTGACGAATGCCGTTGATGTCGCCCATGCCGTCGCCATCGCTGTCCTGAAAGCTCATGGGGTAGATCTGGTAGATAACGCAACTATCGAGGTCGATGTCGGGTGTGTGGAGAGGTCGCGGGTTCATCAGCTGGGCCGGTTGGGGGAAGCGATGGTTTATCTTACGCAGATGCGCGGGCCCTCGACAGGGCGGGGGAAGGTTTGAAAAGGGTTCCATAGTTGGCTGATTGCCAAAAGTGAGGGGAGGGTCACAACTGGGCCATCCCGAGCCATAGTTGTGGTCGGGATGGCGGGTACTTATTGCTGATACTGTGCAAGGAAGTGGGCTACTGGACCGCCTTGGCCTGCTCGCTGCGCTGTTCCTGCTGGCGCTCTGCCTTGTCTTGCTGGCGTTCCGCTTGGGCTTCCAGCTCCTTGCCGAGGAAGTAGTTCAGGAAGGTGCGGATCACCGCGATGATGGCGAGGCGGATCAGCTCCTCCTTGCTCGGCGCCACCGTGGTGGCCAGGATGTCGGCGGCGAGCTGGAACTCCAGCGCCAGAATGAGCCAGCTGCCGAAACAGAGCCGGATATGGGGAAAGCCGGGCTCGTGATCCCGCACCCGCGCCGCCAGCCAGAGGGTCTTGCCCAGCCCTATCACCACACAGGCGATGGAGATGATCTCCAGCAGCAGCTGGAACAGCTCGACCCCGTGCATCATGCCCTCTCGCAGGCTCGCTATCTCAAACACTCGGGTCACCTCCCTGATTCAAAAGAGGACACTATTAACACATCGCTCGGCAAAGACCAAATTGAAGCCACTTACGGCCTGTGGGTGAGATGAGCGGATGATTCAAAGTTGGGCTCCACTTGACCACTTTTTGTATGCACCGCACAATCCTTGCTCTTTCATGTGGTTAAACAGTAACGAGGCATTTGATGATGCAGACGCGGAACTCAGCGATTGGTATTGACCTGGGCACAACCAACAGTGCTATCGCCGTATGGCAAGATGGCAAAGCTTGCCTCATTCCCAATGCCCATGGTGAAGATCTTACTCCGTCGATCGTCTGCATTGGTGAGGACAATACCCTGCTGGTAGGCCAGGCGGCGGCCACACGCTTGCTGAGCGATCCGGCTAATACCGCCTCCCACTTCAAGCGTTTTCTCGGTAGCGAGCGGCGTTACCGGCTGGGCAAGGATAAGTACACCCCGACCGAGCTGTGCGCGCTTGTGCTTGGCAGTCTGAAGTCAGATGCAGAAGCATGGCTTGGTCACCCGGTGCGTGAGGTGGTTATCTCTGTGCCTGCCTACTTTGGCGATCAGCAGCGTAAACAAGTGCGGCTGGCTGCCGAGCTGGCCGGGCTTGATGCGGTGCGCCTGATCAATGAACCTACCGCTGCAGCCATGGCCTACAGCCTGCACGAGCAGCATAGTCGCCGTTTCCTGGTGTTTGATCTGGGGGGGGGACCTTCGATGTAACCGTGGTGGAGTATCAGGACAGCATCATGGAGGTGCGCGCCTCGGCCGGCGACAATCGACTCGGTGGCGAGGATTTTACTCAGGATCTGGTTGATGCGGTACTGGAGCAGTTGGGAACCGACCGTAGTGACATGCCACAGGCGCAGCTCGGCCAAGTCTATCTGGCGTGTGAGCGAGCCAAGCGTCATCGCAGTGGTACTGGTCTGGTCGTTGAACTTGGTGGTGAGTTGAACCGCACCCTGACTTTCTCCGAGTTCGACTTGGCCGACATCTGGCGTGAGACACTCAGTCGCCTGCGTAAACCGCTCAGCCAGGCACTCTCAGATGCGCGTTTGCATCCAGAGGAGGTGGATGAGCTTATTTTTGTCGGTGGAGCGAGCCGCCAGAGCGAAGTGCAGCAGACAGCAGTGCGTCTGCTGGGCCGATTCGGCCGTCACGAGTTGGATCCGGATCGGGTAGTGGCCATGGGGGCCGCCATTCAGGCTGCCTGTCGTCTGCGCGACAGCGCGGTAGACGAGCTTATCATGACCGATGTTTGCCCCTTTACCCTCGGGATTGCAGTCACTCAGGGCGAGCAGGGTGGTGTGTTCAGTCCAATTCTCGAGCGTAATACAGTGGTGCCTGCTTCGCGAGTTGAGCGCTATCACAGCGCCCATGAGCAGCAAAAAGCGGTATGCATTAGCATTTATCAGGGTGAGCGCTTCTGGGTGCGGGAAAACCTGCACATAGATGATCTCGAGATCCCACTGCCGACCGGGAAGGGGATTCAGCAGGTGGACGTGCGTTTTAGTTACGACATCAACGGCATGTTGGAGGTGGATGTAACCCTCGTTGGTACCGGAGAACAGTTCCAAAAGGTGATCGACAGAAGTCCGGCCGGTGTGACCGAGGAGGGAAAGCGCGAGAGCCGCGAGCGGTTGGCTCGCCTCAAGCATCATCCACGCGATGCACTGCCTAATTTGACCTTGAGCGAGCGGCTGGCGCAGCTCTACGAAGAGAGCCTTGGTGACGAGCGGCAGCAGGTAGAACAGTGGTTGCTGCAGTTTGAACGGGTCCTGGCCAGCCAGGACCCGCAGCTCATCCGTTCATTTCGAGAGGAGATGAATGGCCTGCTCAAGCAGTGGCACTAGTGTGCTAGTCGAGGATGTCGCCAAGCGGCATCCTGCCCTGCTGGTAGAATTCCCTTGGCCATCCCCGGCGTAGCGCACCAGGCCTTATGCGAATGCTCATATAGAGGTGGCCGAGCCATAGCGGAACGGCCAGCCAGGCGCTGTTGATGTAGAACGCGAGGGCTATCCAGATCAGACTCCAGCTCAGGTAATTTCGAGTGGTACGCTGACGTGTCTGGGCCCGACAGATGTGCCACATCAGATAGAGGTTCAGGAACAGCATTCCTATCATATCTTGGCCGAGCGAATAATAATCGGCCCAGTATGGAGAACCGGAAGTGAGAACCTCGCTCACGGACGGTGCCAGTGGAAACACGAAGTAGGGCAGGATGGCGGTTAGCAGGCTGACAAACAGCAGTTGCGCTCCGCTGTGCATCCGAAAGCGTTGCTTCGCGTGGTGCCGATCGTGCTCCAGCTGATCGTTCAGCTTGTCCTCCAGATACACCAACAGCAGAGATACTGCCTCCTGTTGTGGCTGGGTGAGATCGGCCTGCTGCTTGTAGATGGGGTCTAGTTGTCTGGCCTGAAACCCCTGCTCGCTGAAGTCGTGTGCCAGCATGCCGAGCCCGTAACAGATCGGATAGACAAACTTGGCTGATGCGGTGTCTGGAGTGCTGCGCTCCAGTGAATCCAGCGTGGGGAAGTGTTCGCGGCTCTGCCACAAATAGGCATAAATCAGCGACTCCTCGGTATAAGGGTAAAAGTCTAAGTCGAACCCCTGCGCGCTGCGCAGAGCCATCAGCCGCTCGTGCAGGGGGGTGAGCAGATAGCTGTAGGCGTCATTGCTCTCCTTGTGGCAAAGCAGCAGGTTCCACAACACTATGGTGCTGGCGAGATCCGGATCGTTATCAAGACGTCGGCCGATCAGAGCCGCGAGAGCCGGTAATTCACTCTCTTTGGCTCGCTCTAGCAGCGACTGATCGCTCACTTCGGATCTACGTAGCAGATCGGTCTGGTTGCGAAGCTCTTGCGACAGCACATATTGCTCTGGCCAGCGAGCACATGCAGTAACGATGGCAGCCTGATAGACGGTGGGCTGAGCTGAGAGGTGCAGGACGGTGGAAAGCGGAGTGTCATCCTGATTGGGCGGCAGTCTGCCCATGGCGCAACGTACTGCGTCAAGGTGTTGTCTCGGCGTCCAGGCATAGGCGTAATAGAATTGTGCCCAGCGAAAACAGCCGCTCCATCCCTCACCATGCCAAGCATCGCCAAGACGTGTGTTGCAGTGAATGCGTTGGTGGGAGAGACGAGCTCCAAGATGCAGCCCTTGGATGATTTGCTCTTGCCACCCTTCGTCATTGGCGCGCTGGACTACTGCATTGAACCACTCATCCGGCATCAACGGATAGCGGCGCAGGCAGGAGATCCACTGCTCCGGAGATGCACAGGCAATCTGTGCAGCAGTGGGTGGCGTGATGTTCAGCCAGTCATCATTGCCATATTGATCGAACAGCGCGTCCAGTAGTGGTAACTCGGGGCGCTCGGCCAGCTTGCGGCGAGCATGGCGTTGCAAGAGACGGGAAACAAATTGCCAGCCGCCTTCGGCGTCGGCTAGTTCGGGTTGGGCAAGCGCAGCTTCCAATGATGACCAAGTACCAAATTCACTGCTCCACCAGAGGCGTGCCAGCGCACCGCGAACGCCAGGCATCGACTCAAGCGCCAGCGTGGTGAGTGGTACCTCGCCAATGTCCAGCATCTGATCATGCAACCACTCCTCCATTGGGTTGGATTGTTGCCATGGCAGCATCAGCCACTGCGGCTCCCAAAACGCGCTGCGTGTCGTGGGCCAGTGACTGGAACGGGCCAGGGCTTGTAGCCAGCGTGCCAGCTCATAGTCGCTGTTGAGGTACCAGTGGATGAGGTGGTTGGCGAGCAACGCTTCGTGTTCTCGCTCTTCCAAGGCCTTGGCTACCTGCATCACCAGTTGTTCCTTGCCACAGCGCAGGGCTGAGTCGGAGAGCAAATCCCAGTCATCCTCATCTAGTTGCTCTTGTTCGAGCAGGGAGAGGGTGAGTGAGAGGCGGTGGGTGATATCGCCGTCGTCACCGGCTGCACGTAGGGCTCGCAGTTGCAGGCGTAATAGAGCCGGGTGATCGCCGGCGATCGGTATGGCGTAGTGATAGATGAGCCCGAGCACACTGTTGCGGTCGCCAGCCTCCAGCGAAAGCAGCAGTGGTTGATAAAAGGACATTACTGCACGCTGGCGAGCGTGGTCGAGAGTGGCGAGCCACTCCAGCGGTGCCGGGACAGGCGCCTTGCGCCACCAATCGAGAAATTCTCCTTTTTTCTGGATATCGCCGCTGCGGCGCAGGAGTGCTGCCCAGTCAAGTGCTTGCCATAGCCGCTCGATTAAGGGAGAGGGCAACCATTGCCATTCGAAGATATGTTGTAGTACTTCGTCCGACAGCTGGCTTTGCTGTACTAGCGAGAGCGATTGCAGTGACGCCAGCCACTTGCCCCACTCGTCGGACACAAATCGTCGGCTGGCATCGCCCAGCAGCGCAAGCAGATTCGTCAGTTCAGGGGCTGTGGCTGGACGTACCAGCTCGACCGGTAGCTTGGTGGAGTCCTTCATAGCCGGGCGTGGGCGGCTGGCTTCTTCATAGGCTTCGCGCAGCAGGCGGAATCCCTCCGGGTCATCCTCCGGATGGCAGTCACGTAGCTTGATGTGGTAGGCACGCTTGATTGCGGCCAGATCGTCGGTCTCTTTGATCCCGAGTCGTTGCCAGATATCCATGATTTATTCCTGCGGCTCGCTATTTAAGAGGTCAATGAGGCTCTGGGGTTGTTCGATATCCGGCAACGGTACGTCATACCAGCTCTGTCCGTGGATTGGGTTTTCGGGATCCTGAAGCGCATCGGCCAGCATTGAACGCATCTGCTTGGCTATCCAGCCGTACAGCAGCTCATGTGCTGCCTGTTCCGGCTCGCCGTCCTCGTGGCTGTACCGCCAGAGACAGCGACCGGCATACCATGCCTGAGTGTATTGCAGCCAAGACTTGTAGCGCCGCCGCGCCTGATAGGCGAGCTGATTGTGGATGAAGCCAAACTCCTCTTCGCTGACCCAGCCATAACGCAGTCCTTCACGGGTGAGGTAAGAGGCGCGACCATAGTCCCAGGCCTGTATACCGTGGGCGCCAATATAAGGCGCAGTGCGGGCTACGAAATCGAGCGAGGCTCGCCTGTGTGTGGTCGACGCATTATCGCGTTGTGTCTGCCACTGGCTCCGCTGCATGCAATGAAAGGAGGCGTACTCTTCCAGCATGAGGTGCCCGTGGCACTCGCCATATGCCAGCTCGCGGATCTGTCGGTGCAGATCGAGGCGGTTCTCGATATTCCAGTCTTCTGCGAGAGTGGAGGGATCGACAAGACCTTCCCGCAGCGAGGTGGGTTTGAGGTATTCGCGCCACTCTTTCTGAAAAGCGATTTGGGGCGAAGTGAGGGTCAGCCACCACTTCTCGTGGGGGGCAAGGGCCGCATTGTCTAGCATAGTCTTGGAAAAGCTGCGATTGGAACAGGCTGTAGACTATAAGGTTGCAAGAGAAAGGATGCAATTGCGGCTGGTTTGCAGTTCACGAGTCAGCAAGGTAGGCACAGTGAGCACTAAGGCGGCAATCCTACTTCCTGGGCGTTACATAAAGGCATATTGATATAGGTGAATTTAGATATCTTCGCGGACACAGTTATTTCTGCCACTAACGTATGAGCCATGACTGTTAGTTGGTATTTATATCCCAACGAATTTGAATTCAATGACATAGAGCGGCGGCAGCGTGGGGTAGATGTCGCGGATCACCTGTTTGAGCTCGGGGAGGGTCATGTTCTCCTGGCGGGCGTGTTCGTCATTGAGCTCATCGAAAGCGACTGCCTTGACCGAGAGCACCTCTATGGTGCCAAAGGGCTGGTGCTCCGGGTTGGTGAACAGGGCCAGCCGCTGGCCGGGCTGCCAGTTGGCCTCGCTCTCGTCACGGATGGTGATGGTCTTGCGGCCGGCCTGGATGTCGGCGACGAAGCGGCTGAAGAAGGTGAACTCGGGATAGGTAGACATGGCACTCTCCTGACAGGGTGAATCGAAATGAGATGAATGGAAATCAAAGGTCGAGATAGGCGCGCAGCCTGGCCAGATCGGCGATGACCGGGCCGTCGCTGCCATCGGCGACTATGCCCTGTTCGATCAGCTCCTTGAGGGCGCGCCGATAGACCCGCTCGGTGGTACCGAAGCGCGCCGCCTCGTGGGCCCGCTTGCGCGAGCCGAGCATGGGGGTGCGCTGGCGCTCGCGCCACAGCTCGAAGGCGATGTTGTAGGCGATGGGGTGGAGAAGCCGGCTGGTGGTGATGTCCAGGGTATCCAGATAGTCGCTGGCGAGCGCCGCAGCGAAGAAGAGGGTCAGCTCGGGCTCGGCCAGCAGCCGTTTGGCCAGCTGGTCGGCGCAGATGACGGCGGCGTCCAGCTCGGTCTCGGCCACCACGCTCCACTGCACCGGGGTGGCGCTGAAGAACTCCATCTCGCCGAAGATCTGGCTATGGCACTCGATTTCGCCGAGTTGAAACAACCGCCCTGAGTGCACCGCGCTGTTGAGGGAAATCCGGCCCTGTGCCACCAGATAGAGCTGCTCGCACAACTCACCTTGGCGCATGATGGGTTCACCGGGCAGGTAGCGGCGCGAAAACAGGGTGCAGTCTGCCAGCGCCGCGGCAAAGCGCGGTTCGAGTGCGGCAAGCTCGGCGTGAAAGCGACCGAGCGGATAGGGTTGTTGCTGCATGGTGAAGGCCCGGCTTGATGAGGGCCATGAGGCTAGCAAGAGCGCAGGCGGGATGCCAGCCCCGGCGCCTCTGAATGTGCCGGGCTTAACGTTTTGCCGGGGCCGCTGCGGCCCCGGCAGACCCTGTCTATTGCGTCAGAGCGTGGAGGGCTGCAGCGATGGCCAGCCGCTCGCCGCTCATCATGGCGGCTTCGCTGGCTGCGTAGTCGCTCACTCCCGCTTGCACGTCCTGCTCGAAGGCCACCACGTTGCAAAGCACGGCGGCCACCCGCACCTTGCGCAGGCGCCCCACGGCGAGCAGGGAGGCGGTCTCCATGTCCGCCCCGAGCACGCCACGGGCGTGCCAATAGCGGCAGACGTCCTGCTCGTCATCCCGGTAGAAGCTGTCGTGGGAGCGCACCAGACCGTGCCAGTGAGGCTGGCTGCTGGCGCCGAGATGGGCGAGCAGGGCGGCCTGCAGGCGGATGTCGGCGCAGGCGGGGTACTCGGGGGGCAGGTAGGCCTGCGAGGCGCCTTCGCTGCGCACCGCTCCCTCCACCACGATGAGATCCCCCAGCGCGATCTCATGCTGCAGGGCGCCGGCAGAGCCGACCCGGATGAGCGCGCGGGCGCCCGCCTGCACCAGCTCCTCCAGCGCGATGACGGCGGAGGCGCCGCCAATGCCGGTGCTGCACACCGTGACGGGCAGCCCCCGGTAGTGGCCGTTGATCAGGCGAAACTCCCGGTGCTGGCCCAGCACGTCACACTCATCGAGCTGGCCGGCGATGCGGTCGACCCGGGCCGGGTCACCGCACAGCACCACCCGTTCGGCGATCTGGTCCGGGCGGCATTGCAGATGGGGCAGCAGGCTCATGCGATCGCTTCCTGTTGCGGGCGCTTGGCGCTGACCATCCACAGGCGAGTGCCGTTGGCGGCAATGAACAGCAGGATCAGGTACTCAAGGGACATGGCATAGACCCCCTGAGCGGCATAGACGCCGATGCTGATGATGTTGATGACCACCCAGAGGATCCAGTTCTCCACGTACTTGCGAGTCATCAGGATCTGGGCCACCACGGAGAGCACCGTCATGCTGGCATCCCAGAAGGGGAAGGCATCGGGGGAGGGCTCAGGGGTAGCTAGATTGGCGCCAAACAGGTTGAGCAGGGCGACCGAGGTGCGGGCCAGGGTGGCGAACACCGGGTCGATGTAGAGGGTCAGCAGGGCGATGGCCAGCACGCTCACGGCGGCGGTGGCGATGAGCTTGGACTTGCTGAGCCAGCGGATCTGCAGGGTATCCCCCTGGGCGTTGGCCGGCCGGGTCCAGGCGTACCAGCCATAGAGGTTGGCGCAGAAGAAGAAAAGCTGCAGCAGCAACAGGCCGTAGAGCTGGATCTGGAAGAAGATGATGGCGAACAGGCTGACGTTGATGAGCCCGAACAGGTAGTTGATGGTCTTCTCTTGGCTGGCGCACCAGATGCAGGCCAGCCCGAACAGGGTGCCGACGGCTTCAATCCACGACATGGCGTAACCACCGCCCAGCGGTATGGTCACCAGGGTGTGATTGATGCTGAACCACTCGAATATGCTCATTTTCGTTTCCTTTGAAAATTGGGGGCGTGAACCGGGCCTATTCTAGGGGCGATGGGGGGAGGCTGGCAGGACTTTTGTCCGACCCGGGCCGAGCCACCTCAAAGAATGGACAAACAGCAGGGGCAACTTTAGGCCCCCGATGGCGCCCTGATATGCGATGATGCCCTGCCCCTTTATTGATATGTAACAAATCGGGGAGAAATGAGCTGTGGTCTGATGGAATCCGCTCCGGCCGGGGTGGAGCTGAATGAAAGGAGCAAGTGTGAATTCCGAGTTGGTCTGGGTCCTCTGCATGCTGGTGGGCGCCATTTATCTGTTTGTGAGCAACAAGGTCCGCATGGACGTGGTTGCCTTGCTGATCATCATATTGTTCGTGCTGAGCGGCACCCTGACCCTGCCGGAGGCGCTGGCGGGGTTCAGCGATCCCAACGTCATCCTGATTGCCGCCCTGTTCGTGGTGGGGGAGGGGCTGGTGCGCACCGGCATCGCCTATCAGGTGGGGGATGCGTTGGTGAAGGTGGCCGGCAGCAGCGAGACTCGCCTGCTGGTGCTGCTGATGGTGGCGGTCGCCCTGCTCGGGGCCGTGATGAGCAGCACCGGGGTGGTGGCCATCTTCATTCCGGTGGTGCTGAGCGTGGCGAACCGGATGGGGATCCCGGCCGGCCGGCTGATGATGCCGCTCGGTTTTGCCGGCCTCATCAGCGGCATGATGACGCTGGTGGCGACGCCGCCCAACATGGTGGTCAACAGCGAGCTGATGCGCCACAACATCCACGGCTTCGGCTTCTTCGGCTTCACCCCCATGGGGGTCATCATTCTGGGGATGGGGATCCTCTACATGCTGCTGATGCGCACTTCCCTGGTGCGTGACGGGGAGGAGGGCAAGAGCAAGCAGATCGGGCGCAGCACCATGCGCGATCTCATTCGCGACTACCGGCTGGCCGGCCGGGCGCGCCGGCTGGCGATCCGGCCCGATTCACCGCTGATCGGCCAGACTCTGGACGAACTGCAACTGCGGGCCCGCTACGGTGCCAACGTCATCGGGGTGGAGCGCTGGCGCAAGTTCCGGCGGGTGATGGTGACCGTCTCCGGGGTGACCGAGTTCCAGGCCAAGGATGTGCTGCTCATCGACATGTCCGACCCCGAGGTGGACGTGCGCGAGTTCTGCAGCGAGGCGCGGCTCGAGCCCATGATCCTGCGCGGCGAATACTTCTCCGATCAGGCGCGCGAGGTGGGCATGGCGGAGGTGTCGCTCATCCCCGAATCCCGCCTGCTCGGCAAGAGCATCCGTGAGGTGGCGTTTCGCTCCCACTATGGCCTCAACGTGGTGGGCATTCGCCGCGCCGGTGAGGCGCTTGGTGGCAAGCTGGTGGACGAGGCGCTGCAATTGGGGGATACCCTGCTGGTGGTGGGCAACTGGAGCCTGATCCGCCTGCTGCAGACCCACAGCCGCGACTTCCTGCTGCTGGGGCTGCCGGCCGAGGTGGACGAGATGGCGCCAGCCCGCAGCCAGGCCATTCACGCCCTCATCTGCCTCGGGGTGATGATCGCCCTGATGGTGACCGATCCGGTGCCCAACGTGATCGCGGCGCTGATCGCCTGCCTGCTGATGGGCAAATTCCGCTGTATTGACATGGAGAGCGCCTACAAGTCCATCCACTGGCCGACCCTGATCCTCATCGTCGGCATGCTGCCCTTCGCGCTGGCGCTGCAAAAGACCGGCGGGGTGGATCTCATCGTCGGCGCGCTGATCTCGGCGGTAGGGGAGATGGGGCCGCGAGTGATGCTGGCCAGTCTGTTCGCCCTGTGCGCCATCATAGGGCTGTTCATCTCCAACACCGCGACGGCGGTGCTGATGGCGCCGATTGCGCTGGGCACGGCGCAGCAGATGGGGATCTCTCCCTATCCGTTCGCCATGACCATCGCCATCGCCGCCTCGGCGGCCTTCATGACGCCCGTTTCCTCGCCGGTCAACACCCTGGTGCTGGGCCCAGGCAACTACCGGTTCGTGGATTTCGTGCGCATCGGCGTGCCCTTCACCCTGCTGGTGATGGTGGTGAGCGTCATCGCCATTCCCTGGTTCTTCCCGTTCTGACGACAGCGAACGACATGGCGGCCTGTGGGCCGCCTTTTTATTGCCCGCAGTGCTCTGACATGAAAAGGGATGAATAAAGCGGGAGCCCAGCATCAGCGCCGTCGCAGAGGAGAGCACAAGGCGCAGCCGTTGATACATGGGCGGTATTGCAGACGTGCGACGGCATGGAGAGGGGGAGGAAAACGGCAAACGCCGGGTACAAAAAAACCAGCCTGAGCTGGTCTGTTTGATACTGCTTTTGATGGTGCGGAAGGAGAGACTCGAACTCTCACGCCTAGGGCGCCAGAACCTAAATCTGGTGCGTCTACCAATTTCGCCACTTCCGCAGGAGTAATGGTGGCTATGACGGGATTCGAACCTGTGACCCCCGCATTATGAGTGCGATGCTCTAACCAACTGAGCTACATAGCCGTCTTGTGCACGACTCGCGTCGAATACAAGCAAAAATGGCTGGGGCACTAGGATTCGAACCTAGGTATGGCGAGATCAAAACCCGCTGCCTTACCGCTTGGCGATGCCCCAACAGTGTTCTTTGCAATCAGATGATTGAAGGAACGTTTTCAAAAATGGTGGCTATGACGGGATTCGAACCTGTGACCCCCGCATTATGAGTGCGATGCTCTAACCAACTGAGCTACATAGCCGTTTGTTGTCAACCACGGTGTGGAAGAGAACAGAATAATGGCTGGGGTACTAGGATTCGAACCTAGGGATGGCGAGATCAAAACCCGCTGCCTTACCGCTTGGCGATACCCCAACAGCGATGCCTGACAGATACTATCAAACATCTTTTAAAAATGGCTGGGGCACTAGGATTCGAACCTAGGTATGGCGAGATCAAAACCCGCTGCCTTACCGCTTGGCGATGCCCCAACAGCGATGCCTGACAGATTCTATCAAACATCTTTGAAAAATGGCTGGGGTACTAGGATTCGAACCTAGGGATGGCGAGATCAAAACCCGCTGCCTTACCGCTTGGCGATACCCCAACTAGAGATGGTGGCTATGACGGGATTCGAACCTGTGACCCCCGCATTATGAGTGCGATGCTCTAACCAACTGAGCTACATAGCCAACCTTGCTTCCAGTGCCTCGTTGCCTCGTCACTGTGCGGGCCGAATTATGCGTATCTGGCTCTGGGGCGTCAACCCTTTTTTTGTTTGAAAAACCGAATTTGGGTGCGTTTGGCGAGTTATTGGTCGCTGTCGTGCAAAAGCCCAACAATCTGGTTTTTTTTACGACATTTGCCAGCAGATACGAGCCTTGGCCAGTTAAAAAAGAGGCCAGCAAATGCTGGCCTCTCATGGGATTAGACGTTGAACAGGAAGTTCATGATATCGCCGTCTTTGACGATGTACTCTTTCCCTTCGGCGCGCATCTTGCCCGCTTCCTTGGCACCTTGCTCACCCTTGTAGGTGATAAAGTCTTCGAAGGCGATGGTTTGGGCACGAATAAAGCCTTTTTCGAAGTCGGTGTGGATCTTGCCGGCCGCCTGCGGAGCGGTGGCGCCGACCGGGATGGTCCAGGCACGGACCTCTTTCACGCCGGCGGTGAAGTAGGTCTGCAGCTTGAGCAGCTCGTAACCGGAGCGGATCACCCGGTTCAGGCCCGGCTCTTCGATGCCAAGGTCAGCCATGAACTCGGCGCGGTCGGCATCGTCCAGCTCGGCGATGTCAGCCTCGATGGCGCAGCAGACGACCACCACAACCGCGTTCTCGGCGGCGGCGATTTCGCGCACCTTGTCGAGGTAGGGGTTGTTCTCGAAGCCATCTTCCGCCACGTTGGCGATGTACATGGTGGGTTTCAGGGTCAAGAAGTTGAGGTGGCTGACGGCGGCCAGCTCATCCTTGTCCAGCTTCATGCCGCGGATCATCTGGCCGTTTTCCAGCGCCACCTTGATCTTCTCCAGCACTTCCACTTCCAGCTTGGCATCCTTGTCGCCGCCCTTGGCGCGCTTGGACTGGCGGTTGATGGCACGCTCGCAGGCATCCAGGTCGGAGAGGGCCAGCTCGGTGTTGATCACCTCGATGTCGTCGGCCGGGGAGACCTTGCCGGCGACGTGGACGATGTTCTCGTCATCAAAGCAGCGCACCACGTGACCGATAGCCTCGGTTTCACGGATGTTGGCCAGGAACTGGTTGCCCAGACCTTCACCCTTGGAGGCACCGGCCACCAGGCCGGCGATGTCCACGAATTCCATGGTGGTCGGCACAACGCGCTGCGGATTGATGATGGCCGCCAGCTGATCGAGGCGGGGATCCGGCATCGGTACCACGCCGGTGTTCGGCTCGATGGTACAGAACGGGAAGTTGGCGGCTTCGATGCCGGCCTTGGTCAGCGCGTTGAACAGGGTGGATTTGCCTACATTGGGCAGGCCCACGATACCGCATTTAAAACCCATGGATTGTTACCTTACTTGATGGATGCTGTGTGAGGGCCGCGCGGGCAGCCCTGTCATATTGTGCGAGCCTGACCCTGGTCAGGCATCTGTATTCAGACTTTCTCGGCCTTGAAGCTGTGTAAACGATTCATGGCCTTGGTCATGTCCTGCTTGAACAGAATGTCGGTGGCGCGCAGGGACTCGTCCAGTGCGGCGTCGATCAGGCTCTGTTCGCTGCTGGGGGCCTTGGTCAGCACGAAACCGGCGACCAGCTCCTTGGCGCCCGGGTGACCTATCCCCAGCCGCAGCCGGAAGAAATTATTGTTGTTGCCCATCCTGGCAATGATGTCCTTGAGGCCGTTGTGGCCACCGTGGCCGCCGCCCTGCTTGAATTTGGCGATGCCGGGGGGCAGGTCCAGCTCATCGTGGGCCACCAGCATGGCTTCCGGTTCGATCTGGTAGAAGCGGGCCAGCGCGGCCACCGCCTTGCCGGAGAGGTTCATGTAGGTGCTCGGGATGAGCAGGCGCACATCCTGGCCATCCACCTGGATGCGGGCGGTGTGGCCGAAGAACTTGGGCTCTTCGCGCAGGCTGACGTTGTGCCAGCGTGCCAGTTGCTCCACATACCAGGCCCCGGCGTTGTGGCGGGTCTTGGCATATTCCGGGCCGGGATTGCCCAGACCCACGATCAGTTTGATTTGGCTTGTCACGCTTGATTTCTTCACTCGCTGCTTGCAATGGGCCGACTGCCCAGGGCAATGGGACGCAATATTCTAGCCGCCGACTGGCGATCACTCAACCAAAGCTCGGCCAGCACCGGGGAAAAGCGGGAGACCCGGCGGCCAACGGCAGCAAAACGGGCCCCAGCGTGGGGCCCGTGGAGTGGCTTGCCGGTGGCAGAGCCGGCTTACTGGGCGGCCCGCACCAGGGTGACGGTCTCTTCCGCTAGCGCCGTCAGGGTCGGGCGCTGCTCGCGCACATACTGCACGAAGGAGGCGGCGTCGGTGCCGCAATCCATGCCGCTAGCCTTGCAGTCAAGCTGATGGCCGGCGGTGTAGCGGGCGCTGAGCTGATCGCCGCTCTGCTCCACCCGCTCGACCGGGAACGCCGTCAATTTGCCATCCTGCCAGGCGAGATCCTGGCGCTCGGCATGCTGAGCCTGGGCGCGGGCCAGCGCCTGCCAGCCGTCGTTGCCGTTGGCGCTGTAGGCATTCATCACCACCCGGTAGCGCGTCGCATCCACCAGATCCTGCCACTGGCCGTCAGCGTCCTGCCACTGTAGCTGGGTCAGCGTGCCGCGCTTGCCCGGCGTGGTCTCGGTGAAGGTGTAGCGCAGGTGACCACCGTAGGGGAACTTGCCGGCGTGGGCGCTGGCGGGCAGGGTGGCGGTGATGGTCTCGGTCAAGAGGGCGCGCACGTCGGCGCCGGTCAGGGTGAGCACCGAGAGCTGGTTCTTGAACGGCAGCAGGGTGAGCGCCGCATCCCCTTCGCGCAGCTCGCCGGCCGGCAGATCGGCGCGCACGCCGCCCACCGCCAGCAGGGCGAAGTGGACCGGGCCGCCGGTCAGCGCCTGCACCGTCGGGGTATTGGCCCAGTAGTACTGACCCTCGGCCACCAGCGGGGCGACGTCGGAGCCGTGGCTGTCGCTGCCGTTGTCGCCGGGGCGACGGGCATTTTGCAGGGCGGTCGGCAGGGTGGCGATGACGGGGCCGAAGGCCTGCTCGAGGGCGGGCTTGTAGTGGCTGTCGATGATGCCGCGCAGGCGGGGATCCTCATCCACTGTCACCAGGTTGGGCTGGGCGTCGATGAACTTGGCTGCCTGCTTGCTGCGGGCTTCGTCCAGTGCCTGCTTGCGAGCGGGATCGGCGAAGAAATCGCGACTGGCCAGCAGCTGGTTCTGGCCCTTGCAGGCGATGACCCGGCCCTGGGCATCGAAGCTCACCTGGGCCAGTCCGATGGCCTGGGCATAGGAGCCGGCCTGTACCACGCAGGTCATGCCGACCCCGTCCGGGTTGGTGACAAGCGCCGCGTACTCGCCGGTGTTGCCCCAGCCGATGTTGCGAAAATCGCCGAGCAGGCTGTGGGAGTGGCCGCCGACGATGGCGTCGATGCCGTTCACCTTGGCCGCCAGCGCCAGATCCCGCTGGTTGCCGATGTGGGTGAGCGCCACGATCTGGTTAATGCCGTGCTGGCGCAGCAGGTCCACCGTCGCCTGGGCGGAGGTGATTTCGTTGCCAAAGCGCAGCTTGCCGACGTTGGGGGAGATGTTGGCCATGTCCTCCAGCACCAGCCCCATCACGGCGACCAGCTGTTTGCCCTGGGGCAGGTTGTTGAGATCGCTGACCGGGCTCTTCTGGTTGCCGTCGAAGGCGTAGATGACGAACGGCTTGAGATTGGCTGCGTGGCGCAGATCCGGATCGTCGCGGGTATCCAGGTTGGCGGCCAGCACCGGGAAGTTGACCCCCTGGATGAAGCGGGCAAGCTTCTGGTTGTCGAGATCGAATTCGTGGTTGCCAAGGGCCATGGCGTCGAGGCCGAACTGGCTCAGCAGCTCGGCGTTGGCCATCCCCTCGTTGAGCTTGAAGTAGCCGCTGCCCTGCCAGGCATCGCCGCCATGCAGCAGCAGGATCGGCTGGTTCTTGGCCAGTGCATCGGCCTGGAAGGATTTCGCCATGGTGAGCAGGCGCGGATAGCCGCCGAAGCGGGTGTAGAGGGTGTCGGTCTCCCCCTGCTTGCCAAAGATGGGCCCCTTCAGCTCGGCGTTGACCGGGTCAAACTGGGAGTGAGTGTCGTTCATGTGAGCCAGGGTCAGCACGAAGGGCTGGCCTTCATTGCCGGGCTGACAGGCGAACAGGAAGCTGCAGAAGGCAAGGAGCAGCAGCGGGCGCAAGCGATTCATGGAACAATCCTTAACCTGCGACGGGGCAGGGCAGTACCGGGTGTAACTGGGACTAAAAAGACAAAAACCGCCAGCTGGCGGTTTTTGTCACAACAGGGTCTATCAATGCTCAAACATGGCAGAGATGGACTCTTCGTTGCTGATGCGGCGAATGGCTTCGGCCAGCACGGAAGAGAGCGTCAGCTGCTTGACCTTGTCGACCGCCTTCATCTCCGCGGTGAGCGGGATGGAGTCGGTGATGATCAGTTCGTCGATCACGGAGTTCTTGATGTTCTCCACGGCGGAACCGGAGAAGACCGGGTGAGTGGCGTAGGCGAATACACGCTTGGCGCCGCGCTCCTTGAGGGCTTCTGCGGCTTTGCACAGGGTGCCACCGGTGTCGATCATGTCGTCGACGATGATGCAGTCGCGGCCGGCCACGTCACCGATCAGGTGCATGACCTGGGAGACGTTCGGGCGGGGACGACGCTTGTCGATGATGGCGATGTCGGTATCGTCCAGCAGCTTGGCGATGGCACGGGCACGTACCACGCCGCCGATGTCCGGCGACACGACCACGGGGGATTCGAGGTTCTTGGACTTCATGTCTTCCAGCAGCACCGGGCTGCCGAACACGTTGTCGACCGGGACGTCGAAGAAGCCCTGGATTTGTTCGGCATGCAGGTCAACGGTCAGCACGCGATCCACACCGACGCTGGAGAGGAAGTCGGCGACGACCTTGGCGGTGATGGGAACACGGGCGGAGCGGACGCGGCGGTCCTGACGGGCATAACCAAAGTAGGGGATAACGGCAGTAATACGGCCAGCTGAAGCACGACGCAGAGCATCCACCATCACGATCAATTCCATCAAATTGTCGTTGGTCGGGGCACAGGTGGATTGAATGATGAAGATATCGCCACCACGTACATTCTCGTTGATCTGTACGCTGATCTCGCCGTCGCTAAAGCGACCTACGGCAGCATTGCCGAGTTTGATAAACAGGCGATCTGCGATCTTCTGGGCTAGTTCCGGCGTTGCGTTACCAGCAAACAGCTTCATGTCAGGCACGGTTTGAAACCTCGGGGTTGCATCCAGTATGTGGGGAGTCTTATTCAGACCCTTATCGTTTTGGGGCAAACGATTTATCAAGTTGACGGGTCAGACCACTATAGGCTGCTTTCAGGCCAGGTGCCCACGTTGCATGCGGCAAGTCGGTTGAGCGTCGTGCTGGTCGACGCCCCGTCATCCATGATGACCAGTGACCTCCCGACAACGAGAGGGTAACGATGGGTGCTGCAACCGCGAGGGGGAGTGTGCACTCCCGGCAAGACTGCTGCGGCAGGTGAATCGATATACCCTGTTCGATGTTCAGGAGATGGCTGGGGTACTAGGATTCGAACCTAGGAATGGCGAGATCAAAACCCGCTGCCTTACCGCTTGGCGATACCCCAATCACTGACTTGTTGCAATGCAGCGAAGAGTGGTGATATGTTCTCGCCCTTGGCGACAAACCCATCCCATCCTTTCGGCACTTTTGCCAACACTTCCCGAGCAGCCACTTCGTCTTCAAACTGAGCAAAGACGCAGGCTCCTGTGCCCGTCATTCTTGACGGCGCGTATTCTAGCAACCAGCCGAGCGCATTGGCAACCTCGGGGTGGCGCTTTTTCACCAGCAATTCGCAATCGTTTTTCCACTCCCCTTCCAGCAGATTGTGCAATGCCATTTTCGGGGTATCTCTGGGCAGGTCCGGATCCTGGAACACGGCGGCGGTCGCCACATGGCAATTGGGCTTGAGCACCAGATACCAGGCACTCGGCAGCTCGACCGGCTGCAACCGCTCACCGACCCCCTCGGCAAAGGCCGCCTTGCCGCGCACGAACACCGGCACGTCGGCGCCCAGCTGCACGCCGAGTTCGGCCAGCGCGTCTTCACTCAAGCCAGCCTGCCACAGGTGGTTGAGGGCGACCAGGGTGGTGGCGGCGTCCGACGAACCGCCGCCGATGCCGCCGCCCATGGGCAGCACCTTCTCCAGCCGGATATGGGCTCCCTGCGGGCTTGGCAGTTTTGCCTGCAGCAGACGGGCGGCCCGGATGATCAGGTTCTGCTCGTCGGGCACGCCGGGAATGGCCGGGCTCAACGTGAGCTTGTCGCTTCCTGGGATCACATCGAACTCGAGCCAGTCGCCGTGGTTGAGGAAGATGAACAGGGTCTGCAGCTCGTGGTAGCCGTCCGGGCGACGGCCGTTGACGTGCAAAAAGAGATTCAGTTTGGCCGGAGCCGGCCAGCGCATGGCGCTCATGGGGGAGTCCTTGTCGATGGCCGCCATCAGCGGGTTATGGTCCACTGGTTGATCTGCAGCTTGAGGCGACTGCCCTGGCCGGTCATGGTGAGCAGGTGCGGCAGGCGGTAGCCGTCCTGATCCCGGTAGTCGCCATAGACGATCTGCCACTGACCGTCCCGCACGCTGGCCAGACTGCGGTCGGGGTTGAGCTCGAATTCGGCCTGACCCGGCAAGCCTTTGATCCATTCCGGCAGCCCGGCCACCGGAATGTTCCAGCCGGTGAGCTGATAGATGAGCGCCTCGGCATCCTGGCTCTGGTGCGGGTTGCCCTCGTTGTCGATCAGGGTGATCTCGCCCTTGCTGCGGGAGAGCTCGAGGATGTGAGTGCCGATCAGGCTGGTGAGGTTGAGGCGGTAGTCGTCGCCATCCTGCTGCCAGTTGACCCGGGCGCTGCCCTTCTGCTGGGCGGTGATGATGGCCATCTTGCCCGACAGCTGCCAGTGGCTGAGCTGCTCGAGGCGGGTACGTTCCTGCTGCCAGTTGACCTGATCGCGCTGGGGTTGGGTAGTGGCGCAACCGGCCAGCAACAGCAGGCAGCCAAGGGTGAAAAGACGCAACAACAAGGTCATGCTCCGGAAAAGGTGATTTGCCACAGTATACGGGGCGGCCGTATTGCTTTTAAAGACTTACCCTTTCTCGTACAATTGGCAGCCTTTACTCCCAGCGCACAGATACGATCCACGCCCACTCATGAGTTTGCTTGCCCTCGGAATCAACCACAACACCGCCAGTGTCGCCTTGCGGGAGCGGGTCGCCTTCGGCCCGGACTGCATCGATCGCGCCTTGCGTGAGCTGGTCGCCCAACCCGGTGTAAGCGAGGCGGTGATCGTCTCGACCTGCAACCGCACCGAGCTTTACTGCAGCCTGGCGCAGGGGCAGGGCGAGCAGGTGTTGCAGTGGCTGCAGCGTTTCCACGGTCTGGATGCGGCCGAGGTGGTCTCCGCCATCTACCAGCATCAGGACGAGGAGGCGGTCCGCCACCTGATGCGGGTGGCCTGCGGGCTCGACTCCCTGGTGCTGGGGGAGCCGCAGATCCTGGGGCAGATCAAGCAATCCTACGCCCATGCCCAGCAGTCCGAGGCGGTGAAGGGATCGCTGGAGCGGCTGTTCCAGAAATCCTTCTCGGTGGCCAAGCGGGTGCGTACCGATACCGAGATCGGCGCCAGCGCCGTGTCGGTAGCCTTTGCCGCGGTGAGCCTGGGGCGGCGGATCTTCTCGGATCTCTCCCAGACCAAGGTGCTGCTGGTCGGTGCCGGCGAGACCATCGAACTGGTGGCCCGCCACCTGCGCGAGCAGAACGTCACCCAGATGATGGTGGCCAACCGCACCCTGCAGCGGGCCCAGCTGCTGGCCGAGGAGTTCGGCGCCCAGGTGATGACGCTCGAAGAGATCCCGGACTACCTGCACGAGGCGGACATCGTCATCAGCTCCACCGCGAGCCCGCTGCCCATTATCGGCAAGGGCATGGTGGAGCGCGCGCTCAAGGCCCGCCGCTTCAAGCCCATGTTCCTGGTGGACATCGCCGTGCCCCGCGACATCGAGGCGGAGGTGGACGAGCTCTCGGACGCCTATCTCTACACGGTGGATGACCTGCAGGGCATCATCGAGCAGAATCTCGAGACCCGCAAACGGGCCGCCGCCGAGGCCGAGCTCATCGTGCAGGAAGAGCGCGACGACTTCATGGGCTGGTATCGCAGCCAGCACTCGGTGGATCTCATCCGCGATTACCGCCACCAGTCCCAACAGGTGGCCGACGAAGAGCTGCAGCGCGCCCTGCTGGCCCTGCAGCAGGGCGAGAATGCCGAACAGGCGCTCAAGGCGCTGGCCCACCGCCTCACCAACAAGTTGATCCACGCACCGACCCAGGCCCTGCGTCATGCCGCGGCCCAGGGGGATCACCACCAGCTGGCCCAGTTGCGCCAGGTGCTGGGGTTGTCACAAGAGTCATAGTTTTGGGGCGACCAGCCGGTCGTCCCGTCCTCCATCGAGAACACAAGATTTATGAACCCGTCACTGATCAGAAAGCTGGAAGGCCTCATCGAGCGCCACGAAGAAGTACAGGCCATGCTCGGCGAGCCGGACGTGGCCGCGGATCAGGATCGCTACCGCGCCCTGACCCGGGAATATGCCCAGCTGGAAGATATCGTTCACGCTTTCCAGCAATTCCGCCAGGCCGAAGAGAACCTGGACGCCACCCGCCAGATGCTGGAAGAGGATGATGCCGACCTGCGTGAAATGGCGCAGGAGGAGCTGCCGCTGGCCAAGGCGACCTTCGAGGAGCAGGAGCAGGCGCTGCAGGTGATGCTGCTGCCGCGCGACCCCAAGGATGACAACAACTGCTATCTGGAGATCCGCGCCGGTGCCGGTGGTGACGAGGCGGCGATCTTTGCGGGCGATCTGTTTCGCATGTATTCGCGCTACGCCGAGCGCCAGGGCTGGCGGGTTTCCATCGTCAGCTGCAACGACGGCGAGCATGGCGGCTACAAGGAGGTGATCGCCAAGGTGGAGGGCGAGCACGTCTACGGCCGCCTCAAATTTGAATCCGGTGGTCACCGGGTGCAGCGGGTGCCGGAAACCGAATCCCAGGGGCGGGTGCACACCTCCGCCTGTACCGTCGCCGTGTTGCCGGAAGTGCCGGAAGCCGAGCAGATCGAGATCAACCCCTCGGAGCTGAAGATCGACACCTTCCGCGCCTCCGGGGCCGGTGGTCAGCACGTCAACAAGACCGACTCCGCCATCCGCATCACCCACCTGCCCACCGGGCTGGTGGTAGAGTGCCAGGATGAGCGCTCCCAGCACAAGAACCGCGCCAAGGCGATGTCGGTGCTCTCCGCCCGTCTGCAGGCGGCCGAGGATGAGCGCCACCGTGCCGCCGAGCAGAGTACCCGTCGCAACCTGGTGGGGTCGGGGGATCGCTCCGAGCGCATCCGCACCTACAACTACCCGCAGGGGCGCCTCTCCGAGCACCGCATCAACCTCACCCTCTATCGCCTCGGCGAGATCATGGAAGGGGACCTGGACTGCGTCATCAGCCCGATGATCCAGGAGTACCAGGCCGATCAGCTCGCCTCCCTGGCCGAGAGCAACTGATGCAGATCCAGCAGGCTCGCGCCCACATCATGGCGACCCTGGCAGGGGGGGAATCCCCCCGCGCCGATGCCGATGCGCTGCTCTGCCATCTGCTGGAGTGCCGGCGCAGCTACCTGATGACCTGGCCGGAGCGCGAGCTCGATGCCGCCCAGCAGGCGACCCTGCTGAGCTGGCTCGAACGCCGTCTCGAGGGCGAACCCATCGCCCACCTGATTGGCGAGCGGGAGTTCTGGTCGCTGCCGCTCAAGGTGAGCCCGGCCACCCTGATCCCGCGCCCCGATACCGAGGTGCTGGTCGAGCAGGCGCTGGCGCGGCTGCCAGCAGGCCCCTGCGCCGTGCTGGATCTGGGCACCGGCACCGGCGCCATTGCACTGGCGCTCAAGTCGGAGCGACCGGATGCCGATGTATGGGCGGTGGACAGGATGCCGGCAGCGGCAGCCCTGGCCCGTGCCAACAGCGCCGCCCTCGGTCTGCCCATCGAGGTGCGCGACGGCAGCTGGTTTGAGTCGCTGGTCGCGCCCTCGTCAAGCAAGGCGCCGCGCTTTGCCATGATCGTCTCCAACCCGCCCTACATCGACGGGGCGGATCCGCACCTCGATGAGGGGGACGTGCGCTTCGAGCCCCGCTCCGCCCTGGTGGCGGACGAGCAGGGTCTGGCGGATATCCGGCTGATCGTGGCGGGCGCGCCGGCCCATCTGCTGCCGGGGGGCTGGCTGCTGCTGGAGCATGGCTGGCAGCAGGGGGAGGCGGTGCGTCAACTCCTGCTGCAACAGGGCTACCTTCAGGTGGAAACCGTGCGCGATTACGGCGATAACGAGCGGGTGACCCTGGGGCGGCTGGCTCAGTGATGATGACGGGCAGGCCGGGCCTGCCTTTGTTCAAGGACACGTTATGTATTTTGCTATCAAACATCTGCACCTGCTGCTGATAGGCTTGGCCGTGCTGATGTTCATGTTGCGCTTCTATTGGCTGCAGACCGGCTCGAGCCGCGCCGCCAGCGCCCGTACCCTCAGGTTGAGCGGCTGGCTCAACGGCCTGGTGGTGCTCTCCGGTGTGCTGCTATGCATGGTGCTGGATCTCAACCCGCTCAACAACGCCACCCCCTGGCTCAGCGAAAAGCTGACCGCCATCCTGGTGGTGGCCTTTCTGGCCATGATGGCACTGCGCCTGGCCCGCAGTAACGGCATCCGCTGGTTTGCGTTTCTGGGAGCCCTCGGCTGGGTCTTCTTCATCGCCAAGCTGGCCGTCTACAAGCAGGCCAGCCTGTTCGGTTAAGGATGATGACGATGATACGCGTAGACGAATGGACCGATTTCGAAGCCCATGACATCGCCGAGCTGGCGCTGTCGGTGAGCGACGAGATCCATGGCATCAGCGGCCGCGGGACGGCGGAGCTGGCCCGGCTCGACGCCTGGCTGGACGAGGCCATCGAGGAAGGGGATTGCGACCAGGTGCGCCGCCAGTTGCTGCAGGGCTTCTATCAGACCTTAGGGTTTCACGGCGACTGGCAGGACTACTTCTCGGTGGCCAACTGCGATCTGGCCGAGGTTCTGGCCCGCAAGCAGGGCATTCCGGTCAGCCTTGGCATCCTCATCATTCAGCTGGGGCGCAAGCTCGGGCTGGACGTGGAGGGGATCTGCTTCCCCGGCCACTTCCTGGTGAGCTTTGCCGGCAGTGAGGGGGAGGTCTATGTGGACCCCTTCACCGGCGACGAGCTGAGCCTGCATCACATCGAGCTGCTGCTGCGCGGGGCCCTCGGCAACCTGGCCACTCTCAGCTCGGATCACCTGCAGCCTGCCGGCCAGTGGGAGATCATCGAGCGGCTGCTCAACGTGAGCAAGGGCGCCCTGCTGCGGGAAGACCGGATGACCGAAGCGCTGCGCTGCAGCGAACTGCTGCTGCGGATGAAGCCCGGCGACCCGCTGGAGACGCGGGATCGCGGCTTCATCTACGAGCAGCTCGATTGCCCGCGCTTTGCCGCCGACGATTTTGAATACTTTATTGAACAGTGCCCGGACGATCCGGTGGCCGACGTGCTCAAGGCCCAGCTGGCCGCGCTGGATCTGAGCCCCAAGCCCCTCCACTGAGGGGCGGGCAACGGCCCCGCTGCATGGCGAGGCCTTGGCCGAATGAAGAGTCCCATGCCGTTGCATGCAAGGCCTGGGAGATGCAACCGACGAGTATCGAGGTCGCGCTGCTTTGGGCAGCGCGGCCGGATGTGGATTCAAGCCCTGCAAGCCCTTTTACCTAAGGAAGCCTGAGATGGAACAGAAGAATATCAAGGTCAATGGCATCGACGTCGCCAACGACAAACCGTTCGTGTTGTTCGGCGGCATGAACGTGCTGGAATCGCGCGACATGGCGATGGCGGTGTGCGAGAAGTACGTGGAAGTGACCTCCAAGCTGGGTATCCCGTTCGTGTTCAAGGCGAGCTGGGACAAGGCCAACCGCTCCTCCATCCACTCCTATCGCGGCCCGGGTCTGGAAGAGGGGATGAAGATCTTCCAGGAGCTGAAAGCGACCTTCGGCATGCCGGTCATCTCCGATCTGCACGAGCCCCATCAGGCCAAACCGGTGGCCGAGGTGGTCGATGTCATCCAGCTGCCCGCCTTCCTGGCGCGCCAGACCGATCTGGTGGAGGCCATGGCCCGCACCGGCAATGTCATCAACATCAAGAAGCCGCAGTTCCTGAGCCCAAGCCAGATGAAGAACATCACCGACAAGTTCGAGGAGTGCGGCAACGACCGTCTGATCCTGTGCGAACGCGGTGCCAACTTCGGTTATGACAACCTGGTGGTGGACATGCTGGGGCTGGGCGTGATGAAGAAGAGCACCGGTGGCTATCCGGTCATCTTCGACGTGACCCACTCCCTGCAGTGCCGCGATCCCATGGGCGCTGCCTCCGGCGGTCGCCGCGAGCAGGTGACCGAGCTGGCCCGTGCCGGCATGGCGGTCGGTCTGGCCGGTCTGTTCATTGAATCTCACCCGGACCCCAAGATTGCCCGCTGCGACGGCCCGAGCGCGCTGCCGCTGGAGAAGCTGGAAAGCTTCCTCAAGCAGATGAAGGCCATCGACGATCTCATCAAGGGCTTCGAGCCGCTCGATACTTCCATCTGAGTCAGGCTTTGCTTGCCCAATAAAAATGCCCCGCACTGCGGGGCATTTTTGTTTGCGGCCTGTTTTTATTTCTCTGGCCAGCATAAATCAATCACAGAATAAATACAGTCAGGTTTCCGTGGCGTTAATGTTGTTAAATCTGTTGTGTGATTGATGTCTATTAATTGTTTTTTTTAACATGGGAAAGTAGCCCCTGTTGTGATGAGGGAACGGCACGAACCGGGCGAAATAACACTATTTCGTCACGGATTGCTGCATGCGTATTTCTGCCATGACATATTTCATTAAATTGACAGGACGTTAAGAATGCAGAAAAGAATAGTCAGCAGCCTGTATTTTCAGGTGTTGTTAGCGATCACCCTCGGGGTCATTCTGGGACATATATATCCCGACCTCGGTGCGGACATGAAACCGCTTGGGGATGGTTTCGTTAAATTAATCAAAATGATCATCGCCCCGGTTATATTCTGCACCGTGGTGACCGGTATTGCCGGCATGGAGAGCATGAAAGCGGTGGGTAAAACCGGCGCCATCGCGCTGCTCTATTTTGAAGTGGTCAGCACCATTGCCCTCATCATCGGGCTGTGCGTGGTCAACCTGCTGCAACCGGGGGCGGGCATGAACGTAGACCCCGCCACGCTGGACGCCAGCGCCATCTCCGCCTACGCCGAGCAGGCCAAGGCACAGGGCATCATCCCCTTCCTGCTGGACGTGATCCCGGGCAGCGTGATCGGCGCCTTCGCCAGCGGTAACATTCTGCAGGTGCTGTTATTTGCGGTGTTGTTCGGCTTCTCCCTGCACCATATCGGCGAGAAGGGAAAAGTGATATTCAATGTCATTGACAGCTTCTCCCAGGTTATTTTCGGGATCATCAACATGATCATGCGGCTGGCACCGGTTGGGGCATTTGGTGCGATGGCCTTTACCATTGGGAAATATGGTATCGGCTCGCTGGTTCAGCTCGGACAATTAATTGCCTGCTTCTACATGACCTGCCTGCTGTTTATTTTCCTGGTGCTGGGCAGTATTGCCAAAGCGAATGGTTTCAGTATCCTTCGTTTTATTTCCTATATCCGGGAAGAGCTGCTGATCGTGCTGGGGACATCCTCTTCTGAATCTGTATTGCCGCGCATGCTGGTGAAGATGGAGGCACTCGGCTGCAAGAAGTCGGTGGTGGGGCTGGTGATCCCGACCGGTTACTCCTTCAACCTGGACGGCACCTCCATCTATCTGACCATGGCGGCCATCTTCATCGCCCAGGCCACCAACACCCCGCTCGATCTGTTCCAGCAGATCACCCTGCTGGTGGTGCTGCTCATCTCCTCGAAGGGAGCCGCCGGGGTGACTGGCAGCGGCTTCATCGTGCTGGCGGCCACCATCTCGGCGGTGGGCCACCTGCCGCTGGCCGGGCTGGCGTTGATCCTCGGCATCGATCGCTTCATGTCGGAGGCCCGCGCCCTGACCAACCTCATCGGCAACGGGGTGGCCACCCTGGTGGTAGCCCGTTACTGCGATCAGCTTGATGAGCAGCAGATGCACGAGGCGCTGAGCAACCCGCCGCAAGCCGTCAAGCTGGATCAGCATTGAGCCGCTGATGCCCGCACCATGTGCCGCCAGCCTGTCGAACAAGGGCTGCGAGCGCGGGTGGGTGAATTCAAGCCATAAAAAAAACGGCCCGTTTGGGCCGTTTTTCATGATACCGGTTGCTGCAGAGCGACTTACAGGCTCTGGGTGAAGGTGCGGGTCACCACGTCACGCTGCTGTTCCGGGGTCAGTGCGTTGAAGCGCACGGCGTAGCCGGAGACACGGATGGTCAGCTGCGGGTACTTTTCCGGGTTGGCGATGGCGTCTTCCAGGGTCTCGCGACGCAGGACGTTGACGTTCAGGTGCTGACCACCTTCGACGGCCGGCTCGGCTTGTACCGGCAGTTCACGGTATTCGAACTGGCCCAGGTCAGAGACGCTGACTTCCTGATCGGCGGCGAAGGTGTCGCCTTTGGCGCAGATGCAACGAGCCTGTTGCTTCTCTTCGTCCAGCAGCCAGAACGAGTTCAGCAGAGCGGCGTTGGCAGACTGGGTGATTTGGATGCCCTTGATCATGGTATGACTCCTCATAGGAAAGCGGATTCAACTGTAAGGAAATTACCCTGATGTATTTAAACCACCGGGATGATTTAAAGGGCCCTTGCCTTACACCTTTACTTTGTTGGGTCATATATACCACGATGGTAATATTACGAAAATTGATCCAAATCAAAAAATACGCGATTTGCGCGAGCTGGAAGGGATTAAATTATTGAGATTAATCAAAAAGAGGTCATTTTTCTGATTATGTAAGATATCCGAATTATGCATCTTCTATTAATTAAATCTAGTAATTTAACTACATGTTTTAAGGTTTGTGTCATGAATGAGGCCGACCTCATCTTCTCTGTGGGGGCATCGGGGCCAAGCCTGCGGTGAAGGTGGCGGGGCCAGGTTTGCCCTCCCTCTGCTGCTCACACATCTATATAAGGTTGCCTTGGCATAAGGCTGTCTCAGCCGAGCCGCCGATTGCCACGGTCACCATGACCCCGCTGCCCGCAGTGGCCGGGAGAGCTGGGTGCGCGGGAGGTTGTCATACCGTTGCGATGCAGTTGCCATTCGGGGCAAGGGGACTCGGAAGAGGGTGCCAAGGTTGCGTCCCGGGGGCTGGCCCCCTATCCTGAGCCCCTTGCCGCATTAATGAGGGCATGGTGATGCCAGCACTGGCCCAGCACCATGTCCTGCCGCATTCAGCGAGGATGGCGGCGTGCTTGCTCGCATGGCCCGGCATGAGCCAAGCCGCATGCCGCAAAACCCGCCGTATTCATCGAGGATGGTGGCGCGCCGACCCGCATCAGGCGGTGTGATCCTGCGCAGGGTTACAGGGCGTCCATCCGGACAGATTCAATGAGGAGATTGGGGTGCAGACCTGGACTGATGTAATTGGCTCCGAGAAGGAGCAGGACTATTTCAAGGCGACCTTGGCGACCGTCAGGAGTGAGCGGGAGGCGGGCAAGGTGATCTATCCGCCGGCGACCGACGTGTTCAATGCCTTCAAGCTGACCGAGCTGGATCAGGTCAAGGTGGTGATCCTGGGTCAGGACCCCTATCACGGCCCCAATCAGGCGCACGGTCTCTGCTTCTCGGTGTTGCCCGGGGTGCGCACGCCCCCCTCGCTGGTCAACATCTACAAGGAGATGCAGCGGGACCTGCCGGGTTTTGTCACACCCAGTCACGGCTTTCTGGAGTCCTGGGCCAAACAGGGAGTGCTGCTGCTCAATACCGTGCTGACGGTCCAGGCGGGCCAGGCCCACTCCCATGCCCATCTGGGCTGGGAGACCTTCACCGACCGGGTCATCGAGCAGATCAATGCCAGCTGTCAGGGGGTGGTCTTCCTGCTGTGGGGGGCCCATGCCCAGAAGAAGGGTCGCTTCATCGACAGGCAGCGTCATCACGTGTTGAGCGCGCCGCATCCCAGCCCGCTCTCTGCTCATCGCGGCTTCATCGGCTGCGGCCACTTCTCCGAAACCAACCGGCTGCTGAGCCAGCAGGGGATGAGTCCCATCAACTGGCACTCGGTCTGCGAGTGAGGGGCCCGACGGCTGGCGAGCGGGGGCATGAACAGGGGGGCGGCATTGTGCGTTACTCGCTGTTTTGTCTGCAGATGACTTGATTGAGTGCAAAGTTGGCGCGATAAATGACCGTATACTCGAAACAGGATCGTCTCATTTCAGCGCAAGGAGTGCCCATGCTAGCCAGTCTGCACAAGGACCATCTCAACATCGCCAGGTTGCTGGATCTGCTCAAACACAAGCTCGCCGCCATTCGCGACGAACAGCGGGTCAGCTATTTCCTGATCCGCGATGTGGTGGATTACCTGAGGGAGGTGTCGGACAAGTATCACCATCCGAAGGAAGACATCATTTATGACTACTACCTCAAGTACCGGGTAGTGGAGGGGGACGTCGCCAACCGGCTGCAGGCCGAGCATGCCAAGTTGCTGGAGGCTGGTGCCGAACTCAAGGAGATGGTGGAGATGATCCTGATGGATGCGGTGATCCCGCTCGATCAGTTTACCGCCAAGCTGGAGCAGTTCGTGGCGCTGCAGGAGGCGCACATGAACTACGAGGAGGGGGTCATCTTCCCCCATCTGCGCGATTCGCTGACCGAGGATGACTGGCGCCACCTCGAACAGATCTGGCAGAACCGCGCCATCGGGGATCCCCTGTTCGGGCCCGAGATCAGCCAGCACTTTCAGGCACTGGCCAAGCGCCTGTCGCTGCCGCTCTCTTCCTGAGGGGTGACATGCCCTTAAAAAACAAGGCCCCGGTTAACCGGGGCCTTGTTTTTACAGTTCGATCTCGTCTGAGAGACCTTCGTAGGCGATGTCGATGGATTGCAGCTCCTTCTGCAGGCGGTGCTTGTCTTTCAACGCCTCAATCTCACGCCATTTACGTTTCTTTCCCGTTGTCCCGCGGCTACGTGAACCGAGCTCAACTACATCGTCATATTCGAAGTTGAACATTTCCATGGCTCCCTCCTTGGTTATTCTCGTTTTCACCATCCGTATAACATAACGGCATTGAAAATAAAACGTTTTCGTGACGAACACATGACAAGGGTCCGGCGCCCATAAAAAAACCGGGTTCCCTTGCGGGAACCCGGTTTTCATCGGCTCATGACGGCTCTCATCAGAGGCGGCTGGCCAGCATGGTTTCCAGCTTGCCCTGGTCGATGGCAAACATGCGGATGCCTTCGCCCAGCTTCTCGTGGGCCATGGCGTCCTGGTTCAGTTCCCAGCGGAATTCGGCTTCGGTCATCGGAGCCGGTTTGGCTTTGCGCTCGCCGGTGTAGTTCAGCTTGCGTACCACGGCGCCTTCGGTCTTGCTCAGCTCTTCGAGCAGGGCCGGGCCAATGGTCAGACGGTCGCAGCCGGCCAGTTCCAGGATCTCGCCGGTGTTGCGGAAGCTGGCGCCCATGACCACGGTCGGGTAGTCGTGCTGCTTGTAGTAGTCGTAGATGGAGGTGACGGAAACCACGCCCGGATCTTCGCTGGCGGTGTAGTCACGGTTGTGCTTGGCCTTGTACCAGTCGAGGATGCGACCCACGAACGGGGAGATCAGGAAGGCGCCGGCTTCGGCACAGGCACGGGCCTGGGCGAAGGAGAACAGCAGGGTCAGGTTGCACTGGATCCCCTCTTTCTCCAGCACCTCGGCGGCACGGATGCCTTCCCAGGTGGAGGCCAGCTTGATCAGGATGCGATCGTTGCTGATACCGGCTTCGTTGTAGAGACGGATCAGTTTGCGGGCCTTGGCGATGCTGGCCTGGGTATCGAAGGAGAGACGGGCATCCACTTCGGTGGAGATGCGGCCCGGGACGATTTTCAGCACTTCCAGGCCGATGTTGACTGCCAGCTTGTCGCCCGCGTCGATGATTTGCTGTGCCTTGTCCTGGCTCTGGGCTTTGGCCCAGTTGATGGCGTCTTCGATCAGCGCCGCGTATTCGGGGATCTCGGATGCCTTCAACACCAGAGAGGGGTTGGTGGTGGCATCGATGGGCTGGTAGCGCTTGATGGCTTCGATATCACCGGTGTCGGCGACAACAGTGGTCAGGGCTTTCAGCTGGGTTAATTTATCGGCCATGGCAAATATCATCTCTTTATGAGGGCGCACTCTTCTTGCAAAGGGTGCTGGCTCGGGGGTGGCGGGCGTGAGACGACAGTTCTGAAATAAAATTACAAAACCCCGGCGACTCAGGCTCAGAAAAGCGCGATGGGTGTGTCCCATCGTCATTGCCTGCCTAATTAATACGGATGTGGCTCATCCTGCAATAGGGGGGGCTGTATGCTTATCAGCCACTCCCTGGCAGCAGTGGGAAAGAGTGGCTAAAAGTGTTTGATAAAAAACGACTTTTATCCTTTTTGCCGGAGTGAATCTAGCGGCCGCCAAAAACAACTTTTTTGGTTGATTATCGGTTTTGTGGCATCGATCACACAAATTGTCCGATCAGCCTCTTGAAATTTTATTACGTGTAAAACGTTTGGCGAAACAAAGGGGTTTTGGCTGCCCGGATGGGTAAACGCTTGCGTAATGGTTTGCCCCCTTCTCTGCTTGCTCTACCTCTATATAGATAATTGCCAAAAAGTGCTCTTTTGGGTCTAATTTGTCGGCTGATTGATTGGATTCTCAGTTTTGTTGAAATTTTGCGAGTTAAATGAAGCTTTAATGCACTGGATCGCTCGTTTTTTGTTTCCGCAGTGATCCCGATCACTATTCTGAACTCCCTCGCTATGCTAGATTCCGCCCCTTTAGTGAACCGCAAATTCAGAAACAGACAGCAAGGGGTCAGCGCAGACTGACCATGGATGTGATAACAACGAGAGAAATATGGACACCTTGATCGCAATGATTAACGACCTGATGTGGGGAGCCGTGCTCATCTACCTGCTCATCGGCGTCGGCATCTTCTTCACCTTCCGCCTGGGTTTTATCCAGATCCGCCACTTCGGCCACATGTTCTCCGTCTTGCGCAACAGCCGCAAATCAGACAACGCCGGCATCTCCTCCTTCCAGGCCCTCTGTACCAGCCTTGCCGCCCGCGTGGGTACCGGCAATCTGGCCGGGGTGGCGGTGGCCATCTATCTGGGTGGCCCGGGTGCCATCTTCTGGATGTGGCTGATCGCTTTCATCGGCATGGCGACCGCCTTTGTCGAGAGCACCCTGGCCCAGCTCTACAAGGTCAAGGATGAGGATGGCAACTACCGTGGCGGCCCCGCCTACTACATGGAGAAGGGGCTCGGCATGCGCTGGATGGGGGTATTGTTCTCGCTCTGCCTGATCCTGGCGTTCGGTCTGGTGTTCAACGCGGTACAAGCCAACTCCATCAGTCTGGCGATGAATGTGGCCTTCGGCATCCCCGACTGGGTCAGCGGTCTGGCACTGGTGGTGCTCTCCGGTCTCATCATCTTCGGCGGCATTCGCGGCATCGCCCGTTTCGCCGAGCTGGTCGTGCCCTTCATGGCGCTGGCCTACATCCTGATGGCGCTGTTCGTGGTCGCCATGAACATCAGCGAGTTGCCGGGGGTATTCAGCCTCATCATCAAGTCCGCCTTCGGTCTTGAGCAGGCCGGCTCCGGTGCACTGGGCTACGCCATCTCCCAGGCGATGATCAACGGCATCAAGCGCGGTCTCTTCTCCAACGAAGCCGGTATGGGCTCCGCTCCCAACGCCGCCGCGACCGCGACGCCCTATCCGCCGCACCCGGCCTCCCAGGGTTACGTGCAGATGCTGGGGGTGTTCCTCGATACCATCGTCATCTGTACCTGTACTGCCGCCATCATCCTGATGTCCGGCCAGTTTGAACCGGGCTCCGGCATCACCGGGGTGGAGCTGACCCAGCGGGCGCTCTCCTCCCAGATCGGTGGCGGTGGCAACATCTTCATCGCGGCGGCCATCTTCTTCTTCGCCTTCACCTCCATCGTGGCGAACTACTCCTACGCCGAGACCAACCTGGTGTTCCTCGAGCACAACCACAAGGGCGGCCTGATGCTGTTCCGGATGTTCGTGCTGGGCATGGTGATGTTCGGCTCGGTGGGCGAGCTGCCGACCGTGTGGGCCATGGCGGATGTCTCCATGGGACTGATGGCCATCGTCAACCTGGTGGCGATTCTGCTGCTCTCCGGGGTGGCCATCAAGCTGGCGCGGGACTACAACGACCAGCTCAAGCTGGGCAAGGTGCCCACCTTCGACGCCAACAAGTACCCCGAGATCCGCAGCCAGCTGGAAGAGGGGATCTGGGACAATCCGGCGCAAAACAGCAAGCAGGCATAAGCCTCGCAGTCGCCGTTATCTGACAACAAGGGGAGCCACTGGCTCCCCTTTCGTTTGGGCGTTGTTTTCACCGCCGTCAGCTGTGGGCATCCCAGTGCCGACAGATTTGACGCAGCGGTCGCCGCATCTTGTGCAAGGTATGTTGACGCTGCACCGCCGTCAGTACCGGGCATCCCAGCGCTGGCAGATCTGGCGCAGTCGTCGTTGCAGCTGGCGCAAGGTACGGTGACGCTGCGCCGCCGACAAGGGGGCATAACGCCAGCGCCGGTAGAGCCAGGCGCCCTGTTGCAGCGGCCGCGCGAGAGAGGGGCTGAGGTCGGCGAGGCGCTCGCACCAGCTGGCCAGGCTCTCTCCCGCCAAGGGCTGCCAGCCATGGCGGGCGGCGCGCCGGCGCAGGGGCTGCCATAGCCGCAGGGGCAGGGGTGCTGGGCCGCGCCAGATCAGCAGGCCACCCACCAGGCTGGCCACCCCCAGCAGGGTGGCCAGGATCAGCCAGTGGGTATGGCCGGCCAACACGGGCCAGCGTTGTCCCAGCTGCTGCCACAGGCTGGCGGCATCATAGTTGAGCACCCAGCGGGTCCATTGATAATCGAGATTGGCCCCCCACCAGCGCAACTGGTTGAGCAGGGCCCAGTTGCGATAGCGCTGCAAAGAGAGCGGGTCGGCAGCGGCGAACTCGCCACCAAGGGCTGCCG
Organism: Aeromonas sp. 1805; assembly: GCF_013085525.1. Taxonomy (NCBI): domain Bacteria; kingdom Pseudomonadati; phylum Pseudomonadota; class Gammaproteobacteria; order Aeromonadales; family Aeromonadaceae; genus Aeromonas; species Aeromonas sp. 1805. The sequence goes on along the minus strand of NZ_CP038515.1, from coordinate 279,407 downwards.
GCATGCCCCCCTCGATGCGCTGGGGGGCCACTGCGGCGGTGGGATCGAGCCGCTGCCAGCGGTTCTGCTCATCCAGATACTCCACCCAGGCGTGGGCATCGAACTGATGCACCTCCAGGTAGTTGCCCCTCGGATTCCACTCGCCGCCGAGGTAGCCGGTTACCAGCCGGGCCGGGATGCCGGCCGCCCGCAGCACGAAGGCAGTGGCCGTGGCGTAGTGACCGCAAAAGCCGCGCCGGCTCTCGAACAGAAAGTCATCCACCCCGTCTTGTCCCAGCCGCGGCGGCTGCAGGGTGTAGTAGAAGTCGCCCTGGCGAAATTCGCCCAGCAGGGCGGCGGCCAGCGCCTCTGGCGCCGGGTGACGGGCCTTGAGGGCCAGGGCGTGGGCCCGGGCCTTGGGGTTGCCACCGGCGGGCAACTGCAGGTTGAGGTGACGGGCAGCGTCATCGGCAGGTGGCGCCATGGCGGCCGTGCTGACCCGGTAGCTGACGCGGCCATCCCCCCGATCCTGGCGATAGAGGGTGGCGAGGGGGCTCAAGGTGACCGGGCCGCTCAACACCTCGGGGTTGGCCTGGGCCAGGGTCCAACGCAGGCGCTGGGGCTCGGCAATCACCTGATAGCTGCCGGCCGGCAGCGGCGTCGCCGGGTTGGCCGCCGGCAGCATCTGCACGGATTGGGATTGTTGCCAGCGGCGCACCTGCTCGCTGAGCAACCAGCGCCGGCCATCGAACAGCTCCTGGCGCATCAGCGGGAAGTAGCGCTCATTGGCGGGGGGCGGGCCATCGGCGAAGGTGATGCGAAAGGCCAGCTCGGAGGAGTTGACCAGCTCGCTGATGTCGCCGGGGGCCACCTCCTCCGAGAGACCGGAGAGAGCGCGGCTGCTGCTCGGCATCTGCCAGAGAGGCGCGAGCCTTGGCAGCAGCAGAAACAGGGTGAGCAGCAGGGGGATGGCCAGCAGCAGGATGAGCCCGGCCCGGCGCCACAGGTGCTGGCCGAGGGGCTGCACCGCCGCCAGCAAGGTGGTGACCGCCAGCCAGAGCGCCCCCGTCATCGCCAGGGCCCACCCCATGCTTTGCCGTTGCACCAGCGCCAGCGCGACGAGAAAGAAGGCGAGCAGCAGCACCTGCTCCACATCCCGCTCTCGCCGGACCTCGATGAGCTTGAGGCCGTAGCCGAGCCAGAGCAGGTTGATGAGGGCCGGCAGGGTGCCGAGCTGGCGCCACTGCCAGCCAAGCAGCACCACGCCCAGCATGGCCAGCAGTGCCAGCGCGGCGGCGGGCGGTGGACGCCAGCCCCGCCACAGCATCATGGCCCGCACGCCCAGGGTGAGCAGTGAAACGGCCACCACCCAGAGTTGCAACTGGGGCCAGAGTGCCGGGATCAGCAGCAGTTGCAGCAGGGCGAGCAGCGGCAGCAGGCGCCGGTTATCGAGCAGCATCGAGGTCGACCTCCTGCGGCGACGCCACGGCATCGACGCGGGCCAGCGCCAGCCGGCAGTGCTGCAAAAAGGCGGCGCCGCTGTCCGGCCCGAGCGTCCGGCCCGCCAGCGTCAGGCTGAAGGGTATGCCCCGCTTGGCGTAGTCATCACACCACCAGGCGAGCACCGCCAGCCGCTGCTCCAGATCCCGGCCGCCGACCCGCTGTGGGCTGAGGTGGGTATCATCCTGCCCCGGCTCGCAGAACTGCTTTACCAGCAGGCCGCGTCCCTGGGCGAGCTGCTTCCAGGCGACCCGACTCAGCGGCTCCCCGCTCTGGTGGGCCCGCAGCATGTCGAAGTCCCCCATCGAAGCTGGGGTAGGCTGCCCTCGGTTGCCCACCGCATCGGTCGCGGCCTCCCCGCGCAGGGGACCGTACTCGGGGGCCGGGGCGAGCCAGCCCTCCAGCTGCAGGTCCAGCAGCGTCCAGCAGCGAAACAGGCCGAGGGGGTAGCGGCTCTCCACCCGCAGTCTCTCCAGCGGCAGGCGTCCGCGCCGGGGGCCCAGCACTGGTAGGAGCAGGGGTTGCGGCACTGCATCCACCTGCGCCAGCCAGAGCCGCCCTTCATTGAGGGAAAATTGCAGTGCCTGCAGCGGCCGTTCGCTGCGCACCGTGATGGGGATGGGCAGGGGGCTGCCCGCCTCTCCCAGCACGGCGGGCCCCCCCAGTAGAGACAGCCCCAGCAGGTTGCGGTGGGTGAGCCACATGGTGACCATGAACAGGCTGCCGAGGCCGTAGGCCACCAGCAACACCAGGTTGTTCTGGTAGTTGGTGCCGAGCAGATAGATGGCCAGCATCACCAGCAGATACCAGAGGCCGAGCCGGGTGGGCAGGATGAACAGGTAGCGCCCCTGCAGGGTGATCTGGCGGGCCGGCGGGATGCGCCGGGCCAGCCAGCCTTGCCGCCACCTGGCCCTGCGCTGGCGCCAGTTCATCAGGGGCGATCCGGATCGACCCGGGCCAGCAGGCGCTGGCTCAGCGGGCAGGCTTCACCGCGCTGCACTCCGAAGCTGCCCCTGAGCCTGTGTTCGGCCACGTAGGGGAAAACCGCCTGCACATCCTCCACGCTGACGAAGCGGCGGCCCGCCACCAGCGCCCAGGCCCGGCTCACCGCCAGCAGGGTCTGGGCGGCGCGGGGCGAGAGCGGTTGCGGCAGGTCGGCGTCGAAGCGGCTCTGCTGCACCAGCGCCAGCAGGTAGTCGAGGCTGGCATCGGAGAGGTGGATCTGCGCCGCCTCGGCCTGCAGAGCGGCCAGCTCGGCGGCGCTCATCTGCCGCTCGAGGGGCGCGCTCTGGCTGGCCCCGCGCAGCAGTCGACGCTCCGCTTCCGGGGTGGGAAAACCGAGGGAGAGGCGTACCGCGAAGCGATCGAGCTGGGATTCCGGCAGGGGGTAGGTGCCCGCCTGATCCGCCGGGTTCTGGGTGGCGATGACGAAGAAGGGGGAGGGCAGCGGGTGGCTCTCTCCCTCTATGCTCACCTTGCCTTCGGCCATGGCCTCCAGCAGGGCGCTCTGCACCTTGGGGCTGGCGCGGTTGATCTCGTCCGCCAACAGTACCTGGGTGAAGACGGGGCCCGGGTGAAAGCGAAACTGCTGCTGGTGGGGATCAAAAATCTGCAGCCCCAGCAGGTCGGCCGGCAGCAGATCGGCGGTGAACTGCACCCGCCGGCAGTCGAGCCCCAGCACCTGCGCCAGGGCATGGGCCAGGGTGGTCTTGCCCATGCCGGGCAGATCCTCGATCAGCAGGTGGCCGCGGGCCAGCAGGGTCACCAGCGCTATCTTGAGCTGCAACGGCTTGCCGAGGATCACCTGCTCCAGTGCCGTCAGCAGCCGGGTTATCTGTGGTTGTGTCTGCACGTGCGCCTCCCTGTGTGATGCCGCCCCTACAGCTTATACGCCCGTTGTCGGGCAGGGGAGGACAAGTCATGGATAACCCATTGAATCTGGATGATTTGGTGGGCGACTTCACACAGACTTCACCCCGGTTCATGCTTGGCACACGTTGGCCGGTTAGGCTGGCAGCTCCTGAACATACTGAGATTTTTGCCATGAAACAGACCAGAGCCCTGCCACTGCTGGCCCTCGGCACCCTGCTGCTTGCCCCGCTCTCCCTGGCGGCCCCCGTCGATCCGCTGAAGGCTGTGGTGGATGACGCCATCCGTCCCGTGCTCAAGCAGCACAGGATCCCTGGCATGGCGGTCGCCGTGCTGAAAGGGGGGCAGGCCCACTACTTCAACTACGGGCTGGCCGATGTGGCGACCGGGACCAAGGTCAATGAGCAGACCCTGTTCGAGATTGGCTCGGTCAGCAAGACCTATACCGCCACTCTTGGCGCCTACGCCGTGGTCAAGGGGGGCTTCAAGCTCGATGACCAGGTGAGCGGGCACGCGCCCTGGCTCAAGGGCTCCGCCTTCGATGGCATCACCATGGCGGAACTTGCCACCTACAGCGGCGGGGGGTTGCCGCTGCAATTCCCCGACGAGGTTGATTCGAGCGATACCATGCGGGCCTATTACCGGCACTGGACCCCGGCCTATCAGCCGGGCAGCCATCGTCAGTACTCCAATCCCAGCATCGGCCTGTTCGGCCATCTGGCGGCGAGCAGCCTGCAGCAGCCGTTTGCCAAGTTGATGGAGCAGACCCTGCTGCCCGGACTGGGTATGCACCACACCTATCTCGATGTGCCGAAGCAGGCCATGGGGGACTACGCCTATGGCTATTCGAAAGAGGACAAGCCCATCAGGGTCAACCCTGGCATGCTGGCGGACGAGGCCTACGGCATCAAGACCGGCTCGGCGGATCTGCTCGCCTTCGTGAAGGCCAACATCAGCGGGGTGGATGACAAGGCGTTGCAACAGGCGATCGCCCTGACCCACACCGGTCTTTACCGGGTAGGGGAGATGACCCAGGGGCTGGGCTGGGAGAGCTACGCCTACCCGGTCAGCGAGCAGACGCTGCTGGCGGGCAACTCCCCGGCGGTGAGCCTCAAGGCCAATCCGATCGCGCAGTTCGATGCGCCAGTAGCGCCCGGGGCGATGCGCCTCTACAACAAGACCGGTTCGACCGGTGGCTTTGGTGCCTACGTGGCCTTCGTGCCCGCCAAAGGGATTGGCATCGTCATGCTGGCCAATCGCAACTACCCCATCGAGGCCAGAGTCAGCGCGGCCCATGCCATTTTGAGCCAGCTGGCACCCTGATCCGCCACATCCGGCGGACGGCCTGTGGGTCGCCAGCACCATATTGAAAAACGCCGGCCAGTCCGGCGTTTTTTTATGCATAGGGGGTTGGCTGCGGGAAAAACAGATCCGTTTGCACCAACAAAACTAATGTGGTTTCATTAGAAAACTTCACCTATTGCAACGAGTGAAGTGTGATCGGCTATTGGTTTGCGTTAATGGCAGTGTCTTATCATGCCATCTGTCTATTTTTCGGCTTTTACGATTGTTGCGAGAATGTCGGGTGTGCGATGACGGCTACAAGCGGCTGCCAGCCCGTTGCCAAACGCCTGCTGAATGTCGTGCCGAACATGAAGCCGCCCGATCCCCACCTTATCGTGTCAGGAGCCATCCGGCTTATTCCCAGCCCTGCCAGCTGACCATCCGCCGCTGCGAGCACAGTGGTGATCACCACAGACAGAGGTACTTGCGCACATTTATCCGTGCGGCGTCCCCATATCACACCAATAAAAAACACCAAGACAGGTAGGTTAGCATGCGTCCATCGGCCCCGACCGGGTTGTTGCAACAGCCCAAACCCTTTTTCATGATCTTCTTCGTCGAACTCTGGGAGCGCTTCGGTTATTACGGCGTCCAGGGGATCCTGGCGGTGTTCTTCGTCCAGCAACTGGGATTTTCACAGGAGCAGTCGTTCATCACCTTCGGTGCCTTCTCGGCACTGGTATATGGCCTCATCTCGGTGGGCGGCTATGTGGGCGACCATGTGCTGGGCACCAAGCGCACCATGGTGCTGGGGGCCATCGTGCTGGTCATCGGTTATTTCATGACCGGCATGTCCATCTACAATCCCGACCTCATCTTCTATGCACTGGGCACCATCGCCGTCGGCAACTGCCTGTTCAAGGCCAACCCCGCCAGCCTGCTCGCCAAGTGCTATGAGCGTGGTGATCCCCGGCTGGATGGGGCCTTCACCCTGTTCTACATGTCGATCAACATCGGCTCGCTCATCTCGCTGTCGCTGGCGCCGGTCATCGCCGATCACTACGGCTATACGGTGACCTACAACCTGTGCGGGGTGGGCCTGGTCATCGCGCTGCTGACCTTCTTCGCCTGTCGTCATATGGTCAAGGACATCGGCTCCGAGCCCGACCATCTGCCGCTCGATTACGGCAAGCTGCTGCTGGTCTTGCTGGGGTCGGTGGCGCTGGTCTTCTTTTGCGCCTGGCTGATGCACCACGTGGTGATCGCCAACATGGTGCTGATGACGGTGACCCTGGCCGTGGTGATCTTCTTCTTTCGCGAGGCCTTCAAGCTCGATGCGGTGGCCCGCAACAAGATGTACGTGGCCTTCGTGCTGATGCTGGAAGCCGTGGTGTTCTACGTGCTCTACGCCCAGATGCCGACCTCGCTCAACTTCTTTGCCATCAACAACATGCATCACGAAATGCTGGGGATGAGCGTCAACCCCATCAGCTTCCAGGCGCTCAACCCCTTCTGGGTGGTGGTGGGCAGCCCGGTGCTGGCAATGATCTATACCCGGCTGGGCAGCAAGGGGCGCGATCTCACCATGCCCCTCAAGTTCACTCTGGGCATGCTGTTCTGCTCCCTCGGCTTTCTCACCGCGGCGGCGTCCGGCATCTGGTTTGCCGATGCACAGGGGCTTACCTCGCCCTGGTTCATGGTGCTCATTTATCTGTTCCAGAGTCTGGGAGAGCTGATGATCAGCGCCCTGGGGCTGGCCATGGTGGCGGCATTGGTGCCGCAGCGGCTGATGGGCTTCATCCTCGGGATGTGGTTCCTGACCCAGGCGATGGCCTCTTTGCTGGGGGGCTATGTGGCGACCTTTACCGCCGTGCCGCAAGGGGTGACCGATCCGCTGCAGACCCTGCCCATCTACACGGACGTGTTTGGCAAGATTGGGCTGGTGACCCTGCTGGTGGCGGTGGTGATGGCGCTGATGGTGCCCTGGCTCAACCGTATGATGCATGCCGGTCAGGGTGAAGAAGGGGAGGATCTGCTCTCGCAACAGGCCAAGGCCTGATGCAGGCATGGGGAGGGGCAGGATTGACCAGCCTCTCCCCCGTCTGTCAACCGTACTGTTCTTCCATCCAGGCTTCCAGAATCAGCTGGGCGGAGACCCCGTCCACGCTGCCTTTCTCCAGCGCCCGATAACCTCCCCGCTCGAACAGACGCGCCCGCGCATCCGTGGTGGTGAGTCGCTCGTCCTTGAACTCCACCTGCTTGCCGAAGCGGCCGTGCAGCCGGTTGCCGAATTTGCGGGCCCGCACCGTGATCTCCTGCTCGGTGCCGTCCATGTTGAGCGGCAGGCCGACAACCAGCAGATCCGGTTGCCACTCCTTGAGCAGCTTGTCGATGTCGTCCCAGTTGGGGATGCCGTCGTTGGCCTTGATGGCGCGCAGGGGCTGGGCCGTGCCGGTAAGCTCCTGACCGATGGCCACTCCTATGCTTTTGGTGCCGTAGTCAAAGCCCATGATACTGCGTGATGACATTGCATTGATTCCTCAAAATGCCTCGCGAAATGCGTGGCAAACGGCATCAGCTGTGGCCGATGTCGCTGGATAGATGGATGGGGTTGACCCCTATGCTGGCGGCGGCCTGCTGCCAGCGCTGATGGATCGGGGTCTTGAACACCAGATCCGGATTGGGCGGTATCACCAGCCAGGCTCCGTCGACCAGCTCCTGCTCCAGCTGGCCGGCGCTCCAGCCGGCATACCCGAGCGCCACCAGCCAGTGGGCGGGGGCCTCCTCGGTGCCCAGAGTTTCCAATATATCCTTGGAAGTGGTGACCATAAGCTCATCCCCCACCTGCAGGGTGGAGTTGAAGCCGGGTCGGAAGCTGTGCAGTACGAAGCCGCGGTCGGCGTGCACCGGCCCTCCCTGCAGCACTGGCTGCTTGAGCTCGGGGCTGGGGGGCGGCGCCAGTTTGAGCTGGGTCAGCATGGCATCCAGCGACATGTCCACCGGGATGTTGACCACCAGCCCCATGGCACCCTCTTCGCTGTGTTCGCACAGGTAGACCAGCGAACGCTCGAAATAGGGATCGGAGAGGCTCGGCATGGCGAGCAGGAAGTGATTTTGCAGTGTTTGCATATGGGCCAAATATTGCAAAGGTATTTGGGTCAATTATGGCAGTTCGCCGAGGCGGGCAAAACCGCTTTTTACCGCTTGCGGGCCTGTTCCCCGCCAGAGTCAGGATGGAGATAACACCATGGAAGGTATTTCGATCAGACAGAAGTTGATCCTGGGCTGTGTGGTACCCCTGCTGGCACTGGTGCTGCTGGTGATCGGGGCTATCCAGGCGATGTCCCAGCTGATGGCTGGCATGAACAGCATGTATCAGGGAGAGGTGGTGCAGCTCAAGGAGCTCAAGCAGATCGCCGATCTCTACGCGGTCAAGGTGATCGATGCGGCCAACAAGGCCAATGTGGGGGGCTTTGACCCCGCCAGATCGCGCGCTGACATGAGCGCCGCCCAGCAGGAGATCAAGCGCATCTGGCAGGGCTACCGCAGTCAGCCGATGAGCCAGGCGGAGCAGCGGGAAGCCGACCAGATGCAGGGGCTGTTTGCGGCGGCAGACCGGGAGATTGAGACGGTGATGCAGATCCTGGCGGACATGCAGGGGAGCAATCAGGGTCAGCTGGCCGCCCATATCATGCCGCTCTATCGAGTGATCGACCCGGTCAGCGACGGGATCAGCGCCCTGGTGGAGTATCAGCTGAAGGAGGCCGAAAAGAACATGACCGAGCTCAACGGGCTCAGGGTGCAGCTCAACCGGCTGTTTATCTTGCTGCTGGTGGTCGGCGGCGCCTGCATCCTGTTCTTCGGGGTGTGGGCCGGGCGCAGCGTCAGCCAGCCCCTGGCTGCCATGGGGGGATCTTGCGCGGCATGCAGCGGGAGCTCGATCTGAGCAAGCTGGCGCCGGTGCTGCGCAAGGACGAGATGGGCGGGCTGGCCCACTCCCTCAACGATGTGATCTGCCATTTTCGCGAGCTCATCACCCAGATCAACGGCATGGCGGAGCAGCTCGCCAGGGAGTCGGCCCAGCTGGCCCATATCGGCGTCGAGAGCCGCCAGCGCTTCGCCCAGCAGCAGGCCGAGACCGATCAGACCGCGACGGCCATGAACCAGATGAGCGCGACCGTGGCGGAGGTGGCCAACAGCTCGAACCATGCTGCCGATGCGGCGCGCCATGCCGACGGGAGTGCCCGGCACGGTCACCAGATAGTGGCGGACGCCATCCAGTGCATGTCCGGGTTGTCGTCCCAGATCCAGAACACCGCCGCCATGATCACCCAGCTGGCCGATGACAGCCGCAATATCAGCAGCGTGATGGATGCCATTCGCGGCATCGCCGAGCAGACCAACCTGCTGGCGCTCAACGCCGCCATCGAGGCGGCGCGGGCCGGTGATCAGGGGCGGGGATTTGCGGTGGTGGCCGACGAGGTGCGCACCCTGGCCCAGCGTACCCAGCGCTCCACCGAAGAGATCGGCAAGACCATCGTCAAGTTGCAGCAGGGGGCCACTCAGGCGGCGTCCAGCATGGAGCTGGGACTGGATCAGGTGGAGCAGTCCAACCGCACCGTGCTGGCCTGCGGTCAGGCACTCGGCGAGATTGTCAGCTCGGTCAACGTGATCAACGAGATGAATACCCACATCGCCACGGCGGCGGAGGAGCAGAGCAAGGTGGCCGAGGACATCAGCCGCAACGTGGTCAATATCGCCCACATCGCCAGCGAGTCGACACAGGCCGCCTCCCAGTTGAACCAGAGTTGCCACGAGCTGGAACAGCTATCCTGCGAACTCAAGGTGAAGGTGGGGCAGTTCCGCTGCTGACGGGAAGAGGCAGGAAAGAGCAAAGGCAGGATGGAAAAGAGGCGGCCCGGGGCCGCCTCTTTTTATTACCGTTCGCTCACTAGAGCGGGCAGCAATTTAACTGTGGCTGGCTCAGGCCTTGGCCAGCCGACGCTCGATGGCATCCATCAACATGCCGGTGATGTGCACGTCGAAGGCCGCTTCAATCTCGCGGATGCAGGTCGGGCTGGTGACGTTAATCTCGGTCAGCCGATCGCCGATGATGTCGAGGCCGACGAAGATGAGCCCCTTCTCTTTCAGGGTGGGGCCCACCGCGCGGGCGATGGCCCAGTCGGCCTCGCTCAAGGGGCGGGCTTCGCCACGGCCGCCGGCCGCCAGGTTGCCACGGGTCTCCCCCTGGGCCGGGATCCGGGCCAGACAGTAGGGCACCGGCTCACCGTCCACCACCAGCACCCGCTTGTCGCCATCCTTGATGGCGGGCAGATAGGTCTGCGCCATGCAGTACTGGCTGCCGTGCTCGGTGAGGGTCTCGATGATGACGCCGACGTTGGCGTCATCCTCCTTCATGCGGAAGATGGAGGCGCCGCCCATGCCGTCCAGCGGCTTGAGGATGACGTCCTTGTGCTTGGCGTGGAAGGCGCGCAGCTTGTCGGCACGGCGGGTCACCAGCGTGGTCGGGGTGTGCTCGGCAAACCAGGCGGTGTAGAGCTTCTCGTTGGCGTCGCGCAGGCTCTGCGGCTTGTTGACGATGAGGCAGCCTTCATCCTCGGCCCGCTCCAGCATGTAGGTGGCGTAGATGAACTCAGTGTCGAAGGGGGGATCCTTGCGCATCAGGATCACGTCCAGGCTGGAGAGCGGTTGATCCACCACCTCGCCCAGCGTGTACCAGTCGGCATAGTCATATTTGACGGTGAGCGGACGCATGGTACCGAAGGCGCGACCGGCCTCCATGTAGAGGTCTTTCATCTCCAGATAGAACAGCTCGTAGCCGCGCTTTTGCGCCTCTTCGAGCATGGCGAAGCTGGAGTCCTTCTTGATGTTGATGGCCGAGATGGGGTCCATCACGATGCCGAGTTTAATGGTCATCCGCTGTTCCTTCTTAATGGCTCGAGGGGGTTGTAGGGTCGATTAGCGCAGCGTAATCGGCCGCTTGCGGCTGCATCGATGTTGCCATGGGGCTGCTCGATGCGGCCCATGGTATCAAGCGAGATCGCCGAAGCGGCACTGCAGCGCAGTAATCGCCGTCAGGGCGGCGGTTTCGGTGCGCAGCACCCGCGGCCCCAGCAGCATCTCTTTGAAATCTTCCTGCACGGTACGGGCGATCTCGTCGCTCGACAAGCCCCCTTCCGGGCCGATCAGCAGGCGCACGCCGTGCTCAGGGATGGGCAGGGTGTTGATGCTGTAAGGGGCGCGCGGGTGCAGGTTGAGCTTGAGCTCCTGGGTCTCTTCCGCCAGCCAGGCGTCGAGCTCCATCGGCATGCGCACTTCGGGCACGGTATTGCGGCCGCACTGCTCGCAGGCGCTGATCACCACCTTCTGCCACTGCTCGCGTTTTTTTTCCAGCCGATCGGCCGGCAGCTTGACGCCGCAGCGCTCGGAGAAGAGCGGGGTGATGCAGGTGACGCCCAGCTCCACCGATTTCTGGATGGTGAAGTCCATCTTGTCGCCGCGGCTGATCACCTGACCGAGGTGGATGGCCAGCGGGGATTCCACCGAGCGGGTGTCGCAGCTGTCGATGGTCACTTCCACCGACTTCTTGCCGACGCTGGCGATGGTGGCGGGGTACTGGTTGCCGTCGCCGTTGAACAGCTCGAGCTGCTGGCCAGGCTGCATGCGCAGCACCCGGCCGATGTGGTTGGCGCCGTCTTCCGACAGGGCGAGGGTCTGGCCCACCTGCAGGGCGGCCGGTTCATAGATACGTGGAATGCGCATGGCTCAGTGTCAGTCTCTGGTTCAAGAAGAGGGATTTTAAATCCCTTGTGTCCATAGATGGGGTTATCGGCACTGCTTTTCAATAAAGGGGTTGGTATTGCCCTGCAGCTTGCCGATGCGGCGGTTGCGCTCGCACTCCCAGCCGTCGGCCGGGTACTGCCTGTCCCAGGCTTCGAACAGTTTACGCTGTTGCGCCGCCAGACGCAGCCCATACTGCTGGCTCATGTAGAGGTAGGCGCGGGCGATCTGGCCGCGTACCGGCCCCTTGGGCGGCTGCACCTGACGATTTTTGAAGTCCACCAGCATCTGGCACTGGCCGTACTGATCCGGGGTGCCGTTCCAGTCGGAGAAGCGGAAGTTGGCCCGATCGCCGTTCACCTCACCGATGGCGGGGAAGAGGTTGTGCATGTCCCCCTCCATCTGGTTGAACTCGTCGCTCTTGCCGCAATTCTTGCGGCCGCCCTGTTGCCAGCACTGCAGCTGGTGGCCGAACTCCCAGGCCGGTACCACGTGCTCCCACTCGATGCGGGCGGCGCGCTTGGGCTGCTTGCGCGGCTCATAGCCGCAGCTGGCCAGATCCGGGCTCATTTTCTTGCCCTGATAGTCAATCTTGCAGCCGCAATAGAAGGTGACCGGGTGATCCTGATAGAGGCGGTTCAGATCCTGTTTGGCGGCGCGAAAAGTCTGGGCATGCAGGGGCAGGCTGACCAGCAGGGTCAGGACGAGAGAGAGCAGGGGACGAAACATGGTGATCCTTGGCAAATGAGATGGTTGGCGGAAAAAGCAGAGAGGCACCCTAGCACAGGGACGCGACACCGGCTGGCTTACTGCGACGAGCCAACCCGTTCCAGCGGCTGCTTGCAGCGGCGGCAGTGGTAGCGGGCCTCGCCGCGCACCACCTTGTTGTGGCGGCGCACCGACAGCTGATGCTGCTGGCAGAGGCAGCGATAGGGGATGGTCGGCTGCGCCAGTACCGCCAGATCGAAGCTGTGGGTGGTTCTGGGCTCAAGGCCGAACACCTCCCGCATCACCGATTGCCACTGGCGGCCGTGAGGCAGCACCCGCGATCTGCCACGCCCTTCGCCGCTATGTTCACCCCAAAGGGCATAAACCAGCAGGTGGGCCACCTCGTGGGGCACCACCTCGGCCAGAAACGCCTGCTGGTTGGCCTGATAGAGGGCCGGGTTGAAGCGCAGCTCCCAGGTCTGCAGCCGCGCCGATCCCGCCGCCCGACCGCGCATGTTGCAATGGACTTGCGGGCGGGGAAAGGGGCGGCCAAGGCGCGCTTCGGCCTGCACAAAACAGGCGTCGACACGGGCGAGCAACCGATCGTGCAGGGCGAGATCGAGGCGGGTAGCGGTGGCGGACATCGGGTTCTCGGCAAATGGCGGACAAGCAAAAGGGGAGCCAGGCTCCCCTTTATACCACAAGCGTGACGCTTACAGACCGGCGGCGGAACGCAGCAGCTCGGCCTTGTCGGTCTGCTCCCACGGGAACTCGTTGCGACCGAAGTGACCGTAGGCGGCAGTGGCCTGGTAGATCGGACGCTTCAGATCCAGCATCTGGATCAGGCCATACGGGCGCAGTTCGAAGTGCTCGCGTACCAGCTTGACCAGCAGATCCTCGGCGACCTTGGCAGTGCCGAAGGTTTCGACGCTGATGGAGGTCGGCTCGGCCACGCCGATGGCGTAGGAGATCTGGATCTCGCAGCGATCGGCCAGACCGGCGGCGACGATGTTCTTGGCCACGTAGCGGGCGGCGTAGGCAGCAGAGCGGTCAACCTTGGACGGATCCTTGCCGGAGAAGGCGCCACCACCGTGACGGGCCATGCCGCCGTAGGTGTCGACGATGATCTTGCGACCGGTCAGACCGCAGTCACCCATCGGGCCGCCGATGACGAAACGGCCGGTCGGGTTGATGAAGTATTTGGTGTCCTTGTTGACCCACTCGGCCGGCAGTACCGGCTTGATGATCTCTTCGCGCACCGCTTCCACCAGATCCTTGTGGCTGATGGATTCGGCGTGCTGGGTAGACAGCACCACGGCATCCACACCGATGATCTTGCCGGCGTCGTCGTAGGCGAAGGTCAGCTGGCTCTTGGCATCCGGACGCAGCCACGGCAGGGTGCCGTTCTTGCGCACTTCAGCCTGACGTTTCACCAGCAGGTGAGAGTAGGTGATGGGGGCCGGCATCAGCACGTCGGTTTCGTTGGTGGCGTAGCCGAACATCAGGCCCTGGTCGCCCGCGCCCTGTTCCAGCGGATCGCTGCGGTCAACACCCTGGTTGATGTCCGGGGACTGCTTGCCGATGGCGTTCAGCACGGCGCAGGAGTCGGCATCGAAGCCCATGTCGGAGTGGGTGTAGCCGATGTCGCGCACGGTGTCGCGCACGATCTGCTCGATGTCTACCCAGGCGGTGGTGGTTACTTCACCGGCCACCATGACCATGCCGGTCTTGACCAGGGTCTCGCAGGCGACACGGGCCTTGGTGTCTTGCTTGAGGATGGCGTCCAGGACCGCATCGGAGATCTGGTCCGCAATCTTGTCGGGATGGCCTTCGGAGACCGACTCGGAAGTAAACAGCTTTGCCATGATGGGATTCTCAGCTTGTCTGGGGTTATCGCCGCAGCAATAACCGGGTGATGATAGGATGATTGTAGAGGTATCTACATCTGGACGTCCATTTTAGTTAGCGCCCCCCTCGATTGCCAGCACTATTTTGGTTTTGCCGCCCCCTGGCCGAACAAGATCCGCGCTTTACCCCATTTGGGGTGTAAAGCGGTTACGGCTCAATCGTTTGCCCTGTCAAGAAAAGCGATTGAGCTCCCAAAGCCACTTTATTCGCCCAGATAATATTTGCACGCCGCGCCCCCTGCTGGGACAATAACGCGCCTTAATCTTGGCCATCAAATGAAGCAATCGCAGGAGATACAGATGCCTTCTCGTAAAGAGCTTGCCAATGCCATTCGCGCATTGAGTATGGATGCCGTTCAAAAAGCCAACTCCGGTCACCCGGGCGCCCCCATGGGAATGGCGGATATCGCCGAAGTGTTGTGGCGCAGCCACCTCAAACATAACCCGAACAACCCCAAGTGGGCCGACCGCGACCGTTTCATTCTCTCCAACGGCCACGGCTCCATGCTGCTGTACTCCCTGCTGCACCTCTCCGGTTATGACCTCTCCATCGACGATCTGAAAAACTTCCGCCAGCTGCACTCTCGCACCCCGGGTCACCCGGAGTACGGTTACGCGCCGGGCGTTGAAACCACTACCGGTCCGCTGGGTCAGGGCATCACCAATGCCGTCGGCATGGCGATCGCCGAGAAGGCCATGGCCGAGCAGTTCAACCAGCCGGGTCACGACATCGTCGACCACTACACCTACGCCTTCATGGGCGACGGCTGCCTGATGGAAGGTATCTCCCACGAAGCCTGCTCCCTGGCCGGTACCCTGCAACTGGGCAAACTGATTGCATTCTGGGATGACAACGGCATCTCCATCGACGGTCACGTGGAAGGCTGGTTCACCGACGACACCGTCAAGCGCTTCGAAGCTTACGGCTGGCACGTGATTGCCGCCGTTGACGGCCACAGCCCGGAAGCGATCAACGCTGCCATCGAAGCCGCCAAGGCCGAGACCGGCAAGCCGACCCTGATCTGCTGCCGCACCATCATCGGTTACGGTTCCCCGAACAAGTCCGGTTCCCACGACTGCCACGGCTCACCGCTGGGCAACGACGAGATCGCCGCCGCCCGTGCCTTCCTGAAGTGGGACCACGCGCCGTTCGTTATCCCGTCCGACATCGCTGCCGAGTGGAACGGTCAGGAGAAGGGCGCCAAACTGGAAGCCGACTGGGCTGCCAAGTTCGCCGCCTATGAAGCCGCTCACCCGACCCTGGCTGCCGAATTCAAGCGCCGTACCGCTGGCGAACTGCCGGCCAACTGGGCCGCTGAGTCCGCCAAGATCATCGAAACCCTGCAAGCCAACCCGGCCAAGATCGCGACCCGTAAAGCCTCCCAGAACTCGCTGGAAGCCTTCGGCAAGCTGCTGCCGGAGTTCATGGGCGGTTCTGCCGACTTGGCGCCGTCCAACCTGACCATGTGGTCCGGTTCCAAGTCCCTGACCAACGACGATGCTTCCGGCAACTACATCCACTACGGTGTACGCGAGTTCGGCATGTCCGCCATCATGAACGGTATCGCCCTGCACGGTGGTTTCATCCCCTACGGCGCCACCTTCCTGATGTTCATGGAATACGCCCGCAACGCCCTGCGCATGGCCGCCCTGATGAAGCAGCGCGCCATCTTCGTTTACACCCACGACTCCATCGGTCTGGGTGAAGATGGCCCGACTCACCAGCCGGTCGAGCAGATCGCTTCCCTGCGTCTGACCCCGAACATGAGCACCTGGCGTCCCTGTGACCAGGTTGAATCCGCCATCGCCTGGAAGCACGCCATCGAGCGTACCGACGGCCCGACTGCGCTGATTTTCTCTCGTCAGAACCTGGCCCAGATGGACCGCAGCGCCCAGCAACTGGCCGATACCGCCAAGGGGGGCTATGTGCTGAAGGATTGCGCTGGCAAGCCTGAGCTGATCCTGATCGCCACCGGTTCCGAAGTGGAACTGGCCGTTGCCGCCTATGAGCAGCTGACTGCCAAGGGCCGTGCCGTGCGCGTGGTCTCCATGCCGGCCACCGACGTGTTCGACGCTCAATCTGCCGAGTACAAAGAGTCCGTCCTGCCGGCCTCCGTCACCAAGCGTGTGGCCATCGAAGCCGGCATCGCCGACTACTGGTACAAGTACGTGGGCTTTGGCGGCAAGATCATCGGTATGACCACCTTCGGTGAGTCCGCACCGGCCGAGCTGCTGTTCAAGGAATTCGGCTTTACCGTGGAAAACGTGGTTGCGACCGCAGAGTCCCTGTAATTCCTGATCGTTGGGCCACTCTGGCCCAATAGCCGGAACGATAAAACGCCCTCCATCGCAAGATGGGGGGCGTTTTTATTGGATCAAGCACAGTATAAATAACCACTATAAAATCACTTCTTCATTTACCTGAACAATAAATGTCGATTTTTATATATTATTTGAACTATATTGGAGCTGATTACCCTGGATTTAAATTATTAATTTTCTGTAAGTGAAACTATCACTGAGGAGAGCCTTTGGATACAAGTTTAATAGTCGCATTTGTTGGATTGATTGGTGTATTAGCGAGTGCGCTTGTGCAATATAAACTAGGTCGTTTGAATGAAAAGTCAAAAAAAGAGGAAGAGGTCAAAACTCAAGCATACTTGGATTTTGTGAATGTAGTCTCTGAAATTGCTAGCTCATCCAAGAGTGGTAATAGAACTGTTGAGAGTGAGCTACATAGAAAACTAGTAAGCTCTAAAGCTAGAGTCGTACTGTTAGGCAGTGATAAAGTTGTAAGAAGTGTTAGTGCTTTTTTCTGTAAGCATCAGCAACTTAACACTGCAGAGGCTTATAATGACTTTACATTGGTTTTGTTGGAGATGAGAAGAGATGTATCGGTAAAAAACAAAATAAATAATGATGAGTTATATATGGCTCTTTTTGGAAAAACGTAGATTAAAATTCATGTTGAGCTCCATGGATGTGGATGTTCATCACTACATAAAAGATGTAATTCTATTTTTTGTTTGATAATTTTCTTGCCTTGTAAAAGAGACCGGCATATAGCCGGTCTCTTTTTATTATTCAGGGCATGTCTTATGCCTGCGGCGGGGTGCTTTCCGCGTTGGACATCACCGCATCAATCTGCACCAGGGCGCCGGCGGGCAGCTCGCTCACGCCAATCACGGTGCGGGCGGGCAGATAGGCCGGGAAGTATTTGGTGTAGATGGCATCCACGTCTGCCAGATCCGCGATGTTCTTCACCTGGATATTGACCTTGACGATATCGTCCATCACGTGGCCGATGCTCTCGACGATGGTCTTGATATGGCCGAGGCACTGGACGGTCTGCTCCTTGACACAACCGGTCAGGATCTTGCCGGTGGCCAGGTCAACCGGCAGCTGGCCGGCGATGTGGTTGTAGTGGGAGAAGGCGACGGTCTGGGTGTGCAGCGGGCTTCTCGGCGCCTTGTCGGTATTGCGGGCGCTGATCACCAGATTGTGTCTGTCTTCCACCAGCTGCGGCGGGGTGCCGTCACCGTGGGAGATGACCGCATCCATCTGCACCCGGGCGCCCTGCGGCAGGGCGGAGGCCACGATCACGCTGCGCGCCGGCAGGTAGGCGACGGCACGGGCAATGGCGGAGTCCGGGAAGAAGGTGGTGTAGACCTCGTTGACGGCGTCCAGATCGGCCAGGCTGGTCAGATAGACGGTGACCTTGACGATATCGTCAAACGGCACATCGATGCTCTCCAGCACGTGCTTGATGTTGCGCAGGCACTGGCCAGCCTGTTGCTGGATGCCACCGGCGACCAGCTGGCCTGAGGCCGCATCGACCGGTAGTTGCGCGCCTATGTTGTTGTAGTGGGAGAAGGCGACGGTATGGGTCGAGAGCGGATCCTGCGGCGCCTTGTCGCTGTTGCGGGAGAGCTTCAGCAGGGGGCAGGGGGCCTGCGGGAAGGTGCCTTCACCGTTGGAGATGAGCGCGTCCATCTGCACGGCGGCGCCGAGCGGCAGACCAGCCACCGCCAGCACGGTGCGGGTCGGCAGCAGGTGGGGGAAGAACTCGCCATAGACGGCGTTGACCGCGTCGAGATCGGCAATCTCTTTGAGAAACACCGTGATTTTGACCACGTCATCCATCACATGATCGATGCTCTCGACGATGGCCTTGATATTGGTGAGGCATTGCCTGGCCTGCGCCTTGATATCCCCTGCGACCAGCGCGCCTGTTTTCGGGTCGACCGGCAGCTGGGCGGAGATATTGTTGTAGTGGGAGAACGCCACGCTCTGGGTGCTGGGGCTCAGATCCTGCGGTGCATTGGCGGTATTTCTGGCTGACTTGATGATGGTACCACTCATGGCGATACTCCTTTTTCGTTTTTGATGTAGGGTCAGGCCGCGTTGCTCTTCCCTGGCCGAATGCGTCACGCAGGGCGATACCCATGATGGCGGCAACAGTTGCCCGTTCCCGCCGCAGGGCGACGGGGCAAGGGACCATGGTCATCACTGTGTAAAGCCTTGTGCCGGTGCCGCCGGCGCGTGCAAACGGATAAGGGAGAAATAAATCGGCTTGATGATTCAGACGGGAGGATTCTAGGGGGCGTTCGCCAGCGGATGCAAACCGGGATCCGGTTTCTATGAGGTGGCTCAACAGAGTGAAATATATTCACTTTGCTATTCAATGCATGACCAGAATGGCCAATAAAGGTGATGGCGCTCCCACTTTTTGCCATGCAGGCGGCTGATGGTGCCTTTATTTTCGTCAATTCAGGTTACCAGCTGTAAATCCCAGGTTAATAAATCTGACCAACTTGCAGGATATTATCCCGGTTTTGCATAGCTATTTATTTTTCGGCCTGGTGAAGGGCTTTTCATAAGGCCAAAAATATGCCTGAAGTGAGCCGAAAGAGAGCCATTGAAATAACATTCAGCCCATCTGCATGGCAATAAGCTGGAGTGGCAAGAGCGGATGGAAATGAGGGGCACCGTTCACGGCCGGATACGGCAACCAGGCGGGAAGGATGCAACCCTGCATATGCCATATATTTTCAGCGCTGCGAACAGGGCCTGGCTGCGCTGGCGCGATGCGTCAGCTGCCTGTCTGAGGGAAGGGCACGGCGCATTTACCCGGCCTCTGGCAGCCAATACTGTGAGAGCGAGTCAACCCATGATGGAGAGAGTCCCATGACCGAGAAGCTGATTGACGACAAGCAACCGACCCCGGATCCGGCGGAGCAGAATGCCTTTTTCCCTTCCCCCTATTCATTGAGCCAGTTCACTTCGCGCAAGTCGGATCTGGCGGGGGCCGACTATCCCGCCCCCTATCGCGGCGGTCGCTGGAAGATCCTGTTGATCGGGGCCGATGAGCGCTATCTGCCCACCGACAACGGCACCCTGTTCTCTACCGGCAACCACCCGGTGGAAACCCTGCTGCCCATGTATCACCTCGACAAGGCAGGCTTTGCCTTTGAGGTGGCCACCCTGTCGGGCAATCCGGTCAAGTTCGAGTGGTGGGCCATGCCGACGGAGGATGAGGCGGTGGTGGGGCTCTATGGCAAATACCAGGGGCAGTTCCGCCAGCCCGCCAAACTGGCGGATCTGCTGGCGCGGGTGCAGGCCCCCGACTCGGACTGCCTCGGCGTGTTCATTCCCGGCGGGCACGGCGCCCTGCTGGGGCTGCCCGAGAGCGCCGAGGTCAAGGCACTGCTGGAGTGGGCGATGGCCCACGAGCGTTTCATCATCACCCTCTGCCACGGGCCGGCGGCCTTGCTGGCGGTGGCCAATCCGCACACCTTCGCCGGCTACCGGATCTGCGCCTTCCCGGATACGCTGGATGAGCAGACGCCGGCGATCGGCTACATGCCGGGCCGGCTCACCTGGAAGTTTGGCGAACGGCTCAAGGGGATGGGGTTTGAGATCGTCAACAGCGGCATCTCGGGGGAGGTGTGTCGGGATCGCAATCTGCTGACCGGTGACAGCCCGCTGGCCGGCAATCCGCTCGGCAAGCTGGCCGCCACTACCCTGCTGGAGGCAGTGAGCCGCCGATAGCGTCACGCCCTTGCAAGAGGGGCTGGTAGAACAGGCAGGAAATGAAACCGCAGGGCCGTCGAGTGACGGCCCTGCTCTATTGGGTCTGGACCAGGTCTGGCTCAGGCGGGATAGAGGGCACCCAGCACGGCGGGGCGGCTGGCACCAGTGACGGCCGGCAGGTTGCCGGGTTGGAGGTGGATAAAGCGCTGCGCCAGCCAGGCAAACGCCGCGCCTTCCATCCAGTCGGGGGCGATCCCCAGCTCGGCCGTGTTGGCGATGCGCCAGCCGGGCAGCAGGCTGGTCAGCTCCGCCAGCAGCGGGGCGTTATGGGCGCCGCCGCCGCAGACATACAGCTCGGGCCGGCTCTGCGCATCAGCCAGTTTGGGCAGTTGGCGGACGATGCTGTGGCAGGTGAGCGCCTGCAGGGTGCGCTGCACATCCGCCGGGGCATGGGCGCGGCCGGCCAGCTCGCCATCGAGCCAATCGAGGGTAAACATCTCCCGCCCGGTGCTCTTGGGGTGGGGGGCGGCAAAGTAGGGGTGAGCCAGCAGTTGCTCCAGCAGTGCAGGGATAAGCCTGCCGCTGGCCGCCCACTGGCCGCCGGCATCGTAACCGGCACCCTGGGGGTGATGGCGGCGATACCAGCCGTCGAGCAGGGTGTTGGCCGGGCCGGTATCAAAGCCATAGACGCCGTCTGCCTGGCCCGGCAGCACCGAGATATTGGCGATGCCGCCTAGGTTGAGCACCACCCGCAGGGCGCCGGGGCGGGCAAAGAAGGCTTGATGGAAGGCGGGCACCAGTGGCGCCCCCTGACCGCCGAGGGCCATGTCCATGGTGCGAAAGTCGGCCACCACATCGATGCCGGTCAGCGCCGCCAGCAGGGCCGCGTTGCCGATCTGCAGGGTAAAGCCGAGCTGGGGGCGGTGGCGGATGGTCTGGCCGTGGCTGCCGAGGGCACGAATATCTTTTGGAGTCAGCCCCGCCTTGGCCAGCAGGGCATGGGTGGCGGCGGCAAACTCGCGGGCGACCAGGTTGTCGGCCACCCCCATGCGGTCGATCTCGTTGTCGCCCGGGGTGCAGAGGGCGTGCAGCTCGTGGGCGGTCTCCGCTGGCCAGGGGTGGCACAGCGCCGCCTCTACTCGAAGCGCGTCCCTACCCATCGTCACCAGCACGGCGTCGATACCGTCCAGGCTGGTACCGGACATCAAGCCGATATAACGCTCGCTCATGACTGCTCCTTGTGGGTCAATTGCCGCCGTTGGCCCGCTTGTTCTGGGCCAGCTGCAGCTCCGGGCTGTCCAGCTTGGCCAGCTGGGGCATGGCCTGCGCCTTGAAGTTGGCCAGCGCCCGTCCGCTCAGCGTCTCCGCCTGTGGCAGATTGAGGGTGCGCGGGTTCTTGTGTACACCGCCCACCACGAATTCATAGTGCAGGTGCGGCCCGGTGACCCGTCCGGTCCCCCCCAGATTGCCGATGGTCTGGCCCTGCTTCACCCGCTGCCCCTTGTTGACGGTGCGCTTGGAGAGGTGCAGGTACTTGGTCACGTAGTTGCCGGCGTGCTTGATGAAGACGTAGTTGCCGTTGAACTGGTTGTAGCCGGCAGCCACCACGCTGCCTGAGCCCGCCGCCATGATGGGGGTCCCCACCGGCGCCACGTAGTCGATGCCGTTGTGGGGACGCACCTTGCCGGTGACCGGGTGCAGCCGGCGCGGATTGAAGTTGGAGCTGATGTACTTGAAGTTGACCGGCGCGCGCAGGAAGCTCTTGCGCATCGCCTTGCCATCCGGGGTGTAGTAGTTGCCATCCTCGTTCAGCACGGCGCGGTAGGTGGCACCCTGGTTGACGAACTCGGCGGCCAGGATGTCGCCGGAGGCAACCCGCTCGTCATCCTGATACTTCTCTTCGTAGACCACCCGGAAGCTGTCGCCCGGCTGCAGGTCCTGGGCGAAGTCGATGTCCCAGCCGAAGATGGCGGCGAGATCCATGATCTGATCTTCGGTCATGCCGGCGTCGACGGCGGCGCCCCAGAAGCTGGAGCGGATCTCGCCCTTGGCCACCTGTTCGCGGGTGTCGAGTTCGAGCTTGACCGGTCTGGCCACGAAGCTGTCGGCTTTGCGGCTCACCTTGAGCGCCTGCTCCAGGCTGTGGGGGTAGTAGAGGCTGTGCAGCTCGCCGCCTTTGGTGAGCTTGAAGGTGAGCTCCTGGCCCGGCTTGAGCAGGCGCAGGGTATCCGTGCCCTCGAGCTGATCGATCAGGTGCAGATCCGTGGTGCTGAGGCCGAGGCGCTGGAAGATGACTCCCATGTTGTCGCCGCTGCGTACCTTCACCTGCTTGGTGATGTAGCTCGGCTTGGGCGGGGCGACGGGCTTGGCTTCGGCCAGCAGCGCCTCCTCGTCGACCTGCTGCTCCATGGCCAGCTCGTTGCCGTTGTCATCGACCCGGGTGGCGACCGCCTGTTCGCTGGGCCAGGCCGCCAGCATCATCACCATGATGCTCAGGATCAGCACCATCTTGCGGTGCCAGTGAGGGAGAGAGTTGAAGGCGTGCCAAATGACCATGAGAAGCAGACGAAGTTGAGCCGGGAAGAATGTCGGAGTTTACCGCCTTTCCAATTGGCCCGCCATTCCAGTAATATGTCTGGCCCTGTGGAATCGTGATTGGAGAGTCAAAAAATGTCCCAGCTCGAGGTGGCGCTAGCCGAGATCAAGCGCGGAGCGGAAGAAATTCTGGTGGAAGAAGAACTGGTCGCCAAGTTGAAGGAAGGGCGCCCGCTGCGCATCAAGTTGGGGATGGACCCGACGGCTCCCGACATTCATCTGGGTCATACCGTGATCCTCAACAAGCTGAAGACCTTCCAGGATCTGGGCCATGAAGTGATCCTGCTGATCGGTGACTTCACCGCCATGGTGGGTGATCCCTCCGGCAAGAACGCCACCCGTCCGCCGCTCTCCGAAGAGGCCATCAAGCACAACGCCCTCACCTATGCCGAGCAGGCGTTCAAGATCCTCGATCCCGCCAAGACCCGCATCGAGTACAACTCGACCTGGCTGAGCGAGCTGGGCGCGACCGGCATGATCAAGCTGGCGGCCAAGCAGACCGTGGCCCGCATGATGGAGCGCGATGACTTCAAGAAGCGCTACAGCAACGGCCAGTCCATCGCCATTCACGAATTCCTCTATCCGCTGCTGCAAGGCTATGACTCGGTCGCGCTGAAGGCGGACGTCGAGCTGGGCGGTACCGACCAGAAGTTCAACCTGCTGATGGGCCGCGAGCTGCAAAAAGATGCCGGCATGGCGACCCAGTGCGTGCTGATGATGCCGCTCTTGGTGGGCCTGGACGGCGTCAAGAAGATGTCCAAGTCCGCTGCCAACTACATCGGCGTGCACGACGCCCCGGGCGAGATGTTCGGCAAGATCATGTCCATCACCGACGATCTGATGTGGAACTACTACGAGCTGCTCTCCTTCCGTCCGCTGGCTGAAATTGAAGAGTTCAAGGCGGGCATTGCCGCCGGCACCCTCAACCCGCGTGACGTGAAGATCTGGCTGGCCAAGGAGATCATCGCCCGTTATCACGACGAGGCGGCGGCCGAAGCGGCCCACGAAGACTTCACCCAGCGCTTCTCCAAGAACGCCATTCCGGACGAAATGCCGGAAGTCGAGCTGGCTTTGGAAGGCGAAGGTCTGGCCATTGCCAACCTGCTGAAAGATGCCGATCTGGTGGCCACCACCTCCGAAGCGCTGCGCATGATCAAGCAGGGCGCGGTCAAGGTTGATGGCGAGAAGCTGGAAGATGGCAAGGCACTCATCGGTGCCGGTACCGCCGTCTACCAGGTCGGCAAGCGCAAGTTTGCCCGGGTGACCGTCAAGTAAGTCACCACCACCGGCGCCGCCATAAGAAAGGCCTCCCTTGCGGAGGCCTTTTTGTTGGCTCATGCCTGCTCAGAGGGATCAGCCCTCTGTTTTCAGGAAGTTGCGATAGAGCATGTAGAGATGGGCTGAGCTCCAGCTGAAGTTGCTGGCCCCCTGCATGGCGCCGGTCTCCGGGTTGTAGTTCTCGCGGATGGGGCCGCTGCCCGCCAGCCCCTCGGCGTTGGCAAACAGCTTGTTGACCAGCGTCTGGGCATCGCTGCGATAGCCGTAGTTCTCCAGCCCCTTCACCCCGAAGTAGAACTGATCCAGCCAGACCCGGCCGCGCCAGTAGATGTCGGGGTCATAGGCCGGGTTGGTCAGCGCCGCCGTGCCGAGCGGCACCTTGGTGTTGAACTCCTGGGCATTGAGCATCACCTCGCGTACCCGCGCCGCCTTCTCCTTGTCCGCCACCTCGGCCCAGAGCGGGCTCCACCCTTCCGGGCCACGGCCGCGGGCGGTCAACAGCTTGCCGACGCAGCCGTTGGCGTCGGGCAGATCCCCCTGGGCTATCTGGCGGTCGTAATAGAAGCCGGAGGCCTCATCGAACAGGCAGCTGTTGATGTAACCAGCCAGCTGTGTCGCCCCTTCGCGATAGCGGATCGCCTCGTCCGGCTTGCCGAGCAGCTCGGCCATGTCGGCCAGGATACGCTTCTCCTTGGCGAGGAAGGCGTTGAGCTCCACCGACTCCTGATCGATGGAGAAGCCGATGAGGCTGCCGTCGTCCTGATGGTTTTCGAAGAAGAAGACGTTCCAGTCCTGGCGCGCCCTGGCCATGTCGCCGCCATAGGTCTTGTCGGCATAGCGCTTGAGCTGATCCGGCTCGATAAAGCCGAAGCGGGCGGCGTTGTCCATGCCGGACTCCCAGCCGGCGCCGTGCTGGGCGCCGATATCCATGTCGGCGTAGCCGCCAACGCTCAATACCTGCTGATAGAGCGCCATGCCGGCGCAGCCATACCAGCCATCTCCCTCATCGGTACAGCTCGACAGATCCAGCCCGACCGGTGCCCCCGTCGGGTACTGCACCTTGAAGGTGATGTTGCCGAACTCGTCGTTGTGCTCGACGTGGCGGGTGGCGCCATATTCGATGATGCCGTTGCGGTTGTTGTCCCGCGCCCGGTACCACCAGTCGTGATAGGCCTGGATCTTCGGGTACATCTCGGCGATGAAGGCCTTGTCCTTGGTGGCGCTGTAGATCTCCCAGATGGCCCAGGCGGAGAGGGGCGGCTTGGTGTCGCGCTCGTTCCAGTTGCCGCCGTCGCCACCGCGATCGGCGAGCTTGTTGTAGAAGACGGCGTCGATCACCATGCCGGCATCCTGCGGCCGAACCGGGTCATCGGCCTGGATCTGGTAGTCATACATGGCGCGCACGTTGTTCTTGGCTACCTCGGGGTTGAAGTGGGCCATGGCGTAGGCGTGCTTCCAGCTGTCCCAGGCCCAGACCCCGTCGAACCAGCGGGCGGTGTTGGAGGGGGTCACCCCGTCGTGCAGGATGGCGCCGGCCGGCGAGCGCCAGTTGCCGTTGAGGGTCTCCATCGCCTTGACCGCGATGCGTCGCTCCGATTCCGGGATCCCCTGATTGGAGAGGCCGCGCGCCAGGTAATCCTCCCAGCGGCGGATGGAGTCATCGAAATGGCTGGCGGGGTCGGCCAGCAGCGCCTGGCGGCTCTGCTCGAAGCGGTCGGCGTCAGCACGGCTGTGGACATAGCTCTGCAGGGTGTAGATATCCTGCTGGCCCTTGGCGGCCAGGGTGAGGCTGGCCTCGCTCACGTAGCCGAGCCCCTGCTCGTCGAGAGTGGTACGACTGGGCAGGGTGCGATCGATGCGGTAGCTGGCGCTGCCGCTTTGCATGATGTTCCAGGTGCTGCGCAGTTTGCCGAACTGGAATGCCACGCCGCGCTCGGTCTGGCTGATGGTGCGGGTCCAGGCGGGGTACTGCTCGGCGACCGTCTTGTTGGCATCCCACTGGTTGAGCAGCTCCCCCTGCCAGTTGAGCTTGAGGGTGAGGGGGGCGTCAGAGTGGTTGATGAGGCGGGTGCGAACCAGCGCAGTGCGGGCATCGCCGTAGCGCAGCTCCAGCTCCAGGGTGAAGGGGTCGAATTCGAAGCGTTGCACCAGCGCCCCTGGGATGGCGTACAGCACCTGCTTGCTGGCGCTGGTGAGCGGGAAGGCGCGGCCGCTCTCGTCACTCAGGGTCAGCTTGTCCAATTCGCTTGCGAAGAACAAGCTGTACTCCTCGGCGATGACCATGGGACCGGTAAAGCCACCCCATTCGCTGTCGCTGGCGGGCAGCAGGAAGCCGTGCCAGGCGCCGAGATCGAGCAGCGGGTTGTATTTGAGGTTGGAGTAGCTGTCAAAGTCACGGAACTGGAGCGGGGTGCCGCTGCGGTCGATTACGTTCTGATACTGGTTCGCCAGGGTGGCGCTGGGGGCGGCCGGGCTGCTGGAGTCATTGCCGTTGCAGGCTGTGAGGCCGAACAGGGCGACGCTCAGGGTGACGGAAAGTAAACTTTTACGAAACATCTCTCGCTCCAATGACAGTTTTTGTAGGTTAAGGAAGGTGTTTTTTAGTGCTTTTTTTAGTGAAATCGTTTGCGACAGCCATTATAGGGCGATTTTGACGGGATTATTGGCGCTGCGTCACAGTGCAGGAGGGGCTGGTGTGAGCCGGATCACCCGGTTACACGAGGTTACATAGTTTGATGTTTTAGTAACTATTTACTTGTCTGGCGGCAGTCAGCGAGAGGGAGGAGGGACAGGTGCGCAGGTATTGATAGGGGGTCAGGCCGAACTCCTGCTTGAAGCGGGCGGCAAAGCGGCTGGGGGCGTCGTAGCCACAGGCGAGGGCCGTCTCCAGCGGCGCCAGACCCTGCTGCAGCAAGGTGAGGGCGTGGCTCATGCGCACCTGAGTCAGCAGCTGGCGAAAGCTGCGTCCCTCGGCGGCCAGCTTGCGCGCCATGGAGGCGCGGCTCATGGCGAAGTGCGGTGCGACCCCCTCCAGGGTGTGATCGGCGCCCGGCTCCACCCCGAGGTAGCGGGCCAGCCGCTCGCCGAGGGTCATGGTATGGGCGGGAAACAGCAGGTCGAGCCCGCCGGCGGCCTGCAGCTCGGCATAGAAGCCCTGCAGCAGCTGGGCCTGGGTGGCCTCATGGAGTCGCCGATCCGCCATGGAGCAGACCAGCTCGAAACAGAAAGCCAGCGCCGGACTGACCGTCAGGCGCGGCTCCCTGAGCGGGCCGGCCTGGGCGGCGCCGAGCCATTCGACGGGGGGCGGGGTCAGCAGGGTCAGCGCGCGGGAGCGAAACTTGCCCTGCTCCGGCTGGTTGACGAAGGTGAGCTGGTGACCGGCCGGGATCAGCAGCCAGCTCGCCTGATCGAATGCTAGGCGCTTCTCCTGCCACCACAACTGCTTGTGACCCTGCTCCACCCAGATGATGGTGGGGGCGTAGATGAGCACCCGGTGCAGCGGCTGCTGGCGGATCCCGAGATAGTGGTGCAGTTGCAGCAGCGGCGTGCTCATCCGGCTGGCTCCTAGGGGGTGACGAAGGTGGCGGTCAGGGTGGCCTTGCCAAGGGCCATGCTGTTGAGCATGTAGCCTACCATGGCGGGCGGGGTGTCTGTCTTCACCTCCAGGGGCTGGGGCAGGGCCCAGGCGGTGAACTGGTAGCGGTGCATGCCGTGGCCGGCGGGCGGGCAGGGGCCGCCGTAACCCTGACTGCCGAAGTCGGTCTTAAGCTCCAGCCCCTGCTTGAGCTTGCCGGAGGCGTTGCTCGGCAGCTCGCTCTGACTGGCCGGCAGGTTCACCACCAGCCAGTGCCACCAGCCGCTGCCGGTGGGGGCGTCGGGGTCATAGGCGGTGATGGCGACGCTCTTGGTGCCGGCGGGCAGGTCCTGCCAGCTCAGCTGGGGCGAGCGGTTGTCACCGCTGCAGCCAAAGCCGTTGAAGCTGAAGGCCTTGTCCATCAGCTGGCCTTCGTGGATGTCGCTGCTCTTTAGGGTCATGGCACTGGCGGGCAGGGCCGCCACGCACAGCAGGGAGAGCAGGGTGGTACGCTTGGCAATCTTCATGGTGAGGCTCCTCGGTGGATGATGGGATCAGTCTAGCGAAGAGGGGGAGGCGGCGAGTGACCCAACCGCTCAATATGGCCTGCTTGCTGCCATGATATGAGTCGTTGTGTTGATTTATGGTGAGCGCTGCGAAAGAGTGGTGGCACGTCCGGGCATAAAAAAACCGGCATCCTGGATGCCGGTTTTTTACTGTGCTGACAGCTGATCGCGCGACTTAGCGCAGGATCATCTCGTCACGGCCCGGGCCGACGGAGACCATCGGCACCGGTACGCCCAGCAGCTCTTCGATGCGCAGTACGTACTGCTGAGCCGCTTTGGGCAGCTCGGCGAAGGTGCGGCAGCCGGTGATGTCTTCGCTCCAGCTTTCCATCACTTCGTAAACCGGCTTCAGACCGGCAGTTTGCGGCCAGATCGGGTTCTCGGTGTGGGCACCTTCGTAGGCGACGCAGATCTTCAGATCCGGCAGACCGGTCAGGCAGTCCAGCTTGGTCAGCGCCACTTCGTTGGCAGCCTGCAGCTCGACACCGTTCTTGGTGGCGACGGCATCGAAGTAGCCGACGTCACGGGGACGACCGGTGGTGGCGCCGAACTCGTTGGCGATCTTGCGGAACTCGTCCTGATTCTCCATGGCGGTCAGCAGGGTGCCGGTACCGACGGAGGTGCTAAACGCCTTGGCGACGGCGATGATGCGCTCGGGACGCAGACCCGGCAGGCCGCCACCGATGCCAGCATAGGCGCCGGACACGTGGGAGGAGGTCACCCAGGGGTATTCGCCGTAGATCAGATCACGGCCGGCGCCCAGCTGGGCTTCGAACAGCAGGGTCTTGCCTTCGGCTTGCAGCGCTTTGAGCGGCATGCTGACGTTGCAGACGGAGTCGATCCAGGGGGCGGACACTTCCAGCAGCCAGTCGGCCATCTCCTGGGCGGTCTGGTTGAATTCGAAGGTCGGGTAGAGTGCCTTGAGCTGCGGCAGTTTCCAGTCGAGGAAGAATTGAATGCGCTCGACCAGTACTTCCGGCTGCTTCAGCCAGCCCACCAGGATCGCTTTCTTCATGACGCGATCGCCATAGGCGGGAGCGATGCCCTGACGGGTGGAACCGTAGGCGCCGTCGCCCAGGCGCTGCTCTTCCAAGGTATCTTCCATGGCATGCAGCGGCAGGCAGAGGGTAGCGCGATCAGAGATGGCCAGCTTGGGAGTGACGCCGGAGGCTTTCACTTCATCCAGCTCGACGGTCAGTTTCTCGGGGCTGATCACCATGCCAGGGCCGAGCACGACCAGGCAATCCGGGTTGAACACACCACTCGGAACCTGGTGCAGCTTGAAGGTGCCAAGGTCGTTGACGACGGTATGGCCGGCGTTGTTGCCGCCCTGGAAGCGAATGCTGGCGCCTGCTTGGCCTGCCAGATAATCCACGATGCGGCCTTTGCCTTCATCACCCCAGTTGGCACCTACGACTACGATAGACGACATGACTCTTTCTCCTAAGACGTTAGGCGATCATCCTAGGAGGCTCAGGAGGATTAGAAAAATTAATTATCTTTATAATTCCAATAAGAGAGTCATATAATTGCGGTGAATTTATCGGCAAACCGCCCCGCTGCCGTGCCGGCATCCCCCTCAGGAGCCCGTTCGGCCGTGGCGGCACAAGAGGATCCCCATGCTGGATATTCACTGGTTGCACACCTTCGTCACTTTGGCCCGGCTGCAGCACTTCGGCCAGACTGCCACCGAACTGCACATGACCCAGCCCAATGTGAGCCTGCACCTCAAGAATCTGGAGCAGGCCACCCGGGTCAAACTCATCGAGCGCAGCCCGTTTCGGCTGACCCAGGCGGGCGAGCGGCTGCTGCAAAGCGCCGAGCGCGCCATCGCCGAGCTGCAGCTCTGCCAGTCCGATCTCAACGCCCTCAACCAGCTGAGTCAGGGGACGCTGGCCATCGCCGCCAGCGACATCATCTCGCGCCTGCTGCTCATTCAGCCCTTTCAGCGCTTCAAGCAGGAGTTCCCCGGCATCGACCTCACCCTGTTCAACACCACTTCGGATCAGGCGGCGGAGCTGGTCAAGGCGGGCAAGGCGGATCTGGGCTTCGTGATGGCGCAAAAGCGCAGCGAGCCGCTGTTCTACACCGAGTTGCAGCAGGTGACCTGGTGCGCGCTGGGCCACGGTCTCGCCCGCTGGCAGGCACGGGCGAAGGCGGGGGAGAGCGATCCCCTCGACGAGCCGACCCTGATCCTGCTGGGCCACGACACCCGCACCCGGGCGCTCATCGACCCCTCTTTGCCGCTGCTCGGTCTGCCCAGCTGCCGCATCATGGAAGTGGGCAGCGTGGACGCCCAGCTCGATTGGGCCGAGGCGGGTTTCGGGGTGGCCATAGTGCCGGACTTTTCCATTCACCCGCGGCTCAAGCTGACCGCCCCGGTGACCCGACTCACCGATTTCCCCGGCACCAGCCTTGGCTATGTGGTGCGCCAGAACCAGGTGCTGTCACGGGCCATCAAGCAACTGCTGCACTGGGTGGAGCAGGAGATCCAGCGCCCGCAGCCGTTGCCGGACGCCAGGGCGTGAGCCCACCCAATATCGAAATAAAAAGAGGCCACCCTTGGGTGGCCTCTTTTGTTGTGGCTGTTTGGCGGTCTTACTGGGCAGGCGCGCTGTTCTGAATCGGTGAGGCGGCGCTCGGTGCGGCCGGTGCTGTCGATGCTGGTTCGGCGGGGGCCGGCGAGGCGGGTTGTTCCCCGCTCATCACGGCAGAGGGGCTTGGCGCGGCCGTGCCCGTCAGCTTGCCGCCCTGCTCCACGGCGGCCCCTTCGAGCACGCTACTCGCCCCCGGCTCGGTAGTTGTGGCTGCCGAGGGGGGCGGCAGCAGGGCGCCAGGGGTCTGCCCGGACGAGGTGGCGGGCGCGCCTTCTGGGGAGGGGGCGCCCGTTTCACCGGCAGGTTGTGCCGTGTTTTCACCAGCGGCGCGCTCCACTTCGGTGGGCTGCGCCGCTGAAGTTGCCAAAGCCTCCGAGGTGGCCGGAGCCGGGCTCAGGGTCTCGGGCAGCAGGGCGGGCGGGGCATCCGCCATACCGGCGTGGCGCGGTACTTCCGCCTCCGCCTGCATTCCCTCCAGGGTGAGGGCGGTGAGGGCCGGATGGAGGCGGGTGAACTGCTTGAGTCGCCCGCTTAGCACGTCGCGCACGGTGCGCACTTCGCCCTCTGGCAGGCTGGCCAGCGCCACCAGCTCGGCGGTGACGGCGAAGGTGTTGACGCCGCTGGGCTGGCCCGGGTAGAGGTTGGCGCCGATGCGGCTGCGCTGATAGTAGGGATGCTGTTTGAGCAGCGCGTCGACCTGCTCCCCTTCGATGGGGATGAGGCGCGCCTTGCAGCGGCCGGTGAGATCGCCGATGGCCTGGTTGGGGTGGCCCGCTACCACGAAGGCGGCGTCCAGGGTGCCGTCACAGAGCCCCTCCAGCCGGTTGTTGGCCGCGGCGGGGATGACGGGGGCAAAGCTCTTGGCCTGCCAGCCCATGGCATCGAGCAGGGCCTGGCTGGTGATGTGCTCGCCGGAGCCCGGGTTGCCCAGATCGACCCGCTTGCCCTCGATGTCGGCCAGGGTGTTGATGCTGCTGTTGGCGCTGGCGAGCAGGGTCAGCGACTCCTGATGAAGCCGATAAAGGCTGCGCAGCTGGTCGTCGGGTGCCTGACCCATGAAGGGGCCGCTACTGTGGGCGGCATGGTGCACCACATCGGACTGCACCAGCGCCAGCTGAACTTTCCCTTGATGCAGGGCCTTCAGGTTGGCAAGGGAGCCGGAGGTGCTCTGCACCGAGCAGTGCAGGCCATGGCTGGCCGTCTCTTCATTGAGCAGCCGGCAAATGGCGCCACCGGTCGGGTAGTAGACGCCGTTGAGCGGCCCAGTACCGATGGTGAGATAGGCAGGCGTGGCTGCCTGCAGGGGCAGCGCCAGGGCGGCTGCCAGCCAGGGCAGGGTGCGGCGAAGCAGAGTCGGCAGAGGGTGCAAGGCTGGTTGGGGCATAGTGAACCGGATCAATGGCTGATAAAAGGGATGGGGCTGGCCCATCCCGGTTGGCATTCGGCCGCGCCAGCTGCTGGCGGCGGCACTGTACCGTACTTGGCGCCATCGACATCCCGGGTTGCGGGGACGTGGCGGCATGTTGCGAAAATATACCCTATTGCGATCGGATACGGATCTGGCTGACTTCAATATATTGCGGGGCCGGCTGCTGCCGGCCCCGCCACTGCCCATATGGTGAGGCCATGGGGGAGAACGCGCGTGATCAGCGCGCCAGAATGGCCTTTTCCATGCGGGCCAGCGCCTCGACGAGGCGAGCCCGGGTGCAGCCGAAGTTGAGCCGCACGAACTGGCCGTCACCAAACTGGGCACCGGGGGAGAGCCCCACCCCGGCCTGCTCGAAGAAGGCGATGGGGTCGTCCAGCCCGAGTGCGCTCATGTCGATCCAGGCGAGGTAGGTGGCCTGGTGGCGCGCCAGCTTGATGCCGGGCCAGCGGGCGACCGCCTGCTCGATCAGGGCCAGGTTGGCGGCCAGGTAGTCGAGCTGTTCGCTGAGCCACTGTTCACCGCCTTCGTAGGCCGCCTCTGCCGCCACGAAGCCCAGCAGGTTGACGTCGGCACTGATGCCGCGCATCGCCTGCTGCAGCTTGAGGCGCAGACGGGCATTGGGCACCACCGCGAAGGAGCAGCAGAGCCCGGCGATGTTGAAGGTCTTGCTCGGGGCCATCATCACCGCCGAGCGCTCGGCCGCCGCCGGGCTGATGGCACCGTAGGGGATGTGGCGGGCATCCTTGTCCAGCAGCAGGTCGCAGTGAATTTCATCGGAGCAGATCACCAGGTTGTGGCGCTCGGCGATGGCGTCGATGGCCAGCAGCTCCTCGCGGGTGAACACGGTGCCGCCCGGGTTGTGCGGGTTGCACAGCAGCAGCAGATCCGCCGCCGGCGCCTGGCGCTCCAGCTCCTCGATATCCAGCACCCAGCGACCGGCCTCTTCCACCATGGGCACGGTGAGCAGCGGCCGGTCGTTGAAGCCCGGCGCCTGCAGGAAGGGGTAGTAGACCGGCTTGGGGGTGATGATGCCACGGCCGTGCTGGCTCCAGGCCTTGCAGGCGAGGTTGAGACCCGGCACCACGCCGGGCAGGAAGACGATCCACTCGGGCTGGATGGTCCAGCCATAGCGGCTGGCCAGCCGCGCGATGATGAGTTCGATCAGCCGGGGAGAGGGGCGCGAGTAGCCGAAGATGCCGTGGGCGACCCGTTGGGTGAGGGCCTCGATGACGGCAGGGGGGGAGACGAAGTCGGTGTCGGCAACCCACATGGGCAGCACGTCCTGTCCCTTGTACTTGTCCCATTTCAGGCTCATGGTGCCGCTGCGATCTATTTCCCGGTCAAAATCAAACATGTGAAATCCTTATGCTGGCCAGTGGGCTTTCACTGTACGGGGTCGGGGACGGGGTCGCAAGCCTTGAGGTGGCTCTTGATAATGACATAAAATAAGCGACGCCATTTCATGCACTTGCCGAATTTTGGCCAGTTTTCCTCCCTCCAATCAGTGGTAATGCTATGCGTTTGCTGACCGCCGCTCGCAACAGGACGGATCCCGTCTCTCTCTCTTTTCTGGCCGTGACCTTTATGACCGGGGTGGCGGTGGCACTGCAGGTGCCCACCTTGAGCCTGTTCCTGGCCGAGGAGGTGCAGGTGCGCCCCTTCCTGGTGGGGCTCTTCTATACCGTCAACGCGGTGATCGGCATCCTTATCAGCCAGTGGCTGGGCCATCGCTCCGACAACAAGGGGGATCGCAAGCGGCTGATCCTGCGCTGCTGCTTCGCCGGCGTGGTGCTCTCCCTGCTGTTCGCCTGGAACCGGCAGTACTGGTTGCTGGTGAGCCTGGGGGTGTTGCTGGCGAGCCTGGCCGCCACCGCCAGCCCCCAGCTGTTCGCGCTGGCGCGGGAATACGCCGACAGCCGCAACAAGCGGGCCGACATGTTCAGCTCGGTGCTGCGAGCCCAGTTCTCGCTGGCCTGGGTGATAGGGCCCCCCATCGCCTTCGCGCTGGCCATCGGCTACGGCTTCGAGGTGATGTACCTCGCCTCCGCAGTGGCCTATCTGCTCTGCGCCTTCGTGGTGTGGCGCTGGTTGCCCTCGCTGCCGCTGCCGGTGATGGACAGCGAGGTGGAGCGGGTCAGCAGCTGGCGGGATCCGTCGGTGCGGGCGCTCTTCATCGCCTCCACCCTGATGTGGACCTGTAACAGCATGTACCTCATCAACATGCCGCTCTACATCACCCGCGAGCTGGGGCTGGAGGAGAAGCTGGCCGGGGTGCTGATGGGCACGGCAGCGGCCCTCGAAATCCCCTTCATGCTGCTGGCGGGCCACTACACCCAGCGCTTTGGCAAGCGCCCCATGATGCTGCTGGCGGTGCTGGCCGGGGTCGGCTTCTACGTGGGGCTGGTGACCCTGTCGAGCCAGCATGCCCTGATTGCATTGCAACTGCTCAACGCCATCTTCATCGGCATCGTCGCCGGCATCGGCATGTCCTACTTCCAGGATATGATGCCGGGTCGCGCCGGGGTGGCGACCACCCTGTTCGCCAACAGCATCCGCACCGGCTCCATCATGGCGGGGGCTATCGCCGGGACTGTGGCGGAGATCTGGAGTTTCCACGGGGTCTTCATGGTGGCCATGGGCCTGGCGCTGCTGGCGCTGGCCGCCTGCTGGCGGGTGCCGAACGTCTGAAGCTGAAAAGGTGAGGGGGCGAGCGGGTCGGCCCGCCTCAAGGTCTGATGGCGGCGGGGAGGCGCTCTAGCGGTCGTTGTCGTTCTGGTATTCGTTGCGCAGGCAGCGCAGCAGCAGCTCGGTGGCCGGGCCCAGCGCATCGGCCGACGGGGTCAGCAGATAGGTATAGAGGTGGCGCTCGTTGCCGCTCGCTAGAACCAGCGGCACCAGGGCGCCGCTTGTCAGCTCCTCCTGCACCAGGTGGCGCGGCAGCCAGGCGTAGCCGAGGCCGAGCTTGAGCATGGCGATCACCTCGTGATAGTGGGTCGCCTTCCAGCCAGTGTCGTCCGCGTCGTTCCAGTCCACCGAGCGGTGAATGGGGGGATGCAGGCTGATCTGGTTGTGGCTGGCCAGCTCCTCGGCGGCGATGGCGCCGCCCTGGGTGGCGAGCGGGTGCTCGGCCGAGCAGAGCGGCAGCAGGCACACCTCGTCCAGCGGCAGGCCGGTGCGATCGTGGGGCAGGTGTTCGGAGAGCATCAGATCCCCCACCTGCAGGGCGTTGAAGTGGCAGTGGATGCGCTCGTGCAGATTGACCCGGCAACCCCGGCTGCGTGGATAGAAGTTGGCCAGCGCCCGATAGAGCCGCTCGCGCGGCTGCAACACCGACACATAGAGGTTGATCTGCGGCTCCCACTGCCGCTCCAGGTTGTTGGCCAGGTTCTCCAGCTCTTCCACCTGCTGGCTGAGCTGACGGGCCCGCTTGAGGAAGATCTCCCCCGCCGGCGTCAATACCGCCTTGCGCCCTCTCACCTCCAGCAGAGCCACACCCAGACTCTGCTGCAGCTTGGCTACCGCATGATTGAGAGAGGATTGGCTCTTGTTCAGTGCCTCGGCGGCCTGGGCGTAGCCGCCACAGTCCACCACGGCCTGAAAGATCCGCCATTGCTCAAACGTGCTCTTGGGACGAAACATATCTCAACCTGATAAGGGAGCGGATGTTGCAACAGGGTGCCGACGGCACCCTATTGAATGTAACCCCATGCGGCGCAGGGTTGCGGTTATTTTGTTGATTTATTTGGGCTGGGCCACAAAGGTCTGGCCGGTTTTGCCCCGGCTGTCCGCGCCCATCAGATAGAGATAGAGCGGCATCAGGTCGGCCGGGGTCTTGAGGTTCATCGGATCTTCGGCCGGGAAGGCGCTGGCCCGCATCTTGGTGCGGGTGCCGCCCGGGTTGAGGGTGTTGACCCGCACACCGGTATTTTCCAGCTCGTCCGCCAGCACTTCCATCATCCCTTCGATGGCGAACTTGGAGATGGCATAGGTGCCCCAGTAGGCGCGGCCCTTGCGGCCCACGCTGGAGGAGGTGTAGACGATGGAGGCATCGCCCTGCTCCTTGGCGGTCTGGCGGATGAGCGGCAGCAGCGCCTGGGTCAGCAGGAATTCGGATTTGACGTTGACCTGCATCACCTCGTCCCACTCCTGCTCCGGGATGTGTTCGAACGGTGACAGGGTGCCGAGCAGGCCGGCGTTGAACAGCACGCCGTCGAGGCGGCCGAACTGCTGGGCGAAGGTCTCGGCCATGCCAAGGTAGTGGCTTTTGGTGGCGCCTTTGAGATCCACCGGCACGATGGCGGGCAGCGGGTGGCCGGCGGCCTCGATCTGGTCGTAGACCGCCTCCAGCTTGGCGCTGGTGCGGCCGAGCAGGATCACGGTGGCGCCGTGGGCCGCATAGGTGAGCGCCGCTTCGCGGCCGATGCCGTCACCGGCACCCGTGACCAGAATGACCTTGTCCTTGAGCAGATCCCGGGGGGCCTGATAGTTGAACATGACAACTCCTGTTAACAATTCGTGGCAGATGCGCGCGGCAAATAGAGGGGCAAGTGTACTGATCCCGCACGGCGTTTGACCAGTATGAGATGGCAAAAATGTGAATAAATCAGAGGGGTTGTGATTGTCGATTGGCATTTTTGACGGGTTGACGCAGAGTTTTTGCGCACACCGGGCAAACTCCCTAGAATGTGAAAAAATCGTCCCCCCGGGGCACACCAGTGGAGCATCAAGTGGCATTTTTGACCGAATACGGCCTGTTCCTGGCCAAGACCCTCACCCTACTGCTCGCCATCGGCGCCGTCATCCTGATGGTGGTGAGCAGCCGTCAGCCCAAATCCCGCAAGGGGGAGCTGGTGGTGACCGATCTCTCCAGCGAGCTGGAGCAGGGACGTCACCAGTTGCAGGCCGCGCTGGCCGGCAAGGCGGAGCGCAAGCAGCTGGAGAAGGCGCGCAAGGCTGAGCACAAGGCCCGGGCCAAGAGCGAAGATGCGCGCAGCCGGCTGTTCGTCATCGATTTTCATGGCAGCATGGATGCCAAGGAAGTGGCCTCCCTGCGCGAAGAGGTGAGCGCCGTGATAGGGGTGGCCCAGCCGGGCGACGAGGTGTTGCTGCGGCTCGAATCCGGCGGTGGTGTGGTGCACGGCTACGGCCTGGCTGCCTCCCAGCTGCAGCGGCTGCGGGATCGTGACATCAAGCTGACCGTGGCCATCGACAAGGTGGCGGCGAGCGGTGGCTACATGATGGCGTGCGTGGCGGATCAGATCCTGGCGGCGCCGTTCGCCATCGTCGGCTCCATCGGGGTGATCGCCCAGCTGCCGAACTTCAACAAGCTGCTCAAGAAGCACGACATCGAGTTCGAGATGCACACCGCCGGCCAGTACAAGCGCACCATCACCATGTTTGGCGAGAACGACGATCAGGGGCGCGAGAAGTTTCGCGAGGAGCTGGGCGCCATTCACGAGCGCTTCAAGGCATTCGTGGCCGAGCACAGACCCAACCTCGACATCGACAGCGTCACCACCGGCGAGCACTGGCTGGCGAGCCAGGCCAAGCAGCTCGGGCTGGTGGACAGCCTCTGCACCAGCGATGACTATCTGCTGGCCCAGGCCAGCCAGCACAAGGTGGTCGGCATTCGCTACAGCAAGCCAAAGAGTCTGACCCAGAAGCTCGGTCAGCAGGCCGCCGTGGCGCTGGAGTCCGGTCTTGGCCGGCTGTGGCAGCAGGGCCCCTGGCGCTGAGTCAGGGCAACGTAAAACCAAATGAAAAAGCCGGGCACTTGCCCGGCTTTTTCATGGGTCGGCGCTGCAGGCCGATGGAGCGTCTCAGCGCTGGAACGGGTAGACGGAGCCGAGTTTGAGGATCTGGGTCAGCTCGTCCAGCGCGGTGCGGGACTCCAGGACCAGCGCCGGATCCCGCAGGTCGTCCAGCGCCAGACTGTCGCGGTAGTGGCGATCGACCCAGCCATCGAGGCGGGCAAACTGGCTGTCGGTGATGAGGCAGGCCGGGTTGACGGCGGCGAGCTCGGTGTCGTTCATGGCCACCCGCAGCCGCAGGCAGGCGGGGCCGCCGCCGTTGCGCATGCTCTGCTTCACGTCCATGTAGTGCACCCCCTTGATCGGGGTCCCCAGGGTCACCAGCTTGGCCAGATAGGCCGACACCGCCGGGTTGTCGCGACATTCGGTGGGGGCGATGATCGCCATCTCGCCGGAAGGCAGGGTGAGGATCTGGGTGTTGAACAGATAGGACTTCACCGCATCCTGTACCGACACCTCGGCAGTCGGTACCTCGATAAAGTGCAGCTCGCCGTCGCCGAACTTGGTGCGCACCTCGGCCAGCGCCGAGGCGGTGTTGAGGAACGCCTGCTGGTGGAAGAACAGCACGTTCTGGTTGCCCACCGCGATCACGTCGTTGTGGAACACCCCCTGATCGATGACGTCCGGGTTCTGCTGGATGAAGACCGCACTCTCGTCCCCCAGGCCGTGCAGGCGGGCGATGGCCTGGCTCGCTTCCAGGGTCTGGCGGGCCGGGTAGCGTTTGGGGGCCGGCTGGGAGACATCGAAGGCGCTGCGGCCATAGACGAACAGCTCGACCCCGGACTCGCCATAGGCGCGGCACAGCCGGGTGTGGTTGGCGGCCCCCTCGTCACCGAAGTGGTCGTTCTCCGGCAGGTGCTGATGGTGATAGAAGTGGCGGTCGTTGTTGAACACGGCGCGCAGGATGCGACCGGTCACCTCGGGCTCGAGGGAGCGGTGAAACTTGTTGGTCAGGTTGGCGGGGGTGAAGTGGATGCGGCCATCCTGGGTATCGGCACTCGGGGAGACGGTGGCGGCGTTGGCGGTCCACATGCTGGAAGCTGAATAGCAGGCGGCCAGCACGGCGGGGGCCTGCTTGGCGGCCTGGGCCAGCACGCTGGCATCGTTGCCGGTGAAGCCCAGGCGGCGCAGGGTGGCGAGATCCGGTCGCTCCTGCGGGGCCAGCACTCCCTGGGTCATGCCGAGCTCGGTCAGTGCCTTCATCTTGCGCAGACCCTGCTTGGCCGCCTCCTTCGGATTGGACGCCTCCTTGGCATTGTTCTGGGAGGCGACGTTGCCATAGGACAAGCCGGCATAGTTGTGAGTCGGGCCGACCAGGCCGTCGAAGTTGACCTCGAAGTGCTTCATTGAGTACATCCTTTCGATTTTTATATGGGTAGCGGTTCCTTCCGCGCACAATGCTGCGGGATGCAGCCATTATAAGGAGATTTTGTCTTTTGTAACAAGCCGATAACGAAACTGGTTTGTTATGTTACAAGAGCGGTTGGTTATGTCGTTTCAAATATAAAAAGAGGGTGGATATAGCATAAAAATAAAAAAGCGGTTGCTTCCCGCGGCTCGGCTTCGCATTAATAAATAAAGAAACAAAGTGGTTCGGGCTGCCGGGCAAATTTGCTCACAAGATTGCTTTTTCCCGTCAAATCTCTTATACAGCCCCACAAAACCGCACACCAACCCCGTCGGGTGCAATGAGGATAATAGTTACAGCATGGGCAAATCACTGGTCATAGTGGAGTCTCCGGCCAAGGCCAAGACCATCAACAAATATTTGGGCAAGGACTACGTGGTGAAATCCAGCGTCGGTCATGTGCGCGATCTGCCCACCAGCGGCAGCGCCAGCAACGAGCCCAAAAAACCTGTCATTCGCGGTATCAAGTTGAGCGAAGCAGAGAAGGCTGCCAAGGATCGCAATGCCCTGTTCTCACGGATGGGGATCAATCCGACCGCAGGCTGGCAGGCCAACTACCAGATTTTGCCCGGCAAGGAAAAAGTGGTCAGCGAGTTGCAGAGTCTGGCCGAGAAGGCCGACACCATCTATCTCGCAACCGACTTGGATAGAGAGGGAGAAGCGATCGCCTGGCACCTGCGCGAGATCATCGGCGGCGACGACAGCCGCTACAAGCGCGTGGTGTTCAACGAGATCACCAAGACCGCCATCCAGGAGGCGTTTGCCCAGCCATCCGAGCTGAACATTCACCGCGTCAACGCCCAGCAGGCCCGTCGTTTCCTCGACCGGGTGGTGGGCTACATGGTCTCTCCGCTGCTCTGGAAGAAGCTGGCACGCGGCCTCTCCGCCGGTCGGGTACAGTCTGTCGCGGTGCGCCTCATCGTCGATAAAGAGCGCGAAATCAAGGCGTTCGTGCCGGTCGAGTTCTGGGATCTCAACGCCGATCTGCTGACCGCCGACAAGAGCGATCTGCGGATGGAAGTGGTCAGCCGCAATGGCGCCGACTTCAAGCCGGTGACCCAGGCCGAGACCTTCGCCGCCGTGGCCGCCCTGGAAGGGGTCGACTACAAGGTGGTGAACCGGGAAGACAAGCCGACCGGCTCCAAGCCGTCCGCCCCCTTCATCACCTCCACCCTGCAGCAGGCGGCCTCTACCCGGCTGAGCTTCGGGGTCAAGAAGACCATGATGATGGCCCAGCGTCTCTATGAAGCGGGTTACATCACCTACATGCGTACCGACTCCACCAACCTCAGCAAAGAGGCGGTCGAGGCGGTGCGGGAATACATCGGCGAGCAGTATGGCGCCGCCTACCTGCCGAGCGATCCGAACCTGTACGGCGCCAAGGCCAATGCCCAGGAGGCCCACGAGGCGATCCGCCCCTCCAGCGTGCTGGTGACCGCCGAGATGCTGGAAGGGATGGAGCCCGACGCCATGCGGCTCTATGACCTCATCTGGCGTCAGTTTGTCGCCTGTCAGATGACGCCGGCCCAGTACGACTCCTCCACCCTGACCGTCAAGGCGGGCGAGTTCGAGCTCAAGGCGCGCGGTCGCACCCTGCGTTTCGCCGGTTGGACCAAGGCACTGCCGCCCATGGGCCGCAAGGGTGAAGACAGCCAGTTGCCGGCAGTGACCGTCGGCGAGATCCTCAAACTCGTCAAACTGGATCCGCGCCAGCACTTCACCAAGCCGCCTGCACGTTTTACCGAAGCGGCGCTGGTACGGGAGCTGGAGAAGCGCGGCATCGGCCGTCCGTCTACCTACGCCTCCATCATCTCCACCATCGTCGATCGTGGCTATGTGCGGGTCGAGAGCCGCCGTTTCTTCGCCGAGAAGATGGGTGAGATCGTCACCGACCGGCTGGTGGAAAACTTCGTCGAGCTGATGAACTACGAGTTCACCGCCAAGATGGAAGACAAGCTCGATGGCATCGCCGAAGGGAGCCTGGAGTGGAAGAAGGTGCTGGACGCCTTCTACGCCGAGTTCACCCAGGAGCTGGAAAAAGCGGACAAGGCGCCGGAAGAGGGAGGCATGCGTGCCAACCAGATGGTGCTGACTGACATCGACTGCCCGGATTGCGGCCGCAAGATGGGCATCCGTACCGCCACCACCGGGGTGTTCCTCGGTTGTTCCGGCTACGCACTGCCGCCCAAAGAGCGCTGCAAGAAGACCATCAACCTGGTCTCCGCCGACGAGTTCGTCTCCGCCACCGACGGTGAAGAGGCCGAGACCGAGGCGCTGCGTGCCAAGCATCGCTGTGGCGTGTGTGGCACCGCCATGGATGCCTACATCATCGACGACAGCCGCAAGCTGCATGTCTGTGGTCGCAACCCGGATTGCGATGGCTACGAAATCGAAAAAGGCCAGTTCAAGCTCAAGGGCTACGAAGGGCCGAGCATCGAGTGCGACCGCTGCGGATCCGAGATGCAGCTCAAGAACGGCCGCTTCGGCAAGTACATGGGGTGCACCAACGACACCTGCAAGAACACCCGCAAGATCCTGAAAAACGGTGATATCGCGCCGCCGAAGGAAGACCCGGTCCCGCTGCCGGAGCTCAAGTGCACCCAGTCCGACGCCCACTTCGTGCTGCGTGACGGGGCGGCCGGCCTGTTCCTGGCCGCCAGCAACTTCCCGAAATCCCGCGAGACCCGTGCGCCGCTGGTGGAAGAGCTCAAGCGCTTCAAGGAGCGTCTGTCGCCCAAGCACCAGTATCTGGCCGATGCCCCGGCGTCAGATCCTGACGGAAACCCCGCCATCGTGCGCTTCAGTCGCAAGACCAAGGAGCAGTACGTGATGACCGAGGTCAACGGCAAGGCGACCGGCTGGACGGCGCACTACGACAACGGCAAGTGGCAGGAGAGCCTGGCCAAGTCGAAGAAGGCGTGATTGCGCGCAGTTCACACTCTGATGAAAGAGGCCCCTTGCAGGGGCCTTTTTGTTTTCGGATGGCGGTATACTGAAACCGCTGCAAGGATGACAGCGCTGGACACGGAGGTTGTGATGGAGATTAACGAGATCCGGCCGGGAATGACCTGTCTGACCCGGGAAGGAACCGCCTATGTGCTGGAAGTAGACAAGCAGAGTCTGCTGGTGCTGCTGCAGCGGGAGTACGAAACCATCCCGGTGCAGGTGCGCAGCGACGAGATCCTGGCCCCCATCACCCGGTGAGGCGGGCCGCCATCGTCAAAAGGGCAGGATAAACAGCAGCTCGGCGAGGTCGGGCTGCCACTGCCACTCCCGCATCCTGACCCGCCCGCCAATCACGGGTACCCCCTCTTCCTGCAGCAATCCCGCCTGTCTGTCGAAGCCTGCCGACCCCTTGGGCAGTGAAATGGTGCCCGCCGCGCCCAGCACCCGGTGCCAGGGCAGCACCTTGTCGGTCTCCCGCAGCACCTTGCCCACCAGCCTGGCCCGACCGGGCAGCCCCGCCAGATCCGCCACCTGGCCGTAACTCACCACGCGACCGGCCGGGATCAGGGCGAGGATTGCCTCGATGCGGGCAACCTTGTTCAGCGGGGCAGGGGTCGATTCCATTCTCATCCGGATCACTCGTCAATAACGACAGAAGCGCCATTGTGGCGCTTCTGTCGGGTGGCTGGCAAATGGGTCAGCCGAAGGTCTGGCTGAGCCCCTTGAGCTGCTTGGCCCGCTCCAGCAGCTCCTGACTGGAGTCGTCGACCTCCTGCATCTTCTGGCTGTTGGCGTGGGAGTACTCGGAGATCTGGTTGATGCTGCGGCTGATGTCCTCCACCACCGTCTGCTGCTGCTCGGCGGCGGCGGCGATCTGGGTGGAGAACTCGGTGACCAGCTCGATCTCCTGCAGCACGGTATGCAGGCTGCTGGAGCCCTGGCGGGTCATCTCGGCGCATTCTCGGGTCTGCTGCAGGTTCTCCTGCATCATCCCCTTCCAGCGGCCCAGAGTGTGCTGGATCTGCTGGATGCTGCCCTGGATCTGCTCGGTCGCCTTGTGGGTGCGGGTCGACAGGGTACGCACCTCGTCGGCCACCACCGCAAAGCCGCGCCCCTGTTCGCCGGCCCGGGCCGCCTCGATGGCGGCGTTCAGCGCCAGCAGGTTGGTCTGGTCGGCGATGCCCTGGATCTCCCCCATCACGCTGCCGATCCGCTCCGACTCGCTGGCCAGCTCCACCGCCGAGTTGAAGGCGAGCTCCGCCTGTCTGGCGAGCTGCTCGATGCGCTGCTCGGTCTGGGCCAGTTGCTTGTCCGTGTGCTGGCAGCGGCTGCGCGCCTCGCTGACCTGGCCGTTGGAGTCCTGGATGTTGCGGGCAATCTCGTGGGCCGTGCTGGCCATCTGGGTCATGGCGGCGGCCATCTGCTGGGTCTGGGCATCCTGCTCGTTGATGTCGAGGCAGGCCTGATGGGAGGCCTGTTTCAGGTTGGTGGCCAGGGTCTGCAGCGGATTGGTCGCATCGTTGACCCGGCCCAGCACGGTGCGGATGCGGGCCTGCAGCATCTTGATATGAAAGTCGGCGATGGCGCCGGGGCCGTCCCCGGAGTAGACCAGCCGGGTCAGGCTGTCGTATTCGCGACCCAGCTGCTGCAGATAGAGCGGCAGGGCGAAGAGCT
This sequence comes from Aeromonas sp. 1805, assembly GCF_013085525.1. Lineage (NCBI taxonomy): Bacteria > Pseudomonadati > Pseudomonadota > Gammaproteobacteria > Aeromonadales > Aeromonadaceae > Aeromonas > Aeromonas sp. 1805. The sequence continues at coordinate 235,449 of NZ_CP038515.1, read as the reverse complement.
CGCGCCAGTAGGCGCCGCCGATGAGCAGCAGGGGCAGCAGCATCAGCAGGGCTGTCATCGGGCCCTGACTGCTGGCGGCCCAGCCCAGCAGGCCGAGCAGCAACAGCGCGAGCAGCGGCAGGCGGGCACGGGCGAGGGAGGGGAGGCGGCTGCTGGTGCCGCGCTCCGCCTTGAGCAGGGCCTGGTAGGTCTGGCTGGCGATGCGCTTGAGCTGGGGATCCGGCTTGCAGCGCACCGACTGGTAACCGCTGATCCGGTTGCCCTCGTAGATGGGGGTCACATAGGCATCGACCCAGTAGTAGCGGCCATCCTTGCAGCGGTTCTTCACCATGCCGCGCCAGGGTTTGCCCTCCTTGAGGCGGGCCCAGAGATCGGCGAAGGCGGCCTTGGGCATGTCGGGGTGGCGTACCAGGTTGTGATTGTGGCCGACCAGCTCCTCGACGGGGTAGCCGGCGATGCGGCAGAAGGCTGGGTTGGCGTAGGTGATCACCCCGCGCAGATCCGTGGTGGAAACCAGTTGTTCGTCGGCAGGAAACTCCACTTCGCTGTCCAGGGTATGGACGTCTCTGCGGGCCATAGGAATACGCTCCGATGTTCTTGTTGATAACTTTGTCGTTGTTATTGTGGCAGATCTGGAGGTGGCTGCAGGCTCGTGCCAGCAGGCGGCAGACCGGCTTCATAGGGGGCTGAATTTTGCCAACAATGACGGATGAATGGTAGGGGCAAGTTGATGTTTTGTTGGCGAATCGTAAAAAAAAGGCGGCCATCGGGCCGCCAAGGAAAAAAGATAACACTACCTCTGTGGTACCCGGTAACGCACCTGAAGCTGGTCGAGGATCTGCAGCTGGCCCGGCAGACGGGCGGCGAAGTGCTCCCACGCCTTGCGGGCGGGGTCGCTCCAGGCCACCTCGGCGGTCGCCAGCATGCGCGGGAACAACATATAGTCGAGGCGATCGCGAGAGGTGATCAGCTCCGACCATAAGGGGCTCAGCACCCCCAGGATGTTATCGTTGGCATGGAAATCGGCTGGGGCCGGGTCACATGCGTAGACCTGCGCCAGATTGAGGGTGCCCGCCCAGTAGAGGCCGGGTTCATGGATGTCCTGGCTCCAGGCCAGATCCAGATAGAGGTGCTGGGCCGGTGCCATCACCACCGGATAACCCGCCGTCGCGGCGTCGAGCCCGGCCTGGAAGCTGGTCCAGGCGAAGATGGTGGCGTCCCGGCTCACCTTGTCACCGAGCAAAATCTCCTCCCAGCCCAGCATCCGCTTGCCCTTGCCGGCCAGGTACTGCTGACAGTGGCGCAGCAGGTGGCCCTGCAGCTCGCGGCAATCCTGATACCCCTGCTGCTTCATCAGCTGCTGGCAGGCGGGGCTGTCGGTCCAGACCCCGGCGGGCACCTCGTCCCCCCCATGTGCACCAGCGGCCCCGGGAACAGTTCGCACACCTCGTCCATCACGGCTTCCAGGAAGCGGTAGGTGCCGGGCAGCGCCGGGTTGAGCACGTTGTCGTCAAAATATTGCACCGACAGGTAGCGGGAGCGGTCGGCCTCCTCCACCAGCAGTTCGGGCAGCGCCTTGATGGCGGCGTGGCAGTGACCCGGGATGTCAATTTCCGGAATGATGGTGATGCCGAGCCCGGCGCCGTAGGCCACCAGCTCGCGCACCTCGCTCTGGGTGTAGTAACCGCCGTAGGGCTCGGGGCCGCCGCTCAGCTGGGGCCCCACCGGCAGGGCGTGGCCGCGCCAGGCAGCCAGCTCGGTCAGCTGGGGGAAGGCCTTGATCTCGAGTCGCCACCCCTCGTCATCGGTGAGGTGCCAGTGGAAGCGGTTGAACTTGTAGAGACTCATCAGCCTGAGCAGGCGCTTGAGGGTGGCGAGGGAGTGAAAGTGGCGGGCACAGTCGAGAAAGATGCCGCGAAAACCGAAGCGCGGTGCATCGCTGAGCTCGATGCAGGGCAGGCTCTCTCCGTGCTGCAGATACCACTGGGCCAGGCTGACGAGGCCGTGGCGCCAGCCCGCCTCGCCGCTGGCGGCAATCACTATCTCCTCCGGGGTGATGGTCAGCCGGTAGGCCTCCGGGCCCAGACCGCTTTCAACCAGCCGGATCTCGGCGTCGTGATCCTGCGCCAGCGCGAGCCCGGTCAGCTCGTTGAAGTGGGCCAGCAGCGGGCCGAGCAGGGGGCTCGGGCCGCTGACGTGGGCGCGCTCCGCCAGCCGGAAGTTGCCCTCCAGCAGCAACAGCCGATCCGGCTGGGGCACGATGCCGGCGAGGGGCTCCACCTCGGGCAGATCCGGCGTCGCAGTGGCGGATTGCGGCAGGCCCAGCTCCTCGCCGGTCAGCGCCACCGGCATCAGCTGGGGGCCGCCGCTGGCCTGGGGCAGGCTCAAGAAGAAGCCGCGCGGCATGTCGGAGAGGCGCTTGATGGGGGTGTTGCGACAGCAGAAGCACAGCTCGCTGGCCCCCGTTTGCGGGATCAAGACCTTGTAGCTGCCGCTCTGGCGCTCCAGCTCCCCCCCCTCTACCGAGCCGGGGTCGATGTGGCGGGCCAGGCAGAAGTGGAGTTTCCAGGGGGCATCCGGTAGCTGGCTCAGGCTGAAACGAAACCAGACGTCATCGCCGTCGCGTCGGTCGACCTGGGTGTGGATCAGGGGTGCAGACATGAAAATTCCTCTGATGGAGTGAAGGGGACGAACAGCCAGACAGCGTCCTTGTGGTATTGGTCAACCCCGGCCGGGAGCCGAAGGGCTGACATGGGCTCCCCCCGCAGCGGGCAGACCGGGGTCAGGCCCGCACTTTGGGGTGGGGTGGATGGGGACAGGTTCAGGGATGCAGACATGGGTAGGCCTCCGAGCGGGCAAACAGGATGGCCCCCTCCAGCGCATCGGCGCCGGGGCTGACCAGCGGCAGGTGCGCCAGGCGGGGGGCGAGGCGCATGCCGATGCCGCCGAGCAGGGCTATCCGGTCGGCGCCCAGCTGGCGCATCCCCTCCAGCAGGGTGGCCAGCTGCTGGCAGGTCTCATCCAGCAGCTGGCAGGCAAGCTCGTCACCGTCGCTGGCGGCATCGAACACCCAGGGGGCGAAGCGGCCGTAGTCGGCGGGAATGGCGCGGGCGGCCCAGCGCACCACCTCGGCCTGATCCCGCTTGAAGTGATCGAGCAAGCGGATGGCCAGCGTGCTGGGGGGCAGGATGCCGTCGTGGCAGAGCAGGGATTGCTGGATGGCGCGCAGCCCCAGCCAGGCGCCGCTGCCCAGATCCGAGATGGGAAAACCGCGACCGGAGCAGGTGTGCAGCTGGCCGTGGCGATAGATGAGCCCGGCCGAGCCGGTGCCGGCGATGAGGATGGCACCCTCTTCGCCGCCAAAGGCACCCAGGCAGGCACCGAAGGCGTCGGAGGTGAGCCGCACGCTCGCAAAGGGGAAGGGCATGGTCAGCATGGCGTGATAGCAGTCGGCCAGCTCGGCGGAGGCAAGCGCCAGCCCGACCCCCATCCGTTGCTGGGCATTCTCAGCCAGGCCGGCCTCGATACGGGCCTGCTCGATGGCGGCCAGCACGTTGCCGTGGGCGAGCGCGATGCCGAGCTCCAGATTGGAGCCAGCGGCGCGCCCCTCGCCGAGCAGCTTGCCGGCCCGATCCCGAATGCGGGCACGGGTGTGGGTGCCGCCGCCATCGACCCCGACCCAGTACTCAATCATGTCGACCTCCATTTCCCTGCGCATTCTGCCAAGTGATGGCCAGAGCAAACCAGGCGGCGTGGGGTATCCACTGCTCGCCCCAGCGCCAGTTCTGATCCAGCCGATCCTTGTACGCCTCTGGAATGAATGCGATCTCCGCCTCGTCATCGAAGCCGGCGGTGATGCCGTTGCAGATCCCCCCCAGCGCATTGGGATAACCGGCGGTGTAGGTGGGGTTGTTGCTGCCATGACCCGCCAGCATGCAGGCGTTGAAGGGATTCCGCCCCAGGATCCAGTCGAGCTGGTGCTGACCGAAGGTGAGAAGCGGCTTGCGCTGGCGCGGCAGCTGGGCAGCGGCGGCAAACGCCATGGCGGCCAGCGATGCCAGCCGGGCGTTCTCCCCCTGCCACCAGTAGCCCGACTCGTTGTGATGGGGCATGAAAAAGCTCACCCGGGGCGCCTCATCGACCCCCTTCACATACTGGCGGGCGAGGGCGAACGGGTTGCCAGGGTGGGCGCAAAGCGCCAGCTCGGCGGCCAGCGCCTGTTCGATGACGCGCTGGGCCGTCCCCTGGCGCGCCGGATCCGGCTCGATGGCGAGATACTCCAGCAGCGCCAGCACCGGCAGGCCCGCCTCGGCGGCGTGGTAGTAGGGGCGCGAGCCATCCTCGTTGGCCGACCAGTAGTGGCCGAGCTCAGGGTGAGGGCGCTGGCGGGCGCACAGCTTGTCGGCCCGCACTCTGGCCTCTGTCAGCCACTCGGAGCCCAGGGTGCGAGTCAGTTCGATGGCGGCCAGCAGGGCGCAGTAGTCGTCGATGATGTTCTCGACCCCGTCGTCCAGATAGGCCAGGTTGTGCTCACGCAGGTGCAGGTAGCCGCGGCGGGCCGCCTCGGCGTAACGGCTGGCATCAAAGTCGCCGCTGACGCTCTCGCGGGCGGCGCGGGCCAGCGCCGCGATGGCCATGCCGCCCCCTTGTCGAAAACCCGCCTGCCAACTGGTGGACTTGAGCCCCTGCTGGGTGGCGTAGGCGCACAGCTCGCGCTGGGCGGGATCCTTGCTCCATTTGTCGAACAGGGTCATGTAGAAGAAGCCCGACTCATCCTGCATCCGGCAGAGGAAATCCGCGCCGTGCAGTGCCTCGTCGTTGAGCCGCTTGCAGAGGTTCACCCCGTCGATGTCCTGGCGCGGGGCCAAGAGCTCGCGACACTTGAGCAGGGACCAGACCACCATGGGGGTCTGCTGGGGGTTGAGGTAGTTGGCGTAGGAGAGGTGGCTAAGGTACTTGCTCACATCCCCGCTGGCGTCATACCAGCCGCCGTGCACGTCTTTGCGCTGATCGCTGCCAAACAGGCGGGCGCTGCGGTCGGCCCGATCGAAGGCGCCGCTGGCGCGCTGCCCCTTGAAGTAGTGAATGACGTCGGAGAGGCAGCGGCTGGCCAGCAGATCCTGGCCGATGGCAAAGGGGGCGGTGTGCACGATGCGCTCCTTGGTGCCCGTCTGGATGAGGGCCTCCAGCCGGTAGTGGCCGGGCTCTTTGCAGGGGGAGAAGTCGGCGCGCCAGTAGTGGCGCCCCTGCCAGCCCTCGACCTGGCCGGCCGGCTGCAGCGGGATTTCCAGCAGGATGCGCTCGTCATCCTGGCGCAGCAGCCTGAGGTGGCCGCGGATATCGAGGTCGGTGTCGCTCTGCAACAGGGCGATCTTCTCCCCGTCGCACTGGTAACCCACCTGATTGATCAAGAGTTCCATCAACGTCTTACTCCTGTGGCTCGCCTGGCGTGGCGAGGCACATTGCGGGGCCCTGACGGCCCCGTGGCGAGGCGTGGCCGGACGCCGTGTCCGGCCGGTCTGTCATTGGTAGAGGTAGCAGCGCACGAAGTGGTTGTCGGCGAGCTTGCTGACGGGGGGCAGGGTCTCCTTGCAGCGGGGCATCGCCTGATTGCAGCGCCCGGCAAACGGGCAGCCGCAGGACTCCGGCGTCCAGAGCGGGATCTCCCCCTTGCGGCCCCCCTCCAGCTCGGCGTGGATGCTCTTCTCGGGGTCCGGCACCGCCGAGATGAGCAGCTGGGTGTAGGGGTGCTGGGGGTGGTGCAGGATCTCGTCCACCTCGCCCCACTCCACCATGTGGCCCACGTACATCACCGCCAGATCTTCGGCCACGTAGCGGGCGGTGGCGATGTCGTGGGTGATGTAGAGCATGGAGACCCCGAGCTCATCCTTCATCTGCTCCATCAGGTTGAGGATGCCGATGCGAATGGAGACGTCGAGCATGGAGGTGGGCTCGTCCGCCAGCACCACTTCGGCCTCCACCGCCAGGTTGCGGGCGATGTTGACCCGCTGGCGCTGGCCGCCGGAGAGCTGGTGCGGGTACTTGGCTGCGGTGGCCTTGGCGGGGGTGAGCCCCACCTTCTCCAGCAGGCCGTAGACCATGTCGGGCAGATCTTTCTTGTCGATCACCTTGCTGTGCAGCAGCAGGGGGCGGGCGATGTGGTGGTAGATGGTGTGGGTCGGGTTCAGCGAACCGAACGGATCTTGCCACACCATCTGCACGCTCTGGCGGTAGTCGAGCAGGGCGGTGCCCTTGTTGAACTCCTCGAGGTCGCGGCCACGATAGAGGATGCGGCCGCCAGAGAGCTTGTACATCTTGGCGATGATCTTGGCGATGGTGCTCTTGCCGGAGCCGGACTCCCCCACCACCGCCAGGGCGCGGCCCCGGTGCAGGTTGAAGGTGATGTCCGAGAGGGCCCGCATCTTGCCGCTCTTGATGGCGTTGGAGTTGACGGGGAAGTCCTTGTAGAGGTGCTGGACTTCGATGATGGGGGCGTCGGTTTGGGCGATTTGCATGACAGACATCCTTAACAGCCAGCGGCCTTGTCCAGATAGATCAGGGGATCTTGTTGCTCATCCTGCGCCTCATAGAGGTGGCAGGCGGTTTGTTGGCCGGGGCGGATCTCGGCCAGTTTGGTGTACTGCTGGCGGCAGCGCTCGTGCACCCTGGCGCAGCGGGCCTGAAAGCGGCAGCCCACCGGCACCTCCAGCAGGTTGAGCGGGGTGCCCGGGATCCCTTCCAGCACCGTCTTGGGCCCGTGCAGGGGCGGGAAAGAGTTGCCGAGCCCCTTGGTATAGGGGTGCAGCGGCGCGGTCAGGATCGCCTTGGCCGGCGCCACCTCCACCAGTTCACCGGCGTACATGATGCCGATGCGATCGCAGAACTCGACCATCAAGGAGAGGTCGTGGGTGATGAACAGGATGGAGAAGTTGAACTTCTCTTTCAGGGCATAGACCTTCTGCAGGATCTCCCGCTGCACCACCACGTCGAGCGCCGTGGTCGGCTCGTCCATGATCAGGAGCTCGGGGTTGAGCGCCATGGCGATGGCGATCACCAGCCGCTGGCGCATGCCGCCGGAGAACTGGTGCGGGTAGTCCTTGAGCCGACTCGGGTGGATGTCGACGATGGCGAGCAGCTCCTGGGCGCGCTTGATCGCCTCGTAGCGGGTCAGCCCCGGGTTGTGGGCCAGCAGCACGTCGCAGAACTGCTCCTCCATGCGCAGCACGGGGTTGAGCGCATTCATGGCGGACTGGAACACCACCGACACCTGCTGCCAGCGGTAGGATCGCAGCCGCTCGTCACCGTAGTGGAGGATGTTCTCCCCCTTGAACAGGATCTCGCCGCCGCTGATGTAGGCGGGCGGCTTGTGCAGCCGCGCCACTGAGAAGGCGACGGTGGACTTGCCGCAGCCCGACTCGCCAGCCAGGCCGAACACTTCACCGGGGGCGATGTCGAAGCTGACCGAGTTGACGGCGCGCACGTCGCCGTTCTCGGTGATGTAGTCGACGCAGAGGTTGCGTACCGACAGCAGGGGTTGTTGCGATCTCATGCTGTCTTCTCCTGTACGGCCGGCACCGGCGTGGTGACGGGGGTGGCGAGTTTCTTCCAGCGATTGAGCCCCTTGTGGGAGCGCAGCTGCGGGTTGGCGATTTCGTCGATGGCGAAGTTGAGCAGGGCCAGGCCGGCACCCAGCGTTGCGATGGCGAAGCAGGGGGCCAGGATCTCCCACCAGGCGCCGACCAGGATGGCGCTGGAGGTCTGGGCGTTGTAGAGCATGATGCCCCAGCTCACTACGGTGGGGTCGCCCAGGCCCAGGAACTCCAGGGTTGCCTCGGTGACGATGGCGTAGATGATGGAGCCGATGAAGCTCACCCCGATGATGGAGATGAGGTTGGGCAATATCTCCACCAGGATGATGCGCCAGGCCGGCTCGCCCAGCACTTCGGCGGCGATGACGAACTCTTTTTCGCGCAGCGCCAGGGTCTGGGCCCGGATGACGCGCGCGCCATAGGCCCAGGAGGTAAAGCCTATGATGAGCGCGATCACCGTCGGTGACGCCTCCCCGATAAAGCTTGCCAGCACCAGCAGCAAGGGGAGGTTGGGGATCACCAGCACCACGTTCATCAGGAAGGTGAGGCACTCGTCTATGACGCCGCCGAAGTAGCCGGCGGTGATGCCGACCGTGATGGCGAGGGCGCACACCAGAATGCCGGCCCCGAAGCCCACCATCAGGGAGATGCGGGCGCCGTTGGTGAACTGGGCCCAGATGTCGTGACCCATGCGGGTGGTGCCCATCACGTACTCGGCACTGGGTGGCTGGTGCGGGCGGGAGACTCGCTTGGTCGGCTCGTAGCTGGCCAGCAGCGGGGCGAACAGCGCCATCAGCACGAAGCTGACCACGATGAAGAGGCCGCAGGCGGCCTTCTTGTTGCCCAGCAGGATTTTCAGAATAGTCGGCATGCGCATCTTATTTGCCTCCGGTACGCAGACGGGGATCCAGGAAGACGTAGAGCACGTCGGCCAGGAAGTTGAAGCTGAGCATGGTGATGGTCATGATGAGCAGCTGCCCCTGAATGAGCGGGTAGTCGCGGGCCAGAATGCCCTGGTAGAGGGTCAGACCCAGTCCCGGGTAGTTGAAGATCACCTCGGTGATGAGGGATCCGCCGATGACGAAGCCCAGCGCCATGGAGAGGGCGGTGACGCTCGGCAAGATGGCGTTGCGGGCGCCGTAGTTGAAGATCACCCGGTTGCTGGAGAGCCCCTTGGCCTTGGCCATGGTGATGTAGTCCTCGCCCAGCAGGTTGATCATGTTGTTGCGCATGGTGATGAGAAAGCCCCCCACCTGCACCATGGCCAGGGTGCCCACCGGCATGATGGCGTGGGTCAGGATGCTCTTGATGTGCTCCCAGCCCCAGTCAGGCTTGATCTCCGGGCTGTAGGCGTAGCCGATGGGCAGCCATTCCAGACTCACCCCGAACAGGAAGAGCGCCAGCAGCGAGATGACCACCGGCGGAATGGCCTGCATCACCAGAGTGAGCGGGGAGAGGAAGCTGTCCATGCGTCCGCCCCGGTGCCAGGCGGCGAAGATGCCGACGATGGAACCGATGGAGAAGCTCAGGATGGTGGAGGTGCCCACCAGGAACAGGGTCCAGCCGATGGCGCGGCCGAGCACGTCGGCGACCGGCTGGGGGTAGTAGCGCACCGAGGTGCCGAGATCCCAGGTGAAGACACTCTTCACATAGGTGAGAAATTGGGTGCCGATGGGGCCGTCCACGAACCCGAAGGTGGCCTTGAGGGCTTCCAGGGCGGCGGGTTCCATCATGGCGCCGGCCCGGGCAAACATGACGGAGACGGGATCCCCCGGCATGGCTCTGGGTAGCAGGAAGTTGATGGTGGCGGCCACCAGAAAGGCGACCAGATAGAAGGAAAAGCGTCTCAGTATGAATCCCATTATGATACCTTTTACTGCTGGTCCGCCCCGCGCCGGGCATAGTTACCCCAACCCCGGCAGAGCCGGGAAAAAGGGGGATGGGCGGGGAAGAGGGCCCCCCGCAGGGGGCCGGGATTAATTAGCTGTTCGGCTTGAGTGACAACACGTGCAGCAGACGCTCCGGGGTGTCCGGGTGAACCTGCGGCTTGGCGACCGGGTTGTCGGCACTGAACCAGCCGTGGAAACGCTTGGTGCTGTATTCGTACCAGGTCGGGTTGTTGAACACCGGGATGATGGTCTGATTGGCACCGACCCTGTCCTGGATCTCGAACATGATCTCCTTCTGCTTGGCGGCATCGGCGGTCTGGGTAAAGTCGTCGATCAGCTTGTCCAGCGCCGGATCCTTGTAGCGGGGCGCCGCAAAGCGGTTGCCGCGCTCACCCATGTTGCGGGAGTGGAAGGCCGTCTCGAAGTACTTGTGCGGGTTGGCACCGGCAAAGTAACCCTGCAGGGCGACGTCGAAGTCACCGGTGATGAGGTTTTCAGTCCAGACGGTGGCTTCCGGGGTGGCGGTCTTGGCGTTCAGGCCCAGTGCCTGCAGCCCTTCCACGCCGATCTGGGCGGTGTTGACCCAGTCGGTCCAGCCGTTCGGTACCAGCACCTTGAACTCGATCTTCTGGCAGGTGGGGGTGTCGAGGAACTTGTCGCCGTCACAATCCTTGTAGCCGGCCTGTTTCAGCAGGGCCTTGGCGCCTTCCAGATCGAACTTGTTGTACTTGCCGTACTTCTTGTCCACTTCCGGGTTGTTCCAGGAGTCAAAGGCTTTGCCGAGCCCTGACGGGTACTCGTTGACGGTCGGGTAGCCGTAGCCCGCGATATCCACCATGGACTGGCGATCCATCGCCATGGAGAAGGCGCGACGGAAGTTGATGTCGTTGAAGGCTTCGTGGTTACCCGGTTTCTTGGCCTGGAAGTTGACGTTGAACGCCACCGTGCCGGAGGCCGGGAACCAGTACTTGTTGTTCTTCGGATCGTTGCCGACGTAGAGGCGCTCGATGTCCGGCACGAAGGAGCCGAACCAGTCCACGTCACCCTTCATCACAGCGGCCAGAACCTGGTCGTTGGTGGCCATCTGCGGCATGCGCAGGCAGTCGATGGAGAGGTTGGCGTTGTCCCAGTAGTGCGGGTTGCGGCACTGGGTGTAGAGCTGGGCGGAGAAGTTGTCCACTTCGGTGAAGGGACCGGTGCCGACCGGCTTGTCGTTGGTGAAGGCGACCGGATCTTTCACCGACTTCCACTGGTGCTCGGGCACGATGGGTACCAGTACCAGATCGTTCACCACGTTGGTGTTGACGTCGGTCAGCTCGAACTTGACCTTGTTGGGTGCCAGCTTCTCGACGCTCTTGATCTGGGTCCAGATTGAGCGCTCGTCCAGCGCCTTGTTGGCCTTGACCAGATTGAAGGAGAACAGGATGTCATCGGCGGTAAACGGCTGACCGTCCGACCACTTCACGCCGTCACGCAGATCGAAGGTGACGGACTTGAGGTCCTTGCTGAACTCGTAGTGGGTGGCCAGACGATAGACGGGTTTGCCACCCTGCATATCGTTGAAGATCACCAGAGGTTCATAGATGAAGTGACGAGTGGTGTGCAACAGACCCGCTTGCAGGAAGGGGTTGAAGTTCTTGACCCACGCGGTCTCCTGTTGTGCGACCAGGGTCAGCACCGTCTTGTTGTCGGCCGCCATGGCGTTGCCGGCAGCGCCGGCAAGCATCATGGTGCCCAGCATTACAGCAGTAGAGATTTTGGATACTTTGGCAAGCATATTATTTCCTTTCTTATTTATATTCCTTGTTTGGATTTGAGCACCGACTTCGCATGCTGGGGAGGTCGGCCCTCAATGTTGGCCAGGTTTTGCACCCTTGTAGTTGTGTCATCCAACGTCCCTAGCAAAGCAGAGTTAACAGGAAAACAACAACTGTTCAGATCGTCGATATCGTAAAAATCGACGCCCTCACGTCAATTTCGTCAAAACCGCTTTTAACTCGATTTAAATCATCAGGTTATGTTAATTGCTTTGACGTAATAAGTCCCTGTCAATCGACCTTCCATGACAATTGTGTGAATTGGATCGGCTCTCGTTTTGACGTATGGCGAAGGCTTAATTCTGCACAAAAAAAAACCGCCCCGGCAAGTGTGAGCCAGGGCGCAGATTGGGCGGTGGATATCAGGGCTTGCGGTTGGCGAGCTGACGCAGGGTCTGGGCGCTGTGATGCAGCAGCTGGCGCTGGGCCTCGCTGAGCGGGCTGTGGCCCAGCACATACTCGGCGGTGGCGACCACCGTCTTCCAGCGCGGCGCCTTGGGCAGGGTATCCAGGCTCAGGTACTTGTCGAGGGTACGGGTCTGCGGGCTGGAGCGGTCCATGTAGACCCGCCACAGCTTGCTCTTCTCGGCCAGCACAATCTTGCCCTTGCCGGTGCTCTGCTGCCAGGCATCCAGGGTGAGCCGCATGGTGTCCACCAGGGCGCGGCGCAAGGGCTCGTCATCCTGCTGGCGGATGAGGTCGTCGGCCAGCGAGCGGAACTCCCCGCCCAGCCGGCTCAGCTCGCCCAGCAGTTGGCCATCCTCGATGATGGCCTGGCGTGACAGGCTCTTGAGGGCGTTCTCCAGCGCCATCACCCGGTTCTCGTCCTGGCGCAGCTCGGTGCTGAGGGTGAGGGCGAAGGCGGCCTGACCCCCCAGGCTGATGGGCAGGGCGCGGGCATTGAGTTCGTCTTTCTGGCCGGCCACCAGAAACGCCAGCTGCTGCTCCCCCCGATCGTGCAGATCGGGCCACTGGCTGGTCAGCGGGCTGGCCAACCAGTCATCCAGCGGTTGCCCCTCCATGGCTTCCGGCTCCTGGCCCAGCAGGCGGGCCAGTGCCCGCGAGGCGAACAGCACTGTGCCCTGGCCATCGATGAATACCATGGGATCGGCTCCTTCGCCGAGCAGGGCCAGCAGTCGCTCCTGATCCTGATGCAACTGCTCCTGCAGCAGCAGACGGTGCTCTATCTCCTGCTTGAGCAAGCGGTTCTCTACCAGAGAAGCGCGCCCGGCGCTGGCTTCCAGCAGGGCCCTGACCCGGGCGAACAGCTCCTCCTTGCAGAAGGGTTTGACGAGATAGTCGTTGGCGCCGGCGTTGAAGCCCTCCTCGATGTCCTTGGGCTGGTTGAGGGCGGTGAGCAGCAGTACCGGCAGCTTCTCCTTGGGGTGCTGCTGGCGCAGCCGGCGGCAGACGTCGAAACCGGAGAGGGTGGGCATCATCACGTCCAGCAGGATGAGGTCGACCGGCTCCTGGGCCAGCTTGGCCAGCGCATCGTGGCCGTCGCTGCTGGGCAGGATGCGATAACCGCAGGGCTGCAGCAGGTGGCGCAGGATGTGCAAATTGATGGGCTCGTCGTCCACCACCAGGATGAGGGGCGCATCCTCGGGGGGAGGGGGGAGGTCATCGCTCTCCCAGTCCGGCAGGATCAGCGGCTGCTGGCGCACCAGCTGGTGCTCGATCTGGCGGCTGTCGAGGGTCAGGCTGCCCGCCTTGCCACTGGCGAGCGGCAGGGTGAAGGCGAAGGTGGAGCCGACGCTCGGCTCGCTCTCCACGAACAGCTCGCCCCCCATCAGGTGCACCAGCTGGCGGGTGATGGAGAGGCCGAGGCCGGCCCCCTGTTTGCTGACCTCCGGGCTCATCTGAACCAGCGGCTCGAAGATGTGCTCCAGGTGGTCCTTGGCGATGCCGATACCGGTGTCGGTCACCTTGATGCGCAGGAAATTGCCTTCCACCAGGGCGCTCAGCACCACCTTGCCCTGCGGCGTGTACTTGATGGCGTTGCCCACCAGGTTGTAGAGCACCTGTTCGAGCCGCTGCTCGTCGGCCAGCACCGGCGGCAGCTCCACCGGGCTGATGTCCACCAGAGTCAGTGGCTTGGCCTGTACCAGGTGCTGGCAGAGATCCAGCACCAGCCGGATGACCCCCTTGGAGGAGACCGGCTGGGGGTGGATCTCCAGCTGGCCGTAGCGCATCTGGTGGTAGTCGAGCAGATCATCCACCAGTCGGGCCAGGCCGTCGGCGCTCTTGATGATGAGCCCCAGCTGTTTTTGCTGCCCTTCGGTCAAGTCCTGCTGGCTGGCAAGCATGGATTCGGCCATCCCCTTGATGCCGTGAATGGGGGTGCGCAGCTCGTGGGAGGTGTTGGCCAACAGCTCATCCTTGAGCTTGTCCGCCTGCTGCAGACTGAGGTTCTGCTTGTGGGTCAGCTTGACCTGCTGCTGCAGCTCCTGGGTCTGGCGCTCGATGAGTTCGATCTTGTCCTTCACCGAGCGCTGCATGTGGCGAAACGCCTGGGCGAGCCGGTCGATGTCGTCGTCGGTGCGTTCGATGGCGATGGGGTGATCCAGCGCACCGTCGGCCACCTGTTCGGCGGCGGCGGTGAGGGAGCGCAGCGGCGCCGTGATGGAGTGAGAGAGCCAGCGGGAGAAGAGGATCAGCAGCAGCAATGAGCCGGCCCCCAGCAGGATCACCAGGGTCTCCAGCTGGCGGATGGGGCGATAGGCCTCGCTGGTGGAGATCTCGGCGATGAAGGCCCACTCGGTGTCGAACACCTTCACCTGGGTGTAGGCGGCCAGCACCTCGTCATCGTGGTAGGAGCGAAACAGCCCGACCCCCTGCTCGCCGGAGAGTGCCTTGACCACCAGCGGGGTCTGCAGCGGCCGGAAGTTGGGGCGAAAGCTATTCTCCACGCTGAATTCGGGTGCCAACCAGGCGTTGGCCCGCATCCGCTTGTCCGGACCGATGAGGATGGTTTCGCCGGTCTCGCCGAGCCCTTCCCGCTCCGCCATGATCTGGTTGAGCTTGTCAGGCAGCAGCTCGAAGATCACCACGCCGCGCACATAGTCGTATTGCATCACGGGGGCGGCCATGTAGGCGACCACCTGGCCGGTCAGCTCGTTGCGGCCAAAATCGGTGAACTCGAAGATCTGCTGCGGCTTCTGGCCGCCGTCGAGGCGCCGCTTGATCTTGGCGAAGGTGCTGCCAAGGCCGCTCGACTGGTAGGGGCCGGAGAGCAGGTTGGTGGCGAAGTTGGCGTGCTTGGTGACCGAATAGACCACGTCGCCGTTGAGATCGATGAGAAAGATGTCGCTGTAGTTGGACTTGCGCACCATGTCGGCGTAGCCGCGGTGAAAGCGCTGGTGCACCCGGCCGTACATCTCGTCCGCCAGGATCAGGGCGCTGATGGAGGGTTCGATGTCGCTGGTGCTGTCGGGTTTTTGCAGCTGATCCCAGGAGCCCGGCACATAGCGGGCCTGGGCACGGGCACGGGCCTCCTGCGGTGTGGTGCCGAGTTTCTCGAAGGCACCGGTGAAGCCATAGAAGCGACCGATACTGTTGCCGGCAAAATCCTGCTGGGAGAAGTTGATGATCTGCTCTTTGAGGTTGCCGAAATAGTCTTCCAGCTGGTTCTTCTTGATGTTGCGAACGGAAACCAGATGGTTGGAAGTCTGGGTGGTGAGATCCTTGCCGTGGCTATAGAGGAAAAACAGGGTGACGACCAGGAAGGGCACCATGGCTAGCATGAAAAATGCCAGCATCAGCTGCGGCCTGAGCCCACGGGGCTTGAAGATCCATTTCATCGGGTGATTTTCAATTGAGAATCCGGTTACTAACCGCAGCAAGTCTCTGACTAAAGGCTAATCATTTCAATGACTTTATCTCAAATTCGCCTGTGGGGTCACAGCCTGGTGCGGATTTTTTGGGCAAGCCGTCTAAACCCTGAGCAAACAGTACAGGAAAGGGGCCAAAGTGCGAAAAAAGGGTTGTGCCCGCGCTCGGGGTACGTATAATGCGCCTCGTTGTCAGGCAACTGGCAGCAAAGCAGTACAGGCGGGAATAGCTCAGTTGGTAGAGCACGACCTTGCCAAGGTCGGGGTCGCGAGTTCGAGTCTCGTTTCCCGCTCCAATCTTCCATGGCACCAATCATGGATATCACTTTCAAGGCAATGCCTTGTCAGCATGGCGCGTTAGCAAAGCGGTTATGCAGCGGATTGCAAATCCGTTTAGTCCGGTTCGACTCCGGAACGTGCCTCCATATTATCTTCGTTTCATTTCTTACAGCATTTCATCACACCAGCTTGGTGTGGATCACTCTGCTCAATATCCTTGCTGCAACAACAGCTGCTCACAGCCCTGTTGCTGCCACTCTCGTTCCAGATAGCGGTTGACCTGCGTCAGGTCCTGTCCCCGGTATTGAAACTGCACTTCGGCCGAGTGTTCGGTCACATCCATCATCTTCTGTTTCAACTGGCCGCATTGCCACATGCTGACGGTCGGCGCTCCCTTGTAGGCCAGCGTGATGCTGTCGGCCTGGTTGAGCTGCCAATCCTGCCATTCCGACCAGAGCAGCAGGCCCAGTATCCCTATGATCGCCATTTCTGCGGGTTTCATCGCACCGACTCCATCTTGAGTGCCAACTCATTAAATCTGGTCGACGGGAGCTACTTTGCCAGCTTTTGTTGCTTGTAAGTTAATGGATGTAACCCAATTTCACTTTAAGGCTTTTAAGGGATCTTTTTGCAAAAAAATGGGAATCCTGGTGTAGTAATCCTACAAATTGTGGAGTAATCTTTGCTCAGTGGTCTTACCAGTAAGGAGTTCTATCATGTTTCATCCCTATTCCCTGACTCAGATAATTCTTCGTCGCATCTATGTGCTGCTGGTGGGTATGCTGGCTTTCCCGGTGATGCTGTTTCGCAGCGATCGGGCCCGTTTCTACAGCTATCTGCACCGGATCTGGAACAAGACCAGCACCAAGCCGGTATGGCTCAAGATGAGCGAGCGTGGCGAGCGGATCTTCTACTAAGTCAGGTTTCAATTGAAAAAGACAGCTGCGGCTGTCTTTTTTGTCATTAAGTGCCGGCCACCGATGCCCGTACGGTTGTATCGTGCCAAGCAAACCCCGCCCTCTGGCGGGGTTTTTTATTGCCTGCATCCCTGGGATTGGCGGTGGCAGGGGGGCGGTGCACATCTTCATGGTGAAAGTTCATTTGAAAGGTAAATGGAATAACCCTTTAAAAACATACTGTTGCCAA
Source organism: Aeromonas sp. 1805 (assembly GCF_013085525.1). NCBI lineage: Bacteria > Pseudomonadati > Pseudomonadota > Gammaproteobacteria > Aeromonadales > Aeromonadaceae > Aeromonas > Aeromonas sp. 1805. The sequence goes on along the minus strand of NZ_CP038515.1, from coordinate 218,899 downwards.
TTGTGTTTTTTATAGATGTGCCGATTTTGCATTTTTTTTGAAATCAATTCGCCGGCGCTCCGGTTCTATGGAGGGCATCCGGTCGTGACCGATCGGGCACACCACACACAATCAGAAGGAACAGAGAATGAACGTTAAAAAGAGCACTGCCATCGCCTCCGCCATGACCGGTCTGCTGGCCCTCGGCGCCCAGTTCGTCGCCGCCCCGGCCATGGCGGCCGATGAAAAGGAGAAGTGCTACGGGGTGGTGAAGGCGAGCAAGAACGACTGCGCGACCAAGACCAGCTCCTGCGCCGGTACCGCCAAGATGGATGCCCAGGGTGACGCCTTCGTGGTGGTGCCCAAGGGGCTGTGCGAGAAGCTGGCAGGCGGCTCGCTGCAACCCAAGTAAGGCTGGGTGCCACGGTGTTGCCTCAGGGGCACCGTGGCCTTCTTTTGGCTGGTTTGCAGCGAGGCTTTGCGATGAACCCCTTGATTGGTATTGGATTGCGCACGCCCCATTACGACGAGATATTGCGCACCCTGCCGGCGGTTGGCTGGCTGGAGGTGCACAGCGAAAATTACTTTGAACGTCACAGCCGGGGGTTTCAGGTGCTGAGCGAGTTGGCCCGGCACTATCCCGTCAGCCTGCACGGCGTCGGCATGTCCTTGGGCTCTGCCGATGCACTCGACCTTGATCACCTCGCCAGCCTCTCGGCGCTGGCCCGCGCCATCAAACCGGTGCGCATCTCGGAACACCTCAGCTGGGGCAGCATTGGGGGGCGTTACTTCAACGATCTGCTGCCGGTCCCCTATACCCGGGCGAGCCTGCTCAACATGAGCGACAAGATCAGGCAAGTACAGGAGGCGCTCGGCTGCCGGCTGCTGATCGAGAACCCCTCTTCATACCTGCAACTGGCGGGGGAGATGCCGGAGTGGGAGTTTCTGGCGGAGCTGCAGCGACGCAGCGACTGCGCCATCCTGCTCGATCTCAACAACCTCTATGTCAGTGCCTTCAACCACGGCTTTGCGTGCCGCGACTATCTGGCTGCCATCGACATCGCTACTGTGGGCGAAATTCACCTGGCCGGTTTTACCGATCAGTCCCTGCCGCAGGGGCACCTCTATATCGATACCCACAGCGCGCCGGTGAGCGAGCCGGTGTGGGCCCTCTATGAGGAGATCTGCCGCCAGCGCGCCATTCCCACCCTGATCGAGTGGGACCTCGAGATCCCCCCGCTCCCCGTGCTGTTGGCGGAGGCCGAGCGCGCGAGCGCCATGCTGGACGCCGCCATGGCCGCTGATCTTGTGCCGGAGGCCGCCCATGTCTGAGCTGGCTCGCCGGCAGCAGCAGTTTGCCGAGGGGCTGCTTGGCCAGAGCGAGGCCATCCTGCCCCACATCCGCTCCCGTCTCTTTACGGCGGATGCCGTGCTGCAGGTCTATCGCAACCACTTCATCCTGAGCCTTGGCGAGGTGCTGGCCGGCAGCTACCCGGCCGTCAAAGCCATGGTGGGGGAGGCGTTTTTCGACGCCGCGGCGCGCGGCTTCGTGCTGGCAGAGCCTCTCTGCGAAGGGAGCGTGATGCACTACGGCGCCGGCTTTGGCGACTGGCTTGCCCGGCTGCCGACCACCGCTGAACTGCCCTGGCTGGGTGAGCTGGCCCGCTTCGAGTGGGCACTGGAGCGCACCAGTTTGCTGGCCTCCGAAGGGCGCCACTGGCCGGCCGAGCGGGTAGCCGCCTTGCCGCCAGCGGTCTGGCAGACGCTGGTGCTGATCCCGGCCTGCGATCTGTCTCTGTTCGACAGTCCGCGCCCGGTTGATGCCCTCTGGCAGATGGCCCTGCACGAGGGCGAGGCGGTGCAGGATCTGGCCGCTCCCGCCTGGCTTGCCCTCAAGAAACAGCCCGACTGTCGGGTCTTGCCGCTGAGTCTGAGCGAAGGAGAGTGGCGCCTGCTGGATGGCTGTCGCCGGGGAATTGCTCTTTCTGCCCTGCTGGCGCGGGATCCGCAGGCTGCAGAGTCTCTGACCCGCCTCGTCACCCTGGGCCTGCTGGTCGATGTGACCTCAACGCTGGAGTAAATTCGATGACAAATCACAAGTGGACACTGATGCAACCGGTGGGCCCCGCCGTTCCCTGGTGGCTGAGCGGGGCCCTGTTGCTGCTGGCCAGGTGCTGGGCGGCGGCGGCCTTCTTTCGTTCCGGCTGGCTCAAGCTGAGCGCCTGGGACAGCACCCTCTATCTGTTCGAATTCGAGTATCAGGTGCCCCTGCTGCCCTGGCAGTGGGCGGCCTGGCTTGGCACGGCCACCGAGCTGCTGTTGCCGGTGCTGCTGCTGGTCGGGCTCTTTACCCGGCCGGTCGCCGCCCTGTTGTTTACCTTCAACATGGTAGCGGTGATCTCCTATCCCACCCTCTGGGCCGGCGGTTTTTACGATCACCAGCTGTGGGGCTGGATGCTGCTGACCCTGGTCGTCTGGGGCGCGGGGCCGCTGGCCTGGGACCAGTGGCGCCTTGCCAGGCGGGCGTGAAGTCTCCACACTGGCGCTTTGTTCAGGCGCCCACAGGGAGCCTGTTCACCTCAACGAGCGTCACAAGGAGAAGCGCCGATGATCATCCGTCAGGCAACGCAGGCAGACATTCCCGCGCTGGTGACCCTGCGCATGGCACTGTTTTGCGAGGTGGGGGAGCTGAGCGAACCGCTGGCCGACCTGGATCTCTGGCAGGCGACCAGCCGCTACTTCAGCACGGCGCAGGCCGAGGAGAGCGCCCGCTCCTGGGTGGCGGAAGTGGATGGCGAGGTGGTGGCGAGTGCGACCCTGGCCCTCTTCGTACGCCCGCCCTATCCCGGCAACCTGGCGGGGAGGGAGGGCTATCTGCTCAACATGTATACCCTGCCGGCCCACCGCCGGCAGGGGTTGGCCGGCGCCCTGCTGGATCAGATGGCGGACTATGCCAGGGCGCAACAGCTGGGCCGGGTCTGGCTGCACGCCAGCGACGAGGGGCGCCCGCTCTATGAGCGGATCGGTTTTGTGGCCAATCCGGCTTACCTGGAGTGGCCCGTTACCGGCTAGCCCATTGCGATTCAGACGCTGAAACGCTAGAAACCTTGACTAAGATCAATTCAGGCGGGGCGCGTACCCTGATGACGAGGTAAAGACAAGATGTTCAATCTTAAACTCAAAGCCGAACTTCAGGCTTGTCAGGAGCAGTTGGCGCAGGCGCAGACCTTCATTGATGCGGTCAAGGGCGGGGTGGCGGTGATTACCTTCACGCCTGAGGGGCAGATCCTGGAGGCCAATCCCCTGTTTCTCGGGGTGGTTGGTTACAGTGAGTCTGAGGTCGTGGGTCAGCCACACCGGATCTTCTGTGACGGTCTGTATGCCCAGTCAAATGCCTATCAGCAATTCTGGGAACAGCTGCGGCAGGGGCGCAGCCACAGTGGTGTCTTTCGGCGGCTGAACAAGCAGGGTCGCACGCTTTGGCTGGATGCGACCTACTTTCCGGTCAGACAAGAAGGGCGGGTGGTACGGGTGATCAAGGTCGCTTCCGACATCACCCACAGCCATGAGCAACTGCTGAGCCAGGAGGCGACCTCGAGCGCCCTCGATCGTTCTCAAGCCATCATAGAGTTCACCCCCAGAGGGGAGATTGTCGGCGCCAACCAGAATTTTCTCTCCTGCATGGGCTATTCGCTGTCGCAGATAAAGGGCCAGCATCACAAGATCTTCTGCGATGAGAGCTTCTATCGGGAGCAGCCGCACTTCTGGGAGGATCTGGCCAGGGGCCAGGTAAAGTCCGGACTGTTCCTGCGCCGTACCAGCCATGGCAACGACATCTGGCTGGAGGCGAGCTACAACCCCATCAAGGATGAAGAGGGCAAGGTCATCAAGGTGATCAAGTTTGCCAGCGACGTGACCGAGCGGATCCTGCGGGCACAAGCGGTGAGCGATGCCGCCCGGGTGGCACACTCCATCTCGCAGGATACGACTCGGGCGGCGGCAACCGGTACTGCCTTGCTCAACTCATCGGTGACGCTCTCCACCGCCATTTCGGAGCAGGTGGGCAGGATGGCAGAGCTCATCGGGTTGCTCAACGAGCAGTCAAAGAGTATCCAGTCCATCGTTTCCACCATCAGCAGCATTGCCGAGCAGACCAATCTGCTGGCCCTCAATGCCGCCATCGAGGCGGCTCGGGCCGGGGATCAGGGACGCGGTTTCGCAGTGGTGGCCGACGAAGTGCGCCAGCTGGCGGCACGCACCACCCTCTCTACCAGCGAGATTGACGGCGTGGTGCAGAAAAACCGCGAACTGACGGCGCAGATCACCAACAACATCAATGAGGTTGCCCTGAGTGCTCAGCGCGGCAAGGAGCAGATTGTCGAGGCGAGCAGCGTGATGACCCAGATCGAACAGGGGGCGAGCAACGTGACTGAAACCGTCTCCGGTCTGGCCATCGGTGCCTGAGTCTGTTCCAGGCAGCCGCCCGTGGCTGCCTGATATTTGTGCGAACGACTCGTCAATCTGAACCCCCGCTGTATCGCTCCCTGCTTGTGAATTGCCCGCCGGCGGCGGCCTGTTTAGGCTTGCCGCCTCATTATTTCTGGAGCAAGCGAAGACGATGGCAACGAGAAGACATGGCAGGGCACTGGCGCTGCTGGCGGGCATGGTGGCAAGCGTGGGGCTGAGCGGCTGCATGGGGCAGATGGGGCTCTCCTCCATGGTGACCAAGGGCAACCTCAGCGTGGTGGACAACCGTTACGGCCGGGCCGGGGTCTTTGTCCTGCTCTCGCCGGTCTACGGCCTGGCAGCCACCGCCGATCTGTTCGTGTTCAACACCATCGAATTCTGGTCGGGCAAGAACCCCATCACCGGCAAGTCGCCGGCGCTGGTGGATCAGAAGCTGGACGCTCTGATCAAAGTCAATCAGCACCTGGATCCGTCCCTCAACAAGGTGCCGCTGGCCATGCTGCCGCAAGGGGTGCGCGAGGTGGAGGTGAGCTACCCGGACGAGCGCACTGCCCAGATGGAGGTGCACTACCTGGACGGGCGCAGCAGCCTGATGCGTGGCGAGAAGCGCGGCGAGCTGCTGGACATCTACTTCGACGGCCGGCTGGTGTCGACCCTGACGCCGGCCCAGCTGGACGAGCTGGCCAGCCGCCACCCCGCGATGGCCTGACGTCACCAGAGCCTGAGACGACAACGCCCCGCTTTGCGGGGCGTTTTGCTATGGGTGGCTCTGGCTGCGGGGCGGGTGCATCACCAGGCCCAGCAGCCGGCGCAGGTGGGTGAGCTGTTCGGTGAGCTGCAGGTTGAGCCACAGATAGCCGCTGATGGCGGCCTCGCCGCCGGCGTCGATGCGCACCCTACCGGCCGCCTCCTGCAGACGGCTGATGGCCAGCTCCGAGCCCTGCAGCTCGCCGCTTTTGAGCATCAGCGCCAGCTCGCTCATCAGCGCCTCGGTCGCCTGCTGGCAGGCGCGCAGCTCCGGGGTGCTCTGCATCAGAAAGTGGCTCTGGCGATCGCGCCAGTAGGTGTTGGCCAGCATCTCCAGAGTGCAGAGGGTGTTGCGCATGGTGGTTTGGATCGCTTCGAACAGGGCGCTGCCAAGGCGGGTCTCCTTGACGGCCGGGGTCAGCAGGGGGCGCAGACTCACCATCTTGGAGAGCAATCTGGCGTGGCTGTGGGCGAGGCGTGGCCGCTCCAGCACGTTGGGGGAGAGGTGGGTGTGGTAGAGCCGCTGAGCCTGCTGCAGGGTGTCGTGCATCTGCAGTCGCCAGTGGCTGTAGGCGCGCTGGGGATAGATGCTGCAAAACAGCAGCGCCAGCAGGGATCCCAGGATCACGTCGGCACTGCGCCACAGGGCGGTTTCGATGTCGCCGGGCATGGCCCCCATGGTGACGCCGAGGGTGATGCCGATGAGCAGCCCCACGTAGGGGCGCTTGCCGAGTGCCAGATAGCCGCACAGAAACATGATGCAGCCGCACCACAGCAGCATCAGCGGCAGGGAGTAGAGCTCGAGATAGAGCGCCACCACCCCGCAACTGGCGCCGAAGATGGTGCCGACCACCCGCTGCAGGGCGCGCGACAGCACATTGCCCCAGAACGAGATGGGGCCCATCACCACCACCAGGGTGATGAGGGGCCAGGTGCTTTCCGGCAGCTTGAGCTCGCGGGTCAGCAGAAAGGTGAGCATGAAGGCGAGCGCGATGCGCAGGCCGTGGACGATGCGGTAGTGGCCGTAGATCAACAGATCGAGCCGGGAGAGGGGGGCATTCAGGCGCAAGGGACAAGCCTCGGATTCATGGGGGCAGCCACCCCGCCACGCCCGGCGGGGTGGAGACCGGTATCAGGCCACTCGTCCCTGGAGTGGGTGGATCCAGACCCGCTCGCCGACCGCGATGGCCGGCTGGGCGGGGACGATTTCAATCAGACAGTTGGCATCGCTCATGGAGCTGAGGATGCCGGAGCCCTGCGGTCCTGTGGTGCGAACCCGCAGCACGCCGCTGGCGTCCTGATGGAAGATGCCGCGCAGGAACTCGGTGCGCCCGGGTCGGCTCTTCATCTGCTGTTCGGCCAGCGCCGACAGGCGCAGCGGCTGCCACACCCGGCCCTGCAGGCGGGCGATGGCGGGCTCGACGAATTGCAGGAAGCAGATCATGGCCGCCACCGGATTGCCGGGCAGGCCGAAGAAGGGGGTCTGCCCCAGCTTGCCGAAGGCGAGCGGGCGACCCGGCCGCATCTGGATGCGCCAGAAGGCGATCTGGCCAAGCTCGGCCAGCACCTGCTTGATGAAGTCGGCATTGCCGACCGACACCCCGCCCGAGCTCAGCACCAGGTCGGCATCAGCCGCGGCCTGTGCCAGCTGCTGGCGCAGGATGGCGGGATCATCGGGGATGATGCCAAGGTCCATCACCTCGCAGCCAGCCCCGGTGATGAGCGCCATCAGGGTGAAGCGGTTGCTGTCGAAGATGTGGCCGGGGGCGAGCGTCTCGCCCGGTGCCTGCACCTCGTCGCCGGTGCTGAACAGCGCCACCTTGAGCGGTGCGCGTACCGTCAGAGTTGCCTGCCCCAGAGAAGCCGCAAGCCCGAGCTGAGGGGCACCGAGGCGGGTGCCGGCTGGGATGGCGACCGCGCCCAGCGCCAGATCTTCGCCGGCCTGGCGCACGTTCTGCCCCGCCTTGACGGGGGCGCTGACGCTGACCCACTCACCCTCAATGTGAGTCTCTTCACGCATCACCACGGTATCGACGCCGGGGGGGAGCGGGGCGCCGGTCATGATCTGCACCGCCTGTCCGGCCAGTACCGGCTCGCTGCGCGGCTGGCCCGCCAGCACTTCTCCCACCAGCTGCCAGCGGCCGGCGGCGAGATCGTCGCTGCGCAGGCCAATGCCGTCCATCGCCGAGTTGGCGTGGGGCGGCACATTGATGGGGCTGACGAGATCCCCCGCCAGCACGGCGCCGTGGCAGCGGGCGAGTGGCAGGTCGATGCTGCGGGTAGAGGGGGTGAGAGCATCAAGAATGGCCTGGCGCGCCCCCTCGACCGACAGAAAGCCGTTGCCAGCCTCCTGCTCCCGCGTCTGACTCTCTTTGAGCCAGTGGCAGACGAAGTCGGCGATGGCCTCCAGATCATTGATGTCGAGCCGGGGCAGGGCGGTCTCTGTGGGCTGATCGCTGGCCACGGCGATGATGTCGCGATCAAGCGGGAACAGCAGTGGTTTGCCGATGGCGGCGCGGTGCAGCTCGATTTTCGGGAAGTGCTCGTGCTTGAACCCTTCCACCAGCAGCAGGTCGAGGCTGCGCTGATCGAAGCTGGCCAGCAGCTCGCGAAAATCGGCCTCACCCAGATCGGTCTCGATGATGCGGGCGTGACGGCGACGGGAGGCCACCATCATCTGGCTGGCACCGGCCTGGCGCAGGCGGTGGCTGTCTTTGCCCGGCTGGTCGATGTCAAAGTCGTGGTGGGCGTGCTTGAGCACCCCGAGGCGCAGGCCGCGGCTCACCAGCAGGGGGATGAGCTGCTCGAGCAGAGTGGTCTTGCCGGTGCCGCTCCAGGCGGCAAAGCCGAGCAGGGGCAGGGTGGGGGCCGGGGTCATGAGGTGGCTCCTTGTCCGGTCGCGGCGTCTGGCAGGCGCGCCTCGTAGGCGGCCAGCTCGTCCGGGCTGTTGAGATTGATGAAGGCATCCGGCTGGTCGGCAAAGCTCACCACCGCCATCTGGTGGCGGGCAAACCAGATATCGATTTTGCGCTCTCCCTCGGTCAGCGCGGCGGACAGGGAGGGGAGCAAGGATTTGTGCAGCAGGGCCACCACGGGTTGCAGCCAGTCGCCGTCATGGGCCACCACCAGTTCGGTCGCCGGAGTGAGGGCGGCGCGAAAGCGCGCCATCAGATCGCGGGGCAGGGCGGGGCCGTCGCAGGGCACGAACAGCACCCAGTCGTGGCGGGCGGCGGCAAGGCCGGCCTGCATGCCGGCCAGCGGGCCCAGATAGTCGGGGTTGTCGTCGCCGATGACCGGGGCCAGCGCCTGGTAGCGGGCCTGGCTGCGGTTGGCGTTGATCAGGATCTCGTCAACCTGGGGCCTCAGTCGTTCAAGCACGTGGTCGATGAGCGGGCGGCCCGCCAACTCGACCCAGCCCTTGTCGGCGCCCCCCATGCGGGTGGCGCGGCCGCCGGCCAGCACCACGGCGGAGACGGGAAAGCGGTCAGTACGAGGTTCGCTGTTTGAGGTCATGTCGCTCGATGATTTTCAAAGGAGTGGGTTCGTGCAGCCGGCCCCGGGCGAGGGTCCATTGCCGCTCGCACAGGTCGGTCAGATCGTTGCTCTGGTGGCTGATGATGACCAGGCCGCTGCCCTGTTCCCGCAGATCTTGCGCCATGGCGGCCATCAGGGCAACCGAATGTGCATCCAGATTGGCGGTGGGCTCGTCCATCAGCAAAAAGGCGGGCTGCAGTGCCCAGGCGCGGGCCATGGCCAGCCGCTGACGCTCGCCGCCAGACAAAATGCTGATGTGCTCGCGTGCCAGGCTCTCCAGTTCGACCCGGCGCAGCGCCTCGAACACCCGTACCTCGTCGGCGGCGCGATGGCCGAGGGCCCAGGCCACGTTGTCGTGTACGCTGCGATCAAACAGGTAGGGGGTCTGGTGCAGGTAGGTGACCCGGCCCGGCCCCGGATCGCGCTTGAGCCACTGGCCAAGCTTGCCGCGCCAGCCAGAGGGGAGGTTGGTGTGGCCCCGGGTCGGGGTGAGCAGGCCGGCCAGGATCTTGAGCAAGGTGGTCTTGCCCACCCCGTTCGCCCCGCGCAGCCAGATGGCGTCGCCGGCCGCGATGGAGAGCTGCTCAATCTGGAACAGGTCGCGCTCGCCAAAGCGCATCATCAGCTGGTGGGCGGTCAGGGCCATGGCGTACTCCGGTGGATGGACGGTGGGGGCATGGTCGGTTCTTCACATAACCGTGACCGCGATAGAGAGGGGGTCAGCAGCATTTGGTTATGGATAGTAGTGCGCTGCGCCATGGTCAGTTCTTCAGATAGCTGTGACCACGGCACGCGGTCAGCAACAGGTTGAGCAGCAGGGCCAGGGCCAGCAGCACTATGCCGAGCGCCACCCCCTGGGTGAAGGCCCCTTTCTGGGTCTCCAGCGCGATGGCGGTGGGGATGTTGCGGGTGAAGTGCAAAATGTTGCCCCCTACCATCATGGAGCAGCCCACCTCGGTGACGATGCGGCTGAAGGCGCCGATCACCGCCGCCAGCAGGCCGAAGCGGCACTCGCGCATCAGCCCGAGCAGCGCCCTGGGCCAGGAGAGCCCCAGGGTGCGGGCGGTCTCCCAGGCACGCCGGTCGCTTTGCACGAATGCGGCGTGGGCCATGGTGGCGATCACCGGAAAGGCGATCAGCATCTGCCCCACCACCATGGCCTGCTGGGTGAACAGCATCTTCCAGTCGCCGAAGGGGCCGGCTCGCGACAGCAGCATGTAGAGCAACAGGCCAATCACCACGGTCGGCACCGACTGCAGGGTATTGATGCAGGAGAGCCAGAGCCAGCGCGCCGGGATCGGCAGATAGGCCAGCGCGAAGCCGAGCAGCAGGGCCGGCAGCAGCACCAGCCCGAGTGCGAGGCCCGATACCGAGAAGGAGACCCCCACCACCTGCCACAGCTCGGCATCACCGCTGAACAGCAGTGCCAGCGCCGCCAGTGTGGTTTCGATCAGGGTCGGCACCGGGCGCCTCCGTCACTCAAGGTGGCGAGGGGCGCTAGGGACAGATCGAACAGGGTCGGCCTTGGCATCACTGCGGCTTGGCGTCGGCCACGAACAGCGGCTGGCCGGCCACCTTGAAGTCACCGATAAGCTGCTGGCCATGCTGGGAGACCAGCCAGTTCTTCAGGGTGCGGGCCCCTTCGGTGTTGAGATCCGGGTAGCGCTTGGGGTTGACCAGGATCACCTGGTAGGGGTTGAACAACCGCTTGTCCCCCTCCAGCAGCACGGCGAGATCCAGCTTGCTCTGGTAGGCGAGCCAGGTGCCGCGGTCGGTCAGGGTGTAGGCACCCAGCTCCGAAGCCATGGTCAGGGTCGGCCCCATGCCCTGGCCGATGGACTTGTAGCCGGCGAACTCAGGCTTGACGTCGGCCGCCTGCCACAGGGTCTTCTCCTTGATGTGGGTGCCGGACTCGTCCCCGCGGGAGATAAAGGTCTGCCCCTTGTCCTTGATGGCCTCCAGCGCCTTGGCGGCATCGTGCAGCTTGCCAAGACCGGCCGGATCTTTCGCCGGACCGACGATGACGAAGTCGTTGTACATCAGGTGCTCAGGCTCGATGCCAAAGCCCGCCTCGACGAAGGCCTTCTCGGCAGAGGGGGCGTGGGTCATCACCAGATCCGCGTCGCCGTTCTCGCCCATCTTCAGGCTCTGGCCGGTACCGGCCGCCATCACCTGCACCGGGTAGCCGGTCTCCTTGGTGAACTGGGGCAACAGCCAGCCCAGCAGGCCGGACTGCTCGGTGCTGGTGGTGGTGGCGAGGCGGATGGGCGCCTTGGTCTCGGCATGGCTGGCAGCGCTCCAGAGCGGCAGGCTGAGCAGCAGGGCGGAGGAGAGGGCAAGGGCGAGGCGTTTGCGCACTGTGGCTGTGATCATGATGTCAGGGTACCCGGTGATGGAGAGAGGCCAGGACTAAGCAAGCAGGGTGCCAAGCTGACCGCGTGCCTTGTTCGGCCCGGTTTTTAATGTGAAAACAGTCGGTTAAGCGCACTAATTGCGTGATGGCACCGTCGCTTTTAATAAACGGAGTTGGCACTTGGGGCCGGTTAGCGACAAAATGTCCCACAGTTTATAAGGTCGGTGGGACAATCCCGGAACCTTGTCGAATCTGAGGTACTTTTTTCATGACTGCACCCGCCAGCCGCTGGTCCGCCCTCTCCTTGCTCATCGTCGACGACGAACCCGGCATGCGCAGCTTCCTCGCCAAGGCGCTGGTCCGCCGCTTCGCCCAGATAGAGACGGCCGCCAGCGTGGAGGAGGCCGAAGCCCTGCGCTGCCGCCTGCATTTTGATCTCATCATCGCCGACATCCGCCTGCCGGGGCGCTCCGGCATCGAGTGGCACGAGGCCATCGACCCCGCCACCCGGCGCAGCGACATCATCTTCATGACCGGCTTTGGCGACATGGAGACCGCCCTCAAGGCGCTGCGGCTCGGTGCCAGCGACTTCATTCTCAAACCCTTCAACCTGGATCAGATGGTGCAGGCGGTGGACCGGGTCATCGAGCGCCGCCAGATGGAGCGGGAGAACCTGCTGCTGCGCCGGGAGGTGAGCAAGCTGTTCCCGCCTACCCTGATCGGCGACAGCGCCAAGACCCGTGAGCTCAAGACGCTGATCGCCCGGGTCGCCCCCTCCAACGCCGCCGTGCTGGTGGAGGGGGAGTCCGGCACCGGCAAGGAGCTGGTGGCCCGCGCCCTGCACCAGCTCTCCGGCCGGATGGGGGCCTTCGTGCCGCTCAACTGCGCCTCCATCGCCCCCGAGCTGCTTGAAAGCGAGCTGTTCGGCCACGTGCAGGGGGCCTTTACCGGCGCCCGCAAGGGGCGCGACGGCCTGTTCCGGGTCGCCCATCAGGGCACCCTCTTTCTGGACGAGATCGGCGAGATGCCGCTTGCCATGCAGGCTTCCCTGCTGCGGGCGCTGGAGCAGAAGGCCATCCGCCCGGTCGGCGCCGAGCGGGAGCTTTCGGTGGACGTGCGCATCGTCGCCGCCACCAACCGCAACCTGAAGGCGGAGGTGGAGGCGGGCCGTTTTCGGGAAGACCTCTTCTATCGCCTCAATGTGGTGGCGCTGCCGGTGGCCCCCCTGCGCGAGCGGATCGACGACATCCCCGCCCTGGTGCACCACTTCACCCGCCAGCTCACCGCCGAGATGGGCATGGGCGCCCTGCACTGGACCCACGAGGACGTGGTGGCCATGCAGGCCTACCCCTGGCCCGGCAACGTGCGCGAGCTGCGCAACCTGATCGAGCGCTGCCTGCTGCTGGGCAAGCCCCCCGCCGAATACTGGCAGAGCGCCAAGCCGGCCGAGTCGGCGCGGGGCGAGGAGGGCTATCCGCTGGAGTGGGCGCTGGCCGAGGTGGAGAAGGCGCACATCCTGCAGGTGGTGGCGAGCCATGATGGCAACAAGTCGGCCGCCTCCCGGGTGCTCGGGGTGGCGCGCAAGACCCTGGAGCGCAAGTTCAAGGAGTGGGCCATCGAATGAGCCGGCTCGCCCCTTGCCGCCGGAGTGAGTCATGAGGCTGGCGCAGATCCCGGGGTTGCTCAGAACCAAGGTGCGCTGGCGTCTGCTGCTGCTCACCTCGGTGCCCATCATGCTGACCCTGGCCGGCATGATAGGACTGACCCTCTACTGGACCCTCACCTACAGCTGGCAGAACCTGCTCACCACGGTGCGCAGCGACCTGGGCGTGGCCCACCATGCGGTGAGCGTGCAGCAGCTGCGCCAGGCCGAGCACCTCGAACACCTGCGCGATGCCTGGGCCTTCCAGCTGCAACTGCGCGAATCCCCCGCCCGTTTGCGCCAATGGGTGATGCCGCTGGCCGCCAACTACGGCCTCGATTTTTTGCGCCTGCGCAGCGGCAGCGAGCTGGATCTGTTGCCAGCGCAGGATCGCGCGGCCCTTGGCGCCGGGCGCAGCGTCAGCCACTTCGTGGTCTGGTCGCGGGAGCAACTGCTGGCGCTCTCGCCGGCACTGGCCAGCCGCGCCGTGCTGGAGCGGGAATATGATCCGGTGGCGGGGCAGGAGACCCGCGGTCTGGTCAGCCTCTCGCTGACCCCGGTGATGGGGCGGGACGGCAGCCTCTGGGGCGTGTTGGAGGGAGGCGAGCTCATCAACGGCAGCACCCGGTTGGTGGACGAGCTCAAGGGCCAGGTGTTTGCCAAGAACACCCTGCCGGCCGGCAGCATCGGCACCGTCACCCTGTTTCTCGGCGATCTGCGGGTGAGCACCAACGTGCCCGCCAGCAGCAGTCGCCAGCTGGGGCGGGCGGTGGGCACCCGGGTGTCGGCGCCGGTGCGCGAGCAGGTGCTGGGACGCGGTGAGCCCTGGATTGATCGCGCCTTCGTGCACGACGCCTGGTATGTGTCGGGCTACGAGCCGCTCTTGGGCGCCAATGGCGAGCGCATCGGCATGCTCTACGTCGGTTTTCTCGAGTGGCCCATCATCCGCACCTACCTCACCAACCTGCTGGAGCTGGGCTCCGGCGTGGTGGTGTTGCTGCTGCTCTCCGGCTTGCTGGTCTATCGCGGCGCGCGGGACTTGTTCACCCCCATCGAGCGGATGCACAAGGTGGTGCGCCAGGTGCAGGCGGGTCAGCCGGCCCGCATCGGCGTGCTGGCCCTCGACCCCGATCACGAGCTGGCCCAGCTCGGTCGCCAGTTCGACGCCATGCTGGACCAGCAGGCGGCGCACCAGCAGCAGCTGGCCCGCAGCGCCGACGAGCTGGAGCAGAAGGTGGCCGAGCGTACCCGGAGCCTTGAGCAGAAGACCGCCGAGCTCGAGCACCACATCCACATGTTGACCCAGGCCCGCCAGCAGCTGCTGATCAGCGAGAAGCTGGCGGCCCTCGGCGAGCTCTGCGCCGGGGTGGCCCACGAGATCAACAACCCGCTGGCGGTGATCCTCGGCAACGTGGAGCTGATGAAGCTGGAGCTGGGGGAGGCGGCCGCACCGGTGAGCGAGGAGCTGGCGCTGGTGCTGGCCCAGATCGAGCGCATTCGCGCCATCACCCGCAGCCTGCTCCAATACTCCCGCCCCGGCGACTACGAGACGGCGCCGGTGTGGCAGCACCTCACCCCCATCATCGAGGAGAGCCTGACCCTGGTGCGCTCCGCCCTGCGCCAGCAGCAGGTGAACCTGGTGGCCGATCTCAGGGCTCAGCAGCCCATCGAGGCGGATCGCCAGCAGCTGCTGCAGGTGCTGATCAACTTGCTGGTCAACGCCAGCCATGCGTTGGGGGAGCAGGGGGAGATCCGGGTCGAGAGCCGCGACTGGCTGGATGACGCCGGGGCCCTGCAGGGGGCCGAGGTGCGGGTCATCGATAACGGCAGCGGCATCGAGGCGGCCATCATCGACAAGATCTTCGACCCCTTCTTCACCACCCGCGCCACCGGCACCGGGCTGGGGCTGGCCCTGAGCCACCGCATCATCAGCCGCTGGGGCGGGGAGCTGCTGGTGGATTCCACCCCGGGGCAGGGCAGCTGCTTTACCATCCGCCTGCGCAGCCACGCCCGGCTGGTCAGCGGCGGCGAGCGCGCCCGGCTGGAGGGGTGGCGCATCGCCCTCAACGCCGAGGGGCGTGATGCCGGTGGCGACCACCCGTCTTAACCACGCCAGCCACAAAAAAGCCCGTCGAACTTGAAGGGCGCGCATTGCCCTCAATGGGGAGGGGGTGGCTGTCGCAATTCAGAGTGAGGCACAAAAAAGCCCGCCGAACTTGCAGGGCGCGTATTGCCCTCAATGGGGAGGGGGGGACTGCCGCAATTCAGAATGAGGCACAAAAAAGCCCGCAACACTCTTGGCGGGCTTTTTACGGGTGAGTGAGGGGATACTTACTGCGGGCTCCACACCAGCTTGCCGCTCTGGGTCAGGTCATAGCCGCCGAGGCGGGCCGCCAGCTCGCGCCCCTCGGGGGATTGCAGCCAGCCGATCAGCTGCTGCAGCAGGGTGCGAAAGAAGACCCCCTGCGGCATCACCAGATCGAAGCACTCCTGGGAGAGCGGCATGAAATCGAGGCCGAACTCGGTGGCGGTGCTCTGGGCGCCGGGCCCGACATCGGCATCGCCGCGGCTGATGGCGGCGGCCAGCTCCCGCTCGCTGTTGACCTCGATAGTGCGCTCCAGCCGGGTCAGCGACTCCCCCTGGGTTTGCAGCCACTCCTGCAGGGCGCGCTGGCTGCCGGCCCCCTCCTGGCGCATGGCCCAGCGCCAGTCGAGCGCCTGTCTCGCCTCTTTCGGTTGCAAGCCCCGGCGCAGCACCAGCCCCTGCACCCGCCGAAATCCATGAACGATCACCCATTGCCGGTGGCCCTGATATTGCTGCACCAGCGCCGGATGGCGCAGGTGGGCCTCCTCGGCCTGGCCCCAGTGGATGGCGCACAAATCCACATGGCCGCGCGCCAGCATCGCCAGCCCCTGCCTTGTGCCGCACGGGGTGTAGCCCACCAGAGCCTGGGTGCCGAGCTGCTGGGCTAGCCGGCTGCTGGCGTAGTGGAGCAGCACGTCGTCTGAGCCCGCCAGCAGCAGTCGGTCGTTCATCACCCCCTCGTGGCAACTGCCGAGCAGCCAGCGATCGAGCAGGGAGCGGGGAAACAGCCACTTGCCGGTCGCCTTGGTGGCGGGGATACGCGCCTCGTTGGCGAGCTGGTAGACCTTCTTCTCGTTGAGATCGAGGTATTCGGCCACCTGCTTCACGTTCATAAACTCGTTCATGGCTTGCGTTTGGCCCTCTGGCTGGTCTGATCGAGATACAGCGCGATCTGTTCGGCACTCATCAACTCGTTCATGGCTTAATCCCGCATCCCGCGACTGGCTGAACCGGGCGCCAGTACCGGCGGCTTCTCGTCCAGCACGAGATGGTCGTGGCCGCTGAATACCTCGAAGTGGCGCCCCTTGGCGCGGGCAATCATGGTGATGCCGAGCTGACGAGCCAGATCCAGCCCCATCTGGGTGACGCCGGAGCGCGACAGCAGCACCGGAATGCCCATCTGCGCCACCTTGATCACCATCTCCGAGGTGAGCCGCCCGGTGGTGTAGAAGATCTTGTCGTGGCCAGCCTCGCCACTCATCCACAGCTCCCCCGCCAGGGTATCCACCGCATTGTGGCGCCCCACATCCTCGACAAAGGAGAGGATTTCCGCGCCGCGACAGATGGCGCAGCCATGGACTGCGCCCGCCATCTTGTAGGTTTCGTTATGGGCCGACAGCGCCTTGAGCAGGGCATAGAGGGTGCTCTGTTTAAGCTCGGGCGCCGCCAAGACCACCCCTTCAAGCTTCTTCATCACGCTGCCATACATGGTGCCCTGACCGCAGCCGGAGGTGACGGTCTTCTTCTCCAGTGATTTGTCGAGATCGGCGGCCTGCTGGCTGCTCACCACGGCGGCGGCCTCGCTCTCCCAGTCGACGATCACCGATTCTATGGCCCCGATATTCTCGATAAAGCCCTGATTCTTGAGATAGCCCAGCACCAGCGCCTCGGGGCGGGCCCCCAGCGTCATCAGGGTTACGATCTCCTTCCAGTTGAGGTAGACCGTCAGTGGCCGCTCACAGGCAATTTGGCGGGTTTGCAGCGTGCCCTGCTCATCCATCACCTCGACGGCCATGGTGAGCTGGGCGGCTGCATTGCTTTTGATAAAGGTCGGTGTCATGGGCCCCTCGCGACCGGTTGCCGGGATCTAAGGGGAGGGACACAGCAAGTTTTGTTCCAGATAAATGTGAGAAGACTAAGTATCAGAGTGATAGTTCGCAGCCAGCATTATTTGGAAGTTCAGACGTTATGCGCGATGTCATTTTGATAAGGAAGTAAGTAATCATGCTTTTCTTTGAAAACTCATATGGTTAGAATTGGGAGGAATTAGGTTAAGATACAAAATTTAATGCCGATTAATAGGCAGCTAATGAAGGAAATAAGAATATGGATAATCTTTGGGGTGATGTATTAGCAACAGTGATCGGTGGTTGCATTCTAACATTTCTATTCTTCTTGATTAGGGAAAAATGTTTCCCTCTTCCGAATATAAGTGGCATGTGGCACTTAAAGAATATTACAGTAGATAGTGCTTATAACCCATACAAAGGAATGACTCTTGGCTATACTGCTATTCTTTGGTGCGAAGGAAATAGAGTTTCAGGCACTACAGAGAAAGTTTATGAGGATTCTGTCAATGGAGAAAGACCATTTATTGGTAAAAACAGATGTCGCGGTGTTGTTGATGGGTATATCCATAAAAACTATTTTTCAAAAGACATGGTAGTATTACATGTTGTAGAGGATGGTTTTGGGCGGGAGTCTACTTATTCGTACAAGCTCAAAATTCAAAATAAAACAGATACGCTGGAAGGTATATTTTCTACAATGGTTGCTGATCAGAATGGTTATACAACTTGGAGCCGGGAGAAAATTTGAGGTACATATATATAATATTATCTTCACCTTATTTATTAGCCTATTATTTTGTGTTCGCGTTTAGCCCCTATTTCCGTTTGCTACAGAGTAAAGTAGTCAATTCAATAGGTGAGCTTTGGTGTGACTTTCCATCAGATTATAAGTATTACTTGCAGATAGCAGAAGATCATAGGGGAGATTATCATTACGGGATAGACCAGATATCTTTCTGCAGAATAATTTATCAGTATATTTTTAGGGGAATAAAGCAAGGGGGGAGCACCATTGAACAGCAATTAGTGAGGACTATTACTGGCCATTATGAGCCTACATTGAAGAGAAAGTTAATGGAACAACTGTTAGCTATATCTATCGCTAGAAAATTCAATAAAGATCAGATTGTTTCTGCATATGTACAAGTTGCATATCTGGGGACAAAAATTTCTGGTGTTTTTGAATTAGCCAAATGTCTTGGGTTAGATGTTTTCCGAGATAGTACAATACTCTCAATTGAGCTATCCATACGATTAAAATACCCTGAGCCATCTAAATATAGTCTTATATGGCATGCAAAATATCAACGCAGAAAAAATCATATTATTAACCTGGCAAGTAAAAAGCTACCAAAGCATATAAGGGAAAATGTAAATGCTAGACAGATATAGCCCTTTTTAATGTTCCCTATATTTAGGAGCTTTTTATTTGAAAAGGTGGTTATTGGATAATTTGGTGTTATCCGATGACTGCTATCCCCCTTGAGTAGGCGCAGGTGAACTGGTTTTACTCCACATACCGGGCTTCGCTGCGCTCTGCGCCAACCCATGTCCCGCACAACGCGCCAACCTGCATTAAAGCCCCCATCGGCTACCAAACCTGCCTTGGCCCCACTCTTGCTAAGTCTTATCCCATTGATGGCCGTGGCCGCCCTGAATCTCCTGCTCTGATCCGACCCGAACGGGGTGGTTCACGGGGGAGGGCGGCCCGGCAGAGACCTTCTGATGGGAGCCGCGACAAGTGCAAGACACAACCAATACTCTCTCCCCGCAGCGCTGGCTGCAGCTGGAGTTAAAGGCCATCGACAGCCAGGTTGGCCGCTGGCAGAGCCGCCGTTTCGAAATTGCGGCGCTCCACCCCGCCGAGCCCGAGGCTGCCGGTGCCTTGCCCCTTACCCTGTTTCGCGATGAGCGGGGGGATTATCGCTTCAATTTGAGCTCCGGCTCGCCCCGCCTCTTTGTCACCGGAAGCCGCGTGGATAATGGCTTTGTGGCCGATGGCCTGACCCTGAGCCAGACCGTGGCCGCCGCCTATATGGATGGCGAGCGGCAGGTGCTCTCCTGCCCGCTGCCCGAAGCGCTGCAAGCCTGGGTGGAGGCCTTTATCGGCCGCCACGGCGAGCTGCTGGAGGCCCGTCGCAAGGGCAAGAAGGGCAAGGGGCGGGCACAGGATCAGCTGGGAGTCGATAGCCAGGATCAAGCCAACTGCGGCGCCGTCAAGGCCACCGGCCCCGATGGTCGCGAGCGTGGCAGCGATGCCGGAGCCAGTGCCGTAAACAAGGCCGGAAACAGCGCCCATGAGTGAGTTCCTCAAGCGCTGGTCGTCTCGCAAGAGTGAGGCGCGCAAGCATCAGGCATTGCAGCCACGAGAAGAGGCCCCCCCCGAGGCGGTTTCCGCCCCAATCAAAGGCAGTGATGAAGGTGGCATTCCAGATACTGCGCTGGATGGCTGCGTAGTCAGCACTGACAAGGGGAGAGATGTTCCTCTCCACCTCGAAGGGGACAAGCCGCGCGGATCAGAACCCCAAATGGCCTCCTCAGAGAAGCCAGCGCTCGCCGACAAGGAGACGCTGCGCGCCATGTTTCGCAGCCATAAGCCGGATGGGCTCGACGACTACACCCAAGATTTCAGCCAGCCCGAATTGCTGCCCGCGGCCCTGAGCGCCGGGCTGCGCAACTGGCTGGTGGAGCAGGTGAGCACGCCCGATGGCGAAGTGCCTCACTCAACCGCTGCCGCACCCGAACCGGCGACAGTGGCCGCCACGGCCATAACCAGCGAGCCGCAAGGGTTGGCTGATAACCATTCTCAAACCCCCACCGACGATCGGGACATTTTGGTTGGCCATGATGGACAAAATGTCCCAATCAAGGGTGGGGGAATGGAGCATTTGGGATCCTAACTCCCTGCCAGTCACTTTTTTCCTGGGGGAGTTGGCTCGGCTCTTGCTATCCCAGCTGACCAACAAGCACGCCATCCCACGAGGTGGCGCGCACAGGAGTGCATGTGAGCATCGAACAACCCATAACAACATCCGTCGCAACTCTGACCGCCGATGGCGTGGCCGCGCGCAACGAACGTGCCCGCGCCCATGCCCTGCAGCATACGGTCAAGACCGACAACCTGATCCCGGCCACCGTCTCTTACCAGAGTCAGGGGCGCCTGCTGCTGGTCGGCCCGGAAGACCGCATTCGCCGCGCCGCCAGCCTGCTGCCCCAAGGCGTGATGCCGACCCTGCTGGTGACCGAATCCGTTTATGACGCCGAGGCGGCGGATCTCGAGGCCATCTTCGAGGCTACCGCTGCCATGGATGCCCTGACCCTGCGCGAGCCGAGCCTGACTGGGTATCTCGGCCAGTTCCAGCTCACTGGCCTCAATGGTCAGGGTGAGCGTATTTCTCTGGCTGCGCTCTGTTTTCCACAACAAGCGACGGTCGGTAGCGAACCGCGTTTCGATCTGGTGGCCGATCTGGGCCGCGCCCCGCTCTTTGCGCTGGAGCGCCCACCGGTGGGTTATCTGCATCTGGCTGATGACGATGGGCTGGCCGCACGGCTTGCCGAGATCTGTGCGCTGACCGGTATCTTCGACAAGCCGCGCTATTTTCGCCTGGACCCCGAGGCCTGCGCCTTTACCGCCCGCGGCGTGCCCGGTTGCAGCCGCTGTCTCGATGTCTGCCCGACCGATGCGCTCAAGCCCATCAATGGCCGCATCCAGATCGATCCCCATCTCTGTCAGGGCTTTGGCAGCTGTGCCTCCGCCTGTCCGACCGGGGCGATTGGCTATCACCAGCCCGATGCCAACACCAGCGGCGACTACTTGTTCCGATTGATCAAGCACTACCGGGAGGCGGGGGGCGACGCGCCGCAACTGCTGATTGCCGGTGAAAGCGAGCGGGAATGGGTGGAAACGGAACTTACCCGTTTGCCCGCCAACTGGCTGCCGGTCTGGGTGGAGGAGAGCGCGAGTTTGGGTATCGAGAGCTGGTTTGCCGCCCTCGCCTATGGCGCCAGCGCGGTGCGCATTGCGCTCGGTGACGATGCTCCCGAGAGCGTTTGCGTGCTGGTTGAGCGGGAGCTGGCGAGCGCCGCTGTGCTCTTGACCGGCGCCGGTCTTGCTGCCGATCGCATCGGCCTGTTTAACCCGGATGTCGAACTAGGTAAGCCGATTTCCGGCCAGCCAGCCGCAGCCCTGCTGGACAAGCCGCTCAAAGGAGATAAACGGGAGAACCTGTTCGCCGCCTTCGATGCCCTCTGGCAAGCCAACAATGGCGGCCGCGAGCCGCTGGCTGTGCCCCACGGCGCCCCTTACGGCAGCGTGGAGCTCAAAGACGCTGACTGCACCCTCTGCATGGGCTGCGTGGCGGTCTGCCCGAGCCGCGCCCTGCATGCGGTGGGGCACACGCCCGGCCTCAACTTTATCGAGCAGGACTGCATCCAGTGCGGCATGTGCGAAAAGGCGTGCCCCGAGCAGGCCATCGTGCTGATGCCCCGCCTGCAACCTGTGCCCGAGGCGCGCCGCGCCGTGCAGAGCCTGAAAGCCGAAGAGGCTGCCTGCTGCATTCGCTGCTCCAAGCCGTTTGCGCCGGCCTCCCTTATCCGCCGCATCCAGCAAAAACTGGCCGGTCACTCCCACTTTCAGAACGAGGCTGCCCAGCGGCTGCTGATGTGCGAGGACTGCCGGGTCAAGGATGTGTTTGCGGCGCTGGCGGCGGATCCCGTCTCCCAGCTCAAGGTGTGAGGGGGCTCTGATGACTGAACAACGCAATGACTACCCGGAGGCGCCGGCAATGACCGACCTGGATCGCAATAGCGCCGACATGTACGCCCTGCTGGCGAGCCTCTGGCGCGCCGCCCCCCGTGGCGAGCAACTCGCCTGGCTGCAAGGGTTGCAGGCCATGCCCGGCCCCTTTGCCAGAGGGCTGGGGCTGGTGCAACTGGCGGCCAGCAGCCACCACGAGAATGAGCTTGCCGAGGAGTATCAGGATCTCTTTATCGGGCTGGGGCGCGGGGAGATCGTGCCGTTTGCCTCCTGGTATCTCACCGGCTCTTTGATGGAGCTGCCGCTGGCGGTGCTGCGCGCCGATCTCCAGTCGCTCGGTTTCGAGCGTCAGAGCGGGGTGTGCGAGCCGGAGGATCATCTGGCTGCCCTGTGCGAGGTGATGGCGGTGTTGATTGCCGAGCAGCACCCGGATCGCAACCGCTTCTATGAACGCCACCTTGCCCCCTGGGTACTCGCCTGCTGCCGCGATCAGCAACAGGCGAAAGGGGGCAGCTTCTACCGGGCGGTCGGGGCGCTTGCCGAAGACTTTTTCAAACTGGAACAGGAACTGCGCCTGCCCTTTGGCAGCCCGCTGGTGACGCAGCCATGACGCTGCGCCACCCACTCATAGCAAAACCGGCTCACCGCAGCCGACCATAACAACAGAGGTCACAGAAAGATGAGCGATGAACAACTGAAAGACCCGTCCCGCCGCAATCTGATCAAGGGGGTGGGGGTGGTTGCCACCATTGGTGTGCTGGCCGGTGCCACTGGCCGGGTGGTGGGCAAGGAGGTGCTGACCCACGACACCGAGCCGGACAAGGGCTATCGGGAGACCCCCCATGTTCACGACTTTTATCGCACCCTGCGCGGCACCGACTGAGCCGACTCAGTGAAGGAGAACTCATGAAACTGACGAAACGTGCCGAGCAGCCCCAGGCGGGCGAGCAGGGCAGCTTGCAAAGCAATGGGGCCGCTCGCGGTCAGGGGCTGACCCGCCGCGCCTTTATGGTCAACTCAAGTCTGGTGGCCGGCGGCGCCGTGGCCGCTGGCTGGCTGGCCCCAGCCATGATGCAGCGGGCCGAGGCCAAAACCGTAGCGGCCGACGTACCTGTCGAGGTGAAGCGCACCATCTGCTCCCACTGCTCTGTGGGTTGCGGCGTTTACGCCGAGGTGCAAAACGGCGTCTGGACCGGTCAGGAGCCGGCGTTTGATCACCCCTTCAACCTCGGCGGCCACTGCGCCAAGGGAGCGGCCCTGCGCGAGCACGGCCACGGCGAGCGTCGCCTCAAGTACCCGATGAAGCTGGTGGGCGGCAAGTGGCAGCGTCTGAGCTGGGAGCAGGCCATCGAAGAGGTGGGCAATGAAGTGCAGCGCCTTCGCAAGGAGTCCGGCCCCGACAGCGTCTACTGGCTCGGCTCCGCCAAGCACTCCAACGAGCAGGCCTACCTGTTTCGCAAGATGGCGTCCCTGTGGGGCACCAACAACGTGGATCACCAGGCACGGATCTGCCACTCCACCACGGTGGCCGGGGTCGCCAACACCTGGGGCTACGGCGCCATGACCAACAGCCTGAACGACATGCACAACAGCAAGTCGATCATGTTCATCGGTTCCAACCCGGCGGAGGCCCACCCGGTCGCCATGCAGCACATCCTGCTGGCAAAAGAGCGCAACGGCTGCAAGATCCTGGTGGTCGACCCGCGTCGCACCCGTACCGCCGCCAAGGCGGACATGTACCTCTCCCTGCGCCCGGGCACCGACGTCGCCTTTATCTGGGGCATGCTCTGGCACATCTTCAAGAACGGCTGGGAAGACAAGGAGTTCATCCGCACCCGCGTCTACGGCATGGACGAGGTGCAAAAAGAGGTGGCGCGCTGGACTCCGGCCGAAGTGGAGCGGGTGACCGGCCTCAACGAACAGCAGGTCCATGGCGCCGCCAAACTGCTGGCCGACAACCGCCCCGGCTGCGTGGTCTGGTGCATGGGCGGTACCCAGCACACCACCGGCAACAACAATACCCGCGCTTACTGCATCCTCGAACTGGCCCTCGGCAACGTGGGCAAGAGCGGGGCGGGCACCAACATCTTCCGTGGTCACGACAACGTGCAGGGCGCCACCGACTTTGGCGTCACCTCCGACTCATTGCCCGGTTACTACGGGCTGGAAGAGGGCTCCTGGAAGCACTGGGCCCGGGTGTGGGACGTCGATTACGAGTGGATCAAGGCCCGTTTCGACAACAAGGCCTACAACGGCAAACTGCCGATGAACAATAACGGCATTCCGGTCTCCCGCTGGGTGGACGGGGTGCTGGAGAACGCCGATCTCATCGAGCAGGGCTCCAACATCCGCGCCATGTTCTACTGGGGCCATGCGGTCAACTCCCAGACCCGTGGCCCCGAGATGAAGAAGGCGATGCAAAAGCTCGACATGATGGTGATTGTCGACCCGTACCCCACGGTCGCTGCCGTCATGAACGATCGCACCGACGGCGTCTACTTGTTGCCGGCCACCACCCAGTTCGAGACCTATGGTTCCGTCACCGCCACCAACCGCTCCATGCAGTGGCGCGACAAGGTGATAGAACCCCTGTTCGAATCCAAGGTGGACCACGAGATCATGTATCTCTTGAGCAAGAAGCTCGGCTTTGCCGATGAGCTGTTCAAGCACATCAAGGTGGAGAACAACGAGCCACTGCTGGAAGACATCACCCGCGAATACAACCGCGGCATGTGGAGCGTGGGCTACACCGGCCAGAGCCCGGAGCGGCTCAAGGCGCACCAGCAGAACTGGCACACCTTCCACAAGACCAACCTCAAGGCCGAGGGTGGCCCGGTCAGCGGCGAAGTGTACGGTCTGCCCTGGCCCTGCTGGGGCACCCCGGAGATGAAACACCCCGGCAGCCACATCCTCTACGACACCAGCATTCCGGTGTCGGAAGGGGGCGGCGGCTTCCGCGCCCGTTTCGGCATCGAGTATCAGGGCGTCTCGCTGCTGGCCGAAGACTCCTGGCCGAAGGGGAGCGAGGTGGAGGATGGCTATCCCGAGATCACCGCCGACCTGATGAAGCAGCTCGGCTGGTGGGATGAGCTGACCGAGGCCGAGAAAAAAGAGGCCGAGGGCAAGAACTGGAAGACCGACCTCTCCGGCGGCATCCAGCGGGTGGCCATCAAGCACGGCTTCGTGCCTTACGGCAACGCCAAGGCGCGCTGCGTGGTGTGGACCTTCCCGGATCAGGTGCCCAAGCACCGCGAGCCGCTCTACACCCCGCGCCGCGACTTGCTGGCCGACTACGCCACCTGGCCGGACGCCAAGAGCCTGTGGCGCCTGCCGACCCAGTATGCCTCGGTGCAGGAGAAGGACGTCAGCAAGGAGTTCCCGATCATCCTCACCTCCGGCCGTCTGGTGGAGTACGAGGGGGGCGGCGACGAGACCCGCTCCAACCCCTGGCTGGCTGAATTGCAGCAGGAGATGTTCGTCGAGATGAACCCGGCGGATGCCAACGACGTCGGCGTGCGCGACGGTCAGGATGTGTGGGTGGAGGGGCCGGAAGGGGGCCGGGTCAAGGTGAAGGCGCTGGTGACCCCGCGGGTCAAACCTGGGCTCGCCTTTATGCCGTTCCACTTCGGTGGCCACTTCGAGGGCCAGGATCTGCGCGCCAAATATCCGGAAGGGTCAGACCCCTATGTGCTGGGGGAGTCGGTCAACATAGTCACCACCTATGGCTATGACCCGGTTACCCAGATGCAGGAGACCAAGGTCACCCTGTGCCGTTTTCGCCAAGTAGGAGCCTGATCTCATGGCCAGAATGAAATTCATGTGTGACACCAAGCGCTGCATCGAGTGCAACGGCTGTGTGACGGCGTGCAAGAACGAGAACGACGATGCCCTGGAGTGGGGCATCCAGCGTCGCCGGGTGGTGACCCTCAACGACGGTCTGCCGGGGGAGACCTCCATCTCGGTCGCCTGCATGCACTGCACCGACGCCCCCTGCATGGCGGTCTGCCCGGCCGACTGCTTCTATCACACCGACGACGGCATCGTGCTGCACAACAAGGATCTCTGCATCGGTTGCGGCTACTGCCTGTTTGCCTGCCCGTTCGGGGCGCCCCAGTTCCCGAAGACCGCCGCCTTTGGCGATCGGGGCAAGATGGACAAGTGCACCTTCTGCGCCGGCGGCCCGGAAGAGGATCACAGCGAGGCGGAGCGCCAGAAGTACGGAGCCAACCGCATCGCCGAGGGCAAGCTGCCCATGTGTGCCGAGCTCTGCTCCACCAAGGCGCTGCTGGCGGGGGATGCGCAGGTCATCTCCGACATCTTCCGCGAGCGGGTCGCCTATCGCGGCGCCAAGGAAGCGGGTTGGGGCAGTGGTGAAGAGCTGTTTTACGACGCCAGCAAGGCGGGCAAGGGAGGGGCGGCATGAAAACCTGGCTAATGGCCCTGTTTGCCGCCCTGCTGCTGGTGAGTACCGCCAGCTTCGCCGACGCAGAGAAAGAGGCGGTCGGTTTTGCTGGCGCCGACTACTGGCGGGCGGTGAAGGACGGGCAGGAGGGGGTGACCACCTCCCGCTCGCCGGAGCACGGGGTGCTCATCTCGGTGCCGGGCCAGCTCTGGTTCGAGGTGAAGACCAAGTGGGTGTCGCCGCTCGGTGCCATCGCCATCTTCGGCTCCCTGGCCATGTGCGGCCTGATGTACTGGGCGGTGGGGCCGACCAAGCTCTCCAAGCCGCGCACCGGGCGCAAGCTCAAGCGCTGGAGCCGGCTCGATCGGGCGCTGCACTGGAGCACGGCAGGGATGTTCCTGACCCTGTCCGGGTCGGGGCTGGCCATCATCTACGGCAAGCACTTCATCAAGCCGGTGGTGAGCATCGGGGTGTGGGAGAACTGGATCTGGTTCGCCAAGGTGTTCCACAACTACGTGGGGCCGCTCTTCTTCCTCTGCCTGATGGGAGTGCTCATCAAGTGGTTTCGCCACAACATCGTCAACATGGTGGACGTGCGCTGGTTCATGAAGGCGGGCGGCATGCTGGGGCCCCACAAGGGGAGTCACCCCTCGGCGGGCTTCTCCAACGGTGGCGAGAAGGCGATCTTCTGGCTGCTGATCTGGTTTGGCGGCATCGTCGTGGCGACCGGGCTGTTTCTGGACTTCCCCATCTTCGGCCAGCTGCGCCGCCAGATGGAGTGGGCCAGCTTCATCCACATCGTAGGCGCCCTGATCCTCATCTGCGGCTTCATCTTCCACATCTACATGGGCCTGTTCCAGCTGGAAGGGGCGCTGGAGGGGATGATCAGTGGTGAGGTGGACGAGACCTGGGCCAAGGAGCACCACGACCTCTGGTATGAAGAGGTGAAGCACCAGCTCGACGAGCCCAAGGCAGGCAAGTCAGGCTGAGGCTGACCGCGACATCAGGATGAAAGAGAAGGGGCGCTGCGGCGCCCCTTTGTTGTGTCTGCCGCTCAGAGCTGCGGCTGCAGCGGCAGCCGGATGCGGTAGCAGAGCCCCTCGCCGGGCGGGCTGGTGACGGTGAGCTGGCCGTGCAGGTTGTTCTCCACCAGGTTGTGGATGCGACAGGCGCTCA
This sequence comes from Aeromonas sp. 1805, assembly GCF_013085525.1. Lineage (NCBI taxonomy): Bacteria > Pseudomonadati > Pseudomonadota > Gammaproteobacteria > Aeromonadales > Aeromonadaceae > Aeromonas > Aeromonas sp. 1805. The sequence continues at coordinate 191,688 of NZ_CP038515.1, read as the reverse complement.
GCCCGCAGTGGCGGGCGTCACCGCGCAGGGTGGTGAAGAAGGGCTCGAACAGGTGGGCCAGCTGCTCGGCCGCCATGCCGGGGCCGTTGTCCCGGTAGATCAGCAGCAGCTCGTTGCCGGCCCGCTCCACCTGCAGGGAGAGGCGGTGCTCCCCCGGCCCCTTGAAGGCGTGCTCCATGCTGTTCTTGATGAGCTCCTGCACCAGGTCGAGAAACAGCGACTCGGGGGCGGTCAGGGTGACCTCCTCGCCGCCCAGATCGGCGTTGACCCTGGCGATGAGAAACTCGGGGGTGAAGGCCTGCAGCAGCTTGCGCAGGCTCTTCTGTACGGCGAAGGAGGTGGCGGGCAGCTCGGTCTGATCCCGGGTCAGCTCCTTGAAGCGGGTCACCAGCAGGGCGACCCGGCGCAGGCTGGATTCCACCAGCTCGTTGCCTTCCTTGATGTCGGTGAGCTGCTGCTGGAGCAGGCGCTGCCCCAGCATGCCGTTTTGCACCGCGTTGGCCAGCAGATCGCCGGCGCCGTGAATGAGGCTGGAGGCGGTGATGCCGATGCCGATGGGGGTGTTGATCTCGTGGGCGATGCCGGCGGTGAGCTGAAACAGGCTCTGGTAGAGCTGCACCTTGGCCTGCTGACGCCCCAGCTCCTTGAGACGTAGCTGGTTTTGCACCCGGGCCAACACCTCGAGCTGGTGGAACGGCTTGGAGACATAGTCGCAGCCGCCGGCCTGAAAGGCCTGCTCGAGCGCCCCGATCCCGCTGTTGGTGCTGATGAAGAGTACCGGCAGGCACCACTGGCCCGGCAGTTGCTTGATGCGGCGGCACGCCTCGTAACCGTCCATCACCGGCATGTTGATGTCCATCAGCACCAGATCGGGGGGGAACTCGGTGGCGGCATCCACCGCCTGCAGGCCGTCGGTGGCCTCCCGCACCCGGTAACCCGCCTCTTCCAGCAGACTGCGCAAGATGTAGCGGTTGGATGCCATGTCATCGACGATCAGGATTTCACTCATCTGTTTGTTCTCTCCTGCCCCCGGGAACCTCTCCCTGCCGGTGGCCTGCTGTTGAGCATAGTTGGCCGCTCTCTGTGGCGCGTGGCCGGTATGAGACCATTGCCCGCCTCGGCGCGGATTTTGGCCGCAGGGTATGCCCAAGCTCACAAAACTAAACAGGCAAACGTCATATGATTGATTTCATTATGAGTCTTGCTCTCCTGCCGAACGGCAATTTCACGTAAATCAAAGAGAATGACTATGGCTACCGGACAATATCTGCTGTGGAAAGATGCACAGGGACAAGATTTTCGCCCCGTTGCACTGACTGGCACCGATCTGCTCAACGATCGCAATCTCAACAAGGGCACCGCCTTTACCGAACAGGAACGCGCCGACTTCGAGCTCGACGGCCTGTTGCCTCCCCAGGTGCAAACCTTCGAAGCCCAGCTGGATCGGGTCTATCAGGGCTTTCTGAGCGCCTGCAGCGACATCGAGAAGTATCAGAACCTGCGGGCATTGCAGGATCGCAACGAGACCCTGTTCTACGCCCTGCTGGCGCGCCATGTGGAGGAGATGACCCCCATCATCTACACCCCGACCGTGGGCAAGGCGTGTCAGGAGTTCAGCCACCGCTACCAGAAGGCGCGCGGCCTCTACATCACCCCGAAGAACGTCGATGACATGGGCTCCCTGGCCCGTCAGCTGGATGCCAAATCGGTGCGCATCATCGTCGTGACCGACAGCCAGGGGATCCTGGGGATCGGTGACCAGGGGGTGGGCGGCATGGGCATTCCCATCGGCAAGCTCTCCCTCTATACCCTGGCTGCCGGCATTCACCCCGCCTGCTGCCTGCCCATTGCGCTCGACGTGGGCACCGACAATCAGGCGCTGCTGGATGATCCCATGTACCTGGGTCAGCCCCACAAGCGCATTCGCGGCAAGGAGTACGACGACTTCATCGACAAGTTCGTGGCCGGGGTCAAGCGCCACTTCCCGAACGCCGTGCTGCAGTGGGAGGACTTCAGCAAGTCCAACGCCTTCAACAATCTCTCCCGTTATCAGCAGTCGCTGCCGTCGTTCAACGACGACATCCAGGGTACCGGGGCCGTGGTGCTGGCGGGCATCATAGGGGCGGTCAAGGTCAAGGGCGAGACCCTGGGCCAGCAGAATTACCTGGTCTATGGCGCCGGTGCCGGCGGGGTGGGGGTGGCGGATCAGATCTGCGCGGGCATGATCCGCGAAGGGCTGGATCCGCAGGCGGCGCGCGATCGCATCTACATCCTGGATACCCAGGGGCTGGTGTGTGACAACCGCGAGGGGCTCGACGAGTACAAGCGTCGCTACGCCAAGCCGGGTCTGCTGCTGGCCGGCTGGGACACCGAGGTGCCCGGCAAGGCCAACCTGACCGACGTGCTGCGCCACGTGCCGATCACAGTGCTGCTGGGCACCAGCGGCTCGGGCGGCGCCTTCAAGGAGGAGCACGTGCAGCTGATGCAAAAACATTGCGCGCGCCCCATGGTGTTCCCGCTCTCCAACCCGACCGCCAACTGCGAGGCGCTGCCGGACGACATCTATCGCTGGAGCAAGGGCAAGGCCATCGTCGCCACCGGCAGTCCGTTCAAGGATGTGCACTATGAAGGGCAGGAGTTCCGGGTCGGCCAGGGCAACAACGTCTTCATCTTCCCGGGGGTGGGTCTGGCGGCCATCGTCAGCCAGATCCGCGAGATCACGCCGGACATTTTCACTACCGCCGCCTTTGCGCTGGCAGAGTGCGTGAGCGAGGTGGACCTGGCCAAGGGGGCCGTCTATCCGCGCATTCGCGAGCTGCGCAACATCTCGGTGCACGTGGCGACGGCGGTGCTCAAGGACATAGTGCGGCGGGATCCTTCCCATCCGCTGATCGGTCAGGATCTGCAGCAGCACATCCTCAACCACATGTGGGAGCCGGTCTATCTGCCCTATCGCCGGGTATAGACTACTTACCGGTGTTATTGACTCATTGATAGTAGAGGGGGGGGCATTGCCCCCTCTCTTTTTTGCAGCTCTTTTGCCTTGGTAGCCAAACTCGGCCGTCAAACAGTGAACCCGCATCATTGCAAGTCCAATCCCCTGCTTTTTCCCTCACTCGGCGTATAAAACATAACCCTGTTGTACTGGCGCTCAATAAACCAGGCAGAAAAACGATTGGCGTCGGCGATAAAAGTGCGTAAAATCGCTTCCTCGATGCTTGTAGCAACGAATCCCGCCTAAAAAGCCAGTTTCATGCCCTCCCCAAGCAGTAAGAGGCAACAAATGACGCCGAATGGCTCATTCAGTGCCTTGAAAAAGTCTTGTGATAACTGAAAAGTGTCAAATATCCCTGTCAGTTATCAAAAAATTAAGGACATCCATGTTTTCCTTAGTCAAGCAAAGTGTCGCCGGGCTGCAAATCCTGTTTGTCGCCTTCGGTGCCATGGTTCTGGTGCCCCTGCTCACCGGACTGAACCCCTCCATGGCCCTGCTTGGCGCCGGTGTGGGCACCCTGCTGTTCCAGCTCTGCACCCGCCGCCAGGTCCCGATTTTCCTCGGTTCCAGCTTTGCCTTCATCGCCCCCATCATTTACGCCACCCAGACCTGGGGCCTGCCCTCCACCATGTTCGGTCTGTTTGCCGCCGGTTTCATGTACTTCATCCTGGCCGCGCTCATTCGCGTGCGTGGGATGGGCTTCGTGCACAAGCTGCTGCCGCCGGTGGTGATTGGTCCGGTGATCATGGTGATCGGTCTGTCGGTCGCCCAGGTGGCCTGCAACATGGCGATGGGCCGCGCCGGTGGTGAACAGGTCGTGCCAGCCTCGGTTGCGCTGACCCTGGCCGGCATCTCGCTGGCGGTGACCCTGATTGCGGCGGTGTTCTGCAAGGGCTGGATCAAGCTCATCCCCATCCTCTCCGGTGTCATCGCCGGTTATGTGGCCGCCGTGCTGATGGGGCAGGTGAGCTTCGATGGCATGGTGAATGCCCCCTGGTTGGCGCTGCCCCACTTCGTGACCCCCGAGATCAACTGGGCTGCGGCGCTGTTCATGCTGCCGGTGGCCATCGCCCCCTGTATCGAACACATCGGCGGCGTGCTGGCCATCGGTGGCGTGACGGGCAAGGATTACACCAAGAACCCGGGTCTGCACCGTACCCTGGCCGGTGACGGCATCGGCGTCTGCTTCGCCGGCTTCATCGGTGGTCCCCCCGTCACCACCTATGCCGAAGTGACCGGCGCCGTGATGATCACTCGCAACTTCAACCCGGTGACCATGACCTGGGCCGCGGTGTTCGCCATCATTCTGGCCTTCTTCGGCAAGTTCAACGCCCTGCTCACCTCCATCCCGATGCCGGTGATGGGCGGCATCATGCTGCTGCTGTTCGGATCCATCGCCGCCATCGGTCTCAAGACCCTGGTGGAGTCCAAGGTGGATCTGGGGCTGTCGCGCAACATCGCCATCGTGGCCGTGACCCTGACCGTGGGTGTCGGTGCGCTGGAGATGAAGATCGGTGACTTCGCCCTGGCTGGCGTGGGCCTGGCCTCGGTGGCCGCCATCCTGCTCAACCTCATCCTGCCCCAGCACTCCGAAGAGGGGGCCATGGAGAGCGCCAAGGATTAAATCCCTGTGTTGACTTGCATTGAGATGATGAAAGAGAGGCCACCCCAGGGTGGCCTCTCTGTTTTGTCGATGCATCGGGCCCGAGGTCCAGAGCTCAGGGCGCCAGCGTCAACACCCGCACCCACATGGCCCCTTCGCCCACCGGCTGGCGTGCCTGCAGGGTCAGGGCGCCGCTGGCCGGATCGATGCGGTGCAGCGCCAGCTGGTGGGAGGCTTGCCCTGCCGCCAGCAGCCAGCGGCCCTGCCCGTCGATGGCAAAGCCGCGCGGCATGGTTTCGGTGGGGAAGTGGCCGACCACGCCGAGTTCGCCATCCGGCGCAATGGCGAACTGGGTCAGCAGGCTGCTGGCCCGCTCGCTGCTGTAGAGAAAGCGCCCATCCGGCGTCACGTGCAGATCCGCCCCCCAGTACTCCCCCTGATAACCGGCGGGCAGCATCTCCAGGCTCTGGCACAGTGTGATGCCGCCATTGGCGCTGCGCCGGTAGCGATTGATGGTGCAATCGAGCTCGTTCAGGCAATAGAGGTCGCCATTGCTTGGGTGCAGCGCCAGATGGCGCGGGCCGGCGCCGCTGGCGGTCTGCAGATCTCCCCGCGGATGGGGGCGCAGCCGACCCTCCCGACAGAGCACAAAGCGGCGGATACGGTCCTCCTTGAGGCAGGCGACCAGCACCTCCTGCTCGCCCTGGCCATCGGCGGCCAGCAGGGTGACCGAGTGGGCGGCCTGCAAGCCGTCGAGCTGCTGGTGGGGCGGCGCTGCCCGACCGGTGCTTCCGATGGCGGAGACGGTGACATGATTGAAGGCATAGGAGGCCGCCAGCAGGAAGCGGCCGTCGGCCGAGATGGCGGTGTGGGAGGCGCTGCCCGCCAGCGGCGCCGAGCTAGGCTCGCTGAGCCGGCCATCCACGCCAATCCGGTAGCTGATGAGCGCAAAATCGGGCCGTACGGCGGCATGGAGCCAGTACCCGTCCGGGCTGATCACCAGCGGCTGGACCTGGCCCGGGGTGTCGACCACCTGCAATGGCGCGAGCTCTCCGCTCCCGGCCAGGGCGAACACATGTATCTGCTGGCTGGCGGGGCTCGCCACATAAACGACCTGCTGCATCTGCTCTCTACTCCTTGTCATGGGCAACGGCGGTCATCTTATCCTCTTTCGGGCCCGCTCTGGCCTACTCTTTTGCCCGCCCCGGGCAGACCACCTGACGGGCCTTGAGGTGGTAGAGCTCCACCTGCGGGTGGCTGAAGAAGCCCACTTCCCACGGATTCTTCTGCACGAAGGCGGCGCGGATGGGCTCGAACAGCGGGTGATCCTGCGGGATCTGGTAGGCATCGGCGGCGATGATGGTGTAGTTCCACTCGATGGCGCGGGTGTAGGTGAACACCGCCCGCGAGTCGATGGCGAAGTGGCAGCGCCCGTCGCGCTTGAGCAACTGCGACTTGAAGGTCTCGGGGAAGGTGATGAAGAAGATGTCGTCCTCATCGGAGGAGAGAAACGCCAGCACTGTGGTGTGCGGCTGGGACTGGGCCCGGGTCACCAGCACCCCGATCTTGTTCTCCACTTCGCGCAGGTCAGGCACCGGCAGGCCGGTGAGCGGGGTGACCGGCAGCTCGCAGGCGGGACGTTCATCGGCCGGATGCTGATAGTCCGGCTGGGCGAAGCCATAGACCACCCGGTTGCCGTACCAGAGCTCGAACTGCAGCGGGGTGACCTGCACCTTGTCCGGGGCGGTTTTTGTTATCACCCCCTTGTAGGAGACTCGGTAGACGCTCAAGGAGGCATCGTACTCGTCGACCCCGGTGCGGTTGTCCAGATGCAGGGTGATCTTCTCCCCCACCGCCAGCTGGTGCCCCTTGGGAAAGTTCAGCTGCAGCTCGTCGCCGGCCTGGATCTCGACCCCGCAGATGTAGACGCCGGTCTCCTTGCTGGCGGGGTCGACATAGGTGGCGGCCACCCCGAGCAGGGGGGAGCCGAGAAAAGAGAGCAGAGAAGGTTGGGAACTCATTGGCGCACCTTGGCAAATGTGGGGGTTGGCCCCTCAGTGTATCGCGGCCAGCCTGGATTGGCAGACCCCCTCACTGGGGGGGTAAGCGCTTCAGGCTAGCGGCAAACGGCGTCCCATTCTGGCCGGCACGTCACAAAACCAGCGTAGATGGCTGGCCGTCGACCATAAAAAAGGCCCCTTGCGGGGCCTTCGAGTGGCATGGCGTGCTGCCTTAGCCGGGCTGGGCACCCGGCAGGGCGGGGGGCTGGGCGGAGTCGGACTCCACCTTCTGCTCTTCGCCCTTCATGTTCTTGATGTAGACGTCCATCTGGTTGAACGCGATCTCGATGCCGTTGGCCTTGAACAGGGCATCGATCTTGCGGTTCAGCTCGTCCACCGCCGGGTTGCGATCGCCAAGCTCGCTCACGAAGAAGCGCAGCTCGTGATCCAGGGTGCTGGGGCCGAAGGTGAGGAAGTAGACGATGGGGGCCGGGTCTTTCAAGACGCGGCTGTTGTCGTCCGCCGCCTGTTTCAGCAGGGTACGGGTCAGCTCCAGATCCGAACCGTAGGCCACACCCACCCGTACGATGACGCGGGTGACGGTGTCGCTCAGCGACCAGTTGATCAGCCGCTCGGTCATCAGCACCTTGTTGGGGATGATCACCTCCTTGCGGTCGAAGTCGGTGATGGTGGTGGCGCGGATGCGGATCTTGGAGACGGTGCCGGAGAAGGTACCGATGGTGACGGTGTCACCGATCCGCACCGGACGCTCGAACAGGATGATGATGCCGGAGACGAAGTTGCCGACCACCTCCTGCAGACCGAAACCGATACCGACCGTCAGACCGGCGGCGAGCCACTGCAGCTTGTCCCACTGCATGCCCATCAGGGAGAGGGCGGTGAGGGTACCGACCCCGATCAGCACGTAGTTGAGCATGGTGGTGATGGCGTAGGCCGTGCCCTGGGCCAGTCGCAGCTTGGAGAGCACCAGCACCTCCAGCAGACCCGGCAGGTTGCGGGCCAGCGACCAGGCCGCCCCCAGCATGAAGATGGCGGTCAGCACATCGCTCAGACTGACGGGGTAGAGCACCGCATTGGCGCCGGAGCCCACGCTCTTGTGCCACAGCACCATGCTGTCGAGGTAGGAGAAGACCGCCACCAGATCGGACCAGAGCCAGTAGAAGGCGACGCCGAACACCAGCAGCAACACGGTGCGGGTCAGACGCAGGGACTGCTGGCTGACATCCTCCAGATCCATGGGCTGCTCTTCGATGGACTCACCCCCTTCCGCATCTTCCGAAGACTTGTGCTCGCGCTTGGCCACCGCACGGCGATAGGCCAGACGGCGGGCCGCCAGCTCCAGCCCGCGCAGGGCGGTACGGTAGACCAGGCTCCAGATGATGATGAGGTAGAAGGATTCGATCAGCCGGCCGGTCAGCTTGAGGGCGGTGTAGTAGTAGCCCAGCCCCACCAGCACCATCAGCGCCACCGGCGCCAGCGCCAGGGCGATGGCGGTGATGGACTGCTGCATGCTCGCCTCGCCCTTGATGCGGGCGCGGGAGATGGGGAACACCAGGTAGGCGGCCAGCCCCAGCAGGGCCAGGGTCAGCGCCTGACCCACCACGTCGTTGCCCAGCGATGAGGGCTCTACCACCGCCTTGGTCGACAGCATGATGAGCGGCAGCAAGGGCACCCACAGGTAGCGCATGCTGGTGCGCTTGGCCTGCAGCTCGGCTTTCGGCATGCGGAAATGGGTCTCGGCAATGCCGCCCGGCCGCATCACCGCCAGATAGACGCTGAACACCAGGTAGCCGAGCGCCAGATTGAGGGTGATCTGGAAAATCAGCTTGGAGCTGAGCAGACCGCAGTCAGTCAGCAGCAGGCCGGCAGCCAGGATGAACAGGCTGCCCGGCAGGCGCTGCAGCACGGTAAACAACAGAGCGCGCGGGGTGTGCCACTGGCTGTCCTGGCGAAAACGCCCCAGATCCTTGGTGATCTTCTTCTGCCGCTCCACCAGCGCCGGGCGCTTCCAGATCAGCAGACCACCCACCAGCAGCAGCGGGAAGGCGAGCAGGGTGATGGGCAGCAAGGTTTCACCCCAGCCGCTCCAGTCCGGTTTCAGTACCCAGTCGGAAGCCTGTTTGTAGGCCTGGGCCGGCCAGTTGATGAACCACTTGCCGTCGATGGGCTTGTTGCTGCTCACCCAGAAGATGTGCTGCTGCAGGGTAAATTCGATGGAGGAGTAGATCCGCGCCAGCTGCTGTTGGGTCAGCTGCAGGCTGATGGCGTTGGTCAGCTGGGCATCCAGCTGGCGGTTGAGCTGGTCGAGCAGGCTGATGCGGGTGTCGAGCAGCTTGGAGAGGCTGGTTTTGTCCTCCTCGCTCACCGGCTCGCTACTGTTCGCGATCAGGTTGTCCAGATACTGGGTCTTCTGGAACAGCTGGTCGCGCTGCTGGCTCAGCTCGAACTGGGCCAGGTGCAGGTCGGCGATCTGCTCTTCCAGGTTCTTCACCAACGTGGAGGGCGACGACTCCAGCTGTTGATAGAGCTGGTAGAGAATGCGTGACAGCAGCAGGTTGCCCTTGAGCATCTGCACCTGTTCGTTGAGGTTGCGCTCGGTCTGGGTGCCGCGCTCCAGCCAGCTCTTGGCCTGCAGGTTCTTCTGCACCAGCGAGTTGAGGTTGGTGGTGGCGCTGACCAATTGCTGGCTCAGCTGATGGTTGAGCTCCTGCTCTTTTTGTACCAGCGGGTTGTCATCCGCGGCGACCAGCTCACCGGTCTGCTCGGCGGTCTTTTCGGTGTCACCGAGGCGCTTGGCACTGCTCTGCTCTTGCAGCAGTTGCAGCTTCTGCTCTTCGCTCGCGAGGCGGGCGCTCTGGTAGTCGCGCTGCTTGACGGCGAGATCCTGCATGCTGGTGCGGTTGTCCAACTGCTGTTGCAGGTTGGCCAGTTGCAGCTCCTGCAAGGCCAGCTCGGCGCCCAGTTTCATCTTCTCGGCGCCGCTCACCCCGTCACCGGCATTGAGGCGGGTACGGATCTCCTGGCTGCGCTGATAGGCGCGGCTCATCAGGGCCTGGGCCCGCTCCGGCAGGGTTTGCAGGCTGGTGATCTGGCTGCCGATGGTGCCGAGGGCTTCCTGGGCATCTTGCATGTTGGCCATGACGTCGGGCTGGCGACTCTCCAGCTCGCTCAGGCTCATGCTGGCGTATTCACTCTTGATCTGCTCGGCACTCTTGTTCTGGGTCAGGGCATCGAGCTTGGCGCTGATGTCCCTGAGCTCGGTCGGCAGGGAGCGGATGCGCTCGCTCTGGCTCTTGGCTTTGCTCTTCTCCTTCTCGATGCTGTCGAGCAGGGTGAGGGTGTCAGTCAGGAATTTCTGGTCGGCCTGCTGGCTGACGGTGAGGGTGTCAGACTTGCCAAGGGCATCGAGTGCCCGCTGCACACTGGCACGTGAGGGCACATCCTGCGCCATGGCCTGCGGGGCGCAGAGGCTGACGAGTAAGCAGAGCAGCGGCAACAGGGTGGCCGAGGCTCTTTTGAAGCGTGTTGAGAGCATAAAACTTCCGGGTTATTACGCGATATTTGGGAGATTTCCCACTTGGATTAAATCCGCGTGGATTCTAACACCGGGCAGGAATGGGCAGCAGGGGGGCAGATAAAAAAAACGGCGCCCGCAGGCGCCGTTTTCAGCTTGTTCAGTTCCGATTAAAGAACGTGAACAGAAGCGGTGTTGGTGGTGCCGCTCGGTACCAGGGCACCGGAGACCATGACAACCACGTCACCCTTCAGACCCATGCCGCTGGCCAGCGCCGCTTCTTTACCGATGCGATAGAAATCGTCGGTGGAGGCGATGCTGTCAACCACGTGAGCAACCACACCCTTGGTCAGTACCAGCTGGGCAGCGGTCTTCTTGTTGGTGGTGATGGCCAGGATCCAGGCTTTCGGGAAGTACTTGCGGATGGCCTTGGCAGACTTGCCGCCTTCGGTGGCAACCACGATCAGCGGGGCGTCCAGCTTCTCGGAGGTCTCTACCGCGCCTTTGCAGACCGCTTCGGTGATGCGCAGCTTGTTGCTGTCGTTGGCAGCAGACAGGTTGGACGGCATTACGGCATCGGTACGCTCGCAGATGGTGGCCATGATGGTCACGGCTTCCAGCGGGTATTTGCCCTTGGCGGACTCACCGGACAGCATGACTGCGTCGGTACCGTCCAGGATGGCGTTGGCCACGTCGCCGGCTTCGGCGCGGGTCGGACGCGGGTTCTTGATCATGGAGTCCAGCATCTGGGTGGCGGTGATGACCACTTTGCGCGCTTTGTTGCACTTCTCGATGATCATCTTCTGGGCGAAGATCACTTCTTCAACCGGGATTTCGACACCCATGTCGCCACGAGCAACCATGATGCCGTCGGAGACCGCCAGGATCTCGTCGAAGTTGTCCAGGCCTTCCTGGTTTTCGATCTTGGAGATGATCTGGATGTTCTCGCCACCGTGGGCTTTCAGGTGCTCACGGATTTCCAGCACGTCTTCTTTCTTGCGAATGAAGGAGGCGGCAACGAAATCAACGCCTTGCTCGCAACCGAAGATCAGGTCGCGCTTGTCTTTCTCGGCCAGGGCCGGCAGCTTGATGGAGACGCCCGGCAGGTTGATGCCCTTGTTCTCGCCCAGATCGCCGTTGTTCAGTACTTTACAGATGACTTCGCGCTCGGTGATCTCGATGACGTCCAGACCGATCAGGCCATCGTCAACCAGGATGCGGTTGCCGACGCGCAGGTCGTTGGCGAAACCGGCATAGGTCACGGCTACTTTGTCTTTGTTGCCAACCACGGTCTGGTCGGTGGTGAAGGTGAAGGTCTGGCCAGCGACCAGGGCAACGTCGTTGCCGCCTTCCAGCTTGATGGTACGGATTTCCGGACCCTTGGTGTCCAGCAGAATGGCTGCGTGCTTGCCGGTTTCGGCCATGACAGCGCGCAGGTTGCTGATGCGACCACCGTGCTCGGCGTAGTCGCCGTGGGAGAAGTTCAGGCGCATGACGTTCATGCCGGCGTCCAGCATCTTGGCCAGCATTTCTTTGGATTCGGTCTTGGGACCGATGGTGCAGACGATTTTGGTCTTTTTCATGTCAGTCTTCATGGTTAAGGAGTTTCCGCCGTGCAATATACACCAGTTTTTGGATACTTTTTATGATCCAGAAACAACGTTTTGACCAGATAACGTTTTCTTTTCAGGGATAACGTTTTCCTCTTGGCTACTTTTTAGGGCATAAATTAACTGGTCCGCGCAGATTTGGCATAAATGTCGCCATATGTATCTCGGCGCCGGCCCGCCTCGTCAGATGTTGTAAAATGACGATCCCTTCCCGTCATCAAGCCGTCATCGGTCCTCGACAAGAATAGACACTCTGCTACCACCGTAGTGCCGCAAAGAGTGTCGCAAGATGGCCCCTTATCTGTTGCTGTTGTCCGTTGCCCTGCTGGGCGTGCAGGCGCTGCCCGTCAGCTGCTGGCCGGCGGATCCCGCTCCCCGCGATGGCGCGCTGCGCACCTTCGAGCGCCTTGAAATGCACCAGGCCCAGGCCGCCACGGCCCGCGCACAGCAAGGCTTGCCGCACCCCAATACCCCGCTTGACGGGGCGCATCGACAGCCCTGAGTGGCAGATGCAGAGACGAAAGAGGGAGGCCTGGCCTCCCTCTTGTTTTAGGTGCGTCACCTCGCCTTGGCGGCTCAGTTTATCTTGCCCATCTCGATGGCGAAGCTGGTGGCCAGCTGGGCAAACTTGAGGGCGTGGGCAGCCGAGGGATCCGAGTTTTGCAAGGTGTCCTGGGCGGTGTGGATGTTGGGGTTGTAGTCGTTGAAGCGCGACTCGAACGGCATGGCGGCCGGGTAACCCTGATTGTGCCAGGAGGCGTGATCCGAGCAGCCGTAACCGCAGCTGTCATAGCCGTAGCGGATCTGGGGCAGATAGGCGTCCAGCAGCTGGGCCAGATAGCCGGTCAGCCCCTGGTCGGTGTAGTCGGTCATGAAGACGATATCTTCCGCCGAGCCCTGGTAGTTGGTCATGTCCAGCTGCAGCGCCGCCAGCACCTTGGTGTTGGCCGCCTTGTAGCGGGTGGCGATGTCCTTGGAGCCGCGCAGCCCCACCTCTTCCGCCGCATAGCCGATGAACTGCAGGGTGCGCTCCGGCTGGCGGCCCTGCTCGGCGATGACCCGCAGCACCTCGGTCAGGGTGGCGATGCCGGAGGCATCGTCATCGGCGCCGGGGGCCAGGGTGCGGCTGTTGGGGGCCGAGCCGGCGGTGGAGTCGAGGTGACCGCCGAGCACCACCACTTCGTCCGGGTAGCGGCTGCCCTTGAGGGTCAGCACCACGGATTGCTGCGGATAGCCGCTGTGCTTGACCCGGCTGACGCTGGCCCAGGGCAGGGTGGCGCTCAGGGTCTGCCACTGGCCGGCCACCCAGTCCGCCGACTGCACCCCTGTGGTGGTGGTGTAGTAGCGGTTGCGCCAGCTGGCGAGCTGGCTGATGGTGCCGACTATGTTGCCCTGATCCAGATAGGGCAGCAGCCGGTTGACGCTGGCCCCCTGGGTCAGCGGCGGGGCGCTGAACAGGTTCTGGCTGATGGGTTGGGCCATGCTCTGCAGGGCGTCGGCCAGGGTGCTGTGCACCACATAGCCGCCGCAGCGCTGGTGCCCTTCGTGCATCAGGTGGGAGAGGGTGCCAAGCTCGCTCGCCTCGACCTGGGCCAGCTGGACCGGGGCGCCGCTGGCGCTGAACAATGGGGCCAGCTTGGCCTTGACCTGCTTGAGTTCGACGCCGCTGTCGGCACCGACCGTGATCCAGACGGGCTCGGCGGCCTGTACGGCGAGGGGCAGCAGGGGGAGCAAGAGGGCGGTCAACAAGGGTTTCATAGCGGATCCTTCCAGTGTGAGTTGCAGGCATGTGTGCCAAGTGGGTGTCATAAGACGACTGGCCCAGTCTAGCCAAAGGAAGAAAACGGCGAATTTGCCCATCTGGCGCGACCCTACCCCCGTCCGGTGGGGGCCGCTGCAGGATCTGCTGTCTACTGCGCCCCGCTGGGGGTAACCGCTGGAGCTTTGTGCTGGCGAGGGGAAGCTGCGCAGCGTGCCTGCCGCAGAGGCGGCGCGCAGCCCTGACCTGGGGGGCTGACAAAGGGAGTCAAATTGTGCCATATCGGCGCGAGACACCGGCGGGCATGGGTGGGGAGGGGCCTGGGTACCCAGAAGCGCGGGCGGACAAAGAGGCATAAAAAGAGGGGCCAAGGCCCCTCTGGTTCACTGGATGGCGGTCTATGCGGTGGCCTGGGCCAGCATGCCGAGGGCTATCTCCCGCTCGCCCATGATCACCTTGTCCGCCCCCTGCTTGGTGAGGAAGCTCACCTCGTCGTCGCTGTGGGCACGGGCGATCACCCGGATCGCCGGGTTGATGAGCTTGGCCTGGGCGATGGCCTCGCCGGCTTCGAAGCTGTTGGGAATGGCCACCAGCAGCCAGCTGGCGTCGGTGATGGCGGCGCGGCACAGCACCTCGTCATCGGCCACGTTGCCGTTGACGTGGGGAATGTCGGCCTGGCGCAGGCTCTCCAGCCGGTGCGGATCCTGCTCGATCACCACCAGCTCGCGGCCGGCCTGCTGCAGGCCGCTCACCAGCAGGCGGCCGACCCGGCCATAGCCCACCAGTATGGTGTGGGCTTTCATCTCCACCGCCGGGCATTTGCACTCGGCCAGCACTTTGGCGTTGTCGGCGTCCGGGTGTTTCTCCAGGTAGCGCTCGACGGCGTTGAACACCAGCGGGTTGAGCATGATGGAGAGGCTGGCACCCACCAGGATCAGGTCACGGGCCCCTTCCGGCACCAGCTTGAGCACGATCGCCAACCCGATGAGGATGAAGGAGAACTCGCCGATCTGGGCCAGGCTGGCGGAGATGGTGAGGGCGGTGCGCCGGCTGTAGCGGAACAGTCGCACGATGGCGTAAGCCGCCGCCGATTTGCCGAACATGATGATGAACAGGGTGGCCAGCACCGCCAGCGGCTCGGTCAGCAGCACCGCCGGGTTGAACAGCATGCCCACCGAGACGAAGAACAGCACGGCGAAGGCGTCCTGCAGCGGCAGGGTGTTGTTGGCGGCGCGGTGGCTCAGCTCGGAGCGGTTCATGACGATGCCGGTGAAGAAGGCGCCGAGGGCGAAGGAGACGCCAAACAGCTTGACCGCGCCGAAGGCGATGCCGAGCGAGCAGGTCAGCACCGCCAGGGTGAACAACTCACGCGAGCCGGTGCTGGCGGTGTGGGCCAGCAGCCAGGGGATGAAGCGGCTGCCCACCACCATCATCAGCGCCACGAAAAGGCTCACCTTGCCGAGGGTCCAGCCCAGATCCAGCGCTATGCTCTGCCAGCTCAGGGTCTGCTCGCCAAACTGGATGTCGGCGATGATCGGCAGCATCACCAGCGCCAGCACCATCACCAGATCCTCGACGATGAGCCAGCCGATGGCGATGCGCCCCTGCAGGGTTTCCAGATTCTGGCGGCTCTCCAGCGCCCGCAGCAGCACCACGGTACTGGCGGTGGAGAGGGCGAGGCCGAACATCAGGCCGGCGACCGGATCCCAGCCCAGCAGGGAGGAGAGCCCCATGCCGAGCAGGGTGGCGACGGCGATCTGGGCGATGGCACCGGGGATGGCGATCCGCTTCACCGACATCAGATCGCGGAAGGAGAAGTGCAGCCCCACCCCGAACATCAGCAGGATCACCCCCAGCTCCGCCAGCTCGGGCACCAGCTTCATGTCGGCCACATAACCCGGGGTGAAGGGGCCCGAGATGACGCCAGCCGCCAGATAACCCACCATGGGGGAAATCTTGAGGCGCTGGGCAAACATGCCGAGGATGTAGGCCAGCACGAAGCCGCCGACCAGAGTGGTAATCAGGGGAAGGGAGTGGTCCATGTCGTCACCTCGCTAATGGCAGTCAGGGGGCTACCAGATCACCGCGCGGGCGAAGAGGGCAGCTGTCAATGAGCAGGGGGCGAAAGAGACAGATGCTGGCCGCATGCACAGAGGGTGTGTCTGGGGGACAACAGTTGCCGTTTCTGTTGAAAAATAATACGTTTTTGGTAGAAAAACAATATTTATCCACATTTAAGACTTAATTTGCGATTAAAACTGTATAAGTGGCTGTTTTGAGGCGAAAGCGCGCTTCTCTGGCGGCCAGGCTGGCAACAGTAATCAATCGGTGATGGTTTTTCTGGTCACAGCTGGGGGAGGGAGAGCACAAAAAAGCGGCCGACTGGCCGCTTCGCTGCGTGGGGGGCTGAGTGCAGATTCAGCCGAGCTCACTGGCCCTTGGCGATCCCCTCCCGGCGCGGATCGGCGGCGCCAAGCCAGCCGCTTGCGTTGCGCTGCACGCCCTGCAGGCCCGAGGTCTGCTCGCTCAGCACCACCTCGTGCCCCTTCGCCTTGAGCGCCTCGACCACCGCGGCCGGGGTGCGACCCGCTTCCAGCTCGGTGGGGCCGTTGCGACTGCCGAAGTTGGGCAGATTGATGGCCTGCTGCAGGTTGAGCCCCCAATCCTGGGTGCCGAGCAACGTCTTGCCCACGTAGTTGATGATGGCGGAGCCCCCCGGCGAGCCCAGGCTCATCTCCAGCTCGCCGCTGTCCTTGTCAAATACCAGCAAAGGGGACATGGAGGAGCGCGGCCGCTTGCCCGGCTCCACCCGGTTGGCCACCGGCAGCCCGGCGGCGTCCAGCGAGGTGAAGGAGAAGTCGGTGAGCTGGTTGTTGAGCAGGTAGCCGTTGACCATCAGCCGCGAGCCGAAGCCGTCTTCGATGGAGCTGGTCATGGAGACCGCCATGCCCGCCTTGTCGACGATGGAGATGTGGCTGGTGGAGGGGAGCTCCGGGGTAGCATCCTGGCCGCGAGCCGGTGCCAGCGGCGGGGTGCCCGCTTTGGCCAGGCCCATGGAACGCTCGCCGATGAGGGCGCCGCGCCGAGCCAGATAGTGCTTGTCGAGCAGGCCGCTGACGGGGACCGCCACATAGTCGCTATCCGCCACGTACTGGTTGCGATCGGCAAAGGCGAGCCGCGCCGCCTCGCTGTAGAGGTGGATCGCCTCGGCGGAAGCGGCCGGCTGGCCCTGCTCCCCTGGCACCGGTTTGAGGGCCGCCATGTCGCGGCTCTCCAGCATGCCGAAGATCTGGCCGAGTGCAATGGTGCCGGACGAGGGGGCCGGGAAGCCACACACCCGGCTCTGGCGATAGTCAAAGCAGAGGCCGTCGCGCAGCTTGGCGCGGTAGCTGGCGAGATCGACCGCGCTCAGCACCCCTGGGTTGGTCGGGTGGGCATGCACCTTGGCCACCATGGCCTCGGCCAGTGGGCCGCGATAGAAGGCGTCCGGCCCCTGGCTTGCCAGGGTTCGCAGCACCTTGGCCAGCGCCGGGTTGGTCAGTCGGGCTCCCGCCGGTTTGGGGCTGCCGTCGGTCTGATAGAAGTAGGCCCGCGCGTCCGGATCCTTGGCAAGGTAAGGGTCCTTGGCCAGCAGCGCGGCCAGCCGCGGGCTTATCACGAATCCCTGCTCCGCGAGGGTGATGGCGGGCTCGAACAGCGCAGCCCAGGGCAGCTTGCCGTAACGCTGGTGGGCCAGCGCCAGTGCCCGCACGGTGCCGGGGGCGCCCACCGAGCGGCCACCCACCACGCCGTCGTAGAAGGCCATCGGCTTGCCATCCTTCATGAACAGCTGATCCGTGGCGGCGGCGGGGGCCGTCTCGCGACCATCCACAGCCGCAACCTTGCTGCCATCCCACACCAGCAGCAGAGAGCCGCCGCCGATGCCGGAGGATTGCGGCTCCACCAGGGTCAACACCAGTTGCACCGCGATGGCGGCGTCCACCGCGCTGCCGCCAGCCTGGATCATCTGGTAGCCCGCCTCCACCGCCAGCGGGTTGGCGGCGGCCACCATGAAGTCGCGGCCTTGCCAGCCTTGTTTGTCCTGCCAGCCGCTGGCGGCCTCCGGCGCGATCAGGGTGTGGGCGGGGGGCGCTTGCAGGCTCTGCTGAGCGGCGCAGCCGGCCAGCAGTGCGAGGGCAATGGCCAGCCCCAGTGGTTTGCGCAACATGACACTCTCCTTGTCTGTTTTATGAGCATGAGGGGCGACTATGTCACGATTGGCGCTAATGACTCAAGTTGTTGAGTCAGATCAACAAGTTACTCATCTATCAACAAGTCGCTCCAAGCGTACGCCCATAAAAAAACCGCCCGGAGGCGGTTTTTTGCAATCAGGCTGAGCCAATTCGCTTAGATGGACTGCTCTTCACCGCCCAGGGCGGCAAACAGGGCCGGGATGAACTGGGCCAGCTCGGCGGTGACCAGGGCGAAGTCGGCATCCAGACGGGCGGCCGGATCTTCGCTGGTGACGTCGTCGTTCTGCTCGCGCAGCTCTTCGCTGAATTTCAGGCGCTTGATGGAGAGATCGTCCCCCAGCACGAAGCTCAGGGTTTCGCCCCAGTTGAGGGCCAGCTTGGTGACCAGCTTGTCGTTGGCCAGGTGGTTCTTGATCTCGTCCGTCATCAGATCCTGCTGCTTGCAGCGGATGATGCCGCCGTGCTCCATGGCGCTGCGCAGCTCGGCCTCGTCCTCCAGGGTGAAGGAGGCGGGCAGGTTGCCCTCGTTCAGCCACTCGGTCATGGTGATCTCGGGCGGGTTCTTGAGGGCCACCGGCACCACCGGCAGGGTGCCGATGGATTTGCGCAGCAGGGCCAGCAGGTCATCCGCCTTCTTGGCGGATCCCGCGTCCACCACCATCAGGTTGTCGGCCGGATTGATCCAGGCGAAGGTCTGGCTGGTACGGCTGAAGGCACGCGGCAGCAAGGTGTGGAGGATCTCCTCCTTGAGCGCTTCCTTCTCTTTCTTCTTGAGGGCGCGGCCCTGCTCGAACTCGATCGCTTCTACCTTCTCCGCCAGCATCTCCTTGACCACGGTGCCGGGCAGCATCTTCTCCTCCTTGCGGGCACAGATGAGAATGTGGCCGGCGGCGGAGTGGGTCAGGGTGGAGCCGAATTTGCCAAGGGGCTTGACCCACCCGAACCGGGAGATGTCCTGGCTGCCGCACGGGGTGAAGGCACAGGCTTCCAGCTGGGTTTCCAGCTGCTCGACGGTCAGCTCGAAGGGGCGGGTAAAGCGATAAATCTGCAGGTTTTTAAACCACATGGCGTCCTCGGTCTCATAGATTGTCCGGCGGGCATTGTACTAGAGAGGCGCTTTGTGATCAGCCAATCATTCTTGTTAAATAAAGGGCGATCGACTTCACAGGGAGTCATATTCGTCCCCAAAGCCGTCATCAAACTCCCCTAGACTGCGGATGTTCAGGTTGTTAACAAGGATACCAATATGCTGAGGGCGAGTCGGTCCGACGACATGGACGAGATCGTCGAAATCTGGTTGCTGGCCTCCCTGCAGGCCCACGACTTTGTCGATGCCTCCTGCTGGTGGCAGGCCCAGGAAGATCTGCGCACCCGCTATCTCGATCACGCCTGCATCTGGGTGTTCGAGGAGCGCGGCGAGCTGCTCGGTTTCATGGCGCTGGTGGATGATTACCTGGCGGCCCTGTTCGTGCGCCCCGACCGCCAGGGGCGGGGAGTGGGCCATGCCCTGCTGCAGGAGGCCAAATCCAAGGGGGCCCGGCTGCATGCGCGGGTGTTCGTGGAAAACGATCTGGCGGTGCGCTTCTATCGTCGCCACGGTTTCGTGATCGAGGGGGAGGTGGCCGATCCCCTCACCGGTCATCCCCAGTACCAGATGTGCTGCGAGCCCGCCTGAATCTGCCGGCCGCGCCGGGTATGGCTTGAAAAAGGGGAGGCATATCCTCATCTTGTCTGCATCGGGTGCCGCTGACACCTCCTCCATACGAGCCGTTTTTCATGAAGATCCTGCATACCGCCGACTGGCATCTTGGCCATCAACTCCATGGCCATGATCGCCGTTTTGAACACGATGCCTTTCTCGACTGGCTGGCCGACACCATCAAGCGCCGCGACATCGACGCCCTGCTGGTAGCGGGCGACCTGTTCGATACCGCCAACCCCCCCGCCAGCGCCTGGCAGCAGCTCTACCGCTTTCTGGCGCGGCTGCGCGCCGAGCACCCGGCACTGGAGATGGTGCTGATCGGCGGCAACCACGACTCTCCCTCCAAGCTGGATGCCCCCCACGAGCTGCTGCGCGCCTTCGACCTGCATCTGGTGGGCAGCATCAGCCGGGACGACGAGGGGCGCCTCGAGACCGAGCGTCTGCTGGTGCCGCTGCGAGGCAAGGATGGCGAGGTGGCCGCCTGGTGCGCCGCCGTGCCGTTTCTGCGCAGCAGCGATCTGCGCCCCGACGGGCTCAGCGAGGGGCAGGACAGACTGATCGAAGGGGTACGCCAGGTCTATGAGGCAGTGCTGAGCGAGGGGCGTGCACGCTGTCATCCGGATCAGGCCCTCATCGCCATGGGCCACGCCTATCTGGCGGCGGGCCAGCTTTCCGAGCTCTCCGAGCGGCGGGTGCTCGGCGGCAACCAGCATGCCCTGCCTGCCGAGCTGTTTGCCGCCGCCGACTACACGGCGCTGGGTCATTTGCATCTGGCCCAGAGCCCGGCCGAGGGGGTGCACTACAGCGGCTCGCCGCTGCCGCTCTCGCTGGCCGAGGCGAACTACAACCATCAGGTGCTGGAGGTGACGTTTGAGGGGGGCAAGCTGGCCCGCCTTGAGCGGATCCCGGTGCCCCGCGCGGTGGAGATGATCCGGCTGCCCCAGAGCGGCCTCGACGAGGCGCTCCAGGCCATCGAGGCGCTGGCGCTGCTCCCTTGCCCACAAGAAGCACAGCCCTTCCTCGAGGTGCGGCTGCTGTTGCCCAAACCCGAGGCCCGCATCCGCGAGCGCGTGCTGGCCGCCATCGGCGACAAGCCGGTGCGCCTTGCCCGCATCACGACCAGTTATCAGGGCTCTGGCCAGGGGCTGGCGGATGGTGCCGGCCAGCGCCGGCTGGATGAGCTCTCCCCCACCGAGGTGTTTCGCCTCTGCTATCAGCGTCAGTTTGACGGGGAGCCGGAGGCCGAGCTGGTGGCGTCGTTTGAAGAGATCCTGGAGCAGGTGAAGGAATCTAGCCAATGAAAATCTTGTCGCTGTCAGGGGAGAATCTGGCCAGCCTGACCGGCCCCTTTACCATCGATTTTGCCGGTGGCGCCCTGGGGACCGCCGGCCTGTTTGCCATCACCGGTAATACCCGGGCTGATGGGGGCAAGAGCACGCGCGATATCGGGTCGGTATGGATGGAGGCGTGTGGCGTATGAAGATCCTCTCTTTGAGTGGTGAGAACCTCGCCAGCCTGACCGGTCAATTCACCATCGATTTTGCCGGTGGCGCCCTGGGGGCCGCCGGCCTGTTTGCCATCACCGGCAATACCGGCGCCGGCAAGAGCACCCTGCTCGATGCCATCTGTCTGGCGCTCTACGACGAGATGCCGCGCTTTATCGCCAATCGCAAGAACGTGGCCGAAGTGGGCCGCATGGATGACGAGGAGAAGCTCAAGGCCAACGACGTGCGCGGCATCCTCAGCCGCGGCCACGCCAGCGGTTTTGCCGAGGTGCAGTTTCGCGGCTGTGACGGCCGCATCTGGCTAGCCCGCTGGGCGGTACGCCGGGCCCGCAACCGCGCCGAGGGGCGCTTTCAGGCCCAGGAGCGCAGCCTGACCGACGTGGCGTCGGGCCAGGTGTTCAGTGGCAGCAAGCGGGAGCTGCAGGATCGCATCGACGAGCTGGTGGGGCTCTCCTGGGAGCAGTTTCGCCGCGCCGTCATCCTGCCGCAGGGGGAGTTTGCCGCCTTCCTCAAATCGAGCGCCGACGAGCGTTCGGCCCTGCTCGAACGGATGACCGGCACCGAGCTCTACTCCGCCATTTCGGTCCAGACCCATGAGCGGGCGCGGGAGGAGCAGCAGAAACTGGCCGCCATCAGCCAGCGGCTCGGCGACGTGGCGCTGATGGACGAGGCGACCCGCGAGCAGTGGGTGAGCCAGCAGGTCAGCCTCGCCACCAGCCTCAAACACGAGCAGCAGCAACAGCAGCTGATGCAGGACTTGCGCGATCTCAACGGCCGCATCGCCGCCCAGTTGCAGGCCTGTCAGGAGGGAGAGGCGGCCCTTGCCGTGGCCGAAGCGGCCCACGCTGCGGCCGCCCCGGAGCGCGAGGAGTTCGCCCGCGCCGAGCAGGCCCAGGTGGCCCGCGCCGATCACGACGAGCTGGCCCGCCTCACCCTGGAGGTGCAGCAGCAGGAGAAGGCGCTGGCCGAGCTTGGTCCCGAACTTGGCAAGCTGGAGGAGCAGACCCAGCAGAGCGCCCTCACCGAGCAGCAACTGCTGGCGGAGAAGATCGCCGCCGAGCGCGAGTGGGGCGCCCTGCAGCCCGAACTCAAGCGGGCGCAGGAGCTCGACACCCGCATTCGGGAAAAACAGCAGCAGTTGCAGAAGATCCAGCAGGAGGGGGCGCAGGAGCGGGAGGTGCAGCTTACTCTGGAACAGGGCTGGCGCCAGCAGCGCCAGCAGGTGGAGCAGCTCAAGGCCCAGCACCTGCAGTGGGGCGCCTGGCTTGAGGAGCACAAGGAGCTGGCGCCGGTGGCCCGCCAGTGGCAGCCCCTGCTCACCGCCATGCAGGATTGGGCCGAGGATGCCGACAGGCTGCAGCAGCTCCTTACCCTGCGCGAACACAAGCTGCGCGCCCTCAGGCAACTGCAACACCAGCTGGAGCAGGGGCAGCAGGAGCGCGACTACTGGCTGCGCGAGCAGGAGCGGCTGCAGCAGCAACAGCACGAGCTGCAGGAGCAGCAGTGGGAGGGGCGTCTGGCCAAGGCGCAGGAGCAGTGGCAAGGGCAGACCGAGCAGCTGGGTCAGCTGCGCCAGCTGCTGGAGCTGGCCGACTATGGCCGCAATCACGGCGAGCAGCATGGTCGCCTGCAGCAGGAGATCGCCCAGCTGGAGCAGGCGCTCGGCAAGCTGGCCATCCTCGGCGACGAGCTGACGCCAGCCCGCGAGCGGCTCGCCCTGCAGCGGGACGAGGCGCGCCATGCGCTGGAGCAGTCCCGCGCCATCGCCAGTTTCGAGCAGCATCGCCACATCCTGCGCGACGGTGAACCTTGTCCGCTCTGCGGCGCCGAGGAGCACCCCTATCACCAGAGCCAGCCGCAGGTGGCGGGCATTCTGGGGCAACTGGCGGAGCGTGTCCGCAGCCTGGAGCTCGAGTGGGAGCGGCTCAATCACCAATACATTCAGTGCGAGAGCGAGCGCCAGGAGCTGGCCCGCCAGCTGGCGGTGCGCCAGCAACATCTGCCTGAACTGGAGACGCGCGCCGAGCAGCTGACCCAGCGCTGGCAGCAGCTGGGCGGTGCCGAGCTGCTGGGCCATCCGCTGCCGCTGCGTCAGAGCCCGATCGAGTGGAACGAATTGATGAGTACCCTGCTCGGTCGCGGCCAGAGTCTGGAGCAGGGGCTGGCCCGCAGCCAGCAGCAGCTGCGCGAGGCCCAGCTCGGTCAGCAGCAGTTGCAGGCCGTGCGCCAGCAGCTGAGCCAGCTGGCCAGCCAGCACCAACAGTTCGAGCAGCAGTGGCAGGAGGCCGATCGCCATCGCATCGCCCTGGAAGGGGAGGTGAAGGCGATGGGCGAGCAGGAAACGACTCTGCGCCAGCGCCTTGAGCAGGGGGGCAACCGGCTCGACGAGCAGATGGGAGGCCAACCCTGGCGTCAGTGGCTGGGTAGCCAGCAGTGGCACGAGTGGCAGCGGGCCTGCGAGGCCTGGCTGCACGGTCAGAGCGAGTGGGAGCGGCTGACCGGCGAGATTGCCAGCCTCACCCCGGCCCTGAGCGCTCAGGAGGCGCGTCTGCAGACCCAGCGTGAGCTGCTGCACAAGCTCGAGCGCGACTACAAGGAGCATGAACAACAGCGGCAGGGGCTGGTCACCAGCCGTGCCACCTGTCTGGAGGGCGAGGAGATTGCCCTGGTCGAGAGCAGCTGGCAGCAGCGGCTGCAGCAGCTGGCCAGCGAGCTGGAGACGATGCAGGGGGCGGCCCGCACCTTGCGCGAGCGTCAGACCGAGCTCAAGACCCGTCTCAGCCATCTGGAGCAGGAGAAGCAGGTGAGCAGCCGGCGGCGACGGGAGGTGCTGGGGCGCTGGGCAGCCCACGCCAGCAGCCTCGGCATCGCCGAATATGACCTGCGCCGCCTGCTGGCCATGAGCCCGGATGAGCTCAAGGCGCGCCGCGCCGCCTTGCAGGCGCTGGAGGATGCCCGCGCCGAGGCGCGTACCCGTTTGACCGAGCGGCAGCGGGCGCTGGCGCTGGAGGAGAGCAAGCGGGATCGTTACCGCGAGCATCACCCCGAGCTGGCCGCGTTGGCGCCACAGGAGCTAGCCAGCCGGCTGACGGCGCTGGAGGCGCACTGCCGCGCCCTCGACGAGCAGCTATTCCAGTGCAAGAGCATGCTGGCACAGGCCGAGGCGGCGACCCTCAAGGCGGGCACCTTGCAGGAGGAGCTGGCCGCCCAGCAGGCGGTGGCGGATCACTGGCAGCGGCTCTCCGACCTTATCGGCTCGGCCAGCGGCGCCAAGCTGCGCACCTTCGCCCAAAGTCTCACGCTGGAGCGGTTGCTGCTGGAGGCCAACGCCCAGCTCGCCGAGCTCTCCCCCCGCTATCGGCTGGAGCGGGTGCCCGGCACCGATCTGGCGCTGCAGGTGGTGGATCTCGACATGGGGGATGAGGTGCGCTCGGTGGACTCCCTCTCCGGTGGTGAAAGCTTCCTGGTGTCGCTGGCGCTGGCGCTGGCCCTCTCCAGCCTGTCGTCGCGCCAGACCCAGGTTGAATCGTTGTTCATCGACGAGGGTTTCGGCACCCTCGATCCCGACAGCCTGGATCTGGCGCTCTCAAGCCTTGACTCCCTGCAGGCGGCCGGCCGCCAGATCGGGGTTATCTCCCACGTGCAGACCCTGGTGGAGCGGATCGGCGTGCAGGTGCGGGTGGAGGCCCTCGGCGGAGGTGAAAGCCGGGTGGTGTTGCCCTGAGTCCTGCCTCTGTTTGCTGATGAATCACGGCCTCGCCTTCTGGCGGGGCTTTTTTGTTTCAGTGTTTCGACAATCTGGTCGCTTGAGCTAGGTCCATGCCCGCGTATTTCGCGGGAAACGAGAGTGAGGGGTTGACCCCGGTCTTGCATCCATCTGCCCGCAAGAGGGAATGGTCAATGACATTGATGCCTGAAAGGATCCTGGCTCGCATCGCGATGCGGCCACGCAGTGACGCGCTGTATCTCATCTGGTTCTGCTGGGGCCTGGCGTTGCTGCTCTATGTGGCGGGATCTGCATATTACAAATTACCCATAGTGCCGTTGCTACTGATGGTGCTGCTGTTGATGGTGGAGAAAACCAAGATGTTTGGACGAAAGCGCAATGAGTCTGAGATGGTCGGGGCGGGGAGCACGACCACGGTGATCGCCAAGGGGGCCCGTTTCAAGGGCGAGTTGCAGGTGGAGGGCAATCTGGATGTGTATGGCCAGTTCGTCGGGACGCTGCTGCTGAATGGCGGGACGGTACGCATCATGGAAGGTGGCCGGATTGAAGGGGATGTCAGCGCTGCCCACGTGATCATCAATGGCACTCTGGATGGCACCTGCGCCTCGAGCGAGGTGGAGATCCTCGAAAACGGCAAGATGAAGGGGTTGTTCAAGGGCGGGAGCCTCTCCATCCGCAAGGGAGGCCAGTTTGTCGGCCAGTCCCAATCTCAGGAGGAGCAGAAGGGCGAGAGCAAGGGCAACGTCAAGCAGCTACAGCCTGAAGGTAAAAACAAGGCTGCCGATACTGCCGAGGTGGTGGCCAAACAGGCCTGATCAAAAGAGGGGCGAGTACGCCCCTCTTTGCCGGCAAGGGATCAACTGCGCCGCTCGGGCAGCATATTGGTCAGGGTGTTGTCCTTGAGCACATGGTGGTGGTAGATGACTGCCGCTGCGTGCAGGGCAATCAGGGCATAGCCAATGTTGGCCAGCGTCTCGTGCAGCTCCTTGATGGTGCCCTTCAGGCCGTCGTCTGGGGCAATGAGGGCAGGGAGTTCCAGGCCGAAGAAGGGGATGGGCTTGCCGCCTGCGCTCAGTAGCAGCCAGCCCAGCAGCGGGGTGAGGATCAGGAAGCCATAGAGTGCCAGGTGGGCGAGCTTGGCCAGCGTGAGCATCAGGGGGGAGAGCTCGGGCACGATGCGCGGTGAAGGGCTACCCACGCGCACCAGCAGGCGCACCACCACCAGCGCCAGGATCAGCAGACCCACCATGAAGTGAAACTCTTTCATCAGGTCGCGGCCGGCCGACCCTTTGGGGAAGATGTCCCTGAACTCCATCAGCGCATAGACGGCGATCATCAGCAGTAGGGTCAACCAGTGCAGCCCTATGCTCAGGCTGCCATAACGTTGTTCGGTATTTTTCAACATGCTCATATCCTTCTCGGGGCTCGTATTGCATCAAGGGTGGTCGCATCGGGCATCCTGCCCCGCACCATTCCTTTTCATGTTACCGCGCAGATGTGTCAAAACCTTGATCTTGGTGTGTTTTTTAACATCTTATTTGCAACTCGCCCGACACGCTCTGTGCCGAGTCTATGCTTCTGATCAACGGGGCCATGCCGGCCAGGGTGGTGAGGGGTTGCATCATGAAGCATCTGAGAGTAGGCGTGCTGGCAGGCTTGATGCTGCTCGCCATGCTGCTGGGGATGACGGGGGTCGACGAGGAGCGGCTGGCTGCGGCAGAACCTGGCCGACCGACTCATTTTTCAGCCTATCTTGGTTTGTTGCCGGGGCTCATCGATTCCAACGGCACCGGTCCCTTCGTCGACCTGGTCAAGGCCATCGCCGGGCTGGATGACGGGGTGGAGCTGAGCGTGATGGTCTACCCCATGTCCCGAGCCACCCGCAGCGTGGTGGTGGGGGAGGCGGACTTCAACCTGCCGGCGCTGCGCAATCCCTACATCGATGAGTCCATGCTGCCTTATCGCTTCAGCTCGGCGACCTTTGGCAAGGTGACCCACGTGCTCTACAGCAACAGTGCGGCGCCCATTACTCCCGCCATGGTGCTGGGCTACGAGTACACCAAGCGGGATCTGCTCATCGAGGGGGTGACCGACTTCTGGCCCTTCTCGGTCAAGCGCTCCCTCTCGCTCGAGCAATCCCTCGGCAAGTTGAGCCGAGGCCGCATCGATGCCTTTCTGTGGGCGCAGGAGGAGGCGGATTTCACCCTGCGCAAGATGGGGCTGACCAATATCCACCGGGTCTATTTCGGCGAGTTTGACGATGTGTTCATCATTCCCAAGGGGCCGAAAGGGGATGCGGTCGACCGTTTCCTGACCCAGTCCATCGAGCGGCTGAGGGCCTCCGGTCAGCTCAACAAGATCTACTCCGGCATTCACGGTCCCTATCAGGAGTGGCAACCGGGAGAAAATGCTGCGACCAAGGCGGTCAGAGCCGCGCAATGAGCGCTTTACCCGCGATCAGCGCTCACTTACCTTTGAACGATACCTTGGTAAGGGAGTTACCTTGAACATCACCGATCCTGTGATCCTGACCGAGCTGCAGCAGATCCTGTTTCGCTCCTTCGACGTGATCCCGTTTCCGATCCTGATATCGGAATCCGCCTGCAGCGAGACGCTGGGCAGCATACCCACCCGACTGTCGGAGATCCCGGCCCGCCATCACAGGTTCGTGAACCGGGCCTTCGTGACTCAGCTCGGATATGACCTGACGGATCTGCCCGACATGGCCAGCTGGTTTGCCACCGTCTATCGCGATGAAGAGAGCAGGGCCCAGGCGATTGAGCGCTGGAACCAGGCGGTGATGACCAGTCTGGCCAACGGTGCGGCGGTGGCCGAGATGAACGCCTGTCTCTACTGCAAGAGCGGCCAGCAGCGCTGGTTTACCATCACGGCCCAGCTGACGGCGGATGCCATGCCGGGCTGGCACATAGTGACGCTGCGCGACATCCACGACTTGCACTGCATGATCGAGGAGGTGAGCCGGCTCTCCTGCACCGATCCGCTGACCGAGCTTGGCAACCGGCGTGCCGCCGGGCAGCAGTTGCAGGCGCTCTGGCTGCAGGGGGAGCCCTTCTCGGTGATCTTGTGCGATATCGACCACTTCAAGCAGATCAATGACCGCTACGGTCATCCCGCTGGGGATGCGGCGCTGTGCGAGGTGGCGCGCATCATGGCGCGGCAGCTGCAGCCCGCAGAGCATCTGGCCCGCTGGGGCGGGGAGGAGTTTCTGTTGATCCTGCCTGGGATGGACGCTGAACAGGTGGTCGAGCGAGCCGAGCAGTTACGCCGGCAGTTTGTCGACCATGTGGTCGCGTGGGAGGGGCAGAGTTTTTCCCTGACGATGAGTCTGGGTTGTGCCACCCGAGGCGATGGCCATAGTAGCGACAGCCTGCTGCAGGTGGCGGACAAGGCGCTCTACCAGGCCAAGAGCAACGGTCGCAACCGGGTGGTATTTGGCAGGGCCTAGCCGGAAAACGCCCATAAAAAAACCGAAGCCAGGGCTTCGGTTTTTTTATGGGCGACGGGCGCTCGGCCCATGCGGCCTTATTTCTTGATGCGGATCACCGGGGTCTCGCCCACGGTCACGGCACCCGTCATCTTCACCAGCTCTTTGATCTCGTCCATGTTGGAGATGACCACCGGAGTCAGGGTAGATTTGGCTTTGGCTTCCAGAACGGCCAGATCGAACTCGATGATGGTGTCACCGCGCTTGACCTGTTGACCTTCCTGGGCGATGCGCTTGAAGCCTTCGCCTTTCAGTTCAACGGTGTCGATACCGAAGTGAACGAACAGCTCGATACCTGAGTCGGATTCCAGCGAGAACGCGTGGTTGGTCTCGAAGATCTTGCCGATGGTGCCGTCGCACGGCGCAACCATCTTGTTGCCAGCCGGCTTGATGGCGATGCCGTCGCCGACGATCTTCTCGGCGAAGACTACGTCGGGTACATCTTCGATCGGTACGATTTCGCCTGACAGCGGGGCAAAAATTTCGATGCCGCCGGTATCAGAACTGTCATCGGAAACCAGTTTCTTCAGTTTATCAAACAGACCCATAGTAAAAGCTCCTAGAGATGATTGTCGCTGTTTGCAGCCGATCTTAGCAGACTGCCTTCTGCTTAATAAAGTTATCTACACAGGCTTCGATTTCGGCGGCGGTGGCAAAGCTCAGCGCTTGATCAGCCATGGCCTTCACATCTTCGAAGTTGGTGTTGCGGATAAGCTTCTTGATACGCGGTACAGAGATGGCGCTCATGGAGAACTCATCCAGACCCATACCCAGCAGCAGCAGGGTGGCACGCTCGTCACCAGCCAGTTCACCACACATACCGGTCCACTTGCCTTCGGCGTGGGATGCATCGATAACCATCTTGATCAGCGTCAGGACGGAGGGTGACAGCGGGTTGTACATGGCGGAAATCATCTCGTTACCACGGTCGACAGCCAGGGTGTACTGGGTCAGGTCGTTGGTACCGATACTGAAGAAATCCACTTCCTTGGCCAGATGATGAGCCATCACGGCAGCGGCCGGGGTCTCGATCATGATACCCACTTCGATGGATTCATCAAAGGCTTTGCCTTCGGCACGCAGTTCGGCTTTCAGCGTCTCTACGGTGGCCTTCAGGCTGCGGAACTCTTCGACAGAGATGATCATCGGGAACATGATGCGCAGTTTGCCAAAGGCAGACGCACGCAGGATGGCCCGCAGCTGGGCATGCATGATGTCGGCGCGATCGAAGAAGATCCGCACGGCACGCCAGCCCAGGAAGGGGTTCATCTCTTTCGGGAAATTCATGTAGGGCAGTTCTTTGTCGCCGCCGATGTCCATGGTACGCACGATGATCGGCTGATCCGGCATCGCTTCGGCCACTTCTTTGTAGGCTTTGAACTGCTCGTCTTCGGTCGGCAGCGCGTCACGGTCCATGAACAGGAACTCGGTACGGTACAGACCCACGCCCTCGGCGCCGTTGCGGATGGCACCTTCGGTATCCTTGACGGTACCGATGTTGGCGCACACTTCGACCTGATGGCCATCCAGCGTGATGGCAGGCAGATCTTTGAGCTTGGCCAGTTCATCTTTCTCGGCCTGGAACTGGGCCTGGAATTGCTTGGCTTCGTTCAGCTGTTCGGCAGTCGGATTGATGATGATCTGGTTGTTGATCGCATCCAGCACCAGCACGTCACCATTCTTGACGCGCTCGGTGATGTCGTTGGTGCCCACGATGGCCGGCAGCTCCAGGGAGCGGGCCATGATGGAGGTGTGGGAAGTACGGCCACCGATGTCGGTGACGAAACCCAGCACGTATTTCAGGTTGATCTGAGCGGTTTCGGACGGGGTCAGGTCTTTGGCGACCAGGATCACCTCTTCGTCGATGGTGCTCAGGTTGACAACGGCGATGCCCAGTACGTTCTTGACCAGACGGGTACCGATGTCACGGAAGTCGGTGGCGCGCTCGCGCAGATAGGGATCATCCAGCTCGGCCATCATCTTCGCGTACTGCTCAATGACCTCGTAGATGGCCTTGTCAGCGGTGGCCTTGTTGTCTTTGATGAAGGATCTGATATCCCCTTCCAGCTCTTCATCTTCGAGCAGCATGATGTGGCCTTCGAAGATGGCCTCTTTTTCTTCACCGAAGGTGCGACCGGCCATCTCTTTGATGGCTTCCAGCTGTGCGGCTGACTTGGTGCGGGCTTCGAGGAAGCGGTTGATTTCGGCATCAATCTGTTCGGCAGCGATTTTGCCCTGATTGATAACGATTTCATCTTCTTTCAGAAGAAGCGCCTTGCCGAATGCGATACCGGGGGACGCAAGAATGCCAGATATCATAATCCTTCCTATTAAAACGACTGTGGGGGAGGAATAAAGCTGGATTACTCCAGCTCGTCCATCAGGGCAACCAGCTTCTCAACGGCTTTCTGAGCGTCCGGGCCGTCGGCCTGGATGGTCACGTTGGTGCCTTTGGTCAGGCCCAGGGTCTGCAGCTTGAACAGGCTCTTGGCGCTGGCGGATTTGCCACCGGAGACCACAGTGATCTCGCTTTGGAATTCTTTGGCTTCTTTCACGAACTGAGCTGCCGGACGGGTGTGCAGGCCGTTTTCAGCAGTAATAACAACAGACTTCTCGTACATGGTTTCACCCCATATTATTGATATTTTTTGGTGTGAGGGATGCTTTTGACGCTTCCTTCTCGCACCGTGTCAGTATGGATATGTTGTAAAGTAACGAAATCAGACCTGCAATGGTTTAATCCAGGTCAATTTTCTGTGCAGTATTCGGTGTCTGCCTCAACTCTTTTCCGTTATCGCTCTACAAGCCGCGTCAATGCTGGCTTGAAATTATTTTATAACGAAAAATAACACTTTGTTACTTTGTGATACCTAGTCGGCAAACACCTCGTGACGCGGCACAGGATATGAGATTTATCACAGAATGTCTGCTTTTTTTGTCGCTGGGTTGCTTGTTATTTTACCCCGAAAAATAAGGGGTCGACTGGCGCTGCCAAGTGCTCAGTCTAGCTCATAAAGAAACGGCGCTCCTGGGAGCGCCGTTGTTTTGAAATAATCCGATCACTTATTGCTGCAGTTCCTGCTCGCTGAACACCCCGGCAAACAGGGCGCTGGAGAGGTAACGCTCGGCGGCGCTCGGCAGAATGACAACGATGGTCTTGTCGGCAAACTCCGGCAGCTCGGCGAGGCGGGCTGCGGCCACCACGGCGGCGCCTGAGCTGATCCCGGCCAGGATCCCTTCCTCTTCCATCAGGCGGCGAGCCATCTCGATGGCGTCATCGCTGTTCACCTGCTCGACGCGATCCAGCAGAGTCAGGTCCAGGTTGCCCGGGATGAAGCCGGCACCGATACCTTGGATCTTGTGGGGACCCGGTTTGATTTCAAGGCCGGCCAGACGCTGGCTGATCACCGGCGATTCGCTCGGCTCGACGGCGACGGAGACCACCGTCTTGCCCTTGGTCTGTTTCAGGTAGCGGGAGACACCCGTGATGGTGCCGCCGGTGCCGACGCCGGCCACGAACACATCCACCTGACCGTCAGTGGCATCCCAGATCTCGGGGCCGGTGGTCTTCTCGTGGATCTCCGGGTTGGCGGGGTTTTCAAACTGTTGCAGCAGCACGTATTTGCCCGGCTCGGACTCGAGGATCTCGTTGGCCTTGGCAATGGCGCCCTTCATGCCGAGCGGCCCTTCGGTCAGCACCAGGTTGGCGCCGAGTGCCTTGAGCAGCTTGCGGCGCTCCAGGCTCATGGTGGCCGGCATGGTCAATGTGATGGGATAGCCACGGGCGGCGGCCACGAAGGCCAGAGCAATACCCGTGTTACCGCTGGTGGGCTCGATGATCTCCTTGCCCTTGGTGAGGACGCCGCGTTTCTCGGCATCCCAGATCAGGTTGGCGCCGATACGGCACTTGACGCTGAAGCTCGGGTTACGGCTCTCAATCTTGGCCAGCACGCGGCCCTTGGTAACACGGTTGAGACGAACCAGCGGGGTGTGACCTATGGTCTGGCTGTTGTCCTCAAAAATTTTGCTCATGGTGCTATCCCTGTTTGTTACGGCGATGAAACAAGATTACCCTGTGGTTTCTGAATGAGAAGTGACGATTTGTTATAACAATATGTTATTACAAGATATAGAGCTTATTCTTTCTTATTGAGGCCTCGATCTCAAAAAGGTCTCTCATCGTCAAAGGAATAGACGTTATGGGATTTGCAGGAAGCGATCGCTATCTCGCCTCTGAATCGCTCAAGATGGCGGTCAATGCCGCCATCGTGCTTGAAAAACCCTTGCTTATCAAAGGGGAACCCGGCACAGGCAAGACCGAGCTGGCCGAAGCCGTGGCCCGCCATCTGGGTACCGAGCTGATTGCCTGGCACATCAAATCCACTACCAAGGCCCAGCAGGGGCTCTACGAATATGATGCGGTGGCCCGGCTGCGTGACTCCCAGCTCGGTGACCCCAGGGTAGGGGAGATCAGCCACTACATCCGCCGGGGCAAGCTGTGGCAGGCCTTTACCGCCGACCAGCGCCCGGTGCTGCTCATCGATGAAATCGACAAGGCGGACATAGAGTTCCCCAACGATCTGCTGCAGGAGCTGGATCGGATGGAGTTCGACGTCTACGAGACCGGCGAGCGAGTCAAGGCCCAGCAGCGGCCGGTGGTCATCATCACCTCCAACAATGAAAAAGAGCTGCCGGACGCCTTCCTGCGCCGCTGCTTCTTCCACTACATCCGCTTCCCCGACAAGGCCGAGATGCAGGCCATCGTCAAGCTCCACTACCCAAACCTCAGGGAGAGCCTGCTCGGTGAAGCGATGGATCTCTTCTTCGAGCTGCGCGAGGTAGAGGGGCTGCGCAAGAAGCCCTCCACCTCGGAGCTGCTGGACTGGATCCGGTTGCTGTTGGCCGACGACATTGCCCCCGAGGCGATGCGTGCCCGCGAGCCGGGCAAGCTGGTGCCCGCCCTCTACGGCGCCCTGCTCAAGACTGAGCAGGACCTGCATCTCTTTGAGAAGCTCGCCTTTCTGGCCCGACGCGGCAGCTGACTCATGCTGATCGACTTCTTTACTCACCTGCGCCGCCACAAGCTCCCCTGCAGTCTGCGCGAACTGCTGGACTTGCACGCGGCGCTGGCAGCCCGGCTGGCCAGCCTCGACATGGACGAGTTCTACCAGCTCTCCCGCTGCCTGCTGGTGAAAGACGAGGCCCACTACGATCGCTTCGATCGCGCCTTCGCCGAGTATTACGAGGGGTTGGCCGTCATCCCCCTGTTGCCGGAGAGCCTGCCCGAGGAGTGGCTGCGCCAGGAGTTCGAGCGGCTATTGAGCGCCGAGGAGAAGGCGTTGCTCAAATCCCTCGGCGGGCTTGACCAGCTGTTGGCGACCCTCAACCAGCGGTTAAGCGAGCAGAAGGAGCGTCACGCCGGCGGCAACAAGTGGGTCGGTACCGGCGGGAGCAGCCCGTTCGGCCACGGCGGTTTTCACCCGGAAGGAGTGCGCATGGGGGGAGAGGGCCAGCATGGCAAGGCCGTCAAGGTGTGGGAGGCAAGGCATTACCGCAACTTCAGCGACGATTCCCCACTGGGGCAACGGGCCATCCAGCTGGCGCTGCGCAAGCTCAGGCGCTGGGTGCGCAAGGGCAACCCCGACGAGCTGGATCTCGACGACACCATCCAGAGCACGGCCAGACAGGGCTGGCTCGATGTGAAGCTCAGGCCCGAGCGCCACAACGGGGTCAAGCTGCTGGTCTTCTTCGATGTGGGGGGCTCCATGGATGCCCACGTGGCCGAGGTGCAACGGCTCTTCTCTGCCTTGCGCCACGAGTTCAAGCATCTGGAGTACTTCTATTTTCACAACTGTCTCTACGACTTCGTCTGGCAGGACAACGCCCGCCGGCACGAGGCGCGCTTCGATACCCTGCGGCTGCTGCGCACCTACGGCAGCGACTACAAGGTGATCCTGGTGGGGGATGCCAGCATGGGCCCCTATGAGATCACCTGGCCGGGCGGCAGCGTCGAGTATTGGAACGAAGAGGCCGGCCAAGTGTGGCTGGCCCGCCTGCAGCAGCACTTTCCCAAGCTGGTGTGGATCAACCCCACCCCGCGGCGGGAGTGGCTCTGGCATCCCTCCATCAAGCTGATGAACGAATTGATCGGCGGGCGCATGCACCCGCTGACCCTGGCGGGTCTGGCTGCGGCCATCGACCAGCTGTGACCCTCTCTACCCGAACAGACCAACAAGCCGGGAGTGAACCCGGCGAGGAGCAAAGATGACCTCTATCGTGATCAGTGGCTCAGGCCTCTATACCCCTCCCTTTGCCGTCAGCAACGAAGCGCTGGTGGCCGCCTTCAACCAGTACGTGGATCTCTACAACGAGGAGAACGCCTCCGCCATCGACGCCGGCCAGCTGCCCGCCAAGCAGCATTCGAGCAGCGAATTCATCGAGAAGGCCTCCGGCATCAAGAGCCGTTATCTGGTGAGCAAGGAGGGGGTGCTGGATCCCGACATCATGCAGCCATTGCTGGCGGAGCGGCCCGATGACAAGCCCTCCATCATGGTGGAGATGGCGGTGGCCGCCGCCGAGCAGGCGCTGATCGCCGCCGGACGCGAGCCGGGGGAAATAGATCTGGTGATCGTCGCTGCCTCCAACATGCCGCGCCCCTATCCGGCCCTCTCCATCGAGTTGCAGCACTATCTGGGGGCGAGCGGCATGGCCTTTGACATGAACGTGGCCTGCTCCTCCGCCACCTTCGGCATCAAGACGGCGGCGGACATGCTGGCGGCCGGCAGCGCCAGACTCGCGCTGGTGGTGAACCCGGAGATATGCTCTGGGCACCTCAACTTTCGCGACAGAGACAGCCACTTCATCTTCGGTGACGCCTGCACCGCCGTGCTGCTGGAGCGGGAGGCCGATTGTCAGGTGGCCAACCCCTGGCAGCTGGTGGCCAGCAAGCTGGTGACCCAGTACTCCAACAACATCCGCAACAACTTTGGCTTTTTAAACCGGCTCAGCCCGCGCACCCGTTACGGCGACGACAAGCTGTTCCGCCAGCAGGGGCGCAAGGTGTTCAAGGAGGTGCTGCCGCTGGTGTGCGATCAGATCGCCGGCCAGCTCGATGAGCAGGGCTGGGCAGCAGACTCCCTGAGCCGGCTCTGGCTCCATCAGGCCAACCTCACCATGAACCAGTTCATTGCCCGCAAGCTGCTCGGTCACGACGCCAGCCAGCAGGAGGCGCCGGTCATTCTCGACAGCTACGGCAACACCAGCTCGGCAGGCTCCATCATTGCGTTCCACCTTCACAGCGGCGACCTTCCCGCCGGGGCGCGCGGCGTGCTCTGCTCGTTCGGGGCCGGTTACTCCATCGGCAGCCTGCTGCTCACCCGTTTGTAAGGGGGGCCTAGCCGCGGCAAGCAACAAAAAACCACCCGGGCGGGTGGTTTTTTGTTGGCTGGCTCACTGGGCCGGCTCGATGGCGAGCACCAGGCAATGGGGCTCGCTGATGCGAAAGCGCACGTTGCAGTCAAACAGCCTGACGCCGTACTCCTTGTCATCCGGCTTGCCCTTCTTGTAGGCGGGGCGGGGATCCTGGGCCAGCACTTCGCTCACCAGCAGGCGCAGCTCGGGGTGGGCCTTGAGCCAGGGTTGCAGCTGTTGCTCCGCCTCGGGGCTGAAACTCACCGCCAGCGGTGGGGTGGGGGCATCGGGGGCGAAACCGCCGCGGGCATCCGGCAGGCTGTCGGCATAGGGGATATAGGGCTTGATGTCGACGATGGGAGTGCCATCGAGCAGGTCCACCGCCCCCAGTTCGAGCCAGAGTTTGCCGCGTTCACGACCGACCCCGTGCAGCTCGACCACCGAGAGGCCGATCGGGTTGGGGCGAAAGGTAGATCGGGTGGCAAACACCCCGACCCGCTCGTTGCCGCCCAGGCGCGGCGGGCGCACGGTCGGGTGCCAGCCCTGCGCCATGGTCTGGTGAAACACGAAGCTGAGCCAGAGGTGGGAGAACTGCTCGATGCCGCGCAGCACGTCCGGCTGATCGTAGGGAGGCAGCAGCTCGAGGCGGGCGCGGGCCGATTTGACCAGACCGGGCTGGCGCGGGATGGCGAACTTCTCCTTGTAGGGAGAGCGGATGATACCCAGGGTGTCGATTTCGAACTTCATGGCGGATCCT
Organism: Aeromonas sp. 1805; assembly: GCF_013085525.1. Classification (NCBI taxonomy): domain Bacteria; kingdom Pseudomonadati; phylum Pseudomonadota; class Gammaproteobacteria; order Aeromonadales; family Aeromonadaceae; genus Aeromonas; species Aeromonas sp. 1805. Next base: position 155,348 of record NZ_CP038515.1, on the reverse strand, counting down.
GACTGAAAACCCCGGCAATGTAGCACAGCGGCCCTCAAAACGCAGGCTTGCCCGCCGGCCGGTGGCTGCCTGCTTGCCGTGATCCCGCTCCCATCCCGGCCGCTTCGGGGCTGTATCGCGCCGCCAAGTTGCGTAGGGTGGGCGCAGGATGAGTGAAAGGCGCGTCCGCCAGCAGGGCGGCTCGCTACAACCGGCGTGACCGCAGGAGAGGGGCCGCGCCGCACAGGAGAGACAGGGATGAAACTGCTGATCATCGGCGGCACCGGATTTCTGGGGCGCCACCTCACTGCGCTGGCGCTGGACTGGGGCCACGAGGTGACCTTGTTCAATCGCGGCCGACGCCAGCATCCGGACTGGCGTGAGCTCAGCCAACTGCAGGGGGACCGGGATCAGGACCTGACCCCGCTGCATCGCTATCAGGGAAGCTGGGATCTGGCCATCGACACCTGCTGCTATCGCCCCGAACAGGCGGCGAGCCTCTCTGCCGCCCTGCTCGGGCGCTGCGAGCGGTTGATCTTCATCTCCACCATCAGCGTCTATCGCGACTTCGCCCAGCCCGGGCAGGACGAGTCGGCGCCGCTGCACGCGATTGCTGAGGGGGAGATGCCGGAGGATTACGGCCCCCTCAAGGTGCTGTGCGAGGCCACGTATCGCGCCCGTTGGGGCGAGCGGCTCTGCATCTTGCGCCCGGGCGTCTTGTGCGGCCCTCATGACCCCACCGGTCGGCTGGCCTGGTGGGTGAAACGGGTGCAACAGGGCGGCCCCTGGCTGCTGCCGGGGCAGGGGGAAGACCATCTGCAATATCTGGATGTGCGCGATTGCGCCGAGTTCGTGTTGCGGGCCGCCGAGCAGCAATTGAGCGGCATCTTCAATCTGCTCAAGCCCGGTATCGCGCTGAACGACTGGGTAGATCGCCTGGCCGCCAGGCTGGCCCCCGCCACTGCGATCGTGCCGGAGTGGGAGCCCTGGCCCGCGCTGCTGGCCGCCGGAGTGGAGCCCTGGCAGAGCTATCCGACCCTGTTGCCCAATGAGCAGCCCGAGTATGCCGGTTATGGCCGCATCAGCGCCGAGGCGGCCATCGTGCAGGGCCTCAATTTTCGGCCACTGGAGGAGACGGTGGCGGATGTGGCCGAGTGGCTGGCCGGCGCGCCGGACGCCGCGGTGGCCGCCGGCATCACGGCCGAGCAGGAGACGCGGCTGCGTCAGCTTGTCCGATAGAGGCAGGCAAGTGCGGCAGCAAAGCAAAAGGGCATCGAGAGATGCCCTTTTCTGTCTGGTGTGAGCGCCGCTACTCAGCGCGCATGGCGGCGCCGGCGGCGGTCAGTTGCTCGCGCAAGATGGCGCGATGACAGCGGGACTCCTGCTCGCAGTAACAGCCCACCGACAGGTTGGTGGTGTGGGAGAGGGCGGCCAGCAGCGCCAGATCGTGCCTGGCGGCCGGAGTGGCCAGCTCGGCCTTGTACTGTTTGCAGAAGGCGCTCCACTGGGCGGGCGTCTCGGCCCCCTGGCCCAGTTTCATGGTGTCGTTGCTGGGGGCGAGATTGGGAAACCAGACGTCGTACCAATCCTGGCTGGCAAACTCGGTTTTGGGCACGCCGCGGGGTGGGCGACGCACGGTGCCGATCCGCAGCCCCTCGTCGGGCAGGCGGGGCGTGCCGAGGCGAACGATGGCCAGTGCCATGCAGGCTCCTTACCGTTGACGCTTATTTCTCGGTGGCGACTTTCAGCGCCTGGCCGTAGCAGATCACCTGCTTCAGGCAGCCCGGGGTGTCGCTGAATTCGGCGCACTTGTCGAAGGTGACGCCGTTGCCGCCCATGTCGGCCACGCGGCGGCGGGCCAGGGTACGGGCCTCGCCGGCGTTGGGGATCGGCTGCTTGGCATCGCTCTGGCAGGACTCTCCTTCGACGGTGCCGAGGTAGAGGTAGTTGAGATCGGCCAGCTGGCCCTGTTCATAGATCTGAACGCTGCCCGGCTTGAAGTACTCGTCGAAGTTCTCTTTGTCCAGATTGCTGTTGAAGGCAAAGTCGGCGCAGCCGGAGGCAATCAGGGGCATCATCAGGATCAGGCGTTTCATCGTCTCGTATCTTGTGTCGGTGATGAGGACAGTAGCAAGGCGCAGGCGCTCCATGTCGGCATCTTGTGGAATAACGAAGGAGCCATTATAGGGGCCAGTCGACGGTGTCGACCAGCCCCATTTTTAGCCGTCTGGGCGGGGTGTGACCAGGATCCGGCCGTGTGTTGCCCGTGCAGCTTCACGCTGCCGGCAAAGATGACTGGCCTGGTGTCATGAGAGAGGGGCGCAGCGGGCGCCCCTCTCTCGTTGGTCATCAGGTCGGCGCCAGCCGCTGATGCAGGCTGCGGTAGTAGTCATCCGCCAGCAGCGTCTGATGGGGGGCGCAGAGGCGGATCTGCCCCTCTTCCATCAGGGCGATCCGGTCCATCTGCTCCAGCCCCAGCAAACGGTGGGAGATGAGCAGCAGGGTGCGATCCGATCCCAGTTTGAACAGCAGATCCATGATCTCCCGCTCGGTCTGGCTGTCGAGCCCCTCGGTCGGCTCATCCAGCAGCCAGAGCGGCGCATCGTGCAGCAGGGCGCGGGCGATGCCGATGCGGCGGCGCTCGCCACCGGAGAGCGGCCGCCCGCCATCCCCCAGCCAGGCATCGAGCCCGCTGTCGCTGTGGCCGTTGTCATCTTCCAGCAGGTTGGCGAGGCCGACCTGGGTCAGCACCTGCACCAGCTGCTCGTCACTGGCATGGGGGGAGGCCAGCTTGAGGTTGCCGCGCAGGGTATCGGCAAACAGGTGCACCCGCTGGCTCACCACCGAGAGGGAGGCGCGCAGCGCCCCTTCGCTGTAGTCGGTGAGCGGCTTGCCATCGAGCAGGATCTTGCCGGCCTGCGGATTCCATTCGCGGGTCAGCAATCCCATCAGGGTCGATTTGCCGCAGCCGGTCTGGCCCAGCAGCGCCAGCTTTTCACCGGCCTGCAATTGCAGGGTGCAGCCGCGCAGCACCGGCTGCGGGTTGCCTGGGTAGCTGAAATAGAGGTCGCTTATCTGCAGCGCACCCTGTGGCGCGTGTCGCTCTTCGTGGCCCCACTCGGGGGCCTTGGCCTCCTGCAGGATCTCGTTGAGGCGGCGGGCCGAGGTGAGGCTGGTGGAGAGGTGCTGGAAGGCGCCGGCCAGCGGCATCAGCGCCTCGAAGCTGGCCAGGGTGGCGAACACCATCAGCGCCGTGATGGGATCCGGCGCGGCGCCTGCTACCCCGTGACCGGCCAGCCACAGCATCAGGGTGAGGGTCCAGCCGCTCAGGAGTTGCACCGAGCAGTTGGCCAGCCCGCTCACCCGGGCCATGCGGGCCTGGGCCTGGATCAGCGCCTGTTCGGCCTGCTGCAGCTCGTCGCGCGCCCGGGGGGCGGCGGCAAACATCTGCAGCTCGGCCTGGCCGTCCAGATAGTCCACCAGACGGGTACGCAGGTTGGACTTCTCGGCGATCAGCTGGCGACCGGGCTGGCGGCCGAGGAAGTAGAACACCAGCGGCAGGGCCAGCATGCCGAACAGCAGGATGGCGCCCAGTATCAGGGCCAGGTCGGCATCGAACAGCGAGAGGAAGAACACCAGACCGGCGGTGCTGAGCAGGGCCGCTCCTATGGGAGTGACCAGCCGCAGGTAGACGTGGTCCATAGCGTCGATGTCGGCCACCAGCCGATTGAGCAGATCCGCCTGGCGAAAGCCCGCCAGGGCGCCGGTGGAGAGCGGCGAGAGCTTTTGCCAGAACCAGACCCGCAGCCGGGTCAGCACCCGGAAGGTGGCGTCGTGGCTCACCACCCGCTCACCCCAGCGGCCGGCGGTGCGGATGATGGAGAAGAAGCGTACCCCGCCAGCCGGCGTCATGTAGTTGAAGGTGTCGCGACTGGCGACCGCCATTCCCGCCACGGCGGCGGCGGAGAGGAACCAGCCGGAGAGCGACAGCAGTCCCATCCCGGCCACCAGGGTCACCAGGGCCAGCAGCAGGCCGAGGGAGAGGCTCAGCCAGTGCTGGCGATAGAGGCGCAGAAACGGCAAGAGATCAGTCATCGAGAGAACCCTCGTTACGTTGGGAGAGCAGGCGGGCGAACGGCCCCTGCGCGGTACTCAGTTGCTGGAAGCTACCCTGCTCCACCAGCTTGCCACGCTCTAGTACCAGGATCTGGTCCATCTTGGTGAGCTGGTCGATGCGGTGGGTGATCATCAGCAGGGTCTGGCCTGCGGCGGCCTGCTCGAGCGTGGTCATGATGGCCCGCTCGGAGTGGCGATCCAGGCTGGCGGTCGGCTCGTCCAGGACCATCAGCTGGGTGGACTTGAGCAGGGTTCTAGCCAGGGCGAGGCGCTGGGCCTGGCCGACCGAGAGGCCGCCGGCCTGATCCCCCACCGCATAGTCGAGCCCCTTCTCCATGGCAAACTCCCACGCCTGAGCCCGTTTCAGGGCATCCTCCAGTTCGCTGTCACTGGCGGAGGGGTTGGCCAGCAGCAAGTTGTCGCGCAGCGAGGCATGGAACAGCTGCGGGTTCTGGGAGAGCCAGCCCAGCTGGCGGCGCCACTGGCTCATGTCGAGGCTGGCGAGCTCCTGGCCGTTGACCTTGAACTCGCCGCGATAGGGGGCAAAGCCGAGCAGGGCGTTGACCAGCGAGCTCTTGCCGGCGCCGCTGATGCCGATGAGGGCGGTGCGCGAGCCGGACGCCAGGGTGAAGTCGATGGGACCGACCAGCACCTTGCCCTCGGCGCTCAGCACTTCAAGGCCTTTGGCTTCTACCTTGATGGGGGCGTCGGCATGGAACGGCGCATGGCCTGAGGCGGGTTCCGTCACTTCGGCTTCAAGGAACTCCAGCAGCTGTTCGGCGGCGCCGATGGCCTGCGCCTTGGCGTGGTAGTGGGCGCCGAGTTCCCGCAGCGGGGCGTAGAACTCGGGGGCCAGAAACAGCACGAACAGGCCGGTAAACAGGGTGACTTTGGTGCCATAGTGGCCGAAGTTCAGGTGATCGATATAGGAGAAACCGAAGTAGACGGCCACCAGCGCCACCGAGAGGGCGGCGAAGAACTCCAGCACGGCGGTGCTGAGGAAGGCAAGGCGCAGCACCTCCATGGTGCGTTCGCGAAAATCTTCCGACGCATCGCGAATGGCATCCCCTTCCGCCTGGGTGCGCATGAACAGCTGCAGGGTGCGCAGCCCCTTCAGGCGATCGAGGAAGTGGCCGGAGAGACGGGCCAGCGCCTGGAAGTTGCGGCGGTTGGCATCGGCGGCGCCGACCCCCACCAGGATCATGAACAGCGGAATGAGCGGTGCCGTGCCCAGCAGGATAAGGCCAGCGGCCCAGTTGACCGGGAACACGGCCACCAGGATCACCACCGGAATGAACACGGCAATCGCCATCTGCGGCAGATAGCGGGAGAAGAAATCCTGCATGTTTTCAATCTGTTCCAGCAGCAGGCTGGCCCAGCTGCCGGCCGGTCGACGCTGGATGTAGGCCGGTCCCAACCGGCCGAGGCGGGTGAGCACCAGCTCGCGGATGGCCTGGCGCACCGCACTGCCGGCCTTGAAGCTGGCCACTTCACGGCCATAGGCCAGCACCGCCTTGCCGAGGGTGACCAGCAGCAGGGCGATGAAGAGGGGAATGGATTGCGCCGGCGTGCTGCCTTCGATGATGAAACCGTGCAGCAGGGTGGCCAGCAGCCAGGCCTGCGCCACCATCAGGATGCCCTGACCCAGGCCAAAGCCGATGGAGAGGCCGATCCAGCGCCGGCCGTGGCTCGATTGATTGCGCAACCAGCCATAGAGTCGTTTTTGCGTTTTTTTATCCATTACCACCATCCTCGCGTCGAGTGGCGCAAGACTATCCTCGCCCCCCAGGCTTGGCAACCTTGTAAATTCCGGCTTGTGAAAACGGTTGATTGAAAAAGCGGCTTGCTGCTCATTACTTGGTCGAACAGATTGATTTACGGTAAAAAACCGTATCGAGGTGATTGCGCTCGGCGGCAAAATGCATATAGTAGAGGCCCTGACGCGGGTGTAGTTCAATGGTAGAACGGTAGCTTCCCAAGCTGCATACGTGGGTTCGATTCCCATCACCCGCTCCAAATTCCAGATAACGGTCAAGGCCGTTGTCACCTCAGCCGAAACGGTTGTCTGTCGTGGGGTTTCCCCATCACACCAAGCAAGTTTTGATGCCAGGCGGGCATCGTATAATGGCTATTACCTCAGCCTTCCAAGCTGATGATGCGGGTTCGATTCCCGCTGCCCGCTCCAGCCTTCATGCAAAAAGCCCACTCCTGCGAGTGGGCTTTTTGTTGTCTGTTTTTTGATGCCGGCGATAGTGCCAGATCAGGCTTCCTGAAAGGCGCAGAAATGAAAAAGGCGCCATCGGCGCCTTTTCAACTCGGGGGAGGGAGAATTACTCCTGCTCCAGCTCGCCGCAGAAGCGATAGCCTTCGCCATGGATGGTGGCGATGATTTCGGGGGTGTCGTTGACACTCTCGAAGTGCTTGCGAATGCGGCGGATGGTGACATCCACGGTGCGGTCGTGGGGCTTGAGCTCACGGCCGGTCATCTTCTTGAGCAGCTCGGCGCGTGTCTGGATCTGGCCCGGGTTTTCGCAGAAGTGCAGCATGGCGCGGAACTCGGAGCGCGGCAGCTTGAACATGTCGCCAGCCGGGCTGACCAGGGCGCGGCTGTTGATGTCCAGTGCCCAGCCGTTGAACAGGTAACGCTCCACCAGCTTCTTCTCTTCGCCACCGGCGGCCACGTTCATGGTGCGGCTCAGCAGGTTGCGGGCACGGATGGTCAGCTCACGGGGGTTGAACGGCTTGGTGATGTAATCGTCGGCACCGATTTCCAGACCCAGGATCTTGTCCACTTCGTTGTCACGACCGGTCAGGAACATCAGGGCGATGTTGTCGTCCTCACGCAGCTCGCGTGCCAGCAGCAGGCCATTCTTGCCCGGCAGGTTGATGTCCATGATCACCAGATTGATGGTGTGGGAAGTCAGAGCCTGATGCATCTCGTCGCCATTGTTGGCTTCGAGCACGATATAGCCCTCTGCCTCGAAGATGCTTTTCAGGGTATTGCGAGTGACCAGTTCGTCTTCGACGATCAGAATGTGTGGTGTTTGCATGAGTATTCCCAGATTCTTATCAGTTAGTTATCTAAATTTTAACACTCTTTGGCGTTACCCGACCGGTCCTGAAAATTTATTACGTCATCCTGGGTATGAATGTCAGGTCGGATTATCGCGAATTTGGCATCAGCGTTGGCAAACATCCCTGTGCCACACATAGGCTCTCAATAAGTCTGATCGAGAGAAGCCTGGAAAGGTAGTCCATTACAAAAGTGGCTGCATTTTATCAGTTAACAGGCGCATAACAACACTCTTTGCCGTCAGATAGCAACTTTTTAACTCTGGTTTGATATAGGTCAAACCCTGAGTTCACAGCATGATACTTGGGGTTGCCCCCATTTTCGCCCCTATAAAATGTAATGGAATGTAACATGTGGTTGACATGAATTTGTGGGAAAACTACAGAAAAATCTGCTTTATTGCACCCTTTTCGGCGCCGAAATGGCCTGCCTACGCCATTGTGACGGCCTGGAATCCTGCCAGCCGCCAGCTGGGAATGCGTCGCAATACCCGCCGTCAGCGGGCCCTGTGGCGGGCCATTGCGGCGGTTCCTCGCTGGCTGGTGATGGGGCCCTGCCGGGGCAGTTCGCTGGATGAAAGCTGGCAGGAGTCGTCGCTGCTGCTGGCCTCCACGCGCAGCGAGGCCATCCGGCTGGCGGCCCGCTTTGGCCAGAATGCCATCTACTGGGTGGAACAGGGGGAACTGTGGCTGCTGCCGGTGTTGCTGGCGGGAGAGCCACACCATCTGGGCAGAATTGAATCCCACTGGATTGTCAGGGACTCTGCTTGATGAAAGAATGAGCGAATTCATGTCCATGGAAGGAGACTTATGATGCTGGATCTACTGCCCGATCTCTGTGACGAGTACGGTGATGCCCTGCAGGTGGCGGAGCCGCTGTTTCAAAATTTTGGTGGCAAGGCGCTGTTTCACGGCCAGGCGGTCACCCTCTCCTGTTATGAGGACAACAGCCTGGTGCGGGAGCTGGTCAACCGGCCGGGGCAGGGGCGGGTGATGGTGATCGATGGCGGTGGCTCCCTGCGTCGCGCCCTGCTCGGTGATCAGCTGGCGATCAAGGCGGCGGAGCAGGGCTGGGAAGGCATCGTGATCTACGGCGCCGTGCGCGACGTGGGCACGCTGGCGACACTGGCGCTGGGGGTCAAGGCATTGGCGCCCTGTCCGGTCAAAACCGAAAAGCGGGGGCTGGGTGAGCTGGATGCCGTGGTGTCGTTTGCCGGGGTGACCATACATCCGGGTGACTACGTCTACGCCGATCTCAACGGCGTGCTGGTGAGCGCCACCCGGCTGATCTGATCCCGCTAGAAGTTGAAGCCGACCCCGACGCTGAGAGATTGTTCGGTGGTAAAGGCGCTGACGCCGTAATTGGCAGTGATGGCCAGTTGCGGGGTCAGCAGCAGGCTGGTGTTGAGCTCCAGCAGGGTGCTGGGCTTGTTCACTTCCAGCTGTTTGAGCTGGCTGCCGATGTTGAGCATGGGGGAGAGCTGATAGCGCACCCCCGAGCTCAGGTTGTAGCCGGATTGCTCGCTGCTGGGGCCGATGGCCGGGCCTGCTTCCATGTAGAGGCTGACGCCATCGTGCAGCGGATACTGGTAGCCGGTATTGATGAGCCAGAGATCGAAACTGTCGTTGTGATGAGTTTGATTGCCGAGCAGCACGCCGGAGTAACTCTTGACGTAGAGCTGGCTGTTGGCGTCGTTCTTGAGGAAATCCCAGTCGGCGGCCTGGGCGGTAAGGCTGAGGCATGAGACGAGTGCGATGACGGATGATTTGACCATTCTTTTCCCCTCCCTGGGTCCGGAACAGGAATACAAGCATGGCACATGCCAGCTGGTAGTAAAGGGAACCCCGATCACAATAAAACAGTTTTGATTTGTTTCGCTCTCATGATACACAGGCCCCCATCACCATGTTTCTTCCCCTATTTTGCTGATATCAAGAGGTGAACCCATGAACAAAAAACTGACTCTGCTGGCCGTACTGGCCCTGGGAGGCTGCGCCATGGCAACTGGTTCCAAGCTGACTCAACTGCAAACCTCCACCTGGCAACTGCAAGGGGCGAGCGGCGACACCTTCACCCTGCAAGTCGCCGGTGACAAGGTGGCGGGCAAGGGCGGTTGCAACCGCTATTTCGGCGCCATCACCCAGCAGGGTGACGGTGTGCTGGCGCTGGGCCCCATGGGTTCGACCCGCATGATGTGCATGGGCGATCTGGCCGGCAAGGAGATGCTCTATCTGCAGAAGCTGGAGAAAGTGGCGAGCTTCCAGATCAGCGGTCAGCAGCTGGTGCTGAGCGACGCCAACAAGGCGGCGCTGCTCACCTTCGACGCCATGCCTGCCGCCAAGTAACTGACGGTTTTGTCAGGGGCTGTCGTAGCGCGAGCTGACGGCCCAACGCAAAAGGGACGCCTCGGCGTCCCTTTTGCTATTTGCACTCCCTTTTGCAACTGGGCTCCCGGACAGGCTAGCCCCCGCGCTGGAACTTGAAGCGCTTCTTGCGCCGATAGGGATAGACATCCTCGAATACCCCCTCCTTGATGTTGCTCTGCAGCATCTTCCAGTAGCTGGCATCGAACAGCTCCTTGTGCAGCTGCATCATGATGTCGCGCACCTGGGGTTTTTGCAGCAAGAAGGTGGCGAACTCCTCGGGGAAGATGTCGTTGGGGGCCACCGAGTACCAGGGTTCGGCGCTCCACTCATCTTCGGGGTAGCGGGGCGGCGGGATCTGGCGGAAGTTGCACTCCGTCATGTAGCAGATCTCGTCGTAGTCGTAGAACACCACCCTGCCGTGACGGGTGACCCCGAAGTTCTTGAACAGCATGTCGCCCGGGAAGATGTTGGCCGCCGCCAGCTGCTTGATGGCGTTGCCGTACTCCTCCAGCGCGAGCCGGGTCTGCTGCTCGTCCGCCTTGTCCAGATAGAGGTTGAGCGGGATCATCTTGCGCTCGGTGTAGAGGTGCTTGATCACCAGCTTGTCGTCGGTGAGGGTCAGCGCAGACGGGGCCACCGTCTTGAGCTCGACCAGCAGCTCGGGCGAGAGGCGATCGAGGGGAAACTCGAAGTTGGTGAACTCCTGAGTATCGGCCATGCGGCCAACCCGGTCGTGCTGTTTTACCAGCCGGTACTTCGCCTTCACCTGCTCGTGGCTCACGTCCTTGGGGGGCGTGAACTCGTCTTTGATCACCTTGAACACCACGTCATAGGAGGGGAGGGTAAACACGCTCATCACCATCCCCTTGATGCCCGGCGCGATGACGAACTGCTCCCGGCTCTGGGCCAGGTGCTGCTGATAGTGGCGATAGAGCTCGGTCTTGCCGTGCTTCTGGCAACCGATGGCGTTGTAGATCTCGTAGTCCGGCTTGTGGGGCATGATCTGGCGTAGAAACAGCACGAACAGCGCCGGCACGGGGGCATAGACCATGAAGTAGGCGCGGGCGAAGCCGAACACGATGGAGGCCAGCTCAGGCTCGAAGATGACGGTGTCCACATAGATGCTCTGACCGGTGCTGAGCAGCGGCAGGATGAAGGGGAAGACCTGCCCCTTGACCCGGATCAGCCCCACCAGATAGGCCCCCTTGTTGCGGTAGAACACCTCCTTGAGCAGCTCGATGGCGAACGGCCCATCGTGCAGGATGGCCGGCCCGTTCTCGGCAAGATGGCGCTGGATGTCGACAATATCCCGCTGTTTGTCCTCATAGGGCAGGGTAAAGCTGTAATCCCCCAGCAGCTGGCTCAGGGTCTGCGGCAGGTGGGCGAGATCGGTGCGATAGATGCGCAGCAGGGCGCTCAGGTCGGGGTGCTCCCCCCGGCTGCGAAATGGATGGATGTAGAGGTTCTCGTCGCGAATGTTGCGATGGCGGAAGATGCGGCGATAGACGGAGTTGAAGAAGGACTCCGCCACCTCGAAGTTCTCGCACTTGGGCAGCAGATCGCTGAACGCCCCCTTCACCTGCTTGAGCAGGGCCTGGCTTGGCAGGGTTGCCCCCATCATCTGCTTGATCAGCGCCGTAGTGGCGCCGACGTGGTGATCGTAGAGGCGAATGCGCTCGCGCCCGGCGAGCTGCACCCCCAGCCAGTCGCTGTTCTCGAAGCGACTCTTGCTGCCCTGGGTGATTTCGAGAAACCGGCTGTAAAACGACTCGAAGCGTTGCAGAATCGTCTCGGCGACGGCCTGTTCCAATGGCTGCTGCATCTCTCTCATCCTTGTGATCTGTCGGGCCGATGGCGCCTGGGATTGGCTGCAATTTGTTCACATTCCCGGCCACTATGGCAACATTCAAACGTCTGTTCAAGTGGCAATTTTCGGGTGAAAACGGTAGATTGCGCCCCTGTTTTGCCGATGATCCGCTGTTGTTTGCGCATTCGGCCCTGCTCAGGAGAAAACCCGATGAAACTCTATTTTGTGCTGGTGGCCCCTGCCCGCCCCGCCAACGTGGGCGCTGCCGCCCGCGCCATGAAAACCATGGGCTTTGATGCCATGCGACTGGTGGCAAGCCGGGTGCACGAAGAGGAGGAAGCGAGCTGGGTGGCCCACGGTGCGCAGGAGGTCCTGACCCAGGCCGAGGCGTTCGACACCCTGGAAGAGGCGCTGGCCGACATGGATCTGGTGGTGGCCACCACCGCCCGCCAGCGCGGCCGTTATCAGCACTACCTCACTCCGGCCGAGATCCGCGACCAGATCAAGGCCAAGCCATCGCTGGACAAGGTCGCCATCGTGTTTGGCTGCGAGGAGTCGGGGCTCTCCAACGAGCAGCTGGCCCAGGTCGACCTCATCAGCTATCTGCCGCTCAAGGTGAGCTACCCGTCCCTGAACCTGGGACAGGCGATCATGCTGTACGCCTACGAGTTGAGCCAGTTGCTCGATGAACCCGAGGTACTAGCAGAAAATGTTGATAACGCCGGACAGGTTCGGGTGCTGAAAAGCAAAACAGCAGAAATTCTCGGTGAACTCGGAGTTTCGCAGGATGAAAAACTGCATCAATGGGTGATGGACCGAGTGCCCATGCTGCCGCAGCGGGATTTGAATATGCTCCACCTGCTCTGCAAAGACCTTGCCCGCAAACTTGGCAAAGAGGTTTAGGTTGACAGCCCTGCGCCCGGCGCGGTATTGCTAAAAGCCAGCTTCGTTCAAGAGTGTTCGTCATGCAGTTATTCACCAACGTCATCACCACCACCATTATTACCGGTACCACCACAGGTGGCACTGGGGCCGGTTGATGCGCTGACGAACAAGCACAGAAATCAGAAAAGGCCCGTACCCACCCAGTACGGGCCTTTTTGTTGGATGATTTTCAGAACCATTTTCGGGCAAATTTGCAAAGATCACAGGGAGAGAAAGCGATGAGAGTGTTGAAGTTTGGCGGGTCGTCACTGGCCGATGCAGAGCGTTTTTTACGGGTCGCCGATATCGCGGTGAATACCCACGGCCAATCCCAGGTTGCCCTGGTGCTGTCGGCACCGGCCAAGGTGACCAACCACCTGGTGGCGCTGGTGGAACAGACCAGCCGTGGCATGGATGCCAGCAGCACCTTGTTCGAGATCAACGGTATCTTCTCCCGCCTGCTGGCAGGCTTGAAGGCAGCTTATCCGGCGCTGGATGACAAGGCGCTGCAGGCTCGTCTCACCAGCGAACTGGATCAGGTGGAGCGGCTGATGCAGGGCATCCGTCTGCTGGGGCTCTGCCCGGACAACGTGCAGGCCCGCATCCTGAGCCGGGGCGAGAACCTCTCCATCGCCTTTATGCACGAGCTGCTGCGGGTGCGCGGCCTCGAGCTGGACATCATAGTGCCGGAGCAGCTGCTGGCCACCGACGGCGGCTATCTGGAGGCGCACGTCGACATCGAAGCCTCCCGCCTGCGCTTCGCCGCCAAGGGCCTGCGCTCCGATTGCCTCTACCTGATGCCGGGCTTCACCGGTGGCAGCGACAAGGGCGAGACCGTGCTGCTCGGCCGTAATGGGTCGGATTACTCCGCCGCCGTGCTGGCCGCCTGTGTCGATGCCGAGTGCTGCGAGATCTGGACCGACGTCGAGGGCTGCTACAACTGCGACCCGCGCCTGGTGCCAGATGCCTATCTGCTGAAGACCCTCTCCTACAAGGAGGCGATGGAGCTCTCCTACTTCGGTGCCAAGGTACTGCACCCGAAAACCATCGCGCCGGTGGCCCAGTTCCACATCCCCTGTCTCATCAAGAACAGCTTCAACCCGCAGGGGCCGGGGACGCTTATCGGCGTCGAGCAGGGGGATGACGACCTGAAAGTGAAGGCCATCTCGGATCTCTCTGGCATGTGCATGTTCAACGTCTCCGGCCCCGGCATGAAGGGCATGGTCGGCATGGCCGGCCGCATCTTCTCCGCCGTCTCCCGCGCCGGGGTCAGCATCGTCCTCATCACCCAGTCATCCTCCGAGTACAGCGTCAGCTTCTGTATCCACAGCTATGACTGCGACAAGACCCGCAAGGTGCTGGAGCGCGAGTTCGAGCTCGAATTCAAGAACCAGCTGCTGGATCCGCTGGAGATCATGCAGGATCTGGCGATCATCTCCCTGATCGGTGACGGCATGCGCACTTCCAAGGGGATGGCGGCCCGCTTCTTCACCTCGCTGGCACAAGCCTCCATCAATATCGTCGCCATCGCCCAGGGTTCGAGCGAGCGCTCCATCTCGGCGGTGGTGCGAGATCGCAAGGTGGCGGAAGCCATCAAGGCCTGCCACCAGAACTTCTTCGGCAGCCAGCAGTTCATCGACTTGTTCGTGGTCGGCGTCGGCGGTGTCGGCGCGGCCCTGGTGGATCAGATTGCCCGCCAGCAGCCGGTATTGGCCGAACAGGGCACCGGCCTGCGGGTAGTGGGCATCGCCAACAGCCGCCAGATGGCGGTCAACAAGGATGGGCTGAACCTCGCCAACTGGCGTGAACAGCTGGTGGAAGCCCGTGACAGCTTCAGCCTGGAAGCGGTGCAAAAGCTGGTGGAAGAGAGTCACCTCATCAACCCGGTGATCGTCGATTGCACCTCCAGCGAGGCCATCGCCGTCCAGTACGCTGACTTCCTCGCCGCCGGCTTCCACGTGGTCACCCCGAACAAGAAGGCCAATACCGGGTCGCTGGATTACTACAAGGCGCTGCGCCGCACCGCCCGCCAGACTCGTCGCAAGTTCCTGTACGAGACCAACGTGGGCGCCGGTCTGCCGGTCATCGAGAACCTGCAAAACCTGATCAAGGCCGGCGACAAGCTGCGCGCCTTCGACGGCGTGCTGTCCGGTTCGCTCTCCTTTATCTTCGGCAAGCTGGACGAAGGGATGGCCTTCTCCGACGCCACCAAGATTGCCCGTGGCAACGGCTTCACCGAGCCGGATCCCCGCGATGATCTCAACGGCATGGACGTGGCCCGCAAGCTGCTCATTCTGGCCCGCGAGGCCGGCATGGCGCTGGAGCTCTCCGATGTGGAAGTGGAGCAGGCATTGCCACCGGGCTTTGATGTGAGCGGCGATGTGGAAGCCTTCATGGCCCGCCTGCCGGAGGCTGACGGCTGGTTCCGCGACCAGTTTGCGGCCGCGCAAGCTCAGGGCAAGGTGCTGCGCTACGTGGGCTCCATCGAGGGTGGCAAGTGCAAGGTCGCCATCAAGGCGGTCGGTGCCGACGAGCCGCTGTTCAAGGTCAAAGACGGGGAGAACGCGCTCGCCTTCTTCTCTACCTACTACCAGCCGATCCCGCTGGTGCTGCGCGGCTATGGCGCCGGTACCGAAGTGACCGCCGCGGGCGTCTTTGCCGACGTGCTGCGCACCCAGAACTGGAAGCAGGAGTTGTAAGCATGAGTTCAGACATGTACCAGAGCAGCAGCGTGGTGGCCTATGCCCCCGCCTCCAGCGCCAACCTGAGCGTGGGATTCGATGTACTGGGGGCGGCGCTCGCCCCCGTGGATGGCTCTCTGCTCGGGGATCGCGTCCAGGTGAAAGCTGCCGATGTGCCGTTTGCCCTCTCCTCCGTGGGCCGTTACGCCCACAAGTTGCCGGCTGACCCGAAAAAGAACATCCTCCACGACTGCTGGCTCGCCTATGGCGAGGCGCTGGAGAAGCGGGGCCTTGGTCTCAAGCCGCTCGAGATGGTGCTGGAGAAGAACCTGCCGGTGGGCTCGGGTCTGGGTTCCAGCGCCTGCAGCGTGGTGGCAGCACTGGAAGGCCTCAACGCCTTTCACGGCGCCCCCCTCAATGAACACGACCTGCTGCTGTTGATGGGGGAGATGGAAGGCAAAATCTCCGGCTCCGTCCACTACGACAACGTCGCCCCCTGCTATCTGGGCGGCATGCAGCTGGTGCTGGAAGAGCACGGCGTCATCAGCCAGGGCATTCCGGTGTTTGAGCAGTGGTACTGGGTGGTCTGCTACCCGGGTACCGTGGTTTCGACCGCCGCCGCCCGCGCCATTCTGCCGGCCCAGTATCGCCGCCAGGATTGCCTCACCTATGGCCGCCGGCTGGCCGCCTTCGTGCACGCCAGCTACACCGGGCAGGAGGGGCTGGCGGCCAGCGTATTGAAAGACGTGATTGCCGAGCCCTACCGCGCGGCGCTCATTGAAGGCTTTGCCGAGGTACGGGCCCAGGCGGCCCAGAACGGGGCGCTGGCCACCGGCATCTCGGGCTCCGGCCCCAGCGTGTTCGTGGTGATGAAGGATCTGGCCCAGGCCGAGCGGATGAAGGATTGGATGGACGCACATTTCGTGCAGAACGAAGATGGATTTGCCCGGGTTTGCAAACTCGACATGGCCGGGGCACGGGTAACAGGAAGCGAGCTATGAATCTTTACAATATCAAGGACAAGAATGAACAGGTGAGCTTCGCCCAGGCGGTGCGTCAGGGTCTGGGCCGCGAACAGGGTCTGTTCTTCCCCGAGCGGCTTGAACCGCTGGCCGATGTGGATGCCTTGCTGGAGCTGCCGCTGGTGGAGCGCTCCGCCCGCATCCTCAGCCACCTGCTGGGGGACGAAGTGGCCGCGCCTCAGGTGCACGAGCTGGTCAAGGCCGCCTTCACCTTCCCAGCGCCGCTGGTCAAATTGAAAGATGGCACCTATGCCCTCGAACTGTTCCACGGCCCGACCCTGGCGTTCAAAGACTTCGGCGGCCGCTTTATGGCTCAGTGCCTCGCGGCCTTTAGAACCAACGACAAGATCACCATACTCACCGCCACCTCGGGCGACACCGGCGCCGCCGTGGCCCACGCCTTCTACGGGTTGGAGGGGATCGAAGTGGTGATCCTCTACCCGAAGGGCAAGATCAGCCCGCTGCAGGAGGCGCTGTTCTGCACCCTGGGTGGCAACATCCGCACCATCGCCATCGACGGCGACTTTGATGCCTGCCAGGCGCTGGTGAAGCAGTCCTTCGATGACGAGGAGCTGAAAAAGGCGATCGGGCTGAACTCTGCCAACTCCATCAACATCAGCCGCTTGCTGGCCCAGGTTTGCTACTACTTCGAGGCGGTGGCCCAGCTGCCGAAAGCCGATCGTGCCAAGGCGGTCATCAGCGTGCCGTCCGGCAACTTTGGCAACCTCACCGCAGGCCTTATCGCCAAGGCGCTGGGGCTGCCGGTGAAGCGCTTTATCGCCGCCACCAACGCCAACGACACCGTGCCGCGCTACCTGAAAACCGGTCAGTGGGATCCGCACCAGACTGTGGCAACCCTGTCGAACGCCATGGATGTGAGTCGCCCCAACAACTGGCCGCGGGTGGAAGAGCTGTGCCGTCGCAACGGTTGGGCACTGGAGACCCTGGGTTCTGGCATGCGTGACGACGCCCAGACCCGCGATGCCCTCAAGCGCCTGCATGAGCTGGATTACCTCTGTGAACCCCACGGCGCCATTGCCTGGGATCTGCTGGGCGAACAGCTGGCTGAGGACGAAGTGGGGGTGTTCCTCTGCACCGCCCATCCCGCCAAGTTCAAGGAGTCGGTGGACGAGATCCTGGGGCTGGATGTGCCGCTGCCCGGCCCGCTCGCCAAGCACGCCGTGCTGCCGCTCCTGTCCCACAACCTGCCGGCGGAGTTTGCCCCGCTAAGAGCCTTCCTGCTCGGTTGAGTTGATTGCCAATCCCCCGAGCTCGGGGGATTTTTCTATCCGTTGCTTTTTATCCGTGACAGGGCGGGCAGGCCGCCCCCTATAAGGAGTGAAGATGAATCAGCATCCCCTTCGAACTCTCATCGAGACCTGCGATGCCGCCATCTCCCGGCGCGATTTCGACGCCCTGATGGCCTTCTACGCCGAGGACGCCGCCCTGGTGGTCAAGCCCGGCATGGTGGTGCGCGGCATTCCCGCCATCCGCCGTGCCTTCACTGCGATCTCGGATTACTTTCAAGGGCAGCTCAAGGTGGATCAGGGCGCCATGGAGGTGATCGAGGGGGCCGACAATGCCCTGGTGATCATGGAGACCCGGCTCAATTACCCGGATGGTCAGGGGGCCTGACTGATGAAACCCGCCGCGCCACCTATGTGTTTCGCAAAGAAGCCGATGGGCAGTGGCGCTGCACCATAGACAACTCCTATGGCACTGCGCTGCTGGCAGCGGTGGGCCCCGTGCCTTCTGCCTGAACGCTCTCAAGGGCTATCCCAGAGTGGGGGCTGCTACAAGCCCCCGAATGGCAGGCAATCAATAAACTGCTGATATAGAAACAGTTGTTAGACATTGCTGTGGTGCGGCACCGATTTGATGCAGGTTTTCCCCGCCATCATTGCGGTGCGCAGAAGAATAAAAAACATGGGAAAAAGCCGGTAATGGAGAGTCCCTTGACCAGCCGGTCGGTGGCTGTTAATCAGGGTGCTGCATGAAGCCATCATGGACGAACAAGGCCGAAACTCCTTTCCGGGGGCGCGGCCGATGGCTGGATAATAACGAATCAGGGAGCAAACCATCATGTGGCCGTACCGAAAAATAGTGACTCAGTCCCTCAAAACCCCTCTGGTGATCGCCAGGATCATTTTCTACTTCGCCTTGCTCATGCTGCTGCCGCTGCCTTTCATGGTGACGTCAGACTCTTTTTGGGTGGCAAGTGGACGTGTTTATTACCTTATGTTCTCGCTGCCCATTGCCATGGCGCTAATGCTCGTCTCTAGCCTGATGGCCATCATGATCGCGAAAGTGGAAGCGCTGAATAACCGCTGATGGTGAGCAGCCCATCCCTGCCCGCCGGCGCAGATAGTGACTCGCCAAACAGGAAACAAAAATCCCCGAGTGCGGGGGATTTTTATTGCTTCGATAGCGTGCTGCTTAATTGGCTTTGCCAATCACCTGAGGGCTCGCTTCGCAGAAGTCGTAACCGTCGCAGTACTGCACCTGATAGACATACTCCTTGCCGGGGATCAGAGGATTCTGGTCGCCATTGATGTCGATATAGCGGTCGTCATTGATGCCGAGTTTGGCCAGTTCGACAAATTTCTGATCTTGCGGCTTGTCGAGTTTCTCGGCGCGGGAGATGCGGGTGTATTTATGCTGACGGGTCGTGATGGCGCTGTTGTCGGCATTGCTCCAGGCGAGCTGTACTTCGCTGACCAGATCATTGCTGGCCTTGATCCCGGCAGGCTGGTTGAATCTTGGGTACTGCACCTTGATGGTGGAGCTGGCGATGCGCAGTCTAAGGCTGGTCAATGAGTCGAAGGAGGCAATATTGCTGCCGCACAGCGAGAGATATTTCGGCATCGCCTTGTCATATTTCGGCTGATCCTGTCCGTCGTAGAAATGCATCGAGAGCTGGGTATCGCCGCTGGAGTAAGAGGTCGCCCGTTCGATGTTCTTGCGCTGGGACAACATGAAGTTGTCGGGTGATCTGCCGGCCCCGACGGAAAGGGTCATGAAGGTATAAGAGTCGCTGGTGGAGGGCTGATAGAGATTATTGGTGCCCCGCAGGGAGTAGCTGCGATATTTCGGATCGGAATACATGTAGGAGTAGAGATCCATGGTGCCGGCAGAGGCACCTCCTTCCGCATTGACGCCGGTGTCATTGAAGTTGTGTCCGAACAGCAGGGTGGCGCCTTGCGGGGTATTGAGGCGATACATCTGGCAGCCATCGATGATCCGCTGGTATTCCAGTGTGGCGAAGTGGTGGGCAACAGTCTGTTCGGCCATGGCAGGTGCAGCCAGCATGGTCAGAGCGGCGAAGAAAGCGCGTTTCATATAATCGAATCCCGAATAAAAAAAGAGCGCACATTCTAGATCATGTCATTCGTCAGTTGTGCTCCATATGGGTATTGAACCATCCCTCAAGGAGTGGTTTTCGTACGAGCCTCTATGGTGGCTGGGATTGGCCGACAACAGGATCTGAGCCAGATGATGTGTGTTGACCTGCCCGCATACGTCGGGTTAGCCTCTTGGCTCCTTTGATATATGAGTACGTCCTCCGATGCGCATTTAACCTGTCCGCACCCCGCTTTTGATTCCTCTCCCGTCTGGGAGATCGGGTGCGTCTTACCGTGACAGGTTGATGCTGATTCCTCTGTTTTTTTCCATTTGTGGACACGTGTCCCTGTCATTTGGCTTGGCTCTTGGCCTGCTGCTTCCGCATTGGCCCACAGGAGTTCAGATGACCCATATCGCATGTCATATCAACGTCTTGCAGCTGCCCTTCGGCGCCTGCACTGTGCCCCTTACCTTCACTTTGCCCGCTGCGGGCTGCACCCTGATCGGCCGCAACGGTATCGGCAAGAGCCTGCTGCTGGAACTGCTGGCGGGCCAGCGCCGCGCGGCTTCTGGCAAGATTGAGTGGCTGACCCCCATCAGCTGGTTGTCCCAGTTCGCGCCCGCGCAGGCTCATGACGACGCAGCCAGCGTGGCTGACCTTATCGGCTGGGGCGAGCCGCTGCGGGCCCTTGAGCGCATCGAGCAGGGGAGCTGCGCCCTGGACGATTTCGAACGGCTGGCTGATCGCTGGAACCTGCGCAGCAATCTTGCCGACCTGCTGGCAGAGGCGGGCCTCAGACTCGATGCCCATACCCCGGTCAGGACCCTGAGCGGCGGCCAGCTCACCCGTTTGCGCCTGCTGGCGCTGTTTGCGAGGCCTGCTCACTTTCTGCTGCTCGACGAGCCGGACAACCACCTGGATGCCAGTGGCATCGCGTGGTTGAGCCAGCGACTGGCCAGTCACAGTGGTGGCTATCTGCTGGTAAGCCACGACCGGCGCCTGCTCAATCAGGGGAGCCAGATACTGGAGCTGGGTGAGCAGGGGCTGCAGAGCACCAGCCTCTCGTTTGAGGCATTTCTGGCGCAGCAGGCCGAGCTGCAGGCTGCCCGCAGCGCCCGGCTGGCGCAGGCGGAGCGCCGTGAAAGGGCGGCGGCACGCAGCGTGCAAAAGGTGCGTGAACAGGCGGCCAGGCGGGCCAGTCAGGGGCGGCGCGAGCGCGGCTCCCAGGCCAAGATCCTGCTCGATTTCAAAGCGGAACAGGCGGGCAAATCCCTTGGCAAGGTGCTGGATCGCCAAGAGCGGGGCCACAGTGCCCAGGTGGAGGCGCGCGCCGAGGCGGCGGCCGCACTGGCGGCGGTGCAGCCGCTTGTCATGCAGTGGCCGGCAGAGAGCGATCGCAAGGGGGCAGCCCAGCCGCTGGTGATCACGGCGGCGCGCCACAGGCGCTGGCACGATCAGCAGGTGAACCTGGTGCTGCAGCGGGGGGCTCGCTGTCTGTTGGCCGGTCGCAACGGCAGCGGCAAGTCGAGCCTGCTGCAGATGCTGCGCGGGGAGCTGACACCCGAGGCGGGCAGCTTTCGTATCAATGGCCGGCTGGCGTGTCTTGATCAGGGGCTCAGCCTGATTGCGCGAGACCTTAGCCCGCAGGCCAACCTGCTGGCAGCGGCGCCGACGCTCTGCGAGAGCGACGCAAGAACCCGACTGGCGGGCATAGCACTGCGTGGCGATCGCGCCCTGATGCCCTGTCATGGTCTGAGTGGCGGTGAGCGGCTAAAACTGAGCCTCTTGATGGTGCTGGCGCAACTGCCCGACCTGTTGCTGCTGGACGAGCCGGACAACCATCTGGATCACTCCTCGCGCCAGCTGCTTATTCAGGTGCTGGCCGACTATTCGGGCACCCTGCTGCTGGTCTCCCACGATCCCGACTTTGTAGCCGGGGTGGGGGTTGACAAGGAGTATTGGTTGGAGGGGGAGGGGAGCTAACCTGCGAACCAGCAACGGCGCGTCAAGGAGGTGGATGTCCTAGATTTGCTGTTCCAGGCAGTGGCGATGCTGTCGAACGCCATGGATGCCAGCCGCCCCAACAACTGGCCGCGGGTGGAAGAGCTGTGCCGTCGCAAAGACTGGGCGCTGGAGACCCTGGGTTCTGGTATGCGTGACGACGCCCAGACCCGTGATGCCCTGAAATGGCTGTATCAGCTGGATTACCTGTGCGAACCCCATGGCGCCATTGCCTGGGATCTGCTGGGGGAACAGCTGGCCGAGGATGAAATGGGGGTGTTCCTCTGAACCGCCCATCCCGCCAAGTTCAAGGAGTCGGTGGACGAGATCCTGCATCTTGATGTGCCGCTGCCCGGCCCGTTCGCCAAACACGCCGAGCTGAGATAACCGATAGAAATAAAAAATCCCCCGGGAATGGGGGGGGGGGGGGTGACAGTCGTTATCTAAAGGCAACTGGCAATATCACGGAATATTTCTATCGCGAACGTCAGATTACGCTATCGCTAATAGAACCTACGTGCTGAATTTTTATGGTTTATAGAGGGGTAGTGATATTTAGATAATGAAGGTGGCATGAGGAAATGCCACCAACAAACATCATCTAATTTGAAAGTGCATTCTTATATTCGTTCAAGAAATTCAGATTCAAACATTCTGAAGATATTATTTCCTTCGTACACTCCCATTCATCAAAGAAAACTTCAGCAATGCAGATTAAGCATATCAATTTATAGTCCATCATGGAAATAAGAAATTCAGTGTATTCATTGGTGTTTATTATTTCATGGTTTTTATTTATGTGTCTTAATATTATGTTAAAGCGACGAGATATTGAAAATATTTTATCCCCTCTGTCAGTATCGGATATTACTTTAGTGATTTGACCTTTATTGTAACCACTTTCTTTTAGTTGAAATATCATATCTTCGAGGTGGGTAACTGCAAGGTCAGCATGAAGCAGAGAACCGTTAATATCTATGGCTAGATTCTCGAAATAGCTTTTTTGTGAACTAATGAGGTTGTGAAATTGTAATTCAAAAGTTCTTTTGTTTTCATTTAACTCCTGTCTTCGGTTTTCATCTAAAATACTTTCATTTGCTTCTCTTTGGAGATTTAATGAATAAATTAGATATATTATAGAAATAAACGATAGTATTGGGTTTAAAATTCCACCTACATAATCACCAAGTTGACCCCAAACTGCGGGGTCACCAGATACATTAAGTCCATCTCCAAAATTTAGCCAATAAATAAACCATACTAGAGCTATAATTACCCCAGCATGGTACTTTAAATCTTTCATCAGACAACTTCCTTGATTAAGTATTTAAGAACAGCTCCACTATTATTAGTGAGGGTGACAACTTTAAGAGTCATGTAAACTCTATCATCCTCTCTTCTCGTATTATTAGTGTGTAAGTTTTCAGATATAGCTGTTTTTTGTGCGCCAGTCACAAACCGCAGGCTATTTTTGAAGCCAAACGCTTTTGTTACCCGTTCAACTTCATCTCTCAATATAAGTCGACCATTACCAGTCATAGTGTTAAATCTTGTAATGACTGCGTCAATAAAAATCTCATTCTGATTTTCAGTAACATTGATTATATTGGCGGCAGTATTTTCATTTAAGGTAATGATGTTAAATGGGTCGCCAGGTAATCTATAGTTTAGTCGTACATCATAACTGTCTGATGTAGTTATTTTATGCATGTCTTTTAATGGGCTTTCAAGTCTATCCAATAAAGCGCTTTCAATGTCCGTCATTGATTCAATAACAAGAGTGGCATCTTCAGACAAAACTCCGCCGTCAATATAAAGAGCCTCTGAAATATAATATCTCATGACTTCCGAGAAGGTTTTTCTGCCCATACTTTTTAATCTTGTAATCAAAGTTTGATCTTCAATTTGAATGTCAAACATCTGTCCGTAAGAGCCCCTAAAACTTTGCTTGAGTTTTGCCCTAACATCATTTGCTCTGGTTCTACGCTCTACTATTCTTCCGGTCAGAATTGCTTCTCCCAACAAGCAAACAACGCTTGATGTGCCTGATAATGTTTGAAGAGCATCATCCATGTCGACATCGTCATTACCACTCTCAAGAACTACATCAAAACTAACTTTCATAGACATATTGCATCCTTGTTATTTATGCATATCAAAAAAATCTGGGGCGCCAACCTTTTTGGATAAGCCGTAACTCCATGAAAACTCACGCTACCGCCCATGGATTAGCGCTTCTAAAATGCTCCATTAACCAGCGAGGGCTGCAGCTCATCACGGATGAATAGGCACCGGATGGCTATGTTAAGCCAATCGAATCTGCTCTCACCAGTCAAAAAGTGACGTAACAGTCAGTAATGATTGGTTTTTTGCGCTGGTTCAAAAAATGGTAAAGGTAGGACAAGGATTCCCATGGCCCTTGATTTTATTGGGAGCGGCGGGCGTGGCTGGGACAAGAGTGGCTGGCTTGCCGTTAAGGCGGAGCTGGCCGGGGAGAATCCCGCTTAGCTAATCGGCGCTATAGTGCGGCTATGGTGCCCTGTGTTCCGTAGTCTTTGCTGGCGAGGCGGGGGATCTGCGGCAACAATCAGCTGTTGCAATAACCGCCATTTGCAAACCATCACAGTGCAAACAGGTCACCATGCCAACACATCACAATAAGGAACGTCATATGAAGCGTATTGCCATCCTGTTCGGCTTGCTCTGCGGCAGCGTGTTGCTGGCCAATCCGGTCTTTGCCAACGACTCAGCCCAGTTGCAGTGCGAGGCGCAGGCCGCGGCCAAAAAACTGGCGGGCGCCGCCAAGACCAGCTTTGTCGGCAAGTGCGTGAAAGATGCCGCCGGCGCCAAGACGGGTGAGTGCGAGAAGGCGGCGGCTGACAAGAAGCTGGCCGGTGCGGCCAAGAACAGCTTTATCCAGAAGTGCGTGAAGACGGGCGCGGCGATGGATCCGGCGGCCAAGTGCGAGAAGGCGGCGGCCGACAAGAAGCTGGCTGGCGCGGCCAAGAGCAGCTTTGTCCAGAAGTGCGTGAAGGATAGCGCCGTCAAGTAAGTCGTTTTCTTGTCCGGTGTGTTTGCGGGGGGCCAGCAGGCCCCCCGCGCTTTTTGGGGCGTTATCGCTAAGCGGGTGACGGGGCGCTTGCCGCAGGGGCTGGGTTGGGTTGGGGTGTGCGGGGGCAGACAAGTGGCGGTGGAGGCGGGCAAGCGGGGGTAGCCCTGGAGAAGTTGCCGGAACTGGGATCTCGATCGGGGCAACAGGACTTTTGTCCTGCAAGGGGAGGCTAGGCGGGGGCTAGGATGCCCTCATCCACACGAGTCAAACTGGAGCACAACAACAATGACCGCTCATATCAATGCCAACCCGGGCGATTTCGCCGAGACCGTCATCATGCCGGGGGACCCGCTGCGGGCCCGCTATATCGCCGAGACCTTTCTGACCGATGCGCGCGAGGTGACCAATGTGCGCAACATGCTGGGCTACACCGGCTACTACAATGGCCAGCGCATCTCGGTGATGGGCCACGGCATGGGGATCCCCTCCATGGTGCTCTACGCTCACGAGCTGGTGAACGACTTCGGGGTCAAGCGCATCATCCGCATCGGCAGTCTGGGGGCGACCCAGCGCCATGTGCAGATGCGCGACGTGATCCTGGCGCAGGCGGCGGGCACCGACTCCCCGACCAACGCCAAGCGCAGCGCCGGTTACCAGATGGCTACCTCGGCCGACTTCGCCCTGCTGCACAAGGCGTTCACCAAGGCGCAGGAGAAGGCGATTCCGGTCAAGGTGGGCAATATCTTCACCGGCGATCTCTATTACGATCCGGACGACAACCTGATTCCGGCGCTGGAGAAGTTCGGCGTGCTCGGCATCGACATGGAGGTGGCCGGTCTCTACGGGCTGGCCCATCAGCAGGGGATCGAGGCACTCGCCATCCTGACTGTCTCCGATCACTGCCTGACCGGTGAAGAGACCACTGCCTCCGAGCGGCAACTCTCCTTCAACCAGATGATCGAGCTGGCGCTGCACACCGCGCTGTAAGCGTCGCAGCCTCGCCCAACCCTGCCCGCACCCTGACCCTTATGAGAGATCCAATATGAACAATAAGCTCTCCCTCACTGCCATCAGCTTCCTGGCCAACTTCGTGATGGCCGGTTTTGCGACCCAGTTCGGCATGCTGATCGACCCCATCGCCGCCAAGTTTGGCGCCGACGTCAATCAGGTGGCCTCCATCTTCTCCCTGCTCAACGGCGGGGCGCTGGCGGGCACCATTGCCGCCTTCTTCCTCATCGAGAAAGTAGGCCTCAAGCGGATGACGCTGATCTGCTACGGCCTGATCGCGCTGGCGGCGGCCTCGCTCCATCTGACCGGCTCGCTCTATGTGGTGATGGCGGCCATGACGGTGATCGGCCTGTGCGGCGGGGTGGGGCTCTGCATTGCGGGGACCCTGGTGGTGAGCGTCTGGCAGGCGCGGATGCAGAGCACCATGCTGGTGGTGCAGGATGCCACCTTCAACGTGGCCGGGGTGGTCTTCCCGCTTATCACCACCTACACCCTGACCCACGTCATGGCGTGGAGCTGGAGCTATCTGGCGGTGGGCGTGGTAGCGCTGGCGACCATGCTGGTGGCGGTGCTGACCAACTTTCGCAGCTGCGAGGCGGGCGGCGAGAGCGCCGGCAACGAGCACTCGGAGTGGAACCTTGGCATCATCAGCGGCGGGCTGGGGCTCTTTCTCGGCATGCTGGCGCTCTACACCTTCCTCACCTGGGCGCCCATGTTCGTGAAGAACAAGTTCGGCATCCCCTTCGAGGAGGCGGGCAACATCATCACCCAGTACTGGACGGCTGCCCTGCTCGGCGCGCTGGTCTCGACCGCCATCGTGACCCGCATTGCGATCCGCACCTTCCTGTTGGTGATCATCACCCTGGCGATGGGGATGACGGCGCTTATCGTCACCACCGACAACCTGAGTCAGCTGCCATACCTCACCTACGGTTACGGCTTTGTCTGCGCGGCGCTCTACAACGCCTTTATCGCCTACGGGGTGTCGTTTGTGCGGCAGGCATCGAGCAAGAATGTCTCCTATATCCTCATCAGCGGCAGCGCGGGGGCCATGTTCAGCCCGGCCATCAGCGCCCTGTTCGAGCAGGTGATCGGCTTGCAGGCGGTGATGTACGCCATCCCGCTTATCTATGGTGTGATCCTCGCCATGCTGGTGGCCTCACTGCGCATGGCCCGGCCCCAGCCTTGTCTCGCCTGAGCGAGAGAGTAAACAACAAGAGGGGCGGTATAAACCGCCCCTCTTTTTTGTCTTTAACCGGCAACTGATGCCTGCGATTTATGGCTGCTCCAGAAAGGCCTTGAGCCCCGCCAGATCGCGGATCTGCAACCCCTCTTCGCCGCGCGCCACCAATCCCTTATCCATCAGCTCTTTCACCGCCCGCCGGTAGACCCGATCCGTGGTGCCGAAGCGTTCCGCCTCCTGATACCCCTTGCGAAAGCCGCTCACCGGGTTGTCGTGGCAGTGGCTGTGATAGAGGTCGAGGGCGATGTTGTAGCTGATGGGGTAGAGCATGCGGCAGGTGAAGATATCCACCGTGTCCTGATAGTCGATGGCAATGGCGGTGGCAAAGAAGAGCGCCACCCTGGGGTGGGCGACCAGCGCCTGCTCCAGCTGCTCGCCGTCGATGCGGGCCACTTCCAGTGGCTCCTCGGCGATGATGTCGAGCTGGCAGCGGTAGCCGGTGAAGAACTCCATCTCGCCGAAGAGCTGGTGGTCGCACTCCAGGGTGCCGAGCTGAAAGCGGCGGCCATTCATGGCGGTGTGGCCCATGGCGATGCGGCCGCTCTTGACCAGCACCAGATCCCGCAGCGGTTCGCCCTGGCACATCAGGGGCTCCCCCTCGGGGATGAGACGCCGCTCCGTGATGCAGGAGCTGACCACCTGTTCGATCAGATCGTGGCCGGCTTGCCAGTGGGGCTGAAAGCGCCCCTTGAGAAGGGGTTTGAGTTGCATGGGGTTCCGGGTCGTCGCCAAACACAAACGGCTATTACACACCCTGCCGCAGGCTAACTCCAGCCCGAAGGCGCTGAGGGCCGGCGCGAGCATGCGAGGGTGTGACGGAGATCGGGCTGACAGGAGTGGGGTGGACACGGCTGGGGCGGATAGGGCTGGAGCACTGTCCCGCGGCGCAAGCTGGCTCAGATTATCAGACCGGGCTCAGGGCGCTGGCGCCGCTCTGCTCCAGGCTGGCGAGGGCCGTGCGCAGCCGGGCCAGGCCGATGGGCTTGTAGAGGCATTCGTCCATGCCGGCGGCCAGGCAGCGCTCCCGCTCGCGCGCTGTGGCGTGGGCGGTAAAGCCCCAGATGGGCAGAGTGTGGCCGCGGGCGCGCAGGCGGCGGGTCAGCTCGAAGCCATCCATCAGCGGCATCTGGCAGTCGGTGATGATGAGCTCGAAGTCCTGATTCTGGAGGGCCCGCAGCGCCTCGGCGCCGTTGCCGCGCACGCTCACCTCGTGGCCCAGGTGCTTGAGCTGCTGGCGCAGCAGCACCTGGTTGGCGTGGTTGTCATCCACTACCAGCACCCGCAGCCGGCCGGCGGCGGCAGGGGTTGATGGCCGCTTGGTGAAGGGCTCCATAATCGACGTGGCATCGAGGGGCGCAGGCAAGGGTTCGCACGCTGGTGCTGGCGCCAGCGGGGTGAGCGGCAGCCGGATCCTGAGCTCGGTGCCGGCGCCAAGCTCGCTGCTGACCGCTATCTTGCCCCCCATCAGCTGGCACAGCATGCGGGCGATGTTGAGGCCAAGGCCGGTGCCGGCGAACTGGTAGGGGTCGTGGGCGCGGTAGAAGGGGTTGAACAGCCCGGGCAGCTTGTCGGGGGCGATGCCCACCCCGCTGTCGCGGATGAGCAGGTGCAGCTGGGGTTGCTCCGCGCTCCCCGCGAGGCTGGCCTGCAGGCTCACTTCCCCCCGCTCGGTGAACTTGATGGCGTTGCCGAGCAGGTTGAAGACGATCTGGCGCAGGCGTGGCCCGTCGATCAGCACCCGCGGCAGGGGATCCAGCTCGACCCGGTAGCTGAGCCCCTTCTGCTCGGCCATGCCCGCAAAGGCGCGGGCCACCGACTGCAGCAGCGGCGCCAGCTCGCACGGCTCGGGGGCCAGGGTCAGCTGGCCCGACTCGATGCTGGAGATGTCCAGCACGTCGCCGATGAGATCGAGCAGGCCGTTGGCGGATTCGGAGGCGATGCGCAGTTGCTCGCCGGTATAGGGGGCGAGGGCGGGATCCTGGCTCGCCAGCTCCAGCATGCCGAGGATGGCGTTCATGGGGGTGCGGATCTCGTGGCTCATGGTGGCCAGAAAGTCGCTCTTGGCGCGGCTGGCGCGGTCGGCCTGCTCCTTGGCGCGGCGCAGCGCCTCCTCCATGGTCTTGCGCTCGGTGATGTCGATCCAGCCGTTGATCACCCCGCTGATGGCGCCGCGGTAGTCAAAGTAGGGCACCATCCAGTGGTAGACGAACTGGCGCGGGCCGCGCTGGCTGAAGATGCGATCCGACAAGATGGGGCTGCCGCTTTGCAGCACCTGCTGAAAATCCTGCTCCAAAGTGGTGATGGCCTCGGCACCCAGCAGCCCCTTGAGCCCCTCGGCAAACGAGGTGCCTAGCACCCGCTCGATGGGGGCGTTGAGGATGGCCAGGTACTTGCTGTTGCAGAGGATCACCTTGCCGCCCTTGTCACGCACCACGATGGGGTGGGGCAGGCTCTCGCCGAGCGCCTCGATGAAGCGCACGTGCTCCTCCAGCTGGCGGCGGGAGGCCTGCTCCGAGCGGGCCAGCCGGTTGAGCATGCGGTTGCGATAGAGCAGCAGCAGGGCGACGGCGAACAGGCCGGCCAGCAGCAGGTAGAAGTAGGGGGCATTGCGCTCCATGAAGGTGGGGGCCGGCAGTTTGCGGTTGCGCCACTGGTAGCTCATGGTGGCCAGCTCGTTGGGGGCGATGGAGAGGATGGTCTTGTCGATGATCTCCATCAGCATCCGGTTGCCCGGCAGGCTGGCAAAGCCCATCCGGATGGGTTGGTTGTCGGCGGGGCCGGCGATACGGATCTGGCTGAGCCGGCCGTACTCCACCGCATGCTGGGCAAAATAGAGCGGCACGATGGCTGCGTCGAGCCGGCCGTCGTCGACCGCCGCCATCGCCTCGTCGGCGCTCTCCAGATAGCTCACCCGGCTGCGGTCGAGCCGCCGGGCGATGGGGTTGTAGTGGGTGCTGCCCACTCGCTTGCCGGCGAGCTGTGCCAGATCGCCGCTCAAGGCATCCCCCTTGCGGGCCACCAGCACATAGATGTCGTCGGTGGCATAGGGCAGGGAGGGGCGCAGCCGGTAGCTCTTGGCCACCGGGCGGGAGATGGCGCCGATGAGATCCAGCTCGCCCCTGAGCAGGGCCTCGTTGCGCGCCAGCTCCGAGCCATAACTGACGAACTCGAAGCGCAGGCCGGAGCGCCGGCTGATCTTCTCCAGCATCTCCACCGACATGCCGGTGAGCTGGTTGTCGTAGTCGCGCGCCCCGTAGGGGTAGAGATCGTCCATCAGCCACACCCTGACCGGGCCGGCCGTCGCCAGCCAGGCGCGCTCCTCTGCGCTGTAGAGCTCGCTGGGGCGCTCGACGATGTCGCGGATGGGGCCGTTCCACTGGCTGAAGATGAGGCTGTGGGTGATGTCGCTCACCCCCGCCAGAGCGTGATTGAGCAGCGCCAGCAGCCGGGGGCTGTCGGCCGAGACCGCAAAGCGAAAGCCGTCCGCCGCGATGGCGGGCTGCGCCTGGCTGCGCTGCCGGATCTTGTCGAAGCGCTCGCTGTTGAGGTAGTGCAGGGAGTGGGGGTCGCTTAGCAGCAGCGGCTCGCGGCCGAAGAAGACCGCATCGAAGGCTGCCACGTTGGAGGGGTAGTTGACCAGCACCAGATCCGGGTAGTAGCGCTTGAAGGCGGCCTCGTCCACATAACCCTGCACGGTGGCGACCCGCTGGCCCGGCAGCAGCAGCGGGCCCTGTTCGGCGGCGAGCGCCGAGAAGACGGGGGCACTGCTGAAATAGCGCTGGCTGAGGGTGATGCCCGCCTGGTCGGGGCCGCTCAGGCTGAGGTTGCCGAGATTGACAAGGTCAAGCTCCCCCGCCCGTAGCGCCGCCAGTGCGCTCTGCTTGTCGTCGAACACCCGCAGTTCGACCGGCTTTTGCAGGGTCTTGGCGACGATGTCGAGATAGTCGGCGGAGATCCCCTCGAAGTGCTCGTCCGGCCCGGTCATGGCGAACGGGCGGTAGTCGTGGCGCAGCACACCGACGCGCAGCAACGGGTGCTGGGCCAGCCACTGCTGTTCGGCCGCCTGCGTGGGGGCCGGGCTGCTCTGCAGGTAGTGACGGCTGTGCAGGGTGAGCGCCTGGGCGCAGAGGGGAAGCAGCAGGCAGAGCAGCAGCAGGGGTCGAATAAGGTTCATTGCCGGCTTGCGCCCCCTCCCGCTGGTCAGATGGTGATCGAAAGCGGCGATTCTACCGAAGAGCGGCGGACAATGAACCTTTAATCAGCAGTTTGTCAGTGCCGGCGCCATAAAAATGGCGGGAAGCGACCCGCCACCTTGCGCTGTCTGGCGCTGCCAGGGCTCAACCGAAGCGGTAGGAACCCATGTAGAGGCTGCCGCCATCCCAGCTGTCGTGCAGCTTGACGGGCTTGTCCTGGCCGGCGGCGCCAAGCGCCACGAACAGCGGACGCAAGTGATCGTCGTGGGGGTGAGATTCCACCGCCCCCGGCGCCCGTGCCCGGTAATCTTCCAGCGCGGTCCGATCGCCCTCGCTCATGGTCAGCTCCAGCCAGTTGACGAAGCTGCGGGCCCAGCCCGG
The DNA here is from genome assembly GCF_013085525.1 of Aeromonas sp. 1805. Classification (NCBI taxonomy): domain Bacteria; kingdom Pseudomonadati; phylum Pseudomonadota; class Gammaproteobacteria; order Aeromonadales; family Aeromonadaceae; genus Aeromonas; species Aeromonas sp. 1805. Next base: position 124,159 of record NZ_CP038515.1, on the reverse strand, counting down.
CACCGGCGAGTTTTCTGGTCCCAGGGCCCGCAGGTTGTGGGTGATGGCGCCGGAGGCCAGGATGCCGATCCCCTGGGCGCGCAGCTGTTGCAGCGCCTCCCCCAGTTGCCACAGCTGGCGCGGGGTGAAGCTGGCCGGGATGGAGAGCTGTACCAGCGGGACGCTGCTGGCGGGATCCATCAGCGAGAGCGGTGACCAGACCCCGTGATCCAGCTCGCGGCGCACCGGCTCGGCGGGCAGGCCCGCCAGCAGCAACTGATCGCTCACCGCCTCCTGCAGCCAGAGCGGGCTGCTGGCCGGCCAGCGGATGTGGTAGAGCGGCTCGGGGAAGCCGTAGAAGTCGTACATCAAGGCCGGATTGGGCTCGACGTTGATCTGCAGCTCGCTGCGGGTAAACCAGTGGGCCGAGATGACCACCAGCCCCTTGAGATCGCCAAGGCGCAGATTTTTGAGGAAATGGGTCGCCGGCTGGTCGCGCAGAACCAGATCCGGGGCGCCATGGGAGATGAACCAGACGGGGGCGATAGACATGACAGACTCCATATGCGTTGTGCCGGTGCGCGGCGCACCGAAAACTGTGGGCCAGGGCGACATGCCACTGACGATATGGTCATTATCTGCCCCGACAATGAAGTTAACAATCTAGCTTTATGAATAAGCACTGTTCACTATTGGTTGATAGTTATGGGGGAAAAGAGGGGGTCACCAATAACAAGGCCGGCGTAGTGGCCGGCCTTGAGAGATAAAACAGACGCCAGGAGGATCTGGCTGATTTACTGAATACCCAGCAGTTCCACATCGAAGATCAGCACGGATCCCGGCGGAATCTTGCCGGCGGCGCGATCGCCGTAGGCCAGGTTGGCGGGGATGTAGAAGCGGGTCTTCTCCCCTTCCACCATCAGCTGCACCCCTTCGGTCCAGCCGGCGATCACCTGGTTGAGGCCAAACTCGATGGGCTCGCCGCGGGCGACCGAGCTGTCGAAGACGGTGCCATCCAGCAGCTTGCCCTCGTAGTGCACCTTCACCTTGCTGGTGGCGGTGGGGTGAACGGTACCGGTGCCCGGGGTCAGCACTTCATACTGCAGGCCGGAGGCGGTGGTGGTCACCAGGGGTTTTTCCTTGTTGGCGGCGAGGAACTCGGCGCCCTTGCGCACGTTTTCCACGGCCTGCTTCTTGTTGTTGCTGCTCGAGTAGAAGTAGTAGGCGACGCCGGCAACCAGCAGCGCGATCAAAACGAATTTCATCGGGTATCCCTATGTCGTGAAATGCCGAGAGGGCAGTGAGAGCGGCATCTTATCCCAGCCGACGGACGAGGGCGAGCCGGCGGGCGGCAAGATGTGACTGGATGGGCAAAGCCTGAGCCAGAGCCGGGGCCGAGGGAGGCAGCGCATCCCCCGGCCCCTGTCGTTACTTGGCGGCCACCATCATCAGGGCGGGCAGGGCAAAGAAAAGGCCCGCCACGTAACCGAGTGCCAGCAGCTTGTTCTCGCTGCCGACCCGGGCCAGCCCCTCGGCCGCCTTGACCGGCAGCTCGCGCAGGAAGGGCACCCCGTAGATGAGCACCACGGCGAACAGGTTGAACAGCACGTGCACCAGGGCGATGGTCAGCGCCAGCTTGGCACCGGCGCCGCTGATGGCGGTAGCGGCCAGCAGGGCGGTGATGGTGGTGCCGATGTTGGCGCCCAGGGTGAAGGGGTAGAGCTGACGGGTGCTGAACACGCCGCCGCCGGCCAGCGGGATCATCAGGCTGGTGGTGGTGGAAGAGGACTGCACCATCACGGTGACCAGGGTGCCGGAGGCGATGCCGGTCAGCGGGCCGCGGCCCAGCGCCCGGTGCAGCAGATCTCTGGCACGGCCCACCAGCACCCGTTGCAGCACCTTGCCGAGCCAGGTGACGCAGCCGAGGATCAGCAGGATGCCGATGCAGATGGTGGCGATGGCGGGCCCTTTGCCCGGCAGGAAGGCCACCAGGCCGTCGATGAAGGTGAGGGCCGGGGAGAGCAGCGGCTTCATGAAGTCCATCCCCTGCATCGACATGTCGGCGGAGCCCGCCAGCAGGTCGGCCAGCGCCTCGGCGCTCTTTTGCAGCAGGCCGAACATCAGTTCCAGCGGCAGGAAGATGAACACCGCCAGCAGGTTGAAGAAGTCGTGCACGGTGGCGGCGGCAAAGGCGCGGCGAAACTCGCCCCGATCCCGGATATGGCCGAGGGAGACGATGGTGTTGGTGATGGTGGTGCCAAGGTTGGCGCCCATCACCATGGGGATGGCCATGCCGATGGGCAGGCCGCCGGCCACCAGGCCGACGATGACCGAGGTCACCGTGCTGGAGGATTGCACCAGGGCGGTCGCCAGGATGCCGAGCAGCAGGGCGACGAAGGGGTTGCTGGCGAAGGCGAAGATCTGGGCCGCGCCCTCGGCGCCGCCGGAGAAGCCCTTGAAGCCGTGGGAGACGGCGCCGACGGCAACCAGGATCAGGTAGATCAGAGTGATGACAGCGAGCCAGTTGAACAGTGGGCCGGTACGACGGGTCTGCTGTTGTGCGAAAGATGGGGTGCTGTGCATGAAGCCTCTTGGGACAGTCTGCGTGAAAATGGACGGGCGCATTAGACCAAGGCTCCATGACAGAAATATGACAAAGTGACACTTTTGTGATGCTTTGATGACATGGACGGCGGGGTCCATTGGACAGGAGGTGTCGGAGCTGGCCGGGATCCCGGCCGGTTTGGCCACAGATCCCCCGCGCGGCTTGCAGCCGGGAGCCAGGGCGCTATGCTGCCCCCTTTCCTTCCCTCAACGAGAGTGATGTTGTTATGCGTGCATGGGTGCTGTGTCTGTCCCTGGGTCTGCTGTCTGCCGGTGTGCAGGCGAGCGTGTTCAAATCCGAGTGCAACCTCGACAAGGCGGTGAAGAACGAGGCGCTCAATGCGACCCTGGGGGTCAAGGGCAACTGCGACACCGACAAGCTGGTGCGCCAGCAGAAAGAGAAGGCCAAGGCCGAGGTGAAGAAGAACACCACGGACGTGCTGGACCAGAAAACTGCCGGCCTCAAAGAGGGCAAGAGCCAGCTGCAGGGGACCCAGCAGAAGGTCAATCAGGCCGGCCAGCAGCTCAAGCAGACCCAGCAGGATGTGAAGGCGGTGGCCAAGGATCCGCTCAAGGCGGCCGCCACTGCGGTGATCAATCAGGGCTGATCAGCCTGCCTGCTTTGGGTGGGGCCGCGAGCGCGGCGTGCACAGCAAGAAGGGGAGCCATGGCTCCCCTTCTGCATTTGTGCGTCTGCTCGTCGCCCTTACTGGGTGTCGGCCGCCTCTTCGTACTGACGGAAGGGGATGCGGAACACCGCGAGGCGCAGGAACAGGTAGGTGACGCCAAGGCCGGCCCAGATCAGGCCCAGCTCCAGCGAGCTCTGCTCCAGGTTGATCCAGAGCGCGCCTATGGTGGCGGCGCCCAGCAGCGGCAGCACCAGGAACAGCAGGTGTTCCTTGAGGCTCTTGTTGCGCTTCTCGCGCACCCAGAACTGGCCGATGACCGACAGGTTGACGAAGGTGAAGGCCACCAGGGCACCGAAGTTCACCAGCGCCAGCGCCATGTCCAGATCGAACGACACCGCGGAGAGCGCCAGGGCGCCCACCATCAGCACGTTGATGGCCGGGGTGCGGAATTTCGGGTGGATGTAGCCGAACACCCGCTCCGGGATCATCCGATCGCGCCCCATCACGTAGAGGATGCGCGATACGCCGGCGTGGGCGGCCATGCCGGAGGCCAGCACCGCCACCGTGGTGCACACCAGCACCACGCTCTGGAACAGGGTGCCGCCGACGTAGAGGGCGATCTCCGGCAGCACGGCGTCCGGCTCCTTGAAGCGGGCCAGATCCGGGAAGTAGAGCTGCAGGAAGTAGGAGACGGCCACGAAGATGATGCCGCCGATCAGCGCGGTCAGCACGATGGCGCGCGGGATCACCTTGCCGGCGTTGGGGGTCTCTTCGGAGAGCGAGCTCAAGCCATCGAAGCCCAGGAACGAGAAGCAGAGGATGGTGGCGCCGGTAAACAGCGGCACCATGCCGGCCGACTCGAAGTGGAACGGCCGGCTGCTCAGCAGGGTTGCCGCCCCTTCACCGTGATAGATGCCCCAGCCCATCAGGCCGAGGAAGACGGTGATGATGGCGAGCTGGATGAAGACGATGACGCCGTTGAAGTTGGCCACCAGGTTGATGCCGCGCAGGTTGAGGAAGGTCATCACGGTCACCAGACCGAAGATGAAGATCCAGGGCTCGACGCCGGGGAACATGGCGGTCAGGTAGATCTTGGCCAGCAGGATGTTGATCATCGGCATGAACATGTAGTCGAGCAGGGAAGACCAGCCGACCATGAAACCGATGTAGGGGTTGAACACCTTCTGGGCATAGGTATAAGCCGAGCCCGCCGAGGGGAAGCGGCGCACCAGATGGCCATAGCTGAAGGCGGTCAGCAGGATGCCGCCGAGCGCCAGCAGATAGGCGGTGGCGACGCGGCCTTCGGTAATGTCACCGACGATGGCAAAGGTATCGAATACCGCCATGGGTGTGAGGTAAGCCAGACCCATCACCACTACCTGGAAGAGGGTGAGCGTCTTGAGCAGCTTGGCACCGGCCATCACGCTTTCTCCTCTGCGATCGCCAGGTCGGCGAAGGGGGACGGGATCAGGGACGCAGCGCGTCGCTGGACACAGGGGACGCCGGTCTGCGGCACAGACGGGTGGCGTACGCCGGCGGGCACCGGCAGGAAAGCAGTGAAATGCCCCATGTTTTTCCTCACAACGTCGGGAGATTGCCTGGCAATCTCGATATCAATTCCGGTACAAAGTCCGGCCTCTTGGTGAATGTGGTTTTCCCCTAAAAAACGAAGAACCGATGCTGCAAAAAACATCGGCTCTCAGGGGCGGCGTATTGTGCCCTCAGGGGGGGAGGACACAAGCAAAAAAGCCCCGGTCGGGGGATTTTGTTGACCTGGGTCAGGTCGGGCTGCGCCACCGGGCTGGCAGCCAGTGTTGACGGGGGCTGCAGCGACGCAGGTCACGCGCGAACATGGCTGTTGCGCAGGGCTGACAGGGGTAAAAAAAAGCGCCCGCAGAGGGCGGGCGCTGTGAACACAAAGGAGGCTTAAGAGGCGTCGGTTTCGGGCCGGCGCAGCTGGACCCGGAACACGGTGAGGCGCAGCAGCAGATAGAGGGCGCCGAGTGCGGCCCAAATCAGCCCCAGTTCGAAGGAGGCCGGCTCCAGGTTGAGCCAAAGCACGCCGATGCAGGCGGCTCCGCACAGGGGCAGCAGCAGGAACACCAGATGGTCCCGCAGCGTCTTGTTGTGACCAAGCTTGACGTAGAAGTGGGCGATCACCGCCAGGTTGACGAAGGTGAAGGCCACCAGGGCACCGAAGTTGATCAGTGCCAGCGCCATCTCCAGGTCGAACGACACCGCCGAGAGGGCCAGAACCCCCACCAGCAGCACGTTCAGGGCCGGGGTCTGCCAGGTCGGGTGAACGTAGGCGAAGAAGCGACTCGGCAGGGCGCGATCCCGCCCCATCACGTAGAGCAGGCGTGACACGCCGGCGTGGGAGGCGAGCCCGGAGGCCAGCACCGCCACCGTGGTGCAGACCAGCACCACCGCCTGGAACAGCTTGCCGCCCACATAGAGGGCGATCTCCGGCAGCACCGCATCCGGTTGCTGGAAGCGGGAGATGTCCGGGAAGAACAGCTGCAGGAAGTAGGAGACGGAGATGAACAGCACGCCGCCGATCAGCGCCGTCAGCACGATGGCGCGGGGGATCACGCGGGAGGCGTCCGGGGTCTCTTCGCTCAGGGTAGTGATGGCGTCAAAACCGAGGAACGACAGGCAGAGAATGGAGGCGCCGGTCAGCAGAGGGGCCACATTCATGTGCTCGGAGAAGAAGGGACGGCTGCTCGCCACCGTGCCGAGCCCCTCGCCATGGTAGACACCCCAGGCGATGAGGCCGATGAAGACGGCAATGATGCTGAACTGCATGATGACGATCAGGCTGTTGAAGTTGGCCACCAGCTTGATGCCGCGCAGGTTGAGCAGGGTCATGACGGTGGCCAGACCGAGGATGTAGGTCCAGGGTTCCACGCTCGGGAACAGGGCCTCCATGTAGATCTTGGCCAGCAACATGTTGATCATCGGCATAAACATGTAGTCGAGCAGGGAGACCCAGCCCACCATGAAACCCACGTAAGGGTGAAACACCTTCTGGGCATAGGTATAGGCGGAGCCTGCCGAGGGAAACTTGCGTACCAGGTGGCCGTAGCTCATGGCGGTGAACAGCATGCCGATGAGGGCGAACAGGTAGGCGGTGGGCACATGGCCTTCGGTGATCTCGGTGACGATGCCGAAGGTGTCGAACACGGCCATGGGGGTCAGGTAAGCCAGCCCCATGATGACCACGTGCCACAGTTTGAGGCTTTTTTTCAGGCCGACGGGTTGGGCATTCATTGTGCTTTCCCCTCAATCCGGGCCGAAGGGATCAGGCTGACGGTATCAACCTGGGCATAGGGGGCGCCAGAGACGCGGCGCAGACCGGCGTGGGCCGGCAGGAAAGCAGTGAAATACCCCATGGTGTTCCTCACTAGAGAAGCGGGTGTCGTGAGATGGCAACCCATCTCGCTATCATTTCCGGTCGGTTCCGGCCTCGTTGTGGATTTGTTTGCCGCAAAAAAAGAACCTGACTCAGCAAGTGGTCGGTCCTTTGTTGCGGCGGCGCATTGTGCATTCGTGTTGCCCCCTTGACAAGCATATCAAGGGGGCAAAAACGCATTTTTTTGCACTGATGAGCGGATGTTGCGGTTCTGATCAGCCCTGGGCTGCCAGCAGGGCCTGCTCGAGCAGATCCAGCCCCTCGTCGACGAGGGCCGGCGAGGCCGTCAGCGGCGCCAGGAAGCGGATGACGTTGGCGCGCACACCGCAGGCCAGCAGCACCAGTCCACGCTTGCCCGCCTCGGCCACCAGTCGCTTGGTGAGGTCGGCATCCGGTCTGGCCGCATCGCGCTGTTTGACCAGCTCCATGGCCACCATGGCGCCGGGGCCGCGGATGTCGCCGATGCAGTCAAAGCGCTCCGCCAGCTGCTGCAGGCGGGCCTTGATCTGCTCGCCCTGAGCGTTGGCCCGTTGGTTGAGCTGCTCCTCTTCGATCACCTCCAGCACCGCCAGGGCGGCGGCGCAGGCGATGGGGGAGCCGGCATAGGTGCCGCCCAGGCCACCCGGCTTGGCGGCGTTCATCACCTCCGCCTTGCCCACCACGGCGGAGAGCGGGAAGCCGCCGGCCAGGCTCTTGGCCAGGGTCATGATGTCCGGCTCGATGCCGGCATATTCGGTGGCGAAGGTCTTGCCGGTGCGACAGAAACCGCTCTGGATCTCGTCGCAGATGAGCAGGATGCCGTGCTGATCGCACAGCTGGCGCAGGCGCTGCATGAAGCTGGCGGAGGCGGGGTAGAAGCCCCCTTCACCCTGCACCGGCTCGATGATGATGGCGGCGACCCGGGTCGGCTCGATATCCGAGCTGAAGCAGAGATCCAGCGCAGCCAGCGCATCGGCCTCGCTCACCCCCAGATAGTCGCTCGGGAAGGGCAGGTGATAGACCTCTCCCGGGAAGGGACCGAAGCCGGTCTTGTAGGGCACCACCTTGCCGGTGAGCGCCATCCCCATCATGGTGCGGCCGTGAAAGCCCCCCTTGAAGGCGATGGTGCCGCTGCGGCCGGTGTGGGCGCGGGCGATCTTGATGGCATTCTCCACCGCCTCGGCGCCGGTGGAGAGAAATAGGGTGCGTTTCGGGGTGGGGCCGGGCACCAGGGCATTCAATTTTTCCGCCAGCTCGATATAGCCGGGGTAGGGGGTGACCTGGAAACAGGTGTGGCTGAATTTTTCCAGCTGCGCGCGCACCGCCGCCACCACTTTCGGGTGGTTGTGGCCGGTGTTGAGCACGGCGATGCCGGAAGCAAAATCGATGTAGCGGTTGCCCTCCACATCCCACAGCTCGGCGTTTTGCGCCCGCTCGATAAACACCGGCAGCAGGGTGCCGACGCCGTTGACCACGGCCGCTTCACGGCGCGCTTGCCACGCCTTGTTTGATGCTGACTGACTCATCTTTCCTCCCTGAGGGGCCGGGGGCCCCTGTCTCAATGTGGCGAGGCCCCCTTGGGAGCACTCACTTCGTCCTTGTGAACTGATATGGCTGCGCCGGCGGGGTAGCGGGCCCCTGTTGCAGGCCCGGCCGCCGGCGCAAGATGTGACTGCCTAGCGGATGCCGCCGAAGCAGAGGTATTTGGTCTCGAGGTACTCCTCCAGCCCCTCGGCTGCCCCTTCACGACCCAGGCCCGACTCCTTGATGCCGCCAAAGGGGGCCAACTCGGTCGAGATGATCCCCTCGTTGATGCCGACCATGCCGTATTCGAGCTGCTCGGCCACCCGCCAGACGCGGGCGATGTCGCGGCCATAGAAGTAGGCGGCCAGACCATAGGGGGTGTCGTTGGCCAGGGCGATGGCCTCGGCCTCGGTGTCAAAGCGCACCAAGGGCGCCACCGGGCCGAAGATCTCCTCCTGCAGGATGGGGTTGGTTTTATCGACCTTGCCCAGAATGGTGGGCTGGTAGAAGAGCGGGCCGGCGGGGTGGGCTTCGCCCCCCAGCAGCAGCTCGGCGCCGGCGGCGGTGGCCTGTTTGACCAGTTCGGCCACCTTGCTGGCGGCGGCCGGGTTGATGAGCGGGCCTATCTGGGTGCCCTCGCTCATGCCATCGCCCACCTTGAAGGCCTTGACCGCGGCGGTGAGCTTCTCGGCGAAGGCGTCGTAGATGCCGGCTTGCACCAGGATACGGTTGGCGCAGACGCAGGTCTGGCCGGCGTTGCGGTATTTGGAGGCGAGCGCGCCGGCGATGGCGGAGTCGAGATCGGCGTCGTCAAACACGATGAAGGGGGCGTTGCCGCCAAGCTCCAGCGACAGCTTCTTCATGGTGTCGGCGCACTGGCGCATCAACAGCTTGCCGATGCGGGTGGAGCCGGTGAAGGAGAGCTTGCGCACCGTCTTGTTGTTGCACAGCTCGTTGCCCACCGCCGCAGCCTGATGGCTGGTGACGATGTTGATGACCCCGGCCGGGATGCCCGCCTGCTCTGCCAGCGCCGCCAGCGCCAGCGCGCACAGCGGCGTCTCGGCGGCTGGCTTGATGACGATGGTGCAACCGGCGGCCAGCGCCGGGCCAGCCTTGCGGGTGATCATGGCGATGGGGAAGTTCCAGGGGGTGATGGCGGCGACCACCCCGACCGGCTGCTTGATGGTGGCCAGCCGGCGATCGCTGGAGAAACCCGGAATGGTGCGGCCGTAGGCGCGTTTGCCCTCTTCCGCGAACCACTGGATGAAGCTGGCGCCATAGGCCACTTCCCCCTTGGCCTCGGCCAGCGGCTTGCCCTGCTCGCAGGTCATGATGCGGGCCAGCTCCTCCTGGTTGGCCATGATGAGCTCGAACCAGGCGTAGAGCCGGTTGCTGCGCTCCTTGGCGGTGAGCGCGGCCCAGCCGGGCTGGGCTGCGTGGGCGGCGGCGATGGCGCGGCGGGTGTCGCCTTCGTCCATGTCGGGCACTTGGGTAATGACCTGACCGGTGGCCGGGTTGTGCACCTCGAACCGGTGTCCGCCGCCGGCTTCACACCAGCGGCCATCTATATAGGCAAGGGATTTGATCAGGGAGAGTGCAGGTTGTGATGCTGACATAGATAGCAAGCCTCGATTGTGGGTCAGGGGGCCGGCTCATCCTGTGCCGCCACCGTATAGAATAATAAGCACAGGAAGACCATAAATTGAGCTGAAATGTTTTTCAAGTGTTAAATATATTTGAGTAAACTGTGTCTCGCATGCTAGAAATGGAGCTGTTGGAGCGATTTTACCGGTTTTTGCGGTGCAGGGTGTGCAAAATAATGAACGGTATGCACTGTGCAGGATAACAAACAGGCCGGTTGGATTGACTCGCTATTTTAACCGGGTGCCCAGCTGGCACCTGACAGGCACACAGGGAGGTGGCCGAATGCAGCAACCACAGGGCGAGACGCGCTGGCAGTCCATGACCGACAACCCCATGACGGACAAGGGCGTGGCGCAGAGCATGGGCGAGCGTCTGGCGGCGACCCGCCGGCGGCTCGGGCTCTCCCAGCGACGGGTCGCCGAGCTGAGCGGGCTGACCCATGGCGCCATCTGCATGATAGAGCAGGACAAGGTGAGCCCCTCGGTGGCCTCTTTGCAAAAACTGCTCAGTGTCTATGAGCTGCCGCTGTCGCGCTTCTTCGCGGAAGAGGAGGGCGGTACGCCGAGCGTGGTGATCAAGGCCGAGCAGCTGATCGAGCTGGGCAGCCAGGGGGTCTCGATGAAGCTGGTGCACAACGGCAACAACCGCCGCCAGCTCGGCTTCATGCTGGAGACTTACGCCCCCGGTACCGACACCGGCGGCCAGGTCACGCATCTGGGGGAGGAGGTGGGCACCGTGCTGGAGGGATCTGTGATCCTGACGGTGGCGGGCCAGGCCTATCCACTCAGCGCCGGGGACAGCTACGTGATCGACACGGGCGAGCCCCACAGTTTCAGCAATCCGTCGGGGCAGGTCTGCCGCATCGTCAGCGCCCACACCCCGGCCAACTTCTAGTGCCGAGACATCGTCTCGTTTGGGAAAAGAACCGGTAAGGAAACAGGGATCATGACCGAACATGTAAACAGTTACTACGCAGCCAGTGCCAACAAACACGCGCCCTATCCGACGTTGACCGAACAGCTGGAGTGCGACGTCTGTGTCATCGGGGCGGGTTATACCGGCCTCTCCAGCGCGCTGCACCTGGTGGAAAATGGCTATTCGGTGGTGGTGCTGGAGGCGGCCCGGGTGGGCTTTGGCGCCAGCGGTCGCAACGGCGGCCAGATCGTCAACTCCTACAGCCGTGACATCGACACCATAGAAGCGAACTGCCCGCCGGATCAGGCCAGGCTGCTCGGTTCCATGCTGTTTGAGGGGGGCCAAATCATCCGCGAGCGGATCAAGCGCTACAACATCCAGTGCGATCTGCAGGAGGGCGGTGTCTTTGCCGCCGAGACCGAGAAGCAGCTGCATGAGCTCAAGGCGCAGCAGGCGCGCTGGGAGAAGTGGGGCAATGACAAGCTGGAGCTGCTCGATGCCGATGGCGTGCGCGAGGTGGTGGCGAGCGATCGCTACGTCGGCGCCCTGCTCGACAAGAGCGGCGGCCACATCCACCCCCTCAACCTGGCGCTGGGGGAGGCGGAGGCCATCCGCTTGCAGGGGGGCAAGATCTTTGAGCAGTCTGCCGTCATCAGCATCACCCCGGGCACGCCTGCGCTGGTCAAGACCGCCAAGGGGGCAGTGAAGGCGCGCTTCGTGGTGGTGGCCGGCAACGCCTATCTCGGCAATCTGGTGCCTGAGCTCGCCGGCAAGAGCATGCCCTGCGGCACCCAGGTGATCGCCACCGAGGTGTTGGGGGAGGAGCGGGCCCGCTCGCTGCTGCCGCAAAACTACTGTCTGGAGGATTGCAACTACCTGCTCGACTACTACCGTACCTCCGGTGATCACCGGCTGATCTATGGCGGTGGCGTGGTCTATGGGGCGCGGGATCCGGCGGACATCGAGCGGCTGATCATCCCCAAGATGCTGAAAACCTTCCCGCAGCTGGCGGACGTCAAGGTGGAGTACACCTGGACCGGCAACTTCCTGCTCACCCTGTCGCGCTTGCCGCAGTTTGGCCGTATCGGCTCCAACATCTACTACATGCAGGGCTATAGCGGCCATGGCGTCACCTGTACCCATCTGGCGGGCAAGCTGCTCTCCGAGGTGCTGAGCGGTCAGGCGGAGCGTTTCGATGCCTTTGCCAAGCTGCCGCACTACCCCTTCCCGGGTGGCCGTCTGTTCCGGATCCCTTTCACCGCCGCCGGCGCCGCCTGGTATACCCTGCGCGATCGACTGGGGGTGTGATTGCCAGGCAGTCCATAGCAACAACAAGGCCACCCCTGGGTGGCCTTGTTGTTTTGCGGCTAAGTTGCCTGTGAGCACAGGCTGCGAGTCAGTGGTTACTGCGCCCGTAGCGGGGTGGCCGGCCAGAACCTGTGGTAGAAGTCGAGCCAGCCCTCGAAGTGGCCCTGCAATAGCTCGGGGTGGGGCGAGTGCTGGAAGATGGCGATCTGCTCTGGCGTGATCATCTGCCAACCGTAGTTGAGGGGCATGCTGAAGGTGCCCTCCACCTGATTGATGTCACTCAGCGCCGATTGCTTGTCGGGCCGCTCGATGAGGGTGCGATCCGTCACCAGAAAGATGAGCTGGTTGCCGAGCACCGCCTGATAGGCGCTCACCATCCACTTCGCCTTGGTGTAACGGTCGCGTTCGATGACGGTGAACTTCCCCGCCCGGCAGACGGCGTAGTAATCCGCCTCCTTGGAGGAGAGGTGCATCTCGTAGTTGCAGCCCAGGCTGTTGATGAGCACCAGGCCCGCCAGCACCATGCCGGTGGCGCTGAGCCCGAAGAGCAGGCGGATCAGAGCGGCGCGTCTCATGGCTTCTTCTCCTCGAATTTGGCCTGATCTTCCCCGACCATCAGCCAGATCTCGCCGGCAGCCGGAGTGGGCAGATGGGATGCCGCTTTCTGGGTTCGGCAGAGTGTGCCCTGACCGACCGGTTCGCAGCGCACCGAGACCCAGGTCGCGCTCAGGTAGAGACCGGTGAGCAGCAGCAAGGCGAGAAACAGCCCCATCACCCCGAGTAGCAGCCGTTGTTGCCAGCGTGGCAAAGGGATGGGCACGGCATCCCGGGAAGCGGCAGCGGGCACGGCGGCGACAGGCTCGCCCGTCCCCGGCAACGGCGCTGGGTCGGCAGCAGGTTCGCTCAGGGAGGGTGTGCTGGCTGTGGGGATGACCTGCATGGCGGCGGGCGACAACATCAACAGATAGCCCTGGCGGGGCAAGGTGCGGATCACCGCCTCCTGCTCCGGGGTATCCAGATAGCGGCGCAAGTTGGCAATGGCCACGGGCAGGGAGCTGGCGCTCACCGGTCGTCCGTCCCAACCGATGGCGAGCAGGGTCTCCTTGCTGTGCAGGCTGCCGGCATGGGTCAGGAAGAAGTGCAGCAGTCGCGCCTCCGCGGCAGACACGCGCACGCTGGTTGGGTTCCCATCCTGGGAGCGGGTCAGGGTGAGCTGTTTCGAATCCAGAACAAAGCGACCGAAGGCATGCAGGTGAGGGGCGTGATCCGGATCCATGGCGCGGTGATCGTCTCGCAGATGATGTTGCTTATTAATAGGTAGAGAGTGAAATCTGACGGGGGCGCCACCCCTTGTCAAGGGATAGATGGGAGTCGCAGAGGCTGGCTCCCCACGAGTGTGATAGGCAGGGGGCGGGCACCGGATGAACAGCTGCTCGCTCCGTGGCAGGATGGTGCCGCGTAACGGGCGACATGCATGCAGAACAAGGCGCCAGCACCACTGAAGCGACACGCGAAGAAGGTGCCAGACGGTAAAAGAGGCGTGTTTGCCATGCTCGCTTTGCCAACAATCGACCAGCTGAAATACATATTCAGCCAGTGTGGCAGTAGTTTCAGTTTCTCGTTCACCATTTAATTCATTGCGATTGAATGCACTGTTGTCGTCATCATTTATTTTATTTTTATGATAATGGTCAGAGTAATAGTCGAGGGCGCCGGCAGCCCCGAATCAGTGGCGCCAACAAGAGCATTATGACTCTTTATATTCTGGCAGCTGGTGCTGGGAAGGCTTGATGAGATCATCAATACCAAATGTGTACGCATATTTAAATCCTGTGAGCCAGGAGGGGTTATAACCTGATGTTGTGGCCTGCAGAGTAACTGCCCGGTCCAGTCGAACGCCAACGAAAGATCATTGTTAAAAACTATTAAAGTGCATAAAATCAATAAGTTATAAACATGTTGTTCCATTGCAGCACCAAGTCTGGCGGTGCTGCCGTGTCAGGCGTTGCTGGCCAGCCGGCTGAGGGCAGTGGAGGGCTGGTGCAGTATTGGTAACCAGTGTGCAATGCGAGGTTGCCCGTTAATAGTTTTTAATAATGTTTATTGTATTGCCGGATAGCAGCTCATCAATATATTTTCAAGTGACTCGTTTTGACTCGAATATTGAACAATAACGGCAAGAGAAGATTACCCTTCAACCCATCAGCTATCTGGCAATGCCAAGAGGTAAATTATGAACTGGTATTTCAATGCGTTTAAAAACTATTTCAATTTCAGCGGGCGGGCATCCCGCCAGGAATATTTCATGTTCCTGCTGATCAATACCGTGATATGTGTTGCCCTGTCGCTGGCGTTCAACGCCCCTGAGCAGCTCAATTATCCCTTGGGTGTATATGGCTTGCTGACGCTGATCCCGACCGTGGCGCTGGGGGTGCGCCGCTTGCACGACACCAATCGCACCGGCTGGTATCTGCTGGTGGGGGCCATTCCGGTGTTGGGTTTCCTGATCCTGCTCTTCTTCAAGCTGCAAAAAGGCTCGACTCTGCCCAACCGCTACGGTGCCGCCCTGCTGTGAGCCCGTCTGCACCGACCTTGCATAAAGAAGAACACCGCCAGCTGGCGGTGTTCTTCTTTATATGGGCTCTTATTGAGCCAGGGATTTCAGTTGCTGCTTGTCCGGCGGGTTGTTCCAGTCGATGGGGCCGTGGGTGAAGCGGTATTGCAGGCGGGGCAGGCTGGTTTCCAGCCACTCTTCGCGAAAATAGGCGTAGCCCTGATCCCAGTCCGGGTCGTTGGCCCAGCCGGTTTGCAGGAAGTAGAGCCGGGTGCCCTGGCCTTCCGGCACGAACCGCAGGCTGACCTGGGTCTTCTGCAGGCGGATGTGGGGCAGGGAGGGCGGGAAATTCCAGCTGAAGCTGAGCAGGTCGTGGGGCATGACGGCCATCACCCGGCAACCTTCGCTGCCACGTTCACCCAGCGGGGCATCGGGTCTGAAATAGATTTCGAAGGGACCATTCGGTTCGGGCACCATCAGGCACTCCGGCGCCAGAAAACTGCGCAGGCCACTCTCAGTTGTCCAGGCGCGCCAGACATCGTCGATATGGGCCGGAACAAAGATGTTGCCTTCTATCTGCTTGTTATCCATAAATCAGCGAGCCTCAAACCATCCATACATGGGACTCAGGCAGTATAGTCCCATGGCTTATGAAATGGACAGAGGTGTGTCACACCCCTGCCATCGCCGAGAGACTATTATGCCCGTGCGATTTGACATGGTGCCTGTGTTCCATCGAGAGTGGGGTCAGGCAGTCACAATGACAAGGACGCTTTGATGATCAGAGTCATGCAAGAGACGGATATTCCCCAGCTGGCGCAGCTGTTTCTTAAAGGGCGGCGGCAGACGTTTCACTGGGTCGATCCCGCTCATTTTAGGCTGGAAGATTTTGACGAGCAGACCCGGGGCGAGCAGATCTGGGTAGCCGAGCAGGGGGGAGCGCCTTGCGGGTTTGTCTCCATCTGGGGAGATGAAAGCTTCGTTCACCACCTGTATGTCTCGGCCGACTGGCATGGGCAGGGGGTGGGGCGGGCCCTGCTGAGTCACGGGTTGGCCTCTTTTCAAAAGCCCGTCTCGCTCAAGGTGGCGACCCACAACACGGCGGCGCTGGCCTTTTATCATCGACTGGGGTGGCAGAATACGGCAGAAACCGGCCACTGCGAGATCACCGGCCCCTGGCGGCGGTTGATCCTGGAATAGGGCGTCAGTGCCCTGCGACTGATCAGATCATGGTTGCAGAGCTGCATTGCCGGCAGTAACGAGCGGACGCTGCCGGTAATATATAGTGTCAATCGTCTACCTTGAGTCTCATGTGGGTGAGTCAGGTTTTAACAACTGTGGCCAATTGTAAAAATAGCGGTCGCAACTGTGATGGAAAATATAACGAGGCACATCTGCGCTATTTGCCATACCCGGTATGGGGAATTGCATGGCAAAAGATGAGCTGGTGTGACGTAATGGGTAATGGCTGAATAAAGTCAGCGGTATATTCAGCCGCACTTTTTTGTTAAGAAAGTGACAGCGGCTATAAAATCATTATGTTGTCATCAAACAGCCGTGCTATTCTCAAGCTGTGTTATCCCTGTGACAAACAAAAATAATTCTGTGAGGAAGTAATGAACGAGTTTCTGAAAGTTCTGCTGAACATTCGCAGCCTGCGCGCTGCCATCCGTGAATTGCCGTTTGAACAGCTGCAAGAAGCAAAAGAAAAGTTCGAGCTGGTATATAACGAGCGTGCCGAGTCTGTTGAACAAGAGCGTGCCGAACAGGAAGAGCGTCAGCGCAAGCTGAGCGAGTTCACTGAAATGCTGCAGCAGGCCGGTATCGATCCCCGTGAGCTGCTGAACAGCGCCGCCGCCCCGGCTGCCGCTGCTGGTGCGACCAAGAGCAAGCGCGCCCCGCGTCCTGCCAAGTACAAGTACCAGGAAGATGGCCAGGAGAAAACCTGGACCGGTCAGGGCCGCATGCCGAAAGCCATTGCCGAACAAGTGGCACTGGGCAAGGATCTGAATGATTTCCTGATCTGATCCACGGGATCAGTCATGAATGATGCCGCCCATGAGGCGGCATTATTATTTGTGCTCATCAAAAATATCTTCTGTCAATTCCCCAACTGCCCTGATACGACCTTGCTGTGTCGCATTCAGATCGGTGCTCTGCACGTCAATTGGTCGCCCCATGATGGAATGATTAATTGGAAATGGTCGTACCGATGGCTCCCTGTGCACGCTTTTGTTGTCACGTGATTATCGAAATGTCAGCCATATCTGGACTCATATAGCCCGTCAGGTATTAGTGGCTGGCGATGCGGCAATGGAAAAAGCATTAAGTCAGTCGTAGGGCGTGTCTCTTTTTGCTCCATAACCCGCCGGATTTTACTGCGTGGTTATCCACCCTGACCGGGGGAGACTGCTGGTCTGCGGCCTGCAGTGGGTAATACCTGAGCCAACATATTATTAATTCCAGCCGGATCCGAATGTCAGCGTACTTTGCATGGAAAAAGAGTGAGCTGGTCATTTAATCGGTAGACCAGAGCGGTCGACAGGGCAGGAATATCGGCAAAATAATAAGGCTCCCGTTGTGAGAGCCTTATTGCTGATGGTCGTTCAACTTGCCAGCTGGGCATGCCAGCGGGCGATGTCCGGTTGTGCCCGACCAGGATGCTGGCGCCGTGTCTCGACGGCCTCTGCCAGCATGGCGAGCAGGGTCTGGGTATCGTCCCAGCACAGGCAGGCATCGGTAACCGACTGGCCATACACCAGCTCGGCCAGTGGCGCCGGTTTCTGGCTGCCCCCCTGCAGGAAGCTCTCGACCATGACGGCGGCGATGGCGTCGCTGCCTTCCCCCAGCTGGCGGCAGAGCTCTCCTGCCACCCGGATCTGGTTCTTGTGCAGTTTCTGGCTGTTGCCGTGGCTGCAATCCACCATCAACCGGGGCGTGAGCCCCTGCCGTGCCAGTCGCTCGGCCGCCTCTTCCACGTCGCTCTGGTGATAATTGGGGCGGGTGCCGCCACGCAAGATGATGTGGCCGGCCGGGTTGCCCTCACTCTTGATCACCACCATGCCGCCCTGGCTGCCGGGGGCGGTAAACAGGTGGGACGCTTCGCTGGCCTGGATGGCATCGATGGCCACCCGGATGTTGCCATCGGTACCATTCTTGAAACCGATGGGGCAAGGCAGGGCTGAGGCCAGCTGCCGGTGCACTTGTGACTCCGTGGTCCGGGCGCCGATCGCCCCCCAGCTGATGAGATCGGCCAGGTAGAGGAAGCTGGTGGTATCGAGAAACTCGGTGGCGGTGGCCAGCCCCAGTCGGTTGATGTCGAGCAGCAGCTGGCGTGCCAGCTGCAGGCCATGACCTATGTCGTTGCTGCCGTCCAGATGGGGATCGAACACCAGCCCCTTCCAGCCCACCGTGGTGCGGGGCTTCTCGAAATAGGTGCGCATCACGATCTGCAGCCGATCCCGATAGTCGTGGGCCAGCACCGCCAGCCGCCGGGCGTAATCGAGGGCGGCGAGGGGATCGTGAATGGAGCAGGGACCGATGACCACCAGCAGGCGATCGTCTTCCCCGCTCAGGATCTTGCGAACCTGCTGACGGTGCTGATCGATCCGGGTTGCCAGGTCGGCGGGACAGGGGTGAAGTGCCAACAGGTCGGCAGGAGTGGGGAGAGCCTCCACCGCGAAGGCGCGCATTACCGAGTTCAAGACTGCCATCTGGATTACCTTGCTGTGCAAATGGAGTGAATGACGTGCACTCCACACCGGGACCCGGGCGAGGGAGCTGCAATGGGGCGTCATCACCTGTTATTATTGAGAGTGATTATCATTATCTTGTTGTCGGCCACAAATGCAAGCACAACCGAGCGGCATACCAGAATGGGGGGGAGAACAGGCGGGTGGCATTGCACCAATGGCAATCGAGCCCATGGCCGGCAGACCATGAGCTTGATATTTCAGGGGGAAATCAGCTGATTCAGCTGTCCATCACGTCGTGACGCGCGTGGTGATAGGCCTCTTCATCCTTACCGTGGCGCCAGTAAGGCACGGCGTAGACCCGGGTGCGATCCACCTCGAGCGTGCGCCGCACGTGGCGGCGCATGGGGACCACCAATCCCTCTTCTCCGCCGAACCAGAAGTAGCTCTGTTGCTCTTCCAGCGGCAGGGCGGTGAAGTACTCCACCAGCGGCGCCGTCTCTTCGGGGGAGCCGACAAACCAGCGCAGGGTTACCCCGGCGGGCAGCGACAGATCCTGCACATCTTCCTGATAGGGCACCAGCAGGGCGATGTGGCCGCGGGCATCGGCGGGCATCACCTCGGCCATGGCGCTGATGGCGGGCAGGGCGGTGAGATCCCCCACCATGTAGTAGTGGCTGGCAGGCTGCAGCATGGGGTCCGGACCACCGGGGCCCGAGATGGCCAGCAGGTCGCCTGGCTTGACCTCGTTGGCAAAGCGGCTGGCAGGGCCGCCATCGCCGTGCAGGGCGAAGTCGATATCCAGCTCCAGCGCCTCGCGGCGAAATGCGCGAATGGTGAAGGTACGCATGATGGGGCGCTGGCTCGGATCTTCCCAGCGCGGCCCCTGCGGGGTGGGGGTGGGCAGTACGGCGTGGGCCTGGCCCGGCTGGGGCAGCATGATCTTGATATGGGCGCCGCCACAGGTGAAGGGGTAGTCAGCGAGCTCCGGGCTGGTCAGGCAGATCCGGCGCAGGTGCGGGCTCACATCCTGAATGTGCTTGACCGTGAGCAGACGGGGACGATTGACCGGGGCGGACTGGGACATGGGTATACTCCTGACTGATAATGGCGCCCATTCTTCATTAAATGAAAATTATTATCAATTGCTTTGTGTGCCAGCGGTCAGACCCTGGTCGAGGGGACAAGGCACACAAGGGGAAAGAATAAGGGAGAGGCCTGATGCCCTTGCGCGGTGCGAGGGCATCAGGCAAGGCGGGTCAGCTGCGATCGCTCCCCCCCAGCGCCTTGTAGATCCTGGCCATGGTGTTGAGCTGCTCCTTCTGCTGGCCGAGCAGGGCGAGCTCGGCATCCCACAACCGGTTCTGCTCATCCAGCCAGGGCTGTACCCCGGTGGCACCAGCCTGGTAGCGGGCTCTGGCCAGCCGCTCCGCCTCCTTGGCAAAGTCCAGCTGCTCAGCCAGGTAGCTCAGGCGCTGCTCGCCGTGGTGGCGGGCGGCCAGACCATCTTCCACCTCCACCAGTGCGCTGTAGAGCTGCTTGCGAAACTCCGCTTCGGCTATCTGGTAATCGAGCCTGGAGCCCGCGATGGCGAGCCGGGTCTTGTTGTACTCGAGGAAGGGCAGCGCCAGCGTGGCGCCCAGGGTACCCACCGGGTTTTGCAGCACCTGGGTCAGGGTGTCCGAGCTGCTGCTGGCCCCGCCGGTCAGGCTCAGGGTGGGGTAGAAACCTGTGCGGATCTCGTCCCCCTTCGCCAGGGTCTTGCGCAGGCGCAGCTCGGCGGCGCGCACGTCGGGGCGCCACGCCAGCACATCGGCCGGAATGCCGACCGCCAGCGTGGGGATGGGGGCCGTCGGCAGCGCCTTGGGTTCGAACGCCAGCGGGCCGCTACTGCGGCCGAGCAACAGCCGCAGGGCATTGCGGGCCTGCTCCTGCTGCATCAGGAGCGAGCTGAGCTCCGCCTGCTTGCCGGCTTTTTGCTGGCTGGCCTGCACCAGGTCGAGCCGGGTCACGGCGCCGGCCCGGTACTTGGCCTGGGTCAGCTGCTCGGCACGCTCATAGTTGGCGAGCTGCTGCTGGCCGAGGGTGATGGCCGAGCCGAGATAGGCCAGTTGCCAGTACTGCTCCAGCGCCTTGCCGATCAGCATCAGGCGGGTGGCCGCCAGATCCTGGGCGGAGGCCTCGGCCTCCCAGCTCGCCTGATCCCGCACCGAGGCGAGCCGGCCCCACAGATCCACCTCGTAGCCGAGGGTCAGGGAGGGACCCATGCTGCCGCTGGCCTTGCCGCTGTTCAGGTCCTTGGTGCCATTGCCGCTGATGCCGGCATTGACCGAGGGGGTCAGGTTGGTATCGGCCAGATCGGCGCCGAGCAGGGCACTGCGCAGACGCAGGCCGGCTACCTGCATGTCCGGGTTGGCGGCCAGCACGGCCTCGATCAGCCGATCCAGCTCGGGGTCGTGGAAGCCTTGCCACCAGGGGCCGGCCTGCTGTTGGGTGAGGCCGTCGTCCGGCTGTTGCCAGTGGTCGGCCAGCGCCAGATCCTGCCGCTGATAGCTGCTCTGCTGGCTGCAGGCACTGAGACCGAGTGCCAGGGTGAGGCAGAGCCCCAGTTTGGATAAGTGGTACATCGTCATTCCCTCGCCAGCGCCTCGACCGGGTCGAGCCGGGCAGCATTGCGGGCGGGCAGATAGCCAAACAGGATCCCGATGAGCGAGGAACAGCCAAACGCCATCAGGATGGAAAAGAGCGAGAAGTGCATCTGGATGCTCTCCACGAACAGGGAGAAGAGCAGGCCGATGAAGAGGGAGACGCCGACCCCGAGCATGCCGCCCAGCAGGCTCACCATCACCGCCTCGATCAGAAACTGCTGCAGTATGTCCGACTGGCGGGCACCGACCGCGATGCGGATGCCGATCTCGCGGGTACGCTCCACCACCGACACCAGCATGATGTTCATCACCCCGACACCGCCGACGATAAGGGAGATCACCGCGATGGCGGAGACCAGCAGCGTCATGGTGGCGGTGGTCTTCTCCACCGACTTGATGATGCTGTCGCTGCTGAAGGTGAAGAAGTCCTTCACCCCGTGGCGCTGGGTCAGCAGCTCGATGGCGGCCTGTTCGGCCAGCGCCGGTTGCACCCCGTCCTTGACCCGGATGGTGAGCTGGCTGAAGTGGTTCTGGGAGATGAGACGGCTCATCACGGCGCTGTAGGGCAGCCAGACGTTCACCGACTGGCTGCTGCGGCCAAATCCGGTCTCCTCTTCCACCACGCCGATGATGCGCACCGGCAGGGTGCCGACCAGCACCACCTGACCGACGGGATCCTGCTTGCCGAGCAGGCTCTCGATGGTCTTGCCGTCCACCACCGCCACCGCCGCCCGGTTCTGGATGTCGCGCTCGTCGAACAACCGGCCGTTGGTGAGCTTCATCCCCTTGACCCGGAAGAAGTCGTTGCCGACCCCCACTATGCTGCCGCTGCTGGTCTTGTTGCGATAACGCAGCTGGCCGGGGGCGGCTATCTGGGGACTGGCCCCTTCCAGGTAGGGCTGACCGAGCAGGGCGTCGAGATCCCGCTTGTTGAGGGTCTGGATGCTGGCTGCCTTCTCGTCCCCCCAATCCTTGCCGGGGAAGATGTCGATGGTGTTGGTGCCCATGGCGTTGATCTGATCGATCACCTTGGCGCGGGCCCCCTGGCCGAGCGCCACCACGCTCACCACGGCGGCGATGCCGATGATGATGCCAAGCATGGTGAGGAAGGTGCGCATGCGGTGGGCCAGCATGGCATGCAGCGCCATGCGCGCCGCTTCCCGGTAGCGATCCCAGTCGTGGCCTGCCCCTTCCTTGCCGGCAGGGGCGGCGGTCGGGGTCACGGGGACGGCCGCCGGCTTGCGGCCGCTGTCCTCCTGCACCCGGCCATCTTTCAGGGTGATGATCCGGTCGGCGTGGCTGGCCACCTCCATGTCGTGGGTCACCAGTATGATGGTGTGGCCCTGGGCGTGGAGCTCCTTGAGAATGGCCATCACTTCCTTGCCGCTCTGGCTGTCGAGGGCCCCGGTCGGTTCGTCCGCCAGGATCACCTCGCCGCCGTTGGCCAGCGCCCGGGCGATACTGACCCGCTGCTGCTGGCCGCCGGAGAGCTGGCTCGGGGTGTGATGACTGCGATCGCTGAGCCCCAGTCGCGTGAGCAGCGCCTGGGAGCGGGCCTGGCGCTCGGCCCGTGGCATACCGGCATAGACGGCCGGGATCTCCACGTTGGCGGCGGCATTGAGGTGCGGCAGCAGGTGGTAGCGCTGAAAGATGAAGCCGAAGTGGTGGCAGCGCAGCCGGGCGAGGGAGAGGGCATCCAGGGTCGCGGTATCCTGGCCGCGGAACAGGTACTGGCCGCTGCTCGGCCGATCGAGGCAGCCCAGCAGGTTCATCAGGGTCGATTTGCCGGAGCCGGAGGCGCCGACGATGGCGATCATCTCCCCCGCCTCGATGGTGAGGTCGAGCGGATGGAGTACGGTCACTTCCTGCTCCCCGCTCTGATAGCGGCGCTCGATCCCCTTGAGCTGGATCAGCGGCTCGCTCACAACATGATCTCCATGTCATTGTTGCTGGCCGGCTTGCCCTGGCCCAGGGTGACCTTCTCCTGCTCGTTCAGGCCGCTGACCACTTCGATCTTGATGTCGTCCTTCATGCCGGTCTTGATGCGGCGGGTCTCCTTCTGATCGTCCTCCTTGAGCAGGGTGACCTCGTACTCGTTCTCCCCGAGCTTCTTGCCAAGGGCGGTCTGCGGAATGGTCAGCACCTGCTTGCGTTCGCCGAGCACTATGGTGACCTGGGTGGTCATGGCGACCCGCAGGGTGTGATCCGGGTTTGGCACATCGAACAGGGCGTAGTAGTAGACGGCGGCGTTGCTGGTGGCCGTGGTGCTGGTGGCCTGCTCGTTGATGTTGGTGGGAGCCAGCTCGACGGTGCGCAGGGTGCCGTGGTAGCGGGTATCCGGGTCTCCCATCAGGGTGAAGTAGACCGGCATGCCGGCCTTGACCCGGGTGACGTCCGCTTCCGAGATCTGCGCCTTGACCGTCATGGTCTCCAGGTTGGCGAGCTTGAGCAGGGTCGGCACCGTCTGGCTGGCAGCCAGAGTCTGGCCCTGACGGGTCACAATGCTGACGACGGTGCCATCCATGGGGGCCTGAATGCGGTTGTAGCCGAGCTCGGTCTTGGTGCGCTCCACCTTGATCTGGGCATTCTCGACCTCGGCCTGGGCGCTCTGCAGCTCGGCTTTGGTCACGGCCAGCAGGGCTTCGGCGCTCTCCAGATCGGCGCGCGAGCTCGCTTCCTGCCTGAACATCTGCTGCTGACGGCGCCAGCTCAGCTCATTCTGCTTGAGCTGGGCCTGCTTGATCTTGAGCTGGGCGCGGCGGCTGGCGAGATCCGCCTCGGCAGTTTTGAGGTTGTTCTGGGCGATCAGCGGGTCGATTTCGGCCAGCAAATCCCCCTGCTTGACCTTCTGGCCCGCCTCCACCGCGAGATAGGTGACCTGGCCGGAGACCTGGGCACCGACGTCCACCTGCTCGATGGCCTGCAGTACCCCGCTGGCCAGCACGGTCTGCTCCACGTCCTGACGGGTCACCTGGGCGGTCAGCACCGGCTCGGGCGCCTTGCTCGGCCAGATCAGCCAGCCGATGGCGAGCAGGGAGACGAGGGCGAGCAGGGCAATTTTTCTCTGCTGGGGAGTTATGTTCATGTTTCACCTGAAAGAAGCGAACGAAGGCGTGCAAGGGCAATATCCTGCAGCAAACGAGGCTTAAAAAACAGCGATGAATATGTAAGGAAACATGTAGATAGCCTTGTCATTAGGCCGGGGCAATGAGGAAGGCAAGCAGGGGATGGCGGGGTAAAAAGGACCCCGCAAGAGAGGTGGCAACAGGGTGCCCACCTCGCGGGTGGGCACCCCGGTCATCAACCGACGGCTTTGAGCTGCTCGCTGTAGGGCTCGTGGCAGATCTGGATGTCGATCGGCAGTTTGTAGATGAGCAGGCGGGCCAGGGAGCCTTCCATCCAGTGGTGGCGGCTGCCGACCAGCAGCAGATCGGTCGGATGGGCGGCCAGCCAGCGTTTCAGGTCGGGCACCACGTCGTCGACCACCAGACACTGATAATCCACCGGGTGCTGCAGGGTGGTGATGAGTTCGCTGATGATGGCCTTGGCATCCAGCGTGCCCTGGGCGCTGCGCTCCTCTTCCGACAGCGACAGGCTCTTGCGGCGCATCTTGCTGCTGTGGGTCAGGTGCAACAGGGTCAGCTCGCTCCCCATGGCTTGTGCCAATTGACTCGCTTTGGCCAGCGTCTCCTGCTCGTAATCCTTGCCTTCCAGCAACAGCACAATATTGGTTGAGGTCATAAGCAGTTCTCCCTTGGCATGGCGCGGGTCACCCGGGACAAACGGCCTGTCCCATACCACTGTGTGCCCGCTATGTGTCGCATAGCACGAACCTGGCTCTCTGTGCGGCAGGTGTCACCTCGTGTCGGTGATGCATCGCCAGGCCATGTTCGTTTACATCATCATAACAGACTGAGTTGAATGGAAAATGAAGGAAAACCGGGTTTTGGCGGGAAAATGGGGGACGAGGCGGTAAAAGTGTGAGCAAAGCATGAGTTGCCTGGCCGGGAAGCGCCATGAATAGGCCGGTGAGGCAGAGGGTGAAGGGGACTGAAAAGAGGAGTGGGCGGCGAGCCGGCAGAGGCCGGCTCGCCGCCTGGGGTCAGATCTGCTCGCCGGAGAGATAGCGGGTCAGCCAGGGCAGCCCCTCTTTCTTGCGGCTGACGGCGCCAACCAGATGCGTCGGCTGCTCGGGCAGAATGCCGTTGCTGGCGAAGTAGAGCTGGCTGCCCCCTTTGGCCAGGTCGGTCAGCATCAACACATAGGCATCCAGCTCATCCTGCATCAGTCGCGCTTGCATGGCTTGTTCCAGCTCGGCCTGGCGGCTGTGTAGCTGGGCGGGATCCATCACGCAGATCTGGCTGACATAGAGCTGATAGCCGGCGATCTGGTAGGCCTTCTCGTCGGCGGCAAGCAGCTCGGTCATGGGGGCGTCACCGAGCTGAGTGCGGCGTTCCAGCAGGGTCTGGGCAAAGGGCTCCAGCGCCAGATCGGCCAGCGGCAGCAGGGCATGGACGGCGGCGCGGTCGCGGGCCGTGGTGGTGGGCGAGGTGAGGCTGAAGGTATCGCTGATGATGGCCCCCAGCAGCAGGCGAGCCTGGGCGCGGGAGAGGGTGTCATAGCCCATCAGCTCCAGCAGCACGGTGGCGCTGCACCCGACGGCCCGGATCCAGGCATCGAGCGGGCCCCGGGTGATGAGGGTACCGATGCGATGGTGATCGATGAGACCCTGCACGTCCGCCTCGGCCAGCCCTTCGGGGCCCTGCTCCAGCTCGCTGAAATCCACCAGGAACACCTCCTTGTTGGCCACGCTGCCCTGCAGCAGAGGCGGGGCGGCAACGCCGGCAGTTTCCAGAATGAAGCGGGTCTCGGCGATGGGCTCACCGAGGGCATAGGCCTGGGCCGCCCGACCCTGCCGAGTGAGCCAGTCGGCGGCAACCAGAGCGGTACAGATACTGTCGCTGTCGGGATTCTTGTGACCAAACACGTGGAGCATGGTGCCATTCCTGCGGTTGATGACGTACCTGAGGCAAGATCAGGTATGCGGGGCAAATGGGAAAACAGGGGCTGGCCCCCGCTCTGGTTTCACTCTATGCGCCGTCCCCGCTCATGGCAACCGGCGCAGGCCGCTCTGCTGCGGGCGAAATCCTGTGGTCAAAGGGGCGCCCACTCCTGCTGCTGAATCGTCTGGGGGCAGGACAGGGAGACAGACCAGGGTAGCAGATTAGGGCTGGGAGGGAGGCAAGACCGGACAGGGAGACAAGCGGAAGGAGATAGCCGCGTGGTAAGCGCCGGTGGGCTCGTCCATGGCCGCAAGGTTCACGCCGCAGGAGTTGGAGAGGAGACGCGGGCAAGCAAAGAGATAAGGCCGTGGCTCGGGTTGGTTAGCGACAAGGATGCACCAACCCCAGCCCGACCAGGCAGGCCGTGACCATGCAAACCGCCGGGGGGGACCCTTCAGGATGCGGCAACGGCGGCATGGTGATGATGCTCCAGTAGCCGCAAACCGCCGTCACCAGCAGGCGAGGTTACGTGGGGCACCTGATGCTCACCGTGGACCCCGCATGCAGATGGCTGACCTGTATCTCAGCAGGCCAGCAGTTCGCGGGCGTTGGCCAGGGTATTGTCGGTGATCTGATCCCCCCCAGCAGGCGGGCCAGCTCGTTGAGACGGGCCCCTTGATCCAGCGCCTGCATCTGGGTTTCCGTGGTCTTGCCGTCGGTGTGCTTGCTGACCACCATGTGCTGATGGCCCTTGCCAGCGACTTGTGGCAGGTGGGTGACCACCATCACCTGGGTGGATTCACCCAGCTGGCGCAGCAGGCGCCCCACCACGGCGGCGGTCGGGCCGCTGATGCCCACGTCTACTTCGTCGAAGATCAGGGTGGGGGTGGAGACCTTGCGGGCGCTGATGACCACGATGGCCAGGCTGATGCGCGACAGTTCACCGCCGGAGGCTACCTTGCCGAGCGGCTGGATCGGCTGACCAGGGTTGGTGGTGACCATGAACTCCACCCGATCGATGCCAAGGGGCGAGAGGCTGCTCTGGGCATCGGGGCGTACCTCGATGGCGAAGCGGCCATCCGGCATCGCCAGTTCGTGCATGCTGGCGCTCACCTTGGCGCCAAGCTCCTCGGCGTAGCGCTGGCGACTCTGGCTCAGGGCCTCGGCGGCTTGCACAAAGGCCAGGCGGGCCTCGGCCAATTCGTCTTCCATCCCCTCCAGGCGCTCCTCGTCGGAGTGGAGGCGGGCGAGATCCGAGGCCAGCTCCTGGTGGTGCAGAGCCAGCTCGGCCGGTTTGACGTGGTGCTTGCGGGCCAGATTGATGGCCTTGGAGAGGCGGGCCTCCAGCTCGTTGAAACGCTCGGGATCCAGCTCCAGCCGGTCCAGATAATTGCGCAGTTCGCTGTGGCTCTCCTGTACCCCGATCAGCGCCTCGTTGAGCATGCCGAGCACGTCGCCAAGCCGGCTATCCATGGCGACCAAGCTCTCGGCCCGATCAACGACGGTCTGCAGCAGGCCGGCGATGGTGGTCTCCTCGTTGTCATAGAGCAGGTCGAGACAGGCGCCGCACTCCTGCATCAGCTCGGTGCCGTTGGCCAGCCGCTGGTGCTCCTCTTCAATCTCTTCAAACTCCCCCGGTTGCAGGGCGAACTCGTCCAGCTCCTGCACCTGATATTCGATGAGCTGGCGACGGGCCTCCCGCTGCTGCTGCTCGGCCTTGAGCCGGTTGAGTTCGTTCTGCAGCTGGCGCCACTGCTGGTAGTGGCGACGCACCTCATCGAGCAGCAGATGGTGGCCGGCGTAGCCATCGAGCAGGGCGAGCTGGTAGTCGGGTTTGAGCAACATCTGGTGGGCATGCTGACCATGGACGTTGACCAGCAGCTGGCCCAGGTTTTTGAGCTGGGTGAGGGGGACGGGCACGCCGTTGATGTAGCTGCGCGAGCGCCCCTCGGCGGAGATGACCCGCCGCACGATGCACTCCCCTTCGTTTTCCAGCTCGTTGGTGGCGAGCCAGGCGCGGGCGGCCGGGTTGCCGTCCAGCAGGAAGCGGGCGCTGACCTCGCTCTTGTCGCTGTCCGGTCGTACCATGCCGGCCTCGGCCCGTTCCCCCAGGCACAGGCCCAGGGCGTCGATGGCGATGGATTTACCGGCCCCGGTCTCACCCGTGATGCAGGTCATACCCGGTTGCAGATCGAGTTCGAGAAACTTGACGATGGCGAAGTTGTTGACGGTCAGCTGGGTCAGCATGGTCTCATCCTGTATGGGCCAACATTACTGTGTATGCATCCAGTATATACTGGTTTTCCATACAGTAAAGAGTCGACCCGCAACAGGATGCGCAGGAACGTCAAGCGTGGGTCAGAACAGCTTGCTGCCCCAGCCGAGCTTGTTGCGCAGCACGTGGAAGTAGCTGTAGTCGAGCGGATGCACCAGATGCAGCTTGTGGCTGCTCTTCTTGATGAGGATCTCGTCCCCCGGGTGGACCGCCAGGGTCACCTGACCGTCGCAGCTCACCTGCATGGCGTCGTCCTGATTGTCCGGTGAGACCAGCAGCCGTACTTCGCTGTCGGCGTCCAGCACGATGGGGCGGCTGCTCAGGGTGTGCGGGAACATGGGCACCAGCGTGATGGCATTGAGCTTGGGGGTGAGGATGGCGCCCCCCGCCGACAATGAGTAGGCGGTGGAGCCGGTGGGGGTGGCCACTATGATGCCGTCCGAGCGCTGGCTGTACATGAAGCTGCCATCGATGTAGACCTCGAACTCGATCATGTGGGCAATCTTGCCCGGGTGCAGCACCGCCTCGTTGACCGCCAGATTGTTGGACTTGCGCTCGCCGTGGCGATAGACCGCCGCCTCCAGCAGGAAGCGGTGCTCGCTCTTGTAGTGGCCGCACAGCACCTGCTCCAGCGGCAGCAGGTAATCCTGCGGCGAGAGATCGGTCAGAAAACCGAGGTTGCCCCGGTTCACCCCAATCACCGCCACGTCGAAGCGCGACAGCACCCGCGCGGCCCCCAGCATGTTGCCGTCACCACCGACCACGATGGCGAGATCCGCCTGCTGGCCCAGCTGCACCAGGTCCATCACGTTCTCGTCCATGATGCCGAGGGCATGGGCCACCCGGCTCTCCACCAGTACCCGAAAACCGCGGGTGGTCAGGTATTGATGCAGGCCGGTCAGGGTCTGGTTGGCCCCTTCGTGGTGGGGTTTGCCAATCAGGGCGATGGTTTTGAACGGAGAATCCATAGTCTGTCGGGTCTGGGATGAGTATTGGGGGGAGTATACCGCGCTTTGGGGGGGATTTGTCTGCCACCGGCTGGTCCGGCCGCAGCGAATGCGGGGAAAAAGCCCCAAATTGCCCGCCGCTGCACGCTCTTGGCGATAATGGCGCCTTTTTCCCCTTGAAAGCCGGGGATCCATCCCCATAATAGCGCCAACATAGTCGGCCCATTGCCGTCCGGTCGCTCAACCGGGTGGTCGGGCCCTCAATAAGTAACCCCGGAATTGGAGATGTCATGAACCACGAAGAACAAAAGGTTGAAGCGATGGAGCAAGTGGAAGCCCAGCCAGTCGAGCCGACCGATGTAGACAGTGAAGTGACAGCCGAGCAGGCCCGCATTGCCGAGCTTGAGGCACAACTGGATGCTGCCCAGCAAGCCTCCCTCGAGGAGCGCGAGCGTGCCATTCGTGCCGTCGCCGAGATGGAAAACCTGCGTCGCCGTGCGGCCCAGGACGTGGAGAAGGCCCACAAGTTCGCGCTGGAGAAGTTTGCCGCCGAGCTGCTGCCGGTACTGGACAACCTGGAGCGTGCCATCGAGCTGGCCGACAAGGAAAACGAGGCGCTCAAGCCGATGATCGAAGGGGTCGAGCTGACCCTCAAATCCATGCAGAGCTCGGTCGGCAAGTTCGGCCTCAATCCGCTGGACCCGCTCAATCAGCCGTTCGACCCCAATGCCCATCAGGCGATGAGCATGATCGAGAACGCCGAGCTTGCCCCCAACACCGTCATTGCGGTGATGCAGAAGGGTTACGAGCTCAACGGCCGCGTCATTCGTCCGGCCATGGTGATGGTTTCCAAGGCCCCGGCCTGAGCCCCATCGCTGTGCTGAGCCCGCCGCTCGGCGGGCTTTTTATTGGCAAGTGCCCCGGCCGCGTGGTCGCCGGGGGCACAGATAACCGGTCTTCATCCTGCCAATGGCAATGAATGAAGGCAGGTTTTTTCAGGGCGGGGCTTGAAGCGGCGGCTTGCGACCCCATATAGGGTGCAAGGCCACGGCGGCACAAAAAATTTGATGCCGGGAGCTTGAAAGCCAGATTGGCAGCCCCCACCTAGCCGTTAACGCATTAAGGCGAGCCCCTCGCCAGTTTATTCAAAGTATTTGGAGATTCGTCAAATGGGTAAAATCATCGGTATTGACCTGGGTACTACCAACTCCTGCGTCGCTATTCTGGATGGCGACCATGCTCGCGTGATCGAGAACGCGGAAGGTGACCGTACTACTCCGTCCATCATTGCCTATGCCGATGACGGCGAAATCCTGGTTGGTCAGCCGGCCAAGCGCCAAGCCATCACCAACCCGAAGAACACGCTGTTCGCTATCAAGCGTCTGATCGGCCGTCGTTTCGAAGATGACGAAGTACAGCGCGATCTGGAGATCATGCCGTACGCCATCGCCAAGGCCGACAACGGTGACGCCTGGGTAGAAGTCAAAGGCAAGAAAATGGCACCGCCGCAGATCTCTGCCGAAGTGCTCAAAAAAATGAAGAAGACCGCCGAAGATTATCTGGGCGAGCCGGTGACCGAAGCGGTCATCACAGTGCCGGCCTACTTCAACGATGCCCAGCGTCAGGCTACCAAGGATGCCGGTCGCATCGCCGGTCTGGATGTAAAACGCATCATCAACGAACCGACTGCCGCGGCTTTCGCCTACGGCGTGAACAAGGTTAAGGGCGAGCGCAAGGTTGCCGTGTATGACCTGGGTGGCGGTACTTTCGACATCTCCATCATCGAGATCGACGAAGTCGAAGGCGAGACCACCTTCGAAGTACTGGCGACCAACGGTAACACCCACCTGGGTGGTGAAGACTTCGACAACCGCGTCATCAACTACCTGGTTGAAGAGTTCAAGCGCGAGCAGGGCATCGACCTGCGCAAGGATCAACTGGCCCTGCAACGTCTGAAAGACGCAGCCGAAAAAGCCAAGATCGAGCTCTCTTCCGCTCAGCAGACCGACGTGAACCTGCCGTACATCACTGCAGATGCCACCGGTCCGAAGCACATGAACATCAAGGTGACCCGCGCCAAGCTGGAATCCCTGGTGGAAGACATGGTGAAAGACTCCTTGGAGCCGGTCCGTGTCGCCCTGAAAGACTCCGGTCTGGCCGTTGGCGAGATCGACGACGTCATCCTGGTAGGCGGTCAGACCCGCATGCCGATGGTGCAGAAGGCCGTTGCCGACTTCTTCGGCAAAGAGCCGCGCAAAGACGTCAACCCGGACGAAGCCGTGGCCATGGGTGCTGCCATCCAGGGTGCCGTACTGTCTGGTGACAAGACCGACGTACTGCTGCTGGACGTGACCCCGCTCTCCCTGGGTATCGAAACCATGGGCAGCGTGATGACTGCGTTGATCGAGAAGAACACCACCATCCCGACCAAGAAGTCCCAGGTGTTCTCCACTGCCGAAGACAACCAGTCTGCCGTGACCATTCACGTGCTGCAGGGTGAGCGCAAGCGCGCCAGCGACAACAAGTCTCTGGGCCAGTTCAACCTGGAAGGCATCCGTCCGGCACCGCGTGGTCTGCCGCAGATCGAAGTGACCTTCGACATCGACGCCAACGGCATCCTGCACGTCTCCGCCAAAGACAAGGAGACCAACAAGGAGCAGAAGATCACCATCCAGGCCTCCTCTGGTCTGTCTGATGACGAGATCGAACGCATGGTACGCGAAGCCGAAGCCAACGCGGCCGAGGACAAGAAGTTCGAAGAGCTGGTGCAGACCCGCAACCAGGCTGATGGTCTGGTCCACTCCGTTCGCAAGCAGATCACCGAAGCCGGTGAAGCCCTGCCTGCCGACGACAAGACCAAGATCGAAGCTGCGCTGAGCGAGCTGGAAAGCGCCATCAAGGGTGACGACAAGGCTGCCATCGAAGCCAAACAGCAGGCTCTGCTGGAAGCGTCCCAGAAGCTGATGGAAATTGCCCAGCAGCAGGCTCAGGCACAAGGTGCCGCCGGTGCTGATGCCGGTCAGTCCTCTTCTTCCGCCAAGGCTGACGACGACGTGGTCGACGCCGAGTTCGAAGAAGTGAAAGACGACAAGAAGTAAGCCCGACCCAGATGGGCGAAGCAGGCTTCGCCCATCGGCTTAGTCAATGAATTTACGGGCGTTGGGTGACCAACGCCCGTCTGCGTAACTGCTGATATAGCAACAGGATAAGTATGTCGAAGCGCGATTTCTACGAAGTGCTCGGGGTATCCAAGGATGCCGACGAACGCGAGATCAAGAAGGCGTACAAGCGTCTGGCCATGAAGTATCACCCTGACCGCAACCAGGGCGATGCCGGGGCCGAAGAGAAGTTCAAAGAGGTCAAGGAAGCCTACGAGATCCTGACCGATGCCAATCTGCGTGCCCGCTATGACCAGTACGGTCACGCCGGCGTAGATCAGAGCCAGGGTGGCGGTGGCCACGGCGGCTTTGGCGGCGGCGCCGATTTCGGCGACATCTTCGGCGACGTGTTTGGCGATATTTTTGGTGGCAGCCGTGGTGGCGGCCGTCGTGGCCCGGCCCGTGGCTCCGACCTGCGCTACACCATGGAGCTGACGCTGGAAGAGGCGGTACGCGGGGTCTCCAAGGAGATCAAGGTGCCGACCCTGGTCCACTGTGAAGTCTGTAACGGCTCCGGTGCCCACACCGGCAGCTCGGCCCAGACCTGCCCGACCTGCCACGGCTCCGGCCAGGTGCAGATGCGTCAGGGCTTCTTCGCGGTGCAGCAGGCCTGTCCTCACTGCCACGGTCGCGGCAAGATCATCAAGGATCCGTGCCGCAAGTGCCATGGCGAGGGGCGCTACCAGAAGACCAAGACCCTGTCGGTCAAGATCCCGGCTGGCGTCGACACTGGCGATCGCATCCGTCTCTCCGGCGAAGGGGAAGCGGGGGAAGCCGGTGCACCGGCGGGCGATCTGTACGTACAGGTACACGTCAAGGAGCACGAAATCTTCGTGCGTGACGGCAACAACCTCTACTGCGAAGTGCCCATCAGCTTTACCGCGGCAGCCCTGGGTGGCGAGATCGAAGTGCCGACCCTGGATGGCCGGGTCAAGCTCAAGGTCACCCCGGAAACCCAAACCGGCAAGATGTTCCGCATGCGGGGCAAGGGCGTGAAGTCCGTGCGCTCCGGCCAGGTGGGGGATCTGATGTGCAAGGTGGTGGTGGAGACCCCGGTCAAGCTGACCGAGTCCCAGAAAGAGCTGCTGCGCCAGCTGGACGAGTCCTTCAGCGGCGCCGCCGCCAAGACCCACAAGCCGAAATCGGAAGGCTTCTTCGAAGGGGTGAAACGCTTCTTCGACGATCTGACCAGCTGATTTTCGCGACCCAGATAAAAAGAGCCGGCCCTGCGCCGGCTCTTTTTTTTGGTTTTTTTCTGTTAATCCGTAGTACTGGCGCGCCAGAACACCTGCTTGATGTGGGGGTGGATGCCGAGCTTCACCATCAGGGCGTCGAGCTCGTCTCCATCGATGGAGGTGGCCAGCAGCACTGCCGAAATTTCCAGATCCCGTTCGCCGAAGGGCTCGATGTCGAGCTCGCTCAACGGGTAGTTGGCCTGCTCCAGCATCTCTTCCAGCCAGTGCAGTACCTCCTTCTGGTACTCGCGCTGGGTGAGGGCTGTCACCCGGTAGGTTACCTCGGTGTCGGTGTTGTCCACCGGGCGGCGGTTGATCTGGTTGACCAGCGGGCGCAGCAGGGTGTTGGCGGCCAGCACGAACAGGGCGCCGAGGATCGCCTCCATGGCCAGTCCGGCCCCGCTGGCAGCGCCAACTGCCGCCACGCCCCACAGAGTGGCCGCGGTGTTGATGCCGCGGATGTTGCCGGATTCACGCATGATGACGCCGGCGCCGAGAAAGCCGATACCGGAGACGATGTAGGCCACCACGTGTACCACCCCATAGGTGCCGCCGTGCAGGTCATAGATGCGCTGGGCCAGGTTGACGAACAGGGCCGCGCCCACCGCCACCAGCACGTTGGTGCGCAGGCCCGCGGTGCGCTGGCGGTACTGGCGCTCCAGCCCCACCAGGCTGCCCAGCACGAAGGCCAGCAGCAGGCTGGCCAGGGTGTCGAGCAGAGAGATCATGTCGAATTGCTGCCACATTCTCATGGCGTACTCCTTCTGTTGCAGATGGCCTTTCTGAAGGCGGGCGAGGGGACGGTACCCCCGCCAACGGCCCCGTGCGTGCAGGCCATGAGTTGACGAGAAAAAACGCACTAGGCGCCCGACCCGTCCATCTAGGATGGCGGGCAGGGCGGTGAAACGGATTGAAAGGGGCCAGCATGGCTGGCCCCGGATATCAGTCGTGCACGATCAATTGAGCACGAGTTCGGGGTCGCGGCGGGGATGCAGCTCCCAGCGAACCGGGTGATGTACCCCCACCTGATGCACGAACTGCACCAGATAGCGACGCTGGGGTGGGGTGCAGTGCAGGTTGAGCACCAGCTCCCGCCCGCCGCTGCGACCGGGTCGCAGGGACTGCAGGGGTTGCAGGCCCGCCGGTTGCAGGGTGTGGTTCACCAGATCCAGCACCTGCTCCATGTCGGCCCGATCCTCGCAACGGATCTGCAGCCGGTAGTGGTGCTGGCGTCGTTTGCCGCGCAGCCAGAGCGGCAGCAAGCCGCGGCCCAGTCTGCTCAGCAGGGGGTGAGTCCGGTTGGATACGGGCAGAGTTGAAATAAAACGCATAGCAGCCTCCTTGTGGGAAGCAGAAACTATGCAGGCAAGGTGTCATGGCAAAGCCAGGTCACCTGACGTCAAGTGTAAAAAAGAGAAGAGGGGAGTGGATTTCCGCTTCTCGCAGGGCTGCGAGCATGCGGCAGAAGAAGACCTGCGGCTAGCTCGCGACCCGGGTACCGACGACGAGGGTCGGTCTACAACTGTCACTTGATGAGTTGCCCACTGATGGTCTCCGCTGTTGATTGACGGCCTGATGGTACTCATCCAGAGCGGTGAGGTAAAGCCTCATCACCCTTTCAGCAACATTTAGATACAAGTTTGTCAATAATCGGGGCCGGCTGGCTACCGCCAGGACGATGAAAGTGCGGTGAGCACCCTCACTGCCCTCGTTCCACCTTCTGCTCTCCCCCTCATTGCCCATCACGCTATTTCAGCCCCAGCAGTTTGAGGAGCATTGCGGCCGGACAGAAGCCGGTGAAGGCGCTCTGGATCAGATTGACCCCGACAAAGACGCTCAGCCAGACAAAACCCGGATGAACCCAGGTGGTAAGGATCAGCGAGAGCAGCAACATGCAGCCCGCGACGACTCTGACTCCGTTATCTACCGTCATGACCTTCTCCTTAGTTAATTTAGATATTGCTAATTTAGTGTCGCTTTATACAATAGAACCAAATATCAGCAATTGCTAATTTACTCCCATGAGCCAATTCGACGAGATGAACAGACACGCGACAGCTGCCGCCTCCCTGCTCAAGGCGCTGGCTCATCCCGAGCGGCTGCTGGTGCTCTGCCAGCTGGTGGAGGGGGAGAAGGGGGTCGGGGAGTTGCTGGCTCACAGCCAGCTCGGCCAGTCGGCCTTCTCCCAGCAACTGTCGGTATTGAAGCGCCAGGGCCTTATCCGCTCGCGCAAGGTCTCCCAGCAGATCTACTACTCGCTGGTGAGCGAGGCGGCCGTCGATGTGCTGGCGGCGCTGCAAACCCATTTTTGTCACTCAGAAAATAAGGAATCTCGATGATGGAAAGCCAATGGCTGCTCTCTCTGGGCGGCGGCATGCTGGTGGGGCTCGCGGCCCTGATCCTGATGCTGTTCAACGGCCGGGTGGCCGGGATCAGCGGCATTCTGGCCGGTGCGCTGCAACACAGGGCACCCTGGCGGCTGCTCTTCTTGCTGGGACTGGGGGCGGGGGCCTGGCTGGCGCTGAGCCTGGGGTGGGTCAGCATGCCCGCATTCAGCACCCTGCCCGGTTGGCCACTGGTGCTGCTGGCCGGGCTGCTGGTCGGCATCGGCACCCGCCTTGGCAATGGTTGCACCAGCGGCCACGGCATCTGCGGCATGGGGCGGCTTTCAGTGCGATCCACCGTCGCCACTCTCACCTTCATGGCGGCTGGGTTCATCACCGTCTTTCTCACCCACCACGTTTTATAACAGGTTGATCATCATGGCATTGTTGACAAGTTTGTTTGCGGGTCTGCTGTTTGGTCTGGGTCTTGCCATCTCTGGCATGATAGATCCGGCCCGGGTCATCGGGTTTCTCGACCTGGCGGGTCACTGGGATCCCAGCCTGGCGTTCGTGATGGGCGGGGCACTGTTGGCGTTCATGCCGGGTTACTTCCTGCTGGTCAAACCGCTCAAGCGCAGCCTGCTGGGGGAACCCATGGCCAGCGTGCCGGCTCCCAAACTGGATCGCCGCCTCGTCGGGGGCTCTGCCTTGTTCGGCATTGGCTGGGGGTTGGCGGGGATCTGCCCGGGGCCTGCCTTGAGTCTCATTTCCAGCGGCCAGCCCATGATAATGTTGTTTATAGCGGCCATGGTGGCCGGGATTTTGCTTGTTGATCGGGTTTGGGTGAAGGTGCGGGAGAAGCGCTGCCACCCCCGCTCGGCCTGAACGGATTGCCCCTGGTGTCGGGGAAGGAGGAATATCATGGAACAGATCCGCTTGCTGGGGGCCACTATGCTGGCCGTGGTCTCCGTTCTTGTCTCTCCGATAACATCGTCTGCAGAGGTGAATGGTGATGCAACCCTGACCCTTGCCCCTCTTCAGGTGACCGACTGGCTCACCCTGGATGGCACCGTCAGTGCCATCCATCAGGGGACGGTAGCGGCCCAGACCAGCGGTCGGGTCTCCCGCATGCTGGTGGATGTGAACGATGAGGTGGTGGCCGGGCAACCCCTGCTGGAGATCAGCGGCAAGGAGCAGTTTGCCGCTGTCACGGGGGCCCAGGCGCGACTGGCGCGGGCACAGGCCCAGCAGGTGGAGGCAGAGCGCCAGCTTGCCCGCTTTCAGGCGCTGATCGCCAAAGGGGTGATCACCCGCGCCCAGCTCGACAGTGCCCAGGCGACTGACCGGGCCGCCCGCGCCGAGGTGAACGCCGCCGATGCTGCCCTCACTCAGGCCCGCGAGGCCTACGGCTATACCCGCATTCTGGCCCCTTACGCCGGAGTGGTGACCAAGCGGCTGGTGGAGCTGGGGGAGACGGTGGCTCCCGGCACGCCGCTGCTCTCCGGTTTCTCTCTTGATGCGCTGCGGGTGGAAGTAGAGCTGCCCCAATCTGCGCTCGCCCTCGCCAGTCAGCCTGCGGATGTGCAGGTGCTGCTGCCGGACGGCAACACCGTTACCCCCCTCAAACTGACCCGCTTCAACTATGCCGACAGCCAGAGCCACGCCTTCAGGCTGCGCCTCGACCTGCCGCCGCAAACTGCGGGGGTATTGCCCGGCATGTGGCTCAAGGTGCAGCTCAAGCAGGGCGAGCGCCAGCAGTTGCAGGTACCGGAGCAGGCCCTGCTCAGGCAGGGTGAGTTCAGCGGTCTCTACCTCAAACAGGGGGATGGCTGGGCGCTGACGCCGGTGCGGGTGGGTCACTGTCAGGGGGCGCAGTGCGACATTCTGGCGGGCGTCCAGAGTGGCGATCAGGTAGCGGCGGATGGCTGGGCTCGCCAGCAGGCGGTGGCCCATGAGTAACGATGTTGACGGCAATAAAGGGAAGCTGGGGCCAGCTGGCCGACTGGCGGCGCTGTTTCAGGGCTCGGCCATCACCCCGCTGCTGGCGCTGGTGGGGCTCTTGCTCGGTCTGTTTGCGGTGCT
This sequence comes from Aeromonas sp. 1805, assembly GCF_013085525.1. Taxonomy (NCBI): domain Bacteria; kingdom Pseudomonadati; phylum Pseudomonadota; class Gammaproteobacteria; order Aeromonadales; family Aeromonadaceae; genus Aeromonas; species Aeromonas sp. 1805. The sequence goes on along the minus strand of NZ_CP038515.1, from coordinate 86,247 downwards.
GGTGACCCCCAAGGAGGAGGAGCCGCAGATCGATGTCACCTTCGCCGATGTCTATATCCCCTTCCCGGGCGCCACGCCGGCAGAGGTGGAGTATCTCGTCACCACCCCTGCCGAGCAGGTGGTCTCCCAGATCAAGGGGGTCGATACCCTCTACTCGTTCTCTCGCCCTGATGGTGCCCTGCTGGTAGTGGTGTTCAAGGTGGGGGTGAGTCGCGAACAGGCCATCGTCGATCTCAACAACCAGCTCGACTCCAACCGCGACTGGCTGCCACAGGGGATCGGGGTCGGTCAGCCACTGGTGAAGCCCCGGGGGATCGACGATGTCCCCATCGTCAGTCTCACCTTATGGAGCAAAGAGTGGCAAAAACAGCTAGGTGCCGCCGAGCTGACCCGGGTTGCCCACGAGCTGGAGACCGAACTCAAGCGACTGCCCGGTACCCGCGATATCTACAGCCTGGGAGGCCAGCGTGCCGTGCTGCGGGTGATGCCGGATCCGGCGGCTCTCAGCGCCCACGGCATCAGCTGGGGCGAGCTGAACCAGCGGCTTGCCGCCGCCAATCAGGTGGGCAGCGAGCAGGCCGTGGTGCAGGACAACCGGGAGATCAAGGTGCAGGTGGGGCAGTTTCTGCAAAGTGAACAAGAAGCCCGCGAGCTGGTGGTGGGGCTGCACGACGGCAAGCCGGTCTATCTGGGAGATTTGGCCAGGGTCTCTCTGGGTCAGGAGACCCCGACCAAGCGCAGCTGGATGGGGCAGGGGGATCGCAGTTATCCGGCGGTGACGCTGGCCATCGGCAAGCAGCCGGGCCAGAACGCGGTCGAGGTGGCCAAGCGGGTGGAAGCGCGGGTCGAGAGCCTCAAGAATCGACTCATCCCTGCTGGCGTCGAGGTGACGGTGACCCGTGACTACGGCGTCACCGCCGAGACCAAATCCAACACCCTGATCGGCAAGCTGATTTTTGCTACCACGGCGGTGGTGGTGCTGGTGCTGGTGAGCATGGGCTGGCGCGAGGCGCTGGTGGTGGGCGTTGCCATCGTCATCACCCTGGCGCTGACCCTCTTTGCCAGCTGGGCCTGGGGCTTTACCCTCAACCGGGTGTCGCTGTTCGCGCTGATCTTCTCCATCGGGATCTTGGTGGATGACGCCATCGTGGTGGTGGAGAACATCCACCGCCATCGCGGCCTGGGCAAGGGGCACTCAAGGAGCTTATTCCGGGGGCGGTGGATGAAGTGGGGGGGCCAACCATACTGGCGACCCTGACTGTCATCGCGGCCCTGCTGCCGATGGCCTTTGTCAGCGGTCTGATGGGCCCTTACATGAGCCCCATCCCCATCAATGCCAGCATGGGGATGCTGATCTCCCTGCTGGTGGCCTTTATCTTCTCCCCCTGGCTGGCGAGCCACCTGCTCAAGAGCGAGGGACATGTCGCCCACGGTGAGGCCAGGGCCGGCCTCTTCCAGCGGCTGATGACCCCTTTCCTGATGGGCGCTGGTGCCAGCAGGGCCAGGAGCAAGCTCTGGCTGGCCATCCTGTTGCTGGTCGCGGGCGCGGCCGCCATGCCCATGGTGCAGTGGGTGGTGCTCAAGATGCTCCCCTTCGACAACAAGTCGGAATTCCAGCTGGTGCTCGACATGCCGGAGGGGGCGACCCTGGAGCAGACCGAGCGCACCCTGCTGGCGGTCGGGAGGGAGCTTGCCAGGGTGCCGGAGGTGAAGGATTACCAGATCTACGCCGGCACCGCGGCCCCCATCAACTTCAACGGCCTGGTGCGTCACTACTTTATTCGCAGCGGCGCCAACGTGGGGGATATTCAGGTCAATCTGGTAGACAAGCATGAGCGCCATCGCAGCAGCCACCAGATTGCCCAGTCGGTGCGGGCACCACTGCAGGCCATCGCCAGCGCGGCGGGGGGCAACCTGAAAGTCGTCGAGGTGCCGCCCGGCCCGCCGGTCTGGTCACCCATCGTCGCGGAAGTGTATGGCCCGACTCAGGCCACTCGCGAAGCGGCTGCGCGCGCCGTACAGGCCCGTTTTGTGGCCACGCCGGATCTGGTGGACGTGGATATCTATCTGACCGACCCGCAGCCCAAGTGGCGGCTGGTGGTGGATCGCAGCAAGGCGGCCCTGCTCGGGGTCGATCTCGGCGACCTTGTGAGCACCCTCAATGGCGGGGTGGGTTATCAGGATGCCAGCTGGCTGCAGGGGAATGGAGCCAAGTATCCGGTGCCGATCCGCATCGAACTGGCCCCCGGTGACAAGCGGGATCTGGCCGGCGTGCTGGCCCTCAAGGTGCGCAGCCAGAGCGGCCAGCTGGTGCGGGTATCCGAGTTGGTGAGCCGCCGCGATGAGGTGGCCCCCAGCTATATCATGCACAAGAACATGCAGCCCATGGTGATGGTGGTGGCCGACATGGGCGGCCACACCGACAGCCCGCTCTACGGCATGTTTAGCGCTGGCGCCGATATCGACCTGCCCCAATATTACGTGCAGCAGCCCGACAAGCTGGGAGAGGTGGCGCTGTTGTGGGACGGGGAGTGGAAGATAACCTACGAGACCTTCCGCGACATGGGGATTGCCTACGGGGTGGGGATGATCCTCATCTACCTGCTGGTGGTGGCCCAGTTCCGCTCCTATCTGGTGCCGCTCATCATCATGGCGCCCATTCCGCTCACCCTCATCGGGGTGATGCCGGGCCACGCCCTGCTGGGGGCCCAGTTTACCGCCACCTCGATGATCGGGATGATCGCCCTGGCCGGGATCATAGTGCGCAACAGCATCCTGCTGGTGGACTTTATCGAACAGCAGCGGGCGAGTGGCGTGGCGTTCGAGCAGGCGGTGATTGCGGCGGCGCAGGTGCGGGCCAAACCCATCCTGCTGACGGCGCTGGCGGCGATGATCGGGGCCCTGTTCATCCTCGATGATCCCATCTTCAACGGGCTGGCCATCAGCCTGATCTTCGGGATCCTGGTCTCCACCCTGCTCACCCTGGTGGTGATCCCGCTGCTCTACTACAGCCTGATGTCGCGCCGTGAAGTCGCGATCACGGCAAACGAGCCGGACGCACAATGACAGAAGGGCCATCTCGGTGGCCCTTCTCGTTTCACACGTTCAGGTGGCTGGGTCAGCGTCCTTTCATCAGCGGGAAGTAGCGCCGGTCGGCCTGGCTCATGTGGCCGACAACCAGCTCCTGAATGATGAAGTTGAGCAACTCGTCGTTGCCCAGGGTGCCCGCTCTGGCGGCGGTCATCAGCTGGCTGGCTTTTTGCAGCAACAGCTGGTGGTCTTGCTGGTGGCTGGCCAGCTCCGGATAGCCGAGTTCGGCCAGCATCTGCTCTTCAAAGGCGAAGTGGTGGCGGGCCACGTCGAACAGACTCTCCATGCACTCCAGGAACAGGGCCGGGTGTTCCTGGTGATCCTTCATGTGTTCCAGCAGCCGGTTGGTCAACACGAACAGCTGACGATGTTCGGCATCGATGCGGGGATGGCCGCATTCGTGGCTGCTCTGCCACACCAGCGAGCCCTGCTCCGGATCCAGCCCGGCGGTGAACAGACAGACCCGGCCCCGCCCTCTGCCCTTGGCCTGATACATGGCCTGATCGGCGTGGTGCATCAGGGTCTTGGGGTCGGTGCCGTGCTCCGGATAGAGCGCCACCCCTATGCTGCTGGAGATGCGCAGCTCCTGCTCCTCGTCGATGCGAAACGGATGGCGCAGGCTCTGGTGCAGATGGTCGGCCACCGCCAGCGCCTCGTCCCCGGTGTCGGGCAGCAGGATCACGAATTCGTCTCCTCCCAGCCGTGCCACCAGATCCCGCTCCCGCACGCAGTGGCGCATCCGTTCGGCCACCATGTTGAGCAGCACGTCGCCGGTCTCGTGGCCGAAGGTGTCGTTGATCGGCTTGAAGTGGTCGAGATCGATGAACAGCAGGGCCAGCTGCGCTTCGCCCTCCATGGCTTCCTTCAACCGCTGCTGCAGCAGTCGGCGGTTGGGCAGGTTGGTGAGGGGATCGTAGAAGGCGAGCCGGCGCATCATCTCCTCGCGGGCGGCCCGCTCGGTGATGTCACGGGTCACCCCCAGGATCGCCTCCGGTTCCCCCTGCTCGTTGCCATGCAGGGTGGTGACCGTTTCGGTGGCCACCAGATGTCCCTCTTTGTGACGCAGCTGGGTACGAATGACGCAGCGGGTCTGCTCGTGGTCGCCGCGTTGCCAGGCGGCGAGGGAACCGCTCAGCTCGGCGCGCAGCTGCTTTCTGGATGTCTCCGGAATAAGCTGCCTGATGGGGAGGGTCAGCACGTCGATCGCCTCGTAACCGCTGAGCGGCAGGATGGCCGGGCTGACGTAGCGAAAGCGCAGGGTGGCGGTGTCCATGGTCCAGATGACGTCGGCGCTGTTCTCCGCCACGAAGCGGTAGTGCTGCTCGCTCTGGGCCAGCTCGCGGGTGAGCCGCTGGCGGTCGCGCGCCTCCTGGCGCAGGCGCAGGTAGAGGTAGCAGAAGATGCCGAGCAGGGTCAGCAGGGAGAAGGTCACCAGCATGGCCACCGCCACGCTCTTGTCGAGCAGTTGGCGCTGCTGGCGGATCCGCTCCCGATCCGGGTTGTAGAGGAAGTGCTCGAGGTCTGGCAGGGCCGAGAGCAGGCCGGCCTCGAGGTAGCTTCTGGCGATCTGCTGCCAGCGCTCCGGCTGCATGTAACCGGGCTCGACCAGATCTGGCTGCATCAGCTCCCGGGTGGCACTGGCTTCGAACTCCAGTTGCTCGCGGCCATAACCGCTCGGGTACTGCTCCATGATCCAGTTGATCATTTCGGCCGGATTTTCCATGGCGTAGCGCCACCCCTTGAGGCTCGCCTGCTGAAAGGCATAGACCCGCTCCGGCCGGTTGTTCAGCTCGCGTTCCGAGGTGAACAGGTTGTCACCGTAGAAATCGAAGTCGATGCTGCGGGGGGAGAACACCCGGTAGGGGATCCCTATCCTGGCCAGATAGAAGGGCTCGGTGGTGCTGTAGGCACTGATGGCGTCCACCTGGCCGGCGAGCAGCGCCTTCAGCCCCTGTTCATAAGGCAGCTTGCTCCAGCTGCCCGGCGGGGCATGGCGATTGAGGTAGATCTGCAGCTCCTGGGAACCGGGCTCCAGCATCAGCCGTTTGCCCGCCAGATCCGCCGGTTGGCGAATGTCGGGCCGCTCCAGGGTGAGCAGCACCAGCGGGGAATGCTGCAGCATGGAGGCCAGCACCACGACCTGCTGGCCACTGGCGCGCGCCAGCAGCAGATCGCTGCCGCTGACCCCGTACTGGGCATTGCCCGACATCACCTCGTTGACCACATTGGTGCCGGTGACGGCGGGTCGCAAGGTGACATCCAGCCCGGCATCTCGATAGAAGCCTCTGGCCTGGGCCGCGTAATAACCGGCAAACTGGAACTGATGTTGCCAGGGCAGTTGCACCACTATCTTGTCCACCGCCTTGGATGGCAGGGAGAAAAGGGTGCAAAACATCGCTGAACCAAGCATGGGCAGATACCGGAGCAGGCGATGAAGGGAGGAATTTACGACACTCATACTCATTCCTCTCGGGAGACGGGGGTCAGTCCTAGAGTCAAACAATTCCTTGTTGCCCGCAAGGGGGCGAAAGGGCGCTGGAATGGGGGATGCGTAACAGAAAAAAAGATTTCTGTGTCACTCATCACATTTGGCTTTCCTGCTCGGTATTTTTGGCAATTATGCGAATAATTACGGAGCCATATGACCAATAAAAACGGTCGCATTTTAATCGTATTTGCCAGCCGTTTACCTCAATATCAGTGAGTGATTACTTAATTTTCAGCGCAATGCGTCAGCCTGTGTCGCCGTATCAACGGATACATTTATGTTGCTGTCAGATTGTGTCGATCTTTCATTTATTGCGTTATCAGTCAGTAACGAGCCGAAACAGGCAGAAGGGGGCCGGATCCTGTCGACCCCCGGTGTTATGATAGCGACTCTTCCATCCCGATGAGGCCTTCTCATGTCCCGATTGCGTCTGTTGCTGTCCGACTCTCACGACCCCCTGTTCAACCTGGCGGTGGAGGAGTGCATCTTCCGTCAGATGGATCCGAACCAGCGGGTGCTGTTCCTGTGGCGCAACGCCAATACCGTGGTGATCGGCCGGGCCCAGAACCCCTGGAAGGAGTGCAACACCCGCCGCATGGAGGAGGACGGGGTGACGCTCGCCAGGCGCAGCAGCGGCGGCGGCGCCGTGTTTCACGACCTTGGCAACAGCTGCTTCACCTTCATGGCGGGCAAGCCGGAGTATGACAAGAGCATCTCCACCGCCATCGTGCTGGACGCGCTCAAGCGGCTCGGGGTCGAGGCCTTTGCCTCCGGGCGCAACGATCTGCTGGTGGCGACTCAGGACGGTGAGCGCAAGGTGTCGGGCTCGGCCTATCGGGAGACCCATGATCGCGGTTTTCACCACGGCACCCTGCTGCTGGACGCCGACCTCGGCCGGCTCGCCAACTACCTCAATCCCGACCCCAAGAAGCTGGCGGCCAAGGGCATCAGCTCGGTGCGCAGCCGGGTGGCCAACCTCTGCGAGCTGCTGCCGGGCATCGATCACCAACAGGTGAGCGAGGCGCTGCAGGAGGCCTTCTTCAGCCATTACGGCGAGCGGGTGCAGCCCGAGCATATCTCCCCTGAGCAGATGCCCGATCTGCCGGGCTTTGCCGACACCTTCGCCCGCCAGCGCAGCTGGGAGTGGAACTTCGGCCATGCGCCTGCGTTCAGCCATCAGCTGGACGAGCGCTTCGGCTGGGGCGGGGTGGAGCTGCATTTTGACGTGGAGAAGGGGGTGATCGGGCGGGCGCAGATCTTCAGCGACAGCCTGGATCCGGCGCCGCTCGATGCGCTGGCCGCGCGGCTGCCCGGCACGGCCTACCGCGCCGATGCCCTCGACGACCTGCTGCGCCAGTGGCGCAGCGAGTTTATGGCCCGGGAGAGCGAGCTGGAGGAGCTCTCTCGCTGGTTGCTGGCGGCGCTGCGCTGACGTTTTTCTCGCCGATGGGGCGGGTGGATCACAAAATCAAAAGAGGCGCCCGAAAGGCGCCTTTTTGCCAGCCACCGTCCGCCCTCATGCATGACAAAAAGTAGGGGAGGCCATTAGATATTGTCGCTGTTTCAAACGGCGACCCGGGGGTATAAGGACTGCACATTTGCTGTACTAATGGTATAAAAATGAGTGACTTGGTCTATTTGAAAGATGAAGGCGTCAACGCCATCCACCCCGAATTCGAACATCGTTTTGCCACAGTCAAAGCCAACTTCTTCTCGCGCAACCCCGATCTCTGGCCGGTCTTCCGTGAACCCGGTTTTGCCACCCTCAACGAGTTTCGCGCCCGTGGCCTGGCCCCGGCGGCGCGGCTCAATGCCTGGCCCGATGGCCGCGCCCGCCTCGCCGACTTGTGCGAGACCATGCCGGTGCCAGCCACCATGCGTACCCCGGGCGAGCCCATGGCCGAGCTGCTGTTTGCCGGCGCGTTGTCCAAAGACTGGGAGAACCCCTCCAGCGTCGAGAACGTCATCACCATGTCGGCGGATCCCGCCATTTACGGCGCCCAGATGGGCATTCTGGCCAACCCCAACCTGGTCTACTCCGAATATGCCGGGGTGGCCGAGGAGCTGGAGAAGAAGGTGGTGCGCCAGATAGCACTGCTGGCAGGTTACGATCCGGCCCGCGCCACCGGCATCTTCACCCAGGGGGGACCTTTTGTAACCTCTACGGCTACCTGCTCGGCATCCGCAAGAGCCTGCCACAGGCCAAGCACAAGGGGCTCGGTCACTATCAGGACTACCGCATCATCAACTCCCAGGGCGGTCACTACTCCAACATCACCAACCTCTCCCTGCTCGGGGTCGACATCGAGAACAAGACCATCCGCATCCAGGTTGGCGAGAACAACGATATCGATCTCGACCACCTGGAGCGTACCCTGACCGCCTGCTTTGCTCTCAAGCACGTGGTGCCCACCATCATGCTCACCATGGGCACCACCGACACCTTCGGGGTGGACCAGGTGAAACCCGTGGTCGAGCTGCGGGATCGCCTCTGCGAGCGGTTCGAGGTGGCGGTCAAGCCTCACATCCACGTCGACGCCGCCATCGGCTGGTCGATGATCTTCTTCCTGGACTACGACTTTGCCGCCAACCCGCTCGCCATCAACAGCGCCACCCTGGCGGGGATCGAGCGCAACGTGAGCCGCTTCGCCGAGCTCAAATACGCCGACTCCTTCACCGTCGACTTCCAGAAGTGGGGCTATGTGCCCTACACCTCCAGCCTGGTGATGATCAAGGAGCAGGATGATCTCAAGGCGATGGAGAACGACCCGGAGAACTTCTCCTACTTTGAGCGGGACATTCAGGGCCAGACCCACCTGCAGTCCACCATCGAGTGCTCCCGCGGGGCGAGTGGCCTGTTCGGTGCCTATGCGGCGCTCAACTACCTGGGGGTGGAGGGCTATCGCACCGTGCTGGCCCACTGCCTGCAAAACGCCAACTACTTCCGCTTCCGGCTAAGCCAACTCGGCAACGTCAAGCTGGTGGCCCAAGAGAACCAGGGGCCGAGCGTGGGCTTCAAGATCTACAACCCCGAGTGGGTGCAGGACCCCGACGCCGAGTTCGCCTTCGAGCTGGCGCGCAGCCCGGATGCAGCCTACAAGGCGCGCTTGCAGCGCAACACCGACTACCACCGCAGCCTGTTTACCGGGCGCGGCAAGGTGGGGCTCTACACCAACTGGGTGGAGGCCATCGCTCACTCCGATTATGACGCCCGCGGCAAGTACTCCTACATTGCCGGGGAGAAGGCGGTCTTCATGAACCCGGCCTGCGGCCGCGAACAGATCGACGCCTTTATCGACCATATCCGCGGTTGATGGTGCAGCAGTAAGAGGGCGCAGGCGGGTTTCCTCCTGCGCCCTGCTTTTTTATACGCCAAGCAATTGAATCAAAAGGGCTTGCTTGCGAATGGCCCGGGAAGTGTGAGGCGCTGCACGTTCCTCCCCTCTGTCTCCCTTTCTGACTTTTATCCCTCTGTTTTTTCCGTACGGTATGGACTCCAACGGGTTGATTTTCAGCCGTGGACATCAACAAAGGAGTCGTTATGGACAAGCACAGACGCAGAGTCACCCTGGGGCTGTTGAGTACCCCCCTGGTCGCTACCCTCGCCGGCTGCAACAGCAGCAATGACAGCCAGGGGAGTGCGGCGGATTTTCGCACCACCCTGACCGACCGGCTGAGCGCCGAGCTGCACGACGAGCAGACGGCCCGCCAGCTGGCCCCCTTCATCGAGGAGGCCTGCTTCAACATGACCCCGTCCCGGGTCGCCATCGACCAGGCCCACTGCGTCATCGCCTTTGCCTTTGGCAATCGCCCCAACGCCTCGGGCAACCCGAATGAACTGGCCGAGCCCGGCCCCATGAACGAGGCGCTGGCCGCCTGCTGCGCGGCCCTCTATCGGCAAAAGCCGGTGCCCATGTACGTGCAGTGGGAGATCGCCCGCTTCCTCGACTCGACCCGCTATCCCGATATCCCGGCCCGGGATGTCATCTCCATCGAGCCTTACTGGGATGATGAGGGCAAGCTGGTCTACCTCAGCACGGACGGGGTGGTGGAGGCCATCGTCAGGGATTATGCCGGCGGAGAGGCCGCCGCCCTCGGCACGGCGGCCGTCATCGGTCACCGTGACCATGTCAAACGCTGCATCATCACCTGCCGTGCCCGCAAAGTGGCGAGCCATGCCCCGGAGGGGATCGAACTGCCCGTCTGGTATGACGAGCAATCCGATCAACCCTGGACCCGTCGCCGCGACCTCTATGTATTGCAGGACATGTCTGTTCAGCTGCTCGGGATAGCTCAGGCGAATATCGCTCAGGCTTATCCGAACGGCTGAGGAGGCCGCTCGGCAGATAGTGCAGTAGCGGATGGTGCAGTAGATGGCGCAGTAAAAGAAAACGGCGGGATGATCCCGCCGTCTTTTATTGCAATGACTCCGCTTACTGTTTCTGGATGGCGGTCACGGTGAGCTTGCCGGCCGGGTTCTCGGCGTGAAAAAGCACCGCATCCCCCACCTTCAGATCCTGGAGCAGGGCCGGATCGGCCACCCGAAAGACCATGGTCATCGCCGGCATCTTGAGGTTGTCGATCGCCTCGTGCTTGATGCCGACCTTGCCGTTGGCCGCGTCGATGCGGCTGATGACCCCCTGGGTCATCGCCATCTCGCCCATCTCGTTCATGCCTTCCATCTGGCTCATCTGGCCCATGTCGTGGCCGGCATGGTTCATCATCTCCTCGGCCTGCAGGCTGGTGTGGGTGGCAAGGCCAAGCAGCAGGGTCAGGGTCAGCGTCTTGTAGTTCATGGTGTTTCCTCGTCGTTGATTCAGATTCTTGGTTGTCAAAAAGGGCGCTGCCACCGGGTTAGCCGGCGGGTTGGTGCTCGGTCGCGCCCAGGTGCCGGCTGCGCCACAGGTAGTAGGCGGCGGGCAGCACCAGCAGGGTCAGCACCAGCGCGCTCACCATGCCGCCAATCATGGGGGCGGCGATGCGCTGCATCACCTCGGAGCCGGTGCCGTGGCTCCACATGATGGGCAACAGGCCGGCGATGATGGTCACCACCGTCATCATCTTGGGGCGCAGGCGCAGGGCGGCCCCGTGGATCACCGCTCGGTGCAGCCCCGCCTGGTCCGGCTTGCCGCTGGCCACGAGGTCATCCCAGGCGTGGTTGAGGTAGACCAGCATCAGGACGCCGGTCTCCACCGCCACCCCCGCCAGGGCAATAAAGCCAACACCTACGGCGACTGACAGGTTGAAGTCCAGCAACCAGAGGGTCCAGATCCCGCCCACCACCGCCAGCGGCAAGGTGGTGAGAATGAGCAGCACCTCCTGGAAGCGGCGAAACGCCAGATAGAGCAGCAGCACGATAATGGCGACCGTGAGCGGCACCACGTAGGCGAGGCGCGCCTTGGCCCGCTCCATGTATTCGAATTGACCGGACCAGGTGAGGGCGTAGCCCGCCGGCAGCACCAGCTGCTTGTCCACCTCGGCCTTGGCCTCTGCCACAAAAGAGCCGATGTCGCGGCCGCGAATGTCGACGTAGACCCAGCCGTTGAGGCGCGCGTTTTCACTGCGCAGCATGGGCGCCTCGTCGCTGATGTAGACCCGCGCCACGTCCGCCAGCGCGATGCGGGCGCCGCTCGGGGTCACCAGCGGCAGCAGCTCGAGGCTGGCCACCGAGTCGCGATAGCTCTGGGGGTAGCGCAGGTTGATGGGGTAGCGCTCGCGCCCCTCGATGGTCTGGCCCACCTCCATGCCGCCCACCGCGGTGGCGAGCACCGCCTGCACGTCGGCAATGTTGAGGCCGTAACGGGCCGCCTTGAGTCGGTCGATGTCCACCTTCACATAGCGGCCACCGGCCACCCGCTCGGCGTAGACCGATGAGGCGCCCTCCACCTTGCCGACGATCTGTTCCAGCTGTTGGCCGAGCTGCTGGATCACCTTGAGATCCGGCCCCGCTATCTTGATGCCGACCGGGGTCTTGATGCCGGTGGCCAGCATGTCGATGCGGGTCTTGATGGGGGGCACCCAGGCGTTGGTGAGGCCGGGGAAGCGGATAAGGGAATCCAGCTCTTCTTTCAGCTTCTCCGGGGTCATGCCGGGGCGCCACTGATCGCGGGGTTTGAGCTGGATGCTGGTCTCCATCATCACCAGATCGGCGGGGTCGGTGGCCGATTCGGCGCGCCCCGCCTTGCCGAACACGTTTTGCACCTCGGGCACGGTGCGAATGAGCTTGTCGGTCTGTTGCAAAATCTCCCGCGCCTTGCCCACCGAGATATTGGCCGCGGTGGTGGGCATGTACATGATGTCCCCCTCGTCCAGCGGCGGAATGAACTCGGAGCCCAGATACTTGAGCGGCCAGAAGCCCGCCACCGTCACCACGGCGGCGATGGCCAGGGTAGTTTTCGGACGAGCCAGCACGGCCTTGAGCAGCGGCACATAGCCCTGGCTTAGCCAGCGGTTGAGGGGGTTGGCCTGCTCCGCCAGCACCTTGCCACGGATGAAGTAGCCCATGATCACCGGCACCAGCGTGATGGCGAGCCCGGCCGCCGCCGCCATGGCGTAGGTCTTGGTATAGGCGAGCGGGTGGAACATCCGCCCCTCCTGCGCCTCCAGCGCAAATACCGGCAGGAAGCTGATGGTGATGATCAGCAGGGAGAAGAAGATGGCGGGGCCCACCTCGATGCTCGCCTCGGTGATGATGCGCCAGCGGTTCTTGTCGGTGAGCGCCTCCCGCTCCATGTGCTTGTGGACGTTCTCGATCATCACGATGGCGCCATCCACCATGGCGCCGATGGCGATGGCGATACCGCCCAGCGACATGATGTTGGCGTTGATCCCCTGCAGGTGCATCACGATAAAGGCGGTCAGGATGGCGATGGGCAAGGAGATAACCACCACCAGTGACGAGCGCAGGTGGAACAGGAAGGCGAGGCAGACCAGCACCACCACCGCGAACTCCTCCACCAGCTTGCCGGAGAGGTTGTCGATGGCGCGCTGGATAAGGTCGGATCGGTCGTAGACGGTGACCACCTCGACCCCCTCTGGCAGGCTGCTTTTCAGCTCCGCCAGCCGCGCCTTGACCCCGTCGATGGTGTGCTGGGCATTCTCGCCGTAGCGCATGACGATGATGCCGCCCACCACTTCCCCTTCACCGTTGAGCTCGGCCAGGCCGCGCCGGCTCTGGGGGCCGGTGACCACATCCGCCACGTCACCCAGCAGCAGCGGGGCGCCGCGCACAGTGGTACCGAGCGGGATCTGCTTCAGATCCTCCACGCTTTTGAGGTAGCCGTTGGAGCGCACCATGTACTCCGCTTCCGCCATCTCGATGACGGAGGCACCGGTCTCCTGATTGCCCTGCTTGATGGCTGTCTCGATAAGGGAGAGCGGGATGCCGTAGGCGCGCAGCTTGTCCGGATCGACCCGCACCTGATACTGGCGCACCATGCCGCCAACGGTGGCAACCTCGGAGACCCCCTCCACCGTCTGCAACTCGTACTTGAGGAACCAGTTTTGCAGTGAGGTGAGCTGGCTGAGGTCATGCTTGCCGGTTCTGTCCACCAGCGCGTACTGGTAGACCCAGCCCACCCCGGTGGCATCGGGGCCGAGCTGGGGACGGGCGGAGGCGGGCAGGTTGGGCGCAACCTGGCTCAAATACTCCAGCACCCGGGCGCGGGCCCAGTAGAGGTCGGTGTTGTCGTCAAACAGCACGTAGACGAAGGAGTCGCCGAAGAAGGAGTAGCCGCGCACCGTGGTGGCGCCCGGCACCGCCAGCATGGCGGTGGTGAGCGGGTAGGTCACTTGATCCTCCACCACCTGCGGTGCCTGGCCCGGATAGGCCGTCTTGATGATCACCTGGACGTCGGAGAGATCCGGCAGGGCGTCCACCGGGGTCTGTTTGACCGACCAGAGCCCCCAGGCGGTGAGCATGACAGTGAGCAGCAGCACCAGAAAGCGGTTGCCCACGGACCAGCGAATAATCGAGGGGATCATGATTGGACTCCTTGCTCATTTGGTGCAGAGAGCCGAGAGCGGTTGCCTGTCAGGCAACAAATGATGGCAGGGATCATGACTTGGCTCCCATATCGTGCTGGCTATGGTCCATGCCTTCCATCTTGTCCATCTCATCTGCCGCAGGCTTGGTGGCATCGCCGCTTGCTGGCGCTTGCTCCTGATGGATGGTGGTGATGCGGTACTCATCCCCCTCCTGCATCACCTGCAGATGGAGGGTTTGCCCCTCGGCCAGCTTGCTCATATCGACCCCGTCGGCGACGGTGAACTCCATCTCCATGGCGGGCCACTGCCACTCGGGGATGGGCTGGTGGGAGACCATCAGGGTGCGACTGGCCAGATCGATGCTTTCAACTTCGCCCTGGGTCCACACCTGGGCAGGGCGCACCGCCGTCATGCGCTGGAAGTCCGAATCGATGGCCGATTCGGAGTCGAGTAGAAACTGGGCCGAGCTGACGATGTTATCCCCAGCCTCTACCCCTGCCTTGATGGCGACCTTGTCGCCAAACTGGGGGCCCAGGGTGACGGCCACCGACTTGAAGCTGCCATCCCCCAGCGCCAGCACCAGCCGATCCTGACTGCCGGTGCGGATCACCGCTTCGCTCGGTACCACCAGCCGGGGTTCGCCTTGCCCGGTGCGAATGCTCACCTTGGCGAACATATTGGGTTTCAGGAACTCGTCCGGGTTGGCGAAGCGCAGCCGCACCTTGAGGGTGCGGGTGGCGGCATCCAGGGTCGGGTAGAGGTAATCGACCCGGCCCTGCCAGCTGCGGCCGGGGGCGTAGTCCAGGGTCATGGTGACCGGATCGCCCACCTTCAGCTGGGCCGCCTGGCGCTCGAACACCTCGGCGCTCACCCACACCTGCTTGAGGGTACTGATGTTGAAGAGCGCCGCGGCAGGCTCCACATACTGGCCTTCGCGCACCTTCAGCTCGGAGACATAGCCGCTGCTGGGGGCATAGATGCGCACCGTCTCCTGCACCTGGCGGCTGCGCTTGAGGGCCGCTATCTGATCGGCCGGCACCTGCAGGGACTTGAGCTTGCCCTCGGCGGCGCGCAGCAGCAGGGGGTTGGCGGTGTTGAGCGCGAGCAGATACTCGTGCTGGGCGTTGACGAGATCCGGGGCATAGAGCTCGTAGATCAGGCTCCCCTTGCTCACCTGCTGCCCCTCGCTCTTGATGGCGAGGGTGCGGATCCAGCCTGCCATGCGGGCGTTGACCGCCTCCAGCCGGTCCTCGTCATAACCGACGTAGCCCACCGTCTCGATCTGCTGGTGGATGGGGAGCTTCTCTACCTTGGCGAGCCGCACCCCCAGGTTCTGCTGGATCTCGGGGCTGATGGTGACTGTGCCCGGCGAGCCGCCCTGTTTTTCCTCATAGACGGGGATGAAGTCCATCCCCATGTTGTCCTTGGCGGGGCCATCGCGCTTGTCGCGCGGATCCATGGGGTTGACCCAGTAGAGCGGCGTCTTCTCTTTGGCTGCAGTGCCAGTTGTGGTCTGTTTGGCGGCCCAGTAGCCGCCACCGGCGCCGAGGGCCAGCAGCAGGGCGGACATCAACAGTGTCTTGTTCATGACAAGCCTCCGGCGCGCGGGAGGCGAAGGGAGGGCGGGCACGGCCGCGCGCAGGCAGACCGGGTAACGGGGGTGGATGACATGGTATCTCTTCTCTTCTGTCAGGCCGCCGGTGTGGTGGTGTGCGCGGGCAGGGCATCACCACGAGGCGGCAAACGGGGCGCAGCTGTGTCAGCGCGCACGGCTCCCTGCGAGCGGGCCGGTTTGGCCAGGGCGCAGGGTCAGGCAAGGCGGCAGAAAACGGGCAAGCCGAGGCTTGCTGTTGCCGCGAGAGAAGATCTTTCTAGTGGCGCAGCACCGACAACATCAGGTGTCGGCGCGGCCAGGAGGGAGGGTGGGTGCCGCGGGATCGCAGGAAGGGATCCCGCAACCAGTTGTCCAGCACGTTGCTTGCCGTCCCGAGGGGCAGCAGCAACAGCGGCAGAGCGAGCAGGGTCAGCAGGGCGGCCAGCAGCGGCAGGCCGGGAGTGCCGGTCGAGGTGAGCCCGCCGTGCATCTGGCACTCCTGGCTGGCGGCATCTTGGGCTCCCGCATCCGGGCTGGCCCCGTGGCAGGAGAGCCCCTGCATGGCGCTGTCGCTCATGGCCTGATTGCCGTGAGTCATGGCGGCGTTGAGGGCATCCACCCCGTGCCAGCCGATGCAGAGGGTGAGATTGCAGACGAGCATCAGCCCCAGCAACAGCCGGGCAATGCGTTCGATGGGCAATCTCGCTACGAGCATGGGGAAAATCCTGACAATGACTGGGGGCACTGTAAACCTTACCTTGAGAGCAAGGTCAAGGTATGTGGGCAACGGGATGGCGGCTGCGTGATCCCGCTCGCGGCTCGGGCCCGGATGCTGGGTGTTGGCCCGCCTGGCGGATAAAAAAAAGCCCCCGTATGGCGGGGGCTGTGACACACGACTTACGACTTGGGTTGCGCCGTCTTGCCGCCGGCGCGCTCCGAGCGCCGCATGATGAGGCGGAAGAACAGCGGGATGAAGAAGATGGCGATGAAGGTCGCCGCCAGCATGCCGCCGATGACCGGCCAGCCGAGGGCATGACGGCTCGCCGCCCCGGCGCCGCTGGAGGTGACCAGCGGCACACAGCCGAGGATGAAGGCGAGCGAGGTCATGACGATGGGGCGAAAACGCAGCCGCGCCGCCTCCAGTGCCGACTCGATGAGGCTCATTCCCTCTTCGTGCTTCATCACCGCGAACTCCACGATCAGGATGGCGTTCTTGGCCGCCAGCCCGACGAGGGTCACCAGTCCTATCTGGAAGTAGACGTTGTTGGTCAGACCCACCAGCCAGGTGGCCAGCAGGGCGCCGAACAGGGCGAACGGGACGGCGGTGATCACCGCAAACGGCAGGCTCCAGCGTTCGTATTGGGCCGCCAGGATGAGGAAGATCATCACGATGCCGAAGCCGAACGCGGTGCCCGCACTGCCGGCGGCCGCCTTCTCCTGATAGGCGGAGCCGGTCCACTCCAGCTTGGCGTCGTTGCCGAGGGACTCGTCGGCCACGGCTTCCAGCGCGGCGATGGCCTGGCCGGAGCTGTAGCCCGGCGCCGGCTGCGCCATGATCTTGGCCGCCTGGAAGATGTTGAAGCGCTCCACCAGTTCGGGGCCGGTGGCATCACGCACCGTCACCAGGCTGCTGAGCGGGATCATCTCCCCCTTGTCGGAGCGCACATAGACGTTGCGGATGTCGCTCTTCTTGGCGCGGTAGTCCGCCTCGGACTGCAACTGCACCCGATAGGTGCGGCCGAACTGGTTGAAGTCGTTGACATAGACCTGGCCGAAGGTGGCCTGCATGGTGTCGAACACGGCGTTGATGGGCAGCCCCAGCGCCTTGGCCTTCTCGCGATCCAGGTCGAGATAGACCTGGGGTACGTTGGCGCGATAGGTGCTGGTCACGCTGGCGAACTCGGGGCGCTGCTTGGCCGCCTCGAGGAAGCGCTGCACCTCGGCCGAGAAGGCCTGGGCATTGCCGGTGCTGCGGTTTTGCAGGTAGGCCTCCAGCCCGCCGGTGGTGGACATGCCGGTGATGGGGGCGGGTTGAAGGAGGCGACGAAGCCGTCCGCCAGCCCCATCAGGCTCATGCCCTGGAAGGTCTTGGCCAGGGAGAAGGAGTCCTGCCCGGCACCTTGCCGCTCGCTCCAGTCCTTGAGGGTGATGAAGCTGATACCGCTGTTGCTGATGATGGCGTTGGAGAGGATGTCAAAGCCCGAGAAGGTGATGACGTCCTTCACGTTGGGGTTGGCCATCGCCATCTGGTCGAAGTCGTTCGCCACCGCCTGGGTGCGGGTGAGGGAGGCCGCATCCGGCAGCATGACGGCGGAGAGCAGGTAGCCCTGATCTTCGTTCGGCACCAGCTCGCCCGGCACCTTCATCAGCAGGCCGTAGATGGAGACCAGGATGAAGGCGATGATGGTGAACGCCACCCCGACCCGGCGGTTGAGGAAGGCGACCCCGCGCACGTAACGGCGGGTGAGGCCATCGAAGGCGTTGTTGAACCAGACGAAGAAGCGAGCCGGCTTGTGGTGGCCCTCTTTGAGCAACACGGCGCAGAGGGCCGGCGACAGGGTCAGCGCCACCAGACCGGAGATGGCCACCGACACCGCCACCGTGATGGCGAACTGCTTGTACATGACCCCGGTCATGCCGCCCATGAAGGCGACCGGCAGGAACACGGCGCAGAGCACCAGCACGATGGCGACCACCGGGCCGGAGACCTCCTGCATGGCGAGGATGGCCGCCTCTTTGGGCGAGCACTTCTTCTCCTGCATGATCCGCTCGACGTTCTCCAGCACCACGATGGCGTCATCCACCACGATACCGATGGCGAGCACCATGCCGAACAGGGTCAGCAGGTTGATGGAGAAACCCAGCACCAGCATGCCGGCGAAGGTCCCGATGAGCGATACCGGCACCGCGATACAGGGGATCAGGGTGGCGCGGAAGTTCTGCAGGAACAGATAGACTACCACGAACACCAGCACGATCGCCTCGAACAGGGTGTGTACCACCTCTTCGATGGAGATCTTCACGAACTCGGTGGTGTCGTAGGGGATCTGGTATTCGATGTCCTGCGGGAAGCGCTCCTTGAGGCGCAGCATGGTGGCGTGCACCTGATCGGCCACCGCCACGGCGTTGGCGCCCGGTTGCAGATAGGTGGCGATACCGATGGCCGGCTTGCCGTTGGCCTTGGCCAGCAGGTCGTAGTCCTTGCCGCCGAGCTCGACCCTGGCCACGTCCTTGACCCGGATCTTCGAGCCGTCCGGCATGGAGCGGATGATGATGTTCTGGAACTCGCGTACATCCTCCAGCCGTCCCTTGGTCTGCACCGTGTAGGTGAAGTCGATGGGGGCCGTGGTGGGCTGGGCGCCGATCTTGCCGGCCGCAAACTGGGTGTTCTGCTCGCGGATGGCGCCGATCACGTCGCTCGGGGTGAGCTCGAGCTGGGCCAGCCGATCCGGTCTGAGCCAGATGCGCATGGCGTAGTCGGTGCCGCCGAACAGGGTGGTATCGCCGACCCCGGGAATCCGCTTGAGCTCGTCGATGATGTTGAGCAGGGCGTAGTTCGACAGGTAGGTGGTATCGAAGGTGCCGTCAGGCGATTGCAGGGTGACCACCTGCAGGATCGAGGTCGATTTCTTCTTGACCGTCACCCCCTGCTTCTTCACCTCTTCCGGCAGCTGGGCCATGGCGGCCGAGACCCGGTTGTTGACGTTGATGGTGGCCTGATCCGGATCGGTGCCGATCTCGAAGTAGACGTTGAGGTTCATCTGGCCGTTGGAGGCCGACCCCGACTGCATGTAGAGCATCCGCTCCACGCCGTTGATCTGCTGTTCGAGCGGTGCAGCCACGGTCTGGGAGATCACCTCGGGGGTGGCGCCCGGATAGAAGGCGGTCACCGACACCACCGGCGGGGTGATCTGCGGGTACTGCTCGATGGGGAGCGATCGCATCGCCGCCAACCCGCCCAGCACTATGATGATCGAAATCACGCTGGCGAAGATGGGGCGTTCGATGAAGAACTTGGAAAACATACGAACTCCTTACTTGGCCGCGTTCTGGCCGACCATCTTGGTGGTGATCGCCTTCATCTCTTCGGCAGAGACGGGCTTGACCACGGCGCCGGGACGGGCCTTCATCAGCCCCTCGACGATGTAGCGCTCACCGGGCTCGAGGCCGCTGTCGATCAGCACGCCGCTGTCGACCACGGAACCCAGCTTGACCGGGCGGGGCACCACCTTGTTCTCTTTGTCCACCACCATCACCATGCGGTCGGCCTGGGACTGGACGATGGCGCGCGGCGGCACCAGGATGGCATTTTTGCGGGTGCCCAGATCGATGGTCATGCGCACGAACTGGCCCGGCAGCAGCACGCCGTCCTTGTTGTCGAAGATGGCGCGGGCCCGGATGGTGCCGGTCTGCGGGTCGACCCGGCTGTCGGAGAAGTTGAGCTTGCCCGCCTCGGGATAGACGGAGCCGTCCGCCAGCCGGATGTGGGTGCGCCAGTTGGTGGCATCCTTGGCCTCAATCAATCCCTTTTTCACCGAGTTCTCGAAGTTGAGGCGATCCTGCTCCGAGTAGGAGAAGTTGACGTAGAGGGGATCGAACTGGGTGATGGTGGTGAGCAGGCCATTTTCGCCACTGGTGGAGATGAGGCTGCCCTCGGACTGGGAGCTCTTGCTCGCCATGCCGTTGATGGGGGCGGTGACCTGGGTGTAGCTGAGGTTGAGTTCGGCCTCTTTCACCTTGGCCTGGGCGGCCTGATGGCTGGCGATGGCCGCCTCGTAGTTGGCGATGGTGTCGTCATAGTCCTTGCGGCTCACCACCTGGCGCTTGAACAGCGGGATGATGCGATCCCGGTCGGCGCGGGCCTTGTTGAGGCGGGCCTGCTCCTGGGCCAGGGTGCCCTTGGCCTGTTCCAGCGCCACCTTGTAGGGCTCGGGGTCGATCAGGAACAGCGCCTGACCGGCGGTGACCGGCTGTCCCTCGATGTAGGTGCGCTTGAGCAGGATACCGCTCACCCGGGAACGCACGTCAATTTCGCGAAAACCGGCGGTCTCGCCCACCATCTCGGTGGTCATCGGCACGTCGGTCAGCTTGACCTCGGCCACCACCACGGGCACGGGCGGCAGTGCCTGGGCTCCGGTGGCCGGCTCATCACCACAGGCGGTCAGTGCGCTGGCCAGTGCCAGGGCGATACAGCCGCGCTTGAACATCTCTTCCCTGACGTATTGCACCTTCATCATCACACTCCTGTGGGATGGTGCGCGATTGCCGCGCCCAGCCTTTTTCTTCATGAACATGGTTAACTGCATGGTTACAAATTTAACTCATTGGATTACTGACAGTTTTCTAATGATAGAGCACGAATATTGAACCCAGGCTGCTCGACACTGAAAGTTGTCGGTGTCGATCGCGCCGTGGCGGAGGGGGCCGCGACAATTTGTGTCAGTCTGGCAGACCCTGCATCGTGACCTTGCTGGGGAGCAGGAGACCCGGAGGGAATTATAAGAAGGAAAAAGCGGGGGAAGTGGGGGCTTGGTCACAGAGGGGGCTTCAAATGCCCCCTCTGTTGTCGTTATCAGGCGAAGCAGGCCCAGATGGGGGCGTGATCCGAAGGCTTGTCGATGCCGCGCAGCTCGTAGTCGATGCCGGTCTCGGTCACGGTGTCCTTGAGGGCGTCGGAAGCCATGATGAGGTCGATGCGCAGGCCCCGGTTCTCGTCAAAGCCCCTGGAGCGGTAGTCAAACCAGGAGAAGCGCTCGCACTCGGTGGGGTTAGCGGCGCGGAAGGTGTCGGTCAGGCCGAATCCTTTCAGGCGCTCCATCCATTCGCGCTCGATGGGCAGGAAGGAGCACTTGCCATCCCGCAGCCAGCGCTTGCGGTTCGCTTCGCCGATGCCGATGTCGAGATCGGTGGGGGAGATATTCATATCCCCGATCAGCACCAGCTGATCGCCCGGGGTGTGGTGGGTCTCCAGATAGTGCTGCAGATCCTCGTAGAACTTCTGCTTGGCCGGGAACTTGGTCTCGTGATCCTGGCTTTCACCCTGCGGGAAGTAGCCGTTCATCACCTTGATGAGGGAGTCGTCTTCGCGCTCGAAGGTGGCCATGATCATCCGGCGCTGGGCCTCTTCATCGTCGGTGGGGAAGCCTTTCTCCACCTTGACCGGCTTCTGCTTGCTCATGATGGCCACCCCGTAGTGGGCCTTCTGGCCGTGAAACTCTACGTGATAGCCCATGGCCTCCACGTCGGCCAGCGGGAAGGCCTCGTCGTGTACTTTGATCTCCTGCAGGCCGATCACATCCGGCTGATGCTTGTCGATGATGGCTTGCAGCTGGTGCAGGCGGGCGCGCAGGCCATTGATATTGAAAGAGATGATCTTCATGTCCGGGATGCTCATGTCATTTTTATAAGTGGCTATTGGACTAGGAATCCGCCGTGGATGCAAGTGAAGGCGAGGGGCCACATCCGGGGCGGTCCGCCCGCCACAGCGGGCTCAGCGGGTCATCTTCTTGACGAACACCACCACAAACAGCGCCAGCGTGAAGCTGCCGGTGAAGGCCTCGAAGGCGGCGAAGAGCCTTGAGAGGCCGATGGGGGTGAAGTCGCCATAACCCAGGGTGGTGAAGGTCACCACGCTGTAGTAGAGGCACTCCAGCAGAAAGATGGCGTTCTGCTCAACAGGAGCGCCGGGCCGGTAGATGAGGTGGTTGCCGTTGAAGCTCAGGCCAAAGAAGAAGTAGAAGATGCTGCAGATGAAGATGAGCAGCAGAGAGAAGAGTACCACCCGCATGGGGGCCTCGCCGTAGCCGCAGAACAGATCGACGATCCAGGAGGTGAAGCGCTGGGTCGACCAGAACGGCAGCTGCAGCCTACGCATGGTGAGCTCCTGCTGGATGTAGCGGCCGGACATGGTGAAGATGCCCTGCGCTTCCGAGGCCTTGCGCAGATCGCGATAGGTCTCTTCGGCCTCCTTCAGCCAGATGCGGGCCTGCACCGGGTCGCGCTCCTTGCGGCCGCGCCGCTCCTGCATCAGCCGCTTGCCGGTATCCAGGTTGTCGAGGCGGGTGTTGTGCCAGCGAATGCCGAGCAGGTTGACGTCGTCGAAGGTGGCGCAGTGCAGGTTCGCTTCGCTGAGATCCGCCTTCATCAGGCTGCCGCCCTTGATGCGAATGCCGTAGAGGTGGGCCCCCTGCAGATTGGCACGGTAGAGGTTGCACTGCTCCAGCAGGAACCCCTGCGGGGCCCCTTTTTTCACCAGGTTGAGGCCCGCCAGATTGGCGCGGGCCAGCTGCAAGCCGTGGCACAGCCCACCCTGCTGGATGTAATGCTCCAGCTCGCGGGCGGTGTGGGGATCCTGATGATTGGCATGGGGATCGTGCCAGCGGCACAGATCATGGTCTCCCGCCTCTTCGCTGCAGTGGCGACCGTCCGCCACCAGATATCGACACATGGCCATCGCCACTCTCCTCCCTTTGCCGAGTCAGTATCAGCATAGGCGAGCGGGCCCTGGTCAGCTGAGCTGGGTAAACTCCTGACGCAGCTTGCGAAAACGATCCTGCTGGGCCGGATTGAGGGGGATGCCGTCCAGCACCTCCAGGGTCTCCTTGCACTCGGCGCCAAACTCCGGGCTCTTGCGGTTTTTCTGCATCAGCTGCAGCAGCACCTGGATCTTGTTGAGGGCGGCGCCGGTATTGGCCGGGGCCCGGCGCAGCGCTTCGCGAAAGTGGCCGAGCGCCTGCTCCAGCTCGCCGCTCTGATAGGCCTTGATGCCCAGTTCGTTGAGCTGCTGATAGCGCTGGCGACGCTCAAGCACTGTCTTGTCGTCGCGGGTGGCCTGGATGCAGGTGGTGAGCAGCCGATCCTCGTCTTCGGCCAGCAGCGCTTGCAGGCTCTCGGCATATTCGAATTCGCCGAGCTGATAGAGGGCGAGGATGGTCTCGCCCAGCAGGCTGGGGGGCATGGTGGCCGGCTGATCGAGCCAGTTCTGGTTGGCGCGGTAGAGCATCTTCTTGCCCTTGAGCAGCTCGCCGAGGGCGATCTGCACCCGGGCCTGGCAGATCTGCTCGAACACCGGGTAGTTGAACTCCGACATCATCAGCGAATCGCGGATGCGCGACAGGGCCGAGTTGACCTGCTTTTGCAGGTTGGCGATGTGGTAGATGTCGTTGCTGTTGAGAGCGTAGAGGGTCAGCGACTGGATATAGGCCCCCAGGTAGTGGGGGGTGCGATGAATGGAGTTGCGCGACAGGTCGATGAGGGAGAGCAGCACGTCCTTGGCCTGGGCGTAGTCGTGGCGCAGCAGGCACACCTCCGCCAGCCGGCGGGAGAGCTGCACCGACTGGGGTGAGATGTCGACCGCCCGCTTGAGCTCCTGCTGGGCCTGTTCGTCATTGCCGAGCGCGAGCTGGGACTCTGCCAGCCAGAGATGGGCCTCCACCATCAGCGGGGTGTTCTTGAGGGTGGCCTGCAGGTGGCTCACCGCCTCTTCGTTCAGCCCCAGGGTGTGGCACGCCTTGCCCAGCGTCAGCCGGGCCCAGCTGTTCTCCTGACCGGCCAGCAGCTGGCGCATCAGGCTGCGGGCCTCCTTGGCCTGGCCCAGCTTGAGCTGGGTGTCGGCCTGCAGACAGCGACAGAAGTTGGCAAAGCGCGGCACCGCGTCGGCCCGCTCGGCGCAGGCGGCGAGCAGGGTGGGCAAGTCCTCTTTGGCAAGGGCGCTGAACACGCTCTCCAGCGCCTGACGGCGGGCGAGGGCGCGTTTGAGGCGAAACGAAAACTGCTCCTGGGAGAAGGGCTTCATCAGGTATTCGTCGGGCTCGGCCTCCAGCGCGCTCAGCACCATGGCGCGGGAGCTGTCGCCGCTCACCATGATCACCACGCTCTGGGGCGGAATGAGCTTCTGATCCCGCAGGCTCTCCAGCAGCTGGCGGCCGTTCTCGCCGACCCCCAGCTCGTAATCGAGCAGGTAGATGTCAAAGGTCTCTTTCTGGCAGCGCCGTCTCGCCTCTTCGGCCGAGTTGGCATAGGTGATGCGGCTGATGCCGATGTTGATCAGCATCGCCTTCATCATCACCTGAAAGGAGCGCTGTTCGTTGACCAGCAGGATGCGCTTCGGTTTGGGTGGGGCTTTTTTCTCTGGTTCGGATTCCGGTGTCTGCATCTGTCTGGTCAGGGCGCTACGGGCGGATAACAGAAGTGTGCCACCAAAGCGCGCAGACAGGCAATTGAACATGGGGCGCCGCCGCGGTTTTTCCGCCAAGCCCCGCCATTCATGGCTTCTGCCGGACCAAATAGGAGGTGAACTGGGGGAGGGTAGGTGGCGAACTCCTGCCTGACCGGGACGGTGAAGCCGCCCACCGACCGACGCTGAGATCGCCCCTTCGGGCGGTTTTTTTCAGGGCGGGGATTGTGCGCTCAGGTGTCTTTTGATACCACTGAATGCTTTCCCCTGCGGATCAGCTGCCATTGCGCGACAAGGAGTTCCCATGCGCCTGCCCCCCTTTCCACCGCTGGTCTGGATCGTGATCCTGGGCACCTTCATGGTGCGCACCAGTTTCTTCATGGTCTGGCCCTTTCTCTCGATCCTGCTCTACCGGGAGTATGATCTCTCGGCGTCCGGCATCGGGATGCTGCTGGGCGGCGCGGCCGTGCTCTCCTGCCTCATCGGCTTCTACGTCGGCTGGCTCTCCGACCGGCTTGGCCGGCGCACCATACTGCTGCTCGGCTGCGTCCTGTCGTGCGGCGCCTACCTGCTGCTCGGGTTTGGCCACTCCCTCTGGCTCATCGCCCTCGGGGTGTTTGGCTCTGGTCTCTCCTACGCCTTCATCGACACGCCGGGCAAGGCGCTGATGGGGGATCTGCTGCCCGAGAAGGCGCAGCGGGAGCTGGCTCAACACCTGCGCTACTTCCTGCTCAACGTGGGGGCGGGGGTGGGACCGCTCATCGGCGTCATGGTGGGGCTCGGTGCGCGCCAGGAGACCTTCGTGGTGACGGCCGCCAGCTATGGCCTGCTCGGCATCGCCTTCCTGCTCGGTTTTCGCCGCGAGTGCGCTGGCCGGCCGGATGCGGGCCTCACCCTGGGGGCCATGCTGAGGGTGGTGGGGCGGGATCGGGCCTTCATGCTGTTCATCCTCGCCAACCTGCTGATGATGCTGGTCTACGCCCAGGTGGAATCGCCGCTGATCCAGTATCTGACCCGCGCCGGCGCCCCCGAGGTGGAGACCCTGGTGGCCCTGCTGGTGGCCACCAATGCGCTGACCATCATCACCCTGCAGTTTCCGCTGCTGCATCTGACCCGGTGCTGGCGGGTGAGCCTGCGGCTGCAGTTCTCCATCCTGCTGATGGCGTCCGCCCAGGTGTTGTTCGCCCTGTCTAGCCCGGCCCTGCTGTGGCCCTGGCTGGTAGCGGTGTTCTTGCTGAGCGTGGGGGAGGCGGTGCTGTTCCCGCTCTTCAACGTGCTGATCGACGAGATGGCGCCGGCCCACCTCAAGGGGAGCTACTTCGGTGCCAGCGCGCTGGCCGGGCTTGGCTGGGCGCTCTCGCCCCTGGTGGGGGCTGGCTGTTGCAGGTGTGGGGCGGCCCGGCCCTGTTCGCCGTGATGACCGCTATTTGCGTGCTGGTGTTTCTTCTCTACGGGGCGGGCAACCGGGTGGCGCGCCCGTCAGCCGACTCGGCCGGCTGCGGGGAGTAGCCTGAAAGTATCCGGTCGGTGGTCACTGGCCTGATGCCAAGCCGCCGGTGGCCCCGGCGCCTCGGCGCACTCCCATCGACTAGTGCCGACGTGAAGACAAGGAGGCCCCGCAGTGCGGGGCCTCTTTATGGCTGTTGAGTTATGGCGGCTGATTTATGGCTGTTTGGCCACCAGATAGGGGGTGAACTGGGGGGTATGGCTGGCGGCGAAGCCCTGCTCGGTCTTGACGATGAGATAGACCGCGAGACCGTGCGCCTTGGCAAAGGCCATCGCCTGCTCCGGCCCCATCACCATGAGGGCGGTGTCGAGGGCGTCGGCCTCGAGCGCGGTCGGGGTGATGACGCTGGCGGAGACCAGCTTGTGGCTGATGGGCTGGCCGGTGGCGGGGTCGATGATGTGGGAGTAGCGCTTGCCGTCGAGCTCGTAGTAGTTGCGATAGCTGCCGGCGGTGCTGAGGGCCATGCCGTTGGGGATCACCACGTCCGAGAAGGCGCCGGGCTGGTCGGACGGCTCGACGATGGCCACCCGCCAGGGCTTGCCCTTGGCGTTGTTGCCCTTGCTGCGCACGGCGCCGGCCACCTCGATGAGATAGTTGTGCACCCCTTTTTGCTCCAGCAGGCTGGCAATTTCGTCAGAGGCGGCTCCCTCGCCCAGGGTGGAGAGATCGAGGTAGAGGTCGGGGATGCGCTTGCCGAGCAGGAAGTGATCCCCCTCGGGCACCAATGTCAGCCGGTCGATGCCCACCTTGTGGCGGGCATTGGCAATCTGCTCGGCGCTGGGCCGTTTGACGGGCCGCTTGTCCGGCCCGAATCCCCACAGGTTGACCAGCGGGCCCACGGTGACGTCGAGCTTGCCTGCGGTGAGATGGCCGGCGTCGATGCCCTGCTGCACGATGTTGGCCATGGTAGCGGGAATGGCCATGGGAGGCTGGCCGCTGCCCTGATTGAAGCGGGAGATGAGGGAGTTCGGGTCGTAGGTGGAGATCTCGTGATTCATCCGTACCAGCAGGGCATCGACCTCTTGCTGCAGTGCCGGCTCGCCGCCCGGGAAGGGGTCGCTCAGGGTCACCGCGTAAAAGGTGCCCATGGTCTTGCCCTGAATGCGGGTCTGGGTCGGGGCCGGCTGACAGGCGGTCAGCATCAGCAGCAGGGTCAACAACAGGCCACGGTGGGCCGGGTGAGCAAGAAGCGACATGACGGATCTCTTTGGCTGAAACGGATGGCACGGGATGCAAGCGTGCCGGGGTCGCCAGCTTAGCCAAGGGGGCGACGGCGGGCGAGCCGCGGCTGGACAAAAGTGCGGGGGATAATTAAACAAAGAGTGGTTAGTGGGTGGCGTGGCCGGTTCGTCCAGACAAAAAATGGGGGGAATCTGGTGACCTGACCCGCAGCTTTGCGCTAAAGACATAGCCGAATGACGACAGTTGAGTAGAATAAGGTCGATTTTGACAGCATGTTTGCCAGCCATGGTGCGAGCCCGCAGGCAATTGTGTTGCCATCTATTGCCAATCAAAGGAGAGGATGATGAAAAAGGCGATTACCCTGCTGTTTCTGAGCACCCTGGCGGCCCCGGCTCTGGCCGATGAGTGCGCGTTGGTCATCGAAGGCAATGATGCCATGCAGTACAACCTCAAGGAGATGAGCGTCCCGGCCACCTGCAAAGAGGTCACCGTGACCCTGAACCATACCGGCAAGATGCCGGTGACCGCCATGGGTCACAACTGGGCGCTGGCCAACACCGCCGACTATCAGGCCGTGGCCACCGCGGGCATGAGCGCCGGTGCCGACAACAACTACCTGCCCAAGGATGACCCGCGCGTACTGGCTCACACCAAACTGGTGGGCGGCGGCGAGAGCACCAGCGTCACCTTCAAGACCGACGGCCTGGCCGGCAAAGATCTCACCTTCTTCTGCTCCTTCCCCGGCCACTTCGCCATGATGAAGGGCACCTTCAAGGTCGGCTAAACACCGCTTGTCGACCCAGAAGCCGGGCACTGCCCGGCTTTTTTGTGGTCGCTTGCGGCGTGAGTTGGATGCCTGTGATGGCTCTATCGCACGCCGTTTTATGATCCGGCGCCAGGTGAGCGGGGGAGTGAGCAGGTAAAATAGGCGCCTTTCGGGCCTGCTGGGCCCGCTCGAGAGGAACCAAGGTCGTCATGAAAGCCATGAAATGGGTGATCAGCTGTTGCCTGCTGCTGGTGTGCGCCATCGCGCTGGCAGCGGAGCCGCCGGTCAAGAAGAGCAGAAACGGCATCTGTCATCCCCAGGGCGGCACCTATTACAGCCGCACCAAGCACTACACCCCCTACGACTCCATGCAGGCCTGTCTCGACAGCGGCGGACGGGCGCCCAAACGCTGACCGGTGTCAGGCCTGCACCTGCCGCCTATTTGGGCTGCAGGGTAAAAAAGGCGATGGCGCTCTTCTTCTGGCAGTCGAAGTGGATGCTCTGCTCGCCGCTGATCAGCAGGGTCTCGTTGACCGCCATGGGGTGGCCCGCCGCCGTGAGCTGGCCGCTCAACAGGTAACAGAGATAGGTCTTGTCCGCTTCCAGGGTGAGGGTGAGCGGGAAGGGCAGATTGAGCACCCGCACGTTGGCGCTGAGGCGGGCCGGATCATAGATGAGCCCCAGATCCGTCACCTCTTTTTTCAGCAGTTCGCAGTGGGTGTCGTCATCCCCGCTGAAGTGGGCCGCCTCGAAGGTGGCGTAGGGGTGGCCGTTGAGCACGAAGCCGGCCCCGCTGATGGGCAGCAGGATGCGCTGATAGCCGGGAAATTTCGAGAAGGGGCCGGCCCCCTTGATGGGCGCCGAGCTCAGCCGGTAGGCAAAATCGAGCTTGTCGAGGCTGGTGCCGGCAGGGGAGATGAGGATCTGGGCTGTGGTGCCCTGCTTGTTCTTCCAGGGCATCTTCAGCTGGTCGGACTCTTTTATCAGGGTGATCAATGGCGCCTCGGCAGGTGGTGAGCGGGGTGAATCGTGTGGCCAGTGATACCACCCAACCCGCCGCTCCACAAGGTTGCCGCCGTCGCCGGCCATCCGCTTGCCCACTATTTCGCCGATGCCACCCGCTTCGCCCCTCCTGGTCCCCTGCCGCGTCGTCAGCCCTGTATGAAATGCCGCCACTTGGGCAAGGCGGACAAGGGCAAAGCCTCAGGCTGTGATCCCGGCGCTGTTAAAGCGGCGGCGGCTCGCTACACTGGCTGCTCTGTTGCCCAAGGAGGCCCCATGACTCACAAGATCATTCTGGATACCGATCCCGGTATCGATGACGCCATGGCAATTCTGTTTGCCGAAGCCCATCCCGCCATCGAGCTGCTCGCCATCACCACCGTATTTGGCAACGCCACCATCGAGAACGGTACCCGCAACGCCCTCTGGCTCAAGCAGCAATACGGCATGAAGGCGGACGTGGCGCAGGGGGCGGCCGCCCCGCTGCGGCGCGAGCCGGTGGGCCCGACCACCGTGGTGCACGGGCCGAGCGGGTTTGGGGATGTGACGGCGGGGGAAGTGACCCTGGCGCCGGATCCCCGGCCGGCCTGGCAGTATATCGTCGAGGCAGTGAAGGCCGCCCCCGGCGAGATCACCCTGGTTACCATAGGCCCGCTCACCAACCTGGCGCTGGCGCTGCAAGAGGCCCCCGAGATCACCGGCCTGGTGAAGCAGGTGGTGGTTATGGGGGGCGCCTTTGGCGTCAACGGCCATCGCGGCAACGTGACTCCCTATGCCGAGGCCAACATCCACGACGATCCGGATGCTGCCGATCGGGTGTTCACCGCCGACTGGCCGGTGGTGATCATCGGGCTGGACGTGACCCAGCAGAGTTTCTTCAGCAGCGCTTATCTGGATGCGCTGCGCGACGACGCGGGCGAGCCGGGGCGCTTCCTGTGGGATGTCAGCCGCTTCTATCTGCGCTTCTACTCGGAGCGGATCGGGCTCGACGGCTGCCACGTGCACGACCCGTCCGCCATCGCCTACGTGATCGATCCGACCCTGTTCACTCTGCGCGAGGGGCCGGTGCGGGTCATCAACGAGGGGCCCGCCATCGGTCACACCCTGCAGAAATTTGACGGCAAGTCCCACCCCCACGACGGCTGGGCCGATTATCGTGCCCAGCAGGTCGGGGTGGCGGTGCGGGATCAGGCGCTGCTGGCGCTCTATCGGGAGACGCTGGTGGCCTGGGGCCGCAGCCGCTAGGGGCGCTTGGCGAGCAGGGGGGCCTGCGGCCGGGCTTGAGGCGCGGCTGTGATCCGTGCCAAACAATCGGGGGCCAGTTGCGGCTTATACTGTCCGCAACCGTGTGAAGAAGGAGAAACAGGATGGCCTGGTTGTCGTTGCTGGTGGCGATCGCCCTCATCTGGTGGTTGATGAAGCTGGGGCGTGGCGCCCTGTTCGAGATCCGGCTTGCGCCAGGCAAGGTGCAGGTCAAGCGGGGCAAGGTGTCGCCGGCGTTCATCGAGCAGGCCAGGCAGATCCTGCGCCACGAGACGGTGCGCGGGCGCATCCTGGGTCAGCGCGATGGCGATGGGGTCAAGCTGGTCTTCTCCCGCTCCATTCCCGAGCCGGTGGCCCAGCGCTTTCGCAACATCTTCCCCTATGGCGATTACCGGCTGGGGGCGGTGCCGCTCTCCGGCTCCAAACCGCGCAAGGGGTGAGTCGTCACTCACATAGCAAACGGGCCTCCACTGGAGGCCCGTTTCGTTATGGTCGGCGCGAGTTATTGGTGCAGGGCGCGCTGGGCCTTGACCGTCTCCGGTTTGATGGCCACCCCTTCATTGCCCCAGGAGGCACGCAGGGTGTTGACCAGCTCGGCGATCTGCTGATCGTTGAGGGTCCAGCCATAGCCCGGCATGTGGTAGCCGATGTTGCCCTGGGTGACCGGGGTCTCGGCGCCGTGCAGCAGCACGTTGAGCAGGCTGCTCGGGTCCTCGGCCAGCACGGTCTGGTTGCCCACCAGCGAGGGGATGACGTGGTCATTGCCCTGGCCGTTGACCCCGTGGCAGGTGGAGCAGTACATGGCGTAGTCCGCCTTGCCGCCGGCGCTGGCGTAGGCCCGGTTGCCCTTGCTGGCCGCGGCGTCGTCACCGAGTTCGGTCAGGTAGGTGGCGATGCTGGCCAGGTCCGCGTCGCTGAAGTACTGGCTGCTGTGCGTGATCACTTCCGCCATGGGGCCGCTGACGGCCTGATGCTGGCTGCGGCCGGTTTTCAGCAGGTCGATCAGCGCCTGCTTGTCGTAGCGGGTGCCGCGAATGTTGGGGGCATACCAGCCATCCAGGGTGGCGCCGCTCAGATAGAGGGGATCTGCCTCGGTCAGGGCTTTTTCCTGCATGCCGAGCCCGCGCGGGGTGTGGCAGCTGCCGCAGTGACCCGCCCCCTGCACCAGATAGGCGCCGCGATTCCACGCCTCGCTCTTGCCGGCTACCGGGGTAAAGCGACTGTCATCGTGATAGACCCAGTTCCAGCCGTTGAGCGGCCAGCGCATGTTGAGCGGCCAGGGGATGTCGCTCTCCTTGTTGGCAACTGCTTGCGGCTGCACATCCTGCATCAGGTAGTGGTAGAGGGCGGTGAGATCCTCATCGCTCATCTTGGCGTAGGCGGTGTAGGGCATGGCCGGGTAGAGGGGATCGCCGCTGCGGGTGATCCCTTCACGCATCACCTTGAGGAACTCGGGCAGGCTGTAGTTGCCGATGCCGTGGGTCTTGTCGGGGGTGATGTTGGTGGCAAACACGGTGCCGATGGGGGTGGGGAAGCCCTTGCCGCCGGCGAGCGGCTTGCTCGCCTCGCTGGTATGGCAGGCGGCACAGTCCCCCAGCTTGGCCACGTATTCGCCGGCCGACATGGCAGGCGCGGCCTGCAGGGTGAAGGCGGGCAGGGCCAGCAGCACGGCGCTGGCTGTCAGGGTCAGGGAACGGATCATTTGGCACCTCCCTTGTGCATGGCAACCAGCTCGTTGACGGCGCGCCAGGCCTGATCGATGGCGGAGTGGGCGTAGGGGCTCCAGTCCGAGTCGGAGTTGGCGATGGTGATGTTGCCGACCGGCTGGCGGCCCAGCTCGATCCACTTGTCGCACTGCTCCTCGTCATCGAACAGGGTGTTGGTGATGTAGGAGTAGCCGTGGGACCAGCGGTTGACCGTGATGGCGAGGATATCCTGCTCATGGTTGAAACCGGCGCCGCCCAGCATCCCCTGCAACTGTTCGCGGATCATCTGCTCGTGCTGCTCGAACGGCATGCCGAGGATCATGGCGCGCCCCTTGCGGGACTGCTCGCGGGCCGAGAGGCCGCTGCCTGGCAGGGTCGGCACGTAGACCATGTGCAGGCACATGGGCTGATCCGGGTTCTTGGGATGCTCGTAGCCGCCGAGGTTGACCGGGTAGTCGAGCTTGACCCGGCTGTAGGGGGCGGCGGGGGAGTAGACCTCGTGCACCCCCAGCTTGACGAAGGATTGCCAGTTCTTGATCACCACCTTGGTGTAGACCAGCGGCGCCTTGACGTTCTGGCGCAGTGCCTCCTTCTGGGGCTCCGCCATTTCGGGCACCATGTAGGGGATCATCATGTTGTAGCCAGCCATGATGGACTGTTTGGCCCGCACCCGGTGCAGTTTCCCCTCCTTGATGTAAGTGACGTCCACTCCCTGTTTGCCATCTTTGAGCGACACGTTTTTGGCCTGCAGCGCCGTGCTGCCGAGGCGCAACTGCACCTTGTGTTCAGGCAGGTCGAGCTTGCTGTAGTCAAACTTGGCCAGCACCACGTCCTGCATGGTGTGGCCGGGGGCCACCTGCGGGATGAGCTTGCGCACCATCAAGCGGGTCAGGCCGGCGTTGCCGTCCGGGAAGTGGAAGATGTAGGGATCGTCCAGCTCCGCCTGCTCCTCGGCATCGAGTGGGGTCAGGTTCATGCCGCCAAAACCGGGCAGGGCGCACAGGCGTGCATCGGCGCAGGCGGTGGCATCGATGCCGACCGCCTGGAAGTCGTTGGTGCGTTGCTGGAAGTAGGTGATGGCCCGCTCGCTCAGGCCCACCTTGTCGCGCAGGAAGGTGGTGTAGCTGTTGCGGGTCATCCAGAGGTCTTTTTCCGCCTGGGTCATGCCGCTCAGGTAGTCGGTCTTCTCCTCGTGCAGCGCCAGCAGGGCCGCCTTGTCGCTCTCATCGAGCGGGAAGTCGCCGATAAACTCTGCCAGCGGCCGGCCGTTCAGGCGATCGCGCGGGATGTCGTCGGCCACGTTGTGGCCAGGGTCGCCGCTCACCACCTTGTTGACGCCAAAGTGCTTCTCGTCGAAGTAGACGCCGCGGCTCAGGCCCAGATCCGGGTAGAAGGTCTGCTGGAAGCCTTTGGCCAGCTCGTCGATGTTGACCTCGAGTGCCTTGAGCAGCCCCAGTGCCACCGGACTGTAGACAGAGCGCGGCGATTGCAGGGATTCGCTGCCACCGTAACCCAGCCGCAGGCCGTCCGGGGTGGTGAACTCGTTGCGCTTGGCATGGCCACCGAAGTCGTCGTGGTTGTCGAGCAGCAGGATCTTTTTGTCCGCGCCGAGCAGTTGCTGATAGAAGCAGGCCGCCGCCAGACCGCTGATGCCGGCGCCGACGATCACCAGATCGTATTCGCCCTCGAGGGGAATGTTGGCGAAGTCATACTGTTTGCCGTCGCGGGCGATGCTGTGGGCCGGTTCGAAGGAGCCAGGGTGGTTGCCGCGCAGCCCGGTGAGGGCGGGCGGGTAGACCAGCGTTTTTTCAGCCAGTGCCGTGCCGCCTTCGGCCGCTTGCAGCAGCTTGATGGGGGCAACCCCGGCCGCAATGGTGATGGCGACGCCGTTGAGAAAGTCTCTGCGTGTGATGCTCATGGCAATCCCTGTGTATGAAGAGTCGAGTGAGAAATGGGACAAGGTTGAATTCGTGACTGGCGAGTAACGAAGGGGCGCAACCTACCGCCATATCCGGATGGAGTCCATGGGTTTGATAATAACTTATTAAACAAAATGATGGACCCTGTGATCGACCAGGTCGCATGAGATGCATGTGGCGTGCATGTTTGCGGGTAAAGCCGTACCAACCTCATGGAATTAATTGAAATTTAATTTGATTAATTATGGTTAATTTCGAGTCCTGTTATTGTTCGGCCCTGAGCGGCCAAATGTGCACGGATTTCAGCCCGGAATTTCGTCGGCTAGCCACAAAGGGGTGTCATTTGTCCTTGTTAAGTAAAGGGTTAAATCATGGGGTGTCTGTTTAATAAACAGATACAGGGTGAAATGGCACCAGCTGGCGATGAAAGGGGGTCGAGGTGGTTTTGATAATTTTCATGACGTCAAGGCATTAACATGCAACACACAGAAATCGCAATCCACACACAAGTGAAAGATTAATTTTTCATGTTGTTCACATCCCCCCGGGTGAAATAGAATGCTGCGTTTTTCTTACAACTTTAGCCCTGCGAAGATGAGGACATTGCATGAGACCTTTTGATGTAAAGAGGGGCTTGGGCGCTTTGCTGTTGCTCGCGACTGCCGGCTTGCTGAGCGGCTGCGACATGGCTCTGATGAGCCCCAAGGGACAAGTTGGTCTGGAGCAGAAGTCACTGATACTGACCGCACTCGGCTTGATGCTGATTGTGGTGGTGCCGGTGATTGTGATGGCGGTGGCGTTCGCTTACAAATACCGAGCGTCCAACACCAAGGCCACCTATGCACCGGACTGGG
Organism: Aeromonas sp. 1805; assembly: GCF_013085525.1. Taxonomy (NCBI): domain Bacteria; kingdom Pseudomonadati; phylum Pseudomonadota; class Gammaproteobacteria; order Aeromonadales; family Aeromonadaceae; genus Aeromonas; species Aeromonas sp. 1805. The sequence goes on along the minus strand of NZ_CP038515.1, from coordinate 51,715 downwards.
CCCACTCCAACAAGATTGAAGCGGTCGTCTGGACCGTACCCGTCATTATTGTCGCCATCCTGGCGGTGATCACCTGGAAAACCTCCCATTCTCTGGATCCCTACAAACCGTTGGAATCCGAGGTGAAACCGATCCAGGTCGATGTCATCTCCCTTGACTGGAAATGGTTGTTTGTCTATCCGGAACTGGGCATCGCCTCGGTCAACGAGCTGGCATTCCCGGTCAACACCCCGGTCAATTTCCGGGTGACGTCTGACACCGTGATGAACTCCTTCTTCATTCCCCAGCTGGGCGGCCAGATCTACGCCATGGCGGGCATGCAGACCAAGCTGCACCTGATCGCCAACGAGACAGGCCAGTACAAGGGTATCTCGGGCGGCTACAGCGGCGCCGGTTTCTCAGGCATGAAGTTCAACGCCATCGCGACGCAGGATCAAGCCGGTTTCGACGCCTGGGTTGCCAAGGTGAAGGCCTCCTCCAAGGCGCTCAACACCATGGATGAGTTCAATGCCCTGGCCAAGAAGAGCGAAAACCACCCGGTGGAGTATTTCGCCAGCGCCGATCCCAAGCTGTTCGTCAACATCATCAACAAGTTCATGGGCGACATGAAGCACGGCGAGCACGCCGCCATGCAACACGGCGAAAAGCAGGCCGCGATGTCCCATGACGAGTCCATGAGCCACGAGGGGATGGAGCATGATGCCTCCATGAACCACGCAGGCATGGCGCACGGCGATGCCATGCACCATGAGGCCCAGGGCGAGCAGATGGACCACGCCGGCCACATGCCGGCCGACAAGACTGTGAAAGCGGGTACTAACTGATGTTTGGAAAATTAACACTCGACGCTATTCCGTACCATGAACCCATCATCATGGTCACGATAGCCGGTATCATTCTGGGGGGCCTGGCCGTCGCCGGGCTCATCACCTATTTCGGCAAGTGGCAATATCTGTGGAAAGAGTGGCTCACCTCGGTGGACCACAAACGCCTCGGTATCATGTATCTCATCCTCGGCATGGTCATGCTGCTGCGCGGCTTTGCCGATGCAGTGATGATGCGTACCCAGCAGGTCATGGCCTCGGCTGGCGGCGAGGGCATACTGCCACCGCACCACTACGACCAGATCTTCACCGCCCACGGCGTCATCATGATCTTCTTCGTGGCCATGCCGCTGGTGATCGGCCTGATGAACATCGTGGTGCCGCTGCAGATCGGTGCCCGTGACGTCGCCTTCCCCTTCCTGAACAACCTGAGCTTCTGGTTCACCGCCGCGGCCGTGGTGCTGATCAACGTCTCCCTCGGGGTCGGTGAATTCGCCCAGACCGGCTGGCTGGCCTATCCGCCCTTGTCGGGGCTGGAGTTCAGTCCCGGGGTCGGGGTCGATTACTGGATCTGGAGTCTGCAGATCTCGGGTCTGGGAACCCTGCTGACCGGCGTGAACTTCTTCGCCACCATCATCAAGATGCGCGCGCCTGGCATGACCATGATGCGCCTGCCGGTGTTCACCTGGACCGCCCTGTGCGCCAACGTGCTGATCATCGCCTCCTTCCCGATCCTGACTGTCACCATCGCCCTGCTCACCGCAGACCGCTACCTGGGTACCCATTTCTTTACCAATGACATGGGTGGCAACATGATGATGTACATCAACCTGATCTGGGCCTGGGGTCATCCCGAGGTGTACATCCTGGTACTGCCGGTCTTCGGGATCTTCTCCGAAGTGGTGGCCACCTTCTGCAAGAAGAAGCTGTTCGGTTACACCTCGCTGGTGTGGGCGACCATCGCCATTACCGTGCTCTCCTTCATCGTCTGGCTGCACCACTTCTTTACCATGGGGTCGGGCGCCAACGTGAATGCCTTCTTCGGCATCACCACCATGATCATCTCCATTCCGACCGGGGTGAAGATCTTCAACTGGCTGTTCACCATGTACCGCGGTCGCATCGAGTTCACCTCGCCCATGCTGTGGACCGTCGGTTTCATCATCACCTTCACCGTGGGTGGCATGACCGGGGTACTGCTCTCCGTGCCGGCCGCCAACTTCGTGCTGCACAACAGCCTGTTCCTGATCGCCCACTTCCACAACGTCATCATCGGCGGCGTGGTGTTCGGCTGCTTCGCCGGTATCACCTACTGGTTCCCGAAAGCGTTCGGCTTCAAGCTGGATGACGTCTGGGGCAAGCGTGCCTTCTGGTGCTGGATCACCGGCTTCTTCGTCGCCTTCATGCCGCTCTACGTACTGGGCTTCATGGGCATGACCCGTCGCGTCAGCCAGAACATCGATCCCGAGTTCCACGGCTGGCTGGTGGTGGCTGCCTGCGGCGCCGGCCTGATTGCGCTGGGCGTACTGTGCCAGGTGATCCAGATCGTGGTCAGTATCCGCGACCGCGAGAAGAACCGCGACCTGACCGGCGATCCCTGGGGCGGTCGTACCCTGGAGTGGTCCACTTCCTCGCCGCCCCCCTTCTACAACTTCGCCATCGAGCCGAAGATCAAGGGACTGGATGCGTTCTGGGAAGCCAAGCAGGACGGTTCCGCTTATCAGCAGCCCAAGCACTATGACCCGATCCACATGCCGAAAAACTCCGGTGCCGGCGTCATCATCGCCGCCTTCAGCGTGGTGTTCGGCTTTGCCATGATCTGGCACATCTGGTGGATGGCCATCGCCGGCTTCGTCGGCATGATCGCCACCTGGATCATCCACAGCTTCAACGACGACGTGGACTACTACGTGCAGGTTGACGAGATCGAGCGGATCGAGCGTCAGCATTTTGAAAATATCAACAAGGTGGCTTAATTCCATGGCGACTGACGTTCTACATCACACCCAGGGTGCCCATGAGGATGGGCACCACGATGCCGGTGCTAACAAGGTATTCGGCTTCTGGATCTACCTGATGAGTGACTGCATCCTGTTCGCGACCCTGTTCGCGACCTATGCGGTCCTGGTCAACGGCACTGCCGGCGGTCCGAGCGGCAAGGACATCTTCGAACTGCCGTTCGTGTTTGCCGAAACCATGCTGCTGCTGCTGAGCTCCATCACCTTCGGCTTCGGCATGCTGGCCATGAACAAGAACAAGGTAGCGGCGGTCAACACCTGGCTGTTCATCACCTTCCTGTTCGGCGCCGGCTTCATCGCGATGGAGATCTATGAATTCCATCACCTGATTGCCGAGGGCTACGGTCCGGATCGCAGCGGCTTCCTCTCTGCCTTCTTCACCCTGGTGGGCACCCACGGTATCCACGTGACCAGCGGTCTTGTCTGGATCATCGTGATGATGGTGCTGGTCGCCAAGAAGGGGCTGACCGATCGCAACCGTACCCGTCTGATGTGCCTGAGCCTGTTCTGGCACTTCCTCGACGTGGTGTGGATCTGCGTCTTCACCGTGGTCTATCTGATGGGGGTCATGTAATGAGTCATTCCGTTGACAATCACGGCGCCAGCCACGGCAGCGCCAAGAGCTACCTGATCGGCTTCGTGCTGTCCCTGATCCTGACCGCTGTGCCGTTCTGGATGGTGATGGACGGCTCCGCCTCCCACACCACTGTGCTGGCCACCGTGGTCGGCATGGCGGTGGTGCAGATCTTCGTGCACCTGGTCTACTTCCTGCATATGAACACCTCGTCCGAGGAGCGCTGGAACCTGGTGGCACTGATCTTTACCGTGCTCATCATCGCCATCGTGGTCGTGGGTTCCCTGTGGATCATGTACAACCTCAACATCAACATGATGGTTCACTGAGCAGGTTGGCAATGATGATGAAGCAATACCTGCAAGTGACCAAGCCGGGCATCATCTTCGGTAACCTCATCTCGGTTATCGGAGGGTTCCTGCTGGCCTCCAAGGGGAGCCTGGATGTGCCCCTGTTCATTCTGACCATGGCTGGTGTATCACTGGTGGTCGCCTCCGGTTGTGTGTTCAACAACTACATCGACCGGGACATCGACTGCATCATGGAGCGCACCAAGAACCGTGCTCTGGTGAAGGGTCTGATCGCCCCCGGCGTATCGCTCTGGTACGCCACCGCGCTCGGCATTGCGGGCATTGCACTGCTCTACTTTGCGGCCAATCCGTTGGCCGCCTTGCTGGCGGTGCTGGGCTTCATTGTCTATGTGGGGGTCTACAGCCTCTACATGAAGCGTCACTCGGTCTATGGCACCCTGGTCGGCAGCCTCTCCGGCGCCGCGCCGCCGGTCATCGGCTACTGCGCGGTGAGCGGTCAGTTCGACTCGGGGGCGCTGATCCTGCTGGCGATCTTCAGCCTGTGGCAGATGCCGCACTCCTATGCGATCGCCATCTTCCGCTTCAAGGATTACCAGGCGGCCAACATCCCGGTGCTGCCGGTGGTGAAGGGGATCCCGGTGGCCAAGCTCCACATCACCCTCTACATCCTGGCCTTCATGGTACCGACCCTGATGCTGTTCCTCGGCGGTTACGCCGGTTACAAGTATCTGGTGGTGGCCACCGCGGTCAGCGTCTGGTGGCTGGGGATGGCGCTGTCTGGCTACAAGGCGGCGGTGGATGACTCCCTCTGGGCGCGCAAGCTGTTCATGTTCTCCATCGTTACCATCACTTGCCTCAGCGTGATGATGTCGGTGGACTTCCAGCCGGAGGCCGAGCCTGCGGTGCTGGTGAGCATGCTGCCCTGAGTGGCCTGCCTGTCATGCTCCGTGTTGTGATGCGACGCGGGAAAATCAGTCGAATCCAGAGCCGGGAACCTTCCCGGCTCTGTTATTATGGGGCCGCCCCGTCGGGCACTTTTCCCCTCTGTCGGGTGTGGCATGGCGCGTGTCGGCCACCCCTTGAGTCTTCCTTTTCCCTGACCTATCGAGGCCATCATGAACGATTTCACCATGACGAGGGGCGAGCGCCGTGCCACCTGGGCGCTCGGCTCCGTCTTCTCGTTGCGCATGCTCGGCATGTTTATGGTGCTGCCGGTGCTGACCACCTACGGCATGTCGCTGGCGGGGGCCTCCGAGGCGCTCATCGGCCTGGCCATCGGCATCTATGGCATGACCCAGGCGCTGTTCCAGATCCCGTTCGGCCTGCTCTCCGACAAGGTGGGCCGCAAGCCCCTCATCGTCGGCGGCCTGCTGATGTTTGCCCTCGGCAGCGTGATCGCGGCGCTGACCCACTCCATCTGGGGCGTGATCCTCGGCCGTGCCTTGCAGGGGAGCGGTGCCATCTCGGCTGCTGTGATGGCGCTCTTGTCGGATCTCACCCGCGAGCAGAACCGCACCAAGGCGATGGCCTTCATCGGGGTGAGCTTTGGCATCACCTTCGCCATCGCCATGGTGACCGGCCCCCTTATCACCCATGCGCTGGGGCTCTCCGGCCTGTTCTGGCTGATCGCCCTGCTGGCGCTGGCAGGCATCGCCGTCACCCTCTGGCTGGTGCCGACCCCGAGCGGCCACCTGCTCAACCGCGAGTCCGGCATGGTGAAGGGGGGGATGCGCACCGTGCTGACCAACCCGCGCCTGCTCAAGCTCAACTTCGGTATCCTCTGCGTGCACACCCTGCTGATGTCGAGCTTCGTGGCGCTGCCGCCGCTGCTGGAGCGCGCCGGCTTGCCCCGCGACAGCCAGTGGCAGGCCTATCTGGTCACCATGCTGATCGCCTTTGTCAGCGTGGTGCCGTTCATCATCTATGCCGAGAAGCGCAGAAAGATGAAGCGGGTGTTCCAGATCTGTGTGCTGGTGATGCTCGTCGCCGAGCTGGTGCTCTGGCAAAGCGGCCTGCAGCTGTGGGGCCTGCTCGCCGGCTTGCAGATCTTCTTCATCGGTTTCAACGTGATGGAGGCGCTGCTGCCCTCTCTTATCAGCAAGGAGTCGCCCCCCGGCTACAAGGGCACCGCCATGGGGATCTACTCCACCAGCCAGTTCATCGGGGTGGCCATCGGTGGCAGCCTCGGCGGCCTGCTCTACAGCCTGGGTGGCGGCGCCCTGGTGTTTGGCGGCTGCGCCGCGCTGGCTCTGGTCTGGCTCGGGGTCAGCCTGACCATGGCCGAGCCCCCCTATGTGAGCAGCCTGCGCATCGTGTTGCCGGAAGGAGTGGAGGCCGACGCTGCGCTCGAGCAGAAGATCCGCGCCTGTGAGGGGGTGAGCGACGTGCTGCTGGCCGCTGCGGAGCGCTCCGTCTATGTGAAGGTGGACAGCAAGCGCCTGAGCCGGCGCGACCTGGAGTCGCTGGTCGCCGCCTGAGGGCGCCTGCCTGCATGAAAAAGCCCGCCAATTCGGCGGGCTTTTTGTTGGGCTGTGCTCAGCGGGACTGTGTTCAGTAGGGGCGAGCTCAGTCAGCCAGGCAGCGCTGCTCGGCGGGCAGGCTCGCGGCATCCCCCAACAGCAGGGTGCTGAGGGCCGCCTGGGCGCAGCGGGAGCTGTTCAGTTGGCCATGCTGGTTGCTCTGCGCCACCTGCACCATTCGCGCGGCGCTGCCAAAGGCGGCCTGCATCTGGCGAGCACCGGTGAAGGGGGTATTGGGATCGTACTCGGCGCCGAGCACCAGGGCCCTGGCATCATCCGGCAGTTTTATCTCGCCGGCGCCATAGCTGGCGATGGGCTGGCGCGGATAAGGCCAGTCGGCGCAGGTGTTGAAGCTGTTGGCCAGCAGCAGGGCGCCGGCCCCCTGGAAGGCGGCATCTTCCGGGTCCAGTATCTGCCAGCCATAGGGCTCGCTGTTGTCGGTGCAGTGGATGGCGCTGAAGAAGGGCATCTCCAGCAGCGTTGAATAGGGGTTTTCGTCGGCCTGCTCCTTGGCGAGGCGGGCCAGCAGGGGGCCTACATCGTCCTGCTGCCAGAAGGCGAGCTGATCGTCGCGCTGGCTGCCGCTGATGGCATCGCTCATCACCGCTTCCCAGCGGTCGCGGTCGAGCAGATTGCCCTGGTTGTCCACATAGCGGCCGTTGTCACGAACCTGCTGGGTCACCGCCATGCTGCGCTGCAGCGCCTGGTCGCCGAAGCGCCAGGCCAGGATGCGATTGGCATTCTCGGCATCACCGCGGAAGATGGCGGGATAGCGGCTCTCGGCGGGGGACATTGGCGAGTCGACCACCAGATTGGCCACGTGGCTCGGGTAGCGGGCGGCATAGAGGGCGGCCAGGCGAGTGCCGTAGGAGAAGGTGATGGGGGTGATCCGCTCGCGCCCCAGGTGCTGGCGCAGGCGCTCCATGTCCTCGACCACGGCCCGCGAGCCCAGGTGCGGTGCATGCAGCCGCAACGGCTCGTCACAGCGCGCCAATAGGGCCGCGCTGAAGGCCTTGCCCTGATCCGCCCCGCTCTGGAGCGCCGGCAGGGCGCCCTTGTCCCGGCTGGCGAACAGCTGGGCGAGCTGCGCCGGGCTCATGTCTGGCCGCACGCCTTGCTTGTCGGTCAGCAGGCAGCTGCGCAGTTCGTGGCCGAGGGCGCTGTAACCGGCCCCGCGGGGATCCAGGGTGACGATGTCGTAGTGCTCAAGGATGGCAGGGTTGGCGCTGCGCAGCAGGTCGAGCAGAAGGCCGAGATCCGGGGTGGCCGAGGTGGGGCCGCCCGGGTTGTAGAACAGGGTGCCGCGATAGTCGCCAGTGGCGCGATAGTGTAGATAGAAGACATCCAGGGTGTCGCCCTTGACCGTGCGGGTCTCCTGTTTGACATGGGGGCGGACGGGCTTGTCCGGCCAGGAGGAGAAGCGGGGGTTGTTGTCGGCGAAGAGGGAACTGTCGGCGCGTGCCGCGGAGCGCTTCTCCCACTTGGTCTCCTTGATCTGGACCCACTCCTTGTCGTAATCGAGCGGCACCGTCAGGTAGTGACAACTGACCTGACTGGCGGGAATGGCGATGCCGTCCTCCTGCCAGCCCTGGCGCAGCTGTTGGCAGACCTGGCCGGCGTCATAGCCGGCACGAATATGGCGGGCCTGGAAGGGCTCCTCTTTCTTTTCCAGATTGCAGCCTGCCAGCAATGCCGGTGCCAGCAGGGTCATGAGCAGCGTGTATTTCATAGTCTATTTCCATTTATCTAGCCTGAACCCCGAAATAGTACGGGGAGGGGCCGACCGGATGGCAGCCGGAAGTTGTATGGAAATATTGCAAGGTGTGTCGATTTACATATTTCTGGTGATATTTGGTGGCCTCATTGATCTATTTGAAAATAATGACCGGCAACGCGCACCGTTATTTTATGCGGGATCAATAACGGCGGCGCGACCGGTCGGCACAAGGGCTGGTCCTGGCGTTATATTGGGTGAAAATCTTGTCCAAGATGGCGATGCTGTTTTCTCACCCTTGTAACGTGTTGATCATGCAAGAACAAAAGTTGATTGAAAGGTAGCTTTTTCTGGACTCTATTGAGTTCTCGTGATAGCGTGCCACGGCCATGAAATGGCATAAACATAACAATAGATAAATTTGGGTTAATACAATGCAATGGTATCTTTCTGCTCTTAAAAAATATGCAGTACTGCGCGGGCGAGCTCGACGTAAAGAGTACTGGATGTTCAGCCTGTTCAACTTTTTGGTCGCTTGCATCATTGGCGTGGCGTGTGTCTTGTCTACTAGCCCAGAAGTTGGCGTATCAGTTCTCTGTATTTATTTATTATTGGTTGCCTTCCCTGGTTTTGCGGTGACGGTACGCCGGTTGCACGATATCGATCGTAGTGGCTGGTGGATCCTCATCTCTTGTATTCCTGTGGTGGGCCCCTTTATTTTGCTCTACTTCAGTTTCTGCGCAGGGACTACGGGAGAGAACCGTTTTGGTGAAGATCCCAAAGCAATATAAGCATTAGCGACAGAATAAAAAAACCGCCATTCGGCGGTTTTTTTATTAGACATGACTCAACGCTCCAGCAGGGGGGCGGAGCGGTAGCTCCAGAGCCCGTAGGTGCGCAGGGCATCCCGGTAGATGCCGAGCAGCTCGCTGTCGCTCACCTTGGCAAGCTCGGAGAGTGGCTTGTCGGGGTAGCTGACGCTGTCTATCCGGATCCCGGCCGGCCCACTCTGCCAGCAGGCGATCTCCAGCAATGTCTGGCCCCGGCGCACATGGCTGGCGGAGCTCACCAGGGTGGCGTACTCGATCTGGTGGCGGGCGAGGGCATAGCCGCTGTAGAGGGCATTCTCCACCGTGCTGGTGGCGTAGTTCTCCTCGATGATGCGGGAGCGGTCTATCCCCTTTTTCACCAGCCAGTCGGCCATCAGCTTGCCCTCGGTCTGACGGTGCTGGGGCACGCCGCCGGTCAGGATGATGAGGGCTGCCGGATTGGTCTTGGCCAGCGCCCGGGTGGTTTCCAGCCGGCCCAGCAGGATGTCGTGCATGGAGCCGTCGGGATTGAGGGCATAGCCCAGGGTGACGATGGCCCGGTTGCCCGGCTTGGGTGAGCGCTCCCCCTGCTCCTTGAGCGGGGTGGCGATGACGCGCTCGACCGTGTCGAAGATGCGTTGCAGATCGGCTGCCCGGCCGGGATTGAGGGTCGCCAGCTTGCTCTGATACCCCTTGGCGGCAGCCTCGTTGTGCTTGAAGGTCTGCCAGGTAGCGAGGTAGGTCAGCAGGTCGATGTCATCGGGCGCGGTGCTGAGGGCCTGCTCGAACAGGCCGATGGCCTTGTCCACGTTGCCGTTGTATATCTGGGCGTTGGCCGCCGAGATGAGCAGGTCGGTGCGATAGGGCTCGAGCTGGTAGGCCTGCAGCAGCAGTTCGGTCACCTGCTCCATGTTGCTCGGCATCTTGGCTGTGAAGCCGGCGGTGGAGATGCGGGCGGGGGATTTGAAGATCTGCCAGGCATCTGCCAGCAGCTGATCCACCACCTGGCGCTTGCTGATGTACTGGTCGTAATTCTGCTCCTTTTGCAGGGAGCGTACCGGGGCAGCCCAGGCATTGCTGGAGACACACACTGGCAGCGCCAACAGGCTGGCCAGCGTCAGAGAGAGTAGAGTCTGCTTCATATAGGTTGGCTCGCAGTTGAATTTGGTCAGGAGAAGATGCCTCGTCGATCGTGGGGGAAATGGAAGAGAGAAATATTACTCTGGATCAGGGTCTTAAACTGTGAGCAGCTAATGGTTTCGCAGGGAACGAGTGGGATCCTAATGAAGGGCGCATCGGGATAAAAAAGCCCCCAACGGTTGGGTTGGGGGCTGGGCTTGAGGGGTTACTAGATAAATTGCTGTTGTGACAACAACTCATCAAATACCGGGTTTGACATGGTATGACTGAGCAAGTCAGGGCCATTGGCATCCGGCAGAGCTGACACGGTCAGCACTTCAGGGACACTGCCAGCGGAGTGTTGAGTGGCTGGCACGACCTGGGTGAGCAGGCTGCCCATCTCATCATGTCCAAGTAGATCGCTGATGGCTATCCCGGTCGTTGTCGGGCTCTCCATATGATTGACAGAGGCCGCCGGCTGGCTGACAGGCAGCTCTATGAGCGCATCTTGCGCCTCTGTACCGAGCAAGGGAACAGAGTGAGCAAAGGCGGCAGATTTCTCCTCCGTACCCTGAGTCAAGGGTGATGCGCTGATTCCCCCTTGCAGATCGGTGACCTTGATAACCAGAGAGGTGTCAGCGGTATCGCCATCCCCATCGCGCAGGGTAAGAAGGAACTTGTCCTCTCCATCGCCATGCACATCTTTGGCCTGATAGTCGTACTGGCCGGTTTCAAAGTTCAGCGCCAGTTTGCCATTGGCGGTATCCAGGGTCAGCTTGCTGCCATCGGCTATCTTGATGTCGGTATCGTTGTTGTGGGCGAAGATGCCGTTTTTCTGCTGATCGTAGAAGTAGGTGTGGCCATCATGGGCCAGGCTATCGACCCACTCGCCCTCGATCGATGGGCCGGTGAGATCCCCGTGCAACTGGCCTGGTACCGACTCGGTGAGGGTGCTGATGAGGTCGGCATCCTTTTCCACCTTGATGGCGGTACCATCATGACCCGCCATAGGGGTCAGATACTCCAGCGAGGAGCTCTGACCGATGGCGAGCATATTGACGTTGTCAAAAGGGTTGCCATGCTGATTCAGAATGTGCTCCATGGACTCGCCAAGGATCAGCAACTGCTCGGCCTTGGTCGGTTCAACCCGGCCAGTGAGCAGATCCTGATAGTGCTGCTCCCCACCCACCTCATCCGGGCTGATGCCCTTCATCAAGCGATCGCGGAACATCTCTGACTGGTCTTTATTGTTCAACCAGTAGCCAAAGTCCGAGGGGGCGCCATCGGAGAGGAAGTAGAACTGCTTGTTGCTCCCCGCCATGGCCTGTTGATCCTGTCTATCAGACAGAATGGCATCAAGCTGGTTGAGTGCCTGAGCGTAGGGGGTCCAGCCTGCCGGGCTCAGCTTGCTGAAGAACTGCTGGATTTCGGCCTGGGAGTGCAGCCAGCCTGAGATCTGACCATCCGGATAACCTGCATGGGTGGCAATCTTGAACTGCACATCTCCCAGCTTGTCGTACTGCTCGAACATCGCTTTGATGGCTTGTTGCGAGAGTGACCATCGGGTGGCCCACTGGCCATTTGCGTCCTTGACATAGTCATTCATGGAACCGGACATATCCAGTGCAATGATGACGGAGTTGGATTGTGGCGCCATGTCCCCGGTGGTGAGGGTCAGGTGTGCAGGGGCTGGAGCGCTGTCGATCACATCGATCACCAGTTCTCCCTTGGTGTGCTGGTTGCCAATCTTGATGTCGAGCTCGAACGGCAGGGAGAGGGTGTCCTTGCCGGCGGTGCCATGATCGAGCGGGCGGAACAGATCCAGCTGATAAGTGCCGCTCTGCGGGTTCAGCTGCGCCGTCAGCACGTTGACCTTTTGGCCTGCCTCCATGATAAAGCCGGTCAGGGTCAGACCATCACTGCTCACCTCGTAGCTCAGCGGCTTGCCAGCGCTGCTTGCTGCAGTGCCTGGCTGCTGAGTGGCAAACTGGTAGTCGTGGGGCGTAGCACCCTGAGCGCCCGGCAGAGGGCCTTCGCTGTGTGCGTATGCACCGCCAGCCAGTCCATCCTCTTGCACTGTTACATGCAGTGGCGCCGGAGCAGCTTGTGTCTCACCGATCAGGGTGATGGTGACGCTGGCGTGATCGGTGGCACCGTGAGTGTCGCGAATGACGTAGTCAAACTTGATCTCTTTGGCTTCGCCCGCAGCCAAATCCCGTTCAACTTCAGGCAACGTCAGCAGGTATTTGGCGGCATCAAACTGCAGCTTGCCATTGACCTGGGTGACATAGTCTGGGTAACTACCCGGCACGATGGTGATGGCATCGCCGTTGGGATCCGAGTCATTGCTCAACACATCGAGGGAGAGTACGCCGGTCTCATTGGTCTGATAGGCCTTATCGAAGCGGGTCAGTTCTGCGGTGACTTGGGTGATAAAGTACTCGGAACCTTTCGGATCGACGATGCCATCCTTGTAGCCAATGGCTGACATTTCGATGGTGTCAAAGTAGCGGCCACCGGCATCGATCTGCACATCCTGTCGACCGCCAGAGGTGCCTTCGAAGATACCGGTCGCAACCAGCTCGCCCTTGTAGAAGGCTTTCCAGACACCCCGCTCGATACCCGGTTCCCAACTGCCATGTGCTATGTCGCTCCACAAGTTCTTGACCTGGATGGTGGCATGGTTGGCAACCTGCCCCTGCTGGAAGGTGAAGCGCATGGCTTCGCTCTGATCCGCGCTGTCGAGGTAGCCGAGCTGCCCGGCCTGAACCGTGTCTGCACCTGGTTGCTCGATTCCGGATTTCACCCCGAAGCGATGGTCGCCATCGCCGGTGTAATCGGATTTCTCGGCATCGGCCACTTTCTGTCCGGTCTTGGCATCTATGACATAGTAATCGACCTTGATATCGCCGCTTGTATCCCAGTTCTGTCCATCGAGAGTGACTGTCTTGTTGTTGGCCAGACCATCGTCCTGTGCAACGGGCGCTTCATTGGTGCCGGTGATGGCGACGGTGACGGTGTGCTGGGCAGAGCCGTCAGCACTGTTAACCACGAAGGTTTCGCTGGGCAGAGACTCACCCTCTTTGAGGGCCTGCACTTGCGGGTCGTTGTTGTCGAGCTCGTAGGTCCAGTTGCCATCGGTATCGATGGAGAAGGTGCCATGGGCGCCTTTGATCTGGGTCTGGGGTTGGAACACGGCTTCGCCGTGGTCGATATCGGTGGCGACCAGCTTGCCGCCGGTGGTAAGGGTCACGTCCTCTTTGACGGCGCCTTGGTCGGCACCCGGGGTGGCAACGCTGATGGTGGCGGTGTCGTTGGTGCCGGTGATGGCGACAGTGACGGTATGCTGGGCAGAGCCGTCAGCACTGTTGACCACAAAGGTTTCGCTCGGCAGCGACTCGCCTTCTTTGAGGGCCTGCACTTGCGGGTCGTTGTTGTCGAGCTCGTAGGTCCAGTTGCCATCCTTGTCGATGGAGAAGGTGCCGTGGGCGCCTTTGACTTGGGTTTGGGGCTGGAACACGGCTTCGCCGTGGTCGACATCGGTGGCGACCAGCTTGCCGCCGGTGGTAAGGGTCACGTCCTCTTTGACGGCGCCCTGGTCGGCTCCCGGGGTGGCAACACCGATGGTGGCGGTGTCGTTGGTGCCGGTGATAGCGACGGTGACGGTGTGCTGGGCGGAGCCGTCAGCACTGTTGACCACAAAGGTTTCGCTCGGCAGCGACTCACCTTCTTTGAGGGCCTGCACTTGCGGGTCGTTGTTGTCGAGCTCGTAGGTCCAGTTGCCATCCTTGTCGATGGAGAAGGTGCCATGGGCGCCTTTGACCTGGGTTTGGGGCTGGAACACGGCTTCGCCGTGGTCGATATCGGTGGCGACCAGCTTGCCGCCGGTGGTAAGGGTCACGTCCTCTTTGACGGCGCCCTGGTCGGCACCCGGGGTGGCGACGGAGATGGTGGCGGTGTCGTTGGTGCCGGTGATAGCGACGGTGACGGTGTGCTGGGCAGAGCCGTCAGCACTGTTGACCACAAAGGTTTCGCTGGGCAGAGACTCGCCTTCTTTGAGGGCCTGTACCAGCGGGTCGTTGTTGTTGAGCTCGTAGGTCCAGTTGCCATCCTTGTCGATGGAGAAGGTGCCATGGGCGCCTTTGATCTGGGTCTGAGGCTGGAACACGGCTTCGCCGTGGTCGACATCGGTGGCGACCAGCTTGCCGCCGGTGGTAAGGGTCACGTCCTCTTTGACGGCGCCCTGGTCGGCACCCGGGGTGGCGACGGAGATGGTGGCGGTGTCGTTGGTGCCGGTGATAGCGACGGTGACGGTGTGCTGGGCAGAGCCGTCAGCACTGTTGACCACAAAGGCTTCGCTGGGCAGAGACTCACCCTCTTTGAGGGCCTGCACTTGCGGGTCGTTGTTGTCGAGCTCGTAGGTCCAGTTGCCATCCTTGTCGATGGAGAAGGTGCCATGGGCGCCTTTGACCTGGGTTTGGGGCTGGAACACGGCTTCGCCGTGGTCGATATCGGTGGCGACCAGCTTGCCGCCGGTGGTAAGGGTCACGTCCTCTTTGACGGCGCCCTGGTCGGCTCCCGGGGTGGCAACACCGATGGTGGCGGTGTCGTTGGTGCCGGTGATAGCGACGGTGACGGTGTGCTGGGCGGAGCCGTCAGCACTGTTGACCACAAAGGTTTCGCTCGGCAGCGACTCACCTTCTTTGAGGGCCTGCACTTGCGGGTCGTTGTTGTCGAGCTCGTAGGTCCAGTTGCCATCCTTGTCGATGGAGAAGGTGCCATGGGCGCCTTTGACCTGGGTTTGGGGCTGGAACACGGCTTCGCCGTGGTCGATATCGGTGGCGACCAGCTTGCCGCCGGTGGTAAGGGTCACGTCCTCTTTGACGGCGCCCTGGTCGGCACCCGGGGTGGCGACGGAGATGGTGGCGGTGTCGTTGGTGCCGGTGATAGCGACGGTGACGGTGTGCTGGGCAGAGCCGTCAGCACTGTTGACCACAAAGGTTTCGCTGGGCAGAGACTCGCCTTCTTTGAGGGCCTGTACCAGCGGGTCGTTGTTGTTGAGCTCATAGGTCCAGTTGCCATCCTTGTCGATGGAGAAGGTGCCGTGGGCGCCTTTGACCTGGGTTTGGGGCTGGAACACGGCTTCGCCGTGGTCGATATCGGTGGCGACCAGCTTGCCGCCGGTGGTAAGGGTCACGTCCTCTTTGACGGCGCCCTGGTCGGCTCCCGGGGTGGCAACACCGATGGTGGCGGTGTCGTTGGTGCCGGTGATAGCGACGGTGACGGTGTGCTGGGCGGAGCCGTCAGCACTGTTGACCACAAAGGTTTCGCTCGGCAGCGACTCACCTTCTTTGAGGGCCTGCACTTGCGGGTCGTTGTTGTCGAGCTCGTAGGTCCAGTTGCCATCCTTGTCGATGGAGAAGGTGCCATGGGCGCCTTTGACCTGGGTTTGGGGCTGGAACACGGCTTCGCCGTGGTCGATATCGGTGGCGACCAGCTTGCCGCCGGTGGTAAGGGTCACGTCCTCTTTGACGGCGCCCTGGTCGGCACCCGGGGTGGCGACGGAGATGGTGGCGGTGTCGTTGGTGCCGGTGATAGCGACGGTGACGGTGTGCTGGGCAGAGCCGTCAGCACTGTTGACCACAAAGGTTTCGCTCGGCAGCGACTCACCCTCTTTGAGGGCCTGCACTTGCGGGTCGTTGTTGTCGAGCTCGTAGGTCCAGTTGCCATCGGTATCGATGGAGAAGGTGCCATGGGCGCCTTTGATCTGGGTCTGGGGTTGGAACACGGCTTCGCCGTGGTCGATATCGGTGGCGACCAGCTTGCCGCCGGTGGTAAGGGTCACGTCCTCTTTGACGGCGCCTTGGTCGGCACCCGGGGTGGCAACGCTGATGGTGGCGGTGTCGTTGGTGCCGGTGATGGCGACAGTGACGGTATGCTGGGCAGAGCCGTCAGCACTGTTGACCACAAAGGTTTCGCTCGGCAGCGACTCGCCTTCTTTGAGGGCCTGCACTTGCGGGTCGTTGTTGTCGAGCTCGTAGGTCCAGTTGCCATCCTTGTCGATGGAGAAGGTGCCGTGGGCGCCTTTGACTTGGGTTTGGGGCTGGAACACGGCTTCGCCGTGGTCGACATCGGTGGCGACCAGCTTGCCGCCGGTGGTAAGGGTCACGTCCTCTTTGACGGCGCCCTGGTCGGCTCCCGGGGTGGCAACACCGATGGTGGCGGTGTCGTTGGTGCCGGTGATAGCGACGGTGACGGTGTGCTGGGCGGAGCCGTCAGCACTGTTGACCACAAAGGTTTCGCTCGGCAGCGACTCACCTTCTTTGAGGGCCTGCACTTGCGGGTCGTTGTTGTCGAGCTCGTAGGTCCAGTTGCCATCCTTGTCGATGGAGAAGGTGCCATGGGCGCCTTTGACCTGGGTTTGGGGCTGGAACACGGCTTCGCCGTGGTCGATATCGGTGGCGACCAGCTTGCCGCCGGTGGTAAGGGTCACGTCCTCTTTGACGGCGCCCTGGTCGGCACCCGGGGTGGCGACGGAGATGGTGGCGGTGTCGTTGGTGCCGGTGATAGCGACGGTGACGGTGTGCTGGGCAGAGCCGTCAGCACTGTTGACCACAAAGGTTTCGCTGGGCAGAGACTCGCCTTCTTTGAGGGCCTGTACCAGCGGGTCGTTGTTGTTGAGCTCGTAGGTCCAGTTGCCATCCTTGTCGATGGAGAAGGTGCCATGGGCGCCTTTGATCTGGGTCTGAGGCTGGAACACGGCTTCGCCGTGGTCGATATCGGTGGCGACCAGCTTGCCGCCGGTGGTAAGGGTCACGTCCTCTTTGACGGCGCCCTGGTCGGCTCCCGGGGTGGCAACACCGATGGTGGCGGTGTCGTTGGTGCCGGTGATGGTGATGGTCACTGTGGCCGGGGCACTCTGGTTGCCACTCGGATCGGTTGCAACATAGGTAAAGGAGACTTGGCGCGTCTCACCCTCTCGTAGGGATTGAAACTCGGGGGAGGGAATATATTGGTAACTGCCATCGGCATTGAGGGTCAGTTGACCGCTCTGTACGCTGCTGACCAGGGTGTAACCCTGAGGATTAATGCCGTCGCTATCGGGATCCTGCGCTATGGGAACCTGCGCGAACAGGGTCGGCGTGTCTTCAGAAATGATCTGTTGCTGATCAAAAGCAACCGGTGGATGCTCTATCATGCCTACGATTTCGTCACCCGATAGCGCATCCTGGTGCTGTGGGTCACGGCTGCTATGGGTTGTATCAAAACCCGCTTCGGAAATGGTCGCCTTGGCGGTACGTTCGGTGACAATGACACCCGCATTACCGGAGCCCGCTATGCCTCCTGCGCTAGCACCGCCGCTGGCGGTTGCTTGGGCGATTTCGGTCGGATCCTGCCCATCCTGAATTGCTTGCTGGATGGCTGCCAGCTCTTGCTCAACTGTCGGGGAGATTTCACTCCCGGCGGAGGGGATGGTTTCGTCGGGAATCGGGTTATTTGCACTCGCCATGGCTGGCGGTGTCAGTTCTACATCCGAAGGGGATACCAGTAGCACACCCTTAGGAAGTATATCACCGACATTAACGGCTTTGAGTGAGCCATCTTTTAAAACGATCCAGCACTCTCCTTGAGCCTTAGTGAGTTCCATAGCTTGATCGAGCAGGATTTTGTGCATGTTGCGTGTGTTCCTAATAGTCTGAACTGATAAATTTAAAAAACTGTCTGTGCCGTCCAGGGTAGAGGAGAGTGTATTGAATCCTCAGGTGGCTTTTTTATGGTATGTTTTCATTAACCCAAGCCCTGACTGAGTTTTTGTATGAGTATGATTTTATTGTAATTATTCTTTTTGCAGTCAGGGTTCAAGTATTTTTCTGTGCCATCTCTAGCACCGGAAAGGTATACATATGCAGGGTGCTCATTGTATGAGCAAATTTCTATTTTTTGATGAGAATAAAGAAATTTTAAGGTGTTTAATTGAAAAACGTTTTCATCTTGCTGGTGACGCGATAATAGCTGGAAGCAATGCATTGAAATATCAGTTTTATAGGTTGTTTTTATAAGAAACGGCGTTTTTTGGCGGGTGGTGGATGACAGTTTTCTGCCTGTTATGTGAAACGAAACCGATGATTTCGACTATTTATATCCTTGTTTTTAACACGTGCGAGAAAATAAGTACTTGTCACTGATAGGGAGCTGGTTGATGGTCTGAATAAGTAATCGGCTATGTGCATTTTAATACTGTATGTAGAGGGGGCGGTGTAGATAACACTGTGATCTGTCTCTCGAAGCAAGATCTCCTGCTGATACCTGCTGCATATTACGCTGGCCAGTAGCTCAGCCAGTTATTGCAAATCATTCCTATCTTCTATCTACGCAAACCCGGGGGATGTTGCATCCTTGAGCACACTTTCCTAAGACATAAAAAAGTTATACTTGCCAATCGTTTTACCGCTTTTTCTGTGACGGCGATCACTGTACCATCGCCGCCCGACCTGCCACCCGGCCGCAGCTCCCCCTGCGACGGCGCTGGCGTCACCCGATACTCGCCGTCACCCGGAACGTGAATGACCCCAGGATGGGACCCGCCACTAACCTGTAGGTTTGTGGTCTGCGTGTCGCGGGGTCGGCACCTCTCCCGCCCGCTCCCTGCGATGCCTGTCTGCAGACTTGCCGTATGAAACTTCTCTCTTCATAGGTGCAAGATGACGCTGTTATTGAGTCTGGTCGGTATGCTGGCCCTGATGTTTATCGCCTGGCTGGCCAGTGAAAACCGCCGTGCCATCCGCTGGCGGACCGTGCTGGGGGCCCTCGCCCTGCAAACCGGCTTTGCCGCCCTGGTGCTCTACTTCCCCCCCGGTCAAATCATGCTCGGCGCCATGAGCAACGGCGTCTCCGCCCTGCTCGGCTTTGCCGACAGCGGCATCCGCTTCGTGTTTGGCGATCTGGCCAGCAACGGCTTCATCTTCGCCGTGCGGGTGCTGCCGCTGGTGATCTTCATCAGCGCGCTGATCGCCGTGCTCTATCACTTCGGCATCATGCAGTGGGTGATCCGGGTGCTGGGGGGCGGCATTCACCGCCTGCTCGGCACCAGCCGCGCCGAATCCCTGGTGGCCACCGGCAACATCTTCCTCTCGCAGGGGGAGTCGCCGCTGCTGATCCGCCCCTTCCTCGCCGGCATGACCCGCTCCGAGCTGTTTGCGGTGATGACCTGCGGCATGGCCTCAGTGGCGGGCTCGGTGCTGGGGGGGTACGCCGGTCTGGGTGTGGATCTTAAATACCTGATTGCCGCCTCCTTTATGGCTGCGCCGGGTGGCCTCTTGATGGCGAAACTCTTGGTACCGGAGCAGCAACAGGTGCGCGAGCAGGCCGAGATCACCCTCGACAAGAGCGACTACAGCAACGCCATCGACGCCCTGGCGGGCGGCGCCATGAGCGGCATGAAGATCGCGGTGGCCATCGGCACCATCCTGCTGGCCTTTGTAAGCGTCATCACCATGATCAACGCCGGTCTCATCACGGTGGGCGAGTGGTTCGGCTGGGCCAATCTCTCCCTGCAGCAGCTGCTGGGCTATCTGTTTGCCCCGGTGGCCTGGCTCATCGGCGTGCCGGCCAGCGAGATGATGGCGGCAGGATCCTTGATTGGCCAGAAGGTGATCATGAACGAGTTCGTCGCCTACCTGGACTTTGCCAACATCAAGCAGGATCTCAGCGCCCACACCCAGATCATCATCACCTTCGCGCTGTGCGGTTTTGCCAACCTGGGCTCCATTGCGGTGCAGCTTGGCTCCATCGGCACCATGGCACCGGAGCGCCGCCACGACGTGGCGAGCCTCGGCTTCAAGGCGGTGCTGGCCGCGACCCTGGCCAACTTGATGAGCGCGACCCTGGCGGGGCTGTTCGCCTCTCTCGGCTAAGCGACCCTTGCCCCCATGTACACCCCGTCTCGCCACTGGCGCGGCGGGGTGTCGTCCATCTGGCGCCAACCACTGACGCCTCGGTACGGCCTGGGCTCGACAGGGGCGGGCACAGGCGGTAGCGTGATGGCGCGCGGCCCGTCCGCGCCCGTTCAGGCATTCATATAACAAGGAATCACACCATGACCCGTTTCTCTCGCGCATTGGCGCTCTCCCTGCTGCTGGTCGGCGCCGCGCCGGCGTTTGCCGCCGCCACCTATACCTCGGATCTGCTGCTGTCAGCGGACTTCAAGGCCCCCTGGGCCAAGGCGACCCAGGGCATCAAGAACCTGCCCAAGTGGGTGCGCAGCGGCAACGGCACCAGCTCCCCGCTCGAAGCCGTGGCCGGCACCCCTTATCAGAGCGGCTCGGTCTGCAAACCTCACGACTGCGCCAGCCACTACATGCAACTGCTGGTGGATGCCAAGGCCAAGCGGGTGTGGGGCGTGCTGATCGATCTGCCGGATAGCGATGCTGCCCGCGAAACCCCGTCTAAGTTCGCCCGCTACACCTGGCTCGGCCAGCCGGACAAGGGGATGCAGGCCGCCCTGATGAAGCAGGTTGAGGCCGACCCCAACTGGCAGTAAGCCTCGAAAAGCAAAAACCTCTGCCCAGGCAGAGGTTTTTTTATGGCGAAGAGGTGATGTGGCAGGGCGCTAGCGGCTCAGGATCCGCACCGAGCGGATGCGATTGTTGAAGTCGGTCGCCTCCTGCTCGCCGCCCTTGCGGGTGTAGTAGCCACCGCGAAAGTCGGTCTCCTCGAAGAAACGCACCACCCAGCCAGTCGGCACGGTGAAGGAGGAGATGCGGTTGGCAAAGCCGTAGTGACCGAGATCCGCAATATCCCGGTCGATGCGCAGGGACTCACCGTTCTGGTGGGAGCCGTCAAACACCAGCAGGACGCCGGCGTCGTCCCCTTCGTCCAATCGGGTTGTCAGGCAGCTCGCCTTGGCCGGTTCGCAAAACAGGCTGTTGTTGCCTTGGCCCTGCTGGCAGCGGCGGCTCACCTTCTGGCGCGCCAGCCATTCGCTGCGCCCCGCATCGGCATAGACGCTGTTGAAGGGGGTCAGGGTACAGATGTGGATACGCCCGCCACCCTGGCTCTGGCCGTTCACCACGATCTGGGGATTGATAAGGATATCGGCGCGGGCCGCTGTGCTCAGGGTCAACAGCGCCAGCAGGACAAACAGCTTGTTCATGGATGAGATCTTGCCAGTTCAAGGGGCGGCAAGGATTGCCGAGACGCAGGCCCGATGCAAGTGGGGGCGGCGCCCGCTGCGACACGCCTTGCCCGCCATCGATGTAAAGATGAAAGGCCCAAAGCAGAACACCGGCACAAGGCCGGTGTTCTGAATAGCATGGCGGCGGGCCCAGCGGGGCGCGCGGTCAAGGCGGCTTAGGCGTAGAAGGCCTCGACGGTGCCCTTGACGGTGATCAGCATGGGGTTGCCGTAGCGATCCTTGGCTTTGGGGGAGGGGATCTTCACCCAACCTTCGCTGATGCAGTACTCCTCGACATTGGTGCGCTCCTTGCCGTTCACGCGAATGCCGATCTCGTGCTGGAAGCACTCCGCCACATGGTGCGGGCTGCGCGGGTTGGCCGCCAGACGGTCGGGCAGGGCAGGTTTGTTGTCGCTCATTTTATTTACCTGAGTGTGATAAAAAGTGGGTCATTGTAGGCAATGCCCGTCATGGGCTCAAGGCTGGTGGCACGCAACTTCACCTTCACTTCACCGAGCGGGGATAAGGTAGGCTCACGTTTTCAGTTGGAGCTTCACTCTATGCCCACCATAGTCACTCACGCCGCCGTCCCTCTCTGCCTTGGGCTCGGGCTTGGCAGCCGGATTATTCCGCCGCGCCTGCTGCTGGCGGGGGTTGCCATCGCCATGCTGCCCGATGCCGACGTGCTCGCCTTTAAACTGGGGGTTGCCTACGGCCATGTCTTTGGCCACCGTGGCTTTACCCACTCTCTGCTGTTCGCCTTTGCCCTGCCCACTCTGGCCATGCTGTTTCACCGCCAATTTCGGGCCAGCGTCGCCACCGTCTGGTCGTTTCTGCTGGTCTCGCTGCTCTCCCACAGCCTGCTCGATTCGCTGACCACCGGCGGCAGGGGGGTTGGCTGGCTCTGGCCGTGGCGTGACGAACGATTTTTTGCACCCTGGCAGGTGATCCGGGTTGCCCCCTTCAAGCTGGAAGCCTATCTCACCGCCCGAGGTGAGGCGGTGATCCTCTCCGAGCTCTACTGGGTCTGGCTGCCGGGGGTTGTATTGATGCTGGTATTGATGGGATGGCGGGTGTGGTACAGGGGCCCTAGGGGATGCTGAGACTGGCGGCCAAGAGATGAAGATAGTCATAACTGTGCCACTGGGCGGCACAGAGAGCGAGCAGGGCGGAGGCCCCTAAAGCACTTTGATCCCAGTGCCGGAGCAATATCCACAGGGCATGCAGTATGCAGAGACCCAGGCGCACCAGATATATGAGGGCTAATGCCACTTCTATTAAATCCGATATACCGTAGGGATCATTTGGATTGTGATAAAGCAGGTCATAGCCAAAGGCGCGAAATCCGAGTCTTAACAGAAACAGGAAAAAGCAGATTATGGCCAGTCGTTTTGTTTTTCGGTTGCTGTTTGTCATTCCATTAGTCGCAGATGATGATAGTTCAATTATTGGATGGATTTTTACCTGCAAACTCATCGGCGTCATATATTTGCGATCCAGCAATAGATGCGAGCTCTTTAATTGTTATTAAGTTGGGGCTTTTTACAATAAAGCTGCAATACCAATCACCCTCGGTTTCTAAATGACGTTGGGACACCCATATTTTGAGAGTTGGCTATGGTAGGCCTTACTCAGAAATATGGGTGTCATGATTTTTTTGTAAGCTTAGTAATTTAATGCTCAGCTTTAGATATGGTGATGTGTCAACGCCGACTTCCTTTAGATCTCATTGTTAGGCCTTTTGTTTTGTGTTCAAACAGGAACGCAAACAATGCCATCGATGCACTGGCGATATAAATTATTGAGTAGAGTAAATGGTAACTACTAACCTCTTCTTCATGTATCTCAGCGAGGGAATCAGAATTAACGAAAAATGATTGCACTTGTGCCTTATACTTTTCCTTTTTTTCTTCCGAATCTAATGTAATGTAGTTCCACAGATATTCCAACTTTGCTTCAGTTGAACGACGTTCAAGGTCTGACTGAGTGCTTTCAACATCCTTTAAACTAGTAAGCTGAAATAAGGACGCTACAATAATTAGAAGCATGCTATAAAACTGTAGTCTTGTTGTCCACATATTATAATTCATATCTTTCACACCCTTGTTTATATTGTTAATCGCTTTGCGATGGGATGGCCAAATACAACCATAACTTTCACTATATAAAAATAAAGAAAATGCATATTTAAAGCGTTCGGTATAAAACATATATATTGTTTTTTAAGTTTCATCGATTGGATTTATACGTGTCATTTTTGTAGTTGATATTTGATGTGAAATTGGTAAGCACTAGACCAATTAATACTAAAGTGTACATAGACTGAACGATAACCAAGAGCTTAGATTTAGAATCTGTTGGCAGGATGTCACCGTAGCCAATAGTTGTTGCTGTAATGAAACTAAAATAAATTGCATCAATACTATTCGCTAGACCTTTAATCGACGCAAACCCTTCGTAGAGTACCGCAAAACCCAAACAAGTCTCGACATAGTTTATCATAACCATAAGGTAAGATCTTTTATTTGAAATCGGACTAGCATAAATATCAGATAAAAAAATAAGTCCTAAAAGGTATAGGAGTGTTTCAATTAGCAAATAACCCGTTAAAGCAAGAGTAAATGGGTTTGATTGTAACTCTAGCGAGAATAT
Organism: Aeromonas sp. 1805; assembly: GCF_013085525.1. Lineage (NCBI taxonomy): Bacteria > Pseudomonadati > Pseudomonadota > Gammaproteobacteria > Aeromonadales > Aeromonadaceae > Aeromonas > Aeromonas sp. 1805. Next base: position 28,002 of record NZ_CP038515.1, on the reverse strand, counting down.
AGCTAGAGGTAAGCACAGCTTAACTACAACGTAAAACTCCGTTGCTAATTTTCTGCACAATAGTCCGCCATAACCTGAAATGTGTCTAATATATAGGCCTGGGAATACGAATGCAGAGATCACCAGTAATAACCTTAGCAACCTTTCAATTCCAAATGTTTTTTCTTTCTTTTCATTCCAAATTTTAGCAACTTTCCAGCCTTGAGATCTGATCGCAGGATGTACAAATTTCTTTTCTGAAACTAGGTCACTACAAATAAGTTTTAATAGGAATTTTTTCACTAGAATTAAGTGCCTAAGTTAATAAAAAATAGAATTACAGCCTAATGGCTAGTAAAGTATAACTCTAAAATGAAACAAAACAGTTGTAAGTATCACAGCTCATTGGAATTGGAAAGACATGAGTCTACAGCCCCTCTTAAAGAATTTATTAGCTGCGTCCTATCAATGATATTGATAACTTAATGATATTAAGTATATGAATTTATATGCTCTCATCTATTTGTTGAATAAATGACTGCAATGTCATACTTTTGTCGCTGTTGTTACAATTTCTGTCACTTGAAAAAACGCTACTTTACGATCATTGTCTAACTCCACATGATAGTCTTTTGCTTTTTTTTCGTCATCATAATCACCAAACAAAACATAATTAAATCCTTTCGGTTTCTGTGATGATTTAAATTTAATTCCATTAAAAATACCATCCTTGTAATTTCTAATGGTTTCAGATAGCACTTGTATATCTATATAGCTTACATCCGTAGGTCTAACAGGTCTTGAAATCAAATCATGTAATTTATGTAATAGATATCTATATCGGAAGAACTTAGAATTAGGATCTTCCAGAATATTGGGATCTTTAATTTTTATGTTATCTAAAAGTGTAAAGTCAAAAAAATTAAGGTCTTTTTTAGTTACAAACTCACCGATTGCAATCGTATCACTAATATAAGGACGAAGCTCTGCGATTGCAGTGTGATAGTCTCCAGCTGTATACATAAAAGATATCCCGGAGGGGCTCATACGGTTACTTCCAGCTAAATACTCTGGTGGAGCAGCAAGTTCTTTTTCAGGGGACGATTTAATAGTTTCTTTATGGGTATTATTTTGGACTATTCGCCCCCTGAATAAACTAGTTCCTTTTTTTATTTTCGTCAATGCTGAGTTGAATTCATTACTTTCTTTTTCAACATTAAACATACATGTTCCAATTATGTTTTCATAAAAATCAAGAGCCCTTTTATTAGTAAATCGACGAGTGTGCTTTACTTCTCTTGATATTTCATTCCATTCTGCAATAACACTTTTTCTGGCACTTTCAATGAATGAACTATCGATGATGCTTTTATATTTCCCTTCCGTTTTAAAATAGCTAGGTATTTCTTTGCATAATAGCAAGGTAAGTTTTTCAATTACTGTTTCATTTTCATAAGTAAATCTCTGCAATATATCTCGAAGTGAAACCAGTTCCGACATATTGTTTTCAATAAGTTTGTAATGTTTTGGGATATGCCTAGATAGTGTAAAAACAAAATCCTCTAAAAGCACTCCTCTCACATGTTTCTTCAAGCATATTAAGCAGCTCTCTTTTGTATTAAAGTCAGTGTTTTTTCTATTAAAATAAAAAGCGTTTTTATTGCAGTGTTCACAAATGGTTCCGATGCTTTCCTCAATTTCCTTTTCTCTAAGTTCATTCATAATATTCATTGTCACGAAATACCACCTGTTAAAACTTTATATCTATTGATAGAGTGAAATTTATTTTGGCAACAAATAGCAATCAGATAAATAGCATTGCTAATCCGATGAAAGATAACTCCATAAAATACCGCTTTTGGCCCCGAAGATTTATTATAAATTATGTTGTTACCAGCAAATTCTTGATGCTGAACGTATATCGCTTGATATCCCATTTTGCTCTAGAAATTTCACTGTGTAAAAACACTGATGTGGTGTTGGATATGGTAAGTACGGGCAAGGCTACCGCCCCTGAGTTCCAGCCCCCAGTCCGCTGCTTGTTAACCTGCGAGATAGCAACAATCGCTGTCATGGCGTTCTTCCGAGAGGTTGATTGTCATTTGGGTATCTTAAGGGCGATGCTGGTAGTTGAGAAGGGGGCTTTGGAGGGAATCTGTGTTGGATCAATAAATTAGTCATTGAGGCGGGCGTTGAGAGAGCAACTCATTTGGCAGGGAATGCACAATCCCCTCACCCCAGCCCTCTCCCGTAGGGAGAGGGCGTTACACGCTCATGGCTGCAAGCGGGGAGAAGCAACAAAAAGAAAGGGAGCCGGTCAGGCTCCCTTTCTCATGGTTATGGCGTGGTTATGTGAACTGATAACTCAGGGCCACAAACAGCCGACCCCATACCCGACTTTATCTATTGGTCGCGGCCTTCATCCCTTCCACAAACTCTTTCAGACGAGTGAGCATATGCTCCGGATTCTGGTGGTGGGTCTCGATGATCTTCACCACGGCGGAGCCGGAGATGGCCCCGGCGGCGCCAGCGGCAATGGCTTCACGCACCTGAGCCGGTTCGCTGATGCCAAAGCCGAGCAGGGCGGGGGGAGCGTTGAACTCGCGCAGGGTGTTGATCAATCCCTCAACCGGCATGCCGGCCTTGGTCTCGGCACCGGTCACGCCGGCACGGCTCACCAGATAGGTGTAACCATTACCCAGCTCCGCCACCTGTTTCAGGGTCTCGGCATCGCCATTGGGCGGGGCGATAAAGATGCTGTCGATACCGAACTTGTCGGCCGCCGCCTTGTAGGGGGCGCACATCTGCACCGGCACATCGGCCACCAGTACCGAATCCACACCGGCCTGCTGGCACTTCTCGTAGAAGCCGTCGATTTTGCGCACATAGACCAGGTTGGCGTAGACCAAGAGGCCAATGGGCAGCTGCGGGTACTTGGCGCGGATGCGGCCGAGCAGCTCAAAGCAGTCGTCCGGAGTGGTGTGGCTGGCAAACGCGCGTAGTGCGGCGCCCTGAATGGTGGGACCGTCCGCCACCGGATCGGAGAAGGGAATGCCGAGCTCGAGGGCATCGGCGCCCCCTGCGACCAGCGCATCGACGATGGCCAGCGACAATTCGGGGGTGGGGTCACCCAGCATCACGAACGGCACAAAGGCGCCCTGATTGGCTTCGTCCAGACGGGAGAAGAGTTGTGCGTAACGGTTCATGACAAGGTTCCTTCTTTCTCGAAAATGTCAGCCACGGTGAAGATATCTTTGTCGCCACGGCCGGAGAGGTTGACGATGAGCACCTGCTCTTTTTCCGGTTCACTGCGGGCCATCTTGAGGGCGTGGGCCAGTGCGTGGGAGGACTCCAGCGCCGGTATGATGCCTTCGGATTTGGCCAGCTCCTGGAAGGCGTCCAGCGCCTCCTTGTCGGTCACCGAGGGGTACTCGGCGCGGCCGATGGCGGCCAGGTGGGCGTGCTGCGGGCCGACGGAGGGGAAATCGAGCCCCGCCGAGACGGAGTAGGATTCCTGAATTTGGCCCTGGGTGTCCTGCATCAGGTAGGAGTGCATGCCAAAGAAGACCCCCTTGCTGCCGTGACCGAGCGGCGCACCGTGCTCGCCGCTCTCGATACCGTGACCACCCGGCTCGACGCCGATGAGGCGCACCGACGGCTCATCGATAAAGTCGGCAAACATGCCGATGGCGTTTGACCCGCCGCCGACGCAGGCGATCACCGCATCGGGCAGCCGCTCTTCCTTCTCGAAGCACTGGGCCTTGGCCTCTTCGCCGATCATCTTCTGGAACTCCCGCACGATAGTGGGGAAGGGGTGCGGGCCGGCGGCGGTACCGAGCAGGTAGTGGGCCGACTCGTAGTTGGCGGCCCAGTCGCGCAGCGCCTCGTTGCAGGCATCTTTCAGGGTGCTGGAGCCGGAGTGCACCGGAATGACGGTGGCGCCCATCAGCTTCATGCGAAAGACGTTGGGCTTCTGGCGCTCGCAATCCTTGGCACCCATGTAGACCCGGCACTTGAGGCCGAGCAGGGCGCAGGCCAGTGCGGTAGCGACGCCATGCTGACCGGCGCCGGTCTCGGCGATGATCTCTTTCTTGCCCATCCGCTTGGCCAGCAGCGCCTGACCCAGCACCTGGTTGGTCTTGTGGGCACCGCCGTGCAGCAGGTCTTCACGCTTCAGATAGAGGCGGGTCTTGGTGCCCTTGGTCAGATTGCGGGTCAGAGTGAGCGGGGTCGGGCGACCGGCATACTCGGTCAGCAGGGTCTGAAATTCGGCAATAAAGGCCGGATCATCCTTGGCATCGACGAAGGCCTTCTCCAGCTGGAGCAGGGCCGGGATGAGGATCTGGGGCACGTACATGCCGCCAAATTCACCAAAAAACGGGTTGAGCAGGGTCATGGTTTCTTCCTTATACCTTGAGTCGAAAACGGAACATCAATTACGAAACAGCGATTCAGTGGCGGTCTCACAGGGCGTGCTTACAGTTGGTGCAGGGCGGCAAACGCGGCCACCAGCTTGTGCGCATCCTTCTGGCCCGGGGCACTTTCCACCCCGGAGTTGAAATCCAGGCCGAGGCAGCCGACCTGGGCCGCCTGCAGGGCGTTGTCGGGGTTAAGGCCGCCCGCCAGCATCAGCTTGGCTTTATCGAGATGGGCCAGCAGTGCCCAGTCGAACGCCTGACCGGTGCCACCGCTCTGGCTGCCTACTTTTGTATCCAGCAGCAGGCGATCCGCCGGGTAGTCGATGGCGGGCAGCGGTTCGCCACTTGTGACTCCGACGGCCTTCCAGATCTGGCAGCCAGCCGGCAGCAGCGCGCGCAGCCCCTCGATATAGGCGGCATCTTCATCCCCGTGCAGCTGCACTGCCGCGAGGCCAAGCGCCTCCACCGTCTTGACGATGGTGGCGGGCTGGGCGTTGCGAAATACCCCCACATAGGCGAGCGGCGCGCCCGCCATCACGGCGCGGGCGGCGGGGATGTCCACATAGCGCGGGCTTTTGGCCACAAAGATAAGACCCCCAAATACCGCGCCCGCCTGATGGGCTGCAGCGGCGTCCTCGGGACGGGTCAGACCGCACACCTTGTTCTGGCCCAGAGTGAGCTTGCGCACCGCCGCTTCCAGATCCGGCTCGGCCATGAGAGATGAACCCACCAGAAAGCCCTTGGCATGGTGGCGCAGATCCGCCACCTGGGCGCGGTGGTTGATGCCGGACTCGCTGATCACCACCCGATCGCTTGGAATGTCTTTGGCCAGTTGCTTGGTGCGGGCGAGGTCGACGCTCAAATCCCGCAGGTCCCGGTTGTTGATACCGATCACCGGCGCCCCCAGCGCGATGGCGCGGGTCAGCTCCTCCTCGTTGCTCACCTCGGTGAGCACGCCAAGACCCAGCTCTTTGGCCACCGCGAACAGGGCGCGATAGCCCTCGTCGGTGAGCACCGAGAGCATCAGCAGAATGGCGTCCGCCTGATAGTGGCGAGCCAGATAGACCTGATAGGGGTCAATCATGAAATCCTTGCAGAGCACCGGCTGCTGCACACGGCTGCGCACCCGCGGCAGGAAGGCGAAATCCCCCTGAAAGAACTTCTCGTCGGTCAGCACCGAGATGGCGGTGGCGTATTTGCCATAGATGTCGGCGATGGCCTCCGGGCTGAAGTCGTTGCGGATCAAGCCCTTGGAGGGGGAGGCCTTCTTGCACTCCAGAATAAAGCGGGTGGAGCCCGCCTTGAGCGCCCCGACGAAATCCCGATCGCTTGGGGTCAGCGTGCTCTGGAAGCTCTCCAGCGGCTGGGCCAGCTTGCGGGCGGCAACCCACTCCTGTTTGGCCGCCACGATTTTGCCGAGAATGGTCTGGCTGATGGAGGCCATGTTCAGAAAAGCATGGGGGGCAATAAGGTCTGACATCTCGTTATCCTTGCGAAGCTGGTTATTGCCGGTTGGGCGTTCTGAATGACTGCTGTGCAGAGTCGTGGCTGACATCATGCCTCCTGATGGCTCAAGGTGGCCAGCCGAGCGGCGAGCTCCGCCGTCTTGCCGCTTGCCAGCACCGCCAGCACCTGGGCGGCCGCGCTCTTGAGATCCTTCGCCTTGCCCGCCATCAGCAGCAGCGGCGCCACGTTGGCGGCGATGGCTGCGTTGTGGGCCGGGGTGCCACGCCCTTCCAGAATGGCGGCGGTGATGGCGCGGTTCTCTTCCGGCTCACCGCCCTGAATGGCGCTGACCGGATAGGTCTCCAGGCCAAAGTCAGCCGGGGTTAACAGAAACTCGCGGATCTCGCCGTCACGGATCTGGGCCACCTGGGTCGGGCCGTGGATGGCAATCTCGTCAAGGCCGGCGCCGTGCACCACCATACCGGTTTTCAGCCCCAGAGCCAGCAGGGTTTCGGCGATGGGGCGTACCAGCTCGGGGGCATAGACCCCCATCAGCTGATAGGTGGGGCGAGCCGGGTTGATAAGCGGCCCCAAGACGTTAAATAGCGTCCTGGTTTTCAAGGCCTGACGCACCGGCATGGCGTGGCGCACCCCGGCGTGATACTGGGGGGCGAACAGGAAGCAGATGCCAAGCTCGTCCAGGCAGCGGCGCGCCTGCGCCGGGCTCATGTCGAGCTTGATGCCCATCTTGTCGAGCAGATCGCTCGACCCCGACTTGCTCGATACCGAGCGGTTGCCGTGCTTGGCCACTTTCAGGCCGCAGGCGGCGGCGACCAGCGCCGAGGTGGTGGAGACGTTGATGGTGTTGAGGCCATCGCCCCCGGTGCCGACGATGTCGCAGAACTCATAATCCGGACGCGGGAAGTCGCGCGCTTCCGCCAAGAGAGCCTCGGCGGCGCCGGCGATCTCCTCCGGGGTCTCCCCCTTGATCTTGAGGGCGGTCAACAGACTAGCGAGAACTATGGGATCCACTTCGCCACGTACCACCTGGCCGAAGGCGTCACGGGTACTTTCACGGCTCAGAGACTGACCCTGATAGAGGGTGTTGAGATGATGATGCATGTTGGTCTCCTTACCGCACACTGCTTTCTGGACGGGTGATATGGGCGAGCGCCTGAGTCAGCAGGCGGGCCCCTTCCGAGGTCATGATGGATTCCGGGTGGAACTGGAAGCCCAGCACCCGCTCATCCTGCTGCTCGATGGCCATGGGCATGCCCTGATAGTGGGCAATCACCGTCAGCTCTTCCGGTACATAGGTGGCGACCAGCGAGTGGTAGCGGGCCACCGGCAAGGGGCTTTGCAGCCCCGCAAAGGCGCCGTGGCCGTTGTGTTCAATCAGGGATCGCTTGCCGTGGACGATTTCGCCCGCCGCGCCGACGGTGCCGCCGTAGGCTTCACACAGGGCCTGATGGCCGAGGCAGATGCCGAGGATGGGCACCTGACCACGGGCCAGCTTGATAAGGTCAATCAGGCAACCTGCCTCGTGGGGAGCGCCCGGGCCCGGCGAGAGCACCAGTACGGCGTCTCCTTCGCAGGCAGCGATCTCGCTCATGATGCGGCTCGCCGGCAGGCTGTTGCGGTAGATCCGCACCGGATAGCCGAGGGAGCGGAACTGGTCGACGAGGTTGTAGGTAAAGGAATCGAAGTTGTCGAGCAGGAAGATGTTAGTCATGGCTCATGTCCTTATGTTGCTCCTGCTGGGCGCTCAGGGCTTGCAGGGAGGTGCCATGGCTGGCGGCGATGGCGGCCAGCACGGCGGCCGCCTTGGCGCGGGTTTCGTCCGCTTCGGCCTGGGGCTTGGAGTCATAGACCACCCCGGCACCGGCCTGCACGTGGGCCACGCCCTCTTTGACAAAGGCGGAGCGGATCACGATGCAGGTATCCATCTCGCCGGCGCCGTTGATGTAGCCGACCGCGCCGCCGTAGCTGCCGCGACGCTTGCCTTCCACCATGCGAATCAGCTCGCTGGCGCGGATCTTGGGGGCGCCGGTGAGGGTGCCCATGTTCATGCAGGCCTGATAGGCGTGCAGGGCGTCAAGGTCGGCGCGCAAGGTACCGACCACCTTGGAGACCAGATGCATCACGTGGCTGTAGCGATCCACTTTCAGCAGCTCCTTGACGTAGCGGGTACCCGGCTCCGAGATACGGGCGATGTCGTTGCGGCCCAGATCCACCAGCATCAGGTGCTCGGCCACCTCTTTCTCGTCCTGACGCAGTTCCAGCTCGATGCGGCCGTCGAGATCCCGGTTGATGCTGCCATCGGGGTTGAAGCCGCGGCGGCGGGTGCCGGCGATGGGGTACATCTCCACGTCGCGGCTGGTGGCGCAGAATTTCACCGCGCTCTCGGGGGAGGCGCCAAACAGGGTGAAACCCTCATCCTGCACGTAGAACATGTAGGGGCTGGGATTGGTCTGCTTGAGGCGGCGATAGGCGGCGATGGGGCTGGGGCAGGGCAGGGAGAAGCAGCGTGACGGCACCACCTGGAAGATGTCACCGCGGCGGATGAAGCCCTTGAGCTTCTCCACCTCGGCGCAGAACTGCTTGTCGCTCTTGTCCACGCTCATGCCGCCGGCGAGGGCCGGGGTGGCCGGTGCCTGCGCGGGGGCTTGCTGGCAGACGTGCTTGAACTGGGCGAGGCGCTCGCTCAGGCGGTGGTATCTGTCTTCCACCCGGCTCTCGTCGCTGTCACCGCCGAAGATGCAGGCGAGCAGCGCAGTGGAGCGTGCGATGTGGTCGATGGTGATCAGGGTCTCGGCCACGTAGAAGCAGTAGTCGGGGCAGTCGTTGCTCCCCTGTGGCACGTCGGGCAGATCTTCAAAGGAGGCGATGAGGTCGTAGGCGAAGCTGCCGGCCATAAACAGGGCTTCTTTGCCGAGCTGGCAATCGAGCTCCCGTTGCAGGGTGCGCAGCACGTCCAGCACGCTGATCCCCTTGAGGCGGCTGTCTTCGTCCTGTTCCCGATCGGAGGCCGGGAAGTCGAGCTGCAGCTCGCCGGCCACCAGACTCTGGGCAACGGCGGCGGGCAGGCGCTCGGCCAGCAGGCTCTGCAGCTGGGCGCCGTTGTCGTTGAGGCTGCGCACCCGCACGGTGCGGCCACGGCACTCGATGCGCAGGCAGGCGTCCACCAGCAGCAGGCTCTGTTTGCCCGCCTTGGAGTCGATCTCGACCGATTCCAGCAGCAGGTTGTTGGGGCGACCCTGGCAGAGCTCGCTGTAGAGTGCCAGCGGATCGGCCACATAGGGGGCGTTGAGGGTGAGGGTATCGAATTCACCCAGAGGAAGGCGATGGCTGGCTGTCATAGTGCGTTCCCTTGCGTGTGATGTTGTTTACCGATGTTCATGACGTTGAATTCCTTGAAAATTTAATGGGGCTGGGGTGGCTGGTTCAGGGGCGCCATCGCCAGGTCAGGTTGCTTGTCTGAATTCTCGGTTTCATCACAGGTCCATTTGCCGGATAATAAAAAAGCCCGCTGGGGTCAGCGGGCTTTTTCTTTGGGTTCTTTATTTGCTGTCAGATTTACAGGTACAGCAACGACCACACGCCCGCATGTCAGGGAGTGTGCCACCACCAGATGGTCAGGATGGAAGTCGTTTGCATGATAAAGTCCTGTAAAAAGATGTTTGCAATGAAGTGCCTACAGAAAACGATAAAGCCGCGGCCAAGTCAAGTCGCTTTTTAGCCTTCTTTCACCGAATGTGTACCCATGGTGACCTGACCACGAGAGCGGAATAATCTGATGAGATTCGATCTACACTGCCATACCACGGCCTCGGATGGCGTGCTGAGCCCAGCCGAACTGGTGCGCCGCGCCGCCGCACAAGGGGTCGAAGTGTTAGCAGTCACTGACCACGATACCCTTGCCGGGCTTGACGAGGTGCGCCGCACCATCGACGCCGAGCAACTGCCGCTGCGACTGGTGAGCGGGGTCGAGATCTCCACCGGCTGGGAGCATCACGAGATCCATATCGTGGCGCTGGGAGTGGATGAAAAAAATCCGCAGCTGGTGGCGTTTCTGGCCGGCCAGCTGGCCCGTCGTGAGGCGCGCGCCCAGAAAATAGGGCGTCGTCTGGAGAAGTGCCAGCTCCCCGGCACCTATGAAGAGGCCAAGCTGCTGGCTGGCGACGCCGCCGTGACCCGGGCCCACTTTGCCCGGGTGCTGATGGCGCGCGGGGTGGCCGATACCATGCAGAAGGTCTTCAAAAAGTACCTGAGCCGGGGCAACAAGGGCTATGCTCCGGCCGAGTGGCCCGAGATGGGCGAGGCGATCAGCGCCATTCACGCCGCTGGCGGTCTAGCGGTGTTGGCCCACCCGAGCCGTTACGACCTCACCGCCAAGTGGATCAAGCGGCTGCTGGTGGCCTTCAAGGCGGCCGGTGGCGATGCCATGGAGGTCTCGCTGCCCCAGCAGAGTCCGCAGGAGCGGGCCAATCTCGGCCAGTGGGCCAAGGAGCACGACCTCTACATCTCGGTGGGATCGGATTTTCACTTTCCCTCCAACTGGACCGAGCTGGGGCGCCACCTCTGGTTGCCCAAGGAGGGCATGCCGCTCTGGCTGGCCCATCCCGGCCACTTCGGCCTGAGCGCCGAGCAACACGCCGCCCTGCTGGCCAGCCGTTGAGAGGCGCCGGCGGACGTCAAACAGATTAAGGTAGCGTCGTGGAGCCCGGCTCCACGGCCATCAAGCGGGCAGGCATTGCCGCCCCCATTGCGAGAACGAGTCATGAGTCAGCACTTTTACGTACATCCGGAAAACCCCCAGGCCCGTCTGATCAGCCAGGCGGTACAGATCATTCAGAACGGCGGCGTCATCGTCTATCCCACCGACTCGGGCTATGCGCTGGGTTGCCAGATGGGCGACAAGGGCGCGCTGGAGCGCATCTGCCGTATCCGCCGCATCGATCCCAACCACGACTTCACCCTGGTGTGCCGCGATCTCTCCGAGATCTCCACCTATGCCAAGGTGGACAACACGGCGTTTCGCCTGATCAAGAACAACACCCCCGGCCCCTACACCTTCATCTTCAAGGCCACCAAGGAAGTACCGCGTCGCCTGATGAACGAGAAGAAGAAGACCATCGGCATTCGGGTGCCGGACAACAAGATTGCCCAGGCGCTGTTGGAAGCGCTCGGCGAGCCGCTGCTCTCCACCACATTGATCCTGCCGGAATCGGACATGGCGGAGTTCGACCCGGAGGAGATCTTCGACAAGCTGGGCAAACAGCTGGATCTGGTGGTCAACGGCGGTTATCTGGGCGAGCAGCCCACTACCGTGGTGGACTTCTCCGACGACGAGCCTGTGCTGCGCCGGCGTGGTGCCGGGGACCCGACTCCGTTTGAGTGATACTGCCGATCCTGTGCCGGTGACGACCACGCCCACGGCGGGCGAGAGGGCGGCGAGCCCGGCGGGGGAGGCCATTCCCCCCCAGGCCGTCCCGTCTCCCATCGCCCGGGTGTTGGGGCAGCCCTATCACGAGCTGCCCCAGGATTTGTTCATCCCGCCCGATGCACTGGAGGTGTTTCTCGATACCTTCGAGGGGCCGCTCGATCTGTTGCTCTACCTCATCCGGCGCCAGCAGCTCGACATCCTCAACCTGCCGATCCTGCAGATCACCGCCCAGTACATGGAGTACGTGGAGCTGATGCAGGGCCTCAATCTGGAGCTGGCGGCCGAATACCTGCTGATGGCGGCCTGGCTGGCGGAGATAAAATCCCGCCTGCTGCTGCCCAAGGCGCCGGAGCTGGAAGATGAGGAGGAGGGGGAAGACCCCCGCGTTACCCTCATTCGCCGGCTGCAGGAGTACGAGCGCTACAAGGTGGGGGCGGAGCGGGTCAACGAGTTGCCGCGGTTGGAGCGGGAGATCTTCATCGCCACCGCGCTGCCGCCGGATTTTGGCGATCTCAAACCATTGACGCCCGATGTTTCGCTGGTTGAGCTCGCCCTTTACATGCAAAGTGTGGTAAAACGCGCGACTCATTTTGAACATCACCAGATCCGCCGTGAGCAGATCCCGACTCGGGTGCGCATGGCGGAGATCCTTGCCATGCTCTCGCTGGGCCAGACCCTGCGCCTGGATCGGGTGCTGCGCGCCGAAGAGGGGCGCATGGGGGTGTTGGTGACGTTTCTGGCGCTGCTGGAGCTGTGCAAGGAGCAGCTGATCTGGATCCTGCAGGCGGAACCGCTGGGACCGATCCACTTTGCCCTGGCCGGCCAGCATGAGGAGAGCGAGCGTGGCGCTGCCCACTGAACGGTTGAAGAGGCCGATGTTGCGAGGAGCAGACCATGGCGCTGCCAGCTGAACGACTCAAGACGCTGATCGAGGCGGCACTGTTCGTCGCCGGACGCCCGCTCAGCGTCAGCGAGCTCAAGAGCAGCGTTCTGGCGGACTACCCGGTCACCAGCCGCTACGTCCAGCTGTTGCTGGCGGAGCTCAGACAGGATTACAGCGAACGGGGAGTGGAGCTCAAGGAGGTGGCCTCCGGCTGGCGCTTTCAGGCCCGCCAGGAGTACGCCGAGGAGCTCTCCAGGCTCTGGAGTGAGCGGGCCCCCCGTTATTCGCGCGCCGTGATGGAGACGCTGACGCTGATCGCCTATCGTCAGCCCATCACCCGGGCCGAGATCGAAGCCATCCGCGGGGTGGCGGTCTCGAGCCAGATAGTGAATACCCTGAAAGAACGTGGCTGGGTGCGCAGCATCGGCCACAAGGAGGTGGTGGGTCGCCCGGAGCTGCTCGCCACCACCCGAGAATTTCTGGATTATTTTAATCTGCAGAGTCTGGAGCAGCTCCCCGAGCTGGATCCCGAACTGCAACCCTCGTTGTCCACGCTGACATTGGCAGCTGCGGGCAGCGATCAACAATCAGGTAACCCCGATGAGTGAAAAACTGCAAAAAGTGTTGGCCCGCGCGGGTCACGGCTCCCGTCGTGAGATGGAGGCCCTGATCACCGCAGGTCGGGTCAGTGTGGATGGCAAGGTCGCCACACTGGGGGATCGCGTCGAAGTGAACGCCGTGATCCGGGTGGATGGACACCAGATCAAGACCCGTGCCGCAGAGGAAGTGATCTGCCGCGTACTGGCTTACCACAAGCCGGAAGGGGAGATGTGTACCCGTCACGATCCGGAAGGTCGTCCCACCGTGTTTGATCGTCTGCCCAAGATGGAAGGGGCCCGCTGGATTGCGGTCGGCCGCCTCGACGTCAACACCTCAGGTTTGCTGCTGTTCACCACCGACGGTGAGCTGGCCAACCGGCTGATGCACCCGAGCCACGAAGTGGAGCGGGAATACGCGGTGCGGGTGTTTGGCGAGATCACCGAAGCCATGCTGCAGCGCCTGCGCAAGGGCGTGCAGTTGGAAGACGGCATGGCCAAGTTCAACAAGATCAAGCCGGCCGGCGGCGAGGGTCTGAACCAGTGGTTCAACGTCACCCTGACCGAGGGGCGCAACCGTGAAGTGCGCCGTCTGTGGGAATCCCAGGAAGTGCAGGTGAGCCGCTTGATGCGCATTCGCTACGGCGACGTGCAGCTGGACCGCGGCATCCCGCGCGGTGGCTGGCAGGAACTGAAACTGCCCGAGGTGAACTACCTGCGTGGCCTGGTCAACCTGCCCAACGAGACCGAGTCCAAGGTCGATCTGCAGCAGGATGGCAAAACCAGCCGTCACAAGCAGGCCGCCCAGATCCGTCGCGCCGTCAAGCGCCACAAGGAGATGCAGGGCAAGGAGCCGCGCGCCCGCGCCACCACCGCCCGTCGCAAGCCGACCTCCTCCACCCGCAACTCGGGTACCGGCAGCAAGTAAGCGCTGCGTGGCCGCAAGGCCGTACAGCAAAAGGCCCGCCTCTTCGGCGGGCCTTTTCGTTGGCGCCTTTTGAGTTCGTTATTGTTCAAATTCACGTAAGGCTGAATTAATGGGGCCGGGCAAGTGACTGGCAGGGGCGGGGGTGGTTGCTCGGCACGGGCGGGCTTGTTAGCCTTCCCGCACTGACACAGGAGATAATAATGAGCAAGGTACTTGATGAGCTGCTGGCGTTGCTGGCGCTCGAGAAAATCGAGGAGGGCCTGTTTCGGGGCCAGAGCCAGGATCTCGGTCTGCGGGCCGTATTTGGCGGACAGGTAATGGGGCAGGCCTTGTCAGCCGCCAAGCAGACGGTGGCAAGCGATCGCCAGGTGCACAGCTTCCACTCCTACTTCCTGCGCCCCGGCGATGCCAACCGTCCCATCGTCTACGACGTGGAGAACATCCGCGACGGCCAGACCGTCTCCACCCGCCGGGTCAAGGCCATTCAGGGCGGCAAGCCCATCTTCTATCTCAACGCCTCCTTCCAGGTCGAGGCGGACGGCTTTGAACACCAGATCGCCATGCCGGCGGGGATTACGCCCCCCGAGCAGCTCAAGAGCGAGCTGGAGCTGGTGCGCCCCTACGAGCAGCAGATCCCGCCCGCCCTGCGCGACAAGATCATGTGCGAGAAGCCCATCGAAATTCGCCCGGTGACCCTGGTTGACCCGATCCGCCCCGATGTGCACGAGCCGCTGCGCCACGTCTGGTTCAAGGCCAATGGCCAGATGCCGGACGATCAGCGGGTGCACAAGTACCTGCTGGCCTATGCCTCCGACTTTCACTTCCTGTTCACCGCCCTGCAGCCCCACGGCGTGTCGTACTGGGAGCCGGACATGCAGGTGGCCACCATCGATCACTCCATGTGGTTCCACCGGGACTTCCGGCTGGACGACTGGCTGCTCTACGTGGTGGACAGCCCGAGCGCCAGCGCCGGTCGCGGCCTGGTGCGCGGCCAGTTCTTCACCCGCGACGGTGTGCTGGTGGCGAGCACGGCGCAGGAAGGGGTGATCCGCCGCCGCGGCAGTAACCCATGAGCAGGCAACATGGCCGCAGAGGGACGCCATGATGGTGTCTGACCTGCGCAGTTTTGCGCAGGTCAGACTTTGGGGCTTTACCCCCGACTACCCAAACGGCAGAGGAGAGACATCATGATCATACCCATCCTGCGCAGCTTCGATGAAGGCAAGCTGCGCGCTTTCTACCTCGATTACCTGGGATTTGTCATCGACTGGGAGCACAGGTTTGGCCCGGATATGCCGCTCTACTTGCAGGTCTCTCGGGGGGACTGGGTCATCCACCTTTCCGAGCATCACGGGGATGCCTGCCCGGGAGCGGCTCTGCGCCTTTCGACCGACAAGCTTGATGCCCTGTTTGCGGAGTGGCAGGCCAAGGGGTATCCCAACGCCAGACCCGCCATAGAGACCATGCCCTGGGGCTGCCGCGAGCTGCAGGTCCGGGATCCCTTCGGTAACCGGCTGGTGTTTACCGAGCCGTTGCCGTCGGAAGAAAACGCCTAATAAAAAAACGGGAGCCGATGGCTCCCGTTTTTTTATCTGCTTGCTCTATTAGGCCGCATCTTGCTCGGCGCTGAGCGCTGGCTCGTCGCTCTGGGCGAAACGGTCGGCCCACAGGGCGATGACGCCGTCGCCGGTGACGTTGCAGGCGGTGCCGAAGCTGTCCTGGGCCAGGTAGAGGGCGATCATCAGGGCGATGGAGGCCTCACCGAACCCCAGCATGGAGGTGAGCAGACCCAGTGCGGACATGACGCCGCCACCCGGGGCACCCGGCGCGGCGATCATGATGACGCCCAGCATCATGATGAAGGGCAGCATGGTGTCGATACCCGGAATGGCCAGATGCTCGGAGAGGAACATCACCGCGGTGGCGCAGGTCACCAGCGTGATGGTGGAGCCACACAGGTGAATGGTGGCGCACAGCGGCACGGTGAAGTTGGCGATGCCATCGCTCACGCCGTTGTTCTTGCTGGCCTGCAGGGCGACCGGGATGGTGGCGGCGCTGGACATGGTGCCCAGCGCGGTGAAGTAGGCCGGCAGCATGTTCTTGATGAGCTGGGCCGGGGAGCGGCCCAGGGCCAGGCCGGTGCCGACGAACAGCACGGAGAGCCAGAGCCAGTGCATGACGATGGCCATTACCAGTACCACGCCGAAGGTCTTCAGGGTGGCGAATACGGTGCCTTCCACCGTCATCTCGACGAAGACGCCGGCGATGTAGAAGGGCAGCAGCGGGATGATCACCTTGGCCAGCAGGCGGTCGATGATGTCACGGCCCTGATCGGCGACCCGGCGCAGATCGGTGGCCTGGGTGGCGCTGATGCCGATGCCGAACACGAAGGCGGCGGCCAGCGCCGACATCACCCCGAACAGTGGCGGGATCTCCAGGTTGATGTAGGAGGCGAGCTTGATGGCGCTCTCGGCGGTGGGCTCGGCGGCGGTGGTCAGGCGCGGGATCAGGTTGCTGGCCACGGTAAAGGCGAACAGGCCCGCCAGTATGGTGGAGCAGTAGGAGAGGGCGACCGTTTTGCCCAGCAGCTTGCCGGAGTTCTTCGGCAGGCTGGCGATGCCGCTCATGATGAAAAACAGGATGATGAGCGGAATGGTGAAGGTGATCAGCTGACCTATGACTGTCTTGGCCGTAAACAGCACGCGTGCGACCCATTCCGGGGCGTAGAGACCGAGCAAGAGACCGGCGAGGATGCCGGCAACCAGTTTGAGGACAAGTTTCATAAGTAAATCCAGGTGTTAGTGTCTGATTTTTTATTTAATTTTGATTTTAATGCCGCTTTTTAACACAAAATCCGCATCATGTCTGTCGTACGTGCGTTAATGTCGAGTTAAATATTGTTAAATGTGATCATGGTGGTGATAGCCACTGGCGAGATGAGTGCGAGGCGCGGTGGGTGATTAATTTGGCGCGCCCTTTCAGGCGCGGATCAGCAGGGCGTGCAGCCAGCGGCCATCCGCCTGCTCGCTCTCCCAGCACTGCTGCAGTTGCAGCGCGAGCGGGGCGATGAGCCGGCGCAGGCCGCCCTCATCGAGCCGGGTCTGGCAGAGGTGCACCTTGGCTGAGGGATCAGCAGGTGTGCTGCTGGTGGCAGCGAGCTGGCCACTGGGGTGGGGAAAGGCGCAATAGAGCGGCCCGGTAGGCTTGAGCAGGCCGGCCAGATGGGCCAGTGCGTCGCTGAGCTCGTCTGGCGTGATAGCGGGCAAGGCACCGCGCGCCCAAATGCCGTCATAGGGCACCACGCTGCGCAGCTGCTCGACGCGGCAGACCCGCACCGGCTGGCCGCTGCGCCGCGAGGCGATCCTGGCTTGTGCCAGGCGGGCATCGAAGGCCGTCACCACCAGCCCCTGCTGGCGAAAGAAACAGAGATCGTCGCCTTCGCCGCAGCCCGCCTCCAGCAGGTGGGCGCCCGTTGGCAGCAGCGCCAGAAACGATTGGCGCGCCGCTGACCATGGGTCGGCTGAGGGCGTGGCAACGGAGACTGGAGGGCAAGAGGAGGATGAACGGGACATGGCGGGCACCTTTGCTCTGGGGCGCAACTCAATTTCGGGGGCGTGACTATAGCAAACTTGAGCCAATTTGGCGCCGGGGCGCCAAAGGGATGGAAGGAGATGGAAGGGTGTGAGGCCGGGCAAGGGCCGCCAGTGTTCGGCCTTGCTGGCTCAAGGGCGACGGGCGGCCGGGCCGGTTGGCTGGGCGATCAGGGCGAACAGGCTGTCTAGCAGGAAGTCGGCCTCCTGGCGCAGATCGATGCGCTCCGGAAAGTGCAGCCAGTTGATGATGTAGCCATCCAGGGTGCAGTGCAGCAGGGTGGCGGCCCGCTGCAGATCCAGCCCCTGCGGCAGCTGGCCGAGGCGCACCGCATTGGCCAGGGTAGCTTCCAGATCCCGGAAGAAGTTGTTTGACTGGCTGCGCATGTGTTCGCGCAACGAGATGGCTTCCCCCTCCAACGACTCCAGGTTGAACATGATGGTGAACATCTGCTGATGGGCGGGCTCGGTGCTTATCTTGATGATCACCCCCTTGAGGAAGGTACGCAGCTTGCCGAGGGGGTCGGGCTCCAGCTCGGAGACGCAGGCATCGAGCTGGTGGGAGAGGGGTTGGCACAGCTCCTCCCAGAGGGAGACGAACAGCTCTTC
Source organism: Aeromonas sp. 1805 (assembly GCF_013085525.1). NCBI lineage: Bacteria > Pseudomonadati > Pseudomonadota > Gammaproteobacteria > Aeromonadales > Aeromonadaceae > Aeromonas > Aeromonas sp. 1805. Next base: position 10,107 of record NZ_CP038515.1, on the reverse strand, counting down.
CTTGTTCTTGAAATGCCAGTAAATGGCGCCCCGGGTCAGCTCGGCGGCCCTGGCGATGTCGGTCAGGCTGGTCTTGGCCAGGCCGTGTGAGCAGAACAGATCCAGGGCCGTACTCATGATGTGGCAGCGGGTCTGCTGCGCCTCTTCTTTGGTTCTTCTGGCCATCTCTGCGCGCACCTTGTAAAAGTAAAAAAAGTCACTTACATACATTTATGAATGTATGTATATTGCCTCATCTTTCCGATTTTACCAACCGGGTCCTATAAACCCTGTGGTTATTCATTGATAGACAGAGGCTCAGGTTCTCCATGCATAAACATATTCTCGCACGTTCAGTCGGCCTTGCGCTGCTGGCGAGCGGTCTGCTGACCGCTTGCGGCGAACAGGGCAGTGCCCAGCAGGGGCCCGGTGCGATGCCGCCGGCCGCGGTGGATGTCGTCACCCTGCACACGGCGCCGCTGCAGCTCACCACCGAGCTGACCGGGCGCAGCGCCCCGCTGCGGGTCGCCGAGGTGCGCCCCCAGGTGAGCGGCATCATTCTCAAGCGTCTCTTTACCGAGGGCAGTGACGTCAAGGCCGGCCAGCTGCTGTACCAGATCGACCCCGCCGTCTATCAGGCTGCGGTGGCCAGTGCCAAGGCCAACCTGGCCAAGGCGCAGGCCAACGAGCAGAGCGCCCGCCTCAAGGCCAAGCGCTATGCCGAGCTGGTGAAGGTGAAGGCCATCAGCAGCCAGGAGTATGACGACGCCGATGCGGCCTGGAAGCAGCAGCTTGCCGAAATCGGTGCCGCCAAGGCGGCGCTGCAGACCGCCAACATCAATCTGGCCTACACCCGCATCACGGCGCCCATCAGCGGTCGCATCGGCAAGTCTGCGGTGACCGAGGGTGCCCTGGTGACGGCCCAGCAGGCCGACAGCCTCACCTCCATCCAGCAGCTCGATCCCATGTATGTGGACGTGCGCCAGTCCACCGCCGATCTGCTGCGCCTCAAGCGCCAGGTGGCGGCCGGCAAGCTGACCCAGGACGAGCAGAAAGGCGCCCGGGTGAGCTTCCAGCTGGAAGATGGCTCCACCTACGGCGAAGAGGGCTCGCTGCAGTTCTCCGACGTGACCGTGGATGAGACCACCGGCATGGTGACCCTGCGGGTGATCGTCCCCAACCCTCATCAGCTGCTGCTGCCAGGCATGTTCATGCGTGCCACCCTGCAGGAGGGCGAGCGCGCCGAAGGGCTGTTGGTGCCGCAGACTGCGGTGACCCGTACCCCGAAAGGCGGCGCCACCGTGATGGTGGTGACGGCGGACAACAAGGTGGAGCTGCGTGAAGTGCAGCTGGGCCGCATCGTCGGCAGTGACTGGGTGGTGGAATCCGGTCTCAAGGCGGGCGAACGGGTGATCGTCGCCGGCCTGCAAAAGGTAAAACCCGGGGTTGTCGTGGCACCTGCTGAACAGAGTGCCGCTGCGCAGTCTGCCCAGGCGCCGGCCAATGCCCCGGCCAACAAGTAGGATGGAGTAGTCGCCTCATGGCACGATTTTTCATAGACAGACCCATTTTCGCCTGGGTGATCGCCCTGGTGATCATGCTGGCGGGGAGCCTGGCCATCATCAAGCTGCCGGTCGCCCAGTACCCGAGCATTGCGCCGCCGGCGGTGGGCATTTCCGCCAGCTACCCGGGGGCTTCCGCCAAGACGGTGGAAGACTCGGTGACTCAGATCATCGAGCAGAACATGACCGGACTGGATCACCTGCTCTACATGTCCTCCCAGTCGGACTCCTCCGGCCGGGTATCGGTCACACTTACCTTCCAGCCGGGGACCGACCCCGACATCGCCCAGGTGCAGGTGCAGAACAAGCTGCAGCAAGCCATGTCGCTGTTGCCGCAAGAGGTGCAGCAGCAGGGGATCCGGGTCCAGAAGACCTCCAGCAGCTTCCTGATGGTGGCCGCCTTCATCTCCAAAGATGGCGCCATGACCAACGATGACCTGGCCGACTACGTGGTGGCCAACATCAAGGAGCCGCTCAGTCGTCTGGACGGGGTAGGGGACATCACCCTGTTCGGCAGCCAGTACTCCATGCGGGTCTGGCTCGATCCGAACAAGCTCAACCGGGTGCAGATGACCCCGGGTGACGTACAGGCCGCCATCAAGGCGCAGAATACCCAGGTGGCCTTCGGCAAGCTGGGGGGCACCCCGGCGGTGAGCGATCAGCAGTTTACCGCCACCATCATGGGGCAGACCCGGCTCTCCACCGTGGAGGAGTTCAACGACATCCTGCTGCGGGTGAACCAGGACGGCTCCAAGGTGCGGCTCAAAGACGTGGCCCGGGTCGAACTGGCCGGTGAAAGCTACGATGCCGAGGCGCTCTACAACGGTCAGTCCACCGCGGCGGTCGCCATCAAGCTGGCGACCGGTGCCAACGCGCTGGATACCGCCGAGAAGGTGCGTGGCAAGCTGAATGAGCTCTCCACCTACTTCCCGGCCAACATGGAGATTGTCTACCCGTACGACACCACACCGTTCGTGAAGATCTCCATCGAGGAGGTGGTACAGACCCTGGTGGAGGCGATCTTCCTGGTGTTCTGCGTGATGTATCTGTTCCTGCAGAACTTCCGCGCCACCCTGATCCCGACCATCGCGGTGCCCGTGGTGCTGCTGGGAACCTTCGGTGTCATGTCGGCGTTCGGCTTCTCCATCAACACCCTGACCATGTTCGGTCTGGTGCTGGCCATCGGCCTGTTGGTGGATGACGCCATCGTGGTGGTGGAGAACGTGGAGCGCCTGATGAGCGAGGAGGATCTCTCTCCGCTCGAGGCGACCCGCAAGTCCATGACCCAGATCACCGGTGCCCTGGTGGGGATCGCCCTGGTGCTCTCGGCGGTGTTCGTGCCGATGGCCTTCTTCGGCGGTTCGACCGGTGCCATCTATCGCCAGTTCTCGCTCACCATCGTCTCGGCCATGGTGCTGTCGGTGCTGGTAGCGCTGATCCTGACCCCAGCCCTGTGCGCCACCCTGCTCAAGCCCATCAAGCATGGCGAGTTCGGTGCCAAGCGCGGTTTCTTCGGCTGGTTCAACCGGGCCTTCGACGCCAGCGCCAACCGCTACCAGAGCGGCGTGCGCAAGGTGGTCAAGCAAGGGGTGCGCTACGGCATCATCTACGCCGCCATGCTGGCGGTACTGGCCATCCTGTTCATGCGCATGCCCACCTCCTTCCTGCCGGAAGAGGATCAGGGGTCATCATGTCCATGGTGCAACTGCCGGTCGGAGCGACCAAGCAGCGCACCGAGGTGGTGCTGGCCGACATGCGCGACTACTTCATGAAAAACGAGAAGGACAATGTCGACTCCGTGCTGACGGTGGCGGGCTTCAGCTTCGCCGGTAGCGGTCAGAACAGCGGCATGGCGTTCATCAAGCTGAAAGACTGGAAGGAGCGCAACACGCCCGATCGCAGCGCCAATGCCATCATCGGCCGTGCCATGGGCTACCTGTTCAGCATCAAGGAAGCCCAGGTGTTCGCCTTCAACCTGCCTCCGATCCCGGAACTGGGAACGGCGACCGGTTTTGACTTCTTCCTGCAGGATCGGGCCGGCGTGGGCCACGACAAGCTGATGGCGGCGCGCAACCAGCTGCTCGGCATGGCGGCGCAGGATCCCAACCTGGTACGAGTGCGCCCGAACGGGATGGAAGATACCCCCCAGCTCGACATCAAGATCGACTACGAGAAGGCGTTGGCGCAGGGGCTCTCCATCAGCGACATCAACAGCACGCTCTCCAGTGCCTGGGGCTCTGCCTATGTGAACGACTTCGTCGACAGAGGCCGGGTCAAGAAGGTCTATCTGCAGGCGGATGCCCCCTTTCGGATGAACCCGGAGGATCTCAAGCTTTGGTACGTGCGCAACAGCGCCGGTCAGATGGTGCCCTTCTCCGCCTTTGCCAGCACCGACTGGAGCTTCGGCTCGCCACGGCTGGAGCGTTACAACGGCGTGCCGGCGATGGAGATCGTCGGGGAAGCAGCGCCGGGCAAGAGTACCGGTGACGCCATGGCCGCCATCGAGCAGATGGTGAAGCAACTGCCGGAAGGCATCGGCATCGAGTGGACCGGTCTCTCCTATCAGGAGCGGCAGGCGGGCTCTCAGGCGCCGGCCCTGTACGCCATCTCCCTGCTGGTGGTGTTCCTCTGTCTGGCCGCCCTCTACGAGAGCTGGAGCATTCCGTTCTCGGTGATGCTGGTGGTGCCGCTCGGGGTGCTGGGGGCCATTGTGGCCGCCACCCTGCGCGGGCTGGAGAACGACGTCTACTTCCAGGTGGGCCTGCTCACCACCATCGGTTTGTCAGCCAAGAACGCGATCCTCATCGTCGAGTTCGCCAAGGAGCTCTATGACAGGGGCATGGGGCTGAGCGAAGCCGTGGTGGAGGCGGCGCGCCTGCGTCTGCGTCCGATCCTGATGACCTCGCTCGCCTTCATCCTCGGCGTATTGCCGCTGGTGATCAGTACCGGGGCCGGCGCCAGCAGCCGTAACGCCATCGGTACCGGCGTGATGGGGGGATGATCAGTGCCACCGTGCTGGCCATCTTCTTCGTGCCGCTGTTCTTCGTGCTGGTTATGCGCTATTTCACCAAGCACAGCACCAAGCAGGCGCGTCTGGCCCATGCCGAGGAGATCAAACATGACTAAGACCCTGATCGCCCTGAGCGTGACGCTGCTGCTGGGGGGCTGTTCCATGGCCCCCGATTACCAGCGCCCGGCGCTGCCGCAAGGTGCCACCTGGCAGAACAACCAGGCAGGGGAGGCGGCAGTCTCCCCCTGGCGCCAGCAGTTTCTGGATCCCGCCCTGCAGCAGTTGATCGCCACGGCTCTTGAGAACAACCGGGATCTGCGCATCGCGGCCCTCAACGTGGAGGCCTACGAGGCCAGATACCGGATCCAGCGGGCGGCCCAGCTGCCGACCCTGGCGGCCAATGGCTCGGGTACCCGTCAGCAGGGATCAGACGATCTCAGCAGCACGGGGCAGGGCACCATCAGCAGCCAGTACGGCGCCAACATCGGCATCACCTCCTATGAGCTGGACCTGTTCGGCCGGATCCAGAGCCTCAAAGATCAGGCACTGGAAAACTATCTGGCGCAGGTGGAGACCCAGCGCAGCACCCAGATCGCGCTGATCGCCTCGGTGGCCAACGCCTATCTCACCCTGCTGGCGGATCAGGAGTTGCTCGCGCTGAGCGAGGCGACCCTGGTGACCGAGCAGGAGAGCTATGGACTGACCGAGCACAAGTACCGGCTGGGGGCCGCCTCCGAAATGGAGCTGGCCCAGGGCCGTACCGCGCTGGAAAGCGCCAAGGTGAGCCTGGCCCAGTATCAACGGCAGGTGAAGCAGGATCGCAACGGCCTGGCGCTGCTGCTTGGGACCGGCGTCCCCGCGCTGATGACCCAGCCGGCAACCCTGGCCGAGGTGCAGCTGGCGGGCATCCCGGTGGGTGCTCCATCCAGTCTGCTGCAACAGCGCCCGGACATCCTGGCGGCCGAGCACAGCCTGAAGGCGGCCAATGCCAATATCGGCGCCGCCCGTGCGGCCTTCTTCCCGACCATTTCGCTGACCGCGACGGCGGGCACCGCCAGCAACCAGTTGAGCGGACTGTTTGACGGCGGCACCGGCACCTGGACCTTCATGCCGCAGATCAACCTGCCGATTTTTGACGGCGGCAAGCGCATCGCGGATCTGGACGTGGCCGAGGTGAGCACCAGGCAGGCGGTGGCGAGCTATGAGAAGAGCATCCAGACCGCATTCAAGGAAGTAGCGGATACGCTCGGCGCCCAGGCTGACTACCAGCAGCAACTGCAGGCGCAGCAGGCACTGGTGGAAGCAAACCAGACCTACTTCAAGCTGGCGGAAGTGCGCTACGAGAAGGGGGTGGACAGCTATCTCACCCGGCTTGATGCCCAGCGTTCGCTGTTCAGTGCCAAGCAGGGGCTGATCAGTACCCGTCTGGCGCAGCTGAGCAACCAGGTTGCGCTCTACAAGGCCGTCGGCGGCGGCTGGCAAGCCACCGATACCGAGGGTGACAAGGGCGAGCGTCAGCAGTAGGCACACTCATACCTTCCATCAGCAGGTCAATACGGGGCGAACCATCGGGTTCGCCCCGTTTCTTTTGAGCAAAAACATATACATATGAAACCTGAGTGACATAATACGTCGTTCGGGTAATGGGCACTGTATCAACAGAGGGGAGCAAGTGGGGGAGGAGTGATACCATGCCTTGCCTGCTATCCGCTGTTGCCCCTTGTCATGGCGTCTCACTGAGCGTTGCTCAACAGAGTGTCAATCGGCCTCTTTTGTCATGGTAAAACAACATGTTTTTTACAGGGGCCGAGCCTGGAGAATTAATGAACAAGCAGCAGATCTACCACGGCGAATGCGGTTGTTTTGGCTGTTCAAGCCACTAGGAAAGACGCTAGAATCCACATTTTGCCATTGAGGGGCATGGAACTTTCTTCGTTGTTCCTTGTCAGGCGGTCAGCATCTCTCGTACAGACCAACATTTTGTCATCATGGACGGTGACAGGACTATCCCAAGCTGGAGGGCATCATGGCCAGCAACGCACACAATCCGGTTAAAGCAGCAATCTGGGGGCTGTAACTCAGGGGCGGTAGCTATTGTCTTTTTCTTGGTTGGTGCCAGAAATTTGCCGCTTGAGCGAGCGTTTCCACTGCCATGAACTATTCGTAACAGGTTCAAGAAAGAACCAAATTTCTATTAATTTTCAAGAGCATACCTATGAAAATTCTTGTCACTGGTGGCGCTGGCTTTATCGGCTCGGCGGTTGTTCGTCATATCATCCGGGATACCAACGACTCAGTTATCAACCTCGACAAACTCACCTATGCGGGCAATCTGGAATCCTTGGCCAGTGTCGCAAACAGTGAACGTTATGCCTTTGAACAGGTGGATATCTGCAACCGCGCCGAGCTGGATCGAGTGTTTGCCCTGCACCAGCCAGATGCCGTGATGCACCTGGCCGCCGAGAGCCATGTTGACCGCTCCATCACCGGCCCCGCCGACTTCATCGAGACCAACATCGTCGGCACCTACATGCTGCTGGAAGCGGCTCGCGCCTACTGGAACGGCCTGGATGAGGTACGCAAGGCGGCCTTCCGCTTCCACCATATCTCCACTGACGAGGTGTATGGCGACCTGCCCCATCCGGATGAAGTGGCCCCCGGTGTGGCACTGCCGCTCTTCACCGAAACCACCCCCTATGCGCCCAGCAGCCCCTATTCTGCCTCCAAGGCTTCCAGTGACCATCTGGTGCGCGCCTGGCGTCGTACTTACGGCCTGCCGACCATCGTCACCAACTGCTCCAACAACTACGGTCCTTATCACTTCCCCGAGAAGCTGATCCCGCTGGTGATCCTCAACGCGCTGGATGGCAAACCGCTGCCGGTGTATGGCAAGGGTGACCAGATCCGTGACTGGCTCTATGTGGAAGATCACGCCCGCGCGCTTTATACCGTGGTTACCACAGGTGCCATCGGCGAGACCTACAACATCGGCGGTCATAACGAGAAACAGAATCTGGAAGTCGTGCATACCATCTGCGATCTGCTGGATGAAATGGTGCCCAAGGCCGGCTCCTACCGCGATCAAATCACCTATGTGGCCGACCGCCCTGGCCATGACCGCCGTTATGCCATTGATGCCAGCAAGATGAGCGCCGAGCTCGCCTGGCAACCGCAAGAAACCTTTGAATCCGGTATCCGCAAGACAGTGCAGTGGTATCTGGATAACCAGCAGTGGGTCAACAACGTGAAGAGTGGATCCTATCAGTCCTGGATCGATCAGCAGTACGGGGAGAAGAAGTAATGAAAGGTATTATTCTGGCAGGTGGTTCAGGCTCTCGTCTTCACCCCATCACGCGTGGCATTTCCAAGCAACTGCTGCCGATTTATGACAAGCCGATGATTTACTATCCCCTCTCGGTGCTCATGTTGGCAGGTATCAAGGATATTTTGATCATCACGACGCCCGAGGATTCGGAAAGTTTCCAGCGCCTGCTTGGCAACGGTGAGCAGTTCGGCATCAATCTGCAATACACGGTTCAACCGTCACCGGACGGACTGGCCCAGGCCTTTATTCTGGGTGAGGAGTTCATCGGCCAGGACAGCGTCTGCTTGGTGCTTGGCGACAATATCTTTTTTGGTCAGGCCTTCGGCAAGCAGTTGCAAAAGGCGATAGCCAATCAGGAAGGGGCCACCGTCTTTGGTTACAAGGTTATGGATCCCGAGCGTTTTGGCGTCGTTGAATTCGATGAAGAATTCCGTGCCAAGTCCATTGAGGAAAAACCGGTAAAACCGAAATCGAACTGGGCTGTCACCGGTTTGTACTTCTATGACAACTCCGTCATCGAGATCGCCAAGAGCATCAAGCCGTCTGAGCGTGGTGAGCTCGAAATCACCAGCGTCAACCAGGCATATCTGGATCGTGGCCAGCTGAAGGTAGAACAGCTGGGCCGTGGCTTCGCATGGCTTGATACCGGTACCCATGACTCTCTGATTGAAGCTTCTCAGTTCGTGCAAACCGTTGAAAAGCGTCAGGGATTCAAGATCGCATGTCTTGAAGAGATTGCGCTTAACAATGGCTGGTTGAACCGTGACCAAATCAAGGCTATTGGCAGCAGCATGGTGAAAACTGGTTATGGCAAGTATTTGTTGAGTCTGATCAAATAAGAGATATCGACATGAATGTAATCAAAACAAAAATTGCAGACCTGCTGATTATTGAGCCGAAAGTGTTTGGCGATGAGCGCGGTTTCTTTTATGAAACTTACCAGGAAGTGCGTTACAAGGCCGCCGGAATCACGGCGGATTTTGTCCAGGACAACCGCTCGCGTTCTACACAAAATGTACTGCGTGGTCTGCATTTCCAGAAAACCAAGCCACAGGGAAAACTGGTCACTGTGACCCAGGGTCGTGTATTTGATGTTGCTGTTGATTTAAGGCCAGCTCTCCTACCTTTGGTCAGCATGAATCTGTCTTGCTGACAGGAGAAAACAAGGTTCAGTTTTACATTCCGCCTGGATTTGCCCATGGTTTCTGCGTACTGAGTGAAACGGCCGATTTCCAATACAAATGTACCGATTACTATGACCCGACCGATGAAAGCGGGTTGCTGTGGAATGATCCCGCGCTGGGGATAGAGTGGCCGTTGACGGCGCCACTGTTGTCACCGAAAGACAGTGTGCAACCCACGCTGGCCCAGATCCGTGACAACCTGGTGAATGGGTGGTGAGCATGAAACGTTACACAGTGTTTGGCGGGCGGGGCTTTATCGGCAGCGAGATCGTCAGCATGCTGGAAGCTGCTGGCCAGAATGTCTGGGTGCCGCCGCGCGATGATGAAAGTGTATTCGACACCGATCTGGGGACTGTGATCTACAGTGCGGGACAGGGTGACTGCAAGAATGCTCCGCTGGGGGTGTTTGATGCCAATTGTCGTTTGCTGGCCGATCTGCTGGCACGAGGCAAGTTTGAGCGTCTCCTTTATGTCTCTTCCACCCGTGTATACATGAACCAGGACTCGGCGGCAGAAGGAGATGACCTGAAAGTATGTTCCGATGATCAGCGCCGGTTGTTCAACCTGACCAAGCTGGTATCAGAAGAACTGTGCCTGAAAAGTGGGCGCGATATCACTATTGTCAGACCAAGCAATGTCTATGGTGTTGCTCTGCACAGTCCGCTCTTCCTGCCGGCGATCACCCGTAATGCAATCAATCACGGCAAGGTCGATATGTATATTGACCAGGATTATGCAAAAGATTACGTTTCGGTCACGGATGTTGCCCGCGCCTGTATAACCTTGGCCACTCATCCTGAGAGTGTGGGACAAATCATCAATATCGCTGCGGGATATAATATTACGGCTAAGCAAATAGCGGATGTCTTACATAAATTCACAGAATGTGAAATCGTGTGGCATAAGATTGCTTTCCCGAATGAAAACTTCCCTCAGACAGCAATCACTAAGATCATGTCTTTCATCCCTGATTATCAACCAAGGAATGTACTCGAAGACATTGAGCTGATGATAGCAGAATTTAAAACTCATTTGGCTGCACACTGA